>NZ_JBTMWW010000002.1:0-6663 GCF_054489325.1 Homoserinimonas sp. A447 | reverse complement strand
CGCCAGCTCCCGGCCATTCAGGGTGCCATCCCCCAGCCCAGTGATGCCGTCATCCGTCGTCAACTTCAACGTCACGAAGTTGCGATCCGGACTGGTGACAATAACTTCAGCCTTGGTAATGATCACTTGGTGCCTTTCGTTTGCATGAGAGCGAGTACTACCACTCGGCGAACCCACCGTCGGCGTGCCGCCACAATGGCGTGCGCCAGGCGGTGCCGCGCGCATCCGCTGCCCGCACTGCTGCCTCATCGATCTCAATACCGAGGCCCGGCGCGGTCAGCAATTCGAAGTTTCCGTTCACGAACTTCAGCGGCTCGGTGTCGACCACATAGTCGAGCACTTCCGCGCCCTGGTTGTAATGGATGCCGATGCTCTGCTCCTGGATGAGGTAGTTCGGCGTTGAGAACCCCACCTGCAGGCAGGCGGCGAGCGCGATCGGCCCCAGCGGGCAATGCGGGGCGAGTTGCACGTCGAACGTCTCGGCGAGGGCGGCGATGCGGCGCACCTCGGAGATTCCGCCGGCATGGGAGAGGTCGGGCTGGGCGATCGCGATGCCGCCCTGCAGTACCGGCAGGAACTCCTGACGGCTGTACAGCCGCTCCCCCGTCGCCACCGGGATGGTGGTGGAGCGGGCGAAGTCGCCGATCAGGTGCGAGTTCTCGGGGGCCACCGGCTCCTCGAGGAAGAAGGGGTGAAACTGCTCGAGGAGCGGCGCAATGCGACGCGAACTCGCCAGCGTGAACCGGCCGTGGAAGTCGACGGCCACATCCCGGTCAGGGCCGAGCACTTCTCGGGCGACGGCGACCCGCTGCACGACGTCGTCCAGCTCCCGTACACTGCCGTTCCGGCTCATCCGGCCGCTCGCGTTCATCTTGACCGCCGTCAGGCCGACCTCGAGCTGCGCTGCGATGTGGTCGCCCACCTCGGACGGATCATCACCACCGACCCAGCCATAGGCGCGGATGCGATCGCGCACCGCGCCACCGAGCAACCGGTGCACCGGTACCCCGAGTGTCTTCCCGGCGATGTCCCAGAGCGCCTGGTCGACTCCGGAGACGGCACTGGCCAGCACCGGACCGCCGCGGTAGAACCCAGCCTTGGTGAGCACCTGCCAGGTGTCTTCGATTCGCGACGGATCGGAGCCGATCAGGTATTCGGCGAACTGGGTGACGGCCGCCCGAACGGAGTCGGTGTGACCCTCCAGCGATGCCTCGCCCCAGCCGACGACGCCGTCACTGGTTTCGATTCGGACGAACAGCCAGCGCGGGGCGACGGAGAACGTCTCAACCTTGGCGATGCTCACTGCGTTAGTTGTCACTGGGTCGGCCCTCCGGCCGCCTGGTGGGCCTGCACAGCTTCGACGATATCGTCGATCAACTCGTCCGGGGTGCGCCGGATGTCGACGGGGATGCCGGCCTCATCCGCCTGCAACGGCTCGAGCGTGTCGTATTGGGATTGCAGCAATTCCGGGGGCATGTACTCGTGCTGGCGTGCGCTGATCCGTTCCGCCACCAGCGACATGGGGCCTTCCGGGTCGACGACGAACAGGTTCGGAACGAACTCGCGGATCAGGTCGCGGTAGTCGCGCTTGAGCGCGGAACAGACGACGACGATGCCGGTGTCCGCTCCGGCCTGCAGCACCTTGCCCACTTCCTGCAACCAGGGCAGGCGCTCAGCGTCGGTCAGTGCCGTGCCGGCAGCCATCCTGGCGATGTTCTCCTCCGAGTGCAGCCGGTCGCCGTCGACGAAGCCAACCCCGAGGCGCTCGGCAAGCATCGTGCCGATGGTGGATTTTCCCGCCCCCTGCACGCCCATCACCATGATCGGCGGTATTCCACTCACGCTCAGCCCTTCGTTGCACCGGCGGTGAGGCCCGACACGATGTATTTCTGGGTGAAGAGCGCGATCACCATGATCGGCAGCGTGATGACGACGGCTGCCGCCATCAGCCCGCCCCAGTCGATGCTGGCGTAGGCGACGAAGTCGAAGATCGCGACGGGAAGCGTCTTGGTTCGCGAGCCGGAGAGCACCAGCGCGAACATGAAGTTGTTCCAGGAGAAGATGAACGACAGGATGGCCGCGGTCGCGACACCGGGGATCGACAGTGGCAGCGCGATCCGCAGGAATGCGCCGATCGGGGTCAGTCCGTCGACCTGCGCCTGCTCTTCGAGCTCCACCGGCAACGAGTCGAAGAACGACATCATGATGTAGACGAACAGCGGCAACAGGATGAACATGTGCGAGAGGATCAGCACCTCGTAGCCGCCGACCAGCCGCAGGTTGGAGAACACGAAGTACCACGGCACCAGCAGGCTGACACCGGGGATGATGCGCGCCATGAGCACCAGCGCGGCCGATTTCTTCATCACGAACCGGCTCATCGAGTAGGCGGCCGGCACACCCAGCACCATCGACAGGAAGGTCGCGCAGAGCCCGATCCAGAAACTGTTGAAGATGTACTGCAGATAGCTGGCGCGACCGAACACGGTCTCGTAGTTGTCGAGCGTCGGGGTGAAGACGAAGGCGGATGCCGGGTTGTAGATGTCGACGTTCGTCTTCAGCGAGGACAGCACCATCCAGACGAGCGGTGCGATGAAGGTCAGCACGATGAGGATGAGCATCGTCACCCGGAAGGCGCTGTAGGTGCGGACACCTCTCGGCTTGCGGCGCTTCGCGCTCGGCACCGGGAGCGTCAGGTCTTTGGCGGTCACGGTGCTCATGAGTTGCCCTTCTTCCTGCGCGCTGTCAGAGCCCAGATGCAGCCGATGATCATCATGAAGAAGATGATCAGCACAGCGGATGACATGCCGTAGTCGTTGTAGTCGAAGCTGAGTCCGTAGGCGTAGACGTTGAGCGTCTCGACCTCGTGGAACGAGCCACCGCCCTTGCCCTTGGTGGCGTACAGGATGTCGAATGTCTTGAGTGCGTCGATGCCGCGCAGCAGGATGGCGGTGATGAACACCGGCATGATCAGCGGGAAGGTGACGTACCAGAAGCGCTGCCAGGAGTTCGCCCCGTCAACGCGAGCTGCTTCATCCGGTTCGTCGGAGAGCGAGGTCAGCCCGGCGAGGAGGATCAGCACCACCATCGGGGTCCACTGCCAGATGTCGACGAACATCAGGGTGGTCAGGGCGGTGTCCTGTCCGGACAACCACGGCTGGTCGGGGATCCCGACCCAGTTCAGCAGCTGGTTGGCGAACCCGATGTTGGGGTCGAGGATGAGGCTCCACATCATTCCCACGGCGACCGGGGTGGCCACCAGAGGGAGCAGGATGGCGACACGCACCCACTTCTCACCGCGGAACGGACGCCAGAGCAGCAAGGCGATGCACATGCCGAGGGCCATCTCGAAGAAGAGCGCCCCACCGGTGAAGTAGACGGTGCGCCAGACCGACGGCCAGAAGCGGTCGAAGTCGGTCAGTACCTCGGCGTAGTTCTCGAGGCCGATGAAGTCGGACTCCGCACGGACTGAGCCGGAGGCATCCGTCAAACTCAGGTAGACCGTCCAGCCCACCGGAAAGGCGATGAGCAACGCGGTGAAGATCATGGCCGGAGCGGAGAGAACCCATTTCCGGTGCTTGTTCGCCCACTGGGAGAAGTTCTCCAGGGGGCCGGTCTTTCGGTTAGCGACAACGCTCACCAGTCACCTCTTTCCCGCCGTGCCGCAGGGCGGCGAATCACAACGTGGTTGATTCGAAAGTACGCGCGGTGTGGCGGGCCGTCCAATAATGGGACGGCCCGCCATCCGTGTTACTTCTCGTCGTCCAGGAATGCCTGGAACTTGGCCTGCGCCTCTTCGATGGCTGCATCGACATCGCCACCGGTGATGGAGACGACGATCGGCATGCCGACGATCTCGCGAGCCTCGGCTACCGAGATGACCAGCGGACGGTCGTAACCGACACCGCCTTCGGTGCTGCCCTTGATGGCCTCAACCAGGTCAGCCGGGTAGTCAGCCGTTGCGGACGGGTCTTCCCAGACGGAGATACGCGAACCGGGAACGCCGGCCTGCTGGATCTCGAGCATCTTGTCCTGGCTGGTGGCCCACTCGATGAACTTCCAGGCGTTCTCGGTGTTCTCCGTCTCAGCGGCGATACCGAGTGCCCATGACGGCACGTTGTACGGGTGCGAACCTTCCTCGCCGGCCGGGAACTGCGCGAAGCCGACGGTGTCGGAGATCGTGGAGCTCGCCGGGTCGGTCGCGTTCTTGTAGAGGCTGTCAGCCTCCGTGTAGAACGCGGCGTTGCCCTGCGTGAAGATCGCCATCGCCTCAGGCCAGCTCATGTCGGTCGACACGTTGGCCGGACCGTAGTTGCGGATGAGCGAACCGTACAGTTCGTACGCCTTGGCAGCGGCATCCGAGTCGATCACGGCGTTGCCATCGTCATCGATCCAGTCGCCACCCATGCTGTACAGGTAGCTGCTGAACTGCGTGACAGCGGCAGACACACCGGTGCGGGAGACGAACCCGGCAATGTCGGGGTTCTGCTCCTTGATCTTCTTGGCCGCGGCCTCGAGTTCTTCGAGCGTGGTCGGAACCTCAAGCCCTGCCGCCTCCAGCAGGTCTGTGCGGTAGTAGAGAACCTCGCGCTCGGTGATGATCGGAACACCGACCACATCACCGTCGACCGTGGTGGAACCGACCGGGCCGGGCTGGAAGTCGTCCCAGTTCCAGTCGCCGTTCTCGGAGACATTGTCGGAGATGTCAGCCAGCCAGCCGTTGTTGGCGAAGAGCTTCCCCTCCTGCAGTGGGCGGTACATCATGACGTCGATCTCGTCGGTGCCGGCGTTCAGCTTCACGTTGTACTGGTCCGAGAGCTGGTCTTCGCCGAGCTGAGTCAGGTTGACCGTGATGCCGGTCTCCTCCTCGAACTCGGGAATGGCTTCCTTGACGATGTCGGTCCAGACGTGGTTGGCGAGGGTGACGTTGAGGGTGTCTGAGCCACCCTCTTCAGGTGCGCTACAGGACGCCAAGGTTCCCACGGCCATGAGGGCTGCTGTGGTGATTCCGGCGAAGCGCAGGACGGTGCGGCGTTTCACGTTGACTCCATTCCTGAACCAGCGCATTTATACGCGGGCTCCACAGACGCATCTTTACATCTGCCTTAGTGAGAGAGCGTAGCCTCACTAATCTGACTTATACAAGTCTGAACACCGAATGGATATGATTTCACCGTGGATGAAGAAGCCAATGAAGCCAGCCCCGCCCTGCGGCACGGATTTGTCGCGGGCAGAACCCACGAAACACCCGGGTTGCACAACCAGATCCTCGACGAACTGGGTCAGGCGATCTGCGAGGGGCGGATGCCCGCCGGCATGACCTTCACCACGGAAGAGCTCGAAAACCGCTACCAGGTGTCGCGCTCGGTCATCCGGGAAAGCCTGCGGGCACTCGAGGCGATGGGGATGGTGACCTCCAAGCGGCGGGTGGGCAACCGCATCCTGCCGATGAGCGAATGGAATGTCTACGACCTCAGCGTCATCCGTTGGCGACTGGCCGGGCACGGTCGCATCTCCCAGCTGCGCTCCCTCACCCAGCTGCGCACTGCCATCGAACCGGAGGCTGCGAAACTCGCAGCGAGCCGCGGCGCCCTCTCGCAGGCGAGCGACCTGATGGGACTCGCCGGGCGCCTGTGGGCCGCCGGGCGAAGTGGCGACGAGGAGGGCTTCCTGGAACTCGACATCGAGTTCCACGCGCTCATCATGGAGATGAGCGGCAACGAGATGTTCTCCCGCCTGAACAACCTGGTGTCCGAGGTGCTCATCGGTCGCACCCATTACGGACTGATGCCGAAGTTCCCCCACGATGAGGCGCTGCAACTCCACGTCGACGTCGCGAACGCGGTACAGAGCGGCAACGCCGACGGTGCCGGCGCGGCTATGCTGCGCATCATGGATCGCACCATGACCGAGATGGGCGAGATCTGGGAGCACGGCGTGACCGAGCCGATCGCCCAGGTGGGCGAACCGACTGGCACCGAAGGCTGAGCAGTCAGCGCGCGGTAGCGATTGACCGAGCGCCGAGTGCGGTAACCGCCGAATCGACGACGACGGCTGGATCGAGGCTGATGTCGACGGTGACGCCTTGCTCATCCTCTGCACGCGGCTCGAGGGTCGCATACTGCGACTGCAGGAGCGCGGGCGGCATGAATTCGTGTCGCCGACCGCCGAGCCGGGCCGCGACCAATTCGATCGGGCCTTCCGGGTCGACGATGAACAGCTCGGGTACCGACTGGCGGAGGAAGTCGCGGTACTTCCGCTTCAGCGCGGAGCAGGCGACGATGATGCCCTCATGCCGTTCGGCGGCCAGGACGCGTCCGATCTCGGCGAGCCACGGCATCCGGTCGCCGTCGTCGAGCGGGATTCCGGCGGCCATCTTGGCGATATTCGCCGGCGGGTGCAGCGAGTCACCGTCAATAAAGTGGGCGCCCAGCCTCGCCGCGAGCATTGAGCCGATCGTCGACTTGCCAGAACCCTGCACCCCCATGACCACGATGGGCGGAATCGCGTGTGTCATCTCGCGTCACCAGTCGTGGATGGTGCCGTCCGCAAGCCTGTTGTAGGGCAGGTACGCGGTCTCGTACGGGTACTTGCCGGCCTCGTCCTGGTTCAGTTCGACACCGATGCCGGGCTGGTTGCCGGGGTGGAGCATGCCGTCATTCC
>NZ_JBTMWW010000001.1:0-3247727 GCF_054489325.1 Homoserinimonas sp. A447 | reverse complement strand
CCGGACCGCCTCGAACACCGTCGGCACATGCCGCAGGTAGGACCGGGTGTCCCAGTCCTCCTCGGCCGGGAACGCACCCCGCTGCGCCGGCTCATGGTCATACCGGACACCCTCATTGGCCTCGAACGTGGCGTTGGAGGCGATCCCGTAGATCGACTTCAACCCCGGCACCCCGGTCTGGATCCGGATCGCCTTGTAGCCCTGCTCTTGGTGGGAGCGCACACTGTCGAACAGCTCATCGAGCGACTTCCCGGATGCGTGGCCGTACGCCAGCAAACCGGTACGGCTGGCCCCACCCAGCAACTGGTACAACGGCATCCCGGCCGCCTTCGCCTTGATGTCCCACAGGGCGACATCCACCGCGGCGATCGCCGCCATCGTCACCGGGCCCCGACGCCAATACGCGCTGCGATACAGGAACTGCCAGATGTCCTCAATGTTGTGCGCGTCACGCCCCACCAGCAGCGGAGCGACGTGATCCTTCAAATACGACACCACCGCCAGCTCCCGGCCATTCAGGGTGCCATCCCCCAGCCCAGTGATGCCGTCATCCGTCGTCAACTTCAACGTCACGAAGTTGCGATCCGGACTGGTGACAATAACTTCAGCCTTGGTAATGATCATGGGGTTCCTCCATTTGCCAGCTCTAGCCAACCAAGTCACAGACGGGGTGGCAACCGATTGCCAAATGTTGCTTTCCTGCCGTCGCTTCCGGTGCAGGGCCGGCCGTGAAGTCAGTCGATCGTGACGTCAGGAACGGCCCGCGCGACAGCCGCGACGACAGCCGGATCCTCCACCAGGAGGGGATCAACGAGACGCAACAGCGCGACGACCGCCGCCTCGCCGGACAGCGACGCGGCCTCCTGCAATGCCGCGCCCGCCCGATCGGCAGGAAGGCGACTGGCGCGCGCGAGCGCCACCCAGGCGCCCAGCGCGAATACAGCTGCGCCGGCACTGCGGCCCGCAGCGCGCTCGGCCAGCAGCACCGGCGCCACCCTCACCCGCAGCTTTGCCGTGCCGTCCTGACCGACCTGTGCCAGCAGGTGCTGGATCCGGCCGTTGCCGAAGCGCTCAAGCAATGCGGCGCGATAGCGGTCGAGGTCGAGGCCTTCCCCGGGAAGGTGACGCGCCGCCTCGGTCCAGAACTGCTCCACCCGCGAGTGGATGGCGGTGTCGGCCATCGCCGCGGCGACTGTCGCATGGCCGCGAGCGAGCCCGGCGTAGGCGAGGAGCGAGTGGGCTCCGTTGAGCAGCCAGAGCTTGCGGCGCTCGAACGGCTCGATGTCGTCAACGAACCTCGCACCGGCGCGCTCCCAGGCCGGCCTGCCGGCGGGGAAGTCGCCGCTCAGCACCCAGTCGTGAAACGGCTCGGTGACCACCGGAGCGCGGTCGTGCCACCCGGTCGCCGCGTAGACAACGGCGACATCGTCAGGCGTGGTCCTGGGCGTGATCCGATCCACAGAGGTCGTGACGAACGAAACGTGCTCGTCGAGGAAGGCGAGCATCTTGGGGGCGGATGCCATCTCGGCAAGCGAGCGCAACGCTGTCCGCGTCAGTTCCCCATTGAATGGGAGGTTGTCGCAGGAGACGATTGACAGCGCTCCGGCATCGGCGCGGCGGCGAACTTCCAGGCCCACCAGCAGCCGAGCCAGCGCCGTGCGCGGCGCCGCGGAGAGGTCGAACTCTGCGGATTCGAGGTGGGAACGCAGCCATGCCACATCGCTGGCGACGGCGGCCTGCGTCAGGTCGGGTTGGTTTCGGGCGTCCAGCGCGTAGCCGGCTTCGGTGATGGTCATCGTGACGAGCGACGTGGCAGGATCCGCAAGGGTTTCCGCGAGTCGGTCGACGCGAGCGCCGTCGACTGCATCGACGATTGAGTCGACCAGGGTGACGGTGTCACCGTCCGCAGACCTCTCGATCAGGGAGTAGAGGCCATCCTGCGCAGCGAGCTCGTCGGATGCCTGAGGCCTGCGGCCGGTGAACGCCCGGATGCCCCATTCGTTGTCGTCATCCGAGACATCGGTGTACCAGGCCTGGTGTGCACGATGGAATGCTCCGAGGCCGAGGTGGGCGATGCGCGCGGGGGCGGGGTCGAACGACCCGCCGGTGCGACCGGCGGCGGTCAGGCGGTTCAGGGCGACTGCCGCGGTCTCCGGACTCACAGCTTGAATGCCCGGCGAGGGATGCTGTCGACGAGGTCCACCGCGATGCGTTCGGCCTGTGGCAGCGACACGCGTCCCTCGCCCACGAGCCGTGCAAGGAACGCGGAGTCCAGGCGCCGCGCCATGTCGTGGCGGGCCGGGATGGACAGGAACGCCCGGGTGTCGTCGATGAAGCCGGAACCTCGGTAGAAGCCGGCCGTCTCGGTGACGGAAGCGCGATACCGCAGCACAGCATCCGGTGCATCCAGGAACCACCAGGGTGCGCCGATGAACACGCTCGGATAGAAGCCGGCGAGGGGAGCGATCTCACGCGAGTACACGGTCTCGTCCACGGTGAACAACACGAGGTGCAGGCCGGGCGCCAGTCCGTGGCGCTCCAGCAGCGGGCGGAGGTTCTCGGTGTACGTGGTCGTCACCGGGATGTCGTGGCCGGTGTCGGCGCCGAAGCGATCGAGCGTCGCGCTCGAGTGGTTGCGATGCACGCCCGGATGGATCGTCATGACGAGCCCGTCCCTCGCGCTCATCCCCGCCATCCGCAGAAGCATGTTGCCGGTGAACGCACGGGAGCCCGCGGCGTCCAGTTCACCCGAGACCGCACGCACAAACAGCGCGGAGGCCTCGTCGTCGGTCAGGTCGACGGTGAACGGCTCGCGCACCCCATGGTCGGCAGAGACCGCGCCGTGTGCGATGAAGTGGGCGCGACGGGCTTCGAGCGCCGCCAGGTATCCCGGGAAGTCATCTGGAGAGGTCCCGTTGGAGGCCGTGAGACGCTCGATCCGCTGCACGAATCCGGGCGACCTGGGGTCGAGGTAGGCATCCGGCCTGAAGGTCGGCAGCACGCGTCCGGTGAAGGATGCATCGCGGGCCAGCGCAGCATGCGCGGCAAGGTCATCCAACGGGTCATCCGTCGTCGCCAGCACTTCGATGCGGAACTGCTCGAACAGGGCGCGAGGACGGTACGCGGCATCGTTCAAGCGCAACGCGATGGCGTCATAAGTTGCGTCGGCAGTCTCGGAGGATGGCTCGACATCGATGCCGAAGAGCGTGACGAGTTCATGAGTGAGCCAGTAGCCCGAGGAGGTGCCGGCGAACAGGTGCCAGTTCTCGGCCAATAAGCGCCAGACCGCACGCGGATCGGGCGCCTCCGAGGTGCCCGCGCCGAGATCGGCGAGATTGACGCCGGCAGCGTGAAGGAGACGCGTGACGTAGTGGTCGCGGGTGATGAATAACTCCGCAGGGTCCGAAAACGGTGCATTGTCGAGGAGCAGCCCTGGATCGACGTGACCGTGGGGAGAGATGATCGGCAGGGTTGCAACTGCCTGGTACAACTCCCGGGCGATCGCACGGGTACGGGGATCGATCGGGAGCAATCGGTCGTCATCGAGTTCAAGAGTCGCAGGCATCGTCCCATGATGCGGATCGCGCCCGAACAGTGTCAACCGGTTGCCAATTGTGGCCATGGCCGGAGGCGGGCTGCCCTCAGGTACCGTCGATGTGCACGGCAACGCGGGCGAAGCCGGCAGCGCGCACGGCTCGGAGCACCTCGCTGCGCAGCGGATCGCAGACGATTACGGCGACGTCGTCGAACGGCAGGTCGAGGCACGCAACACCGTCGGCGGCACGCACGCGCACGTGTCCCAGCCCGAGGCGGCGCAGTTCGGCCTCTGCCATCTCAGTTTCGATGAGCATCTCGGCATCCTCACGCTGGTCCTCGCTCGAGCGCCGGACGAGTCGAGCGTGCGGCATGGTTCGCCTCATTGCACGCCGGGCGCACCCACGATCGCAAGCGGTTGCCACCAATTGCCTGCCAATGCCTTCCGAGGCATATTCCTGAGTTGTAGCGGCAGGTTGCCTCGCCTAGCATTCGTGACATGGCAGACCCGCTTGAGGGCACGAGACAAGGCAACGCCCGGCCGACCATCTACGATGTGGCCGCAGCGTGCGGCGTCGCACCCTCGACGGTCTCCCGTGCGTTCTCCAGGCCCGGCCGCGTCAACGCCGAGACTGCGGCGAGGATCCGCCAGGTTGCAGCCGACATCGGCTACCGCACCAATCCGATCGCCCGCGCGCTCCCCACGGGGCGCACGTCGTTGCTGGCCGTCATCGTCGCCGACGTGACCAATCCGTTCTTCTTCGAGATTCTCCGCGGCGCCGAGGAGACTGCGACCAAAGCTGGTTACACCCTGCTCGTCGCGGACGTGCAAGAGTCAGTGGAGACTGAGCGACAGGCGCTGGATCGTACGCTGCCGATGGTGGAAGGCCTCGTTCTCGCCACCTCACGAATGTCGGACTCATCCATCAGGGCGGCGGCGAAACAGCGGCCGACCGTGGTGCTCAACCGCTCGATGAGCGACGTCGCGAGCGTCGTGACCGACAACTCCCGCGGCATGAAGCGCGCGGTGGAGCACCTCGCAAATCTCGGGCACACCACAATCACCTACCTCGCAGGGCCGGATGCCTCGTGGGCGAACGGTGTGCGCTGGCAGGCAGTCCGCGAAGCGACCCATGAACTCGGCCTCCGATCCAGGCAGTTCGGCCCATTCCCTCCCACTCAGGCGGGCGGCCTCTCTGCCGCGCGTGCCCTCGCAGATTCGCCCGGTACCGCTGCCATCGCCTACAACGACCTGATCGCAATCGGCCTCATGCGCGGTCTCGTCAACCTGGGCATCCGGGTACCAGACGACGTGTCAGTGGTCGGATTCGACAACATTTTCGGCGCGGATTTCTGCACGCCGCAGCTGACCACCGTCGCCGCTCCACTACGCCAGCTCGGAGCCGTCGCCGTGCAGACGCTCCTGAACGAGTTACGCGGCCAGGCTGGCGGCAAAAGGGGCGCGCCAGGCGCCCCGTTGAAGACAGCACTGCTCCCCGCGCAGCTCGTCGAGCGTATGTCCACAGGCCCGGCGAGCCCGCTTTCCCACTGGACGGAGCGCGGTTAGCCGGCACCTCGGGCGATCACGACGGGTGCGCGACAACCTATGGCAACTGGTTGCCATTCCCCCCACCCGGTGAGTCAATAAAGGTCGCGAAGGAATGAATCGCCCCTTCTCGACCGAACACCCACACCGACACCAAGACGGCGACACCGCCACCAAACTGCGCTCGAAGGAGAGAACACCATGCGGACCAGATCCCGACTCGCACTCATTTCAACCGCCGCGATAGCGGCCCTCACGCTCGCCGGCTGCTCCGGCACCGGCTCCGAGACCACCGGGGACAGCGTCGAGCCTCGCACGATGAAACTCGGCCTCAACCAGCCCGAGACTCACCCGTCGTTCATCGCCCTTCAGGCGTTCGGCGAGAGCCTCAGCGAAGCGACAGAAGGACGCTGGGACATCGAGGTCTACCCGAACTCCACGCTCGGCGACCAGCAGGAGTACCTGCAGCAGGTGAGCGACGGCGTCATCGACCTCGCCATCGTCTCGGCGCCGCAGCTTGAGAACCTGAACGACGACTTCGTGCTGTTCAGCCTCCCGACGGTATTCGACTCGATCGAAAGCCAGATGGAAGTACTGGCGGATGACTCAGTCGTCGGCGACATCTATACGTCGCTCGAGGAGAGCAACAACATCTCGGTCGTCGGCGGCTTCACCCAGGGTGCACGCAGCGTCTACCTGAAGGATGCTCCGGCAGAGACCCCGGACGACCTCGAGGGCAAGAAGCTCCGCGTGCAGGAGAGCCCGGTGTTCCTCGGCATGATCAAGGCATTCGGCGGTTCGCCGACACCGATGCCGTTCGGTGACGTCTACACCGGAATCCAGTCGGGTGTCGTGGACGGTGCCGAGAACAACGAGATCTCGTACTTCGCCAACAAGCACCACGAGGTTGCGCCCTACTTCTCCTACACGCGTCACCTCATCGGTGCCGACTTCCTCATCAGCAACACCAACACCTTGAACGAGATGTCAGATGAAGACCGTGCCGCGTTCGACGAGGGCTGGGAGCAGGCGTGGAAGCAGCACACCGAGCTGTGGCTCGCAGACACGGAGACGGCGATCGCTGACGCCGAGGCCGCCGGCGCGACCTTCACCGAGGTCGACAGCGAGGCGTTTGTCGACGCGCTCCTGCCGCTGCTCGATGAATTCATCATCACGGATACCCAGAAATCCCTCTTCGACGCGATTCGCGCGGCGCAGTAGGCTCTGACGCATCACCGGCAAGGGCGCCGGCGGTCGGTTGACCACCGGCGCCCTTGCACTGTGTTCTACCAACACCAGTGTCCATCGACTCAACGCGAGCGGCCGCCCACGGGGCCGCGTCCCCAGTCACGGGGAACCCAACGGAGGACGACGTGAATTCGAATCCAACGGAGCCCGAACTCCCCGACGAGGCCGACATCTCCGTGCCGGTTGCCGAGGTGCGCTGGCGCCCACTCCTCAGGGTGTTGGCAGCCGTCCGCAAGGTAATCGACCGCACCCTCGCCGGCTTGTGCATCGCCGCTTTCGTACTCCTGGTCGCAGTCGTTTCGTGGCAGGTCTTCACGCGTGAGGT
This sequence comes from Homoserinimonas sp. A447, assembly GCF_054489325.1. Taxonomy (NCBI): domain Bacteria; kingdom Bacillati; phylum Actinomycetota; class Actinomycetes; order Micrococcales; family Microbacteriaceae; genus Homoserinimonas; species Homoserinimonas sp. A447. Next base: position 3,241,074 of record NZ_JBTMWW010000001.1, on the reverse strand, counting down.
CATCCTCAATTCAGCACCGTGGACCCAGGAGGCCGCGCAGTACACCTTCGTCATACTCACCGCCGTGGCCACCGCCTACGTCTTTTCCGAGCGCGGGCACATCGCGGTGTCGATCCTCGTCGAGAAGTTTCCCGATCACCTGCAGCGCTACTGGGCGGTCGGGCTCGAGCTCATCGTGATCCTCTTCATGTCACTCGCGTTCATCTGGGGTGGCTTCCGAGTCTCCGAGAACGCCTGGGGCCAGAGCATCTCGACGCTGCCGCCACTCACGATCGGGCAGGTTTATCTGATCCTGCCGATCGCCGGCATCCTCACCGTCTTTTACAGCATCACCCACATCATCGGCATCCTCGCCAGAGCAGAGAAGCCCGTGCCGGTACTCGACGAGAACGCGGAGGTCTGACATGGATACGGACATCCTGCTCGCCAGCATCGTGCTCATCGGCGGCATCGCCCTCGGAATCGCCATGGGCCTGCCTGTTGCGGTCTCGATGGGCCTGCCCTCGCTCCTCGCGATCGTCATCCTGCTCGACTGGAGCGGTGCAGCGCTCACCTCGGCACAGAAGATCTTCGGTGGGAGCAACAATTTCGCGCTCCTTGCCATACCGTTCTTCATCCTCGCGGGCGGTCTCATGAACACCGGGGGCATTGCAACCCGGCTCATCGACCTCGCGCTCGTGGTCGCGGGCCGACTTCCCGCCTCTCTCGCTCAGACCACGGTGGTCGCGAATGCCATGTTCGGCACCGTTTCAGGCGCCTCGGTCGCCTCCGCCGCCGCCGTCGGCTCGGTGCTGGCCCCACGCATGAAGAAGGAGGGCTACGACCCCGCGTTCGCGGCGACAGTAAACGCAGCCTCGTCGCCCACTGGGATGCTGCTGCCGCCGAGCAACACGTTCATCGTCTACTCACTCGTGTCACAGACCTCAATCGGCGCCCTGTTCATCGCCGGGGTCGGCCCGGGGCTGTTGTGGGCGCTTGTGTGCGTCGTCGTCGTCGCAATCTACGCACGGAAGCGCCCAGAGCTGCGCGTGCTCACTCAGGAGCGTCCGACCATCAGGCAAGCACTCGTCGTGCTGCTGCGGGCGATCCCGGCGTTGCTCATGATCGTCATCGTGATCGGCGGCATTCTCAGCGGCATCTTCACGGCGACCGAGTCCGCCGTCATCGCGGTGCTCTACTCGCTCGTCCTGGGGTTTGCGCAGCGCACGCTGCCCCTCAAAGCACTCCCCGGTATCGTGCTCGAGGCGGCCAAGGTCACCGGCATCATCATGCTGCTCATCGGGGTGTCCGGCATCCTCGGCTATGTGCTCGCGTTCGCCCAGATCCCGCAACTGGTCGCGACCAGCCTGCTCGGGCTCACCGACAACGTCGTGATCATCCTGTTCATCATCATGATCGTGCTGTTGCTCGCCGGCACCGTAATGGACCCGACCCCGGCCATCCTCATCTTCACCCCGATCTTCCTGCCGGTTGTCACCTCGCTCGGTGTCGACCCCATCCATTTCGGCGCGATGATGGTCTTCAACATGTGTCTCGGCAACATATCCCCGCCGATCGGCAATAACCTCTTCGTCGCAGCGCGAGTGGCCAACGTGAGAATCGAAGCAGTGATGGGGCGCATCTGGCCATACTTCTGGGCGCTGTGTGGCGGCCTGCTCATTGTCACCTTCTGGTCGCCACTGTCGCTCTGGCTGCCGAGCGTGTTCGGTTACTGAGTGCCTAAGCTGGAGGGGCGGTTCGGCTTCCTCAGCGCCATCACCGCAGCATCCTGAACTCGATCCGTAAGGAGCAATGTGTCCGCGAACGACAACCAGGCGAAGGCAAACGCAAACATCGGAGTCATCGGCCTGGCGGTGATGGGCTCGAACCTCGCGCGCAACCTGGCCAGCCGTGAAGGCAACACGGTCGCGGTGTACAACCGCAGCTACGAGAAGACCGAGGTGCTGATCTCCGAGCATCCGGAAGCCGGATTCGTGCCTGCACCCTCGTACGAGGAGTTCGCGGCATCCCTGTCGACGCCCCGGACGGCCATCATCATGGTGAAGGCCGGGAAGCCGACGGATGCCGTCATCGACGCCCTGACCGCCGTGTTCGAGCCGGGCGACATCATCGTCGACGGCGGAAACGCCCTGTTCACTGACACCATCCGCCGCGAGAAGGCGGTGCGCGAGACCGGCATCAACTTCGTCGGGGCGGGCATCTCCGGCGGCGAAGAGGGCGCACTGCTCGGCCCGTCGATCATGCCGGGCGGCTCTGCTGAGGCGTGGAAGACGCTCGGGCCCATCCTTCGCTCGATCGCCGCGGTCGCCGAGGGCGAGCCCTGCGTGACGCATGTCGGCACCGATGGTGCCGGCCACTTCGTGAAGATGATCCACAACGGCATCGAGTACGCCGACATGCAGCTCATCGCCGAGGCCTACGACCTGATCCGCCGCGGTACCGGCAAGTCGCCGGCGGAAATAGCTGACGTGTTCGCCGAGTGGAACAAGGGCGAACTCGAGAGCTACCTGATCGAGATCACCGCAGAGGTCCTTCGCCAGGTCGACGCCAAGACCGGCAAACCGCTCGTCGATGTCATCCTCGACCAGGCCGGGGCCAAGGGTACCGGAGCGTGGACCGTGAAGAGCGCCCTCGACCTGGGCGTTCCGGTGTCGGGCATCGCGGAAGCAGTGTTCGCCCGCTCACTGTCGTCCAAGCCCGCCCAGCGGGCAGCCGCGGCCGACTTGCCGGGGCCTGCGGAGGCGTGGACTGTTGCCGACCCGGAAGCGTTCGTCGAGGACGTGCGCCAGGCCCTCTACGCCTCCAAGATCATCGCCTACTCGCAGGGCTTCGACGAGATCGTCGCCGGTGCCGAAGAGTATGACTGGGACATCAAGAAGGGCGAGATCGCCAAGATCTGGCGCGCCGGCTGCATCATCCGCGCGCGCTTCCTGAACCGGATCACCGAGGCGTACGCCGAAGACCCGGCGCTGGTCGCGCTGGTGACGGCGCCGTTCTTCACCGAGGTCGTCGCCGGGGCGCAGGCCTCCTGGCGACGAGTGGTGGTCGCGGCGGCCCAGGCCGGCATCCCCTCCCCCGCATTCTCGTCATCGCTGGCGTACTACGACGGGTTGCGGGCCGACCGCCTGCCCGCCGCGCTGGTGCAGGGCCAACGCGACTTCTTCGGAGCACACACCTACAAGCGGGTGGATGCCGACGGCACCTTCCACACGCTGTGGTCGGGTGACCGCAGTGAGATCGAAGCGGTCGACACCCACTAGCTGAGGCGAGGCATCCGTGTCGGGAGTTATCAGAACCGGAGTGATCGGATTCGGGCTCTCCGGCCGCGTGTTCCATTCTCCGTTCATCGCGTCCAACCCGAAGTTCTCGCTCGACCTGATCGCGACGTCCGACCCCGAGCGACGGGCGCACGCTGAATCGCTGTATTCCGGGGCCACGGTTGTCGACACTCCGGATCAACTGCTGGAGCGCGCAGCGCAACTGGACCTCGTGGTGCTGGCGTCGCCCGCACACGCCCACCTCGCGCAGGGGCTCGCGGCGTTCGCCGCGGGTGCTGCCATTGTTGTCGACAAACCGTTCGTGCCGACCGTCGCGGCGGGGCAACAGCTCCGTGACGCAGCGGAGCGCGCGCGCCGCCCGCTGATCGTCTTCCAGAACCGCCGCTGGGATGGCGACTTCCTCACCGTGAAGAAGCTCATCGCCGATGGGACGCTGGGTCGCATCCACCGGTTCGAGTCGACCTTCGAGAGGTTCAGCCCACAGCGACACGGCCGCTGGCAGGAAGCCCTCACGCCGGAGCAGGGCGGCGGGATCGCGTTCGACCTGGGCAGCCACCTGGTCGACCAGGCCCTGCAGCTGTTCGGCCCTGCCACCATGGCCTCGGCCGAGTTCTCCCGGGTGCGAGACGGAGCCCTGAATGAAGACGACGCCTTCATCTCCCTGCTGCATGACACCGGCGTGCGTTCCCACCTGACGATGAGTCGGGTGGCCGCGCTCAGCGGCCCACGCTTCCGAGCGCTGGGAACTGAGGGCGCCTACGCGGCCTACGGGCTCGATGGCCAGGAATCGGCGCTGGACAGCGGCATCCTGCCCACCGATCCCGGATACGGGGTAACGCCGCCCGAAGCGTGGGGCACACTCCAGCTGGCCGGGCAGCCGCTGGTAACGGTTGCCACGGAGCGCGGCGCCTACCCGACGTTTTACGAAGGCGTGGCGGCCGCCGTGCGCGGCGATGGCCCCGCCCCCGTTGACCCGCACGACGCGATCGATGTCGTGCGGATTATTGAGGAAGCACACCGCCTGCAGTAGCGATCGCCTCCGTCATCGCCTGAACTCGGGTGTTCCGCCAGTGGCGGCACACCCGAGTTCTTGGCACTCCGGCTTAGCGGCTGCTCTTCTTGTACGACAGGCCGAAGCCGAAGCCGTAGTCGTCGCCCACCGCGTTGGTGTAGGTGTAGTCGAACGACTCCGCATATCCGGGCACATCCGACGCATTCTGCTCGACGGCGGCCTGACTGGCCGGGATGCTCATCGGCAGCTTGCCGGTTGGATTGAACCGACCTCGGATGACATCCAGCAGAGCCTCGGCCTTCACATTGAAGGTTCCGACCACCGCGGCCGCGCCCGGTTCGATTTCGTTGATCACCCACGGGTTGCCGAAATTGACGGCCAACACGGTCGGCACCGTTGCCTCGATCAGTTTCACCCTCTCAACGTCGACCTCGGTGAGTTCACCAAGCTGGATTTCGACGGTGGAATCGTCGGGGTACTCATAGACGCTCGGCCGTACCCAGACAAAGGCCGCGGTGGCCTCTTCAGGGGTGTTCACGACTGTGACGGCTGGGTCTTCCTCGGAGATCATCGCCTTCAACGCTGTCGTCTGTTCGGCGGCATCCTCTCCGGTGATCACCTCGACGAACAGTTTCGTTTCCTTCAGTTCGGAGTTCGTGAGTGGCAACAACTCCTGATCGTTGCGCATCAGCACGATCGACTCGCGATGGGCCTTGTCTGCGGCCAGCTGCGACTTTACGGAGTCGGCGACCCGCTGTGCGGCAGCCGGATCAACGTACGGGTCTTCGAACAGTCCGAGAGCGAACATCTCCGTGACCAGCATTGTCACCGACGGATCGAGTTGCTCTTCCTGAAGAAGACCGGTGTTGACGGCTTCAATGAGGCCACTCGGGTCGTTGTTGTCGGAGAAGAGGCTGGTGCCTGCCTCGATTGCTTTGGCGAACCGTTCAGGAGTGGTCAGGTCGGCGACACCCCAGGCGCGGTTGGTGAGGATGCCGCTGTCACTGTTGACATAGCCGGTGAACCCCATCTCTTCGCGAAGCAGATCGGTGATGATCGCTTCGTTGTAGGCTGCGGCGACCTCTTCGAACTGCTGGTCGGGCGTGTACCAATCGTCGGCCGAGAGTTGGTCGGCGCTCAACGCGTTGCTCGGAACGTTGTAATAAGACATGACCGAACTGGCGCCCGCGTCGATGGCCGCCTGGAACGGTGGCAACTGGTACGACTCAAGGCTGCCCGGAGTCGGATACACCGCCCACTGACCAGCCTCGTTGTGCGGGTCGAGTCCACGCAGCACTGCACCATCACCCGGGAAATGCTTGACGGTCTGGGCAACGGACTCGTTGCTCAGTTCTTCACCCTGGAACCCACGCACCAGTGCCGTCGCGATGGCGGCGTTGAGGTCTGGGCTCTCACCAAAGGTGCCGTTGATACGGCGCCAGCGTGGTTCGGTGGCGGTCTCGATCTGGTACCCGTAGAGCTTGTGGATTCCGGCAGCCCGCCACTCTGCGGCGGCGATTTCCGCGAATTCTTCGATCAATTCCACATCGTCGGTTGCCGCCAGGCCCAAGGTGCCCGGCCAGGTCGAGAATTGCCCGGCCGCCTCACTGATCCCGAACTCGAGATCAGGGTTGACATGGTTGCGCGGGTTCGACGTGAAAACGAGCGGGATCCCGAGGCGTGTGCCCTCCGACACTTCCTGCAACCCATTCGCCCGGTCCGCGATTTCAAAGGCGGTGAGATTGTCGCGGAGGATCAGGTGGTGGATATTGCGGTCCTGGATGAGGTCGGTCGCGTCCGCCCGGAGCGAGGTGATCTGCATGATCCCCGCCTTCTCTTCCATGGTCATCCTGGAGACAAGGTCGGCAGCGCGATCAGCGCCGGAGAGACGCCAGTCTTCGTAAGGGTCGAGTGCGCCGCTGGCGTTGAGGTCGCGGAACTTTTTGCCGTTCACCGTGATGATCGGCTTCACCCGGGACTCGATCGTCGAGGCATTGTTCGAGCCGCTGGAGCGGGACGACGCGTTTGCCCGGTCGCCGGCGTCAACCCGAGGAGGAGCGGCGACGGCAGTGGTCGCCGCGACGATGATCGAGAGCGGAACGGCAACTACGGCGGCGCCGAGAACACCGACCCGGCGTCTCTGCGAATGGTTCAGCGCTTTTCGCATTTCTATTCTCCTTCGAATCGAACATGCGGCGACCGGGAATAGCGCGTCGTCGCGCTCCGCCATGGGTCAATTGAGCCCGGAACGCTTCCCGCCGTCAACCGGTTGCCGCCTGTTGCCGCGCCCCCCGGACGGGGGTGTCTGAGCGCCCGCCAAAAACAAGCAGGGATGGCGCCCCGACGGACGCCACCCCTGCCCCAATCGACGTCAGCGTTGTCCTTCCGGCGTGCGAATGCTGATCGTCGCGCTCAGCGGAACGTTGTCGGATGAGTTGCCGACGTACACGGTGTACTCCCCGGACGCTGTGCTCCAGCCGTCTGCCTCGGTGTTCCAGTAGGACAGCGGATGGTTCGACGCGGCCGGATCGATGGTGACGGTGACCCGCTGCTTCTCGCCCGGGTTCAGCATCACCTTGTCGAATCCGACGAGGCGCTTCGGCGGCTGGCCGGCTTCGGCCGGGAGCCCCAGGTAGACCTGGCCAACTTCGGCGCCCGCGACATCCCCGGTGTTCTCGACGAAGAACGACACCTTGATTGCCTTCGTGCCGTCCGTCGTCTCCGGTGTGACGACGAGCTTGGAGAGCTCGAAGTCGGTGTACGACAGGCCGTGCCCGAACGCGAACGTTGGTTGCACCTCATTGGCGTCGTACCAGCGGTAGCCCATTTCCAGGCCCTCGCTATACGTCGCCGTGCGCGGCAACGGCCCGGCACCATCCGGGTCGACACCGGGGAACTGCTCAGGAGTCGCGAACGCCGCCTCGCGCTCCTGGGTGGGGAACGTGATCGGCAACTTGCCTGACGGGTTGTTGATGCCGAACAGCAGGTTGGCGACGATGTTGCCGTCCTCCTGCGCCGGATACCAGGCCTCCAGCACCGCTGGCACCTGGCTGAGCCACGGCAGCAGCACCGGGCCACCGTTCTTCAACACCACAACGGTGTTCGGGTTGGCGGCAACCACGGCAGCGACCAGGGCGTCCTGATCGACGTCGTCGGTTACCGGCAGGGCGAGCGTCGCGCGGTCGATGCCCTCGCGGGAGATGTCGCCGACCATGACGACTGCGACATCCGATGCTGCTGCCAACGCCGCGGCCTCCGCGATGTCACTCGCATTGTTGTAGGTCACCGTGGCGTCGGAGTCCAGCGCGTCCAGCGCGTTGTTCAGGCCCTGCTCCGGGGTCACCGTGTACGGGGCGGTGACGACAATGGCGTTTGACGGGCCTTGCGAGTTGAACTTCGCCTGGCCGGCGAAGGTCGGCGTCCCAATCAATGCAATCGACTCAAGCTCGGCCGCATTGAGCGGCAGGGCGTCACCATCGTTCTTCAGCAGGACGCTGCCCTGCTCGCCGATGTCCTGCACCCGCTGCCCGTTGGTATCGAAATCAATGGGTGTCAGTGAGTTGATCGGGTCATCGAATTGACCGAGTTCGAACATCACGGTGAAGCGCCGTTCCAACATCTGATCGATGTCGTCGATCACGATCGTGCCAGCCGCAAGCGCCTCGTTGATGAGCGTGGGTGTGAACCACCGCGGGCTGGCAAACTCCAGGTCAAGACCGGCGTTGATGGCCGGCGCTGTGCTGTGCGTCGCGCCGCGATCCGACATCACATAGCCATCGAAGCCGAGGTCATCGCGCAACCAGTCATTCAGGAGTTGATCATTTTCGCAGGCGAATGTGCCGTTCAGTCGCGGATAGGAGCACATGACCGACGCGAGGTTGGCCTCCTGGATCGCCATCTCGAATGGCAGCAGGTACAGCTCGTGCATCACCTGGTCGCTGACCAGGGTGTCCATTGAGTTGCGCGCGGTCTCCTGCTCGTTGGCTGCGTAATGCTTGGCCACGGATTGGACACCGAACTCCTGCACGGCGTTCACCTGAGCGACCGCCATGGCGCCGGCGAGATACGGGTCCTCGCCGAAGTACTCGAAATTGCGGCCGGCGTTTGCGACCCGGCCAAGGTTGATGCCCGGGGTCAGCAAGACGTTGTGCGCGCTGGCCTTGGTTTCTTCCCCGAGAATGGATCCCCATTCGGCCGACACTGCGGTATCGAACGACGAGGCGACGGTCAGTGCACTCGTCAAACCGGTGGAGATGGGTGCCACCAGGCAGTCACCGTTGCCGAATGGACCGTTGGTCATTCTGAGGGTGGGGATGGCCAGGTGCGGAATTCCTTCGACGTGGCGCCCCTGACGCGAAAACTCGCAACCGGGAATGTTCGTATTCTCGACGGGGTTCATCGCGATTTGCTGAATCTTCTCGTCCAGCGTCATGGCCGCTATGAGCAGATCGGAGCGTTCCGCCGCGGGGAGCGCCGAGTTCATCCATGGCAGGTCTTCGGCGTTCGCAGCGGCCGGGACGGCGAGGCTGGCCGCGAGAATCGCAGCCACCCCGAGCGTCAGCGCCCGGTGAGGGTTCAACCTATGTGTGGTCACTATCCATTCTCCTTTGACTGGATTTCCGGCTCAATGCGACGGCGGTACACGATTCGTGCCCAGCCGTGGGTTCCATTGAGCCGTCACGGGGCCGACCGATCAAGCGGTTGCCGCTTGTTGCTGTGGCCCTCGGATGGGGGCGATGACCGTGCTCAGTACATGACGGGCGGCGGTGCTGCTGGTGAGGTGGTTGCGAGGGAGGCGACTGCCGCAGTAGTGCGATGTTCGAGAAACGACGCGACTGAGCACCACAGTGGAGCGCTGCTTCGCGACCATCCGAATCGCTGTTTCCGACATGCGTGATGTGGCGAGGATGATCCCATCGACGAGGGGAGTCATCCGCTCGACTCCCGCTCCAGTCGTTCGGAGTCGGCGCTCAGCCGATGCTGACGCTGCCGCCGAACTGGCCATTGCCCCACTCGCCGAGGCGATTGTTCTTGATCCGGCGCGAGACCATCTTCTTCGCCCTGGCGCCCTCGACGCTGGCCTCCACGGATAACCGGTACCACGGAGTATCCCGCGTCGCCTCCGTGAGCGCCGTGGCTGCACCGCTGACCGCCTTCAGCCAGGCGGGCGCCTCCCCTCCGGAGACATTCGCCACCCCGGCCGCCGCCGTCAGGGCGAAAGGCACCTCGACGGACCGCTCCTCGAGCGGCGCCAGCTCGAACGGCCCGTGCACGGTCATCCGCACCCCTTCCCGTTTGCCGCGCATGCGCGATTGCGAGTCGTCATCGTCCTCACGCAACCACACTTCGAACTCCGTCACGGTACGCGGCTCCTCCTTGTGACCGGTCAGGGTCACCGTGATCGGCAGGGTTCCATCAGACCAGCGGAACGCCTTCGGCAACTCCAGCCTCAGCCCGATGCCACCGGTGTCGAACGCCTTCTTCAAACCGTCAAAGAAACCCATGATCGCGCCTTCCGTTGCATCCGTTTCTCCTTCGACGCCCCGAGTGCAGCCGGAGGTTGACACGGGCGATATCCGGCACAGAGAGGGTCGTTACGCCATCATCCGATGCGGTAAGGAGCCATGGCTTCCTCGTCCGGCTCAAGACCGGCACCCGGCACGTTGGGCGCGGTCACTGTGCCGTCGGCATTGATCGAGGGCACCTCACCGCGGTAGATGCGACCCGACATTCCATTGCCCTTGCCAGGATAGAACTCAAGGATGCGGCCGTTCGGGATCGCGGCAAGCAACGGGAGATGCAGCTGCTGGAGACCGTGGGGCGCGATATCGATTCCGTGGGCTTGCGCCATCGCCGCGACTTTCATGAACTCGGTGACCCCACCCATGTAGCGGGCGTCGGGGTTGAGGATCGGGACCGCTTGAGTGGCGATCAAGTCCCTGAACCCGTGCTTGGTGTATTCGTTCTCGCCAGTCGCGATCGGTATGGTGGTCGCTGCGGCGATCTTCGCGAAACCCTCATAGTCGTCGGGCTGCACCGGTTCCTCGAACCAGGCAGGGTCGAACTCTTCGACGCGCTTCGCGAACTGAATAGCCTCGTAGTAGCGGTAGGCGCAGTTCGCATCGAGCATCAACGCGATGTCGTCGCCGATGGCCTCCCGGGCGGCCCTGACCCGGACGACGTCCTCCGCAATCGACACGGCGCCCACCTTGATCTTGACTGCCCGCGCGCCGAGCTCAACGTATGATCTCAGCTCATCCTGTAGCTGGCCGAAGCCTTTGCCCTCCGTGTAATAACCACCAGCGATGTAGACCGGCACTGAATCCCGATAGCCGCCGAGCAGCCTGTGCAATGGAAGGCCCGCCATCTTCGCCTTGATGTCCCACAGGGCGATGTCGATCGACGACAGCGCCCGGGTCTCGTAGCCACGTCGCCCCGACATCTTCGGGCTCCACAGGTTCGACCAGATCGCCTCTGTCCGCGTCGGATCCTTGCCGACGAGGGTTTCGAGGAAGCTTGCGCGCAACTCGCGCTCCCCCGGACGGGGTCGTCCGATGCCGTAGCCGGTGATTCCAGCGTCCGTCTCGATCTTGACGATGGAGATATCGGATTTCGAGTATGTATGGAGTCCATTAGAGATGGGTTTCTCAAGAACCCATTCGTAGTCGGAGGCCGTTGCGGACAGGATGGTGATGTCAGTCATGGTGTTGCCTTTCTCGGCCGGCTTGGTCGACCAGCAGTGTGCGGATGAGCTGCTATCTCGATCGGTTGTCGTGCTGATGCGATGCCGTCCACGCTGGGAAAGTGGCATGCAGCGTTGTGGCCTCCCGCAGCCTCAACCGGCGCGAGCATGGGGTCGACTTCGGCACAGATCGGTTGGGCTATCGGGCAGCGGGTACGAAACCGGCAGCCTGAAGGGATATTGGCAGGACTCGGAGGTTCTCCCATGAGCAAGGGTCTGTTCGCAGTTTTGCGAGTCCCGAGGCTGATTTGGGGCATGGCCGCCAAGAGAGCTTGCGTGTATGGATGCGCCGGCCTCTCGTAAACGGACTCCACCGTTCCAACCTCTACTATCCGACCCAGGTACATGACTGCGACCCGGTGGGCTATGTCCCGGACGACTCCGAGATCATGGGAGATGAACACGTACGACACGCCAAGCCGTGTTTGTAGCTCGGCGAGCATTTCGAGTACTTGCGCCTGCACCGAAACGTCGAGCGCTGAGACTGCCTCATCACAGACGATGAGGTCTGGCTCAAGAGCAACAGCACGGGCAACGGCCACGCGTTGACGCTGACCACCCGAAAGCTGATGGGGATACGCATCGATCCGATCGGCGCCTAACCCCACCAATGACAGCAGCTCGACACATCGATTCCGCCATTCAGATTGCGGCACGACGTCCTTATGAATCTGCCAAGCGCGCATGATTGATTGCCCGACGGTGATCCGGGGGTTCAGCGACGAGTAGGGGTCCTGGAAGACCATTTGGATACGCCGCCTGTACTTGTGCATCTCCTTCGCGTTCAGCGAGGCGATATCGACATCGCCGAACAGGACGTGACCAGACTGAATCTCTTCCAACCGGACCAGTAGGCGTGCAAGCGAAGACTTGCCGCTGCCGGACTCCCCCACAAGACCGAGAGTCTCACCGCGTTCTACCGTCAGGCTCACGCCATCGACCGCCTTGACCGCGCCAACGACACGTTTGCGGACCGCGCCCTTGGTGATCGGGTAGTGCTTGACGATATCCACCGCATCCAACAGCGGCCTGGTTACTGTCTGAGTGATTGATTCATCCATGCCGGACCTCTTCTGCAAAATGGCAAGCAGCGTCTTGGTCGCTGGATACTGCTCTTAGTTCGGGATCGGTTTCGCTGCAGATTGCCTGAGCGAATTTGCATCGCGGGGCAAAGGCGCATCCGACCGGAAGTGCGGTGAGGTCGGGCGGCGTTCCCTTGATGGAACTCGAGGCGCCACTTCTCTTCGCATCGTGTTGAGCCAACGCGACCAGGGCTTTGGTGTACGGATGGCTCGGCTTGGCGAGAACGGCTCCAATCGGACCAATCTCAACGACCCGTCCGCCATACATCACGGCAACTTTGTCTGCGATCTCGGATGCGATCGCTATGTCGTGCGTAATGAATACGAGCGACATTCCGCTGTCCCTCTGGAGGTCACCCAAGAGGTTCATGATCTGAGCTTGAACAGTCACATCCAAGGCCGTAGTCGCCTCGTCTGCGATGAGAAGGTCGGGGTTGAGCGCGATCGCCATGGCGATCATCACCCGCTGTCGCATTCCTCCGGAGAACTGATGAGGATACTCATTCACCCGGGCTTCTGGATCGGCAATACCCACGCGTCTCAGTAGGTCCACCGCACGGGCTTTACCCTGGCGCATCGGCAGGCCCTCATGCACCTTGAAAATCTCAGCGATCTGCCAGCCCACCGTGAAGACCGGGTTCAGCGCGGCCAAGGCATTCTGGTAGATCATCGAGATCCGCTTGCCCTGGATGGTTTTTCGCTCACCCGGGTTCATGGCAAGCAAGTCTCGCCCGGCGTAGCGCACCGTGCCTTGTGTGACCCGCCCTGGTGGGCTTTGGAGGATACCCAAGATGACTTCCGCGGTAACCGACTTGCCCGAGCCACTCTCGCCTATTACCGCCAACGTTTCACCCGGCGCCAGCGACAATGTCATACCGCGGACAGCACGTGCTGTGCCCTTCAGGGTATGAAATTCAACGTGGAGATCGTCTACTTCAAGTACAGGAATATCTGACCTGACCGAACTGACCCCAGCTTCGCTGGCCCCTCTCGTACTGGAAGCGGATACGCCTTGGATGCTGTCCAGGGTCGCCGGGATGTCGTTCATATGCCCCTCACAGTCTTCGGGATGTCGACAGAAGCCTTGTCCTGCCGTTGACGACGTGGCAATTCCAACCGCCAGCGCTCGGCAGGGTCTCCAGCAATTCGCAACCAGTTGGAGAGGAAGTTGCAACTGACGGCGGTGAGGGTGATCAGCAGTCCGGGGAAGAAGGTGAGCCACCACGCGGACATCATGAATTGACGCCCCTCGGCAACCAAAGTTCCCCAGGAGATGGATGGGGACTGCAGCCCTACCCCCAAGAAGCTCAACGCTGATTCCATCAGCATGAGAATTCCAACGTCCAGGGCCACCAGGGTCACGATCGTCGGCAGCATGATGGGGACGATGTCTTGCCGTCCGATCCGCCATGGGGATGCGCCGAGGCTCCTGGATGCATCGACGAACAGCCGTTGCCTGATCTCCAGCGTTTCGGCGCGGGCAACACGAATGTACAGCGGCACCCGGGCTACGACCAACAACAAGATAATGGTGCCGGCTCCGGGCTCCAGAATATAGAGGAACAGGATCGCCAGGAGCAATCCGGGAAAGCTGATGATCACATCTGTCAGCCTCATGATGAGGGATCCCAGGAAACCGCCACGATAACCCGCGATCACACCAATGACGGTCCCGATGGTTGCCGCGAGCAGTGCCGCTGGTACTGCTATCCCAAAGCTAGTGGCGCCGGCCATCAGAATGCGGTACAGCGTGCTTCTGCCCAACTGATCTGTACCGAGCATGTCGGCAAGTCCACGGGTGACATCGAAGGGTGGGTGGAAGCCCTCGGTCAGCCTCTGGGCTCGCGCTTCTTCTCCCAGTAGAGCAGCGCCGAGGACACAGCCAGAGATCGCAACCAGCAGGAATAGGGCGCCGAGGAGCGCCGGCTTGTCCCGGGTCAGAAGCTTCAGATAACGCATGACACCCCTGCTCTTGCCTGTGTAGATACCGCTTGTTTGCAACCTCGCCCGGACCGCTTCATGCTCGAACCCTGGGGTCGACCAAGCCATAGACAATATCTATGACGATATTGAGGATGAGGATTGCTACCGCAGTGATCACAACCGCAGCCAAGAGCACTGAGAAGTCACGCGAAAGAATTGATGTGATCATGAGGCGTCCAATTCCGGGAAATCCAAAAATGGTCTCGATCACGACGGCGCCATTCAGGACTCCGGTCAGCTGGATGCCGAGCACTGTGATCACCGGCAGCGCTCCGTTTCGGAGCGCGTGCTGGAATACGATGCGCTCGGAGGGCACACCTCGCCCTCGAGCCGCTTTGATATACGGAGCCGATAGGGTGGCGATCATTGAGCCACGCACGACCTGGGCAAGTCCCCCGGCCGGACCGAGAGCAAGTACGGCTACCGGCATCACCCAGTGTGCTGCTGTTGTGTTCCCGGACGTTGGGAGCCATCCGAACGTAATTGCCAGTACCAGGATCCCCATCAGCGCCAACCAGAAGTCGGGGATGCTCGCGCCGCCCACGCTGATCATCGTGACCAATCGGTCGGCCAGAGAACCAGGTTTGCTTGCCGCCAACGATCCCAGGGGGACGCCAACCGCTACGGCGATTCCAATTGTCAGGGCCGCCAACTGAAGGGTCCATGGGTAGGCAGCCATCACCATTTCCAGAGCAGGCTTCGCGTTATAGAGTGACGTTCCGAAATCGAGTCGAAGCATTCCGGCTACATAGCTCACGAACTGCACAAGCACGGGCTGGTCAAAGCCTTGAATTCGTCGAAACTCGGCCCGCTGCTCGTCGGTGGCCTCGAGCGGCAGATACAGGTCTGTGGGATCGCCCGTCATGCGGGAGACGAGGAACACCATCACCACCAGGCAGACGAGCGAGAACAGGCTTTGGATAACCCGCTTCCGCAGCATGATCAACACGGATCAGTCCCTTCATTCGGGCTGACTGTCGTACCCATCAGCTCAGCCATGTCTCTCAGAATCACGCGGTTCTACTCCATTTGTTTCTCTGCTGAATACCACGACGTCGAAATCATGACTCGTTGCCTGGACGCGTTTGCGTGGGCTGTCCAAGACCTGCGACAGCCCACGCACAGCTCTCAATCCTCTATGACGTCTTTACGACGTCATTGAGGTCGATGATCTCCGCTGAATGTGGAGTAGGCGTGTATTCAACGCCTGGAGCAACGCCCATGATGATGTCCGAGTACACGATCGGAATCTCGATCGCGAGGTCGTGCAGCAAAGCGTAGAGCTCCTGGTAGAGCTCGGTACGCTCGTTATCCGTCGCAACGCCAGCACGCATGATCAGGTCATCGACCTCGCTCTGCGCGGCCACGGGAACCCTTGACCGCGCCACCCACGAGGGGTACCGGGTGTTCACGGAGAGTGAGGCATCTCCCATCCGGTTGTCGCCAGTAGAGGCAAACATGCCAGCCCGGTCAGTGCTGGCGGTGACCAGTAGCTCTGTATAGGGTGTCGAATCCATCGACTCAATGTGTGCGTTGAGTCCGATTTCGTTCAGGGCGGCGCTGATCGCCTCTGCTAGTGGCACTTCTGCGGCAATGGTGCCGGCCGGCCGGGTGAAGAACGTAATCTCCCGATCGGTTGCCACACCGTCGGCTTTGGCCTGGCTGACCAGCTCCTTCGCGCGATCCATGTCAAATTTCCGAGCCTTGATGCCGTCGTCATATCCATTGATCACAGGAGTGGCCGTCGGCACATTGGCCGCCTCGCCTGCGCCTCGCCAAATCGCTTGAAGCAGACCCTCGCGATCAATTGCGTGGGCAACCGCTTCGCGAACCCTTACGTCTGTGAACGGCTCACTTTGAGCGTCCAGGGCGACATTCCACGCCTGCCAGTACTTGACGTGCCGAGCGATCTCCTGGTCCAGGTACTCGTATCCGATATCGAAGGCGATGTCCGCCTCCCCGGTCGTCAGCATCCCAGCACGAACACTCGGTTCGGTGCGTGCCAAGTAAGTCACCTCAGAATATCGTGCGGACTCTCCCCAGTAGTCGTCGTACCGTTCGAGTTCAATAGTCGGCCCGTCCCACGAGATCACCTGATAGGGACCGGTGCTGACAGGAGTGGTTACCTTCTTTTCGGTATCCGTTTCTGGTCCCGAGAAACTAACCATGGTCAGGCGCAAAGGAAGAATTGGGTCCGGCTCCCCAGTCACAAAGCGGACGGTGAACTCATCCACCTCCTCTGCCGCAATCTCCATCCCGGCGAACGTCTGCGTGTAGGTAAAGCAGGCCAGGTCCGGGTCCAACGAACGGGTAAAGCTCTTCACAACGGCCGCGGCGTTGAACGGGGATCCATCATGAAAGGTGACGTCTTCACGTAGCGTGAATTCCCAGATATTAGGTTCGATCTGCTCCCATTCCGTGGCCAGCAGCGGAGACAGCTCGCGCGTGGTGGGATCCGCAATAGTGAGACCCTCCCCAACATTGTGGGTGATTATTCGCGACGTTCTTCCCGCGACCATGTCGCAGGTATCCATCGCCCCCGGCTCGCTGGGCACGGCGAGGGTTAGCGTGGCATCCGCATCACCGGCGGCTTCGCCTCCACCGGGCGCGGAAACGCATCCCACCAGGAAAGCGGTGCTGAGTGAAATGGCTCCTACCGCCCGTACCCCCCGAAGCCAGGTCGAGCGGGAGAAATGCGATTTTTTCTTATGTGAAGACAGGTCTGAACTATTGACCACGACTACACACCTCCTCGTGCTTAGTGTTGGTTTTCTCGACGTTGAAAAGTGGTGCGACTGTGTGACCTGCAAGAGGATGCCGTCCAGAGTGGCCCGGCTTGCCGCCTTGCCCCAGCGATCAGGGAGCCGGGGCAATCTATGTTTTCGCCATGAGGAAAACAATATCCGAAAAACTAGTCGATGCCGAGAGCGCGTGTCAAGCTGGCGCGGCCAGGGAGGTCGTGGCATTGATCTGCTCACCGATCTGCTCCGCCACGCTCTTCAGCAGCGGGACCGCACGCTCGATGAAGTCGTCATTGACCCGCGTGAGCGGACCGGAAACCGACAGGGCCATGGGCGTGAGCAGTCGTCCCGGTACTGACACAGCAACGCAGCGTACGCCCAGTTCCTGCTCCTCCTCGTCGAGGGCGTAGCCCCTCTCCCGGATCAATTCCAGCTCCCTTTGCAGAGCGTTCTCCGTAGTCAAGGTGTATTTCGTTTGCGGCGACAGCCCCATGCGGCGCACGATAACGCTCACCTCACCCGGGTCGAGTTCAGCCATGAGGGCCTTGCCCACACCGGTACAGTGCAACTCAACGCGCCGCCCTACCTCGGTGAACATCCGCATCTGGTGGGGAGACGGCACCTGGGCGACGTACTCAGCGTGGTCCTGGGCAAGGATCGCAATATTCGCGGTCTCCCCAAGCTCGGACACGATTCGCGCTAGCGCCCCCGTCGCATCACCACCGAGCAATGCGTTGGCGGAGACTCCCAGTGGCACCAATCGAAACCCGAGCGCGTAGCGGCGGTTCGGAAGTTGCCGCATGTATCCGCGCTCCACGAGCGTCTTCAGCAGGCGATGAATGGTTGGCAGCGGCAGGCTCGTCTGGGAAGCGATCTCACCAATCGCCATGTGTCCGCCGCCTGCGGCGACCACCTCGAAGAGGTCGAGGACGCGATGCACGGATTGCACCCCGGAGGGAGTGGGACTCGATGTGCTGTCACTCTTCTTCTGCATAAGGCTCCTCTTGTGATAACTTCACTCCGTGGACTTTTATATCCACAATACGAAAAACGAAAGGTATGTCGATGTCGGACCGTGTCCAAATAGGTCAGCTCAGTGTAGCCACGCCCGTCGTTCAGTTTGTGGCGGAGGCTCTCCTGGGCACCGGCATCGACGCGGACAGCTTCTGGGAAGGCGCCGCGGCAATCATTCGGGACCTGGCCCCCCGTAATCGCCAGTTGCTTGCCGTGCGCGATGAGATCCAATTGAAGATCGATGACTACCACCGCGCAAACCCGGGCCAGCCAGAACCTGCCGCCTACCGCAGATTTCTCACCGAGATCGGTTACATCGTCGACGAGCCGGCAGATTTCACCATCACCACCTCCGGAGTGGACTCTGAGGTCGTCTCCCAGGCCGGGCCACAGCTGGTGGTGCCGTTGTTGAATGCCAGGTTCTCAACCAACGCGGCCAACGCCCGCTGGGCGTCGCTCTACGACGCGTTCTACGGCACGGACGCGATTGCTGACGAAGGCCCCCTGGCGCGTGGCGCCAAGTACAACCCCGCGCGCGGTGCCGAGGTTGTTCGCCGGAGTCGGGCGCTCCTGGACAATGCGGCTCCCCTTGCATCCGGTTCGCACACGGATGCCCGCTCGTACACCGTGACCGCGGAGGGACTGGCCGTTGGCCAGGGCGACGGGCAGACCACGACCCTCGCCGATCCCGCGCAATTCGTCGGCTATTCCGGGCCTGCGGACGCGCCATCCAGCGTGGTGGTGGTCAATAACGGGCTACACATCGAAGTACAAATCGATCGCGCCGACCCCATCGGGCGCCTCGACAGCGCCGGAGTGAAAGACATCGTGATCGAGTCCGCGTTGACCTCCATCATGGATCTGGAGGACTCTGTTGCAGCAGTAGACGCCGACGACAAGGCCTTGGGTTACCGCAATTGGCTGCACCTGAACCAAGGGACCCTGACGGCCATGGTGACGAAACCAGGTGAGAGTTTCACCCGCAGCATGAACAGCGACAAGACATTCTCAGCTCTGGATGGCGGCACGGTGACGCTGCGCGGACGTGCCCTGATGTTCATCCGTCATGTCGGCCACCTCATGACAACGGATGCCGTGCTTGACAGTGAAGGAAACGAGACTCCCGAAGGCATTCTGGATGCGATCATGACCGCGCTCGGTTCCGTCCATGATGTCAACGGGCATAGTCGCCTCAGCAACTCTCGTAGCGGATCGATGTATATCGTCAAGCCGAAGATGCATGGCCCAGACGAGGTGGCCCTGACAGTCGAGCTGTTCCGTCGGGTGGAAGAGTTGCTCGGCCTCGCGCCGCTGACCCTCAAGCTGGGCATCATGGACGAAGAGCGCCGCACCACCGTGAACCTGAAGGCGTGCCTCCAGGCCGCTAAGGACCGCGTCGTGTTCATTAACACCGGCTTCCTGGACCGCACGGGTGACGAGATCCACACGTCAATGCTGGCTGGGCCGGTGGTGCGTAAAGCGGACCTCAAGGCGCAGCGCTTCATCCATGCCTATGAGGACTTCAACGTGGACACCGGTTTAGCTGCCGGCTTCCAGGGCAGGGCTCAGATTGGCAAGGGGATGTGGGCCATGCCCAACCTCATGGCCGCGATGCTCGAGCAGAAATCAGTCCACCCGAGGGCAGGCGCAACCACCGCCTGGGTTCCTTCCCCGACGGCAGCCGCCCTGCATGCATTGCACTACCACGAGGTGAACGTCGTCGCCGTGCAGGAGAAGCTCAAGCGCAGGCCGACCGCTGGAATCGATCCCATTCTGGAGATCCCTCTCGCCGTCGATGCAACCTGGTCGCGTGAAGACCGGCTGGCGGAGACAGACAACAACGTGCAGTCCATCCTCGGTTACGTCGTGCGCTGGGTAGACCAAGGCATTGGCTGCTCGACTGTGCCAGACATCAATGACGTAGGGCTGATGGAGGACCGCGCAACGCTAAGGATCTCCAGCCAGCTGCTGGCGAACTGGCTCGAACACGGGGTCATCACTGAAGTTGATGTGATGGAGAGTTTGCATCGCATCGCTTCCGTCGTCGACAAGCAGAACGCTGGCGACCCGCTCTATGAACGACTGGTCGGCGATGATGGTCCAGGGCTGGCGTTCAACGCCGCCCGGGACCTGGTTCTTCTCGGAGCGAGCCAACCGAACGGCTACACCGAACCGATCCTGCATCGGGCGCGTCGGGCCAAGAAAGCATTGCAGCGTCAAGACGTGTAGATACGTAGGCTTTGACTCGGATTGGCCTCTGGCCACGGTGTCGTGGGAGTGGGGGTGGTGCCAAAGTTTTCACCTACACCTGGACGAGCCTGCTCAACCTTGCACTGCAGAACGTTCCGCTTGCCATCATGCCTGAGGCGTTCGCGGTAGCTCTTCGACGAGTCAGATTGTTGCGCTCATCGACGAACACGAATCCCGGTTCCTCTGACACCGACGCAGGCGCGAGCCAGTGTCTGGTGGAGCAACTGGACCTGTCAGTCCTTGCGACTGACGAGCCCACTTTCATTAGACGCCGAGCATTACCGCTGGAGAGGACATCCCCGTGCCTGCTAATCGGGTAAGCATCGAGGCTTTGTGGTCTCACGGGTTCGTCCTCGCAATTCTGATCAACTTCCTCGTTGGGCTGATCTTCTTCGCGTTCGTCACGACCATTGCACTGTATGCCATCGAGCGGTTTCAGGTCTCAGAGGGAATAGCCGGGTTTGCCGCGGGCGCCTTTGTGCTCGGAGCACTTGCTTCGCGGGTCCTGGTCGGCAAATTCCTTGATCACATCGGACGTCGGCGGATGTTCCTGATCGGACTGGCCATTTTCGTAGTCACGACGGTCTTGTATCTTGCCGCTGACAGTCTCGCTCTTCTCATCCTCATTCGGCTCGCTCATGGAGCCGCATTCGGTATCGCGCATACAGCCATTACCGCGTCTGTTATGGCACTGATCCCGGTACGCCGTCGTGGCGAGGGTACGGGTTATTACGGTGTCGCCAACTCGTTGAGCACAGCGCTGGGCCCGCTCCTGGGCGTGTACTTTGTGGGCTACGTCTCATACAACGCACTGTTCTTTTTCGCGAGCGCGTGCGCCATCGGCGCCCTGATCGTGGCACTTTTCCTTCGGCCACCTGAAGTGGTGGTTTCTGTTGAGGCGAAGCAGGCCAAGTGGCGTTATCGCCTCCCCGACATCATCGACCCGGCGGCGATCGGTATTTCAGCAACTATGTTTCTCGCCGGAGTCGCGTTTTCCGGCGTCATGGTTTTTCTGAGTTCCTACGCCGAGTCGTTGGGCGTGGGGGAAGCCGCGGCGCTCTTCTTTATCGTCTATGCGAGCGTCGGGCTAATTGGTCGACTCTTTATCGGCCGGATGCAGGACCGGCATGGCGACAACGCGGTGATCTATCCAACGTTCGCATCCTTTGCGATCGGCCTTGCCCTGCTGGCTTTCGCGTCGAATGGGCTCTTCCTTCTTGTGGCGGCCGTCTTCCTGGCGCTGGGGTTCGGGGCACTGATGCCGTGCGCACAGGCGATCGCAGTGACAGTCGTGCCGAATGACCGCATTGGCGTTGCTGTGTCGACATTTTTCATCGCGCTCGATGCGGGAACAGGGATCGGACCCATGGCCACGGGCACGATCGCCGCCCTTGTCGGGTTCCAGGGGATGTACGCCACGCTCGCCGGACTCGTCGTGGCCACCGCTGTGCTTTACCACTTTGCCCACGGATTCCGCCGCTACCGGCCGGCTTGAGCAACCTCCGCAGAACCACGAAAGCAGCTCAGGTGTCGGCCGGACGCCCAGCTGCCTCCGCCTCGGCGTGGTACTTCAGGCGAAGCTCCGCCTTACGAATCTTGCCTGACTCCGTGCTTGGCAGCCCGTCGACGACGATGAAACGCTTCGGGATCTTATAGTGCGCGATGTTGTCCTTGAGATGGGCACGCAGGGCTTGTTCATCGAAGGTGCCGCCATCGCCGAGGGTGAGGACAGCCCTACACCTCCGGGGCGGCCAGACGAGTGTTGAGCGGCACGAAAACCGCACCGAGGATGCCACTTGCCAGCAGCCACGGAAGTACTTGCGCTGGCCTGCAGCGGGCTGCAGCCATTGACGGCGAAGCGCTCTTCGCAGAAGCCTCGAAAGCTACCCGCGCCGCCGAGGCCGAAAGCACACCGCAGCTGTCCCTCGACGAGCGGGACCAGATGCGCGCCCTACTGCGAAACGCCGCGTTTGCAGGGACTCACGGCAACCTCGCCTGAGCGTCGTGTCAGACTTGAGCGGTGAGCGACGAGCACCCCGAACTGAGCGGCTACGAACCGTACGAAGAGAGACCGATCCGCAGCGCACGCAAGACCTGGATGCTGCGACTGGTGGTTCTGCTCGCGGTGCTGGCCCTCGTGCTGCCGGGCGTCTTCACTACAGTCTCGGTCGGCACCAGCAACGCCTGGCAGGCCTGCACCTACCGCTCGACGATGGTGGACGCCTCGCTGAGGGCGACACCACGTTTCGAGCTACTCGGTCCTGGTGGGCTCGGCTGGGAGTGCTACGCGCTCGACCGGACTGGGACAGAACACCACATCGACTCGATGGGGCTCATCCCGGTTGCGCCCCGGGTAATGGGGATAGAGCCGAAGCAGGTCTAAGCGGCACCGTCGAACATGCTCGTGACTGAACCGTCGGTGAAGACCTGGTGGATGGCTCCGGCGATCAGCGGGGCGATCGGCAGGATCGTCAGCGTCGGGAAACGCTTCTCCTCGGGGATCGGCAGAGTATCGGTGACCACGACCTCGTCGATGAAGTCGCTGTTCAGCACCGTGGACGCCGGGTCGGAGAACACCGCGTGCGTCGCGGCAACCACCACGTTCGTCGCGCCGGCCTTCTTGAGCGCCTCAGCGGCCTTCGCGATGGTACGGCCGGTGTCGATCATGTCGTCCACCAGCAGGCAGGTGCGCCCCTTCACCTCACCGACGATCTCGTGCACCGAGACCTGGTTGGCCACCTTCGGGTCGCGACGCTTGTGGATGATCGCCAACGGCGCCCCCATCCGGTCGCTCCACATGTCAGCCACCCGCACCCGGCCCATGTCGGGCGAGACGATGGTCAGCGTGTTGGAGTCGAGCTTCTCCTGGAAGTACTTCAGCAGCACCGGCATGGCGAACAGGTGGTCGACCGGGCCGTCGAAGAAACCCTGGATCTGGGCAGCATGCAGGTCGACGCTCATGATGCGGTCGGCACCCGCAGCCTTGAACAGGTCGGCGACCAGTCTGGCCGAGATCGGCTCCCGGCCGCGACCCTTCTTGTCCTGCCTGGCGTACGGGTAGAACGGGGCGACAACGGTGATGCGCTTGGCGGATGCGCGCTTCAGCGCGTCCACCATGATGAGCTGCTCCATGAGCCACTCGTTGATCGGCGTGGTGTGCGACTGCAGCACGAATGCGTCACAGCCGCGCACGCTCTCGTCGTAACGCGCATAGATCTCGCCATTTGCGAAAGTGCGCGCATCCGTCGTCACGATCTCGGTCTCCAGCGCCGCCGCAACGTCTGCGGCAAGTTGGGGGTGCGCACGGCCGGTGACCAGCACAAGGCGCTTCTGTCCGTTGACGGTGATTTCGGACAAGAAGTGCTCGCTCTCTGCCGGCGCCCAGTGGCTGGGACTTGCGGGGGCTAGGACGCGCTCGAATCGCCGTCGGATGCCGCAGCAGCTTTCGCCGCCTCAGTGCCCGCACGGTTGGCCTCGACCCACCCTGCCATATTGCGTTGCGGAGCCACGTTGATTGCGAGCGACCCGGCTGGCACGTCCTTGCGGACGACCGTACCGGCGCCCGTATAGGCTCCGTCCCCAATTCTAACCGGCGCGACGAAGACGTTGTGCGCGCCCGTCCTGGCGTGCGACCCGACCATGGTCTTGTGCTTGTTCACGCCGTCGTAGTTCGCGGTGATCGTGCCGGCGCCGACGTTCGAGTGCTCGCCAACCTCGGTGTCGCCGATGTAGCTGAGGTGCGGAACTTTGCTGCCGACACCGATACGCGCGTTCTTGGTCTCGACGAAGGTGCCGATCTTCCCGTCGGCCCCGAGGTAGGTTCCGGGGCGGAGATAGGCGAACGGGCCGACGGATGCGCCGGCACCGATCACGGCGAGGGTCGCGTCGGTGCGCTTGACGGTGGCATCCTCACCGATCTCGCAATCGACGAGGGTGGTGTCCGGGCCGATGGTCGCCCCGCGGGCGATCACGGTTGCCCCCTTGATCTGGGTGCCCGGAAGCAGTTCGACGTCTTCGGCGAGCTGCGCCTTCAGGTCGATCCAGGTGCTGGCCGGGTCGTGGATGGTCACCCCGGCAAGTTGCCAGCCACGCACGATGCGGGCGTTCAGCTCGCGGGCGGCAGCACCCAGCTGCACCCGGTCGTTGATGCCGGCGACCAGCCAGTGGTCGGAGACGGGAACCGCCTCGATACGGCCACCGGTTGCCCGGATGTTGGCTGCAGCATCCGTCAAGTACATCTCGCGCTGGGCATTGTCGGTGCCAATTCCGGACAGGGCCGAACGCAGGCTTCTCGGCTCGAAAACGTAGACGCCGGCGTTGACCTCCACGACCCGCAGCTGGTCGCTGGTGGCGTCCTTGTGCTCCACGATGCCCTCGAAGTGGCCGTCAGCCGAGCGGATGATGCGGCCAAAACCAGACGGATTGTCCAGTTTGGCGCTGAGAATGGTCAGCGAATTGTTCTCGTGCCGGTGGGCTGAGACCAGCGCCCGGAGGGTGGCCGCATCCAGCAGCGGGACATCCGCGCTGAGCACCACGACCGGTCCGTCGAAGTCGTCCGGGAGGCCACTCAACGCGACCTCGACCGCACGGCCGGTGCCGGGAATCTCGTCCTGGTCGATGATGATCGCGTGTGGCGACTGCTCGGCAACGGCCGCAGCGACCGCATCCCGCTCATGGCGGACGACCACCAGAATGTGCGCCGCCCCCAGCTCTTCCGCCGTGGCCAGCACGTGACCGACCAGGGGAACGCCGGCAATCGAATGGAGCACCTTCGCCTTCGCCGACTTCATGCGGGTGCCCTGCCCAGCGGCCAGGATGATGACGGCGAGACCTGACGCTGACATGGGGACTCCTTGTGGGATCTTTGGGTGTGCGCCGGGGACTACCTGGCCTCGTGTCAGGGCCAAGAACGCGCTCCGCGCACGGAGCAATGAAAAACGCTGCCGCGTTTTTCATTGCTCCGCCCCCAGGACTCGAACCTGGACCTGACAGTTCCAAAGACTGCAGTGCTGCCATTACACCAAGGCGGAATGCACCATCATGAAAACGGCGCCGTCCAATTCTGCCAGACGCGCCGGGTTGCCCGCGCACAGCGTCAAGAACGAAGGAGATCGGGGCACCGCGCGCTCGATGACGCTGATTCGCGTCTTCGGGCCCGCAACTCCTTCATTTTCGGTTAGGCACGATAATGGGGGGATGCCCGCACACGACGAAGTCGACCGCATCGTCGAGGCGTGGGAGCGGGAGCGACCGGACCTCGACTTCGAGCCGCTGCAGGTGCTGAGCCGCGTCGGCCGGCTCGCCCGCCACCTGGACCGCGCCCGACGCAGCGCGTTCGCGGCATCCGACCTCGAATCGTGGGAGTTCGACGTGCTATCGGCGCTGCGCCGCGCCGGAGCGCCCTACCAGCTGAGCCCGAAGTCCCTGCTGCAACAGACGCTGGTGTCATCCGGCACCATGACGAACCGGATCGACCGACTGGTGACCCGCCGCCTCGTCGAGCGGCGAACCGACCCGCGCGACGGCCGCGGGGTGCTGGTGATGATGACCACGGAAGGACAGGAGCGGGTCGACGGGTCGATCAGCCAGCTGCTCACCGCCGAGGCGGAGCTGCTGGAACGGCTCTCCCCCGCCGACCGCACCCGGCTGGCCGGGCTGCTGCGCAAGCTCAGCCTCGACTTCGACTGACTCCGAGTCTCGACAAGCTCGACCCGCTTAAGCGGATTGAGCTCGTCGAAATCCCCTGAGCTTGCCGAAGGGGCAACCGCCCGCACCTGCTTCAGCGGCGCAGGGCCTTCCGCGAAAGCGTGTTGCCCAGCCACTGCACGAGCTGCACCAGCACGATGATGATCAGCACCGCAGCCCAGGTGACGGTCGGGTTGAACAGGCGATAGCCGTACTGGATCGCGAAGTTGCCGAGGCCACCGCCGCCGACATAGCCGGCCACCGCCGACATGTCGACGAGCGCAACGAAGATGAAGGTGTAGCCGAGGATGAGCGGGCCGAGCGCCTCCGGGATGAGCAGCGTGAAGATGATCCTCAACGGCCCAGCGCCCACCGACCGCGCCGCCTCGATCACGCCAGGCTGCACCGTGAGCAGGTTCTGCTCGACGATGCGGCTGATGCCGAACGCCGCGGCCAGCGACAGGGTGAAGATGATGGCGGTGTTGCCGATTCCCGTTCCCACCACAGCACGAGCCAGCGGCTGCGCGGCGGCGAGGAAGATGATGAACGGGATCGGCCGGAAGATGTTCACCAACACGTTCAGCACGGTGAAGACCGCCGTGTTGGCGAGGAAGCTGCCCCGCCGGGTCGTGTACAGGCCGAGCCCGAGGATGAGTCCGCCGACGCCGCCGAAGAAGAGGGAGACGCCGACGATCCACAGCGTCTCGTAGGTCGACTGCCAGAGCAGTGGAAGCAAGTCGATGAGGTCGTCCATCAGGCCACCTCCACCACGGTGACGAGGTCGCGTACGCGAACCAGGGCGGCCTCTATTGAGCTCGGGTCCCCGGTAAGACTCAGGGTTAGGTGACCGAACGTCCGCCCCTGGATGTCATTGATGCCGCCGTAGATCAGCTCGAACCCAACGCCGCCCGACGCCAATTCGAGGAACACCGACGATTGGGACACGTCCCTGTCGCTGAACGAGAGGGTGACGATGCGCCCCGGATGCCGCAGTCGCAGGGCGGCCAGTTCGGCAGGCTCCGGCACCGCCTGCACCACGGTGGAGACGAACTTCTTCGTAGCATCCGCCTGGGGGTTGGAGAACACGTCGAACACCTCGCCGCGCTCGATGATGCGACCGGAGTCCATCACGGCGACCTTGTGCGCGATCGAGCGGATGACCTCCATCTCGTGCGTGATGACGACGATGGTCACGCCGAACTCCTCGTTGACCCGCTTCAGTAGTTCGAGCACTTCGCGAGTGGTCTCCGGGTCGAGTGCGCTGGTCGCCTCATCCGCCAGCAGGATGCTCGGGCTGGTGGCCAGCGCCCGCGCGATGCCGACCCGTTGCTTCTGCCCGCCGGACAGCTGGTCAGGGTAGCTGTGCGCCTTATCGGCCAGCCCGACGAAGTGCAGCAGCTCGGAGATGCGCTTCTGGTGCTGGTCCTTGGGCACGCCGGCGACGGTCAGCGGGTACGCCACATTGCCCCACACCGTGCGGGAGGTGAATAGGTTGAACTGCTGGAACACCATCCCGATGCCCAGGCGGATGCGGCGGAGTTCCCGCTCCTTGAGGGTGCTGAGCTCCTCGCCGTCGACGACGATGCTGCCGCTGCTGGTGCGCTCGAGGGCGTTGATCAGCCTCACCAGCGTCGACTTCCCGGCGCCGGAGTAGCCGATGATCCCGTAGATGTCGCCCTTCCCGATCTCGAGGCTGACGTTGTCGAGGGCGACGAGCGGCGCCTCACCGCGCGCGCGGGGCGGGAAGGTCTTGGAGACCTTGCTCAATTGGATGACTGGCATTCGTGGTGCTTTCTCCATGGGAGAAGGGCGCGGAGTTCCTCCGCGCCCTCCCGGTGTCTTTCTCAGCCCTGAGCGCGGATGTCCGCCTGAACCTTCTCGAGGGATCCGACCAGGTCAGCGACCGGCGTCTGCAGCAGCACTCCCGTTCCACCGGAGACCTCGAGCACACCATCCTGAACCACCTTGGTGGTCTGGTAGATCTCGACCAGCTTCTGGAACAGCGCGTTGTCCGCGTCACCGGCCTGCGCCGCGAAGATGTTGACGTACGGCAGGGCGTTCGGGTCGGCGGGGTCGTCGGTGGCGATGGCGTCGGAGAAGCTGAGTCCGGCATCCGCAACGAAGTCGTTGTTGATGATGGCAGCGGCAACGTCGGGCAGCGAAGTCGGTGCCAGGGCGGCCTCGAGCGCGGTGACGGTGACCTTCGACTTGGCAGTGTCGATGTCGTCAAGCGTTGCGAAGATCGACCCGCCACCCTTGAGCTCGATGAGTCCCGCGGACTGAAGAACGAGGAGCGAGCGCGCCAGGTTGCTGGCGTCGTTGGGAACGGCAACGGTGGAGCCTGCGGGGATGTCCTTCACCGAGTCGTACTGGGTGGAGTAGAGCGCAAGCGGGTAGATAGCGGTCGCACCGACCGGGGTGAGATCCTCGCCGGACGCCTCGTTGTACTGCGCCAGGTAGACGATGTGCTGGAACTGGTTCAGGTCGAGCTCCCCCTCGGTGAGCGCCGGGTTGGGCAGTTCGTAGCTGCCGAAGTCGACCAGCTCGACGCTGATGCCCTCGGCTGCGGCAGCATCGACGTAGTCTGCCCAGTACGGGTCGGACGCCCCGACGACACCAATCTTCACCGGATCGGACGCAGAACCCTTGCCCTCGGTGATCGCGTTGCCGACGGCATCCGTCGGCGCAGCGTTCGAGCTGTTGGTGGCGATGACGATGCCGACGACGATGGCGATCACAATGACGAGCGCCGCGGCGATGATGGCGTAAAGCCTGCCGCGGGACTTCGGCGCGGCGATGAGTTCTGGCTGGTCAGACATGGTGGAGCCTTTCGAAACGGATGCTGGGGGAAGTTGTCTATCCAGCTTCAGCGAGCACGCCGCCAGTTCGAAATTGCGTGACATTGTGTGACGTCACGCGGCGTAACCTGCGGTCCGCGCCACCCCGCACGGTCTTGCCGGCGCCGCCTTTCTAGCAACGTTGCTAGAGGGTTCCCCTGGGTGCTACCCATAGCTGCTGTTGACCCGTCACCGCAGCGATGTGTTCAAAATCAGAGTCGTAGTGCAGGATGATCGCTCCATAGTGTTCGGCGACTGCGGCGGTCAGCACGTCCACAATTCCGGCGGCACGATGTTGCCCACGGACCGCCATCCTGAGTTGGACCTGTCTCGCATACTCGGCAATCGGCTCGGTGATCGGCAGGTTCCGATACAGGGTCCGGCGGTTCTCTGCGATGGTTCGAACATCGTCTGCGGTTCGACCGGAGTATCCCGCTTCCAAGTCGACTGTGACGCAGGTTGCGGCGACTCCTTCCGCAATGAGACCGGCGATGACAGTCCTCACTGAGGGCACGCCAACTCTGGCGAATGCCGACGTGTCGATGAGATACAGCGCTCCTGTGGCTGCAGCAGGACTCATCGACGCGCTGCGGACATCACTTCGGCATCACCGATGTCAGCTCCAATGCCGTAACTGTGCGGGTCGTCGAGCAGCGCCGACACCCGAGCATGACGTGTCGCGGCAAACGTGAGCGCGGCGTTCACGGTGTCCTTCTTGGTTGCCGTTCCCAGTTCTCGGGCGGCCGCCATCAGGGCTTCATCGTCAACGTCGATCATGGTCTTCATATATCCAATTATATGCCTGCAGCAACACTTTTGGGATCAGATCGAATCCGTGGGTACGGCGAACGCCCACTCCGGCAGCATGCCGTTGCTCAGCATGGTGTCGAGCAACTCCGCCATCCCGTAGTTCGGATCAATCGCCCGCGCCTCGTCGATGTAGCGACCGGCCCGACTTCCGCGACCGAGAGCCCAATTCAGCCAGGCGAGCATGCAGAGCGGAGAGAGCCGCTCCGCGTCCTCAGCCCGTGACACAACCGTCAGGAGCAGCTGAATTCCGCGTTCAATTCGTTCAGGATCAGGTCTCGGCCCTCTTCCGAACATAAGGTTCGGGGATGTCACCACGTCGGCCATGCTGAGGTCGCGCCCACCACGGTTCCAGCGCTCCGCTTCGTCCATCATGACGTCACCAATGGCCAGGCTCGATGCCCACTGGAGCATGGTCGTGTCTCGCATCGGAGGGCCCTGGAGCACGAAGAGGAGGAGCGCATCGTTGTCTCTGATGGCCGACTCATCCCAATCGAGGGCTTTCTCTACGAACCCTGTCAGATCCCCCAGCGCGTCCAATTCGGCTGGAAGGCTATCGAGGTCGCCCTTCCTCTCGATCACGGCGAGTCGCCGATAACGCGCGAGCGCGTTGCTCACCCGCTTCTTGTCGGCCGCCGGGGCGTCGGGGACACGCGCCGGGGTATCGGCATCGTCGGGCAGCGCCTCCGGCGGGAGGTTCGCGACGACGGGAGAGTTGGCAATGTCGCTGAGCGGATGCCCGCCGTCGGGGGTGTCAGCGTCACAGTAGGACCCCCACCCATCGCTCGCCTGGCACAACGACTCGCGCAGTCCGAACCCGGAGAACCGAAGTCGACGACCCAGAACATCCGCAAAATCGCTGTGGGGCATCCCGCCCGTTCCAATGGCCTCGTCCGTGAAGATTGCCACGACTACGCTGTCGACGCCCGAGATCTTGCACAGGGTGCCCACCGCATTAGTCGCGATGCGTTTGAGTACGGCTTCAGTTGTCGAACTCGGCAAGTTGAAGCGGATTGCGCCACAGGTGCGTTTGCCCCGGAAGGCTAGCAACACGAAGCTTCGCTGAGGAGTGAACCCTATGAGCGATGGCATCATCGCGAGCAGATCAGCGGGGCCCTGTGCTTTAACTATCACCGACATGCACATCAGTATTGAGGGCTCTTGACCTGTCAGATCCAGGAAGTCGCAAAGCTGTGGAGAACTGCCCCGGTTACCGTGTTGCGCAGGATATGCACGTTCTCGCATAGGGTCTCGCCTCAAGGCGAGCAGACGCGATCGGCTTGCCGCAGGTCTCGCAGACGCCGTAAGTTCCGGCATCCAGTCGCTCCAGAGCCGCGCCGATGTCGCGGAGGCGCTGCGTGGACTGGGCGAGCAGGGCATCCGTCTGTGACCGCTCGAACGCCAGCGTCGAGCCCTCCGGGTCGTGCTCATCGTCGTTGTTGGAATCCTGGCGGGCGGCAACCAGGGCGCTGATGTCCGCGCCGAGGGTCGACATGAGCTGCACGGTCTCGTTCTGCTCGGCGATCAGCAGTGCGCGGAACTTGTCGGTGTTCATTTGCCGAGCGCCTCGGTCAGCTCCAGCCACCGCAGTTCGAGTTCTTCCATCGAGGTCTCCAGCGACGAAATCTCGGTAGAGAGGGCGCCCAGGCCGGTGTAGTCGTTCTGGTCGTGCGCAGCCATCCGGTCGTGGATCTCCGAGATTTTTCCGGTGACCTTCTCCAGCTTGCGGCTGACCGAGGCCAGCTCCTTCTCGGCGTTGCGCAGCTCAGCGCCGGCCAGCCTGGAGGTGCCAGGCGTCTTCGCCGTGTTGCTGCCCGCCGGAACCCCGCCGGTCGTCGTCGCACCGGAGCGGATCTTCAGGTACTGGTCGACCCCGCCGGGGAGGTGCCGCATCCGCCCGTCCAGGATGCCGTACTGGTTGTCGGTCACTCGCTCGAGTAGGTACCTGTCGTGACTGACGACGATGAGGGTGCCCGGCCAGGAGTCGAGCAGGTCTTCGATGGCGGCCAGGATGTCGGTGTCCAGGTCGTTGGTGGGCTCGTCCAGGATGAGCACGTTCGGTTCGCCGAGCAGGATGAGGAGCAGCTGCAGCCGGCGACGCTGGCCGCCACTCAGCTCTTTGACGCGGGTGCTCAGCTGGGCACTCATGAAGCCCATGCGCTCGAGCAGCTGGCCGGGGGTCAGCTCCTTGCCGCCGGTGACGTAGGAGCTCTTCTGGCGGGCGATGACATCCATCACCCTGTCCTCCTGGATGTCGGCGAGCTCGTCCAGCTGCTGGCTCAGGATGGCGACCTTCACGGTCTTGCCGCGCTTCACCCGGCCCGTGGTCGGTTGCAGCGTGCCCGCGATCAGCGACAGCAGTGTCGACTTTCCCGCTCCGTTGACGCCGAGAATTCCGGTGCGCTCGCCCGGTGCGATGCGCCACTCGATGTCCTTCAACACTTCGCGGTCGCCAAAGCTGACGCCGACATCGAGCAGGTCGACGACATCCTTACCCAGCCGTGAGGTGGCCAGCTGGCTCAGCGCAACAGTGTCGCGCGGCGGCGGCTCGTTCGCGATCAGCTCGTACGCGGCATCCATCCGGAACTTCGGCTTCGCGGTACGTGCGGGTGCTCCCCGGCGCAGCCAGGCCAGCTCCTTCTTCATCAGGTTCTGGCGCTTCGCCTCGGTGACGGATGACATCCGGTCGCGTTCCACCCGCTGCAGGATGTACGCGGCATAGCCCCCCTCGAACGGCTCGATGAGCTGATCGTGCACCTCCCAGGTGTCGGTGCAGACCTCGTCGAGGAACCACCGGTCGTGGGTGACGACCACGAGTCCACCCTGGGTGGCCGGCCAGCGCTTCTTCAGGTGCCCGGCGAGCCAGGCAATGCCCTCGACGTCGAGGTGGTTGGTCGGCTCATCGAGGAAGATGACGTCCCAGTCGCCGACCAGCAATTTGGCCAGGCCGACGCGACGGCGTTGACCACCGGAGAGCTGGCCGAGGGTGGCATCCCACGGAATGTCGACCAGGAGTCCGTCGATGACGTCGCGGATGCGGGCATCCGAAGCCCACTCGTACTCTTCGCGGTCGCCCACGATGCAGTGACTGACGACCAGGGTGTCGTCGAGCTCGTCGCCCTGGTCGAGCATGCCAATAGTGACCCCGCCGCGCCGCGTGACGCGTCCGGAATCCGGTTCTATGCGCCCGGCGAGCAGGCGCAGCAAAGTCGACTTGCCGTCGCCGTTGCGGCCGACGACGCCGATCCGTTCACCCTCGTTGATGCCGATGGTGACTTTGTCGAAGATGACGCGGGTCGGGTATTCGAGGTGCAGGGACTCGGCCCCGAGAAGATGTGCCACTGGACTGACTGTAGCCGGTCAGCCTGTGACTTGAATCCTCACGCGTGCTGGGGCCCGGGCCGCATCGCGTGGGCCATCCACCACCAGGAGAGCCAGCCGATCACCGCAGAGATCGCGAGGTTCAGCATGAACGACACGATGGCGAGGATGATGGTGATCGTGACGCCGCTCTCGAACGAGTTGTATGCATCCGGTGCGATGACTCCCACAAATTGCAGCGGAAGCCAGGCAATCCACGACACGAACCAGCTCGCGGCAATCGCGACGCCCGCACCGGCCCACGTGACACCCCACGGCGACGGGTGATGTGCCCTCGCCAGCATGCCCCGGCTGATGAACAGGGACCATACCCACACGCCGATGCCGACGAGGCCGGCGATGACCAGTGGGATGATCCAGGCACCCGGGTTGATGCTCTCGATGAACTCCTGTAAGCGGAAGTAGTCGGCGTCGGCACCGTTACCTGATGCCCCGACCACTCCGAGCATCCAGGCGAAGAAACCGGCAAAGAGTCCGATGCCGGCGGCCGTGGAGAACAGCCCCCAGCCGATCGACATCACGGTGAAACTGACCGCACCGGCGACGGATGCCGATTTCTTCAGTTCCGGGGACAGCGGCGGCTTCTTTGCGACCGCCTGGTACGACTGTTGAGGGACGGGCGGTGGAGCGTACGGGTTCGACTCACTCATGCCACCTAGCCTAAGGAGTCACTGCCCGTGCCGGGAAGCGCTCCATGCTTCCGACGAGAATGCGAAAAGTCACCGAAAATCGCGGCGTTGGGCGACTTATCGCCTTCTCGCACGCACGGGTGGCGACGAGACGACGTTTCCCGCCCATCCGTGGGCACTCAAGTGGGAAGCGATGAGGGCGATCGTGTGCTCCCGCCGTTCGAAGATGTGTCGCGGCGTGAGTTGGATGACCGTCCAGCCGGCCTCCTCGATGCGCTGCCTGCGGTCGATGTCGTTGAGAAAACGGACGCGGTCGGTGCGATGCCCGTCCCCGTCGTACTCCAGCACGAGCTTGAACTCGGCGAAGACCAGATCGGACTCAGCCACCCAGCGCCCGGCATCGTCGCGCACGATTCCATTGACAACCGGCTCAGGGAAACCTGCGTCGATCACCAGCATGCGTGCGAGGGACTCCATCCGGGACTGCGCTCCAATGCTGGCGCGGCCTGCCGCCTCGCGCAGACGCCTTCCGCCGCGCTGTCGCCCCCACATTTTCGCCGCGTGCGCGAGCTCCCCGAGTGAGGTGAGCGGCCGGTCCCCGCCGACCATATAGTCGGCCACTGCCACGAGGTCGTCCCGATCCAGAACTCCAGCCAGTTCGCACCAGGTCTGCAGGGCGGACCCGACCGGATAGCCGTTCCGACTCATGACGCGCTCCCGGCCCCGCTGGACCGAGTGCCCGACAACACCCACCGTCCGAGGAACGCTGCTCGGCGCGATCGCGGTGACGTGGAGACGAAGGTCTGCCTCGACGGAGAGCGGCACGGGCATCCCGTGAATGAGCGCCGCCGTCGCATGGCTGAAGAAGTGGTCTGGCCGCAGCCGTGGACGGTACGCCAGACACAAGCCGAGAACTCTGGTTTCGTCCAGGCGTTTCGAGCGGATGCCATGAAACGGCCGCGCGAGGTCGGAGCCGAAAAGGCGGTGCTTGCCGAGCCCGAGCTCCCTGGCTCGGGCAACCGTGAAGCCCGAGGCGTTCAAGGCGGGGTGAAGGGGAACCTTGCGCGGCATCCGCCCATGGTGCCCGATGGCGAGCATTCGTCGCCGAAGTTGTCCACCGTGCCATGCTCCCCAATGCATGAGAAGGTAAAACGTCACCTAAGAATCGGTTTTTCGGTGACTTTTCGCCTTTTCGCGGAATGGGTTGAGAGCGGCGAATACTCAATGATTCACGAGAAGACGAAAAGTCACCCAACGAGCGAGTTTTCGGCGACTTTTTGCCTTTTCACCTGAAGTGGGCGAGGGAAGGGACCCGGAGAACCGGAGAATGGAAGCACGTGACGAGGAGACACGCTAATAGCGTGGGTCATAAGGCGGGCTACTCGGCGACCAGCCGCGCGCCGTGCACGGGGCCGGTCGCGCGCACCACGGTCAGCCGCGCGGCGCTCAATGCGATCTGCAGTTCCAGCGCATTGTCGAGGTCTGCGGCAAGGAACGCGACAGTGGGGCCCGATCCCGAGATGATGCCGGCGAGCGCCCCGTTCGCCTCGCCCAACTCGATGATGCGGGACAGGCCCTGCTCGAGGTGCAGCGCCGGGGCCTGCAGGTCGTTGTGCAGCACTTCGGCCAGCATCAGCGGATCGCCGGCCCGCAACGCCTGAAGCACGTTGGCGTCGACGTGCGGTTGCGCCTGCACCGGGAAGATGTCCTGGGCGTGGCGGTCGCGGTGACGATCGAGTTCGTCGTAGACCTCGGGGGTGCTGAGGCCGTAGTCGGCGAGCGCCAAAACCCACTGGAACGTCCCCTTGGCCAACGCGGGGCTCAACTGGTCGCCGTTCCCGGTACCGATCGCCGTGCCACCGGTGAACGCGAACGGAACGTCCGCACCGAGCTGGGAGGCGAGGTCGAGCAGTTCTTCCCGGGTCAGCCCGGTTCCCCACAACGCGTCGCAGGCGAGAAGGGTGGCCGCGGCATCCGCTGACCCCCCACCCATGCCGCCCGCAATCGGGACGTGTTTCTCGATCTCGAGCCGCACGCCGCGCCGGTATCCGGTCTTGCGTGCGAGCAGGCCGGCCGCCTTCAGCGCCAGGTTGGAGCCATCCGTCACCAACTCGGAGCAGTCGATCGGACCACTGAAGCTGACCGAAAAATCGTCGGCGTGGCTGGCCCAGACATCTTCGTAGAGCGAGACAGCCTGGTACGCGGTGGCGACATCGTGGTAGCCGTCTTCGAGCAGGGCGCCGACCTTCAGGTACACGTTGATTTTGCCCGGTGCCCGTGCGTGCACCACCTTCGATGCAGCCCCGGTGGTCATGCGTTAAACCTAGTCGACTGATCTGTCCACTCTGGACGCGAGTGCGTCGAGAACCGCGGCCAGCTCCGCTTTCGCCTCGCCCAGGCGCTCCGCGTGCGCAAGCTTCGAGTGGGTGAGCACGATGCGGGACTTGCCTCCGCCGCCAGGGCTGACCGTCGCCAGGGCCGTCGTGCCGTCGGCGAGTTTCCAGCGGGCGGTCGGATGCTTCGCGTTAGGGCTCACACTGACCGGCTCGCTGCCGGCCGCGGCACCGTAGGCGTCGATTGCCAGCTCCAGCGCGTCGGACTGGGGCCGCTCCACCGTCTTGCTGGCGCTCGTCGAAAAGGTGCCGTCTGGCTGCTGCCCGGGGACCCGCATCCCTTTCGCCTGCTCGTAGCCGACGGTCACGCCTTGCGCCCACCAGCCATCAACGCCGTGGGTCTCGCGCAGCCAGGTGGCGATCTGCGTGTGCGTCCAGGTGCTCGCGTTGTGCTCGTCGAGGAGTTCGTGCCACTGGTCCCGCGACCGACCGGTCGCCGCCAGCAGCTTTTCGGCTGAGATGTTCTGCTCGGATACGCCTGCCATGCCTGACAGGCTACCCGGCACTAGATCGCCCGGGCGATACTCAAGAAGTCGTGCACCGTGAGCTGCTCACCGCGTTGGGTCGGCGGGATGCCCGCCTTTTCGAGGGTGGCGGATGCCTGGGCCGAACTCCCGAAGGATTCGGCCAGTGCCTGTCGCAGCATCTTGCGCCGCTGGCCGAAGGCGGCATCCACCAGCCGGAACGTCGCCAGTCGCTCCTCTTCGGTGCCGATCGGCTCATCGCGCACGCGGAACCCGACCAGGATCGAGTCGACGTTCGGCACCGGCCAGAAAACCTGCCGACTGACCATGCCCGATGTCTTCCAGTGCCCGTACCAGGCCGCCTTGACGCTCGGGCTGCCGTACACCTTCGACCCCGGGTCGGCGGCGATGCGCTGCCCGACCTCGGCCTGCACCATCACCAGGCCGGAGCTGATTCCGCGAAAATGCTCGAGGAAATGCAGCAGTACCGGCACCGAAACGTTGTACGGCAGGTTGGCGACCAGGGTGGTCGGGTTGCCTGGCAACTCGGTGATGGTCATGGCGTCGTGCGTGATCACGGTGAGGTCAGCATCCGGTTGCAACTGGGCGACGGTGAGCGGAAGCTGGGCCGCCAACCGCACGTCAATTTCGACGGCGATGACGGATGCGCCCACCTCGGTCAGCCCCAGGGTGAGCGACCCGAGTCCAGGCCCGACCTCGACAACGGTCTCCCCGGGCTGCACTCCGGCTACCTTGACGATGCGGCGCACGGTGTTCGCGTCGAGAAGGAAGTTCTGGCCCAGCTTCTTGGTCGGCTGGATGCCGAGCAGGTCGGCGAGGTCCCTGATCTCGGCCGGTCCCAACAGTGTCTGCGTCACGCGAGCTCGTGCGGTTCGATGGCCGGGTCGAACGGCGAAGCGCCGTCCTGGGTCACCGGCTCGGCGTCCCAGCTGCCGTAGACCAGTTCGGTGTTCGACGAGATCTGGGCGGCCAGCATGGACGCTTCGGTGCCCAGGTGGTCGGCCATGAAGCGGAGGGTGTGCGGGATCAGGTAGGAGGAGTTCGGTCGCCCACGGAACGGCATGGGCGTTAGGTAGGGCGCATCCGTCTCGATCAGGATCTGGCTGCGCGGGACTACCTCAAGCGCACTACGGAGATTAGTGGCGTTCTTGAAGGTCACCGTCCCGGCGAAGGACAGGTACCAGCCGTTGTCCGCGCAGAGCCTCGCCATCTCGGCGTCGCCGGAGAAGCAGTGGAAAACGGTGCGCTCGGGTGCACCCACCCGGCGCAGGGTGGCGATCACCTCGGCGTGGGCGTCCCGGTCGTGGATCTGCAGGGCGAGGTCATGCTTCCTGGCAATCTCGATGTGCGCTTCGAACGAGCGGAACTGCGCGGCGCGGCCATCCCCCCCGGTTCGGAAGAAGTCGAGGCCGGTCTCACCGACGGCGCGCACGCGGGGAAGTCCAGCCAGCACGTCGATCTCCGCCAGGGCCGCATCAAGCTCGTCCCCTAGCCTCGGCGCCTCGTTCGGGTGGATGGCGACCGCGGCGAGGATCCGCGGCTCCCTGGCGGCAATCTCCGCCGACCAGCGGGAGGATTCGAGGTCCGTTCCCACCTGCACGACACCGCGCACGCCCACGCTGCTCGCGCTGTCCAGTTGGTCGCGGTAGTCAGGGGCGTCGTCGCCGAGCCCCATCTCGAGGTGGGTGTGGTTGTCGTAGACCGGCACCACCAGCGGTTCTGGCAGCGGGGGGTAACTCAAACCGCTGCCTCCACCTGCTCGATGCGGGGGAACAACGCTGTGAGGGTGCCCACCTTGGTGCCGGGGTCCAGTTGGCCCCAGGTGCCGGCATC
The DNA here is from genome assembly GCF_054489325.1 of Homoserinimonas sp. A447. Taxonomy (NCBI): domain Bacteria; kingdom Bacillati; phylum Actinomycetota; class Actinomycetes; order Micrococcales; family Microbacteriaceae; genus Homoserinimonas; species Homoserinimonas sp. A447. The sequence continues at coordinate 3,202,922 of NZ_JBTMWW010000001.1, read as the reverse complement.
CGGGATGAGTTGGGCCTGCACCTCTGACTCCTGCCCAAGCGCTTCCCACAGCTTCGCGGTCGCATCGGGAATGAACGGTGACAACAACACGGCGAGGGCGCGCAACCCGTCAGCCGCTGTATAGAGAACCGTTCCGAGGCGCTCGCGAGTGTCATCGTTCTTGGCCAGCACCCACGGTTCCTGGATGGTGATGTAGCCGTTCAGCTCATCGACGATGGCCCAGATGGCGGCATGAGCGTCGTGAATCGCCAGCTTCTGCATCGCAGCGTCTGCGCCCGTGACAGCATCCGCCACCGTCCTCTGGATGCCGAAGTCGGCCTCGGTGTAGTCGCCGGGCGCTGGCAGCACGCCGTCGTAGTAGCGGTTCACCATGGCGATGACGCGGGAGGCCAGGTTGCCGAAACCGTTCGCCAACTCCGCCTGGTAGCGGGCAGCCAGGTCTTCCCAGCTGAACGAACCGTCCTGGCCGAAGTGGATGGCGCTCATGAAGTAGTAGCGGAACGCATCCACGCCGAACGTGTCGGTGATGTCGGATGGGGCGATACCGGTCAGCTTCGACTTGGACATCTTCTCGCCGCCGACCAGCAGCCAGCCGTGACCGAAGACCTTGGTCGGAATGGGCAGCCCTGCCGCCATCAGCATGGCCGGCCAGATCACGGCGTGGAAACGGGCGATGTCCTTGCCGACCAGCTGGGTGGCCGGCCAGCGGCGGTCGAACTGCTCCTGGTCGACGCCGTAGCCGATCGCGGTCACGTAGTTGAGCAGCGCCTCGAACCAGACGTAGACGACATGCTTGTCGTCCCAGGGGATCTGGATGCCCCAGTCGAAGCTAGAGCGGCTGATCGAGAGGTCGCGCAGCCCCTGCTTGACGAACTGGATGACCTCGTGGCGCACGCTGTCCGGTTGCACGAAGTCGGGGTTCGACTCGTAGAGGTCGAGCAGCGGCTGCTCGAAGTCGCTCATCCGGAAGAAGTAGTTGGTCTCCTTGAGCACTTCAACCGGCTTGGAGTGGATGGCGCACACCTGCTGGCCCTCGAACTCGCCGGTTCCCGGGATCAGGTCGCCCGGCTGCTTGTACTCCTCGCAGCCGACACAGTAGTGGCCCTCGAACTCGCCCTGGTAGATGAACCCGTCGTCGTAGAGCTTCTGCAGGAACAGCTTCACGCCGGTCTCGTGCCGCTCATCGGTCGTGCGGATGAAGTCGTCGTTGGCGATGTTGATCGTCTCGAGCAGCGGCTTCCACGCGGTGTCGACGAGGCGGTCGGCCCACTCCTTCGGGTTCACCCCGTTCGCGACGGCGGTGCGCAGGATCTTCTGGCCGTGTTCATCCGTTCCGGTCAACAGCCAGGTGTCGTCGCCGCTCTGACGGTGCCAGCGCGCGAGCACGTCGGCCGCAACCTCGGTGTACGCGTGGCCGATGTGGGGCACGTCGTTGACATAGAAGATGGGCGTCGCAATGTAGAAGGAGTCACCGGCGGCCATGCGTTCCATCCTAAACGGGGCGCGGATGCGGTTACGCGCCTCCAACCGCGAGCCGGTTTGTTGACAGTGACGACCCCCGAGGCCGCGTGTGGTCAACAAACCGTCTGGCGGTTGGGGCAGACTCAGCGGGCGGCGAGGGCGCCCTCGTACAGCTCGCGCTTGCTGAGGCCGGTTGCCTCGGCCACCTCGGAGGCAGCATCCTTCAGCCGCGACCCGGATGCCACGAGAGCCTGCACCTGCGCGATACCGGTCGGCAGGTCGATGGTGAGGGCAGCGGCACCCTCGATGACGATGCAGATTTCGCCCTTCACCCCGTCGGATGCCCACTCGGCCAGTTCTGCGGCGGCACCCCGCTTCACTTCTTCGAACATCTTCGTCAGTTCACGCACAACGGCGACCCGGCGTTCGGCTCCGAGAACGGATGCGACATCCGCCAGCGACTCCGCCAGCCGGTTCGGCGACTCGAAGAAAACCATGGTGCGCGGCTCGCGAGCGAGGGCCGTGAGCACTCGGCGCCGGTCGCCGCCCTTGCGCGGCAGGAACCCCTCGAAGCAGAACCGGTCGGTCGGAAGTCCGCTGAGGGCCAGCGCCGTCAGCACAGCGGATGGCCCGGGGATCGCGGTCACGGTCACACCAGCCGCGGCCGCCGCCGACACGAGCGCGAAGCCGGGGTCGCTGATGGCGGGCATTCCGGCGTCGGAGAGCACCAGGACATCCGCCTCCCGCGCCAGCTCGATGATCTCGGCAGCCTTGTCGAGTTCGTTGTGCTCGTGCAACGGGATCAGCCGCGGACGATTCTCGATGCCGAGCGCCCGCATCAGGTGCACCGTGACGCGGGTGTCCTCCGCCGCGATGACGGTCGCTGTGCTGAGCGCCTCGACCAGTCGCGGCGAGGCGTCGCCGAGGTTGCCGATCGGGGTGGCGGCGAGGATGATCATCGCCCCATCTTCCCATTGGACCGCTGCGCCCCGAAGCCCTCCCCCCGCCGCCCAGTCGGAAGATTCCGAGGGTCGGCGGGCACACTCACCCCCGGAATCTTCCGCCTCAACCCTGAGTGTCGGTTCGCTAGCATGGCGGGATGAGCAGCGGACCCGTGCGCACCGGCGACGCACCGGTCGCCAGCCGCACGTACTCCACGCGCACGGACGAGTGGTGGGGGCGGATGCTGCGGTCGCCTTTCCGGCAGCGGCTCTGGCAGTGGGGCGGCCCGATCGCCGTCACCCTGCTGGCGGCCGTGCTGCGCCTCTGGAACCTCGGCAACCCGCACTCGCTGGTCTTCGATGAGACCTACTACGTGAAGGACTCGTGGACGCTGCTGCACCTCGGCTACGAGTCCGCCTGGCCCCAGGAGCCGAACCCTGACTTCGAGGCAGGCCACGTCGACGGCTTTCTCACCGACCCGGCCTTCGTCGTGCATCCGCCGCTCGGAAAGTGGCTGATCGCCCTCGGCCTGGCCGTCTTCCGGGCCGAGGACAGCGTGGGCTGGCGCATCAGCACGGCTGTAGCCGGCATTCTGGCCGTTGCGCTGGTGTGCCTGGCCGCGTGGCTGCTGCTCCGTTCGACCGCCCTGGCCACGATCGCCGGGGGTCTCATGGCGATCGACGGGCACGCGATTGTGCTGTCCCGGGTGGCGCTTCTCGACAACTTCCTGATGCTGTTCGCCCTCCTCGGTTTCATCGCGGTGCTGCTCGACCGCTGGCACAGCCGTGGCCGCCTTGAGGCGTGGCTGGCCGCCCGCCGTGGGCGTTCGAAAGACCTCGGCCCGGCCCTGTGGTGGCGGCCCTGGCTGATCACCGCCGGGCTGCTGTTCGGGCTGGCATCCGCCGTCAAGTGGAGCGGCCTGTACTTCCTCGCCGTCTTCGCCATCTACACGCTGGTAGTGGATGCCGTCGCCCGCCGCCGTGCCGGCATCATGTTCTGGGTTTCCGGCACCATCCTGAAGCAGGCACCGGTGAGCTTCGTGCTGACGGTGCCGATCGCGGCGGCCGCACACCTGGCGAGCTGGACCGGCTGGTTCGTGACCAGCGGCGGCTACTACCGCCAGTGGGCCCAGGAGGCCGGCAACGCCTGGCAGGGGCCGCTCGCCTGGGTTCCCGCCGATGTGCAGAGCTTCTGGCACTACCAGGTGTCGGCCTACAACTTCCATGTCGGCCTGAGCACCCCGCACAGTTATTCGGCGGATGCCTGGACCTGGCTGTTCCTGACCCGGCCGACCAGTTTCCACTATTCGGAAGTCGACGGCACCGCGTCACTGATCACCTCACTGGCGAACCCGCTTATCTGGTGGGCAGCCGGAGCCGCCCTGGTCTACCTCGTCTACCGGCTCATCCGCTACCGGGAGTGGCGTGTCGGCCTGATCCTCACCGGGGCGGCCGCCGGCTACCTGCCCTGGCTGCTCTATCCGAGCCGCACCATGTTCCAGTTCTATGCGATCTCGTTCGAGCCGTTCCTGATCCTCGGGCTGACGATGGTGCTCGGGATCATCCTCGGCCGCCGCACCGACCCGACCTGGCGAAGGCCCAGCGGCATCCGCCTGGTCGCCGTCTTCCTCATTGCGGCGGCGCTGGTGAGCGCATTCTTCTACCCGGTGTGGGCGGGGATTCCGATGCCTGAACTGTTCGTGCGCTCACACTTCTGGCTGCCGGGCTGGCGCTAGCCGTCGAGGACTTTCAGCCCGATCACGCATCCGACGATGCCCAGGACCAGCAGTACCTTGAGGATGGACGCGGTCTCGCCACCGAAGATCATCGCGTAGGCGACGGTCAGGGCCGCACCGATGCCGACCCAGACGGCGTAGGCGGTGCCGGTCGGGATGTCTCGCATCGCCCAGGCGAGGCCGGCCATGCTGAAGGCGAGGGCGATGAAGAAGGTGACGGATGGCCACAGCTTGGTGAAGCCCTCGGATCTGCCGAGGGCAGTCGCCCAGACGGCCTCAAGAACTCCGGACACGACCAGAATGATCCACGCGAACATGACAACGACCTTTCCTGGTCAGTCTTGTCGCTCGCCGGGTACTGCTCCCTCGTCCGGAGACCGACACGCTGCGGCCTGCCTCCATTCAACCACCGCAGCGTGATCATCCGCTGTGCAGTGCGCGGAAGGGTGCTGGCTGAGTAGCGACCCGCACAAACGCGAGCAGGGTTCGCATATACCGAATGAATCGCCCAAGATGTGAATCGACACGCCGTTTGATCGACGAATTGTCCCCCAAATGGCGGACAAACGTCCCCCAGTTCGCGGTAGCAGTCCAATATATCTCAGGGTAGCGTAGCTGACCCAAGGCCCCCGGCTTTGCTTACCCGAACAGCATTGGGCCTTCCTCTTGAGGATCAGCATGAGCGCCCCCAACCCGACCTCGCGTTCCCAGCGCCACCAATGGGGAGCCGAGAAGAGCACCGAACCCCTGCCTTCAGTACACCCGCGGCCCAGCGATCGGGCGATCACCTACAGCCGCCTGGCCATCGTCGCCACCGTGCTGTTCTGGCTCGGCTATCTGATCTACACGATCATGGCCCAATTCCTGAACAACGGCACCGAGAGCTTCCGGTTCACCACCGAAGCGATCTCCTACCTGGTTGTCGTCACCTTCCTGACGTTCTCGGCCCTCATGTACCTGATGGCCAGGCACGGTGCGCTCCAGCGCTTCCGCCACCACGTTCGGGTGCCGCGGGCTGAGCTCGATCACCACTTCGGGCAGGGGCACGGCGCCATGACGGTGCTGGTTCCCTCCTACAGCGAGGAACCGGATGTCGTGCGCGCGACGCTCTGGTCGGCCTGCCTGCAGGAATACCCATCGATGCGTGTCGTGCTGCTGCTGGACGACCCGCCGTTCCCGACCCATCCTGCCGAGATCGGCCGCCTGGAACAGACGAGAAGCATCACCACGGAGATCCAGGAAGCCCTGGCCGCGCCGGCTGCCCGCATGAACGCGGCATTGTTCCAGTTCGAGTTCGACAGCCAGGTCGACGCCATAGACGAGACATCGTTGACGACGCTGGCCGAGCACTACCGCTGGGCTGCCGACTGGCTGGAGCGTCGCGCGCGCAGTGGGAAGGTCGAAGACCACGTCGACGTGTTCTTCGTCGACCAGGTGTTGCGCGGCCTGGCCGGGGAACTGCGAATCACGGTGGCCGCGCTCGAGGCGGCCCAGCGAGAGCACATGGCGCCATCCGCCTCACGGATGCTCGAACTGTACCGCCGCCTGGCGTGGATCTTCTCCGCCGAACTGGCCACGTTCGAGCGCAAGCTGTACGCATCCGTGTCCCACGAAGCCAACAAGGCGATGAACCTGAACGCCTACATCGGGCTCATGGGCGGCATCTACCGGCCGGAGGAGACCCCGTACGGAACCGTGCTGCGTGCGGTGGAGAGCGCGGAACCGGGCGATCTCGCCGTTCCGGATTCGGAGTACCTGCTTACCCTCGACGCCGACTCACTGCTGCTTCGGGACTACTGCCTGCGCCTGGTCTACTTCCTCGAGCAGCCGGACAACCAGCGAGTTGCCGTGACGCAGACGCCGTATTCGTCGTTCCGCGGTGCTCGCACCAGGATCGAGCGGCTGGCCGGTGCCACCACGGACCTCCAGCACATCCTGCACCAGGGCAAGACCTTCCACAACGCGACGTTCTGGGTGGGGGCGAACGCGGTCATCCGCAAGAAGGCGCTGGAGGACATCGTCGAGACGGAGACCGTCGGTGGGTTCACCGTGCGTCGCTATGTGCAGGATCGCACGGTCATCGAAGACACCGAGTCGAGCATCGACCTAGGGACCCACGGATGGTCGTTGGTGAACTATCCGGAGCGGCTGAGCTACAGCGCGACCCCGCCCGACTTCGGGTCCCTGGTGGTTCAACGTCGCCGCTGGGCCAACGGCGGACTGCTCATCATGCCGAAACTGGTGAGACAGGTACGGGAACGCAGATCGCACGGAGAACGCGTGAGCTGGTCGGAACTGGCGTTGCGCGTGAACTACATGTCATCCATCGCCTGGGCCAGTTTCGGGCTCATCTTCCTGCTCGCCTACCCATACGACGGTCGCCTGCTCAGCCCGGTCGTACTTCTCGCAGCCCTCCCGTACTTCATCGCCATGGCGGTTGACCTGCGGTACTGCGGGTACAAGGCGAGCGACGTCTTCCGCATCTACGGCTTCAACCTGATCCTGCTGCCGGTGAACCTCGCCGGCGTCTGCAAGTCCATCCAGCAGGCCATCACCAGCAAGAAGATCCCCTTCGCCCGCACCCCCAAGGTGCGCAACCGAACGGCCGCTCCTCTCATCTACGTGGTGGTGCCCTACCTGATCGTGGCGTTCTCCGTGCTCACCTTCCTGCGGGACTTTCAGGCGCAGAACTGGGGCAACGCTGCGTTCGCGGCATTCAACGCCGTGCTCGCCAGTATGGCGATCGTCGCCTACATCGGCATCGGACACTCACTCGTCGACATCTGGATCGGCCTGACCAAATGGCTCTACGTCGAGAGAAAACCCCGGGACAACCGCAGCCGCCCACAGCCGGTCACCGCCGACCAACCCATCGATTGGAGGGCGATCCTGTACTACGGCGACACGGTGCAATCGGCGCCACCCGACCGCGAGTCGATCCTGGTCACCGAGCTGCAGGATCACGGAATCACGGAGCTGCGTTCCTCATGAGGTCGACCGGGGGGCGTTCTGAAGGGCGGCGGCTGGCTCCTCTGCGGGTCGTGCTCGCACTCATCCTGACTGCCGTGCTGGCGAGCGGAGGCTTCTTCGCCTACCAGTGGTGGGCATCCGCACAGGTGCAGGCACCGGTCGAACCGTGGTTCGCCGCCTACGTGGACGTGACTGCCACGCCGACCTTCGAGTTCGAGTCCCCGGCAACCGACTCCGCGAGGGACGTCATGCTCTCATTCATCGTGGCGTCGGCCACCGACGGCTGTGAGCCGACCTGGGGAACCGCGTACACGCTGGACGAGGCGGCGGAGAAGCTCGACCTCGACCGGCGGTTGGCCAGGCTCGAGCAGCAAGGCGGTGGAATCGCCGTATCGTTCGGCGGGCTCAACAATGACGAGCTGAGCACCAGTTGCGACGATCGGGCCAAGCTTGCCGAGGCGTACCGCAGCGTCATCGACCGCTACAACGTATCGACCATCGACCTCGATATCGAGGGCGACGACCTCTCCGACGCTGAAGCCGGGGAACGCCGGGCTGAGGTGCTCGCCGAGGTGCAGGCCGGGGAGCGCGCCGCGGGGGACGATCTCGCCATCTGGCTCACGCTGCCGGCAGCCACCTACGGCCTCACCGAGGAAGGTGCAACCGCGGTAGAGCAGTTTCTTGAGGCGGGCGTGGACCTCGCCGGGGTCAACGCCATGACGATGAACTTCGGCCAGAGCCTCGCCTCCGACGAGAATTCGGCCGAAGCCAGCATCCGCGCCCTGACCGAGACTCATCGGCAACTCGACTTCATCTACAGCAACGCAGGCATCGAGCTCACCCCTGGCACCCTCTGGACCAAGCTGGGGGCGACGCCGATGATCGGCCAGAACGACCTGGTCAATGAGGTCTTCACGCTGGATGACGCTCGGGCGCTCAACACGTTCGGCCAGGCGCAGGGGCTGGGGCGCATGTCCATGTGGTCACTGAACCGCGACACCACCTGCGGCCCCAACTACGCAGACGTCACCAGGGTTTCGGATGCCTGCAGCGGCGTCTCACAGGGTGACCTGCGTTTCTCGGACCTGCTGGCGCAAGGCTTCGAGGGCCGCGCGGTGCACGCCGCCGACCATGTCACCACGCCAGAACCGCTCGACGCGGCCGACCTGGTCGACGACCCGAAGAGCAGCCCTTACCCGATCTGGGCGGAGACCTCCTCGTATCTCGAGGGCACCAAAGTGGTGTGGCACCGAAACGTCTACCTGGCCAAGTGGTGGACGAAGGGCGACCTGCCAGACAACCCCGTGCTGAACAGCTGGGAAACTCCGTGGACCCTGATCGGCCCCGTGCTGCCCGGGGAGAAGCCGATCAAGATGCCGTCGCTCCCCTCCGGCACTTACCCCGATTGGGCGGGCACAGCCATCTACGACAAGGGTGACCGCGTGCTGTTCGACGATGTTCCGTACGAAGCGAAGTGGTGGAATCAGGGTGAGAGCCCGGAGGCGTACTCGTCCAACCCCGACAGCTCGCCGTGGGCCCCTCTGACGGTCGATGAGATCCGCGAGGTGGAGGAGAGTCTCGACGACTGAGCCCGCGCCACGGCTCAGCCCAGCTCGCGGGCATCCGTTGTCGGCAGCCGGCAGACGAACTTGCGGCACAGGTAGGCGGTGGGCTCGCCGCTCGGCGCCGTGCGGCCCTCGAACAGCTCGAAGCCTGCTTCGGCGAGGGCGGATGCCTGCGGCTCGGTCACCGAGGCGACGAGGGTCGCCGGGTGGGTGCGGGCCGCGGTGGCCACTCCTGGTGACGCAGCATCCGTGGGCGAGACGATGACGAGTTGCACCGGCTCGGAGGCAAGCTCCGCCATCAGCCGGAGCGCCGCCCCGAAGCCGATCGGGCGGGCGACGGCGGGTGCCGCAACCATGGCCATGGCGTGGCGGGCGGCATCCAGGTAGCGACGATCCGCGGTGAGCAGGTACAGCGTGTGGACGGCCGAAGCCGTGGCCGTCAAACCGGACGGGTAGGCCCCTTCTGACGGGTCGGCGGCCAGCGCGGTCCCGTGCGCGACCAGCACCGGGTCGGCCCCGCCCGGAACCGTGAAGGGATTCCCGGCGCTCGGAACCGCCGGGAGCGTGGAGTCGACGAGCTTCCGGCCGGCCACGGCGTAGTCGGCTTGCCCGGTCGCCAGCGCCAGTTCGAGCAGACCCTGGGCGAGCATCCCGTAGTCCTCCAGCGTCGCCGTGGCCGTCGAGGTGCGCCCGGCAATGGACGCTCGAACCAGCCGACCATCGGCCAGAAGGTGGTGAGCCAGCAGGTAGTCGGCTGCCCGCCGGGCCGAGTCCAGCCAGTCTGGCCGGTCGAACGCGAAGCCGGCGCGAGCGAGGGCGCCGATCGCCAACCCGTTCCAGCCGGCGAGCACCTTCTCGTCGCGCTTCGGAGGTGTTTGCCTGGAACGCCCGGCCGGCGACAGAGCGTAGTAGTCCCCCTCGGTCAGCTCCCCATCGACGATGCTCTCGCTGTCCTGGGCGGAAGCGAAGCCGCCGGCCGGCAGCTGCAAGACATCCTCCAGAAAGTCGGCAGCGCCATCCGCGGAGATCGCCGCCCAGTCGGCACCGGTCAGCTTCCATGCCTGCGTGTACGCGTCGAGGAGGAGCGCGTTGTCGTACAGCATCCGCTCGTAGTGGGGCTCGGTCCAGTCCCGCATGGTTGCATAACGGAAGAATCCGCCCTCGATCGGGTCGCGCAGCCCAGACGCAGCCAGCCGCTCAAGCGTACGCAGCGCGAGCGCGTTTCCGCTGTCCCCGGCAGGTTCGGACAGCAGGAAGAGCAGCACCGGTGCGACCGGGAACTTCGGTGCGCCACCGAAGCCGCCGTACTCGGCATCCTCGTATGCCTCCAGCTGCTGCACCGCACCTGCGAACTCGGCCGGCAGTTCGCCGGCGGCAGGCAACGACTGCTCAGCGAGGGCAGCGACGACGGCCGACGCCGTGTTCTCCACCTCATCCCGATGGTCGGTCCAGGCACCGTTGATGGCTTCCAGCACTTGGCGTAACGACGGATGCCCGGCCAACGCGACCGGCGGAAAGTACGTTCCGGCATAGAACGCCTTGCCCTCCGGTGTCAGGAACACGTTCAGCGGCCAGCCCAGGTTCTCGGTGAAAGCGCTGGCCGCGGCCAGGTAGCTGGCGTCGACATCCGGATGCTCTTCGCGATCCACCTTGATGGCAACGTAGTGCTCGTTCAGGTACTCGGCGAGGGCAGCGTCACTGAACGATTCCCGCGCCATGACGTGGCACCAATGGCAGGTGGCGTAGCCGATCGACACCAGCACAGGCACGCCGCGGCGCTCGGCTTCGGCGAACGGCTCGGCTCCCCACTGCCACCACTCGACCGGGTTGTCGGCGTGGCTTCTCAGGTAGGGGCTGACGGCATCCGCCAAGCGAGTGGCCATGCCACCACGCTACGCCCTGGGAGTTCAGGATGCTCGGCGGAGGCGCCACGCGTTCCAGGCGAGCTGCAGGGCGCAGAAGACCAGCAGCAGCGCGAACAGCATGCTGCCCAGCGCCGGCGGCATCAGCACCGACACGGCGACGCCGCCGAACGATGCGGGAATCGCGAGCAGGCCGATAACGGCGGATGCTCGCAGGTCGACGTTCCGGCGCCTCGAGTTGGCGAGCGTTCCGGTCACAGCTGTGGGGATCATCATGAGCAGGGACGTGCCCTTCGCCACCAGGTCGCCCACGCCGAAAAGCAGCATCAGCGCAGGAACGATGATGACGCCGCCGCCGATGCCCAGCAACCCGGAGACGATGCCGACGACCAGGCCCAGGGCGAGCAACCCGGCGATAGTGGCCACCCCGAATTCGAGGTCGGCCGAACGATCCGGAACGAGGAAGAACATCCGCGCCGCGACCAGGGCGAGGAAAGCGACGAAAATCCAGCGCAACAGGCGCTGGGGCATCCGGTGCATCAGCCAGGTGCCGAGCAGGGAACCGCCGATGGCGCCAACCGCGAGCACGCCACCGGCCACCCAGTCGACGTTGCCGATTGCTGCGTAGCCCACCAGGCCGGCGATCGCCGTCGGCAGCACGGCGGCGAGGGAGGTGCCGGAGGCAAGCCGTTGCGAGAATCCGAGGGCCAGCACCAGGAGCGGCACCAGGATGATTCCGCCGCCGACGCCGAACAGTCCGGAGAAGAACCCGACAAGCAGGCCGATGGCTCCGAGGCCCAGCAGCCGCCGGCGAGGCAGCCCCACTAGCTGACGTCGTCGGGGTGGCTGCTCACGCGACCGCCCCGCTCCAGCGCGGTGATCGCGGCGACCTGCGCCTCGGTGAGTTCGAAGTCGAACACCTCGAAGTTCTCCACCATCCGCTCGCGACGATTCGACTTGGGGAAGACGATGTTGCCGGTCTGCAGGTGCCAGCGGATGACCACCTGGGCGGGCGACTTGCCGTGAGCCTCGGCAGCATCCGCCACCGCGCGCTCGCCGAACAGGTCGTACTTGCCCTGGCCGAGCGGGCCCCAGGACTCGATCTGGATGCCCTTCGAGCGTGCGAACGATGTCGTCTCACCCTGTTGATACGCCGGGTGCAGTTCGAGTTGGTCAACCGCCGGAACGATCGTGCCCTCGGCGAGCAGCCGCTCCAGGTGCGGGACGAGGAAGTTCGAGACGCCGATCGAGCGAGTCTTGCCCTCCGCCTGGAAACGCTCCAGCGCGAGCCAGCTCTCCACGTAGCGGTCATGAGCCGCAGCCGGCCAGTGGATCAGGTACAGGTCGACGTAGTCGAGGCCCAGCTTGGTGAGGCTTTCCTCGATCGCGGCGTTCGCGGCATCCGTCGCCTGGTTGGTGTGCCACTGCTTGGTGGTGATGAACAGCTCGTCCCGCGGGATGCCGGATGCGGCGATCGCCCTGCCGACACCCTCCTCATTCCCGTAGATGGCAGCGGTGTCGATGTGCCGGAAGCCGACCTCAAGGGCGTCGCTGACGATGCGCTCGGTCTCGACCGGGTCGACCTTGAAAACACCAAAGCCGAGTTGGGGAATGTTGTGGCCGGAATTGAGCGTAATGGTGGGGACAGTCATGCCGTCAATCGTATGCGCGGCTACAGGTGGCGCTCGTCCGGACCGTTGTAGGCGCTCAGCGGGCGGATGAGCGAGTTGGCCTCGAGCTGCTCCATCACGTGGGCCGTCCAGCCGGTGATGCGGGCGGCCACGAAGAGCGGCGTGAACATCTCGGTGTCGAAACCCATCAGGTGGTAGGCCGGCCCGCTCGGGTAGTCGAGGTTCGGTTTGATGCCCTTACGAGCATCCATCGCCGCCTCCAGGTTGGCGTACAGTTCGGCGAGGTCCGGCCGGTCGTACTCGGCGATGAGTGTGTCGAGCGCCGCCTTCATGGTGGGCACGCGTGAGTCGCCCTTCTTGTAGACCCGGTGGCCGAAACCCATGATCTTGCGCTTCTCGGTGAGCGCGGTGTTCAGCCACTCCTCCGCCATGTCCGCCGTACCGATCTCCTCGAACACGTGCATGACCGCCTCATTCGCGCCACCGTGCAGCGCGCCCTTGAGCGCCCCGATCGCGCCGGTGACAGCACTGTACAAATCGCTCAGGGTGCTGGTGATGACGCGGGCGGTGAAGGTTGAGGCGTTGAACGAGTGCTCGGCGTACAGGATCATCGACACGTCGAATGCGCTCACGACGGTGAGGTCGGGAACCTCGCCGAAGGTCATGTGCAGGAAGTTGGCGCTGTACGACAGGTCGTCGCGTGGCTCGACCAGCTCCAGGTCGCGGCGGCGGCGCTGGTCGTAGGCGACGATGGCCGGCAGCTGTGCGAACAGGTACACCGCGCGGCCCTCGTTGAGGTTGCGGTCGGTGAGGCCATCCGTTGCGGTGAGCGTCGGATCGGTGGCGCCGATCACGCTGACCGCCGTACGGACGACGTCCATCGGATGCGCGGTGAGCGGCAGCTCGTCGATAACCCGTTTGGTGCGCGCATCGAGCGGGCGCAGGGAACGCTCCAGCTGCTGGAACTCCTCCAGCTGAACCCCGGTGGGAAGCTCACCGTGCCAGAGCAGGTAGGCGACCTCTTCGAAGGTGCATTTCTCGGCCAGCTCCTGAACCGGGTAGCCCCGGTACAGCAACGAGTTCGTTTCGGGATTGACCTTCGAGATCGCGGTCGTGTCTGCCACGACACCGTCGAGCCCCTTGCGGATTTCGTCGCTCATTGTGCTCCCTTGCTGCGTTCGTGCGTCGGTACTTCGAACAGTAGTGATTCAATCACTGCCCGAGGGTGAAGTTGAAGACGGAGGAGTCGAACGAGTTGTACGCCTCATAGTCGAGCAACTCGTACAGGCGGGCCCTGGTCTGCATCTCGCCGACCGCCGCCTGTTGCGTTCCGTCAGCCAGCAGCGTGTCCAGCGTGCGCTCGGCGGCGCCCATCGCACTGCGCAGCAGGGTGACCGGGTAGATGACGATGTTGATTCCGATGTCCGCGAGCTGGGCCGTGGTGAACAACTCGCTCTTGCCGAACTCGGTCATATTGGCGAGGATCGGCACGTCGACCGCCTTCCGCACCGCCTCGAACTCGCCGAGGTCGCGCATGGCCTCCGGGAAGATGGCGTCAGCGCCGGCATCCACCAGCTCCTTCGCACGGTCGATGGCCACGTGTAACCCATCCACGGCGCGGATGTCGGTGCGCGCCATGATCAGGAGGTTCTGGTCGCGCCGCGCATCCGCTGCCGCCCGGATGCGCTTGATCGCGGTGTCAGAGTCGACGACCGCCTTGCCGTCGAGGTGACCGCAGCGCTTCGGGTTGACCTGGTCTTCGATGTGCAGTCCGGCGACTCCGGCATCCTCGAGGGTCTGCACCGTGCGGGCGACGTTCATCGGCTCGCCGAAGCCGGTGTCGGCGTCGACGATGGCGGGCAGGTCGCTCATCCGGGCGATCTGGCCGGCGCGCTGGGCAACCTCGGTGAGGGTGGTGAGTCCGATGTCGGGCAGGCCCAGCTCGGCGCTCAGCACTGCTCCGGAGATGTAGACGCCCTCGAAGCCCTTCTCCTGGATGAGTTTCGCGCTCAGCGGGTTGAAGGCCCCCGGGAAACGCAGCAGCTCGCCGGTCTTCAGGGCCGCGCGCAGCTTGGCGCGCTTGTCGGCTGGGGAGGTCTTCGCGTAGAGCATTAGAAGATCCCCTTCGCGGTGTTCGTCTCGATGGCGGCGGTGACGTTGAGCCCGGACAGCTCGGCAGCGGTCAACTCGGGCAGGCGCTGGGCCACCTCCAGGAAACGATCGATCTCGCGCTGCTCCAGCACACCGTCAGCGAGGGTGCGGAACTTGGCAACGTACTGCGCCCGTGCAAACGGCCGGGCGCCGAGCGGATGCGCATCCGCCACCGCGATCTCGTCGACAATGCGGGTTCCGTCGGCCAGTTCGATCTCGACCCGGCCGCCGAACGCCTTCTCGGCGGAGTCGATCGAGTGGTAGCGGCGGGTCCACTCCGCATCCTCCTGCGTGGTGACCTTGTTCCAGAGGGCAACCGTGTCGGGCCGGCCGGCACGCTCGGGCGCGTAGGAGTCGACGTGGTGCCAGCTGCCGTCCTGCAGGGCGACGGTGAAGATGTACGGGATCGAGTGGTCCAGGGTCTCCCGGCTCGCCGTCGGGTCATACTTCTGCGGGTCGTTCGCGCCGGAGCCGATCACATAGTGGGTGTGGTGGCTGGTGTGGATGACGATGCTCTTGACCGTTTCCGGGGTCAGGCCCGGGTGCTCGCGGTGCAGCTTGCGGGCCAGGTCGATGAGTGCCTGCGCCTGGTACTCCGCCGAATGCTCCTTCGTGTAGGTGTCGAGGATGGCGCGACGGGCCTCGCCGCGCTCGGGCAGCGGAACCTCGTAGTGCGCGTCCGGCCCATCGAGCAGCCAGGCGATGACGCCGTCCTCGCCCTCATAGATCGGGGTCGGGCTGGTCTGGCCGCGCATCGCCCGATCGACGGCTTCGACCGCCATCTTCCCGGCAAACGCGGGGGCGTGCGCCTTCCAGGTGGAGATCTCGCCCTTGCGCGACTGGCGCGTGGCGGTGGTGGTGTGCAGCGCCTGCCCCACCGCCTGGAAGATCGTCTCGGAGGGGAGCCCCAGCAGCGTGCCGATGCCGGCCGCCGCACTCGGACCGAGGTGGGCGACGTGGTCGATCTTGTGCTTGTGCAGGCTGATCGCCTTCACCAGGTTCACCTGGATCTCGTAGCCGGTGACGATGCCGCGCAAGAGGTCTGAGCCATTTCGGCCGACATGCTGGGCGACGGCCAGGATCGCCGGGATGTTGTCCCCCGGGTGCGAGTAGTCGGCGGCGAGGAAGGTGTCGTGGAAGTCGAGCTCACGCACGGCGACACCGTTCGCCCAGGCGGACCACTCCGGGCTGACCAGGTCAGCGACGCCGAAGACGGTTGAGCCATTTCTGCTGGTCGAGCTTGTCGAGCGTTGAACTGAGCTTGTCGAAGTGACCGGATGTGCCAACGCCTGCGCCCGTGCTGCCACCACCGGCTCGCGGCTGAGCGACGCGGTTGCGACCGCAGCGTTGTCGATGACGCGGTTGATGACCATGTCGGCCACATCATCCGTCACCGCTACCGGTTCTGACGCGACCTCGGCGATCTTCCAGGCGAGCTGGTCCTGCTTCGCCAGGTTGTCCGAACTGGGGTGCACGCGCACGGGGTGGAGCTTCATGGTGGTCCTTTCGAGGGGTCAGGATGCGGCGAGCTGGTCGGCGAACCGGCCGGCTTTCGCGGCTTTCAGGGTGTTCTGCAGGCTTTGGTAGAGGTGGATGTGGGTGGCATGGGCGGCAAGCTCGGCGTCCCCAGCGACGATGGCGTCGACGATGAGCAGGTGCTCGGCCGCTGCGGCGATCAGGCGCTCGCGGTCGTCCTGGGCGAGGCGGCGGATGCGCACCAGGTGGGTGCGCAGGCCACGAAGGGCGGCCACCAGGTAGGGGCTGCGGCTCGCGTCATCCGTTGCCGCATCGATGCGGGCGACCAGGTCGTAGTAGGCGTGCGGGTCGTCGACGAGCGTGGCGGCTTCGCGTAACTCCTGCTGCAGCTGGGTGAAGACCGCCGGGTCGCGACGCTCTGCCGCCAGCGCCGCCGCGCGCTGCTCCAGTGCCTGACGCGCCTCGAACAGCTCGGTGATGTTCTCGATCGAGATGGCGGTGACCACCAGGCCGCGGCCGGCCTGCGGCTCGACCAGTCCGTCCGCGGCGAGGCGGGAGAGCGCCTCGCGGATGGGCGTGCGGCTCACGCCGAGCCGCGTGGACTGCTCGACCTCGCCGAGTACGCTGCCCGGGAGCAACTCCCAGCTGACGATCTCGTTTCGCAGGGCTCGATAGGCACGGTCGCTGGCGCGCATCATCCGCCCTCCCTGCCGAGTTGTGTATACACAGCCTAGTTCAACGAGCGAAACTTGCCAACAAATGCGACTGCTGGCGCCACTCTGTATACATAGGTCAGACCCATTGACGGCTTACTTGTTTTTTGCAAGTATGTCTTTCACCAACAATCGGGCCCCGATCCCGTCACCTGAAAACACCACGAGGAGCCACCATGTCGACCGAGATCTTCGTCAACCTGACGACCACCGACCTGCCCCGCGCCAAGGAGTTCTACCAGGGCCTCGGCTGGAGCATCAACCCGCTGTTCAGCGATGAGAACGCAGCCTGCGTCGTCATCGACGAGCACATCTACCTGATGGTGCTCACCCGCGATTTCTTCGCCACCTTCACCCAGAAGCAGATCCCCGACCCGCACACCAACGCCATGGTGCAGACCGCGCTCAGCGCGGAGAGCCGGGAGGCCGTGGACGTCATGCTGGAGAAGGCGCTGGCCGCCGGCGGCTCCGAACCGAAGGAGGCGCAGGACTACGGCTTCATGTACTCGCGTGATTTCGAGGACCCGGACGGCAACGAGTTCAGCGTGCTGTGGATGGACCCGAAGGCCGCCGAGGAAGGACCCGAGGCGTTCATGGCTGCCCAGGGAGGGACAGCCTGATCTGAATGGCCGCCCGCAACTACGGCCAATATTGTGGCGTCACCACGGCCCTCGAGCTGGTCGGCGAACGATGGGCCCTGCTCATCGTTCGCGACCTGCTCGTCGGCCCGCGCCGCTATACCGACCTCAAGCAGGGCCTCCCCCGCATTCCCACCAACATCCTGAGCACCCGGCTCAAAGAGCTGCAGGATGCCGGCGTCGTGCGGCGGTTGCCGATGGCGCACGGGCTCGCCTACGACCTGACGGACTACGGGCGGGGCCTGGAAGACGTGGTGCTCGCGCTCGGCCGCTGGGGGTTCGCCTCAATGGGCGAACCGGCTGAGGGCGACGTGGTCACCTCCGACTCGCTGACGATGGCGTTACGCACGGCATTCCGGGCGGATGTCGCCGCCAGCCTCCCGACAACGGCCTACGAAATCCACCTGGCCGACATCGCCCTCGGCCTCCGCGTCGCTCCCGGCGGGCTGAGCGTCGCCCCGCTGCGCGGGAGCTCCGGCACGCTTGCGCCCGCCGGGGTCGACCCGCTGGCGGGCGGCGTGGACCTCGCGTTCGAGACCGGTCCGGGCATCCGCTTGCTGATCTCCGGCCAGTTGACGCCTGCCGCTGCGATCGACGACGGCACGGTGAAGGTTCTCGCCGGTGAGCCGGCCCTGCTCGAGCGGTTCGCCGAAACGTTCCACCTCCCCGCGCGCTGACCCGGCCCCAAACTCGCCACTCCCTGTCGCCACCGACGGACTTCTTGCGCGACACCCGCTTCGGGCTAGCCGCTCGCCGGCCAGTAGTAGGAGTCGGGCTGAGCGCGCGCACCGAAGATCGCCTGGCCGACGCGCACCACGGTGGCACCTTCCTCGATGGCGACCTCGAAGTCACCCGACATCCCCATCGACAATTCGTCGAACGAGACACCATCAATGGCCTCGTCTCGCAGCCGCTGCTGCAGCTCTCGCAGCACCCGGAAACATGCACGCACGCGTTCCGTGTCCGCGCTGAACACGGCGAGAGTCATCAGGCCGCGCACCCGCAACGACTGGTAGGCGGGCAACTCGCGAACGAAGGCCGGCACGTCGGCGGGCTGAAGACCGAACTTGCTCTCCTCGCCGGAGGTGTTGACCTGAACGAAAACGTCGAGACTGCGTGCTGCTGCCTGCAGTCGGCGGTCGAGAGCCTCAGCGACGCGCGTGCTGGCGAGCGCCTGGAACTCAGTTGCGAACTCCGCGACCAGCTTCGCCTTGTTGGTCTGCAGATGCCCGATCACGGACCACTCGACACCGGTGTCGCGAAGCTCACCCCACTTGCGGTGCGCCTCCTGCACTTTGTTCTCACCCAGTCGGGAGCATCCGGCTGCGATGGCTGAACGGATGCGTTCTGCCGGCACCGACTTACTGACCGGCAGCAGGCGCACGGCATCCGCTCGCCCTGCACGCTCGCGGGCCGCGTCGATCCGCCTGCGCACCGCCTCGAGGTTTCGCGAGAAATGTTCGACGGTTTCGGCGTGCGGCTCCGGAACCAGCTCGGCTCTTGCGAACTCCGGCACGGCAACCTCCTTCGGCTTGGTCTGCCTACGAGTCTGCCACCGGGCCGGACCCCACCTTGCCGGCGAGGGCGACGACGTCACCGTACCGGCGACTCACGCCGTCGAGGTGGACGAGGTTGTCAGGTTGGTTCTCCCAGAAGTGTTCTCAGCGCTTCGGTGTAGTCCTCGAATGCGCGGCGGCCGCGCGTGGTCAAGGCCAGGTAGGTGATCGGCGTGCGGCCCTGATGGGTTTTCGCAACTTCGACGTAGCTGGCATCTTCCAGTTTGCGCAGATGGGTCGACAGGTTGCCGGCGGTCATGTCGAGCAGCTCCTGCAGACGAGGGAATGACATCCGGTCGCCTGCTGGCAACGCGCCCAATGTTGCCGTGATGCGCAGCCGGGCGGCCGCGTGGATGACCGGATCGAGCTCATCCATTGCCGTCACCCCCGGTCTCGGGCAGCGAGAAGCGCACTGATCAGGAAAGCGCCACCGCCGGCGAGCGCCATCACGAGGTTGTTGGTCGGGGCGCCGAAGAATGGCGCTACGGATCCGATGACCAGCAGCACGATCCCGAGCACCAGCTGGCCCTTGTCGCGCCACAGTGCCGCGCCGCCGAGATACAGGGTTCCGACCATCAGCGCGTAGGCGGATGGGAAGTAGATCGATGCCAGTTCGGTGGACAAGCCGTTGGAGATCAGTCCCACGCCGACGGCCGCGAATGCCACGCCACACAGCGACCATGACAGCCCGTAGACCGCGCCGGCGAAGTCGGACTCGCCGCGCACGCCCCTCCCCATGCGGACGCCCAGCACGGCGGATGCCACGATCGAGCCGATCATCAGCACCGCGAACGTCGTGCCGGCGATTGTCATCGGCACCTGGAACCAGGGGTTGCCGCCCGGCCAGGCGCTCCACAGCAGCAGGAACCCGACCAGCCAGGCAACACCCCAGATGCCGAGCAGCCATGGGATCGGAGCGGACAGCTCGTTTCTCACCCGGTCTTGCTGCTGCCGGAGTAGCCGCAGCATCTCTTCGGGCGGCAGGCTCTCATCGGCGGGATTGGTCATGGCTTCTCCTCTAGCGAGCATCAGACGACGAACGGCACGATGAGTGCCGGCAGGCTGGTGAACAGGTTGACGATCAGGTGGCAGATGATGAGCGGCATGAGCCTGCCCTGCTTCAGGTAGATGACGCCTGCGCCGAGACCCCAGACGAAGAAGGCGACGGCGAACACCAACATCCCCGGCGCGGTGGCCGCGAAGAACACGTGCTGCAGTCCGAAGCCGAAGGCGGGGATGACCACGGCGAGCCACGTGGACTTCAGAGTTGCCTGCAGGCCGCCCTGCGCGTAACCGCGATAGACCAGCTCTTCGGTAGGGGCATTCAGCGGCGCGAAGGTCACTACGACCACCACGGCGAAGACAATGGCCAGCGCCTGCGGCATGACGAGATAGCCATCCGCCGGCACGAACACCGGCTCGAAACTGGTGAACGCGTCACCTCCGTAGAGAAGGAACATGGTGCCGATGATCGCGCCCGCGAACGGCAGGTACAGCACCATCAGCCAGAGCAGTCCCCAGAGGGTGTCGCGGCCCAAGCGGGCGCGGTCGAAGCCGATCAGGTCGCGAACACGACGGCCCTCGCGGTGCAGCGCCCAGCGGAGCAGCAGCAGGCTGACGAGGTTCACCGGGGCAAGGTAGAGAGCGGAGAGGGTACTCACCGGGAACTCCGCAGCGATCCCGGATGCCGCCAGCAGCCCGATCGTGACCAACGCGGCGGCGGCGACCAGCGGGACGCGCAGAAATGCGAACGCGAGCGGGAGCACGGAGCCGACCGGCGGCCAGCCAGTGGTCGCATGCCCGGCGCGCGTGCCGACATCCGCTTCGGCTGCTGGTGAACGCATGTGAACTTTGTATCACAAACTACTCTGTGGCCGCAACTCTTCTGTGAGGCTGATAGCGCGGTGAACGTAGGATGGAAGGCTCATGATTCCCGCCACCACCACCATCAACTACCCGCCGGAGCTGCCCGTCAGCCAGCGGCGGGAAGACATCGCGGCGAGCATCCGCGACCATCAGGTGATCATCGTGGCCGGCGAAACCGGCTCGGGGAAGACCACCCAACTCCCCAAGATCCTGCTCGAGCTCGGGTACCAGAGCATTGGGCACACGCAGCCGCGCCGCATCGCCGCCCGGACCATCGCCGAGCGCATTGCCGAAGAGTTGGGCGAGGAGGTCGGCGGGCTCGTCGGCTACCAGGTGCGCTTCACCGACCGCGTCGGCAAGGGGACCCGCATCAAGCTGATGACCGACGGCATCCTGCTGAATGAGATCCACCGCGACCGGATGCTCCGCAAGTACGACGCGATCATCATCGACGAGGCGCACGAACGCAGCCTCACCATCGACTTCCTGCTCGGGTATCTGGGGCAGCTGCTGCCGAAGCGGCCGGAGCTGAAGGTGATCATCACCTCGGCGACCATCGACCCGGAGAGCTTCGCGAAGCATTTCGCGGATGCCGCAGGCACGCCTGCCCCGATCGTCGAGGTCAGCGGACGCACCTACCCGGTCGAGATCCGATACCGGCCGCTGGCGCCGGATGCCGCCTCCGACGACCCCGACGACGATGACGAGTTCTCCGAAGCCTCCACCCCGCCCCGTCAACAGGATGGATTCGGTGGGCACGGCGCGGCGGATGCCCGGGGGCGGCGCGGCGGCAAGAACAACCTGTTGAAGGATGCGGCCGCGGCCGACGGAGCCGAGTCCATCGACCTGTTCGACGGCATCAACGCCGCCCTCGACGAGCTCGCCCGGGAGGACAACGGCGACGTGCTCGTGTTCCTCAGCGGCGAGGCTGAGATCCGTGACGCGGAGGATGCGATCCGGGCTCGGGTCTCGACAAGCTCGACCAGCGGGGTTAGCACCGAGGTGCTCCCCCTGTACGGTCGCCTCAGTGCGGCCGACCAGCACAAGGTTTTCCGCACCTCCGCCCAGGCCGGTGTCCGACGCCGCATCGTGCTCGCCACCAACGTGGCTGAGACCAGCCTCACCGTGCCCGGCATCAAGTATGTGATCGATGCCGGCACCGCCCGCATCAGCCGCTACAGCGCTCGGGCGAAGATCCAGCGGCTGCCGATCGAGGCGATCTCGCAAGCATCCGCCAACCAGCGCTCAGGGCGGAGCGGGCGCACCAGCGACGGCATCGCCATCCGCCTGTACTCCGAGGACGACTTCCTGCGCCGCCCGGAGTACACCGAACCGGAGATCCTGCGCACCAACCTCGCCGCCGTCATCCTGCAGATGATTTCCCTCGGCCTGGGCGATATCGCCAAGTTCCCTTTCCTGCAGCCGCCGGACTCCCGGGGCATCAAGGACGGCCTCGACCTATTGAGAGAGCTCGGCGCGATCTCCGGCCCTGCCGGGGAGCCCACCATCACCAGGGTCGGCAAGCAGCTGTCACAGCTGCCGCTCGATCCACGCCTCGCCCGCATGGTGGTCGAATCGGCCAAGTACCAAACGACCCGCGAAGTCATGGCAATCGTGGCCGGCCTCAGCATCCAGGACCCGCGCGAACGCCCCCTCGAGAAGCGACCGCAGGCCGACACAGCCCACGCGCGCTTCACTGATCCCACCAGCGACTTCCTCACCCTGCTGAATCTCTGGAACTACCTGAAAGAGAAAGAGAAGGAGCTGTCGGGCAACCAATTCCGGCGGCTGTGCAAAGCGGAGTACCTGAACTTCCTCCGGGTGCGGGAGTGGGCGGATGTCTACCGGCAGCTGGAGCGGACGGCCAAACCACTCGGCCTTACCATCGGGCAGCCGAGCGTGAACCCGGTCGGCATCCACCGCTCCCTGCTTGCCGGCCTGCTGAGCCAGCTCGGCATCAAGGACACCGCCTCAGATAAGAAACAGAAAACCAAGCAGGGCGACTACATCGGCGCCCGTCAGATCCGGTTCAGCATTTTCCCCGGGTCCGCCCTCGCCAGGAAGCAGCCCGCCGAGGTGATGAGCGCCGAGCTGGTTGAGACCAGTCGTCTGTTCGCCCGCATGAATGCGTCCATCGACCTCTCCTGGGCTGAGCCGATCGCCGGCGACCTGGTCAAGCGCAGTTACGGTGAACCGCATTGGGAGAAGAAGCAGGGGGCCGCCGTCGCCTACGAGCGAGTGACGCTCTACGGCGTTCCGATTGTGGATCGCCGCAGGGTGCAGTTCTCCCGCATCGACCCGGAGCACGCGCGCGAGCTGTTCATCCGCCATGCGCTGGTGGAAGGCGATTGGGACCACGCCGCCCTTGATCAGCGAATGACATCCTTCGACCGGGCGAACCGCAAGCTCCGCAAGGAGCTCGCCCAGGTCGAGGAACGCACCAGGCGGCGGGACATCCTGCTCGACGACGAAGCGGTCTTCGAGTTCTATGACCGACGTATTCCCGCCGAGGTATGCACCCAGCGCGACTTCGAGAAATGGTGGAAGACCACCAGCAAAGAGCAGCCGGGCCTGCTGACGATGACCGCCGATGACCTGCTGGACGACGAGTCGTCCGCCCCGGTCGTCGAGCTGGTCGAGTCGTCCTATCCGAAGCACTGGGAGCAGGGCGACCAGCGGCTGAAGCTGACTTACCGCTTCGAGCCGGGCGCTGAGGACGACGGTGTCACGGTTCACGTGCCCATCGCGCTGCTTGCCCGCCTGTCGCCGCAAGGGTTCGACTGGCAGGTGCCCGGCTTGCGCCTCGACCTGGTGATCGCGCTGATCAAGTCGCTGCCGAAGGCCATCCGTCGCAACGTGGTGCCGGCGGCGGACTGGGCGAAACGGCTGCTGCAGGACCTGCCGGTCGACGCCATGGAGGAGTTGTCGCTGACGGAATACCTCGCGGCGCAGATCCAACGGCAGACCTACACCCCCGTTGCCGCCGACGATTTCGACTTCGACCGGGTGCCGCCGCACCTGAAGGTCACGTTCGGGGTGGTCAACGAGAACGGCACGACTGTCGCCCGGGCCAAAGACCTCACCGCCCTGCAGTCCAAGCTGAAGGCTCGCGCGCGCGAGTCCGTCGCGAAGGTCGTCGTCAAGACTCCGAACGCGCTCGAGCGCGATGGCTTGACGACCTGGGATTTCGATACGCTGCCGAAGCTCATCGACACGAGGCAGGGTGGCAACACGGTTCGCGCCTACCCGGCGCTCGTCGATCGCGGCGCATCCGTCTCTCTGCAATTGATGAGCACACCCGCTGATCAGGCCCGTGCCATGAAGTCGGGACTCAGGCGGATGCTGCTGCTCGCCATCCCCTCCCCCACCTCTTATGTGCAGAACCACCTCACCGCCGCCGAGAAATTGAGCCTCGGGGCGAGCCCCTACCCGAGCACCCAGGCGCTGTTCGAGGACTGCCTGATGGCATGCATCGACGCAGCATTGACCGACACGGAGGTGTGGACGCGTGCCGAGTTCGAGCGGGTTCGCGATCGGGTGTCCGCCACCATCATGGACGACTTGTTCTCGACGGTCTCGCTCGTGGCGAAGGCCCTCGCGGCCAGTCGGGACGCCCAGAAGGCGATCAGTTCAGCGAGCAGTCTGGCTTTGCTGGCTCCTTTGGCGGATGCCCGCGAACAGCATGACGGCCTGGTCTTCCCGGGCTTCGTCTCGGCCACCGGCCTGGCGCACGTGCGAAGACTGCCGGTGTACCTGGCCGGTATCAGCCACCGGGTGGGCAAGCTGGCCGAGAACCTCGGCCGCGACCGAGTCTGGATGGGCGAGGTCGCCTCCGCCACCGAGAAGTTCGTTTCTGCCGGTGGCACGATCCCGCTGCCAACGGATGCCGCACCGCACCTGGTGCGCGCCCGCTGGCTGATCGAGGAGTTGCGCCTCAGCCTCTTCGCCCAGCACCTCGGCACGGCCGAGCCGGTCAGCCTGCAGCGCATCCAGAAGGTGCTCTCAGCCGGCAGTTGAGCCGTCAACGCCGAGGTCCCGGGCCAGGGCGACGAGGTGGGCGCGGGACGCGGCCCCCAGCTTGCCCATCAGCAGGCTCACGTTGTTCTGCACGGTCTTGGTGGAGAGGAACAACGACGACGCGATGGCTGCGTTGTCTGCGCCGGAGGCGATGCCGGCCAGCAGCTCCAGTTCGCGAGACGTGAGCCCGTGTATCGGCGACCGTTCCGGATTTCGGATCGCCTCACGGACTACGCGGCCCGCGCGTCCGGCGAATACCGCGTCGCCGTCGGCCACGCCCCGGATCGCCCGGACGATCGCACCATGCCCTGAACCCTTGAGCAGGTACCCGGCGGCGCCGGAACGGAGGGCACGCAGCAGTGTCGCGTCATCGTCGTGCATGGTGAGGATGAGAATGGCCGCGTCCGGCCACCGGGCGAGCAGGCGCCCGGTCGCGGCGATCCCGTCGAGTACCGGCATTTCCAGGTCGACGACGGCGACGTCGAATGGGGTGTTCTCGGCGAGCTCCAGAAGGGCAAGCCCGTTCGTTGCGGTGCCGACGGCCTCGATGCCGTCGGTGGTCTCCAGCAGCAGCTTCAGCCCGTCGAGGAACACCGGGTGGTCATCCGCCATGATCACCCTGGTCGTCATGCGTCCACCACCGGAATCCATGCCGTCACCGTGGTGCCACGACCGCCCGGCCCGCCAGTCACCGAAAGCCGGCCCCCCGATTGTTCCACCCGCTCCCGCATCGCCCGCATGCCGACTCCTGGGCGGCCACCGCCCATCCCGCGCCCGTCATCATCCACTCGAACCACGACCGAATCCCCCTCGTAAGCAATCCGCACGGCGATGACTGTGGGCACCGCATGCCTGGTTGCGTTCAATACAGCTTCCACGGTGACCCGGAAGATCGCCACCTCGGCATCCGGTGCCAGGCCAGTCAGCTGATCGGGCACGTTCAGGTCGAGACGGACCCCGGATGCGATTCGGCCGGCGGCCTCCTTGACGGACGCTCCCAGACCCGCTGACCCCATGGAGGCGGGGCGCAACCCCTCGATGATGTGCCGGACATCCTGAACAAGGGTTTCCGCATTCGATCCGATACTCTCCAGCACCGCATCCAACTGCGCGCTGCGTGCGCCCGGGGCGGCCGATGCCAGGTTGCGCGCCGCCTCCGACTGCATGACGATTCCGGCCAGGCTCGGTCCCAACTCGTCATGCAGGTCCCGCTGGAGCCGAGCCCGCTCCTCTTCTCGCACCGTCGCCAGACGGGCGAAGGCGCTTCGGAGGTCGGTTGCCAGGCTCTCGGTGCGAACGGCCAGGCCGGCCTGCGTCGCCACCATCGCCAGCAGCCGATGGTCCTTCGCATCAAGCCCCTCCCCCGAAGCCCGCTCGTGCGCGACCAGCCAGCCGGTCTCGACACCGTTCACCATCAGCGGGAGCCTGGCCGCCTCCGCGCCAGGCGTACCGGCGAACGCCCGCTGTGCACCGGCGGCATCCTCGAGAGCGACGAAGGGAAGGCGGAGCGAATCGGCGAGTTCGGTGACGACTGTCTGGGATAGCGACGACGACTGGCGATGGAGCGACTCCGACAACCGGGTGACAGTTCGTGCAGGGTCGCCGCGCTGGCCGAACAGGATGCGTTCGAGCATCCACTGAAAGAAGTTCTTCACCGGGAGTGCCAGGGCTGCGACGATGACGGCGGCGACGATCGGGGTCGTGGCACCGTCGATGACCAGGACGATGATGAGGTAGCAGCCCGCAAGCACTGCCGTGGCGCCTGCGTACACCAGGGATCGACGAACCACGCGACCGAGATCCCACAGGTTGTCCTGCAGAACGGCGACGGCCAGTGCCGCCGGCAGCAGCAGGTATCCGGCGGCCTCCGCCAGCTGCGGCACCTCGCCGAGACTGGCGAAAGGGGTCACAATCGCGAGGAACAGCGCTGCGGCCAGGATCCACTTCAATTGCTGACGCTCCACCGCGCTGCTCCGAAACCACCGCCAGAGCATGGCGCTGGCACACAGCACCGTGAGCACCGGAATGGCCAGGAAGGTGGGCGTCAGTGCCAGGTTCAGGAACTCGGATGCCGCGTCCCAGCCGAACGGGTTGTCCAGGTGCGCGAGACGGTCAGATCCCAGCGGACCGGGGAGCAGCGCAGTGACGATCATCGCCCACCCACTCCAGCCGATGAGCAACACCTCGACGGCACGCCACCACCGGTTCGGCAGTCGACCGGTCGGGAAGCGCAACAGTAGTTCCAGCACCGCGAACTGTGCGGGAATCCACACCCAATTGCTCACCCAGATCATCTCGATCGGGGGCTCGGCACCACGCTGCACCAGCGCGACGATGCCCCCGAGAACCAGGTTGGATACCAGGTTGGCGAGCCCGGCTGCGATCAGCCACCAGCCCATCGGGTGGGCGGCGTCCTGCTGCAGGAGTGCCACCCCGCTGGTGGCGAGCGCCGTGGCTCCCACCACGAACGAGACAACGGCGATGCGGCTGAGCACCGTGTCACCACCGAGCGGGATGCCGATCGCCAGCCCGACGGCGAGAACGGAGATGACGAGACCGGCTACCAGGCTCCACAGCGGCAGCCGTGCCGCGAGCCCACCCCGGCGCATGGCCTCGATCGGGTGGGCTGCAGCACCGCTCATTCCGGCATCCTATCTACGCGAGTGCGCTGACGGGCTCACGCGCCACGCTCACCCGGCGTGACCATGCGGTCCAGGCGAGTGCACCGCCGACCAGGATGCTCCCGATCGCCCCGAAGATCGGAATGACCAGTGACCCGACGATCATGAGCAGGGCGGCCGGCACAGGCATAACCTTGCGACGCCAGCCGATGATGGCGAATGTGGTGAGCGCCGCGATCCAGATGACCCAGATGGCGGACATGATGATGGCGAAAGCGCCGCCGTCCTCGGTGGTTAGCGCGACGGGCGCGACCTCGAGCAGGAATGGCGTGACAACGGCCTGGGAGAACAGCGTGCAGGCCTGGAGCGCTGCCGCAGCCGCCATCACCGGCACCAACCAGTGAGGAAGGCGACGACCTTCGCGCCCCACCCAGCCGGTCATCGTGGGCGCTGCGGCGATGAAGACGATCAACGCGGCGAGGTAGAGATAGTTGAACGCGACGTATCGCCAGTCAGCGACACTGTCCAGGAAGGTGACCTCGGTGGGCGAGGTCCATTCGGAGATGAGCCAAGGGGCTCCGATCAACAGTCCGTTTGCGAGCATCACCACTCCGACAGCTGTCATGGCAGCAGTGCGTGATTTCATGAAGTTCCTCTTATCCCGGCCGGAGGTCGGCCGCCTGCCCTAACGCTAGGCAGCGGGCATTCCCGAGCATCAGGGGCTGTGATCCCGATTCCGCCGGGAACGCCCGCGCGCGTCTGTCGGCGCGTTCCCTCGGGTCACGCCCGCAGCAATAGAGTGTCGTCATGCATGCCACTGCCGGGCTCACCGATGTCGAACTCCGCGTCCTGGACGCGATCGATGAAGACACCCTCGTCACCTCCCTGGTCGACCTCATTCGTGTTCCCAGCACCACGGGCACCGACGCCGAGTCCGACCTGCAGAACTCCCAGGCCAGGGAACTCGACCAGCTCGGCCTGGCGGTCGACAGCTGGAAGTTCGACCTCGACGCACTGCGCTCCCACCCTCAGTACCCGGGCGAGGAGACCGATCGCACCGAGGGCTACGGGGTCGTCGGGGTGACCGGTGAAGGCACGCCGGCCCTCGTGCTTCAGGGCCACATCGACGTCGTGCCGGAGGGCGAGCTGGAGAAGTGGGACGGCCGCGATCCGTTTGCCGGCGACATCGTCGGACGGGTGCTGCACGGACGCGGCGCCTGCGATATGAAGGCCGGCGTCGCGGCGAACCTCGGGGTCGTCCGCGCGCTCCGAGCGGCCGGCGTCACCCTCGAGCGCCCGCTCGCCGTGCACTCGGTGATGAGCGAAGAGGATGGCGGACTCGGCGCCTTCGCCACTATGCTCCGCGGTCACCGCGGTGATGCCGCCGTGCTGACCGAGCCGACGACCGGGCGCATCGTCACGGCCTGCGCCGGCGCGCTGACATTCCGCATCGAGGTCGCCGGCAAGGCTGCTCACGGCAGCACCCGGATGAGCGGTGTGAGCGCCTTCGATTCCTTCCTCGGCATCGACGCAGCGATCAAGCAGCTGGAGGCGGAGCGAAACGCCAACCCCGATCCGCTGTTCCGCAACTACGAGCTGCCGTTCGGCATCTCGATCGGCAAACTGCAGGCAGGCAACTGGTCGTCCAGCGTGCCGGAGAGTCTCGTCGCCGAAGGGCGGATGGGCGTTCTGCTCGGTGAAGACCCGGCGGATGCCCGCGCGGCCTTCGAAGAACGCGTCGCCGTAGCGTGTGCGAAGAGCGCTTGGTTGACGGACAACCCGGCAATCGTCACCTGGCCGGGCGGCCAGTTCGCCAGCGGCAGCATCGACGCGCAGCACGAATTCATCGACGAGGTGTCAGCGTCGATCTCCGACCTCACCGGCGCAGCCCCGGAGCGCGCCGCAGCCCCCTACGGGAGCGACCTGCGGTTGTACGCCGGCATCGGTGGGATCCCCACACTGCACTTCGGCCCGGGCGATGTGAAGTTCGCGCACGCCGTGCGCGAGCAGGTCAACCTCGACGAACTCATCGCGGTGACCCGCTCGCTCGCACTGCTCGCCGTGCGCCGCTGCGGCGCACACCTCTAGGAATCCGTTACAGGACTTTGGAGAGGAACGCCTGAGTCCGCTTGTGCTGCGGGTTGCTGAGCACCTCGGTCGGGTCACCGGACTCCACCACCACGCCGCCATCCATGAACACCAGCGAATCGGCGACTTCCCGCGCGAACCCCATCTCGTGCGTGACCACGATCATGGTCATGCCCGACTTGGCCAGGTCCTTCATCACCTCGAGCACTTCACCGACCAGTTCGGGGTCGAGCGCGGAGGTCGGCTCGTCGAACAGCATCAGCTTCGGGTCCATCGCCAGCGCGCGCGCGATCGCAACCCGCTGCTGCTGGCCGCCACTCAGGTGGGCGGGGTAGGCATCCGCTTTCTCACCAAGACCGACTCTCTCGAGCAGTTCGCGCGCCCGAGCCGTTGCTTTCGTCTTGGAGACCTTCTTCACCAGCATGGGTGCTTCCATGATGTTCTCGAGCGCGGTCATGTGCGGGAACAGGTTGAAGCGCTGGAACACCATGCCGATGTCCTGGCGCTGTTTGGCAGCAACGTGCGGCTTCAGCTCGTAGAGCAACCCGTCGCGCTCCTCGTACCCGACGAGCACGCCGTCAACGGTGAGACGGCCGGCGTTGACGCGCTCCAGGTGGTTGATGCAGCGCAGGAAGGTCGACTTGCCTGAGCCGCTGGGGCCGACGAGGCAGAGTACTTCACCGCGCTTCACCTCAAGGGTGATGCTCTTGAGAACCTGGTTGGAACCGAAGCTCTTGGAGACCTTCTCGGCACGCACCATTGGGACATTGGCCATGGGGATGTCGGTCATTTGTTGTGCTCCGAACCCTTGGAGTCGATGGGCCCCGTGTGGGTCTGGACGGCTCCGGTCACGGTCGCTGTTGAACCGGTCTCGGTGCCTTTCTTCTCGACGGCGCGCCCGATCCCCCGTGAGAACCGCTTCTCCAGGAAGTACTGCCCCACCATCAGGATCGAGGTGAACAGCAGGTACCAGGCGGATGCCACCAGCAGCAACGGGATCGGGTCGAAGATGACCGCAGAAATGTCCCGGGAGCGGCCGTAGAGGTCGAAACTGTACGGCACGGCCGTCACCAGCGAGGTGGTCTTCAGCATCGAGATGACCTCGTTGCCGGTCGGCGGGATGATGATGCGCATTGCCTGCGGGATCACGACGCGCCGCATGGTCTGAAGCCACGACATGCCGAGTGCCGTGGCGGCTTCATCCTGGCCCTTGTCGACTGAAAGGATGCCCGCTCTGACGATTTCGGCCATGTAGGCCGACTCGTTCAGTGCCAGCCCGATGACGGCGAGCCAGAACACGTCGATGACGTCATCCGTCTGCCAGCTGACCCACGGCTCCATGAAAGGAATGCCGATGTCGATCGTCGAGTAGATGGTGGCGACGAGGCCCCAGAACACCAGTTGCACGTACACCGGAGTTCCGCGGAAGATCCACAAATAGAGCCAGGCGACGCCTCGGACGACCGGATTGTTCGACAGCCGCATGACAGCGAGCGTGATGCCCAGCGCGATGGCGATGGCCATCGAGTAGATGGTGAGGAGCACCGTGTTGAGTGCTGCCTGGGAAATGCGCTGGTCGAAGATGTACTTCGCGAAGTTCTCCCAGCCGTAGGCCGGACGCTGCGCTGCGTCGATGATGAACAGTGCGAGGGCGACGACAAGGATGCCCGCGAAGATGTTGCGCCATGGGTGCCGCAACCTGATCGCCTGGATGGCCTCGGCCTGGTCGTCGGGGTTGGTGCTTGTCGCCGGAAGGTGGGAACGGTTCCGGGAGCGGGCGACACCGCCCGGCGAAGCATCACGCTTCGCCGGGCGGCCGCCGTCTGCTGAACTCATGCGCTGGCTACCTAGGAACCGGCGTTGATGGTGACCTTGTCGATCCCACCGGATGACACGCCCCACTCGTCGAGGATGTCACCGTAGGTGCCGTCATCGATCAGCGACTGCAGTGCGGCCTGGAGGGCCTTGCCGAGGTCGGTGGCGTCCTTGGCAATCGCGATTCCGTACGGCGCGACGTCGAACGACTCACCGGCGGCCTCGATCTTGTCGCTCACCTGGGAGATCGCATAGAGCGTGATCGGGGAGTCGGCGCTCATAGCGTCCGCACGACCGAGTGCGAGAGCGTTGGTCGCTTCGTCCTGCGAGTCGAACTTGAGGATGTTGATGGGCTCTTCACCGTCGGCGACGCACTCCTCCGACTTGGCGGGAAGCTCGTCGGTCTCTTCGTAGGTGGTCGCCTGCACCGAGACGGTGAGGCCACAGGCGTGGTCCGGGTCTACATCCGAGCCGATGGGCTGCGCCCACTGGATGCCCGCGTTGTAGTAGTTGACGAAGTCGACCGACTTCTGGCGTTCTGCGTTGTCGGTGAACGACGAGTAGCCGATGTCGAAGGTGCCGCCGGTGACGCTGGGGATGATCTTGTCGAAGCTCGACGCGCGGTAGTCCACCGTGAGTCCGAGCTTCGCGGCCATTGCATCAGCGAGGTCGATGGACCAGCCGTCGGGGCTTCCGTCGGCCGCCTTGAACTCGTTGGGGGCGTAGGCGAGGTCGATTCCGGCGATCAGCACGCCGGCCTCCTTGATGTCGTCAGGGAGAAGCGCAACTGCGGCTTCGTCGACTCCGACTTCCGTGTTGCTCTCCGGGGCCTCCGGCTCGACAGTGTTGTCAACGCAGCCGGTGAGCGCAAGCGCTGCGACCAGGGCGATCGCAGAAATTCCATACTTCGTACGCATTACTTCTCCTCAAAAATGCGACCTCAGTCGCTTCAGCACTGGGAGCCTACTGCAGCCTCCACGCAACGTTTCACCACCGCACAGCGGAAAAGGTTCACGTGGGCTCTCCGATCGCGGGTTTCCCGCAACACTCAGCCTGCATCCGATTGCCGGTAATCCGCAACACGACGCGACCGGGGTACAGGCCGATATTCGGCCCGCTGGTCAGGTACCGGCGTTGATGGCGATGTCTTCGCGGCTGCCCGCTTCAACACCCCAGCCTTCCAGCACTGTGAGGTAGTTGCCGTCGGCGATCAACGACTTGATGGCCGCCTGGAATGCCTGCTCGAGTCCGGAGTCCTTACCGAACGCGATTCCGTACGGTGCCACGTCGAACGCTTCACCGGCTACCTCGATCTGGTCCTTGATCAGCGAGACCGCGTTGAGGGTGATCGGGGAGTCGGCGCTCATGGCATCCGCCTTCCCCAGCACGAGCGATGTGGTCGCCTCCGTCTGGGTGGCAACCGGCAGTATGGAGATGGCATCCTTGCCTGCGGCGAGGCACGCTTCAGACTTCGCCGGGAGCTCGTCAGTCTCCTGGTAGGTGCCCGCCTGTACCGCGACGATCAGTCCGCAAGCATCGTCCGGGTTCACGTTGCCACCGACCACCTGTGCCCACTGAATGCCGGCGTCGTAGTAGCTGACGAAGTTGACCAGCTCCTGGCGTTCCGCATTGACGGTGAACGAGGAGAAGCCGACGTCGAACGTGCCGTCGGCAACGCCCGGAATGATCGAATCGAATCCGACCTCTTTGTACTCGAACGTCAGGTCGAGCTTTTGCGCGACGGCGTCGGCCAGGTCGACAGTCCAGCCGACCAGCTCACCCGCCTCGTCCTTGTACTCGTTGGGCTGGTATTCAGGGTTGATCGCGACGACCAGCGTTCCGCTGACACCATCCGGCAGGAGGGCGACGGCAGCGGCGTCCGGCTCGACGACGATCTTCTCCTCAAGGTGAGGCGTTTCCGGATCCGAGCATCCGGTCACAAGCAGGGCCGCAGCCACGACGATGGCAGCTGCTGCGTGTTTGACGTGCATTTGGTTTCCCCCGACCACTTACCCTCTGGTTATCAGGATTCTAGGGCAGCGGATGCCCGGGAATGGCCGTTGTGACGCCTTTTGGGGGGACCGTTCGGGGTACAAGTTGGATGAACCCCGACTTTCGCCTAGTCCTTCGCTCGAACCGTCGCCTTCGCGTTCGCCTCATAGGACGTGTTGGTCGATTCGAAGAAGTTCACCAACTCGAGGGTGTCGTTGGCGGTGGCCATCCACTTGGCCGGGTTCGACACCTTGTAGTGCGGTTCGAAGCCCAGCTCCTCGAGGCGCCGGTCAGCCAGGTACTTGACGTATTGGTTGATGTAGTTGGCGTTGAGACCCAGAATGCCGCCAGGAAGGAGATCCCTGTTGTACTCCTCCTCCATCTCCACGGCGTCGAGGATCATCTGGCGGATCTCCTCGGCGAACTCCGGGGTCTGCAGGTCCGGGTTCTCGTCGAGCACCGTCAGGATCAGGTTGATGCCGAACTTGAGGTGCAGGCTCTCGTCGCGCACCACCCAGTCCATGAGGGAGCCGAAGTTGCGCAGCAGGTTCCGCTGGCGGAACGACAGCGCAACCATGAACCCGGAGTAGAACCAGATTCCCTCCAGCACCACGTTGTAGGCGACCAGGTTGCGCACGAAGTCCTGCTTGCCGGCGGTGGTGGTGATGTCGAGGGTCTCCTCGGTCATCCGCTTGATGAACTTGACCTGGAAGTCTTCCTTCTTCGCCATCGACGGGATGTCGACGTGCGCGGCGTAGGCAGCCACTCGATCGATGGGGAAGGTCTCCAGCACGTACTCGAATGACATCGAGTGGTTGGCTTCCTCCCACATCTGCTTCGCCAGGTACATGTGCGCCTCTGCGGCGTTCAGGTACGGGTACACGCCGAACGCGAGCGCCTTGTTGACCAGCAGCTCGTTCGGGTTGAAGTAGCTCATCAGGAAGGTGACGGCGTGGCGTTCCTCGTCGGTCATCCGCTTGAAGTCCGCGATGTCCTCACCGAGCTGGATCTCGTTAGGGAACCAGGTGTTTGCCACCGCCTGGTCGTAGAGGTCCATGGCCCATTGGTACCTGATCGGCTTGAGGAGCAGGCCCTCCTGGATACCGGTGCCGAGAATTCCCATCAGTTACGTCATCTTCTTTCTGTATTCGTTGATCGTGAGTGTCTCGACAAGCTCGACTGGTCTCGACGAGCTCGAACCGCTGATCGTGTCAGAGCAATGGTGGTCGGGTAGCGCCCAAGCGCAGCGAGGCCGCGCATCGAAACCTACTGGCAGCTATCGCACTGCAGCTCGTCCATCGGGTCGAGCGGTACGTAGTACTCGTCGTCCATCATTCACCCGCCTTCTGGGTCAGTCCGCCGAAGCCGAAGCCCTTGCGGGCGGACGCCGAGACGGCGGGCTCGGCTGCCGGGACCGCTGAGACGGCGGATGCGTCTGCCGGACTCACCGGGGACGCCGCACCGAAGCCGCGCTTGGCCCCGGCGTTGATCTCCTCCGCCTTGTTCACCTTGACGGTGGACTGTTCGGCCTGGTGGCGCGGTTTCATGTGCAGGTAGTACGTGGTCTTGACCCCGCGCTCCCACGCCGCATAGTAGATGTCCATCATGTCGCCGAGGTCGCGCGTCTCGAGGTACATGTTGCGGCTGATGGCCTGGTCGATCCACTTCTGGGCGCGAGCCGCGACCTCGAGGAACGCGTACGGCGACAGCTGGAAGCTGGTCTTGTAGACGGCCTTCACATCATCCGGAATCGCGTCAATGCCCTGAATGTCGCCCTGGCTGCGCAGGATCGACTCACGGGTCGTGCCCCAGATACCGAGCCGCTGCAGGTCGGCGACGAGGTTGCGGTTGACCTCCAGGAACTTGCCGTTCGAGGTGGAGCGGCTGAAGATCTGCGAGAACTGCGGGTCCAGGCCCGGGGTGGTTCCGGCGACCAGCCCGATGGATGCTGTCGGCGCGATGGCCATCAGCGTCGCGTTGCGCATTCCGCCCTTGACCTTTTCACGCATGGCGTCCCAGTCGAGGCGGGTCTTGCGGTTGACCTTGATCGGGATGCCGCGGTCGGCCTCCGTGGTCGCGATGCTGTCGAGGGGAACCATGCCCTTCGACCATCCGGAGCCTTCGAAGTTCGCATAGGCGCCACGCTCCTTCGCCAGGTTGGCGCTCTCGTCGATGGCCGCGTAGGAGACGTGCTCCATGATCTCGTCGATCAGGTCGTACGCTTCCTCGCTCTCGTAGCTGATGCCGAGCTTCTCGACGATATCGGTGAAGCCCATAACGCCGAGGCCGACCGCACGGTTCTGCTCGTTCGAGAAGTCGGCTTCCTTCACCGAAGACCGCGTGATGTCGATCAGGTTGTCGAGCTGGCGCACCGCGATGCGGGCGCTCTCCTCCACCTTGGCGAAGTCGATGCTGAGCCCCGCCTCGGCCGAGCCGAGGAGGTGCTGGGACAGGTTGATCGAGGCCAGGTTGCAGACCGAGACGTTGTCGACATCCTGCGGCAGCGTGATCTCGGTGCACAGGTTGGACAGGTGGATCGTTCCGGTGTTGTTGTTCAGTGCACGGTTGTTGATCGTGTCCTTCCAGGTCAGCCACGGGTGGCTGCTGGTCTGGAGGGAGATCAAGATCGACTTGAACTGCTCGCGGGCCTTGATCTTCTTGTGCATCCGCATCTGGCCGGCATCAGCCATGGCGGCGTACTCGGTGTAGCGGGCCGAGAATTCCTTGCCGTACAGCTCGTTCAGGTCGGCGACCTCGAGCGGGTCGAATAAGTACCAGTCGTCGTCGTTCTGCACGCGCTTCATGAACTCGTCGCTGATCCACACGGCGGTGTTCGCGGTGCGAGTGCGGCGGTACGGGTCGCCGGAGTTCTGGCGGAGGTCGAGGAACTCGGGGAAGTCGAGGTGCCAGTTCTCCATGTAGAAGCACAGCGCGCCGAACTTCTTACCGCCGCGGCTGACCGCGCGAAGAATCGAGTCGATCGTGTGCATGAACGGGATCGGCCCGGTCGAGGTGGTGTTGTTGGAGCGGATGGGGGAACCCTGCGAGCGCAGCTTGGTCACCGAGAGGCCGATGCCGCCGGTGCCCTTGGTGAGCCACATCACGTCGCGCGTGGTCTTCGCGATGTGCTCCATGTCGTCCTGCATCTCCATGACGAAGCAGTTCGCCAGCTGCGGGTAGATGGTGCCGGCGTTGACCAGTGTCGAGCCGGCCGCGAGGTACTCGAGCTTCGACATCTTCTCGTAGAACTTCATTGCCTGCTCGGTCGGGTTCGCCTCGTTAAGCGACAGGCCCATCGCGATGCGCATCCAGAAGTACTGCGGAACCTCGAGGGCGTCGCCGTTGCGACCCTTGATGCCGTACCGGTTGTTGAGTGTCACGACGCCGATGTACTTGAGCAGTTCGTCGTGGGCCGGCTTCAGGGCGCCCGCCAGCACGTCGAGGTCGAAGAGTTCGGTCAACCGCGGGTCGAGCAGGCCCTCCTCGACACCGCGGCGGATGTTCATACCGAAGTGCTCGACGTGCAGCTGCTTGAGCTCGTGAGCACTCTCATAGTCGCCGAGAACCCGCTTGTAGATCGTCTTGAGCAGGAGTCGCGCGGCGACGACGTCGAATGCGGGGTCGTCCTTCACGTTCTGCAGGGCGACCTGGATGACAGCCTCGTCCAGCTGCTGCGTGGTGATGCCGTCGAAGAGGGTGAGCTCCAGCTCGCTGGCGATCTGCGTAACCCAGGTGATGTTCTCATCGAGCCCCGCACTGGCATCCTCGATCGCCAGGTTGATCTTGTTCGCGTCGTAAGGCTCCCGCTCGCCGTTGCGCTTGACTACCGTGATTGACACTGGTTGACCCACCCATTCCCGGACGTTTCGTCCGTCTGTTCATTTCCCGAAAAGAACGCTCCGACCAGCGCTTCATTACCCCAAAACACCGCTGCTCTCGCCGTTGACAGCACGTCGAGCGTTCCACGAATTCTGTGAACCGAGACCATCTCGCAAAAGATGCCTCCCGGTCGTCACATCACTATATAGCGGGTGTCTGTGGCCTGCCACATCCCATATCTAGTGGGCGTGTCATCCACAGATGTGCATAACTTGTGCGAGTTCTACACACCCTGTGCACTAATTCTGGGTGCCGCCACCGACATCCATTCAACCTGGTGGCGCCCCTGGCCCCGACTGACGCCCCCACTAGACTTGAGCCCTTGTGAGCAGCTACCTGGAACTCTTGAAGACGCGCGGCGTCGGCCGGATCATGGGTGCTCAACTGGTCGCCAGGTTCCCGTCGGGGATGCTGTCGCTGGCCTTCCTGCTCCACGTCGAACGGGTGCACGACTCCTACGGCGCCGCCGGCCTGGTGCTGGCCGCCACCAGCGTCGGCCAGGCCATCGCCGGCCCGCTCACCAGCCGGTGGATGGGCGTCTGGGGAATGCGCAAGGTGATCATCATCACGATGGTCGTCAGCGCCACCGCTATCGGGACCATCGCGTTCACGGTGCTGCCGGTTCCGCTCTACATGGTCATCGGTTTCGTTGCCGGCCTCAGCTGGCCGCCGATCCAGCCTGCCGTCCGAACCATTTACCCGAAGATGGTGAACTCGAAGCAGCTCACCCCGCTCTTCTCGCTCGACGCATCCGCTCAGGAGATCATCTGGGTCGTCGGCCCGGTCGTCACCACGCTCGTCGCTACGCAGATCGGGACGATGCAGGCCATCGTGCTGGCGTTGGCATTCTTCGTCGGAGGAGGGGTGTGGTTCGTGCTGTCGCCGGAGCTCGGCCAGGTGCGCATCCCACGCAGTCGCCGCAAGCTCGGTGTCGTGCTCGGCCGGCCGCCCGTCATGCTCGCGACGGTCGTCGGATTCCTGCTGGTGGGGGCTGCCGCCAGCGTTGAGGCGGGTGTTGTCGCGACCTTCGACCACGGCTCAGCCGACGCCGGAATCGTGCTGGCCATCTTCGCTGTCGGTTCCCTCGCCGGCGGACTCGCGCTCGGCCACCTGCAGATCGGGCCGTGGGCGCTGGCACGGCGGATGTTCCTGGTCTTCGTCGGCCTGGCCCTCGCCGCGCTGTTCCTCGACTTCTGGTGGTTGTCCATCACGCT
Source organism: Homoserinimonas sp. A447 (assembly GCF_054489325.1). Taxonomy (NCBI): domain Bacteria; kingdom Bacillati; phylum Actinomycetota; class Actinomycetes; order Micrococcales; family Microbacteriaceae; genus Homoserinimonas; species Homoserinimonas sp. A447. The sequence continues at coordinate 3,164,730 of NZ_JBTMWW010000001.1, read as the reverse complement.
GTTCATCGCGGGTGTCGGCATTGCCCCGGCGCTGGCCGTGATGTTCTCGATCGTCTCATCGAGCGTCAAGTTCAGCGACACGGCCGAAGCCTACGGGTGGGTCGGCACCGGACAGCTCATCGGTGCCGCGCTCGGTTCGGCGGCAGCCGGGTTCCTCATCGACGCCAACGGCGCGGTCGGCGCTTTCTGGGTGGCTGGGGTGTTCGCGTTCGTCGGGTTCCTGGTTCCGGTGATCTTCCGCCGGGCGCACCCCGACCTGCGCGGACGCGACTCGAGCCCCATTCCCGACACGGAGCCGATCAGCACCATCCGCTGAGTGTCCCTCAGCTTGCGACAGTCATCCGCCGTCGCGTCCCAGCCGAGCCTGACTCGTCGGCACGAAAGAAGGAGTATTCGCGAATCCTGCCGAAAAACTTCCCTCATTCGGTGCTGAAGCCGTAAAAGGTCTCTCAAATGCGACGGGTAGCGGGTGAGGGTGGCGGGTGAGGGTAACAGTGCGGGCGCGGCTCAGTAGGAGGTGGCGGTCCAGAGGTGGAACAGCGCGTAGGCGCGGTAGGGGCGCCACGCCTGCGACGCGGCTTCGGCCGCCGCGACGCTGATGCCGCCCAGGGACCGTCGCAGCACGAGGTCGCCGGCCGTGAACGCATCTCGGTCGCCGAGGGCTCGCACGGCCAGGTAGTCGGCGGTCCACGGCCCGATTCCCGGGAGCGCGAGGAGCGCGGCGCGCACCGCGATCGGGTCAGCGTCCGGGCTGAGGATCAGTCCGTCGTCGCAGGCCGCTGCCAGGCTGTGCACGGCGAGCGCGCGCATCCCGGTCAGGCCGAGAGCGGCCCGCAGTTCGGTCAGCGGGAGGCCCGCGATGCTTCCTGCCGAGGGGAAGAGACGCAGCCCTGCCGGCCCCGGCTCGCCAAAGGCCTCGACCAGTTTCCCGCCGAGCGCGCGAGCCCGCGCCAGCGACACCTGCTGGCCGAGCACCGTCATCACGGCCGTCTCGAACCCGTTCGGAGACCCGATCACCCTGAGCCCCGGTCTGGCACGCAGCAGCGGCCCGATCACGGGGTCTCCGCCGAGCACGGCTTCGACACGCGACGGGTCGAGCTCCAGGTCGAACCAGCGCCGGATGATCGTGATGACCGCCGCAACATCCGCCAGGTCGGTGCTGCCGATGGTGGCGCTGATGGCATCCGTCGCCACCGTGACCGCGACGGCAACCGGGCCGGACGGTGCGGTCACGATGCGGGTGATGGTGTCGCCGTCCAGCGTCTCGGCGCCGGCGATGAGGTGCGCCCGCAGGTTGCCGAGCACGGCACCGGCGTCGAACGGCGGGATGAACCCGAGCTCCACCCGCGATCGCCTGCTCGGAGCACGAGCCGTTCGCGAGGCGACAGCTCCCACTAGTGCCCGTTCCGGAGAGATGTGCCCCGCGGAACGGGTGCATTCATCCGGAACGGGCACTATCGCGGGGTGTTCCACGATTACCAGCGGGGGTGCACGGCAGCGCGGAAGTAGCGGTCGTACAGCTCGAGCACGCCGTCGGTGAAGCCGTCGCTGAGCTGCGGCACCTCCCCGGCGGCCGTGTTCGAGGCGGCCTGGCGCACGTTGCGAGCGCCCGGGATGACCGAGCTGACGCCGTCGAGCTGCGCCACCCAGGCGAGGGCGACCTGCGCGGTCGAGTAGTCGGATGCTCCCGGCTCGGCGGCGATGAGCGCGGCGAACTCCTGCGCTGCGGCGACGCCGGACTCGAAGTCGACCCCGGAGAACGTCTCGCCGACGTCGAACGCCTCGCCGTTCCGGTTGAAGGTGCGGTGGTCGTTCTCCGCAAACGTGGTGGTCGCCGTGTACTTGCCGCTGAGCAGGCCGGATGCCAGTGGCACCCTGGCGATGATCCCCACCCCCGCCTGACGTGCGGCCGGCAGGACGGCGTCGAGCGGCTTCAGGCGGAACGCGTTCAGGATGACCTGCACGGTTGCCACGCCGGGTCGCGCGATCGCGGCGAGTGCCTCATCCGCCGTCTCAACGCTCACCCCGTAGTTCGCGATGGCGCCATCGGCGACCAGGGTGTCGAGCGCGTCGTACACGGCATCGGAGGTGAACACCGGCGCGGGCGGGCAGTGCAGTTGTACCAGGTGGAGTGTGTCCATCCGCAGGTTCCGGCGCGAGCGGTCGGTCCACTCGCGGAACTTCTCCAGGGTGAAGTTGGCCGGATCCTGGGCTTCACGACGGCCCATCTTGGTTGCCACTGTCACGTCGACACCGGGGCTGGCCGCGAGGTAGTCGCCGATCAGGCGTTCGCTGCGGCCGTCGCCGTAGACATCCGCCGTGTCGAAGAAGGTGACCCCACCCTGAACGGATCCGTCCAGCACCGCGTGGGCATCCGCCTCGCTGACGTCCCCCCAGTCTGCGCCGAGCTGCCAGGTCCCGAGGCCGATGGCCGAGACTTCCCTGCCGGTGCGTCCGAGGAGTCGAGTGTGCATGCGTCGACGCTACCCGATGACCTGCGCAACCACCTTGGCCATTCGCCTGCGTATCAGGTGGTCGTTCGCCTCCACCTGGTGCATGGTGACGTGGCGCAGTTTCTCGACGATGCGCAGCCCGCCCGGCACGATGAACTGGTCGAGCGTTCCGTAGACCACGTCGACCGGGGACTCGATGCCGGCGATGTCGCTGATGGTGGTCTGCGACTCGATGCAGTTCTGCAGGGACTTCACGAAGGCTTCCCAATTGCTTTCGGTCACCTCAAAGACATTCTTGATCGGCATGAGCCTTGAAATGATGGCGGCGTTGCGCAGCGTGAACTGCTTGTTCACCCGCAGGTACTCATACCCCTTCAGGTATGCGCCGAGAGCGGCTCGCTCGAAACGGTCGCCGACCTGTTCCGGTGAGATATAGATCGGCGGGCTGACCAGCACTGTCCTGCACACCCGCGCCGGGTTCGTCCTGGCATACCGGCTGACCAGCATGGCTCCCAGCGAGTGGCCGACGATGACGAACGGTTCCCTGAGGCCGAGCCCCCGGATGGTGCGCTCCAGCCAGGCCACGTGCTCCTCGATGGTGTACTCGGCCTTCGGTGGGACGGGAGATCCGCCGTGCCCGAGGATGTCGATCGCGATCACGCGATGCTGCTCGGCCAGCAGCGGCACCAGGTTCTGGAAGGTCACCGATGATGACGCGATGCCGTGCACCAGGATGACGACCGGGCCGCTTCCCTGGTCCTCGGCGATGTGCAGCGTCGGCCGGCGAAGCACGGCCTCCCACCATTCGCCGAACCAGGATCGCACCCGCTCGACGACACCCATACCCGCGATTATCGCAGGAGCCGCCGACTGGGCTGACGCACGATAGGCGCAAAACGTTGGGTAGCGCTCATGATCGGCGCAAGGCTACCGTTCTTGCATGAGACTCAGACTGCTGCGGGGCACGGTACTTGTGACGGCACTAGTGCTGACCGGATGCTCGGCATCCGGTGCGTCACTGGTCGGGGCGTCATCGACGGATGTCGCACCGCAGTCCGGTCCGGAGTTCGCCGACTCCGTCGTCGGGTTCGAGGATCTCGGCGCGGTGGGCGCGGACTCGGCAGCCAGGCTGGTCGACGGCGATCAGAAGATGATCGTCACCGGCTACCTCGTGATGACGGTGGAGCGTCCGGCGGAGGCGGCTGCCGAGGTTGCCACCATCGTCGAGCGGGCCGGCGGCCGCGTCGACGCACGCAGCGAGACGGCTCCGGATGGCGAGGACAAGGGTCGGGCCGAGTTGACGGTGCGAATCCCGTCCGACCGGCTCACCCAGACACTCGCCTCCCTCAAGGAGCTCGGCACTGTCGAGCGGGTGGAGCAGGAGAAACAGAACGTCACCGCCCAGGTGCGCGATCTGGACTCACGGATCAAGGCGCTGCACGCATCCGTCGATCGCCTGATCGCGTTGATGGCGGATGCCGATACCACCGCCGACCTGATCAGCATCGAGTCCGCCCTGTCGGAGCGGCAGGCGAACCTGGAGTCGCTCGAATCGCAGAAGCGGTCGCTGGACGACCTGGTTGAGCTGTCGACCTACACGATCCAGTTGGGCACCGAAGAGGATGCGCCCGTCGACGAGCCGGACACCTTCCTGTCCGGGCTGGCCGCCGGCTGGGAGGCCTTCGTCGGGTTCTTCGGCTTCCTGCTGGTCGCGTTCGGTGTGTTGTTGCCGTGGCTTGCACTGGTCGGGCTGGCGACGATCGTGATCGTCGTGGTGGCCAGGCGGAGGGTGAAGACCACACCGGCTGACGCCGTCGAGGGCCTCTAGGCAACCGTTATTTGCGGCGGGACCGTACGACCAGATACCAGAACAGTCCGACCAGCACGACCGTGCCGATGACCGTGGCTGCCAGTGTGCTGGAGGTGCGGAGCGCGGTGTCCGATGGCGATTCGGCGGCCGGCGCAGCAGTGTCCGCCGTGATGCCCGTTGCAGCCGACGACGGCGTGGCGGTCGCGGTGGCCGGCAGTGCGAGCGGCCCCGCCGTCAACGCCACCAGCGCGAGTAGTAAGCCCAGATTTCGGCGGTGTGAACCAGCCCAGCCGTCGTGCTCCATGTGTCATCCCTGTCGATCTCAACCGTTCATCCGTGAACAGTTCCCAGTATCGACATAATGCGAACGTATTGATATATCGGCGTTCCCCCCAATACGGGGACGACGGATGCGCCGGTGCCATTAGCGCTAGATCCAGACACCCACGATCGACCCGATGCCGAAGGTGACTCCCATGGTCACGACGCCGACGACCACGTTGCGCAGCACCGCCCTGCCCTTCGGCGCGCCCCCCACCTGAGCGCTGATCAGGCCGGTGCCGACGAGGGCGAGGATGACCACCGTGAAGGTGAGGTAGACGCGCACAGCGGGCGGAGAAAGCGTGATTGCCAGGAGCGGTAGTGCAGCGCCGACCGCGAACGAGGCCGCAGAGCTGACGGCGGCGTGCCAGGGGTTGGTGAACTGGTCGGGGTCGATGCCCAGTTCGATCTCCGCGTGGGCGGCGAGGGCATCCTTCTCGTGCAATTGCACCGCCACCTGTCTGGCGAGTTCGGCTGACAGTCCCTTCTCCTCGTAGAGGCCGGCCAATTCGGCGAGTTCCTCGTCCGGCATGGTCGCGAGTTCCCAGCGTTCCTTGTCGAGCAGCGCCTTCTCGGTGTCACGTTGCGAGCTGACCGAGACATATTCCCCACCGGCCATAGACAGTGCGCCGCTGACCAGGCCGGCGAGCCCGGCGATCAGCAGCGCGGTGTTGTCGAGGCTCGCACCGGCAACACCCACGACGATTCCTGCCGTGGAGATGATGCCGTCCTGACCGCCGAGGACGCTGGCGCGCAGGATGTTCAGCAGGGTGCCGACGCTCCGGCCGTGAAGTTCATCCGGGTGCTGGGCGGTGTCGATCATGGGGGGAAGCTCCTTGTGGTCCGTGCGCACCACGTTAACCCACCACGGCAATGCACGGTGTGATGCGCGATCGGAACGCAGTCGTGGTATCAACGGAGGATGCCCTTTGGATCACGCCGCCGTCGAGCCAAGGCTGCTGCGCGCCAGGCCAGCAACAGCCGGCCGTTGCGCGTGCTGGCACGCGGCGGCCTGGTGGCCAGCGGGCTCATCCACGTGATGATCGGTGCCATCGCCGTCAGCGTGACTTATGGGCTGAACCAGCGGGCGGACCAGTCCGGCGCACTGAAGGCGGTCGCCGAGACGCCGGGCGGAGTGGTGCTGCTGTGGATCGCCGCAATCGCCCTGATCGGCCTCGCGATCTGGCAGTGGACCGGGCCGATGGCCTGGCGGCCAGAAGGAGTCGCGCCCAATCGCATCCGTGACCGGTTCAAGGCGGTCGGCTTCCTGGTGGTCGGGCTCGCTGCGGTCGTCTTCGCGGTGGGCGGCCGCGCCGACACCGCAAAAGCCACGAGGACCCTCAGTTCGATTCTCCTCGACATCCCCGGTGGCGTTTTCATCCTCATCGCGCTTGGGATCGGCGTCGGGGCCGTCGGCGGTGCGTTCGTCTTCCGCGGTGTGTCCCGCAACTTCCGGGAAGACATCTCGCCCCCGGACGGCGCGGCCGGGCTGGCTGTCATCACCCTCGGTGTCGTCGGCCACACCACCAAGGGGCTGGCGCTCATTCTCGTCGGCGCATTGTTCGTCGGCAGCGCACTGTTCACCGACACCAGTTGGGCATCCGGACTGGACGGCGCTGTGAGATTCCTGGCCAGCCTGCCGACCGGCGTGTGGCCGCTGTTCCTCATCGCCGGCGGCCTGATCGTGCACGGGTTGTACCTGGTGACCCGCGCCCGCTTCATGCGGCGCTGAGCCGGTCAGTCCTCCCGGGCGATGACAGCCTTTCCCTTGGCGTCGCCGCGGGCGAGCACCAGCGCGATGATCCCGGTCAGCAGCATGATGATGCCCAGCGGGTTGGCTACACCGATGGCGATGCTGAGACCCGGCTCATCCGGGCCGGTGAGAATCGTTTGGAGACCCAGCGCCGTGACATCCGGAATCATCAACCCGAGGAGGATTCCGCAGGCCCAGGAGGCGACCAGCATCGCGACAGTCGCCGGCCGTGTGCGGTGCCCGAGCTGGGCGGTGCGCGCCAGCGCTTCGGTGATGAAGGCGTGCAGTACGACGATGATCAGGCCCAGCGTGAAGGTGTAGAGCTGCGTGAGCTCACCGGCGATGCCGAAGAACAGCCGGCCGACGGACACCCAGGCTGCGATCACCAGCCCCACGAAGACGACGAGCAGGGCGGGGATGATCGAGCGAGGTTGCATGCCCTCTACCGTAGCCAAGCGCAGGCCGACGTTCAGGTGCCTGCGGTAGCCTGCACTCATCGGTACATTGCCGATGTCAGGGAAGACCGCTTCATTGCACGTTCGGGCCCACAGCCTGTGCCAACGGTCAGGTCGCCTCCTCTGGGTATTCCGAGGAGCCAGCATGTCGACGCCCATTTTCAGCCACGAAGCCGATACCGACGCGGATGCCGCCGGTCGCGACATCCTGCCGGGCTTCTCCGAGTATTCGGCGATCGTCTACTGCGACGGCCAATTCGGCGAGCAGGACGGCAAGACCGCCAACGGTTTGGTGCGCCATTCGGAGAAATTCGACATCCTCAGCGTGATCGACAGCCGGCAGGCGGGGGCGGATGCCGGAATGCACCTTGACGGGGTCCCCAACGGAATCCCGGTGCTGGCGAGCCTGGGCGAGGCGATCGCGCATGCCGGATTCGTTCCCGCCTACCTGATCTGCGGGCTCGCGCCGGCGGACGGGATGCTTTCTGAAGCTCAACGCATCGTGCTGCTCGACGGCATCGCCCGAGGCATGAACCTGATCAACGGCCTTCACGAGTTCCTGAACGAGGATGCCGAGTTCGTGGCGGCGAGCATCCTCGCCGGCGTGACGATCACCGACATCCGCCGCCCCAAGGACAAGAAGGACCTGCAGGTCTTCACCGGCCGGATCTTCGACGTGACCTGCCCACGGATCGCCGTGCTCGGCACGGATGGTGCGATCGGCAAGCGCACCACCTCGACCCTGCTCGTGCAGGCGCTGGTCGCCAGGGGCATCCGCGCGGTGATGGTTGGCACCGGCCAGACATCGTTGATCCAGGGCGGGAAGTATGGCGTTGCCATGGATGCGATCGCCCCGCAGTTCTGCTCCGGAGAGCTGGAGGCGCAGGTCGTCGCCGCGTTCGAGAACGAGGATCCGGATGTCATCATCGTCGAAGGCCAGGGTGCGCTCAGCCATCCTGCCTACCTGACCTCCGCGTATATTCTGCGCGGCAGCCGACCGGCAGGGGTGATCGTGCAGCACGCCCCGGGGCGCGGCACGCTCGGCGACTACCCGATGATCGCCATGCCGACCGTCGCCAGCGAGGTCGCCCTGATCGAGGCGTTCGCGGACACCAAGGTGATCGGCGTCGCCATCAACCACGAGCACCTGGACGATGTCGAGGTCACTGCGGCGATCCTCGAGATTGAGCTGGAGAACGGCCTTCCCGCTACCGACCCTCTCACCCGGCCGCTGGACGACCTGGTCGACATGGTGTTGTTCGCGTTTCCCCAGCTCGCGGCATCCCTCACCGCGGGCGTTCGCTAGCCGAGGCCCGGCCGCCGAGGAGTAGCGTGAGCCTCAAAGCGAGGAGAACGCCATGGTAGAGGGCACGCTGGAATCGGCGTTGGAGCGCGAGCACCGCGCGATCGACGGCGGCATCGAGGAGTACAGCTCCGGCGACGGGGCGAGCGACGAACCGTTGCTGTGGTCGATGTTCGGCCTGCGCAGGCACATCTATCTTGAGGAGCGGTTCCTGTTCCCGCCGCTCCGCGATGCCGGCATGATGATGCCGGTGATGGTGATGCTGCGCGAGCACGGTGAGTTGTGGCGGTCGATGGATGCCCTGGACCGCCTCCTGGCGGATGACGCCGCCCACGCCACCGTGCTCACCGCCTGCCGCGAACTGCTGGCCCAGCTGGACAAGCACAACACGAAGGAGGAACCGATCCTCTATGCCCGAGCGGATGCCGTGCTCTCCCCTGCCGCGACCGCTGAACTCAGCGCATTCATCGACGAGGGGCGCCTGCCCGGAGGCTGGGTGTGCGAGGGCGCCTGAGCCTGACTCACTCGACCTTCGACAGTAGGCCGGCGGCGCGCGCCGGCGCAGCGTACGCGACGGCGAGGCTGGCGATGGTGTCGTGGGCGTTGAGGCCGCTCGGGTTCGGGACGACCCAGAGTTCGGCATCCGCTATTCGTTCCGGCTGGCGGCCGACGGTGGCGCGCGGCCTCACGAACGCTTGCCGGTATGCGGTGATCCCGACGATCGCAACCACGGCCGGAGACCAGGCCGCGACGTTCTCGGTCAGGTGCATCGCCCCGGCACGCAGTTCCTCTTTGGTCAGCTCGTCGGCCCGCACCGTCGCCCGGTTCACCAGGTTGCTGATGCCGATGCCCGCAGCCATCAGGTTGTGCCTCTCGTCGTCGCTGAGCCCGTCAGCGAACGACGGAATCCGCGGAATGATCCCCGCCGCGGCGAGCGCCGGGTAGAAGCGGTTGCCGGGGTGGGCGAACGGCGTTTGGGTGGCCGCGGTCCAGAGTCCGGGGTTGATGCCGACGAACAGCAGCTTCAGCCCTGGCCCGACCAGGGGCGTGATGCTGGCGTCGCGGTACGACTCCAGCTCTGCCCTCGTGAACCTCATGTGCCCTCCCCCGGTCAGACCGCGTCGACGTAGACCCAGCCGCCATCGTGTCGCGCGAACCGGCTCGTCTCGTGCTGGCTGCCGGCGCCATCCGCTGCCTTGAAATGCGCGCGGAACTCGACCGTGCCATCCGTGTCGAGCATCCCACCGCCGGACGTGGACAGGATGTCCAGCCGGTACCAGCGCAGCTCCGGGTCCAGCAGCGTGAGTTCGCTGGGACGGGTAGCCGGATGCCAGGTTCGCAGCAAATAGGCCACGTCACCGACCGCATACGCTGAGTAGCGGGACCGCATCAGGCGTTCAGCAGTGGGAGCGGCGGCGACTCCGGCGTGGAATGGACCACAGCATTCGTCGTAGGGCGAACCGCTCAGGCAGGGGCAACGGCTGGTGGTCATGGCTCCATTATTGACGAGACATAAACCCGCCTGCTCGGGTTCTTGCCTCGAACCGCGGAATCCATCAAGGAGCCGCAGCAGTCGCTTTCTCCGCAGTGGCACCTTCGCCGGGAACGGGCTGCAAGTCAGCCACACCACGACTCTGCCATTCACCAAAAGTCTGACCCGTCTCCACACCCATCCAGGCTGTCCGTCCGTTGCAAGCGCGGCCGGTGACTACCGCTCCAGCGGCTGACGGCGAGGCGAACGGCACATCCCGCGTGAATTGGGCAAGCCCGTCGGACACCAACTCCAATGTCCCATCCGCAACAAACGTGCGGTGGAGTTGTTCGTACCCGGGATGCCGGTGGGTGCCAATCCACGCCTCGCGCGCACCCGACCCCTGCATGACAGTGAATTCACCGTCAACCTCCCTTGCCGTTGCAACTACCCCGTGCCTTGGCACCTCGAGCTTAAAAAGGGGAGACTGGTGCACGTCCCGTGCGTCCTCACCCATGGGTTGCTGGAGTGGTTTGCGAGCAGACCGGAGCACCGTCACACCGAGCACTGGCAATACGATCTCGGCTTGACTGATGAAATATTCCATGTCCGAGATATCTGCTTCAGGCAATTGAATAGCGCTTGGTGCAGTGCCGTTGATGAGATGCGATCGCCCGGCTGCTGCCGCAAGTGCGATGAAACGCGACTCTAGATAACGAGCGTGGGCTTTCGTGAGGTTGGCATCCTTGGACGTGAAAATCACCACGCGATCCCAAAAGTCTTTGCCGCCCTGGTCCTCGGCACGAGCATGCTGGCGCAAACGCGTTGCAATCTCGTCACCTTCCCCGAGGTAGACGGCCAAGCCACCTCTGGCGTCGGGAGCGTCACCGAGCAGGATGTAGATTCCAGTTCGATGTGCTTCAGGCCGTCTGAGCAGTTCGCCGATCTCCGAGCGTGGCGACGAGATGGCATGGCCCGTCCAATTCATGATCTCCGCCGTCACCAGCCCACCCGGCGTACCGTCAACCAGATAAAGCCGCACCTGCTTGCCAATGCTCATGCCCAGCCCCCTCAGCTTGCAGAAGATGAGAGGACTGGCTGTTTCCCCTGCATCCGCGCCACGTGAGCTCTCAGGCTATCGGGTACGTGCAGCGATGCGCCCCACTCAGGTTTCCCGACGATAGAGCCTCATGTCTCAATGAAGTCCCGCGCACATTTAACGAGGTACGGCCCCACACTCCGTGCGGGGCCGTACCTCGTTGGTGGACCTAAGGAGATTCGAACTCCTGACCTCCTCGATGCGAACGAGGCGCGCTACCAACTGCGCCATAGGCCCGTACTGCGGTAGCTAGGTTATCACCTCAGTCGGCCACGGTCATCCGTTCGAAACCACAGGCGGGGCGCCCGCGGCGGGCGGAGCTGCGCGGGGTTTTCCGTGGAACGTGGCAACGGATGCGGCAGCGCTTCACTGAAAGGGCCGCGCAGCGAGCGGGTGGGTCCGAGCTAGACGGCGCGACGGCGGCGCAAGACCTCGTCCAGGTCCGGGGTGCTCGACTCGTCGACCTCGACGATGCCCATGCGAGCGAAACGATTCGCCGGTGCGGCAGCCGGCTCTGGTCGGGAGATCGGCGTGGCCTGCTCCTGGGCCGCACGCAGCGCGCGTTCCGCCCGAGCTGCTGCTTCCTGTAACTGGGCGGCACTGTCTGCCTGCGCAGCGTCCCGTGCTGCGGGCGCGACCTCCGACCGCGACAGGTAGAGCGGCTTCGGCATCGGCATCGGCGTCCAGCTGGTGCGCACCGGTTGCTGCCGCGCCACCGGCCGCTCCGCCTCGAACACTTCCGCGGCGCGTGACGGCTGCAAGGTCTGGGCGAGCTGGGCGCGGGCGTGGCTCACCTGGTTGATCTGCACCAGCAGCGCCACCGCGCCGATCGCGACGACGGCCCCGGCGACGAGCAACACGGCACCGCCACCGACCACGGCCTGGCCGATGCCGAACCCGATCGCGATAAGGGCGGCGAGCAATGCCACTGTCGTCATCGCCCGGGAGCGTCTCAACCGGCGGGAGGCGAGCGAAGTGGGGGCGACGGATGCCGCAATGGCCGGCCCCGTCTCAGCGAGCTGGCGGGCGGCCGCGCGAGCGGCGGCGGCATCCTGCGCCCGGGCGATCGCCTGGGTGCGTTGCATTTCGCGCTGCAAGATCTTCTCCTGTGCTGCCACGTTTCGTGTTGTGGCCTCGATGCGCACCTGGTCCGGAACTTCAGCGGTCTCCGCCATGATGCGCAGCGTCTGCTGCAGGCGTACCGCGTTGCGCTCGGTGGAGAGGTACTCTCGGCGACGCAACCAGGTGGGGACGAGGTAGACGAGCCAGAGCACGGCGGCGAGCACGATCACCACGCTCGAGCTGAGCCCCTCTATTCCCATGCACCAACGGTACGAGTGCGGAGGCCACACGCTCCCCATTCACGGAGGTGTGTCTGACGGATGCCACGCGGTCCGGGGCCCTACTTCTGGGGTATGCGAAGGCATCCTCGCGGCGCGCCGGCCGCCAATAAACTTCAGCAGCCCCTCAGCCTGTTCCTGCTCGGCATCGCAGCCTTGGTGCGCGGGGTGCGCTCCCAGTTGGTGCTGACCGTGGTCGCCACGACCATCTTCATCCTGTCGGTGGTTCTGACCACCATGATCCCGTTCATGGCGCTCTGAGCTGGCGCGGGGTGGTCATCGGCCTGGCGGCTGCCGCACGATCGGAGTCCGGGATGACGGCGTTCGTGGCGGGCACCTGCCCGTCGAGCCACCGACGCAGGATTCCGGTCGGAACCTCCTCCACGATCAGCGCGAAACAGTAGTGGTCGCGCCAGTCACCGTCGATGTGGATGAACCGGCGGCGCAGACCCTCATAACGGAAGCCGAGCTTCTCGACCACCCGCAGTGACGGCCCATTCTCGGGGCGGATGCAGATCTCCATCCGGTGCAGCCCCATTTCGAAGAAGCAGTAATCGGTGGCGAGCGCCACCGCAGTGGGCGTGAGCCCCTTGCCCGCGAACCGCTCGGACACCCAGTACCCGATGCTCGCCGACGCGAGCGAGCCGTAGGTGATGCCGGAAACGTTCAACTGCCCGGCGAACGTGCCCTGGTACTCGATGGCGAACGGCAGGCCGTGACCACTCCGCGCATTCCCCTGAAGGCTGCGGATGCTGTACCGGGTGTCGAACTCGCTCGGCCCATTCGGGCTGGTCGCCTCCCACTGCCGGAGCCAGGAGCGGTTCTCCATGAGCTCCCGCTCCAACTGCTTGGCGTCGCGCACCCGGATGGGGCGGATGGTGGTCTCGCCCTCGGTGAGCGTGGGCACGCTGGCGACCATGGTTCAGTCCAGGGTCCGGACGAAGTCTTTGATCCAGGGGCGCAGCTCGCTGCCCAGGTCCTCGCGATCCAGCGCGAGTTGGATGATCGCCTTGATGTAGTCGACCCGGTCGCCGGTGTCGTAGCGCCGGCCACGGAAAACGACCCCGTAGACGCCGCCGGTGGCATCCGGGGTCTCTGCCATCGTGAGCAGCGCATCCGTCAGCTGGATCTCGTTGCCCTTGCCCGGTGCTGTGTTCTCGAGGATGTCGAACACCTCCGGGCGCAGTACGTAGCGTCCGATCACGGCGAGGTTGGACGGGGCAGTCCCCTGCGCCGGCTTCTCGACCAGGCCGGTGATGCGCACCACGTCATCGTCATCCGTCGCCTCAACGGTCGCGACGCCGTAGAGGTGGGCGGATGATGGATCCACCTCGAGCAGCGCGACGATACTGGCGTTGCGCTTGCCCTGCTCCTCGATCATGCGGGTCAGCAACACGTCACGGGAGTCGATGATGTCGTCACCCAGCAGGACGGCGAACGGCACGTTGCCGACATGCTGGCGAGCCCGCAACACCGCGTGGCCGAGACCCAGCGGGTCGCCCTGGCGCACGTAGTGCACGTCGGCGAGATCGGTCGACTCGTTCACCTTCTCCAGGCGTTCGATGTCCCCCTTCCGCCGGAGCACGTCCTCAAGTTCGCCCACCCGGTCGAAGTGGTTCTCGAGGGCGCCCTTGTTGCGGCCGGTGATCATCAGGATGTCCCTCAGCCCGGCCGCCACTGCCTCTTCGACGACGTACTGGATGGCCGGCTTGTCGACGACCGGCAGCATCTCCTTCGGCATCGCCTTCGTCGCAGGCAGGAAGCGCGTACCCAGGCCGGCGGCGGGGATGACGGCTTTCGTGATGGTTGGTGACATAGGGCACAGGTTACCTTTTCCCTAGGATGGCTGCATGACCGCTGACCCGAGCAACGCGAAGCGCGCCCTCCGCGCAGAACTGCGCGAGCGACGTCGAAACCTGACAACGCTCGAGCGCGAAGGGGCCACCGCCGCCTTCACCCAGCACCTGATCGACCTCACCACACGTTTGGGGGCACGCTCGGTTTCGGCCTACCTTCCGAACACAGACGAGCCGAACATCCGGGAGTACATCAACTGGGCGCTCGAGCAGGGCGTGCGAGTGCTCCTGCCGATTTCGCGGGATGACGGCCTGCTCGACTGGGTGGTCGCCGACGGAGAGCACGAGACGGAGGGACCGTTCGGGTGGCCCGAACCGGTCGGCGAACTTCTGGGGCCGATCGCGATCAATGATGTCGACCTCATCATCGTGCCGGCGGCATCCGTCGACCGGTCAGGCATGCGGATGGGGTGGGGTCGCGGCTACATCGACCGGACCATCGGGTCAATGGAGCAGTCCCCGCCGGTTTATGCTGTTGTCTTCGACAACGAATTCTTAGAGGCCGTGCCGACGGAGTTGCACGACAAGCCGGTCAACGGTGTCGTGACCCCCAGCGGGGTCGTCGCCTTCTAGGATTTTCTGAATACGCAGAGGTTCCACTTGCCCACCTACTCTTACGCTTGCACCTCCTGCGGACACGACTTCGAGCAGTACCAGTCGTTCACCGACGAGACCCTGACGGTGTGTCCATCGTGTGGAAAACCCACGTTGCGCAAGGTTTTCAGCAACATCGGCGTTAGCTTTAACGGGTCTGGTTTTTACCGCACGGATTCGCGGTCGGAATCGGGTGCGAAAGCGGAGAAGGCGCCGGCTTCTGCTCCAGCGAAGAAGTCGACCGACTCCTCCCCGAGCACACCGGCGCCCGCCGCGGCACCGAGCACGACCAGCACTTCCAGTTCGTAACAAGACGTAAGGGAGTACAGCTCATGCTCAAGGGATTCAAAGAATTCATCATGCGCGGCAACGTGATCGATCTCGCGGTCGCATTCGTCGTTGGCCTCGCATTCACCGCCGTGGTCAACGCGCTCGTCGAACAATTGATCAACCCGCTCATCGGGGCGCTGTTCAGTGCCGACAACCTCAAGGACACCTTGATCGTGACGGTCCCGACCCTGGCCGGTGGCGAGGCAAAGCTGTACTTCGGGGCGGTCATCGCCGCCATCATCCAGTTCCTGCTGGTGGCGGCGGCCGTCTACTTCGCGCTGGTCATGCCGATGAACTACCTGAAGCGCCGCGCCGAGGAGAAGAGGGCAGCCGGGGCCTCGGAGGAGGAAGTTCCGCCGACCGAACTGGACCTGCTGGCGGAGATCCGCGACCTCCTCGCGAAGACCGAGAGCGGTCCAGGCGAGCGCGGCACCCACGCGGCCCAGTAACTTTAGTGAGGCGTGTCAGCCCCAGTGGGGCGGCACGTCACGCTTGAGCTGGTCGTCGTTCTCGCCGGAGGCGTGGCGGCGCGGCTCCGGGGCGGGATGCGGATCCGTTCCGGGGGCCGGTTCCGTTCTCACACGGCGACGGATGCGACGGCGCGGCTTCCGAGCATCCGCTTCGCCGTCGGGGGTCGGCTCGCTGTCGGGCTGGTTTCGCGTATCCACCTCAGGAAGCCTGGGTGATGACCGGGATCGGCTCGGTGACCGGGCCGGGGGTCGCGCCGAGCATCCCGACAATACGGTCCGCGACCGTGTCGGGGTTACTGAACAGCTCGAAGGCGTGCACCCGAAGGTAATGCCAGCCGAGACGGCGCAGCAGCTCGGGCCTCAGCCGCAGCGACTCGCGCAGGCTGGACGACAGCAGCACCGAATCGGTCTCGATGGTGAGGCACATGCCGCCGTGGGAGGTGACCAGCCCGAGCTTGCCGCGGTGGCCGAGCGCCACCCGGAGCCCGCGGGCCTCGAGTCGCTTGGCCAGGTCGACCAGCATCGGTTCGCTGTCGTCCGGCAGATTCTCGTGCGCGTGCCTGGCCGTGGCATCCGCCAGCACTTCGGCGAGCGCGATGGCGCCGTACTGCATCCGGCTCTCATCGATGTCGTCCGGCTCGAAGCAGGTGACGATGACCATGCCGCGGCGGGCGCGGGTCATCGCAACGGCCAGCAGCCGCTCGCCGCCCGGTTTGCCGAGGGCGCCGAAGTCGGACAGCACGCGACCGTGCGGGGTGCGTCCGTACCCGATGGAGAAGATCACCCGGTCGCGGCTCTGCGCCACGGCGTGCTCGATGGTGGTGATCATGAACGGCTCTGACCGGTCGCTCAGCACGAACTCGCTCAACTCGGCCCGGCCGGCCAGCGCCCCCAGCACGGCACGCTCCAGGCGCACGGCGTGCTTCTCGCTCGCGGTGATGACCATGAGGGATTCGGCCGGTCGCCTGGCTGCGTGCTCCATCACCAATTCGACGACGCGATCGACTTCGGCATCGACACTCTCGACCGCACCGGAGTCGGCGTCCGGCATGCCGCTGCCGCCCTCCACGTAGTCGAGGCGAAGGCTGCCGTGCCCGAGGAAGCTGCCCGCCCACGGGAAGGACTCGATCTTGCCGGCGTAGAAGCGGCGATTCACCAACTCGGCGAGGTCCTCGCCGCCGGCGCGGTAGCTGCGCGTAAGTGCAAGCGTCGGCAACAGGGTGCCGAGGCGTGCCAGCGCGGAGTCGGCGTGCAGGGCATCCAGCTCCTCGGAATCGGGGTGCAGCTCTGTCGGTTCCTCTTCGATGCGGGTACTGAACGCGGCGGGGGTCTGGGTGACCGGGTCACCGAACGCGACCGTCTGCCTGGCGCGGCGGATGGCGCCCACCGTCTCGGCGAGGGTGACCGCGCCGGCATCCACGATGATGACGGTGTCGAAGTGCATTGCGTCCGAGATCAGGTCGACCTCGTACGGCGAGGCCAGCCACACCGGCGCGAGCGTCCTGGACAGGTGCGGTGCCGCGGCATGCAGCTGGTGCGACGTGACGTCGGCGCGGCGCAGTGCACGCTTAAGCTGGCTGGCCTCGTCCGGCCAGTCGACCAGCCCGATCTTCCAGTTCTCGGCCAGCTGCCAGGCGAGCAGTTGGGAGCTGCCGGCCGCATGGGCCTCGTCGACCAGCCGGAAGTCGGCCTCCAGCCGGTCGAGCACGGTGGTGTTCGCTCCGAGCAGCGCCCGGTCGGCCTCCAGCAGGGATTCGAGAGCGGACTGCCACCAGGCGAGCTCGAGTTCGGCGGCGACCTGGTCCTGCGCAACGTGGCGCGACGAGAGGTCTTCGATCAGCGGCTCGATCTGCAGGTCGTTCAGTGTCGCACGCAGCTGCGTGCGCTCCTGGAGGTTCGCCAGGGCATCCGACTCGACGGCCAGCCCGGCCAGCCAGCCGGTCAGCTCGGTGATGGACTGGTTCGCCAGCCGGCGATCGCCGGTCAGGCCGAGCGGCGCATCCAGCGACTGCAGGTCTTGCGTGATCTGCTGGTGCAGCACCTGCACCGAAGCGATGCCGACGGGCACCTGCGGCGTGATCCCGGCCGGGGCGAACCGCTGCCAGAGCAGTCGCTGCTGCTGGATGCGCACCAGCGACTCGTTCATGTCGCTCACGTGCACGCCGGGGCGCAGGTACTCCTTGGCCAGCTTCTTCAGGCGACGGCGGTTCGCGCCGGACATCTGCGACGACTCGCGGCGAGACGAGGTCGCCGCAATCAACTCGCCCAGGGAACGGTCGTAGACGACCGGCAGGAACTTGTCGAGGGTGTCGCGGATGTCGGTCAGCAGGCGCAGGTAGGCACCCAGCTCGTCGATGCTCTGGTACGGCCGCATGTGGGTGCCGTCGATGAGTTCGTTCGCTCGGACCAGCAGTCGCGGCACGTCTTCTTCGTGCAGGCGCCGTGCCAGCAGGTGGGCGCTCTCAGCGGCCTGGCTGCTCGGGAAGTCCGCGCCGTACCAGGGAGAATCGCCCGGGCCGTACTTGAATTCGCCGAGGGTTGCGGCCTGCACCATGGCCTCGGCAGCCCGATCGCGGTTCTCAGCCAGCCGTTCCACGCTGGTGCGGGAGAGCCGCGCCGTGGTCGACGGCGGGTTCGGGAGGAGGGCCAGCCGCGACAGCTCGGTGAGGCAGTCCAGCACCGAGATACCGATGACCGGATCCCGGCGGGCGATGGCTGCCCGGTAGTCGAGGAGCACCTTGCGCAGGCGCACCATGGCGTCGTCGACATCGGTGAGCGACGCCGGACGCGCCTTCTCGTTGCGACCGATCGAGCGGATGAGGTCTCGCCTGAGCGTGGACGGCGACACCGCGAAACCGGGCAGGCCGATCTCGCCGAGACGCTGGCCGATGCCGGCGAGCGTCGAACGGCGTGGGCTGACCACCAGGACGCGCTTATTCTGGTTCACCAGGCATCCGAGGGCATTCACGATGGTCTGGGTTCCACCAGTACCCGGCAGCGTCTTGACCACGACGGAGTTGCCTGCCGCGATCTGCGCGATCACGTTCTCCTGCTCGGCGTCCGCATCCAGGAGGAGGGTGTCGGTTTCGGGGGCGCGGTCATCCGGATGCTGCGGCTCCACCGGCGCGTAACTCTCCCCGACCGCCCACTTGGCCGCCGGGTTGCCGGCCAGGGCATCGAGAACCGGATGCTCCAGCTCGGCGGCGTCAACCTGCATCCTTCTCGAGACGTCCACGAAGGAGGAGCCGACCAGGCGCGGCTGCACGTTGAACCACTCGAGGTGCGAGGTGAGCCCGCGCAGCCGGTCGATGACCTTGTTCGGCTTGAACGAGCCGTCTTCCTCCGCCAGCGCGACAAACGCATCCGCATCGAGGGTGATGCCGAACTGCTCGGTCAGGGCGTGCGCGAGTTCCGGGTTCAGGAACGGGAGACCGCGAAGACGGAGTTCGAAGTCCTTGCCGTAGCGCCGGATCGCCAGTGGGCGCAGGAGGACCGGTGCCCGGAAGTCCTCGCCCTCGTACTGCCATTCGGCGACACCGATGCCGAGGTGCACGGCGTCCAGGGCACGGGCGGTGGCAAGCTCGAGGCTCTTGGTGGCGAGCTGGGCTGCGGCCAGCTTCGCGCTGCGCAGGGCCAGGTCGTCGCGGATCAGGTTGGACAGCAGCGTCGACTTGCCGGTGATGAACTGGGCAAGGCCGCCCGGATGCGTGGTGCTGAGCTCGATGCGCGTGCGCGGCGCGTCGATGAAGTGCAGCAGCGGTGACGGGCCGCCAACCTCGCGCAGCTGGTCGCGCCATCCGGCCCAGGTCGGCTCGGCCACGTTCGCGGCGGAGTACCTCGGGTCGCCGAGGCTGAGGGCGTGGGGGGCGGTCACCTGGCGCTCCGCGCGCGCCGGTTCGCTGATCGAGTCAGACCCGTAGTCGTCATCATCCAGTTTTCTGTCGGCATGCCACACACCGCAACCTTAAGGTGCCCCCGCGCGCTTTCCGTGGATGCTGGGGGGAGTTTCGCACAGAATACGCCCCTAAACTGTGGCCCATGGGTGACGCGGATGGTCTGATTCGGGCCGCCTGGACGGTGGCAATCACGCTCACCGTGATCTTCGTCGTCGCGGTGGGCGTCGGCTTCTGGCTGCTGCGCCGGCGGCACGCCCGCACCCCGCAGCAGCCCGGGCCCCGACCGGTGAAGCAGCGCGCGAACATCCAGCTGGTGCGGCTCGACGACGCGGTCACCACCGGCGAGGAGGAGCTCGCCTTCGCCATCGCCCAGTTCGGGGTGGAGGCCACCGGCGATTACGCCAGGGTGCTGGCATCCGCCCGCTCCAGCCTGACCGAGGCATTCACCCTGCAGCAGCGCCTCGACGACGCCCACCCGGACACCGCTGCACAACAGCGCGACTGGACGGCGCGCATCCTGCACCTGTGCGAGACGGCGCTGGCCGCGCTCACCGCCGAGCAGGCGCGCTTCGACGACCTTCGCGGGCTGGAGAAGAATGCTCCGGCCAACCTGGAGTCGGCACGCGCGCTCATCGCATCGTTGATCGAACGGCGCCAGGCCGGCTCCGACCGGCTCGCGCAGCTGCGCAAGACCTATTCGGCGAGCGCCGTCGCCCCGGTGGCGGACAACCTTCAGCGGGCGGATGATGCGCTCGCCGCCGCGCAGGAGTCTGCCGACACCGCATCCGCCGCCCTCGGAACCACCTCGACGACTGCCGCGGTCGACGCCGTTCGCGCAGCAACCGACAGCGCGCACCAAGCCATGCAGCTGCTTGACGCGATCGACTCGCTGGCCGGCGAGTTGAAGAAGGCGACGGATGCCGTGGGCAGCCTGGCCGCGTCAACGCGCGCCAGCCTGGAGGAGGCGAAGGCGGTGCGGGACGATCCGCCAGACCCGGCGACCGGGGCGGCCGTCGGCGCAGCGATCGAGAAGGTGGCCGGCATCCTTTCTGCGTTGCCTGAGGACGACCCCATCCGCGCCCTCGACGAACTTCGGGAGGTCGGGGCGACCCTCGACTTCAGCCTGGCCGGGGCACGCAATCAGCGGCAGCGGCTCGACGGCGCGAAGGCGGCTCTTGCCGGCGCGCTGGTCGCGGCCAGGAGTCAGCTGTCCGTCACCCGCGACTTCGTCGCCGCACGGCGTGGTCGGGTGGGAGCGGAGGCCCGCACCCGGCTGGCCGAGGCGGAGCGCCTGCTCACCCTCGCCGAGGCGGAGGCCGACCCGGTGCTGGCGCTGGACACCGCGCGCAGCTCGGTAACTTACTCCCGCGACGCGGACGCCCTCGCCCGCTACGACGTGCGCTGAGCGCCACGCGCTACCAACGATGACGGCACTTGTCGTCGATGAGCCTGTTTATAACAGCGTCATCGAAGAGAAACACCGTCATCGTCGCGCGAGGCCCGGTTTCGATACGCCCGCTTCGCGGACTACGCAACCCACAGAACGGACCAATCGACCCGAGTAAAGGGTTACCCGCCGATCAGGGCCTCGACCGGGCCACGGGCGAAGTAGATGGCGAAGCCGACCGCGGTGATCCAGAGCAGCGGCGACACCGTCTTCGCCTTGCCCGACAGCGCCTGCAGTACGACCCAGGCGATGAAGCCCGCGCCGATGCCGTTCGCGATCGAGTAGGTCAGCGGCATCACCAGCACGGTGAGGAACACGGGCAGCGCAACAGCGAAGTCGGTCCAGACGATGTCCTTGATCTGCGACATCATCATCGCGCCGACAATGACCAGCACCGCGGCAGCCACCTCGCTCGGAACGATGGTGGTGAGCGGGGTGAGGAACATGGCGAGCAGGAACAGCACACCGGTGACCAGGTTGGCCAGGCCGGTACGCGCGCCCTCGCCGATGCCGGCTCCGGACTCGATGAAGACCGTGTTGGACGACCCGGAGGTCAGGCCACCGGCGACGGCGCCTACGCCTTCGACGATGAGTGCCGACTTGATGTTCGGGAAGTTTCCCTTGTCATCCGCCAGTCCGGCCTCCTTGGAGAGCCCGGTCATGGTGCCCATGGCGTCGAAGAAGTTGGTGAAGACGAGCGTGAACACCAGCATGATCGCGGCGAGGGCACCGATGCGTTCGAAGCTTCCGAAGCTGACAGCGCCGATCAGGCTGAGGTCCGGCAGGCTCACCCACTGCTCAGGCAGCACCGGAATGGTGAGGCTCCAGCCGCCGGCGTTCTCGACGCCGCTGCCCAGCTTCGCGAAGGTCTCGACGATTACCGCGATGACGGTGCTGACCAGGATGCCGATGAGCAGTGCACCGCGAACCTTGCGGGCGACCAGAACACCGGTGAGCAGTAGCGTGAAGACGAACAGCAGGGTCGGAATGGTGGCAACCGAGCCGTCGACTCCGAGACCGACGGGCGGGGAGCCGAAACCGGTCGAGGTGACGAACCCGGCGTTCACCAGGCCGATGAACGCGATGAACAGGCCGATGCCGACGGTGATCGCGATCTTGAGCTGGATCGGTACGGCGTCGAAGATCAGGCGGCGCATGTTGGTCGCTGACAGCAGCACGATGATGAGGCCGTTGATGACGACGAGCCCCATCGCCTCCGGCCAGCTGACCTGCCCGACGACGCTCACCGCGAGGAACGAGTTGATTCCAAGGCCGGCCGCGAACGCGAACGGCAGCCGCGAGATGAGCCCGAACAGGATGGTCATGACGCCCGAGGTCAGCGCGGTCACGGCTGCGACCTGGGTGAACCCCAGGGAGTTGCCATCGACATCCGGACTTCCGCTGAGGATGATCGGGTTCAGGATGACGATGTACGCCATGGCCACGAAGGTGACAATGCCACCGCGGATTTCCCGGCTGTAGTTCGACCCCCTCTTGGTGATCGAGAAGAACGTGTCGACTCGGGTGCGGAATGTGGGCGCGGGGGTGGCAGTCTTGGTCACGGGTTCACTGTATTGCCAGCACATACTCAGGCACCAGTCGCCACGCGTGCGGAATGTCGCGCTATCGCTAACCGCTCGACCACCAGTAGTGTTCGGGCAACCTCAATGAATGGAGTGCACTATGGCATTGCCCTGGAAACTGCATGGTGACGGCAAAGATGTCTCGTCCGATGCGATCATCCTCCCCGAGGAACGCCTCACCTGGTGGCGCACCATCGGATTCGGTGGACAGCACGTCGTCGCCATGTTCGGCGCCACCTTCCTCGTCCCGATCATCACCGGATTCCCGCCAGCAACGACGCTGCTCTTCTCCGGTATCGGAACACTGCTGTTCCTGATCATCACGCAGAACAAGCTCCCCAGCTACGTCGGGTCGTCGTTCGCGTTCATCGCCCCGATCCTGGCTGCGACAGCATCCGGCGGCCAGGGCGTCGCGCTCGGCGGCATCATCGTCACAGGCGCGGTGCTTGCCATCGTCGGCATCATCGTGCACGTCTCGGGAACCGGCTGGATCAACGTGCTGCTGCCCGCAGTGGTCAGCGGGGCGATCGTCGCCCTGATCGGGTTCGCGCTGGCCCCGGTGGCGAAGACCAACTTCGAGGCCTCCCCCTGGGTCGCCCTGATCACGTTGTTCGCGGTCATCCTCTGCGCCGTCGTGTTCAAGGGATTCATCGGCAGGCTGTCGATCCTGGTCGGCGTCGTGGTCGGCTACATCGCGGCAGTGGTCGCCGGCGAGGTCGACTTCTCCAAGATCGAGGAGGCGGCCTGGATCGGACTGCCGGAGTTCATCACCCCGGTCTTCGACATGGCGTACCTGCCCATCTATCTGATGTTCCTGCCGGTCGTGCTGGCGCTCGTTGCCGAGAACGTGGGTCACATCAAGGGTGTCGGCCAGCTGATCGAACGCGACCTCGACCCGCTTACCGGGCGCGCGCTGTTCGCGGATGGTTTCGCAACGGTGATCGCCGGCTTCGGCGGAGGCTCCCCCACCACCACCTACGGCGAGAACATCGGCGTGATGGCCGCGACCCGCATCTTCTCGACAGCGGCCTACTGGGTTGCCGGCATCACGGCGATCCTGCTGGGCCTCTCCCCCAAGGTCGGCGCCATCATCAACACCATCCCGCCGGGGGTCATCGGCGGAGTGACCACGGCGCTGTACGGCCTGATCGGTGTCATCGGCATCCGCATCTGGGTAGAGAACAAGGTCGACTTCTCTCGTCCGAAGAACCAGATGACCGCTGGTGTCGCCCTCGTCATGGGCATCGCCAACTACACCCTCGCGTTCGGCGAGGTGAAGTTCGAGGGCATCATCCTCGGTACGGTCGCGGCTGTCGTGATCTACCACCTGATGAACGCGCTCGGCAAGTGGCGTGGGACGGATGCTCCGGCGACGATCAAGAAGGAGTCGGAGTTGGTCGGCTGACCTTCGCAACAACAACAACAGCAACAAACGGTGGGTGCGTCGCGAAACTGCGACGCACCCACTGTGTTGTCCATTGTCTGTGCTGTCCGCTCTCTGGGCTGTCCGTACCTTGGGGGACGGATGCAGTACCCCCGTTCTGGGATGATGCGCGAACGATATATTGGGCGCAGGCTTGTCTATGAGAAGCTCCCACCTACCCAGGCGAGCCGCTCACCCGCAACACAATTGATCGATCCACCCGAAGGATTATCGTGAGTTCCGCACCCGAAGGCTGGTACGTCGACCCATCGACGGGAACCAACCTGCGCCTGTGGAACGGCACCACCTGGACCGACGAGGTCGCTCCGATGCCGTACGAGCCGACGCACTCCGGCGAAGTCGACCTGCTGGCGACGACCGCACCCGCCGAAAAATCGGCGGAAATCACGGAGACGCCTGCGGAGCGTGCCACCGAAGACGCGCCCGGCGACGAGGCCGTCAGCCCAGACCTCGACCCGGAGATCGAGCAAACCATGCTCACCCGCCGGGAGCTCCGCGCGCGCCGAGGAGCCGACACCGAGGTTGACGACTTCCCCAAACACCTGCCACCGATCGCCCCTCCGACGGCTGTGTCCGTCGGAGAGTGGCAGGAGCCGGTGGAAGAGTTCGAGATCCCCGCCGTGCCGGTCGCCGTCCAGGCCGAACCTGAACCGGCGGATGGCCCGCTGCAACGCCGTCGTCGAATCATCCGGATGTCAGTTCTCCTCGGAGTCCTTGCCGTGGTATCGAGCGTCGCGGTACTCACGGCTGGGACGCTGTAGGTCAGCGATTCCCCGCTTGCCGCCGATCAGGACAAGGCCGTAGACAATGTCAGTGGCACCGGTTACCGTCACTGAGTGGCATTCGTCGAAGCGACCGGACTGACCAAGATCTACACGCCCAAGGGGGCAGATCCCGTGCACGCCCTCGACGGGCTCGACCTCGCCGTCCCGCAGGGCACTGTGACTGCCCTGCTCGGGCCCAACGGGGCCGGCAAGACCACCACGGTCAAGGTTCTCACCACGCTGGTCAAACCGGATGCCGGCACCGCGGTCATCGACGGAATCGACGTGCTGCAGCACCCGGACCGGATTCGCCCCATCATCGGCGTTTCCGGGCAATACGCCGCCGTCGACGAGAATCTGACCGGCTTCGAGAACCTCGACATGGTCGGCAGGCTCTACCACCTGGGCGCCAAGGCGTCGCGTGCCAGGGCGCGGGAGCTGGGCGACATCTTCGACCTGACCGAGGCCATGAACAGGCCGGTCAAGGGGTTCTCCGGCGGTATGCGGCGACGCATCGACCTCGCCGGTGCACTGGTCACCCGCCCCAAAGTGTTGTTCCTCGACGAGCCGACAACCGGACTTGACCCGCGCAGCAGGCTCGGCATGTGGGACATCATCACCACGCTGGTCGGTGAAGGCACCACGGTGTTGCTGACCACCCAGTATCTGGAGGAAGCCGACCGGCTGGCCGACAGCATCTCGGTGATCGACGAAGGCAAGGTCATCGCCCGCGGCACGGCGGACGAGCTGAAGGCCTCCATCGGAGGGCAGCGCGTGGAAATCAACCTCGTGTCGGCTGACGACAGCGCGGTGGCGCGACAGGTACTCGCCAGGTTCGGCAGCTCCGAACCCAGCGTGGAAGCAGAAGGGCGAGCGCTCGCGGTCAGCGCCGAGGACGCCCCCGACGCATTGCAGGGGATCCTCGCCGAACTCGGCTCCCGTGGCATCCGTCTGTATGACGCAGGAATGCGCAGGCCGACCCTCGACGACGTGTTCATGAAGCTGACCGGGCACGCGGCGACCGAGGAACCGGAAGAGGCTGCGGCGGAAGGTGCGAAGAAATGAACTCGCGCGCTTCTCATTGGTTCAGTGACGGCTGGATCACCACCAGACGCAACCTGATCAAGATCAAGCGGGTGCCGGACATCCTGGTGTTCACCACGCTTCAGCCGATCATGTTCGTTCTGCTGTTCACCTATATCTACGCCGGTGTGATCGACATCCCCGGCAGCAGCTACAAGGAATTCATCATGGCCGGGATCTTCGCCCAGACGGTGGTTTTCGGCTCGACGTATTCCGGTTCGGCGATGGCCCAGGACCTGAAAGACGGCATCATCGACCGTTTCCGCACCCTGCCGATGAGTCCATCGGCGGTGCTGATCGGGCGTACCAACGGCGACCTGCTCATCAATGCGATCTCCATGATCGTGATGATGACGACCGGGTTCATCGTCGGGTGGCGCATCCGTTCCAGCCTCTTCGAAGCGATCGCCGGCGTTGCGCTGCTTCTGCTGTTCGCCTATGCCCTGTCCTGGGTGATGGCCTATCTGGGCATGCTGGTGCGCAGCCCCGAGGTCATCAACAACGTCTCGTTCCTGGTGTTGTTCCCCCTCACCTTCATCTCCAATGCGTTCGTGCCGAGCGAAACGCTCCCTACCCCGCTGCGGGTGTTCGCCGAATACAATCCGGTTTCGGCACTGGTGCAGGCAGCGCGTGAACTGTTCGGCAATGTGCCGCCTCAAGCGGTGCAGTCAGATGTCTGGAGCCAGCAGAACCCCGTGCTCACGGTGTTGATCGGCATCGTCGTGGTGCTGCTGATCTTCGTTCCGTTGGCAACCAGTCGATTCGACCAGATCTCATCTCGCTAGGAGGAGCTGTCAAGGCTTGACTGTTGGCGCCGTCGGCGTACCGTCGAAGCATGGATACCGTCAGCTCCCGCGAGTACGAGCCGAACCTCGATGACGAACGCGAAGAAGACCTCTCTGACGA
The DNA here is from genome assembly GCF_054489325.1 of Homoserinimonas sp. A447. Taxonomy (NCBI): domain Bacteria; kingdom Bacillati; phylum Actinomycetota; class Actinomycetes; order Micrococcales; family Microbacteriaceae; genus Homoserinimonas; species Homoserinimonas sp. A447. Next base: position 3,138,352 of record NZ_JBTMWW010000001.1, on the reverse strand, counting down.
GCCCGAGAAGATGCCCCCTCCAACGATCGACCCCGACGAACGGATCGAAGCGGAGGACGAGGAGGACGACGATGGAGAGCGCCACGACGAGCAGCTCTGAGAGGCCTCAGTCGGCGCTGGGTCACGAGGCTGTGGGAGAGAACCGGTAATCGTCCTGTGCGATCCAGCGGACACCCCGATTGTGGCTGAGCAGCACACCGCGCAGTTCGAGCTGCTCCAGGTCGAACGCATCATGGATGCCCCGAGCCCAGGCGACATCCGCCGGCGTCAACGCCGATGACGCGTAGCGCTCGATGACGACGATGATCGATCCGGCGCCCGCGGCCTCCATCGCCTGGCCCATTGCCCGAGCGAGGTCGTGAACCGAGCCGTCGGGCACACTCGGCAGGTCGTCGAGCGGGATCATCAACGGCAGCTGAACCTGGTTGTCGTCGAGGAACAGAAACCACAATTGGTGGCGGCAGGCCCGGCCGATGAGCGCGCGCACGCGTTCCTCGATCAGCACCTGCGAGGTGAGCGGCCCGGTCTTGGCGTCGTGGTAGCTGGGAGTTCTCATCGCCCCATGCTCGCGGCGCAGCATCCGTCAGTTCCCGGGATCCCACGATTGGTGGCAACCAGATGCGGGCCGGCGCGGGGAAGGACTACTACGGCACCAGCGCCCGAGACGCCAGCACGGCCGCCTCGGTGCGCGTGGCGGCGCCGAGTTTCCGCAAGATGGCCGACACGTGCACCGACGCCGTCTTGGAGCTGATGAACAGCCGCTCGCCGATCTGCCGGTTGCTGAGGCCCTCTTCGACCAGTTCGAGTACCTGGCGTTCCCTGGCCGTCAGCTGAAGCCCGGCGGATGCCCGCACCGGCTGCTGGTCTGCGAGGACCAGCCCCGCACGTTCCGCGAACGCGGTAGCCCGGTCGACGATGAGGCCGGCTCCCAGCTCCCTGGCCGCAGCGACCGCCGCACGCAGGGAGTCCTGGCCGGCCGTCCTGTTCCCAGCCGTCGTCTGCGCCTGGCCCAGACGGAACAGCGAGTACGGCACCAACCAGGCCGTGCCGTCGGGTGCGCGCTCCGCCGCGAGCGCCCAGGCCTCGACCTGGTGTTCGGTCGCCAGTTCAGCCTCGAACTGGCTGTTCCAGACCGGCCAGGTCGGCCAGGATCGCATCGACTCCATAAGCGCACGTAGCCGCGACTCGCCAGTGGCGAATTCGGGCGGCAGGGCGGCGCCCGAATCTCGGCAGGCAGCCAGCACCCGGGCGGCGACTGCCAGCAACGGCACCCCGTAGGCCGGCAGCGGGCGGTGCCTGGTGTCCAGCAGGAACGCGACTTGTTCCAGTGCGCCATCCAGGTCACCGCACTCGAGCAGGAGTTCCGCGAGGACGCGCGCGTTTCCGAAGCGGTTCTGCGTCTCAGCCTGGCCACCCCTGATCAGCGCCTGCCGCCACTCCCGGTATTGCGCGTAAGCCGCTTCGACGTGCCCCCGCCGCAACAGCATCGACAACTTCGATTGCTGCAGGAACAGCTTGAATCCCGCGGACGGCGCCAAGGCGAGCATCCGGTCGGTGAGCTGTTCTGCGCGGTCCCAGCGACCCAATGCGATGAGTGGTTCGATGGCATTGGCTGCGAGGATCACCCCGGACACCCGTTCCACACCGAGTTCGCGGGCACGCTGCATGCCCTTCTCGGCGATCGCCAGCGCCCGTTCGTACTGTCCGAGGTGAAAGCGCAGGTCTGACGCGTTCACTCGGTACCGCAGCATCGCGCCCGGGTCGCCCTGGGCGAGCGGGCGCGCACTGTCCAATTGGGCGAGTCCCTCCTCGACGCGGCCGAGATGGGCCTTGCAGAGGCCGGCCACGTTGGCGGCGACGGATGCCTGGGCCGGCACGTCGAGGGTCGCCGCCAGTTCGGCGGCCTGGGTGGCGGCGTCCAGCGCCCGCCCCAGGTCGCCCTCAAGCATCAACCGCCCGGCCAGCGCGTTCAGCAGGCTGACGCGAAGCCGCTCGTTGACACCCGGCGGAACAAGTTCCAGCGCGCGCTCGAGCAGGGGCACGGAACCTGCCTGCGCGATCTGCCCGAGATAGTTGGCCTTGTCCCGCAGCAGTCGCGCCAGGGTGACACCGTCAGAGTCATACTCGTCAATGGCGACGTCCACCATGGCCAGTGCGCGTTCGCCGTCGCCTGCATTGCGGAGCGCGGACGCGGTCTTGGCGAGCAGGTCGACCCGGGTGCGGCCGGCCACCTCCTCGGCATCCGGAACCTGGTCCCAGAGGGAGAGTGCACGCTCCCCCAGCTGTGCCGCTGTCGCGTAGGCATAGGCGTGCTTGGCATCAGTCATCGCCGTCAGCGCAGAAGGGAATGCCCTGGCCGGATTGCCCGCGGCAAACCAGTGCTGGGCCACTTCTGACGAGGAGCAATCACCGGCCGCCTCCAGCGCTTCAGCAAACCCGGTGTGGAACCTGGCGCGCTCGCCCGGTAGCAAGTCGGCCTCGATCGCCTCGCGCACCAGGGCGTGCCGGAAGGTGTAGCTGTCCTCCTCCGTCTCCAGGACGTTTGCCGATACCGCTTCCCGCGCGGCGGCATCCAGGTCACTCGGGGTTCGCCCCGGCGTCGGCTGCTCGAAGACTGCTGCGAGCAGTCGGTGCGACACTCTCATCCCGCCGGCCGACAGCATCCGGAGCAGGTATTGCGCGGCGTCGCTCAACCGGTCATAGCGCGCCAGCAGCAGGTCGCGCAGGGTGTCGGGCAGCCCGACGCAGTCCCGGTCGACCAGCTCTTCGACAAAGAACGGCACCCCCTCGCTGCGCTCGAACACCCCAGCGAGGGTGTCCGGGTCTGGCTGCGTGCCGAGAATCCCGCGCGCCTGCGCCTCCACCTCGGCAAAGCCCAAACGACCCAATTGGATGCGCGTCAGAACCCGCGCACGCTCCGCGTTCGAGAGGAACGCCCGCAGCGGATGCCCGCGGCTGACGTCGTCGCTGCGATAGCTGAGCAACAGCATGATGCGCCCAGCGGTGACAGCGTTCAGCAGGAATTGCAGCGCCGTGAGGCTGGCACTGTCAACCCAGTGCAGGTCTTCGATCACCACCACGATCGGCTGGTCGCGAGCAAAGGTCTCCAGGATCACAGCAACCATCTCGTGCAACCGCTCCAGCCCGGCGGCGGCCCGATCGGCTGGGCGGACGGTCAGCTCGGGGAGCAGCAGGGTGAGCGCCTCCCGGCCCGGTCCCGCAGCGGCGAGCACGGCATCCGCTCCCGCCTGCTGCACCAGGGAACGCAACACCGAGATGATCGGAGCGTAGGGAACGCCGGCCGCACCGAGGTCAACGCACTGCCCGACGAGAATGCGGGCGGACGCACTCGCCTGTACCTGGAATTCGGCGAGCAGCCGTGTCTTGCCGATTCCGGCCTCGCCGGCTACCACGACGGCACGCGGAACACCCTCGAGTGCTTCAGCGAGCACAGCGAGCAACTGCCGCAGTTCGCGGTCTCGCCCGATCATTGTCGGGCTTGCCACGGGCGATCTCACCCTTCCATCGTGCCACGGTCCTCCGACGGCGATGGAACCGTTTCCAGGCTCCGCTGCTGCGGACGAGTTGATCATTGGTGGTAGGCCGGCTCACGCTCCGGCTCCGCCACCGCTTCTCTTCCGGTTGCTTGCGGCGACCGGCTCGCTCCGCGCCGAATTGCGCGGAGCGCGGCCACCAGTTGGCCCGCGCGCCACGCTGTGCGGCGCGTAGTGCGCTCGGCACGGGCGGCTCGGCGGTTCGTGCGCTCCTCGGCCACCCGCTCAGCCCCTCGCTCGGCCATGACCCGGGCCCGCTCCAACTCGCGCGGCATGCTCTCCTCGCGCTGCCGCCACTGGGTGTACTGCATGTAGTCCGACATCTGCTCTCCTTGATCGATGTCTCCATCGTGATTTCTAAGGAGGACCCGGCGGATCGGGCGGTTGCCCTATCTTCTGCGAACAGGGCCTTAGGCGGATGAGCTACTTCTCGTGCGTGGCGATCAACATCTCGGCGACGCTCTTGGTTCGACGGGCGGCGTCGGCGTCCCCCATCATGGCCGCGATGATGGCGCCCTTCATCAGGATCTGGAAGGTGTGGCCGAAGTTGACCGGGTCCCGCAGCGAGGCATCCTCCGCCATCTGCTGCACCGACTTGCGCACATCGCCCAGGTGCTCGATGCTCGCCTTGCCGAGCGGATGCTCCGGGCCCATCTCGATCAGCACGTTGACGAAGGAGTCGCCCTCGAAGTCGTCCCGCCGGAACCACTCGTCGAAAATGTCGAAGATCGCGAGCAGCCTGGTGCGCGGATCTCCTGCCCTCCGCCTCGATTCGGCTACCACCGCATCCGTGCTCCACACCTCCGCCCGAAGCGTCAGGAAGTCTGCCGCCAACTCGTTCTTGGAGGAGTAATGCCGGTAGAAAGTGGCGATCGCCACACCCGATACGCGGATGATCTCATCCACGCTGACATCGCGAACGCCCCGCTGGGAAAAGAGGTCGTAGGCCGTCATCAGGATGCGCTTCTTGGCGCTTGGCCTCGTCGCATCCGCCATGTCAACCCCTTTTCTCCTACTTGACAGAATCCCCGGTCTACCCCCTAATGGGTGGTAGAGAGAACGCTCGCTCTTAGATACTACCAACGGGAGGTCGGACAGTGAGCCTTGCAGAACGTATCGAACCCCGCGTTACCTCCAAGACGGTAACCGCCAAATCGCAGAAGGTAACCGCCAGCGCCCAACCGGATACCGCGCGGAGGCCAATCCCCGGCGCCAGCGACGACGCTGTACGGGACTACCTGCAGAAGATCGGGTCAATCCCGATCCTCACTGCAGAAGAAGAAATCGAGCTGGCCATCTGCATCGAAGTCGGGGTCCTCGCTCAGGAGAAACTCGACTCCGGCGAGGTGAAGCCGGGCACCGAGTTGGCGCGCGAACTGCGAACCCTCGTCCACGACGGAGAGGCCGCCTACCTCCGATTCTTCCGCTCGAACCTCAAGCTGGTTGTCACCGTCGCGAAACGATACGGCGGGAAAGGCACCCAGTTCATGGATCTCATCCAGGACGGCAACCTCGGCCTCGACCGCGCCGTCAAGAAGTTCGACTACCGCCAGGGATTCAAGTTCTCCACCTACGCCATGTGGTGGATCAAGCAGGCGGTGGCGCGGTCTGTGTCGGAAGCCAGACTCATCCGTGTGCCGGTTCATACGGCGGAGAAGGTCGCCAGTGTGCGCCGAACTTCACATCAGCTCGAGTTGGAGTTGGGACGGGTTCCCACTCCGGAAGAACTCGCCATCGAGACGAACTTCAGCGTTGAAGACATCCACAAGTTCCTGGATGCCGACCGGGAGCCGGTGTCCCTCCATACGCTTGTCGGCGACGACGGCGGCACCGAACTGGGCGAACTGATCGAAGACGACGAGGACGCCCCCGTCGTCGACATCATCGGGGCACTCCTGCGCACCGAACTGTTGCGCAAGAAGGTGGCGGACCTTCCGCCGCGGGAAGCCGAGATCATCCAGATGCGCTTCGGGCTGCGTGAGGACGCGCCGATGACCTTCACGCAGGTCGGTTCGGCCCTGGGAGTGTCCAGGGAGCGGGTGCGCCAGATCGAGCATCGCGCCTTGGCACGGCTCCGCTGCAAGGAGCTGAAGTAGGGCTACCGCGCCAGGTGGTCGCGCAGCACAACAGCCTGATTGTGCTCCGTGTCGCGCGCGCCATAGAGCAGCGTCACCTTGCGGTGTGAACGGATGATCTCACGCAGGCTTTCGAGAGCGGGGTTGGCTGCGAGTTCTTCTCGATAGCGTTTCGCGAACTCGTCGAAGCGGTCTGGATCATGGCCGAACCAGGAACGCAGCTCATCCGTCGGCGCGACGTCCTTCACCCACTCGTCGAGGTGGGCGGAATCCTTGCTCAGGCCCCGCGGCCAGATGCGATCGACCAGCACCCGGTAACCGTCGCGCTGGCCAGGGTCGTCGTACACCCGCTTGATGACTACGGTCATAACTCCACCTTGCCACTATCGGCAGGATTCGAGCCGCGGTCATGAGTGCCTTCCACCAAAACTGTGCTGCCTTTGTGTATGTTCGCTCCCAGCATTCACCGGCATGATCGGCGATGATTGTGGTACGAGTGCGCGAGGAGATAGAAGGACATGGGAGTCACCGCAACCACCCGCCTGCCGGCCGGGTGGTATCCGGATCCGGAAGGCGGCAACCGACGCCGTTGGTGGGACGGCCAGGAATGGACCCAGTACACCGCCGACTTCCAGCGGCCAACCTCCGTGGACGAGCTCACGCTCGAACCGCCCATTGACGCGCCGAGCGGCAAGAAGAAACCGGCCAAGGCCGCTCGCAAGCTGCGCCGGGTCGAAGACACCGAGGTGCCGGATGCTTCCCCGGCAACGCCCGTGAGTTCCACCCCTGAGCGCCTGGGGCGCTGGCTCGCCGGGGTCGTACATCGCGCTCCCTCGGTCACCAAGCGTCGGACCCGCAAGGGTCGCCGCGCGCATCGATCGGCCGATTGACCGATCGTCTGCGCCCCCAACACGGGGGCATGAAAGCTCATATCTGCTGCCCTAGACTCACACGAGGGGGAACGCGAGGTCTCGGTTAGGGGACAGAGAAGTATGACCGACGCACTGAGTCCAGCAGTGCCGGCGGGCTGGTATCCAGACCCGTGGGGGTCTACTTCGCAGCGCTGGTGGGACGGCACGTCCTGGAGCGCGAACCTGGACCCGCAACCGGAGGCCCAACTGGAAACTCAGCCGGAACCTCAGCCGGAGCCCCAGCCGGAGAAAGCGGCGGATGCGCCGGTGCCGGTGGCTGTCGGCGCCCAGGTTTACGACTCCTCCGCCGCAGTGGAGGAAGACTACGTACCGGTCGCCGCGCGATCGACCTTCGAACCGGCATCCTCGTATCGGGACGCCGCAGCGCCAACACCGGTTTCGCCGTACCCGTCACGTCGCACCCTGCGCGAACTGGCTTCCGCGACGAACACAGCGTCGGACGAAGAGCACCCTGCTGCACTAACGGAGGACGGCCCCATGGAATCGCACCCCCGCGAAGCTCCCCTCAGTGGTGGCCTGCCTGCGTTCACGCAGGCCCCCGAGTTCTCACCCGAACCCGTTTCGGCGCTGCCTCCTCCGGTGTGGCAAGACCCAGAGGTCGAGGCAGACGTTGCCGTGCAGGCGACCACACCGGAACCGGTGGCCGAGACACCCGAGCCAGCACCCGCACTCCCTCCGGTGGCGTTGGAGCCGCCGCTTCCGGTGCCCGAAACCAGCGCCTCGTCCGAGCCAGCCACCTCCACGCCTGCTGACGATCCGACCGGTGCCGACGACGACTGGGCAGCCTCCCTGGCCCGCTGGGAAGACGTGGAGACGACATCCGCTCCCCCGGACGCCCTGCCCATCTTCGGCGACTCGCCGCCGGTCTCGTACTCGCAACGCGCCGTGAAGTACCAGCCGATGCACGGTCGCACCTCTCCGGTCTGGCTGATCGTGTTCATGCCGGTGGTGCAGCTGGTCAGCATGGTCGGAAGCCTCTACCTCTTCCCCGGCCTGCTCGGGTTCGACGCCGAACTGTTCGCTCTCGTCCCCACGGAGGCCGCCGCGATGGGGCTCCTGCTCAGCCTGCGGGACTGGCTGCTGTTCGCCGCGCTCCCCCTCACTTTCGCGTTCTTCGTCTTCACCTTCATCCTGGGGTTCCAGGACCGCGCCCGACTTCGCCTGCTCGGCCACGACCAGACCGCGTCGCCCTGGTGGATCGTGCTGAGCCCGCTCGTCTACCTGATCGTGCGTAGCGTGAGGGTGCGGCAGTGCACCGGCCGCCGCGGGTCGGGTCCGCTGACCACCTACCTCTGCCTGTACATCGCGCCGCCGATCGCGCTCATCGTCGCCCATGCGGTGACCACCGCACTCTACGGGGCGATCCCGGGCTGATTCATTCGTCGCCGAGTACGCAGTCGAGTACGCGAGAATTGCCCTATGCAGGCCCTCGCCATACTCAACCAGCCGTCAGCGGATGCGCCACCCCACCAGCCGGGACAGCCGCCCTTCGCGCTAGCGGACCCGAACGGCCTTCACCTGAGCGTTCTCGACCTGGGCGCGACCCGCGGCGACGGCGTCTTCGAGACCGTCAGTGTCGCATCCGGTACTCCTCAGGCCCTGGAACCCCACCTGGCCCGCTTCGCCCGCTCGGCGATGGCGCTGGACCTTCCGGCACCGGACCCGGATGCGTGGCGCCAGGCGATTATGGCGGTCGCCGACGCCCTCGCCGACCTGCCCGAGGCTGCGGTCAAGACCGTCTACACCCGCGGGGTGGAGGGCGACGGGCGGCCAACCGGCTGGGTGTACGGTACCGCGGCACCAGACTTTTCGCATGCACGAGCCCGCGGCATCCGTGTGGTCACCCTCGACCGCGGCTACCGGCACGACGTAGCCACCACGTCGCCGTGGCTGCTCGCGGATGCCAAGACGCTCTCCTATGCCGTGAACCGTTCGGTGTTGCGGGAGGCGGCACGACGCGGCGCCGACGACGTGATCTTCATCAGCTCGGACGGTTACGTGTTGGAGGGGCCGTCATCGTCGGTGCTACTGCGACGCGGCGACACGCTCGTGACCCCGGGCACCGGCCTGGCCATCCTCGATGGCACCACCCAGGGCAGCATCTTCACCTTCGCGGCAACCCGTGGGATGCCGACCGAATTCGCGCTCGCTCCCGCCGAGACGCTGCGGCAGGCGGATGCCCTCTGGCTGGTTTCCAGCACCCGGCTCGCTGCGCCCGTCGTCGCGCTGGACGGCGTGCCGATGCCCGTGGACCGGGAACTGACAGCCGCCATGAACGAGTACCTCGCCGCTCGCACCAGCTGACTAGGCAAGCACGCTGCGGAGGCTGTTCGCCAGCCACCGGCGATAGGCCTCGGCGCTCCAGTCGCCGTCGACCACCAGCGATCGGTAGGACTGCGGATGCCCGAGCGCCCAGATCGCGGCAGCCACCTGCGCGTCGCTCGACCCCGACGTCAGCCCGCCGCGGCTGCGCGCCACCGCGGCAACTTTTCCGTAGTTGCTGAGCCGGCGTTCCCCGCGCTCCCGTTCCAGCGCAGCAACCTCCGGGTAGACGGCGGCTGTCTGGTGGATGAGGGTGAGGATCTCATTGCTGCGTTCATTCACCTCCGCGATCCAGTCGGCGAGCAGGCGGCTGAGGCCGGTGAGGCCGCCCGTGGCATCCGCCCGCGCCTGCATGAACTCGGAAACGCTCCGCGGGGCGTCAGGACCCGCCGTCACCTGGTCGAGCACGGCCGCCAGCAGGGCGGCCTTGTTGCCGATCGAGTTGTAGATGGTCTGCACTGCGACTCCAGCGAGTTCAGCCACAGCGGTCAACGAGGTGCGCACGTAGCCCCGGGTGAGGAACAACTCTCTGGCGGCGGCCACGATCTCGGCCCTCGTGGCACCCGCCTGCAGGTCCCGTCGATTCGCCATGGTTAGAGCGTATGCGGTTGCCGGCGGGTTCCGTGGCTGGACGCTCGCTGAGCACCAGTACCGCGAAGGCACACCGGTGCCTATCGTCGCCGGCATGAACACGTCAACAGGAAACGAAGATAGCGACCTGGGGAACCGACCTGCGGGACACCTGAAGCTTCGCTGTGTGAGGGTTCCAGGTCGGTGAGCGGATGCCTATGGTGGCCGCATGAACGAGCGCGAACGATCCCAGGATCCGGCAGAGGGCCCGGACGATCCCAACGTCTACGAGCCGGAGCCTGGCCAACCGGGCACCGGACCGGATGGCGACGATGCCGAAATCGGTATCGATGACATCGGCGAGGCGATGCCGGGCGCCGGACGGATGAACGAGAGCACCGAGGACCCGAACTCCTCGGACCCCGACCTCCGCCCCGACAGCCCTGCTCCACTGCCCTGAGCCGGAGCACCATGGAATACCACCCGAAGCGGGCAATTGTCACCGGGTCGGACTCGGGTATCGGTCGTGCGACCGCGGTCGCATTGGCGGCAGCTGGCATGGATGTCGGCGTGACCTGGCACTCCGACGAGGCCGGCGCGTACGAGACCGCTGATCTGGTGCGCAACCTCGGCCAGAACGCAATCGTCGAGCGTCTCGACCTGACCGAGCTGCCCGGCTGTGCGGACGTCATCGACACCCTCGCTGAGCAGTTGGGCGGCCTGGACGTATTCGTGAACAATTCCGGCACCGGGTCGAACACGCCCATGCTGGACACCGATTTCGAACTGTGGCGCACGATCATGGCCACAGACCTGGATGGCGCGTTCCTCTGCATCCAGCGCGCCTGCCGCCGGATGGTCGCGGCCGGCAACGGCGGGCGGATCATCGCGGTGACCAGCGTGCACGAACACCAGCCGCGAGTCGGGTCGGCGGCATACGACGCCGCCAAGCACGGGCTCGGCGGCCTGATCAAGACGATCGCCCTTGAGCTGGGCGAGCACGGTGTGACGGCCAACTCGGTCGCTCCCGGCGAGATCGCGACCCCGATGACCGGGCAGGAGGACGCGGACCCTCACCGCATTCATCGCCCGGGCGTGCCGCTCGGCCGCCCGGGTGACGCCCGCGAGGTCGCAGCGGTCATCGCGTTCCTGGCGTCAGCCCAGGCGTCGTACGTCACCGGCGCATCCTGGGTCGTCGACGGCGGCATGCTGCAGATGGGCCCTCAGGCCGGATCGCACCTGACCTCGGATGAGTGGCGGAACGGTTGACCGCGACTAGGCGGCGCTGATCCCGAACAGGCCGATGATGAGGGCCATCACGAGGTAGGTGACCAACTCGTGGGAGATGTTCAGGAGGGTGAGCATCCGCGGTCGGTTCTCAAAAGCATCGTGCGTGATGAAGCGTGCAGCCGTGAAGCCGGCCCAGAGGATGATCGCGGTGACTATGGTGTTCGCCAGGAAGGCTCCGCCGTAGAAGTGCTGCGCGATCGCGGCCGCGCCAGCCAGTACCCAGGCGCTGATGAAGCTCACGATGATGGTCACGATGATCGCCACAACCGCGTTCGACTTGGTCTCGACGCGGGCCGTCTTCTCCCACCAGGTTCCGAAAACCCTTGGCGCGTACCAGACGGATCCGACCACCATCGTCGACAGCGTGGCGACGATCACTGCCCACCAGTTGATCTCGGGAACCATGACGTACCTCTTCCTTGAAGTTGTCTCGAAGTCTACCCTCGCCGCCTTGCGTGGCCACGCTCGCGGGCGTACACCGGTACACACGAACAGTTGTACAGCGAAGCACCACCCACACGAAAGGGTCGATGATGAGTACACACGGAAATCGGAACCGCGGCCGGGACGACAAGGACCACGCCAACAGTGGTTACAGCACACGGGACGAGCGACGCGGAGCGGTTCCGGTAGAGCCGACGAGTTCGCTCCGCGAGGACGTCGCCGAGCGGGAGGAAGAGCGTTTCGGCGGGGTCAAGATCGGTTCGGCATTCTTCGGCTGGCTGGCCGCCATGGGCATGGCAGTGTTGCTGACGGCGGTCGTCGCAGCGGCTGGAGCTGTCGTCGGCCTGGGCCTCACCGGCGATGTCGAGGATGCCACCGGAGCCGCCGCTGACAATGCCGAGACGGTCGGCGTGATCGGCGCAATCGCGCTGATCGTCATCATGCTGGTCGCCTACTATTGCGGCGGCTACGTCGCCGGGAGAATGGCCAGGTTCGACGGCGCGAAGCAAGGGATCGCCGTGTGGGTCTGGGCGGTCGTGATCGCGATCGTCGTGGCCATCCTGGCTGCCATCGGCGGCGCCGACTTCAACATCCTGGCGAACGTGAACGGGTTCCCCCGCATCCCGATCAACGAGGGAGACCTGACCACAGCGAGCATCATCACCGCCGTGCTGGTGGCCGTGGCGAGCCTGGTCGGAGCGATCCTCGGCGGGATGGCAGGCATGCGCTTCCACCGCAGGGTCGACCGCGTCGGCCTCGGACGCTAGGAGGGTGCAGCGATGATCAGCAACGAGAACCTGGGCAGCATCATGGGCGCGCCCGTCGTCGGCCCGGACGATGACCGCATTGGAACGGTGGGCCAGGTCTTCGTCGACCCGACCACCGGTGCACCCAATTGGGTCACCGTCCACACCGGCCTGTTCGGCCGGCACGAGACCTTCGTTCCCCTGAACGAGGCGACCTGGGACCGGGAGGTGCTGCACGTGCCCTACGAGAAGGACCTGGTGAAGGAGGCACCGCGCATCGACACCGACGAGGCGCTGACTCCCCGGGCCGAGGACGACCTCTACCGGTACTACCGGATGGGCGCGGAAGCATCAGACGATGATGAAGAGCGCGACGATGATGAGCACGAGGATCGTACTGAGGACGCGGATGCTGCGCCCACCACCGGCGAGAGCCTCCGGTTGCGCAAGTACACGGTCACCGAGGAGCACAACGTGACCGTTCCGGTCACCCACGAGGAGGTTCGCCTGGAGCCGGATTCGGACGCCGAGGCGCCGGGCGCAGAGGCGAACGGCGACAAGGAGGGGTCGTCAGACCGCAATCGCCGGGGCCGCCACCGCGCCTGACAGCCGACGCGTGACATCCGCAGGTTGCAGTCGTAGTATCTCCGCATCAATCCGTGCAAAAAGGGGAACCACCATGAGCAACACCAACCTTCCGTCGGGCACCCACGAGACGATGGCCGACGTCTACGACATGGACGGAGCCGACACCCAGGAGGAGTACGTGGGCGCCGACACTGTCGACGACGAGGACGTTGTAGATGACGCCGACGAGCTGGTCGATGATGACGACGACGACCTGCTGATCGAGGACGACGATGACGACCTGCTGGATGACGAAGACCTGGTGATCGACGACGAGGACGACGACGACCTCTAGCGCCATCCGCACGCCTCGCCCGTCAGCTACGGACACGCCCGTACACGCAACGCAGCCCGCTGGGTCCGTAGCTGACGGGCGAGGCGGTCAGGAAGCGCGCACCACGTACCAGCGGCCCTTCACCCGCTCCGTGACCTTCCACACCAGCACCTCGGCAGCATGGGCCGTCGCCGCCGCAATGTGCGCCCCGAGTTGCCGGGCGAGCTCTGCGTCATCCGCTGTGAACCGAATCGTGATTCGCGGGGCTCCGGCCACGATCCCCAGGTCGGCGGCCTCGACCGTGGTCAGCTCCCGCGCCGCCTCGGCCGCGACCGGAAGCACCCGGTCGGGGGCGACGCCCGGCTTCAGCATCCCGACAGTCATGGTCACGCGGTAGGAGGGCACCCAGTCAGGCTACGGGGAAGCAGCCTAGGCTGGCATCATGGCCAAGGAACTTGCACACGAGACGGATGCCGGACGCTACACCCTGCGCGACGGCAAGGACCTGCTCGCGACCGCCGATTACCGCATCAACGGCAACCAGATCTCATTCCACCACACCTACACGAGCCCCGCGCACCGCGGAAAAGGGCTGGCCGGGGAAGTGGTCACCTATGCGATCGACGACGTGGAGCAGAACACCACGTACCGTGTGGTCCCGATGTGCTGGTACGTCGGAAAGTGGTTCGACGAGCACCCGGAGCGCGCGGACCTGCTCACCCGCTGACCGGCAATTCGCCTGGTTGCTCCACCGGCAGTTCGATCGGCTCCCCCGCCATCGCCCTGGCTGACGCCTCCGGCACCCACAGCACGTCCCCGTGCTCGACGTTGGCGCCGCGGGCGATCACGAAGAGCAGCAGCGACAACCGGTTCAGGTAGTGCGCGGCCAACTCATTCAGCTGGTCCGGATGCGCCTCGATGGCCGACCACACCGAGCGTTCCGCCCGCCGCACCACCGCGCGCGCCTGGTAGAGAAGCGCCGCGGCGAGGGTGCCGCCGGGCAGGATCATGCCGCTGAGGTCGGAGGCCTCCTGAACGTAGTGGTCGACCGCGCGCTCCAGCCGCTCGATGTGCGCGGGCTGGATGCGCGCATCCGCTTGAGCACCCAATGGCGTCGACAGGTCGGTCACCAGGTCGAAGAGGTCGTTCTGCACGCTGGCGAGCATCGTGGTCACGTGATTCGGCAGGGCACCCGCGGCGATGGCGACACTGACCGCTGAGTTGGCCTCGTCACAGTCCGCATAGGCAGCGACCCGCGCATCCGCCTTAGACAATTCCCCGTGGCCACCGAGCCTGGTGCGCCCGGAGTCGCCATCATGGGTCTTCTTGGTGAGTTCGTTCAGGTTCGCATCGTCCTCTTCGACCATGCGGCAACTATAGGCGCACCCCCCGTCCGGGGGTAGCGTGGCTGTATTCAGTCCCGGAAACCGACCATCGGCTCGAGGAGTGACATGGCCCACGTTCCAGACGATCAGTACGCGGCACGCATCGGCGATTCGGTATCCGCACCACCAGCCAGGGGCTGGGCGAGCATCGACAAGGTCGTGTTCGGTGTCTCTGCCGGCATCATCCTGGTCATCTGCCTGCTCGGCATACTGGTCACCGACGCCTTCGAGGCGACAGCCGCCACCGCGCTCGGGTGGGTCACCCAGAACGTCGGCTGGCTGTTCATCCTCGGCGCGACCGGGTTCGTCGTCTTCGCCCTGGTACTCGCCTTCGGCCGGTATGGCAACATCCCGCTCTCCAGCGAGGGCGAGAAGACCGAATTCTCGACCATGTCGTGGGTGGCGATGATGTTCAGCGCCGGCATGGGAATCGGGCTGATGTTCTTCGGCGTCTACGAACCGGTGACCCACCTGGCGGACCCTCCCCCGTTCGTCGGCGCGGAGCCGGAGAGTGCGGAAGCCGCGCGTGCCGCGATGGCGTACACCTTCTTCCACTGGGGACTGCATCCCTGGGCCATCTACGCTGTCGTCGGGCTGACGCTCGCCTATTCGACGTTCCGGATGGGGCGCGGCAACCTGATGAGCGCGCCATTCCAGTCACTGTTCGGCAAGGAACGCATCGAGGACAAGGGCTGGGGCAAACCGATCGACATCCTGGCGATCATCTGCACCAAGTTCGGCTCGGCGACCTCCCTCGGGCTGGGCGCGTTGCAGATCGCCGCCGGCATCGCCCTGCTCCGCACCGGTGAGTTCGCGGATGAACCAGACACCGCCGTCGCGATCATCGTCATCTGCGTGCTCACCGTCGGGGTGGTGCTCTCGGCGGCCAGCGGGGTGGCACGCGGCATCAAGTGGCTGAGCAACACGAACATGGTGCTCGCGGCCGTGCTCCTGCTGTTCGTCTTCGTCGTCGGGCCGACCGTCTTCATCCTGGATCTGCTGCCGTCGTCGATCGGCTCCTACCTCACCAACATCATTCCGATGAGCTTCCACTCCGCGGTCTTCGGAGGAGAGGAGTGGCTGGCGAGCTGGACCATCTTCTACTGGGCCTGGTGGATCTCCTGGACCCCGTTCGTGGGCACCTTCATCGCCCGCATCTCCCGCGGCCGCACCATCAAGGAGTTCGTGCTCGGCGTGCTCCTTGTGCCCACTTCGGTGAGCACCATCTGGTTCGTCGTGTTCGGCGGGGCCGGCCTGCACCTTCAGCTGAGCGGCATCGACATCGCCGGAACCGGCGACGAGGCTGCCGGCTTCTTCGCGGCGCTGCAGCAGTACCCCTTCTTCATCGGGGCGGCACTGGTGGTCATGACGCTCACCGCGGTCTTCTTCGTCAGCGGGGCGGATGCCGGTGCTCTCGTCCTCGGGACGCTCTCGAGCCGGGGGCGCAAAGAACCGTGGAAACCACTGGTGATCCTCTGGGCCGTGCTGACCGGTGCCGTCGCCGCGGTGCTGCTCTACGTCGGCGGGTTGGGGGCGCTGCAGACCTTCACGATCCTGGCGGCGACCCCGTTCATCCTGATCATCATCGGACTCTGCATCGCCCTGTACGCCGACCTCAGACGCGACCCGCTGCGCCAGCGGAGGGCCGGGCCGGTGCGCGGCACGGCGGAGGCGGTCTCGACGGTGCCGTTCACCGAGCCGGTCGACGTGCTCCCGGATGAGGCAGGTCCCCCGCCGCCCGAACCCTGACTCGTGAGAGCCTGTCTCCTTCGGCGTCGCGCACCGATCCGTGGGTCGCTCGCGCATATGCGTGCGCGCAGCTGCGTTCCATAGGCGCGGCTGGTGTGGCGGTGCGGATCGGTACACGCACCACACAAGGGTGCGCGTCACGCCGACACTCGGACTCAGCGCCAGCCGACCGCCGGCGCCACCAGCTTCACGATGCTCTCGAGCAGCTTGGCGTTGTACTCGACACCCAGCTGGTTCGGCACCGTGACGAGCAGGGTGTCGGCCTCCTGAATGGCCACGTCCTTCGCCAGTTCTTCGGCGAGCGCATCCGGCTCCCCGATGTAGCTCTTGCCGAACCGGGCCAGCCCGCCGTCGAGGTGGCCGACCTGGTCCTTGCCCTCGACCTGGGCGCGCAGCCCGAAGTAGTGGCGGTCCTCCTCGGTGACGAGAGGCATGATGCTGCGGCTGACCGAGACCCGAGGCTCTTGCCTGTGCCCGGCATCCGCCCAGGCGTCCCGGAACATGCGGATCTGCTCGGCCTGCAATTGGTCGAACGGCACCCCGGTGTCTTCCGTGAGCAGAGTCGAACTCATCAGGTTCATGCCCTGCTCGGCGGCCCACACCGCCGTGGCGCGGCTGCCGGCTCCCCACCAGATGCGTTCGCGCAGCCCCGGCGAGTGAGGCTCGATGGGCAGGAACCCGTCGCTGCCGACCATCTTCGGGTTCGCCCGCGCCACCCCTGCTCCGTCGATCGCCGCTCGGAAGATGGCTGCCTTGTTGCGGGCGTCATCCGCGTCGCTGCTGCCCTCGCCCGGCACGTAGCCGAACGCCTCATACCCGTTCAGGGCCGGTTCTGGTGAGCCGCGGCTGATGCCCAGCTGCAGGCGCCCGTCGCTGATCAGGTCGACGGCGGCCGCCTCCTCCGCCATGTACAGCGGGTTCTCGTACCGCATGTCGATGACGCCGGTTCCCATTTCGATACGGCTGGTGCGCGCGGCGATCGCGGCCAGCAGCGGGAACGGGGACGCCAGCTGCGGCGCGAAGTGGTGCACGCGCACGAACGCGCCATCCACTCCCAGCTCTTCGGCGGCGACCGCCAGCTCGATGGACTGCACGAGCGCGTCGCGGGCGGTCTTGACGACCGAGCCAGGCACATCCTGGTAGTGGCCGAAAGAGAGGAACCCGATTCGCTTCATACTCGGTGCAGCGTTCATGCCTTCGAGCGTATTCCTCGTTCCCACCGTTTTCCGAAGGAGGTGCCATACGGTTCGACTATGGAACTTCGCACCACCACCCTGACCGACCTCCCGCTGACCCGTCTGGATGGCACCCCGGAACGCCTCAGCGATTATGACGGCAAGGTGCTGCTGGTGGTCAACGTCGCATCCCGCTGCGGATATGCGCCGCAGTACGAACAGCTGGAAGAACTGCAGCGCACCTACGCGAGTCACGGGTTCAGCGTGCTCGGGTTCCCGTCGAACCAGTTCGCGCAGGAGCTGAAGTCGGCGGATGCCATCGAACAGTACTGTTCGGCCACCTGGGGCGTCACCTTCCCGATGTTCGAGACCACGCGGGTGAACGGGCGGTCCAGGCATCCGCTGTTCTCGGCGTTGCACCAGGTGAAGGACCAGGCCGGCCGCAAGGGCCGGGTGAGGTGGAATTTCGAGAAGTTCCTCATCCTGCCGAACGGGGACATGCACCGCTTCCGCAGCAAGACGCTGCCGGACGACCCCGCGATCGTCGAGCTGATCGAGCACGCACTCCCGGAGGATTAGGCGCCGATACGATTGAGCCCATGATCATCGCCGCAGCAGACGGGTCCGCCCTCGGAAATCCTGGACCCGCCGGCTGGGCCTGGTACGTGAACGACGGATGCTGGGCGGCCGGAGGCTGGAAGCACGCCACCAACAACCAGGGTGAATTGAAGGCGGTGCTCGAACTGTTCCGGGCGACCGCGCACCTCGACGAAGACCTGCACGTGCTGTGCGACAGCCAGTACGTGATCAACTCCGTGACCAAGTGGATGCCCGGCTGGAAGGCGAAAGGCTGGCGCAAGGGCGACGGCAAGCCGGTCATGAACCTGGAGCTGCTGAAGGAACTCGACGACGCGATCGCCGGACGCCGTTACACCTTCGAGTGGGTGCGCGGGCACGTCGGGCACATCCTGAACGAGGCCGCCGACCTGCGTGCACGCTCGGTCGCGGAGGCGTTCCAGCGCGGACTTTCAATCCCCGCAGGCCCCGGCTGGAACGACTGAGGCTACTGTCAGTGACACTCGCCTAGGCTGAATCTGTTATGCGCCTTTTCCTCATCCGCCACGGCCAGACCCCGGCCAATGTGCTGGGCCAGCTCGACACCGCCCACCCCGGCCCGGGCCTCACCCAGCGTGGTCTCGAGCAGGCTGCGCGGGTTCCGGATGCGCTGAGCGGCGAACCGATCGACGCCCTGTTCGCGTCGACCCTGGTGCGCACCCAGTTGACTGCCGCTCCGCTGGCGGATGCCCGGACCCTCGACGTCGAGGTCAAGTCGGGCCTGCACGAGATCGAGGCCGGCGAGCTGGAGATGCGCAGCGACCACCATTCGGTGCGCCGCTACCTGGAGACGGTGTTCGCCTGGGGTTCCGGGGAGCTGGACATCGCCATGCCGGGCGGCCCGACCGGCCACGACTTCTTCGGGCGTTACAACGCCGACCTGCGGGAGATCGCCGAATCTGGCGCGTCTTCGGCGGCGGTGGTCAGTCACGGTGCCGCCATCCGCGTCTGGGTTGCCGGCAATGCGACCAATGTCGCTTCCAGTTTTGCCGGGGAGAACGACCTCGACAACACCGGTGTGGTCGTGGTTGAGGGCTCCTTCGATGAGGGCTGGACCCTCACCCGCTGGGCCGATCAGCCGATCGGCGGCGCTGAACTGGCGGATGCGACGGCCGCCGACCCGACAGGAGAATCCCTGAGCGAGGCGCAGGCCGCCGACAGCTGAACATAGAGGGCCCCGCCCGGTGAGCACGGGCGGGGCCACACCTGGCGGAGGGTCACTAGTCGGTGAAGGCGTCCTTCACGTTCTCGCCCGCCTGTTTGAGGTTGGCCTTGGTCTGGTCCCTCTTGCCTTCGGCTTCGAGCGATTCGTTGTCGGTCACCTTTCCGGCGCCCTCCTTGACCTTGCCCTTCATTTCTTCTGCCTTGTTCTCCATGTCGGCCATATTGATCAACCTCCTAGTCGAAACGTCAATTGGTCGGGTCCACGTTAACCCTCGCTATTGGCGGCGGGGAGGGGCTGACAGCACTCTCGCAGGCTCGCGCTGACCTAGGCTGTTCGCGTGAAACAACCGCGAGTTCCCGGCACCGTGAAGCGGTTTTTCACCGGCCCGCGCTACCTCGCCAAGGGGCTCGGAATGTGGGCCACCTCCCCCAAGCTCATGTTCCTCGGCGCGATCCCCGCCCTCATCGTCGGCGCAGTCTTCATGGCCGGGGCGGTTCTGTTCGTCATGAACATCGACACGATCGCGGCCTGGTTGACCCCGTTTGCCGAGGGCTGGGACGAACCGTTCCGCATCGCCACGCGGGTCGCGGCCGGGCTGGCGGCATCCGTCATCGTCGTCTACGCAGGCCTCTTCACCTTCACCGCCCTCACCCTCGCGGTCGGCGACCCCTTCTACGAGCGCATCTGGCGTGAGGTCGAGAAACGCGGCGGCGGCCCGGTGCCTGAACCGTCGGAGACCGTGTGGGCATCCGTCCGCCGCGGGGTGGGCAACGGCATCCGGATGTTCGCGGCCACCGCTGCGATCGGCGTGACCCTGTTCGCCTGCGGGTTCATCCCGGTGGTCGGCCAGGTCGCGGCGCCCGTGTTGGGCGCCCTGTTCGGCGGCTGGCTGCTCGCGGTCGAACTCTCCGGATTCGCCTTCGACGCCCGAGGGTTGACGCTGCGCCAGCGGCGGCGGATGCTCGGGGCGAACCGCGCGGGCACCGTCGGTTTCGGTGTGGCCACCTACCTGCTCTTCCTCGTGCCGTTCGGGGCGGTATTCGCCATGCCGGCGGCGGTCGCCGGGGCCACCATGCTCAGCCGTGACGCGCTTGATCTCTCCGTGGGTTGAGTAGGCGCGCAGCGCCGTATCGAAACCAAGCCATATTCACCGCGGCCGCTCAAGCCATCGGCTGATGGAGTCGCGTGCGGGAGCGGCTAGGCGGGGGCGAGGAATGCCTCGATCGCGGCGGTGAACGCGGCGGGGTCCTTGACACCGCAGAGTTCGCGCGCCGAGTGCATCGACAACAGCGGGATCCCGACATCGATGGTGCGGATGCCCAGGCGGGTCGCCGTGAGCGGTCCGATGGTCGACCCGCACGGCAGATCGTTGTTCGACACGAACTCCTGGTAACCGACCTTCGCCTGCGCGCAGGCGCGGGCCCACTCTGCCGCACCCATCGCATCCGTCGCATACCGCTGATTGGCGTTGATCTTCAGCAGCGGTCCGCCGTTGAGCACCGGGCGATTGGCCGGGTCGTGGCGCTCCGGGTAGTTAGGGTGCACGGCATGCCCGGCATCGGCGGAGAGGCACCAGGAGTCGGCGAAGGCCCGCATCCGGTCGGTGTCGGATGCTCCGAGGCTGGCGCTCACTCGGGTGAGGATGTCGGCGAGGAACGGCCCGCTCGCCCCTGAGCGGGTGGCCGAGCCGACCTCCTCGTGGTCGAAGGCGGCGAACATCGGGATGTGCGCGTGCCGGTCACCGAGGCCCAGCAACGCGGTCAGGCCGGCGTGCACTGACGACAGGTTGTCGAGGCGGCCGGATGCGAAGAAGGCGTCGTCGAGACCGAACACGGTCGGGGGCGCAGTGTCGGCGACGGAGATGTCGTAGCCCACGACCTCGGATGCCTTGCGTCGCCCGGCGAGGCCGGTCAGGTGGCCGAGGAGGTCGGCATCCGCCCGGTCGCCGAGCCCGAACACCGGGTTCATGTGTGCCTGGCGCTTGAGGGTGAGCTTGTCGTTGACCTCGCGATCGAGGTGGATGGCCAGCTGCGGGAAGCGCAGGAACGGTCCGGTGCGCACCAGCGAGGTGGTGCCGTCCGAGAAGGCGATGCGGCCGGCGAGTTCCAGTTCGCGGTCGAGCCAGGAGTTGAGCAGTGGGCCACCGTACACCTCGACGCCGGCCTGCAGCCAGCCCTCCGAGCCGATGGTCGGCTTCGGCTTCAGTTTGAACCCTGGCGAGTCGGTGTGCGCACCGAGGATGCGGAACGGCGTGGTCGCGGTGGCGTTGGCCGGCCGGATCCAGGCCACGATCGACCCGTCGCGGATGACGTAGTGCCGTCCTGCAGCCTTGGTCGCCTTGCGCTGGGGGCGGCTCCAATCATCCGCCTCATGCAGCTGGGTGAAACCGGCCTCCTCCAGGCGACCGGCCGCCTCGGCGACGGCATGGAAGGAGGAGGGTGACGCTTCGACGAATCGGGCGAAGTCCTGGATGTGGTCGGAGGCAGTCATACCCCAATTCAAGCACCCCTGCGGCGGGTCCCGGCTCGGCGCAGGAATCGAGGAGAAAGCAGCATCCGCTCGCCGTTTTCTCCCCGAATCCACGCTGATCGCGCGATTGGTCCTCGAAAACGGCTAGCCGGCGGCGGTGTGCTCCAGCTCAGCCTCCGCCGGCGTGGAGCTCGACGCGGCAGCGAATCCGAGCAGCGCGACTCCGAAGTTGACGGCAGTCTCCGCGAAGCCAGGATGCGCGAACCCGGTGAAGTTGGACAGCACGAACACGAGCGGCAGCAACACGGCCGGCGCAATCAGGAAGGCGGCCGGCATCCGGAGCCCAGGACGGCGGATCAGCGCAAAGCCGAGCAGGATCGGCAGCACCAGCATGAACAGGAATGCGACGGTGAACACGATGCCGACCGCGCCGAGTGCCTCCACGCCGACCCCCGAGAAACCCGACCACAGGGTCACGCCGCCGAAGAGCAGGAAGGAGAACGCCAGCAGCCGCCGCACCCATCGCGAGAATCCGCCCCGATCGATGCGCGGGCCGAGCTGCACCAGCAGCACGGCGAGGATGAGGTACGGGATCGCGTGGGCGAAGTCGACCCCTCGCTCCATCCAGACCAGGCCGCCCACTTCCGCCCAAGGTGGCGGCGTTCCCTCGAACCCCTGCCAGAGGGCATCGGTGAGGGCGACGGTGGAGACGATTGTTGCGCCGACCAGGCCGGCGATGGGGAGCAGTTTCATGACGTGTCCTTCTGTTGCGGCGGTCGTTCCGCCGGGCTGACATCAGCGTGGCCGGGAGCGGCGAGCCGGACATCCGCCAGGGCGCACCAGCATGGTCGTCCCGAAGTCGTGTGCAGTTGTCCCCCGCAGGCGGATGCTCGTCAGACTTTTGGGGGACGCGCTGCAGCATCCGTCGCCGCTAGCCTCTGATCATGCGTCTCAGCCGACCATTGCTCAGTGAATGGGTTGTTGCTGCCTCAGGCGGTCTGTGGGTTGCCGCTTTCCTCGCGCCCGCGACCGAGTGGGCGCTGGCGATCGCACCGGTGGCCGGTGTGGTGATGCTGTGGTTGCGGCAGGCGCCGGCGACCGGAGCACTCCTGCTGGCAACCCTGCACCTGGCAACGGTGGCCCTGGGCGTTCCCGCGGAGAACCCCGCCGGACTGGTACCCGCCTTCGTCGCCCTGTACACGCTGGGCCGTCACGCGAGGGTCATCCGCGGCTCCGTGACGGCCATCCTGTACCTGGCGGCGATCGTCGCCTGGGATTTCGCCGTGCCGACCCTGCTGTTCGCGGTATTCGTGATGGGGGGAACGTTCGCGTTCGGACGCGTGGTACGACACCGCTCATCGAGTGCCGGCCGTGCCCGCGCTGCGGCGCTGAGGCTGGAGAACCTCGATGCCGCGTGCCTGACGGCCGAGGTGGTCGCCGACGAGCGGGCGCGGCTGGGTGGCCAAACCCTCGACGTGATCAGGCACTCGGTGGAGGAAATGAAACGGGACGCCTCGGCGGCCGCAGCCGACCTTGATCCGGTCGTGGTCCGGCGCATTGCCGAACGGGGCAGGGCAGCCGTCGCCGAATTGCGCTGGCTGCTCGGCCTGCTGCGCACCGAGCCGGAGCCGGCAGCGACAACCGCACCGAACCGCCGCCGGCGTTGGCTCACGGATGCCGCCATCACCCTGGTCATGCTCGCACTCTCCGTCGTCGACGGCCAGATCGCTGTCGAACCGCTGTCTCCGATCGGCTGGCTGCTGCTTCTCGCGCTGCCGACGACGCTGCTGATCCGTCGCATCCGCCCGGCGATCGCCTGCCTGGCGGCGGCCGCCATCGTCGCTCTCATGCTGGTGGCCGGGTCGCCGCTCCTCGTCGGCGTGGGCTTCGCAGCCCTGCTGACCCTGGCGCTGTTGGCCTGGTCGGCGGCCATCGACGGGAGCCCCCTGGCGTGGGCAGGCCTGGCGCTGCTCACCGGTGCCGCCCTGGCCCGGCTCGGGGCACTGGACCCGGCTAACGTCCCCATCACCTTCATGCTCCTGGCCCTTCCCGCGTTCGCCGGCCACGAGTGGGGTGCCCGTGACCGCGCGGGCCGCCTGGCCGAAGCTCGCGCGTCCGCGTTGAGGGCTGCCCTCGACTCGCACATCGACCGCGCGGTTCGGGCCGAGCGCCTGCGCCTGGCCCGCGACCTTCACGATGTGACCAGCCACGCGGTCGGCGTCATGGTCTTGCAGGCGTCGGCTGCACAGGCGTTGCTGGCCTCAAACCCTGACGCTGCCCGCAGCGCGCTGCGCACGGTCGAGGTCGCCGGCGCCCAGGCGCTGTCCGAACTGGACGTCCTGTTCGACATTCTCGATGCCGGCGCGATCGGCGGCCCCGGCCTCACCAGACCAGCACCGGAAACGCTTGACGAGTTGGTCGAGCGGATGCGCGCCATCGGGTTGCAGGTCACCCTGCAGTCGGCCCCCGTCGACCCCGACCTCGGCGAAACGGTTTATCGCATCGTGCAGGAGGCGCTCACCAACGTGGCCAGGCATGCGCACGCCAGCACGGTGCGCGTTCGGGTCGGCGTGGTCGGCGGGGCGGTCGAGGTTGCTGTCACCAATGACGGCCCGACCGAGTTGGTGGATGCCGCGGACACGGGCACCGGCTTCGGTCTGGCCGGTCTTGCCGAGCGAGTCCGCGGTGTCGGCGGCGGTTTCACGGCGGCGCCACTCCCCAGTGGTGGCTACGGAGTGTTCGCGCGGCTGCCGGTCATGCGGCGCGTACCGTCGGGGATGTCATGATCCGGGTGGTGATTGCGGACGACCAGGACCTCATTCGTGCCGGCCTTCGGGCGATTCTCCAAGCCGAGCCGGATCTGAAGGTGGTTGGCGAAGCATCCGACGGTGCCTCGGCAGCCCGGCTGGCAGCATCCGAAACCGCCGATGTGGTGTTGATGGATGTGCAGATGCCCGGTAGTGACGGCATCGAAGGCGTGCGGCTGGTCGCTGCATCCCGACCGCAGGCACGCGTGCTGATGCTCACCATGTTCGACCTGGACGAGTACGTGTTCGGGGCACTGCGCGCGGGGGCGAGCGGGTTCCTGCTGAAGACGACACCGCCGGCCGAGCTGGCATCGGCGATCCGCGAATGCCACAGCGGCGAGCTGCTGTTCGCGTCGACCATCACCCGCCGACTGGTGGAGGCTTTCGTGCAGCGGCCGCCGGTCAGCGACGGCGTTCCTGGCGAGCTGGCCGGGCTGACTGAACGCGAGCTCGATGTCTTCCGTGCGTTGGCGGGTGGCCTGTCGAACGCCGAGATCAGCGCGAAGCTGTTCCTCGGTGAGGCGACGGTGAAGACGCACATCACGCGCATCCTCTCCAAGCTGGGCCTGCGCGACCGGGTGCAGGCGGTCGTGCTGGCGTACGAGTGCGGGCTCGCCGGGCGACGCTAACGCGATAGCAGGAGATATCGCGTTCCGGGCTGCGAATCCTCCTCCTTTTCGTGCGGATGTCCGAAAAGGTCCCTCAATTGGGATGGGGACCGGCGGGGGCGTAGCTATCCCGCGGCTCGGGTGCGACAGTTGGTAGTACCATCCGCCGGCAACGCGCGAGGAGTGACGATGAAGTTCATGATCATGGTGTTCGGTGATGAGAAGGACCTGCACTCCCGCCCGCCGGAGTGGGCTGAGGACGTCACCGCGTTCGCGGCGAAGCTCGACAACGAGCTGGCCCACACTGGTGAACTGGTCTACTCCGAGATCCTGGAGGACGGCGGCGGCGCCACCGTGGTCGATCGGCGGCGGCGGTTCCACCACGGCTCGATCACCGGCCGCGGCTTCCCGCTGTCCAGGTTCTGGGTGGTGAAGGTCTCGAGCGCGGAGCGGGCCGACGAGATTGCGGGCTCCCTCGCCGAGGTCATCGGCGCTGCGGTCGAGGTGCGCCGGGTGATGGAGGGGTCGCAGCGGCCCTGAAGTCCCCGGGCTTAACAGACGAACCGGCAGTGACTGGTTCGTCACTGCCGGTTCGCGGTTCGCGTTGTTACTCGTCAACGAGCACATACTCGTCTGGCCTGGGCCGCACCTCGAGTTCGGTCGGGACGACGAGCTCCTGGAGCTGCTGCTCCTGCTCGAGCATCCGCTCGTGGGCGACGCGTTGGTGCTCCAGTTCGCGGGGCATCCGCTCTTCGCGCTGCCTCCACAGTGTGTATGTCAGGTACTCCGACATTGTCTTGCTCCTTCATGGGATAAGTCGTGGGTGATGGTGGGGGTGCGGCGACCGGTGGGGGCGGATGCCCGGAAGGCCGGTCGGCGATCCCTCGGTGCTGGCCCGGCGGTGCGGGCGGACGAGTGGAGGGTCGGGCACATTGGCCCGGACGTGGAAATAGTCATCGGTTAACCTCATCGGTTGAGCGCTCTGCGCTCCGATGAACGGTTACGCGGTGAGCGGGGTGGAAGTGAAGAGTGGGCGGAGGGAGGTGCAGAACGCGATATCAATCGCGGCACGGTTTGCGATGGTGTTCATCACGGGTACCCCCTCCTCTCTGACTTCCGGCGCGGCCTGAATGCGGCGCAACTCGAGTAATACTACTCACCTCATGCCGCCTTTGGCTAGAACTTTTTTCGGCGTTTCTCCTGCGAGACTGGACGCATCGACTTCCTCAACTCCCTCCTCGCCCCTGCTGAGCCGATTGATGTCTCCGCGCCGGTCATGCTCGCCATCCTCGCCGGGGCCGCCGCCCTCAGCGTTCCCCGCGCCACCTGGCAGTGGTTCGGACTGTTCACCACGCTGGTGCATGAGCTCGGCCATGCTGTCGCGGCGATCGTGACTGGAAGGGTGGTGCACGGCATCCGCATCCGTCGCAATCATTCGGGTGATGCGCTGAGCAGTGGGCGCGGTGTGCTCGGCACCGTCATCAGCGGGGTGATGGGCTACCCCGCCCCGGCGGTGGTGGGTGCCGCGCAATTGTGGTGCGTGTTCACCGGGTACACCTCGATCGCGCTGTTCGCCGGCGGGGTGGTGCTGTTGCTGACGCTGCTGGTGATCCGAAACGCGTTCGGGGTGCTGGTGGTGCTCTTGTCAGCTGCTGCTAGTGCGGCACTGTGGTTCTACGCGACAGCGGAGGTGCAGAGTTACGCCCTGCTGGTACTCGGCATCGCGCTCCTGGTCGGGTCGGTGCGCGGGTTGTTCGGGGTGATCGCGGTGCACACCAGTCGCCGGACCCAGTTGCAGACGTCGGATGCCTACCTGCTGTTCCGCAGGACGGGCGTCCCCTCGCCGCTGTGGCTGGCCCTGTTCGCGGCCATCATCGGGGCGTGCGTGTTCTTCGCGGTGACGGCGTACATCCTGCCGCGCGTCTCGTAGCGATGCTGCCGTGCTACTTGTCGACGATCTCTTTGCCGAGCGGCAGCAGCGCGACGGGCACCATCTTGAAGTTGGCGATGCCGAACGGGATGCCGATGATGGTGAGGCAGAGCAGAACGCCGCTGATCACGTGTTCGGCGGCAAGCCACCAGCCGGCAAGGACAAGCCAGATCAGGTTGCCGAGGAGCGACCCGAGGCCCGCGGTGGGCTTGTCGATGACCGTCTTGCCGAACGGCCACAGCGCGTAGACGCCGATGCGGGCCGCGGCGATCCCCCACGGAATGGTGACAATCAGCACGCACATGATGGCGGCGGCGAGCATGTAGCCGAGGAACAGCCAGAACCCGGAGAACACCAGCCAGAGCACGTTCAGGATCGTCTTCATGTGAGTCATCCTCCCCGCCGCGGCTTGGTACCCGCTGCGAATCTGCCGCTTAGAACGGCGCCCGGGCCTGCTGCTGTTGTCGCCGCACCTCGGCTCGACCCCGCTGGGCGCCAAGCTCGATGTCGAGGATCGGGCAGGCGAAACTCGAGCGGTCGATGAGTCGGCGGCGCACCAGATTGCCGACGAGCTGTTCGGTGATCCGCAGTTGCACGCGGCGCTGAACCAGGTCGGATGGCTGCCACTCCAGTTGCACGAAGATCGACAGGATGAAGACCAGGTCGTCCGCGTGCATGACGCGGGCGACGGCACCCTCCGGGTCGAACTGGCGCTCGGCGGCGAGCACCGCCAAGTCGGAGGTGACCAGAATGCGTTCCGCTTCCGACTCAATGCAGCGGCGGAGTTGCACCTCGACGTCGTGAATGCGGCGGAGGGTGAGGCCCTTCTTGCCGGAGGTCTGGCTGGCGAAGAAGGACTGGAGGATTTCGTTGATGGTGTGGCGCGCAGTTGTCATACTTCGACGGTCGCGCCGGCCACCGACATCCGCCTTCAGTTATCCACAGCCGCAGTTATGGGCGAGCGGAGAGCACGCAGAACTCGTTGTCTTCGGGGTCGGCCATAACCACCCAGGTCGGTTCGCCCTGCCCGATGTCGATGCGGCGGGCGCCCAACTTTTCCAGGCGGGCAACCTCAGCATCCTGATCGTCCGGTACGAAGTCCAGGTGCAGGCGGTTCTTGAGGGTCTTGCTCTCCGGAACCTCGATGAAAAGCAGGGTCGGACCGGATCCGTTCGGGTCCTTCAGCTCCAGCTCGTCGTCGTCTTCGTCGATGATCTCCCAGCCGAGAGCTTCAGCCCACCAGCGACCGAGTACTGCGGGATTCTGGCAGTCGACAACAACTTGTTCCCATTTGAGTGTCATGGCTGAGAGGCTAGCGCGGCTGCCGACACTCGCCACTTTCCGGCGGCCAACTGTCGCTTCCCACGGATGCGCTACCGATCCTCCGCGTGTCGCAGCACCCGCGGCGGCGTGGCGGACCGAATGGCCGTCGTTAGCGACAGAGGGGGAAGGTCCAGGCGGAGTCGCCTCAGGGCAGAGTCGCCTCAGTGTCGAGGCGCCTCAGTGCGGAGTGACCTCCGGAAGGGGCGGGCTGGTGAGCGGGTGCTCAGGGGGCCGGATGCTCCACCAGCGTGATGAAGGCACTCAGCTCGGCGACTCCGTCGGGGGTGGGCGGCAGGTAGTCGACGAGGTCGGGCGAGTAGAGCAGGTACGCCGCCCACTTGGCGCGGGAGATGGCCACGTTGAGGCGGTTGCGCATGATGAGGAACGACATTCCGCGCGGCACTTCGGTGGGGGCGGATGCCGCCAGCGTCACGATCGCGATCACCGCCTCCTGGCCCTGGAACTTGTCGACCGTTCCGACCCGCACCCCCTCGTAGCCGGCCGCGTCGAGCGCCTGCCGCACCAGTGCCACCTGCGCGTTGTACGGCGACACCACGATCACGCCCTCTTGGGTCAGCGGCTCCCGGTCACGGCTCTCGCTGGGGTCGCTCCAGGCGAGTCCGAGCACGCTGCGCACCTGTGCGACGACGCGGTCGCCCTCTTCCGGTGACTCCACCGAGTTGCTCTCGTGCCGCACCGGGACGATGTGCAGCCCGGGTGCGACACCCTCGAGATGCCGTGCCGAAGCATCCGGATGCGCGTGAAGCGCACCCTCATACGAGAGTTCGGAGACCGGCTTGGTGACGGCCGGATGCATTCGGCGGCTGGCCGGGAGGAAGTAGCCGAGGTCGGGCGGCAGCACGTCGTGGCCGTCGCTGATCCAGCCGAGGGCTGACCCGTCGACCGGCTCAGGGTGCAGCCCCTGACTCACCTGCGGCAGTTGTTGTGGGTCGCCGAGCAGCAGCAGGTTACGGGCGGCGACACCGGAGGCGATCGTCGCGGCGAGCGAGAATTGCCCGGCCTCGTCGATGACGAGCAGGTCGAGTGAGCGGCGGGGAACCCGGGCCGGGTTGGAGAAGTCCCAGGCGGTGCCCCCGACCACGAACCCGGTGGTCTCGTTCTCGAGGGCGAACAGGAGTTGCCCGTTCTTGGGCAGCGGCGTGAACGCGACATCCGCGTTCGCGTCCTTGAGCACTTTGCCGACCAGGTGCCGGGGCAGCCCGGACTTCACGATCTCGCACAGCAGGTTCTCGACGACCGCGTGCGACTGCGCCACGACGCCGATCTTCCACCGGTGCTTCGTCACCAGTTCGGCGATGACGCGGGCACCGAGGTAGGTCTTCCCTGTCCCGGGTGGCCCCTGCACGGCGAGGTAGGAGTGGTCGAGGTCGAGCAGGCTGGCGACCACCGCGGGCGGCAGCTCCTCCCCTGTTGCGGGAGCGAGGGAGCCGCTCCGGGTGCGCGGCGGGGTGCGGCGCAGGATGTCGACCGTCGGGTCGGTCGGCCACACCGGGGCGGAGTCGACGATTGCCTGCGCCCATTCCTCGATGGCGGGGACCTGCTGCCCCGCGGGCGGTGGCAGGGCGGGCGTGAGCGCCATAGGGAACGCACGATGCGCGGAGACGTCACCGGCAAGGGTTTCCTCGATCAGCACCGAGTCCTCGGTGACTTCCTTCACTTCGACCGGATGCGCCGAGCGGGCGCCGGGGTCGGCGCGCGGGTCGCTGAAGGGGGCCGGTTGGTCGTAAAGCGCATACGGCATCGCGTCTGGGCTCGCCTTGACGGTGGAGCCGGGCGCCCAGGTTCCGTAGAGCCGCACGAAGCGCCGGTCTTTCTGTTGCCGCGACGTGTACCGGTGCCAGTCCGTCTCGACAACGCCACGCTCGACGATGAAGACGTCGCGAGTCTCCGCCCACTCCTCCACCGGCTGCACTAGCCGGAAGAAGTGCCCCCACCAGAACGTCTTGCGTTCGCGCCGGTGGTATTCGAGTGCAGCGGCGGCGAAGGCGGCGGCCGTCTGGTCGGCCGTGCGCTCCGGGTCGAGCGGGTCGCCGGCGAGCGCTGTGAGCGCGTCGTGCAGCGGTGACGGCTCGAGTTCGGCGACATCCTCCGCCTCGTACGCACCGGTTGGGGCGACGCCGTTCTGCTGGGCGAGCCCGAGCAGCCAGTCGCGCAGCCGCAGCGTGGAGACGCAGTCGTAGCGGTTGTAGTCGGCGATCTCGTCGAGCTTGTGTTGCTGGGCGGCGAGGTCTCCGGATGCGCCGAGCGCCATGGCATCCGCATATTCGGTGATCGAGTCGGCGGCGTTGGTCACACCGAGCGGATCGCGAATTTCGGAGCCCATGTAGAGCGGCTCCAGTTTCTTGATCGAGTAGGACGGCGAGCCGACGCGCACCGCTTTGCGCACGATCGGGTAGAGGTCGACGAGCACGTGTTCGCGCAGCAGTTGGTCGACCTCGTCTTCGCCGATGCCGTGACGCGCGGCGAGGCTGGACAGGTGGGTGCGCTCGTAGGAGGCGTAGTGGTAGATGTGCAGGCCCGGGTTCAGCGCGCGCCTGCGGGCGACGTCGTCGAGGAAGTCGCGGAGGGCCTGCTTCTCCTCGGCGAAGGTGTGCGCCCAGTAGGCGGTGAACTGTTCGTCGCGGTCGACCATGCCGAACAGGTAGTCGATCCCCCAGCGGGTGGCGTCGCCCTCGGTGTGGAGCGGGTCGCCCTCGAAGTCGAAGAACAGGTCGCCCGGGTCTGGTTCGGGGATGGCGGCAAGCACGGCGGCATCCGCCACCAGGTAGGGCGGCGGGGACTCGGGGATGGCTTCGAGCTGCAGCTGCGCCTGGGTGCGGAGGCCGGCGAGAGCGGCGTCGCCGATGCCGTCCACTGGGTCGGCGGATGATGCCAGCTGGTCGATGGTGCGGATGCCGGCACAGCTAAGTTTGGCGCGCTGGGTGACGCGCATCCCGGCGACGAGAAGTACGTCGCGGCTGGCCTCGATTTCGGCCTCGCACACGTCGCAGTGCCCGCAAACCGCGTAACGCGGGTCGCCCCATTCGACGAAGTGGTTGCCGTCGAGGCGTTCTCGGATGATGCGGTGCAGCCGGTCGCGGCGGTTGCGGTAGACGGGGGCGATGTCGCGCAGGCGGTGCTCGCTGACGGTGCCGTCGCCGAGCAGCAGTTCGACGGTGTCGGCGGTGGGGATGCCGATGCGTTCCAGCTGTTCGGCGTAGGCGGCCAGTTGCAGCAGGGCGGTGACGCGGGCGCTGCGGGCGAGTTTGGTGTCTTGCACCAGGTAACGGCCGTCGGGGGTGCGTACGATGAAGTCGGCGAACCCGAGGAACGCGATCCGGCCGGCAGTGTCTGGCAAACCCGGGTCATGGAAGGTGGCCTGGAAGACGACCTCGGTACCGCCTTCGAAGGCACGGCGGGTCTGCTCGGCGGCGGCCGCGAGCGCGGCGGAATCACGAACATCCGGTCGCTCGATCTCCATTACCTGCGCCTCGGCACGGTACTGCTCGAGCTTGCGTTCTTCGTGCTCGTCGCCGAGGCGTCCGGCGCGTTCCAGCATCGGGTCGGGCTTCGGCGCGACCGCCTCGATGCGCTTCAGCCGGGCATCCAGCCCCCGCAGGAAGGCGAACTCGCACTTGGAGGCGACGGTGAGGTCGCTGGCGCTGGTGTAGACGACGGTGCCGCCACCCGTGTCGCTGAGGAACACCGAGCCTCCTTTGAGCGGGATGTTGCGCTATTCGGAGGCTAGCGGATGCCGCCGACAGGCCTGACTTCTAAGGAATCGAGGTGGATCACTCCCAGCCTTCACGCTCGGACGCGACCTGTCGGTCGATTTCGGCTGGAGACAGGGAAGTGCGAGCCGGCGCCGGGTTGCGGGTCAACCACTCGGCGAATTTCCCGGCGGTGTGGTCGGGAGCGTCGTGCCCAATCGGTACGAGGCGGGAGACAGGCGGAGGAGGTTTCTGACGCTCGACCCACAGGTCGTAGCTGTTCTGCATTTGCTCCCAACGAGAAATCACGAAGCGGCACCTCCGAGCGGCACCTCTACGAGGGGGCCGCCCTTCACCGTTCGCACGAATACGTCTCGCGCTTCTTGCCAGTCAGCACGGTTGATCGCACGAATATTCACTTCACGGCCGATGCGGGTGGTTGCAGTGGAAGCAGCTTCAAATACCTTCATGCGATCAGGGTTGCCTATGGCAACGACATCGACGTCGTTCGGTTCACCGCCAGGCTCACCGAGATAGCGCGCCGCCCACGACCCGAAAAGGTACGCCTCTTCCACCCCGGGTACCGCCGCGAGAATCTCGGGGAGTATTGCCAACGGCCCATAGGAGTATCGCAGCACCTCAGCGACGGCCGAGAAGATCGGATGCGACTGGTTCACTCTCAGATATCGGTTGCGGCCGGAGGTCCGCTCCAAAACGAAGCCCGCAACAGTAAGACGATCGATGTCGCGCAGGATCGTGGGCAAGCTGACCCCCGACTCGCGCGCGAGAGCGGTGGCAGTTTGCTCACGTTCTGGGTGCAAATAGAGAGCCGCCAGCATCCGGCCCTGCGTGTCTGAACGCAACAGCGGAGACAGCAACGGAACCCTCGGTTTCATAAAACCAAAGATATCATAGCTTTATTGAACGTCATTCAAAGGCACAGCATCGCCCCCTGAACCTTTCGCGCCCCAATCTCGTGTTTTCTCTGCACCCCTGACTTCGACATATCTGGAGGTTCACCATGAAGACACGTTTCGCATCCGGTCTGGCCGTCGCCACCCTGGCCGTGCTGCTGACCGGCTGTACCGGCGGAGGCGACACCACTCCCCCGCCCGCTGACACCGGCACCACTGAGGAGGCGCCGACCACACCGGAGACCGGTGACGCCGAGCTGATGACCGCGGACTCCGACCTTGGCGAGATCGTCGTCGACGCCGAGGGCATGACCGTCTACATGTTCGACAACGACACCCAGGGTGGCGACACCAGCACGTGCGAGGGCGAGTGCGCGACCAACTGGCCGGCCGTGACCACGGATGCTGATGCTCCCGCAGTCGATGGCGTCACCGGCGAGGTGGGCACCATCACCGGAGTGGACGGCTCCACCCAGGTCACGTTGAATGGCTGGCCGCTCTACTACTTCGTCGGCGACACCGCTGCCGGGGACGTAAACGGGCAGGCGATGAACAACGTCTGGTGGGTGCTCAACCCGGCCGGGGAGAAGATCAGCGAGTAGTCGCTACTCCTCCACATCCTCCTGCTTCGGCCGCGGCTTCACGTCGTCCCGCCGGCGCCTGGCGTCGGCCCAGCCGGTTCCGCGTAGGGTGTCCAGGGTGAGCTGACCGGAGGATGCGACGACCTCCAGGTCATCGCGCCCCCGGATCGCGGCCTGCCGCCCCGGCTGCATCTCGCTCGTCTCCGCGGAGCGGTACATGACGATCTCCACCGCGCTCTCCGGCTGGTCGGTGCGGTCCGGAGAGCCCTGCAGGTCGCGAGCGGTGAGGCGCTCGATCGCGTCGAGCGGCAGCAGCACCGTGAGCTCGTAGGTGTCGAGCACCATCTCCCGGTGCCCGCGGAATTCGGTGTCGTTCCGGTCGGGGATGCCCACGGCGATGCCCGGGTCGATCAGCGGCTTCATCGCCAGAATCTCGTCCCCGCTCTGCACCGCGAGGAAGTCGGTCCCCCGCACGCGCTCCGGGATCACAGTGAGCACGTCGACCTCCAGAGAGTCGAGCACCGTGATCTTGTCGCCGATGACCTGCAGGCGCAGCCCGAGGCTCCGGCCGTCAACCGACTCGAGGTCGGCATCCGCTTCCGGGGGCAGCGGCAGGTCTCCCCTGCCGACCTCACGGTCGGACTGCGCGGCCTGCTTCGTGGCATCCGCCACTGACGGCTTCGCCCGACCGCTCAGTTCCGGCTCGAGCGGCCGGCCCTTGAGCGAGTCGGCAGCCACCCCATTCGATGCGGCCGGATGCTCGGTGGCGGCTTTCTCGTCGAATTCTTCTACGCGCTTCTTGCTGCGCTCGGTCTCGTCCATTGTCTATCCCTCCACCGCAACGGTCACCAGTTGCGGCCGTGCCGGTAGTTGTGCACCCAGCGGTAGTAGATGCTGTCGAGGGTGAGCGGGCTGGCCGTGCGGATGGTGCCGAGCCAGTCCCGGTTGTGTGCGATCACCCGCTCGGGGCCGCGGGGCACCAGGATGTGGTCGGTGGCGAGGCGGCGGGAGATCACCGGGGCGCGGTCGCCGATATCCGTGACCACAATGCGCCGGGCCGCCGGCGGTACCGCGGTGAACCGGTCGAGGCTGCCGAGGTGCCATTCGCCCACCCAGTCTTCCCGCCAGTCCGCGACCAGCGCGGTGCCGGTGGACCGCATCCGGCCGGCGTATTTCGGGCCCCAGTCGACCATGTTCCAGGCGAACAGTCCGATGCGCCCGTCGCCGGTGAGGTCTACCGGCAGGAACCGGTCGTGCTCGCGCATGCCGCCCCAGCCGGGAACGTCGCCGTCGTAGCGGCGCTGATACGCGAAGGCGCTGCCGGTGGAGCGGAACATCCCGAGGTAGGCCTCGGACCAGTCCCGTCCGTTGAACAGGTAGAGGTCGTCGCGGCCGTCCGCGTTGAAGTCGCCGATGTAGATCTGGTCGTGCTTGGCGAAGCCGCCCCAGCCCGGCAGGTCGTCGGTGTACATGCGGATGCACCGCAGCCCACCCCGTTGCATCCGGCACAGGCCGAGGTAGATGGATGACCAGTCCTCCGCGTTCCAGATGAGCACGTCGCTGCGTCCGCTGCCGGAGAAGTCCCCGAGCTGCACCTGGTCGCGGCGGCGCATGCCGCCCCAGCCGGGGATGTCCCCGTCGTAACGCCGGGTGAGAGTGAACCCGGTTCCGGTGGAGATCAGGGTGGCGACGTAGGGCATGGACCAGTCGGTGAAGTTCGTCACCAGCAGGTCGTCGCGGCCGTCGCCGTCGAAGTCGCCGACCAGGAAGCGGTCATTGCGGGCGAACCCGCCCCAGCCCGGGATATCGGCGTCGTAGCGGCGGATCAGCCGCAGGCTGCCATCGGCCGCCACCTTGATCAGGCCGAGCAGCGGGATGGTCCACCAGGTGGGGTTGTAGACGACCAGTTCGTCGCGGCCGTCGCCGTCGAAGTCGCCGGCGATATAGACATCCCCGGGCCGGATGCCCCAACCTCCGGGGATGATGCCGGCCGTGCTTCGCACGTGCTCCCACCGAGGTCCGTCGGCCCGATAGAGGCTGAGCCCGCGACGGTCGATGCCGAAGAACTCACTGCGCCCGGTGCCGGTGAACCGGCCGGTCACCGTGGTGCGGAAGGTGCGACCCGTCTCATCGTGATGCTGCTTCTTCATCTCGGTGTAGCAGACCGGGCAGAACTCGTCGGCGTTGTGGCGCATCCGGCAGTTGACGGCTGGCCGGTAGATTCCGGTTTCGAAGGTGTTCGCTCCTTCGAACAGGCCGGCATCCGTCTGGTCGTCCCAACCGGCCGGCTTGGTGCCCGCCGTGTACCCGGAATTTGCGCCCGTGCCGGTCGGCACCGGGGTGCCCGGCGCGATGTACTGACGCCACTTGATCTTGGACCGCCTGGTCTCGATCGTCACGTTCACCCGGCCCGGCTCCGAGCCCGTGTACGCCCCCTTGCCGGTGGCGCTGTACTCGTCGGCCAGGTTGGCGAACCCGTGGCCGAACTCATGGGCGATGACGGCGGCCGACTCCTGGGTGGTGACTTTGAGCACGTCTCCGGAACGGAGCCCGCCGGAACGCGTCGAGTTCACGACGATGAGCACGAAGTCAGCATGGGGCGCCCAGATGGCGCGGGCAAGCAGCAGGTTGCACGCCGTGTCTTCGCCATCCTCGAACCAGTTGTGCCACCACTCGCCGCTCGAGATGATATCGAGGGCGGTGTCGACGATGTTCTCGGTGAAGGTGTCGTCAGCGAGATTGCTCGGGGTGCCCATCAGGTTCCAGTTGCGCGTGCTGACGCCGGAATTGTTCGATTCGAGGTTGACGCGCACGATGTTCCACGCGGAGATGTCTTCGTTGAAGGCGTCGCGGAGGAAGACGTCGCGCATGACCTCGTCGCGCACGTAATTGTTGTAGATGGTCTGGTCGGCACCGGCGGCGAACCCGTCCCCGAAGATTGCGAGCGTCTTGCCGCTCGACCCGACGTCCTGAAGGACGGTGCGGCTGTTGGCCATGACGGAGCTCCTTTGCTCGGTCTGCGTGCGGGAAAGTATGCGCGCCCGTCGCCTCCACCACAAGGGCGACTTTGACCGCCCCGAGGCGACTCTCGACACCTACCCCTGATCCCCGACGCGATCGACAAGCTGCGTGCCGCCGTCGCCGGGCATCCGCTTTCCCACAGGGGCGGATGCCCGGCGTCAGCGATGTCTGGAGACCAGCGGCTTCTAGGCGCAACCCTCCATGAGTTGGATCCCGTGCTCGGTCTGCCGGTTCACCAGCACGGAACCCTGGGAGTCGCAAATGGCATTCACCAGCAACGCGTAGCCTTCCCCACTCTGGTAGTTCCCGTTCGCGCCCGGCAGATCCGGCACGGTTCCCGGAGGAACGAACACCCATCCTTCCGGGGCTCCCGGGAAGACGCTGGGCAGCCAGGCCCAGTTGCCTTTGAAGACGGGCCCGTCGGTACAGTCCGAGCCGCATGCGGCCGGCGGACGTGAGACGTTGACGCAGTCCAGGGCGTAGGCGGCCGTGGGTACAAAGACGAGCCCGGCCGCGATGCCGACCGTTATGAGGGATTTCTTGAACACGATTACTCCTTGAGGGTTTGCGATATGGACGCCGCACCCCCCAAACGGGTGACAACGACAATACTCAGGTTTGAGCCGGGGTCAAGAAAATTCTTCTTGCGGCCTGACTACTCCCTGCAAGCTTCGTGGGATTCGCTCGGCCGGCAACCTCGTCGCCGTACCGTGGAATCTCAAGCAAAGGAGTTCCCATGCCGAGCCTGACCGGTAAGACGATCGCGTTCCTCGCCACCAACGGTTTCGAGGATTCCGAGTTGACGAGCCCGTGGCAGGCGGTGACGGATGCCGGCGCCTCCGCCGTTCTGGTTTCGCCGCTGTCCGGTTCCATCGAGGGCAAGAATGGTCATGGCCAGTCGGTGGACGTGATATCTGGCGATGCCGACGCATCCGCCTTCGACGCCTTGGTGTTGCCTGGCGGCGTCATCAATTCGGACCATCTGCGGATGGACGACGCATCCGTCTCGTTCGTGAAGGCTGTCTTCGGCCAGCACAAGCCGGTCGGCGTGATCTGCCACGGTGCGTGGATTCTGACGGATGCCGAGGTGGTGAGTGGTCGCACACTCACCTCGTACCCAAGCCTGAAGACCGACCTGCGCAACGCGGGTGCTGACTGGGTGGACAAGGAGGTTGTGGTCGACCAGGGACTCGTCTCAAGCCGCGGGCCGGACGATCTGCCGGCGTTCAACGCGAAGATAGTGGAGGAGTTCGCCGAGGGAGAGCACGCCGGGCAGACTGCATAGCGCGATTCCTGAGCCCCCGCTCCCTGAGCGACCCCGCTCCCTGAGCGACCCCCGCTCCCTGAGCTTGTCGAAGGGAGCCTACGAGTAGCTGTAGCCAGCCGGAATCGACAGCAGGATCCACCCCATCGTGACAAGGACGATGATGCCAAGGGTTACCGCGCCGAGCACGAGCCCAGCAAGCGCCTGCCCGCGCCCGAGCCCGCCGAGCGCTCGTGAACGGGTGCGCCCGATCACGCCGAAGATCACCGCGAGCACGCCTGGGACGAATGCAAAGAACGCGGCCACCAGCCCGAGGATCGGGATGACGGTCCACACACCCACGGCGATAGCGACGATGCCAAGCACAAGGGCGGCCACGGCCATACCGTTTGACGGCGGACGCACCACCTGCTGGTAGATGGTCCGCGAGGGTCCGTACGGCGGCATCGGCTCGGGGTTGCTCATGCCGCGATTATGGCAGAGCCCTGCGATGGGCGAAATTCCCCCGAGCGGGGCGGATGTCCGCGCCCGCCGCTACAGTGGTGCTCAGGTTCAAGAGTGACGGCCGTAGGTACCTGGCTGGCTGTCCGGCAACCCTCTCCATCGTGTGGGGTGCCCCAGGGGAAGAACTGGCCCGCGGCATCCGTCGCCGGCAAGTCGATGGGGGTGTGCGCCTCCGGGAGGGAGGCGTCATGCCTCAGAATTTCGATGCGGATGCCACGGGGTTGGCGAAAGCGCAGGCCAAGTGGGATCCGATTCCGCATGAGCGCCGGGTGCGCTGGTGTCAGATGCAGCTGGACTATCCGCCCGTGTGGTTCGGCACATTCCCGATGATCTACACGGCACGCGCGGCGCAGCGGGATGGGTACACGAACATCACCGAGTGGGTGGAGGTCGCGCACGACTTCGAGAATGCCGGCTTCACGCCCGAGCAGTACTACCTGCTGCGAATGTGCATCAGCACCAGCCTGAATGGAGGGCGAGACCACCGGCTCCTGTACTTGCACCGGGGAAACCGGGGCGGGCCGGAGTGCCGCTACATTAAGGCATCCGACTGGGTGCTGTGGCCGGAACTCGTCGCATCAGGGATGACACCCATGCGCGCGGCCGGGCTCATCCTCGACGGCGGCAAGAAGGCGTTCCCCGACGGGATGATCCTCGACGGAAGCGGCCGAGTGATCTTGAGTACGGACGATTGACGCCCTTGCTGCTCCGCACGGCCGACACCCGCACTGGGTCTGCGCCGGCACCCGCTTCTCCCCCTAGCGTGTAGGCGTACCTAGGGGGATGTTGTGGGCAGAGCGCCGTGGCGGCCAAAGTTCGGCGCGAGTTTCTGGGTGGTGACGCCGCTGGTGGTGGTCTTCACCATCGCGGGCGTCGCATCCGGCGGGTTGGGCGGGCTGCTGCTCGCGTGGGGTCTCGTCGCGCTGGCCACCGCACTGTACTCGGTGGTGACCGGACGCGCGGGCTGGGCATCCGTTCCCGGTCGCAAGGTCGCTGCCGTCGTGTTGGCGGTGTCCCTTGTCGTGATGGGGGTTGGCGCGACGCTGCTACCGCCGCGCGCTGACGAGTCGCTGGCGAGCGCGGAGTCGCCAGCATCGAAGCCAACGCAGACCCCGAAGCCGACGGTGACGGATGCTCCGGCGCCGGAGCCAGAACCGGTCGCCTCCCCGACAACCCAGCCGGCGGCATCCGGTGGCGACTCGACGGCTCTCGCGTTGTTGGCAACGCTGCCTGTCAAGGGCAAGTCGCCGATGACCGGCCACGACCGCACCGGCATGTTCGGCAGCGCGTGGCTGGACGTGGACCGCAACGGATGCGACACCCGCAACGACATCCGGCAGCGTGACTTTGCGTCGACCGTGAGAAGCGGGCCGTGCAAGGTGACGAGCGGGGTGCTGGTGTCGCCGTACACGGGCGAGACCATCAACTTCGTGCGCGGCAACGAGACGTCGATGGCCGTGCAAATCGACCATGTGGTGGCGCTCGCAAATGCATGGCAGACGGGTGCGCAGCAGTTGAGCCAAGACCAGAGGATCGCGTTCGCCAATGATCCGATGAACCTGTTCGCGGTGGATGGTGCATCGAACTCGCAGAAGGGTGCGGGCGACACGGCGACCTGGCTGCCGAAGTCGAAGTCGTTCCGGTGCACCTATGTTTCGCACCAGGTGTCGGTGAAGGCGGCGTACGGGCTGTGGGTAACGAAGGCGGAGCACGAGGCGATGACCCGCGTGTTGAGCTCGTGTGCGGATGCGCCCACGGTGTTCGAACCCGTCCCTGTGCCGGTAGTCGCGCCTGTTGCACCTGAACCGGCGCCGGTTGCGTCTGGCTGCGACACGAACTACTACGGCGCGTGTGTGCCGATCGCCAGCGACGTGGGCTGCGCCGGCGGCAGCGGGAATGGTCCGGAGTATGTCCGCGGCCCGGTCACTGTTGTCAGGGACGACATCTACGGTTTGGACATGGACGGTGACGGTATCGCCTGCTGAGGGGCCACCTCTAAGAAGCTTCGTACCTTCCAAAGCCATCCATGCGATCAGTCTGACGTCGCCCTTGTCGATCGGTAGGAGCGGCTCAACCTTTTCTGGCTGGATACCGAATTCTTCAAGGATGTCGATGATGGCTGCGATGCGTTCGACCGGTGGGCCTTCTGTGCGAAGCGCTTGGCGCAACGCACGTGAAGCCTTCGTACTTGATACAGACTTCAGCCGACGACCAACTCCCCCTGCCTCGAGGCACCAAGCGAGCCGCCGTGGTCAATGGCAATCTGGGCAGTTCACGGAAGGACAAGGGCAGAGGTGCTGCAAGCCACAACTGGCAGACGGAACGCAACACTTAGACCCTGACGACTTCTTGACTCGCTGTGCGTCTTGATCACCAATATCGGTGGCGTCTTGTAAAATATCTGATACACGCAGCTAACCGACGCAACGCCCAAGAGAGCCCCTATTGAGTACCTCCTCGCCCCGCACGCAGTTCAGCCACGCTGCCGATGCGACGGCGCGTGATGGGGAGTACGAACAGTCGATCAAGTCTCGTCAACGAGTGAAGGCGTATGGCGAAGTCTTCACGCCGCGCCGCATGGTGAATCAGATGCTCGACCTCGTCCGCACTGAGCTGGAAACTGGCCCTCAGTTCGTCGACAAGACCTTCTTCGAGCCGAGCGCCGGCGACGGCAACTTCCTGATCGCCATCCTGCGGCGCAAACTGCACGCGATCAAGAGGCGTTACCAGCCGGAGTTCTGGCCGACCGAGTCGCTGTTCGCGCTCGCGTCGATTTATGGGATCGAGCTTCTCGAAGACAACCTCACGGCGGCGAAGTCCGGGCTGCTCACAGAGTTCACAGCCTTCCACGAAGGCTACGGCGTGCGCTGCAACTATCGGACGAACCTCTATCGCGCCGCCGAATACCTCGTAGCCACGAACATCCTCCACGGGAACACACTCACCGGGATTGATGCTTCTGGAGAAGCAATCCAGTTCTCGTGGTGGCACCGGGTGCTCAACGTCCCCGGGATGATACAGCGCGACCCATTCACACTTGCCTCGCTGCGTGGAGCGAGTACCGGCGCCTTTGACTTCGCCGTCTACGACACCTACGCGCAGTGCCGAATCGACCATGTCCACAAGGAAGTGAGAGCCGTTGTCTAGCCCGAACATCAACACTTACCGCGAGATCACCCCGTTGATCTACTCATGGTCTACCCCAGACATCCCCAAGTACGCGGGCTGGGAGAAGATCGGATACACGGAGCAGGACAGCGCCGCCACGCGCATCGCTCAGCAGGCTTCACAACTCTCGGTCGCCAAGAAACAAAACTGGTCGCGTCGCGCCTTCTTCACGTCCGAGGCCGGCGGGACTTTTAAAGACGGCGACTTCCACGCTTATCTGCGTCAACTGGGTGTCGAACGTGAACTCAAGCCAGAACGCACCGAGTGGCACCACTTCGATGGTGCCGCAAAGTCGTCACTCGAGTACTTCAACTCTTTCGCCGGCCAGGACTTTGCGGATCTTCAGACGTCCGGTCAGGACGATTACGCTCTTCGCCGCGAGCAGCTAGCCGCAGTCGAGCAAGCGCTCGCCGTGTTCAACGAGGGTGGCACAGAGGCGCTGTGGAATGCCAAGCCGCGATTCGGCAAGACGCTCACGACCTATGACCTGATGCGCAAAATCGAAGCCAGAAAGGTGCTCATCGTCACCAACCGGCCAGCGATCGCCAACTCGTGGTTCGACGACTTCACTCGCTTCATTGGACACCAGACGACGTACAAGTTCGTCTCGGACTCGCCTTCGCTCGCATCGCGCTCGTGCATGACTCGTGAGCAATGGCGCAAGCATCTCACAGGCGCCAGCAGCGAGGATCCCCGGATTGTCGAGTTCGTCTCTCTCCAGGACCTCAAGGGCTCGCAGTACTTCGGCGGCGTCCACAAAAAGCTCAAGCACATCGCTGACTTCGAGTGGGATCTGCTAGTCATTGACGAGGCCCATGAGGGCGTCGACACGACGAAGACTGACGTCGCGTTCGACCAGATCACTCGGTCGTGGACGCTGCACCTCTCGGGAACGCCGTTCAAGGCATTGGTGTCTGGCCGATTCAGCGACAGCCAAATCTTCAACTGGACCTACGAAGACGAGCAAACGGCGCGCGCGAGCTGGGACGACGACGCTGTCGAGAATCCATACGGGGCTCTTCCGCGACTCAACATGCTGACCTACCAGGTCTCTCGGATGATCACCGACCAACTCGCTCTCGGCGTCGCAAGCGACGAGGACAGCGCAAACATCGACTTCACGTTCGACCTGAACGAGTTCTTCAGCACGAAGGACAACGGCTTCTTCGAGCATGAGAGCGAGGTAGTGAAGTTCCTCGATTGCCTCGCGACGAACGAGAAGTACCCATTCTCCACTCCTGAGCTGCGCGACGAGATCCGTCACTCGTTCTGGCTTCTGAACCGTGTTGCTTCAGCGAAGGCACTCCAGAGACTCCTGAAGAACCACGAGGTGTTCAAGGACTACGACGTGATCCTCGCCGCAGGCGACGGCCGCGAAGACGATGCCGATCTGGCTGTTGTCGGCAAGTCCCTGGATAACGTGCGCACCGCGATCGCCTCAGCCGAAAGCACGGGTGGCAAGACGATCACACTCTCTGTCGGTCAGCTCACCACGGGCGTCACCGTGCCCGAGTGGACCGCGGTCATCATGCTGTCGAACCTCTCGTCGCCAGCGCTCTACATGCAGGCCGCGTTCCGCGCGCAGAACTCGTGCACGTTCGAGCGCGGCGGCAAGGCGTTCCAGAAGAAGAACGCATACATCTTCGACTTCGCACCCGAGCGCACGCTCACAATTTTCGACGCGTTCGCGAACAATCTGAGCTCGACACCGTCCAACGATCAGAGCGTTCGTCAGGACAACATCCGCGAGCTGCTGAACTTCTTCCCGGTGATCGGCGAGGACTCAGATGGCCGCATGGTTGAGCTCGACGCATCACAGGTGCTGACCTTCCCTCAGACATTCAAGGCTCGGGAAGTGGTTCGCCGCGGGTTCCTCTCGAACCTGTTGTTCGCCAAT
The DNA here is from genome assembly GCF_054489325.1 of Homoserinimonas sp. A447. Taxonomy (NCBI): domain Bacteria; kingdom Bacillati; phylum Actinomycetota; class Actinomycetes; order Micrococcales; family Microbacteriaceae; genus Homoserinimonas; species Homoserinimonas sp. A447. The sequence goes on along the minus strand of NZ_JBTMWW010000001.1, from coordinate 3,095,233 downwards.
GTCGGGGGCATCTTCAGATACTCGGAGCACGTCAAGGAGATCCTGGAGAAACTGCCGCAGGCGAAGCAGGGGAAAACCAAGACCGGCGGGAGCATCGACCTCCCAGAGCCTATGCCCTCGCTCGATCCCGACGGCAATGTCCAGGTCGACATCGAGACGGTCATCAATCCAAAGGTCGCAGAACTTGGCAAGCCCGTCTGGCGCATCGAAGACATCGCGCCCGTTGATCGCGAGGGTTCCCCGCAGAGCACTGCGCGACAGATCGCGAAGCTGGTGACCGAGAAGGCCCGCGAGACCCGCGAGAAGCTCGCGGAGGAGTACACCCTCTCTGCAAAGCAGGTAGAGCGCGATGAGAAGCAAACTGAGGCCCGCGTCATGGCCGACGTTGAGCGCGTTCTCACCGAGCGAGGCATCGCCGAGAAGCACTTCGCTGACGCATTGGATGAAGCAGCCACCGAAGCTGACGCCGCGGCGATTGAGCAAGAGAAGGCTGCGCACCACGAGTCGTTCAGTGCCGATATCCTCGCGCTGGTCAACGCGCGCACCGACGAGATCGCGGCCGACGTAGTTACTCGCGAAGAGACGAAGAAGGAGCAGAAGCGCGCGAACCAGACGATGGACGACGCACGCTCGCACTTGCGCGGCTTCGCCCGCACGATCCCCATGTTCCTCATGGCGTACGGCAACAGAGACATCCGTCTGGCGAACTTCGATGACTACACGCCTGACCACGTATTCGAGGAGATCACCGGCATCACCGAGGCCGACTTCCGCGTGCTACGCGACGGTCAGGAGGTCACCGAGGAAGACGGAACTGTCATCCAGATCCCGGGGATGTTTGACGAAGCCGTCTTCGACAAGGCAGTCCAGGAGTTCCTTGACAAGAAGGAATCGCTCGCTGACTACTTCAACGAGTCACAGGCTGAGGACATCTTCGCCTACATCCCGCAGCAGAAGACGTCGCTTGTGTTCACGCCTCGCTCGGTGGTGGAGACGATGGTCGATGTGCTCGAAGCGGAGAACCCCGGCATCTTCGAGGATCCGACGAAGACGTTCGCCGACCTGTTCTCCACTGCCGGGCTGTTTCTCATGGAGCTCGTGCGGCGTCTCGATGCAGGACTAACGGGCGTGATTCCGGACCAGGAAGAGCGGCTGCGGCACATTCTCACGAAGCAGATCTTCGAGATGAGCCATAACGAGCTGCTGCACAAGATCACTCTCGAGGCCGTCTCCGGCGGTGTGCCCGAGCGTCGGGCGTGGATCGAAGGCTCCGGGCACTTCAAGGTCGGGGACATTGCACGGATGAGCCTGGAAGAACGACAGCAGATTGTCGACAAGATGTTGACGGAAGGACACTGATAATGAGCAAGAAGTTCGACGTCGTCATCGGCAACCCGCCCTACCAGGACGAAGCCACTGGTGACGCCACGCACAACATGCCCATTTACCACCTGTTCATGGAGGCCGCGTACGAGGTCGGGAAGAAGGCCGTGCTTATCACCCCTGCGCGATTCCTCTTTAACGCGGGATACACGCCGAAGGTTTGGAACGCGAAGATGCTTTCGGATCCGCATCTGACTGTGCCGCACTATGTCCCTAACAGCGACCAATTGTTCCCTGGAACCGACATAAAGGGTGGTATCGCAGTCACCTACCGTGACGAAGAGAAGAACGAAGAGCCCATCGGAACCTTCACGAAGTCCCCGGAGCTCAATGCGATTCTGCACAAAGTACTCCTCGGTAAGAGTGGATCTATCGCATCCGTAATCACTAGCTCGCGCTCGTACCGCTACACCGAGGCGATGCACGCCGACTACCCTGAGGCCGTAGACACAATGTCGGCAGGTGAGCAATACAAGGTCAACACAAGGACTTTTGAACAGCTCTCATTTCTTTACCATGAGAACCAGCCTGCCGATAGTCACCGTTACGTCCGGATGCTTGGTCTTATCAAGAACAAGCGCGTTTCGCGTTGGATCCGGAGCGACTACGTCACAGGCCCCGAAAGTTTCACCACTCACAAGGTCGCGATGCCCGCTTCCAACGGTTCCGGCGTTCTCGGCGAAGTACTGTCTTCTCCCCTCGTTCTGGCGCCGAACGAAGCCGCTACTCAGACGTTCATCACGATCGGCTCCTTCGCGGAGCAGTCAGAGGCCGATGCTTGCCTCAAATATGTGAAGAGCAAGTTCGCCCGAACCATGCTCGGCGTGCTCAAGATCACGCAGCACAACCCGGCGAAGGTCTGGAAGTACGTCCCCCTTCAGGACTTCACAAGCGCCGCTGACGTTGACTGGTCGAAGTCGATCCCGGAGATCGACCAGCAGCTCTACTCGAAGTACAAGCTCGATGCCGACGAGATTGCTTTCATCGACTTACACATCAAGCCGATGGGGTGATCATGGGCGAAAATCGGGCTTCTGACGCTCCGATGGCGGAGATCGCCACCAAGATCCACGAGACCCGCGTCTCGCTCGGATGGACGCAGAACGAGCTCGCTGGGCGCGCGGGCGTTTCCCGCCCCACGGTCGCCCGCATTGAACGCGGAGACGACATTTCGACCGCGACCCTAGAGAAGATCGTGCTAGCCCTTGAGCTCAGGATCGAGCTGACCTAAGCAAGGTCGATCGAGGAGAGAACCCCTGAGGCCGTCAGGCTCCGGGGATTCTTGGTTGTCATTCGGCTCGCGGCAGCCATGTCTCGGAGCCGCCTGGGGCGCTCCTGTCTCGGGCCTTGAGCTCAGCGAGGTCAATCGCCAGAATGTCGGTGATCTCCTGAACGCTGTATCCCGCGCACTGATGCATTTTTGCCTACCAGGAAGCAGGGTGCGCAGAGATTTGAGTGGGTGCGGCGGATACCCGTTGCGGGCTAGAGACTGTCCACTAGCCACGAGGACGGCTTGAGTCACCGATAGTGTGACAGTGCAAACGCCGGTGACCAATCGGGGCGCAATGGGGGAACAGACAATGCCGTCACTCGTAGCTTGGCTCGACGCATCGAGCGAGGACCAGCGCCGCATGCGCGAGATCGTCAACCTCTTCAGCGAGCGCGACAGCCGCGACGAGTTGGGTATCGGCCAGATTCGGGACGCTCTCAGTGACAAACTCTTCCCCGGCACATCGACCCTGCTCACGCGTGCTCGCTACATGCTACTCATCCCCTGGACATTCGTCGCAGCCACAAGATATGGCGCGGACGCTGAAGACATCGAGCGCCGCATCGACAAGAATGAACGCAACCTCATCGTCTCGCTTAAGCGCGACACTGACGGCGAGGGACTGCTAGGCAGGACTGCGGGCGCTGCCCTCAAGACGCTCCCGTCGAGCATCTATTGGGTTGCGCTTCGACAGTATGGCATCCTCATTGACCCATCGCTCAGCCAGGCTGACGCGATCGCGGCGGGATTTGGCCGCACCACAGGAGAGGATGACCTTCCGCATCCGATTGGCCCCTGGTCTGGCACGCTACCTCCCCTCCCCGACGGCTTCCCCGAGAACACAAACGGAGGTTTTGACCTCAACAAACCAGAAGCAGGATGGCTGCACGACCGGATGCTCGAAGGGGCCGAGGGTTCTCTTCTCGCCCACCTCGTGGACAATCGACCGCAACCAGAAAGCGCTGCCCCCTGGTTCGATCCGGCCACCATCGAAGCGCCCTCGAACACCGCTGACGAGCTTCACCATGCACAGATGTTCTCACTCGCCATGCATGGCGCCTCGCTGCTCTACAACCTCCTGCTCGCCGAAGCATATGAAGCAGCCGGATACGACCGCATTTCCGGAGCAGCAGACGCCTACCGCGAGCGTCTCGTCGAATGGCAGACCAACCGCGATGTGTTGGCACCTGAACTTGCGTTGTGGCGGCGCAACGATTTTTGGACGCTCGTGTACTCGAAGAACCCGCGCATCAACAACTCGTCGAGGGTGTTCGTCGACGCGTGGCTAGACGCCGTCACAACCGGCGGGCACACTCCGGTTTCAGACAATAGTGATTTGCGCGCCTTCATCGACCGACGCGAGAGACGGCACAAGGGTCCGCAAGCGAGGCTGCAAAACCCTCGGCTACTCCAAAGCTGGCAAGGCGCATCCGGCGCCGGCGCGCTCACCTACCGATGGCGACAAGTACGTGGCATCCTCATCGACCTGCATGACGGACTGGAACGTGACGATGCTTGAACCTGATGCTCGCGCAGCCCTCACCGAGCAATTGCGCCCACCAAGCGGCTACGAGCTCGTGCACGCTGTCGGCACGACCTTCACTCTTGACCTCACGAGCGCCCTCACGGTTCCGCTGTCATTCGCGGGGCATCAGGTGCGAGAGAGTGATGATCCGATCGCCATTCTCGACGCCGTGCGACGAGCCGCGGACCGCGTGGACATTTTCGCCCAGGCCGGTCAAATCGCGGTGCCGAGGGCAGCATCCGATCTTGTCGCATTCCTGGAGCCGATGGTGCATTCGGTCACCCCAGCCCGACCGGGCGCACTGTTCCATCCCAAAGTTTGGTTGCTTGAATACGCCCGCGGCAATCACCGTAGCTACCGGATGCTCTGCTCCAGTCGCAACATCACCAGTGACCGGAGCTGGGATCTCGTCGTGCGGCTTGACGGGTCCGAGAGTGAAGTATCGAGCGAGAAAAATGAGCCACTCAGCGACCTCTTGCGCACCCTTCCAACACTCGCGGTAACACCGCTTCCCGCTGAGCGTCTCAGCCGCATCGAAGGTCTTTCAGATCGCCTATCGAAAGTTGCATGGGACCTCCCGCCCGATATTCGCGAACTCTCGTTCCATGCACTCGGCATTGGCCGGCCACAGACGCTCAACTTCACCGGGAAGCGGCACCTCGTGATTTCACCGTTCGTCTCGGATGACGGAATCGCCAGTATCACTTCGTCCCGCAGGGAGCCGGTGCAAGTTATTTCGCGGGCCGAGAGCTTTGACCGACTACAACCAGACACGCTCAAGTACATCAATGCGCATGTGCTCGACGATGCTGTTCGCGACAACGATGAAGTCGACGACGACCCGTTGGTTGGCCTGCACGCGAAGGCTTATTTCCTGGATCGCCTGTCAGGGTCACGAGCCTTCGTTGGATCGGCGAACGCCACGCAGGCAGCGTTCGGGGGCAATGTCGAGTTGCTGGTCGAGATGGTGGGACCACAACCGCGCATTGGGGTCGGCGCTGTCTTCGGCGAAGAGTCAGATCTGCGAAAACTCACCATCCCCTATGTGACGGCTGGCGGAGTACAAGAGACGGATGCAGAGAAAGCCGACCGTGCGCTAGAGGAGGCCATCCGATCTCTCGCCGCTGTCCGCCTGCGCAACACCGTGCAGCGCGACGGTGAAGACCGATACTCGATCGAAATGCGAGCGCTCACCGCTCCGAAAACCTCCCTCGACATCGTCACCCAAGTGCAGCTGCTGACCAGACCAGGGAACGCGCAACCGTTGCCAACAAAAGGTGGCCCGTCCGCAGTTTTCGCTGGTCTAGACCTCACTGAAATCACACCTTTCGTCATCATCCATGCGACCGACTCGCGAGGTGAACGCAGAAGCACGGTGGTATGCGCAGAACTGATCGGCGATGTTCCGAACAGGCGAGATGCGGTGCTGGCCCAGCAGATCAACACACCGGAGAAGTTCCTCCGGTTCCTCTATCTCATGCTCACCCTCGGCGGATCCACCAACATGCGCTTGCCACTCGGCAACACGGGTGGCTTCGGCTCATGGTCGAGTGATGCAGCAGGAGTTTTCGAAACCCTGGTTCGAGCGCTTGCCACAAACCCTGACGCTCTCGACGACCTGGCCAGGCTGGTCGAGCGGATGAGGGCCCAGGTCGACTCCGCCGCGTCGCTGCCTGCTGGGTTCGATGAAGTGTGGGAGCCAGTCTGGCGTGCGCGGCTCGCACAGAAAGAGGAACCCACATGAACGGATTCTCCGCGGATGCCATCCTCTCGGAACTCAAGGGATTTCAGCGAGACGCCGTTGATCATGTGATGCACCGCCTTTACGATGCGCCGAACGCCAGCGGGCGTTTTCTTGTCGCCGACGAGACGGGGCTGGGCAAGAGTGTTATCGCCCGGGGAATCATTGCCCGAACCATCGAGCGTCTGCAGAACGATGACAGCGTTAACCGAATCGACATCGTCTACATCTGCTCAAACTCAGACTTGGCTTCGCAGAACTTGCGACGACTCAACGTCACCGGCGACCCCCACATCGGTCTGACGAGCAGGCTCACACTGCTTGCACGCGAGTCGCATCGACTCTCTGGCGTACCGACAGCGCACGGTAAGCCGGTTAACCTGGTTTCGTTCACTCCAGGAACATCATTCGACATGGGTTCCTGGCGCACCGGTTCCGGCGAGGAACGCGCACTTCTGCACATCATGCTTACCGAATTGCTGAGCCTGTCGAGGCCGCAGCAGCGTGCATCGCGGATGCTGTTTCAAGCGTCAATCAAGACCAGAGATGCGTTCTCCTACCGAATCAGCCGAATGGAGCGCGGTCTGGGTGGGCGCGTGGATCCGTCCATCCTCAATTCATTCCGCCAAGGCATCACGGAGTCGGGTCTGCTCAATGACTACCTCATCGCGCTGGACGACTTGGCGGGAAAGCAAAAAATACCCGACTCTCTCAAGGATCCGATTCGGCACCTCACATCCAGGCTACGAGCTGCACTCGCCGGCGCGAGCGTGGACTCGTTGGAGCCGGACCTCGTCATACTCGACGAATTCCAACGATTCAGGCACCTTCTCGATGTGGAAGAAGGAGGTGACGCGGCTGAGCTCGCGCACACGCTCTTCAACTATTCAGCGGCGAAGGTACTTCTCCTGTCGGCAACCCCCTACAAGCCGTATACGGAAGCAGTCGAAGAATCCGGCGACGATCATTATTCAGACCTGATGACCACGCTCGGCTTTCTGGCTGACGGGTCCACGGTCTCACTGGGCGAGATCCGCGCGGGCTTTGCTGAATACCGGCAGCAAGTCGTGACCGGTAAACCCGTCGATGGATCGGTGGATCGCCTACGCACAACTCTCCTTACCGTGATGAGCAGGACAGAGCGACCCCACGACGCGGGCATGCTCATCGAACGGCGGCTCGCCTCCTCCGCCGCGAGCGTGGCCGACCTCGCGGGCTATGTCGCACTTGAGCGTCTATCAACCGAACTCGACGTTCCGATCGGGCTCGAGTATTGGAAGTCGATCCCCTACTTTGCCAGCTTCATGGACAACTACAAGATTGCCGGAGCAGTCGATCGACGTCTGGTCGAGACCGACGGCAGCTTGCGCGCCGAGTTGACGGCGCTCCAGCAGCTGGATGCGGAAACGATTCGCGGCTACGGCGAAGTTGATCTCGGCAGTAGCCATTTGCGGGCGGTCGCAGATGAAACACTCGGGCAGGGTTGGTGGAAGCTCCTGTGGATGCCTCCATCACTCCCCTACTTCTTGCCAGGTGATGTCTATGGCTCGATCGCGCACGATAGTGCCACGAAGCGAGTTGTGTTTTCTTCCTGGACGGCGACACCGACCGCCATAGCAAGCCTCTTGAGCTATGAAGCAGACCGGCGAATCGTGGAAGGCTCACGCCTCAAGGTGAATTCGGCCGAGAATCGAAAGTCAATATCTGCCCGTCTCAACTACAAAGTTTCGGCGGAATTCGGGCCGGCCAGCATGTCGACGCTCACGCTTTTCTGGCCGCACCCCGCACTGGCCGAAGCCGGCGATCCGCTCAATATGGTTCGGACGAGCGCCACCGCCCAGGTCACCGCCGAAGAGGCTCAAGCCATTGTGGCCGGCCGGCTCGCATACGGGCCGGAATCCGGGTTCGCTTGGGAGGCGTTCTTCTCGACACCGGGCGCCACCCCGAACGGCGTACCGCTCGACGCGGACGACTTGGCGCAGCTAGTTTCGGCTCGGCCGAGCGGAACAGAAGATGAGCTAGAGGAGAGCGCTGCAGGCAGCCAGGTAATGGCGCACGTTGTCCAAGCAGTCGAGACGATGGCGGCCGCAGGAGCCGCAGCGTGGCATCCTGACCTGGCAAAGCTCGCCCTACATGCGCCCGGCAACATCGCTTATCGCGCGCTCGGACGCGTGCGTGACGCCGACGATGCGACCACGGACCTCGGCCAATGGGCTGCCGCTGCGATGCTGTCAAACGGTCTGCGCAGCCTGTTCAACAGGGTTGAGAGCATGCTGTTGCTGGACAAGGTCAAGGCGTTTGAAGGTGAAGCCTATTGGCACTCGGTGCTCGACTATTGCGCTGACGGCAACTTACAGGCCGCGCTCGATGAGTACCTTTTCCAGCTTCGAAGCGAGACTGCTGGCGCTGCCCTCGACGATGAATTGCTAATGTCCCTGGCAATTCGGGCAGTGAACGCAGTAACCATGCGACCGTCCACGTACCATGCGCGAAACCTCGCCGACGGAGGTGAGCGGATTCCGTTCACTTCACGCTTTGCTCTTCGTTACGGAGGCAAAGCCCAGGAGGAGGAAAGTGCGAGGCAGCCGGAGATTCGCAACGCGTTCAACAGTCCCTTCTGGCCGTTCGTACTTGCGTCGACCAGCGTTGGCCAGGAAGGCATCGATTTCCACTGGTGGAGTCATGCGGTGGTCCACTGGAATGTGCCGTCGAACCCAGTGGATTTCGAACAACGTGAGGGCAGAGTCAATCGTTTTGCCGGCCATGCTGTGCGTAAGAACATCGCTGCAGCACACCGTGCAGACGTCATGGCCTCAGGAGATCCGAACCCCTGGCGGGCAGCCTTCGATGCAGCGGCGGAAACCCACTCGGAGCTCGGAGAGTTCTCGCCATTTTGGATCTACCCTGGCGATGCGAAGATCGAACGCCAGTTGGTGTCGTTCCCTCTCAGTCGCGACCTGGCGAAGATCGATCGTCTGAAGGAAGCGCTGACGCTCTACCGCCTGACGCTCGGGCAGCCACGACAAGAGGACATGCTGGAGATACTCAAGCAACGCGGGGTCGATGGATCGGTGGTGCCGGTGCTGGATCTTCGGCCTCCTACGGCAATTTGATTCGACGTCGACATCTCCGGCTGAATTCGAGGTCGAGGACCCCGAACGCGGCGTTTCCAGAACCTTAGCGCTCGGATACTGTCGAATTACCTTCAAGGATTTCGGAGATTGCTCATGCTCGATGACGGTGCCGACCTCGCTTATCGACCGCACGGTGACGACGGTTGGAGTTGGCTTGCTCAACTGAAGCCGTATTCAGTTCTTGTTGTCGGGCGATGCACGGATCTCGATGCGAAGCGACTTGAATCGATAGCCGTTGGTGACACTCGTACCGTCGATTCCCTGACTGCAAGTAGGCTGCTGCACGATGGTGTCTACCTTGCGGACATTGACGGGACGGTTCACGGCGTGCTGGTCTATGACGCCCGCCCTGAGACGGAGGCCACTCACGGCAAGTACCGCACAGATGACAGTCACCTAGGAAGTGCGCGGGACCTCTTTACTGACCACTGGGCTAACGCTCGCCAATTCCTCGGCTCGGCTCCCATTGCAGCCGGCGACCTCGTCAGGCCACTGTCACAGAAGGTCATAGGGCGTGTACGGCGCGTGACACGCCAAGATTCGCGTCACCTGGTTGAAGTGGAGCTCAAGGACACGATCCAATCCTTCGATGCGGACGATCTCGAGGTAGTGATCGGTGACCCAAGCTCACCGGAGTTTTGGCTCTCGCGGGAACCGGCCACAGCCGATGACATCGCAATGCTCCTGACGTGGCTCAAGCTGAATTATCCGTTGACCGACATGCTCTACTCGTATGCCGCCACCAAGACGACATTTCAGCCATATCAGTTCATCCCTGCACTGAAAATTCTTACGTCATCAACCGGACGCCTACTCATAGCCGACGAAGTGGGCCTCGGCAAGACAATCGAGGCGGGACTCATTTGGACCGAACTCGAGCAACGCGCACCTATTCGGCGAGGGTTGGTGGTCGTCCCTGCGTCGCTGCAAGTGAAATGGAAGCAAGAAATGGAGCGTCGATTCATGCGACCGCTTCCGATACTCAAAGCATCCGACATGAGGGAATTCGCACAACAGCTCCGTGACGACCAAGATCCTGACCTCCTCGGCATTATCTCCATCGAAGCGCTCCGTGGAGCGCCCGAACTTCTAGCAGATCTCGCAGAGTTGAACCCGCATTTCGACTTTGCGATCGTCGACGAGGCACATGTGCTCCGCAATCGTTCGTCACGGTCCTACCATGTGGGAAACCTGCTGTCCGACTGGGCTGACTACCTGGTATTCCTGTCAGCCACTCCGCTAAATCTCGGTTCCGAAGACCTGTTCAACTTGGTGAACCTACTAGACGAAGGAGGCTTCCCGGACCGGGAGATATTTGAAGGTCAGCTCGAACCCAATCGCGCGCTGAACGCGATCGCACGCAACGTTAGTTCGGTGACTACCCGTTCGCGCCAAATCGCTCGCTTGGAACTGGAGTCGATTCCGGCCATGGAACACGGTGAAGCGATCTCTCGGCGCCCTGACTTCAGGAGGCTTCGGGAGACGCTGAGCGGAAATAGGCCGATTGAGCACGGTGAGGTCGCCGCGATCAAGCGCATGGTGGCGGAACTAAACACGCTGGGAGGAGTTCTTAGCCGAACCCGCAAAGTGGACGTGCCGAACAGGAAAGCGATAAGGATCGCCGAACAAATCGATGTGAAATGGACCGAACAGGAGCGTGCTTTCTACGACGGAATTCACGAGCACTACCGCCAGCTCGCTTTGAGTCGCAACTTGCCGCTCGGGTTCGCCATGCAGATGCCGCTTCGCCAAGCGTCCAGCTGTATTCCTGTAGCACAGGAGCGCCTCTGGCAGAAAGAATCTTGGACTTCTAGCGACGATGACGTTGGTTACGACTTCTGGGAAGAGGATGCCGAAGCAGTCGACGACTGGCACGGAACAAACACTTCAGCGTTGGCTACGCGAATCACCCACGATTCCAAGTTCGACGCACTATATGAGCGCCTGAAGATAGCGCGTGCCAACGGAATGACGCAGGTGCTCATCTTCTCCTTCTTCAAGGGCACCGTCGAGTATCTCGCACGCCGCCTCGGCTCAGAATTTTCGGCTCGTCTGCTGCACGGCGGAGTGCCGATGGAGGACCGAGAGGCGATCATCCAAAGCTTCAGGCGCGGGGATTTCGACATCCTGGTGGCGAATCAGGTTGGCTCCGAAGGGCTCGACTTCGAATTTTGTAACGTGCTCGTGAATTACGACCTTCCATGGAACCCGATGCAGGTGGAGCAGAGAATCGGCCGGCTGGACCGATTTGGGCAGAAGTTCGAGAAGATCTTCATCTTCAATATGCACGTGCCGGGAACCATCGAAAGCGACATCATCGAGCGACTCTATAACCGAATCGGCGTGTTCGAGCGGTCCATTGGAGACCTAGAACCGATCATGCGGGACACCATGCGGGAGATCAACGAGCGCGTGCTGGATGTGAGGCTGACCCCCGCTCAGATGGCCGCTGAGATTGATCGATTGGCGGTGGCCACCGAACGCAGGAAAGACGACTTGAGTCAGCTTGAAGAATCAAGCGGCGTGCTGACAACCGTGTCCCAACTCGACGTTGACGGCATGACTCCCGATGGGCCTACCAGCGGACGCTACATTGGCAGTTCCGAGCTGGAGCGGCTACTTCGCTTTCTGGTCGACAAGTACGGGGGATCTCTCAGCGACGGCGCTAGGGAGAATCTCTTCACGTTTCGCGGCACCCAGTCCCTCTCTATTGCTCTACGCGAAGTGCCTCGCACAGACCGGGGCACCATGATCGGCTTCGGGAAGCTGGCGGGTCAGTTGAGAGACTCTATTCCCATCATCATTGCGACAAGCCCCGAGGTTGCCCAGGATTTGAATTGTGAGCTCATCACCGCGCGGCATCCGTTGATCAGACTGGCGACCCACCAACTGGGGCTAGAACCTCATCGCTTGCAGCGATTCGGTTCGGTCAGACTAAAGTCGTCTGACGTTGGGGGCCGCAAATACTTAGCGCGCATCGACATCGTGCGGTCTAGTGGAGTGCGGGACTTGTGCGAACTCTGGGTCACAGCCATCGACGTTGAAAAAGGCTTGCGAAATGAGGACGTCGAAGATCAGCTCATGGTCGAGCTGGCCGAAGGAACGCTCGCCACGGATACAACCTCAGTGCCACCGGCCCTCTCAGCGTTGTCACGGGAGCTTGAACGGATCGTGTCGCAGCGGCAAGCGCACGTGCGACTGGAACGCGGCCAGGACAATTCAGCCCTTGTCGACGCCCGCATCAGTTCGGAGCTCAACTCTGTTTCGATAAAGCTTGATCGAGCCCAGGATCAACTGATTCGGCACCGCTCGGAACGATCCGAATCGAGCCTGAGCCGGATGTTCGAAGGTCGCATCAGAAACCTCACACAGAATAAAGAAGAGATCCGTAGCCGGTATGAGGACAAGCGGCATCTGACGCTCAGCGTGGAGCTAGCCGCAACGATCGTGGTGCACGCCTGATTCTCAGTCGTATGGTTTTTGATGCCAAACGAGTTCAGGCACTCCTTTTCTTTCCTTGGTCTCATCTCGTACAACGGTTATCGCTTCGAAACCCACTCCGCGGATTACGGGCCATTGGGATATTCGGACAGAAGATTGTCGACCCATGCCATCCCGGATGAACACACGCCCACTGGGCTCCAAACTGATGTGCGGAGTGACGTGGCCAAAGTCGAAAACTATCCCCTCGGCATCCGCGCCCTCGAACCGGAACGTAATGGGCACCCCACTCACTGACTTCACCTTCACCATGCCTCGACCCTGTGCGGGGAGAGAGCCGCTTGCGGGGTTCCAGGAGTATTTGGTCGAGTTCCGATGAAACACGTCATGCTCCGTGTATAGGCGAGAGTAGGCAGCGTATACAAGGTCGCTCATGGTCTCGCCTGATTCGTCTTCCCACTCCAGCGCGAAATCGAAGCCTGGTCGATGGAGGTTCAGTCGCTCGTATGACTCGGGCTCTGCGAGTCCAGCGACGATGGTCTGTGACGGATCATCACTGGCGCCGATGTAGACGGCATCCGGGGGAAAATGCATCGTCATGCGTTTGAGGACAGCGGGGACCTTTGCCATGCCTCCCGCCAGGATCACATAGCTCACCCCTTTCATCAGTTGTTCAGGGGTACGCGCGCGAGCTTCAGCTGGCGTGAGCGTCGTCGAGTCCTGCCTCCCCGCGACCTGCACCATCAGCGCGGCTCGAAGCGCCCGAGCCACGACCTCCATCGCCCTGTCGAGTTGAGGCTCGAACACGGTCTCCAGTTCTTCACGGCTGTAATTGACAATTGGGACGTCCACATCCGGAAAATCGACAACTACTGGGACATCGAGTGACGAGCCGAGCTCGACCTTGGCGTGGCTTGCAGCTGCTCTAACCCATGCTCGAACGTCGTCGCGTTGCGGTAATGCGTCGATGAAGAATCCGGCTGCCTCATACTTGGCTTCGAGGTCACGCACAATGCCAACATCCAGATCATCGCCAGCCTCGTCGAGTCCGTCAGCCGCTTGTACGGATATGCCTGGTTCTCGATCAGAGCGCGCGTCGACCTCGATTACCGCGACGTCGAGGGTTCCGCCCCCCATGTCGAACACCAACACTTTGCCATGAACCGTCTGCCGACGTCGAAGCATCTCCCCAACCCACGCAACACCCGCTGCAATTGGTTCGTCGATCAGGGTGCTGTCTCCAACTGCGATGCCAGCCTTATTCGCTAGGTGAATGAACCTCTTGCGCTGCTCGCCATCCCAGATCGCAGGGCATCCGAGACGTATGCTCCCCGGTACGTTGAGAGGCGCTTGGTTCGCATCCGCAGATTCGGACAATGCGGTCAAGATTGCGACGATCACTTCGTTGGCATCAACTTCGACTTCAGCAATGCCGTTTGACACGACCGCGGTGTCATCGCGCTGGGTGATCAGCCGCTTAACAGAGCGAACGAGTTGTTCCTCCGGGAGCACGCCCGACTCTTCCCCGACAAGCCAGGCAGCGCCATCAATGCCAACAATCGAGGGAAACCACCGCTCAGCCCTGCCCACCGGAACAATTTGGGGGCCAAACACTGTCGATTCGGCGACCCATGAAGTCGACGTCCCAAAGTCGACTCCGCGCACACCCTCTGCTGACATCTATTCTCCTTCTGGCTTAACGACCCGCGCTTTCATGAGCAGAACTTCCTCTTCGGGTGTTCTCCAGTTATAGCCTGAGCGCACGACATGAGCCGGTTCTCCGACATCGGGCCTGGCTCCCGGAGCGTCGTGTCGCTCTGGATCGAACGGTTCCACACTGCCGGCAGACCCGATCTTTTCGACTCCCTGACGTGCGAGGAAGCTCTGGAGCCGGGTCACCATCTCCTGCGACTCAAGCTTCGATATTTCGCTTTCGACCAGGGAAGCCGCTTGCGCCAGCGCACGTACGGCATCGATCTGGGCTTGGCGAAGCTCTTGATTTCGAATTCCAGAGTGCGCAGTGGAGGCCTGCGCCAACTTGCTTGTTAGCAGGTCATTCGCCCCCTGCAGCCCGACCTCCCTGTCCCTCGCCTCAGCTTCCGATGTACGAGCACGCGCCGCGTCGGACTCTGCTTCACGGAGCTTAACTTCCAGCTGCTCGACGTACGCTGCCTGCCGAAGCGCCTGGCGCCACGAGTCGACTCTGGAGTCGACACTGGCTATTTCGCGGAGTTTCTTATCGACTCGCTCCCCGGTCACGACTCCAGCGACTGTGGACGATGCCGCCAGGATGTTCATCAATCCCCGTCGAGTCGTTGCGGCGTCGAGCTCTCGTTCGACGACGGGGACGACGACCGAGCGGAGGATCTCATCGCTATTAAGCGCTTGCGACAAAACGCCGTCTCCAACGTCGGCAAGCGCTGCAAAGTCGAAGCCGACCCACCAGCGGGCTTTCGAGGCTTCCTTCGGATCCCGCCGGAAGACTGCTGCAGTCAGCGAAGAACGTCCACCTCGGCCTTCAAACGGCATCGGGCGAATTCCGCGGGCGAGCCGCGCATGAAATAGTTCGAGTTCCGCTCTTTGCAGCCCGCTTAGCGGTTCCTGCTTCCACCTTTCCACAAGCACCTTCGCAAGCGAAGAGCGCAGTTGGTCCGATTCCCGCGACTCAACCGCGGATATCCCGTCGAGCATCTCGGCGAGCGCGGGATCACTCAAGGCACCGAGGTTTTTTGATGATGCGAGCGCCAGGTTCATTGCGCCAATTAAGCGCTCCGCGAGCAGCGAGTCAGGTGCAGCAGTATTGACCTCGCGCATCATGGCGGAAGTCGTTTTAGCGAACGCTGGGCTTTGAAGCCAATCGCGGAAACTTGGATCATCCTTGAGTTGGGACCGAGCTGCACCCGAGTGCGCCAACAACACGGGCCAGAGCGTCTCCCTAGGTTCAGGTGACTTCGCCAACAGGCCGTTGATTATCGTCGTGTTGAGCGGAGGTATATCAATCGCAACCCTGATGGGACGCTCCGCCAGCTCCGAGGAATCGGCATCAGCAATATTCAGGTCCTCTCCCAGAAGGGTGCTGAGCAAGAGCTTCGTCCCAACCCCTACCTCACCTGACATGGCGGAACGGATCTCACCGCGTGAGACTTCGCTGGGCTCTTGGAGAAAGCGCTCCATGGCCTTCGGTAGGTTGCCTGTGCCCATGTCTCGGATGGGAGCCTGCTGATCAGGGACGTCCCGCTCAATGGGCGGGTCTTGACTGGAATCATCAATCGACTCAAGCTTCACTTCTGCCGCCGAAATGCTAGGCATGGACAGCGGAGTCTCGGGGACGAGATTCTCAACGGCAACATACGGGATCTCCGACCTGCTCCATTTGTAGGTGGGTGTTTTAGCGTGGCTACGCTCGACCCCGCTCAGCTCATGAAAAGTGGGACCGATTTTCTTCCACACCGCCGATACGCGACCTCGATCGAGATCGTGCGAGGCAACGGCAGTAATGAGGTCCTTCGCGGTGGTTGCCTTCCGCAGCTCTGCCAGTACGAGAACAAAGAGCCGTTTCGGGTCGTTCGTCAGCAGTTCCTTCAGCATGTCCGGTCTCGTATATTGCAGGTAACGAACAGAGCCGGCCCGCGCCGGAGCGAACTCTGGTCCAAGCTTCACCTCCACGGGGTTACCGTCTCCCCAGTCGACCACCTTTAGGGTCTGTGCCGGGCTCGAGATCACCCGCCCCACAGCAACGTTCGCTGATGATGTCGGTTTCCTTATGAGCACCTCAAAGCCGGTCATTTGCCAATCCTATTGAGCCCAGCACAGCGCCCCTCGCACCCGGCGCATGGCTACGCGGTGCATTGGAAGCGCCTTCCAACGGTCAACGTGGGCTGCATTAGGCTGCACCCAGGGGATGATCGGGGGATCAGCAGTGGCATCATCGTGGACGCCATCAAGGTGGGGAGCGCGCATCACGCGTGCTTCCGCATGGCGGGCAGAGCTGATCGGCGATGAGCTCGTCATTCGCGACGATGGCGCCGTCAGATGTATTCCACTCGCTGACATCGGCCGCACTCGAATTCGGCCCGGTCTCGGGTCGTCAAGCGTTGAGTGGGGTGGGCAGTCACCGCTCCGGTTACGCGGCCTGTCCCCGGCTGGTGCACGTGACCTGCGCGATGCCATCGAGAGGGAGCGCGACAGGGTGCTTGCCAGCATCCGTCTGGCGCAACTAGCCCGAGAGTTCGACCTTCTCGGGTTGGTCGTCCGGGACTGGGCGCGCGACTTCTTCTCAGCGGCCACGACACATCAAAATGCCAGCGGATGGCTGACGCGAGAGTTCACAGCGGTCTGGCAACAGTCGAAGCCGGCAGGAAGGTTCGGCGAGTTGCTCGAGCTGCCGGAGTTAGCAGCCCATCGGGTTGATCAACCTGGTGACATTCTGGAGGCAATTGACCTGTGGACGTCCAACCTCGCCGAGTACGTCTTCAAATGGAATGACCGCTTCGTCGAAGAGGAGCAGGGTAACCTCCGATCGTTTTTCGACAACGTCGAGCGTTCGCCCCTTACCGACGAGCAGACGTTGGCGGTGGTGTGCTTTGACAATCGAGTGCAGCTGATTGCGGCAGCAGGGTCAGGCAAGACCTCGACGATGATCGCGAAGGCCGGGTACGCCGTCTACCGCGGCATCGTTACGCCCGACCAGGTGCTCATGCTGGCTTTCAACAGCAAGGCGGCAACCGAGCTGCAGGAGCGGATAACCGAACGTCTCTCTCCACTTGGTCTCGCAGCCGACCGCATCGTGGCGCGCACGTTTCACTCGTTCGGGCTCAGCGTGATCGGGCAGGCCACCGGCCGCAAACCCAGCCTCGCGCCGTGGGTGGAAAGGGCGGGTGGAGATATCGAGAAGCTCGCTCAAATCGTGGACTTGCTCCGGGATAGCGACGAAAGGTTCCGTACTGAGTGGGATCTGTTCCGCATGGTGTTCAGTCGCGAGCTGCCCGACTTCGGCGAAGAAGAGAACGAGCCCGACGGCTGGGATGCCGCCCAACGACGAGAAGGATTCCGCACCCTCCGAAACGAGGTCGTGAAGTCTCAAGGCGAGCGGATGATCGCCGACTGGCTCTACTACAACGGTGTCGAGTACGAGTATGAGCGACCATACGAGACGGACACTGCCGATGCGGAGCACCGGCAGTACAAACCTGACTTCTATTACCCCACGATTGACGTTTATCACGAGCACTATGCGCTTGACGAGCACGGTCACGCGCCCGAGCAGTTCGTAGGCTATGCGGAAGGGGTCGCATGGAAACGGCGGCTTCACGCTGAGCGTGGCACGACAGTGATTGAAACGACCATGGCGCACCTCTGGGACGGTTCCGCCTTCGCACATCTGCGGGACGAACTGACCAGCCGAGGGATCGAACTCGACCCCAACCCTGAGCGCCCTATCGTCGGGCAACAACCGATCGACGCCGAGCGGCTCGTTGGCACATTCCGTTCGTTCATGATTCACGCGAAGAGCAACCAACTCAGTGACAGCGAGCTCGTCGACCGTGCCGGATCGTTGTCACGGCAACAGACACGGTTCCGGCAGGAGATGTTCCTTCGGCTCTATCAGGCCATCCGCGACCGCTGGGAAGAAGAGCTTCGCCTCAGCGACAGCATCGACTTCGAGGACATGCTGAACCTCGCCGCCGACCACGTCGAGTCCGGCCAATGGCAGAATCCCTTCCGGTTGGTCATGATCGACGAGATGCAGGATGCCAGCTACGCGAGAGCACGGCTGGCCCGTGCCCTCGTGAACCAGCCTGGAAGGTATTTGTTTGCGGTCGGTGACGACTGGCAGAGCATTAACCGGTTCGCCGGCGCTGACTTGTCAGTCATGACGGGATTTGAAGAATGGTTCGGCGAGGGCGAAGTGCTGCGACTGCAACGGACGTTCCGTTGTTCCCAGTCGCTCTGTGACGTCTCCAGCAAGTTTGTGGCCAAGAACCCCAGTCAGCTTCCGAAGCGTGTCATGTCGTCGACCCCTGAGCATTCGCCAAGCATCGTCGCAATCGCAGCAGTTGACGACGATCAAGTGAGCGGAACCATTCGGATGCACCTCGCGGAGTTGAACGACCGCATCGCATCCGGGACTGCTCCGCCTGGACGTGGCGGAAAGGCATCCGTCTTCATCCTGGGGCGCTATCGCCACCAAGAAAGTCTCGTCCCGCACTCGGCGCTGAAGCAATTGGCACACCTCGACGTGCGATTCTCGACAATCCACGCATCGAAAGGGCTCGAGGCTGACTACGTCATCATCCCCGGACTTACTCGTGACAAGGCCGCGTTCCCAAGCAAGGCTGCGGATGACCCGGTCCTGCGGCTAGCGATGCCGGCAGGGGAAGGATTCCCTCACGCGGAAGAGCGGCGCCTGTTCTACGTGGCCCTCACACGCGCGCGAAGGGCGGTCACCTTGGTGACGGTTCGCCATCGCGAATCAAAGTTCCTCGTGGAATTAGTCAAGGAGCAGGGCATCCCGCTCACGTTGGCTGGCGGCGCCCAGTCGAGCGTCGTCCACTGTCCGGCATGCGCCGATGGCGTCATGGTGCCGCGGACAAGCAAGCACGGACGGTTCCACGGATGCTCCAACTTCCCGAAGTGTCGGCAAACAATGAAGGAAGCTGAGGCAGAAGCTGCCCTTCGGGACGCCGAGCGATTCTCGTGATAGCAATGACTCATGAGGTCCGAGGCCGAGCAGCGAATCATCCGGGAGGACATCTTTCGCTGGCTCGACACGAAACTGGGTTCAGGCCAATCGGAGCTCACACGCGCCGAGTTGGAGGGCTACCACTTCGGGAACGAGCGGATACCACTGCTCGACACGGCCCGTGGCATCCGCAACCCTCGCGATTTTGACTCCACTCTGACCATCATGTCCAGCGTGAAGAGTCCGTACGGCGACGAGACGATCAGCGCCGACGGAATCGTGCGGTACGCGTATCAATCGCGAGACGGCGGGGACAACGTCAAACTGCGGCGGGCATTCGAGCAGAAGGATCCGCTCGTCTACCTGCAGGGAAGCCGCCCAGGAGCATTCGTCGCCTACTACCCGGTGTACATCGTGGCTGACGACCAGGTCTCGCGACAGTTCCTGGTAGGTCTGGACGAGACCATGCGATTCTTCGGTGATCCGCTGCACATGACGACGGATGAGCGCCGGTATGCGGAGCGCATGGTGCGCCAACGACTGCACCAGCCGGTATTCCGTGCTCGGGTGATGCATGCCTACGTCACGACGTGTGCGGTCTGCAGCCTCAAACACGCGGACCTGCTCGATGCCGCTCACATCATCGGCGACACGGATGTGAATGGTCTTGCACGCGTGACCAACGGAATTGCGCTCTGCAAGATCCACCACGCCGCGTACGACCGGAACCTGCTCGGAATCACGCCCGACTATGAAGTGCGGATTGACGCCGACCTGCTGAACGAGATCGACGGGCCCATGCTGAGGCACGGACTGCAGGACATGCACGGGCGGCCGTTGACGCTTCCCGTCAAGCGGGCCGATCGCCCTTCGCAGGAGGCTCTTGCGTCGCGGTTTGCTGAGTTTGCGGCGTAACCCGCAGTCGCGGTCATGCTGACCCTCCGCATTACTCGGAATACGTCTCGAAAGCTAACAACTGCGCTTGTGCGTCCGCGGCGAGCATCGCTGACCAGACCACCTCGCCCGGAGCCGGCTCGATACCGAGGCCACCCTCCGGCTCAGGCAACCAATCACCAGGAGGGACGCCTGGAATTGCCGACACAAGCGCGACGAAAAAGGTGACGTCGAGTGAACCGGTGGCGCCAATCGCGACATATGCCTGACCGTCGTTCTGGACCTTGATGCGAACGCGGACGTCCCTGTCACCGAAGACAAAGGACCGAATGTCCGAGTTCAAGAGCGATTCAACGGCTGCCTTTCGAACTAGCCCTTCCATCAGCGACAGTGCGCTGAAGGTTGCTTCAGCGACAAGGCGCTGAATGTCCCATTTAGTTGGGAGCAGGAACTCCGTAGAGCACGAGTGTGGTCCGTCCCGGTGCGCTGCGACCGAGAGCTGTGCGTAGAAGTCGCGTTGCGAAGAATCAGCCTGACGGGCTCCGCCTGCACCAAGCCACCACCTCTGACCCAGCTTCAAAGCTTCCTGCGGAAGCTCATCGCTTAGATCTGAGCCAGCGCCGCGCCACGGACCTGTCTTTACTTTGAACCAGATGCGGTCAGTTAGTGCACGCACTCGATCCCCACCACCGCTGTGGATTTCGTTCGGAAGCTGTTGTGCCTTTGAAACCAGCGCGTGGTCGACCTCGCTCAATCTGACGCTGAGGTCAGGAATGGGAGCAGAGAGGTCGGTGAGGCATCGTTTGGTCGGTCGTACGGCGTCAGGCATGCCTGGACCGTACCGTCAGCCACCGTCAACGCTCGGGAACTCCACCAAGATCGTCTAGCTCGTCACGGCTCAAACCGGAGATTTCGGAGACGACGGATGCGCGGGTTCCATCTAGTCGCGACAAGGAAGCACGTATGCCCTCATTGATCTCGTCGCGATGCGAATCCACATAGTCGCGTACAGCTGCGTCGACGATGTCCTTCTTCGTTCGCCCGAGGAAGTGTGCAGCATCGGCGATTCGCTTGTCGGTTGCAGCGTCGACTTTGATGGGGCTGAGGGCTGGCATTTGAGTTCACTTCCGGTGGGCAACATTTGACGCGTATGCAAAGGTACCAAAGTACCCTGAGTATGGCTAGAGCTAGTATCGGGCACCGTGACTCATTGACTCGATTGAACCTTGAATTCGTTCGGCTTGCCGGCGCTAGCTGAACTAGTGCGCTGCAACTCCACGATTAGGAGGGTCAACGCCTAGTTTCTCTCAATTATCTTGCAAAACTGCCATGATGACACTCATGGACTACCTGCCAGTGTTCGGAATGCTCGGGCTGCTGATTCCGCTGCTCATTACAGCCGTCACCCTCCTCGTGTTCTACGGCCTCGTACGAGTGGCCGTCAGCCACGGGCTTCGGGACCATCACAAATGGACACGGCGCCAGCCTCCAGCAGCGGCTCACGATGATTGGCCAATCGGGGAATAGCTGCCGACGAACCGAGAACAGCAAACGAGTGTCTCGCCGTGCGGGCGGCCAGCGATCGCCGAATCGAACCACCCGCTCTCGGACAGAGACGAACGGAGATGAAGATGACGATGCCCAGCCCCGGTTGGTATAGCGATCCACAGGATGCGCAGCAGTCTCGCTGGTGGGACGGTTCAAAATGGACGGAGCATCAGAAGCGTGTTGACCCCGCGCCGCCGCCTACGCCGGAGCCGTACGTACCATTCGCTAATCAGCATCAAGAGCCTGTCCAGACCCTGTCCCGTGGGGACAAAGACAAGGAGATCCGCAAGAACAATTCGATGGCGTACACCGGCCTCGTACTCGCTCTCGTCGCCTTCTTGATCAACCCGTTCGCGATTCTAAGCATTCTCGGCATCGTGTTCTCCGCAATCGGACTTGCGAAATCACATGAACTAGAACGCGACGGCTACAGGACTCACGGACGCGGAACCGCAATTGGCGGAATCATTGTGGGCATTGTTGGATTAATCGCGTTCGCGCTCATCGCGTTCAGCTAGGGCGATGGCATGAGTGGGAAACTCAGCCAGCAAGCAGTCGCTCCAGCCCGGCCTCATCCACGATCGGGATGCCATAGTCGCGTGCCTTGCATGCCTTCCCCGATAGTGAATCTGGGTCGGCGGCGACGAGAAGCCGCACCTTCTTCGTGACCGCATTCCAGGGGGTGAACCCGAGGGACATGAGGTGAGCGTCCCAATCGGAGCGGGGACGGATCATCTCGCCGGTGAGGACTATTAGGTCGCCGGGGGTGAGGGCGAAGGCACGGCGGGTCTCGACAAGCTCGACAAGCGGAGTGGGCGGAACTACGGGAGCTTCGAAGGCCCGAGCGATCGTGGCCGTCGGCACGTCGAGCAGGTTGCCCACCTCGACAAGGTCGGCCATCTCAGCAGTCGTCAGCACGCCGTCCGCCCACGCCACCTTGGTGAGCTCCTCGAAGTACTCGAGGTGCAGGGTTTCGACCGTCGTGCGGTCGATGCCAAGGTCTTCTGCGAGTGCCACCAGCGCCTCGGCCTCGTGGGCCGACAGGTGCCGATCGAGCAGGCAACTGTCGAGCAGCGCCAGGTAGTTGAGGCATTCAGCGGGGCCCGCGTACTCTGGCATCTTGATCGTGATGCGGCCGAGGAACGACTGCGCCGTCACCTCCACCGGCTGCGCGAACGACGGCCGCGGCATCCACTCCACCGAGACGACGGAGGCAGGCGGCCAGCCCTGGTCGAGCGCGGCGCTGATATGCGAGAACCAGAACTCACGATCATCCGTCGACTCAATGTAGGCACCCAGCAGCTGGGCGGTCGCCAACGCGTCGACGGATGCGCGGTGCGCATCGATTAGGTCGATATCGAGGGCGGCGCAGCAATCGGAAAGGGAACGCCCAGCACCGGGCAGGTACTCGCGTGCCAGCTGCATGGTGCACAGGGCGGCCGGTGGCTCCACCTCGTAGCCGGCACGTTCGAGCTCTGCCACCAGGAACCGGGTGTCGAAGCTGGCGTTGTGGGCGACCAGAACGCGTCCGGTCAGCAGGTCGATGAGCTGCGGCGCTATCTGCTCGAAAGAGGGCGCGTGCATGATGTCCGAAGCACGGATGCGATGGATGTCTTGCCGCCCCAGGTCACGCCCCGGATTGATGAGTGTCTCCCACTGACCCTCCACGCGACCGTGCTCATCGACGTGCACGACGGCGACCTCGATCACACGGTCGTGCTTCGCGGGCGAAAGGCCGGTGGTCTCGAAGTCGATGACGGCGAAACCGGGTCCAGGCATGGTGATGCTCCTATCGGGTTGAGGTCACTGTATCGCTGCCGTCCCTAGGTCAGAGCCCCTGTGAAGACCTGAATGAGAGCGGCGATGAGGGAGGGTCCTGCGAGAGCGAGCGCCACTGCGGCACCGGCGAGCACCAGCAGCATCCACCCGACTCGACGTCGGCGAGCCTGGATGTCCTCCGCCTGAAGCGCGGCGAAGGTGACCAGGTGTGCCGGGTCGACCGTGGCATCCGCCGTGTCATGCCAGAAGCGTGCAGTCGAAGCAACTTGTCTTAACTGCGCCAGCGTGGCCTCATCGACGGCCGGCTTCTGACGTCGGAGCCAGCGCAACAGCTGAGCATCGGTGACGACCGTCACGTCGTCCGGACGCTCTTTGATCGTGAGGTCACTCGCACCGACGACGACAATGAGCGGGTGCACGGGGACGTTGACGCCCAGCGCCGCCAAGAGTCGCTTCGAGGCGCTCTTCGCCTCGGAACGGGAATTGCGCAGATGATCCATCTTCTGTCCGGCGACCATCAGCACCTTCGGCGATACCCAGACTTTCACGCCACGGTGGTGCTTCGTGTTGATGGTGAACGCGCCCGCCGGACCGATCACCACGTGGTCGATGTCCGTATCCTTGTCGCCCACGGGAACAGCATGAAGCACCAGCCATTCCGGACCCAGCTTCGCGAGAATGCGGCCGACGTGCATCTCACCGAGGGCACCGGCAAACCAGGGCCAGGCATCCGGATGCAACGGCCGGAAACCTAGGATGCGCTTGAGCTTCGAGCGCGGCACAGCGAGCTGCTGTTGGGCGAGGCATTCGAGCACGACCGAGTAGCCGGCGGGGCGCCGGCTCAGGTCGTGCAGTTCTGTGGAGTGCTCAAACACGGTCAGGCAACAGCCGCAACCGCTTCCGTGTTGACGGAGTTGCTGAGTGCGCCGTTGAAGGAACTCTGCACGATGGCACTACCGATTAGGCCGAGCAGGAGCAGCAGCCAGAACGCGCCGTGGCGACCCATCCGGTTGCTTGTGAACTGCTCGACACCGACCGCGTACTTCCAGATCCACACAATGTTGCCGATCGGAACGATGAGCAACCACGCGCTCGGGATCCTGGTTCCAGACTGGTTCATCTCGTTCTTCGTCTTGACGTACCAGACGATCGAATAGATGCCGAAGGTGACGAACGGGAGAAGCAAGGGGGCGGCGGGGCTACGACGTTTCACGGAAATCCTCTGATCGGGGTGGGTAGGCATACTCGACTCACCGTATTGAGGATCTCTCGCGCGACACAGCCCCCGTTAGGGGCGATGCCGGCGCTCGACTGGCATCCTCCACAGCCAGCGGATCGGCGAGAACTTCACACAAGTCCCGCGCGCGCCAACGCCCAACGACAACTCCCCTAGCTTTGCAGTCACCGCGAGGCGACAATAGGAAGGTGATCGAACTGACCGAACCACAGGTATGGGTACTCATCGGCGTTTTCGCCGCTGCGTTCTTCAGCCTGATCGGCATCGTCACCACGAACTTCAACCGCACGATGAACGCACGATTTGGCACTATGGACGCGCGGTTCACTGCCCTAAGCGAGATCATGGATGCGCGGTTCGAAGCCATGGAAGCGCGGTTCACTGCCATGGAATCACGAGTCGACGCCAAGTTCGAGATCATCAACGTGAAGCTTGAGAACATGGACCGCGATATTCAGGCGCTATCGCGGCATGTGTTCGGCACAGACCCGCGGTAGACGGTCCGGGTGCGGTTTGGCCTCGCTCCCCACCGGCACGGCCGACCGATGCTGCCGCATCGTTCGGAACCGGCGGCGTGGCCCCAAGCTCGACCCGCTTTAAGGGCGGACGCGCTTAGGCTCGGGGGATGACGGATACGGCGCTCATCGGCCCCGTCGCCGCACCGGGTCTGCATGTGATGACCTACAACATCCGCCGCCGCCTTCCGCACCTCATGCCGCGCAGCCCCGACCGGTGGGTACACCGCCAGCCGCTGCTTCGGCGACTGCTCCAGGCGGAACAGCCCGCGCTGCTCGGCGTGCAGGAAGCCCTGTTCGACCAGGCCGGGTTCGTGCGCCACACGCTCGGCGAGCACTACCGCTCCATCGGACACGGCCGCGAAGCCAACACCGGCGGCGAGGGTTGCCCGATCTTCTACGACTCCCGGCGGCTACGGGTGCTTTCGTGGCGGCAGACGGCGCTGTCCGACACCCCGGACGTGCCCGGCTCCACCTCGTGGGGCAACCGCGTACCGCGCATCGTCGTCGACGCGACCATGCGCGACCTCGACACTGGCATCGAGTTCCAGGCGGTGAACACGCACCTCGACCACAAGTCGCGCAGCTCGCGGTTGCGATCCGCCGACGCGCTTCGACAGATCGTGTCCGCCTCGACGCTTCCCACGATCATGACCGGCGACTTCAACACGGATGCTGACACCGACCCCTACGACGCCCTCACCGGGGAAGGACTACTCGTCGACACGTGGGATGTCACGCAGAAACGCCTCACCGAGGTGTGGGGGACGTTTCTGGACTACCGCCAGCCGGAGCACGACCGGAAACGCATCGACTGGATTCTCGTGACCCCCGGCATCACCGTGGAGAAAGCCGCGATCAACGTGAGCCGGTACGAGAAAGGGTGGCCGTCGGATCATGCAGCGGTGCAGGCGGTTGTGAGTCTTTCGGTACCCGGCTGAATCTCGACAAGCTCGATTGGTCTCGACAAGCTCGACCCGCTCTAAGGAGCAGGACGTAATGTGAGGGCATGGCTGGGTTCTCGAACCGCTGGCGCTCCAATGTGCTCAGCACTCTCACTGGCGACGACGACGGCCTACCGCCCTGGGTGGACAAAATCGAGCACGGCGACGACGCCGGCTATTTCGGGCCGGGATCCGCGGCGTGGGCCGTTCATGGCGGGCTGCCGACCATGGTCGCCGGTATCCGCTCCCTGCTGCTGCAGGCGCTGCATCCGGGTGCCATGGCAGGCGTGCACGACTGGTCGCGCTACCAGGAGGATGCGCTCGGCCGGCTCTCCGGCACCGTCAAGTGGCTGGTCACCGTCACCTACGCAGACACCGAACTCGCCCGCGCCGAAACGGCACGGGTCGAGCGCTTTCACGACCGTGTGCGCGGGACATACGTCGACAACGCCGGCAACGAGCGCAGCTATGCCGCCAGCGACTCGGCACTGCTCCGCTGGGTGCACCTGGTGTTCGCAGACTCGTTCCTCGCCTGCCACCAGCTCTGGGGTGGACCGATCCCCGGCGGTGCCGACCAGTACGTGCGCGAGTGGGCCACCGCCGGCGATCTGCTCGGCGTCCCCAACCCACCGCGAAGTGAAGCCGA
Organism: Homoserinimonas sp. A447; assembly: GCF_054489325.1. Taxonomy (NCBI): domain Bacteria; kingdom Bacillati; phylum Actinomycetota; class Actinomycetes; order Micrococcales; family Microbacteriaceae; genus Homoserinimonas; species Homoserinimonas sp. A447. The sequence goes on along the minus strand of NZ_JBTMWW010000001.1, from coordinate 3,068,494 downwards.
GCTGCGGGACGGGCTCGACGCGTACTCTGGCGAGCTCCGCTACGACGAGCGGGTCGCCGAAGTGGTCGGATTCATCCGCAACCCGCCGCTGACCAGAACCATGAAACCGGCCTACCGCATCATGTTCGCCGGAGCCGTCGCCTCGCTGCCGCGCCGGTACCGCGCCATGCTCGGCCTCCGACGCACCTGGCTGCCCGCCGTCACGGCCACCCGGGTGATGCTGGGCGCGCTCCAACTCGTGCTTGGTGGCATCTCCACCTCGGAGGAGGCCGCCCGTCGGCGGATCGAGCGGCTGGAGACGGCGGATGCACGGTGACGGGTCGCCCGTAGGGGGTCTCGACCCTTCGATACGGTCGCGAAGCGACCTACTCAGGGGACCTACGCCTGCTCGCTGCGCTCGCGGGCTACTCGACCAGCAAGAGGGAGCAAGCTCGACCAGCCTCAGGGACGGTAGTCCGAGGACTCGACCGTCCGAGCATCCGCCCCGAAGATGAAGGTGGCGCGCACGAACTGGCCGGTCAGCGCCCGCGGCAGCCAGTGCTTCGCGTCGTCCCACATGCGGTCGAGCGGAATGTCGGCGAGCAGGTGCCACTCCGGCGCCAGCTCGTCCGACTCGGCCGGCTCGCCCTCCCACTCGCGGCACACGAACGCCCACGACTTCTGGCTGAAATTCGGGTGATGAGTGAAGGGATACGTCAGCTCGCCCACCAGCATCAGCGACCCAGGGCGGATGCTGACGCCCACCTCTTCGCGCGCCTCCCGCACCGCAGCATCCGCCGGAGACTCCCCCGGCTCCAGCTTGCCGCCGGGGCCGACCAGGTTGCCCTCGCCGAGGCCGAACTTCTTGCGCCCGAGAAGCACCTCGGTGCCGGCCGGCGACTCGCGCAGCAGGTAGGTGACGCAGACCTCGGGGAGGGGCATGGGTTAAGTGTGGCGCAGGTGCGGTGGATGAGGTTTCGATACGGCCGCGAGCGGCCTACTCAACCCACGATTAGGGACACGTGGGACGATGGCTCGATGCGCATCTGGTTCAGTCCGATCCCCTTCGCTGCGGCGGCCATCATCGTGCTGGTCGCGCTTGTCGTTCTGACGGTGATCGATTCGCCTCGCACCCGCGCTTGGGCGCGCTGGCTCATCGCCCTGACAGTCGTTGCGATCCTGGGGCTCACCCTGCTCGGGTCCGCGACCGGAAACGGCGTGCCGAACCTCATCCCCGGGTGGACGATCAACCAGCAACTGACCGCCCCCGAGCATCCCTTTGGTCTGGGCAATGTGGTCGGGAATGTGGCAATGTTCGTCCCGCTCGGGTGGCTGGTAGCGCTGGTGACCAGGCGGCGTCGCATCCTGGTCGCCGCAATCGTCGGTTTCGGGCTCTCGGCGGTGATCGAGGTGGTGCAGTCGATTACCGGAAGGATCTCCGACATCGATGACTTGATCCTGAACGGCATCGGTGCGGTGCTCGGGGCGTGCGTCGCCTTGCTGATCCTCGCTGCCCGATCGGCGCCGCATCGAGCTCGCGCTATCGGCGAAACACGGTGAACTGAGCGCGCTTCGTCGTCAGGCTTGGGCGGAGCCAGTGAGACGCGCGAGCACCTCGGGGTCGTCCACGATCTCGGCACCGATGAACGTCACATCCGCCGGGTAAATGAGCAGCGGAACTCCGGACACCAACTGGATGGTGACCTCGACCATGGCATCCGGGTCGGTGGTGAAACATCGCACCGGGATGAACTCGCCGAGTGGCAGTCCACTCTCGACACGGCGATTTACGTAGCCGACCAGGGCATCCGCGAAGGTGTCCGAGACGGTGAAGGAGCGTCCGTAGTAGTCGATGCGTTTCATGGGGAAAGCCTACGCGGGCTGGGCTCCGTGGCGGTTTCGATACGGCCCTGGCGGGCCCACTCAACCCGCAGGACGCCGCCTCACCCCTAGGCTTCAGCCATGGATGCCAGCCAGCAGCAGTTCGTCGAAACGTTCCGGCTATTCCTGGAGGAGGTCATCCAGCAACAGCGGATGCGCCCGGCCGAGGTCACGCCGCTCGGCACCATTGTGCAAGAGCACCTGGGCGCATCGGTCACCGAGCTGCCGGTCGTCAGCGAATCGATCGCCCCACACCGGCTGGTCGACGCCGACATCGCACTGGAAATGCTGGCGGGCGACGACTCGCGGTTGATCGGCGCGAGCGGTGGGCAGCAGCGGTACCACGAGGACTTTCCGCAGCTGCTCATGCACCCGCACATGCCGTTCGCGCCAGCACCCGTCGACTACGTGACCGTGGACACCGGGCCGGACAGCCGGCGCCGGGTGATCGCCCACGGCATCCGCCTGTTCCGCTTTGATGGCCAGCCGGTCGCGGTGTTGCAACGTGCGGCTGCGCGACAGTTCGGTCGGGACACCGCCGCTCTCGAGGTGCTCAGCGCCGACACCGAGCTCAGCGCACGGGTGCTCGCCGAGGTGGGGCGGCTCATGCTGGCTCACAGCGTGCTGCGCGGCAAAGTGCTCACCTTCACTGCGGACGAGTTCTCCCACGGCGCCGCCGGCGCCACCTTCGTGCCACGGCCGCAGGTCGACTCCGGCAGCATCGTGCTCGGCCCTGGCGTGCTCGAGCGGATCACCGCGCACGTCGTCGACATCGGCAGCCAGCGCAAGCGGCTCACCGACGCCGGCCAGCACCTCAAGCGGGGCGTACTGCTGTACGGCCCGCCCGGAACTGGCAAGACCCTCACTGTGCGCCACCTGCTCAGCCGCACCGAGAACGTGACCGCCGTGCTACTGACCGGCACCAGCATCCGCTTCATCACCGAGGCGGCGGAGCTGGCCCGTGCCATGCAGCCGGCCATCGTCGTGCTCGAAGACGTCGACCTGGTTGCCCACGAACGCGGAATGCACGGCGGCCCGCAACCGCTGCTGTTCGCGGTGCTCGACGCCCTCGACGGGCTGGACGGCGACGCCGATGTGGCGTTCATCCTCACCACCAACCGCGCCGACCTGCTCGAGCCGGCGCTCGCCGCCCGGCCAGGGCGTGTCGACCTCGCAGTCGAGATCCCGCTACCCGACCAGGACGCCCGGCGACGGATGTTCGCCCTCTACGCCACCGGGCTGGGGTTGACGGATGCCGCCGTCCGCGACGCCGCAGACCGCGCGGAGGGTGTCACCGGGTCGTTCGCGAAGGAGCTGATGCGTCGGACGGTGCTGGCCGCCGCACGAGATGACCGGGCGGTGACGGATGCCGACCTCGAGGTTGCCCTCGATGAGTTGCTGTCTGCAGGGGCGACGCTGACGCGGAGTCTGCTCGGGGTTGGCGGGGCCACGGAACCGGGCGGCCCGGGCGAAGGCGAGTCGTTCGGCTGGGTCGGCGGGGCGCACTGAGGGCACGCCATACTGGTGGCGGTTTCGATACGGTCGCTTCGCGACCTACTCAACCCACAGAGAGGGTCCACATCCTCAACCCAGAGAGAGCGTTCCAGACCCTCAACCCACAGAGAGTTTCCAGACCCTCAACTCACAGATGATTTCCAGACCTCGGCCTGCCGGCGCAGCGACGCGTGCGCGCCACCGTAGGCGGCCAGAGCGGTCTCACCGAGCAGTGCCTTTGGAACCTTGCAGACCATCGTGTAGACCGTATCCACCACGTTGGCGACCGGGCTGAGGTTGATCTGCGAAACCAGCTGGTAGGCATCCATCGTGCTCAGTCCCAACAGCTCCGACACCCAGGTGACCATCTCGACGTTGGCGATGCGGAACGCGTCCTCCAGCGGCTTGGTCGACCCGGTCGTGATCAGGTACTCGTCGGTTTCGATGCGCGGCCATGCGGTCGGGCTGCCGCCCTTGATCAGTTCCACGATGAACGAGGTGTTCATCGAGCACTCCACCGCAACACCACAGGTCTCGCCCTCGCCCTGGCGGGCGTGCCCGTCGCCGAGGCTGAACAGCGCCCCCGGAACGTTCACCCCGAGGTAGCAGGTGGTGGAGGCTCGCATCTCAGGTGTGTCCATGTTGCCGCCCCAGTTGCCCGGAGCCAGCGCCGAACGCACCTCGCCCAGCGCCGGCGCGACACCGACGGTGCCGTGCATCGGGTCGAGCGGCAGTGCCAGGCTCAAGTCGCTGTCACGTGCGTGGTAATGCACCTGCCGGGTAGCAGCATCCAGTTCGTAGAACCAGGTCTGCTCCGGCAGCGGCGCGTTCAGGAGCGCCGTGTCGTGCGTGCCGGTGAGCGAACCGAAGTACTCGACGGTGGTGCTGACACCCCAGTCGAAGCGCGGCTCTATCGAGACGAAGTGCACCGCGAGGGTGTCGCCCGGCTCCGCCCCCTCAATGTAGAACGGGCCGGTCTGCGGGTTCAGGTACCGCGGATCGAGCACAGCCGACGGTTTCACATCGGGCGAGGTGACCATCCCGGCAAAGCAGTCCAGCGTCGACGTGTTGACGAGGGTTCCCGGCCTCAACTGGGCGACAGGCTCGGCACCACCAAAGGTGTAGACGAGGGTCGACAGGTCAGTGTCATCCGGGACATCGAAGTTGAAGGTTTCCATGGATGTCAGGCCTTTCTGGTCAACTCATTGGATTCGGCGGCGGATGCTGCCCGCTTACGTTTCGCGCTGGAGAAGAGTTCCTTCGTCTGAACCAGCCCTCCCGGCCGGAACGCCAACATCAGGATGAGCAGGATTGCCAGCAGGATCTCGGTCATGCCGATCGTGTCGAACGGCAGCGTACCGTCGAGGCTGATCGCGTTCTCCACGTAACGCAGGCCCTCGTGCACTGTCGTCACCAGCAGCACACCGAGCGCCACCCCGGTCACGGTGCGCGGTCCGCCGACGATCAGCATCGTCAGCACGACGAAGGTCTGCGTCAGGTAGAACGCGTTCGGTTGGAACGAGGTGATGAAGTGTGCCCACAGCGCACCGGCCATGCCGCAGATGAACGCGGAGAGGATGAACGAGAGCCAGCGCGCACGAATCACATTGATGCCGATAGCGGATGCCGCGTGCACGTTATCGCGGGACGCCCGCAACTTCATGCCGAGCGACGACTCCTTGAACAGGTACGCAATCACCACGACGATGAGCGCCCAGGTGACGGCCGTCCACAGGTCGGTGTACTTCAGCAGGCCGAACAGCGTGCGCGGCCCATTGGTGACGGCACTCCACTGCGAGAGCACCACGTGCACGATCACCAGCAGGGCGAAAGAGGCGATCGCTGCAGCCGAGTCCGACAACCGCATCAGCGGGTACCCAACCACGGCAGCAAAGACCGCCGCAATCGCCGCACCGCAGAACATCGCCGGAACGAAACCCATCTCGATGCCGGCCAGCACCGGGTACAGGTCGGGCAGCGACATCGCCTTCGATGCGACCGGGATGGAGAACAGCGCGGATGCGTAGGCGCCGATACCCATGAACCCCACGTGAGCGAAGGAGAGCAACCCGGAGTTGCCCATGAAGATCTGCAGCCCCAACACCATGATGAGGTTGATGAACATCACGGTGGCCAGACGGTCCACCAGCGGGATGCCGAGCGCGGAGGCGATGATCGCGATCACTCCGAAGACGACGAGGATCACGCCGAGAGGAAGGAATTTGCGACCTCTGACCATGACGGAGGGCATCTTCATCAGCCAATTCTTTCTGTCGCGAAACGACCCTTGATGATTCCCTGCGGCCGGAAGACCAGGACCAGGATGACGATGGCGAAGATCAGCGCGTCGCGGAAGGCGAGCGCCTCCTGCGGCAACACCAGTTGCAGGCCGACAGTGATCGCGCCCAGGAAGTACCCGCCGACGATGGCGCCGGACAGGCTATTCATTCCACCGACCACAATCGCGATCAGCGCGATCAGCAGCGGCGTCATGCCGACCGTCGGCGAGACCGAACCGATGCGGCTTATCCAGAGGAACCCGACGATGCCGGCCAGCACACCACTGATGGCGAACGCGGACACGATGACCTTGTCGGCCCGCGTACCGAGGAGTTGAAGCATCCGGAAGTCGTCCGCCGCTGCCCGCAGCGTCACGCCCAACCGGGTCTTCTGCATGATCAGCAGCAATGCGAACAGGGTGAGCGCGCTCACACCGATGACGATGAGGTCAGAGACGGAGATCCGCAGCCCGCCCAGGTCGAGGGAGGTGTGGAAGAAGCCAGGCACCTGGACCGCGCGGGCTCGCGGCGACACGAACAGCAACGCAGAGTTCTGCAGCAGCGTGCTCACTGCGAACGACGTCACCAGCATGGCGTTGAGCGAGTTCGACCTCACCGGCCGGAACGCGATCCGCTCGGTCGCGACACTGGCGAGTGCGGCGGCGACGATCATCACCACCACGATTACGACGAGCGGCAGAATGCCGCCCTGCAGCACGAACCAGGTGTACCCGGCGACCATGATCAGCTCGCCGTAGGCGAAGTTCACGAGCTTCAGGATCCCGAAAATGATGATGAGGCCGAGCGCGATCAGCGCATACATGCTGCCCAGGCTCAGGGAGTTCAGAAGGTATTGAAGAACGTCGTTCATCTCACTCCTCCGTTCCGGTCACGCGAACGCCACCGAGGTAGGCGGACGCGATATCGATCGATTCCTTGATTTCCTGGGGGGTGCCGGATGCCGACAGGTTGCCGGTGGTCAGCAGATACGCGCGGTCGGCGATATCGAGAGCGCGGGTCACGTTCTGCTCGACCAGCAGGATGGTCACGCCTTCGGCGTGCAGCTGCTGGATGATCTCGAACATGCGGTCGACCAGCGTCGGGGACAGGCCAAGAGACGGCTCGTCGAGCATGAGCAGGCGGGGTCGGGACACCAGAGCGCGGGCGATCGCCAGCTGCTGTTGCTCACCGCCGGACAGCGTTCCGGCGCCCTGCGACCTGCGCTCCTTCAGGATCGGGAAACGCTCGAAGGCGCGCTCCAGCTCCTCGCCCACAGAGTTTTTGTCTCGCAACAAGTAGGCGCCGAGGCGCAGGTTCTCCTCGATGGTGAGGCTGGGGAAGATCCCGCGGTCCTCCGGCACAAGGGAGACGCCGCGGCGAGCGATGTCGGCGCTGCGCTTGCCGTGAATCGGGGTGCCGTCGAAGACGATGGTTCCGGATGCCGGCCTGTTGACTCCCGCGATGGCGGCCAGGGTGGTCGACTTGCCGGCACCATTGGAGCCGACCAGGGCGACCAGCTCGCCATCCGCCACCCGCAGGTGCAGGTTGTTGACGGCGGCAATCGCGCCGTACCTCACACTGAGGTCGGTCAGTTCGAGCAGACTCATAGGGTTTCCGTCTTCTCGGTTCCGGCGTTCGCCTGGCTGCCCAGATAGGCCTCAACCACCACGGGGTCGGCGCGGACGTGGTCGGCGGTCCCCTCAGAAATGGTCTTGCCCTGGTTGAGCACATGCAGGCGGTGGCACAGACGCATGATCAGGTTCATGTCGTGGTCGATGATGAGCAGGCCGCATCCGAACTTCTCCGGGATGGTGCTCAACTGGCCGAGCAGGCGCTCGCTCTCCTCCTCGTTGAGCCCGGCGGCGGGCTCATCGAGCAGCAGGTACTTGCATCCGGTGGCCAGCGACCGCAGGATCTCGACGATCCTCTCCTGGCCGTACGACAGCGACTCGGTGAGCACGTCGCTGAGGTGTTCGATCTCGAACAGGCGGATGAGGTCGTTGGCTATCGTCGCTGCCTTGCGCGCGCCGTGACCGGCTCCGAGAGCGCCCAGCTGGACGTTCTCGAAGACGGTCATGGTCGCAAACAGGCGAACCGACTGGAAGGAGCGAACCAGGCCGGCGCGCGCCACCAGGTGTGGCGCGAACCCGGTCACCTCCTTGCCGTCGATCTTCACGCTTCCGGCGGCCGGCTTCAACGCCCCCGAGATCACGTTGACGAGGGTCGTCTTGCCGGAACCGTTGGGCCCGATCAATCCGACGATCTCGTTCCTGCCCAGCGAGAGGCTCACCTGATCGAGCGCCCGAAGCCCGGCAAAGTTCATCACGATGCCTTCGGCGGTGAGCCTCTCGCTGTTCACGGTTTCACTCATGGAGCGGGAGCCCACTCCGGCTTCAGCCAACGGTTGAACTTCGGCTCACCCTTGACGAGGGAGACGATCGCGGCTTCCTTCTGCGGCTCGTGGCCGGTGTCAGCCGACGACCACTTGAGCTGGCCGGTGAGCAGGTCGAAGGTCATCTTCGTCATCTGCTCGGCGACAGCTGCGCCATCCGTGGTTCCGGCTTCCTCCATCGCCTGCGCGAGGATGTTCACGGTGTCGTAGCCGTTCACCACCAGAGCCGTGTCGGGGTCTTCACCGTGAGCATCGTTGTACAGCGCCATGAAGTCGGTCACCAGCGGGCTGGCCTCCTCGCTGAGGAAACTGTGCGTCGCGTAGGTGATGTCGTCACCGAAGTCGGCACCGAGAACCTTGGCCAACTCGGGGTCGTCATAGGAGTCTCCACCCAGGATCGGGGTGTCGATACCGGCAGCACGGATGTCGCGGATGATCAGCGCCAGGTCGGGCATGTAGGACGACACGAAGATGACATCGGCCTCCGATCCCGTCGACTTCAGTCGCTGCAGTTGAGCCGAGAAATCCTGGTCACCCTGCGTGTAGGTGTCCTGGCCGACGATGGTGCCGCCGAGCTCTTCCATCGACTCGATGAAGTACTCACTGAGCGAGGTGGTGTAGTCGATGAACGTGTCCGTGACGACGTACGCGTTCTTCAGTCCCAGCTCGTTGTACGACCACTCGGCTGCGGCCGCACCCATGGTGGTGTTCCACATCGACAGCGTGAACTGCTTGTCGCCGAGTGTGTCGGAGCCGAACAGGGGCGAGGACGCACCGGGCGAGATTCCGACGATGCCGGCAGACTGCGCGGCGCGGCTGGCCGGACCACCGAAGTCGAAGTCGGCTGGCGTGATGATGGCGGAAGCGCCCTCCCCGACCAGCTGCTCGGCGTTGTTGCCGACCGTGACCGGGTCGCTCTTGCCGTCGAGGTTGACGAGCTTCAGCGGCTTACCGAGCACTCCGCCGGCGGCGTTGATCTCATCAACGGCAAGTTGTGCGCCGCGGAGGATCGGCTCATCCAGTGGGGACTGGATTCCGGTGAGGCACAGGGATGCGCCGATGATGATCTCGTCGCCGCTGACGTTCGCGGCTGGACCCTTCCCGTTGTCGGCAGACAGGTCTGCCCCACAGCCGGCAAGGCTGACCGCGACCAGCGCGGCAGTGGCAATGCCCAGGACTTTCTTGTGCATGACTCTCCTCTTTGAGGCCCGCGGCGCAGGCACGCGCACACCTTTGATGCGCGCAGCGGCAGGACCGTTGCCCGATAGCGTCCCAGACGTCAACGCTTATGTCAACTATGTTGACAACTGCACTGATAAGGTCATCCACAGCGGAACTGGCAGTATGGAGTGGCATATCGACGGAGATGAGTGGAGGCGACGTGAACGGAGACCCCGCGCCCTCATCCAGTGGCCGCCGCCACGCCCACCTCGACCGCGAGATGATCCTCGAGAAGTCGCGCGAGATCTTCCACCAGGATGGCCTGGCCTCCCTCACCCTGCGGCGGCTCGGCCAGGAACTGGGCGCCGACGCCACAGCGATGTACCGGCACTTCCGGAACAAGGCCGAGCTACTCACCGCACTGATCGATGAGCTCTTTGTTGCCATCCCGGAGCCTGACCCGCACCGCAGCTGGCGTGAAAACCTTCGCAACCTGATGTACGCCTGGTGGCTGATCTACCGCGACAACGAAGGGCTGTCGCAGGCGATGGCCGGCCAGCCAGACGACGAGCCCAGGCTCTTCCACCTGACCGAGTGGACCATCCGCGAGCTGAAGCGTGCCGGGGTATCGGATGACGAGTTAGGGCTGTTCCACCAGACCATCTACAACCACACTGTGGGCAACGGCCTGGTCGCAGCCTTCTCACCGTGGCTCACCACCGAGGCGCTGCGCGACGAACAGCGTCGCAAGTATTCGGCGCTGAACCCGACCCAGTTCCCGAGCGCGGCCGCGGCGGCTCGCACCATCTACCCGGACACCGAGAGCGCGTTCCTGTTCAGCGTCGAACTACTGCTCGACTCGATCGAGAATCGGGCAACTGGCCTGAAGTAGGCTCGTCCACGCATCACGTCCTCCACAGGCTGCTGAAGCGGGTGGTTTCTCCCCGGTTCCCGTAGGCACCAGCCTGCTGCCCCGGGCAGTTCTTAGCCTCGGAAGATGATCATTGAAGCCGGCTACGACCTGTTCGAACTCTTCGCGCCCAAGATTTTCGTGAGGCGCACCGCCAAGAGACGGCAGGGAACCTGGGTGCTCGCCATGGACGAGAATCTGCGAAACCTCTACGTGGAAGAAGTCGGCGACGAAGCATCCACCCCCATCGAGGACCGCATTCTCGACGTGGTGAAGGCGCTTGACGCGCACAGTCTGGGGCGCGTCACCTACTACGCGCTCGCCCAGCTCGACACCGGTCTCGTCGGCGAATTCGACGCCGAATTCGAACACCTCGTCAAGACGCTCCGACTTGCACCCGAGCTGATCGACTATGAGATGCTCGGGGTGTTCCTCTCCGACGGGAAGGGTGTGCGCGGCACCGGCCCGCGCTATAGCTTTCGCGACTACGTCGGCTACGAGCACCTGCCGCGCGTCGCCTTTCTACCCGGGCCGCACGAGGTCCCGTGCAACTGTCTCGCCTGCGCTCAACACGAGGTGCGCCTCCAACGCAGCTGGGAACGCAACCACGATTCCAAGCAACTCGATGCCCGCGAGAATTCGAGGGACACCAGCAGTTGACCGCCTCCGGCGGTGTCGCAACCAACCGAGTGCTCTTCGGCATCCTCGGGCTCGCCCTCGGCATGTTAGGCACGGTGGCGGTAACCATCATGTTTCCCGGGATCGCGGTCGGCGCTCGTCCCGCCCTCACCCCATTGGCACACCAGTCCGTAGCCTGCAACATCGGCTACCGTGCGTGGGAGACCATCCCGCGTGATGGGAGCCGCATCGTCTTCGCGCAGGAGCCGGAAACCGCGAACGACGCCGAGCGCGACATCCGGTGCCTGCTTGAAGCGCTGGATGCACCCGCTCACCTCGTCAGGCAAACGGAACAGGCGGATACTTCCGGCGAGAAGCGTGCGATCTGGAAGCACTACGCGATCGTCTGGGAACGCAGCGCCGACGGGTTCGGCGCCACCATAGTCATTACGACCCCCGACCCTAGGCGGCCTTCGGCAGACTGACTACGCGGGCTTGCGTGGCGAGCGGATGCGTGGGGCCACCAGCGCGTGACTGCCCCGGATCAGCTCTTCGACCAACGCATCCGGCACACCGCCATCCAGGATGATCGTCACCCAATGCCTCTTGTTCAGGTGGTAGCCGGGCGTGATCTGCGTGTACTCCGTCTGCAGCGCCAGGCTCTCCTCCGGGTCGACTTTCACCGACACCGCGAGCGGTCGGGCCCCCAGCGAGGTCAGCGCGAAGATCTTGCCGTTTCCGGTCGTCTTGAAGACGGAGGTCTCCTCGCCGAACGGGAACGACTCCTCCGCCTGCGGGAGCGACAGGCAGAACTCAAGCAAATCATCCGGGGTCACGCTGTGGATTCTAGTGATGCGCGGCGACAACTGTGGGTGCACAAGGCCCGCCACTCCCTCAAGTCTTGACCCACGACCAGCTTCCCACAGATGATCCAGGCCTCAGACAGTGAAGTTACCGCGAGGACCACAGTGGATCTATGAGTTCGTCATACGGTGCGTCGACAATCCCCACGACGTGGGAGCTGAATTTCATAAAGCGGCTGTTCTCTCACCTGGACGAGATCACGTTGGGCGAAGTCATGGTCGCGATGGATGAGATCCTCGACGAAGCGAATCGGGAAGCGGTCAAAACGGCGCAGCTACACGCCCGTCTCGACGCTATTGATGCGTGGAGGCAGACGATCCGACGTAACACCTCCTGTTGGGCCACGTTGGGGAGCCTGGCGTTGCTGGAAACGCACGAGCGCGTAGCGCCGAAGTTTCGCGACATCCCCCTCTCGCTGAAAAGAAAAGGCATCAAGGCATCATTTCGGCATACTCTGGAGGGATGAGAACCACTGTGACGCTGGATCCGGATGTCGCGGCCGAGATTGAACGCGTACGCGCTGCGGAAGGGCGACGCTTCAAACAAGTATTGAACGACGCGCTGCGTATTGGGTTGAGAGAACTCTCCCGCACCCCGGGCGATCATCCATTCAAGTCGCCAACCACGCCCCGCAACCTCGGCGAGCCGCTTATCGACATAACAGACACGTCAGCCGCCATCGCAGAGGCAGAGGGTGAGCGCTATCGATGATTCTCGTCGACGCCAACCTACTCATCTACGCTTATCAATCGGCGGCGCCGGAACACGAACAATGCCTCCGCTGGCTCGACGTTCAGCTGGCGGGCGACCAGCGATTGGCGTTGCCTTGGGAATCGCTCAATGCATTCACGCGCATCGTAAGCAATAAGCGTATTTTTCCGAACCCGTCGACTGCGCGCCAAGCTTGGGATCAGGTTGAGGCTTGGCTCCGGATGCCCAACACCTGGGTTCCCGTGCCCACGCCGCAACATGGGTCTATAGCGGCCGACCTGTATCGGAGCGGCGAATTCTCAGCGAACGATGTGCCAGACGTGCACCTTGCTGCCCTCGCGATCTCCCACGGTCTGAAGCTTGCTACCCACGATGCCGGATTCGCCCGGTTCGACGGGCTCCGTTGGTTCGACCCGCTGGCGAAGTAACGCCGCGGAACTGCGAAGTTACCCGTGGAGGTTTCGATACGCTCGCTTCGCGAGCTACTCAACCCACAGGGGCCTCGGCGGGTGAGCGACATGACCTTCGCGAGCTACTCAATCCACAGGAGCCTCAACGGGTGAGCGACATGAGCATTGCGGGGTAAGCACCCCCGGCGAAGTCGGCGTTGCCCGCACTCTCGGGAACGACGTTGTCCATCCGAAGTAGCAGCACAGCCTCATCTGACACGTCCACGGTCACGTTCCACGACCAGCCGTCCGCATACTCGTAGCCGACAATGACCACCCCGTTCTCGACGGTGCCGAGCAGCGTGCGAGGCGACGGATGCTGGTGCCAGGAGTCACCCCAGAACGCCACCACAGTGCCGTCCTCCTCCCCCGGCCCGACAACCAGCTGCCCGCTCTGCTCGCCATCATCCGGATGCGCCCAGTTGTAGGTGATCGACGCCAGGTTGCCGCCGGCAGCCCGGAGCAGCGTGGCCCCGGCCGGCGCGGAATGGAACGGGTCGGACGGCATCAACCGGAAATCGTTTGACCCCTGCCAGGTACCGACATGCTTCGCGAAAGTCTCCATGGGGAGAGGGTAAGCGCGCTAGCGGTCCGGCGGCAGGGAGACCGGCGGAATCGCAACCCGCACCCGCTCCCGCATCCACCAGAGACCCGTCTCGCGACGCTCCGCACGGGTTGAGAAACGGTAGAAGAAGAGACTCGCGCGCACCCAACGGGGAGGTTCCCCGTCGAAGGGGTCCACCCGCAGAAGCCGAAGCGTCCGGGTATCCGCCTCCAGCAGCTTGCCGAGGAACGCATAAAACCACTCCTCGTGCACCGACCCCAGCGGCAGGAACCACATCAGCCAGTCCAGCCGCAGGTGGTACGGGGCGAACTGCCGGGGCACCCGCGCCGGGTCACCCGGCTTGCCCTTGAACTCGTACTCCCGCCAATCCGCAGAATCGGACGGCGACGCATCCAGGGTTCCCTCAACAATCACCTCGTACCGCTGCTTCGTCACACTCCCGAACGCGCCGTACGCGTTCACCAACTGCCACCGGTTGAACGACGCATTCATCAACTGGTGCCTCGAGAACAGGTTCCGCACCGGCTGCACGCTGAGCCCCACCAGCAGCAGCGACACGGCGATCACCGGCACCATCCACCACACCGGGTTGTCGCCGGCACCCCAATCGAGCGGGATGAACGGCAGCGCCCAATGCGCGACCGGGTCGCTGATGCGGCTGAACGCCAGCACGATGGTGATCCAATTCAGCCAGGCGAAGTTGCCGGTGACCACCAGCCACAGCTGAGTCAGGATGATCACCGCAGCGGCAGCGGATGCCACCGGTTGCGGGGCGAACAGCAGGAACGGCACCACCAGTTGCGCGAAATGGTTGCCCACCACCTCGAATCGGTGCACCGGCTTCGGCAGCAGATGAGCGAAGCGGCTCACCGGGTTCGGCATCGGCTGCGTCTCATGGTGATAGAACAACGCGGTCAGGTCGCGCCACGACCGGTCGCCCCTGATCTTGATCATCCCGGCCCCGAACTCCAGCCGGAACACCAGCCATGCCGTCAGGATCAGGATCGTGATCGGCGGCGCCACAGCATCCGACCCAAGGAAAGCGACGGTGAACCCGGCCTCCAGCAGCAGCATCTCCCAGCCGAACCCGTAGAACGTCTGGCCGATATTCACGATCGACATGTACAGCAGCCACATGGCCAGGAACACCAGCATCGGTACCCAGGGCGGCCCCGACTGCGGCAGGCCCAGAATGACGGGTGCCGCGAGCGCCATCCCGACGAAACACACCGTGAGCAGAAGGGGGTCGCTGTACTTCCAGCGGAACAGCGTCGGCCCACGCAGGAACTTCGCGTGCCGCAGCAACTCTGGCGCGGGCAGCAGGCCGTGCTCCCCCAACAGCGCACGGAACTGGGTGGCCGTCGACGCGAACGCGACCAGGAACATCAAGGCGACGCCGCGTTGCAGCACCACCCTGGCGAACTCGTAGTCGTGCGCGTTGAACCACTCCACGCCTTGAAGTTACGCCCGGGGGTCACCTTCCGCACCCAGCGGAATCGGGGTGGTGATGCCGAATTTCTCGCGTAGCGCGAGCGTCGCCGCGTACCAGCCGTTCATGCCGTGCACCGCCGGGCCGGGGACCGTCGCCGACGAACACAAGTAGACGCCGTCGAGCGGTGTTCGCCACGGCTGCGGCGACACCACCGGGCGCCTGATCAGCTGCCGCAGGTTCAACTCGCCACTGTAGATATCGCCGCCGACGTAGTTCGGGTTGTAGTCGGCCAGCTCCGCCGCCGAACTGGAAGCACTAGCCAGGATGAGGTCCCGGAAGCCGGGCGCGAACCGCTCGACCTGCGACGTGACCAACTCAGTCGCATCCGCCTCTGACCCCTTCGGCACATGGATGTACGCCCACAACACATGCTGACCGGCCGGCGCCCGCGAGGCATCCAGCACGCTCGGCTGGGTGACCAGAACGTACGGATGCGACGGCACACGACCGCGGGCGACCGCACTCTCGCCGGCCGCGATCTCCGCACGAGTGCCGCCGAGGTGCACCGTTGGGGCGAGCCGCACATCGGGGTTCGTCCACGGCACCGGTCCGGACAGTGCGAAATCGACCTTCGCCACCCCGGACCCGTAGCGGAACCGCTTCAGCGCCCGTCGATAACCGGACGGGAGGTCGGCGTCCAACAGCAGCTTCGTCGACGTGTCCAGCAGGGTCACCCGAGTCGGCTCCAGCTCGGCGAGCGACTCCACCATCACGCCGGTCTCCACGCTGCCACCGTGCTCCAGCAGGTCGGCGACCATCACATCCGCGATCGCCTGCGACCCGCCGGCCGGGAACCCCCACCCGCCACCGTGCGCGTGCATCGCCAGCAGCAGCCCGGCGCCGGCGGTCGCCAGCGACGGCTGACGCCCGGCCGCGTGGGCAGCAACACCGGTGAGCATGGCAGGCGCGACATCCTCCCGGAAGCGGGCATTCCACAGGGGCGACCCCTGCTCCAGCGTGCGCAAGCCATAGCTGAGGGTCGCCAGCGGGTGCGGCGGAACCCGCAGCAGGGTCGACCCGGTGAAGTCGACGATCTCGGGAAGGCGCTTCAGCAGCGGCTCGAACAGCCGGCGCCAGGCGCGTCCGTCACGGCCGAGCGCGTCGGCCGTGCGTTCGAGGTCGCGCCAGGCCACGCCGGCCCGGCCATCATCGAGCGGATGCGCGTACGACACCTCGGGGACGATCCACTCGATCCGGTCGGTCAGGCCGAACTCCTGGAAGAAGGGGGACGCCATGGCGGCAGGGTGCACCGCGGAGCAGACATCGTGCCGGAAACCCGGCAGGGTGAGTTCACTGGTGCGAACGCCGCCGCCCAGAGTCGGTGCCGCCTCGAGAACCCGCACCGAAAGGCCAGCCCGCGCCGCGGTCACCGCCGCCGCCAGTCCGTTCGGACCGCTCCCAACGACCGTGACGTCGACCATGGGTCCAGTCTGTCACCTGCGCATCGGGATCAGCGGCCCGGATTCACCACTGACTTGAGGGTCGACGGTGAAGCCGTCGACCTGAGCGCGCCCTCCACATCGTCCAGTCCGAAGTGCCCGGTGACCAGTGCATCCAGATCGACCTTGCCGCTCTCCACCAGGGTGATCGCCGTCGGCCAGGTGTTGGCGTAACGGAAAACACCGGTCACGATCAGCTCGTTATTCTGGATCACCGGGATCGGCAGCGCGATCTCTGCCACACCCATGCCGACCAGCACCACGGTGCCGCCCGGCCGAACTGCTCGGATGCCGCTCTTCACCGCGGCCTCGGCACCAGACGCATCGACGAAGGAATCGACGCCGAGCCCCAGGGAGGCAACGTCGTCGACGAGTGGATCAATCGTGCGTGTCGCCCCGAACCTGAGCGCCTGTTCGCGACGCTCGGCAGCGACATCCGACACGATGATCTCGCTGGCCCCGTAAGCTCGGGCGACCTGCGCCGTGATGATCCCGATCGGGCCGGCACCGGTGATGAGAACCCGTGAACCGACCGTGAACCCGGCCTTCTGCGCCGTCGCGATCGCCACCGACAGCGGCTCCATCAGCGCAGCGGCGTCATCGCTGATTCTGTCCGGCACGTCGAAAGCGAAGTGGGATTGGATGGCGACATACTCCTGGAACGCCCCGTCCACACCGGGGGTGGCATAAAAGCGCATCCCCGGGTCGAGGTTGTAGCGACCGGCGAGCGATTCCCTGGAGGTGTGCACCGGGCGCTGTGGCTCGATCGACACCCGCTGCCCGATGCGTGACGGGTCGACCCGGTCGCCCACGGCAACGATCACCCCACCGGACTCGTGTCCGAGAACCATCGGCTCGTCGACCACCCAGTCGCCGAGGTGGCCGTCCGTGAAGAAGTGCACATCAGAACCGCAGACACCAACCGCGGTGACCCGCACCAGCACCTGGTCGCTCTCGACCACCGGCAGCGGACGCTGCTCGATGGCGAGAACACCCTGGCTGATGAGCACGCTCGCCCGCATCGTCGCTGGCAGTTTCGTGTTCGGCACAATCGTCTCTGGCAACGTCATTTGGTGCCGCCTTGTCCGGCAACAACCACGTTCACTCCCTGGGAACGCAGCCGGGAGATATGCGACTCATCGGTCTGGCTGTCGACGATGACGAGGTCGAACTCGGTCAGGTGCATCACCGCGTGCAGCGCGCGCTTCTCGAACTTGGTGTGGTCGACCAACAGGATGCGTGTCGCCGCCGCATCGAACATCGCCCGTTTGGTGTCCACGGTCTCCAGGGACTGGTGGAAGCACATGTCGTCGGTGATGGCCGCCGTGGACATGATGAACGTGTCAGCCCGCAACTGGCCGATCGCCTCATTGGTCATCCTGCCCATGAACGCGCTGCACCAGTTGTAGTAGTTGCCGCCGAGCGCGACCAGGGAGATCCCGCGAACCCCGGTCAGCTCGTTCATCACGGTCAGTACATTGGTGATGACGGTCAGCGGAGCCTTCGACCGCAGAAGCTTGACCAGCTGAAGCACTGTCGTGGAGTCATCCAGCAACAGCGCCTGGCCCGGCTCGATGTAGTGCAGTGCCGTCTGCGCCAACGCGGCCTTCTCGGCAAGTTCACGCCCGAGACGAAAGACATCGCTCGACTCCACGAGACTCGTCGACTGGGCGGTGGCCACTCCGCGAGACTTGCGGAGCAGACCCCGCGCCTCCAACTCGTCCAGATCGCGATGCACTGTCATCAAGCTGATCTCGAACCGCTCGGCAAGCTGCTCGATGCGAATGGCACCCTCGGCCATCACCGCTTCGGAGATGGCTCGTTGGCGCTCGACCTGTCGGGGACTACGCGCTTCCGCAGGTTCCGTCGTCATCATTCCCACTCTCATCCAGCGCGCGAAATCGCCGCCAGTGTACTAGTTGCTAACGGGCCACCGGCGGTAGGAGAGCTTGGGACTCGGCCAGAATCTGTTCCAACGCCGCCGGGTCGTGGGCGAATCGCCCCAGGAACAGGCCGTCGACCGAGTCGCCCAACGAGGTGAGCAGGCCGGGGCCGGCACTCCCCCCGTAGATGACACCGCGCGACTCTACGAACGGGTGGTCGGCTATCCACTCGCGAACGCGGGAGCAGACCTCCCCGATGTGGTCGGGGGTGGCTGCAGCATCCGCTCCGATCGCCCACCCCGGTTCGTAGGCCACCACGATGCCAGCGGACCGTGGTGCCGTTTCCAGGAAGGACAGGGCCGAGTCGAGCTGGGCGATGCAGACTGCGGCGGCTTCCGCTGGCGAGACGCGCTCCGACTCTCCGATGCAGACGATCGGAACCAACCCGTTGCGCACGGCGGCGGCCACCTTGTTGGCCACGATCTCGTCAGACTCGGCGAACAGCTTCCGCCGCTCGGCGTGGCCAACCTCGACATACCGGCAACCGAGCTCGGCCAGGTCCTGACCGCTCACCTCACCGGTGAACGCCCCGCGGTCCTCCCAGAACAAATCCTGGCCGCCCACCGCGATCGGCGTACCGGCAACGGCCTCGAGCACTGCCGGCAGCGACGGGAAACTGGGCAGGATGAATAGTTCAACCTCACCAGAGCGGATGCCGTCATCACGTCGTGCGATCTCGGCCACCTGGCTCGCCCACTCGACCATGCGCTTGTGATCGAAGTACATTTTGAGACTGACCCCCAGAATCGTTCGGGGATGGCCGCTCATGACATCACCAACCGGTCGCTGTTACGCAACGTCGTGTTTCTCGTAGTCGCTCAGGATCGCCACCTTCTCAGCCGAGGCACTCGACTCATCGAAGCGGTAGGTGAGCCACTCCCGCGCCAGGCGGCGGGCAAGCTCCAACCCGACCACCCGCTGGCCGAAGGTCAGCACCTGGGCGTTGTTGCTCAGCACCGCACGCTCGACCGAGTAGGAGTCGTGGGCGGTCACAGCGCGGATTCCGGCCACCTTATTGGCGGCGATCGCCACCCCGAGGCCGGTGCCGCACACGAGCAGGGCGCGGTCCGCCTTGCCTGCCGCAACCAGCTCAGCCGCCGTGATGGCGATCGTCGGGTACGCGGTGTGCCCGTCGGCATCCACTCCGACGTCCTCCACCGACTCCACGAGCTCACTGGCAAGCAGGTCCGCCTTGAGGGCCTCCTTGTGGGTGTAGCCCGCATCATCGGAACCGATGACAATCCTCAGCTTGCTGGTCATGATGCTTCTCCTTGTTTCTTGAACCGGCGTCTCGTGAACTCAGTGTCAACAGCGCGAATGATGAGCCCCATCGAGACCGCTCCGGGGTCTGGGGTGCCGAGGCTGCGCTCGACGTGCGGCCTGGCCCGGCCGATCCTGGGCTCCAGGGCCGCGGTCGCCTCGGCGGCGGACTCCGCGACCGCCGTCGCCTTCGACCACGCGGCCGTGAACCGGTCGTCGTCGGCCAGCGCGGCGCCCAGTGCTTCACTGAACGGGATCAGCGTGTCGAGCAAGGTCTTGTCGCCGAGTTCGGCTTTGCCGAAGCGTTGCACCTCGACTGCCGCGGCCGCGATACCGGCCGCGACCGCCATGCCGCTCGGCTTCTCATCGTCGCTGAGCTGCGCGGCGATCGTGCGCAAGCCGAGACCCCACAGCGCCCCGGACGTTCCGCCGGCCTTGTCGGCCCAGGCGTCGGCAGCCCGCTCCAGAAGTGTTCTGGCGCCGGCCCCGGCGTCGGCGGCGTGCTCGGCAGCGGCTAAGGCCGCCGTGGCACCGCGTTGCATCCCGATGCCGTGGTCACCGTCGCCGGCAATCGCATCCAGGCGGCCGAGTTCGGCAACATTCTCGTCGATGACATCGCGGATGGCGCCGATGGTGGCCAGGATGTCGGCGGCAGCGGCACGGGAGTCGGCCGACGCGGCCGGCGCGGTTTCCTGCTCCGACTCGATGTCGGCATCCGCTGCTTCCGGCAGTTGCGCAGTGATGGCGCCCTTGCGATAGGCGGGGGTGCTCGCCGGTGCCGTCCAGGTGTGTTCGAGCTCATCGTCGAGCCAGAAAAGAGTGAGCGAGGCGCCGGCCATCTGGAAGCTGGTGACAAGCTCTCCGACCTCGGGGTCGACGACTGTGATGCCGACCTCCGTCAAGAGCTGGGCGATGCGACGGTAGACGACGAAGAGTTCCTCGTACTTGACCGAGCCGAGCCCATTCAGGATGAGGCCCACTCGCGAACCGGCGACCGATGGCACTGCTGCCGGCACCTCGTTCAGCAGCGATGAGACAAAGAGTTCGGCCAGCTCATCCGCTGTCGGGATGTCCTGCTCGCCGATGCCCGGCTCCCCGTGGATACCCATGCCAAGGGCCATGCGCCCGGCCGGCACCGTGAAGAGTGGCTCTGCGGAACCGGGAAGGGTGCAGCCGCCGAACGCGACACCGAAGGATCTGGTGCGCTCGTTGGCGCGGGTCGCAAGCTCGAATACGGCTTCCAGGTCGTGGCCTGCCTCGGCAGCCGCGGCAGCCGCCTTGAACACCGCGAAGTCGCCGGCCACGCCACGGCGCTTGTGGGTTTCCGCGATCGGTGCGCTGGAAATGTCGTCGGTGACCACCACGGTGCGACAGTCGATGCCCTCCGCGATGAGTCGCTCCTGCGCCTGGGTGAAGTTCAGCACGTCACCCGCATAGTTGCCGTAGGTGAAAAGCACACCGCCGCCGGTGTGGGCGGCCTTCGCGACCGAGTAGACCTGCTGGGCGGATGGGGAAGCGAAGAGATTGCCCATGGCCGCACCATGGGCGAAGCCTGGTCCGACCAGGCCGGCGAAGGCGGGGTAATGGCCGGAGCCGCCACCGACGATGACGGCGACCTCTCCTGCTGGACCGCGAGATGCGCGCACCACGCCGCCCTGAACCCGACGAACCCAGGCCCCGTTGGCCGCAACGAAGCCCTCGATGAGCTCATCCGCGAACTCGACGGGGTTGTTGTAGAGGTAGGTCATAACAGGCTCTCTCGCGATGAAGCTTCGTATCGGGAAGGTGTGGACCGGTTGCCGCCAGGAGATTCCCGGTGGCAACCGGTCACAGCTAACTACTCAGACAGCGCGAACGACGTGTACTTGTCGACGTTGTCCGCGGTGATGAGGATGCAGTCGAACGACTGCTTCTCGGTGTCGGCGCCCGTCTCGCCGGTCTTCAGGAACGAGTCGGCCTGCTTGACCGCCTCGGCCGCGAAGGTGGCTACCGGCTGCAGCACGGTGTACTGCAACGTGCCGGCGGCGACAGCCTCAGCTGCTGCCGGTGCACCATCGAAGCCGCCGACCTTGATCTGGTCGAGCTTGCCGGCCGCTTCGATTGCCGCGATCGCGCCGAGCGCCATCGTGTCGTTGCCGGAGATCACGCCAATAATGTTGGGGTGCGCCGACAGCAGGTTCTGCATCTTGTCGTAGCCGGTCTTCTGGTCCCAGTCGGCGACTTCCTGCCCGACGAGTTTCAGGTCGGGGTACTGGGAGAGAACCGATGCGTAGCCGTTGGAACGGGTGGCGGCGTTGTTGTCCGACGCCGGGCCCATCAGCTCGACGTATTCACCGGTGGTTCCGACCAGTTTGACCCACTCGGCAGCGCCCAGGGCGGCACCCTGAGCGTTGTTCGAGACCAGCTGCGACTGGGCGAGGCCGGCCTCGTTGATCTCCGCGTTCACCAGGAACACCGGAATGTCGGCGGCGACCAGCTTCTTGACGGCGCCAACGGATCCGTTCGCGTCGGCCGGGTCCAGGATGACAGCCACCGACTTGTTGGTGATGGCCGTGTCGATGAGGTCGGATTCCTTCTTGGTGTCGCCATCGTGCGACGCGACCTTCGTGGTGTAGCCGAGCTCCTCCGCCGCGCCGCTGGCTGCTTCGCCTTCTGCAAGCCAGTACGGGTTGGATGGGTCGTTGGTGATGATGGTCATCAGGCCGCCCTCGGTCGAAGCGTCGTTTGCTCCGGCGTTATCGGTGGTCGAACAACCGGCTAGTGCCAGGACAACGGCGCCAGCGGCAAGTGCTGCTGCAGCTTTGCGAATCATGTTGCTTCCTTTTCGGTGTGGGTTTCCGGCGGACGAAGTCAGCCGGCTATCTTCGCGTCAGCGGCATCGACACTGGTGTCGCGCTGAGACGCGGAAGAAGCTGTGGGGGTGGGTGGCGTGGCGGCTGTTTTCGCCTTCCTGCCCTTGTACTCAATGGCGTTGAGCATGACGGCGAGCACGATGACCGCACCCTTGAACACCATCTGCCAGTACGCGGAGACGCCGATGATGACCAGGCCGTCCGCGAGGAAGCCGATGACGAACGCGCCGAGGAGTGTGCCGCGAATGGTTCCGTTGCCTCCGGCGAGGCTGGCGCCACCGATGACAACGGCGGCGATGGCGGTCAGTTCGAACATCTCGCCGGCGGTCGGGTTTGCCGAGGTTAGTTCTGAAGCGATGATGATGCCGGCGAACGCGGAGCAGATGCCGGCGATCACATAGACGCGGACCTGTACCTTCTTGACCGGGATGCCTGATAGCTCAGCGGCACGCTCGTTGCCGCCGGAGGCGTAGAGCCAACGGCCGAAGGGTGCCTTGTTCAGCATCAGGCTGGCGATGACGGCGACGACGATCATCACCAGCACGCCGATCGGCAGCCCGAAGAAGTTGTTGAAACCCAGGTAGTTGAAGCCGGTGTTGCCGAGCGCCTCGTCGCCGTTCAGGTTCGGATAGGTCAGGCCGCCGGTGATGAGCAGGCCGGCGCCGCGTACGACGTACATCATCCCAAGAGTCGCCACGAACGGCGCCACCTTGAAGCGGGAGATCAGGATGCCGTTGATCCAGCCGACGAAGGCACCGGCCGCAACCGTGATCACCACCACCACCCAGACCGACGGGTAGAAAGCGATACCCAGTTCCGGGATGGTGACGCCCTGCATCAGGAACCCGGCAATAACGCCGCAGAACCCGAGCGTCGCCCCGACCGAGAGGTCGATACCGCCGTTGAGCACAACGAAGAGCATCCCGATGGCGAGAAGCGCATACACCGCGACGTGCTGGGACATCTGCAGAAGGTTGCCGAGGTTGAAATAGTTCGGCGACAGTATCGAGAAAATGATGATGATCGCGATCAAGGCGAAGAACGCACGCCCGCGAAGCAGGATCGCCAGCGGGTCGAAGCCATCCGGGAAGAGCCTGGCCAGGGGGCTCACAGAACGCGCTGCTGTCGTGCTGCTCATGTGTCGTTTCCGTTCGTCTCGAGTGCTGCCACGGATTCACCCGAAGCGGCCATTACCTGCTCTTTAGCGGTGCCCAGGGCATCGAATTCCGCTGAGATCCGGCCCTTGCTCATCACAATCACGCGGTGCGCCACGCTCAACGACTCGGCAACCTCCGAGGTCGTGTAAAGCACCGCCAGCCCTTCCCCGGCCAGTCGCGAGAGGAGGGCGAAGACCTCAGCCTTTGCGCCGACATCGATGCCGCGACTCGGCTCGTCCAGGAGGATGACCTTCGGGTTCGTCATCAGGATCTTGCCGATTACCACCTTCTGCTGGTTGCCACCGCTGAGGGAGCCGATCGGCGCTTCCGGCCCATCCGTCTTGACGCCGACCGCCGCGATCTGGTCGCGGACCACCTGGTTCTCATAGGGCTTCGCGAGGAAGAACCCCTTGACCATCGAAGCGAGACTGGCCAACGAAAGGTTGTGCCCGACGTTCATGGTCTGCACCAGGCCGTCACGCTGGCGGTCTTCCGGAACCAACGCCAGGCCGATCTCGATGCGCTGTGCAACGTCGAGGGCCGCGATGTCCGCACCATTGACCAGCACTGTTCCGGAGGCCAGGCTGGTGCGTCCGGCGACGGCCTCGAGCAACTCGGTGCGTCCGGCGCCCATCAGCCCATAGATGCAGACGATCTCCCCGGCACGAACGTTGATGCTGACGTTGTCCACGACGAAGCGACCGGCGCTGGACGGATCCTCGACGCTCACACCGTCAATGGCGAGCGCGACGTCGCCGTGGGTGAGCGGTGCCGGCGGCTCACCCAGGTCGAAATTCTTGCCGACCATGTTGGCAACGATCCACTCCATGTCGACGTTGCCCACGACATCCGCCGCCACCAGGGAACCGTCGCGCAGCACCACTGCGAAGTCAGTGACCTGCAGGGCCTCCTCGAGGTGGTGCGAGATGTAAACCACGGAGACGCCGGATGCGGTGAGATCGGAGATGACCTTGAACAGCACCTCGACTTCTGACGCGCTCAGGGCGGAGGTGGGCTCATCCATGATCAGGATGCGGGCGTCAACCGACAGCGCGCGGGCGATCTCCACGATCTGCTGCTGGCCGAGGCGCAGGCTGGAGACCAGGGCGGTCGGTGCGATCTTCTCCTCGAGGCGCGCCATCAACGCGCGCACTTCGGCATCCTCCGCCCGGTAGTCGACGCCGCCGGCTTTGTTCAGGAGCTCCCGCCCCATGAAGATGTTGTCGCGCACATTGAGGTTGGGCGCCAGCGATAACTCCTGGTGGATGATCGACACACCCTTCTCGCGGGCGTCCACCGTGGTCGTGAACTCGACCTCCCGGCCGTACAACTCCAGCCGACCGGTGGTCGGCGACTCGACGCCGGACAGGATCTTCATCAGGGTCGACTTGCCGGCACCGTTCTCACCGAACAGCGTGGTCACCTTCCCCTGGTGCACCTCGAAATTGACGCCCTTCAGGGCATGCACTCCGCCGTACCGCTTGGTGATGTCGACCGCGCGCAGGACCACAGTGTCCCCATGCTCGTTGATGCTCGGCTCGCTCATGCTGCCCTACTCGACGTCGATCTTGACCGGGGTGATCAGGTAGGCCTGCGGGTTGATGAGCTGGAACGGCCCGGTGATGGTGACTGTCTTGCCGGTCAGGCTGGCGGCATCCAGGTCAGCCAGCACGGTGTCCTTGATGATGTTGTTCAGCGCCGAACCGGCATCCTGGTAGTCGATCTGGTTGACGAACTCGGGGAAATGCACGAGGCCGGATGCGTCCCGGAGGGCGGTGCCGTCGATCGCCGGGCCCATCTGCACCCGCACCAGGAGGTCGCTCGGCAGGCCCTCGACGGCCACCGGCATGATGCCGCCCTCGACTGCGCCCGCGACCCCGGTGAAGGTGACGGTGTAAACGGGGGCGGAGGTGCCGCTCACCACGCCGTAATCATCCGCGGCCGCCGCCGGGTCAGCCGCGATCGCTTCGCTGACGTCGACGATGTCTTCCGACCGGTCGAGGATGGCCGGCAGGAGCTCGGAGGTGTACTTGTCTTCCGCCCAGGTTTCAGCGTCAAAGCCCTTGGCGGCGAGCGCCTCGTCTCCGGTGACGATCTTCGTTCCGAAGAACATCGCCACCAGGAGCACGACTATCGCGGCCGCTCCGATGATGCGGTTCCGGCGAACCTTGCGTGCGGATTCTGTCTGTGTTGACACTGGAATGCTCCCTGCTGCTGCAGTCTTTGGGGCCCGGTCGGGGCTAGAAGACGCGTGATTCGGTGTCGTTCGGACGGATCTGGAGCTTGCGCCCTGTTCCCTTCCGGAACATCTCGAGCGCCGCGGCGTAGTCGTCGAGCGTGAACGAATGGCTGATCATCGGGTCGGGGTTGATGGCGCCGGCCTCGAACATCTCGACGGCGCGCCCGAACGAGTTCAGCACTGCCATGGTGCCGACGATATTGATCTCGTCCCGGTAGACCCGGAACGGCGAGTAGTTGGCGAACGCCTCCGCCGGGGCGACACCGAAGTTCTGGAACGTTCCGCCAGCCTTGACCCGCGGCAACCCATCCTCTATCGCCCGGATGTTTCCGGTGCAGTCGATGACGACATCCCACTTGTCACGGCCCGCCTCGTTGGCGCTCTGGTAGACGTTCTCGATCCCGAGCTCGCGCGCGACCTCGAGTCGGCTCTCATTGACATCCACGATCGTGACGCTTGCCGCGCCGGCTCGGGGAGCCAGCTGCGCCATGAGCAGCCCCATGGTTCCCGCTCCGTAGACCAAGTAGTGCTCGCCCATCTTGCGCGGAAGGATGTCGTACGCACGAATGGCGCAGGCGAGAGGCTCGATGAGCGCCGCCTGGTAGATGTCGGTCTCCGGGTTGAGCTTGAACACGTTGGCCACCGGGGCGACGAAGCGCTCCTGCGACGCGCCGTCTGAGGCGACCACTCCGAGGCCGTTCCAGTTGCGGCAGAGGTTCGACTTGCCATTCAGGCAGAACTCGCACTCCCCGCAGGTGGTGCTCGGGTTGACGGCGACGTGGTCGCCGACCGCAACGGAGGAGACTCCCTCCCCCACCGAGACGACAGTGCCCGTCGCCTCATGTCCGGGGACCAGCGGGAAGACGGTACCCTCGAACTCGCCGTCGAAGACGTGGGTGTCAGTGCCGCAAACGCCCACTGCCGCGACTTCGATGACCACTTCCTTGAAACCGGCGATCGGCTCTGGACGTTCTACGAGACTCAGCGTGCCGGCCTCTTCGAAAACAATTGCGCGCATCTGCTCTGACACTCCTTAGTTCGTCCACCTGTGACCAGGCCTGCTGCATTGCCAAGCGGAGTCGCGTCAGAGTCGCCATATCGGAGTTCCATGTTAAGGAAATGTTATCTTGATGCGTTTCCGTGTTAGATACACGTTACATCTACCGTGAACGATGTCAAATCACAAATTTGCAGAAGCAACCCAGACGCCCGACCTAGCGTGGTCCACCAAGGAAAAGGAGTACGCAAATGGCCACCATCCAGCACCACGAACCCCCGTACACCGTCGGATATTTCGTCGGAAGCCTGGCAACGGCATCCATCAACCGGAAGCTGTCCCAGGCACTGATCAAACTCGCGCCGGATGAGCTCGAGTTCACCGAGATCCCGATCCGGGATCTCCCGCTCTACAGCTACGACTACGACACCGACTACCCGCTACAAGGCAGAGCCCTGAAGCAGGCGATCGAGTCTGCTGACGCCGTGCTGTTCGTGACCCCGGAGTACAACCGCGGCATCCCCGGTGCACTCAAGAACGCCATCGACTGGGCGAGCCGGCCGTGGGGCGAGAACTCGTTCGCCGGGAAGCCATCCGGTGTGATCGGCGGCTCCATCGGCGGCATCGGCACGGCGGTCGCCCAGCAGAGCCTGCGCAGCGCACTCAGCTTCTGCGACTCCCGCCAGATGACCGCGCCGGAGGCGTACATCCACATCACCGAGGGGCTGATCACGGATGAAGGCGACGTCACCAATGAAGGAACCGCCCAGTTCCTTCGCGGGTTCATGGAGTCGTACCTGGAGCACATCACGCGCGTGCTGACGGTGGTGCCGCAGAGGTAGGCATTCCTCGGAGAGCATCCTCGCGACGCGGTGTTTTCAGTGAAACGCCGCCGCATCCGCGAGCGCGTTTCACTGAAAACACCGCGCGGCTGGTGAGAGGTGAGTTCGGTGGGCTAGTCGCGGGTGAACCAGGGCGGGTAGACCGACACCTTCGTGGTGAACTCCGACGCCGCCAGAATGTCCCGGACCTCATTACGAGCCCGGTCATTGGCGACGCCGATCAGGGTCACCGCATCGAACGGCAGGCGCTCGCGCACCAGCAGTTCGGCGCGCCCCAGCAGGTCCTCGTCGCCACGCATCCGGCCCAGCTCGCGGGTCGCCTGCTCCGGCGTCGTCGCAAACCTGGTGTCGGCATCCGTCGCATCGCCGCTCGCCACCACGCTGTCATCGCGCCCGGCCTTGCCAATCGTGGTCACCAGCACCACATACTCGGCCGGCGTCGTTTCGCGCACGGCCGGAGCCAGCCGGGGGTCAGGCGCAGAGCTGCGGATGTCACGCCACAGCGCCGAATCGGGGCTCACGAAGAAAGGCACGAAACCGGCGACCGGCTCGCCGTCGACGTTCGCCGCACGGCGCTCCTCGCGGTTGTCGGCAGAGGAGATGTCGACCGTCGGCTGGGCTCCGTGCGAATCGGACAGCAGGCATCCGCTGTGCACGATCGCCTCGAGGTTGCGCAGGTGGGTCACGTGGTAGATCCGCTGGTCGACACTCTGAATGGTGGGTCCGGCAGCACCAGCAATTCGCGCCTTCGACTTGGCACGTGGGCGCACCACCTTGGGGGCCGAAGCTTCGATCTTCGGAACGGGCTTCGGATTGCAGAGGTCGCACAGCGCCTCATCGAGACCGTGAATACATTCGACGACCAAAAACTTCCCCTCGTAACGCGGTGACCCGCCCCTTAAGAATACGTGGTTCGCCTGAACGTGGGGCGGTGCAGACTGGAATGCATGATTCGCAAGCGGGTAATCGTGCGCGGCCGGGTGCAGGGAGTCGGTTTCCGGTGGAGTGCGCAGGCCGAAGCCGAGCAGCTGGGCGTGGCCGGATATGCGCGCAACCTGCCCGACGGCACGGTGCAGGCGGAGCTCGAAGGGCCGGCGGACGCGGTGCAGCGGATGCTCGACTGGCTGCACCACGGACCTCCATACGCCCAGGTGGAGGCGGTCGACGTGACCGACACCGACGGTGCCGATCAGGACGGCGACGGGCGGCCGGGCAGCAACCGGTTCATGATCAGGTAGTCGGCACTGCACCCTCACAAACTCGAGCTGTACACCCGCAACCCGCCCGGGACGTTCCGGATGCGCCAGGCGTAGCCCCCGCCCCGCGCGACCAGCCACACTTCGCCGTCGTGGGCCAGGCCCGGAGTGCCATCCGGTCGTGGACTCACCGCCACCGACAACTCTCCCGCCGTGAAGCTCTCATTTGTCGGAGCGCCCCACAGCAGTCCCAGCCGCCGGAGGAACACTCCCCCACTCCGGCCGAACACCAGCGAGCCGACGGCACGCGCGCGGGTACCGGCGTGGAGGATGCGCACATCAAGTTGCCCATCATCCAGGCGAAGGCGACGCAGCGGGGTCACCGACCCCGCCTTGTTTCGGTTCACCCCGACGAACAACGACCAGACCATGGCCGGTCGCCCGTCGATGGCGAGGTCGACCGGGTCGGAACGCCACAGCACGCGCACCGCAGCCAGCAGACCGGCCACCCACTTGCCGAGCCTCTCCTCGCCGACCGTCCGCTGCTCGACGAAGTCCGGGTAGAGGCCCACGGATGCGGCGTTCAGCACGGTCACCGGAGGGTTGTCGTCAACCGTCAGCTCCGCGACATCCGCCAACACGCCGTGGCCGGCCTGCAGCGCGTCGATGGCGGCCGCCGCCGAGGCGATACCGGCCGTGCCCGCGAAATGGTTGAAGGTGCCGCCCGGAATGAGCAGCAAGGGGAGGTCGGCCGCGCGGGCGAGCTGCGCCACCGCCGCGACTGTTCCGTCTCCCCCGCACACCCCGAGCACGACCGGGCGAGCGGATTCCACGGCCTCCCGCACCACGGCCGCCAGGTCGTCGCCCTCCCGCAGCTGGTGCACCCGCGCAGCCGGCAACCGTTGCTCGACGAGCGGGAGGGGGTCAGCCGAAATCGTGCTGGTGCCCGACGACGGGTTCACCACGATGAACGCCCCGGCGCCGTCGGCCAGGGCCGGCAGGGGAACGGGAACGCCGCCCTCCCTGGCCGGTTGCGCGGGCGCCGGCCGCGGCTTGACGATGAGCGTGCAGAGCCAGGCGACGGATGCTCCGAGCGCGACGCCGCCGACCACATCCGACAACCAATGGGCTCCGGTGTGCAGGCGGGAGTAGGCGACTCCGGCGGCGACCGGCGTGATCGCCGCCCCGACGCGCGGAGACTCGAACGCCACCCCGGCGGCGAACCCGGCGGCGCTCGCCGAATGCCCCGACGGAAACGACCCGGAGGTCGGCGACTTCTTCAGCTGCCGCCCAATCGGAATGTTCTTGAGCAGTGGACGGTCGCCGCCGAAAATCTGCTTTCCGACCAGGTTCGCCAGCATGCTCGCACCGAGCAGCGACGCCGACCCGCGGATGGCTGCCCTCGGGCGACCGAACACCAGCAGCACCGCCGCGATGGTGAACCACAGCGCACCGCGGTTCGCCGACCTGGACAGGCGCGAGTACCCCCGGTCGACCAGCGGATGCGTGGTGCGGGAGTTGATGCGGCGACCCGCGGCCGCATCCATCCTGCGGACCCACCGCGGCAACACCTGCCGGCGGCGCAGCGCGACGAACGGATTGCGGCTCTTCGGCATCAGCCGTCAGCCCTCGTCGTCGATGCGATTCAGCAGGTCCTTCGACGCTTCCGCAATCTCGTCGTGGTCGTACTGGGCGGCCCGGCTCTCCAGCGAGATCACCGCGCAGCGGTGCACCTTCGCGAAGTCGCCGAACGGAAAGCTGTAGTGGCCCTTGGTGTCGTCCGGCATGTCGTCGTCGACGCCGAGGTGCCACTTCGAGTACTCCGCGTATCCGTGCTTCTCGATGAACTTGTTCTGGTCATCCGTGCTCGGAGCGTGCTCACTCCAGTCGTCGCGCTCATCGTGCGTCGCCTTGCCGTCGGCGATGAGGCTCTTCGCGTGCGCGTAGGCCTTGTTGTTCAGTTTCACCGTCATCGAAACCTCCTCGGCTTTACGAGCGAGAGTAAAGCGCAGGCGGAAGGCCTGCTTTCAGGGGATGCTCAGCGGTGCGATTGCCGTCCTGCGGCGCGCGGTGTTTTCAGTGGATCGCGGTCGCATCCGTGGGCGCGATCCACTGAAAGTACCGCGCGGCGGGTGAGAGGAGCTCAACAGGCGGATGAAGAGGGGCCACGGCTCCGGCCTGACGCGTCAGCCGGCGAGCTTGTCGGCCAGCTCCTCGCGGTACGACGCCGTCACCAGGATCGGGAGGTGGTCCGACGTTCCGCGCGGCAGCGTCTGCACGCTGTCGATGTCCAACCCGACAGACGTGGCCAGGTCGAAGTGCCCGCGGAAGAACTTGTAGCGCGTGTAGGTTCGCTTGTCGCTGA
The DNA here is from genome assembly GCF_054489325.1 of Homoserinimonas sp. A447. NCBI lineage: Bacteria > Bacillati > Actinomycetota > Actinomycetes > Micrococcales > Microbacteriaceae > Homoserinimonas > Homoserinimonas sp. A447. The sequence continues at coordinate 3,037,409 of NZ_JBTMWW010000001.1, read as the reverse complement.
GGGTCAGGTCGTACCCGGACGCGAGCATCCGGGTGTTCAGACTGTCCTTGAAGATCGGGTAGTTGTAGTCGCCGACCATGAGCGTTGGCAGCCCGGGACCGAGGGCACGCAGTTGCTCGTGCGCGGTCTTGATCTGGTGCCGGCGCAGGGAGTTGAGCGCCGTCAGCGGCGCCGCGTGGAACGACGCCACAACCAGCTCGCGGTCGTCCTTGCCGTCGATCAGGCGCGTGCCGATGAGTCGCTCATGCGCCGGGGTGAGCACCCGATCGTGCAACGACTTCTTCAGCTCGAACGCCTGTGTCTCGACAGCGGTGAACCGCTCGCGCGAGTAGTAGAGCGCCAGGCCCAGGCGGTTGCGACTGGTCGAGTCCGCCAGGTGCAGGGCACCGATCTCGGCAGGCAGGGCGCTGGTGTCGGCCTCCTGCAGGCACAAGACACTCGGCGTGAAATGTTCTGCGAGATCCACGAGTTCGGTAACCGCGCGGTTCTTGCGGAGGTTATAGCTGATGACCTTCACTGCAGTGCGCATCCCCAAAAGTTGTGTGGCGTGAATCTCCAGCCTACGTTCCGAAACTAGCGCACGGAGCCGTCCCACCCCTGTAGTGGGGTGTCGCGAAAAGCTAGCCGCCCAGGAGTTTCGCCTCGATCGCCGGGTCGAGCCCGAGCGTCGGGCGGTCCGGCCGCTGCGGCGCCTCCCCGCCGATCGACTGCAGCCACTCCCAGGTGTCGGCCACCGTTTCGAGGAGGGGGCGGATGCGCAGACCGGCCGCCACCGCCTTCGACACATCGCCCTGGTGCATGGCTTCGTGGTCCTCCCCCGGCGGCAGCCAGACCGGCAGGTCCATCCACGGTTTCACGCCGGCGGCGAGGATCTTCTCGGTGTCGATCCACCGTAGTTCTGCGTCGGAACCGGTCACCTCGAAGCACGCCCGCAGCAGGTCGCCGACCGTCGCCTGACCCACCGGGCTCACCACATTGAACGGGCCGCCGTGGCCGCTCTTGGCGACCAGGAGGCTGAATGCGGCCAGGTCGCGGGCGTCCACATACTGGATGCCGGCATCCGGTGATCCTGGTGCCACAACCGGGCCGCCGGCTGCGATGCGGTTCAGCCACCAGGGCAGGCGGCCGATGTTCTCCCGCGGGCCGATGATCAGCCCGGGGCGGGCCAGGATCGCGCGCACCCCGAACTCCTCGACCACGGCCAGTTCGGCTCCGGCCTTCGCCCGGGCGTAGTCGTCGAAGTGCTCGTCGTCGGGGTCGGCGATCACCAGAGCCGCGCCCTCGTCGGCGCCGGCCGGGACCGGGTCGGCGTAGACCGAACGGCTCGACACATAAACGTAGCGTTCGGTGCGATCGCGCAGCAGCGTGGCTGAGCGGCGAACCGCGACCGGAGCCCACGACCAGGTGTCGACCACCACATCCCACTCGCCGTCGCCGAGTGCGGTCAATCCATCGATCTCGTTGCGGTCGCCGTGCAGCGCAGTGACGCCGACTGGTGCCGGACTCGTGCCGCGGCTGAGCGTGGTGACCTCCCAGTTCGCCGCCAACGCCTCATCGACGAACGCGCGACCGACGAACTCGCTGCCGCCCAGCACAAGAAGTCTCATGGTGAAAGCCAACAACACGGCATGGCTCCGCGGAAACAGCTTTCGCTGCAGGCGTACGTCACCGCGCTGCCGCACCGTGGCATCCGCAACCGAAAAGAAGGAGATTCAGATCGATCAGGCACGGTTTCTCCTCCATTCTCCGCTGATCGGCGAAAACCTCCTTCATTTCTGCGGCTCACGAAGGGCACGGCGACCCGCTCATGGATGGCGAACCGACGGCACTCGAAGACAGGTCGACCCCGAAACCAGCCTCCCGGTGCGCCGGGAAGGCTACCGCTGAGCCCGGTGGCCGCCGAACGGCATTATTGAGTCGTCTGCCTAGACGAAGCGGATGGCGTTCTGCAGCCGGGTGCGGATGTCGAACAGCTCGGTACCGCCGATCTGACCCCTGCTGGTCTGCTCTGGGCCCGGAAGCCCGTTGCGCAGCAGGTCGAGCAGTCGCGACCGCTGCACCACCACCGACGGCACACCGCGCATCTTGCCGAGCACCATGAGAGATTCGTCGGTCGCGTCATCCGGAACCACGATCACCAGCGCCGTGAACTTCACCCGAGCAGCCCGCGCCACCCACTTGGCCTCAAGGGACAGCTGGTGCATCGGGCGCTCCCCCGGCATCAGCACCTCGCCGATCAGGTCGCCCTTGCGGGCTCGCACCGGTCCGCCCCAGTCCTCGGACAGCACCGCGAACAAGCCGGTCGGGCCGAGTACGACGTGGTCGACCTTCGAGACACCGCCCGTGAAGCGCGGATTGGCGGCACGAACATCCGTCGCCACGTCGTGCCAGAGCGTGTAGCCGATGCCGAGCGTCGCCAGGGTGCTGGCCGTCGCCTCCTCGGCCAGCGCATCCGCCAGCATGTGTCGAAGCTCGCGGGGGGCGGAACGCACCAGGGCCGCATCGTACGGATCGGCGATGTCCGTTCCGCGGCCGGCCCACTCGCGAACCAGCGTCAGGTAGCGCTCGCGACGCCAACCCCCCGGATGCCCATACGACCGGGCCGTCGGGCGGGAGTCCTTGCGGGCACGCGGCGGCGCAGGAACCCAGGATGCACCCGGCTGGGCGGCACTGTGCCTGACAGAAACCTGACCCCGGTCGTAGGCCGCCCGGCTCGACGACGTGCCGACCAGCTCCCACGCCCGCTGCACCGCATGGAAGCGCGCCTCGGAACCGCCGGTGTCCGGATGCGCCTCGCGCAGCATCCGCCGGTACGCCTTACGCAACTCGTGGGTGGTCGCCGTCGGCGGAACCCCGAGCACGTCGTACGGCGACGGCGTCAACGGGCTCTCGGGCATGGGTTAAAGGGTAGGGCTACCGTGGGGGTATGGAGAACACCGTCACCGTCGTCGCCGATATCCGCGAGCTCTCGCCGATCCTGCCCGACAAGTTGGGGCACACCACAGCGCTGAAGTCGGAGGACGTACGCGTCGTCGTGCTGACCTTCCCGGCCGGCCACACCATGAAAGACCACGCCGCCCCGAAGACGCTGCTGCTGCAGGCGCTCGACGGTCACCTGCGGGTGACCGCGGGCGGGGAGGTCACCGATCTGCTGCCCGGCGGGATCATGCGGATCGAGAAGCTGGTGCGGCACGAGGTTGAGGCCGTGGGGGAATCGCGGTTGATGCTGACGTTGGTCGGCTAGCCTCGGCAAGCTCGGCTGGTCTCGACGAGCTCGACCCGCTTGACGGAGACTAGACGCCTCCGCCGCCACCTCCTCCGCCGCCACCGCCGGAGGAACCACCGCCGCCCGAACCTCCGGACGAGCTGCTGTACGCCGAGGCGGTACTCGCCGCCATCGCGCCGATGCTGCTCGAGAACAGTGCAGCGTTGAACGCGCCGTGCCCGGCGTACCAGGTCGGCTGCTGGCCGAGCTCCTCGTAGTAGCGCCCGAGCTCGGCCGCCCACTCCTTCTCGTGACCGAACAACACCGCGTACGGCAGCAGCTTCTCGTTCAACTTCACCACCTCGGCCGTGTCGCCAGCGGCAACCGGAGTGGTGATCGCACCCTGCGGTGACTGCAGGTAGCGGATGCGGTCCGCCTCCGCCAGCTCGATGTACATTTCCAGCCCACGCAGGTAGTCGCGCAACTCCACGCCAGTCTCCGTCAGTGGGACCTTTGCGACGAACACGAAGCTCACGATGCCTGCCGCCACCCCAACCCCCATGGGAAGCAGCGGCCAGGCGCCGCCGTACGACTCATCAAGCGAGATCACGCCGAAGATGAACGAGCCGACCGCCGCCGCGACGGCGAGCAGGCACACCAGGGCGATCGCGCCGACCGGAACCTTTCGGCGGAAGCCGTTCGCCGTCGCATCCGCCGTCACCCGCTTCATCAGCTTGCCGATGGCGGTGGCCGCCTTCTGGTCGGCCTTCTGCAGGCTGCGAACCTCCTCGAAGTCGAGGGTGTAGCCGAACAGGGCGTGCAGGAACTCACGCTCGTCGGCGTCCGTACCGTCGGCGGTGACGAACTGCAATTGGTAGTGCGGCTTCTTGCCGCCGACCTCGAGCACCCGGATGTTCCCGGCCACCGCCAACCTGAGAATCGCCGCAGTAGTGGCCTTCGCCTGCTTGCCGATGATCACCGAGGAGAGGAACACGTTCGCGTTCTTCGGCACCACGTACTCGGGGATGATCACGCCGCGCCCCGGGGCGTCGCGCAGTCGGCGAGCGCGGGTGAAGCCGGCCAGCGCCGCAGCGAGGAGGCCGATCAGCGCGAAGATGGAGGACACGGCAGGCCACGGGGCGGCGAAGAACCCGCTGTCGCGCGGCTCGAAGGTCCCGGGCTCGAAGCCGATCGCGAAAGTCAGGTTCTCGCGCGGTCCGAGATCGGTAGCAGTGAACGTGAAGCCAGAGTCGGTGGTGGCGACGGACGCCGCCCCACTCTCGCCTTCCCGCCCGGTGAACGCCGCGACGTTTCCATTCAGCGCAGCCAGCAACCCGGCATCCAGCGTGACGGTTGCGGTCACCTCGCCGAACGGTTGCCCCCAGCCGGTTCCGTTGGTGTCCCAGTAGAACTCGTCCGCATCCGTGTCCGCGAAGAAACGGGTGACGTTGCGCTGGGTGTAGGTGATCACGTAGGTCTGCTCGCCGTGCACATACACGCCGTCGTCGGCGATCGTCAGCTCGAGGAACTCATCCTCCGTGTCGGTCTCGTAGTGCCGCGGGTCACCGTTCTCGTCGGTGACGCTCTGCACCTCGATGTCGGTCGGATGCCCGTCGTAGTCGTCCACCAGCAGGCGGCGGATGCCACGGTTCTGGTCGAAGTCGGGGAACACCGCCACCAGGGTCTCGGTGGTGGTCAGCAGGGAGTGTCCGTCGGCATCCCGCGACAGCTCATACCGGCCGTCGAAGCTCTCGAAGAAGAAGTCGTCGACGTCAGCGGATGCCGGCGCAGCCACCCCGAGGACGAGGGCACCGACCACGGCGATGAGCGAGAGGATGCGTTTCACCCGACCGAGCCTAGCGAGGCCACTGTCGCCGACGCCTCCCCCTCACGGGTGAACCCACCCCACGACATAACCGGCCGTCACCATAACGGGGGTGCAACTTGCCGGAGGATGTTCATACTTCGTCCATCTAAGAGTGTTGGACTGTAGGCATGACCGGTTATACGGCTCAACACCCGAGACCAGACCACTTCATCCTGCACCTCAGCGACACCCACTTCGTCGCCGGGGACGGCCCCCTATACGGGGCCGTCGACGCCGAGGGCAAGCTGCGCGAACTGTTCGCCGAGCTTGAGGCATCCGGTTCCCGCCCCGAGGCGATCGTCTTCACCGGGGATCTTGCCGACAAGGGCGAGACGGATGCCTACGCCAAGCTTCGCACCATCGTGGAGCCGGCGGCCCGGCGGCTCGGCGCCGAAGTGATCTGGGTCATGGGGAACCACGACGATCGCGGCAGGTTCCGCGACTCGCTGCTCGACGAGCATCCGTCGACCAGCCCGGTCGACCGCGTGTTCGACGTCAACGGCCTCCGAGTGATCGCACTCGACTCGACGGTGCCCGGTCACCACTACGGCGAGGTGACGGATGCCCAGCTCGCCTGGCTCGCAGACGTGCTCGCCACCCCGGCACCCCACGGCAGCATCCTCGCCATGCACCACCCGCCGGTGCCGAGCGTGCTCGACCTCGCGGTCACCGTCGAGCTGCGCACCCAGAAGCAGCTGGCGGCCGTGGTGCGCGGCAGCGACATCCGCAGCATCATCGCCGGCCATCTGCACTACTCGACCACGGCCACCTTTGCCGGGGTTCCGGTGTCGGTCGCGTCGGCCACCTGCTACACGCAGGACCTCAACGTGCCCGTCGGGGGGACCCGCGGCCGCAACGGTGCGCAGGCGTTCAACCTGATCCACGTGTACGACGACACCGTGCTGCACTCGGTGGTGCCGATCGGCGAATACTCGACGGTCGCCTACGTCACGGCCGAGGAGACCGCGGCCATCCTGGCGAAGAGCGGCATCACCATCCCGCCGGCGGTCAACCCGCACGTTCCTGCGTACGCCGACGACCGGCATCCGCCGACGCGCGAGCTCGCCGTCGTCGGCTAGCTCTGCTGCCATAGTGCCCGTTGCGGAGGAATGCGCCTGTTGCGCGGGGCACTTCGGGTAGCGCTACTGCGCCTGCTCGACGGGGACGACCACCAGCTTCTCCCAGGGTGCAGGGATCGGGAAGTACTGTTCCAGGAATGACTGCACCGCCACGGCGCGCTCGGCGGCTGAAAGCTCCGGGAAGCTGCCGTCGTTCAGGCAGAAGAAGTCGAATGACCGCTTCTTCAGCAGCGAGTTCATCAGGCGGATGCCGGAAAGTGCCGTGGTATCGACGTACTTCACCTTGGCATTCGTCTGCACGATCGCCCGCCCGGTGAGCAGCGCGTAGTAGTGGTACAGCGAGTTGGTCACCGACACGTCGGTGGCCTGGCGGAACGCGCTCGCACTGGTGCGGGCGAAGTCCTCCGGGAACTCGTTCTCCAACTCCTGCAACACCGACTTGCGCAGCGGTGTCGCCGCATGTTCGAGGTGGCGGGTGATGACGCGGCCGAACTTCTGCTGCAGCAGCGCCCGGTTCACTCGCGCCGCGTTCTCGAACCCGCTGCGGGCCACATTGTTCTCGCCGAGGCCGATGCGGGTGCGCGCCTCGATGAACTTGCTGACGCCTCCTGGAGAGAAGAACATCTCTGGGCGCACCGGGCGACCGAAGAACATGTCGTCGTTGGAATATAAGAAGTGCTCGCTCAGCCCCGGGATGTTGTGGAGCTGGCTCTCGACCGCGTGCGAGTTGTGCGTCGGCAGGTCGTCGAGGTTGCGGAAGAACTGCTCGCTGCGCATCAGCGTGACGCGCGGATGCTCGTCGAGCCAGGCCGGACGCGGCGAGTCGGTCGCGATGTAGATGTTGCGGATCCACGGTGCGAACAGGTTCACCGAGCGCAACGCATACTTGAGCTCGTCCAGCTGGCGGAAGCGCGCCTCAGAACCGTCACCCTCCCCGACGACGTAACTGGCCATGCGGCGGGCACGCGCACGCTGCCACTCCAACTCGGCGCCATCCACCCAGGAGAAGACCAGGTCGATGTCGAAGTCGACGTCGCCGCCCAGGCGGTCGAACATGCCGACCAGCGTCGGCCAGGTCTCGCCGTACCGTTCGACGGTGTCCTCGATCGCCTCTGCGCGGGGCAGCGACGGGCGCATCAACGCGTTCGCGTTGGGCGCGCTGATCTCGTCGTCGTCATGCCTCCAGAACTCCACCCGCACGCCGTTGGACGCGCCGAAGGCAAGCAGCCCGACCGGCTCGACCCTCGGACGGAACACCGAGAACGCGCGGATCTTCGACCCGGGGGCCCAGGAACCCTCGGCCAGCAGCATGGCCGGGCGCCGGGCATCCGCCTTCACCACCTGGCCTGCCTCGGTGACGCGGGCCGGCTTCGCGTAGAACGGCTCGTTCTGGCACGCCTCGGCGAGGGCCTCCTGCAGCAGTTTGCGGTCGCGGCGGTCGACGGCGAGCACCGGCTGGGCGTGGTCGTCGCGCACCAGCAGGTAGCGGATGCCCGCAACGTCCAGCACGCGGCGGATGAACAGCAGGTCTTCGATCAGTGCGTCATGCGGCGTCGTGGTGTGATTCACCAGGGACAGCAGGCCATTGTGCAGGACAATGTCATCGCGGTTCAATACCCGCGGGGTGGGGACGTTTTCAATCATGGGGGCCCAATCGTTCGAGCCTCGGCAGACCGCCCGGTAGACCGAAGGCTCGGCGGACCGTTAGCTGCCGCCATCTTACCCGCAGAAGCTGGGAGCAGGTCAGGAGCGCGATGCCAGCCAGGCCTCGAACGCCTGGCGGCTGGTGTGCTTCGGCGTGTAGCCGAACTCCTGCTTCAGCTTGGTGTTCAGCAGCACCGGCCGGAACTGCAGGAACTTCGCCTGCTCCGGGCCGTGAGCGGTCGCGCCGATCGCCTGCCCGGCCCAGAGTCCCAGCTTCAACATCCACGGCTGCACCGTCACGGTCTTCTTGCCCATGAGGCGCGCCAGCTCCCGGACGGTCAGCGCACCGTCACCGGTCAGGTTGTAGACACCCGGGGGGCCGTCGGTCGCAGCGCGCGCCATGGCGGCGACGACATCCTGGTCCCAGGCGAAGACGAACGGGCTCTCGGAGCCGGAGACGCGCAGCAGCCGCTTCTTCCGGAACAGGGCGGTGACCTGGTTGTCGACGGTTTCACCGAGGATGGTGCTGATACGGAACACCACCTGCTCGAGTTCCGGATGCCAGACGCGCGCCTCCTCGAGCATCAACTCGACCAGCCGCTTGTGGTGGGAGTAGGAAAAACTCTCGTTGCCGCGGATCGAGTTCGTCTCGACCAGCCAGGCCGGGTTGTCGGCGTGGTAGCCGTACGCGGCGCCGCTCGACGACACCACGATGCGCCGCACCCCGGTGGCGAGGCAGGCATCCAGCACATTGCGGCTGCCCTCGACGTCGACTCGGTACTCGTCCTCCCTGGACAGGTCGCGGCCAGGGTTGACGACCGCGGCCAGGTGCACGACGGTGTTGATCTTGTGGCGCTGGAACTGTTCCAGCAGGTCGTTGGCCTGCGTGACATCCGCTGTCTCGTAGACGACGCCATCGACCCGCGTGGGTGGCTCACGGAGGTCACCGCTGACGACCAGGTCGACGCCCACCCCGAGCTGGGCGGCGAGGCCGGCCACGACCGAGCTCCCGAGGAATCCGTTGCCCCCGGTCACGTAGACCCGACGACCTGCTCTTTCAGATGTCACCGAAGCTCCCCCTTTTTGGCGCGTCGCCTCGCCCAGAAGGTGGCGAGTGCCAGCCCGGCGATGATGTCCCAAATGCCCCACCAGCCGGCGACGATCGCCATGCCGCCGAGGCCGTCGAAGAAGGCGAACACCAGGCCGAGACCCAGGCCAGCGTTGCGGATGCCCACCTCGAAGGTGACCGCCTTGGTGCTGGGAACGTCCAGCCCGCTCAGCCTGGCGGTCGACCAGCCGAGGGCCAGCGCGACCGCGTCGTGCAGGAAGACGGCGAGGAGAACGACGCCGATGTAGGCCATGAAGTAGGCCCAATTGCCGATCAGCGCGATCACGATGAAGGCGAGCAGGGCAACCAGGCTGATGCGGCGAACCCAGGGTTGCACCTTCGCCGTGACCTTCGGCCAGCGGTTGCCGATCAGGATGCCGAGCGCGAACGGCAGTCCGATGATCACCACGATCTTGATGAGCATGTCGACGGCGTCGAGTTCGACCGCCTCCAGGATGGTGGACGCTGTCGGATGCAGGCTGCCCCAGAACGCGAAATTGATCGGCATCAGGAAGATGGCGAGCAGGTTGCCGACCGCCGTCATCGACACCGAGAGGGCGACGTTGCCGCGGGCCTGGTTGGTGAGAACCTGCGAGATGTTGCCGGGCGGGCAGCAGGCGACCAGGATCATCCCGAGCGCGATCGACGGGCCGACGTTCAGCAGGAAGGTGAGCCCGAAGGTGACCGCCGGCAGCAGCAGGAACTGCGCGGCAAGGGCGACGGTGATGGCTTTCGGCATGCGGAGCACGGCCCGGAAGTCGTCGACCTTCACGGCGAGCGCGATGCCGAACATGATCAGCGCGAGCACCACGTCGAGCGCGAGCAGCGACGTCGGGTTGAAGTTGAGGGTGACCTCGTCGATGTTCACTTGCGCTCCCCGCTCGTGTGCCCTTCGGCAGGCTCAGGGGGTCTCGACGAGCTCGACCCGCTTTTCTGCATCCGCTTGATGTGGCGCTTCACCACGCCGCGGTAGGCGTCCTTGTTCACGTAGTACGACATCCGCTCCAGGGCGAGGTACTTGTAGCCGCCGGTCAGGTCGGGCCAGGGTCCCGCCGCCTCCGCCTCGAACAGCTGCCGGGCATCCGCTGGTGCCGCCAGGTATTGTGCGACCAGTTCGGCCTGCTCGTACCGCCCCTGCCAGCCGATCCCGCTCGCTTCGATCATCCCCAGCACATAGATGCCGTTGAAGGCATGGGTGTCGGTTCCGAGACCGAAGATGTTGAGGAAGAGCTTCGGCGCCATACCGGTCCAGTTGAGGTGCGTGCGGTCGATGAACGGGTAGTTCAACTTGTAGCCGGTGGCCAGCACGATCAGGTCGTAGTCGGATGCGCTCCCGTCCTTGAAGTGGACAGTCTCACCCTCGAAGTGGTCGACATCCGCCTGGACCCTCAGGTCGCCCTGTCCGAGGTGATGCAGCACCAGCGTGTTGACGATGGGGTGCGACTCGTAGATCTTGTAGTCGGGCTTGGGGAAACCGAACCGCACCGGGTCCCCGGTGAACATCCTGAGCACGCGGGAGTCGACGAACTGCTTGATGCGGGCGGGAAGCGGGCGGCCCTGGTTGAGGGTGTCGGCCGGCTTACCGAACAGGTAGCGCGGCACGAAGTAGTAGCCGCGGCGCACGCTCATATCGATTGAGGCGGCGTGATGCACGGCGTCAACCGCGATGTCGCAGCCGCTGTTGCCCGCACCGATGATCAGCACGCGCTTGCCGCGGAAGACATCCGGCGACTTGTACTGGCTGGTGTGGATGATCTCGCCGGTGAACTCCCCCGGGAAGGTGGGGACGGACGGCTCGGCGAGGGTTCCGTTGGCGAGAATGACGCCGTCGTACAGGCGGCTCCCCTTCGTGGTCGTCACCCGCCACTTGCCGCCCTCGGGTTCGACTGACTCGACCTCGGTGTTGAACACGTAGTGCTTCACGAGGTCGAAGTGCTCGGCGAACGCGGCGAAGTAGCGTCGCAACTGGGCATGATTCGGGTAGTCGGGCGTGCCATCCGGCATCGGGAATTCGGTGAACTCGGTGGTCGTCTTGCTCGAGATCAGGTGCGCGGACTGGTACACGGTGCTGCGCGGGTTGTCGATGTTCCAGAGACCGCCGACCTCGCCGGCCGACTCATACCCGTCGAACGGGATACCCAGCTTGCTGAGGTTGCGCGCACCGGCCAGGCCGGAAGGCCCAGCGCCGATGATGGCGTAGCGAGCGGCAGAGTCACCCTGACCTGCCTCGCCGTGCATAACCCACCCTGCAGTTAGATTCCCCCGAAAACTGTCTCGAACAGTATGGCAGTTCGACAGGTCTCAGCTCAGCATTACCACCAGCGTGACAACGGCAAGCGCGAGAAAAGTCACTGGACTGGGAAGGCTGCGGTAGGCGCCTGCTTTCAGGTGCACCACGACCGCGCCGGTGAAGAACAAGACGAGACCGACGGCGGCTGCGACGCCGATTCCGGGCACCCCGAGGAGTCCTAATAGGAGCCCGGCGGCTCCGGCCGCCTGCAGGGCGGCCAGTACGGGAACCCACGGGTCGGCAACGTGGACTTCCTCGAAGTTGCCCACCACGAACTGCGCGCCGGCGAAAGTGGCAAGCGATATTCCGGCGTTGGCTGCAATGGCGATGAGGATGATGAGTACGTCGATCATCTGGGTTCTCGCATTTCTCGAAGGCGGGGCGTTGGTGCCCCTACTTCCACGACGACGTAGCGTGGAAAAACGTGAGGCCTCACGTTTAAGGGGCATGGTTCGTCATACGTTGTAGAGGCTTCAAGGAAGGGGAACGACCTCGTGAGCGCTGGGGAATCGGATCGCGGCCTGTTGCTGAATGTCGCCTACCGGCTGCTCGGTTCCGTGTCTGAGGCTGAGGATGCGGTTCAGGATGCCTACGCCCGCTGGTACGCGCTTCCGGATGACAGACGGCAGGAGGTCGACTCTCCCGCAGGCTGGCTGGTGACGGTGACCACCAGAATCTGCCTCGACATGCTCGGTTCCGCACGCGCGCGGAGGGAACGTTACGTCGGCGAGTGGCTTCCCGAGCCGGTGTCGGCCGCCGCACAGTGGACGAGCCAGGCGTCGTCCTGGCGAACGGATGACCCGGCCGACCGGGTCAGCCTCGACGAATCGCTGAGCATGGCCCTGCTGGTGGTGCTCGAATCGATGACCCCGGCGGAGCGGGTCGCGTTCGTGTTGCACGAGGTCTTCAGGTACAGCTTCGCCGAGGTCGGCGAGATCGTCGGCAGGTCGGCCGAGGCGTGCCGTCAGCTCGCCTCGTCGGCCCGGCGTCGCATCCGCAACAGCCGAGGCGACCACGTGTCAGCGCAGGAGCACGCGCAGGTCGTCTCTGTCTTCAAGGCAGCACTGGAAACTGGAGACCTCGCAGCGTTGATCAGCATTCTCGACCCGGATGCCACAGCAGTCCCCGACGGTGGAGGGCTCGTCAGCGCCGCCATCGAGCCGATCCGCGGGGGCGAGCAGGTCGCCCGTTACCTGCTCGCCCTGTACCAGCGGCAACCGGACCTGAACTTCGCGGTCACCACCGTGAACGGGCGGGCCGGGCTCACGGCGCAGGACCACGCAGGGCGCGTGCTCGCCGTCGCCTCGGTCGCGATCTCCGGGGGCCTGATCGAGCACATCTGGGTGACCCGCAACCCAGACAAGCTCACCGGCTGGTCGTGACCCACCACCTGCAGAAAATGTGCGCAGGCAGCGACGCGCAGGGCACAATGACACCATGGCCGCCAGAGTGAGCACGACCGACCGGGTGCATGCGCTGCTTCGTGAGGAGATCGTCAGCGGCGCGCTCGCGGGCGGCTCCCTGCACTCCATCTATGGGCTGGCCGAACGGTTGGAAGTCTCCCGTACCCCGGTGCGCGACGCCGTGCTGCGGTTGGCGGATGCCGGAATGGTCACCATCGAACGCAACCGCGGTGTGCGCATCCGCGGGGTCAGCGTGCAGGACATCCAGAAGGTGTTCGAGGCCCGACTGCTGCTGGAAGTGCCGGCCGCCGCTCACGCCGCCCGGCATGGAAGCGACGAGCTGCTGCAGGAACTGGGCGATCGCGCGCGCGGCCTGACCGGCGCTGTGGAGCAGCATGACGTGGGCGAGTTCACGAGGCTTGATCGCGAGCTTCATCGCGCGGTGATCCTGTCCACCGGCAATGAGCGGCTGGCCGGGATGGTGGAGTCCTTGCGGGATGTCACGCAGGCACACGGCGTCTCGACGATCGACCGTTCCCGCAGCATCCGGGACGTGCTGGTGGAGCACGTGCCCATCATCGATGCCATCCGCGCCAGGGACCCGGATGCCGCGGCGGCCCTGATGCGGGATCACCTCACGACGACCGCGCTCCTGCTCATGAGGCAGGTGGCGGCGGCGGCCGGGGAGGCGACGCCCCAGCACTGGGGGTCGACCCTAGCCCCGGCAGAGTGAACCGCGGTTCAGGCGAGGACGAGACTCCTGGGAATCGAGCCTGCAGCCTCCACCAACGCCGCCTTGTCGCATCCGGCACCGGCGAGCGCCTCGACCAGCAACCCCAGCGCCTCGGGCGGGGGCGGGCTGTCGGGTTGACCTGCATCGGAAGAGAGCACGAGCATGGATCCGGCTTCGCGAGCGACCTCCGCCAGCAGGTCGATATGCATTCCCGGTTGGTGCCACAGTTGGAAAGCAGTGATCTCCACGTGAACGCCACGCTCTGCCAACTCACCGATTTCCGCGGGGCTCATTCCCGGAACCGTATACGACGGATGCGTTAGGAGAATCCGTGAAATTCCCCGAGACTGTGCCTCGTCGACCAGCCAGATGCACTCCGTCCGGCTGACATGGCCGGTACACAGCACAGCATCATGTTCCGCGATCAGGTCCAGGATATGGCGAGCGCGCTGCGCCGTGCCGCCGTGACTGCTCACGAGCGGAGGCAATGATAACGCTCCAACCTCCAGCCTCAAGTCCAGGTCGCGGAGCCTCGGCAGCCCCGCCTGCTGTTGGGTATGAGAGTCCGCCGTGGGAAACCACACCATCCGCCCACCGCTGACCAAAGCCGCCGCCACGGCCGCCGGGTTGATTCCGCCAACCGCGTGGTTGAGAGCAACGCCTCCGACGATGTCCAGGGAGCTGCGCCGACTCAGCGCCGCAGCACGACCGACCGTCGGTTCATAATGGGACTTAAGCACGAACCCGGTGAAGCCCGCTGCCTCATACTGTGCGCAAATTTCGTCATCGAAGCCGATCCGGTCGATCACGTCGGGGGCGGCATGCACGTGGGCATCAAACACGGCTATCCCGGTCAGGGTCGGCGAGCAAGCTCGCAATCAGCTGTGGCCTGGCCTCTGCCAGCAGCGGAACATCGACTCTCAGTCGTCGCAGGGCGTCCAGGTCAAGTGTGGCGTGGATGATTTCAGTTCCGCTGCCGGCTTGAGCAAGCACTCGGCCCCACGGGTCAATGATCCTTGAACCGCCCCAGAAGTTGTGGCCGTCCTCTTCTCCTACCCGGTTGGCGAAAACCACGTAGCACTGAAGTATGCGTGCTGTGTGAGTGAGGATGAGCTCCCAGCTCTGCGCCGACTCGCTGGCCGAGTTGTCGCCGATGCTCGCGGTGGGGACGAGGAGCACTTCAGCGCCCGCGTGGGCGGCCAGCCACGGCATGACCGGATGCCACGCATCGTTGCAGATCAGAGTGGTGACAGCGACACCGTTCACGCTGGCTGGTTCCATGCGGTCGCCGGGCGCATACAGCAGGTGCTCGTTCCACGGTGCGTACGAGACCGGATGCAGTTTGCGCTGAACACGTCGAGCGGCCCCGAATAAGACGGACGAGTTGTAGGGCTGGCCGCCAGCATTTCTCTCGACCAGTCCGACACTCACCACGCTGCCGGACGCCGTGAGGACAGCCAGTCGTGGGTCGTCGACATCGAGCGCTGGGGGCAGTCGATCAGCATTGAACGCGTACCCGGAGACGGAGAGTTCGCAGGTGACGATGAGGTCGGCAGGCCCGGCAGCCGCGGCCAACTCGTGGATTTCGCGAAGGTTCTCGACGACGGCGCCGCGGACTGGCGCGGTCTGCAGGACCGCCACTGAAAGTGAAGTGGCGGTCCCGGGCATTACTCGGGAGGTAGTGGTCAAGCCGAGAGACCGTTTTCTTTCAGCCAGGCCGCAGCAACAGCCTCCGGGGACTGGCCATCGACATCGACGGATCCATTCAACGCCTGAAGCGACTCGTTAGTCAGCAATTCGGTCACGCCTGCCATGACCTCCTCGATCTCCGGGTGGGCGTCCAGCACGTCCTGCCTGACCGTCAGGGACAAGTTGTAGAACGGGAAGAAGTTCTTGTCGTCTTCGAGAACGATCAGGCCCAGCGCCGCGATCCTTCCGTCGGTGGCAAAAGCTTCACCGAAGTTGCACGGATTGCCGGTTGCGATCGAGTTGTAAATCGGGCCTTCTGCCAGCGTCGCGACCTTGTCCTGCGGCACATTGATACCGTACGACTTCTTGAGTCCCTCCCACCCGTCGTCACGCCCGAAGAATTCGGCTGCCCCGCAGAAGCTGGCTTCCTCCGGAGAGTTCATCGACAACGCTGCGTAGTCCGACAGCGTCTTCACCTTCAACCGATCGGCGGTTTCGGCACTCACCGCGATTGCGTAGGTATTGTTGGCGGATGCCGGTGGCAGCCACACGATCTGATTCTCCTCCAGGTCCATGTCGCGGACCTTCTCATACTGTTCTGTCGCGTCGGGCACGACCTCGGTCTGTGTCAGGTGGGCCGTCCAACCGGTTCCCGTGTATTCCCAGTAGAGATCGATGTCACCGCTTTCCTCGGCTGCACGGACGGTGGCCGACCCACTGAGACTGCAGACACGCTCAACGGTCGCACCTTGTGACTCGAGGCGCTGGGCGGTGATCTCGCATAGCACCAGCTGCTCGGTGAAGTCCTTGGACCCGACCGAGATGGTGACTCCGCTCAGCGGTCCGTCGACCTTCTCACCGGTCGACGTGTCACCCGGCGCATTGCCGCTGAGCGAACATCCGCTCAGAATGAGCGCGCTAGCGCCCACCATTGCCAGAAGGGCAGTTTTCCGCATGTCAATCTCCTTTGATCGTGATGGTGGTGAAACTAGACCTGCTATCAGAGGCCCTTCGGCCGTAGATATCGCTCGCCGACGCCAGCCAGCCAATCCACAAGGAGGGCAAGGGCGACAGTGAGCAGGCTTCCGACAACGAGCACCGGAAGACGATTGAGGACGATTCCGGTAGTGATGATGGACCCGAGTCCGCCGGCATTCGTGAATGTGGCAAGCGTTGCTACTCCGACATTGAGGATCAATGCAACCCGGATGCCGGCGAGGATCAGCGGCACTGCCAACGGCAGCTCGATGCCGCGGAGCACCATGCCCCGGGTCATGCCCATGCCGCGTCCGGCGTCAATCACTGTGGGGTCCACCTGCTGAATTCCCACCATTGTGTTGCGCAGCACCGGCAGGAGGGCGTAGGCGACCAGGGCGACCACCGCCATCCAGAAACCGACCCCGAACAGGATGGCAAGCAGCACCAGCACGCCGATTGACGGGATCGCCTGGCCTCCGCTGGCGAATGCCAGCACTGCAGGGCTAATGCGGCGAGCGACTCTCCGAGTAAGAAGGACTCCCAGTGGGATGCCGATAAGGATCGTTGCAATCGTCGAGACAACAACGAGGCCGACGTGCTCTCGAGTGGCGTCCAGGATCGTGGACGGAGCCAACGCTCGCGCCTCGATCGAGTCCAAGCTGGCGAGATTGATATAGAGAAAGACTCCGGCGATGATCGAAACAGCAATCGCAGGCAGCACCCAGAGACTGGCCGAGCGTTGCGTTCCGGAGGACCGCGTGGTCAGGACAGTGCTCATACCGGTACCTCTGCCGTATCGGCTGCCGCCAGCAACAACTCCTGGAGGCTGATCTCAATGGTCCCCTGTTCGACGGACGCAATGCTGATTCCGGCTGCGCGCCGGGTCAACGCTTGCTCAAGTGCGCCTTGCACCGTCATGTCTTCCGCAACGGTTATCGGGTTCATCACCGGTTCGGTGGCGCGAACCGCGTCTTTCCGGATGATGTCACCCACCGTGAGTAGGGAGAGCCGCCGGACTGCCGCGCCGGCACCCACGAATTCCGTAACGAATTCGTCAGCTGGATTGGTCAGGATCTCGAGGGGGGTTGCGAACTGCGCCACCCGCGAACTGTTGTCGAAGATGGCGATGCGATCACCAAGCCGCAGCGCCTCGTCAATGTCGTGGGTGACGAAGACGATCGTCTTCTCCAGGAGTTTCTGCAACCGCCGGAACTCATCCTGCAGCATCTTGCGGGCGATAGGGTCAACGGCAGCGAAGGGCTCATCCATCAGCATGATCGGCGGATCGGCAGCCAGTGCCCTGGCCACACCAACCCGCTGCTGCTGGCCGCCGGAAAGCTGGCGCGGATATCTGGCCCCGAATTGTGCCGGGTCGAGTCCGACCAGTGAAAGCAACTCGTCGGAGCGCTGACGACGCTGGTCCTGCGGCACTCCGTTCATCTTGGGCACGATTCCGACGTTGTCTGCGACAGTCAGATGCGGCAACAGCCCAACATGCTGGATGACATAGCCCATCCGCCTGCGCAGGATATCCGCATCCACGTGCGTGACGTCTTCACCGTCAATCCAGATCTTGCCAGTTGTCGGCTCGACGAGCCTGTTGATCATTCGCAGGGTCGTGGTCTTGCCGCAACCCGAAGGGCCGACGAAGACGACGAATTCGCCAGCGTTGATAGACAGCGACAGCTCGTTCACCGCCGCACGTTCTTGGTTCGGATAGTGCTTGGTAACGCCATCAAGCTGAATCATGGTGCCGGAATCTGGGGTGGATGCGTTAGACATTGAGACCTCGCGGTGTCGTGAGTTTTGCGGTGAGCAGGAAGATCAGATCGAGGGCGAGCGCGACCAAGACGACGCCGATAACGCCCGTGAGCACCTCGTTGAGAGCATTGGCACCGCCGATTCGAGCCAGGCCACGGAAGATGAGTTCACCCAGTCCTGGACCATTGACAGCGGCGGCAATGGCGGCTGTTGCAACCAGCATGATCGTCGCCACCCGAATCCCGTTGAGGATCACCGGCCAGGCCAGAGGTAGCACGATCGTGCTCAATCGTCGCCGGTTGCTCATGCCCAGGCCGCGTGCCGCGTCGATGATGGCTGGATCGACCCCGGCGATACCGGTGACCGTGTTCTGGAGGATCGGGAAGATGCCGTAAATGACGAGTGCGGCCAACGTCGGGCCGGCACCCAAACCGAATAACGGGATCATCAAAGCGAACAGGGCATATGACGGAATCGTCAACAGAGTGCCGGTCACCGAAAGCAACGCCCGACGGAGCATGGGTCGGGAGTCGGCCCAGAACCCAAGGCCGACTCCGATCACCGCAGCTGTTCCAACGCTGATCAGTACAACTTCGACATGCTGCTGCATGAGGAAGAGCACTTGACCGGCATTCGCCATCAGGTAGTCGACGATGGTCATACCGAGTTGACTTTCCCTGCTGCAGTGATGTTTGCGAAAGCAGTGGAAAAGAACCCGTCGAGACGATCGACAACACTTTGGAAGGTCGGGTTGTCGTCGAACATCCATTCCGTGTGACCGCGACCTTCGAGGAGCATCAGCTCCTTCGGCTCCTGCGCGGAGTCGTACATCAGCTGTGCCTCCTCGACTTTATGGAGCTGGTTGTCAGTCCCGTGCACAACCAGCAGCGGGCGCGGAGACAGCTTTGCGACCTGCTCCCGCGGCTGGAACTGCAGCAGGCGGTCTGCCGACTCGAGGGTGACTCCTGAGCCGAAACCGGGAGCCTGATACAGGGTCTCCCCGACGTAACCGTCTGTTCGCGGGTCAAGGTTGAGCCGGACGATGTCCCAGGGATCGGTGATCTCGGAGCGTCCATTTTTGGAGCGGTTACCACGGTCCTCCTGGACGCGGGTCAGCAGGCTGTTCCACGACACCTCATCGTGCATCTTGTGGGTGGACTCGTACCCATCGGCGATTCCGTTGCAACATGCAACGGCCTTGACTCTCTCATCGTCGCCCGCCTCGTAGACAACCACCCCGCCGCCCAGACCCCAGCCGAGCAGTCCGATCCGGTTCGCGTCGATGTCTGGATGAGCGGAGACCCGGTCCACTGCAGCCCGGACGTCCTCGGCCCATTCCTGCGGGATGAGCCTGCCGCGCTCGCCCTCGGAAAGCCCGAAACCCCGGTAATCGAACGCAAGCACCGCAAAGCCACGGGGCCCGAGCGTGCGGGCGAAACGCTCCGGGTGAATGACCTTCAGCCCTTGGTACCCGCTGCACGGGATGATCACCGGATATGGCGCACCCGTGCCATCGTCGTCCGGCAGGTACAGGTCGGCATCCAATCGCAGCCGAGAGCTGAAGAAGGGTAGTGGGATACGGCGCATATGATCCTCCAAGATCGTTGTTGTGCGGTTGGTGGTCGGAAATGGCGGTACGCCTTAGTCGTAGACGAGTGCGGCGGAGAGTTTGGTGGCCGTGGCGACCACATGGGATGCGATCTGTTTGAGCTGCGGCTTCACCCGAAAAGTTGGACCTGACACGTTGACGGCAGCGACGATGCGGTCATGGCCATCGTGGACCGGAGCAGCGATGCCCATCAGGTCCGGTTCGAAAAGGCCATCTGCCACTGCGTATCCCCTCGAACGGGCCACGGCAATTGCATCGATGATCTTCTGCGTCTCCGGGCGGGTGAAATCGTGAAGTTCGTCGAGAACGCTCGCAATGTGTGCGTCATCGTGCTTCATCACCAGCGCGATGCCCGACGAGGTATTCCAGATTGGAACCAGGCGGCCCACCCAACCAACCGCTTCGAGTGATCGGGTCGAGCTCTCGGTGTGAACGGTGAGCACTTGCTGGCCGCTCAAGACACTGAGGTGCGCGCGATCGCGCACGGTCCCTGCAAGTACTCGCAGCAATGGGATTCCAGCGCGAATGAGGCGCTGATCGCCCGCCTGCGCCATCAGGGTGAACAGTCGCCAGCTCAGCCGGAACCGTCCCGTCTCGTCGCGCTCCACCAATCCGGACTCTGCAAGGCCTTTGAGTTGCCGGGAAGCCACTGACTTGTCCCGGCCGAGTGCGCGTGCAACTTCGGCGACAGTCATACCGTCGGGTGAGCGGTGATCGGCAGCACTGAGAATCTCCAGCGTTGCCATCACCTTCGAGGCTCCATCGCCTCGGGCAGTTCGTTCGGCCATAGGCAGACCCTGACAGCCGCGAACAAACAGCGCAACGATGAGTTGCAGTTATTGCAACGCAGCTCCTAGGTGGCCGCGGACTGGTAGTAGCATGCTACTCATGTCGATTGCCAGCATCTCCCCTCGATCCGAAGCCGCGGAACGCAGCGAGCTGTCGAGGCTGCTTGAGCAGAAGCTGCCCGGCAAGGTCGACTCCGGCAGCAGGCGGCGCGCCGAATACTCCACCGACGCCTCCAACTACCGCGTCGTACCCGAGGTCGTCATCTTCCCCAGCGAGACCGACGACATCCTCGCGGCGCTGGAGGTCGCCCGCACAACAGGCACACCCGTCACCATGCGCGGCGGAGGCACCTCGGTCGCCGGCAACGCGGTCGGTCCCGGCATCGTCATGGACCTCTCCCGGTCCTTCAACCGGATCATCGACGTCGATCCTGAGGCGCGCACCGCTCGCGTGCAGCCCGGCGTCGTGCAGGGGGCGCTGCAGAAGGCGGCCGCCCCGCACGGCCTCCGCTTCGGGCCGGACCCCTCCACCTGGGCGCGCTGCACCATCGGCGGGATGATCGGCAACAACGCCTGCGGCTCCCACTCGCTGCAATTCGGCCGCACCGCCGACAATGTGCTCGAACTGGACGTCGTCGACGGCAGCGGCAAACGGTTCGTGGCAGGGCAGTCCCTGGAGCAAGTGGTCGGCCTCGACACGTTCGTCAGCGACAACCTCGGCCTGATCCGCACCGAACTCGGCACCTTCGGCCGGCAGGTCTCCGGCTACTCACTCGAGCACCTGCTCCCCGAGAACGGACGCAACCTGGCACGTGCGCTGGTCGGCACCGAGGGCACCTGCGTGTCGGTGCTCGAAGCCACCGTGCGGCTCGTCGACACGCCGCTCGCCCCCTTCCTGGTGGTGCTCGGCTACCCCGATATGCCTTCAGCAGCGGATGCGGTGCCCACCCTGCTGACGCACCGCCCCGGTGCGATCGAAGGGCTGGATGCCCGGCTTGTCGACGCCGTGCGCAACTCGCAGGGAGACACTGCGGTCGCCGACCTGCCCCGCGGCGCCGGCTGGCTGCTCATCGAGCTGTCGGGAAGCGATGAGGCTGAGACGTTCGACCGCGCCGAGAAGCTGGCCGCAGCATCCGGAGCGCTTGACCACCGCATCATCCCGCCGGGGGCCGAGGCTAAATCGATCTGGCGCATCCGCGAGGACGGCGCCGGACTCGCCGGCCGCACACCGGCGGGGAAGCAGGCGTGGCCCGGATTCGAGGACGCCGCCGTGCCGCCGGAGAACCTGGGCGCCTACCTGCGGGAGTTCGACGAACTGACCGCCAGCCACGGCGTCGAAGGCATGCCGTACGGCCACTTCGGTGACGGCTGCATCCACGTGCGCCTCGACATCCCGCTGGAGCGGGACGGCAGCGCCCTGCGATCGCTGATGGAGGATGCCGGACGACTGGTTGCCAGGCACGGAGGATCCCTCTCCGGGGAGCACGGCGACGGACGAGCCCGTAGCGAGCTGCTGCCGCTGATGTACTCCGCAGAACTCATTACCGCGTTCGCCGGCTTCAAGAACCTGTTCGACCCGCGCGACCTGATGAACCCCGGCGTACTGGTGCGGCCGCAGCCGATCGACCGGAACCTGCGCCGCCCCGCCGCGCTGCCGCTGGTACGGGTGAACGGGTTCGCGTTCACCCACGACGAAGGCGACTTCACCAAGGCCGTTCATCGCTGCGTCGGCATCGGCAAGTGCCGTGCCGATAACACGGCAGCCGGCGGCTTCATGTGCCCGTCGTACCTGGCCACCGGCGACGAGAAGGATTCCACCCGCGGGCGGGCCCGGGTGCTGCAGGAGATGGCGAACGGCACGCTGGTCACCGGTGGCTGGAAGTCGCCGGAAGTACACGACGTGCTCGACCTCTGCCTGTCCTGCAAGGCCTGCGCCAGCGACTGCCCCGCCGGTGTGGACATGGCGGCGTACAAGTCGGAGGTACTGCACCGCACCTACGAGGGGCGGATGCGCCCGATCACCCATTACGTGCTGGGCTGGCTGCCACGCTGGGCACGACTGGTGGCACCGGTGTCGCGCCTCGCCAACGCGGCCTTGGGCATCCGCCCCCTGCAGAAGCTGGTGCTCTGGGCTGGCGGCATGGACACCCGTCGCTCGATCCCTCGCTTCGCCGACAGGTCGTTCAGCCGGTCGAAGGGACGCCCGGCCGCGACCGGCACCTCGAAGAAACAGGTTCTCGTCTGGGTGGACTCCTTCTCGGACAACTTCACGCCCGACATCGCCCGCGCCGCCATCACCGTGCTGGAGTCGGCCGGCTACGAGGTCATCGCGCCGGCCAACCCGGTCTGCTGCGGCCTGACCTGGATCACCACCGGCCAGCTCACCGGCGCCCGCCGCATCCTGTCGAACCTCATCGACCAGTTTCATCCGGTCGTGGCACGAGGCATTCCGATTGTCGGGCTGGAGCCGTCGTGCACGGCCGTGTTGCGTTCAGACCTGCGCGAGCTGTTCGCCGATGACCCGCGCGCCACGGCGATCTCCGATGGCACCTACACGCTGGCCGAACTGCTCACGGCGCCGGCCCCGCTCGGCCCCGAGAACTGGACCCCGCCCCGCCTCGACGGGCAGGAGCTCGTCGTTCAGCCGCATTGCCACCACCACGCGGTCATGGGCTACGGCACCGACCTGGCCTACCTGGAGACCCTGGGTGCCGAGGTCACCGAATTGAGCGGATGCTGCGGGCTGGCGGGCAACTTCGGCATGGAGAAGGGGCACTACGAGGTCTCGGTGGCGGTAGCCGAGAACGCGCTGCTCCCCGCACTGCGAGCGGCATCGCCCGGGTCGACGCTCCTCGCCGACGGGTTCTCCTGCCGCACGCAGGCGACCCAGTTGGGCGGGGTGGACGGCGTGCACCTGGCCGAGCTGCTCGCGGAGGCGCTGAAGCGGGGCTAGCCGCTCCCCAGAACCGGCTCGCGAACGGTAGCGTGCCACTATCCCGTTGATCGGACAAGATTGGACACCCCAGTGGACCTCATCCCCCAATGGGAGCTTCGCGCCCGTTTCGCCCAGGCGCTCTCCGACCTGTATGGCACGGAAGTTCCGGCGTACACGACGCTCGTCGACGTCTCGCAGGAGGTGAACCGCGACTTCGTGGCGGCGAACCCCGACACCGCAGACCGGTTCGGCAGCATCGACCGGGTGACGGCTGAGCGCCACGGTGCCATCCGCGTGGGGAGTCCGCGTGAACTCGCCCAGGTCGCCCGCGTCTTCGGGGCGATCGGCATGGAGCCGGTGGGGTTCTACGACCTGCGGGACGCCAAGCCCAACCCGATCCCGGTGGTGTCGACGGCGTTCCGCCCGATCGACCGCGACGAACTGGCCCGCAACCCGTTCCGGGTCTTCACCTCCCTCCTGGTCCCTGAGGACCGCCGGTTCTTCTCCCCAGAACTGGAACAACAGCTCACCGACTTCATCGGCGCACGCACCCTGTTCTCCGACGAACTGCTGGAGATCGCCGACCGGTCCAGCAGCAGGCGGGGGTTGAACACCAGCGACGCTGACCGCTTCATCGAGTTGGCGACGGCAGCATTCGCGCTGTCGCCGGAGCCAGTGGACCGGGCCTGGTACGAAGCGCTGGATGCGATCTCCAGCGTCGCCGCGGATATCGGCGGCGTGGCATCCACCCACATCAACCACCTCACTCCGCGCGTTCTCGACATCGACGAGCTGTACCGGCGGATGAGCGAGCGCGGCATCCAGATGATCGATGCCATTCAGGGTCCACCGCGGTGGGATGGTCCTGACCTCCTGCTGCGCCAGACCTCCTTCCGGGCTCTGGCCGAACCACGGGCATTCCGGGAACCGGACGGATCGACCAGCACCGGCGACCTGCGAGTCCGTTTCGGCGAGGTGGAGGCCCGCGGCATTGCGCTGACCCAGTCGGGCCGAGACCACTACGACTCCATGGTCGCGGAGGTCGACGCCCGCCAGACCGCCAGCGGCAGGCCGCGCCCCGAGGTGGCGCGGGAAGTCTGGGGTGAACTCTGCGCGGCAACCGAGCGGGAGCTGCTCGAACGTGACCACGCCTTCTTCAACTTCACCGTAGTCCAGGCCGGTGCCGAGGGCGCGCCAACCGACCTGCTCGCCCTGCTCGATGGTGGCTGGCTCGTCGCCGAACCGATCGTCTACGAGGACTTCCTGCCACGTTCGGCTGCCGGCATTTTCGCCTCAAACCTGTCGGGCGACGGCAGCGTCGACTCTTCAGCGCGCATCGCCGTACGAGACCTGCCTTGGATGTCAGAGCAGCTCGGCGTGCCGGTGCGTGACCCCTATGCGCTGTACTCCGCGGAACGCCAGTCATCGTTCCAGTCGGCCGTGACCGCGCTCGGTTTCGACCCTGAATCCGTCAGCACTCCCTGGGACACCGTGCGCTGACCACGTCAGCCGTTGGTGAGCACCTCGTCGAGCGCGTCGACGAAGAAGTCCGCACTGGCACGGCTGAGACACATGGGTGGCTTCACCTTCAGCACGTTCTGACGTTCCGAGGTGGGCTGCATGATCACCCCGAGTTGCAGTAGTCGCTCACAGACCGCCTCCGTCTCCAGGGTCGCCGGCTCCAGGGTGTCTGGATCCCGCACCAGTTCGATACCGAGGTACAGCCCCATCCCGTGAACCGCCCCGATGACCGGATGCCGTTCGGCCAGTTCACGCAGCCTTGCCACCAGGTGGTCGCCGACCTCGGCAGCGTTGGCTTGTAGCCCTTCGTCCCGGATGACATCCAGCACCGCGAGACCGGCCGCACAGCTCACCGGGCTACCACCGGCCGAGGAGAAGAAGTTTCCCTCCCGCGACAGGGACTCGGCGATCTCCTTGCGGGTGATCACCGCACCGAGCGGGTAGCCGTTGCCCATCGCCTTGGCGATGGTGATGATGTCGGGCACAACTCCCTGCTGCTCGACACCCCAGAAATGGTGGCCGAGGCGGCCGTAGCCAACCTGCACCTCGTCGGCGATGCACAGTCCGCCGCGCTCGCGCACCTCCTCGTACGCACCGGCCAGGTACCCGTCGGGCAGCACCACACCGCCCGCGTTACCGAGGATCGACTCGCAGATGAACGCGGCCGGGTCTCGGCCCGCGTCGACCATCCCGTCCAGCTGGTCGCGAAGGTCATCGAGATAGCGCTCGGCGCTGTCGGCACCGCGGTACTTGCCGCGGTAGGAGTTCGGGACCTCTGCCACCTCGACCCAGTCCGGACGGTTCGCCAGCGCGAACGGATTGTCGTAGGCCGAGGTAGTGACGGCATCCGCCCCCATCGACCAGCCGTGGTATGCCTCCCGCAACGCGACCACCGGACGTCGGCCGGTGTGCACCTGGGCGAGGCGCAGCGCGAGGTCGACAGCCTCGGTGCCGCTGTTGACCAGCAGCACTGTGTCGAGCGACGGGTCTGGCGCGAGTTCGACCAGCCGCTCACTCAGGTCGGCGAGCGCGCGGTACAGGAATCGCGAGTTGGTGTTCAGCAGCGCGAGTTGGTCGGCGATCGCCTTCACCTGGCGGGGGTGGCTGTGCCCGATCGCGGCGACGTTGTTCACCATGTCCAGGTAGACGCGTCCGTCTGCCCCGATCAGGTGCTCCTTCCAGCCGCGCTCGATCTGCGGCGGTCTCAGGTAGTACCGCTCCTGCGCGCTGGCGAAAATGTGGGACCGCCGCTCAAGCTCGGCGTCGGCGTCGAACGGGTTCGGCGCTGGGGCGAGGCCGATGCTGGTCGCCGGGTCGGTGACCGCCTTCCACTCCTTTGCTGCGGATGGCGCGACGAAGGTCGGCACCTCCGCCTGGCCTGCCGCTACCCGCTGCACCCGCAGCCTGCCCAGTCCGTCGCGTTGGTCGCGGAGGGTGCCGAGCGACTCCCCCACCGCCACGTGGTCGCCTACCGCCACGGTCGGGTTGAGGCCCGACAACCTCAATTCCGACCCGTCCACGGAGAGGCGCACCGTGTCATCCGTCACCAGCAGCACATCAGTGTCCTGCGGTGCGAGCACGTCGGTGTTAGCCGCCGCGAACAACTCCCACGCCAGGGCGAGCGTCTCCGGTTCGGTGGTCGAGTTCGCAACCGAGCGCGTCAACCGACACTGGCCGTAGGGAGCGGCAGCAACGGATGCCCTGGTCAGAGCGTCCGTGGCGATGGCCCACTCGGCATCCGGTTGCAGCCAGCCGCCCTCGTTCACCTGGGGGGAAGTCACCGAGAAGTCCAGGAGTTCGACCTTCCCGGCCAGCAGTCGGCCCGAGCGGCCTAGTGCCGCGCGGATCGCCTCCTCCGCTTCGCCCCAGTCCAGGCTCGTCGCCATCTGGAACTGCTGCCACTCGTGGTCGGTTCGTTCGGCGGCGTAGTCGTTGCCCGCCTCCAGGCCGACCTGGTGTTCACCGCTCACCACCAGCACGGCGGCCCGCAGCACCACGAGCGGCCAGAGGGCGACGACCTCGTCGTCGGCGAGCGACACCTCACGGTTGAAGGCAGCCACGACCGCGAGCGCTGACCGAGCGTCGTCAACATGGTGGAGTACAGACACGAGCGTCACCGCGAGCTCGGCCACCAGCCAACTGTTGGCGAGGTCGCCGAAGTCGATGACGCCGGTTGGGATCAACACCCCGTCGCGGTCTTCACCGAGCACGTTGTCGTCGGTCACATCGCCGTGGATGGGCTGCACGCGCAGGCGGTCGCTGACCCTGCCGAGCCGCCGGGCGGCGGCTTCGGCTGCGGAGGCGACCACCTCGCGACGGCCGACATCCGCCACACTGTCGATCAGGCGGTCGATGACGCGGGTGGCACTGCGGAGGTCCCACTGCAGCTTGCGGTCCAGGCCCTCGCTCTCGAAGTCGGCGAGGCCGCGGGCGACAGTTCCGCAGATGGCACCGAGGCCGTCCAACTGCTCGTCGCTGAAGGTCGTGGCGCTGGCGAGTGGCACACCGTCGAGGTAGCTCAACATCCGCACGCTCTGCGAATCATCCTCCCGCTGCCATTGCTGGCGGGTCATTCCGTCGAGGCCGGCAATCGGCTGGGGAACGCGGACCCCACGCTCGGCCAGGTGCACCAGCGCAGCATCCTGGGCGAGCAGTTCCTGCTCGGAGAACGCGCCGTTGTCGACCTTGAACAGGTAGCCCTCGGCCTCTGCCTCGATGAGGAAGTTGCGGTCCTGGTTGCTGCCCAGCTCGCGGGCGGTCCCGACAATGCCGAACAGTTCAGCAGCAGCCGCCTCAGCGTCGGCTGGCCTAACGTTCGGCCGGGTGAGTTCTCGCCCGTCGAAGAAGTCGAAGGTTGTCACTGCCGGCTCCTTCGACTCTGGTGTGGCGTCAGGACTTGTTCACGCGCCCTCGCACCCAGCCCACGATAGCGGTGGCGATGAACAGGATGATGCCGAAAACGGCGAGCCAGAACAGTCCCTCGATCACGAATCCCAGAACCGAGACGGCCAGCCAGATGATGAGCAGTATGACGATGATGGTCCACATGCCCCACACGATACGGCGGTGCTCCCGAACATGCACGAGAGAATAGGAGAATGGCCCTCCCCACAACCGACACGATCGTGACCTACCCCGCCGGAGCGACGGGCGGCACGGCGACCGTGCTGCACACCGAATTGCTCGACGACGGGCTGACCGCGGTGCTGCTGGATGCGACGCCGTGTCACCCCGTGGACGCCGGCTGGCCAGACCAGGGACCCGACCGCGCCACCATCGCCTGGGGCCCGACGACCGCCGACGTGATGAACTGCGTGGTCGGGGCAACCGACGGCACGCAGCTGCATCTCGGGGCGGACATCCCGGTGCGCAAGGGCACGGAGGGCTGGGCTTTCGTGGTGGCGCACCTGCTCGAGGTCGCGCCGCCGGAGGGACAGGAGGTCACTGTGGCGGTCGACGCCGGCTATCGCCGCGAGCTCTCACTCGGCCACACCGCCTGCCACCTCGCCTCGCTGGCGCTCAACCGGGCCCTCGCCGACCGCTGGACGAAGGAGGCACCGACGGATGCCCTCGGCTCACCGGACTTCGATCAGGCCGCGAACGACACGTCGACGATCGTGCAGAACGGGTCGTTCGATACGTATCGCCTCAACAAGTCCCTGCGCCGCAAGGGGTTCGTCACCGACGGTTTCGCGGAAGCGCTGCCCGCGGTGACGGATGCGGTCAACGCCCAACTCGCATCCTGGGTCGCCGCCGGCGCACCGGTGCGCATCGATCGCGACGGCGAACTGCTCACCGATCGCCGCCAGTGGGTGTGCTCCCTGCCCGACGGTGAGGCGATGATCCCCTGCGGCGGAACGCACGCATCCGCTCTCTCAGAGATCGGCGACCTGCGGGTGACCCTTTCCCTGGACACCGCCGAGGGCACCCCCGTCTTCACGATGCGCACCGCCACAACCTGACCCCCGCCTTTCCCCCGCCGCTTTGAGGGCTCCTTTCGGACATCCGCAGCGAATGAAGGAAGTTTTTTCGGCGTAGCGGCGATTTCTCCTGCTTTCGCGACAGCACCGGCTAGCGGCGGATGCGCCTCCGCTGCCAGAATTGCCGAAGTGGGAGGCCGGACGATGCGAGCAGCGCTGCGGATGTGCGCGGCAGTGACCATACTCGTCGCCCTGGCTGGGTGCACGACCCAGCATCCCGAATCGCCCCCGCCGTCGCCGTCGCCCACAGCCACGAGCACGACGCCCGTCGCGCCACCACCATCCACCGGCCCGTTCAACCAGGAACTCCACGACGAACTGGTTGCGATGCTGCAGCGCGACCAGGCACCGGACGGCGGCGGGGAAAGCAGTCAGACCCGCACCGACCGTCTCGAGCAGATCATTCTCGAGTTCGGCTGGCCCACCATCGCCCTGGTCGGAGACGACGGCGAGGAGGCGGCCTGGGCGATTGCGCAGCATTCCGACCTCGACCCGGAGTTCCAGCGGTTCGCCTTGGAGCAATTGCGCAAAGCGGTTGACGTCGACCAGGCCTCCCCAGGCAACCTCGCCTACCTGGAAGACCGGGTCGCCGCCGGCGCCGGCGAGCCGCAGACCTATGGCACCCAGATGAGGTGCGGGCCGGACGGGCCAGAGCCGGCAACCCCGATCGAGGACGAGGCAGGCCTGGAGCAGCGGCGAGCGGATGCCGGACTCGACCCGTTCGCCGACTACCTTCTCGAGATGACCGCAATCTGCGCCGAAGTCCCGGAGTAGAACTACGGAGCCTGCTGACCGTTCTCGCCCGCGCCGGAGATGTTCACCAGCCATCTGACGCCGAACTTGTCGATGCACATGCCGAAGCTGTCACCCCACGGCGCCTCGACGAGTGGTTCGAGAATTGTGCCGCCATCGATGAGCTTCTCCCAGTAGCCGCGCAGTTCGGCATCGTCGCCGCCGCTCAATGACACCGAGTAGTTCGTTCCGGGCTGGTATTCCATCACGCTCGGGGTGTCCGACCCCATGAGGGTGTAGCCGCTCTCGGTTTCGAGCTGCCCGTGCATGATCAGCTCTTGTTCCGCCGGGTCTTCGCTGGCCTGCAGCTCCGCGAAGGTGCTCAGGGTCAGGTCACCGCCGAAAACGGATTGATAGAACTCCATCGCCTGCCGCGCGTTGTCGCGGAATCCCAGATAGGGGTTGAGCCTGGTTGCCATGATGTGCTCCCTGTCGGTCGAGGTTGCTGCCCATTATCGGCCTGTCTCCGGCCAAGCACGAGACCCAATTTCCCACTCAGAGACTCAGCTGCCTCCGGTGGAAGTCGAAGTGCTTCGTCGGGTAGGCATAGACCTCGGCGAGCGACATTTCGGGTTCGAAGAACGGGTCCCAGTGGTCCGGGAACCGCATGGTGCGCCGCAACCGCGCCTCCGGTGCACTCGTCAGGCTGCGAGCCAGGGACTCCAGCACCCGGTCGAGCTTGGCCGCCATCCGCTTGTGGTTGAACCAGGTGGCTGCGAACACGGAACCCCAGTAGTTGACGAAGTCGAACGGCACCGTGCCGGCATTGAGCAGCCCGGCGAACCCCCGCTGAAACGGGAGCGGCAGGCGACTCACCACCCTGACCAGGGGGATGAGCGCCTGGACGACCATGTAGCCGAACACCAGGTGGAACAGCAGTTGCTCATTGGTCCAGCGGGTGCCGATGGAGCGGCGGCGCAGGGCGGCCGGCGTCGCATCCGCCAGCAGCTCACGCAACTCGGTGCGCGCCCGCGCGTACCCGGCAAGCGTCGTCACCGTGCTCGGCTCTGCCGCATCCATCGTTCACCACCCTGTTATCCGGCATGCTACTCCGCTGTTACGCCGTCGCGAGCTGGCTGCGCTCGAGCGGACCCTGGTCGAGGCGGAACGGCGGGTAGTCGTCGCGCAGCAGGGAGGTGTAGGCGTAGACCCGGTAGACCCAGCGGTGGATGCCCATCACGAGGTCGAACAGCCCGCGGTTGTACGCTCCGGTGAAGAGCAGGACAAGTGCGGCGATGAACACCAGCAACCCGACCAGTCCACCGGCGCTTGGGCCGTCGGAGAAGACCCAGGCCAGCCCGGCCAGGATGCCGATGATGAGCAGGTGCGGGAGGGCGAGCAGCCACGACTTGACCAGCACCTTCCAGCGGGACAACCGCTCGGGGTATTCGACGTCGAAGGTGGCCGGGAACTCGGTGCGCGCCAACGTGAACGGCGGGTACTGGTCGGTGGCCAGCACTCCGGTCGCGTAGAACATGACCCGCCAGTTCCAGCGGAGAACGCCGACGACGTACTCGAACAGCGTGGCCGGGTAGCGGCCGGTGAACAGGATCATCACGCCGGATGCCAGCACGACGACCGGGAAGGCGGCCCACAGGAATGCCAGCACGATGAAATGCGGAATCGCGAGCAGCCACTTCACCAGCCACATGCCGCGAGACAGCGCCGGGTCGAGCTGGCCCTCCAGCCTCGTCGGGTAGCCGGCGGATGCGACCGGTGCGGTGCGGATGCTGCGGCCGAGTCCCACAGCTCCGACCAGGATGAGGGTGACACCCACGGCGAGCGCGGACAGCCCCCACCACACGTTGTCGATGTCTTCGAAGAGGCGGTGCGATCCCGCAATCGCCAGCACGCCAGCGATGAGGGTGGCCATATGCAGGCCACTCATTTTCAGGCGCTGCGGCCTGCTTGGTTCGGTGATTGTCATGGTTAGCTTCCTTGGTTTCGGTGGTTCGTTGGGGTGGTGATGCGCAACACGACGTTGCCCTTCTTGTGCCCGGTGTCGACGTAGCGGTGCGCTTCGACGATCTCGGTGAAGTCGTAGGTACGGTCGATGACCGGCTGGTAGCGGCCGGACTCGGCGAGGCTGACGATGTACGCCAGGTCGTCGGCGGTGTACTTGCCGATATTGGGGGTGATGAGCTTGCCGCTCTTCCGGCTCTGTCCGCGGGATTGCACGAGCGCCTTCAGGTCGGCGATCACCAGCAGCAGCGCGCCGCCGGGCTTGACCGAGGATTCGGCCTCAGCGAACGGGGCATTGCCGACGCAATCGACGATGACGTCATATTGTTCGCCCTCGGCGAGGAAATCATCCGCCGTGTAGTCGATGACGCGGTCGGCGCCGAGTGAGGTGACCAGCTCGCGATTGGCCGCGCTGGTGACACCGGTCACGTGCGCGCCAAGGTGCTTGGCCAGCTGGACGACGGCGGTTCCGACGGCTCCGGATGCGCCGTTGACCAGCACGGAATCGCCCGGCTTGATCGCGACCTGGTTCAGGAAGCCGCGGGCGGTGGTGCCGCCGAAGGGGAGGGTGACCGCCTGCTCGAGGGTCAGGTTGGCGGGGGCGCGGGTGATCGCGCCATCGTGCGGGACGCAGACGTACTCCGCGTGGCCACCGAACTTGCCGCCCAGCATCGCGATGACCCGGTCACCAGGGGTGAAGCCGGTGACGCCTGTGCCGACCGCTTCGACGACGCCGGCGACGTCCATTCCGAGCACGCGCCGGCTGGGGCGGAACAGGCCGATACCGAAAGCGGCGAGAACGCTAAGGCCGCCGGGGATGTCGCGGCTGCGTGCCCGGTAGTCGGCGGCACTCACGGTGCTGGCGTGAACCTTGACGAGCACTTCGCCGGCCTTCGGGGTGGGCTTGCGTACCTGTTCGAGGTGTACGACCTCGGGGGCGCCGAACCGGCGGTAGACGGCCGCCGTCATGGTGGTGTGTGTTGTCATGCTTCGATTTTTGCGCGTGCAGGTTCGGGCGGCATCGGCATTCCGGCCCAAATCCGGTCAGCCGAAAGTACGGCTTCTGCCTCGTCCGCCCTCCCGATGTTTTCCGCGCTGGATCAGGCGAGCATCAAGTCATGACACGAGAACTTGCTGGTCGAGTAGCCCGCCAGCGCAGCGGATGGCTGGCCGTCACCGGGCTCCTCCTGCTCAGCCTCATCCCGGTGCTCGGCGGCGCCTTCCGCCTCACCGATCTCACCGGTGGCGCCGTCACCGCCGACAACGCCCGCTTCTTCGCCTCACCGGTCCCGGTTGTCGCACACATTGTCGGCGCCACCGTCTATACGCTCCTGGGTGCATTCCAATTCGTCCCGGCCCTGCGCGGCCGGCGGGGGTGGCACCGCATCGCCGGGGGCATCCTGATCCCGGCCGGGCTCGTCGCCGCGTTGTCGGGTGTGTGGATGGCCGCGTTCTACTCATCGCCGGACGGTGACAGCCCGCTGCTGATGGGCATCCGCCTGGCCTTCGGTTCGGCGATGGTGGCGAGCATCATCCTCGGGATAGTCGCGATCAAGAAGCGGGACTTCGGCGCCCACGGTGCCTGGATGACTCGCGCCTACGCACTCGGCATCGCAGCCGGCACGCAAGCCGTCGTGCTCGCCATCTGGATCCTCAGCGTTGGACCGCTCGACAGCTTCACCGACGCCCTGCTCATGGGCGTCGCCTGGGTGATCAACGCCGGCGTCGCCGAGCTGGTCATCCGCCGCCGCGCATCCGCCGTCCGACGATGATGCCCTCGTATCATGAGCAGGTGACCGGTCTCCTGCGCACCGCGTGGAACGCGCCTGGCGCAGTTCCCTCACCGCCGCCGCGGGTGTGGCGGGACTGGGCCCTGCTGGCGTTCATCATCGTGGCGGCCGTACTTGAGGCCATCCTCCGCACCGATCTCACCCAGCCGCTGCTGGCTGCGGTCATGGTGATCGCTGCAGCGCCCAGCGTGCTCTGGCGGCGGACGCGTCCGCTCCTGATGCTCGCAATCGCGGTCGGGGCGATGGCGGCGGCGTCCCTGCTGATGGGTGATTCCGTTCTCTTCGCCAGCGGGTTCGTCATCTTCACGCTCTACGCCTTGTTCCGCTGGGGCAACGGTCGCGCCCTGATCGTCGGATCCGGCCTGCTCCTGGCCAACCTCTCAACTTCCGCGATCGCAGGGACGACCCTCGGCGATCTCATCGGCGAGGCTGCGTTCAGCGCCAGCGTGGTCACGCTGGGGGTCGCCCTCCGGTTCCGAGCCCGCGCGAGGATGCGGGAGCTGGACCGCGCGAAACTGTTGGAACGCGAAACGCTCGCCCGCGACCTGCACGACACGGTTGCGCACCACGTGTCGGCGATCGCGATCCGCGCCCAGGCCGGGCTGGCCGTCGCGGCGCTGAAGCCGGAGGCCGCGACGGATGCCCTCCGCGTGATCGAGGCGGAGGCGTCCAGGACGCTGGCCGAGATGCGCTCGATGGTGCGCGTATTGCGTCAGGGCGAAGCGCCGGAGTTGGCGCCGGGCAGGAGCCTCGCCGACATCGAGCAGCTCGCGAACGAAGAAGTGGCCGGCCCGCGCGTGGATGTTCGGGTGGCCGGTGACACGGCCAGCATCCCGCCGACGGTCGCAGCCGCGGTTTACCGCATGGTGCAGGAGTCGGTGACGAACGCTCGCCGCCACGCCCGTGGCGCCTCCCTCATCGACGTGGTCGTGGAGGCCGACCAGGGCGGTGTGCGGTTGACGGTGACCAACGACGGTGAGGTGGCGCCGGTCTCCACCCCGGGCTACGGCATCACTGGAATGCTGGAGCGCGCCTCTCTCCTCGGCGGCACCTGCCAGTCCGTCCGCGCGCCCGGCGGCGGGTGGGTCGTGACCGCGGTACTCCCTCGTGTTGGATGGACCACATGACGATCCGCGTGCTCATCGCCGACGACCAGGAGCTGGTGCGCACCGGGCTCAGCATGATCCTCGACGCGCAGCCCGACATCGAAGTGGTGGGCCAGGCATCCGATGGGAACGAAGCCGTTGCCCTCGCCCGGAGCCTGCGACCGGATGTCTGCCTCTTCGACATCCGGATGCCCGGTCAGGACGGCATCGAGGCCACCCGCGCCATCGCGGGGCCGGGTGTGCCCGACCCGATGGCGGTCGTCATCATCACCACATTCGACCTCGATGAATACGTCTACGCCGCTTTGCGTGCCGGTGCTCGCGGATTTCTGCTCAAGGATGCCGGGTCAGAACTCCTCGGGCAGGCGGTGCGCGCCGCAGCCAGCGGTGACGCCCTGATCGCCCCGAATGTGACGGTGAGACTGCTGGAGGCATTCGCGGATGCCGCACCGCCGGCGCCCACCGCGCAACCGATCGAGCCGCTCACCCAACGCGAAGAGCAGGTGCTCGCGGCCGTCGCTCGCGGGCTGAGCAACAGCGAGATTGCCAGCGAGCTCTACATCACGCTCAGCACGGTGAAGACGCACCTGGCCAGCCTGATGACGAAGCTCGGTGCCCGCAACCGGGTCGAGATCGCCATCTGGGCGCACGAGACGAAGCGGGTTCCCGGGCGGTCGTAGGCGCATCCTGCCGCTGATTGTTCACCCGTTGTTGGGGTGCCCCGGGGGCGTCGCAGATCTACTCTCAGTCCGTGACAACGCTTGATGAGACGCGGTTCCGGATCCTGCCGGCGGAAATCGGGGCGGACCGTTTTGCCGCCGCGCTGCACGCGGGGTGGGACTGGCCGGTTTCCGGATGTTCGACGCTCGCCGAGTACGTCGAGTTGGCGATCGTTGCCCCGCGTCGGCGGTTCTTCTGGCTGCTCGGCGACGACCAGCCGCTGGGGTTCTTCGGCTTCACCCACAATGACGAGCGGCGTCGTTTCGAGGTTGGCACCTACCTGGCACCGGAAGCGCGTGGTACCGGGGCGAACGCTGTAGTCAAGCATTCGTCCATCGCGGCGTTCCAGGCGATGGGATTGCCGCTGACAGCTTTGGTGCGAGACGAGAACTTACGATCGCTGGCCGCAATGCGTCGGGTCTCGGGAACCGCAGGTGAGCTTCAAATCATCGAGCCGAGCACCCTGCGCTGGGTCTTCGATCTCCGGTCGGTGGCTCCAGACAGCGCGTCCGTCAGCACGCGGGTGTTCTCGCAGTTGCTCGGCAATGAGGGCGAGTTCCGCGCCATTTCCGGTGCGTCCCACGCGGCTCCGCTCGTGGCCTGAGCCTCGGTGCGGCAGCCGTCCGTTACTTCAGCAGCCGGGACAGCACCCGGTCGGCCAGCGGCTTGCCGCCGGTCTGGCAGGTCGGGCAGTACTGCAGCGTGGAGTCGGAGTAGATGACCTGCCGCACGGTGTCGCCGCAGACCGGGCACGCTTCGCCGGTTCGGCCGTGCACGCGCATGCCGGACTTTTTCTCTTTCTTGAGTTCGGATGCTGCCAGTCCTTCCGAGCGCGCGATGGCTTCGCGCAGGGTCGTCTGCAAGGCGTCGAAGAGGCGACCGGCTTCATCCGTCGTCATCGCTGCCGGCTTGAACGGCGACATCCGGGCGACGTGCAGAATCTCATCCGAGTAGGCGTTGCCGATGCCGGCGATCGTCGACTGATTGCGCAGGACTCCTTTAATCTGTGCCCGGCCGGCGGCGGTGAGGATGCCCAGAAACTGGTCTTCGGTGAAGTCCTCGCTCAGGGGGTCAGGCCCAAGCCGGGCGATACCGGGGACATCCGTCGGCGTCCTGACCAGGTAGATGGCGAGGCTCTTCTTGGTGCCCGCTTCTGTCACGTCGAGCCCGGTTCCGTCGTCGAGGATCAGGCGGGCGGCCAGCGGGCTCTTCCCCGGGCGCACCGGCATGGTACGGGTGCCGTCGTTCCACCGCACCCATCCGGCCCGGGCCAGGTGCATGACCAGGTGAAGGTCGCCGATCATGAAATCGAGGAACTTGCCGTGCCTCGTCACACCGCGGATGCTCTGCCCCTCTATCGCGGAAACTGGCGGGTCGAAGGTCTTCAGTGCGGCGAACGACAGGAGGTCCAGCCGCGCGACCACCCGGCCGTGGAGACGGCCGTCAAGGTCGGCGGCGAGCGCGTGCACTTCCGGGAGTTCGGGCATGCTCCCAGTCTGTGGCGAGAGATCGGTTCAGGCCAGCGATCTGTGTTTCGGCGTGCTACCCGGGTACTTCAGGATCACCCCTCCGGCCGGATTACCTGCCGTCGATGATGGACATGAGTCCTGCGAACGCGAAGATCCCGGGGACCGCGTAAAGAAATGCGAGAAGGGTGAACCATCCGACAGCGCCGATTATTGGCCACACGCCCTTGTTACGGTCGCGTATGTTGAGTCGGCGTCCGTCCGGCCCAATACGAGGCTCCGGCGGTACCCAGGCGATACCGGGGTTCTCGAGCTCGGCGCGGATCGCCGAAAGCATCCGCGGCACCTCCTGACCTGGCACCCGTTCATCGAGGTACCGTCGCGCCTTTGCGGTGATGCGCGGGGCAACCGTCGTGAGGACGGCATGAAGAGAGTGCCAGTGCTCGGCTTCCGTGAAATCAACGGCCGGCGAGGTAAAGAAGACAAGGTTGTCGTCGACGATCTCGACGTTGAATCGCCCAGCGTTATCGATGAGGTCTGCCATCACATCCGGGGTGAGAATGTAGTGCGCTTCGTTCCGGTACTTGAGAAGCGAATAGGCCTGGAACCATCGGTCGAAGTCGCCTTCGAGAGAGAGCCGCTGGCCGCGTTCGACACCGGCGGGCAAGTCGCTGCCCATCCGATTGTTCGACGTTGCGTCGAGAGTCAGGTGCGGTAACGGCGCTGGCAGCTTGACGGCGAGGTAGTGCCACCCGTTCGACCGGGCGGTTCCACGCACAAGATTGCCGAACTCGACGCCGTCTGCGACGTATCGCGGGTACTGGTGCACACGGCGGCTCCCGGCGCTGATGAGGGAGGAGAAGGTTGCGACCTGGCTGGGCCGTGACTCGTAGCCATTTGCGAGAGCGGTCAGGGTCTGGCGCCACTGCTTCAGGCGTGCTCGCGGCGACGAAGGCTTGCCGGCCCAGACCTGCAGCCAATAGGTGCCGTAGAGCCAGGCGGCCAGGATCGTTATCGACACCATCAGGGCGCTGATGTCTGACGCCATGACCTGACCGTCCTGGTAGCCGTCCACGCGGATACCGATGACCATGAAGACGATGCAGAGGTACCAGAGGATGAGGCAGCGGTTGACATGCGCGAGAACCTGCCTCCTTGTGGGCACCCAGGTCGGCCGCGAGTCGTGACGCACGGCTGCCATGGCCGCCGCAACCTCTTGATCCGGCGCGGTCAACCAGCGCAAGTCCATGGTCATCGCAATCCAATCCCAGCTCATTCGCTTCGCAGCGGTGCACATACGGAAAATAGATGCTGACGCGACCGTGCCCCTGGAGGGATTCGAATCCTATTTCGTGCCCGCTACTTACGCGTTGCGGGTCTAAAATCCCCGAGATTCTAGGCTTTCCTACTCACCATACACTGGTCTCAATCACGGGGTTTCTTACGGAATGTGGGCACAATGTGGGCACAACCGAGTGCGCGACGGCCTGGTCGAATATCGCGACTGCAGGAGCATCAATGGCGCACGAGTGTGCAGCAATCACGGGCGACCAGCTGGGCTGAGCTGAACCCCTCAGCCTGGGTCGCCTCTCTGGCGACGCGAACGCCGTAGCGGTAAGCGAGCTTGCCGTCCAACCAACCGGAAGTGCCGAGGGCGGCCAAGCCCAATCATGCTGAGAACGACGCCGCCCAGGTTGAGCGCGACGTGGATGGTGGCAGTCCTTTTCGCCTGGGTGCGTTTCTCGACCACTGAGAAGTCAAGGAACCGAAAACGGCTGCCAGCATCGATCGTTAGTAGGGCAGCAGCCGGGTCAGGCCCGGACTAGCGGCCGGTGTAGCCACCGTCGACGTGCAGCACCGAACCGGTCACGTAGCTCGAGTTGTCGGAGAGCAGCCAGACACTGCCTTCGGCGACTTCTTCGGGCTTGCCGAAGCGGTTGAGCACCGACAGGGCAGCCGCGACGTCTTCGGCCTTTAGGTTGTTGTCTGCTATGGACTCGGTGAGCATCGGAGTCTCGATCGCGCCCGGGGCGACTGAATTTACTCGGATGTTGTGTGGGCCGTTCTCCAGAGCAGCGCTCTTGGTGAGGCCGACGACCCCGTGCTTGGCGGCCGTGTAGATGCCCTGGTTGTACTGCGGGCGGAATGCGTTCGTTGAGGAGATGTTTACGAGCGATCCGCCCTCACCCTGTTTGATTAGCTGTCGAAGCTCGAACTTGAGGCACAGTGCCACGCCCTTGAGATCGACGCTAATGAGACGGTCGAAGTAGTTCTCGTCGAGTTCTGAGAGCGGTGACGTGTCAGGCTTGATTGCCGCGTTGTTGACAGCCCCATCGAGGCGCCCATAGGTTTCGACGGTCTGCTTCACCATGTTCTCGACGGAGGCAGGGTCGGACACGTCGGTCTTCACAAACGTGGCGTCGCCGTCATCTGCTCTGATGCCATCGACCACCGCTTGACCGCTGGCCTCATTCCAGTCAGCCACGATTACCTTTGCACCCGCAGCCGCTGCCAAGCGCGCAGTTGCAGCCCCCATTCCTTGTCCACTGCCGGTGACGATGATGACCTTGTCTTGGAGAACCGGGAAAGTCATGGCACACCTCTCTTGGTATAGAAAACGATTGAGCGTCGACTCCGGTATGGCGTCGACTTCACCATCCATCCTCCTGCACATCAGCGGCCATGACAAAGGGCCCTTAGGCGGCCACGGAACCTGCCCTATGACGGCCGCTGCCCCAGCAGTCCCAAAATTCGTGGCCCTGCTCGAGTGATGCCCGATGGGCGAATTTGGTTGACTCTCGAACGGTATTCGGCGTCCAAGATTCGTATCCAAGCGTCTCGAGACTGCGTGGATAGTCTGATACTCGCGGCTGAAGGTACGTGGACTTCTTGTTTGCGAACTCCTTGTTCGCTGCCGACGAGTTCTTCCCCTTGCTGAGGAGCACCAAGTTACCAACCGTGTGGACAAGTTCCTCAATCTCCGCATCTGTGAAGCGCAGCGGAGACCCTCAACGATGTCAGTGAGGGGCGAGTGCGCGCGGAGACGATCGAGAAGTACCTATATAGGGACGAGACTAAGCAAGATTACGCTGAGCGCCTTCGCAGTAAATAGCTAAACGTGGCAGCTGTGGACAGGTTGGGAGTCGCGGGGGTTAAGGCTTGCAGACAGTCCGCCGTTGCAGGAACGTGCCCTGAGGGTGAGTGCTTCCCACTCTGCCGTGGAACGCGAGAAGACCCGCAGCTCCTGAGTGCGTATGGCACCACTCAGACTGCAGGCCTTCTCTTCTATCGGTCACCAACGTACTGACCGGGTACAGCTAGATTGCCGTGGCACCACCGTCGATGACGAGCTCGCTGCCGGTGATGTACGTCGACTCATCCGATGCGAGGAAGACGATGAGGTCGGAGATTTCACGCACGTCGGCCATGCGCTTCACGGGGATAGTCTGCGCAAACGCGTCGACGTCTTCCTTCGGAACACCGGCGAGCAGCGGCGTCCAGACCGCTCCGGGGTGAACGGAGTTGGCGCGGATGCCCTTGTCGGCGTATTCGATGGCGACAGCCTTGGTGAGGCCGCGAACAGCGAACTTCGCCGCAGCGTAGGCGGCGTTCGTGGCCTGGTAGACGAAGCCCGCGACCGACGAGATGTTGATGATGGAGCCGCCGCCGTTCTCGAGCATGCCCGGCAGAACAGCCTTGATGCCGTAGAAGACGCCGTGCTGATCGACGGCGACCGTGCGGTCGTAGTCTTCAAGAGACAGGTCTTCAATCTTGGCCATGGGGCCTGAGAGGCCCGCGTTGTTGACGAGCACGTTGACGGGGCCGAACTTGTCGTTCGCCTGCTTGACCACGTCGGCCCAGGCGTCAAAATTTGTGACGTCGTGCTTGATGAACAGTGCGCTCTCGCCGATCTCGTCGGCGACCTTTTGGCCAGCCTCAGCGTTGACATCGGTCAGCACGACCCGGGCTCCGTGCTCAGCGAGCACGCGAGCGTGGGACTCGCCCATGCCTGAACCGGCTCCGGTCACGATGGCGACCTTGTTTTCTAGACGACTCATGAAGCTTCCTTTCTTTGCCGCGCCCGCACGCTGGAAGGCGTATTTGCGTCGTGCGATACGCGTTCAACGGGCTGCTTGTGCCCCAGGCCGGCGCGGCTGCTTTGGTGCTTCCATCCTACCAGATTCAATGCATACGCATAAATCAGAGGGCGGTGTCGTCGCTGGGTGCCACCGCCGCCAGGTGCAGACTGGTTCGCACCCGGCACCGCCCAGAAGGATTGATGCATTTCCGCGAGCCCCGAGATCGTGCCCCGATTGCCGCCTTCAGGGATGGCAGAGTCCGGGTGCGGGGTCAACACCGCCCGCCACAGTCCACGAAGATCTACCCTGAACCTGCGACCTCGTGCCCGGTCTTCACCCAAATGTGGGCAAACACCGATCTTAAATCTCAGCGGCCCGCTAGATTCCTACAAATACAAGGCAATCGAGGCAAAAGGAAGTGTGCCCCTGGAGGGATTCGAACCCCCAACCGTTTCCTTAGGACGGAACTGCTCTTCCGTTGAGCTACAGAGGCTGGTGAGTTGAGTTTAGCGGAGAGGAGGGGGCGCCTCGGCAAGCTCGGCTGGTCTCGACGGGCTCGACCTGCTTAAGAGGTCTCGATACGCGTGCTCCTTCGTCGCGCGCTACTCGACCCACAGAATCAGGCAGCGGCGGGGGCCAGGAACTCTTCCCACTGGGGCTGCGCGCGCTCTACGCCACGCACCAGCCAGGAGGTGCCGTGCGGCGGCTGCGGACGGAACAACAGCTTCCAGCCCATCTCGCCGGGCGTGCGGTTGCCCTTCGCGTTGTTGCAGCGCAGGCAGCAGGCGACCAGGTTCTCCCAGCTGTCCACCCCGCCACGGGAGCGCGGCAACACGTGGTCGATCGTGGTCGCGGCACCACCGCAGTAACCACAGCGCTGGTCGTCGCGCCGCAGCACCCCGCGCCGACTGACCGGCAGCAGCCGCGAATTCGGGATGCGCACATACCGGGTCAGCAGGATCACCGACGGCCGCTCATACGACGCCGACAAGCCCCAGACCGGATGCTCGGCGTCGTGCGCGAGCACGGTTGCCTTCTGATTCATCACCAGCACCAGTGCTCGCTTGAAAGAAACTACGGCCAGGGGCTCAAACCCGGCGTTCAGCACCAGTGTGCGCATACTGTTCCCATCGATTTCGCCCTGGACGGCTTCCAGGGGTCCGATAATTCCTGTGGAACTCCGAGTCGGTCGCGCGCGACGCCGGACACGAAAAAAGGCACTGCCGACATGGCAGTGCCTGGTGTCCGGACGCACAGAACAGTGCGCCGCGACGTCCGCTGGGGCGTATGAGACTGTCGTGCAGCAGCAGCACCGGCTGCCTCCGCACGGCAGGGCGGCGGGCATCCAAGGCGTGGATGGCGCGGCCCTCACTCATGTTTCTCTCCCGACTGGCTGACGAAGAATCACAGGGTTCCACATTAACGCACTCAGCGAAGCGGATGTGACGCAGCCACGCCACGTGACCGTTCCGTTAAATAAACGGATTGCGCCGGTATCTTGCCGCTCAAGCTTTTCGAGGGCTAAGGGTTTGTTTCGGGTGGGCCGGGCTTCTATGGGCGGAAACAAATCCTTAGCCCTCGAAAAGCGGCCCCGAGTTAGCTAGATGCCGACGTAGACGTGCTGCGCCACCTCGATGGGCAGCTCGATGCCCTCAGGGATGCCCTCCACCTCGACACGAAAGGTGCGGCCGGAACCGGTGAAGCTAGCCACCGCACCCGGAACCACCCCGGCCGTTCGCAACTGGTCGAGCAGCTCGGACTCGTACTGCACCGGCTCCCCCAGCCGGCGGATAGTACCGGTGATCGGCCCCACCGCGCCCAGGGTGTAGTTGACGACGTTGACCACGCCATCAGAGAACTTCGAGGTAGTACGGTCGCCGATCTCATCCAGCCCCGGGATCGGGTTGCCGTACGGGGAATGCGTCGGGTGCTCCAGCAGTTCCAGGATGCGCCGCTCCACCTGCTCGCTCATCACATGCTCCCAGCGGCACGCCTCCTCGTGGACGAGCGCCCAGTCGAGGCCGATGACGTCGGCAAGCAGACGCTCAGCCAGGCGGTGCTTACGCATCACGCCAACGGCCTTCGAACGCCCGGCGGTCGTGAGCGCAAGATGCCGGTCATCCTCAACCCGCACCAGGCCGTCACGTTCCATCCGACCAATGGTCTGCGAAACCGTCGGCCCGGAGTGGCCGAGCCTCTCAGAGATGCGCGCCCTCAGCGGGATGATGTTCTCTTCTTCGAGCTCGTAGATCGTGCGGAGATACATCTCTGTGGTGTCAATGAGATCAGCCATCGTCGCCCTTCACCGTCCTCGAACGTCATAGGCAAGCCTAACCTCTGGCACCCCAATAAGATTTCTCTATGCCGCAGCTCACAATCCCCTCAGCCCTTCTGCCCGCCGACGGACGGTTCGGATGCGGACCCTCCAAGGTCCGCGCCGAGCAACTCGCGTACCTCTCTACTGCGGGTGCGGAACTGCTCGGCACCTCCC
This sequence comes from Homoserinimonas sp. A447, assembly GCF_054489325.1. Taxonomy (NCBI): domain Bacteria; kingdom Bacillati; phylum Actinomycetota; class Actinomycetes; order Micrococcales; family Microbacteriaceae; genus Homoserinimonas; species Homoserinimonas sp. A447. Next base: position 2,994,413 of record NZ_JBTMWW010000001.1, on the reverse strand, counting down.
ACCGGCAGGCGCCGGTGAAGAACCTGGTCAAGCGGGTGCAGGACGGCCTCGGCCAGCTGTTCGCCATCCCCGACGGCTACGAAGTGGTGCTCGGCAACGGCGGCTCCACTGCGTTCTGGGACGCCGCCGCATTCTCCCTCATCGAGCAGCGCAGCCAGAACCTGGTGTTCGGCGAGTTCAGCAGCAAGTTCGCGAAGGCGGCGACAACCCCGTGGCTGGATGCGCCATCCGTCATCAGCGCCGACCCGGGATCCCGCAGCGAGCCGGTCGTCACCGACGGGGTCGACGTCTACGCCTGGCCGCACAACGAGACCTCGACCGGCGTCATGGCCCCGGTCACCCGGGTCCAGGCGGATGCGCTCACCGTCATCGACGCCACCAGCGCGGCCGGCGGCATCGACTTCGACGCGTCCCAGGCGGATGTCTACTACTTCGCCCCGCAGAAGAACCTCGCCTCCGACGGCGGGCTGTGGCTCGCCCTCTTCTCCCCCCGGGCCATCGAACGGGTGGAACGCATCGCGGCCAGCGGACGCTACATCCCCGAATTCCTCAGCCTGAAGAACGCGATCGACAACTCGCGACTCAACCAGACCCTCAACACCCCGGCACTCAGCACACTGCTGCTGCTCGACAACCAGGTGCAGTGGATCAACGACAACGGCGGGCTGGCCTGGGCGGATGCCCGCACCCGGGAGTCCTCGATTGCCCTGTACGAGTGGGCCGAGTCGGTGTCGTACGCGACCCCGTTCGTCACCAACCCCGACCACCGGTCGCAGGTCGTCGTAACAATCGACTTCGATGACCAGGTCGACGCATCCGCCATCGCCAAGACGCTCCGCGCCAACGGCGTCGTCGACACCGACCCGTACCGCAAGCTCGGACGCAACCAGCTGCGGGTGGCAACCTTCACCGCGGTCGAGCCCAGCGACATCCGCCAGCTGATCGCGTCGATCGAATACGTCGTCGAGAACCTCTGACGAATCGCTACCTTTAACCCATGCGGCTGTGGCTGAAAGACTCCGAACGGCGGCCCGACCCGGTGCCGCCGAAAACGGATGACCGCAAACCGGTCCTCGTCGGGATCGGGCTGTGGCTGGTCGCTCTCGTCGCCGTACTAGTGCTTGGCCCGGCGCTTACCCCGGCCGATCGCTGGTGGGTTTGGGCCTGCGTCACCGGACTCGTCCTGGGCCTCATCGGCCTCGTCTACACCCACCGCAAGCGCTGACCCGCCGAAGTCATCCGACTCGTCGTCATGATCTTCGTCGTCGTCATTTTCATCGTCGAGTGAATCGATGTCGACACCGTCGAGATCGCCGCTGTGCAGCAACGCCTCGTCATCGTCGTTGACGTCCTCATCATCAAAGTCATCATCATCGTCGTCGTCGTCGCTGTCGTCGTCGTCCAGCTCCTCCGCCGCCTGCCCGGCCTGGCCGGCCTTGTAGTCGGCGAGGCGATCGGCCCACGGCACCCAGGCCGGGGACAGCAACGCCGTCTCCCCCGGGGTCAGCTCGGTCTCGAGAACGGTCGGGTCGCCCCCCTCGATGTGGGCGATGCTGACCGTCCAGCGCCAGCCCTTGTAACCGGGCATGGTGGTGTCGAAGTAGAGGGTGACTACCCCATCGCCCTCATCGATCGAGCCTGCGCGCTCGCCGATGGTCGACGCCGGGGTCATGTCGAGCAGTGCCGCACGAGCCAGCTCGAAGTCGGCGGGCGTTGCCAGGGTCTCAGGCATCCAGTTCGTCCGCGACCTTGCGCAGCATCGCCGCGATCTTGTGGCTGTGGCCAGACTCCGGGTAGCGTCCGCGCTTCAGGTTGGTGCCGATGCCGTCAAGCATCTTCACCAGGTCTTCCACGATGATCGCCATGTCGTCGGCCGGCTTGCGGCTCATCTTCGAGAGGCTGGGCGGAGCATCCAGAATGCGCGCGGACAGCGCCTGCGCGCCCCGCTTGCCGTCGGCGATTCCGAACTCGAGACGGGTACCCGCCTTCACCGCGGTGGTACCGGATGGCAGGGCGGAGGCGTGAAGGAAGACCTCCTGGCCGTCATCAGAGCTGATGAAGCCGAAGCCCTTCTCTTCGTCGTAAAACTTAACCTTGCCGGTAGGCATGGCGTACCTCTTTCTCATGCACGAGTCGTAACTCGTAAGCTTACGGGCACCCGATGGACGTATTGTTGTGGGTGTGACAAATGGCGCTCCCGGTACCGTTAATCGTAGCCAACGGATCATGGCCTACCTGATCGTTGTTCTCGTGCTCGCCTCACTCGCATCCTTCATCGCCGTCATCGTCGGCACCGCCGTGGGTGCGAACACCGAGATCGGATCCGGCCAAGGCGTCTGGCCGATCGTTCTCATGTTGCCGCTTTTCGCCCTGCCGTCGGCCATGCTGCTGACGATCGCGCTCCTGATTATCAGCAACGTCAGCCGCCGAGCCGGGAATAGGACAAGCTAGGAAGGTCGGCACCGACGCCGACCCAGCTGCACACGACAATCGGCGGGGGGACGAATGAACGACATCCTGTCTCTCGCCACGCGCCTGCGCTTGATCGACGACCCCGCGCTGGTCAGCGCGCTGCAGGCACGCACCTTCCCCGCCGCCGGCATCAAGGACTTCTTCGACCTCGCCGAATCGTTGCTCGAGAGCACCTCGGTGCAGCAGGCGCTCAGCCGGCTCGACCGCAGCACCCTCGCGCTGCTGGCGACCGCCGGCGAGCTGGCCACCGCGGAAACCCCGTCGACGATCGCGCAGGTCGCCACCGCTCTCGGCTGGGAGCAGGCGGATGTCACGCGGCGCCTCGAGAGGCCGGTACGGTTCCTGCTCGCCGAGACCACCGACGATCGCGCCCAGGTCTACGACGTCGTCATCGAGCAACTGCGGTCCTGGCCGGTCTTCGGACTGCCGTCCCGGGAAGAACTCGCCGCAGACCCGGTGGGGCATCCGCCCGCCCCGGTCGCCGAAACGGAACGTCACGCCATCGACCGCCTCGCCGCGGAGCGGGCGTTCAGCGCCATCACCGTGGTGACCGCGTTGCTGCTCGAGCTGGAGCGGGAGCCGGCACGCGAGCTGGCCAAGGGCGGCATCGCCCTGCCAGACAAGAAACGACTGGCGAACGCCATCGCAACCGACCTGGACTCGGTTGCGGCGTACCTGTCCGTCGCCGACCAGGCCGGCCTCACCACCCGCGAGGCCGGCGCCTGGCTGGTCACCGAACGCGGAAACGACTGGCTGCTGGAGCCCACCCTCGCGCGGTGGCTGGTGCTGGTAGACGGCTGGGTCAGCGGGGTGCTGCCCGAAGTGCGGCGGGTGCTCCGCCGGTACTCGCAGGCAAAATGGGGCGACGGGCTTCGAGCCCATCTGGCCTGGCTCTACCCGGCCGGCGGCGAGTGGATGCAGCAGCGCATCGCGACCTTCACCCAGAGTGCCGAGCTTCTCGGCATCACCGGAGGGGAGGCGCCGAGCAGTCAGGGCGCCCTGCTGCTGGACGGCAAGCCGACTGAGGCTGAGGCGGCACTGCGCCCCCTCCTCCCCACCGAGGTCGAGAAGGTCTACCTGCAGCACGACCTGTCGGTGGTCGCGCCCGGTCCGCTCACTCCTGCGGTGGATGCACGGCTGCGGGTGATCGCGGACGCCGAGAACCGCGCACTGGCCGCCACCTACCGGGTGTCGGCGTCCAGCGTGAACCGGGCACTGGCATCCGGTGAGACCGCCAACTCGATCCTCGAATACCTGGAGTCGATCTCACTGACCGGCATCCCGCAGCCCCTGTCGTACCTCATCGCGGAGAGCGCCGCCCGGTACGGCTTGGTTCGCATCGGCGAGCTCACTGGCGGGGTCGACCCGGAGAACGCGGAGTACGGCGCGCGAAGCTATCTGCGCTCCGACGACACCAACCTGCTCGGCACCATCGTCGTCGACCAGAGCCTGAGCGGGCTCGGACTGACCCGCACCGGAACGCACCGGGTGGTGAGCCGGTTCCCGCTCGACCTGGTCTTCTGGACGCTCAGCGACGCGCGTTATCCGGTGGCGGCGGAGAACTCGCAAGGCGAGATCGTCGTGCTGCAACGCCGCCGTACCGCGAAGGTGGCGCACCACGCGACGAGCGACCCGGCCGCCGAGCTCGTCGCACGACTGCGCGTCGGCGGGGAGCCCGACGCCGGCGAGAACGACCACGCCTGGCTGATCAAGCAACTGGATGCGGCCGTTCGCGGCAAACTCGCCCTCACCGTGAGCGTCACCATGCCGAACGGTTCGACCACCGAACTGCAACTGGAGCCGGCCAGCATCGTCGGCGGCCGCCTGCGGGCGCGCGACCGAAACTCCGACATCGAGCGCACCCTGCCGCTGTCGAGTATCGCCGGGGTGTCCCCCGCCCACTGACGGTAAGCGGGACGGGCGTAGACTAGAACGTTATGACTAATGGGCCGCTCATCGTTCAAAGCGACCGCACCGTGCTGCTGGAGGTCGCGCATCCGGACGCTGCCGACGCCCGCCACGACCTCGCCGTCTTCGCCGAGTTGGAGCGTGCCCCCGAGCACATCCACACCTACCGCATCACGCGCCTCGGCCTGTGGAATGCCCGCGCCGCCGGCCACACCGCCGAAGACATGCTGGCCACGCTGGAGAAGTACAGCAAGTTCGCCATCCCCCAGTCGGTCGCGGTCGACATGGTCGAGACCGTGTCCCGCTACGGCCGGCTGGTGATCGAGCGCGATGACGACGGCGTGCTCACCCTGACGGCGACGGATGCTGCGGTGCTGTCCGAGATCTCCCGCGCCAAGAAGGTGGCTGAGCTGCTCTTCGAGAAGCGCGGGCCGAATACCTTCGTCATGCAACCCTGGGCGCGCGGGCAACTGAAGCAGGAACTGCTGAAACTCGGCTGGCCGGCTGAGGACCTCGCCGGCTACACGCCAGGGACCCCTCATGAGATCTCCCTCGACAACACCGACTGGTCGCTGCGCCCGTACCAGGAGCACGCGATCAGCAACTTCATGGAGCACGGCTCCGGCGTGGTGGTACTTCCCTGCGGTGCCGGCAAGACCCTGGTCGGTGCCGGGGCGATGGCGACCACCAAGACGAACACGCTCATCCTGGTCACCAACACCGTCTCGGCCCGCCAGTGGCGGTCGGAGCTGCTGCGCCGTACCACCCTCACCGAGGACGAGATCGGCGAATACTCCGGCCAGGTGAAAGAGGTGAAGGCGGTCACCATCGCGACGTACCAGATTCTCACGGCCAAGCGGAAAGGCCAGTACGCCCACCTCGAACTGCTCAATGCGCTCGACTGGGGCCTGGTGATCTACGACGAGGTGCACCTGCTGCCGGCCCCGGTATTCAAGCTCACCGCCGAGTTGCAGGCTCGCCGTCGGCTCGGCCTGACCGCGACCCTGGTGCGGGAGGACGGCCGCGAGGGCGACGTGTTCAGCCTCATCGGCCCGAAGCGGTTCGACGCCCCGTGGAAGGAGATCGAGGCCCAGGGCTTCATCTCCCCCGCCTCCTGCTACGAGGTGCGCATCGACCTCCCCCAGGACGAACGGCTCGTGTACGCGGCATCCGCCGACGACGAACGGTACCGCCTGGCGGCCACGGCACCCGCGAAACTGGAGGTCGTCAAAGACCTGGTCGCCAAGCATGCCGGCGAGCGCATCCTGGTGATCGGCCAGTACCTGGACCAGATCGACGAGCTGGCGGATGCGCTGAACGCACCCAAGCTCACGGGGGCGACGCCGGTCGACGAGAGGGAGAGGCTGTACCAGGCGTTCCGTGAAGGCTCGATCACTGTGCTCGTGGTGTCGAAGGTCGCCAACTTCTCGGTCGACCTGCCCGAGGCGACCGTAGCCATCCAAGTGTCCGGGTCGTTCGGCTCACGCCAGGAAGAGGCCCAGCGGCTGGGACGCCTGCTGCGCCCGAAGGAAAGCGGGCTGCCCGCCAACTTCTACACACTGGTCGCGCGGGACACCGTCGACCAGGAGTTCGCGCAGAACCGGCAGCGGTTCCTCGCCGAGCAGGGCTACAGCTACGAGATCCTCGACGCGCACAGCCTGACTGCTGCGTAACACCACGGAAAGTGGGTTGAGCTGCCTGAGTTTCGTGGGTCGAGCTTGTCGAGACCAATCGAGCTTGTCGAGATTGCTGGTGGCTTCGGCAAGCTCAGCCGGTCTCGACAAGCTCGACCCGCTTAACTACGCGAGGTAGTCGCGGATGCGCTCCAGACCTTCGACCAGTGCATCATCATCCAGGGCATAGGAGAACCGCAGGTGCCCGGGAGCCCCGAATGCCTCGCCCGGAACGACCGCGACATCGATCTCCTCCAGTAGAAGTTGCGACAGTTCGAAGCTGGTCGTGACCGGTGACCCGTTCAGCTCGAGCGTTCCGTCCAGGAGCCCTCGAACATCCGGAAACACATAGAAGGCGCCCAGCGGATTCGCCACCCTGACGTTCTTGAACGTCTGGATCAACTCGTACGCGATGCGCCGGCGCCGATCGAACACGGTGCGCATCTGCTCCGGGAAGTCCTGACCGTGACGGATGGCCGCCAAGGCGGCCTGCTGGGAGATGTTGGACACGTTGCCCGTGGTGTGCGACTGGAAGTTCTTGACCGCATCGATGATCGCCGGAGTCGAGACGATCCAGCCGAGCCGCCATCCGGTCAGCACGTGACTCTTGGCCAGTCCGTTCACGATGATGAGCTGCTCCGCCGGCACGAACCGGGAGATCGAGGCGAACTCGGCACCGTCGTAGACGAAGTCGTGGTAGATCTCGTCCGACAGCACCCAGATCTTGTGCTCGGTCACCCACTCGCCGATCAGGCGGATCTCTTCGGCGGTGTACACCGAGCCGGTCGGGTTCGACGGCGACGTGAAGATGAGCGCCTTGGTGCGGTCGGTGCGCGCCTTCTCCAGGTCGGCGACGGTGGTCTTATACTCGCTGTCGACATCCGTCACCACCGGCACCGTGATGCCGCCGGCGAGCTTGACCTGCTCCGGGTAACTCGTCCAGTAGGGGGCGGGCAGGATGACCTCGTCACCCGGATTCAGGATGGCCGACAGGGTGTTGTAGATGGCCTGCTTGCCGCCGTTCGCGATGGCGACGTTGGCCGCGGTGAACGGGGTCCCGGTGTAGGCGGTGGTGTACTCGGCGACCGCCTCGCGGAGTTCCGGCAGCCCGGACGGCCCGCTGTAGTGGTGGTTCTTCGGGTCGTCGATGGCAGCCTTGGCGGCCTCGGTGATGAAGGCCGGGGTGTCGAAGTCCGGCTCCCCGGCGCCGAACGCGATCACCGGGCGCCCCTGGCTGCGGTACTTCTTGGCCAGGGCGTCGATCGCCTGCGGGGCCGACTCGGTGACCGAGGCGAGCAGGCGGGAAACGATCAGGTCACTCATATTGCGGGATCTCCTGGTTGGACTTTCTTCCGGAATTCGACCACTTCTCCACCTTCACGGCGACGAAGGACAGCAGGAGGCAGAGCCCGATGTAGATGGACCCCATCACGATGGCGGCCGGGATGATCGGGCTGCCGTACTGGAACTGGGTCCCGTAGAACTTCGCCAGGTAGAGCAGTTCCGGGTAGGTGACCATAAAGCCGAGCGCGGTGTCCTTCAGGGCGACCACGAGCTGGGAGATGATCGTCGGCAGCATGTTCTTGATCGCCTGCGGGGCGAGGATCACCCGCAGCACCTGCCCACGGGTCAGTCCTATGGCGTAGCCGGCCTCGCTCTGCCCCTTCGGCAGGGACTGGATGCCGGCGCGGAAGATCTCGGCGAAAACGGAGCCGTTGTAGATCATCAGCCCGCCGACGACCGCGACGAACGGGGTCACGAAGGTGGCACCCAGGACTGGCAGCCCGTAGTACATGAGCATCATCAGGATGAGCAGGGGAATGGCGCGGAAGGTCTCGGTCAGCCAGCTGAACGCGACGGTCACCCACTTGATCTGCGACAGCCGTCCGAGCAGCAGGAGCACGCCGAGCACCAGCGCCAGCACGGCACCGCCCAGGAACGCGTTCAGGGTGGAGACGGTGGTCTTGAGGATCTCCTGCTGGACCAGCGGGAAGGAGAACAGCTGCCACTTCTGGGCGTCGAACTGCCCGGAGCGGTAGAGCTGGAAGACGATGAAGCCGAGGAACAGCACGACGATCGCAATGGTGATGAACCCGGCGATGTTGCTGCGGCGGCGACCCTTAGGCCCTGGGACATCGAAGAGTTCCTGGGTGGCGTAGCTCATGATTGCGCCCACTTTCGTTCGAGCTTCCGTTGCAGGGCGGCCAGGCCCATCACGAGGATGAAGAAGAACAGGGCGACCCACAGCAGGGTGGCCAGCAGGTTCTCGCCGCGCTCGGACATGTTGGCGGAGATGGCGCCGGCCTGCATGACCGAGAAACCGCTCGCGACGGTGGTGTTCTTCAGGGCGGCGATGAAGACGCTGACCAGCGGGGGGACGACGTTGCGGAATGCCTGCGGCAGCAGAACGACGCGCATCACCTGGCCGAAGGTGAGCCCGAGCGCACGGGCCGCCTCGGTCTGCCCCTTGTTGATCGAGTTGATGCCGGAGCGGAAGACCTCGGCGACATAACTGGCGGTGTACAGAACGAGGGCAATGATCGCGAGAGTCATGTAGTCGAGGGGCGGCAGCCCGAGCTTCGGGTAACCCAGCGCGAAGAACATCATGAGCAGTGCGAGGGGGGTATTGCGCAGGGTGTTCACGTACACCGTGCCGACCGCTCGCATCGGGGCCGATGGGGCGATCCTCAGGATGCCGATGATGCATCCGAGGATCAGCGCGAACACCGCGGAGATCACGAACATGATCACGGTGTTGGTGAACCCTAGGACGAACAGGTCGAGGTTGTCTAAGAGAACCTGCATGGGGGGACTTTCCGATCTGTGCGCTGTAGTTGAGACCGGGGAGAGGGCCGCATTCGGCCCCCTCCCCAGTCCGCGCGAAGTGACTCTTAGTAGTTGTCGACCTCAGCGGTTTGGAACTCGACACCCGAGGAACCCAGGTTGTCGTCGTAGATTTGCTGCAGAACATCCGACTTGCCGGTGAGGAGCTCGTTGACGAACTTGCGCAGGGCGTCATCCACCTTGGCCACGCCGATGCCGAAGCCCTCGGAGGTGAACGGCTTTCCGACGACCTTGAGCTCGTCCGGTGCGAGGCTGCTGTAACCGATGAGCAGTGCCTCATCCGTGGTCACGGCGTCGACCTGGCCGCTGGTGAGTGCTTCGACGCACTGGGCCATGTTGTCGAACTCGACAGTCTCGACGTCCGGGTGGTTCGCCTTGACGTACTGGATCGGGGTCGAACCGGTGATCGAGCACACCTTGTGCCCGGCCATGTCGGCCTCGCCCTTGATGTCGGTGTTGTCCGCGCGCACCAGAAGACTCTGGCCGTTGGTCATGTACGGTCCCGCGAAGCCGATGAGTTCCTTGCGCTTGTCCGAGATCGTGTACATGCCGATGATCAGGTCCGCGTCACCGTTGGTCAGGGCCTGCTCGCGGCTCTGGCTGGGAATGGTGACGAACTCGATCTTGTCTGCGCCGAAGCCGAGCTCAGCGGCAACCCAGGTGGCCAGGTCGATATCGAAGCCGGAGCGCTCTCCGGTGGCCGAGTCGCGCATGCCGAAGCCGGGCTGGTCCTCCTTGACGCCGAGAACGATCTTGCCGCGCTCCTGCATGGCCTCAAGCGTGGGGCTGCCTTCCAGCTCGACGCTGGAATTGACCGGGAACTTCGCCGCATCAGCGGGAGCATCCGCATCGGTGGCCGGGCCTGCAGTCGCGCAAGCGCTGAGCGCGAGCGTGATCGCTGCCGCAGCAGCGACCGCCAGGGTCATTCTTTTCTTTGACATATTTCTCCTCATTGTGATTGTCAGGTTGGACTTCGGCGGTGAAGTTAACGGGCCAGGATCTTCTGCAGGAAGTCCCGGGCGCGGGTGGTCTTGGGGTTGGCGAAGAACTCGGTCGGTGGTGCCTCTTCGACGACCTGGCCATCGGCCATGAAGATGATCCGGTCGGCGGCCTCGCGGGCGAATCCCATCTCGTGCGTGACGACGACCATGGTCATGCCGGTCTTGGCGAGTGCCAGCATCACGTCCAGCACCTCACTGACCATCTCCGGATCGAGGGCGCTGGTCGGCTCGTCGAAGAGCATGATCTTGGGCTTCATGGCCAGGGCCCGCGCGATCGCCACCCGCTGTTGCTGCCCGCCGGAGAGTTGCGCAGGTAGCTTGCCGGCCTGGTTGGCAACGCCTACCCGGTCCAGGTGTTCCATGGCCAGCTTGTGGGCATCCGCCTTCTTGGCCTTCCGCACCAGCATCGGGCCGAGGGCGACGTTCTCGAGCACCGTCTTGTGGGCGAACAGGTTGAACGACTGGAACACCATACCCACGTCCGCGCGCAGCGTGGCCAGCTCGCGGCCCTCCTCAGGCAGTGCAACTCCGTCGATGTAGATCTCACCGGACGTGATCGTCTCAAGGCGGTTGATCGCCCGGCACAGCGTCGACTTGCCGGCTCCCGACGGGCCGATCAGCGCGACGATCTCCCCACGGTTCACCACCGTGTTGATGTCGCGAAGCACGTGATTGTCGCCGTAGAACTTGTTGACCTGCTTGAGGATCACCAGGGCGTCGTCGGAGGATACCGACGGTATCGAGACTGTGTTGTGAAGATCCATGGAGGCTTCCTGCTCTTGGTTGGGTGCGGGCGAACCGGCACTGGGGCAGCGGACAGCGCAGAGCTGCCCCAGTGCACGCGTCAGCGCGTGGGGTGCGTGGTTACTGGACTCGGGCGATCAGCTCGCGGAGCATCTCGTTCTCGTCACCGGTGAGATCGGTGAGAGGAGCGCGCACACTACCGATCGGGCGTCCCGTCACGTTCAGGCCTGCCTTGACGATGGACACCGCGTAGCCCTGCTTGCGGTCCCGGATTTCCAGGTACGGCAGAACGAAGTCGCGAAGACCGGCGAAGACGAACTCGTGATCCTTGGCGCGGACGGCCGCATAGAAACGAAGAGCAAACTCGGGAACGAAGTTGAACATGGCTGACGAGTATGTTGTCACACCAAGCTCCAAGTACGGCAGCGCATAGGTTTCGGCGGTGGGAAGGCCACCAATGTAGATCAGGCGGTCGCTGAGCTTCGTGTAGATCTTGGTCATCTGGTCGAGGCTGCCGACGCCATCCTTGAACCCGATCAGGTTCGCATTGCGGTCGGCGACCCGGGCAACGGTGTCGGCATCCAGGGCCATGTTGGCGCGGCTGTATACGATGACGCCGAGCGAGGTGGCTTTGCACACTGCCTCGATGTAGGCGGCGAGCCCATCCTGCGATGCCTCGGTCAGGTAGGGCGGGAAGAGGAGGATGCCTGCGGCGCCTGCTGCTTGTGCGATGCCCGCCTGCTCAATGGCGTTGGCAACGGAACCGCCGGCCGGAGCCAGCACGGGGAGCTTGCCGTTGACTTCCTGCACGGCCGCGGAGACGACCCGGGAGATCTCGGGGTTAGTGAGGGAGAAGAACTCACCGGTTCCGCCGGCGGCGAAAAGGCCTGCGACGTCGTAGCTGCTCATGTACGCGAGGTGCTCACGGTAGCGGGCCTCGTCGAAGCTGAGGTCCGCGGCGAATGCCGTCACGGGGAAGGAGAGAAGTCCGCTGCCGACCTTGGTGGCGAGGTCTTGCGGGCTATAAGCATTCACAGTCGATGTTCCTTTGTTCAGGTGGCTTCTCCGCCGAGGGAGGCTGGGCTTCCTCGACGTTCGTCTCAGCGTAGGGACGCTTGAATACCTGATCAACTGCTCTTTTGTATCTATCAATACCTTTCGTGCATGGTTATGCGAGGCCTGCGTTCAACTCCGTCAGCACCGCGTGGGCCGACTTGAACACCGGATTCGAGTTGTCCGACCGCCAGACGGCGTGCAGTTTCACCTTCGGATCCGGATGCTCGGCGATGGGCCGGAAGACGATGCCGGACATCCCGAGTTTGGCCGCCGACTTGGGAACCAGCGCGATGCCCTTGTTGGCGGCGACCAGCGACAGCATGCTGTGCACCTGGGTGATCTCCTGGCTGGGGAGTGTGGGAACTGCCGCGAGCACGGTCTCCACCAGCGCCCGGAAGTAATGCGCCTGGTTCGGTGAATAGGTGAGCACCCGCTCGCCCTCCAGCTCCGCAATCCGAATCGCCCTGCTGGTCACCGCCAGTCGGTGGCGGCTGCTGATGGCGGTGATCAGCGGCTCCTGCCGCACCAGCAATGCTTCCAACTCAGCCGACCGCGGCACCTCTCTCACGAAGCCGATGTCGATGGCCCCGCTCAGGACCGCCGAGATCTGGTCTTGCGACACCATCTCCTGGATGTCCACGGTCAGCTCGGGAGCGTGCTCATCCAGTCGCGCGAGGATCTCCCCCAGCAGTTCCATGATCCCGGTGGCGGTGATTCCGATCTTGATCTCCCCGGCCGCCCCTTCGGCGATCCGCTTCGCCATGCTGCGGGAGGCGTCAGCGATGCTGAGGATCTTCTGCGCCTCCCCGTGGAAGGCGCGGCCGGCTGCGGTGAGGCTCACCGCCCGCTTGGTGCGGTCGAACAGGGCGAACTCGAGTTCCGCCTCGAGTTTCTGGATCTGCCGGCTGAGCGGCGGCTGCGTCATATTCAGTTGTTCAGCGGCTCTGCCGAAATGCAGTTCCTCGGCCAGGACGACGAAGCTCTTGAGTTGGTCGAACGTGAACATCGGCCCTCCCGGCCTCTCAGGTGCGCTGCCCGCAATCAATACCTTAGACGCATCACCGGATGCGTTTCGGGGCTTGGACTGGCATCATGCTCGCAACTTAGGCTTGCCAGCGACGCCCGACACCGACATCCGGCTGTCGCGGCTCGCACAAGCGCAAGAGGACATGATGACGAACCAGACCCCCGCCGAAGCCATCGAGCAGATCGCAAGCCGAGCCGCGTTGGCGTCCGACCAGTGGGCGGCCACCAGCACCGACGAGCGGGGTAGCGCCCTCGTCGCCGTCGCGGATGCGCTCGACGCCGCCGCCGACCGCCTGGTCCCGATCGCTATCGCCGAGACCCACCTCGCCGAGGGCCGCCTGCGCGGCGAACTGACCCGCACCACCTTCCAGCTCCGCCTGTTCGCGGAGGTGCTCAGCGACGGCAGCTTCCTGGGCGCCCGCATCGACGAAGCCGACAGCACCTGGCCGATGGGCGTTCCGCGCCCGGACCTCCGGCGCATCCTGACCTCCGTCGGGCCGGTCGTCGTCTTCGCCGCCAGCAACTTCCCGTTCGCCTTCTCCGTGGCCGGCGGCGACACCGCCTCAGCGCTGGCCGCCGGATCCGCCGTGATCCTCAAGGCCCACTCCGGCCACCCCGAGCTGTCACAGGCCACCGCGGCCATCATCGTCGATGCGCTCGCCGCGGCCAGTGCCCCCGACGGCCTGTTCACGCTGATCACCGGAACCGAGGCTGGGCGCCTGGCGCTGCAGCACCCGGAGGTGAAGGCCGGTGCGTTCACCGGATCGATCGGCGGCGGTCGCGCCCTGTTCAACATCGCCCAGTCCCGCCCGGAGCCGATCCCGTTCTACGGCGAGCTCGGCAGCGTCAACCCCGTCTTCGTCAGCCAGGCGGCCGCAACCGTCCGCGGCGCCAGCATCGCGCAGGAGTTCGTCGCATCCTTCACCATGGGAGCCGGCCAGTTCTGCACCAAGCCGGGCGTGCTGTTCGTGCCCAGGTCGTCAACCATGGTCGACGAACTCGTCCAGATCCCGTTGCCGCCGGCCGCGCGACTGCTCAACACGCGCATCCAGCAGGGCTACGTCGATTCACTCACCACCATTCAGGACCGGGCGGATGTTCGCGTGCTGGTCTCCTCGGATGGCGCCCTGGCTGACCCGCCCGCCCCGACCGTCCTGCTCACCGATGTCGAGGCGGTGCTCCGTGACCCGCTCGCCCTCGTGACCGAGGTGTTCGGCCCGACGGCGCTCGTCGTCGAGTACCACGACGAGGCGCAGCTGCTGGACGTCGCCCGGGCGATCGACGGCCAGCTGACCGCCACCATCGTCGGCGAGGACGACGACGAGATCGCCCCGGAGTTGATCCGCCTTCTGTCGAAGCGTGCCGGCCGGGTGCTCTGGAACCAATGGCCCACCGGGGTGTCGGTGACCTACGCCCAGCAGCACGGCGGCCCGTACCCGGCGAGCACCGCGTCGTCATCCACCTCCGTCGGCACCGCGGCGATCGAGCGCTTCCTGCGGCCGGTCGCCTACCAGGGCCTGCCGCAGCACCTGCTCCCCGCAGCGCTGCGTGACGACAACCCGCTGGCGGTGCCGCGCCGCGTGAATGGCGCGACCGTCGCCTAGAAGCGGGCCCCCGTGTACCGCAGCAGCAGGGTTCCGTCGGCTGCGGTCAGCACGTGGGCGAGGGTCATCGGCGTGGGGGCGGTCGGATGCCCGTCGGTGATGCGCCGCGCAACGCCGCCCTCCAGCCGCGGGCTCAGGGTGAGGCACAACTCGTCGAGAGTGCCCTCCTCGGTCATGGCGCCGAGCATATGGGGGCCGCCCTCGCTGTGCACCTGGGTGAGGCCGCGTTCGGCCAGCACGCGCAGCATCCGCCTGGTGTCCACCCGATCTTCACCGCAGTCGACCAGGTCCGCCACCCCGGCGAGCGCCGCTCGGCGGTCAGCGGGCGCGCCCGGGACGGTCAGCACCAGCGGTCGCACCGGGTTGTCCGCGAAGATCGGCGGGTCGAGGTCCAGGCTGGCCGACACCACCGCGAACACCGGCTGCGCCGCCAGCCCGTTGCGCAGCCGCCAGTCGGCGGAGGCGTCATCGACGCTCAGTCCCCCGTAGCCTTCGGCGCGTACCGTTCCGGCACCGACGACGATGACGTCGGCGAGACGGCGCAACAGGTCGAACACCCGCCGATCGGCCGGTGATCCGAGCCCGGCGGAGAGCCCATTGTGCGTGGCCGCCCCGTCCAGGCTGGAGACGAAATTCGCCCGCAACCACGTGCGTTCGCGGTCGCCCGCGGCATACAGGTCGAGCAGCTCGTCGTCGCTGAGGGCATCCGCCGCCCCGGCCCGCCGGATCTCGTCAGCCGACATCCGGCTCCCTCACGTTGAACTCCATGGTGTTGTGCTTCAGGTACGCCGGTTCACGCAGCCCGAGGATCGCCTCCGTCATCCGCACCGCCGCCACCGTCTGCGCCACCTCGTGCACCCGCACGATCCGGGCGCCCTGCAGGATGCAGGCGACCGCCGCCGCCAGCGAACCCTCCAGTCGCTCCCGTTTCGGCACGTCGAGCGTCTCCCCGATGAAGTCCTTGTTCGAGAGGGCGACCATGGTCGGCAGTCCCAGCTCGGTGACCACCCGCAGCCGCCTGGTCAACTCCAGCGTGTGCAGCGTGTTCTTGTTCAGGTCGTGGCCGGGGTCGACGATAATCCGCTCCTCCGGAACTCCGAGGCTCATGGCCAGCTCTACCCGGCGGCGCAGGAAGTCGGAGACCTCGGCAGCGACATCCGCGTACTGCGGATGCGGGTATTGCGTTCGCGGGGTCGCCAGCGAGTGCACGATCACCAGCGAAGCCTCGCTGTCTGCGACCACCCGCACCAGGTCGTGGTCGCTGAGCCCGGTGGTGTCGTTGACGACGGTCGCACCGGCCTCGATGCTGCGCCGCGCCACCTCCGCGTGGAATGTGTCGACCGAGATGACGACATCGGATGCCCGGCGCAACTCAGCGATGACCGGCACCACCCGGGCGGCCTCCTCCTCGAGCGGGAGCGGGTCGCCGGGAGAGAACGGCACCCCGCCGATGTCGACCCAGTCGGCGCCGTTCTCCACCGCTTTGAGCGACGCGGCGACCGCCTTGTCGAGTTCGAAGTTGATGCCGGCGTCGTAGAAGGAGTCCGGCGTGCGATTGATGATCGCCATCACCGCCACGCGCCTGGAGAAGTCGAAGGTGCGCTCCCCGATGGTGCGCACCGGCGACGTCAGCGGCGGCAGTGCGAAGGTCATGCGGTCCATCGTCTCATCCGGCCGGGTAAGCGCGCGCGACCCGTCACACCTCGGCGAGCGGCACCGCCGGGTCGGCGAGCTTGGCGGCATCCACCTGCCGGCCCGAACGGATGAGGTCCTGCACCTGGTCGTTGACGTCCCAGATGTTGACGTTCATGCCCGCGACCACGCGGCCGTCGTTCACCCAGAACGCGACGAACTCGCGCCCGGACTTGTCGCCGCGGATGACGACATCGGCGTCCCGTGTGTACGGCGGGTAGCCGGAGTATTCCATCCCGAGGTCGAATTGGTCGGTGTAGAAGTATGGGATGTCGTCGAGCGCGGCATCCTGGCCGAGCATCGACTTCGCCGCCACCTTGCCACTGGCGATCGCGTTCGCCCAGTGCTCGTTGCGCATCCGCTGTCCCACCACTGGGTGGAAGGAGTTGGCCACGTCGCCGGCCGCGAACACGTCGTCGGCGCTGGCGCGCAGTCCAGCGTCGACCACGATTCCGTTCTCCACCGTCAGCCCGGCCTTCTCGGCCAGCTCGATGTTCGGGATCGCCCCGACCCCCACCACGACGAGGTCGGCCGGCAGGGTCTCCGAGTCGGTGACGACTCCAGTCACCCGGCCGCCGTCCACCGTGAACGAGACCAGGTCCGACGGCAGCCGGAACACGACCCCGTTCGACTCGTGGAGCTCCTGGAACACCGCGCCCAGCTCGTCGCCGAGCGGCCCCTGCAACGGAATCGTCTCCCGCCCGATCATGGTGACGCTGTTGCCGTAGCCACGGGCAGCGGATGCCACCTCCAGCCCGATCCACCCGGCGCCGACGACCACCATGGTGTGGCCGCCTTCGGCGAGCGCCTTGTGCAGCCGCTCGCTGTCCTCGACCGTGCGGAGGTAGTGGATGCCGTCGGCGTCGGACCCTGGAACGCTCACCGTGCGCGGTGTCGCCCCCGTTGCCAGCAGGAGCTTGTCGTAGGCCAGGCTGCGATCATCCGCCAGCGTCACCTGGTGCAGGGCTGGGTTGATGGAGACGACCTTCGCCCCAGCCTCGACATCGATGTCGTTCTCGGCGTACCAGGCAGCCGGGTGCACGAAGATGCTGTCGCGTTCGGCCTTGCCGGTGAAGTATTCCTTGGACAGCGGCGGCCGGGAGTATGGCAGGTGCCCCTCAGCTCCCAGGATGCGGATGCTCCCGGTGAAGCCCTCGTCGCGCAGAGTTTCCGCTGCTGTTGCGCCGGCCAGGCCACCGCCGACGATCAGGATGCTCTCGTTCGTTGCCATGTCTATCTGTCCAATCCGAATTGTGCCCGAAGCGGGCCGGCGTGCTCGAGCTCGCCGCTGAAGGTCGATGTCACGGTGGTCGAGCCCGCCGACTGCACCCCGCGGAGCGACATGCACAGGTGCTCGGCTTCGAGCACCACCCCGACGCCGCGTGGTGAGAGCTCCCTGGCGAACCAGTCCGCCACCTGCTTGGTCAGCCGCTCCTGCACCTGCAGGTCGCGGCTGAAGTATTCGAGTACCCGGGCGATCTTCGACAGGCCGAGCAGTCGCTCTCCCGGCAGGTAGCCGATGGTGGCCACGCCGCGGAACGGCAGCAGGTGGTGCTCGCAGAGTGAGTGGAACGGGATGTGCCTGACCAGCACGAGGTCGCGGTAGCCCTCCGTGTTCGGGAAGGTTGTCGGGGCGAACTCCTGCGGGGTCAGCAGCTCGATCATGGAGTCGACAACCCGGCGGGGTGTCTCCTTGAGCCCATCGTGCGCCAGGTCGCGCCCGAGCGCGGTGAGCAAGTCGGCTACCGCTGCCTCGGCTCGCGCCCGGTTGCCGTCACGACCACCGTCGATGACGGTGAGCCGCGGAGCGTGCTCTCGCTCGGCCGGCAGATCAGTCATCTGAGCGGCCGAACGGCAGCTTCGGCGCATGCACCACTGAGAGTCTCCAGAGCGCGAGTGCCGCCACCATCAGCCCGAAATCACGCAACGCTATGTCGTAGAAGCCACCCATTACCAGGAGGTTGACGATGATGCCGGCCAGCCAGGCGGCGACCAGGAGCGACCCGTAGCGGGGGACAACGAGAACGCAGATTCCGGCGATGATCTCGATGACCCCGACGACGTACATGAACTGCTGGTCGGTGATGGCGAGCGTATCCGTGACCTCGGGCGTGAGGTACACCGGCCAATCGACCAGCAGGTTGAAGAACTTGTCGAGCCCGAAGACGATCGGGGCAATGGTGAACACCGTTCGCAGCAGCGCGAATGCCTGCCATGACGGGTCACGCTTGAGAACGGATGCTTGCGGGCTAGTCGCCACGTCGCGCTTTACCTGGGTCATGTTCTTCCTTCGTTGAAAGGGTGAAGGCTTCCAAAAGCCTGTGGTCTTGACTTTAGAGCCTCCCGAATTCTTTTGTCAAGAAATCCCGTTTTAGAGTTAGGATGAATGCGTGGCAAACGAAGAACAGAATTCGCGACTGACGGCAGTGGCCTCGATCCACGATCCCCTGCGACGCGCGCTCTTCGATTTCATCTCCGCGTCAGGCACTGCGGTCGGGCGGGACGAAGCGGCGGGCGCGCTCGGCATGGCCCGCGGAACGGCGGCGTTCCACCTCGACCGCCTCGTCGACGACGGCGTTCTCACGGTCGAGTTCAAGCGGTTGAGCGGCAAGACCGGGCCAGGATCCGGGCGCCCGGCGAAACTGTACCGGCGCGCAGCCGAGGAGTTGCTCGTCTCCATCCCGGAGCGCCACTACGACCTCGCCGGCAGCGTGCTCGCTTCATCGATTGAAGAGTCCGACCGCACCGGGGAGCCGGCCAGGCAAGCACTTTCGCGGGTGGCAACCGAGCGCGGACGAGAACTCGGCCAGCGCGCCGGCACCCTGCGGAACGCACTCGAGATCGGCGGGTACGAACCCCGGCAGGCCGAGAATGGTGACACGATCCTGGCCAATTGCCCGTTCCACAGCCTGGCTATGAGCCACACCGATGTCGTCTGCGATGCCAACCTCAACCTGCTGCGAGGGGTCGCCGAAGGCGCCGGTGACACCGAGCACAATGTCGTTTTCGATCCGTGTGACGGTCAGTGCTGCGTGCGGATCACCGCGCGTCATGGCGAAACCGACACCACCACCTGACTCCCAGACAACGCTCAGGCAACACGCAGATACTGGCACCATGAGTGGTGGACCCAGAGTACTGATCGTCGATGACGAACCGAACATCCGAGACCTGCTGACAACCAGCCTTCGCTTCGCTGGCTTCGCCGTGCGTGCGGTGGGCAACGGAGCGCAGGCCATCTCGGCGGTGCTGGAAGAAGAGCCAGACCTGATCATCCTCGACGTCATGCTGCCCGACATGAACGGGTTCGGCGTGACCAAGCGGCTGCGGGCATCCGGCTACACCGCACCGATCCTCTTCCTGACGGCCAAAGACGACACCGAGGACAAGATCACCGGTCTCACCGTCGGCGGTGACGACTACGTGACCAAGCCGTTCAGCCTGGACGAGATCGTGGCACGCATCAAGGCCATCCTGCGCCGCACCATGCAGGAAGAGGAAGACGCGATCATCCGCGCCGGCGAACTCACCATGGACCAGGACACGCACGAAGTCACCATCGGTGGTGAGCAGATCGAGCTCAGCCCGACCGAGTTCAAACTGCTGCGCTACCTGATGCTCAACCCCAACCGGGTGCTCAGCAAGGCGCAGATCCTCGACCACGTCTGGGAGTACGACTTCAACGGCGATGCCGGAATCGTCGAGTCCTACGTGTCCTACCTGCGGCGCAAGCTCGACCAGTACTCCGAGGAGCCGGTCATCCAGACCAAGCGCGGCTTCGGATACATGCTCAAGGCGACCAAGGCCTGACTTGCGCGCATGCCGGCCCGCACGACGTAGCCTTGAGGCCTGATGCACGAACAACCGACGGACTGGTGGAGCGGGGTCTCCCTCAGGTCCAAGATCACCGGCGTCACGGTGTTCATTGTGACGATGGGACTCCTCGTCGCCGGGGTTGGCACCATGACCGTGCTGCGCACCTACCTGCTCGACAAGCTGGATGACCAGATCCGCGCATCCGCCAGCCTGCTGCCGGCACGTATCGACCTGGATGCGCTGTCGGCCAATCGCGACGGCCTCCCGTCTCCCTTCTACCGGGCGGCCATCGACCACGAGGGCAACCTGCTGAGGGACAACCTCGGCAACGGGCAGGACGAACTGCGACCGGTACTCGACCAACTCACCATCAGGTATGTGTTGAGCAATGAGGGGCCGTTCACGGTGCAGAATGAGGCCCGCACCTCGCAGATGCGGGTGATCGCGTTCCCGGTCGAGGTGCTCGACAGCGGTGAAATCGTCACCCAGGTGGTCGGACTCAGCCTCAACGACACGAACGCCACCATCGCCCGGTACACGGCCATCTTCCTCGGGTTCTCGCTCTCGGTCATCCTGCTCAGTGCTGCCCTCACCCGGGTGCTGGTCACCTCCACTTTCCGTCCGCTGCGAGAGGTGGAGGCGACCGCCGCCGCCATCGCCGACGGTGACTTCAGCCAGCGCCTGCCCGGCGCCACCCCCAACACCGAAGTCGGGCGGCTCAACCGCTCGCTGAACCTGATGCTCGGGCGAATCGACCGCGCGTTCGCCGACCGGGCAAGGACCATCGACCAGATGCGCCACTTCGTCGGTGACGCCAGCCACGAACTGCGCACACCACTGGTATCGGTGCGCGGCTACGCCGAGCTCTACCGTATGGGGGCTCTGCAGAACGAGGAAGACGTCTCCCAGGCGATGGAACGCATCGAGAAAGAGGCGATCCGGATGGGCGAGCTGGTCGAAGACCTCCTCGAGCTGGCCCGCGCCGACGAGGCCAAACCGCTTCGCCTCACTCCCGTCGACCTGCTGCCGATCGCCCAGGATGCCGCCCTCGACGCGATGGCCTCGCAGCCCGAGCGAACGGTGAAAGTCATCGTCGCCGAACCAGAACTCTCCCAGTCCCACAACCTGGACGCCGAACCAGAGCCGACCACCAAGCCACTGACCACGGCAACCGGCCCGATCGCGTTCGCCGGCGCCCAACTGGCCCGCCTCCGCTCGATGCGATCCCGCCAGCTCAAGCAGGAGATCCAGCGGCTGACCGTCAACCCCGAGCCGATAAGGCTGGTGGTCCCCGCCGTGGTGCTCGGCGAGGAGAACAAGCTGCGCCAGGTCGTCACCAACCTGATGGGCAACGCCATGCGGTTCACCCCGCCCGGGAGCCCGATCGAGCTCGGCGTGCGGGTCGACCGTCACCGGCGGGTGGCCATGCTCGACATCATCGACCACGGTGAAGGGGTACCGCCCCAGATCCGGCAGAAGATCTTCCAGCGGTTCTGGCGTGCGGACTCCTCACGCACCAGGGAGACCGGTGGAAGCGGGCTGGGCCTTGCCATCGTCTCGGCGATCGTCGCGCAACACAAGGGGTCGGTCGACGTGCTCGACACCCCCGGCGGCGGCGCAACGTTCCGGATCGTGCTTCCCCTCCTCCCCCAGGACTATGTCGCACCCAGTTCAACAGGATCGAACGGCTGGCAGCAGCAGGACCGGCCCTCCTCCTAGCGTTGGCTGCACCCCAGGCGCCCGGTCTGGGCACATACACGGGAGCAGTCATGACGCGATACCAGGTCGACAGCGAGGCGGTGCTCGGCGCCACCGCCGCGGTGCGAGGCTCGATGAACCGCATCCAGGGAGAGTTCAGCGGGCTGTCCGCCCAATTGGTGAACTTGCAGGGCTCCTGGTCCGGGCAGGCGGCGACATCGTTCCAGTCGGTGTTCGAGGAGTGGAAGGCCACTCAGCAGCGCGTCGAAGAGAACCTGGCCTCGCTGAACCAGGCACTCACCCAGGCCGCCCAGCAGTATGCCGACATCGAGCAGAGCAACGCGCGGCTGTTCGCCCGCTAGCCATTCTGTGGGTTGAATAGTCCGTCTTCTGTGGGTTGAGTAGGCCCTCCAGGGCCGCATCGAAACCCGGACAGGCTAGCGCAGCAGCTCGGTCACTCCGTCCCCGGGAACATGGTCGAATACGAGGTTGGTCTCAGTGTGCGCAATGGCCGGATGCCCGGCCAGGTGTTCGAGCACGAAGTCGCGCAATTCGGCGGCATTGCGGGCGGCCACATGCAGCAGGAAGTCGTCCACGCCGGCCATGTGGAACAGTGCAAGAACTCCCGGCCAGTGCGGGGCCTCCTGGCGGAACCGGTCCACCTCCTCGCGAACGATGGACACCAACCGCACCGAGATCAGCGCCTGAACGGTGACGCCAAGCGTCGTGACATCGATGTCCGCCCGATACCCACGCAGGTATCCCGCCGAGTGCAGGCGTTTCAGCCGAAGCGACACGGTCGACTCCGCAACGCCGGCCGTCGCCGAGAGGGCAGCGCCCGAAACCCGGGCGTTGCTCGCCAGGGCGCGAAGCAGGGCCCGGTCGATCTCGTCGAGTTGTTCTGGCCCGGCCGCACCAGCGTCGTTGCGCCGTTCGATTTTCTTCGATTGAGTCAAGGGTTCCTCCGAGGATTCTGCACGATCTGCGATGAACGAGCCTGCCGTCCCATCATCTTCGGCAGAGCTTGCATTCCGCGACAGATTCTGTTTCTGTCAGACTATGCTGCCATCTGACTCACGACTGGAAACTCGCGCCGTACACGCCGGAATGGGCGGACTCAACGAAGCCGGTGTCCACGTCCCCCCGATCGACCTGTCCACCACCAACCCCCTGCCGAACGTCGAACTCGGCGGCGACTCCTACGAACAGCTTGCCACCGGTGGCCCGCTGCTCGACGGCCAGTCCGCCGTGTACCAGCGGCTGTGGCAGCCGGGCGTTGCCCGCTTCGAAGAGAGCCTCGCCGCCCTGGAGGGCGCCGAGACGGCCGTCGCCTACTCGACGGGTATGGCAGCGCTGTCCGCCTGCCTGCTCGCCGCGGCCAGCGCCGGCAAGCCCCACGTGGTGGCCCTTCGGCCGCTCTACGGCGGCACCGACCACGTTCTGGATGCCGGCCTGCTCGGCACCACGGTGACCTGGGCGGAGGCCGGCAGCGTCGCATCCGCGATTCGTGAGGACACCGGCCTGGTGATCATCGAGTCGCCGGCCAACCCCACCCTCGAACTGGTCGACATCGCGGCCATTGTGCGTGAGGCGGGCAGTGTTCCGGTGCTGGTGGACAACACCTTCGCGACGCCGGTGCTGCAGCGCCCGATCGAGCACGGTGCCACCCTGGTGCTGCACAGCGCCACCAAGTACCTGGGCGGTCACGGCGACGTCATGGGTGGCGTGATCGCCACCACCGAGGAGTGGGCGACCCGCCTGCGCCACATCCGCGCGCTGACCGGCGGCCTGTTGCACCCGTTCGCCGCCTACCTGCTGCACCGAGGGCTGCGCACGCTGCCGATCCGAGTGCGCGCTGCGCAGGAGACCGCCGGCGAACTGGCCACCAGGCTGCAGGGGCACCCCGCGCTTGCCCGGGTCATGTACCCGGCGCTGCCCGGCGGCGACCCCTTGGGGCTCATCGGCACTCAGGCGGATGGCGCCGGCTGCATCGTCTCGGTCGACCTGGCCGGTGGCTACGACTCGGCAGCCCGGTTCATCGAATCGATGCGACTCATCACCCACGCCGTCTCGCTCGGCGGTGTCGACTCGCTCGCCCAGCACCCGGCATCCCTCACCCACCGTCCGGTCGCCGCTGCGGCGAAGCCGGGGGGAGGCATCGTGCGGATCTCGATCGGTCTCGAGCACGTCGACGATCTCTGGGCGGACCTCGCCCAGGCGCTCGAAGCGGCGGATGCGAGCACCTCCGCCGCCTAGCCCCAAACACGCAACAAGGGCGGCTCCGCGAGGAGCCGCCCTTGTTGTTGTTAATCAGACCCTGGAAGTTCCGCCGTCAACAGGTTGCTTTCGGCAGCACCCCGCTCAGCCGCGCCGCGCCACCGGCGTGCCGCAAATTCCATCCTGTTGACAGAGGGGCGGATGCCACGGAAGGGGCCTTGGCCCTACGGGATCGGGCCGGGCGGGTGTTGCAGGGTCTCGGGTGGGCCGGGCTTCTATGGACGGAGACCATGCAACACCCGCCCGGACGCCTCACACGACACCAAGCCGAGCACGCAAAAGGGGCGGCTCCCGAAGGAACCGCCCCTGTTTGTTGCTAGACCTTAAAAGTCCATTCCGCCTGACGGGTCACCCATCGGAGCCGGGTTCTTCTCCGGCTTCTCAGCGATGACAACCTCGGTGGTGAGGAACAGTCCGGCGATCGACGCGGCGTTGAGCAGCGCAGAACGCGTCACCTTCACCGGGTCGTTGATACCGGCAGCGAGCATGTCAACGTACTCACCGGTTGCGGCGTTGAGGCCGTGACCGGTCGGCAGGTTGCGCACCTTCTCGGCGACAACACCGGGCTCGAGGCCCGCGTTGGCGGCGATCTGCTTGAGCGGCGAGTCGATGGCGACGCGAACGATGTTCGCACCGGTCGCTTCGTCACCCTCGAGACCGGTCAGCGCAGCGCTGGCGAAAGCGACCTCGCCGGCCTGGATGAGTGCAACGCCACCACCGGCGACGATGCCCTCTTCGACGGCAGCCTTCGCGTTGCGGACGGCGTCCTCGATGCGGTGCTTGCGCTCCTTGAGCTCAACCTCGGTTGCCGCTCCGGCCTTGATGACTGCAACGCCACCGGCCAGCTTGGCCAGGCGCTCCTGCAGCTTCTCGCGGTCGTAGTCGGAGTCGGTGTTGGCGATCTCGGAACGGATCTGCGCGACGCGACCGGCGATGGCGTCGTGCTCGCCGGCACCCTCAACGATCGTGGTCTCGTCCTTGGTGATGACGACCTTGCGTGCACGACCGAGCAGGTCGAGGGTGGCGTTCTCGAGCTTGAGTCCGACCTCCTCGGAGATGACCTGTCCACCGGTGAGGGTGGCGATGTCCTGCAGCTGCGCCTTGCGGCGGTCGCCGAAGCCCGGAGCCTTGACGGCAACCGACTTGAAGATGCCGCGGATCTTGTTCACGACCAGGGTCGCGAGGGCTTCGCCGTCGACATCCTCGGCAATGATGAGCAGCTGCTTGCCGCTCTGGATGACCTTGTCGACGATCGGCAGGAGGTCCTTGATCTGCGAGATCTTGCCGTTGACGATCAGGATGTACGCGTCTTCGAAGACGGCTTCCTGGCGCTCCGGGTCGGTCACGAAGTATGCCGACAGGTAACCCTTGTCGAAGCGCATACCTTCGGTCAGCTCCAGCTCGGTGCCGAACGTGTTCGACTCCTCGACGGTGACGACGCCTTCCTTGCCGACCTTGTCGATCGCCTCGGCGATCAGCGCGCCGATCTCCGGGTCGCCGGCCGAGATGGAGGCCGTGGCCGCGATCTCTTCCTTCGTCTCGATGGGCTTCGCCTGGTTGACGAGGGCTTCGGTGACGGATGCGACGGCCTTCTCGATTCCGCGCTTCAGGCTGATCGGGTCGGCGCCGGCTGCGACGTTGCGCAGGCCTTCGCGTACCAGTGCCTGGGCGAGGACGGTTGCGGTGGTCGTTCCGTCGCCGGCGACGTCATCCGTCTTCTTGGCGACTTCCTTGACCAGCTCTGCGCCGATCTTCTCGTAGGGGTCGTCGAGTTCGATTTCCTTGGCGATCGACACACCATCGTTTGTGATGGTGGGCGCGCCCCACTTCTTCTCGAGTACGACGTTGCGGCCGCGCGGGCCAAGCGTCACCTTGACTGCGTCTGCCAGGGTGTTCAGTCCACGCTCAAGGCCGCGACGGGCCTCTTCGTTGAAAGCAATGATCTTTGCCATGTGTGTTTCTCGTCCCTCCCGGACGTCGTGAAAGTTGCAACAGCTTTGGCACTCGCAATAAGAGAGTGCTAAATGATTCTGGCACTCTGACCCTGCGAGTGCAAGCTGCGGTCGACCGCGGGAGGAGCATCGGTCCGTTAACAACTGACGCCGCCCGGTGAACCGGGCGGCGCAGTCTGGGATTGCCTGCCAGTGGTGGCGACGAAGCTTCGCTACTCCGCCGGCCGAACCGACTCGGCTTGGGGTCCCTTGTTTCCGGTGCCAACTTCGAAGACGACCTTCTGGCCTTCTTCAAGAACCTTGTATCCACCCATCTCGATGGCGGAGTAGTGGACGAAAACGTCTTGCTCCCCTCCATCGACGGTGATGAAGCCGTAGCCCTTTTCAGCGTTGAACCATTTGACGGTTCCGTTCGCCATTGATAACTCCCTGCTGTGGTTCGAACGGCGAGCCGGATGGTGCATCCGGGTGCGCCGCAACGCGGGGGGTAATCCCGCGTTCCCAGATAGTAACGGGCATCCGCTCGCTTTGGGGAGGGGCAATCTGCCCTTCTTGGGCAAAAGTCATGAATTTTTACGCGATTTTATGCGACATCGCCGGGATGGCGGCCGAATCAGCCCGCCGGAAGCACATAATCGCTGCCGATGAGTACCGCCAGCGGGGATGCCGGGTAGGTGTTGGCCAGCACCAGCTCCCCCACTCCCAGCGTCTCGAGCATGGCCCGGGCAGCGGCCTCATTGTCCGGGTTGTTGTAGATCACCTGGGTGATCTCCACATCGGAGGCGGATGCGCTGACGCGGGCGCCGACACCGAATGCCGCACCCTCCCAGCCCTGCGAGACGAGGTAGTCGCCGACCGTGTTGGACAGGCCGGGGGTTCCTGTTCCGTTGAGCACCGTGATGACGATCGCCGGGTCGAGCTTCGGCTCGACCGCTTCGGGACTGTCCGCTGGCGGGGCATCGCCCGGTTCTTCCTCGGCGGCGTTCATGAACGGCAGGCCGAACTGGAAGTCGCTGTTGATCTGGGAAAGCCCCCAGAGGCCACCGACTGAGAGGACGAGGATCGCCCCGACGACCCAAGCCAGGTTCGCCCAGCCCTGGCCCCAATGGGCTTTGGCGCGGTGCGCGCCCACCCGATGGAGGTCATCCGGTACCGCGTCGAACCGGTCACGGACGGGCCGTTGTGTGACGGGCCGTTGTGTGGTTGGGGCAGCCATGGCTCTCTTTCGGTGGCTCTGCGTTCTCAGACGACGTTCTTGATACGACCGTGTGGATACGACCGTGGGTCTAGCGTTCGGCGCCGGCCTGGGTTCGGCCCGCTCTCATGCGCCGCAAGCGGCTCACCAACAAGGGATCGTACCGAGCAGCGGCTGGGGAGTCGATGAGTGCGTTCAGCAATTGATAGTACCGGGCGGCCGAGATTCCGAGCTCCACTCGGATCGCCTGCTCCTTGGTGCCGGGGTTGCGCCACCCGCGGCTCTCGAATGCGAGCAGTCCCGCGTCGCTTTCGGAGAGCTCGGTGCGCTGCCGGCCTGTTGCTGCGTCCACTGCTTCCTCCGCTGCAATCCTAGGGTCGGTCGAGTGCCTCGCCGCGGAGGCTCTGGGCAGGTCGCACAACCCATCCGTACAGCTGATCAGCCAGGCTAGTTAGGATTACCTAAGTATGCCCGTCGCCTCCCTCCCCCGCATCGCCGTCTCGGCGCTGGTTCTGGCAACCCTCCTGGCCGGATGTGCCAGCGGGGTGCCGCAGCCGACCGTCGAGCCGCAGGCATCCGGCCCCCTGGTTCCACTGGCCGAACTGCACCTGCTGGATGACCCGAAGTCGTGGGTGGGCGAGACCACGGCCGTGCTGAGGGAGACCTCGATCACGCCGGTGACGGATGACCCTGCCCAGTCTTTGCCGGCCACGGTGACCTCGCACGACCTCGCCGGTGACGTGGAGGTGACGGTCACCGACACGTCGCGCATCCTGGGCCTCGACCTGGCCGGTTCGATCTCGGCGACCATCGCCGGGCTGGGGTTCGGCGACCATCTGGTCGGACGCGACTCGTCCTCCACCTTCCCCGGAGTTGTCGACCTGCCGTTGGTGACGACCGGCGGGCACACCATCAACAACGAGTCAGTGATCGCCCTGCGTCCGACACTGATCATCACCGACGGCACGATCGGACCGATCGACGTGATGCTGCAGCTGCGCGATGTCGGCATCCCGATCGTCTTCGTGGACGCCGGCACCGGGTTTGATGGCGTCTACGAGTTGACCGAGCAGGTCGCACACGCGCTCGGCGCCGACGAAGCCGGCCGGCAACTGTCGGAGCGGCTGCGCACCGAGATCTCGGCCAAGGTCGCGGAGGTCGCAGCGATCGCGCCGAAGGAACCGGGCGACCGCTTGCGGATGCTGTTCCTCTACCTTCGCGGGGACTCCGGCATCTACTACCTGTTCGGCGCGGAGTCCGGCGCCGACGACCTGATCGACGCGGTCGGCGGCATCGACGTGGCCACCGAGATCGGCTGGTCCGGCATGAAACCGATGACCGACGAGGCGATCATCGCGGCTGCGCCCGACCTGATTCTGGTGATGAGTTCCGGGCTTCAGAGCGCCGGTGGCGTGGACGGCCTGCTGCAGACGAAGGCGGCGATCGGCATCACCCCGGCCGGCCAGAATCGGCGTTTCGTCACGATGGCGGACGGCGAGATCCTGAGTTTCGGCCCCCGCACGGCCGACGTCATCGACGCGGTCGCCCGCGCCGTGTACGCGCCGACCGGTTAGCCCTCCGAGTAGCGGCGGACCCGGTACCAGACGAGCGCCGCGACGAGCGCGGCAGCGGCTCCGAGCGCGAGTCCGCCGACCAGCCACCAGTTCGTCTCCGCGGGGGCCTCGCATTCGCCGTCGAACGTGAGCTCGATGGTGACCGGGTCGAACGGTTCACCGGCCTGGTAGGTGCCGAATGCCTCGGCGCCGGCATCCGTCAGCGTCGCCGGAACGTCTCTGATGGTCAGTCGATCATCCGTGCGCTCGGCGAGCTCGCCCGCATCCAGCGCCAGGGTGACGAATTCGACCATTCGCGCATCGACCTCTGCACCGTCCTGGGTGGTGCCGTTGACGTCGAAGTAGAGGGCGCCGCTGTCGTCCCGGAATTCGATGACCGGTTTCTCGATGGTGGTGTTCAGGATGCCTCCGTGCCCGGTGAAGGTTACGGCTCCGGGGAACTCGACGCTGCCGACCCCCGCGCTGCGGTCGAGCAGGCCGCTGCCGCCGCCGAACCGGAAGTCGGGGGTCTCGTATTCGGCCCCACCCGACACCGCCCATTGCCCGTTCGCGATGGCACCGCTGATGTAGGAACGGAACGACTCCTTGAAACCCCAGGTGATGGTGGCGTCGTCGACGGCGCAGGATGCGGCGGTCGGCACAGGAGCATCAGTCGCGGTTGCGGTGACGGCTGAGCCGAGGACGAGCGCCGGCGCGGCGAGCGCCACGAGCACGAGGCGCACACCGGATCTCACAGGCACTCCAACGACAGGGAAGTTAGGTTCACCTTACCAACGCCGGCACACTCGCGGTTTGCTGAAGCCATCGGGAACAGAACCTGTCAGGCAGGGGTTTTAGTATGGGCAGAGATAATCAGCGAAAGGCTGGACTATGACATACCAGGTGAACAAGAGCGAACAAGAGTGGCGCGAGGAGCTCGGCACTGACCGATACTCGGTGCTGCGCGAGGCGGCGACCGAACGCCCCTGGACGGGCGAACTGCTCGATGAGAAGCGGTCGGGCGTCTTCACCTGTGCGGCCTGTAACGCGGAACTGTTCAAGAGCGGCACCAAGTTCGATTCCGGATGCGGCTGGCCCAGCTTCTACGAGTCGGTGCGCCCAGAGGCGGTCGAGCTACTGGAAGACAACACCCTCGGCATGACACGCACGGAGGTGCGCTGCGCCAATTGCGGCTCGCACCTCGGCCACGTCTTCCCCGACGGTTTCGGCACCCCCACCGGCGACCGCTACTGCATGAACTCGCTGTCCCTCGACTTCAAGGCCGAGGAGAACTGATCGCTGACGCTCCGGTACTGACGGCGGTGGCGAGCCGACGCTCGGCGCCGAAGGTCAGCGCGGGCGCGCCAACGCACGACCAGCTGGTCCCGTTGGTACGCGCCGCCGCGAATGTCGCCGACCATGGTGCGCTCAGGCCGTGGCGGCTCATCGAGTTGCGCGAAGGCGCCCGTGATCATTTGGGGCGGGCAATGGCATCCGCCGCCGGTAAGCATGGAAAAGACGGCGACAAGCTTGCCGGGAAGCCGCTGCGGGCAGACCTGCTGATCGCCGTCGTGGCGTGCAGGAAACCCAGCCACAAGGTAGAGATCTGGGAGCAGGATGCCGCAGCATCCGGTGTCGCGCACATCCTCAGCCTGCTGCTCACGGAGGCCGGCTGGGGTGTCATGTGGCGAACCGGGCCGTTCACCCGATCAGCGGCGGTGCGGGAAGTGCACCGCCTCGACGACAATGAGCAGCTGCTCGGCTGGCTGTACGTTGGCACCCCGAAGAAGGCCGGATCCGAACGAAAGTCGAGCTTCGACGTGGAGCAGCACCTGACCCAGCTGTGATCGGATGTCCGCGAACTTCCCGTTAGCATAGGGAGGTCAATTCGCCTCCATAGCTCAGTTGGCCAGAGCACCGCTCTTGTAAAGCGGGGGTCGTCGGTTCGAATCCGACTGGGGGCTCCATCAGTTCATTCCTCTTTTCGCTGCGCGCCGTCCGCACTCCCCGGATGCTTGTAGCAGTCCAGTGATACATAGGTGTATCGTCTGGATGACACAAGGTGAGGGGCTGTAGCGATGGGTTGGTATTACCTCATGGTGTGGGGGTCCGTTCTCGCGGGCGTCGCCCTCGCCTTGGTGTGGTGGCTGATCTTGGGACGAAAGACTCGCTTTCCGGGCGGCAGCGTGGCCGCATTCTCTCTGGCCGCCGGGATCCTTCTCGTGCTCGGCGCGATCGCGCCGCGCACACTGGGTTTGCCTTTGCTGCCGCTGGAGCTACCACTCGAGTTCTGGCTCTGGTACACGGACTACCGGTTCATTTTCCCGCTGGTGCTCGCGGTTCTCGGCACGGTGCTCCTCGCCGTCCCGGTTCGAGCCCGAAAGGGGCGGGGTGTTGCAGAGTTGACGCCTCGAACGCCGCTGAGTTTCGCGCGCGGGTGGTGGTTCGTCGTCCCAGCCGTGGTTCTTGCGATCATCCTGGCGCTCACCATCGCAGCCGGCGCGGCCTCACAGCCCGACCCAGAGACCGGCCACTACACGATGTACGTCGTCGACCTCGGCGGCGAGCGAAGCATGGGCACCAGCATTTACGGGTGGTTCAGCTCCGTTCCGGCCCTGATTCTCACCGCGGTCATGATTATGGTCGCCGCCTTCACCCTGTTCCTCATCGCACGACCTCCGCTCGACCATCATCAGGAGCGGGACGTGCACATCCGAACCCTCCGCACCCGCAATGTTGTTGCGGTCGGGACAGGCGCGCTATTGGTGCACCTCGGGACCATCCTCGGTTCACTGGCGGGAACCGCCTCGCTTCGAGGCGCATTCTCCACTTCTGAGGGCAGCATGATGTCCTGGACTGCTTTCGCTGCGCTTGAGCCGACACTCCGGGTCGCATCCTATGTTGCTGCGTCCCTCGGAATCGCATTCTGGGTCGCCGTGGCCCTGTCGGCGATACCGAACCGGAGACGCGCCTCGACCTCGAGCACGTGATGATCATCTCGTTGTCAGGCTCCGCCGCACCGACCGAGCAGATTCGCGATCAGATTCGCGGACTGATCGCCTCCGGTCAGCTCGCAGCGGACGAACGGCTGCCGTCGGTTCGCCAGTTGGCGAATGACCTGGGCGTCGCGCCCGGCACCGTCGCCAAGGCGTACAAAGCGCTCGAGTCCGAGGGCTACCTCACCGCTCGAACCGGAGGCGGAACGCGGGTCAGCCGAAGCGCTGCCACCACCCCGCGACCGGTGCTGGAAGCTGCTCGCAAACTCGCCGACACGAGCAGCCGCGCCGGCACTGACCTCGATGACGCCATCCGTATCCTGCGAGCGGTCTGGCCCCACCACACGCGCCGCCAGCAGATCGAGGCAGTAGACGTGGTCACGCAGATCTCCGTCGACCGCGATGCGTCAACGATCTCGTATGACCGCTAAGGTCGCTCGTTCCTCACCGGCTGGTTGGTGGGTCCGCGGCGCCCATCGAAATCCCCTCACGCTCGGCGCTCTGGTCATCGAGGGCTTCAGCCACGGCATACGTGATGTCAATCCAGTACGTGATGCGACGGCGATGCTCAGGACGGGATGACGCCGGGGTCGGGCTCGACATCATCCTGCCGGGGGCATTGTCGAATACGGTCCCGCAGGGAGTGCGTCGACGACTGAAGTTGTGACGGCGGTCCAACTCGCGGTAGATCCGACCGGGACTGGCCCCCACTTCTCCACGGTGAGCATGCGGTCACCAATGAGCAACCCGGTCGCCGGGTCGATGATGATCTGCTGCACGAATGGTCGGGAAGGTTCCTTCCGGCTAATCGCCACTCCGGTTCGTCCGTCAAGATTCGCCTGCCGATCAGCCAAGTACACCCCGGGGAGCTCCGCCAACGCCGTATACATCGCGCGACGAACTTCGGCGGGAACGAGGCCTGTGGTCAGAAGCCCGCGGATTTTTTCGAAGACCGCCTCCTCTTTCGACGCTGAACCTTCGGCTCGCTCGTACAGGTAAGCCAGCAGCGCGTCTGCGTCCCGTGGCAACTTTGCGATTTCGCCGGCGTAGTCGTATTGCGTTCCACCGAAATTTCCGGCTTCCGCCTCGTAGAGGCGGAGCGTCCCTCGGTTCGGGTCGCTCCAAAACTCATCAATCATGGGCTCGGCATTGCCGTAGTTCTCCCCGGGCGACAGCCATTGCGTGCCGCGCAACCAGGTGCCGCTCTTGTCCTCAGGGATATAGAGAGTAACCGAGCGGGGTTGCTCGTACGCTGCGTCCTGGCCCGAGAAACTCAGTGCGACCTGGTTGGACTCGACCTTCAGAAACTGGCCCGGGCCGACGACGGGATCTGTCGAATTAATCGTCGAGGATGCAGCCTTATGGAGGACTTCCGCAGCCTCCGCTGAGGCTCCGGCGGACCCGAACACCGTTGTCGAGATCACAGTGGCCACTATGGCCGCCGCTGCGACGGCCGGAATTGCTGCCCAAATCGCGCGCCGAACAATCGGTCGCTTACGCATTGTGATCGGCAAAGCGTGCGGGACGGTACGGATGTCGGCATCCTCGATTCGCTCGAAGAGGTCGGCTTTCATGCGCTCGAAGTCGCTGCTGCTCGGAAGCAACTCGCTTTCAATTGTTGGGACGTTCATCGGCTCTGCCCTTCGGGATCAAGTTCCGTTCGAAGTTGTTTCTTGCTGCGCGAGAGGCGATTGCGGACCGTCCCGTGAGTGATCCCCAGTCGTTGTGCAGCTAGCTCGTAGGTCAGGCTGTCAACCAGGCAGAGTTGGACGATCTGCTGGTCCAGGGGACTCAGCGTTCGGATCAGCGCCTCGAGGCGCTGGGCAAGCACTCGATGCTCCGCTGCATGCTCAGCCGAAGGCGACGCACCAAGGTCGATCTCGTCGTTGAGGACTATAGAGAGTCGTGCCGCTCGGCGCCGATTCAGCGCCAGATACCTGACCGTCGTGATCAGCCATGGCAGGAGCGAGTCGCCGAAGAACTCGATGGCTGCCCACTTCCGCCATAACAAGAAGAACGCGTCGGATAGCAGTTCCTCCGCGTCAGCGGGGTTCTTCACAATGGCAAGGGCCACCGCATAGATCACTCGGCTGTGTCGGTCGAAAAGTAGACCGAACGACTGTTTGTCGCCGACCTCCGAGGCAAGCAGGAGTTCAGCGTCGGTTCGCGACTCGGTCAATTCATCGAACACGGGGACTGCACGCATACTCCTCGCCATCCTTCTGAGGCTTGGATGCCTCACCCAACAGATGTCGGTTGAAACCGAATCGTCTCAGAAGTGCCCAACGGTATTGATCCGCCTCACTGCGCCGAGCGAGTCCCCCTTCGACGAGCTCAGGGAGCGAAATGCAAGCTATCCCGCAGGAACCGGCGTGGGGGTCGGCGTCGGCGTCTCCATGGTCGACTTCTCGGTGAAGGCGTTCCCGGCCGAGGTGCTGACGAAAGTCGCGAACGACTCAGCGTCGTCGAGGGGCCCGTTGTACTGCACACCGTTGACGATGACCGTCGGTGTGGCGGCAACCCGTTCGACCGTGCTGTTCGGAATCGGCCCGGCGATGGCGCGTGCGGTCGACGCGTTGACCCAGGTCTTGTAGTTCTGGTCGTTCACGCACTTCTCGATGAGCTCGGTACTGATGACATCCGCCCTCTTGGCCAGCACGATGATCTGCTCGTTGGTGAGCCCCTCGGTGCCCTCCTCCGGCTGGTTGGCGAACATCAGTGAGTTGAAGTCGAAGAACGCGTCCGGGGAGTAGTTGGCGACACAGGCCGCAGCGTTGGCGGCACGCGTCGAGAACTTGGTGCCCAGCGAGTGGCGGTCGAAGAGTGCGATCGGGTGGAACTCGACGGTCGCCGCCCCGGTCTCGACCCAGGTGGCCAATTGCGCGTGGTTGGTCTCCTCGAAATCTCGGCACCCTGGGCACTGGTAATCGAGGTAGACGCGGATGTCGATGACCTCAGACCCCGCAGTGACCTCCGACGGTACCGGCGCATCACCGGGCTTCAGCCCAGGCGTCGTCTCGGCGACGAAGCCCTCACCGATCTTGATGCCGTCACTGAGCATGTTGACGGGACCGGTGCGCGCGGAAGGGATCTGCGACCAGATGGTCACGGCGACGACGGCGACCACCATGATGGCAGCGAGGATGATGCCACCCTGCAGCAGGCGCCGATTCCGGACATCCTTCTTGCGCTGCTCGATGCGGAGCTCGCGTGCCTTCTGACGTGCAACAGCGCGTTTTCCGGCCCGCGATTCTGCTCCCGTGGGAGGCCGCGTGCTCGCGCCGTCGTTCGTCATCTATCCTCGCTTTTGCCTCAACTGGTGTCCGTCGGGATCAGCCGCGGCACGCATGCTACCCAACGATGCTAGTCAGCCAATCTGGGAGCCCACCAAACGGTTGCTGAAACAGCCTAGCCAGTGGAATCAGCAGTCGGTTACCCGCAAACGGGGTGCGATGACATAATGGCAAGGATGCCGCCCCGGGTTCGGGACGGCATTCCCATCCATTCACTACGGATCGTCCGGCACGTACCTGCCGGTGAAGGAGAACGTTCGTCATGGCATCAGTCACATTCAAGAAGGCCACCCGCCTCTACCCGGGTTCCACCGTTCCCGCCGTCAGCGATTTCGACCTTGACGTTGCAGACGGCGAATTCCTGGTGCTGGTCGGCCCGTCCGGTAGTGGAAAGTCAACGGCGCTGCGGATGCTCGCCGGCCTTGAAGAGGTCAACGACGGTCACATTTTCATCGGCGATCGCGACGTCACCGACGTTCCGCCGAAGGATCGTGACATTGCCATGGTGTTCCAGAACTATGCGCTCTACCCGCACATGACGGTGGCCGAGAACATGGGCTTCGCCCTGAAGATCGCCGGCGTCAACAAGGAGGAGCGCGCCACCCGCGTCCTCGAGGCCGCCAAGCTGCTCGACCTTGAGCCATACCTGGCGCGCAAGCCGAAGGCCCTCTCCGGTGGCCAGCGGCAGCGTGTTGCAATGGGCCGCGCGATCGTGCGCCAGCCGCAGGTGTTCCTCATGGACGAGCCGCTGTCGAACCTCGACGCCAAGCTGCGCGTGCAGACTCGCACGCAGATCGCATCGCTGCAGCGGCGTCTCGGTGTCACCACCGTCTACGTCACCCACGACCAGACTGAGGCGCTCACCATGGGCGACCGCATCGCCGTGCTGAAGGACGGCGTGCTGCAGCAGGTCGGCACTCCGCGCGACCTGTACGAGCAGCCGGTCAACCTGTTCGTCGCCGGATTCATCGGCTCGCCGGCCATGAACCTGTTCCCCGCCGACGTCGTCGAGGATGGCCTGAGGTTCGGAAGCGCGACCGCAAGGGTGGGTCGCGACGTTCTGGGCCAGACCACGTCGAAGAACGTCACCATCGGTGTTCGCCCGGAAGACGTCGAAGTGTCGACCACCGGCGAGGGCCTCGCAGTCGACGTCGACGTCATCGAAGAACTGGGTGCTGACGGCTACCTGTACGGGCACACCGACATCGACGGTTCGCGTGTCGACATCGTCGCCAGGGTGGACGGGCGCAACCACCCGAACGCCGGCGACAAGGTGTTCATCCTCCCGGAGCCGAACCACATCCACGTGTTCGACAGCGAGTCCGGCCTGCGCCTGAACGCGCCGGTCACCGTCTAACGCAATCGTCGCCGATCGAGCTTGCCGGGGCCTCCTCGTACTGCGAACGAGGTCTCGACAAGCTCGACCAGCGGAACCCGGGTTAGGCACACCATGAGCGGATCCCTCAGCATCATCTCGGCTACCGTCGACTCTGCGCTGCTCGACCTGCCCTGGCACCTGCCGCTTGAGGTGTGGCCGGATGAGACGATCGCGGCCCTGCCGAAGGGCATCTCGCGCCACCTGGTGAGGTTCGCGCACCTGAGCGGCTACGTGGTCGCCATCAAGGAGACCTCTCCGGAACTCGCCAAGGGCGAGTACGAGATGCTGCGCACCCTGCAGCGACTCGACATCCCCTGCGTTGAACCGGTCGCCGTGATCACCAACCGGGCGGATGCCGACGGCGAACCCCTCGACGCCTGCCTGGTCACCCGGCACCTCAAGTTCTCCCTCCCCTACCGGGCGCTGTACTCGCAGACGCTGCGACCGGAGACCGCGACCAGGCTGGTGCACGCGCTCGCCGTGCTGTTGGTGCGCGTGCACATCATTGGCTTCTTCTGGGGCGACGTCTCGCTCTCCAACACGCTCTTCCGGCGCGACGCCGGATCATTCGCGGCCTACCTGGTGGACGCTGAGACCGGCAAGCTCTACAACGGCCTCTCCAACGGGCAGCGTGAGAACGACCTGGAGATCGCCCGGGTGAATATCGCCGGCGAGCTGCTCGACCTGGCGGCCGGCGGCCGGCTCGACGAGAACGTGGACCCGGTGGAGGTCAGCAACGGCATCGTGGCGGCCTACCGCAGCCTGTGGCAGGAGCTGACCGGGGCGGAGTCCTTCGCCTCATCGGAGCGTTGGCGCATCACCGAACGTGTCGAACGCCTGCACGAGCTCGGTTTCGACATTGAAGAGCTGGCCATCAGGACGGATGAGACGGGCACCCAGGTGCGCATCCAGCCGAAGGTGGTGGATGCCGGGCATCACCAGCGCCGGCTGCTGCGCCTGACCGGGCTGGACGCGCAGGAGAACCAGGCACGGCGGCTGCTCAACGACCTGGACTCGTACACCGCCGCGTACGGCACCCGAGACATGGACGAGGAGATGGTCGCCCACGAGTGGCTGGCCACGGTTTTCGAACCGGTGGTGCGGGCGATCCCCCGTGACTTGCGGGGAAAGCTGGAGCCCGCCGAGGTGTTCCACCAGATGCTCGACCACCGCTGGTTCCTGTCGCAGAACGAGCGGAGGGACGTTCCGCTGGCTGAGGCGGTGACCTCCTACATCGACACCGTGCTGCGGCACCGCCGCGATGAGGCAACGGTGATCGCCCCGATGACGGGCGCGGTGACGTTGCCGATCGGCGTCATCCGCGACAGCGAACCCGACTGGCGCGACCGCGTCTGATCCTTCTGCGGTTTCGACCCTTCGATACGGGCGCGGAGCGCCCTACTCAGGGGACCTACGCTCGCTTCGCGAGCTACTCAACCCGCAGATGGGTCAGATGAGGATGCTCACCGGGTTCTCGATCCTGGCGACGAAGGCTGCCAGCCACTCGGCGGCGAGCGCGCCGTCGAGCACTCGATGATCGGCCGACAGGGTCACCGTCATCACGTTCGCGACCGTGAGCTCGCCATCCGCCCCCACCACCGGGCGCGGTGACGCCGCCCCGACGGCGAGGATCCCCGCTTGCGGCGGGTTGATGATGGCCGAGAACTCCCGTGTGCCGTACATCCCGAGGTTGGAGACCGCGAACGATCCGCCCTCCAGTTCGTGCTGCTTGAGCCTGCCTTCCCGGCCACGTCCCGCCAGGTCGCGGATGCTCGCAGCCAGTTCGGTCAGCGTCAGCCGGTTCACGGCGCGCACGACCGGTGTCACCAGCCCGCCGGGGATGGCGACCGCGATTGCGATATCGACGTCATCGAACCGCCGGATCGCGTCATCCGTCCAGATGGCGTTGGCGTCCGGCACATCCGCAAACGCCGCAGCGACAGCCTTCACCACGAAGTCGTTGACCGACACCTTGTCGGTGGCGGCGTCGTTGACCCGCGTGCGCAGTTGCAGAAGCTCGTCGACGCGGCAGTCGGCGCTCAGGTAGAAGTGCGGGATGGTGCCCTTACTCTCGGTAAGGCGGCGGGCAATGGCCCGGCGCATCCCGGTGTGCGGAACATCGGTGAACCCGCCGGCGCTCACTGGCGCTGCCTTCGGTTCCGGCTTGGTGCCGGCTTCCAGTCCCTCGATATCACGGCGGACAATACGTCCACCAGGGCCGGTGCCTTTCACCGCGCTCAGGTCAAGACCCTGCTCGCGGGCCATTCGGCGCACCAGCGGGCTGGCGAAGAGCCGCTCGCCGTCAGCGCGGGGGGCGGGCACCGCAGCATCCGGTTCGGTCTGAGCCTGCGGCTCGACATCGAGGTTTTCCGGGTCGGTGGAGGCAGTCGTCACCCCATCGACCGCAATCGTCTCCGGTGCAGCCACTTCGGTATCGTCGTCGGGCGCGGCACCGGTGTCGACGGCGGCGAGCGCCTCTTCCGCCGTCTCGCCCGGCCCGGCCAGCACCGCGATGGGGGTGCCGACCGAGACCTGCACGCCGACCTCGATGAGGAGCCCGGCGAGCGTCCCAGCCTGCTCCGCCTCGTATTCGACCGTCGCCTTCTCGGTCTCCACTTCGGCCAGCGGTTGCCCGACGGTGATCTCGTCGCCTGGAGAGACCAGCCAGCTTTGCAGGGCCGCCTCGGTGGCGCCGGTCAGCACCTCCGGCATCCGGATGAGGATGGCCATCACTTGCCTCCCATTCCGGCTCGGATCCGCTCGAGGCCGGCGACGACCTCGTCGGTACGGGCGATCGCCGCACGCTCCAGCACCTTGGAGATGCTGGGGCTTGCCTCACCGCCGGTGACGCGTTCGATGGGCTGGTCCAGCCAGTCGAAGAAGCGGCGCTGGAGCTCGTCGGCGAGCCAGGCGCCATAGGAGGTTCCCCTCGCGCCCTGTTCGACGATCAGCACGCTGTTGGTCTTGCGGATGCTCTCACCGAGAGTGTCCCAGTCGATGGACGCGCGGTCCAGCCAGCGCAGGTCGATGACCTCCGCGTCCATGCCAGCCTGTTCGACGGCTTCCAGGCAGTGCTGAACCATGGACAGGTAGCTGATGACCGTCACGTCGTTGCCTGCGCGGCGGATGCCGGCTTTGCCGAAAGGCAGGAGGTAGTCGAGGTCGCCAGCCGGGACCTCCTGCTTCTGGCCGTAGAGGTCGACATGCTCGATGACGAGCACGGGATCCTGCAATTGCAGGGCGGCATTCATGAGTCCGATGTAGTCA
Source organism: Homoserinimonas sp. A447 (assembly GCF_054489325.1). Classification (NCBI taxonomy): domain Bacteria; kingdom Bacillati; phylum Actinomycetota; class Actinomycetes; order Micrococcales; family Microbacteriaceae; genus Homoserinimonas; species Homoserinimonas sp. A447. Next base: position 2,954,968 of record NZ_JBTMWW010000001.1, on the reverse strand, counting down.
GCGGCGGTCGACGGGGCGACGATGCGCCATCCGGGGCTGGTGGCGAAGATGCCGGCCGGGTCCATCAGGTGCTGGGAACCGTAGCCGGAGCCCATGGCGACCTTGGTGCGGAGCACGAGCGGCACCGGGTTCTCGCCCCCGAACATGTGACGCGCCTTGCCGATCTGGTTGAAGACCTGGTCGGCGGCCACCCACATGAAGTCCGGGTACATGAACTCGACCACCGGGCGGAAGCGTCCGTCCAGCGCCATTCCTCCGCCGAGCCCGGCGAAGGCGTTCTCGCTGATCGGTGTGCCCAGCACGCGGCCGGGGTACGCGGCTGAGAGTCCCTTGGTTGCCCCGTTGGTTCCACCGGCGAGTCGGTGAACGTCCTCTCCGAGCACGATGATGCGCTCGTCCTCGTGCATGCGGCGTCCCATCACTTCGGCGACGGCGTCGACGAATCGCTTCTCCTCGGTGTCACCGGTGTAGTCGAGCGGGTCGAGGGTGCGCGCGTCGGCCAGCTCGCTGGCATCCCCGCGCAACCCGACATCGACGAAGGAGGCGTCTGGCCACAGGGTGGCGATGATGCGACGCTTGCCCGCAGCATCCGGGTCCGCCTCCAGCAGTTCACCTGCCGCGGCGCGCATGGCGGCCTGGGCCTGCTCGCGTACGCCGGCCACGATCTCCTCGGTGATGAGCCCGAGCTTGATCATCTCGCTGGCGACCCGGGTGAGCGGGTCACGGTAACGCCAGGCAGCCTCTTCTTCCTTGGTGCGGTAGCCGAAGGCACTTCCCGGGTATGGGCCGTTCTGGTGGAAGAACCGGTATACCTCGGCCTCGATGATGGCCGGGCCCCCGCCGGACCGCATCACTTCTTCAGCCTGCTGGGTTGCGAGGTAGACGGCGAGCGGGTCCATCCCGTCCACCTGCCAGGATGGAATGCCGAATCCGAGCCCGCGCGCCGACAGCCGCGGCTCACCGGTTGCCTCGTTGACGTGGGTGGAGACCGCGTACAGGTTGTTCTCGATGAAGAAGCCGAGTGGCAGTTTCCAGGCGGATGTCAGGTTCATCGACTCGAGGACGGAGCCGATGTTCGTGGCGCCGTCACCGAAGTAGCTCATCGTCAGGTCGGTGGTTCCGGCGTTCTTCTGCGCCCAGGCGTGCCCGGCGCCGAGCGGCACTCCCCCGCCGACGATGGCGTTGGTGCCGAGCGCTCCCGCCTCGAACCACTGCAGGTGCATCGACCCGCCTCGGCCACGGCAGAAGCCCTGGGCAAGCCCGAGGATCTCGGCCAGGGTGCGCTGCAGTACCGATTGGAGGTCAATGGTGACCAGGGCGTCGAGGTCGAGCTTGCCCTGCGAGACGTACGTGATCGCCTTGGCCAGGAATTGGTGATGGCCGCGGTGCGAGCCGTTGATGGCATCCGTCGCCCGCATGCCGACGATGGAGCCGACGGCGCCGCCCTCCTGGCCGATGCTCGAATGGGCCGGGCCGTGCACCAGGCCTTCGGCAGCGAGCTCGAGAACGGTCTCCTCGAAGGCGCGGATGAGGTGGAGTTCGCCGAGCATGGTGGTCAGCAGTTGCGGGTCGGCTGCTTTCCAGTCGTCCGCCGTCGTCGACAGGCGCACCCACGGCTGGGCCGGGTCCAGGCGTTGCACTTCGGGCATGACTACCTCTCTCCATTGACAGGCCTCCGTTGGCAGGACGCGCGGCCCCAGGGGCGTGCGAGCAGAGTTCCTTCAGGCCAGCATACGTCCGTATTGAATCCAATGGCAAGAAACTTTAGGGAATTGTGCCATGCTTTGCTGCGCAGTTGTGCCCCAATGAATACAATCGCAGTATCCGCCATGATTGAGGTGAGCAGAGAGGCTACCGCGATGGGACTACCAGGACTACGGGGAACCGAACATGTGGGCTTCACCGTTCCCGACCTCGACGAGGCCGACGACTTCTTCGTCAACGTCATCGGATGCGAGCGGGTGTACTCGCTCGGCCCCTTCCAATCCGACGACGACTGGATGCTGGAGCACCTGAACGTGCACCCCCGCACCGTCATGAGGCAGCTGAACTTCTACCGGTGCGAGTTCGGCCCCAACTTCGAGGTCTTCCAGTTCGAGGCGGCGGATGCCCAGCGCGAGCAGCCGAGGAACAGTGACCTCGGCGGTCATCACCTCGCCTTCTACGTTGACGACCTCGATGCTGCCGTTGCCCACCTGCGCGCCCACGGCATCCGGATCCTGGGTGAACCGACGGCAAGCAGGAATGCCAGCGAGGGCCAGCGCTGGGTCTACTTCCTGTCGCCGTGGGGCATGCAGTTCGAGTTGGTGAGCTTCCCGAACGGCAAGGCCTACGAGAAGACCGCCCGCGTCAAGCTGTGGAATCCAGCACGACCGGCGGAGTAGCCGTGAGCCTGGTCAAGTCCGAGCACGGCGCCTCCGCGCACCGTATCGCCGACGGTCTGCGAGAATCCATCCTCGACGGGGAGATCGGTCCGGGCGAGCGCGTGCGCCAGGAGATGGTCGCGGCCCGGTATGGTGCCAGCCGCGTTCCGGTGCGCGAAGCCCTGAGGATCCTGGAGGCCGAGGGCCTGGTCACCCTGGTCGCCAACACCGGTGCCTGGGTGTCCCGCCTCAGCCTGGCCGAGTGCGAGGAGCTGTACCAGATTCGGGAACGCATCGAGCCGCTGCTGCTTCGATTCAGCGTGCCCAACCTGACCGGGGAGAACGTGGCCGAGCTTCACCGGTTGGCGGATGCGATGGAGAAGGGCGACGACGTCGAGGCGTTCCTGCGCCTGGACCGGGCATTCCACTGGCTCAGCTACAGCGCCGCAGACACCAATGTGCTGGGCGAGACGGTGCAGCGGCTCTGGAACGCGACCCAGCACTACCGCCGGGCGTTCACCCGGCTGTTCACGGTGGAGGCCGACAAGACGGTACATCACGAGCACCACCTGATCGCCCACGCCATTGAGCGGCGCGACGTGGAAGACGCAGAACGGATGCTGTACGGCCACATCAGGCGCACGCGCCTCGAGCTGGCCAGGCACCCTGGCCTCTTCGAGCACTCCGGTACCGACTAGGAGCATCGGTACCGAAAACGCCGGATCAGGTGACGCGCCAGCCCCGGTCGACGTAGATGCTCGTGCCCGAGATCCCGCGGTTGCGCAAGAGGAACTGCACGGCGTCCACCACATCCGCCATGGTCGCCAGCTGTCCACCTGGCGTTCGCGCCTGGTAACCGTCGAGCACGCCGTCCGGCTTCGTCTTCCAGAACGGACTGTCCCCGATGATGCCGGGGTGGATGGCGTTGATGCGGATGGGCGCCAACTCGAGGGCGAGCGTCGTGACCATTCCCTCGACACCGCCGTTGATCGTCGACACCGTCGTCGACCCCGGATACGGGAGGTCCTTGGCGCGACCACCGAACAGCACGATCCCGGTGTCGACGGATGCCGCCATCCGGTCGGTGAGGGCGTGGATGGTTTCGGTGTAACCGACCAGCTTGAGCGTCACCAGGCGGATCGCCCGCGCGATGTCGTAGTCGCGGACGGTATTCGCGTCACGCTCGATGGCGGCCAGCACCAGGCCGTTCACCTCCCCGACCTCGGTCAGCCCGGCCGCGATCGACTCCGGCTCGGAGAGGTCGATTGCAACCCCGGTTGCGCCTTCACCGAGGGACGCGGCAATCTCCCTGGCCTTGCCGAGGTCCCGACCGGACAACACAACTTTGTCGCCTCGGGCGAGGGTGTCCCTGGCAAGCTCCAGTCCGATTCCGGACGTACCGCCAATGATGACGATCGTGCGTTTGCTCATTTCTCCTCCTTCAATTGCTCCGCGAGGTAGTTCCAGTCGCGGGCGAAACGGTATGCGTGACGTGGGGGCATCTGAGGGGATTGGGTCTCCAGCCAGCGCACCGGTGCGCCGACCGCCGAAAAGGAGTGAACGCATCCGACGGCGGCCCAGGCGATGTCACCTGGACGAAGCCGGAACTGCTCACCGTCGAAGGTGGCATCCACGTCGCCATCGACGATGAGGTACGCCTCCTCGAGCGGATGATCGTGGGGACCGGCCACCCCGTCCGGTTCGTACTGCACCATGAACATCGTCGAGAGGACGGCGCCGAGGTCGGAGTCGACCATCATTTTCAGCGAGATCCCGCTGTAGACGAGTAATGCGGTGCGCATGCTGGCAGACATCGCCAGGTTCGCCTGCGATTGCCGGCCGGGGTCCATCTGTTCGGGGGTGATCGCACCGAACGACCGGGTGCGCGGGTCCCGGGGGTCTACGCGCACCGGCGCCGCATCCGCGAGTTCGGGCACCCGGAAGGTGTCGTAGCCGTGACGCTCGCGCGGCGCTGGGCTGAACACGTCGGACCAGACGGCTACGGCGTCGCCGGTCGCACGCCAGGCGTGGGGCACGCCGATCGGGATGACGCCGTAGTCGCCGGCCACCAGTTCGACGGTGGCCTCCGGGGTGGCGAGGATGACCGAGCCTTCAAGCAGGTGGAAGCTCTCCTCGAACGAGTGAACGTGTGTGGGGGTGAACCCGCCGGGCGCAAGCCTGCTGATGCCGAAGTCGGTGTGCACTGCCCCCTGGTGCTCCCCCACCGGGTTCCATCGGGTGAGCCCCTCGGCTCCAGGGGCGAGTGCGCCGATCGGCGCATAGTGGGCGTCGTCGCCCCGGCCCACCACGAATCGAGCGGTCATGCGATCCCCTGTTCAGCTGTCAGTCCGTCGCCGACGGCGACTCCTTCGGGTTCGAGTTCCAGTCCGGCGCCGCGGGCCACGGTGAGCAGGAGCGTTGCGAAGTCCAATTCGGTGTTGCCGCTTCCGACCTCCTGCGCGACGATCTGCCTGGTTGCCGAGGCTATCGGCATCGGCACGGCCAGACGGTGTGCAGCGTCGAGGCCCAGGTCGAAGTCCTTCTGCAACAGCACGTTCGTGAAGGTGGGCGTGAAGTCGAGGTTGACCAGCGCCGGGGTCTTGTACCGGGTGAAGACCGAGCCCATCACCGAGTCGTTGAGGAAGGTGAGGAAGTCCGAGCGCTTGACCCCGCCCCTCTCGGCCAGCACGGTGACCTCGGCCAGGGTCTGGGTGACTACGCCGAGCAGGATGTTGTGGGCGATCTTGACCAGTCGTGCCACCTCCCCTTCGCCCACCCAGGTCACTCGCTGGCCGAAATGCTGCAGCACCGGTTCGGCCTCCTCGAAGGCCCGGCGTGGGCCGGACACCGCCACCGTCAGCTTGCCGGCCGCGATGACGGCTGGGTTCCCGCTCACCGGTGTGGCGAGGAAGGCGCTTCCGCGGGCCTCGATCTCGGTGCGCAGAATGGCACTCGTCTCGATCGAGACCGTGGACGAGTCCGCGATGATGCGCGGGATCAGGTCACCGCTCAGCAGCCCGTCGGGCCCGAGCATGACCTGCTCGAGGTCCTTCGAGGCTGCCACCATGCTGAACACCACATCGCGATCGGCCAGGTCGGCCGGCCGGGCCACCAGGGTTGCCCCACGGTCGATCAGGGGTTGCACCTTCGCCTGGGTGCGGTTGTACACCGCGACGTCGTAGCCGGCATCGATCAGGCGGGTGGCGAGCTGGACGCCCATCCGCCCTGCACCGATCCAGCCGATCCTCATGGAAGCGGTCATGTTGTCGCCCTCACAGTCCGAGATGCTTGTGGATCGGCGACGAGTCGACCAACAGGTCGGCGGATGCTCCCGACCAGCTGAGGCGGCCGTGATCGCCGAGGATGAAGACCCGGTCGCTCAGCGAGAGGGCCAGGTCGACGTTCTGTTCCGCCACCAGGACGGCCAGCCCGGTCTGCCGCAACTCCTGCAGCCGGTCTTCGATGATCCGCAGCACGGCGGGGGCCAGACCTTCGGACGGCTCGTCCATGATGAGCAGTCGCGGGTTGGTCATCAACGCCCGCCCGATGGCGAGCATCTGCTGCTCGCCGCCGGAAAGCGTTCGCGCCTGGGAACCCGACCGTTCCTTCAGCCGGGGAAAGAACTCGTAGACCCGAGTCGTCGTCCAGCTGCCCTCGGCCGGGCGGCGCTTGCCGACGACGGCGAGGTTCTCTTCGACGGAGAGACTGCCGAAGATCCGCCGCCCCTGCGGAACCAGCCCGACGCCCGCCCTGGCGATGCGCTGCGGTGGGGCACCAACCATGTTCTTGCCGTCCAGGCGGATGCTGCCGGAGATGACCGTCGGCGGCGTGAGCCCGCACAAGGCCCGTACCAGGGTGGTCTTGCCCATTCCGTTGCGACCGAGCAGGGCGACCGTCTCGCCCTCGGCGACCGACAGGGACACGCCGTCGAGCACCTGGGCTGTGGCGTACGAGACCTTGAGGTCGGTGACTTCGAGCACGGTCACTTCCTCCGGCCGAGGTAGACGGACTGGACCGTGTCGTTGGCGCGGATCTCGTCGGGCGTTCCGTAGGCGAGCGTCGTTCCGTTGTCGAGGCACAGCACTCGCTCCACCAGTTCGAGCGCGAGCGACATGTCGTGCTCGATCAGCAGGAAGGTCACGTCCTTCGGCAGCTCTTCCAGCATGGCCCGGAGCACCGCCCGCTCCGCTGCGGAAAGTCCGGCGGCCGGCTCATCGAGCAGGATCAGGCGCGGCCGGGTCACGAGTGCCATGGCGATTTCGACCTGGCGTTGCTCGCCGTGGGAGAGCAGCGAGACGGTCTCATTCGCGCGGGACTGCAAGCCGACCCGGTCGACAGCCTCGGCCACCCGGTCGGCGAAATCGTCGGACTTCCGCAGCGGGGCCCAGAATCGGCGGCTGGCGGGCGTCCCGACCATGGCGGCGATGCGGATGTTCTGCTCGACGGTGCAGGTCGGAAACAGGTTGGAAACCTGGAAGGTGCGGGACAATCCTCGGCGGGCCCTCGCCCGCTCACTGAGTTGCGACACGTTCTCGCCGAACAGGGTGACGGTTCCGCTGGTCGGTTTCATCTCACCGGCGATGGTGCGGAACAGTGTCGTCTTGCCTGCACCGTTCGGGCCGATGACGGCGAGTCTGCCGCCGGCCGGGAGTACGACGCTCACGTCGTTCACCGCGGTCAGGCCGCCGAACTTCTTGGTGACTCCCCTCAGGACCAGCGCCGCGGCATCCGGGTCGACGAGATCGGCTCCTGGCAGCGCGCCGACCGAAAGCACTGCTCCCGACTGTGAGCTCGGCGTCATTGTCGTGCCTTCCGTTTCTGTGCTGCTGCGCCGGTGTTCCGGGCGATCGCCGTCCGGAACACCGGTTCCAGCGGTGGGTGTTACTGGTTGGTGAAGCTCTGGCTGAATGTCGGGTTCGCCAGCCACTCCTCCGGGTCGAAGGTCCAGAACTGGCTGACGTCCTCGTAGGTCTTGTCGACCGCGTTCCAGAGCTTTCCGTCGTCGCGCTTCTCAACCGTGTTCACGTAGAGCGGTGCAACGATTCCGTTGTACTCATCGAACGAGACGTCGCCCCAGACCAGGTCGTCGGACTCAGGCGCCGCCGTCTTGATCGCATCGATCAGGTCGGTGCCGGTCAGCTTCTCGCTGCCTGCGTTCGACAGCGCCTTGTCGAGCAACTGCGCGGTCAGGTACGCGCCGGAGGCGTAGACGGATGGAACAACGCCGTAAGCCGCCTCGTACGCCTCGCGGAACTCCACGTTCACCGGTTCGTCGGAGTCCTCGGCGTAGTAAGTGACCGAGTGCACGCCGATGGCGATGTCACCCACCTGCTCCAGCGGTGCGGCACTCGTGGTCGCAGCACCGGTGATGATCGGCGTGCTGTCGAGCACTCCGAAGTCATTGGCCGCCTGAAGGAAGCCGATGGCATCCGTTCCACCGGTTGTACCGGTGAAGATGACGTCGACGTCAGCGCTGGCCAACTGGGTCATGTAGGTGCTGAGGTCCGCGGTTCCCGGCGGGTACCAGAGACGCTCGGTGATCTCTCCACCGGCGGCCAGGTATGCACTGGAGAATCCGCCACAGTTGTCCCACCCGAATGCGTAGTCCGGGCAGATCGTCGCTGCGGTCTCGTAGCCCTCATCCGCGGCCCACTGTCCGGCTGCGAAGGTGATCTGGCTGCCGGCGAACGCACCCGTGCGCAGGACGTACGGGCTTGACTGACGTTGGGTGAGGTCGTCAGCGGACGTCTGGGTGAGGTCCGCCACCTCGGCCTGGTTGGCGTAGTCGGCCACCGCGAGGGAGTTGTTCGCCAGGATCGGCCCGACCAGGAGGTCGACGTTCACTTCTTCGACCAGGCGGGTGGCCTTGTTGAGCGCCGTCTCGGCGTCGCTCGCGTCGTCCTCGTAGATGGACTCGATGGTGAACTCGCCGGAGGTGTTGTCGTGCTGCTCCCAGTACAGGTCCCAGCCCCTCTTCATGTCGGCACCGAATGCCGCGGCGAATCCGGTCTCCGACGCGATCAGGCCGACCTTGACTGCGCCCGCCGTTCCGGTGTCTTCCTCCTCGTTCTCAGCACCGGGGGGCGCACAGGATGCGAGTGCCAGCGTGGTGGCGACCGCCGCCACCACGGCCATGCTTCGGATGGGAATGCGACTGTGCATTTGTCTAACCCTTCACTCTTGTTTTCTGGGGATTTTCGCTGCTTCGCGTTCACGGGAACGCTTTTTCTCCATCCGCTCACCGGTCCAGGAGACGAGTGAGTGGAAACCTCCGACCAGGCCCTTGGGCGCCAGGATCACGGATGCGATGAACAGCAGTCCGAGCACGGTTTCCCACCGGTCGAAGTAGCTGCTGAGCACTTGCTGGATGAGGATGACCAGGGCGGCTCCGACGAGAGGGCCGCTCAGCGTTCCGAGGCCACCGAGCACGACCATGATGAGGGCGAGCGCCGAGGCGATGAAGTCGCCGATCGGCGGGCTGACGAACTCCGCCCGCCAGACCAGCAGTACGCCGGCGGTGCCTGCGAACAGCCCGGAGAGCATCATCGCGGCGAACTTGTAGGCGGCGATCGAGTAGCCGATGCTGCGCATGCGGCTCTCACTGTCGCGGATGCCGCGCAGCACGAGCCCGAATGGGGAGCGGGAGATGACCCAGAGGATGACGGTGACGATGACGAAGACGGCCAGAACCGCGAAGTAGAAGGTCCAGTAGTCGCTGATGGTTTCCGGGCGGCGGATGCCGGACAGCCCGTTGTCTCCGCCGGTCACCGCCGACCAGCGGTAGGCGATGCCGTAGCAGATCATGCCGGCCGCCAGGGTGACCATGAGGAAGAACACGCCGTGGGTGCGCATTGATACAAGGCCGAACATGGCGCTCACCAGGAGCGTCATGGCGAGTGCGATGAGCAGCTGCATCCAGATCTCATGGCCCTGTTTTGACGACCACGCGAGCCCGTATCCGGCAGCGGCGGCGATGCCGGCATGCCCGAGGGAGACCAGTCCGCCGTCCCCGGCGAGCAGGTTGATGCTTGCCGCGAAGATCGCGGAGGCGAGGATCAGCGATGCCAGGTTCACGTAGTAGCCGGTGACGATGTACGGGAGCGCGACGGCGAACGCCAGCAGCACGCCACTGGCGATCCAGCGCGTGGCGCCTCCCCGGCGCGGCCGCTGGTCGATGAACCTCTCGGTGAGCGCGCTCATGCGACCTTCCCAAACAGTCCCTGTGGCCGGAGGACCAGCACGATTGCCATCGGGGCGAAGATGGTGAAGTACGACAGTTCGGGGATGAAGGCTTTCGCGAAGGCGTCGATGAGGCCGATCAGGACTGCGCCGACGGCCGCCCCTCCGACGCTCCCGAGTCCGCCGATGATGACGACGACCATGGCGTAGAGCAGGATCTCGGTTCCGGAGTACGGGGTGAAACTCACCAGCCCGGAGCCGATCACGCCGGCGGCTCCGGCCAGGAGCGCACCGAAGGCGAACACCCCGGTGAACACCTTGTCGATGCCGATGCCCATGGCGGCGGCCATCTCGCGGTCGTCGACGCCGGCGCGGACGATGGCTCCAAGTCTGGTCTTGCGTTGCAGCACGAACAGCAGGACGGCGATCACCACTGTGACCGCGATGACGAACAGCCGGTACTGCGGGTAGGCGAAGTCCCCGAGGATGAAGGCTCCGGATGGCGCGCCCCCGCTCGACGAGCTCACGGTCTTCGCGTCGCCCCCGAATAAGGCGAGCACCACGTCGGTGAGCACGAACAGAACTCCGACCGTGACCAGAACCTCGGGCATCTCCTTGTTGCGCACCCGGCGGAGCAGGCCGAGCTCAACGATGAGCCCGATGACGGCCGCGACGACGGCACCGCAGAGCAGGGCAAGCCAGAAGTTGTGCGTTGCCGTGACGACGACCATCGCCACGTACGCGCCGATCACATAGAAGGCGCCGTGAGCGAGGTTGGAGATCCGCATGAGCCCGAAGATGAGCGTGAACCCGCTCGCGACCAGGAACAGCAGCGCGCCGAAGCTCAGCCCGTTCAGGGCCAGTTGAATCACCAGTACTGCGTCCACGCAACTCCCTCGTCGCGTCGAGCCCGGGTAGGACTCTCCGTTCAGTAGAGATTACCCTATGTTCAGTACAGCTTACCAACGTTCTTTGACGCGGCCCGGGTTTCTGCGGTCGCCAAAGGCGCCACAAGGTGTGGCTCTTGACACCGTTGGGAGGCCTTCCGGCTTGCGACTACTTCCCGGAAGCGCGCTGCCTGGAAATCTCGTACAGGGTGACGCTGGCGGCGATTCCCGCGTTGAGCGACTCCGTCGATGCGCTGATCGGAATCGAGACCACCGCATCGCAGGTCTCGGTCACCAGGCGGGACAAGCCCTTGCCCTCGCTGCCGACGACAACGACAACGGGCTCCTTCGACCAGGTCAGCCCGGGAAGCGACACGTCGCCTCCCCCGTCGAGGCCCAACACGAATACACCGCGCTCCTTCAACGCCTTGAGCGTCTGGGTCAGGTTGCTGGCCATGGCCACCGGTGTGCGGGCAGCCGCACCGGCCGAGGTCTTCCAAGCCGATGCGGTCACACCGACAGAACGACGCTGCGGCACGATCACGCCCTGCCCGCCGAAAGCTGCAGTCGAGCGGATGATCGCGCCCAGGTTGCGCGGGTCGGTGATGCCGTCGAGGGCGACGAACAGGGGAACCTGCCCGCGTGAGATGACCTTGTCGAGCAACTCGATCGGGTGTGCGTACTGGTACGGCGGAACCTTCAATGCCAGCCCCTGGTGTACCGAGTCGAACCCGGCCAGCCGGTCGAGCTCCGGGCGCATGACCTCCAGGATGGGCAGGCCGCGCTTGGTGGCGATCGACATGACCTCCTTGACGCGGTCGTCGTACTCGATGCGGGTCGCCACGTAGAGGGCGGTGGCCGGGATCTTCGCGCGCAGTGCCTCGAGCACCGAGTTGCGGCCGGTAACCACTTCGATGTCTTCTGACTGCTTGGGGCGTGACTGGCGCTGGGGCCGCTGGCCGGCATCCGCTGGTTTACGTCCACCGCGCTTCTCGGCCAGGCGATCCTGTGCGACCTTGCGCTTGCCGGCCGGGTGGTACGGGCGGTCCTCAGCCTTGGGCGTGGGCTTCTTGCCTTCGAGCGCCTGGCGCCCCTGCCCGCCGGAGCCGACTTGGGGGCCGCGGCGCGTCTTGCGCACGGCACCCGCCCGGGGCTTGTTTCCGCTGCTCTTCATGATTCTCAATTCCTGGGTTGGCTGCTGCAGGCATTCTGCATTGTCAGTCTGTGCCGAGGCTCCAATGGGAACCAGCCGGGGTGTCCTCGATCTGGATGCCGGCCGCCGTCAACTCGTCGCGGATGCGATCGGCAGACGCGAAGTCCTTCGCCTTGCGGGCGGCGTCGCGGTCTTCGAGCAACTTCTCGACCAGCGCAGACAGTGCACCGGCGGTCGGCTCGTTGGTGGCAGTCTGCCACTCTACGGCCAGTGGGTTGATTCCGAGAACTTCTGCCATGGCGAGCACCTCGCCGGACAGCGTGGCGACCGCGCCCAGGTCTTCCGCGTCGAGGGCCGCATTGCCGGCACGGACGTGTTCGTGCAGCACTGCCATCGCCTGTGGAATGGCGAGATCGTCATCCATCGCCTCGGCGAACTCCTCCGGAATCTGCTGGAGGGCCTTGCCGGCGAAGCGGGTGTCGGCCAGCCTGCGCTCAGCGCGGTCGAGGAATACCTCGATGCGCTCGAGGGCGGCCTCCGCCTCCACCAATGCGCCGTCGTGGTAGTCGATCGTCGAGCGGTAGTGCGCCGATCCCAGGTAGTAGCGGATGACCAGCGGGCGGGCCAGCTCGAGGAACTCGGCGGCGTAGATCGAGTTGCCGAGCGATTTGCTCATCTTCTGCCCGCCGATGTTCACCAGCCCGTTGTGAACCCAATAGGTGGCGAACCGGTCGCCGGCCGCAGTCGACTGCGCCAGCTCGTTCTCGTGATGCGGGAAGCGCAGGTCGAGCCCGCCGCCGTGGATGTCGAACCGGTCGCCGAGGTAACGCGCCGCCATGGCGGAGCATTCGATGTGCCAGCCCGGCCGTCCCCTGCCCCACGGCGAAGGCCAGGCGGCGGATGCCGGTTCGGTCGGTTTGTGGCCCTTCCAGAGGGCGAAGTCGCGCGGGTCCTTCTTGCCGCGCGGGTCCGCATCCGCTGCCGGTGCCATGTCGGCCGGCTTCTGCCGGGTGAGCGTGCCGTACTGCGGCCAGCTGGCGGTGTCGAAGTAGACGTCACCAGAGCCATCCGCTGCCGGGTAGGCGTTGCAGCCATCGATCAGGCGCTGGATGAGCTCCTGCATCTGGCCGACGCTGGCTGTCGCGCGCGGCTCATAGGTCGGCGGAAGGATGCCGAGGCGGTTGTAGCCGGCGGTGAACTCCAGCTCGTAGCGGTAGGCGAGGGCCCACCATTCCTCGCCGTCATCGGCCGCGTCGAGGATCTTGTCGTCGATGTCGGTCACGTTGCGTACCAGCGTTACGCGGTAGCCGCGATAGCTCAGCCACCGGCGCCACTGGTCGTAGACGAGCGCCGACCGCAGGTGGCCGATGTGCGGCGATGACTGCACCGTGGGACCGCAGACGTAGATTCCGACCTGCCCGGGGACGAGGGGAACCAGGTCGGTCAGCTCCTGGGATTTGGAGTCATAGAGGCGCACGGTCATGCCCTAAGCCTATTTGGTGCGCCCAAGCATCCCGAGACCGCAGTTCCGGCTCGAAAACGCAGGAAGGTTGAGCCGAAACTGCGGTCTCGCGGAAGGAAGAGGAAGGAGGAGGTCAGGGAGTGCGGTTGAGGAGGGCGGTGGCGATCACGAGGATGCCCTCGCTGCGGCCGGTGAAGCCGAGGCCGTCCGCCGTCGTCGCGGCGATGCTGACGGATGCTCCCACCAGGCCGCTGAGATACGTTTCCAACTCGGTGCGGCGAGACGCGAGCTTCGGCCGGTTGCCCAGCACCTGCACGGCGACGTTGCCGATCGTGAACCCGGAACCGGTGACCAGCCGCACGGTCTCGCTCACGAACACATCGCCGTGGGCACCCTTCACCCGCTCCTCTGTCGTGCCGAAGCGTCCGCCGATGTCACCCAGCCCGGCAGCCGAGAGTAGGGCATCGCAGATGGCGTGGCAGAGGGCATCGCCGTCGCTGTGCCCGGCCAGTCCGGGCTCATCCGGCCAGTAGAGCCCGCCCAGCCACAGCGGGCGGTCATCGTCGAACGCGTGGATGTCCATGCCGACGCCGGTGCTGACCGATGGCGCACCACCGGTCAGGGTTTCCGCCCGGCGCAGGTCCCACGCCGTGGTGATCTTGAAAGCGAGGGGATCGCCGTCCACGACCGTCACGTCGTGCCCAGCCGCGGAGAACAGGGCGGCGTCGTCGGTGAACTCCTGGTCTGCATCCGCATAGGCGGCGGCGAGTGCTGCGCGGGGAAACCCCTGCGGGGTCTGCACCGCAACCAGGCTGGACCGGTCGAGGGTGCGCTGCACCGTACCGATGGCGTCCTTCTGCTTGATGGTGTCGCTGACCGGGAGGCCGGGAACAACGCCGGCACCAAACTCGCGAACGCGCGCGATCACCGCATTGAACAGCGCGGGAGGGGTGAAAGCGCGAGCGGCGTCGTGGACGAGAACGGTCTCGGCGTCCGGGTGCAGCGCCGCGAGCCCGCTGGCAACCGAGTCCTGCCTGGTTGTCCCGCCGGCGACCGTCGTCAGGTAGACGGCGGCGGGCCCGGCGACGGCCTTGCCGATGCGCCTCGCGTCATCGAGGTGGGATTCCGGCGCGACCACGACCACCTGCACAGGCTCGGCGATCCCGAAAATCGATTCGAGGGCGTGCGCCAGGAGGCTGTGGCCGCCCACCGTGACGAACGCTTTCGGTTCCGGGCGCTCCAGTCGGGAGCCCGAGCCGGCAGCGACAACAATGACGGCAACCCGCGGCGCATTACTCATGCGTCGAGGTTAGCGCGACCAATGCTGGTCGAGTTCGTCGAGACCTCGCCTGGAAGAACCTCGATGAGGTCTCGACAAGCTCGACCAGCGTTAGCTAGGAGGCCAGCACCTCGTCGAGAACGCTGGACGCCTTCTCTTCGTCGGTCTTCTCGGCCAGTGCCAGCTCGGAGATCAGGATCTGGCGTGCCTTGGCCAGCATCCGCTTCTCGCCGGCGGAAAGACCGCGGTCCTGGTCGCGGCGCCACAGGTCGCGAACGACCTCGGAGACCTTGATGACGTCGCCGGATGCCAGCTTCTCCAGGTTCGCCTTGTAACGGCGGGACCAGTTGGTGGGTTCCTCGGTGAACGGCGCGCGCAGCACCTCGAACACCTGGTCAAGGCCGTCCTGGCCGATGACATCGCGAACGCCGACCAGGTCGACGTTCTCGGCGGGAACCTCGATGGTCAAGTCACCTTGGGTGACATTGAGCTTCAGGTAGAGTTTTTCCTCGCCCTTGATGGTTCTTTTTTTGACCTCGGTGATTGTTGCGGCACCGTGGTGGGGGTAAACGACGGTTTCGCCGACCTCGAAAAGCATGGGTAAAGCTCCGTTCATTGACTACTAGAATACCACAGCGCCAGGGTCTCCCGCCGGGCCGGACGCCGGTCGCACCGCGACCTGGCCCCCGTTGGCCGGTAAGCTAAACTCTGTTCTGGCTTGCGCGGACAGCTCCGCAGCGGACCACCTGATCCGGTGGCCTGAAAAGCCCGTGACTACCCCCTGGAGGGCACTGTGAGAAGGCGCGCTGTCGCATCCGTTGCCGTGGCGGCCCTGGTGCTGCTCGGAACTTCTGCCTGCAACTTCGTCGCACCGCAGGCGACGCTCGACGTGTACGCGGCGAGCGACGGCACGGCAGCCACCATCGGCGATGTCAAGGTGCTCAACGCGATGCTGTTCACCGAGACCGGGGAAGAAGCGAACCTGGTCGCCAGTGTGGTCAACTCGTCGACCTCGCGGGTGCAGCTGAAACTGCAGTACGAGTCAGGCAGCGAGAAGATCGACAAGAAGTTCACCATCGGGGCGGGCGAAGTGCAGAACCTTGGTGGCAGCGGGCTTGACCTGGTGCTTGAAAACATCGATGCGAAGCCGGGCGACCTGTTCCCGATCTACCTGCAGTACGGCGACGCGGAGGGCAAGCAGCTGCTGGTTCCGGTGCTCGCCGGCGGGATGGACCACTACGCCGACCTGCTTCCGTAGGTTCGGCGCAGAACTCGCGGGTCAGGCCTCGAAACGGTAGCCGAGCCCTCGCACCGTGACGAGCAGTTGCGGCTCTGACGGCGACTCCTCGATGCGGGAGCGAATGCGCTTGATGTGCACGTCCAGCGTCTTGGTGTCGCCAAAGTAGTTCTCTCCCCAGACGCGGTCGATCAGCTGCCCGCGGGTCAGTACCCGGCCGGCGTTGCGCATGAGCACCTCGAGCAGGTCATATTCCTTCAACGGGATGGCGATGTCCTCGCCGGCGACCGCGACCGTGTGGCGCTCGAGGTCCATCCGCACCGGGCCGATCTCGATGACGGTGTCCCCGTCGTCGTCGCCGTCGTCGACGCGACGCCGCATCACCGCGCGGATGCGTGCCAGCAGTTCCCGGGTCGAGTACGGCTTGGTCACGTAGTCGTCCGCCCCCAGCTCCAGCCCGACCACGATGTCGACCTCGCTGTCCTTGGCGGTCAGCATGATGATCGGAACCTGGGACTGCATCCGCACCCGCCTGCACACCTCGGTGCCGGAGATCCCGGGCAGCATCAGGTCGAGGAGGATGAGGTCGGCGCCGTTCGCCTCGAACTCTGCCACCGCCTTCAACCCGTCGTCGGCCACCACCGTTTCGTAGCCCTCACGTTCCAGCAGGTAGGCCAGCGGTTCGCTGAGGGAACGCTCGTCCTCGACGATCAGGATGCGGGTCAAGAAATCTCCTTAAGCTCAGTTGCCCCGGCGTCGCTCGCCTCGGGAAGTCGGATGGTGAACGTCGATCCGCTGCCCAGCTGCGACCACAGCCGCAGGTCGCCGCCGTGGTTCTGCACCACGTGCTTCACGATGCTGAGGCCCAGTCCGGTGCCGCCGGTGTGCCGGGACCGCGCATCGTCGATGCGATAGAACCGCTCGAACACGCGGTCGCGTTCCGCCTCGGGGATGCCGGGGCCCTGGTCGGTGACGGCGATCTCCACGACACCGTTCGTCGCGCTCACCCCGACGCCCACCCGCGACCGCTTCTGCGAATACTGCACCGCGTTCGAGATGAGGTTGTCGAGTGCGACCACCAGCAGTGCCTCATCGCCGTACACCTGCGCCCCGGCGTCGCCGCCGCTGGCGATGGTGACGTGGTTCGAGTCGGCGTGGACCCGGTTCTGGTCGATCGCCTGGGCGACCACGTTGTCGATGTCGACGACCGAGGGGGCGCCGAGCGCATCCGCCGCCTGCAGCCTCGACAGCTCGATGATCTCCTGCGTGATCCGGCCCAGCCGCTCGGACTCCTTGGTGAGCCGCTTGGCGAACTTGCGCACCTGCTCCGGGTCGTCGGATGCCGCCTGGAGTGCTTCGGCGAGCAGGCTCACCGCCCCGATCGGGGTCTTCAGCTCGTGGCTGATGTTGGCGATGAAGTCGCGCCGCACTTCCTCGAGCCGGTACGACTCGGTGCGGTCCTGGGCGAGCAGCAACACGTAGCGGGTGCCGAGTCGCGCCGCCCGGATGTGCAGGTGGATGTTCGCCTCACCGAACGGCCCGCGGGCGAGCTCGACGTCGTCGGTCTGCGGCTCGCCGCTGCGCCTCGCCTCGTCGACCAGCGCCACCAGCTCGGGGTGGATCAGGGACTGCCCCCACACGAGGCCGAGCGCGTGCGCCCCCGGGGACGTCTTCACCACGTTGTTCGACGGGTCGAGCACGACGCCGGCCGATTCGAGGGCGTCGAGAACCTGTCCGACACCGTCCGGAACCGCCCCGCTGACCACCTGAACGGCACGGTAACCGCGGCGCGCGGCGAAGTGCATCAGGGCGACCAGCCCGGCACCCACGGCAAGGCCGAAGACCAGCGACAGGGCCACCAGCAGGCTGGGATCCATGAGCACTAGACTAGTTACATCTCCGGCACGCCCACGCCGCCCAGATAGATCGGCACGCGATTTCGGCGGTTGTTCACCAGGCAATCACCGAACGTTAACCTCCACCGGGCAGCATGGCGGAGATGGTGCGCGGGAACGTGCCCGCCCCAGAAGACGGCCCCGGGAGGGATCCATGCGCGCAGTATTCCAACAGGAGCTCGAAGAAGTACAGGAGCGCCTTGTCGAGATCGCGACGCTGGTTGCCGTTTCCATCGAGAACGCCACCCGCGCCTTCAACGAGTCGAACGTCACACTGGCCGAGCAGGTCATCGCCGACGACGACAAGATCGACGAGCTCACCGTCAACCTCGACGAGCTGGCCATCAACATCCTGGCCCGCCAGCAGCCGGTCGCCCGCGACCTGCGGATCGTCGTCAGCGCACTGCGCATTTCGGCATCACTCGAGCGGATGGGCGACATGAGCGAGCACATCGCCCAGCTGGCCCGGTACCGCTTCCCCGAGAAGGTCGTTCCGAAGACCCTGCGCGGCACGTTCGCCGAGATGGGCCAGCTCGACGTGACGGTCGCCCGCAAGCTCACCGAGCTGCTGCGCACCGAAGACGTGCGGCTGGCGGAGGAGATCCGCAACGAGGACGACAAGATCGACGCGCTGCACCTCAGTGTGTTCGACAAGGTGCTCGGCGAGTCGTGGAAGGGCGGCGCGGAGGACACGGTGGATGCCACGCTGGCCTCCCGCTACCACGAGCGTTTCGCCGACCATGCGGTGTCGATCGCCAAAAAGGTGCAGTACCTCGCGACCGGCGATTGGGTCGCGGGCGACTACTAGGCACAGTCTCTGCCACTCACGCCTGAACCGCCGCCCGAGCACTGTGGTCACCTACAGTGCGGTCACCTACAGTGCGGTCACCTACAGTGCGCGAGTCGGGTCAATGTGCGGGTGCGCGCCGAATGGCACCCACAGAACGACCCGATTCGGCAGCACCTCCGCGGTGCGGACGGGTTACTTCTTGCCCTGCGACGCCACCGCGGCCGCGCCAGCGGCTGCCGCCTCCGGGTCGAGGTACTCTGCCGCCTTCGTGGGGAGGAAGTCGTCACCCAGGTCGTAGACCAGCGGGATGCCGGTCGGGATGTTGAGCCCGACGATCTCGGAGTCCGAGACGTTGTCGAGGTGCTTGACCAGCCCGCGTAGCGAGTTGCCGTGCGCCGTCACCAGCACGGTCTTGCCGGTGGCCAGCTCGGGTTTGATGTCCGACTCCCAGTAGGGCAGCATCCGCTCGATGACGTCTTTGAGGCATTCGGTGCGCGGCAGGTCGTCGCCGAGTCCGGCGTACCGCAGGTCGTGCGCCTGCGAGAACTCGCTGTCGTCGTCGAGCGGTGGCGGCGGGGTGTCGAACGACCGGCGCCAGGCCATGAACTGCTCTTCACCGTACTTCTCGAGGGTCTCCGCCTTGTCGAGGCCCTGGAGGGCGCCGTAGTGACGCTCGTTGAGCCGCCAGCTGCGCTTGACGTCGATCCAGTCGCGATCGGCAGTCTCCAGCGCGAGGTTCGCTGTGTGGATGGCCCGCTTCAGCAGGCTGGTGAACTGGATGTCCGGCAGCAGGCCGGACTCGTCCAGAAGCTCACCGGCACGCCGGCCCTCCTCGCGACCGAGATCGGTCAGCGGAACATCCATCCAGCCGGTGAACTGGTTGCTCTTGTTCCAGGTGGACTGCCCGTGGCGGAGGAGAATGAGCTTGTAGGTCATGCACCAAGGGTAGCGAACCGGGTCTCGACACGCGTCCTCGCTTCGCTCGGGCGCTACTCGACCCGCGGACTATTCGCGGGGTCGACGCACCTGTCCGAGACGAGGGAGCCGGGGCACGTCGGCTGTTGCACCGGCATCCGGCGGGACGATGACCTCCTGGGAGGCGGCGATGCTGGTGCCGTCCGAGACCACCGTGAGCACGGCATCCGGATCGGTGTTGCGCTTGATGACGGCGAGCGCGATCAGTCCGTACTCGTGGTGGCGTGCCGCAGAAGTCACCGCGCCGACCACCTTCTCCCCCAGCTGCACCGGGTCGCCGTGCGCGGGCAGCACCGACTCCGAACCGTCGAGGTGCAGCATCACCAGACGGCGCGGCGGATGCCCGAGGTTGTGCACCTTGGCGACCGTCTCCTGCCCGCGGTAGCAGCCCTTGTTCAGGTGTACGGCCGAGCGCAGCAGGTCCAGTTCGTGCGGGATCGACTTCTCGTCGACCTCGGTGGAGAAGCGCGGGCGCCACGCCGCGATCCTCAGCGCCTCCAGCGCCTGCATGCCGGCCACCGGGAGCGCGGTGACCGCGAGCTGGTCGTCACGGTCGATGATGATCTCGCGGTAGCTGAACTCGGCACCGGGATGGATGCTCGCCGCGTATTGGTGCCCACCGGCCCGAACCACCGGCCAGGAGTCCTCCCACACCAGCGGGACACCGTTCGGGGCGGCGACCGGCAACTCAGGTGTGCCGAGTGTTCCCACGGTCTTGAACTGGTCTGAGCGGTCGGCGACCTCGACCTGCATCATGAACTTCATGCGGTTCAGCCAGGCGACCAGGGCGTCCACCTCCGCCCGCTCGAGAAGGATCCACAGCGCTACGCCGTCGTCGATGAGCCGCAGCACGTGCTCGATGCGGCCGTTCGGGTCCAGGATGAGCGTCTCGCTCGACTCCCCGGGCTTCAGGCCCTTCAGCGCCTGGCTGGAGATCGAGTCGAGCCAGGTGAGCCGGTCCGGCCCGGTCAGCGAGAGGACGGCCCGGTGCGAGAGGTCGACGATGGCATCACCGGATGCCAGCGCCCGCTGCTCGAGGGACGGGTTGCCATAGTGCGCGGGCACCCCCGCATCGAGACCGGTGCCATCAACGGCACCGGGCAGGTTCAGGAAGTTGGTGGTCATCTCACTCGACTTTCGCGAGCCTGGCCGACGCGTGCGAGGTCAGGTTCTGGCCGAGGGCGGCGATGTCCCAGGCCCACAGCAGGTGGTTCTCGACCAGCCCGTAGAGCCTGGTCGAGGCGGAATGCTCCTTCGCGGTCGCGGAGCGCATGATCGCATCAGTCCCCAGGTCGATGCGCGGCCCCTTCACCTGGCCGAGGTACAGCTCGCTGACGCCACCCGGGTGCAGCAGCGCAACCTCGATGTCGAAACCGCCGGTCTCATTGCGAAGCTCCTCGACGGCATCCGCGTTGCCGAAGCGGGTCTCGCCGACACCGGGGAGCATTCCCGGCCCGGGGTCGCTGTCGGTGAGTTCACGGCTCAGCCGCCAGTACCCGGTTTCGGATGCCAGCGGATGGTGGTGCTCGAGTTCTTCCTCGCCGACCCAGGTGTAGGAGTTGTAGTTGAGGTAGGGGAAGCCGTCGTGGCTGAAGCTGATGCGCTGGCCGAACTCCACGTTACGGGTCTCGTCACCGACGGGGTAGTTCACCACCCCGCTGCCTTCCCACACGCCGATCAGCCAGGACAAGGGCACCAGCTCAGGCGGGAGGGACGCGTCGAGTTCGATCATGGCGCTGCCCCAATCAGCGCGGGCGCGCGACTAGCGCTGGCCGCGAAACAAGTTGTAGAGAACTACGACCGAGATGCCGCCGATGGCCAGCGTGGCCAGAACGAGGAGGCCGACGAAGAAGAGTTCCAGGGCGAGCAAGGAGGTCATACGGGCAATTCTACTCCGAGACCGGCTGGCGCCGGCCAACCGGCCCGATTTGAGCTCAGCAGCGCAGCGAGCTTCAGCCGAGCAGCGCGCTCACACCGGTGGCGATCGCCAGCACGACGATGGATCCGCCGAGACTCGCCATGACCCGGTTCACCAGGCCCTCCTTGCGGTCGAGCCCCAGCTGGATGCAGAACGTCAGGATGATCCCGGTCGCCAGCGAGACCGAGAACCAGAGGAGGTGGGCGTCGGCGTGCGCGAACAGGAGGATGAACCCGGCGGCGAGCGCCAGCAGCACCCACACCGGGGTCACGGTGTAGAGCGACAGCTTCTCGATGGGCACGATGCAATCTTGCCCCAGAAACTTGGGGCACGGAGGCCCCGGGCGACGGATGTCTCTATCCCGGTGTCATCATCCCGGCGACTCGGTAGACTGGCGCTCTTCGAAAAGGAGGCCCGTTGGCGCAGCTGCTGGTACTCACGCCCGCGCCCGCCAGCGAGGTGCTGCCAGCACTCGGACTCCTCGGGCACACCGTGCGCCAGGTGCCGGCCAGCCCCGAATACCTGGTGAATCCGCCCAGCTGCGACCTGGTGCTCATCGACGCCCGCACCGAACTCTCGAATGCGCGAGCGCTCAGCCGACTGCTGTCATCCACCGGGCTCGACCTCCCCCTGCTGCTGGTCGTCACCGAGGGCGGGCTCGCCGCGGTGAACGCCGAGTGGGGAGTGGACGATGTGGTGCTCGCAAGTGCTGGACCTGGCGAGGTGGATGCTCGCATCCGCTTGGCAACCGGTCGGCACCGATCTGAGGAGACGAGCCACACCATCCGGGCATCCGGCCTCGTCATCGATGAAGGCAGCTACTCGGCGAAAGCCAACGGGCGTGCGCTCGACCTCACCTACAAGGAGTTCGAGTTGCTGCGCTTCCTGGCCGGGCACCGGTCACGGGTCTTCACCAGGGAGCAGTTGCTCAGCGAGGTGTGGGGTTACGACTACTTCGGCGGCACGCGCACGGTCGACGTGCATGTTCGGCGGCTACGGGCGAAGCTGGGAGATCTTGAGGCATTGATCGGCACGGTGCGCAACGTCGGGTACCGCTTCACGCCGAACGACAAGGAGTCTGAAGAAGGGGACGACAACGATGAGTGACTTCCTGCGGGACCTGATTGCAGCTGCCACCGCAGCGGATGGGCAGCCGCCGTTCTCCGACCAGAGCCTCGTCGACCACGCCGCCGGGACGCGACAATTGTTGACGGTGGGCAGCGAGGCGCTCGAGGGCGAAGCGCTGGGTGCCGCGTTGATGGCAGCCGATGACGGTGGCGCGGAGGCAGAACTGGTGGTGCATCCGGATGCTCGCCGCCGGGGGTTCGGTGAGCGCCTGCTGCGCGACGTGATCGACGGAGCCGACGGGACGCTGCTGATCTGGGCGCACGGGGACCACCCCGGGGCGCGGGCACTCGCCGCGAAGTACGGCTTCGAGCCGGTGCGGGAGTTGCTGCAGTTGCGGGCCGCGGTGCCGGAGCCGGCCCCGGTCGCGGATGCGCACCGAGGTGTACGTGCATTCCAGCCGGGCGTCGACGACGCCGCGTGGCTCGCCCTGAACGCGCGGGCGTTCGCCGGGCATCCGGAACAGGGCAAGCTCGCGCAACCTGACCTGGACGCGCGGATGGCCGAGCGCTGGTTCGACGCCGACGACTTCCTGCTGCTGTGGGACGGCGAAGAACTGACCGGCTTCTGCTGGCTGAAGGTCGCCGGAGACCTCGGCGAATTCTACGCGGTCGGGGTCTCGCCCGACCGGCAGGGCGAGGGTATCGGCCGCACGCTCGTCGAGGCGGGGCTGAACCGGCTGGCCGAGCGCGGCATCCGCGAATCCAACCTCTACGTCGAGGCGGATAACGAGCCCGCCGTTCGGCTGTACCGCTCGTACGGCTTCACCAACTACACCGTCGACATCCAGTACCGCTCGGAAACCCCCGCGCATTAGTGCCCGTTCCGGAGAGATGTGCCCGGCGAAACGGGTGCATCTCTCCGGAACGGCCACTATCGAGTTCACCGGCGCGTAAGGCGTGAGTGCAATGATGTTGCGATGGACGAGACCTTCCTCGACGACACCGGTCTGGCCACCGACAGCCTGGACGACGACTACGACTCGCCCTGGGTCGACGACGGAACGCTCCCGGCCGACCGCTACCTCGACCGCGAACTGAGCTGGCTCGCGTTCAATACCCGCGTGCTCGAGCTGGCGGAGGACGACAATGTTCCGCTGCTTGAACGCTGCAACTTCCTTGCCATCTTCGCCAGCAACCTCGACGAGTTCTTCATGGTCCGGGTCGCCGGGCTGAAGCGGCGCATCCTCACCGGCCTGGCCGTGCCGACCAACACCGGCCGCGCGCCCCATGACGTGCTGCAGGACGTGAGCGACAAGGCGCACGAACTGCAGGAACGGCATGCAGCGGTCTTCCGCGACCTGGTGAAACCGGCACTCGACGATGCCGGTATCCACGTCGAGTCCTGGATCGACCTCGACGACGCTGACCGGCAGCGCATCGACGAGATCTTCTCCGCCCAGATCTTCCCGGTGCTGACCCCGCTGGCAGTCGACCCGGCGCATCCGTTCCCGTACATCTCAGGGCTGTCGCTGAATCTGTCGGTGCGCGTGCGCAACCCGAAGTCGGGCAAGGTGCAATTCGCCAGAGTGAAGGTGCCGACCAACCTGCCGAGGCTGGTGCAGCTGCCGGATGATGAACGCGGCCTGCTGCGCTTCATCCCTCTCGAAGACCTCATCTCCAACCACCTGGGCGAACTGTTCCCCGGGATGGACATCCTGGAGCATCACGAGTTCCGGGTGACCCGGAACGAAGACGTCGAGATCGAGGAGGACGAGTCGGAGAACCTGGTGCAGAGCCTCGAGCGCGAGCTGCTGCGCCGCAAGTTCGGTCCACCGATCAGGCTCGAGATCACCGACGACATGGACGAGGTGACCCTCGGCCTGCTGGTTCGGGAGCTCGGCATCACCGAGCAGGAGGTCTACCGCCTGCCCGCGCCCCTCGACCTCGGCGGACTGTACGAGGTGTTCCGCATCGACCGGCCGGCCCTGAAGTACCCGAAGCACCCCCGCACGACCAACGCCGACCTGCGCAGCGCCGACCCGGCAGTCGCCCCAGACGTGTTCGCATCGATCCTCCGGCAAGACATCCTGCTGCACCACCCCTACGAGTCATTCAGCACCAGCATTCAGGCCTTCCTCGAGCAGGCGGCCATCGACCCGAACGTGCTCGCCATCAAGCAGACGCTGTACCGCACCTCCGGCGACAGCCCCATCATCGACGCCCTCATCGCCGCAGCGGAGGCGGGCAAGGCGGTGCTTGCGCTGGTGGAGATCAAGGCGCGATTCGATGAGACCGCCAACATCTCCTGGGCGCGCAAGCTGGAGAAGGCGGGAGTGCACGTCGTCTACGGGCTGGTGGGGCTGAAGACGCACTGCAAGCTGGCGCTGGTCGTTCGGCAGGAGAAGGACGGAACACTCATCCACTACAGCCACATCGGAACCGGCAACTACAACCCGAAGACCAGCCGCGTCTACGAAGACCTGGGGCTGCTGAGCGCCGACCCGGTCGTCGGCAAAGACCTCAGCCGGCTGTTCAACGAGCTGAGCGGCTACGCCGTCGAGAAGAAGTTCAAACGGCTCCTGGTGGCACCGCGGCACCTGCGGAAGGGACTGCTGAAACGCATCAAGGCGGAGGCGGTCAATGCGGATGCCGGACTGCCGGCCGGCATCCGGATCAAGGTGAACTCGATCGTCGACGAGCAGGTGATCGACGCGCTCTACCGGGCCAGCCAGGCCGGCGTTCCGATCGACCTGGTCGTCCGCGGCATCTGCGGGCTGACGCCTGGCGTCCCGGGGCTCAGCGAGAACATCCGGGTGCGCTCGATTGTCGGCCGCTACCTCGAGCACTCGCGCATCTTCTCGTTCGTTGCCGGCGGCGACACCCAGGTGTTCATCGGGAGCGCCGACCTGATGCACCGCAACCTCGACCGCCGCGTCGAGGCGCTCGTGCGACTGGTGGACCCCGCGCACCTCGAACACGTCGAAGCGATTTTCGACCTCTCCATGTCGCCCGAGATCGCCTCGTGGTCACTCGAATCGAACGGCGAGTGGGTCCGCAATTACCGCAATGATGACGGAACCTTGCGGCTGGACCTGCAGAATGTGATCATGCAGCGGATCTCCGACCGGCCCGTCACGACCAGGATCCACGCCGGGATGCGCCGGTGAGCCGCGCACCGGTCTTCGCCGCCGGTGCCGTGTGCTGGCGAGTGGTCGATGGCAAGCTCAAGGTGCTTCTCGTGCACCGAGACCGGCACGACGATGTCTCCTTCCCGAAGGGCAAGGTGGACCCGGGCGAGAGCCTGCCGCAGACCGCGGCGAGGGAACTCCACGAGGAGACCGGCCTTCGCCTGCACCTCGGCGCACCGCTCGGCACCACGGAGTATGAGCTGCCCGGCGGCCGCGACAAGGTCGTCTATTACTGGGCCGCGGAGGTCGACGACGACACGCACGCCTCGTCGACGTTCGCGCCCAACGACGAGATCACCAGGCTCGAATGGCTCTCGTTGCGCAAAGCGCGCGAGGCCCTGAGCTACCCACATGACCGCGATGTGCTCGACCGCTTCCAGGCGCGGGTCGACAACGACACCTACCGCACTTTCGCGATCATCGCGCTGCGCCACGGCAAGGCCGTTTCTCCCACCAGCTGGGAGGGAGCGGATGCGACCCGGCCGCTCCAGGAACGCGGCGAGAGGCAGGCGGTGAGTGCGGCATCCGGTATTGCCGCCTACAGCCCTTCGCGGTTGGTCAGCAGCACCGCTGCCAGGTGCCGGGCGACCCTCCAGCCGCTGGCCGACCTGATGCGCCTGGACGTCAAAGAGGACGCCAGAATCAGCCAGGACGCTTGGGAGAACGGCGAAGCGGATGTCGCGGACGTCGTCGCCAAGCGCCTCGCCAAGGGCAAGACCGCCGTGATCTGCAGCCACGGCCCGGTGATTCCTGAACTCATCAGGCAGCTGGCCTACCAGACCAATACGCCGCTCGATGCGCCGCTTCGCAGCTCGGCCGACCTGGCGACCGGCGACTACACAATCGTGCACCTGGCCCGGCAGGGGCCGGAGCGCGGGATCATCGCGGTCGAGACACACGGGCCCGTGCTCTAGATCTCTTCGTTGCCCATTCTTGAGGATTGAGCGTTATATTGATAGGACGCCCTCGTTGGGACAGCGCGACTAGGAAAGGCCGCACATGCCCACCACAAGGGATTCCCACCTTCATGCCCACGTCGCACGAGCTGCCCGTGCGGCAGTCGTCCTCCTGGCAGGGCTCCTGGTGGCGGTCGCAACCGTCCTCACGGCGCCACCCGCCTTCGCCGCAACAGTCACCGAGGGCGGGATGACCTTCGTGACGGACGATGCCGCCCGCACCGCGACCGTCACCGACTTCGACGACTCCGTGACCGTCCTGGTCATCCCCGACACCATTACCCACGCGGGATCGGATTACGTCGTCACCGCCATCGGAGACCGCGCGTTCATCTATGCACCCCTCACCTCCGTGACGATCCCCGACTCGGTTTCAACCATCGGAGGCAATGCATTCTCCTACACAGCCCTCACCTCCGTCACGATCGGCAGCTCCGTCACCACCATCGGCCACCACTCGTTCTTCGACACATACCTCAACTCGGTCACGATCCCCGACTCCGTCACCACCATCGGAGACTTCGCGTTCTCCGGCACAGCCCTCACCACCGCCACCATCGGCAACTCCGTCACCACCATCGGCAGGTATGCGTTCGCAAACGCACGGTTCGCCTCCATCGTGATCCCGGACTCCGTCACCTCTGTCGGAGACTTCGCGTTCTCCAACACATCCCTCACCTCGGTCTCCATCCCAGACTCCATCACCACCATCGGAGACTTCGCGTTCTCCGGCACATCCCTCACCACCGTCACCATCCCGAACTCCATCACCACCATCGGCCACTATGTGTTCTCCAACACATCGCTCACCACCGTCACCATCCCGAACTCCATCACCAGCATCGGAGACGGCGCGTTCTCCAGCACACCACTCACCACCGTCACCATCCCGAACTCGGTCACCACCATCGGATACCGTGCGTTCGCGGGTACACGCCTCACCACGGTCACGATCCCAGGTTCCGTAACCTCCATCGGCGCGGAGGCCTTCTACCTGAGCTCGCTGACATCCCCGGTATTCCAGGGAGCGCCGCCGTCAACGCTCACGGCCAACGGGGTGAACGGCTCGCTGGGGACCAACCCGGCGCTGGTCGTGTATTACCCGAGCCGGTTCGCTGCCGGCTACGCACCCGGCGGCGCGATCACCTGGCAGGGTTACACCACCGCCCCCGGGGCGACGCTCGGCTTCGACACGGGCGGACACGGCGACCCGATCGACAGTGTGACAATCGTCCCGGCAACCACTGCTGCGCCGCCAACCGCACCGACCAGAATCGGATACACCTTCACCGGATGGTTCACCACCAGCACCGGAGCCACCCCGTTCGATTTCACCGCCCCTCTCGCCGCCGACGCCACCGCGTTCGCCGGCTGGGTTGCCCTCCCGGCCTCCCCCACCACACCCGCGGCCACCCTGCCTCCGACCGGGGCCGACTTCACACCTGTCGTACTCGCCGGCACCTTGCTCCTCTTGCTCGGAACTCTGCTGATGGTCGGCCGTCGCGCCATCGCGCCTAGGAACGAATCAGAATAGGCCGAGCCACGCTGTTAGCCTGAGTGCGTGAAGTTCCAGCGTGGTGGCCGCCTGACCGTGGCGTGTGTGGCGGCAACCCTGCTGCTGACATCCTGCGCCGTCAACGAACTGAATCTTCCCCCCGGATCAGACCTCAGCGGCACTGTTGTGGGCGGCGGGGCGTCGTCACAACAGGCCGCCCAGGAGGCCTGGGTTGCCGGGTTCCAGTCATTGCACCCGAACGCGACGGTCGAGTACGACCCCGCCGGTTCAGGTGCCGGTCGCGACATGTTCATCGCCGGCGGCGCATCCTTCGCAGGCTCCGACCGGGCCTTCACCGATGAGGAGCTGGCCGAGAAGGAGTTCAGGGCCTGCGCGACCGGAAGCAGCATCATCGAGCTGCCGACCTATATCGCGCCCATCGTCATCGTCTTCCAAATCGACGGGGTCGACGAGTTGAAGCTCGACCCGGAGACGATCGCCAGGATCTTCTCCGGCGACATCGACCGCTGGAACGACGACACCATCGCTGAGCAGAACCGGAACACGGAGCTCCCGGACATGGCGATCACGCCCGTGCACCGCTCCGACGAGTCGGGCACCACGGAGAACTTCACCGACTACCTGGCCGCGGCAGCACCGGATGTCTGGGGCTACGAACCGCACGGAACCTGGCCGTTCGAGGGCGGCGAGGCCGCGCAGGGCACCTCCGGTGTTGTCGACACCGTGCGCAACGGCTCGGGCACTGTCGCCTACGTCGACGCATCACGCGCGGGCGACCTCGGTGTCGTCTCGGTGAAGGTCGGCGGCGAGTACGTTCCATACTCGGCGGAGGCGGCATCCGCCATCGTCGACGCCTCACCGATTTCCGAGGGCCGCGCCCCCGGCGACCTGGCGATCGAGATCGACCGCACCACCACACAGGCCGGCGTCTACCCGATCGTGCTGATCAGCTACCTGATCGGTTGCGCGGAGTACGCCGACCCTACCCAGGCGGAACTGGTCAGCGAGTACTTCACGTACGTCATCAGCGACGACGCGCAGGCCCTGGCGGCCGAGTACGCGGGTTCGGCCCCCATCTCCCCCACTCTGCAACAGAAGGCCGAAGAGGCCGTAGCCCTCATCAAATAGCAAAGACCCTAGTAACCGTCCTCGACCAGCTAACGCTGCTCGTGGGGGTTTCGACAGGCTCAACCAGCGGAGCTTGAGCGCTTCGCCAGTCGCGAGCCGCGCTGCCTGCCCCTCCGGCAAACCCGAGCCGGCGGCTGGGTGTGGGTGGTTTGCGGGGTGTCGAGTTTTGAACGATTGGGGCGGACACGCTTTTCGTCCGCCCCAATCGTTCAATGTTTGAGCTGAGGAGCAAGCGGCCCATTCCCAGACGCAACACCCGCTGAGGGTTGGCCACTCGTTAACCTCCCGTTCACCAACCGGGTCGAGTGTTGTTAACCCGAGTTCCTACGGTGTCCCCATGGGGCTGCACCAGCCCCATGACCACAATCACATTCCCTCGAAAGGAACCCTGTGAAGATCACCACCAAGCGTTGGGGCGCCATCGCTGCGATTGCCGTTGTCGGCACGCTGGCTCTCTCCTCCTGTGCAGCCAATGAGGGGACCGCCTCGGCGGACGACTCCACCAGCACGCTTTCCGGCACCCTGGTCGGCGGCGGCGCATCGTCGATGGCCACGGCCCAGGAGGCGTGGGTTGCCGCGTTCCAGACCGCCAACCCCGCTGTGACCGTCGAGTACGACCCCACCGGCTCCGGCACGGGCCGCGACAACTTCATCGCCGGCGCCAACGTGTTCACCGGCACCGACCGCGCGTTCAACGACGAGGAGCTGGCCGAGGACAACTTCGCCGGTTGCGTTCCGGGCTCCCCGATCGTCCAGATCCCGGCCTACATCTCCCCGATCGCGGTCATCTTCAACCTCGAGGGTGTGTCCACTCTGAACCTGGATGCGGCCACCATCGCCGGAATCTTCAAGGGTGACATCACCACCTGGAGCGACGAGGCGATCGTCTCCCAGAACGAGGGCGTTGAACTGCCGGATGCCGCGATCACCGCTGTTCACCGCGCCGACGAGTCGGGCACCACGGAGAACTTCGTCGAGTACCTGAGCGCCGCGGCCCCCGAAGTCTGGGACGCCGAGGTCAGTGGTGACTGGGCTTACGAGGGTGGCGAGGCCGCTCAGGGCACCTCCGGTGTTGTTGACGCCGTCACCGGTGGAACCGGCACCATCGGCTACGCGGATGCTTCTCGCGCCGGCGACCTCGGAGTCGTCTCCGTGAAGGTCGGCGACGAGTACGTGCCGTACTCGTCAGAGGCCGCTGCGGCAATCGTCGACGCGTCCCCGATGGTCGAGGGACGCGACGCGGTTGACCTCACCATCGAGCTGGACCGCACCTCAGAGGCCGAGGGTGTCTACCCGATCGTCCTGATCAGCTACCTGGTCGCATGCTCCGAGTACGCCGACGCTGAGGCCGCCGAACTGACCAAGGCATACTTCGACTACGTGATCAGCGACGAGGGCCAGGCCACCGCTGCTGACGCTGCTGGTATCGCACCGATCTCCGCCTCGCTGTTCGAGAAGGCGAAGGCTGCGGTCGACAGCATCAAGTAATATCGCTCACGGCCTGCCCGGTGCCCCCTCGTGTTGTGCGTGGGTGTAGCACCGGGCAGACTGGGGTTGTGACAGTGTTCGCAGCCCGCACCCTGAGTTTCTCCGCACCATCCACACCCCAGGGGACTACGAACTGATGACCACGCCGGCCACGGCCCCGCGCATCCGGGCGAAGCAGCGCCTCGGTGACCGGATCTTCTCCAGCACCGCGCTGACTGCCGGCGGGCTGATCCTCGCCATCCTGGCTGCTGTCGCCGCTTTCCTGCTGGTGGAGAGCATCCCGGCCATCACAGCCGACCCGAACGATGTCAACATCCTCGACGGGGAACCGTTCTGGTCGTATGTCGCCCCTCTCGTGTTCGGCACCTTGTGGGCATCCGCGCTCGCCCTGCTGATGGCCGTTCCGGTGTCGATCGGCATTGCCCTGTTCATCTCGCACTACGCACCCAGGCGCCTCGCGCAGGGACTCGGATACATCATCGACCTGCTCGCCGCCGTTCCGTCAGTGGTTTTCGGCCTCTGGGGCGGCAACGTGCTGGCGCCGGCCGTGCAGCCGGCCTACACCTGGCTGACCGAGAACCTGGGCTGGATCCCGTTCTTCGCCCCGCCGGCATCCGGAACCGGCCGCACCATCCTCACCGCCGCCATCGTGCTCGCCGTCATGGTCCTGCCGATCATCACCGCCCTCAGCCGGGAAGTGTTCCTCCAGACGCCGGTGCTGCACGAGGAGGCCGCGCTGGCACTCGGCGCCACGCGCTGGGAGATGATCCGAACTGCCGTACTGCCGTTCGGTCGTCCGGGGATCGTCTCCGCCTCGATGCTGGGCCTCGGCCGTGCGCTCGGGGAGACGATGGCCGTCGCCATGGTGCTCTCCGCATCCGGCGGCATCACCTTCGCTGTGCTCACCTCCTCCAACCCGGGCACCATCGCAGCCAACATCGCCCTGCGCTTCCCAGAGGCGTTCGGGCTGAACATCAACCTGCTGATCGCGACCGGCCTCATCCTGTTCGCCATCACACTCATCGTCAACATGATCGCGCGCTGGATCCTGGCCCGCCGCAAAGAATTCTCGGGAGCCAACTGATGACGAGAATCACGGCAACCGATTCGCCGGAGACCACGGACTTCCCGAACCCGTACTCCGCCGGGCTCCTGGGCAGGCACACACCGCTCTACGTTCTCCTCAGCGCCCTCGCCGTCTCGGCCATCGTCTTTTGGTTGTTCCAGCAGGCGGAAGCTTCCGACTTCAACGTCTTCGGGATGCTGCTGGTGGCGGCCATCCTGTACACGGTCATCATCTACTTCTACTCACTGCTGATCGAAGGCTCACGCAGGGCGAAGGACCGGCTGGTCACCGCCCTGGTCGGCGGCGCGTTCATGCTCGCCCTCCTGCCACTGGTCTCCCTGCTCATCACGGTGGTCACCAACGGTCTCGCCCGTTTCGACCTCGAGTTCTTCACCTACTCGATGCGCAACATCGTCGGCGATGGTGGCGGCATCGTCCACGCAATGGTCGGCACCCTGCTGATGACGCTGACGGCCACCCTCATCTCGGTGCCGATCGGGTTGATGACCGCGATCTACCTGGTCGAGTACGGCCGTGGTCCGCTCGCCCGCTCGATCACCTTCTTCGTCGACGTGATGACCGGCATCCCGTCGATCGTCGCCGGCCTGTTCGCCTACTCGGTGTTCGCGCTGTTCTTCGGGCCGGGGGTCAAGCTGGGAATCGCGGGCGCCATCTCGCTCTCGGTGCTGATGATCCCGATCGTGGTTCGCTCCTGCGAGGACATGCTCAAGCTGGTGCCCAACGAGCTGCGCGAGGCGGCTTACGCGCTGGGTGTCCCGAAGTGGCTGACCGTTCTCAAGGTGGTGCTGCCGACATCCATCGCCGGAATCATGACCGGTGTCACGCTCGCCATCGCCCGCGTCATCGGCGAGACAGCCCCGCTGCTGGTCGCGGCCGGGTTCACCAACAACCTCAACTACAACCTGTTCGAGGGCCGGATGCAGAGCCTGCCCGTCCTGGTCTACAACCAGTACGTCAGCCAGGGCGCCGTGCCGCAGGACTACCTGAACCGAGCCTGGGCGGGCGCCCTAACGCTCATCCTGATCGTCATGGCGCTCAACCTCGCCGCCCGCCTCATCGCCCGGTACTTCTCGCCCAAGCTGGGCCGATAGCTAAGGAAACCCGTGTCAAAACGTATCGAAGTGCGCGACCTCGACGTCTACTACAGCAAGTTCAAGGCGGTCGAAGGCATCACGCTGAACATCGAGCCGCGCAGTGTGACGGCGTTCATCGGGCCGTCCGGGTGCGGCAAGTCGACCTTCATCCGCACCCTGAACCGGATGCACGAAGTCATCCCCGGCGCCTACGTGGACGGCGAAGTTCTCATCGACGGCAGCGACCTGTACGCGCCGGGCGTCGACCCGGTGCTGGTGCGCCGCCAGGTCGGCATGGTGTTCCAGCGGCCGAACCCGTTCCCCACCATGTCGATCCGCGAGAACGTGCTGGCCGGCGTGAAGCTCAACAACCGGAAAATCTCCAGGAGCGACGCGGATGACCTGGTCGAGAAATCGCTGCAGGGCGCCAACCTCTGGAACGAGGTCAAGGACCGCCTCGACCGGCCCGGATCGGGGCTGTCCGGCGGGCAGCAGCAGCGTCTCTGCATCGCGCGAGCCATCGCTGTGTCCCCTCAGGTGATTCTGATGGACGAGCCGTGCTCAGCGCTCGACCCGATCTCCACCCTCGCCATCGAGGACCTCATCGAGGAGCTCAAGACCGAGTACACGATCGTCATCGTCACCCACAACATGCAGCAGGCGTCGCGGGTGTCCGACCGAACCGCGTTCTTCAACATCGCGGGTACCGGCAAACCGGGCAAGCTCATCGAGTACGACGACACCAACAAGATCTTCTCGAACCCGTCAGTGCAGGCCACGGAGGATTACGTCTCGGGCAAGTTCGGGTAGTTCCGCCGCCGTCGGCAGCCTCGAGCGACCGCCGCTTCCCCGACCACGACCCCGTTTGTTATCAATGAGCCCGTTGTAGCGGCCTCATTGATAACAAACAGGCTCATGGTTGCGCTGATGCGTGGAGTCCGGGGATTGGGAGACGGTTGTGTGCCGGGTCGCGGAACGCCTCTCGGCGCGAGGCCGCTCGTAGCGGCGAATATTGGAGCCCGGGGTTACCGCGACCCGACCTGACCAACCTTAACCTACGCATCCTGAGTCGCGAGCCCGGTTCGCCAGTAGCGCACGGATGCGCGGTCGAGCGTGTCGGGACGGATCAGTCGAGCGAGCCGGCCCGCCAGAGCTTCGCGCAGGCAGCCAGCTCGCCGGCCATATGCGACAGGCGGAGTGCCTTCGTGGTCAGCGCCGTGGCTCGTTCCGGGGACGCGACTTCGACGTCATCGGCGACACTGGTTGCGCCCAGACTGGTCAGTCGGCAGAAGGCGGCGGCTCGTTCCAGAGCCACGGCGAAGTCGCCCTGGAACAGCCCGCGGAGGATCTCGTCGGCCAGCGCGGTGATCTCGGCGGGGCCCGTCGGCGACGTCGCACCGGCAACCACGGCGTCGATGTTGGACACAACCTCGGTGCCCCGCTGGTAGAGGAAGCTCGACTGCTCGGCGTCCTGCCGGGTCAGGGCGCGCAGGAGGTAGATGCTCCACAGTGCGCCCGGCAGGCTGTGCGGGCTCGCCCGCGACCACAGTTCCGCGATCGCATCGATGCCGTTCTCGTCGGTGTACGTCACCAGCCGCTCGACGATTTCGGCGTCGGGCTGCTCCCGCACACGTCCGAGCAACGCACCTGCCGTCTCGTGGGCAATGCGGCTGATGTGTGCGGGGTCTTCGCCGCCGATGATGCTCTCGAACATGGAGCCCGAGAACAGGGTCGGCTTGTGAAACTCGTCAGTCATCCGCTCAAGCCTAAGCCTGGCGCGTGGGGTCAGCGCATCCCGCGGGTTTGCGGGTAGAGATCGGCGATGAATGCTTCGAGCTCATCGAGGCAGTTCTGGATCAGTCCGGTGGCGTAGTGCCGTTCGTCCCAGACCCCGTACAGGGTGATGACCAGCTCGCCGGTCGGCGATGCGATGGGCACCGTGACCAGGTCGAAGCGGGAGTCGTCCGACAGCACGCAGATTCCTCGGCCCGCAGCGGCGAGAGCTTGCGCGAGTGAAGGGGACTCGGTCTCGATGGATGCCGTGAAGGTCAGGCCGGCCCGGCTCGCGGCGGCATCGAACATCTGCCGCACCCCATGTGAGCGACTCATCATGATGAGTGGCTGCTCGACGAGTTCGGTGATCGGGATGCTCGCACGGCCGGCCCACGGGTGGTCTGCCCGCACCTGCGCCCAGAGGAAGGCGTGCCCGATCACGCGGCTGCCCAGCTCCGCCGGCGGGATGCGCGTGCCCACCGTGAAGTCAGCCTCACCAGTGTCGATGGTGTCGTAAACCTGTTCGGGGACCCGCTCGACGACGTTGCCGATGATCCCATCGGGACCGACGGATGCGACGAACGGCGAGATGATGTCGGCGACGGTTGTCGGGGCGGATGCGACGGTGAGGGATGCGACGGTGCCCCGAGCGAAGGCGCGGGCTGCCGAGCGGGCTCGGCCGGCACGCGCCAGCAGGTCCTCGGCGACGGGGAGGAATGCGCGGCCGGCTGGTGTGAGGGTGAGTCCGCGCGCCGATCGGTCGAATACCGGGAAGCCGAGGTCCTGCTCGAGCCGACGGATTTGCCTGCTGAGCGATGGTTGCGCGACGTGGACTCGAGCCGCCGTGGCGTGCAGTGAACCGGTCTCTGCGGCCACCTGGAAGTACTGCAGAAGTCGTAAGTCCATGTGATACCTCCGAGGCATCGGTTTAGCCAATATTGGGTATTAGCATGTTATTACCAACCGCGGATAGTCTTGCCGGAATTCGCCGCTCCGGCGACTCATGATGGAGGCAAACATGGCACTGACACAAGCGCGCAGACGTGGCGCTCTGACTTTCACGGGCGCCGCTGTAGCCGGTGTGATCGCTCTATCCGGCTGTACCGCATCCGGACCCGCCGCAACCGACACCTCAGTTCTCACTGTCGCAGCATCGGCTGCCGTGACGACGTGGGATCCGGTTCGCTCATTCTCGACGGAAGCCCTGTACCTGGGCAACGTCTACGAACCGCTGCTCTGGAAGAACGCGGAAGGCTCAGAAGAAGAGTTCACCCCCGGCATCGCCGAATCCTGGTCCGTCAGCGAAGACGGCCTCACCTGGACCTTCGATATCCGTGAAGGCGTCACCTTCCACGATGGCGAGACGGTCGACGCTGAGGCGGTCAAGGCGAGCATCGAAGCAGCCCAGGCCAACGGCGGCGCATCGTTCATCTGGGCGCCGCTGGAGAGCGTTGAGGCTCCTGACGAGACCACTGTCATCATGCACCTGAGCTACGCCGCTCCGGCAGACCTGATCGCATCATCGACCTACGGCGCCTGGATCGTCTCGCCGAAGGCACTCGAGGCCGTCGCTGCCGATGAGAGCTACTTCGAGCAGGGCATCTCCGCCGGCACCGGGCCGTACACGATCAAGTCATACACTCCGGGCGAGAAGGTCGTGCTCGAAGCATTCGACGACTACTGGAACGAGGATGCGCGGCCCGCCTACGACATCGTCGACGTCGCCATCACCGCCGATGCCGTGACCGCCCAGCAGATGTTCACCGCCGGTGAGGTCGACTTCGCCACGAACATCCCGATCGAGAACGTGACCTCGGTCGCCGACCAGGTGGGCGCGGAGGTTCGGGAGTACAACTCGCCATTCAACTTCGTCGCGCTGTTCAATACCGTGCGGCCACCCCTCGACGACCCAAAGGTTCGGCAGGCGCTGAGTTACGCCGTTCCGTACGAGGACATCATCGACGTCGGCGGCCAGGGCTACGCCAGCCAGTCGTACGCCGGGGTTCCCCGCGGAATCTTCCCGTACTCCGAAGATGTTCCGCAGTACAGCCAGGACCTCGACAAGGCAGCCGAACTGCTCGCTGAAGCCGGGCATCCGGACGGTGGATTCTCGCTCACCCTCACCTACGCATCCGAGAACGCGGCCGAAGCCCGCTTCGTGCCGCTGATCAAGGACGCATTCGCCCAGATCGGCGTCGAGGTCGAGGTTCGCGCCGAGCTGTTCAACCAGCAGTGGGAGAACGCCAAGGCCGACCCGGCCACCGCGCAGGACATGTTCGTGCTGTACTACTGGCCGACCTACTCCGACGCGGGGTCAGACAACCTGTACTCACTGTTCCACTCCAGCGATGCACCGTTCTTCAACCTCAGCTACTGGAACAATGCCGAGTACGACGCATTGATCGACGAGGCAGCGACCTACACGGCGAGCGATCGCGACCGCGCGCAGGAACTCTATGAGGAGGCGATGACGTTGCTGGTCGACCAGGCCCCCGGTGTCTTCCTCTACGACGTGCGCCTGCCATCCGTGGTACCCAGCCATCTGGAGGTGGGAGCGTACAACGAGAATTATCCGTTCACCACGTTCTTCTCGAAGATCTCGCCCGCAGAATAATCGGGTCGGGGCGGGCTGCGAAAAGCCCGCCCCATCCCCCCGAACCAACTACTAGGAGACGCAGTGCTGCGCTTCATCGCCAAGAGGGCCGGGACGGCGGTGCTCGTCATCCTCGTCCTCACGATCATCGTGTTCATCCTGACTCGCGTGATCCCCGGCGACCCCGCCGTCGTGTACGTCGGCCCCAAGGCCCCGCCTGAGGAACTCGCGCGCATCCGCGAGAAGCTCGGCTTCAACGACCCGCTCATCATCCAGTACTTCACCTATCTTCTCGGACTGGTCACCGGAGATTGGGGCAACTCTCTGGCCAGCAAGCGTCCGGTGCTGGATGAGCTGGCGACCCGGCTGCCCGCCACCCTCGAGTTGCTGTTCGTCGCGATGCTCGTCGCGGTCGTGCTGGGCATCGCCCTCGGGGTGCTGGCCGCCCGGCGCCCCGGCAAGGCACTGGATGCGAGCATCCGCTTCCTCTCGATCGGAGGTGTCTCGATCCCGGCGTTCTGGCTCGGCCTGCTGCTGCAAGTGCTGTTCGTCGGCCAGCTCGGGATCCTACCGGCCACCGGGCAGTTCAGCACCGCAATCGCCTACGCGAGCCCCATCGCCGACGTGACCGGCTTCGCCCTGTTCGACAGCCTGATCACCGGCAACTGGGTCGCGTTCCAGGACGGCCTCGCCCACCTCATCCTCCCGGCCGTCACCCTGGCCGCCTACCCGCTCGGTCTCGTCGCCCGGATGACCCGCGCCTCGATGCTCGAAGTGATGGGACAGGACTACGTGTTCACCGCATCCGCCTACGGCATCCGGGACGGGCTCATCCGCTGGAAGTTCGCACTCAAGAACGCGCTGCCGCCGACCATGACCATCATCGGCCTGGCAACCGCCTACTCGCTCACCGGCACCTTCTTCGTCGAGGTCGTCTTCAACTGGCCGGGAATCGGGCAGTTCGCCACCGCAGCGATGGTGGCCGTGGACTATCCGGCAATCATGGCCATCGCCATCCTCGGCGCCACCGGCTACCTCATCGCGAACCTGGCGGTCGACATCGTCCAGGCCCGCCTCGACCCGCGCGTGAGGATCTCATGACCGCCCAAGCGACCACCCCCGCAGCCGAGTACACCCCGGCCGGGCAGGGCTTCTTCTCGCGTGCCGTGCGGGTCATGCGCGCCGACCGTCTTGCCATGCTCGGGCTGGCGCTCATCGTGCTGGTCGTCGTGCTCGCCGCGTTCGGCGACTGGATCGCACCATTTCCGGAGCAGGGTCATGGGACAACGAACGTGGATGCCCGCCTGCTGGCCCCCAGCGCAGCACACTGGTTCGGCACTGACCAACTGGGCCGCGACATCCTGAGCCGGGTCATCATCGGTGCCCAACCGGCCTTGGTGGTCTCCATCTTCGTGGTGGCCATCGCCGCGGCGATCGGCATCCCCCTGGGGGCCATCGCCGGTTACCGGGGCGGATGGCTGGACGACCTGCTCATGCGCGTGACTGAAGTGTTCCAGTCGTTCCCACCGCTGCTGCTGGCCATGATCACGGTTGCGATCCTCGGCCCGAGCCTGCTCAACGCCGGCATCGCCCTCGCCATCAGCTGGTGGCCCTGGTACGCACGGCTCGTGCGCGCCGAGGCGCGCTCGCTCCGGGACCGGCCATTCGTCGAGGCGGCGCGGGCCACGGGCGTGCCGACCTGGCTCATCCTGCCCCGTCACATCCTGCGCAACTGCATGACCCCGATCCTGGTGCAGGGCACCGTCGACATCGGCGCGGTCGTGCTCGCGGTCGGCTCACTCGCGTTCCTCGGCCTCGGTGCCCAACCGCCGGACCCGGACTGGGGCCTCATGGTCGCCGAGGGTCGGGGCCAGATCTTCACCGCCTGGTGGATCTCCACCTTCCCCGGCCTCGCGATCTTCTTCGCCGTACTCGGGTTCAACCTCGTGGGCGATGCGCTCCGCGACCTCCTCGACCCCCGGCAGGTGAAGCGATGAACGACCTTCTCGTCATCGACGATCTCGAAGTCGAGTTCGTCGAACGCGGCCGGACCACAAACCGTCCGCTGCGCGGCATCTCGCTCGCGCTCGCACCGGGCGAAGTGCTCGGCATTGTCGGCGAGACCGGCTGCGGCAAGAGCCTCACCGGGCTCGCGGTGCTCGGCCTGCTGCCGAAGGGCGCTGTGCGCACCGGACGGATCATCATCGACGGCACGGAGCAGCACCCGGATCGCCCCGAAGCGGCACGCGGTGACGTCATCTCGATCGTGTTCCAAAATCCCGGAACAGCGTTCAACCCGGTGTTCACCCTCGGTCAGCAGATGGAGGCCGTCGTCGCCCGGCACCGCGCCATGACGGGCAGGAAAGCGCGCGAACACATTCTCGGCTACCTCGAGCAGGTGGGTCTGCCCGATGCCCAGCGCGTGTTCCGCAGCTATCCCCACGAGCTGTCCGGCGGGATGCTGCAGCGGGCGATGATCGCGATGGCGCTGCTCTGCGAACCGCGGCTGCTCATCCTCGACGAGCCGACCACCGCGCTCGACGTGACGGTCGCCAAGCAGATCCTGGAACTCATCCTGTCGCTCCGCAACCGGTTCGGCTTCGGCGTGCTTCTCATCACGCACAACCTCGGGGTCGTCAGCCAAACCTGTGACAGCGTGGCCGTCATGTACGCCGGTCGCATCATCGAGTCCGGGCCGGTCGACTCCGTGCTGAACCACCCCACACACCCGTACACGATCGGTCTGCTCGGCGCCCTGCCCGCCCGGCACCGTCCCGGCAGCCGGCTGGAGGCCATCTCGGGCGTGGTGCCCGGCAACCTGATGGCGGTGAGCGGATGCGCATTCGCCGACCGCTGCCCGCTCGTCATCGACGCCTGCCGCACCATCGATCCACAACTCATGCCGATCGCACCGCTGCATGAGGTGGCGTGCATCAGGGCGGAGGAGGAATCGTGACCGGCATTCTGGAGCTCACCGACATCGTCAAGGTATACCGCTCTCACGGGAGCGAGGTGCGGGCGGTCGACGGCGTCTCGTTCTCGGTCGAGGAGGGAACCACCTTCGGCCTCGTCGGGGAGTCGGGGTCGGGCAAGAGCACCATCGCCCGGTGTGCCCTCCGGCTGATCGAACCGACGTCGGGCACGAGCGTCGTGGACGGTGAGTCGATTCTCGAGCTGCGAGGCTCCCGCCTCCGCCGGCTGCGCGGGCGCACCGGCATGGTGTTCCAGAATCCCGTCGCCGCACTCAACCCGCGCGTCTCGGTCGCCGACTCGATCGCCGAGCCGCTGCGCACCCACACCGCCCTCCGCGGCCGAGCGCTCCAGGCACGCGTGCACGAACTGTTCGACCAGGTCGGCCTGGGTCGCGCACACGCTGATCGGCTGCCCCACCAGCTCTCCGGCGGCCAGTGCCAGCGCGTCGGCATCGCCCGGGCGATTGCGACGAACCCGCGACTGCTCGTGCTCGATGAGCCGACGAGCGCCCTGGACGTATCGGTGCAGGCACAGGTGCTCAACCTGCTGCAGGAACTGCGGCGCGAGTATCGACTCACCTACCTGCTGATCTCCCACGACCTCGACGTCGTGCGCCACATGAGTGATACCGCCGGGGTGATGCGCTCGGGTCGCCTCGTCGAGATCGGCCCGGCAACCGAGGTGCTCGTCTCGCCCCAGCACGAGTACACGAAACGCCTGCTCGAATCCATGCCGCCCACACCCGGCGCGATCATCCAGGAATTGTCCCAACCATCCCGTCCGAACGAAGAAAGTATTCACTCGTGACCCAGTCCCTCACCCCTCTCACCGACACCGGCTCCCGGGCAACCCTGGGCCTCGAGAACTGGCAGGATGCCCCGCATAACCGCTGGACGTATTCTCGCGTCAGCGAGTTCGTGCCGGCCGCGAGAATTTCCCGCCATCCGCAGGTGGCGACGGATGAGCGAGCCCGGCTCCCGCGGAAGCTGGCGGATGCCCTGCCCGACCTGGACGCCCGCCTCGCCGAGAGCTACACGGACGCGTTCCTCGTGGTCACCGACGGGAAGGTCGTCGATGAGCGGTATGCAGAAGGTTTCCAGCCGCACGACCAGCACCTGCTGATGTCGGTGTCGAAGT
The DNA here is from genome assembly GCF_054489325.1 of Homoserinimonas sp. A447. Classification (NCBI taxonomy): domain Bacteria; kingdom Bacillati; phylum Actinomycetota; class Actinomycetes; order Micrococcales; family Microbacteriaceae; genus Homoserinimonas; species Homoserinimonas sp. A447. The sequence continues at coordinate 2,913,851 of NZ_JBTMWW010000001.1, read as the reverse complement.
CGATCTGCGGGCTGGTCGTCGGCACCCTGGTCGACGAGGGCGCGCTCGACGTGAACGCGCGGGTCGAGCAGTACGTGCCGGAGCTCGCCGGAACCGGCTACGGGGATGCCACGGTGCAGCAGGTGCTCGACATGACCGTGGACGTCGAGTACGACGAGGACTACACCAACCAGAACTCGCACGTGCAGGCCCAGGACCGGGTGGCCGGGTGGCGGCCAAGCCTGCCCGGGGACCCGGCAGATACCTACGAGTTCCTCACCAGTCTCCGTTCCGGAGCTGGTGACCATGGTCGTCGTTTCCTGTACTGCTCAGCCGGCACCGATGTGCTCGCCTGGATCATCGAGAACGTGACCGGTCTGCGGTACGCCGAAGCGGTGTCGCGGCGACTCTGGTCGCGCCTCGATTGCCAGGACGAGGCATCCATCACCGTGGATGCCGGTGGTTTCGCCTTCGCGAACGGCGGCATCAGCTGCACCGCGCGCGACCTCGCCCTGGTGGGCAGGCTCATGCTGGACGGCGGCGCCGCAGGCGATCGACGCGTGGTGTCCGAGGAGTGGGTGCGCAGCAGCTGCACAGGCGGGGACTCGGCGGCGGCAGAGGGATCCGCCTACCAGCAGGTGCATGCGGACGGCGCCTACTCGAACCAGTGGTGGGTGACCAACAACGAGCGCGGCAACTTCTATGCGAGCGGAATCCACGGCCAGTTCATTTGGGCGGATCCGCAGACCAACACCGTGGTCGTGAAGTTCTCATCATGTCCTGAGCCGGTGACCGTCGCGTGGAACAAGCTGCACTCCGAGCTCTTCATGGATGTGTGCCAGGCAGTCGAGGGACTGCGTTAGGCCAGCCGCGCCCGATTCTGCAGACGCTGGAAATCACGCTAGATTTAACGCCGCGGGCCTCTAGCTCAGTTGGTAGAGCATCGGACTTTTAATCCGCGGGTCGCCGGTTCGAGCCCGGCGGGGCCCACCGTGTCGTTGTGTTTTCCTGCTGATCCCGTTAGCGGTACTCGACCGGGCCCCACCCGGCCACCTGCAGTCGAAGCCAGGGGCTGAACGCGAACGGGGCCGCCAGGACGGCGGCCGCCAGCTGGACAGGCTCCACCCAGGCATAGTCGACCACTTCGCTGTCGCGAGGGTTGAGTTCACCGCTGATCTCGGCCCTGTACACCGGGCAGATCTCGTTCTCGACGACCCCGGACGCGTCCACGGCGCGGTAACGAAAATCAGGAAGCACGGGGACAACATCCTGAACTGTGGCACCCAGCTCATACAGCGCCCGACGGGAGATGGCCTCCTCTAACGATTCATCGGGTGCCGGATGCCCGCAGAAACTGTTCGTCCAGACGCCCGGCCAGGTGCGCTTGCTCAATGCGCGTCGAGTGACCAGCACCTCGCCGTTGTCCCTGAACAGATGACAGGAGAACGCCAGGTGCAGCGGCGTGTCAGCCGTGTGAACCTCCGCCTTGGCAGCGGTACCCAGGCGCAGCCCGTCCTCGGAGAGCAGCACGACCAGTTCAGGCGCATCCATAGCAGCCAGTGTGGCGCATCCGGATGACAAAACGCCCCTGAGACTAGCGGAGGACCACCTTCAGCGACTCCTCGAGGATGTCCACGCCGGCATGCAACTCCGCCTCGCTGATGGTGAGCGGTGGCGCGATGCGGAAAATGCCGCCCATGCCAGGCAATTGCACGATGTTCAGGTGGAGGCCCCTCTCGAGGCAGGCCGACGTGACAGCCTGGCCCATCGCATCCGCCGGCTCCTTGCTCACCTTGTCCTTCACCAGTTCGATGCCCTGGAGGAGGCCGCGACCGCGCACATCCCCGACCACCTCGTAACGATCGCGGAGGCCGTGCAGTCGCTCGGTGAGCTCGGCGCCCAGTCGCGCTGCCCGCTCGACAAGCGCCTCGCGTTCGATGACGCGCAGCACGGTGAGGGCGACGGACGCGGCCAGCGGGTCTGAGACGTGCGTCGTGTAGAAGAGGAAACCGCGGTCGTGGCAGGTCTGCTCGATCTCGGCGCTTGTGACGACTGCCGCCACCGGCAGTCCGGCCCCCAGCGTCTTCGACAGGGTCAGGATGTCCGGGGTGACGCCGTCTCGCTGGAAGGCGTACATGGTTCCGGTGCGGGCGAGCCCGGTCTGCGCCTCATCGAGGATGAGCAGCATCCCGCGCTGCTCGCACAGCTCCTTGAGGCGGCGGAGGTAGCCGGTCGGCAACTCGATGATTCCGCCGGAGGAGAGGATCGGTTCGATGATGCAGGCGGCCAGGCTGCCGGAGGACTGCTGGTCGACGAGGGCGAAACCGTAGTCGAGCTCCGCCGCCCAGTCGTATGAGCCATCTGCCGTGCGGAACGGCGACCGATAGGCGTTCGGCGTCGGCAGGGCGAGGTTGCCGGGGGCCGGCGGACCGTACCCGCGCCGGCCGGCCGAGAAGGTGGCGGATGCCGCGCCCTGCGTCATGCCGTGCCACGAGCGGTCGAAGGAGACCACCTCATAGCGGCCGGTGGCCAGCTTGGCCATCTTGATCGCGGCCTCGTTGGCCTCGGCGCCCGTGGTGAGCAGCAGCGTCTTACTCAACGGTGCAGGCACCGTGTCCGAAAGCTTCTCGGCCAGTTCGATCACCGGAGCGCTGAGCATTCCACTGTAGAGGTGGTCGAGCGACGCGATCACCGACGAGACCGTCGCCACGATCTCCGGATGCGAGTGGCCGAGGATGGCGCTCATCTGCCCCGAGGTGAAGTCGAGGATCGGCCGATCCTGGCTGTCGAAGACGTACGACCCGGCGGCGCGCGTGATGATGCGCGGGCTGAATTCGGCCCCGTAGCGAATCAGGTGAGCCTCCGCCTTGCCCCACAACTCTGCGTCCACTGCCGCCCCTTCCCTCTGGTCCATTCTCGGGTGGACGGAAGCGATGCCACAAGCAAACAAAAACCGATGACCGTTCGCAATTGCCGTACGGTGGATGGATGCTCAACCCACGGCGCCTCGAGATCCTCCGCGCGGTAGTCGCAGCCGGGTCGATCAACAAGGCGGCGCGAAACCTCAGCTACTCCCCCGCGACGATCAGCCAGCACATGACCGCGCTGGCGAAAGAAACCGGACTGGTGCTGTTCGAGAAGCAAGGCCGCGGCATCGTCGCCACCGACGCAGCCAGGCACCTGGCGGACCAGGCGCACTCGCTGCTCGCCGACTTCGGGCGCCTCGAGCGAGTCGTCGCCGACCTCCGCGGCGGCCAGGAACAGCACCTGGCGATCGCCTGCTTCGCCTCGGCCGCCGAACAGTGGATACCGGGACTGGTCCAGTCCGTCCGGCTGCTCCAGCCGAACCTCACCGTCGAGGTCAGCCTCAACGAACCCGTGGACGGTCGCGGTCGCCGCCAACCCGACCTGGACATCCGCACCGAACCGGTGGGAAGCATCGAAGTGCAACTCGACGGTTACCAACGGCATGAGCTGCTGGTCGAAGAACTCGTCGCAGTTCTCCCAGCCACCCACCCGCTCGCACAGGGAAGCGAGATCGCACTCCTGGATCTCGAGCACGAGCCGTGGGTGGACCACGACATCTACGACAGCCCGATCGGGCAGATCGTGCTGGGCGCCTGCCGGGCGGCCGGATTCACTCCGCGTTATGCCGCCCGGCTGGATGACCACCGGACGGCCCTTCGACTGGTGGCGGCGGGAATCGGAGTCACCGTCCTCCCCCGGCTGGCGTCAGTCGACCTCCCCGCCGGGCTGGTCGCAAAGCCGGTGAGCGGCCCGCGGGTGCTGCGGCGCATCGTCGTACACGCCCGCCAGGGGCAACGCCACAGCGACCTCATCGACTACGCGGTGGCGCAACTCCGCCACCGCGTCATCGTGCCGAGTCAGACGCCGACGGCGCCGAGCGTCAGGCCGAGCAGGTAGGTGACGGCCGCCGCGCCGTAGCCGATCGCGAGCTGGCGCAGCGCCCGGCGGAGCGGCGGTCCACCCGACAGCAGCCCGACCACGGCGCCGGTGGAGAGCAGCGCAACGCCGACAATCAACGCCGAGACGACCACAGCCGCAAGCCCTTGCAGCCCGAACAGGTACGGCAGCACGGGGAGCAGGGCACCGGATGCGAAGAAGCAGAAGCTGGACGCGGCGGCACCCAGGGCAGACCCGATCTCCTCGTGCTGGTTGATCGCCGACAACTCCCCGGTCGGGTCGGCCTGGAGGTTGCCGATGGTCCGCCGGGCCTTGGCCTCGGCATCCGCCTCCGACATCCCGCGAGCGCGGTAGACGAGGGCCAGCTCGTTGGCGTTCACGTCGAGGTTCGGCAGCGCGGCATCCGCTCCCGGGTTCGGGTTCGACGCCTCGAGAAGCTCACGCTGCGAGCGCACCGACACGAACTCCCCCGCCGCCATCGACAGAGCGCCGGCCAGCAGGCCGGCAATACCGGTGGCGAGGATGACCGGGGTGGCCACACCGGTCGCCCCGATTCCCATCACCAGGGCGAGGTTCGACACCAGGCCGTCATTGGCGCCGAAGACGGCGGCGCGGAAGGTTCCGGAGAGTCGGGCGCGGCCGCGGGCGGCCAACCCGCGCACCACCTCCTCGTGGATCTGCTCGTCGGCGGCCATCTGCCTGGTGGCGTCCTCATCCGCCTCATACGGCGAGCGGGCCTCGGCGCGCTGCGCGAGCGCGAGCACGAAAACGGAACCGAACCGGCGGGCCAGCCATCCGAGCATCCGGGTGCGGATGTCACCGCGCCTCGGCTTGCCGACCTGGTCACCGAGCAGGGCGATCCAGTGGTCCTCGTGGCGGCGCTCCGCCTCGGCGAGCGCCAACAGGATCTCCCGCTCCTCACCGGTGCGCCGGCTCGCCAGGTCGCGGTACACCGCTGCCTCAGCGCGTTCATCGGCCAGGTACTGGCGCCAGCGCCGTACCTGTTTCGCGTCAGGCACGCGGACCGCCAGTGCGGATGCCCCACGACAGCGTCCACGTCTCGTCCGGCTCCAGCCAGCGCAGCCCGTCCCCGGAGTTCAACGCGTTCGGCGGCGCGGTCATCGGCTCGATCGCCACCGCCAGGCCCTTACCATTTTCGCGTTCGAAGGCCGGCGCGGTGAACACCTGCGCGTACCCGAAGGCGGCCTCCTGCCAGAGCTCCACCCAGCGTCCGTCCGTGGCCGTCAGGCGGTGCCGCGCCACCCCATCGGTCATACGCACGTCGCCGAACGCGGTGTCGAGGGTGAGGTCGCCGACGCGTCGCCCACCGCTCAGGTCGTAGTCGGTTCCGGCAACCGGATGCTCCCCGACCGGGTTCTGCCTGGCATCCGTCTCGAACCAGGTGGCAGCCGGCACCGCGATGGTGAGGTCTTCGATCGGGGCGTCGCCGACCCGCAGGAAAGGGTGCGCTCCGACCGCGACCGGAGCCACAGCATCCGACCGGTTGCGGATGCTGTGGGTCACCAGCAGGCCGTCAGCCTGCACCTCGTAGCGCACGCTGGTCTCGAGCAGGAACGGGTAACCGTGCTGCGGGAACACGGTGGCGGCAAGGGTCACGGAGGCGTCGCTGCGCTCGGCGACCCGGTAGGAGGTGTTGCGCAGCAGGCCGTGAATGGCGTTGCCCAGTTTCGGCTCGGTCACGTCGAGCTGCTGTTCTTCCCCGTTCAGCCGCCAGAGGCCGTCGCGCACCCGATTCGGCCACGGGACCAGCACGATGCCGTTGCCGAACGACGGCTTCGCCCTCTCGGGGAACGGCTCGGTCAGGTGCATGCCGTCCACCGTGAGGGTGCGGATGCCCGCGGCCAGCTCGGTGACGATCGCCGTCGTCGTGGTGGCTTCCCAGGTTCCGGCCAGCTGGAACTGCTCCCCGGTTGGCGCATGCATGACCCCAGCTTAAGCGGTCCGGTCGGGCGGTACGGTTAGGTGAGCCCCGACCAGACCTGAAGGACCCATGCCCGCGATAACCAAGCACGTGACGAAACTCGCCGACGGCCGGGATCTCATCTACTTCGACGACGCGGACACCACCCTCCCGCGGGAGCGTGCGGCGGATGCCCGGACGCTCGACGCCCGCCCCGAAACGGCGACCATGCGGCAGGACGTGCTCACCGGCGAGTGGGTCTCGCTCGCCTCCGCGAGGCAGAACCGCGCCTTCCTCCCGCCGGCCGACCAGGATCCGCTGGCGCCGGCGACACCCACCAACCCGTCGGAGATACCTGACAACTACGATGTCGCCGTGTTCGAGAATCGGTCCCCCTCCTTCGGGCCGGGGCTCGGCGAAGCGGATGTCTCCGGTATCGGATTCGAGCGCACCGCCCCGGCGAACGGACGCTGCGAGGTGGTCTGCTTCAGCCCGGAACACGAAGGCTCGTTCGGCACCCAGACGCCGTCACGCGCCCGCACGGTGATCGAGGCCTGGGCCGACCGCACCGCCGAGCTGTCCGCGATGCCGGGCATCCGCCAGGTGTTCCCGTTCGAGAACCGGGGGGAAGAGATCGGGGTGACGCTCCGGCATCCGCACGGCCAGATCTACGCCTACCCCTACGTGACGCCGCGCACCCAGCGGCTGATCGCCTCGATCGACTCCCTCGGCTCGGACCTCTTCCAGCGGATTCTGGACACCGAGCGGGCATCCGAGCGCGTTGTGCTCAGCGGCGAGCACTGGACCGCGTTCGTGCCGTTCGCCGCCCGCTGGCCGATCGAAGTGCACATGCTGCCGCACCGGCAGCTGCCCGATTTCGCGGCGACCAGCGACGCCGAGCGCGACGAGCTGGCCACGCTCTACCTGACGCTGCTGCGGGGCATCGACAACATCTACGACACCCCGACGCCATACATCGCCGCCTGGCACCAGGCGCCGGTGGCCCACCCCACGCGGAACGACATCCGACTGATGCTGCAGCTGACCTCTCCCCGGCGGGCGGCCAACAAGCTGAAGTTCCTGGCCGGGTCGGAGGCGGCCATGGGGGCGTGGATCGGCGACGTGCCACCGGAGCACTCGGCTGAGTTGGTACGAGACGGGATTGCCAGGCTGTGAGAGACATCCGCGACGACGCTCGCGACGGCTTCGCCGACACGTTCGGTCACGCGCCGGCCGGGCTGTGGTCTGCCCCGGGCCGCGTCAACCTGATCGGCGAGCACACCGACTACAACGACGGCTTCGTGCTGCCGTTCGCCATCAACCGCCGCACCGTGGTCGCGTTGGGCGCACGCGACGACCGGATGTTGCGGGTCGCCAGCTCCTACGCCGACGAGGTTGCCGAGATCGACCTGTCCGCCCTTGAGCCGAACGCCCTCGGCGGCTGGTCCGCCTACCCGCTGGGCGTGGCCTGGGCGCTCGGCGAGTTCGGCGCCGACCTCGCGGGCGTGCCGGGGCTTGACCTCTTTATTGAGTCTGATGTCCCGGTGGGCGCCGGCCTGTCATCATCCGCCGCCATCGAGAGCGCGGTTGCCCTGGCGCTGAACGACGTCTGGCAGCTCGGCCTGGCCCGCGAGACGCTGGCGCGAGTCGGCCAGCGTGCCGAGAACGTCGCCGTCGGCGCCCCCACCGGCATCATGGACCAGTCGGCGTCGCTGCTCGGCCGTGCGGGTTCGGCGGTGTTCCTCGACTGCCGAAGCCTCGACGCGGAACTCGTCGAACTCGGGCTCGAACAGGCCGGCCTGGTCGTGCTCATCATGGACACCGGCGTCAGCCACTCGCACTCCACGGGCGGCTACGCGTCGCGACGCGAATCCTGCGAGAAGGGGGCGCGGATGCTCGAGGTCGCGTCGCTCCGGGACGTGTCCGTCGACGACCTGCCGCGCGCGCGAGAACTGCTCGACGATGAGACCTTCCGCCGGGTGCGGCACGTGGTCACCGAGAACCAGCGGGTGCTCGACACCGTGCGGACGCTTCGCCTGGAAGGGCCCGGCGCCATCGGGCACCTCCTCGACGAGTCGCACCGGTCGATGCGCGACGACTTCGAGATCTCGGTGGCGGAGCTTGACCTGGCCGTGGAGGTCGCCCTGGCGAATGGCGCGATCGGCGCGCGGATGACCGGTGGGGGCTTCGGGGGCGCCGCGATCGCGTTGGTGCCCCGGGCATCCGTCTCCCTGGTTCAGGTCGCCCTCGACGGTGCCTTCTCGGAGCACGGCTACAGCCCGCCGGACACCTTCGTGGTCACGGCGTCATCCGGTGCGACCCGCGAGCCCTGACCCCCGGTTTTCGGCTGACTTCAAAAGGAGAACAGATGGAACTAGTGCGGCACAGCGACGGCAGTGCCGGTGATGCGGACTACGGGGTGATCGCCACCGACTACAGCCGATACCGGCAACCCGACTCCCGATTGGCTCAAGCGATTGAGGATGCCCTCGACGACGCGGTGAGCATCGTGAATGTCGGTGCCGGCGCCGGCTCCTACGAGCCGACCGATCGGGCGGTCACTGCTGTCGAGCCGAGCGCATCGATGCGAGCACAGCGATCAGCCAACCTCAGCATTGCTGTGGACGCTGTCGCCGAGAACCTCCCGTTCGCCGATGACCAGTTCGACGGAGCACTTGCCAGCTTCACGGTGCACCAGTGGAGCGACCTTGGCGCTGGGCTGCGTGAGCTGCGACGCGTCACGTCTGGGCCGGTCGTCATCCTCACCTGCGACCCCGCCGCATTGAACAAGTTCTGGCTTGGCGAGTATGCGCCCGAGGTCATCAAGACCGAGGCCGGCCGGTACCCGGCACCGGCCGACTTAGCGCGGATGCTCGGCGGGCAGGTCGAGACACTCCATCTGCCGATCCCACTCGACTGCACTGACGGCTTCGGCGAGGCGTACTACGGGCGGCCGGAGGCGCTTCTCGACCCGGCGGCGCGGCTGGCGAACTCCGCATGGAGCTTCGTCGACAAGGCCGTCTCGCAGCGGTTCGAACGCACGCTCAAGGCCGACCTCGCATCCGGAGCCTGGGACGAGAAGTACGGCCATCTGCGCACCCAGCCCGTCTTCGACGGCTCGCTGCGCATTATCATCGCGCGTCCCTGACCAGTCGCCGATGACGATGACGGCCATTGTCGACGATGACGCCGCTACAAACACCCGCATCGACGATAAAGACCGTCATCGTCGGATGCTGGGAGCGGGCTAGAGGCGCTCGGCGGCCTTCACCACGTTGGCGAGCAGCATGGCGCGGGTCATCGGGCCGACGCCGCGGGGGTTCGGTGAGAGGAACCCGGCAACCTCTGCGCAGGCCGGGTCGACGTCGCCCAGCAGCTGCGCCTTTCCGGTCGCCTCGTTCTCCACACGGGTGATGCCGACATCGAGCACCGCGGCACCCGGCTTCAGCCACTCCGGCTTGACCAGGTGCGGAACGCCGACCGCCGCAACCACGATGTCGGCTCGCTCCACCTCGGAGACCAGGTCCCTGGTGCGGGAGTGCGTCAGCGTGACAGTCGCGTCGAGTCCCTTGCGGGTCAGCAACAGCCCGAGTGGGCGGCCGACAGTCAGACCGCGGCCGATGACGGTCACCCGCTGCCCGGCAATCGGCACCTCGTAGCGCTGGAGCAACTCAACGATGCCGGCCGGCGTGCAGGGCAGCGGGGAGTCGAGCTCGCCCATCACGCCAAGCACCAGCCGCCCGAGGTTCGTCGGGTGCAGCCCGTCGGCGTCCTTCAGCGGGTCGATGAGCTCCAGCATGGCGTTCTCATCGAGGCCGCCCGGCAGCGGCAGCTGCACGATGTAGCCGGTCACCTCTGGGGCCGCATTGAGGTCCGCGATGGCGGCACGAACATCCGCAGCGGATGCTGACGCCGGCAGGTCGACACGGATCGAACGGATGCCCACCTCAGCACAGTCGCGGTGCTTGCCCGCCACGTACGAGCGTGACCCCGGATCGTCGCCGACCAGCAGTGTGCCGAGTCCCGGCGTGACCCCGTTCTCCTTCAACTTCTCGATGCGCGCGGCAAGCTCTCCCTTAACGGCGGATGCCGTGGCGACGCCGTCCAGGGTAATCGCCGTCACGCCTGTCCCCCGCCCGCGAGACCGCACTTGCGGCTGAAACACCGTGCTCGGAAGGGCCGCAACTGCGGTTTCGCAAGAAGATACATGGGTCAGGCCCAGGTTCCCGGGGACGTGAGGCCGGGGTACAGGGGGAACTGGTCGGCGAGCTTCTTCACGCGGGCGCGCAGCGCTTCGACGTCGGGGTTCGGCATCAGCGCCGTCGCGATCACGTCGGAGACCTCGGCGAACTCCTCGTCGCCGAAGCCACGCGTTGCGAGCGCCGGCGTCCCGATCCGCACGCCGGAGGGGGTCAACGGCGGGCGCGGGTCGTTCGGCACCGAGTTGCGGTTTACGGTGATGCCCACCGAGTGCAGGATGTCTTCGGCATCCTTGCCGTGGATCGCGGAGTTGCGCAGGTCGACCAGCACCAGGTGAACATCCGTTCCGCCGGTGAGGAGGTCGATGCCCGCAGCGCGCGCGTCATCCGCCATCAGCCGCTCGGCCAGGATCTTCGCGCCGCTGACGGTGCGCTCCTGGCGGTCCTTGAACTCGTCCTCCGCAGCCAGCTTGAACGCGGTCGCCTTGGCGGCGATGACGTGCATGAGCGGCCCACCCTGCTGCCCGGGAAACACCGCCGAGTTGATCTTCTTGTGCATCTCGAGGTCGTTGGTCAGGATGAAGCCGGAGCGGGGCCCGGCCAGCGTCTTGTGCACGGTGGAGGAGACGACATCCGCGTAGGGAACCGGGTTCGGATGCAGGCCGGTGGCGACGAGTCCGGCGAAGTGGGCCATGTCGACCCAGAGCTTCGCACCGACCTCGTCGGCGATCTCGCGGAAGGCGGCGAAGTCGAGTTGGCGCGGGTAGGCCGACCAGCCGGCGATGAGCACGGTCGGGCGCACAGCGAGTGCCCGTTCGCGCACGATGTTCATGTCGACACGTGCCGTCTCGGGGTCGACCCCGTAGGCGTTCGCGTTGTACAGCTTGCCGGAGAAGTTCAGCTTCATCCCGTGGGTGAGGTGGCCGCCGTGAGCGAGTTCCAGGCCCAGGATGTTGTCACCCGGGTTCGCGAGCGCCATCAGCACCGCGGCATTCGCCTGGGCACCGGAGTGCGGCTGCACGTTCGCGTATGGCGCGCCGAACAGCGACTTGGCGCGGTCGCGGGCGAGGTCTTCCGCGACGTCGACGTACTCGCATCCGCCGTAGTAGCGGCGACCGGGGTAGCCCTCCGCGTACTTGTTGGTGAGCACGGAGCCCTGCGCCTCGAGCACCGCGCGCGAGACGAAGTTCTCGCTGGCGATCATCTCGAGGGTGTCGCGCTGGCGTCCGAGCTCCTGGGCGAGCACGGCGGCAATCTCAGGGTCGACGCTGGCGAGCGGGTCGGTGAAGGAAGACGGAAGTTTGTCGTTCAAGGCTGGCTCCTTACGGCTGACATACATTCGGACGGGCGACGAGCTAACGGCGGGGCACTCGCGCCTACTGTGTCACCCGGCCCAGGCGTACGGCCGAATCGATTGGGCCCCTACCGCCGGTTCCGAGCGATCTGTCAGGATCGGCCGGCCTTGCCGGTAGGGAGAGCCGCTCCCCGATGGTTACCCATCTAACGCCAGTCGCGACAGCGAAAGTCTATCGGGTGTCACGGCAGAACCGGGCCCGCGCACCGGGCCGGCATCACTAGAACAGGTTCTCGAACAACTCCGTCAGCGAGGGCTGGGCCAAGGTGCCACCAGGGGCCCTGGTGGAGAGCGTGCCTGCGACGACGGCCCAGCGCAGCCGGGCCTCCTCCTCGACCACGCCATGTGCGACGGCAGCCAGGTAGCCTGCGTTGAAGCTGTCTCCTGCGCCAGTCGTGTCCACGACATCAGCGGTGACGGCACGTCCGCGGTGGACACCGGAGTCCGTCACCGACCATCCGCCCTCGGCGCCAGCTTTCACCACCACCGCCGGACCCAGCTCGGCGAGCGCCCGAGCGGCATCCTCATCGTCGGCACGGCGGCCGAGGACACTCGAATGGACCGCTCGCAGCTCCTCAAGATTGGGCAGCACGACATCAACCAGGGGAAGCAGCTCGCCGATCCCGCTCCAGCGACCCGCGGGATCCCAGTTCGTGTCGATACTGGTGGTGATCCCGACCGATCGCAACCAGGCGAGCAGCGTCGGCAGCTCGGCGGCGAGACCCGGCAACAGGAAATACGAGGAGAAGTGGACGTGGTCCGGGGTGAAGCTACTCACCGCCGCCCGCACCTCCATGGGCCCGATCAGGGGTGCTGAGCCCGGCTGGGTCAGGATGGCACGGTCACCCGGGGTTGACAGGATCACCGAAATGCCGGTCGACACCCCTGGGGCGGTCGCGACGGTCGACGTCTCCACCCCACTCCCTCGCAGGGCGCTGCGGGTGAACCGGCCGAAGTCATCGTCGCCGATGACGGCGACCAGCCCGGTGCGCACGCTCAGCTTGGCCAGGCCGCACGCTGCGATGCCGGCGCTGCCGCCCATCGCCAGCGTTGCATCCTCGAGCAGTTGCTCCTCCTGACCGAACCGCGGCACAATATCTCCCTGCAGCACGAGGTCGACGTTCGCATCGCCCACGACGAGCACCGAGCCGGTCACCCTTTCAACCCGGTGAAGGTCATGGTGGCGATGAAGTGCCGCTGCGCCACGAGGAAGAAGAGGATCAGCGGCAGGGTCGCCACCACGTTGCCCGCCATCAGCAACGACCATTCGGTGCGCCGGGTGCCCTGGAAGTTGGCCAGCCCCAGTTGCAGGGTGAAGGCTCCCTCATCGTTGATGGCGATGAGTGGCCAGACCAGGTCGTTCCAGGACCCGAGCAGGATGAATATGGCGAGTGTGGCCAACGCCGGCTTGGCCAGCGGAAGCACGATCAGGAAGAACACCTGCCATCGATTGCACCCGTCGAGCATTCCGGACTCCTCCAGTTCCGCCGGTAGCGAGACGAAGAATTGCCGCATCAGGAAGATTCCGAAGGCCGAGGCCAGCCAGGGCACGATCGCCGCGGCGAGGCTGTTGATGATTCCGAGCCGAGCGAAGAGAACATAGGTGGGAATCATCAGCAGCTGCGTCGGGATCATGATCGTGGCCAGGATGGCGAAGAATCCGAAGCTCTTGCCGCGGAAGGTCAGCCGCGCGAATCCGTATCCGGCGAGGGAACACAGCACCAGCTGCGACACGATGGCGCTCGTCGAGACGATCGTGCTGTTCAGCAGCCACAGCATCACATCCGACTCGTTGAACAGCTGGGTGAACCCGTCCATAGTCAGCTGGGAAGGGATGAACGGTGGCGGGTAGGTGATCAGTTCCTTCTCCGGCGACAGCGCGGCCAGGAACATCTGCAGGAACGGTAGCAGAAATACCAGCGCGGTCGGGAGCAGGAACAGGTGCCACCCGCTCGGCCGTTTCCAGGTGCGCTTCGGTCTGGTGGGGGTTTCGGTTGCCATCAGAACGCCTCCGCATTCCGGCGTCGGGTATACAGCACGACGCCGATCGTGATCAGCAGGGTGAGGACGAACAGCCCGTATGCGACGGCGGAGCCGTAGCCGAATCGCAGGTTCGTGAAGGCTTTTTCCCACAGGTAGTAGACGACGGTCTTCGTGGAGTCCAGCGGGCCGCCTCGCGTGGTTGTGTAGACCAGGTCGAACAGCTGGATCGAGATGATCGTCTGCCAGATCGCCACGAACACGGTGACCGGTGCGAGCTGCGGCCAGGTGACATTCCAGAACCCCTGCCAGCGGTTGGCCCCATCGATCCGGGCCGCCTCGAGAAGCTCCGCCGGAACATCCTGGAGCGCGGCAAGGTAGATGACTGTGGTGAAGGCGGCCGATCCCCACAGCGACATGATGGCGATGACGACCATGGCCTGTGCGGGATCCTCGAGCCAGCCCTGCTGCGGCAGGTTCAGCACCCTCAGCACGTTGTTCACGAGCCCGAATTGCGGGCTGAACAGATAGGTCGAGAGGATGCCGGTGGCAGCGGCCGAGGCCACGAACGGCACGAAGATGGCGGTGCGGTAGAAGCCGATGAACCGGATCTGGCGGTTGAGCGCCACCGCCAGGAACAAGCCCATCAGCAGGGAGACCGGGACGAACAGCAGCGTGTAGAAGCCGGTGTGGAGCACCGCCTCCATCAGCTCGTCATCGGTGAGCAGCCGTTCGTAGTTCCGGCCGCCGACGAAGCTCGGTTCGCTGAAGCCATCCCACTTCTGCAGGGAGAGCAGGAAAGCCCAGACTGCCGGGAAGATGGACAGGCCGACGATGATAATCATCGACGGTCCAACGAACAACCATCCGCCGACCGATTGCACGAGCGTGGGTTTGCGGCTGGCGGAACGAGCCCGGGGGGCCGCCGCTGCGACACCCTCCCCGGACCCGATCACGCCTTGCGGCACTAGCCGAGGCATTCGAGCCTTCCTAGCCGTCACTCAGCGCCTGATCCGCCTCGTCCGCGGCTTCCTTCAGGGCATCTTCCGGTGTGCCCTGGCCCTGCAGTACCTCGGAGATAGCCTGACCGATCGCTTCGGAGAGCCCCACATAACCGGGGACGGTTGGGCGGGCGTTCTTCGCGTTCTCCGCGTTCGCCGCCATGACCTCATACCCGGGGCTGGCCGCGACCCGTTCCTGGTACGCCTCGGAGTCGACCGAGGAGGAACGCAGGGGCAGGTTGCCGAGCGCGACGTTGAAGCGTTCATCCTGCTCTGCGGAGGTCAGCCACTCGGCGAACTGGAACGCCCAGTACGCACGGTTGTCGTCCTCGTGGTCGAACAATGCCCAGATGTCCGGTCCGGACACCGTTTGATGGTCGCCGTCGGTTCCGGGCAGGATCGTGACTCCGTAGTCGGTCCCCGCGGTCTGCAGTCCGTAGAGTTCCCACGGGCCGGAGGTCATCATGCCGATGCGATTGCCCTGGAACAGCGGACCGATCTTGGTATCGGTCTGATCGAGGTAGACGCTCTTGTCCTCAACCGCCATGTCGCGCAGGAAGGTGAGCGCTTCCACGCCCGCCTCGGAGTCGAACGTTGCCTCGGTGTTGTCGTCGGAGAGGATTGCGCCACCATGCTGCCAGAGGTGTGGCCAGAACTGCCAGGTGGTCGCCTCGGATCCCGACACCGAGTACGCGTACCCGTAGGACTCGGTGGAAGGATCGGTCAGCTCGGTGGCTGCCTCACGAAAGTCGTCCCAGCTCCACTCCTCGGTCGGGTAGTCCACTCCGGCGGCGTCGAACACGGTCTTGTTGTAGATCAACGAGAGGTTGTCGACGATCGCCGGGAAGCCGATGATCTTCTCCCCGGTTGGCTGCACGGTCTTCTGTGCGGAGCCGGCGAATTCGTCCCAGCCGACCTCGGGATCCTCTACCTGCTCGCGGATGTCCAGGGTACGACCCGAGCGCTCCAGCTGGCTGGCCCAGGATCCGAATGCGAAGGACATGTCGGGATACTGGTCGCTGGCGAAGCCGGCCGACAGCTTCTGCAGTAGTTCAGGCGTGGATGACGCGCCCGCCGAGAGTTCGAGGGTGACGTTCTCGTGGTCCTGCATGAACTCGCTGGCCAGCGACTCCAGGATCTCGTGGGCCTCACCGGCCTGGCCGGTCCAGACCTCGACGGTCACCTCGGCTTCCGTGTCCAAGTCTGGTGATGCCGCCTCCTCCGGCGCGCAGGCCGCCAGCGCCGCGATGAGACTGATCGTGGCGAGCGTGGCGCCGGCGGCCCTTGCTACGTGCCTGCTGCGGCGTTGGTGCTGGTTCATCGATGAACTCCTTTGGTCTCGACAGTGCAGGGGACTCTGAGGAGGCCATATTCCGCCGTAACTGATTGGGTGACAAGAAATTTGCCCAAATCGCTCATTCTTAATGAGCGAACCCTCAGGGTCGCTGTCAGGGTTCGAGGCTGACCCGACCGCCCAATTCACGGGGAAGGACGTCGGCATGGGCCCTGCTCATGGCGTCGCAGAGTTCCCAGATCTTCTCCGGAGTCAGGGTGGAGCTGGTGTTGGGGTCGACCAATGCGGCCTGGCGAATCAGGCGCGGGTCCCCCTGTCGTGCGGCCTCGACAGTGAGCTCGGCAACGGCGAGGTAACTGCGGTTGAGCGCTGCTCCCTGAGCGGGCAAGGCACCCATCGACTGCGGGTGGAGACCAGCGGCATCCACCAGGCACGGAACCTCGACCACCGCCTGCTGCGGGAGGTTGCCGATCAGCCCATGGTTGACGACGTTCGCATGGATCAGGCGCGGCTCGCCGGTCAGCATCGAGTGGATGATCTGGGGCGCATACTCCGTAGCCCCGTCGGCGACCGCAAGCTGCGCGCCGGACGCCAGGATCTCCTTCGCCTGCGCGAACTCGCCGAGATTCCGCTCACTGATGCCGAGGTACTCCGAGGGAACCAACCGGAACTTCTCGATCTGCTCATCAGAACGCAGGAACCAGGACAGGTATTCGGCGGAATGTTCGCTCGTCTCAGTCGGGTAGAACCCGATCCGCTGGTAGATCTCGACCCTGGTGCGCCTGAGCAATTCGGGATCCGCCTGGATTGCCTCCCGAAGCAACGGGTAGAGGTCCCTGCCGTCCCGCGACCATTCCAGCAGCCAGGACTGGTGGTTGACACCGGCCGCGCGATAGTGGGTTCCCTCGATCGGAACGCCGACCAGTTCGCAGAGACCCCGAACGGTCCAGTACACGCTGTGACACAACCCCGCGACCTTGAGGTCGGGGGCAACCACCGAGAGCCACCAGACGTTCATGGCCATCGGATTGGTGTAGTTGAGAAGCCAGGCATCCGGACACAGGCTGGCCATGTCGCGGGCGATCGCCGAAAGGACGGGGAAAGTCCGCAGCCCGCGGAAGATCCCGCCGACACCGATGGTGTCGCCGATCGTCTGCCTCAACCCGAACCGGGACGGCAGCTCCAGGTCGATCCTGGTGGCGTCAAGCCCACCCACCTGCACCATGTTGACGACGAAGTCGGCACCATCGAGCGCCCGGCGGCGATCGGTCGTGGACTGCACCTCCACCGGCCTGTTCCAGCGGTCTATCAAGTGTTCCGCCGTCGCCGTGGCCACGGCGAGCCGTTCCTCATCGATATCGTGCAGAACCAGGGTCACCCCGGTCAGGTCTTCGAAACGCAGAATGTCTGCGACGAGCTGCCGGGTGAACACGACGCTTCCGGCTCCAATGAATACGATGCGCGACATAACTCGATCTTGAAAGGTGAGCGATAAATCACGCAACATACTGAGCGACATTGGTCTAAAGTGATCAAATAATCTGTTCACTTCTCCCCAGTGAGTGAGGCGCGAGATGACGATGAAGTCCGGTCCCCAGCTACGGCACGCCGCGTCAAGCAAGCGGTCGCGACGGATGATCACCATCCTCGAGTTGCTCGCCGAACGGGAAAACGTGTCGCTCACCGAATTCTCCGAAACGCTCAAGGTATCCCCGGCGACCGTTCGTCGCGATCTGGCCGACCTTGACCGGCAGCGACTCCTGCACCGTACCCACGGCGGAGCGAATGTGATCGACTCCCAGGCCGAATTACCGGTGGCCCTGCGCGATACCCAGTACCTGGAAGCCAAACGATCGATCGCCCTGCAGGTTGCGCGCCTGATCCCCACCCACCGCCACGCGGTGGCCCTGAGCGGCGGGTCGACCACCGCCCAGGTCGGCCGTGCCCTGGCGGACCATCGAGATCTCACCATCATTACGAACTCGCTGACCATCGCCACGCTGGTGTCGAGCTATCCGAACCTGAAGGTCATCATGACCGGCGGGTCGCTGCGCCCGCAGTCCCTTGAACTGGTCGGCATCCTCGCCGAGAACACGTTCAATGCAATCAACGTCGGCACCGCGATCCTCGGCACCGACGGCATCACAGCGGCCGGCGGTGTCACCACCCACGATGAGACGGAGGCGCGCACCAACCACGCCATGGTCACCCACGCCCAGCGCACCATCGTGGTCGCCGACGGGTCGAAGATCGGCAGGCTGGCCATGGCGAAGGTGGCCGACATCGATCAGGTCGACGCGCTGATCACGGATGACACGGCCTCCCCCGCCGACCTCGCCGCAATCGAGCGGGCCGGGGTCGAGGTGCATGTGGTTCCGGGCCGCAACTCCATCAATCGAGTCTGAGCCGGCGCCCAGCAGTGCGTCAGTGCGCCGTTCCGGACGAGGACTGGCGGTGGGGTGTACTCGTCCGGAACGGGGTCTATCTTGCGCGCGGCGCCGCTACTTGATACCGGTGAAGGCGAGGCCGTCGATCACGCGCTTCTGGAGCACGATGAACAGGATCAGGATCGGCGCCATGGTCAGCGCGCTCGCCGCCATCAAGACGGGGTAGTTGATCGTCGGTACCCCGGCGAGGGTGGCGAGTCCGACTGCCAGTGGCGCAGCCTCCGCATTGGTGGAAACCACCAGCGGCCAGAGCAGTTCATTCCAGGAGAACAACACGACCAGGATGGCCAGGGCACTGACTGCCGGCCCGATGAGCGGCAGCATGATGTTCCAGAAGGTCTGGAACGGGTTCGCTCCGTCCAGCCGGGCCGCCTCCTCCAGTTCCTTCGGGATGCTCAGGAAGAATTGGCGCATCAGGAAGGTTCCGAACGCGCTGAACAGGCCGGGCGCCACAATGCCGAGCACCGTGTCGAGCAACCCAATGCTCTGGATCAGCTGGTACTGGGACAGCAGGTAGACCTGACCCGGTACCAGCAGGATGGACAGGACGACGGCGAAAAGGATGGCCTTGCCTCGGAAGCGCATACGGGCGAACGCGTAGCCGGCCATCGTGCACAGCACGATCTGCACCACCACCCGGATGACGGTGATCCAGATCGAGACGCCCAACTGGTCGAAGAACGGCATGGCGTCGAAGACCGCGAGGTAGTTGTCGAACCGCAGTACCTCCGGGAAGAACGTCGGCGGCACGCTGGTCACCTCGCGGTTCGAGGAGAGCGACATGATGATCTGCCACAGGAACGGCGCGGCCATGATGAACCCGCCGATGCTGAGAATCACATGCGCGTGCAGGTGCGAGCCCTGCCGGCGTCGGCGCGCCTGCTTGAGCCTGGCCTGATTGGCCCGCGCCGTTACGGCTACCGCATCACTCATAGTTGACCCACTTCTTCTGAATGCGGAATTGGAGAAGGGTCACCAGGCCGACGATCACCATGATGGCGAGCGCGATGGCGGCCGCGAATCCCTTGTTGTTGTCGATGAACCCGGTCGTGTAGAAGTAGAAGACCAGTGACTGGGTCTCCGGCAGCACCGGGTTCCTCGGGCCCAGCATGGCGTAGAGGCTGTCGAAGAGCTGGAAGCTCCCGATGACTGTGACGATGGTCACGAAGAAAATGCTGGGAGACAGCAGCGGGACGGTGACGGAGATGAACTGTCGCCACGGCGAGGCGCCATCCAACTCGGCAGCTTCGTAAAGGTCGATCGGGATGTTCTTGAGCCCGGCGCCCAGGATGATGATCGCGAAGCCCAGCGAACCCCAGAGGCCGAAGACCGCGATGGAGACCAGCGCAAGCCCTTCAGTCGACAACCAATAAGGCCCATCGATCCCCAGCAGTGACAAGCCGTAGTTGATGATTCCGAAGTCGCCGTTGTACATCGCCTTCCAGATGAGGGACACCGCAACCGGCAGCGAGATGAACGGGAGGAAGAAGAGCGCCCGGTAGAGCGAAGCGAAGCGCAGTCCTGGGCGGTTGATGAGGCTGGCCATGTAGATCCCGATCGGGATGCCCAGCACGACGATTGCGGTGTAGATCACGGTGTTCCGGATGGCGAGATAGAACTCGGGATCCTGCACCAGCCGGATGTAATTGTCGAGCCCGGTCCAGATCGCGCCTCCGAAGACACCGAACTCGGTGAAGGAGAAGTACAGCGTCTGAAGGATGGGCCAGATGTAGAACATCCCGATGCCGAGGAGCAGCGGCGCGATGAACAACCAGGGCCACCAACCATCCGGTCGCTTGATGACGCCGGACCGCCGGCGGTCAGTGGTGCTGACCGCCGGCGAGCCGTGTTGCGCTGTGGTGTGGGGCACTGTCACTCCGCGTCCAGGAGTTCCTGTACTCGCGTGCCGAGCTCCTCGTTGACCTCCGTGATGGACCGCTTACCAGCAAAGCCATCCATCAGAATCTCGGCTTCGAGAGCTGCCCAGGCCGAAGTGTTCTCGGAGACCGGGTACGGGTAGGAGTAGTCGATCGCGTCGAGGAAGATCTGGAGATTGTACTCCGGGATCGAGTCAACGAACGCCTGCTGGGTTCCGTTGAAGGCCGGGATCACGGCTCCCAGTTCGCCCTGCTGTCGCTGGGCCTCCTCACCGGCGAGGTAGACCTGCAGTGCGTGCGCGGCCTGCTTGTTCTCGCTGCTCGCACTCACCACATTGGCCACACCGTGAATGATCGTCGCCTGGCGCTCGCCGGTCGGCATTTCAATCGCGGTCGCGTCTGCCGAGATCTCCGAGTCCACGATCGCGTTGCGCGTCCAGCTTCCGTGCTGGTACATCGCGACCTTGCCCGAGGTGAACCAGGTCAGGCCGTAGGTGTCGGTGAGCTGCTGGATGTTCGGCGACGAGCCGTCCGCGATCAGGTCAGCCCAGTACTGGAGACCCGCTTCGGCCTCCGGAGTGCCGAATCCGGTGGTGGTGCCGTCCTCTGAGATGATCTCGCCACCAGCCTGCAGGATGGTGTTGTAGTAGCCGGCCTGGCCCTCGACTGTCGCGGCGGTGCCGTAGATTCCCTCACTGCCCAGGGCCGCGGTTATCGCGGCGGCCTTCTCATGGAAGTCCTCCCAGGTCCAACCCTCCTGTGGCTCCGCTACACCAGCTTTCTCGAAGATCGCCTTGTTGTACCAGACTCCGATGGTGTCGAAGTCCTTCGGCACTGCGTAGTTGACGTCCTCATAGGTGTAGAGGTTGACGAGGGCTTCCGGATAGTTGGCCGGGTCGATGTGCCCGCCCTCAATGACCGAGGTGATCGGCTCGAACAGGCCGTTGGATGCGTAGAGCTGGAAATTCGGACCGTTCATCCAGAACAGGTCTGGGAGGGTCGTGCTCGACCCCTGGGTCTGGAGCTTGGTCCAGTAGTCGCCCCATGGGGTGACATTGACGTTCACCTTGATGTTCGGATACTCCTCGTTGAAGCCTTCGATGTTGGCCTCGATCGCCTCCTTCTGGGTCTCATCCCAGATGCCATAGGTGATCTCCGCCTCGAAGTCCGCAGCGGGAGGGGTGTACGCCCCGGAGTCGCCCGGTGCGGCGTCGCCGCCACCGGAGCACCCGGCGACCATGGCTGCGACGCTGACGATGGCTGCGCCGATGACGAGCCGTCGTCGGGTCCGAGAGAACTGTGCGAATGGATTGCGTTTCATGGGACTTGCCTTTCTGTGGGGGACTGCTCGGGCGTGCGGGTGGAACTCTCCAGGACCTCGATGAGGCGTGGGTCCAGCGCGGGAACGTCGAGCGGGATCGACCCGCTGCGAAGCGATTGGGCGGCCAGGTCCCCGGCCGCCACGGCGTTGCGTGCGGCAACGATCGATACCTCGGTGGGCGCTCCGGTGGCGAGGTGGTGAATGAACTCGGTGACCGCGAGCTTGTCGGCGTCCATGTGCCCGCTCTCCACACCTTCGATCGGGTACTCGGCGTCGCCGTTCGGTGCGTACTCATGCCGCCGGTTCCAGACCTTGACCACGCCGTTTGCCGTATCTCCGAAATTCTCCAGGCGGCCTTCCGTGCCGATCACGGTGTAGTTGCGCCAATAGTCCGGAGTGAAGTGGCACTGCTGGTAGCTGGCCATCACCCCGTTGTCGAGTTCCATGAGCATCATCGACACGTCTTCGACGTCGACAACCGGGTTGAGTCCCCGGCTCGCCAGCGGCGGCCAGTTGTCGAATGAGAACCAGTCCTGCATCCGTTGTCCGGAGCGGTCCATCCGATCGTCCAGTGAGCCGTAGAGGGCGAGTTCCCCCATGGCCACGACTCGTCGGGAGTACCCGCCGGCGAGATAGTGGATGACATCGATGTCGTGGCTTCCTTTTTGGAGGAGCAGGGAGTTGGTCTTGGACCGGTCGGCGTGCCAGTCCTTGAAGTAGTAGTCGCCGCCGTTGCCGACGAAGTGGCGCACCCAGACCGCTTTCACCTCGCCAATCTCACCGCGTTCAATGATCGCGCGCATCAGCCTGACGACCGCGGCGTGGCGGAAGTTGTGCCCGACATACAGGACGCTGCCGCTGTCTGCGGCGGTGGCCAACACCTCATCGCATTCGGCAACGGTGATTGCGAGCGGCTTCTCAAGATAAACGGCGATCCCCGCCCGCAACAGGTCGATCGCGATGCGCGCATGGGTCGAATCCGGGGTCGTCACGAACGCGCCATCGATGCCACCGGCGGTGATGAGGTCGGTGTGCGACTCATAGACGACCACGTCGGGGCCGAAACGCTCGGCGACCCGATCGCGGCTCGATGCCGAGGTGTCGGCGGCAGCCACAATCCTGGCCACGTCCGTGTTCTCGACTGCGTGGCAGGCGATCTGTGCGCGTTCGCCCGCGCCGATAATCGCCAGGCGCAACGGAAGCGTTGCTTGTGGGGTGGTTGAGTGAGAACCGGTCATCGAGCCAACATCCTTGTTTGCGTGATCTTGAGTGATTATGACACATATCGATCATTACTTGCCACGAGCGATCATATTGATTGTCCCCTTGTCCCCTCCATGGTTGTGGAGAGACGTAACCAATCTGGAACACGCGGCCGGAACCCGCGTGTTACTGCGGACCGCGAGGTACTCCATTTCGGGGCCACGCGCTGAAAACGACGGGCCTGCGGTGCGTGATCAGATGCTGCCGCCGGTGGCGGATGCGCTCAGGACGCTACAACGACCTCGACGCCGGCCTTGTCCATGGCGTCTCGCATGACACCGGTCACCGACGCGTCAGTAACCAGGACATCGATCTTCTCCAGTTGGCAGATGCGGGCGAACGTCGTCTTTCCCAGCTTGGTCGAATCCGCCACCACCATGACTCGTTTCGCGACGCTCGCGAGCTGCCTGCTGACTTCCGCTTCACCCTCGTGAACGGTCGTCGCCCCGAATTCCGGGCTGAGCCCATCGACACCGAGGATCGCCAGATCGAGCGTCAATTCATTGATGGTGTCGCCAACCAGGGGGCCTACCAATTCGTACGATTGCCGCCGGGCCACTCCCCCGGTGACCACGATTTTCACGTGGCGTCGAATCGACAACTCGAACGCGATGTTCAGGGCGTTCGTGACGATCGTCACACCCGCCTCGTCACCCGGACCGATCAAGTGCTCGCTGCGGCCGATGACGCGAGAGACCTCGCTGGTCGTCGTTCCACCGTTCAGTCCAATGACATCGCCGAAGTTGATCTGCTCGGCCACGGTTCTCGCGATTGCGAGCTTCGCGTCGGCCTGGCGCGGGATCTTGTACTGCAATGGCAACTCATAACCCGAGCCGAGGGCCATGCCGCCGCCATGCGTCCTAGTGACCAGACGCTGGTCGGCGAGACCGTTGAGGTCGCGTCTCGCCGTTGCGGCCGAGACGTTCAGTTCGTCGACGATTTCCTGGATCGACACGGTTCCCCGGTCGATGATCAGTTCGAGCAAGGCATTCAGTCTGTGCTGCTGAGCCACCACTCCCACCTTCGACTGCTCGACTGGATCGGGAATCCTCGATCCCGCGCATAATCAAAGCACACCGTGCGTTCGATGCGTTATCTTGATCGAAATTGTTCATTTGGCGTATAATCAATCAAAAGCGCCAGAGATCCTGGCGCAGGCGGATTGAAAGAGACGAAAGAGACCCATGACGCAGACACATGTCGCAGCGGAGATCACCTCCCAACCAGAATGCTGGCGCAAGGTCGCAGCCATGCGGGACTCGTTCGCGGACGCCCTTCCGGTGATGGGTGAGCGGGTTGCCGTGGTCGGCTGTGGCACATCCTGGTTCATCGCGATGAGCTACGCCGTCCTGCGCGAGCAGGCAGGTCACGGTCTCACTGACGCTTTCGCCGGATCCGAGTTCCCGGACACCCGGACGTACGACCGGATTATCGCGATCTCCCGGTCCGGCACCACCACGGAGATCATCAGCCTGCTCAAGCAGGTGCCCGAAACGCGCACGACCATCATCACCGCAGTCGCCGATTCCCCGGCAACCACGCACGCGACCCATGTCATCCCGCTGGCCTTCGCCGACGAGAAATCGGTGGTGCAGACCCGGTTCGCCACCTCGGTGCTGGCGCTTCTGCGTGCGCACCTCGGCGAGGACATCGAGCCGGCCGCCCAGGATGCCGAGATCGCCCTCCAGACACCGATCGACAGCCTGCTCGCAGCAGACCAGGTGACCTTCGTCGGCCAGGGATGGACGATCGGCCTGGCCCATGAGGCTGCACTCAAGACTCGGGAAGCCGCTCAGTTCTGGGCAGAGGCCTACCCCGCGATGGACTACCGCCATGGTCCGATCTCCATTGCCCAACCCGGCCGCCTGGTCTGGACCTTCGGCACGGCGCCGGAAGGCTTACAGCAGGCCGTCGAGGAGACAGGAGCAACCATGGTGGAGTTCGACCTCGACCCGCAGGCAGTGCTCGTCATCGCGCAGCGCTTCGCGGTCGCCGTCGCCGAAAGCCGGGGCCTCGACCCCGACAACCCGCGAAATCTCACCCGTTCGGTTATCCTGACCGCCGGATGACCTCAACACTCGCGATCGGAATTGACGTCGGCGGCACAAGCATCAAGGCCGCGGCAGTCGATGCCGAGGGTCGGCTCCACGCGGAGCAGCGGATGCATACCCCGTCCGCAGACGCGAGGGGCGACAAGACCGCCAGGATCATCTCCGGCCTTATCGACCAGTTCTGCGCAAGCCATCAAGTGACATCCGTGGGCGTCGCGGTTCCCGGCATCGTCGACGAAGAGTCCGGCGTCGTGGTCAGCGCGGTGAACCTCGGCTGGGAAGGGCTTCACCTTCGGCAGATGATCACCCGGTTCACCCCGCTTCCGCTCTTCTTCGGGCAGGACGTCCGCGCCGGCGCCCACGCCGAGGCGGCGCTGGGAGCGGCCCGCGACCGGAACGGCGTCGTAGCCTTTGTCCCGATCGGCACCGGCATAGCGGCAGGCATCATCGTGGACGGCATCCCGCTCACCGCCGGGGGCTGGGCGGGAGAGATCGGTCAGATCGCGGTCGCAACAACCGCGCACCGGGAGGGGACTCCGCGGGCCCTGGAGTCGGTGGCATCCGCCTCGGCAATCGCGAGGCGGATCGGATGCGCCGATGCCAAAGTCGCGGCCGACCTGGTCAACGGTGGTGACGCATCCGCCATTGAAGTCTGGAATGACGCCATCGACGCCCTAGCCGAGTCGCTCGCCTGGATGACGGCGATCATCGGAGCGGAGACCATCATCATCGGCGGCGGTCTGTCCGAATCCGGTTCCCTGCTCATGGACCCGCTCGAGCGCGCCCTCGCGGTGCGGCTGGGCGCCCTACGACGGCCGGCCCTGCTGACCGCCGCCTTCGGAGACCAGGCCGCCATTGTCGGCGCGGGACTGCTCGCACTCGGACTCGAGGTCGACCGGCCATGATCATCACCATCACCCCCAACCCGGCACTCGACCTCACGTACACCATCGATCGGGTCGAGCACGGGGAGAGCCAGCGCGTGCGGGCCGCCGCTGTTCGGGCGGGCGGCAAGGGCCTGAACGTGGCTCGGGTCGCACGCCAGCTCGGGGCGAACGTCACCGCGATTGCCGGGGTCGGCGGCGACACCGGGCATTCGTTCGAAGCCGAACTGGCAGCGAGTGGCCTCCCCCACTTGTTGCACGAGTCCGACTCGCCGACGCGCAGGACGATCACCATCGTCGACCGGAGCCGCGGCGAAACCACGGTGCTGAACGAGACCGGAGGCCCATTCTCGCCGGTCGAGTGGGCCCGTACCGCCGACGCTGTGGAGTCCTTCGGCGCCGAAGCGCAATGCCTGACCGGGTCGGGAAGCCTGCCCCCGGGGAGTCCGGACAACCTCTATGCGGGCCTGGTCGAACTCGCAACCGGACTCGGAATCCCCAGCGTGATCGACGCCAGCGGCCCCGCCCTCCTGAGTGCCGCCCGGGCGGGCGCGACCGTGCTGAAGCCCAACCGTCGTGAACTCGCCGAGTCGCTGGACAGCGCCGACCCGGTCGCCGGAGCCAAACACCTCCTGTCCCTCGGGGCGTGCCTGGTCTTCGTCTCGCTCGGAGAGGACGGCATGATCGCCGTCTCCGCCGATTCGCCCGGAGTGGTGTGGAGTGCCCGCCTGCCCCAGCCGATGCGAGGCAACCCGACCGGAGCCGGCGATGCCGCCGTGGCAGCCATCGCGTTCGCCCTCGCCGACCAACTCAGTGATCCTGCCGACATCCTCCGCCGGGCTGCCGCCTGCGGGGCGGCCGCGGTGCTCATGCCCCAGGCCGGCGAAATCGCGGCCGGGTTTCGCGACCTCGAAGCCCAGCTCATCGTCGAGCGCAACTGATTCCGACCTGTGACAGTGAAGGAGACCTCCCGGTGCCATTGGTAAGAACGGCAGAGGTAATCAGCGAGGCGGTCGCCGAGCACCGCGGGATCGGTGCCTTCAACGTCATCCATCTGGAGACCGCGGAGGCGCTGGCCGATGCGGCCGAACGAGCCGGCCTGCCGGTCATCCTGCAGATCTCCCAGAACTGCGTGCAATTCCACGGAGGCCTCGCCCCGATCGGCCTGGCCGCGCTCGCCATCGCCCGGTCATCGACAGCATCCGTCGCGGTGCACCTCGACCACGCCGAAGACGAGACGCTCGTGCGCGAAGCCATCGACCTCGGCTTCGGCTCCGTCATGTTCGATGGTGCAGCGCTCGACTACGGCGCGAACGTGGCGGCAACAGCCCGCGTGGTCGAGTACGCCCGCGAGCGCGGAGCCTACGTCGAAGCCGAGCTGGGCGAAATCGGCGGAAAGGATGGAGCACACGCCCCCGGGGTGCGGACCGACCCGGACGAGGCGGCCGCCTTCGTCGAGGCCACGGACGTGGACGCCCTGGCCGTGGCGGTCGGTTCCTCCCACGCCATGACCGAGCGAAGCGCCGCACTCGACCTCAAGCTGATCGCGCACCTGTACCGCGCAGTCCCGGTCCCCCTCGTGCTGCATGGCTCATCCGGCGTCTCTGATGAACAGTTGGTCGCGGCGATTCACGCCGGCATGACCAAGATCAATGTGTCGACGCATCTGAACGGCGTCTTCACCGCCGAACTCCGCTCGTTCCTCGCCGCGAATCCCACGGTGGTGGACTCCCGGAAGTACTTCCGCGGCGCCCGCGAGGCCCTTGCCGCGGAGGCGGCTCGGCTCATCCGGTTGTTCGCACTCACCGGACCATGAGCGCCACCACCCGAACCGTCATCCACTCTGCCCGGCTGGTCACCGGCGGAGAAGTCGTCACCGACGGCTGGGTGGCCTTCGACCGGGACACCATCACGGCGACCGGCGCCGGACCCGTCGACCTCACTCTGATGTCCGGTGCATCGGTGATCGACGCCGGCGGCGCCTGGCTCTCCCCCGGCTTCATCGACATTCACTGCCACGGCGGTGGCGGGTCGTCGTTCGACGACGGGGCGGATGCCATCGGCACAGCCCTCGCCATGCACCGCTCCCACGGGACGACCCGCTCGGTGTTGTCCCTGGTGACAGCATCCCTCGACGACCTGGAACGCCGACTCGGCGACGTGGCCGATCTCGCGGACCAGGATCCGCTCATCCTCGGCGCCCACCTGGAGGGCCCGTTCCTCGATGCTGCCCACCAGGGTGCCCACGATCCGGCCCTTCTCCTGCAGGCGGATGCCGCCACCATCGATCGGCTCCTGGCCGCCGGCCGGGGATGGCTGAGGCAGGTCACCCTCGCACCGGAGCTTCCGCAGGGGATGGATGCCCTGCACCGCTTCGTCGCTGCCGGCGTCGCGGTCGCGGTCGGCCACACCGGTGCCGACTACGCCCAGGCCAGGGCGGCGTTCGATGCCGGTGCGAGCATCCTGACCCACGCCTTCAACGCCATGCCGGGGCTGCACCACCGTGAGCCCGGGCCCGTTGCTGCGGCGATCCGCTCTGCCGGCGTGGTGCTGGAGATCATCAATGACGGCGTCCACGTGCACCCGGACATCGTGCGCCTGGCGTTCGCCGGGGCCCCCGGGCGGCTGGCCATGGTGACGGATGCGATGGCGGCTGCCGGTGCCGGAGACGGCGAATACCGGCTCGGCTCCCAGCAGGTCACGGTCGACGCCGGGGTGGCGAGGCTCGCCCATGGCGACTCGATCGCCGGGTCGACGCTCACCCAGGACGAAGCGCTGCGACAGGCCGTGTACGTGGTCGGGCTGCCGGTCGAGGCGGCGGTTCAAGCGCTCACCGAAACGCCCGCCAGGGCGATCGGCCGAGCACACGACCTCGGCCGGTTGGCTCAGGGCTACGCCGCGGACGCCGTGCTGATGGACGCCGAGCTCCGCGTCACCGCCGTCTGGGCGGCCGGAGTTCGGCTCCGCTGAAGGTCAGTGCCCCCGCAATAGTGACCGTTCCGGATGATAGTGCCCGTTCCGCGAGGCACTTCTGTCCGGAACGGGCACAATCACGGGGTCAGTGCCCGACGACGCGACGAGGTGGGCGACCGCGGAGGATCGCATCCGTCACCACCACCAGCACGATCGCGAGGGCCAGCAGCCCGAGGTAGATGTTCGGCAGCGATCCGAGCCCGAACCGTTCCAGCGCGAGGGCGCCGACCAGGGCACCTCCGCCGATGCCGATGTTGAAGGCCGTCGTGTAGAAAGCGCTCGAGGTGTCCCGGATGCGCGCGGGCGCCGCATGCAGCACGCGGGTCTGCAGCAGCGGCGGCAGCATCCCCATCGACACTCCCCAGAACAGGAAGGCCGTGATGGCGACGGGCAGCACCGCCGGCCATGCACCGAGGACGGCAACGGATGCTGCAAGCACCACCAGCGCGACCATCAGCCCGGTTCGCGGCCGGGCCCCGAACCACACCGCCACGATCACCAGGGCCAACGTTCCGGCCGCGCCGTAGCCGAACAGCGCCGGGCCGACCGCGAAGCTGGCGATCCCCATCTCCCGGGTGAGGAACGGCTCCACGTAGGTGTAGAAGGTGTACTGCCCGATCATGGTCACCGCCGTGATGATGCAGACGAACACCACGGCAAGAATCGACTGTTCCTTGCGCGGGGCGGCTGAAGCATCCGTCAACGCGACCAGGCTGCCGGTCGCCGTACTCACCGTCGGCACGGATGCTGTCAGGTGGTGCATGCTGACCTTCGGCAGCAGCTTCCAGACGAAGAAGGTGCCGATCAGGGTCAGCGCCGCGAGCACCCCGAAGGCTGCCCGCCATCCGACCGCCTGGCCGAGCGCGGTTCCCAGCGGAACCCCGAGCACGAAGGCCAGCGAGCCGCCGCCGAGCGAGATTGAGACCGCACGGCCGATCTGTTCCTTCGGTACCAGATAGGCGGAGTATGCGCCGATGACGGTCCAGAAGATCCCGTGGGCGACACCGCCGATGATGCGCGAAATGACCAGGATCGTGTAGTTGGGCGAGAAAGCGGTGAGAACAGTGCTGACCACCAGGATGAGCAGCACGATGATCACCAGGCGATGGCGGTCGACCCGGCGGGTCAGGTGCGCCAGCGGGGCGCTGGTGAAAACCACGGTGAACGCGAACACGCTCACCGTGAGGCCGATCAGCGACTCGGTCACTCCGAGCTCCGAGCTCATGTACGACAGCAGGCCGGTCGGAAGCATTTCGATGGTGACGCTGAGGAAGATGGCCAACGCCACGGTGAACAGGGCGAGGTAGGGAAAAGGTTTGGTGTCGGGCGCGGTCATCGCGACAAGGTCCATCCGGGGTGAGGCGTGACGCCGCCAGCGGGAAGCCGCGGAACGCGCGGCGACTGTGACAGTTTACAGACGAGCTTGGTGGCTGCGAATGTCGGATGCTGTCCCTACGATTGGCATAGTGACCAACCTCCCAACACCACCGGAAACCGGCTCCATTCCCCTTCCGGATGGGCCGATGGAGACGAACCCGCGCCAGTCCAGGTGGCAGCGGCTCGCCGCGGGGGTCGCCGACCCGGTGTTGCGAATCCTCATCGTCTCCGGCCTCGTTCTGACCCTCGGCCGCGGCGTCTTCCTCGCCCTCACCGTGCTCTACTTCACGCTCATCGTCGGGCTGAGCGCGGTGGAGGTCGCCGTGATCCTCACGGTGTCCAGTGCAGCCGGTGCCGTGGCATCCGTCGTCGCCGGCCACCTGGCCGACCGGTTCAGCGCCCGCCGCCTCATGGTCGCGTTCGAGTTCATCGCCGGAAGCGCGCTGATCTTCTACGTGGTCGCCGACACCTTCAGCGTCGCCCTGGCCATCGCCTGCGTGTACAGCGCCTTCCATCAGGCGGCCAGTTCGGTGCGGTCGGCGATCATCGCCCGCGCTTTCGACGGCGCTGGGCGGGTGAACGCGCGCGCGGTGCTGCATACCGTGACCAACATCGGCATCGCGATCGGTAGCGCGGCGGCTGCCGGCGCCCTGCTCGCGGGAACCGCCGAGGCATTCCACGCCACCATGGTCGTCGCCGGTGCGGTGATCGTCGCCAGTGTCATCCCGCTGCTGCGCCTGCCCCAGCGGGTCAACGCCCCAGTGCGCACGGCGCCGGTCGACGGCATCGAAGAAGACCGCGGCATTTCGCCGTACCGCGACCGACGCTACCTCTCGCTGACCGTGCTCACCGGCATCTTCTGCCTCCACTTCGGGCTGGCCGAGATCGGCTTGCCGCTGTGGATCCTGCACTCGACGGATGCGCCGATCGCCATGGTCTCGGTCGTACTCATCCTGAACACCGTGATCGTGATCGGCTTCCAGATCCCGCTCAGCCGCGGCACCAACGACGTGCGGCACGCCGGGAAGGTCATCGCCCTTTCCGGGGTCCTGATGGCGGTGGCCTGCTTCGTATATGCGGCATCCGGGCTGGTGTCGATCTGGTTTGCGATCGCTTTCCTGGTGATCGCCACCCTCGCCCACACCTTCGCCGAGGTGCTGTCATCGGCGGGGGTCTGGGGGCTCAGCTTCGAGCTGGCCGACCAGCGGCGGGCGGGCGCCTACCAGGGCGTCTTCGGCTTGAGCTGGTCGATCTCCGCCATGGTGTCGCCGCTCGTGATCACGCTGGCCGTGACCAACGGAATGCTGGGCTGGGCCGGCCTCGCGGTTGTCTTCCTGCTGTCGGCGTTCGGCGTGTGGTGGATCGCGCTGCGAGCATCCGCCCCCTCTAGCCTGGTCAGGTGACTTTCGAGCAGTCGCCCGACCCGGGCCCCACCCATTGGGTGCTGACCCTTGTCTGCGCGGATGCCCCCGGGATCGTTCACGCGATCACCGGCGCGATCGTGCCGGCGGGAAGGGAGGAGGAATCAGCCATCGTCCGCGAAATCCTCCTCCCTTTCGCGCGGATGTCCGGAAAGGTCCCTCAATTGCGCAAGGGGAAGGGGGCCATCGCTAGGGTTGGCACATGACGACCGTGTTCACTGGCGCCCGCAAGCTCGATGTCGACGGGCCAGTCGACGACTTCTGGATGCTCGTCGATGGCGACACGATCGCGGCGACCGGCGTCGGTGCACCGCCCGAGGCGGACGAGCGGATTGACACCGCCGGAGGCTGGCTGGTCCCCGGGTTCATCGACCTCCATTGCCACGGCGGCGGCGGGCACGCGTTCGATGACGGTGACGACGAGATCACGGCCGCCCTGGCCACCCACCGCGCGCACGGCACGACGCGCGCGGTGATCAGCCTGGTCGCGGGCCCGGTCGCGCAGCTGCGGGAGAGCCTCGAGGTGATCGCTGACCTGGTCGAGGACGACCCGCTCGTGCTCGGCTCGCACCTTGAAGGCCCCTACCTCGCCCAGGAGCGCCGCGGCGCCCACAACCACGAGTACCTGAAGATGCCCGACCTGTACGAGATCGACGGCTTGCTCGCCTCGAGCCGCGGCACCCTCCGCCAGCTCACGATCGCCCCGGAGATCCCGGGCGCGATGGATGCCGTCGACCACCTCGTGCAGCATGGCGTCGCCGTGGGCGTCGGCCACACTGAGGCCACCATCGACGTCGCTCGCGAGGCGTTCGGCCGTGGCGCGACCATCCTCACCCACGCGTTCAACGCCATGCCGGGCATCCACCACCGCGCCCCGGGCCCGATCATTGCAGCCTTCGAGGACGACCGGGTGACGATCGAGCTGATCCTCGACGGCCTGCACGTGCATCCGCACGTCGCCGGGATGACCTTCCGGGCGGCGCCGGGGCGGATCGCATTGGTGACGGATGCCATGGCCGCAGCCGGATCCGATGACGGCGACTACCGGCTCGGTTCGCTGAACGTGTCGGTGCGCGAAGGCCTCGCCGTACTGCGCGGCACCAACACGATCGCCGGCTCGACGCTGACCCAGGATCGCGCACTGCGTTGCGCGATCACCCAGGCCCGTGTTGCGCCGGCGGATGCGGTGGCCGCGATCACCTCGACTCCCGCGCGGGCCCTCGGATACGGCGACCGGCTCGGCCGGCTCGCACCCGGCTTCGCCGCCGACGCCGTGCTGCTGGACGACGACTGGCAGGTTCTGCGCGTCTGGGGGAACGGCAGCTCTGTGGGTTAGGCCGCATCCGTTCGCGAGTGTCAGATCGGGGTGGGGGTTCCGGCCATGCCGACCAGGGCGGCACCCACGGCAGCGGATGGGTAGTCGCCCGGCGCGAGCCGCACCCGCGACGCGAGCTCGAGGGAGGCGAGGAACGGCGATGCGGCAGACCACTCCTCCAGCACGCCGCCGACCGCGGCACGCAGCTGCTCCCCCAGCGAGCTGATCCCCCCACCGAGCACGACGATGTCAACGTCGATGGTGAGCACGAGAATGCGAACGGCTGCGGCGATGTTGTTCACCAGCCCGTGCTTCACCTCGATCGCGTTGGCATCGCCGCGCCCGGCAGCTTCGAAGAGTCCCTGCACCGGCCGGGCATCCGCCGCCGGCCATTGCCTGGCGACGGCGGAACCGGAGGCCAGCACCTCAATGCACCCTCGTTGCCCACAGGGGCAGGGCGGGCCATTCGGGTCGATCGGGATGTGCCCGATCTCACCGGCCGCACCGCGCGATCCGCGCCAGAGCCGACCGTCGAGCACCAGTCCGGCGGCCAGTCCGGTTCCCAAATTGAGGTAGGCCATGGAGTGGGTCGACTCCCCGGCCAGCAGTTGGTATACGCCGAGCGCGGCGGCATTCACGTCGTTCTCGACCGCCACCAGCAGCCCGAGGCGGGCGCTCAATTCGGTGCCGAACTCGAGGTCTTCGACCGCAAGGTTCACGGCGTGGGTCACGCGGCCGGTCTCCGGCTCGACCTGACCCGGGATGCCGACGCCGATCGACGTGAACTCCCCCGGCTCGATACCGATCCGCTCGGCAAGCTCGGTGACCGCCGCGGCCGCAGTATCGACAACACCACGCGCGCCACGCACCGTCGGCAGTCGCAGCTTCTGCACGATTTCGCCGGTCGGCGTCAGGGCGACCGCCGCCGTCTTCGTGCCGCCGATGTCGACTCCGACCCTCATTCCCGTGCCCCGCCTTCGGTCTTGCCCATCGTGCTTCCTGTCGTCGAACCTGATTCGTCCAGCCATGCCAGTAGTGCTTCACCGACGTGGGCGGATGCCCCGAACGTCGCCACGTCCGCGTAGGCGCGGTCGTCGCCCGGCCAGCCCATGTCGACGACGATGACGCGCGGATGGTCGCGCCTGGCCTGGTCAATCAGCTCGCGCACCCACGCGTGCCGGTGGTTGTCCCGGCCGATGAGCACCAGCTGGCGGTCATCCGGAACCCGGCCGAGCGTCGTCTCCGCGCCGATCCGCCGGTCTGCCCAGGCCGCCCAGGGAGCCAGCCCGACGGCCATGTTCGCGAGGGTCTCGAGCACGACGTGGTGCCGGCTGGGCGCCACGGACACGATGGCGCTCACGTCGAATGCGCTCGCCGTCCGACCGAGCTCGAAGGCGGGAACCGGCACTTCGACCGAGCTCTCCGCTGCCCGGCGGGCGGCGTAGTCAACGGCCAGGGCGCGCGTGCGAGCTGCTGCGTCGGCGAGCCGGTCATCGCCTAGTCGTCCATCCGCGATGGCGGCGATGATCGCGTTCTCGATCTCGGTGAGCTGGGCGTCAGAGTTGTCAGTGCCGATGCACAGAAGGTCGCACCCGGCTGCGATGGCACGCACCGCGGCTTCCGGAATGCCGATGGTACCGCTCGCGCCGGCCATGTCCAGCGCGTCGGAGACGATGACTCCCTGGTATCCGAGCTCCTGCCGCAGCAGCCCCTGAAGGATCCGCGCGGAGAGGGTGGCCGGGAAGTCGGGGTCGACCTGCGGCAACAGGATGTGCGAGGTCATGATGCTCGCAGCATCCGCCTCGATCACCGCGCGGAACGGTGTGAGCTCGCGTTCCCTCAGCACGTCGAGCGACACGTCGACGACGGGTAGGGCGAGGTGGGAATCCTGCGCGGTGTCGCCGTGGCCGGGGAAGTGCTTGGCGCTGGCCGCGATACCGGTCGACTGCAGTCCGCGCACCCAGGCGGCACTGTGACGTGCGACCAGGCCTGCGTCGGCGCCGAAGCTGCGGACCCCGATCACCGGGTTGTCGGGGTTCGAGTTGATGTCGACGTCGGGTGCGAAGGTCATCGTGCACCCGGCCCGGCGAAGCTGCCGCCCGACGTCGAGCGCAACGCGAGCGGTATATGCCGGATCGTCCATACGTCCGAGCACGGCGTTCCCCGGGTACGGGGAACCCACATCGTAGAAGAGCCTGGTGACGTCGCCGCCCTCCTCATCGATGGCGATGACCGCGTGCGGGTTCGCGTCGAGGATGGCCGCGGTGAGGCTCTTCACCTGGGCGAACGACTCGATGTTGTCGCCGAACAGGCAGACGCCGGCGAGGCCGCGGCGCAGGCGATCGGCGACCCAATCGGGCAGCGTCGTCCCGGTGAAGCCCGGCAGGAGCACCCCTGCTGGCAAGGTGCTCATCCCTTCACCGCCCCACTGACGAGACCGGAGGTGAGGCGGCCCTGCACGATGAGGAAGAAGATGATGACCGGCACGGCGACCAGGGTGGATGCCGCCATCACCTGCCCCCAATCGGTCGCGCGGGTGGCGCTGGCCTGTACGAACCCGCGCAACCACAGCGGGAGGGTCTGCGCCGACTCCGCCGGCAGCAGCACGAGCGCCACAGTGAACTCGTTCCAGGCCTGCAGGAACGCATAGACACCGGATGCCACGAGGCCGGGAGCGAGTAGCGGGAAGGTGATGCGCAGGAACGCCTGCGTGCGGCTGAGCCCGTCCACCATGGCGGCCTCCTCCAGGTCGACCGGGATACCGGCGACGAAACCGCGGAGCATCCAGATGGTGAATGGTACGACCGCGGCGATGTAGATGACACTCACGCCGACCACCGAGTTGAGCAGCCCGACGCTGGAGATCATCTTGTACTGCGCGATGAAGAGGCCCTCGGCCGGCAGCATCTGCACCAACAGCACCGCGATGATGAAGCTCTTGCGGCCGCGGAAGCGGAACCGACTGATCGCCACGGCGGCGAGGAAAGCGAAGAGCAGGCAGAAAAGTACCGCGATGGCAGTGATGGCCACACTCATGCCGAGCGCGGTATAGAAGTCGCCATCCGCCAGCGCAGCGAAGAAGTTGTCGAATGATCCGCCGAGTGGCAGGAATGTCGGCGTGAAGGATTCCAGCTTCGACGTCGGAAGCATGGACGAGTTCACCATCCAGTAGACCGGGAAGGTCCACACCAGCGCAATGACGACGGCGAGCCCGCCGAGCAGCCCGCGCTTGACTCTGGCGTTCATCAGGCGTCCTCGTCTTTCAGCAGGATCCGGATGTAGAACCAGCTCAGTGCGATCGTCATCGCCAGCACCAGGATGGAGACCGCGGATGCCATGCCGAAGTCCTGCGCGAGCGTCCCCTGCTTGTAGATGTAGGTGCCGAGCAGGTCGAAGTCGCCCGCTTTGGAGCCGGCATCCTGCAGCATCGTGATCTGGGTGAAGACCCTCAGGTCCCAGATCAGCTGCAGCAGGAAGACGATCAGGATGATCGGCTTGATCATCGGCAGGATGATGTCGCGCACCCGTTGCCAGGGGCTCGCCCCGTCGAGTTGGGCGGCCTCCATGATCTCGTCGGACACTTGCGTGAGGCCGGCGTAGGCCGAGAAGGCCACGAACGGGACGGACATCCAGATCACGATGATGCTGGCAACGATGAAGAACGTGGTGGGCGATTCCAGCCAGTTGAAGCGGTTCATCTCCACGCCGGGAAGTGCGTCGAGCAGGTAGTTGACGACCCCGCGGCGGCGGTCGAACAGCCAGATCCAGACGGTCATCGCCGCGACGACGGGCATGGCCCAGGCCAGCAGCATCGCGATCTGGAGGATCAGCCTGGTCACTTTGCCGATGGCGCTCATCAGCAGGGCGAACAGCATCCCGATCACCAGCGTGATCACGGCGGTCACGATGCAGAAGACGATCGAGCGGATGACGACGCCCCACAGGCCGGGATCGGTCGCGAGACGTGCATAGTTGTCGAAGCCGACGAACTCGGCCGGCTGGCCGAACTGCTGGGCGAGGCCGAACTCCTGCAGGGAGGTGACCAGCTGCCAGGCGAGCGGGTAGCCCATGCCGATCATGAGGATGGCGACCGCCGGGAAGATCAGCCAGCGTGCGGTTCGGGCGTGCGTGCGGTTCATCGGCGGTCACCTCCTTCAGGTGTTGTCTCGTGGGTTGATCAAATTTTGTGGGTTGAGTAGGTCGCTCAGCGACCTACTCAACCCACAGGGGTGGGGCGAACTCAGTTGAGCAGTTCGCTGATCTTGGCGTCGTACTCTTCGGCGAGTGCCTCGATGTCGCCACCGGCGGCCACCTTGCCGAAGAACTCCTCCAGCAGGCCGGAGCCCTCGACCGAGGCCCAGCCGGGTGCGGCCGGGGTCAGCTTCGAGTTGGCTGCGGAGTCGACCAGGGCCTGCGCGAAGATGTCGTCACCGAGAGCGGATGCGTAGTCCAGATTGGCCGGGCCGAGGCCGTTCTGGCCGAGCAGCGTCTGGTACTCCTCCGAGAAGATGATCCTCAGCAGGTCTTTCGACGCTTCCTGGTTCTCGCTTGCC
This sequence comes from Homoserinimonas sp. A447, assembly GCF_054489325.1. Classification (NCBI taxonomy): domain Bacteria; kingdom Bacillati; phylum Actinomycetota; class Actinomycetes; order Micrococcales; family Microbacteriaceae; genus Homoserinimonas; species Homoserinimonas sp. A447. Next base: position 2,876,717 of record NZ_JBTMWW010000001.1, on the reverse strand, counting down.
GCTGAGATCGCGATGTTGGAGCCGCCGGCGAAGACCGGAGCAGCACCCCCATCGGCACCCGGGAGCGGGAAGACGCCGAAGACGTCGTCGTTCCAGGTGGCGATCGTCTTGGTGTCATCCGCGGGGTCCGGGGCCAGGTCACCGATCGACCAGTGGGCCCATCCGGGAGCGATGATGGTTGCCGCCTCAGGAGCACCCGTCGCGTCGTTGTTGTTGATGTTCACCCATGGCGTGCTGTCCGCCTCGGTCACCGGGGCGTTCGAGGCGCTCGTGTAGAGCTCCTGAAGCTGCTCGAGTCCCTTGATCGTGTTCGGGTCGGAGAGCGATGACACCCACTTGTCGCCGTCCTTCACCGCGAGTTCACCGTCGTTCGCGAAGATCCACGAGACGCCGTTGCGCCAGTCCTGGCCGCCGAGGTAGAAGCCGGACTGGCCATCCGTCCTCAGCTCTGCCGCGGTCTGGTTGAACTCCTCGAGCGTGGCCGGGACGTCCTTGCCGGCAGCCTCCCAGATGTCCTTCCGGTAGAAGACGTAGCGCGAGCCGAAGTAGTACGGCAGCGCCATCTTGGCTCCGTCGACCTCGCCGACCTCGACGAACGACGGCAGCAGCTTGTCGCCGCCGAGTTCCTCGTAGATGTCGCTGAGGTCGGAGAACGCGCCGACACCGGTGAAGGTGGGCGACCAGGTGTTCCCGATCTCGACGACGTCGGGGGTATTCTCTGAATCAGGCAGCGAGGTGGTCAGCTTTGCCAACGCATCGCCCCACGCCTGCTCCTCGATAGTGAGGGTGCCCCCGGTTGCGTCTGCGTACTCTGTCTTAAGGTAGTCGCGCAGCTCATCCGGGGTGTCACCGCCCATCAGCCACATCGTGATGTCAGTTCCGCCTTCAGCTGCCGGTTCAGTGGTGGAGCATCCGACAAGGATGAGAGCGGCGGCGGTTGCTATGGCAACCGTGCCGAGCTTCTTATTCATTGTGTTGTCCTTCTCTTGGTGCCGGGTGTACGACCGGATGGCCGCACCAGTGGTGGGTCAGGAGACCCCGAGCTGCCCGGAGAGCACCATCACGGCAGCGCCGCGCATGACTATGTCCTCCCCGAGCGTCGTCATCCGTACCGCGAGATCGCCGTGGAACTCTGCCATCGTTCGGTTGCGGAGTGTCTCGATGGTGGCAGTGGTGAGCGCCCCATCAAGCAGTTCGGCCGGTCCGCTCAGCACGACTTCTGCCAGGTTGAGCGCTCCGACCACGGGTGCCAGTGCGAGCCCCAGGTGCAGGCCGGCCTCCCGAAGAATGTGGTGGCGAGCGGATGCGTCCGCCCCATCCAGCTGGGCGTCGAGTCGCGGGGCGGCCAGCCAGGTTTCCAGGCATCCGCTCTTTCCGCACACACAGGGTGTTCCGTCGCCGGTGCCGACCACGACGTGGCCGATCTCGCCTGCAGCGAAGCGGCTCCCGTAGAGGAGGGACCCGCCGAGCAGCAGCGCGCTTCCGACGCCGTGACCAACCTTGATCAGCATCAGGTCCTGGTCTGCTCCGCCGAAGCTGTGCTCGGCCAGTACGGCGGCGTTCGCGTCGTTGGCGACGAGCACCGGGAGGGAGAACCTGTCGTTCAGCGTGGACTGAAGCCGTTCGTCGTTCCAGCCGAGGTTGGGCGCCCGGAGCACGACACCGTCGCGGTCGACGACGCCGGGCGAGCCGACGCCAACCCCGAGGATGCGCCCGGTGGCCTGGCCGATCAGGGTCTCGACGAGCGTGACAACCTTGGCCGTGGCATCCGCACCGGTGCTTCCCGCGAGTGGGATGTCGGCCCGACTGAGGATGTTGCCACCGAGGTCGAGCACGGCACCGCGGAACAGCGCGTAGTCGCTGAGGTCGATTCCGATGATCTGGTAAGCCGAGAGGTTCATCGCCAGCAACGTTGACGGTTTGCCTGGGCGGATGTTCGCACTCTGCCCGGTTTCAATGACCAGGCCTTCGCCCATGAGTTCGGCGACCAGGTCGGAGATGGTGACCCGGGTGAGCCCGGTGCCCCGCGCTATGTCGGCCCGGCTCTGCTCGCCAGACCGGTACAACGTCTGCAGGACGAGGGACCGGTTGTGCCCGCGGGCATGCTCGGGAAGGATCTTGGCGCTCGGGCGCAGCACGCGTCCGGGGGAGTATCCCCCGGCCCGGCCTGTCGCCGGAATCGTGCCACGCCTCGTTGCGGTCATGTTTGTTAGTAAACCTTACGAACTAATTAATTGCAAGAGATTTCCGGACCGAATATTCTTGGCGCTCTCCCGATGAGAGTGCTAACATTTTTCTGTAGTTGAGTCGACTTGACTCAACTCTTGTAAACCTCAAATTGCACCGCCCCTCCGGGGCCCGATGTGAAGGAGTTGACTGAAATGGCCATGTACTTCGACCCATTCCGTGAACTGGATCGCCTCGCGGCGAACCTGCTCGACTCGCAGCAGGGACCTCGTTTCATGCCAATCGACCTGCACCGTCAGGGCGATCACTACATCCTGAACGCCGATCTCCCGGGCATCGACCCCGGCTCGGTCGACGTCGATGTGGATGGACAGTTGCTGACCATCCGCGCTGAGCGCACTGCGCGTAGTGACGAGGGTGTGAAGTGGCTGGCACACGAGCGCCCGAGCGGATCGTTCCTCCGCCAGCTCAACCTCGGCGACGGCATCGACACCGAGAACATCAGCGCGCACTACGACAACGGTGTGCTCAGCGTCATGATCCCGGTGAGCGAGAAGGCGAAGCCCCGCAAGGTCGAAATCATGTCGGCCGCGAAGGAACCGCAGTCCGAAGTCACCGCGTAACTCCACGCCCCTCACCGGAATGACGAAGGCCTCCGCCCAAATGGGTGGAGGCCTTCGTAGTTCGTGCAGCGGCTTACGCCATACGCGCCTGGAGGTTGGCGTCCAGCGTCGCGAGGAACTCCTCGGTGGTCTGGTACGCCTGATCCGGCCCGACGAGGAGCGCGAGGTCCTTGGTCATGTGGCCGGCCTCGACCGTCTTGATGACGACATCCTCGAGTGCGAGGCTGAAGTCGATCAGCGCCTGGTTGCCGTCCAGCTTGCCGCGGTGCGCGAGGCCCCGGGTCCACGCGTAGATGGACGCGATCGGGTTGGTCGACGTCGGCTTGCCGGCCTGGTGCTGGCGGTAGTGCCTGGTCACGGTTCCGTGGGCGGCCTCGGCCTCGACCACCTTGCCGTCCGGCGTCGCCAGAACGGAGGTCATCAGCCCGAGCGAACCGAAGCCCTGCGCAACGGTGTCGGACTGCACGTCGCCGTCATAGTTCTTGCAGGCCCAGACGTAGCCGCCCTCCCATTTCATGGCGGATGCCACCATGTCGTCGATCAAGCGGTGCTCGTAGGTGAGTCCGGCAGCTTCGAATTGCTGCTTGAACTCGGACTGGTAGATCTCCTCGAAGATGTCCTTGAAGCGACCGTCGTAGGCCTTGAGGATAGTGTTCTTCGTCGACAGGTACACCGGGTAGTTGCGGCTGAGCCCGTAGTTGAGGGAAGCACGGGCGAAGTCGCGAATCGACGCATCCAGGTTGTACTGCACCTGGGCGATGCCGTCGCCCGGCGACTGGAACACTTCGAACTCCTGCGCGGCCGAGCCGTCTTTCGGGGTGAAGCTGACCTTGAGCGTGCCCTCGCCGGCGAACCGGAAGTCCGTGGCACGGTACTGGTCGCCGAAGGCGTGGCGGCCGATGATGATCGGCTTGTTCCAGCCGGGGACCAGTCGCGGAATGTTCGAGATGATGATCGGCTCGCGGAAGATCACGCCGCCGAGGATGTTGCGGATGGTGCCGTTCGGCGACTTCCACATCTTCTTCAGGCCGAACTCCTCGACCCGCGCCTCATCCGGCGTGATGGTTGCGCACTTGACGCCGACGCCGTGCTTCTGGATGGCGTGGGCCGCGTCGATGGTGATCTGGTCATCCGTCTCGTCACGCTTCTCGATGCCGAGGTCGTAATACTCGAGGTTGATGTCGAGGTACGGGTGGATGAGAGTGTCCTTGATCTTCTGCCAGATGATGCGGGTCATCTCATCGCCGTCGAGCTCGACGACTGTTCCTTCAACCTTGATTTTCGACACCGGTACTCCTCAGTTCGTGGGGGGCCTTGTTAGGGATGGGCGGCCGCGAAACGTGCCGCGAAGTCTGCGTTTTAATTCGCTCAGGACAGCTTACCTGTTCCAACAAGTATCTCGACATCAAGATAGTTCTGCACACGACGCATCCGGGCCCTACCCGGAACCGGTCTTGGACGATAGCCTGAAACCATGGATGAGTTGAGACTGGAAGAGCTGTCTGCCAAAAACGTTGTTGCGGCGAACAGCCTCACCATGAAGCCCGGGCAGGAGCAGTACATCGCTCCTGTGTCGTACGCCATGGCCGGGCCATTCCTCGACCCGAGCACCAGCTGGTCGCGTGTCGTCGTTGACGGCGAAGGCGAGGTGCTCGCATTCATCATGGCCAATTTCGACGCCGACGCTCACGAAGAGGAGTTCCGGAGCTGCATTTGGCGGATGAACGTTTCCGCCGAGGCCCAGGGCAAGGGCGTCGGCAAGTTCGTGGTCAAGGAGACAGCGGACGAGGCGCGCAAGCGCGGGTTCTCGCGGCTCACCGTGATCTGGGAGCCGGGCGAGGACAGCCCGGAAGAGTTCTTCAAGCGAGTCGGCTTCGTTGTGGTGGATGAGACCCAGTACGGCGAAAAGGTCGGCGCCATCGAGTTGTGACCACCGCGTCCGGACCGTCCGCTCCCGCTGACGACTTTTTCGAGCGGGTGCTCGGTGTCGTCGAGTCGATCCCGCCCGGGCAGGTCATGACCTACGGCGACATTGCCGCTGCCATCGGGTCGCGGGCGCCGCGGGCGGTGGGCAAGGTCATGGCTTACGGGGGCAGCGACGTGCCGTGGTGGCGCGTGATCAGGGCCAGCGGGCATCCACCCCAATGCCATGAAGGTCAGGCGCTCGAGTTCTACCGGGCGGAGGGAACCCCGCTGGTGTGGGGAGCATCCGGAAGCTACCGCATCAACCTGCGGGCCGCTCGGTACGAGCCTTAGCCCGCAGCGAGCTGCGTAGTGCCGAACGCGACCCCCGAACTACACCAGCGAGTCGCGCCAGGCGGCGTGCATCTCGGAGAACTTGCCGGTGCCGCTGATCAGCTCGTTCGGGGAACCGTCTTCGATGATGCGTCCGTGCTCCATCACCAGCACCCGGTCGGCGATCGCGACGGTGGACAGGCGATGGGCGATGATGATCGCGGTTCGGTCGGCGAGCAGCGTTTGCAGCCCGTTCTGCACGAGACGCTCGCTCGGAATGTCGAGCGACGCTGTCGCCTCATCGAGGATCAGCACGACCGGGTTCGCGAGGAATGCCCGGGCGAAGGAGACCAGCTGCCGCTGGCCGGCACTGACTCGGCCCCCGCGCTTGTTGACGTCCGTGTCGTAGCCGTTCGGCAGGCCCTCGATGAATTCGTGGGCGCCGACCGCCTGGGCGGCTTGCATGATTTCCTCGCGCGTCGCATCCGGTTTTCCGAGCGCGATGTTGTCGGCGACCGTGCCGGAGAAGAGGTAGGCCTCCTGCGTGACCATGACGATGGCGCGGCGCAGGTCCTTCGGGTGCAGGCGTTTCAGGTCGACGCCGTCGAGGGTGACCCGGCCGCTGGTCGGGTCGTAGAAACGCGAGATCAGCTTGGCGAGCGTCGACTTGCCAGCGCCCGTCGAACCAACCAGTGCAACGGTCTGACCGGCCGGCAGGGTGAGGTCGAATTCCGGCAGCACGACGCGGTCGGCCGTGTAGGCGAATTCGGCCTCCTCGAAACTGACCGTGCCCTTCGCCTGCCACAGGTCGATCGGCGTCGTCGGGTCGGGAACACTCGGTTCCTCCTCGAGCACGCCGGAGATCTTCTCCAGGGCGGCGGCCGCCGATTGGTAGGAGTTGTAGAACATCGCCATCTCTTCGGCCGGGCCGAAGAACTGCCGGGTGTACAGCAGCACGGCGAGCAGCGCACCGATCGCGAGCTGGCCGTCTGCCACCCGCAGCCCCCCGACCAGGAGCACCGCCCCCAGGGCGAGGTTGCCGATCAGCACCAGCCCAGGGTAGAAGATGCCGAACAGCATGATGACGTTGCTGTTGGCCTGGCGGTACTCCTCGACGTGGTCGCCGAACACGGCCTCGTTCCGCTTCTCCTTACGGAACGCCTTCACCGCGCGGATACCGGTCATCGTCTCGACGAAGTGGACGATGACCTTGGCGGATGCGACGCGCGTGCGACGGAATCCGGCCTGCGAGCGAACCTGGAACCAGCGGAACAGGAATCCGAGCGGGATGAGGAAGCCGAACAGCACGACTCCGCTCACCCAGTCCACCCAGAACATGGCCCCGGCGATGAACACCATGTAGAGGCTGCCCTGCACCAGCTGGTTGATGCCGGAGTCGAGCAGCTCCCTGATGGAGTCCAGGTCGCTGGTCTGGCGTGCGATGATCCGCCCGGAGGTGTAGTTCTCGTGGAATTCGAGGCTCAGCTTCTGGGTGTGCCGGAAGACCCGCTTGCGCAGGTCGATGAGTACGGCCTGGCTGACCCTGGCCACCAGCACGGTGTACCAGGAGATCAGCACAGCGCCGACGATCGCGGCCGTCAGGTACACGGCGACGATGAAGAGGAGCGGGGCCCAGTCGCCGTCCACCAGGGAGGGGAGCCCGCGGTCGATGCCCAGCGCGATGAGCGCCGGGCCGGCAACCTGGGCGACGGTGCTGACCACGACGACGACCATGGTCAGGATGATGCGTCCCCAGAGCGGTCGAACCAGCACACCCAGCAGGCGCACCGAGCGGTCGCGGATGGCGCGGCTCTCGATCCGGGTGAAGTCGTCGCGCTCCTCCCCCTCGACGCCGAACACGCTCATCGCTTCGCCTCCCGGTCGCGCTTGAGTTCGTCTTCCAGGCTCGAGATGACGAACCGGTAGTGCTCGCTGGTCGCGAGCAACTCCGAGTGGGTGCCCACGGCCGTGACCCGGCCGCGTTGCAGCAGGGCGACGCGGTCGGCGAGCATGACCGTCGACGGACGGTGCGCGACGATCAGGGCCGTCGTCGAGGCGAGGACTTCGCGAAGTGCCGCCTCGACGAGCGCCTCGGTGTCCACGTCGAGCGCCGAAAGCGGGTCATCGAGCACCAGCACCGACGGCTTCGCCGCCACCGCCCGGGCGAGGGCGAGTCGCTGCCGCTGCCCTCCGGACAGGCTCATCCCTTCCTCGCCGATCATGGTGTCGAGGCCCTTCGGCAGGTCGTAGACGAACTCGGCCTGCGCGATCGCGAGCGCTTCCTCGAGTTCTTCGTCGGAGCCATCCGGAGCGCCCAGCAGCACGTTGTCCCGCACGGTGGCGGAGAACAGGATGGCGTCTTCGAACGCCATCGCGATGTGCCCGCGAAGTTCGGACAGGGTGAGGTCGCGGATGTCCACACCGTCCAGGCGGATGGTGCCGCCGGTCGCGTCGTAGAGCCTGGTGGTGAGCGCGGTCAGCGTGGACTTGCCTGAGCCGGTCAGCCCGACCAGCGCCATCGTCTCGCCCGGGAGCAGCTCGAGGTCGACGCCGTCGAGAAGGTCCCGCGCGGCATCCGGCGCATCCTGGTACCGGAAATGGAGGTCATCGAACACCAGCCTGCCGACCGGTTCGCCGATCGTCTGGGGCTGGTCGGAGTCGGTGATCGTGTTGACGGAGTCCATTACCTCGAAGTAACGGTCGACCGCGGTGCGGGTGTCGAAGGTCATCGACAGCAGGAAGCCGATCGACTCGACCGGGAACCGCAGCACGGTGGCGGTGGCGAAGAACGCCACCAATTCGCCGACGCTGAGCTCACCGGATGCCGCCAGCCAGACCCCGCCCAGCAGCCCGAGTGCAAAAGTGACGTCGGGAACCAGCAGCAGCCACAACCAGATGCCGGCCACCGCCTTCGCTTTCTCGATCTCGGTGGTACGCAGACCTTCGGCCTGGTTTCCGAAGTTCCTGAGCGCGTCCTTGCCTCGCCCGAACGCTTTCAGGACGCGGATGCCATGCACCGCCTCCTCGACGGACGTCGCCAGGTCACCGGTCTGGTCCTGGCTGCGGCGCGCCACCGTCGAATACTTGCTCTCGAACACGTAGCCATAGATCCACAAGGGTATGGAGCACACCAGGAACAGCACCCCGAGCATCCAGTTGATGCCGACCAGGAAGGCGAACCCGATCGCGATGGTGATGGTGTTGACGATCAGCAGCACCAGGCCGAACGAGATCCAGCGGCGGATCAGGTTCAGGTCGCTCACCGCCCGCGACAGCAACTGCCCGCTCGGCCAGCGGTCGTGGAAGTTCACCGGCAGGTTCTGCAACTGGCGGTAGAAGCTGTTCCGCATATCAGCCTCGATGTGGGTGCCCGGCTCGAGCACCAGCCACCGCCGGAACCAGATCATCACGGCTTCGAGAATGCCGAGCCCGAGGACCAGGAGCACGGGGCCGAGCAGTTCGCTGCTATCGCCATCCTTCAGCGGCCCGTCGATGATCACCCGCAGCACCTGCGGGATGAGGAGTGCCACCACCCCGGCGATGAGCGCGGCGAGCATGCCCAGGTAGATGCGCGGCATCGCCGGTCGAGCGTACGGATAGATACGGCGGATCGACCGGAAGGTGTCGCCCCTTTTTGGGGCGCGCTGTTCTGGGGATGATGCGTGTGGCAAGGGAGTCCTGTTGTCGTTTCGGCAGCCTTCCAGCCTAGGTGTCGTAAGCCCGGACGACAACTGACACACCGGCGCTACGCGGCGTTAACCCCTCGTAATGGTGCTTAACATGTGCCCGACAGTCTGCGAAAGTGAATCAACGTCGATGGGTCCAGGGGGAGAACTATGAGACAACGCGTGCTGACGGGCATTGCTACTGTCGCGGTCGTGTCACTCGGGTTGAGCGGATGCGCCGGCCTTTTCACCGATCCCGGCACCAGCGGCCTCGACGATGTGACCATCGCCGTGGAGCCCCTGATCGGCTCGGCAGCGGTCTATCTCGGCGTGCAGGAGGGCTTCTTCGCCGACGAGGGCATCGCCCTCACGATCAACTCGTTGCCGCCCGACAGCAAAGCCGTGGTCGAGATGGTTGCCGCCGGGAACGCCCACTTCGGCCTCAGCGACACCCTCACGCTCCTGGTCGAGCACGGGGAGGGCACCCCGATCAAGGTGCTCAGCGGAGCCTACTCATCGACCAGCGACCCCAATTCCGATTTTGCTGCCCTCGTGGTGACGCAGGATTCGCCGATCACGACGATGACCGACATCCAGGGCAAGAACGTTTCAACGGCCGCCCCCCGCAGCCTGGATGAGACCGTTGTCCAGGGCATGATCTCCGATGACGGCGGGAACCCTGCCGGAGTCCACTTCGTCAAGGTGCTTCCGGGCGCAGCCATCGGCGCGCTGGAAAGCGGCGAGACCGATGTCGCCTTCCTGGTCGAGCCGTACCTCAGCTGGGCCGTCGAGGCCGGGCACCGGGTGCTGAGCTACCCGTACGTCGAGTACGTGAACTACCTCAATGTGGCGGCGTTCTTCACCTCCACCGAAACGATGGAGAAGGATCCCGAGCTGGCCGAGCGCTTCAACGCGGCGGTCAAGAAGTCGCTGACATTCGCCCAGAACAACCCGCAGGCCGCGCGTGACATCTTCGCCACCTACACGACGACAGCGGAGGCCACCAGGACCACCCTGATCATGCCGCGCTTCACCCAGACGATCGAGCGTCCTGCCCTGGAGAAGCTCGGGGCCACGGCGATGCAGCACGGCATCATCTTCGCCGAACCCGACCTGGACTCCCTGCTGCCGTAAGCTACCGAACTCGCACCGACAGGCAGGTCACGCAGCCCTCGAGCTTCTCGAACTCACTGATGTCGACCGTGGTGACGTTGTAGCCGAGGTCCTCGATCATCGCCGCGGTCTTCGGGGCGGCGGATGACATCAGCACGCTGTCGTGGTCGAGCACGACCACCGCGGTGCCTTCAGCCTCCGGTACGGCGAGGAACCGTTCGAAGATGCTGGTGTCCTCGAGCAGCGACGGCAAGCCGATGACCGTTCCGTCGGGCAACGCCGTCGCCGCGGTCTTCAGGTGCAATGCCTTCGTCATCGGCACGGCGACCACCGAGTACCCGAGCGGGCCGACGATCGCCCGCAGTTGGCGGATGCCCTCGGCGTTGGTGCGTCCGCCGCGGCCGACGTAGACGGTGCGTCCAACCTTCAGCACGTCGCCGCCGTCCAGTGTTCCGGGGGTCTGGATCCGCTCGATGCGCTGGCCGAGCCGGCGTGCCTCCGCCTCAACGGCCTCGGTCTCACCGATGCGCGACTCGGAGCCCGGACTCCCGACTACCGCGGTCGACCCGAACATGACGATGGTGTCCTCGACGAAGACGGAGTCGGCGTGGGTGTCTGCAGCGGCGACCTCCACGGTCTCCCAGCCGGCAGCATCCAGAGCCTGTACGTAGTTCTCCCACTGCTGGTCGGCCAGCTCGGTGTCGACCGTAGTGCGCTCAATGTGGGTGACCTGGCCTTCGGCAAGGTTGCTGGCCGGCAAGCGCACCAGGGCGATACGGCGTTCCGATGCGTTGCCGGTGCGGGCGCCGCGGGCGGTCAGCAGGTTCCAGACTCTCCTGCCGAGGGTGGCCGTGATGATGGTGGTGGCGATGATGTAGACGAGGTGCGGGCCGGTGACGCTCTGGAGCAGGAAGGTCCAGGCCTCGGCGTCGAGCGCCGAACCGCTGCCGACCACCACGAGCGCATAGCCGGCAATCGCCGCGACGACCGCGGCGATGAGTCCGACCGCGATCGAGGTGTACCAGAAACGGTAGGCCTCAAGCGAGGCCGCCACGGCCAGCAGGATGAACGCGAGCAGGCTGCTCGGCAGGAAGACGTCGCTGACGCCTTGGAAGATCGCCGGGTCTGAGCCGCCGACAATGAAGAAGACGAGCACTGTCACCAGATGCGCGACGACGACCGCCGCGAGAGCGGATGCGAGGGAGGCGGCAATACGGCGCAGCATGGTCAGGGGCGGGTTCTGGGTCATGCAAAGAGCCTATTAGCCGTCAGACGGATGCCCGACCACTGCTCCTGTGGGTCAGTGGAAGAAGTGGCGCTCATCGGTGAAGTACATGGTGACCCCGGCCTGCTTCGCGGCGGCGATGACCTCCTCGTCGCGCACCGAACCACCGGGCTGCACGACGGCGCGAACGCCGGCATCGAGCAGCACCTGGAGACCATCGGCGAATGGGAAGAACGCGTCCGATGCCGCAACACTGCCGGCGGCCCGCTCCCCTGCCCGCGTCACCGCAAGGTGGCAGGAGTCGACCCGATTGACCTGACCCATTCCGACGCCGACGGATGCCCCGTCATGGGCGAGCAGGATCGCGTTCGACTTCACGGCGCGCACCGCCCGCCAGGCGAACTCGAGGTCCTCCATGGTGTCTGCATCCGCCGGTGAGCCGGCGGCGAGGGTCCAGCCGGCCGAACTGAACCCGGCGTAACTGTCGACCGACTGCACGAGGAGCCCCCCGGAGATCTGCCTGACCTCGGTTGCCCCGCGCGCAAAGCCCTCCGGAAGTTTCAGCAGGCGGAGGTTCTTCTTCGCGGTCAGCAGGCGGAGCGCATCCGGCTCGAAGTCGGGCGCGACGATGACCTCGGTGAACACGTCCTTGATCGACTCGGCCGCCGCCAGCGTGATCGGCCGGTTGGCCGCGATCACCCCTCCGAACGCCGAAACCGGGTCACAAGCGTGGGCCCGCGCGTGGGCGGATGCGATCGAGTCGCCCGGCCCATGCCCGACGGCGATGCCGCACGGGTTCGCGTGCTTGATGATCGCCACCGCCGGCTCATCGAAGTCGTACGCGGCCCGCAGGGCGGCATCCGCGTCGACGAAGTTGTTGTACGACATGTCCTTGCCGTGGAGTTGGGTGGCCTGGGCGATGCCGCGCCCGTTCTGCTCGACGTACAGGGCGGCCGACTGGTGCGAGTTCTCGCCATAGCGCAGGGCCTGCTTCAGGTTGGCAGTGAGGCTGAACGTGTCGGCCGTCTCGCTCGACCCGCTTTCCTGCGCGACCAGTTCGTCCGGGGACACCACGCGAGCGTCGTGCTCTGCGCGCAAGCCGACGTTGCCGGCGAACCACTCCGCGACGGCGGAGTCATAGGCGGCGGTGTGCGCGAACGCCTCACCGGCCAGCCGCTGGCGCTGGGCAAGTGTGGTGCCACCGAGCGTTGCCGCCTTGATGACCTGTTGGTAGCTGTCCGGCGAGACGACGATCGCGACATTGGCGTGGTTCTTTGCCGCCGACCGCACCATTGCCGGACCACCGATGTCGATGTTCTCGATCACATCGGCCGCGGGGGCACCGGAGGCGACCGTCTGCACGAACGGGTACAGGTTCACGACAATCAGCTCGAACGGGGCGATGCCGAGATTCTCGAGTTGAACCCGGTGCGACTCGCGCCGCAGGTCCGCCAGGATGCCGGCGTGGATCGCCGGGTGCAGCGTCTTCACGCGACCGTCCAGGGACTCGGGGAATCCGGTCACGCTGGCAACCTCGGTGACCGGATGTCCGGCATCCGCTATCGCCTTCGCCGTCGACCCGGTCGAAACCAGCTCGACGCCGGCGCCCGCCAGTGCTGCGGCCAGCTCGAGGAGGCCCGTCTTGTCGCTCACCGAGATCAGCGCCCGGCGGATCGGGATGACTCCGCGCTCGAGCATTTCGGTTTCGTCGTGTGCCGCGCCGCTCATGCGGTCAACTCCTTGAGGTCGATTCTTCCATTGGCGATGTCGAGCACGGCCTGCACCAGCAGCCGGCGCTCGACGATCTTGATGCGGTCGTGCAGGGTGGACTCGGTGTCGTTCGGGTGGATGGCCACCCGCTCCTGGGCGATGACCGGCCCGCTGTCGACACCGTTGTCGACGGCGATGACGCTGGCGCCGGTTTCGGTGACGCCGGCGGCGATCGCATCCCTCACGCCGTGCGCGCCCGGGAACTCGGGCAGGTAGGCCGGATGCGTGTTGATCAGGTTGGGTTCGAGCGCCGCCACCACGGACGGCGGCAGCAGGCGCATCAGGCCGCTCAGCACGACCAGGTCGGGCTCCCATTGCTGGATCTGCTCAAGCAGTGCGGCGCCCCACGACTCGCGGTCGGGGTAGCTGGAGTAGGCGACCGTGAAGGTCGGGATGCCGAAATCCTCGGCGTGCGCGAGGCCGTCAGCGTCACGGTCGGCACCGATCGCGACGACCCTGGCCGGGAACTCCGCGTCTTCGGCGGCTTCAAGCAGAGACCGGAGGTTCGACCCGGCGCCAGAGATCAGGACCACCAGTTTCAGCACCGGTCAAGCTTATCGCCGGACGGCGGGTTCCTCAGTCGCGGTTGCGCACGCTGAGCAGCCCGAGCGCAGCCGCCCCACCCACCTCGAGCGTGGCGAACAACGCCACCAGCCACGGAGACGGACCCACCTCGACCAATCGTCCCGGCCCGGCCGCCCCAGCCGAGAACCAGGCGAGCAGCCCGAGGATCATGCCGGCCACCACGCCGATGCACAGCCCCGCCAGAAGCATCCGCCCGACCGAGACCGGCATGCGGATGCTCCGCACCAGCGTGCTGCGGACCAGCAACCCGGCGAAGAAGCCGGCGAGCACCGGAACCAACAGCCCGAGGAACCCCCAGGCCAGGTCGCCGGTGGGCAATGCGCCCAGGAAGGGGACGGCCGGCACGGGTCCCAGGCTGGTGCCGAGCGGGCCGATCGATGAGCCGGCGCCTATCGCGAAGCCGGGCCCGACAAACCAGGAAACCGCCCAAACGACCAGGTTCGGCAGGAACGCCAATTGGGCGATGGTCAGTGCGACGCCGCCCAGCACCCCGACGTGCCCGCTCTCATACAGGGCGATGACCTCGGCATAGTTGACCAGCAGCAGCAGAGCGACGGCGACTGACGCGGCAGCGACAATGGCGGCAACCGCCGCGACTCCCCCGGTTACGGATGCCCGGATGAGCGCCGCCGTCTCGCCCGGGATATCGGCGATGCGCGTCGCGATGGCGCCGACCGTGGCATCCGTTCTCATCGTTCCCGCGCGCTGAAGCGCGGTCAGGCGGCGGATGGCGATGCCGCCGCCCAGCGCCAGCCCGAGCGCGAAGACCAGCGTGGGAAGCAGCGCCCCCTGCCAGATGGACGGCCGCGCGAACTCGTGGAGCGCAGTCAGCACGACGGTCAGCGACAGCGCCCCGAAGGAAGCGAGGGCGACCGCCAATCCGAGGATGAAATGCGGCGTTTCGGCGATGCGGCGCCCAGCGCGGTATGCGAGCAGCAGGGTGAGGAGCGCGAAACCGAGGGGTGCGATGGTGAGCACGAACGGGGTGGAGGCGTCGGGGAATCCGATGCTGGTCGCCGTCAGCGGGTCGAGAGTCAAGGCGATATCGACACCGTGGCCGAGCATCCAGGTGTCGGCAGCGGCACGCCAGAACACGATCCAGTCGATTTGCAAGCCGTACTGGAAGGCCCACATCACGCTGAGCGGCACGAGCGCGATGCCGATGCCGATGCCGGCAACGAGCAGGGCTTCGAGCGCGGCGAAGACGACGGTGAGGGGACGGTTCATACCGGTTCGACCCTACCGGCGACGATGCCCAACCCCCGTTCGCCTTCCCGCAAAAGGAGGAGGTTGTCGCCTCCAGAGAGAAATACTTCCCTCATTCCGCGTCGAAGTCCGAAAAGCTCTCTCATTTGCGCGGAGGGAAGAGGTTAACCACGAACGGCCCGACCCCGCGAAGGGTCGGGCCGCCAGACGAGGTGCTTACAGGGAGGCGAGAATCTCGCGCATCAGGGTGGCAGCCTCGGACGGCGTCTTGCCGACCTTGACTCCGGCGGCCTCGAGGGCCTCCTTCTTCGCCTGCGCGGTGCCGGCCGAGCCGGACACGATGGCGCCGGCGTGACCCATGGTCTTGCCCTCCGGAGCGGTGAAGCCTGCGACGTAGCCGACGACCGGCTTGGTCACGTTGGCCTTGATGAAGTCGGCCGCGCGCTCTTCGGCGTCGCCGCCGATCTCACCGATCATGACGATCGCCTTGGTCTCGGGGTCCGCCTCGAACGCGGCCAGCGCGTCGATGTGGGTGGTGCCGATGATCGGGTCGCCGCCGATGCCGATCGCGGTCGAGAAGCCGAGGTCACGCAGTTCGTACATCATCTGGTAGGTCAGGGTGCCCGACTTCGACACGAGGCCGATCGGTCCCTTGCCGGTGATGTTCGCCGGGGTGATTCCGACGAGAGCCTCACCTGGGGTGATGATGCCGGGGCAGTTCGGGCCGATGATGCGGGTCTTGTTGCCCTTCTCCTGGGCGTAGGCCCAGAACTCGGCGGAGTCCCCGACCGGGACGCCCTCGGTGATGATGACCAGCAGCGGGATCTCGGCGTCGATCGCCTCGACGACCGCGTCCTTGGTGAAAGCCGGCGGGACGAAGGCGATCGAAACATCCGCCCCCGTCTTCTCCATGGCCTCGGCGACGGTTCCGTACACGGGCAGCTCGACATCGGCGCCATCCTTGTCGCGGTGCAGCACGGTGGTTCCGGCCTTGCGGGCGTTGACCCCGCCGACCACCTGGGTGCCGGCCGCCAGCATCAGCGCGGTGTGCTTGGTGCCCTCGCCGCCGGTGATGCCCTGAACGATGACCTTGGAGTCCTTGTTGAGGAAGATTGACATTTATTGTTCCCTATTCGTTCTAGCGAGCGGCGTTGGCGAGCTCGGCGGCCTTGGCGGCGCCCTCGTCCATGGTGGCTGCCAGGGTGACCAGCGGGTGGTTCGCCTCGGCGAGGATGCGGCGGCCCTCTTCGACCTTGTTGCCGTCCAGGCGCACGACGAGCGGCTTGTTCGCCGCGCTGCCCAGTTCGGCCAGCGCGCCGACGATGCCCTTGGCGACGGCGTCACACGCGGTGATGCCACCGAAGACGTTGACGAAGACGCTCTTGACCTGCGGGTCGTTGAGGATGACGTCGAGGCCCGCTGCCATGATCTCGGCGGATGCTCCGCCACCGATGTCGAGGAAGTTGGCCGGCTTCACGCCGCCGAAGTCCTCGCCGGCGTAGGCGACGACGTCCAGGGTCGACATGACCAGGCCGGCACCGTTTCCGATGACACCGACTTCACCGTCGAGCTTGACGTAGTTGAGGTCGTTCTCCTTGGCCTTCGCCTCGAGCGGGTCGGCGGCGGACGCATCCTCGAACTTGGCGTGCTTCGGGTGGCGGAAGCTGGCGTTCTCGTCGAGCGAGACCTTGCCGTCGAGGGCGATGATCTCGCCGTCTTCGGTCAGCACGAGTGGGTTGACCTCGACGAGCGTCGCGTCCTCACCCTTGTAGACCTCGTACAACTTCACGAAGACGGGGGCCACCTTGGAGACCAGCTCTTCGGGGAAGCCGCCGGCGCGGGCGATCTCCTCTGCCT
This sequence comes from Homoserinimonas sp. A447, assembly GCF_054489325.1. Taxonomy (NCBI): domain Bacteria; kingdom Bacillati; phylum Actinomycetota; class Actinomycetes; order Micrococcales; family Microbacteriaceae; genus Homoserinimonas; species Homoserinimonas sp. A447. The sequence goes on along the minus strand of NZ_JBTMWW010000001.1, from coordinate 2,860,251 downwards.
TGGCCAGGTCGAGTCCGTGGCGGGGGTTGACCTCGATCTTGGCGAGGGCCTCTGGGCGCTCCACCGCGAGTTCTTCGATCTCCATGCCGCCCTCGACGCTGCACAGCGACAGGTAGGAGCGGTTGGCGCGGTCGAGGAGCACCGAGAAGTAGAACTCCTTGTCGATGCGTGCGCCCTGGGCGATCATGACGCGTTTGACGACATGACCCTTGATGTCGAGGCCGAGGATCTGCTCGGCTGCGGTGTAGGCGTCGTCGGCATTGTGCACGACCTTGACGCCGCCGGCCTTGCCGCGACCACCGGTCTTGACCTGGGCCTTAACGACAACGGTGCCACCGATTTTCTCGGCGGCAGCCTTGGCTTCTTCTGGGGTGTCGGCAATCAGGCCGGCAAGTACTGGCACTCCGTAGGACTCAAAAAGGTCCCTGGCCTGGTACTCAAATAGATCCACGCTGCTCATTCCAATCCGCGCGTAATGGGTGTGTGAGAGAGGGCGACCGGCACTGGTGCCGATGTGAATCGACCGTTAAAAGGCGCCTGCCAACGTTAAACTCTACCCGCTCACTTCCGGGGCTTCCCCCCGTGAGCGGCTCGGGGCCCGCGAAAGATCTACGGTTCTTGCCCTGACGGCGGTCCGAACCTCACCCGTCAGTTGCGGACAGGCTCGTACACGCACCGCATGCGGGCGGGTCCGCAACTGACGGTTCAGCGGATGCTGTCAGCGGCTCCCAGCGGACGGCGCGAGCGCGGCGGCGGGCTTCCAGCGCAGGTGCTGCACGCCGTCCTCCGCTTCGTGCCGCACCAGCTCGAGGCGCGGCCGCACGGCCTCGGTGCGTGACGTCGGTGGCTTGCGGCGACCGGGCTGGAACTGCACCGGCCAGTCGGCCGCCGGGCCAACATAGTCTTGCTCGGCTGCGGCGTGCAGCGTCCACTGCGGGTCGTAGAGGTGCGAGCGGCCGAGCGCGCAGAGGTCGGCCCGACCGGCGAGCAGGATGGCGTTCATGTCGTCGTACGAGGAGATCGCCCCCACCGCGATGACCGCCGCGCCGTGCCTCACCGCCACCTCGTTGCGGATGCGGTCGGCGTACGGCGTCTGGTAGCTGCGCCCGAACGCCGGCTTCTCTTCCTTGGTGACCTGCCCGGTGGAGACGTCCACCGCCGCGGCGCCGTGCAGGATAAATGCCTCGGCGATCGCGCAGGCGTCATCGTCGGTCAGCCCGCCGTCGACCCAGTCGGTGGCGGAGATACGCACCGACATCGGCTTGTCGGCCGGCCACACCTCGCGCACGGCGTCGAACACTTCGAGCGGGAAGCGGAGCCGGTTCTCGAGAGACCCGCCGTAGGCATCCGTTCGCCGGTTCGACACCGGCGACAGGAACGACGACAGCAGGTAGCCGTGGGCGGCGTGGAGTTCGAGCAGGTCGAAGCCGGCGTCGGATGCCCGGACGGCCGCACTTACGAAGTCATCGCGAATCTGGTCGAGCTCGCGCATGGTGAGCTCGCGCGGCACCTGGTTGTCCGGTCCGTAGGGGATCGCGGATGGCCCGACCGCCTCCCAGCCGCCGGCCGGCAGCGGCACGTCGAGGCCCTCCCACATCAGCTTGGTCGACCCCTTGCGACCGGAGTGCCCGAGCTGCACGCCGATCTTCGCCGTCGACCGCTCGTGCACGAAGTCGACGACCTGACGCCACTTCTCCGCCTGCGCATGGGTGTACAGGCCGGTGCAGCCCAGGGTGATCCTGGCCTCGGGCGAAGTGCACACCATCTCGGTCATCACCAGGCCGGCGCCGCCCAGCGCCTTCGACCCCAGGTGCACCAGGTGAAAGTCGTTCGGCATCCCATCGGTCGCCGAATACATGTCCATCGAGGAGACCACGACCCGGTTCTTCAGCTGCAGCCCGCCCAGGTTGTACGGCTGGAACATGGCGGGCACGACATCCGCACTCCCCTGCTGCTCGGCGAAGAAGGCGTCCAGGTGTTCGGTGAAGTCCGGGTCGCGCAGTTTCAGGTTGTCGTAGGTGATGCGCCGGCTGCGGGTGAGCAGGTTGAAGGTGAACTGGATCGGGTGCTGGTGCGTGTACTGCCCGAGGTTCTCGAACCATTCCAGGCTCGCCTGCGCGGCGCGCTGGGTTGAGGCGACGACGGGGCGGCGCTCGGTTTCGTAGGCTTCGACGGCTTCATCCAGCGACGGATGTTCGTGCAGGCAGGCCGCGAGCGCGAGGGCATCCTCCATGGCCAGCTTGGTTCCGGAGCCGATCGAGAAGTGGGCGGTGTGGGCGGCGTCGCCGAGCAGCACGACGTTGTCGTGACGCCAGGAGCCGTTCTTCACGGTGGTGAAGTTCAGCCACTTCGAGTTGTTCGCCAGCACCTGGTAACCGCCGAGCTCGTCCTGGAAGATCTCCTTGATCCTGGCGATCGCCGACTCGTCGCTGGCGCCGGGCGGGAACGTCATGTCTGCTGTCTGGTCGAAGCCTGCACGCGCCCAGACATCCGGATGCATCTCGACGATGAAGGTGCTGCCCTGGTCGGAGTACGGGTACCCGTGGATCTGCATCACGCCGTGCGGGGTGTCCTTGATCACGAACGTGAACGCCTCGAACACCCGGTCGGTGCCGAGCCACATGAACTTGGAGGCCCGCTGCTCGAGGTGCGGGCCGAAGCTGTCGGCGTACCGGTTGCGAATGGCGGAGTTCACCCCGTCTGCCGCCAGCACCAGGTCGTAGTCGCGGCTGAGCTCATCGACCTCCGGCGCCATCGTCGAGAAGCGCACGTCGACGCCGAGGTCGATGCAGCGCCGCTGCAGCAGGCGCAGCAACTCTTTGCGGCTCATCGCGGCGAACCCTTGCCCGCCGACCGTGAGCACCTCACCGCCGTAGTGCACGTCGATGTCGTTCCATCGGGCGAATTGCGACGCCATCCGGGAGGCGATCACGGTGTCCGCGTTCTCGATGCCGCCCAGCGTCTCGTCGCTGAACACCACGCCGAACCCGAAGGTGTCGTCGGCAGCGTTGCGCTCCCAGACGGTCACCTCGTGGCCGGAGTGCAGTTGCTTCATCAGCGCAGCGAAGTACAGGCCGCCCGGGCCGCCACCGACGACGGCGATGCGCATCAGGAGCCGCTCACAGCTGCGGACTGGCCGCTGGGCTGTTCGAGCAGGCGGAACCGCTGCAGCTTGCCGCTCGGGTTGCGCGGCAGCGAGTCGACGAAGGTGACCTCCCGCGGGTACTTGTACGGCGCGATGGTCTGCTTCACGAAGTCCTGCAGTTCCTTGCGCTTCGCGTCGTCGCCGACGACGCCCTCCTTCAGCACTACATACGCGGCAATGATGTTGCCGCGTTCCTTGTCCGGCTTGCCGACGACCGCGCTCTCGACGACGTCGTCGTGCAGGTCGATGGCGCCCTCCACGCTCGGCGCGCCCACGTTGTAGCCGGAGGTGACGATCATGCTGTCCGACCGCGCCTCATACCAGAAGTAGCCGTCGGCATCGCGGTGGAAGGTGTCGCCGGTCAGGTTCCAGCCGTGCGCAACATAGTTGTCCTGGCGGATGCCACGGAAGTAGCGGCATCCGGTCGGCCCGATAACCGCCAGGCGACCGAGAACATCCGGTCCGACCTCGTTGCCGTCGTCGTCGAGGATGGCCGCGCGGTAACCGGGAACGGCCACGCCCGTAGACCCGGGGCGGATGGCGTCGCCGTGCGACGAGATGAACACGTGCAGCATCTCGGTCGAACCGATACCGTCGACCAGCTTCAGCCCGGTCTTCTCATGCACCTCCTCCCACACCGCCGCCGGCAGGTTCTCACCGGCCGACACCCCGACCCGCAGGCTCTTCAGCAGTTCGGCATGCCCGTTCTTCAGGATCGCCCGGTAGGCGGTCGGAGCAGTGAACAGCATGGTGACGTGGTGGCCGGCACAAAGCCGGGCCAGCTCATCGGGGGTCGCTTTCTCGATCAGCAGGGTGGATGCTCCGGCGCGCAGCGGGAACACCAGCAGCCCGCCGAGTCCGAACGTGAACGCCAGTGGCGGTGTTCCGGCGAACAGGTCGTCCGGCCGGGGCTGAAGCACGTGCCTGGAGAAGGTGTCGGCGATGGCCAGGATGTCGCGGTGGACGTGCATGGTGATCTTCGGCATGCCGGTGGTGCCCGAGGTCGGCCCGAGCAGGGCGACGTCATCCGCCGCCGTCTCGACGTTGGTGAAGACCCCGGACTTCGACGCGCAGCGGGCGATCAGGTCACCCGCTCCGTCACCGCCGTAGGAGAGCACGGTCATACGACCGGCGGATGCCTCGTCGAGGTCGGCGAGAAAACGATGGTCGGCGAGCCCGACGACGGGGCTCAGCTCTTCGATCAGTGGGGCGATCTCCCTGGCGCGAAGGGCGTGCATGGTGGTGAGAACCACACCGCCGGCCTTCAGCACCCCCAGCCAGCAGGCCGCGATCCACGGATTGTTGGGACCTCGCAGCAGCACCCGGTTTCCGGGAACCATTCCCAGGTCTTCCACCAGCACCTGCGCAACCTGGTTGGCCCGCTTCAGCAGCTCACCGTAAGTCCAGAGTTCACCGGCCGGCGTCCGCAGGCAGGGAGCGTCGCTTCCGCGCTGCGCCACCTGGTCGTCGATCAGCGCGGTGGCGGCGTTCAGCCGGTCGGGGTACTGCACGTCCGGGATGGTGAACTCGAGCGTCGGCCACTGGTCGGCCGGGGGCAGGTTGTCCCGGGTGAAGGTGTCGACGTGCGCGGATGGGCTGAGCTTCATTGCTGCTCCCTGCGGATTTGTCAGTGCGGCCCCATCGACGTCATTGTCGAAATGTGACGGCCGTAACGAAAGCTACACAGAGACAAGTGTATTGAGAATGCCCACTTTGGCAATCTTTCAGCGCTACTTTCCCCACAAGGCGGCATCGGGGTTCCACTTGTCGTGTCACAAAGGGATGCGACCGTCGTGAACTGGGTGCGCACGCACAGCCAGCGTGAGTTGCACACGACCTCCGTCACACTGGCCGAAATTCGCTACGGCATCGACAGGCTGAACGCGGGTCGCCGCAAAGAGTTGCTCGCGTCCACGGCAGATGAGATCTTCGCCGCATTTGACGAGTACGGCCTCCCCTTCGATCGGACCGCGGCGGTTCAATACGCCGCTGTCGTCAGCGCACGTGACCGTGCTGGCTCGCCGATCGATGGATTCGACGCCCAGATTGCTGCCATCTGCCGCACCCACGAGGCGGTGCTGGCCACGCGCAATGTCAAAGACTTTGCAGGCACTGGAGTCGAGATCATCGATCCCTGGCAACAGAACTGACCAGGATCCCTCGGCGGGAAGGCTACTCCCACACGAGATGGGGACCGAGGTTGTGGGTGGATCTCTGGCCATCTGGAGTGTTTCGGAACTACAACAATCGTCAAGCTCCGGACTCGATGACTCGTAGCCTCAGTAAATGCGGGTATTGAAAGTAGTGCCACTCACGGCGGTATCGCTCGTATTACTCACCGGGTGCGCTCCGCCGTTCCTCGCGTGCACGGCGATCGGCTACAGCAGCGTGGCACGAATCGAACTCTCCGAACCCCGCCCAGGCCTCCACCTCGAGTTGTGCGACGGTCAAGATTGCACGCCCGGCCCGGTGGAGTCGCCGACCGAGATAGGTTCGACCGAAACGCCCGCACCCACCGGCGTCTTCGGACTGACGGGCGACAGCGCAATCGGTTGGTCTGCCACCTTGCTGGACGGTCAACCTGTGCTTGGCTACCGGCTCGCTGACGGAGACGGGGTCGTGGTTGCAGAGGGAGTCACAGCGGCCAACTGGGAGCGCATCGACGGGACCGAGCAGTGTGGTGGGAATCGACTTGCGGCGATACAGCTGACGGTCTGAGCATCACGGACAAGCTCTCCGTCCGCGATAGGAGCAAGAACCCAAGGAACCCGCATCGACCGGCACGGCACCCAAACGGGCTGTCCCTGGCCTGGTCCTAGACAGGTCTCCGCTCGCGGCCGGGACGGGATTTGACCAGCAGCACGACGCCGAGTGCAAGCCACCACAGCATTCCCAGCGGGATCAGTGCCATGGAGGCAAGCCAGATAAACCCGGGCAGGTCGATCGCTGCTGCCGTCATTAATGGCCCAGCCATGAGCATCACGAGACGGAGGCCGGCGACTAATCCCAGGACACATAACCAGATCGGAAGGGAGCGGGAGTGAGCCCCGGCCACACAGATACCCACGGACCAGACACCGAGCGCAATGAGGCCCGCACCGAGGAAACCATGGGTTCCCACCATCTGAATGGTGAGGTAGGCGGACTCGCCCCATCCGCTGTTCATCCCGTCGATGTGGAGCAACGGCCCCACCGACTCGCGCAAGACTCCGTGCATGAACAAGAACGCAGCCGCAAAAAGTCCGAGCGCGCTCAAGCTTCGGCGAGTGATACTGCTTGTGCGTGGCGCAAGCACATCTGAGATAGCGAAACTCGCCACGATGTAAGCGAGTGCCATGATGAATTCTGCGACCGCAGCCAAAGCGTAAAACTGCGGATACTGGCGCAGATAATCGAGGCTCACTGCGGGGTTGTCGGTGTCATCGAAACCGAGAACGGGCCCCATTAGCTCAAGTGCAAACATCGCGATGCCTGCGAGCCCGGCGACGATAACCGCTATCCCACCTGCACGCAATGCTGCCCGATTGGTATTCCCGGCCGCCGTCGTCTCCGACGCGGGACTGCTGTTGCGCTCGCTGGTTGCACGCATGGTGCACTCCTATGGTTGCTCCGCGCGGGCACAGATAGCGAGCCGGTCACGGTTTCGCGATGCATTGAATGCTACGCGCAAGGGCGGCCGCGCGGAATGGATTCACCAGGCTCCTCCCAGTGCCTTGACCATATGACTGGCAAGTCTTGGAGCCCGCCGCGGCCATCGGCCAGCGCATCATCGCCGCACCTGCAGGACACTCGAACCGGCGAGTCGCACCGAACTCAGGCCCCGGTGCGGATCATGCCCTCCTGAGCGACCGTCGCCAGCAGCGTGCCATCCTGCGCATAGAACCTGCCCGTCGCCAGCCCCCGACTGCGCTGGGCTGACACCGCCTCCTGGGCATACAGCACCCACTCGTCCATCCGCCCGTCGCGATGGAACCAGATCGAGTGGTCGAGGCTCGCCGTAACGAGTCCGGCATCCGCCCACGCCACCGACTGCACCCGCAGCAGCGGTTCCAGGATGGTGTAGTCGCAGACGTAGGCGAGGGCGATCTGGTGGAGACCGGGGTCATCCGGAAGCTTGTCGAACGCCTTCACCCAGACGACCTGGTGGGGCACGGACTCGCCGTCGACCTCGAAGTACAGCGGGCCGGGAACGTGCCGCATGTCGAAGCTGCGGCCGGACGACCAGTACTCCGCCGCTGCCCCGTCAACGCCTGCCAGCACCTGCGCCGAGGAAGGAAGGCTGTCGGGTTGCGGCAGACCATCCGGCGCCGGAATGGCGTATTGTTCGCCAGCCTCCTCAGCGTGGAACGAGGCCAAGGTGACGAAGATGACCTTGCCATCCTGGTAGCCCCTCACCTGCCGGGTCGAATAACCCCGGCCATCCCGAAGCCGCTCCACCTCGTAGCGCACGGGCTCGCCGATGTTCGCGGGCCGCATGAAATAGCTGTGCATCGAGTTCATCGTCTTGCCGTCTGCGACCGAACGGATGGCGGCAGCCGTCGCCTGGGCCACCAGGTCTCCGCCGTACGCTTTCGGCCACGGGACGTATTGGGTGACCGCCGTGTAGGCCTCATCGAAGTGCTCGGGAGTCGCCGGCGTGAGTTCAACCGCGGCAAGGAAGGTCTGCGAGGTCGCAGTCATGCCCGCCGGTACCCCTCGAGGGTCGCATCGTCGACTTCGGGCAGGTTGACCACGATGTTCTCAGGGGTGCGGGTGGTCAGCCAGACGAGCTCCTCCGTCGTGCTCATGTTCGCCTCGACGTGCGGCATGAACGGCGGGACGAACACCCAGTCACCCTCTGTCATGTCCAGCCATTCTGAGTAGTTCTCCCCGAAGTAGATGCGGGCCGTGCCAGTGAGCACGTAACCGCCGGTCTCGGCCTCGCCGTGGTGGTGCGGTAGCGAACGGAAGCCCGGCTCGTTGCTGACTTTGCCGAACCAGATGCGGGTGGCCGGCGTGTGCTGGATGCTCACGCCGGAGACACGGTGGGCACCGCCGGACTGCCCGGTGTCCTCGTATTCCTGGCCGGCCTTGGTCACGACCGGCACAACTCTGGTTGCCGCGGCATCGCTCATGGCAGTGTCCTTCCCTCGGTGACTATGCTCGCAAGTTACCACTTTCTCCCGCTATCTGGAATCATTGGCTCATCATCCCGCCATGCGGGAACTATCGGAGGGGCGGATGTGACGCAGACGCTGAAGTCCGTGAGCCAGGCGCTCCGGATCCTCGAGCTGCTCCAGCGGCACGACCAACTCGGCGTCTCCGAGATCGCCACCAGACTGGGCATCGGGTCGTCCACAACGCATCGCATCCTGGCCACCCTGCAGGAGGCCGGGTTCGCCCGGCAGAGCGTGCGCGGCCGCCGGTATGAGCTGGGGCCACGCATGGAGGCAACGCGGCACGCATCCGTCGTCGACCGCGTGATCGAGTCGAGCACACCCCACATGATCGCCCTGAGGGACGCCACCGGTGAGACGGTGCACCTCGCTGCGCTCGCTGGAACCGACACGAGATTCCTCGCGGCCTACGAGTCGCCGAACATCATGCGGGTCACCAGCCGGGTCGGCACGGTACTGCCGGCGCACACCACGGCGGCGGGCAAAGTGCTGCTCGCGCACCTCCCCGATGACCAGCTCACCAGCCTCTACCCGCCGGGAACCCTCACCCAGGAGACACCGGAGAGCATCACCAGCCTGGATGCACTGCGTGAGGAGTTGCGCATCGTGCGCGAGCGCGGCTACGGCCACAACCTCGCCGAATCCGAACTCGGGGTAGCGGCGCTGGCCGTCCCCTTGACCGACCCCGACCGCCAGCTAACGCTCGCCCTGACCCTCAGTGGCCCGGACTTCCGCTTCAACCCCGAGCGCACGCACGGCCTGTCAACCAGGGAAGAACACCTGCTTGCCTTGCTGCGCGACGCCGTGCACCGCATCCAGAACCACATTCCTGCCCCAACTGAAGGAGAAAGATGACCCGCCAGATCGTCAACCCACCGCACTTGGCTGTACCGATCGGATTCGCGCACGGAGTCAAGGTCGCCCGCACCGTGCACCTGGGCGGGCAGACCGCCATGGACGCCGAGGGGAAGATCGTCCCCGGCGGTGTCGTCGAACAGTTCAAGCGCTCGTTCCAGAACGTGCTCGACACCCTCACTGAGGCCGGCGGCAAGCCGTCGGACCTGGTGTCGGTGACTATCTACCTGACCGATGTCGACGACTACCAGAAGAACGGGCGGGAGATCGGCCGGCTCTGGCGAGAAATGGCAGGCACGGAGTACCCGGCAATGACCGGCGTCGGCGTGACCCGGCTCTGGCAGAAGGAGGCCCTGATCGAGATCTCCGCGATCGCGGAGATCAGCGACTGACGCTGTTGACGAGCGCAGTGGCGTGGTCGTGCGCCAGCGGGCCGATCAGTGCGTGCAACCGGGCGAACAACTGCTCCGCGACCTGGCCATTCCAGCAGTCGGGCAGCAATTCGAGCGGGATGCCCGGATCGAGGAACGGGAAGTGCCGCCAGCGGGTGAACATCGGGATGTACTGCGCGAACGCCTCCCGCCGGCGGTCATCCGTCACCACAGTCATGGCCTCCAGGTCTCGCGACCACTCGGACAGCATGTCGTCGTGCTGCGCGATGAAGTCGGCGTAAAGCTTCCCCAGCGAGTCGAGGTCCCACCATTCGGCCACCTTCTGGCGAAGCTCGCCGGGCTCGGTATAGGTCGAGCTGAAGAAGGTCACGTAGCCGCGGAGCCCCAGGCGGTGAAGGCTGTGCTCGGCCTGCTCGCGCACCCTGCCGGGAGCGATCCACACACCCGAGGTAACGGAGCCGAAGCCGAGACGCACCAACTCGGTGCGCAGGATGTGCCGCCTGGCCCGCTCGGACTCCGGCACGGAGAAGATGGCGAGCAGCCACGGGTCGTCCAGTCGGGCTCGCGTCGGGTGGTAGATGCGGGCGTCGCCGTCCGCGAAGATCTGCAGGCTCTGCGCCGAAATCGCATAGCGGGCAACGCCGTCCTGCTGCCGGCTCTCCAGCACGCCGCGACTCTTCAGCCTGGACACCGACGAACGCACCCCGGTCTGGTCGATGCCGAGCTCCCCGAGCATCCGCACAATGGCGGCCACCGGCAGGGCGTCGCCGGCCTCGCGCGCGTACAGGCCGAAGATGGTGAGCAGCAACTGCTGGCTGCGTGGCCCGTTCGAAGTTTCCGTCATGGGGCCACTCTGGCAAAGCTCACGGTGCCGCTGGGGATATCCGCCTCGACCAGCTGGGCGCGGATGCGCTCACCCGGCTGGAATCGGCCGGTGCAGCGTGCTGAAACGGCTGGGTTCTCCAACTGGATGACCCCGCCATCCTCCCCGGCGGAGATCACGGTGGCGTCGAACTCCCGGCCGACGTGCTGGCTCAGCACGGCCGCCTCCACCGCGGCGACCGAACCGTTCTCGAGTCGCGACGCGACCGACCCGGACGCTGCCATGATCGCCGGCAGGGTGGGCAGCGCATCCGTGACCCAGTCAGGCACAGGGGCGTTGTTCGCGAGCGCTTCGCACACGACCAGCGCGAAGCGGTCGACCAGCCTGCGGAGCGGCGCAGTGACGTGCGTGTATGGAGCACCGAGTGCCGACTGGATTGGCACCTCGGCGGCATCGTCGGCGACGACCGTGTACCCCGCCCCGCGGAACAGTTTGGATGCGGCGTAGATCGCCGACAACTGGTTCGGCTCCTTCGGGTCGAGGGTTTTCAGGTACTCCCCGTACTGCATCGACTCTGGCCACGGACACCCGAGGGCCTCAGTCTGCCGCCGATAGGCGGCGATGGTTTCGGCGTCCGGGGCCGGCATGGTGCGGAGGATGCCGAGGCCCCCACCAACCATGAGCTGGGCTGCCGCCATGCCGGTCATCAGGGACAGCTGGGCGTTCCAGTCCTCTACCGGCAGGCCGCTTCGGCGTTCCAGGAGATAGTGGCCGTCGCGCTGCCTGACCTCCTGGCTTGGCCGGTTGAGGCTGGCACCGCCGCGCTCACGCTCCAGCTCGATGCGCTTCAGGCCGAACTCCTTGAGCAGCATCAGCAGCTCGGATGCCGTCCCCGCCTCGATCTCGGCCTGAACCTCTTCGTAGGTCGCCTGGCGCACACTGCGGACTCGGGCTCGCGTCAGACTGACCGACACGACCCGGGCATCGACGTCCAGCCGGAACTCCCAGACGTAGGCGCCACGCAAACCGCCTGGCAGCAGGGAGGCGGCGCCCTCGCTGATCACGCGCGGGTGCAGCGGCACGCGCCTGTCGGGTGCGTACATGGTCTGACCGCGTCGACGGGACTCCGCGTCGATCGCCCCGTCGGCTCGCACGTAGGCGGGAAGATCGGCAATCGCGTATCGCACCAGATAGCCCGCGCTGTCGTCTGGGTTGTAGAGGCGCTGCAGGTGCATGGCCTGGTCCAGGTCGGTTGCACCCTCCGGATCGATGGTGATGAACGGGATGGCGGTGAGGTCTGCGGCGGGAAGCCCGGCATCCGCCACCGCGAGTTGGGCCTCGGCCTCGGCCAGTTCCGGGAACTCCTCGACGAGCCCAAGCTCCTCTCGCAACGCCGCGAATGCGTCGGCCAGCTCGCCCGCGACCGTGGTGCGCAGCTGAACCGGCGGGCGGGTCATAGCTTCTCGATAGGAGAAATCTTCACCAGGAGCCGTTTGCGTCCGGCCGTCTCGAATTGCACCTCGGCGACCGACTTGGGGCCGTTGTCGGTCACCGCGCTGACCCGGCCGTCACCGAAGTCGACGTGACGGATGCGATCGCCGACCGCCAGCTTCAGGTCGCCGTTGTCGCGCACGGTCGCCGTGACCTTGTTCGCCCACTCCGTCTTCGGTTTGTCGGCGTTCCTCGCCGCTCGCGCCAGGGCGGTCGCGCTCGGACCGCGGTCGCTGAACCCGTAGCCGGAGCCCCCGCTGGAAAAGCTCGGCCGCGATCCGCCGCCGGTACCCAAGTCGCGTCTGGCGTTGAGCGCCCGGGGCTGTGTGCCGCCGCGGCTGTTCGCCATGCCGGGAGACTGCCGCCAGTCGATCAGCTCCGGCGGGATCTCCTGCAGGTACCGGCTGGGCATGGCCACGTTGACGTCACCGAACTGTGCGCGGGTCATTGCGAGTGAGAGATACAGCCTCCGGCGAGCGCGGGTGATGCCGACGTAGAACAGCCGCCGTTCCTCGGCCGGACCGCCCGGCTCGCCCGCTGACATCTGGTGCGGAAGGAGCCCCTCCTCTATTCCGGTGAGGAAGACGGCCTCGTACTCCAGCCCCTTCGCGGTGTGGAGAGTCATCAACGAGACGGTTCCGCTCGAGTCGTCCAGTTCATCCGCCGCCGCGACCAGCGTGACCTCGGTGAGGAAGTCGAGCAGCGTGCCCTCAGGGCTGCGGGTGTTGAACTCCTTGGTCTGCGCGACCAGTTCCTCGACGTTCTCGGCGCGGGCCTCATCCTGCGGGTCGCGGCTGGCCCGCAGCGCCTCCACGTACTTGGTGCGCTTCAGGATGGCGATCAGGATGTCTGCAACCTTCGCCGTCTCAACGGATTTGCCGACATCATCCAGGATCTCGGCCAGGTCGAGGATCGCCTTGGTCACCTTCGGGCCGAGCCCCAGTTCATCCGCCTGCCTCAACGAGTCACGAAGTGTCTGCTCGCGGTGGTCTGCGTGGTTCTGCAGGGCGGCCTCCGTGGCCGGGCCGATACCGCGCTTGGGCACGTTCATGATGCGGCGCAGCGCCATCGGGTCTGCCGGGTTGGCGACAGCAGTCAGGTACGCCATCACGTCCTTGATCTCGGCGCGCTCGTAGAACTTGGTGCCGCCCAGCACCCGGTAGGGGATGGCGGAGCGGATGAAGATCTCCTCCAGCGCACGCGTCTGGGCGTTGGTGCGGTAGAAGACGGCGATGTCTTTGTAGTCGAGGCCGGCCTCGTGGAGGGTGCTGATCTCATCCGCTATGAACTGGGCCTCATCGTGCTGGCTGTACCCGGTGAAGCCGACGATCTTCTCGCCGTCACCGATCGTGGTGAACAACTTCTTGTCCTTGCGGTCGAAGTTGTTGGCGATGACCGAGTTCGCAGCGCTGAGGATGTTCTGGGTTGAGCGGTAGTTCTGCTCGAGCAGGATGACTTTCGAGTTGGGGAAGTCGCGTTCGAACTCGACGATGTTGCGGATGTCGGCGCCGCGGAACGCGTAGATCGACTGGTCGGAGTCGCCGACCACGGTCAACGAAGCGCCCTCGATGGCGCCGTGGTCGCCACGGTCGTCGTGGATGAGAACGTTGGTGTCGCCGGGTCCGAGCACGCCGGGTGCCGGCGGGCGGGTCAGCTCGCGGATGAGCGAGTACTGCGCGTGGTTGGTGTCCTGGTACTCGTCGACCAGGATGTGCCGGAACCGGCGCTGGTAGATCGACGCCACCTGCGGGAAGGCACGGAACAGGTAGACGGTCTGCCCGATCAGGTCGTCGAAGTCGAAGGCGTTCGCGCGGGCAAGATCGCGAGTGTAGGTGCGGAAGATCTCGGCGAACACACGCTCGGCCGGGTCGTTGAAGTTCGCGTTGCGTGCGTACGTCTCGACATCCTGCAGCTCGTTCTTCAGCTTGGAGATCTTGGCCGTCACGGATGAGACGGTGAACCCGTACGCATCGGCATCCAGTTCCTTGATGATCCGCTTGATCAGGGCACGCGAGTCTGCGGAGTCGTAGATGGTGAAGTTCCTGGTGAAGCCGAAGTGCTCGGCCTCGCGGCGGAGGATGCGCACGCAGGCGGAGTGGAAGGTCGAGATCCACATGCCACGTGCCGCTTCCCCGACGATCGCCTCGACCCGCTCCCGCATCTCGGAGGCCGCCTTGTTGGTGAAGGTGATGGCGAGAATCTGGCTCGGCCATGCCTCCCGGCTCTGCAGCAGACCGGCGACACGACGGGTGAGCACGCTCGTCTTTCCCGAGCCGGCGCCCGCGACGATGAGCAGCGACTGGCCGCGGTACTTCACGGCCTCGAGCTGCTGCGGGTTGAGCCCGTCGAAGAGGGGGTTCGATTCGCTGGCGGCGGCGGGGTCAAGGATGAACGTCATGTCCTCCCAATTCTAGGCTGCGCGGTGGAGCTCAGAGTGGTCGCGCCAGCGACCACGCGACCCCAGCGCCGACTGAGCCTGCGAAGTCGGACTGACTATGCTGTGAGCGGCGGTCACGAGCCGGACTCATCCGGGCTCGGGCTATTGACCCACCGGACGCCTCACAACTGCGGGCACTCGCGATCTTGGAGAGGAAGACCGGAAATGAGCGAACTGCAACGAGTCGAGTTCTCGTACGAGGTCGATTCAGACGTCTGGATTCCGCTTCCGACGCGTTGGCCCGACGCCACCTTCGGCACGAAGCAGGACTGGATCGAGTACGCATCCAGAATCTGCACAGCGCACACCAGCTGGTGGAATCCCATCGGCCGCAAGCAATGGCGCTCAATCGTCAGCACGGCTGTGCGCGACCGGAACGACGACGGCCTGGACATCGATTTCCTCCACGTGCCGGGCAAACGCGGCAGGATTATCGTCGCGACGCTGTCGTTCTCGCGGTCCGACATCGAGGAGTCCGCGGGCAGTCGGGAAGAGCATGCACTGAAAGAGCTGCCAGCGCCGCTCGCCGCCCCTCAGACCACCCCGTTCCTCTCCCCATCGATCGGGGAGGGAATCAAGCTGGTGAGCACGCACCAACACAAGAACAATGGTCGAAATTCCCCCTTGCGAGTGATCAACTACGTGTGGGAATACAACAACGTCTTCGCGCATGTCTATGCAGAACACCACGATCTCGCGCGCCTCGATGAGTTCGAGCCCGACCTCGACGAACTGGCCCGCAGCTTCCGCATCCACAACCCGTAGCCCTGCAGCGCTGCCCAACCCTGAAGCGATACGAGGAGCGACATGGCCGACGAACTGAAGATCGATACCACCGTCTTTCGGGACGCTGCCGCGGCCCTCCGCACGATCCGGGACGAGTTCACGACCGCCGAGAACAACAGCGCCGCCACCGCCGCGGTCGTCGAGCACGCGAAGCTTGGTGAGAAGATCACGGACTTCGCCTCGAACTGGGACTCAAAACGCGTGGAGTACGCCGAGTCGATCGAGATTCTCCTCGCAGATGCCGAAAAGATTGCCGACACATTTGAGACTGCCGAGGAAGACATTCGGGCTCAGGCTCAAAGCCTCGGGGAGGAACGATAGTGACTCTCTCGTTACCCCGTATGCACCAGACGCCAGGAGACAGCCGATGAGCCACCCTTCCGTTCCCGGCATACCGTCAGACATTCGGATGAGAGCTGCCGAGTATCAGGGCGTGGCCGAAGCGATCCATACCGCTGTCAGCCAGCTGACTGCGGTGCGTGAGATGCACTCGCAGACATCGCAGGCAGCGGAAGCCTTCGACGAGAAGGCGGCAGGGCTCGCCGAGAGCATTGCGCTGGCCCAGCCCCGCTACTGGGGAGTGTCGGACGCGCTCTACTATTTCGCCGCAGAACTGGAGGCGGCGCAGACCGAGGCGCGGGCTGCCCAGTCTGCCGTCGATGACGCAGTGGCCGACCGGGATGCTGCCCACCGCGCGTGGACCCGGCATCAGGGACTGGCATACTCCGCCACTGATCCCGGAGCACAATCCGTTCATGAGGCCGCCGCCCAGAACTACCAGGTGGCCTATTGGGACGCCGAGACTCAGGTCACCAGCGCCTCAACGTTCCTGGACGCCGCTATCAGTCGACGAGAGACGGCCGCTCAACAGGCGATCGCGATGATCGACGACTCCCAGGCCGGTGACGGCTTGACAGACACCTGGTGGGACGACTGGGGCGCCGGATTCACCGAGGTGATGGGCTGGATTGCCCTCACCTTGATCGTCATCGCAGCGATCGCTCTCGTTGTGGTGCTCATCATCGGGACTGGCGGGGCAGCCGCCGTGCTCCTGCTGGGGATCGTCAGCGTCATCGGCACGATCGGCACGGCGATCACCGCTCTCAACGTTGTGCTGAAGGGGATCGCCGCCGCTGGTGGGCAGACGAGCTGGGCATCCGTTGGAATAGAGGCACTCGGGCTGATCCCGTTCGGAAAGCTGGCGTCCAAATCGATCTTCCGATCGTTCGAGAAAGCCGGCGCTGCCGGAGGGGGCAGGGTTGGCGCGACGCTGGCCGGAGACCTGGCGACGACATCGCGACGCCCGATCAGCTCCGCAACCGACGACGCCATGGACGCCGCCCAGCAGGCGTTCCTGGCCAACAACATCGACCTCAAGACCGGGTTGGTGCTCGCCGGCGTGGGCAACGCAATTCCGGAACCGACCGTCGCGGGCATCCCGGTCGAGAGCTTTACGGCAGGAAACATCCCCGCCACCGCCGCTGACGGCACGACACCGCTCGGCCAGGCGCGCGAGTTCGACGCCAGCGCGACCCCGCCCCCGCTCGGCCCTGGGGGCGTACAGCAGCCGTTCAGTTTCACCTACGAATACCAGGACGGCACCGTCTCCTATGGTGGCATTCCACCGGTGGCCGCCCGATGAACCTCGATGGTCCGGGGCTGCGGGTGAGCCGCGCGACCTCTGCGACGATTCTCACCGTGTTGATCACCGGCTGGGTGCTTGTACTTGGCGGATGCGTGGTGCCATTCTTCGCGCATCCGCCTCTCACCCCGCAACCCTGGTATTTCGTGGCCTGGGCCGTATTCCTGCTCGGGCACAATGTGCTGGTCTGGTGGGGAACCAACGGCCGATTCAGGCTCTTCGGCACGGCGATCACGATGATGTGCCTGGTCGGCGCGCTGATCGCGTTCCGAACGGACGCCGCGCACCCGCTCTCGCCGACCTGGCCTCACGACGTCACGCCTGTTGCCCTGCCGGGGTTCATCGCCGCCGGGGTTCTCACCTGGGTGATCGTTGCCGTACGGGCACGCCGCACGTCGAAGGAGACGGTCGAGTGACGACGGTCGGCTACCGCCTACTGCTGCCCGAAGGTTGGGTGCGGCTCACCGTGAGGGACGGCCTCGAGGCGAACCTGGCGCGGGTGGACGGTGCACTCGATAAGGCGGGGGCGGCCGGCCTCGACGACCAGGCACGGGAACTGGTCAGCACGACCATGCGCAGTTGGGTGGCGGAGGCGCTGGCTGCCGCGGCCAGACAGAGCATCGTGCAGCTCTTTGTCCCCATCGCGACCCGCCATGAGGCGATCCTTCCGCTGAGCATCTCCATCGCGACGATTCCGGAGAAGGCAGCGGAACCGTTGGGGCGGGGAGAGTACCCGCAACGGTGGTCCGGGCATCCGTCAGACTCTCTCGAGGTGGGTTCCGGGTGGGCAACACGGTTCGAGACGGAGGAGCACACAGGCAGCGGTGAACAAGAGCTTCGACTTCGACGCCTCGACTATTTCGTCAGCGTCGGCGACGACGCCAACCCGCGAATACTGATGACCGGCACGGCATCGACAACACTGGGCGAGGTCACATTTCCCCCGGAAGCCGTCGACGTCTTCCTCGACCTGCTCGACGCGATCATGGCGACGTTCCGCTGGGTGGCGGCCGACCCGCTCGACCTAGAGGCGGGCGCGCGCCTCGACCGCTAGGTCGGGGTGGTCGGCGAAGACACCGTCAATGCCGGATGCCATGATCAGCTGGTACTCCCCCAGCCAGTCCCCGAGGGCGCCCGGCCCGTCGCCGCGCCGCAGGTTCTTGCCGAGAAAGTGGTTCTCGGCGCGCAGCGTCCAGCAGAAGACACTGAGCCCCGCGGCATGCGCGCGGTCGACGATCGTCGTAATGCCGACGGTGTTCCCCTTGTCGGAGTGCAGCAGCAGCCGCTTGTCGATGCTGATGCCGTCGACCCGCTCCGCGAGTTCGGCGAGTCCGGCATCCGTCAGCTGCGATTCGTAGGTGCGCGCGTGCTGCCCGACCAGGTCGGCTGGGGAACCGGATGCCTCAAGCAGGTAGACGAGATCACCGACCACTCCCCTGGCGCGCAACTTGTGCAGCACGCTCTCCTCGAACGCTTCCAGGGTGAGGCGCCCGTTGTCCAGCCATTCGGCCTCGCGCGCCTCGGCCGCGAACAACTCATCCAGGGGAAGGCCGATCGACTCGAAGTATGTGGCGTGCTTGAACTCGGCCACCATGCCGACCGGGCCGTCAGCGAGCAGCGCGAACAGGTCGCGCAGGCGCATGATCCCGTCCAAGCCGTCGAAGGTGGTGTTCGACACGCGGATCTTCGGCAGCCGTTCGCGCGAGCGCAGCTGCGCGAGCTCGTGCCAGGTGAAGTCCTCGGTGAACCAGCCGGTGAGTCTCTTGCCGTCGATCGTCTTCGTCGTCTTGCGGTCCGCGAATTCAGCACGGGAGGCGACATCCGTCGTCCCGGAGATCTCGTTCTCATGGCGCAGCACCAGCACGCCGTCTTTGGTGGGCACGATGTCGGGTTCGACGGCATCCGCTCCCATCGCGATCGCCAGCTCGTAGGCCGACCGCGTGTGCTCCGGTCGATAGCCGCTCGCACCTCGGTGGGCAATGACCAGGGGGCGAGTAATGCGGGCGGATGTCACGCGACAACGCTACGCGCCCGGCAGGTTCGTTGGTAATCTGCCACCATGCCCACCTGCCTGAGCTGCGGCGCGAACCTCGCCCCGGAGTGGAAGTACTGCATCTATTGCGGTGCGGTCGCGGCGACGGTCTCGCCACGACGGCGCGGAGGGCGCGACGAGTACGGTTTGACGATTCCGCCGGCGATCCGGCCGGAGAGCCTGACCGCGCCGCCCAAAACGAAGCTCGACGTGCCGCTGCTGATCGGCATCGTGCTGGGTCTTGCCGGCACCGTGCTGATCGTCTACATGGCGATCCTGCTGTTCGGTCCGAAGTAGCCGAACTCGCAGTTTTCCGGGGAACATCTTCTATACGATTGTGGTTGATACCTGAAACACGTTTGGGCATCGAAGGAGAAGACCACTCATGGCCAACCCCGCATTCAATTCGGCCTCCTACGCCGGCGCGATCAAGACCGCCCGCCAGAGCCAGCTGAGCGGCTCGGAGCTGAACAAGTTGTACAACAGCCCGACCACAGCCAGCGCATCCGAGCTCGATGAAATGTACAGCCGCCCGTCGGCGACGCCAGTCGAGACCGACCGGATGACCTACGAAGACACCATCGTCAAGACGGTCATCGCGTTCGCAGTGCTGCTCGCAACCGCCGTCGTCGGTTGGTTCGTTCCGCTGCTGATGATTCCCGGTGCTATCGCCGGTTTCGTTCTTGCACTCGTCAACATCTTCAAGAAGAAGCCGTCGCGGGGGCTGATCCTCGCTTATGCCGCCGCGCAGGGGCTGTTCATCGGTGGTATCTCGATGTTCTTCAGCGACATGTGGGAGGGCATCGTCACTCAGGCCGTCTTCGGCACGCTGGGTGTTGTCGGCGTCACACTGGCGCTCTTCCTGAGCGGCAAGGTGCGCGCCACCCCCAAGATGACCAGGATCTTCCTGGTCGCGATGGTCGGGTACGCCGCGTTCTCGCTGGTCAACTTCGGACTGATGGCGTTCGGCGCGACCGACGGCATGTTCGGTGCACGTGAATGGGAGCCGATCCCCGGCGTACCGCTCGGAGCCATTCTCGGCGTCCTCGTGGTGCTGCTCGCGGCCTACTCGCTGGTGATGGACTTCGAGTCCATCAAGGCCGGCGTCGAGGCCGGCGCTCCCCGCGTCTACGGCTGGCAGGGTGCCTTCGGCATCATGGTGACGGTCGTCTGGCTGTACCTGGAGATCCTCCGCCTCCTCGCAATCCTCCGCGAGTAGCCCTCCCCGCGCTGGAAATTGACTCGCCGCTCCAGAAGTTTCTGGGGCGGCGAGTTGCTTTCTACCGCGGCGACACCTCTTCGGCGGACCGCTTCTTGTTAGTTCAGTGCATGCTGTATAGTCAGTGCATGCTGACCATTGCTACACGCATGGATGTGATGAATCGTCTTGGTCGCGCCATGGCCGATCCGTCCCGCTCCCGACTACTCATGTCACTCCTCGACGGTCCGAGCTACCCTGCAGTGCTGTCGCGAGAGCTCGGCCTCACGCGCTCCAATGTCTCAAACCACCTCACCTGCTTGCGTGACTGCGGCATCGTCGTTGCTGAACCCGAAGGCCGGCAGACTCGCTATGAGATCGCCGATCCGCACCTGACGAGGGCGCTCACTGCCTTGGTCGATGTCACCCTCCGTGTGGACGAGAACGCGCCATGCCTCGACTCGTCATGCACCGTCCCCGGATGCTGCGAATGACCACGGTGCGAACCGTCCCGCCTGAGCGCCGCGAGGTGCTCCATCGCCGGGTGCGCTGGATCGTCGGCTTCACCATCACATACAACGTGGTGGAGGCGGTCGTGGCCATCAGTGCGGGCGCCGTAGCCTCATCCGCCGCTCTGATCGGGTTCGGCCTGGACTCCGTCATCGAGGTGCTGTCTGCCGTCGCCGTCGCCTGGCAGTTCACCCGGGAAGATCCCGAGCGCTGGGAGAAGGTGACCGTGCGAGCGATCGCGATCGCCTTCTTCGCACTCGCGGCCTACGTGACCCTCGACGCGGTGCTGTCGCTTACCGGCGTTCAGGCTGTCGAGCACAGCCCTCTCGGCATCGCCATTGCGGCACTGAGCCTCGTTGTCATGCCGGCCCTTGCCTGGTTCGAGCGGCGCACCGGCGATGAACTCGGCTCCGCCAGCGTGATTGCCGACTCCAGGCAGCTTCTGCTCTGCACCTATTTGTCCGGCTCGGTGCTCGTTGGACTTGTGGCCAACTCCCTGTTCGGCTGGGATTGGGCAGATTCGGTCGCCGCGTTAGTCATTGCGGCCCTTGCCGTGCGTGAAGGACTCGAAGCGTGGAAGGGCGACATCGAGTCTCCCTTAGAACTCCTCTCCGACAACGACGATGGGGAGGTGAACACCAATGCCTGAATGTTGTGACCCTGCGGTCTGCACCCCCGATGGATGCGACCCGAGCTGCACCTGCTGCTGACCTGACGCCGAAGCCCTCATTCCACCCTGTCAAGGCGAGTGAGGCTTCGCCTTCAGCCCCTCGTTAGCCCCAGTGATTCGAGCGGCAGTACCATCGAGGCACAATGGTGCTTATGGACATCCAAGTGCTCCACATCGACGATTGCCCCAATTGGCAGGAGACCGGGGCGCGCTTGACTGCGGCTCTCAAGTCACTCGGGCGCGACGACGTTGAAGTGAGCTATCAACGTATTGACGACTCGGATGCTGCGGACCGAACTGGGTTCGCGGGTTCACCGACGATCATGGTCAACGGAGCTGACCTCTTTCCTTCCGATGGTCGCACGAGCGATCTTGCATGCCGGATCTATTTCACTCCACAGGGCCTGGCCGGAGCCCCCACTCAGGTGCAAATCCTTGACTCCCTGGCTGCGGCGCTGTGACGGAAAGCCTGTTTCAGTGCACCTGCTGTGGTCGTACCCTCAAGCGACGTAAGTTGCACGCATTGGGCGAAGGCTTCATCTGTCGTCGATGTGGTTGGTACGTGGCACTGCGATGGCGCAAGGATGGCGCTGACGAATGGCCCACGGCATAGAGTGACGAAACTGCGCTGTCTCGATTAGGCAGCGCAGTTCACTTGGTCGTGGATGCGGGATCGGGCGAGGCCACACCAGCGGCGCGTGACACGGGGTAGAAGTAGCGCACCAGCAGCAGGCCGGCCGCCCCGCCGATCAGTTCGGCGGTAATGAAGCCGAGCGACGAACTCGGGGCGATGCCTGCGAAGCTGTCGCTGAACATCCGCCCCACCGTGATGGCAGGGTTGGCGAAACTGGTCGAACTGGTGAAGAAGTAGGCAGCGCCGATGTAGGCGCCGACCGCTGCCGGAATGGCGGATGCCCGGCCGGTGCGGGCCAGGGCGAAGATCACCAGCACCAGACCGGCCGTCGCCACGATCTCGGCGAGGAAGGTGCCGCCGGTCAGGCGTTCCTTGGTGCTCCAGGAGACGGCTGAGGCGCCGAACATCAGGTTGGCGAGAACAGCCCCACCGATGCAGCCGACGATCTGGGTCGGGATGTATACGGCGGTGTCGCGCCACGATCGCAGGCCGATCGCCGAGTCAACGAGCGACACCACCGGGTTGAAATGGGCGCCACTGATGTGGATGAAGAGGAGGATGAGCACCGGCAGCGCGAGAGCTGTCGCAAGGGCATTCTCCAGAAGCTGAAGGCCGACATCGCTCGGTGAGAGACGCTCCGCAGCAATCCCGGACCCGACCACGACGGCGGCCAGGAGGGCACTGCCGAGGAACTCGGCCACGACCCGGCGAAGGACCGCGGAGTTCAGCAGTCTCACGCGGTGACGAGCAGGCGGGAGATCGAGTCAAGCGCTCCCGGCACCAGCCGGTAGTAGGCCCACGTTCCGCGCTTGGACCGGGTGAGGAATCCCGCATCCATCAGGATCTTGAGGTGGTGCGAGACCGTGGACTGCCCGAGCCCCACCGGCTCAATCAGGTCGCAGACGCAGGCTTCCTGACCTTCGGATGCCGCCACGATCGAGATCAGCCGCAGACGCGCGGGGTCGGCGAGGGCCTTCAGCGAGCGAGCGAGGTCGTCGGCCTGGTCCGCGGTGAGTGTCTCGCGGGTCAGCGGCGCACAGCACGCTGCTGCTTCCATGACGGGCGTGAGGGTGAGGGTGGTCATGGCAACATCGTAGCGCTATATTGACAACCATCGATGAATGGCTGCATAATCCTTCTATATCGATCATCATCGATGCATCCAGACTCGAAGGGCCCCACCCATGACACTCGCCGACCTGGCCATGCCGACACTGCGCGACTCCCGACTCGACGGCCTGCCCGTCGCCATCATCGGCGCGGGTCCCATCGGCCTGGCCGCCGCAGCGCAGCTTCACGAGCGCGGCATCGACTTCGTCATCTACGAGGCCGGCGGCACCGTGGCAAGCAGTATGGCGTCGTGGGGCCACATCAAGCTGTTCTCCCCGTGGGAGCTCCTCGTCGATCCGGCCGCCCGGCGCATCCTGGCACCCACCGCCTGGCAGGAGCCGGATGCCGCACGCCTGCCTTCCGGCGCGGAGCTGGTCGAGCAGTATCTGCTGCCCCTTGCCGCATCCGACGCCCTCGCATCCCACATCGTCACCGGGACGACAGTCGAGGCGGTCAGCCGGCAAGGCATGGACCGCACCCGCTCGAACGGCCGGGAGACCACCCCGTTCGTGCTGCGGATGGTGCACAGCGGCGGCGCTCGGGTCGAGATCCTCGCGCGCGCCGTCATCGACGCATCCGGAACCTACGCCACGCCGAACAGCCTCGGCTCCAGCGGGCTCGACCCGCTCGGACTTCCCGAGGTGGCCGACCGGGTCAGCCACGCGCTCCCCGACGTTCTCGGATCTGAGCGCGCACGTTTCGCGGGCAAGCACACCACCGTGGTGGGCGCAGGGCACTCGGCCGGCAACACCCTCCTGAATCTGGCCGAGCTTGCCCGTCAGGAAGCCGGCACCAGTGTCACCTGGGCCATCCGCAACCGCTCTGCCGTTCGCGTGCTCGGCTCAGCCGACGACGAACTGCAGGCTCGGGCGTCGCTGGGCGCCCGAGTGCAACAGCTGGTCGAGTCCGGCGACATTACCGTCATCGACCGGTTCGAGATCACCGAACTGCGGCAAGCGGATGGCCGCATCCGGGTCATCGGCAACCGCGGCGGCGACACCGAGCACTTCGACACCGACCTGATTGTCAACGCCACCGGGTTCCGGCCGAACCTCGACCTGCTCCGGGAGGTCCGGCTGGACCTCGACGAGATCGTCCAGGCACCGCGCGCCCTCGCGCCCCTGATCGACCCCAACGTGCACAGCTGCGGCACAGTCGAACCCCACGGTTTCGCCGAGTTGCAGCAACCGGAGCCGAACTTCTTCATCGCCGGAATGAAGAGCTATGGCCGGGCACCCACCTTCCTGCTGGCCACCGGCTACGAGCAGGTGCGCTCGATCGCCGCCTGGCTGGCCGGAGACGTGGCGTCGGCTCGCGCGGTGCAGCTCACGCTTCCGTCCACCGGCGTCTGCTCAACTGGCGACCCGGGTGGATGCTGCTGAAGTGAACATTCGGTGAACGCACACGGGCCAGGTTGCCTGCCCGGTCGCGCGACCGGATACTGATTACATCGATGCGTGTCGATGCTCCAGTCGGAAAGAAAGTAGAGCCATGTCAGAGAAACCGACCGTCCTCTTCGTCTGCGTGCACAACGCGGGCCGCTCGCAGATGGCCGCGGGCTACCTGGCGGCGCTCGCCGGCGACCGGGTGAACGTGCTCTCCGCCGGATCCGAGCCGAAGGACGAGATCAACCCGGTCGCGATCCAGGCGATGGCCGAGGAGGGCATCGACATCGCGAACAACACCCCGAAGATCCTGACCACGGATGCCGTCAAAGAGTCGGACGTCGTCATCACCATGGGCTGCGGCGACGCCTGCCCGATCTTCCCCGGCAAGCGGTACGAGGACTGGGAGCTCGACGACCCGGCCGGTCAGGGCATCAATGCGGTGCGACCCATCCGCGACGACATCAAGCGGCGCATCGAGGGGCTCTTGAGCGAGCTCCTCCCGGCGAAGGCCCAGGCACCAAACGACTCATTGACGTGATTCCCGTCGGGGCGTAACCTGCGCAACAAATCAGTCTCACAAGGGATGAGGTAGCACCATGCCAGAGTTCATGGACGTTCACCACAACATGGTCGGGATAACCGCGGACGAGTTGAAGGCCGCGCACGAAGCCGACCTCGCCATTCAGGGCGAGGAGGGTGTGGTCTTCAAGCAGGCCTGGGCCAACCCGGAGGACGGCGTCGTCTACTGCCTGTCCGAGTCCCCGTCCGCCGAGGCGATCCGGCGCATTCACGAGCGCACCGGCCACCCCGCTGACGAGGTCCACGCGGTACCGCTGGCCGTCTAACGCCGGCTTGAGATCCGGAAAATGGGGGTTCCGGATGCTCGGAACAGCCATTCTACGGATCTCAAAGTCTCGACGCTCGTCTCGATACGCGTGCTCCTGCGTCGCGCGCTACTCAACCCACAGCTTCATCGCGCGCGGGGGCCTCGGCAAGCTCGGCAGGTTTCGACAAGCTCAACCGCTTAACCTCTTGACCCGACCACGGCTGGGGCGGAGGGGTGCCGATCGACGAGCTCTACCAGCCTTATCCCGTCCCCGCGGGCAGAGTGCGGATGCTTCGCGGGGTGCGAGTTTTGAGTTCTGTGGATGGCCACGCTTTTCGGCCGTCCACAGGGCTCAATGTTTGAGTTGAGGAGCGAAGTATTCGCTCCCTGACCCAGTCACTCCCACTCGATCGTCCCCGGCGGTTTCGACGTGACGTCGAGCACGACCCGGTTGACCCCGGCGACTTCGTTGGTGATGCGGTTGGAGATGCGCGCAAGCACGTCGTAGGGCAGGCGGGTCCAGTCGGCGGTCATGGCGTCCTCAGACGAGACCGGCCGCAGCACGATCGGGTGCCCGTAGGTGCGCCCGTCCCCCTGCACACCGACGGAGCGAACATCCGCCAGCAGCACGACCGGGCACTGCCAGATCTCGTTGTCCAGGCCGGCGAGGGTCAGCTCGGCGCGGGCGATCGCATCCGCCTGGCGCAGCAGGTCTAGGCGCTCCTTATTAACGGAACCGACGATGCGGATGCCGAGGCCGGGTCCGGGGAACGGCTGGCGCCCGACGATGACCTCGGGCAGACCGAGCTCGCGGCCGATGGCACGCACTTCGTCCTTGAACAGGGCGCGCAGCGGCTCGACCAGCTCGAACTGCAGGTCTTCCGGCAGCCCGCCGACGTTGTGGTGGCTCTTGATGTTGGCGGTGCCGGTTCCGCCACCGGACTCGACGACATCCGGGTACAGCGTGCCCTGCACCAGGAAGCGCACCGGGTCGCCTTCGTGCTCGAACTCCTTGACCAGGTCGACCTGCGCCGCCTCGAAGGTGCGGATGAACTCGCGGCCGATGATCTTGCGCTTGGTTTCCGGGTCGCTGACCCCTTCGAGGGCGTCGAGGAACTGCTTCTCGGCGTCGATGGTGATCAGGCGGATGCCGGTGGCGGAGACGTAGTCTTCCTCCACCTGGCGGCGCTCATCCTGGCGGAGCAGGCCGTGGTCGACGAACACGCAGGTGAGCTGGTCGCCGACGGCCTCGTGCACGAGCGCGGCGGCGACGGCGGAGTCGACTCCGCCGGAGAGCCCGCAGATGACCCGGCCGGTTCCGATCTGGGCGCGGATGCGGGCGACCTGCTCGGCGATGACACTGCCCGGGTTCCAGTCGGCCGGGATGCCGGCGGCCCGGTGCAGGAAGTTCTCCAGCACGCGTTGTCCGAACTCGGAGTGCTTGACCTCGGGGTGCCACTGCACGCCGTAGAGCCTGCGCTCGTCACTGGCGAACGCGGCGACCGGGGTGGAGGCGCTGGAAGCGAGCACGTCGAATCCGTCTGGCGCCTTCGACACGGAGTCGCCGTGGCTCATCCAGGTGGTCTGCTGCGGGTTCGACCCGGCGAGCAGTGTTCCCCCGTCACCGGTGAGGGCGACCGGCGTCGAACCGTACTCCCGCTGGCCGGTCTGGGAAACCTCGCCGCCGAGTTGCTTGGCCATCACCTGGAATCCGTAGCAGATACCGAGAACCGGAACACCGAGCTTCAGGATGCCCGTGTCCAGCGACGGGGACCCGGGCTCGTACACGCTCGATGGCCCGCCGCTGAGGACGATCCCCACCGGGTTCATGGCGGCGACCTCATCCGCCGTGATGGTGTGCGGAACGATCTCGGAATAGACGCTCGCCTCGCGCACGCGGCGCGCGATCAGCTGGGCATATTGGGCGCCGAAGTCGACGACGAGTACCGGGCGCTGCTCGGTCTCGCTCATGCGCTGACCTCGACCGGCTGTTCGAGCTTCGCCAACTCGGCCTCGACCGATCGCGGGACGGTGCGCTCGAAGAAGTAGGAGAGCAGCGGGATGATGCCTCCGAGCGCCACGAACAGGAAGCGTCCGAATGACCAGCGCATCAGGCGCCACAACACGAAGTCGACCGCGACATAGAGCACGTAGAACCAGCCGTGCACCATGAGCAGGATGGTGGAGAAGTTGATGCCGGTGATGTCTTCCTTGGGCGTAAGGCCGAGGAAGCCGGACGTACCGCCAAGCTCGATGTCGACGCTGAAGCCGTACCGGAAGACCATCATCATGCAGAGCAGGAGCAGGAAGGTTCCGGTGAGAACCGAGGACACCTTGTAGACGGCAAGTGCCTTGCGGATGCGTGGAACGTCAGAGAGCTGGGGACCGAGGGGCATGCCCTCAGTTTACTTGCGCTCTCTGGTGTTCTTCCCGCTCCCAGGCGTCCTTCACCAGGCGGTACCAGAGGAACACCGCGAAGCCGGCGAAGATCACCCATTCGGCCGCGTAGAAGATGTTCAGCCAGTTGACCTCCACGTCGGTGGACGGTGCCGGGGAGAAGATCGCCTCGAGGCCGTCAGCGGGCTCGTGCGCGACGACGTAACCTCCGAAAACCCCGTTCTCGTCGACGGTGCCCCAGAGGTTGACCAGCGCCGCGGTGGACATCGCGCTGAACTCCCCGCTCTCGAAGTCGCCTTGTTGCGGCGCCTCACTGGGCAGGTAACGGCCGGTGACGGATGCCCGGAGCGGGGCGTCCTCGTCAAGCAGGGCCAGCGCATCCGCCGCCCGCTGCTCTGACTCAGCCCAGCCGAGCGCGACCGCCAGCCCGGCTTCGCCGTCGGTAGCGAGATGCCCGATGACCCAATAGCCTTCGTCGCCGTCGTTGAGGCGCTTCTCGAGCACCATGAAGTCGCCCGGCACGAAATCGCCCTCGACCGTGACGAGTTGCCCGGTGGAGGCTTCGGTCACCGGCTGCTGGGGCTCCGCGACGGACTCGAGCGGCACGGTCGTCTCGCTGGTGCGGTCGACGGCCTCACTATTGGCGATGCTGCGCTCGAGTTGCCACTGGCCGAGCGCGGCGAACGCTCCGGCCACGGCGAGCGCGAGAACCAGCGCCGCAATCCAGCGCGGGCGCACGGCGACTCTCCACAGGCTCACCGCTCCAGCCTAACTTCGCGCAGTTGGGCTCCCGACCGCGGGTCTACGAGTGGGGCAGTGCCGCGGTGTCCGGCGCCTCGAGCCGGGCCCGGTCGGCGGATTCGTCGTCCGACTGCTCCTGGCTGGCCCGCTCGGCCGCTACCCGGCGCAGGTAGTGGTTGACCTCACTGGTGACGCGCTCGTCGTCCCAGCCGAGAACATCCGCCATCAACCGGGCGGCGACGGGTGCAGCGGAGACCCCGCGGTCCCACGCCTCGATAGAGATGCGAGTGCGGCGTGCGAGCACGTCCTCCAGGTGCAGCGCGCCCTCGTGCGAGGCCGCGTAGACCACCTCCGCCTCGATGTAGTCGTCGGCTCCGGGGAGCGGATTGTTCAGCGACGGCTTCGCGCGGATGATGTCGAGCAGCTCATCCGTCATCGTCCCGTAGCGGTTCAGCAGGTGCTCGATGCGGAACTTGTGCACCCCGAACGCCCGCGCGATCTTGGCCCGCTTGTTCCACGCCGCCTGATATCCCTCGGCACCGAGCAGTGAGATGTTCTCGGTCGTGGAGACCGGCACCTTCCCGTCGAGGGCGGCGGATGCCTCATCGATGGCATCCTTCGCCATCACCCGGTAGGTCGTCCACTTGCCGCCGGCGACCACCACCAGCCCGGGGACGGTGTGCGCGACCACGTGCTCGCGCGACAGTTTCGACGTCTCATCCGACTCTCCGGCAAGCAGCGGACGCAGCCCGGCGTAAACACCCTCGACGTCTTCCCGGGTGAGGGGAACGTTCAGCACCTGGTTCACGTTCTCCAGCAGGTAGTCGATGTCGGCGGCGGTCGCGGCCGGGTGCGCCTTGTCGAGGTCCCACTTGGTGTCGGTCGTGCCGATCAGCCAATGGCGACCCCACGGGATCACGAACAGCACACTCTTCTCGGTGCGCAGCAGCAGCCCGAGCTTCGACTGGAATCGGTCGCGCGGCACCACCAGGTGGATGCCCTTGGAGGCCCGCACCTTGAACTGGCCCCGCTCCCCCACCATCGCCTGCGTGTCATCCGTCCACACGCCGGTCGCATTGACCACCTGGCGGGCCTTGATCTCGAATTTCTCTCCGGTCAGCAGGTCGTGTGCCTTCACGCCGACCACCCGCTGCCCGACCTTGAGGAAGCCCTCCACCCGCACCCGGCTCGCGACACGCGCACCATAAAAGGACGCGGTCCTGGCCAGGCTGGACACGTAGCGCGCGTCATCGACCTGCGCGTCGTAGTAGGTGATGCCGCCGATCAGGGCGTCATCGCGCAGACTCGGGATGGCCCGCTGCACTTGCCGCTTGGTCAGGTGCCGGTGGTGCGGCACACCGGGAGGGCGCCCGCCGCTGTAGCTGAACAGGTCGTAAAGCAGCATCCCCGCGCCGATGTAGAGCCGCTCGATCACCCGCGTCTTCAGCGGGTAGAGGAACCGCACCGGCTTGACCAGGTGCGGCGCAAGACGCTGCAGCAGCAGCCCGCGTTCGATGAGCGCTTCACGCACCAGGCGAAAATCGAGCTGTTCCAGGTAGCGGATGCCACCGTGCACCAGCTTCGAGGATCGGCTCGACGTGCCGGAACCCCAGTCCCGAGCCTCCACCATGCCGACGCTCAGGCCACGAGTGACCGCGTCGAGGGCACAGCCGGTTCCGACAATGCCTCCGCCGATGACCAGGATGTCGAGTTCTTTCGACTTCAGGCCCTCGATCGCCTCAGCGCGCTCCTCCATTCCCAGCTTCGAAGAGTGGGAGGCGGTTTTGCGCTTTATCATCGGATGCCTGACGTCACCTGGACACGTAGGGGGCGACAACCACATCGACCCGCTGGAACTCTTTCAGGTCGGAGTAGCCGGTGGTCGCCATGGACCGGCGGAGTGCACCGACCAGGTTCGAGGTGCCGTCCGCGCTGGACGACGGTCCGAACAGGATCTGCTCGAGGGGTGCAACCGACTCCACGGCAACCCGGTTGCCCCGGGGCAGCTCGGGGTGGTGCGCCTCGGCACCCCAGTGGTAGCCGCCGCCAGGAACATCCGTCGCCCGCGCCAGCGTGGAGCCGAGCATGACGGCATCCGCGCCCATCGCGATCGCCTTGACGATGTCGCCGGAGGTGCCCAGACCGCCGTCGGCGATGACGTGCACGTAGCGTCCGCCGGACTCGTCCATGTAGTCGCGGCGGGCGCCGGCGACATCCGCCACCGCTGTCGCCATCGGCGCGTGGATGCCCAGGCTCGCCCTAGTGGTGGAGGCCGCGCCTCCGCCGAAACCGACCAGCACGCCGGCCGCACCGGTGCGCATCAGGTGCAGCGCCGGGGTGTAGCCGGCCGCGCCGCCGACGATCACCGGAACGTCGAGCTCGTAGATGAACTTCTTCAGGTTGAGCGGCTCGCTGGTCTTGGAGACGTGCTCGGCGCTGACCGTCGTGCCGCGGATGACGAACAGGTCGACGCCCGCCTCGACCACCGTCTTGTAGAGCTCCTGGGTGCGGTGCGGCGACAACGCCCCGGCAACGGTGACCCCACCGGCACGGATCTCCGCGAGGCGCTGGGTGACCAACTCGGGCTTGATGGGCTCGGAGTAGATCGCCTGCATGCGGCGGATCGCCTCCTCTGCCGGGAGGCTGCGGATCTCAGCGAGGAGCGGTTCCGGGTCTTCGTAGCGGGTCCAGACGCCCTCGAGGTCGAGAACGCCGAGGCCACCGAGCTGGCCGATGCGGATGGCTGTGGCCGGCGAGACGACCGAATCCATGGGCGCCGCGATGATCGGCGTTTCGAATTGGAAGGCGTCGATCGACCAGGCGACGGACACGTCCTCCGGGTCGCGGGTGCGACGGTTCGGGACGATGGCGATGTCGTCGAACGCGTAGACGCGACGACCCCGCTTGGCGCGACCGATCTCTTCTTCATTCACGGAGACAAGCCTACCTTCGCCCCTCCGGCTTCGCCCCGAGCACCGCCCGCTGGCTGCTCATCTCCGTTACGGCAGCGACCGTCTATCCCATCCGTGTATCCGATCCGTCAGCAGGTCCAATTCGGCGGCGCGCCCGTGAGTCCGCGCATCCAACCGCGTGTCGCCGAATTCATCCTGTTGACGGCGCGGTGGTAGGAGTGCCAGCCGCACCGCGATGCCAGACTGGCGGCATGATCGTCAACGCCGATTCCCTCGAGACTCTCCGCACCCGAACCAGCATGAAGTGGGCCGGGTTCCCGACGGATGTACTCCCCCTCCCGGTCGCCGAGATGGACTTCCCGCTCGCCGAGCCGATCGCATCCGTGCTGGTGGATGCCATCCGCCGCTCCGACACCGGGTACGCGCCGCCCACCTCAGACCTGCCGACCGCGTTCGCCGGGTTCGCCGAGTCGCGCTGGGGCTGGGCTGTCGACCCCGCCCAGGTGTTCACCACGACGGATGTCGGGGTCGCCATCGTCGAGACCCTCCGCCGCGTCACACAACCGGGTGATGGCGTCATCGTCAACTCTCCCGTCTACTTCCCGTTCTTCGACCTGCTCTCCGAGGCGGGGACACAGGTCGTGGACGTCCCACTGGCCGGTGGCCTCGCGGATGGCTGGTCCCTCGACCTGGACGGCATCGAGCGGGCCTTCCAGTCAGGCGCCACCGCCTACCTGCTCTGCAACCCGCACAACCCGGTCGGCCTGGTGCACTCCGCCGAGCAGCTGCGGTCTGTTGCCGAGCTGGCCCGCAAGTACGGCGCGACGGTGGTCAGCGACGAGATTCACGGTCCGCTGGTTTACCCGGGCGTCGACTACACCCCGTTCCTGAAGGTGTCGGATGATGCCCGCGAGGTTGGCGTATGCGTCACCGCGGCCAGCAAGGGCTGGAACCTGGCCGGGCTCAAGTGCGCGCTCATGGTGACGGCCGGTGGGCGGGCGGCCCCGATCGTTGCCGGCATGCCCGATGAGGTCTACTGGCGAACGAGCATCCTCGGCATTCATGCCGGCATTGCCGCCTACCGCGACAGCGTCGAGTGGCTTGACGGCGTGATCGCCTCCCTCGACTCGAACCGACGCCTGCTCGGTGAACTCCTGGCCGAACACCTCCCCGAGGTCGGCTACCGGATGCCCGACGCGACGTTCCTCGCCTGGCTGGACTTCAGCCGGCTCGGGTGGGGCGACGATCCGGCGGTGCGCGCGCTGGAGCTCGCGAAGGTGGCGCTCAGCAACGGACCGCCGTTCGGGCCGGCCGGCCGCGGCTTCGCCCGCCTCAACCTGGCCTGCTCGCCGGAGGTGCTGACCGAGGCGGTCACCAGGCTGGCCGCAGCCCGCTGAGCTGCAGGCTGAGCTACAGCAGGTCGCGCCGGCTGACTTCCGCGATGGCCGCCCAGTCGTAACCGGCCAGCTCGGTGTCCGCGAGTGCTCGCTCGAAGACCGCGGTGAGCGCCGGCATGCTCGCCAACCTGACTCCACCGGCATCCGCCACTTCCTCGGCCAGCTTCAGGTCCTTGTGCCCCAGCGCCATCCGGAAGCCCGGCGGTGTGTAGTCACGGCGCACAATCTGGTTGCCGTAGCCGGTGTAGACGACTCCGCCGAAGAGGGTGCTGGTCAACAGGTCGATGAACAGCTCGGGTTCGACCCCCTGCCGCTCGACCATGGCCACCGTCTCGCCGATCGCCTGCAGCGCGTGGATGATGTTGTAGTTGACCGCGATCTTCACGCCGTTCGCCATGCTGGGCCGGGTGCCGAGGTTCCAAACCCTGGAGCCGAGCACCGACAGGTACGGCAGGGCCGCGTCAACGGTGGCGGGGTCACCGGCGGCGAGGATGTTCAGCTTGCCCTCGGCCGCGACGGTGGGTCGACCCAGAACCGGGGCCGCAACATAGCGCGCCCCGGCCGAGGTGAAGTGCGCCTCCAGGCGGTCGGCGGCCGCCTGGCTGATCGAGGCCATGTTGACGTGGATGTTCCCGGCAGCCGCGCTGACCGCGTCGCCGCCCAGCACCGCCTCCGCCGCCTCGTCGTTGGCCAGCATGCTGAACGACACCTCGGCCCTGAGCGCCTCCTCCGGGGTCGCGGCTGCGATGGCCCCGGCCTCCACCAGGGCGGCAACCGGCTCCGGCGAACGGTTCCACACCACGACGGTGTGGCCTGAGTCGATGAGCCGGCGGGCCATCCCCGACCCCATGGAGCCGAGCCCCAGGAAGCCGACGGTCATGCCTCGCCTCGACCCCACGTCGTGTTCTTGTGGGACTGGGAGTCGCGCTCGAGGTTCAGGGGGCCGTCGATCGTGTAGTAGCGGCGCCCGGCCACGATGAGTTCCTCGGCGGGGAACTTGGTGATGACTTCGCATCCGTCGGCCGTGACGACGACTTCCTCCTCGATGCGCGCGGCGCCCCAGCCGTCGGACGACGGCCAGTACGTCTCGAGGGCGAACACCATACCCTCCTGCAGTTCTTCCGGATGGTCGAACGAGGTCAGGCGGGAGAAGATCGGCTTCTCCCAGATGGAGAGCCCGACGCCGTGGCCGTATTGGAGCGCGAAGGCGGCCTCCTCGTCCGGGAAGCCGAACTCCTCGGCCTTCGGCCACACCGCGACGATGTCGGCCGTCGTCGCACCGGGCTTCACCAGGGCGATCGCGCGGTCCATGTACTCCCTGGCGCGCGTGTAGGCGTCCCGCTGGGCGGAGCTCGCCGACCCAACCGCGAAGGTGCGGTAGTAGCAGGTGCGGTAGCCGTTGAAGCTGTGCAGGATGTCGAAGAACGCCGGGTCACCGGGGCGGATGAGCCGGTCGGAGAAGACGTGCGGGTGCGGGGAGCAGCGCTCGCCCGAGATCGCGTTGACCCCTTCGACGTACTCCGAGCCGAGGTCGTAGAGCGTCTTGGCCACCAGCCCGACTGCCTCGTTCTCGCGGACGCCCGGGCGCAGGAAGCGGTACAGCTCCTCATAGGCGGCATCGACCATCGACGCGGCCTGGGTGAGCAGGCGGATCTCGTCGCCGGTCTTGATCCGGCGGGCCTCCATGAAGAGCTGCTGGCCGTCGACCACCGTGATGTCCTCCTGCTGCAGCGCGAAGAGGACCGGCAGTTCGATGACGTCGACGCCGAGCGGCTGGTCGGCAACCCCGAACTTCTCGAGTTCGCGCTTGATCTTCCTGGCCAGGCCTTCCGCGATTCCGGCGTCCGGTGGGAATGCTCCGCGAAGCGTTGAGATTCCGGCCCGGGCACCGCTCTCCAGGCGCGGCCGCTTGGCCCCCTCGTGCGGCGCATTCGGGTCGGCATCCATCTCTGCCGTCGTCGTGTCCAGCCAGGGGTTGTAGAGCTTGTGGTGTTTGGCCGCCGAACCGAAGTCCCAGGAGATCGGGTCGGAGCTTCGGGTGAGCAGGCTGAACCTGATGAGCTTGTCTATCGCCCAGGTCCCGATGTGCGTCGCTGTCATGTAGCGGATGTTGCTGAAGTCGAACGCGAGGACGGCTCCCAGTTCCGATCGGTCGAGTTCCGCCTTCAATCGGGCGAGTCGCTCGTTACGCAAGCGTTCGAAATCTACGCGTTCTTCCCAGTCGACGGCGTTGGTGCCTGTCGTCCCTGTGCTCTTCATCGAGTCCTCCTGCATCTGGCCGCCGTGAGTTACGTGTCGGCGCATGTCGTACAGTCCAGCTTAACGCTCAAACAGTGTATTCTCACCTTTAGTAACGTGCCGTTTGTTGATTCCGCGCACCTGAACCCAGAAATTCAGGCGCGGTCACAGTTCGTCAGGAGTGAACATGCCCGCAGACAGTGTCGGCGCCCGTCTGCGTGAAGCCAGGACGAACCACAAGCTGAGCCTGCGCAGCGTCGCCCAGGCCCTCGGCGTTTCTGCGAGTCTCATCTCCCAGGTCGAGACCGGCAAGACCCAGCCATCGGTCTCGACCCTGTTCGCGATGGCCAACCATCTCGGCCTCTCCCTCGATGAGCTTCTCGACGTCACGCCATCCGCCAATCGCTCCGGCCAGGCGACCGGCCAGGCCGAGCCGAACCTGCCGACGGTTCAGCGCGGGTCCGACAACCCGGTGCTCGAGATGGAGAACGGGGTTCGCTGGGAGCGCCTGGCCGCACCGCTCGGCAGCCCGGCCGAAGCGCTGCTGGTGACATACGACCCGGGGGCGAGCAGCTCTATCGAGGGCAAGCTGATGCGCCACTCCGGCATCGAGTACGCCTACATCCTCGAGGGGCACCTGACGCTGCAGCTTGAGTTCGACCTGCACGAACTGGGTCCAGGCGACTCGCTGCAATTCGACTCCGTCCGGCCCCACCTCTACTCGAACCAGGGCAAGACTCCTGCCAGGGGCATCTGGTTCGTGGTCGGTCGTCATCAGCAGAACCAGACCATGCCTTCGGCGCCTGGAGCCCCGTCGCGCCCCCTCGGGTCGCCGCTGTCGTCGGCTGTCGACGTGCTGCGTGCCATGGAAGGCCTGTAGAGCTGAGGCGACCCCCGCTGCTGAACGTCACGCCGCTGAACGTCAGCCTGCGTGCGACGCGGGTCGCGGCTGATCGATCCAGGGGTCGATCAGGGTCTTGATCTGCTTGGCCGTTCCGTCGATCAGCGGTTGCAGGCCTTCGGTGAGCACGAGGTCGAGCGGCAGCACCTCGGAGGCGATGTCCGTCCAGTCCGGGCGGGTGCCGAGAAGCCGCACGGCTTCAGGGAGGTCGTCCTTGATGACGTGGGCAACCGTTCCGATGATCGTGTATTCCCGCAGCGTCCATGAGCCGAGCGGCAGCGCTGGTTCACCGCGCTGGATGCCCACCGGCACCAGCGTTGCCCCTGGCTTCGCCGCCTCGAGGATCGATGCCAGGCCGGCAGCTGACCCGCTCACCTCGAACAGCACGTCCGGTTCCATGCCGAGTTCTTCCAGCCGGTCGACGAGCGAGCCCGTGCCCGCTTTCAGCGTGGCGAACGCGCCCAGTGCCGACGCCAGCTCCAGTCGCTCATCATTCAGGTCGACCACCAGCAGACGAGCGCCAACGGATGCCGCCGCGAACGTGATGAAGGCACCGATACCCCCGACACCGACGATGACGGCATCCTGATCCGGCTGCAGCCCGCTTCTCCGCACGGCGTGCACGGCGATCGACATCGGCTGGCTGAGTCCGAGGGTGTCCAGCGAGAGTCCGGTGTCGCTGACGTCGAGCAGGGTGCCGACAGGAGCCGTCACGAAGCCGGCCAACCCGCCGTCGTGCTGGAGGCCCAGGGTCGTGTAGTTGCGGCAGAGGTTCGTTCGTCCTTGCCGGCACGGCTTGCACTGGCCGCACGACACCCCCGCTCCACAGACGACGGTCGCCCCGACCGGTGGGGTGGTGACTCCTGGGCCGACCGCTTCCACGGTGCCGGCGAACTCATGTCCGAGGGTGACCGGCATCACGCTCAGCACCGGTCCCCGGCTGTATTCGGTTGCGTCGCTCCCGCAGACACCGCAGACGGCGACGCGCACCAGCACCTCGCCAGGGCCGGGTTCCGGAATGTTCTTGTCCTCCACCCGCAGGTCGTTCACCGCGTGCAGCACTGCTGCTTGCATGGAGGTCATGTGAGCACGCCGCCCGTGAGTGGGAGTTGTGCGGCAGAGCGTCCGTCGATCATGCGTCCGAGGTGGCTCTCGTAGACCGCGCGGTGGACGGGAGAGTCGAGATAGGCGGCGAGCGCGTCGGCGTCGTCGACGATCGCGGCGACCGCGTAGTCGGCCCCCGGGCGCAGGCGGAGGTTCTCACCGCACACGTAGGAGCGAAGCTCCGGGATCTTCGCGGCCATGTCGACCAGCGCTGCGGTGAGGGCGGTCACGTCGTCGGCCGTGACGTCGTCCTTCCAGGTGAAGGATGCGATGTGGAGGATCATGAGTGTCTTCTTCCCAATCGACGACGTTCAGTGTCGGTTTACAAACATCGGCGCCATGGCCTAAATTAGCAGAACAGCATCCGCTTTTGTACATCTCTGCTGTAATCTCTTCGCCTCGCACAAAGGAGTCGCCATGGTGGACCCACGGATCGCAGTGCTCGGCGCCGGCGCCAACGGCGCGTCCATCGGCGCAGACCTCACCGCGGCGGGCGCCGATGTCGTGCTGATCGAGCAATGGCCCGCCCACGTCGAGCGGATGCGCGCAGACGGCCTGCACATCATCTCACCCGAGGGAACGCTGACCGTGAACCCACGCACGATGCACCTCTGTGAGGTGGCCACCCTGCGCGAGCGGTTCGACGTGGTGCTCATGCTGATGAAGGCCTACGACTCGCGGTGGGCGGCCCAGCTCATCGCGCCGCACCTGGCTGAGGACGGTCTGATCGCGGGCGTGCAGAACGGAATGACCACCGGCATCATCGCCGAAGTGGTCGGTGCCCATCGGACCATGGGGACCGTCATCGAGGTGTCGTCCACCATGAGCGAGCCGGCACTCGTGCACCGGCACACCGGGGTCGCCAAGTCGTGGTTCGCCGTCGGCGCCCTGGAGAACGGCCCCCGCGGACGCGAGAACGAGGTCGCATCCTTGCTGCGCCATTCCGGCACGGTGGAAGTGGTCGACACCATCGAGGCGACCAAGTGGATGAAGCTGGTGAGCAATTGCACCCTGCTCGTGCCCTCGGCCGTCCTCGGCCTTCCCATGCTGGATGCGCTTCACACGCCCGGTATGCGCGAGGTCATGCTGCAGGCCGGGCAGGAGGCTCTCGCGGTCGGCCTGGCCAGCGGGCATCCGGTGCTGCCGATCTTCGGCCTCACGCCAGAGGAGGTCATCGACACCGACCGGGTCGTTGAGATCATGCTCGACAAGCTGTTTGCCGGGTTCGTGGTTCCGGGTGCCACCACCACGGTGCTTCAGGATTGGGACAAGTCGCGCAAGAGCGAAGCGGACGACCTGAACGGCCATGTCGTGGCCGCTGGTGCCCGGATGGGGGTTCCCACTCCGATGAATGCCGCCGTGCTCGAACTCGCACGCCGGATTGAACGCGGTGACCTCGCTCCCCACCCGGACAACATCGCACTGATGACCACTGGGGCCTGAGCATCCGTCGAGGTGAGAGAAGCTGCCCCACCATGCCGGCCGGCGGATGGGGCCACTACTCTCAGCTCAAAGTCACCTGATTCTTCGCTCAGTGCACCGGAGGCGTCGCGGTGTCGCGACGGTACTGGTAGGGATTGGTGAGGATCTCGACTTCAGGAATCTCCGGGTTCATGCCGGTCTTCCAGGTCTCATCGCCGAGGTTGGACCGCAGGTACTCCACGGTGTTCTCCAGCTTGCTGCGCACGCCCGGGAGGTCACCGGCGACCAGCTTGCCGTTGTACTTCACCAGTTCTCCGCCCACCAGCACGGTGTGAACGTCACCGCGACTGGCCTGGTAGACCACGTGGCCGTAGGGGTTGATGATCGGCGTCATGGTCGGCGAGTCGTCGTTCTTGATCAGCACGACGTCTCCGAGCTTGCCTGCCTCGAGGCTGCCGATCTGGTCGAACTTGCCCAGCGCCTTGGCCCCACCGCGGGTCGCCCAGTCGACGACCTCTTCCACCCGCAGTGTCGCGTGGGTGACGGTGTCGCCCTTCTCGTGGGCCTTCATGTGCTCGAACGAGCGGTCCGCACCAATGGTCGCGCGCATGGCCGCGAACATGTCGGCGCTCTGCCAGACGCTGGTGTCCATGGACAGCGACGCCTGGATGCCGTGCTTGCGAACGGCGTGGGCCGGCGGGTAGCCCTGGCCGCAGGTCTGCTCGCTCTCCGTCGCCAGGGAAACCGAGCCACCGGTGGCTGCGATCATCTGGTAGGACTCATCGCTGAGCGTGGCCGCGTGGACGTAGACATAGCCCGGCTGCATCGCCTTGTTCTCGTACATCAGGCGGATGCCATTGTCGTTGGTCGCTCCCCACACTCCAGCGTGGGTGGTCACGCTGATGCCGAGCTCGCGCGCGAACTCGAAGGCGGGAGCCTCCGGGAAGCTCGGGTCGCCGGGAACGTCGAAGGCGAGCTGGGCGCCGAACAGGGCTGAGTCGTCCCTGGCCCGCTCGATCACCTTGCGAACGGCCGGGTCCTGCGACCACTCCCATGGGGCGCCGGCCAGGTTGCCGTATGCCAGCACGAAGCGGCCAGGGGATGTCGCGAGCGCCTCGTAGGCGGCCTCGCCGTGGTCGGGGGTTCGCAGGCCGTGGGACCAGTCGACGCTGGTGGTTACCCCCGATTCGACGGCGTCGAGCGCGGAGATCGCGTTGCCGGCCGCCACATCCTCTGGACGGAATTTCATTCCGTGCTCGAGGTAGTACCAGACGAAGTACTGGGTCAGCGTCCAGTCGGCGCCGTAGGCGCGCATGGCCGACTGCCACATGTGCCGGTGCGTGTCGACCATGCCCGGCATGAGGATGCCGTTCTTCGCGTCGATCTCGAAGGTTCCTTCTGGAGCGTTGATCGACACACCGACTTCGGCGATCTTTCCGTCGATGACCAGGACGTCGCCCTTCGGGAGGACGGTGTGGGCATCATCCATCGTCAGGACGATTCCGTTGCGGAACACGATTGGTTGCCCCACCTGAGGGGCCAGAGTGGTCGTCATTTGCGCTCATCTTCCTTCATCAGCCTCCGGCGCGCTCCATCGCGCACCGTCGCCGGCCAGGGAAGCGAGCACCCGTAGCGAGTCGTGACTTTCCAGACCAGTCAGCTTGATTGTGATTTAAGCATTACTGCACACAGATGTCCAGTGCTGCTTTTGTTTCATCCGAGCAATCAAGTGGCCTAAGCGTCGAGCGGTGTCAGCTTCTTCACCGGCCGGCCCATGATGGCGGATGCGAGTGCCTCCACCGGTTCACGAGCAGCGGTTGGGTTGTCCACGAGCGCGAAATCGACATCGCCGAGCGGCGGGAGCCCGAACGCCGACGGAATCTGCACCAGGTCTGACGGGATCAGCGACTGAGGGAACACGGCGACGCCGATCCCGGCACGGACCGCGGCGAGCACCCCGTTCACCTCCCTCACATTGCAGGTGATCCGCCAGGTGTGTCCGACCTCCTCGAGCGCCCGGATCGCGACGGTGCGACTGAGGCTCGGCGCCTGGTACACGATGAGCGGCAGTGGGGCATCCGGATCCAGTTGCACGCTCTTGTGGCTCACCCAGACCATGCGGTCGCGGCGCACCAGCCGCCCGAGCTGGTCGCCGGACTCCTGCTTGATGAACACCAGGTCGAGCTGACCGGCGGCCAGGCGTCGCAGTAGCGCGCCGCTCTGGTTCACGGTGAGCTCGAGGTTGATCTGAGGATACAGTTGGCGGAAATCGCGCAGCACCTGAGGCAACTGGGTGAGGGCCAGGTCGTCGGCCGAACCGAACCGGAGCCGGCCGCGCATGGCGGATCCGGTGAAGTAGCTGGCGGCGTCGTCATGGGCGGCGAGGATCGTGCGGGCGAAGCCGAGCAGCGCGTCGCCGTTGTCGGTCAGCCGAACGTCGCGGGTGTCTCGCGTGACCAGGTGCCGTGCGGCGACCGTCTCCAACTTGCGGATGTGCTGACTGACGGTGGGCTGGCTCAAACCGAGCTGCTGGGCGGCTCGCGTGAAGCTCAACGTCTCGGCGACCGTGACGAATGTCTTGAGCAGCACCGGGTCGAACATCCGCCTCCATAGGCAACCGTAATGGAACTTATAGGCTCGATAATAGCAATCAATGACCGCCGGCACCCTAGCCTGAATCAGTGGCTACCGAATTTTTCCTCGACGACGCCGCGACAGCGCCCATCCCGGTGCACATGCAGAAGCCCCGATGGCGCGACACCTTCAGTTCGCTCCGGGTGCACAACTACCGTCTCTACGTCATCTCCCAATTCATCTCGAACACTTCCGCCTGGGCGATGCGCATCGCCATCGACTGGCTGGTCTTCGAACTCACCGACAGCATCACCGCCGTCGGCATCACCGTTGCCCTGCAGTTCGGTCCCATGCTCCTGCTCGGCCCGCTCGGCGGCGTCATCACCGACCGGTACCCGAAACGCAGGCTGCTGGTCGGAACGCAGTCGGTCACCGCCGTGCTCTGTGCGGCGCTCGCCGTGCTCACCCTGACCGGCGTCGTGCAGGTGTGGCACGTCTACCTGACCGCGTTGCTGCTCGGATGCGTCGCCGTCGTCGAGTCACCGGCACGAGCCGTCTTCGTCAACGAGATGGTCGGACATGAGCGGCTCGGCAACGCCATCAGCATCAACGCCGCGATCTTCCACCTCGGCGGGCTGCTCGGCCCCGCGGTGAGCGGCGTTCTCATCGCGCTGATCGGTGCCGGCTGGGCAATCGGCGCCAACGCGGTCGCGGCCAGCATCGTGATGGTGACGCTTCTGAGCATGCGGGCAGCCGAGTTGCTCCCATCGCTGGTCGCCCAGCGCTCCAAAGGGCAGATCCGTGAAGGCCTGCGCTACGTGCGCTCCAAGCCGACCATCTTCTGGCCCATCGTCATGCTC
Organism: Homoserinimonas sp. A447; assembly: GCF_054489325.1. Classification (NCBI taxonomy): domain Bacteria; kingdom Bacillati; phylum Actinomycetota; class Actinomycetes; order Micrococcales; family Microbacteriaceae; genus Homoserinimonas; species Homoserinimonas sp. A447. Next base: position 2,818,610 of record NZ_JBTMWW010000001.1, on the reverse strand, counting down.
GCGTTCGTCGCCACCTTCGGCATGAACCTTCCGGTGCTGCTGGTGTCATTCGCCGACCACGTGTTCGACACCGGCGCCGCGGGTTATGGTCTCTACAGTTCGGCCGCAGCATTCGGTGCCCTGGCCGGGGCGCTGGTCTCGACCAGGCGCAGCCGGTACCGGCTTCGCTCCATCATGCTGGCTGCCGGAATCTTCGGGTTGGCGCTCATCGCATCCGGCCTCTCACCTGTGGCGTTCGTCTTCATGGCCTGCCTCGCCGCCGTCGGCTTCTGCCGCCTGCAATTCGCGATGACGGCGGAGTCCATCGTGCAGATGTCGTCGAACCGCATCATCCGCGGCCGGGTGATGGCCGTTTACGCGATGGTGGTGCTCGGCGGCCAGGCGATCGGCGGGCCGATGATGGGCTGGATCGCCGAGGAGTGGGGAGTGCGCACCGCGATGAGCATCTCCGGTGCCGTGCCTGCGATCGCGGCAATCGTCATCGCGGTGCTGCTGGCCCGCAGCGGACGGCTTTCACTGCGCTTCCGGATGCGCTGGTGGGCTCTCCCGGTCACCATCGAGTCGAGCCGGCAAGCCATCTAAGGCATCCACCGATCGGGGGATGCCGGATTCAGCCGGTACACGGCTACCGGTGACGGCGCCCGAACGGGAACCTTGGTACATGACGTCAACTGACCCCGCCGTGAGCGTTCGCGACCTGCGCAAGAATTACGGCCACTTCACCGCCCTCGATTCAGTGAGCTTCGAGATCCACTACGGCGAGACCTTCGCGCTGCTCGGCCCGAATGGCGCAGGCAAGTCGACCACCATCGAGATTCTTGAGGGTTACCGCAACCGCACCTCCGGTGACGCTCGGGTCTTGGGCCACGACCCGCAGAAGAACAGCCTCGACTGGAAGGCTCGGCTCGGGATCGTGCTGCAGAGCACCGGCGAGTCCGCCCATGTGACAGTGCGCGAACAACTTTCCCACTTCGCCGGCCTCTACCCGAACCCCCGCGGTGTCGATGAGGTGATTGCCGCCGTCGGCCTGGAGGACAAGCAGAAGACACTCATCCGCAAGCTCTCCGGCGGGCAGCGCCGCCGAGTCGACGTCGCGCTCGGGATCATCGGACGGCCGGAGCTGCTGTTCCTGGACGAGCCGACCACCGGGTTCGACCCGGAAGCGCGCCACCAGTTCTGGGACCTCATCCGGCAGTTGAAGGCAGAGGGCACCACCATCCTGCTGACAACCCACTACCTCGATGAGGCGGCGCAGCTCGGCGACCGCGCCGGGATCATCGCCGGCGGACGGCTGGTCGAGGTGGGCCGCATCGACGAAATCGGCGGGGCGGATGCGCGAGTGCCGATCGTGCACTGGGTCGAGGGCGGCGAGCGCCGGTCACAGCGCACACCAGAGCCGGGTGCGTTGGTGGCCACGCTGATTCGCGACGGAGAGCCGGAAGGCCTGGAAGTCATCCGCCCCAGCCTGGAAGACGTGTACCTGCAGCTCGTCTCCCAACATTCGACGACCGCCGATATTGCACCACACCACACCGCAGAACAGGAAGTGACAGCATGAGCACCGCATCCGTCGGTCTCGACAACCCGGTAACGCGAACCCTGCGCCTCGGCTTCTCCCGAATCGGCTACGAGGTGCGTGCGTACTTCCGCCAGGGCGACGCCGTCTTCTTCACCTTCCTGTTCCCGGTGATGATGCTGGCCATCTTCTCGGTCGCGTTCAGCGAGACCAGCTTCGGAACGGATGCGGACGGCAACACCGTGAGCGCCGCCGCCTTCTACCTGCCCGCCATGCTCGCCGCCGGAGTACTGCTCAGCGGGCTGCAGAACATGTCGCTGGATATCGCGGTCGAGAAGAGTGACGGAACCCTGAAGCGGCTGGCCGGCACACCGCTGCCGGTGGTCAGCTACTTCGTCGGCAAGATCGGCCAGGTCTTCGTGACCGGCGTTCTGCAGGCCGCCCTCATCATCGGGGTTGCCGCCCTCGCCTTCGGTGTAGCCCTTCCCCCCTCCCCTGAGCGCTGGTTCACCTTCGCCTGGGTGTTCGTGCTGGGGGTGGCGACATCCGCTGTGCTCGGAATCGCGCTCAGCGGCTTGCCCCGCAGCGGTAAGAGCGCGAGTGCCGTGATCATGCCGATCACGCTCGTGCTGCAGTTCATTTCCGGCGTCTACCTGCCGTTCACCCAGCTGCCGGAGTGGTTGCAGAACGTGGCCAGCGTGTTCCCTCTGAAGTGGATGGCCCAGGGCATGCGCGGAGCCTTCCTGCCTGACACGTTCGAGGCAGTGGAACAGGGCGGCAGCTGGGACCTCGCCGGGGTGGCCTTGTTCACTGCGGTCTGGCTCATCGTCGGGCTGGTCGTCTGCCGCTACACCTTCCGCTGGATCCGCAAAGATAGCTAGATGACGTTCAACCGTTGGTGGCACGCGGCCGCGCTGTTTCTCTCAGTGGTACTGGCCGGCGTGCTACTGATGTCAGAGCTGGCGCCGTGGCGGCTGGCGCTCGGGCTCGGGGCGCTTGCTGCCTTCCTTCTCGCGTGGGCAGTGCTGACCCCGGCGGCCGAGGACGGCAACCGCCCAGCAGTCGCCCTGACCGTGATCGCGATCATCACGGCAGGTGTCGGCACCGCCGCACAACCCAGCTTCGCTACCATCCAGTGCCTCGCGTTCCCGCTGGTCTGGGTGTTGGCGGCCGACGTGCGCCGGGCGCTGGTGGCCAACGTGTCGCTGGCGCTGTCGGTCGGTGTCGGCTTTCTCTTCAGCCGCGGCACCGGGCCGACCGACCTGGTCGAAACCGCCCTGACCGTCCTGGTTTCGCTGCTGATCAGCCTCGCCCTGGGGTTCTGGATCACCAGCATCGTCGACCACAGTCTGGAACGGCAGGCCCTCGTCGATGAGCTTCGGGCGGCCCAGGAGCAGCTTGCTGCCGTCAGTCGCGACGCCGGCGCGACCTCCGAGCGGGAGCGGTTGGCCCGCGAGATCCACGACACCATCGCGCAAGACCTCACCGGAATGGTCATGCTCGCCCAGCGTGCCCGCCAGGAGACGGATGCCACGGCGCGGGCGACCCAGCTGACCCAACTTGAGGAGACGGCCAGGGAGGCGTTGACCGAAACCCGCGCTCTGGTTGCCGACGGCGCACCGGCCTCGCTCGACGCCGGACTCGTCGCGGCGCTCGAACGGCTCACCGCGCGGTTCGCCCAGGAAACCGGCATCGCAGTCAGCCTGACCACCGGCGACGACGGTCTCGACCGAGCGATGGAGGTCGTGGTGCTGCGCTGCACGCAGGAGTCGCTGTCGAACGTGCGCAAGCATTCCGGTGCTACCACTGCCACCGTGACCCTTGACGGCGGGACCTTGACCATCAGCGACAACGGCCACGGCTTCGACCCCGATGCACCCCCAACCGGCTACGGGCTCAGCGGGATGCGCGACCGGCTCGCCCTGGTCGGTGGCAGTCTCGCCGTGATGAGCGGAGCATCCGGAACCACGCTGACGATCGGCCTGGCGCGGGTGACCGCATGATCCGGGTACTGGTCGCCGACGACCACCCGATCGTGCGCGGCGGCATCGTCGCGTTGCTGGAGGCGGCAGCGGATGTCGTGGTCGTCGGGCAGGCCAGCACCGGTGTCGAGGCGGTCGCCCTCGCCCTCGAACTCTCGCCCGACGTCGTGCTGATGGACCTGCGGATGCCCGGCCTCGACGGCGACCAGGCGACGGCACAGATTCTCGGGGAGCGACCGCAGGTCAAGGTCATCATCCTCACCACCTATGAGAGCGACGACAGCATCCTCAGCGCGATCGAGGCCGGGGCCAGCGGCTACCTGCTGAAGGCGGCGCCCGAGGAGGAGATCCTGGCGGGCATCCGCTCGGTGGCGCGTGGTGAGGTGGCCCTGGCGCCGTCCATTGCCGCCCTCCTGGTCAAACGGGTCGCGGCACCGCCGACGCCGACGCTGACCCCGCGCGAGACCGAGGTGCTGACGCTGGTCGCGCGGGGGCTTAGCAACCCGGGCATCGCAACCCGGTTGTTCGTCGGTGAGGCGACCGTGAAAACCCACCTGCTGCACGTGTTCGAGAAGCTCGGCGTCAACGACCGCACCCGGGCGGTCACCCGGGCGATGGAGCTGGGCCTGCTCTGACGGGCGCCACCGTGACGCGCGCTGATCGACGGAACGCGCACGGATCGGAGGTACGCGCTCCCCGGCGCGCATGGATCGGAGCAACGCGCGCGCATATGCGGCAGCTCCGCACGGATCCATGCGCGCGGGGAGTGTGGAGGGGTGCGGGCGGAGTTGCTGCTTCCTACAGCTGCACGCCGACCAGCACGGGCTCCGGCTGCAGCAGTACGCCGAACCGGTTGAACACCATGCTCTGCACATAGCGCGCCAGCTCGGCAACCTGCTCGGCGGTTGCCCCGCCGGTGTTGACCAGCGCCAGGGTGTGCTTGCTCGAGACGGCGGCGCGCGAACCAGGCAGGGAGAACCCGCGACGGATGCCCGACTGCTCGATCAGCCACGCGGCGCTCAACTTCACCTGCCTCTCACCGGCAGCCCGCGGCTGCAAGGAGTGAGCATCGAAGGAGTCCAGCGGGATCACCGCCGGAGCCGGCTCCGCCTCCAGCGGCCAGCGCGGAGCATCCGCCGGCAACTCACTGGCGAAGCGTGCGCCGACGATCGGGTTGGTGAAGAACGAACCGGAGCTGACGGAGTCAGGGTCGTCCGGCGACAGCACCATCCCCTTCGACGCGCGGAGGCGCAACACCGCATCGCGCACCTGCGCGGTCGGCACGCGGTCACCCAGCTGCACACCGAGGGCGGATGCGAGCTGCGAGTAGGCGATCGGCTCGCTGAGTTCGCCCTGCGCGAGGTCGAGTTCGACGGCGAGCACCAACCCGTGACGGCCCTGCTTGATTGCCGAGGTGCGGTAGCCGAGCTTCAGTTCCTGCGCAGGAACCCGCGACACCTCCCCGGTCAGGTAGTCGAGGAAGTCGATCGCGACCAAGCTGTCGGAGAGTTCCTGCCCGTAGGCGCCGATGTTCTGGATCGGTGCAGCGCCAACCGACCCCGGGATGCCGGAGAGTGCCTCCAGCCCGACCAGGCCGCGTTCGATGGTGGTGGCCACGAAGGCATCCCAGGGCTCACCGGCCTGGGTGCGGAGACGCGTCTTCGTTGCCGGCGCTTCTTCGATCCCCTTCGTCACAACCCGGATGACCGTGCCGTCAAACCCGTCGTCCGCGACGACCAGGTTGGATCCGCCGCCGAGAATCAGCCACGGCTCGCCGCTCCCCCACGCCTCGAGCGTCGCATCGACCAGCTGGCCGGCATCCGCGGGCTCGACAAGCCGCAGCGCAGGACCGCCGACGCGCATGGTGGTCAGCCCGGACAGTGCCGTCACAGGGTGACTCTCACCTGCGCCTTGCCCAGCACGGTCTTCTCATCGAAGGTCACCGTGAGGTCGATGCGCGCGACGCCGTCCTCGACGGCGCCGACCGTGGCGACCACGTCGATGACTGCGCCATCCGCTGCATCCACCGGAACCGGCCGGGTGAAGCGCACCTGGTAGTCGATGATGCGGCCGGGGTCTCCCGCCCAGTCGACGACCGGCTGCACGGCGACGCCCATGGTCAGCATGCCGTGGGCCAGAATTCCAGGCAGCCCGACGGACTGCGCGACCTCATCGCGGTAGTGGATCGGGTTGAAGTCACCGGATGCCCCGGCATACTTCACCAGGTTGTCGCGGGTGAACAGGTAGCTGGTGGCGGCGATCGTGTCTCCGATGTGCGCACCTTCGGCGAGTTCGGAGGGAGCGGGGGGCGTGTTCACGAGTCTTCCCCCCTCACGACGAGGGTGGAGACCGCGGTCACGACGTGGGCTCCGGATGCGTCGGTAATGTTCGACTCGGCCGTCACCATCGAGTTGCCACCGAGCGTTTTCACGTTGGTCACGGTGAGGGTCGCAGTCAACTCGTCGCCGGCCACCACCGGGCGGGTGTAGGTGAAGCGCTGGTCGCCGTGAACGACGCGCGAGAAGTCGATGCCGGCATCCGGTTCGTTCAGGAGCTGGGCGAGCGTCGCCTCCTGCACCACGACCGGGAAGGTCGGCGGGGCGACCACGTCGGAGTAGCCGGCCGCCTGCGCGGCCTCGACGTCGTGGTTGATCGGGCTGGTGGCGAAGACGGCCCGCGAGAACTCGCGCACCTTCTCGCGTCCGACCAGGTAGGGGGCGGTAGGAGGGAAGACGCGTCCCTGCAGTTCGGCGTTCACAGTCACGGGTCAATCCTATGGGCGCGCGTCTCGCGCTCCCCAAAGCCTGCCACGAGCACACTGCTGCGCGCCGTGTCGATAGTGCCCGTTCCGGCGGATTGTGCCTGTTGCGCGGGGCACTATCCGCCGGAAAGGTAACTATTGCGAGAGGCCCGTTCGCTCGGGGCGCCCGCGGAACGCAAGAACCCCGGGGACCGATGTGGTCTCCGGGGTTCGAGGGCGAACCTTGTGTGCGTTTACTGCCTTACTGGCAGCTGTCGCACTGCAGAAGGTCCATCGGGTCGACGGGAACTGCGTAACCGCCAACAGAGTCGTTGTCGTTGTCCATGTTGACCTCCTCAAGTCTCAATAAATCCGGTGTGCGGCGCCATTTGGTTACTCCGGCGCTGCGTGGTTACCCACTATATAACGCGAATCACACGATTGTCATTCCCCATATGTAGTGTTTTCGGCGTGTCGCGCGGATTTTCTTCAAGCGTAGACGGAACCACTGACATTCCGGGACTCGATCCGCCCGCGCGGCCAACAATGACGCCCTTTCTCGTCGATGACGCCGCACCGAACAGGCGCATCGAAGAGAAAGGGCGTCATCGTCGCCGCCCGAACCGCTCGCCGCAGGCTCGCCGGAATAGTGGTTCGATAGTGTTCGGGCGCCCGACGAGGGGCGCCGAGAGGAAATCAACGATGAAAGCTCTCTACAAATCGGCTGCGGGGCCGGGTCTCACCATGACCGAGCTCCCGGAGCCGACGCCCGGGCCAGGTGACGTGAAGATCCGCGTCCTCCGTACCGGGATCTGCGGCACCGACCTGCACATCGAAAGCTGGGACGACTGGGCGGCCGGTGCGGTCAACGCGCCCCTGATCCCGGGTCACGAGTTCTCCGGGCACGTGGTCGAGATCGGCGAGAACGTGACTTCGGTCGCGGTTGGCGCGTTCGTCTCCGGCGAGGGCCACATCGTCTGCGGGCACTGCCGCAATTGCCGGGCCGGGCGCCGGCACCTGTGCAAGTTCACCTCCAGCGTCGGAGTGAACCGCGATGGGGCGTTCGCCGAGTACGTCGTCATTCCGCAGGGCAATGTGTGGCAGCATCCGGACACCATCGACCCCGACCTGGCCGCCATCTTCGACCCGCTGGGCAACGCCGTGCACACCACCCTCTCGTTCCCGATGGTGGGCGAGGATGTGCTCATCACCGGGGCCGGGCCGATCGGCCTGATGGCCGCGAAAGTGGCCAGGCACATCGGCGCACGCTTCGTCGTCATCACCGACGTCAATGAGGAGCGGCTGTCCCTCGCTAGGCGCATGGGCGTGGATATCGCCGTCAACGTCGCGAACGAGCGCGTCGCATCCGCCCAGCGCACCCTCGGCATGACGGAAGGATTCGACATCGGCCTGGAGATGAGCGGGCATGCGACCGCCCTCCCGGAGATGCTCGAGAACATGACCCACGGTGGCCGCATCGCCATGCTCGGCCTGCCGAGCGCGCCCATCTCGATCGACTGGGCGAAGGTGGTCAGCCACATGATCACCATCAAGGGCATCTACGGCCGCGAGATGTTCGAGACCTGGTACGCCATGAATGCGATGGTCCAGACCGGGCTAGACGTGGCGGATGTCATCACCGACCGGCTCCCGGCCGATCGCTGGGAAGAAGCGTTCGCTATCGCCCGCGGAGGCAACGGCGGCAAAGTCGTCATCGACTGGTCATAAGGAGAAGCACATGTACGGAACGGTTCGCGAGCAGCTCACCCAGACTCTCGACGAGATTCGGGAGGCCGGCCTCTACAAGTCGGAGCGCCAGCTGGAGACCGCGCAGTCCTCCCACGTGGAGGCCGGCGGGAAACCGGTGCTGAACTTCTGCGCCAACAACTACCTGGGGCTGGCCAACCACCCGCGCTTGATCGCGGCGGCGAAGTCCGCGCTCGACGAGTGGGGTTTCGGCATGGCGAGCGTGCGCTTCATCTGCGGCACCCAGACCCAGCACGTCGAGCTGGAGGACCGCATCTCCGGCCTGCTCGGCACCGAGGCGACCATCCTGTTCCCATCCTGCTTCGACGCGAATGGTGGCGTCTTCGAGGTGCTGCTGGGCGCTGAGGATGCCGTCATCTCGGACGAGCTCAACCACGCGTCGATCATCGACGGCGTGCGGTTGTCGAAGGCGCAGCGTTACCGCTACAAGAACCGCGACATGGCCGATCTGGAGACCCAGCTGAAGGCGGCCGCGGATGCCCGGCGCAGGCTGATCGTCACCGACGGCGTCTTCTCGATGGACGGCTACCTGGCCCCGCTGGACGAGATCTGCGCCCTGGCCGAGAAGTACGACGCGATGGTGATGGTCGACGACTCGCACGCGGTCGGCTTCGTCGGTCCCACCGGCGCCGGAACGCCGGAGCTGTTCGGCGTCACCGACCGGGTCGACGTGATTTCCGGCACCCTCGGGAAGGCACTCGGCGGGGCATCCGGCGGCTACATCAGCGGTCACCGGGAGATCGTCGAACTGCTGCGCCAGCGCGCCAGGCCCTACCTGTTCTCCAACGCGGTCGCGCCATCTGTCGTCGCCGGGTCGATCGAGGCACTCAACCTGGTCGCCGAGGGAGCCGAGCTGAGGGCGAAGTTGGCTGAGAACGCCGAACTGTTCCGCAAGCGGATGGCCGCGGCCGGGTTCACGCTGCTGCCGGGTGAGCATCCGATTATCCCGGTCATGTTCTCCGACGAGCACGAGGCGGTCGCGATGGCGGATGCCCTGCTCGAGGAGGGCGTCTACGTGATCGCGTTCTCCTACCCGGTGGTGCCGCTCGGCAAGGCGCGCATCCGCGTGCAGCTGTCTGCCGCGCACTCCACGGCCGACGTGATCGCCTGCACGGACGCGTTCGTCGCAGCCCGCGAGGCGGTGGCGGCCGGCGCGCTGTCCGACGGGCCGTAGCGCGCGGCAACCGTAGGCTGGAGCCATGCTGACTCTTGATTCCGTTCGCGACGCCGCCCGGCAGCTGGAGGGGGTCGCCCACCGCACCCCGGTGCTCACTTCGCGCACCCTCGACGAGCTGTGCGGAGCATCCGTTTTCCTGAAGGCCGAGAACTTCCAGCGGGTGGGCGCGTTCAAGTTCCGTGGGGCGTACAACGCGATCTCCCGGCTGAGCGAAGAGCAACTGAAGCGTGGCGTGACCGCCTGGTCGTCGGGCAATCACGCGCAGGCCGTCTCGCTGGCCGCCGCGATGATGGGCAGCACCGCGACGATCATCATGCCGTCGGACGCCCCGGAGTCGAAGATCGCCGCCACCCGCGGCTACGGCGCAGCGGTCGAGTTCTACGACCGCTTCACCGGCGACCGCGAGGCGCTCGGCCGTGACCTCGCCGAGAAGCACGGGATGACCATCATTCCGCCGTACGAGCATTACGACGTGATGGCCGGCCAGGGCACGGCGGCCCTCGAACTGCTCGATGAGGTGGGCGAACTCGACGAGCTGCGGGTGCCGATCGGCGGCGGCGGCCTCATGGCGGGCAGCGCCACGGCGGCGAAGGGCCTGCACCCGGGCATCCGGATGATCGGGGTCGAGCCGGAGGCCGGAGACGACACCAAACGCTCGCTCGAGGCGGGCAAGCGCGTACAGATCGAGGTGCCGAACACCATCGCGGATGGGCAGGGCGCTGAGATCCCGGGAGAGCTCACGTTCGAGGTCAACCGCCGACTGGTCGACGGCGTCGACCTGGTCACCGACGACCAGCTGCGCGAGGCGCTGGCGTTCGCGTTCGACCGGCTGAAGATCGTGCTGGAGCCCTCCGGGGCGACCGGGCTGGCATCGCTCATGTTCGGGACGCGGCCGGCAGCGGATGCTCGGATCGGCGTCATCCTGTCGGGCGGCAATGTCGGCCTGAAGCGGTTCCGCGAGTTGACGGCGGCACTCGGATGACCCTGCGCGTCTCCCTCCTGGGATATGGGGCGATCGGGCAACCGGTCGCGGATGCGCTCAGTGCTGGCGAGGTTGCCGGCGTCGAGCTGGCCGGCGTCATCACGCGCACGCCCGGGCGGGCCGCCGCCCGCGGGCATCGCGAGCTGAGCTTCGACGAAGCACTCGAACTGAGCGACCTGGTCGTGGAGTGCGCTGGAATCGCGGCGGCGACCGAGCACGGCCCGCGGGTGATCGCATCCGGTACCGACCTGTTCATCGTGTCGGTCGGCGTGCTCGCCGACCCCGCAGTGCGCCGAGCACTTCTGCACGATGGCCCAGGACGCAGCTTTCTCACCGCCGGAGCGATCGGGGGTCTCGACCTTCTTGCTGCGGTGTCCGCTCGGGGCGGGCTGGCATCCGCCACCCTGACCACGACGAAGACGGCGACGAGCCTGATCCAGCCCTGGATGAACCCGGCGACGGTCGCCCGGCTGAACGAGGGAACGGATGCCGCCACCGTCTTCGAGGGGACGGTTGCCGAGGCCATCGAACGGTTCCCATCCTCGCTGAACGTCGCCGTCGCGCTGGCGGCCGCCACCGGGCTGTGGGAGCAGACGCGCGTGCGGCTGGTGGCGGACCCGCGGGCGACAATGACCACCCATCGCATCGACGCGGCGGGCAGTGCGGGCGAGTACGAGTTCACGATTCGCAACCACCCGCTGGAGTCGAATCCTCGGACGAGCGGTGCCGTGCCTGCGGCGGTGCTGCACGGATTGCGGGCGCTGACGCGGCCGTCTGGCACCATCCTGTGATCGGTGCCGTGCTGTTCGGTACCGTCGCTGTTCGGTGCCGCGCTGTGATCGGCACGTCCCGGTGACTCGTGTATCGTCGTGGCCTCCCGGTGTCGTCGCGGCCGTCGTCGCCGCCCTGGTCTCCTGGGGCGTTCACGCGCTCGTCCCCGCGATCCCGCTGCTGACGGCGGCAGTCGTGCTGGGCATCGCCGTCGCGCAGGTCCCGCAGCTGCGCACTCTTCTCGAAGGCGCGTGGGCACCTGGCCTCTCCGTCGCCGCGAAACGCTTCATGCGTCTCGGCATCGTGCTTCTCGGGTTGAAGCTCAGCGTCGTGGACATCGCTGCGCTCGGCTGGCTGACGATCGCATCCGTGGTCGGCATCGTGCTGGTCACCTTCGGCGGCACCTGGTGGATGGGGCGGATGCTCCACCTCCCCGACCATCAGCCGCTGCTGATCGCCACCGGTTTCGCCATCTGCGGCGCATCCGCCATCGGGGCGATGAGTGGCGTGGTGCAGGCGAAGGACCGGGAGACAGCGACACCCGTTGCGTTAGTGACACTCTGCGGGACGCTGGCCATCGCGGTGTTGCCGGCATTGTGGCATCCGCTGGGACTGTCGGCGCAGGGCTTCGGGCACTGGGTGGGTGCGAGCGTGCACGATGTCGGGCAGGTGGTGGCGACCGCGCAGGTCGCGGGGACCACCGCGCTGGCGGTCGCCGTCGTGATCAAGCTCACCCGGGTGCTGATGCTGGCGCCGATGGTGTCGGTCGCGGCGGTGGTGGTGCGACGGCGGGCGGGGGCGGATGCTCGGCTGTCGAAGCGCCCACCTATCCTGCCGCTGTTCGTCGCCGGATTCCTGGCCGCCGTGATCATCCGTACGCTGGTCGACGTGCCGGAGCCGGTGCTGGCATCCGCCGACGTGGTGCAGACGGCGTTGCTCGCGATGGCGCTGTTCGGGCTCGGAACCGCCGTGCGGCTGCGCGAGTTGGTGCAGACCGGCTGGCGTGCGCTGATCGCGGGGCTGCTGTCGTGGTTGCTCATCGCCGTGCTGGCGCTCGGAGCCGTCGCGATCAGCTGAGCGGGGTCACGCGCTCTCGCACACCCGCTTCAGGTCGAGCAGGTCTTTGTGCATTTCCTTCTTGGCGGCGCCGACAAAGAGCGCGCCGATGATTCCGGTCAGACGGGCGCCGAAGGTGAGGGGCACCCCTTCGAACGTCAGGTCGACGCGGGTGCCGCTCCCCTCCGGGGTGAATGTGTACTCGCTGCGATAGTGGTTGCCGCGCGACTCCGCCTCAACCGCGTACGAAACATCCTTCTCGTATGCCACAACCCACATCTCCTCGGTCGCCTCCTGCCCGAACATCTTGCGGGTCTCCCGCCATCTGGTGTCCAGGTTCAACTGGGCTGGTCCCGCCAGCACTTCGAGCTTCGTGATGCCGCCAATGTTGGCCGGGGCATTCTCGAGGTCGCAGAAGATCTTGAACACCCACGCTCGGTCGGCGTTGATGCTGATGGTGTTCTGGATTTTCATACCTTCTCTTGGATAAGTTCTGGTGAGACTGTGCCCACCGTAGCGGCAACGGAGGATGCCGGGGCGATCGCAGACCCGATCGTCTTAGGCTGGCTCGATGACTGCGAACAACTCCGACAAAGTTGTCCTCTCGCTGCCGTTCACCGGTCTCTGGCTGGCCAGGAACAGTCCGGCCCGGCGGGTTCCCAGCCATGGGAGCGACCTTTTCGGTGAGCGCTACGCGATCGACTTCATCCGCGTGGACGATCGGGGCCGCAGCGCCGCCCACCGCGACTGGCGCACCTTTCTCGCCAGTGAACCACCTGAACGGTTCTTCGGTTTCGGCCAGCCGATCCTCGCGCCGGCGAGCGGCACCATAGTTGAGGCTCACGACGGAGAGCTCGATCACGCGGGCAGGCGGTCGCAGCTGGCGTTGGTGCCGTACATGCTCGGACAGGGCGGGCGGATACGCGAGGGGGTCAGTGCGATCGCCGGCAACTACGTCACCATCGCGATCGACAGCGGCTTCGTGACGTTGGTGCACCTGAAGGCGGGTTCGCTCAGGGTCACCGTCGGCGATGCGGTGACGACCGGGGAGGAGATCGCTGAGTGCGGCAACTCTGGCAATTCGACTCAACCGCACGTGCACCTTCAGGTTGCCGACAGTCGGGACTTATCCGTCGCGCAGGGCGTGCCGATGGAGTTCCGGGACTTCCGCGAGCGGCGAGCCGGGGCAATGGTCTTCGCGAACCGCAAGACCGGCATCCCGGGTGAGGGATCGCTGGTTACTCCGATCGCGGTCCGCTGAAAGCGGCGCTACCCGGACGACTCCGCGTCCGTACCGTGGACCCCATCCGTTGGACCCCAGTCGGGGAGCGCATCGTTCTGCTCGACTTCCGGTTCCTGCTCGGGCTGGCTGCTGACCTGATCCATGGGAGCTTCCCCCGCAGTACCGTCTGCCGGTGTCCGATCTTCTGCTTCGTGTTCTGGATTTTTCATCCCGCCACCGTAGGCATGCACCGCTCGAAACGACAGTGGCGGCGAGTTCATCAGCCGAAGATTATCGACCACGCTTCGACGGAGTATTCGAACGCGTTGGGTACCGCCAATCCGGACCCGCGAGCCCCCACCAGGTAGATCATCCACGGGAGCAGGAACAGGAGAAGCACATTGAGACCGAGCATGACGCCGTTCAGGCCGAGCGACACGATGGTCGTGCGCTCGACCGCGCCGCGCCGTCGGGAACGGGTCCAGTCCACGAGGGCCAGCACCAGCCCGATCAGTGGCGAAAGCGCGGCAAAGATGAGCGACACGATCGTGAGGGTGCGCGTGCCACGTTGGGTGTTCGGGGCAGACGGGTCGGACATGGTGCTCCCTTGATGTGCGCGGTCGGGGTTTGGGAGGAATCCTCTCACGTGCCGGGTGCGCCGGCGCCATGGGGATCCACAAGTGGAGCGTCGGTGGACTCCGGCATACTGTTCCCGTGCCGACCCTGGATGACGTGAGCCGTGTTGCTGCCCAGCTACCGGGGAGCGAAGAGCGCACGATGACCGGCGGCCTCGCCTGGTTCGTGCGCAACAAGCTGTACGCCTGGGAGTGCTACCCGTGGCCGAGCGAGAGCCCCGCCCTTCGTGAGCTCATCGCCGCCGAGCCGGTGGTCGGCGTCAAGGTGGCGGATTCGGATGAGCAGCGGGCGTTCCTGCAGGGCTGGCCGGATGCCTTCCGGGCATCCGAAGTCTCCTGGGGTGGGCCCAAGGTGCTGTTCCGGCTCGGGAAGATCGACCTGGACCTGCTCGCCGAAGTCGTGACCGAGGCGTGGCGGAGCCAGGCGCCGAAGTACCTGCGCAGGGAGTTCGACGACCGGTTCGAAAGCAGCAGCTGAGCCGACTTCGCCGGGCCCCGCAGCGCGTATTGCAGGCGGATGCTCGGCACGGTCGCGAGCGGAAGCGCCAGCGACGAGGCCACCCAGTCTGGCCGCGTGCCGCCCAGCAGGTGGCTGCACGCACCCTTCCCACCGCCTGGGAAGGCGTGCGCATCCGGGCCGCCGGGCTCGCCCAGGACCGCCTCCTCATCGGTGCGGCCGAGATCGCCTTCGGCGAGGTGCTTCGCGAGCAGAGCTGAGCCCGGCCTTACAGGCAGCACTTGTAGCTGAAGCGGGAGGCGAGCCCGCCCTCTCACGATAGCTAGAATCCGCGGGGGTTCTGCCGCTCCTGCCCGTACCCGCGGCGAGCGCACAGACGCGACCAGGCGACCTCATTCACCGCGCTGAGGTTTCGCCCCCTCGCCTGGCAAATACGCTTCCATCCGTCTCGTGACATGAGACTCGCCGTGTCAATCGAACCGCGGTTGATCGCCTGGACGATTTGGGTATCTGGAGCCTTCATAATGTCAGACACTCGATGCCTCCTCTCTCGGATACCTGAATAGTAATAGCGGCAGATCGCGGCGATGACCCCTCACCGCAGACGCAGACGCCACAACGCAGGGCAAGCAACGACGGTCGGCTTGCCACCACTGTTGATCGCTCTCAGCACCCTACGACCGTCGGCGGAACCCTGGAGGAAGAGGTCAGTCGTGCGCGGCTGCTCGCCATCCTGGGGATGCGCACGGCAGACGAAGCCGAGTTCGAGGCGGCAGTGCTGGGGTCATCCGACCCTGCGCTGCACGCGGAACTGGTTCGCCAGCAGCACGTGTTGGCCGGTGCGCTCGCCAACTCGATCAACGGGCTCGGGCCACAACTTGTCGTGCTCGGCGGGTTCCTGGCGACACTCCTCTCGTGGGATTCGGAGGCGCTCGATCGCGAGGTGGCTGCACGCACCCTTCCCACCGCTTGGGAAGGCGTGCGCATCCGAGCCGCCGGGCTCGCCCAGGACCGCCTACTCATCGGTGCGGGCGAGATCGCCTTCGGCGAGGTGCTTCGCGACCCGCTGGTTTACGCGCAGGACTGATCTTCTCCTTAAGAGTTGACTTATATAAGTAGCGATGCAAATATTGGCGCATGCACGCACTCGATGTTCTCGGTGACCCGGTCCGCCGGCGCATCCTCGAGCTGCTCGCTGACGGCGAAGAGTCCGCAGGAGACCTCGGCAACGTAATTCAGCGTGAGTTCGGCATTTCCCAACCTGCGGTCTCGCAGCACCTGAGGGTGCTCCGCGACTCCGGATTAGCCACGGTCCGTGCTCAGGGTACCCGGCGGATCTACGCAGTCGACCCCACTCCCCTCGCCCAGGCGGATGCGTGGTTCAATACGTTCCGCGGCTTCTGGCAGCCCAAGCTCGACGCGCTGGGTACCGAACTCGCGCGCGAGCGCCTCGCGCAGAAGAAGGCCGGCACGTCGCCGCGCCCGACCGCTCCCACCGACGACTAACTCTGACCCCCTATCAACCTGACCAAACCAAGAAGGAGCACCGACATGGTGAATGTGAATGCCCAGATCGACGCCGTCGAGCGTGGCCTCGAAACCAAGGACGTCGACGGCGTGCGCTCGTACGTGCAGACGCTTAGCCAGACCTACCCGTCCCCCATCGACGATGTGTGGGACGCAATGACCTCGGTCGAGCGCATCCCACGCTGGTTCCTGCCGATCACCGGTGACCTGCGCCTGGGCGGCACATATCAGCTCGAGGGGAATGCGGGCGGGGAGATCCGCAGCTGCGTTCCGCCGAGCGGTGGCGCCGCCGAATACTCGATCACCTGGGGCATGGGCCACGGTGAGCCCGCGATGGTGCATATCCGGCTGAAGGCGGTCGACGCGAAATCAACCCGCGTAGAGCTCGAGAACGTCGCGGCAGTCGACAGTCTCCCCGACGGAGTCTGGGAACAGTTCGGGCCATCCGCAACTGGAATGGGCTGGGACTCCGGACTGCTTGGACTCGCGCAGTACTACTCCGGCGGTGAGGACGGCGTCACGCCCGAGATGGCCGCTGAGTGGGTCGCAAGTGCAGAGGGCAAGGCCTTCATGCGTGCCTCGGCGGATGCCTGGGCCGCCGTCCATGAGCGTGCCGGAGCCGACCCCGCAGTAGCGAAGGCTGCAGCGGACACCACCTACGGCATGTACACCGGCGAGATCGCTCCGCCGGAGATGTAGCTCGGCAGGAGACGCTGCAGACTTCGGCGCCCCAGAACGGCACTCCGAGCAGCACGATTACGAGGCCCACAGCTGCCAAAACCACGCTGGCGATTGCCAGTACCCGGAGAGCGACGCAGTCACGATCGCCTTCGTCGGCCTCGGTGCCACCGTCGAGCACCGGATGCGACATGAACTCGATCACATCGCCTCGCCGCAGAGATGGCCGAGGTGGTCGGGGGCTCGTCTCGCAGCTGAGGGAAGGCCCAGCACGCGACCGCCGCATCGTCGGCATCGGTCTGGCGGTGCCCGGCCTGGTGCGCGAATCTGACGGCATGGTGCGGTGGGCACCGCACCTGGGCTGGAGCGAGGTCGCGTTCCGGAGCATGGTTGAGGCCGCTACCGGGCTGCCTGCTTTTGCCGACAACGACGCAACGCTGGGAGCACTCGCCGAGCGTCTGTTCGGTGGGGCGCGAAACTGACCACCTCGTCTACATCAACGGCGGCGCGAGCGGCATCGGCGGCGGCGTGATCGTGAACGGGCAACCATATCGGGGTGGTTACGGCTACGCCGGCGAGCTCGGCCACAACCGTCAGCGACTCGACAATCCTGCCCACCGCGCCACCGTCGGGGGCACGCTCGAAGACGACGTGAGCCGCGCGCAGCTGCTCTCCATCCTGGGGATGCGGACGGCAGACGAGGCCCAGTTCGAGGCGGCCGTGCTCGAGTCATCCGCCCCGGCGCTTCAGGCGGAGTTGGCGCGCCAGCAGCACGTACTCGGTGGAGCGATCGCCAATGCGATCAATGTGCTCGGGCCGCAACTCGTCGTGTTGGGCGGGTTCATGGCGACGCTCCTCACATGGGATTCCGAGGTGCTCGAGCGTGAGGTCGCCGCGCTGGCCCAAGACCGGTTGCTCATCGGTGCGGCCGAGATCACCTTCGGTGAAGTGCTGCGCGACCCGCTGGTGTACGCGCAGTGCTGAGCCCGTGGGTCATCATCGGCTTCCGGGGCCGCTAGCGAAACTCGAGTGATTCCAATAGTGTCCGAGCATGACGACTTCTCAAACACTGACGGCTGGCGTCGGCTCGATGATCCTCGCGGTAGCGGCCACCGTCAGCGTGGTGGCGATCGCGAGCCCGGTGGCGCCGGAGCCGAAGTCGGAATTCACCAACATCCTGTACCCGTTGGACGGAACCGGCGCGGTTTACCTTGGTCCCCCAGAGCAGGTCACGACAGAGCCCCAGCCGATTCCATCTCAATGATTTCGCGGTTCCCGTGGGACCCATTTTCGATGGGAGAGCCGGATCCGCCCAACGTCCACGATTTCCCCCCGGGCTTCTCGTGCAGCGCGGCCATTTTCGGTCTTGGTGCTCATAGGGAGCGGTGACGAATTGCTTGATTCGCAAGCCTCATCGGCCTGGAGCCAGAAGGTGATCAGAGGGCTTGGCTCCGTGACATTCGCCGCGGCATGGGCTGCAATTCTCTATGCCCAACTCATGGTGAGCGCCCATCCGGCAATGTATGCCGGCGACTGTTCATTTTCATTCACCACCACAGCCACCACGCAGAACGCCAACATGGCGGCGGCAGCAATCGTCATGGCTGGCATCAGTGGGTATCTACTGTGCAACCCGCGAAGGACCTGGGGCAAGAGCGCGTGGATCAGTTCGCTCGTGGTGTGCTCCGTCTTCACTGTCCTGGTCGCGCTGTGGTCCTTCCTTTGGGTTCTAATATTGCTCGACCGGCCAGACGCATGGGAGGGCGCGCGGTCTGGCGCACTTACCGGAATCACCCAGGCCCTGACGGTTGTTCCGGGACTGGCCGCAGTCAGCACCCTCGTCGTCTGTTGGGTGCTGCGTCATTCGAATATCAGTCGTGTGGCGGCCACTTTGATCGCCAGCCTTTTGCCAGCCCTGTGGTACGCACTGGCCGTCGGGATATTCGTAGTCGCCGCCGCGATGTTCTGCGCATAGCGGCGCGGACGGCAACTCTAGCGTGCGGCTTTCCTGCCGAACGGCCCGCTTTTCTGGATGGAGAGCGTCACGGCTTATGTGACAAATGCTTGTAATATCCGCCTGCGGGTTGAGAATGCAACTCAAAGAGGGAGACGGAATTTCATGAATCCCCTACGGTAGCTGAGGCGGGATTCGAACCCGCGACCTCACGATTATGAGTCGTGCGCTCTCACCAACTGAGCTACTCAGCCACGATCCACCGGCTTGTGACCGGCGATCGAGCCCCCTGTGGGAATCGGACCCACTACCTCTTCCTTACCAAGGAAGTGCTCTACCAATGAGCTAAGGGGGCGAAGCTTCCGCGCGCAGAAGCACCGCCTCGAATCAGGCAACCGGTACAGAATATCACCCGAACGGATGCCCGGATGCCACCACGGAGTTATCGCGAGCTGCGGAGCCGGACAGAGGTTTCGATACGCTCGCTTCGCGAGCTACTCAACCCACAGATTGAGCGGGCGCCGACGCACTGCGCCGCGAACTCCGACATCAGGGTCACCAGCTGCGCGGCATCCGCGTTCGGGTCCTCCGGGTGCCACTGCACACCCAGCACCCAACCGTCGGCAGCCTCGACCGCTTCGATCGTGCCGTCCGGAGCATCCGCCGACACCAGGAGCCCCTCCCCCACTTCGGCAACCGCCTGGTGATGGCCGGAGCGGATTCCCAGGGTCGGCGAGCCATACAGGTCGCCGACCAGCGTGCCCGGTCTCAGCGAAACGGTGTGCTCGATCATCACGTCGTTGACATCGGAGACGCTGTGGATGGTGTCGTCACCCAGGTGCTGAATGAGCGTGCCGCCGAACGCGACGTTCAGCAGTTGCATGCCGCGGCAGATTCCGAGGAACGGCTTGCCCGCATCGACGGCTGCGTTGATCAGCGCGAGCTCGAACGCATCCGCCCGCGGGTCGACGCCGTAGAGTTTGCCCTCCTGGGGCTCCTGCCCGTAGAACGCCGGGTCGAGGTCGGCACCGCCCAGCACCAGCACGCCGTCGAACGCATCGACCAGCTCGGCCGGGTCGTCGGTCGTGCGGCCGGCATCGACGAAGACGACCTCCGCGTCGGTGCCCAGCAGCGCCGCCTCCGCCGTCTCGGCGAGCCGCCGCAACTCCACCCGGAGCCACTCCGGCGACCGATCGGCATCCACCGAATACGACGCGAGGACCCGGGCCCGAGGGGCAGCGGATGCCGAAAGCAACTCACTCATATCAGGAGGCTAATGCAGAGCGCGGCCCCACAGCTAACCCGACACCTCGAGGGCCGCAGCCTTCGCGCGGAGCACCGCGCTCTCCCGCTCATTCGCGGTGAGAGCGGCAGCCGTGAGCAGCTCAGAGCGTGCCTCCTCCACCCGCCCCAGCTGGGCCAGCAACTCGCCACGCACACTCGGCAGCAGATGCGAACCGCGCAGGGCGCCCTCCGAATCCAGCCGGTCGACGATGCTCAGGGCACTCGCCGGACCCGTCGCCATCGACACCGCAACCGCCCGGTTGAGTTCCACCACTGGGCTCGGCGCCAAACGGCCGAGCGCCTCGTAGAGCAGCACGATTCGTTGCCAATCAGTCTCATCGACGCTCGGGGCGATTGCGTGGCACTCGGCGATTGCCGCCTGCAAACCATAGGCCGTCCGACCCCTGCCCACGGCATCCGCTGCCCTCAATGCAGCGCGGCCGCGCTCGATCTGGGTGCGGTCCCAGCGCGAGCGGTTCTGGTCGGCCAGCAGGATCGGGGTGCCATCCCTGGCGACCCGCGCTCCGAAGCGTGACGCCTGGAACTCCATCAGCGCGACCAACCCGTGCACCTCAGGCTCTCGCGGCAGCAGCCCGGCGAGCACGCGCCCGAGCCGCAGGGCCTCGTTCGCGAGCTCGGTCCGGATCCAGCGGTCACCGGAGGTCGCGGCGTACCCCTCGGTGAAGATCAGGTAGATGACGCCGAGCACTGCGCCCAGCCGCTCCTTCCACTCCGGCGGATCCGGCGCCTCGAACGGAACCTGCGCCGCCGACAGGGTCTTCTTGGCCCGCACGATCCGCTGCTGTACCGTCGCCACCGGAACCAGCAGCATCCGCCCTATCTCCTCAGCGGTGAGGCCGCCGACCACTCGCAGGGTCAGCGCGACCTGCGACTCCCGCGAGAGCACCGGGTGGCAGGCGGTGAAGACCAGCCGGAGCAGGTCGTCGTCGATCGGCTGCCATTCGTCATCGCGAGCCTCCTCCAGGTCATGTGCGATCGCTCGATACCGCTCGTCGAGCCGCTCCCGACGACGCCAGCCGTCGATCGCCTTGCGCTTGGCGACAGCGGTGAGCCAGGCGCCCGCGTTCTGCGGGACGCCTGACTCTGGCCACTGGGTGAGGGCGTCGACCAGGGCTTCCTGGGCGAGGTCCTCCGCGAGGCCAACGTCGCCGGTCATCTTGGCGAGGGTCGCGATGATGCGCGCGCCCTCGATGCGCCAGACGGCGTCGACCCTGCGACGGATGTCTGTCACGGCTCAACCGGTCAGTTCGACTGGGCGCGCGCGGCCTGCTCCTCGCGCCAGCCGGCCTCCTTCTGGACGTACTCGTTGTCTGCGAAGTCCGCGAAGTCGCTCCCGTCGTGCACCCGACGTACCTCCAGCTTGCTGCCGGGGCCGAGTGGTGCACGGCTGGCCCACTCCGCAGCTTCCTCCTTACTGGACGCTTCGATGATCCAGAAACCGTTGAACAGTTCGTGGGTTTCGCCGTAGGGGCCGTCGGTGACGATCGGCTTCTCCGCAGAGAAATCGACGACGAAGCCCTCCTCGGCGTCGGTGAGTCCCTCACCGGCGAGCAGCACGCCCGCCTTCATCATGGACTCGTTGTATGCGCCCATCGCGTTGATGATCTCCTCGAAGTCCATTTTCTTGGACGCTTCGAGAGCCTCGTCGGTTGAGCGCATGATCAGCATGTACTTCATTGGTGTTCTCCTTCGCTAGCGAGTCCGCCGTGTGCGTCCTCCTACTATGACGTCGAACGGGACCCCACGGAATCGACATCCGCCAAAAACTTTCTTCCCAACTTCTCCCGATCCGCTGTCACAAGGCGAAAAGTCACCGAAACCGCGCCGGTTGGGTGACTTTTTGCCTTCTCGCGGAAGTGGAGAGGGGTGCGGGCAAGTCCGGCGCAGCCGCAACCACCCCGGGACATCACGTACCAAAGGCTGAGGGGTTGGATGGTTGGGCTCGGGTGGGCCGGGCTTCTATGGGCGGAGCCCATGCCACTGCCCGCCAATCCGCCCCGAGTTACTTGACGGCCCCGGCCGTCAACCCTCCGACGATGTACTTCTGCAGGAACAGGAACAGCGCCATCACGGGCGCCGCAGCCATGATCGCCCCGGCCGAGAACGCGCTCCAGTCGGCGTAGTTCGGGTTCGACACCAGCTTGTACAGCCCGACCGCGAGGGTCTGCTTCTCCGGTTCGATGAGCAGGATGCTGGCCACCACGAACTCGTTGGTGGTGGTGATGAACGACAACAGGCCGACGACCGCGAGGATTGGCGCGACCAGGCGAAGGATGATCGTGAAGAAGATGCGCGCGTGACTGGCCCCGTCGATCTTGGCCGCTTCGTCGATATCGGAGGGCACCGTGTTGAAGAACCCGTACATGAGGTAGGTGTTCACTCCGAGTGCCCCGCCCATGTAGACCATGATCAGCCCGATGTGGGTGTTCAACCCGATCGTCGGGAACCAGTCGCTGATGGTGCTCATCAGCAGGAAAATGGCGACCACGGCGAGCAGTTGCGGGAACATCTGGATGAGCACGATGGTCATTAGCCCGAAGCGCCGTCCGGTGAAGCGCATCCGTGAGAATGCGTAGGCGGCGAGCGCACCGAGGAACACGGTGGCGACGGCGGTGATGCTGGCGATCAGGATGGTGTTGCCGAACCAGGCGGCGAACGGCTGGCTGGGGTCGCTGAGGAGCCGGCCGTAGGCATCCAGCCCGATCGCGGAGAAGAGCTGGTTCGATCCGGTCAGGGTGCCGCGCGGGTTCAGCGATGCCGAGAGCACGTAGAGCAGCGGGAACACCGAGAAGATGACCATCACGGCGCCGACGATGTGCCGCCAGCCGGTGGCGCGGAACCAGCGGCCGAACGAAAACGGGCGCCTGGCGGTCAAAGTTTCGGCCATCAGTTCAGCTCCTCCAGCACCTTGGTCTTGCGGAAACTGACGACAGCGATGGTCGCCACCAGGATGAAGATGATGATCGTGAACGCGCTGGCCAGACCGTAGTCACGCGCCTGCCCGGTGAACGCCACCTTGTAGACCATGGAGATCAGGATGTCGGTGGCGCCGACGTTCACGCTGGCCGAGTGATCGCGGGGCCCGCCGCCGGTCAGCATGTAGATGAGGTTGAAGTTGTTGAAGTTGAACGCGAATGAGGCGATCAGGATGGGGGCCATGGTCACCAGCAGCAGCGGCAGTTTGATGAGGCGGAAGATGGCCCACGGTTTCGCGCCGTCCACGGTGGCGGCCTCGACGATGTCACCCGGGATCGCCTGCAGCGCGCCGGTACAGATCAGGAACATGTAGGGGAACCCGAGCCAGAGGTTCACCATGAAGATGCTGATTTTGGCCAGGAACGGGTCGGTCAGCCACGGGATGGATGCCCCGCCGAGCAGCACCTGGTTGATGAACCCGAAGCTCTCGCTGAGCATGCCCGCCCACACCAGGGCCGACAGGAAGGCCGGGAACGCGTACGGCAGGATCATGGCGATCCGGTAGAACTTGCGCCCCCTCATCCGCAGGTCGTTGAAGATGATCGCCAGGAACAGGCCGAGCGCGAAGGTGGTCGCCACGGACAGCGCGGCAAACACGATCGTCCAGATGGTCACGTTGATGAGCGGTTCGCGGATGCTCTGCTCACCGAACGCTTTCGCGAAGTTGTCGAAGCCGACATTGATGCGCCAGCCTGGCAGCAGTTCGTCACCGTCGGCTGCGGTGAATGCGCCCGTACCGGTGTCGCTGTAGACAGTGCCGGTGTCGGCATCCGTCATCGTGTCCGCCTGCTCGTCGTAGATCAGGCTGGACGTGTAGACGTAGGCCTTGCTGCCATCCGGAGTGCGCAGTGCACCGTCGTTGGGGTCGTCTGAGAAGGGCACGCGCAACGCGGTGATCTCGCTCTGGCGGGACAGTACCTGCTTGAAGGTGAGGCTCGCGTAGCCGTTGACGGCGACGGCCTTGTCGCCGTCGAGTTCTGCGTCATCGACCCGCTGCAGCGGCTGGTCGGCCGTGCCGACGCTGACGTCGCCGTCCGGGTCGGTGACCAGCAGGCCGAGACCGGTGAGGCCCTCGACGACTGTCACGTCGTAGGCGGGCGAATCCGGCACCCGCTCGAGCGCCGAGCTCATCAGCGCATCGATCGCCTGCGACTTGTCGGAGTTGTGCCCGGTCGAGTAGTTGGTGAAGCCGATGTACGCGGTGTAGCCGACGACGAAGATCTGGAAGATGACCAGGAAGATGATGCCCGGCGTCAGATATTTGGCCGGGAGTGCCCGGCGGGAGAAGTAGATCCAGTTGACGATGAGTGTGACGACGGCGACCATTACGGCCACCAGCCACTCGTCGCTGAGCACCAGCACGAAGAGGGCGTAGACGGCGATCGCGTCGACAATGCCAAGCGCCAGCATCTTGAGCAGCAGCACTTTCACCCCGCCGGACGCCTGCTCGGCGATGCGCGCGGCGCTCCTCGAGCGGGCAGCGCGCTTGGTGACCTGCTTGTCGATCGTCATCTTCGTCTCTCGTCTGGAGCACAGGCCTATGGCCTATGTGGGTTGAGTAGGCCCGCTAGGGCCGTATCGAAACCGGTTTCGATACGCGCTGGCGCGCTACTCAACCCACAGGAGGGTGTGGCCTGTTAGCCGATGGCGCCCTGCACGTCGGTGGCAAGCTTCTGCCACGCGGCGACCGGCTCTTCGCCGTTCAGGATGGCGGCCTCGGTGATTCCCCAGAACTGCCAGACGGCGCCCATGGCGGGAACTGCCGGCATCGGTACTGCTTCAGCACCGACGGCGGCGAAGCCTTCGACGATGGGGTCAGATGATGCGGCTTCAGCGGATGCCTTCAGCGCCGGCAGGATGTTGCCAGACTCGTAGAGGGCGGTCTGTACGTCCTCGGTGGCGAGGTAGTTCACCAGGAAGTCGTTCGCCGCAACCTTGTTCTCGCCCTGCTCGCTGAGGAAGAAGCCCTTCACACCGGCGAACGGCTGGGCAGCCTCCTCGGACGGTGCGGGGATCACGTCGACCTCGAGGTTGATGCCGGCGTCGACGGCAGCGGAGACGTTCCACGGCCCGGTGAGCCAGAATGCCGCCTGGCCCGAGGTGAACTTCTCCTTGGCGATGTCGCCGGTGATCTCGGTGCTGATCGTGCCGGCCTTGCCCTGCTCAGCGAGCCAGGCGGCGAAGGCTTCTCCGCCGGCGTTGCCGAGCTGCAGGTCGGTGGCGTCGTAGCCGTTCTCGTCACTGCCGAAGACGGGTGCACCGAAGGAGGTCTGGAACGGGTACAGGTGGTACGGGTTACCATCCGCACCCTGCTCGACCACGAATTCGCCAGCCGCGATCATGTCCGCGAAGGTGGCCGGAGCATCCGGTGCCAGGTCGGCGTTGCGCAGCAGCGCGAGGTTCTCGACCGCGTACGGCAGCAGGTACTGCTTGCCGTCGTAGGTTGCCGCGTTGTAGGCGACGTCGAGGAAGTCGTCCTTCTTCTCGCTCAGCTCGATCGGTGCGATGACGCCGTTGGTGAAGAGCTCGCCGACCCAGTCGTGGGCGCCCATGGTGATGTCGGGGCCTTCGCCGGTCGGCACCTGCTGGATGAAGTCATCCTTGATCTTGGCGTTGTCCTTGGAGACGAGGTCGACCGTGATGCCGGTCTTGTCCTCGTAGGAGGCCGCGACCTCCTTGAGCGCATCGACGCGCTCGGCGTCGACCCAGACGGTCAGCTTGGTGGTGCCTTCGTCATTGTCAGCCTCGCCTGCGCCGCCGGCACAACCGACCAGGGCGAGGGCTGCGGTGGTGGCGATAGCGCCGGCCATGAGGATGCTGCGGGAGCGGGATCCTGTGGAGTTCACCTTCATCGGTGTCACCTTTCGTGTGCGGACGGCCTCGGCGATCACGCTGGCCGCTGTGGCTGTTTGGCTGGCGAGTTGGGGAGGACGTTCTCTTGATGGCTCGCAGCAAGACACTGCAAGCGCTTCCATTCATACCGTCTCAGGAGCGGTTTGCCAACTCATTGTTTGCAAACAATCCGTAACGGTTGCTGAGAAGCGCCGCTCTGCAACCGCTTACATTCGAGCATCCGGTGGCGTATCGTTGCCCCCATGACACTCCAGAGTGACCAAGACTTCGTCGTGCCCGCGAGCGGCACCGCCGCGTTCAGTCCCTCCGAGGTGGGAAGCGAGTGGTGGCGCACCGCCGTCATTTACCAGATCTATCCGCGATCGTTCGCTGACGCGTCAGGTGATGGAGTCGGTGACCTGCCCGGGATCACCTCCCGGCTGTCCTCCCTCTCCGAACTCGGCGTCGACGCGATCTGGCTGTCGCCGTTCTTCACCTCGCCGCAACGCGACGCCGGCTATGACGTTGCCGACTACTGCGACGTCGACCCCCTGTTCGGCACCCTGGAGGACTTCGACCGGATGCTCGCAGCAGCACACGCGCTCGGCATCCGCGTGATCGTCGACCTGGTCCCCAACCACTCCTCCGATCAGCACCGCTGGTTCCAGGAGGCGCTGGCCGCCGGCCCAGGCTCCGAAGAGCGGGCGCGTTACCTGTTCCGCGACGGGTTGGGCGACAACGGCGACGTGCCGCCGAACAATTGGCAGTCGGTGTTCGGCGGACCCGCCTGGACGCAGGTCACCGAAGCGGATGGCTCGCTCGGCCAGTGGTACCTGCACCTGTTCGACTCCTCCCAGCCCGACTTCGACTGGGAGAACCGCTGGGTGCGCGACCAGTTCCTCGACATCCTGCGATTCTGGCTCGACCGTGGGGTCGACGGGTTCCGCGTGGACGTGGCCCACGGCCTGATCAAGGTTGAGGGCCTACCCGACTACACCCCGCCCGCTGAAAGCGGGAGCATGGGCGGCGGTTCGGCCACCCTCGAGCCCGGCATCAGCGACGAACCGCTCGACGACCCGCCCTACTGGGCCCAGGACGGCGTGCACGAGATCTACCGCGAGTGGCGGCAGGTGCTCGACAGCTACCCCGGCAACCGCATCCTGGCCGCCGAAGCCTGGGTCGACCCGCTTCCCAAGGTGGCCAAGTGGGTGCGCCCGGACGAGATGCACCAGGCGTTCAACTTCGCCTACCTGGAGACCCCGTGGGATGCGGCCGAGCTGCGCACCGTCATCGACGACTCGCTCAAGGCGTTCAACGATGTCGGCGCACCCAGCACCTGGGTGCTCAGCAACCACGACGTCGTACGCCACGCCAGCCGACTGGCTTTGACCGAGGGTCACCTGCAGGGTCATGGCGTCGGCCCCGACTCCAAGGGCAAGCCGGACGCTGCCGTCGGGCTCCGGCGTGCGCGCGCCGCAAGCACGATGATGCTCGCGCTTCCGGGCAGCTCCTATATCTACCAGGGCGAAGAGCTTGGCCTGCCCGAGGCGATCGAGCTTCCGGATGCCTCCCGTCAGGACCCGACCTGGTTCAGGACCAACGGGGAGCGCTATGGGCGTGACGGATGCCGCGTGCCCATCCCCTGGGAGGCGGAGTCGCCCGCCTTCGGCTTCAGTCCGAACGGTGAGAGCTGGCTGCCGCAGCCGGTCGACTGGGCGACCTACTCACGCGATGCCCAAACCGGTGTCGCCGGATCCACTCTCGAGCTGTACCGCCTGGCACTCTCTCTTCGGGCAGAGCACCGGCTCGGTCTCGGAACGCTGGAGTGGCAGGACGGCTACGGCGATGACGTCATCGCCTACCGCAACGGCGGGGTGCTCGTGATTGCGAACGCCGGAACCACCCCGGTAAGCCTGCCTGCCGGGCACGACGTGCTGCTGGCATCCGATACCGCGCCGTCGTCGGTGCTCGGCCCGGATGCCACCGTCTGGTTGAAGGCCTAGCGTTCTCGACCGTTAAAGCTGGTCGAGCTCGTCGAGACCGATAACTTCGGCGCGCGCGGGTGGTCCGCTCCCGCGCGGGTCATACTACGCCAGCGCGTGGAAGGAAGACCAGCGCTCGATGATTAGTTGGCGTTGGCCTTGAGCCAGACGAACGGGTCGATCGGCTTCTCGTTGACGTGGATCTCGAGGTGGAGGTGCGGACCGGTGGAGGCGCCGGTGTTTCCGACATCACCCAGGTACTGCCCGACGGTGACTGTCTGGCCAGCCGCGACCGCCGGTGAACCCCACTGCATGTGAGCGTAGAGGCTGGTCACCTTCTGCCCGTTGATCTCGTGGTCGATGATCACGTTCACGCCGTAAGCGCTACCGCCGATGTTGACCTCGCGGACGACGCCGTCGGCGATCGCCTGGATCGGAGCACCCAGCCCAGGCACGAAGTCGACGCCCAGGTGGTTCGACGAGCAGTACGAGCAGGCGACCCGCTCGCCGTAACCGCTGGAGATCGGAACCCCGGTGGCGAACGGCCACTGGATGGTGCCGTTCGGGTTGTTGGTGAACAAGAAGGCGGCTGTGTCGTACTTGCCGCGCAACTGCTCGGTCAGGGAGACGACGGTGTAGCTGTCCCTGGCGTGCGTCTTGGCGGCCTCCGGAACATCCGTCACGCCGATCGACTGCGCTTCGATGTTCGACTGCACGGACTGCTGGCTCTGCAGGCCGGCATCCTGCGGCACACCGGAGAAGAACGCGTTGGCCGGAACCGACGTAGCGACGAGGATGCCGGCAACACCGACCATGGCGCTGAACGACATGAGCTTGGTGAGCAGCGCGCGGCCACTGATCTTCGGCTTCGCCATCGACGGGAGCACGGATTCGCGTCGGCCTACCGGGCGGGCTGCCGCGCGACGAGGGGCACGGCGGGGAGGCTTCCGGGCGGATGCCCTGCGGGGCCGCATGGGCGGTGCCGTATCGATCGTGGGCGGTGCGACAGCAGCGGCTGGGTCGACAACGGCTGCGTCGACAGCGGCGAGAACGGTAGCGGCGGGAGACGGCTCGGCGGCAACGGGGGCGGGGTCATCAGTAGCAATGAGAGCGGCAATGGCAGCGGCCGACTCCTGCTCACGGCGTTCGCGGGCCTCCCTGCGCGACATGGGCACAGCAGCATCCGCTGGAGGGTTGGGCACGTGGGGTCTAGTGATCTGGGGTTCTTCGGTGTGCGTCGCCTCGCGAGGCTGCTCCGATTCCCAGAAGTTTTGTGACACTGGCTACTGACCCTTTACCTGATTACTGGACGAACGTGTTGATCTGGGAACCTCGGGCAAGCACACGCCAGGTACTGGTGGTGTGATTGCTCATTCGGGCTCCGCAATGCTCAGCTGGATTCGGACACGCGGGAGGGCGGTGTTCGAAGGTTGTGACCGTTCAAGGCCCGGCCGCACTGCGTCGACGCCCAAATATAACGGATTCATAAACACTAGCCGAATTTCCTAACGAACCGCCACCCCGAAAGCGGGATGGTTAGTTGGCGTTGGCCATCAGCCAGGCGTACGGGTCGACATTGGACCCGTTGACGCTGATTTCCAGGTGGAGGTGCTCGCCGTATGCGCGCCCGGTGTCACCGACGGCTCCGAGGAACTGTCCAACCGAAACCTGCTGGCCCGCGGCAACGGTCATCGAGCCGTACCGCATGTGGGCGTAAAGGCTCTCGACGACCTGACCATTGATGTTGTGCTGCACGACAACGTAGTTGCCCCAGCCGCCATTGGAGGTGGCGGCGGTGACGACACCGTCACTGATCGCGCCGATCGGCGTTCCGCCGCCGGGGAAGAAGTCGGTTCCGTTGTGGAACGAGCCACCACGCGGGCCGTAAGAGCTCAAGACCGGCGAGCTCGGGAAGGGCCACTGGATGGTGCCGTTCGGGTTGTTCGAGTACGACCCGTACACCGCAGCCACGCGAACGACCTTCGGCTTGGGCGGCGGCGGCTTCTCGACCGTGTAACCCTCGCGGTGCACAGTCTGCTCGGCAGCCGACAGCACGGTGACTGACTGCTTCTCAACGACGGCAGCTGTCGCCACCTCGTCGACGCTCGCACTCTGGAACGCGTTGGCAGGAAGCGATGTGGCCACCAGGAGTGCGCCGACGCCGGCCATCGCGCCGAAGCTCAGGAGTTTCCTGAAGAAGCGTCGACCGACCGCCGGGCGCGCCATCTTCGGAAGCACGGCGCTGTCGAGGGTGCGGACGGCATGGCTCGATGCCTTGCGGTGCTGTCGCCTGAGCCCGGGCACTACGCAGCTTCCTCAACGGTGCTCGCGTCAATGCAGGCTACGGACATTGCGACAACTCCTAAACAACACAATTGACCAGCTCGGGTGGCTGGTCCGATCACTCTCGGTAACGAATCAGAAACGGAAGGGGATTCCGCACAACTCATCGAGAGTACCGCAGGACCGCCGATAACCCCAGTGGCAATCGTTAAATGCCCAGTTTTCCCAGCGTTCGCTCAAGCTTGGCCGCCAGTTCAGCATCCGCTGCCAACAGGAAATCGGCGGATGGAGCGCGCCCGCCCAGCCCGGTCACCAGGGCGCCGGCCTCGCGGGCGATCAGTACGCCGGCAGCGTGGTCCCAGGGCTGCAACCCGCGTTCGTAGTAGGCGTCCAGCCGCCCACAGGCGACCGAACACAGGTCGAGAGCCGCTGCTCCATGGCGGCGGATGTCCCGCACCTGGC
This sequence comes from Homoserinimonas sp. A447, assembly GCF_054489325.1. Taxonomy (NCBI): domain Bacteria; kingdom Bacillati; phylum Actinomycetota; class Actinomycetes; order Micrococcales; family Microbacteriaceae; genus Homoserinimonas; species Homoserinimonas sp. A447. Next base: position 2,788,306 of record NZ_JBTMWW010000001.1, on the reverse strand, counting down.
TGATCAGGCCGGCCAGCACTGCGCCCTGCGCGGCACGCGATTCGGCGCTGTAGGAGAAGCCGGTACCGACCAGTGCCTGGTCGAGGGTGACCTCGTTGTTCACCCGGATGGGCCGCCCGTCGAGCGTCGCGCCGCCCCCGACCGTCGCGCTGAACACCTCTCCGGAAGCCGGGTTCACCACGACCCCGGCCAGGGCATTCCAGGTGAGCGGATCCGGATCGCCCTCGACGACGGCAATGCTGACCGCGTACTCGGGGATGCCGTAGAGGTAGTTGACGGTGCCATCGATGGGGTCGACCACCCAGGTCAGGCCGCTGCTGCCGGCGTCCGCTGCTCCTTCCTCGCCGTAGAAGCCGTCCGCGCTTCGAGCATCCGCCAGCATGGAGCGGATCAGGGCCTCGACCTCGCGGTCCGCATGCGTGACCACGTCCTCGAGCGACGACTTCGAGGCCGCGACCTCGACTCCGGCCTCGCGCCGGGTGCGGGCCAGCTTCGCCCCCGCCTGTGCGACATCTCGGGCCAGCTTGAGAAGCGCATCATTCGCAACAGAAACCACAGCACTCCCTTTTTCGCTCAGCACCCATTCTGGTCGAAGCCGGACCGGTTCGCTCAGCGGTGCACTGACGCGAGGCTCTCCTGCAGGAGTTGCCTGGCGCGAGAATGGCGCCCTCGGGCCGTCGACGCGGGTATACGCAGGTGCGCGGCCGCATCTTCCAGGCTGAATCCGTCCCAGTGCACGAGGCGGATGAGCTCGGCAAGAGGCTCGGGAAGCTCTTCCACGGCGGCACGGACGTCGAGCGAGATATCGTCGTCAGGCGGCTGGGCCGCCGACACGGCCTGGCCGAGGCGCGCGACCAGCGCATCTCGCCGGGAGGAACTGCGCACGTGGTGTCGCAACACGTTTCGCGCGACGCCGAACAACCACATGCGAGCCTCCTGCGGGTCGCGCGGCATTCGTCGCGAGGCCTTCCAGGCGGAGATCATCGTCTCGCTGACCAGGTCGGCTGCGTCCTCCACGACATCCACTCGGCGCACGAAATAGCCGAGCAATGCAGGAGCCGCATCTTCGATCGCGCGTTCGAGGCGCTGGCCACTCACTTTTCCGCCGAACGCGGCGGGTCGGTCGTGCACTGCGTCTCCAGCTGGGCTGAGATGCCCGAGTTGGCCAAGATTGCGGCACCATCCTCAGTCTCCTGAGTGGCGTACGCCTCCTGGGACATCCGGGTGAAGACCTCATGCATCAGCCCATCCTGGAGGATGCGCGCGTCCGAGTACCATTCGGACGACCAGGGCTCACCGCTGTGCGAAACGTCATAGTCCGAGGCCACCGCCCCCGGAATGAGCCGACCCAGGTCATCCGGACGCCCGACCGAGAGCAGCCCTGCCGCAACGATCTCCGGGTTGGGCCTGAGATTGTCGATGCCACTTGTGTCGAGGTAGTGCCGCATGGCCTCCAGAGCCTCGGGTGCGACCGAGTGCGCAGCAAGCCGGGTTTCACAGGAACCCAGGAATGTGCCATTCCCGTCCGTCCAATCCCTGGCGACAACAATGTCGGGGTCCGTCATCTCCCACGGATGCCACTGGGTCGCCACCACCGCACCGGCACCGGACACGGCAAGCGCAACACCGATCGAGATTGACGGGACTAGCACGCGGCGCTTTCGCGACGAACGGGCGGCGGATGCCCGAGCATCCGCGAGCTCTGAAAGGGCGGACGCGACCTCAGAGCTCGTGGTGTATACCCGCCCTGCAGCCGCGAGCCGGTCGTCAATCGAGTCAGTCATCAGTTGCTCCCGTCACCATGCCTATACCAATACATGCCCGGCAGGCGCGATTCCGTCCATGCTGTTGGTCGTGGTCTCGAAACGGGCGCGCAGCAAGGGCGTCGAGGTGAGAGTAGTTGTCCGATATCGGCCGCTCGGCGGGGCGCTTGCTCACATGTCGACACCGTCGAAGGTGCACGACGTCGCTGATACGCAAATGGCCCGGCGGAGAGCCGGGCCGTGCGTGGCAAGTGCGGGATTCGAACCCACGAAGGCTGAGCCGTCTGATTTACAGTCAGATCCCTTTGGCCGCTTGGGTAACTTGCCAGGGCGCCCCCGACCACATGTATTCATCTGACCAAAGGCGCACAGGACAGAATACAGTGTCCGCGAGCCGCTCGTGACACCGACCGGCTGATGACCGCATCGGTTCAGTTCTGGGCGGTACGCATCACACTGTGTCGCTCAGCGAGCAGCGAGACCAAGTCATAGGCGAGGTGTGACGCAGCTACCCCAGTGATGTCGGCGTGATCATACGCCGGAGCGACCTCCACGACATCAGCACCGATGAGGTTCATCCCGACAAGCCCCCTGAGGATTTCGAGCAACTCTCGGCTGGTCAAGCCTCCCGCCTCAGGTGTTCCAGTCCCTGGCGCGTGTGCGGGGTCAAGCACGTCGATGTCAATTGAGAGGTACAGGGGTCGAGTACCGATCCGGTCTCGAAGTTGGCTCACCACCTCATCGACACCCTTGCGCAAGACGTCGGCACTGGTGACGATGCCGAAGCCGAAGCGCCGATCGTCTTCCAGGTCCCGCTTGCCGTATAGCGGACCGCGTGTGCCCACGTGGCAGAGCGCCTCAGTGTCGAGAAGCCCTTCCTCCACCGCGCGACGGAATGGAGTCCCATGTGTGTATTCCGCCCCGAAATACGTGTCCCAAGTGTCCAGGTGAGCATCGAAGTGAAGCAGCGCCACCGGACCGTGGCGCGTCGCAGCCGCCCTCAGCAGCGGAAGCGCGACAGTGTGATCTCCACCGATAGCGACCAGTCGCGCCCCGTCGCTCGTGAGGTCAAGGGCAGCAGCCTGCACCGTGTCGATCGCCTCTTGGATGTTGAAGGGGTTCACGGCAATGTCGCCGGCATCCACCACCTGGGCAAGCTCAAACGGTGAGAGATCCAGTGCAGGGTGGTATGGCCGCAGGAGGCGTGACGCGTCGCGCACGTGATTAGGACCGAATCGCGCCCCGGGCCGGAACGAAACCCCACTGTCAAACGGAATTCCCACTACTGCGATATCGGCCCGTTCAACCTGATCGAGCCGGGGCAATCGAGCGAAACTGCTGAACCCCGCATAGCGCGGGGTCTTCGAGCTGTCGATCGGGCCGATGAAACCAGTCATGTTGTCTCCTGAACATTCTGAAACCGAAGTGGCTTGAGATGAGCGTCTCGATACTGCTTATGGAACGCGTGGACGCTTTCAGCGCTGCTCACGCCTCCCTGCGGGCCAAGGTGCATCACTGATCGGGAGGCTGCTGCAACCGCGAACTCCAGTGCCGCCTGGAGGTCTGTCCCCTGTCCGAGCGCGAAAACCAATGCACCTCCCAATGTGTCTCCAGCTCCGGTCACATCAACGACCGGGACCTCATAGCCGGGGACGGATATACAGTCGCCACGGCTGTACGAGACCACTCCCTCGGACGCGCGTGAACGGACCAGTAGCCGCACGCCGTTCGCTTTCAGCCAGCCTTGGACCACCCGGGTTGCCCGCTCTTCATGCTCGGCATCCGGAAACGATTTCTGGAACCCGCGGTCATTCATCAGAAGCGTGTGGGTGTTACGCAGCAGTGGGAGGTCGCCTGACGTGAATCCGTCGACGTCGAGGTCGAACACCACCCGGCGACCCGATTGGCGCAGGTAACTCAAGACTTCGACGGCGTCCCGCCCGGTCGACCGCAGACGACGGGCGCGCCGCAGCGTCGTGTACAAGAACCCGGGTCCGGCGAGGGCCCGTAGAGACGACTCCGAGAGCGTCATAGGGCGATCATCGACGTCGGGCGTGAGAACCACGTGCTCCTCCTCGACGAGGAAGATGAAGTTCCGCTGATCGGCGATGCGCTCGTCATACAGCATGCTCGGATAGCTGACGCCAGCGTCGTCAAGAGCGTTGAGCATTCTCGTCGTGGTCGGTCCCCGGTTGAGAAGCGAGATGAACTCCGTCGCGCCACCGAAGCCTGCGTGTACGCGGGCGGCGTTCGAAATGCTGCCTCCGACGTATGTCGCCGTCGTCTCGATGGTTCCCTTGTCGCCCGGTCGAGGCCACGATTCTGCACGGAAATACTCGTCGACCGCGATATCGCCGATGAATACTGCGGGTCGATCTTGGTCCGCTTCCGCGAAAATCTCAGACACCGTCCGGCTCCTGCACTGCGCCCAAAGTGACAGTGACCGGACCACCGGCGACCTCAGTCCACGGTGTTGTGCCTGAGTCGATGCAGGATGCGAACCAGTAATAGGGAACGGCACCGGATACACCGTGACAGGCGTCATGCCAGGTGCCGGCACTGAGGACTACTGCCCTGCCCGGGGGAAGGATGAAGGCGCGCACCTTTGACGAATCGGGCGCCGAGGCTTGATCCGGAGGCGCGACCGCGAGAACGATGGCCTCTGATGTCGGGAACAGAGCCTCCTCGGTGTTCTCATGGCGCTCCATGGCGCGTACGACGAACGGCGCAGGCTCTCCGATGGTCATCCCGAGGCTTCCCGTCGATGCGATCAGCGGAAGCCGTGTGCGGTGATCGACCCACCCGTCGCCGCGGGTCACGATGATGTCGTCGGTATCTTCGCGTGCATCCATCACCAGGACTCGGCCGAAGGGTGCGAAGTCATTCGCAGTCACCAGGGATGCGTGGACAGTCGTGGTCGCGGTCACTGATACCCCTCACCCGGGTGCGCCTGCGCTGACGCTGCCGCGCTCATGAGTGCTGCGACGTGTTCTCGATCTACCACGCCATCATCTCGGTAGGTGTCTTTGAGGAAGCTCCCCACGATCGCGCCGTTCGCGTGATCCAATTGCGTCGCGACGTTGAGATCGGTCACTCCCGCCCCGACGACCAGCGGAAAGTCCGGGCCGACCGCCTGTCGGAAGCGCACGAGCTTGGAGAGCTCCGTCTCCATACCCGTCCCAGCGCCGGTGACAACAATGGCGTCGCAGCGAGTCATCCCGATCTGAACGTCCTCCAACTCGGACCGCTCCGAGAGGACCGGCTGATACTTGAATCTCACACCGCCGAGCAACACAGCGCTCGTCTCATCGCGCAGTTGCGCGACCCGCTCGGCGTATACCCGGTCCTCCCCCTTCGTCAGGTGGCCGGAGACCGAATCGATCTGGATGAAATCGACGTCGAACTCGCCGGCGAAGGCAAACGCGCGCTCGAAGTCACGGAGCACGTTGACGCCGACGGCAACCCCGGGACGGTTCGCGGCCAGGTGCTCGAGCACGGCACGCACATCTTCAGAATCGCCGAAATAGTTCTCGACGATGATCCCGTCGACTCCGCCATCGATGAGCGCCGCGATCTCGTCCACGGCGCGACCCAGACGGGTATCTCTATCCTCTCCCCCGAGGTGCAGCATCGAAAGGATAGGCTTTCGCTGCGGGAATAGCGCGTGCCATCGGGTGGTGCTGGCAGTCATGGAGTGCTTCCTTCTTGTTTCGCGGGATCCAGGGACAGTCGATCAAGATGTGTCGGCTCGAACATCCGAAGCTTCGCCGAGACGACGACCACGGCGGGCCCACCAGTTTTCACGGCAGCAGCAACGGCCGACGGAGCATCCTCCGGATCGACCCGCACCGCGGATATGCCGAACGACTCCGCCAGCGCGACGAAGTCCGGCGGAACGAGACGCGTTGCGGTCGCGATCCCGAACTCGGCCGTCATATACTCCTCGAGAATTCCGTAGCCACCGTCATCGATGACGACCCACACCAGATCCAGCGACTGCTGTGCCACCGCCGCCAGTTCGGCGATCCCGTACATCGCCCCACCGTCGCCACTGATCGCCACGACCGGACGGCGGGGCTTTTCTTGCACGAAGGCTGCTCCAGCAGCGGCTGGCAAGGCATAACCGAGCCCACCAGCTCCCTGTGCGGAGGCGAAGGTCCCGTCACGCCGATCCCATCCTGACCACGCCCAGTAAGCGAGGATGGTCATGTCCCAAAAGGTGTCCGCCTCGGAAGGGATCGCATCCCGAAGGCCAGCCAGCAGAGCCCGTTCACGTCCCAGGTCCTGCGCGTCCAGTCGACGCGTCAGGGTCGCTTTGAGCTCCCTCACGCGCGTTGCAGACTCGCGACCCTGCGACGACTCGTCTGTGATCGTCTCGATCAACGCACTCAACGCGACGCGCGCATCGGAATGAATGCCGAGGCCGGGGAAGTTCGCGTTGAGCTTTCCGAGATCCGCCTCGATGTGGATAACACGACCACGAGGCGAGAAGGTCCGAGAGTTGCTGGACAGCTCTCCGACGCCGCTACCCACGACGAGCAGCACGTCTGCCTGTTCCAGGAGTTCCGTATAAGCAACGTCTTCGATCCAGGATCCTGCCGCAAGAGGATGCTCCTCCGGGAGCACTCCTTTGCCGCTGAACGTCGTCACGACCGGCGCGGCGAGGCGCTCGGCGAGCACGCGGAGTTCGTGTACGGCTTCGGCTCGTTGAACGCCTCCGCCTGAGAGGATCACCGGGGATTTCGCGCCACGCAGCAGATCCGCAGCGGATGCGATCAGCTCTGCCCTGGCCTGCGGGTGCACGACGCTGGGACGGACATCCTCCACCGGCGGGATGTCCTCCCCCACAGGCGCTAGGAGAACATCCTGCGGAATCTCCACCAGTACCGGCCCCTGCGGCGCAGATAGGGCGGTGCCCCAGGCCGCGGTGATCGCTGCGGGGATCTGAGTGGCAGTGCGGACTGTGAAGGTCGACTTGACCACTCCTCTGAATGCCGCGGACTGGTCAGGGAGCTCGTGCAGGTACCCGTGGCGACCGCCTCCAAGACCTGCGGTCGGTATTTGCGCCGCCACGACCAGAATCGGAACTGATGACGCCGCGGCCTCCTGTAGCGCAGGAAGCGAGCCGAGTGCGCCCGGTCCCGTGGAGAGGAACAGTGGTGCGACCGTACCCGTCCTGCGCGCCAGCCCATCTGCCATGAACCCCGCGTTCAGCTCCACTCGCGCGCTGAGCAGCCGCAGCGAGCTTCGGCGAAGTGCATCGAAGAGCCCGAGCGCGTGCTGTCCGGGAATGCCGACGACCTCTCTCGCGCCGAGGGCCCCGAGGGTCTCGATCGCGACATCGCCTCCGCGGCGTATCGTCGTGTGCTCTGTCACTGCCGGGTCCGTTTCACCGCTGGCCGTCACGGAGTCACGCCATTGTGGTGAGGGACCAGCCCGCTCCGCACCCGTTGCAGCTTCGGAGGTGTTTCTTCGGCCACCGGACCCAGGAGGAGAGGGTCGGTGCCAAACATCCGCCGCTTCGCAGTCGGGGTACGCCACTCGAAGCGCTTCTCGATCCAGGACTGCAGCACCATGATCAGCGAGACGATCACGAGGTAGTAAACGATGGCGACCGCGTAGTACTCCGCGTATCGGAAAGTCGCCTGCACGCCGACGGTCGCTATACGAAGCAGTTCAGCCAACGAGATGACACTGGCGAGCGCCGAGAGCTTTATCAGGGAGATGAACTGGTTGCCGATCGGCGGAATTGCAATGCGGACAGCTTGCGGAAGGATGATCTTCCGCATGGCTTGGAATGGCGTCATCCCGAGCGCCCTCGCGGCGAGGCGCTGCCCATCGTGCACGCTCATCAGCGCGGCACGGAGAGCCTCGGCCATGTAAGCAGCCTCACCGAGCCCGAGCGCAAGACATGCCGCGACAAACGGCGAGTACCACTCCGCGCGGAAGACCGGGATGAGCTGAGGTAGCGCGTTCCACGCGAGTAGGAGAAGAAGAAGTGATGGCACCGCTCGGAAGAACCAGATGTAAACATTCGCGACGGCCTGGGAGCCGCGGTTCGTGGACAGCTTCAGGAGCGCCATCGCGAGCCCCACCGCCAGGGCGAGGATCAGCCCGCCGACGGCGACGCCGATCGATATCAGCGCGCCCTGCAGGTACATGGGCGACACCATCTGTTCCCAGAAGATGGACGGGTCAAAAATCATCGGGATCTCGATTCCCTGTGCCCCCGCCCGCGGGCGGGGGCACAGTCTGGCTAAAGCGCTTTGGAGTCTACGGTTGCGACGTCATCGGGGTTGAGACCGTACTTGGCCGCCAATTCGGCCATCGTCCCGTCCTCGATGAGGGCATGGATACCGTCCCGCACCGCCGATGACAGTTCGCTGTCCTTGTTCGTGAACGCCCCGAACCAGTAGTCGCTGGAGAACAGACCGGGCACCGGTGTGAGTCCCTTATTCTTCGCCGCAAGCGTCGCCACCAGTGTCGTGGTGTCGATGAGTCCGTCCAGCTTGCCGCTGTTGATGCTCGCGATGGCGTCGACAGATCCGGGGTAACCGGTGATCTGAATCGGCGGCTCTCCTGCAGCTACGCACTCGTCGCTTGCATCCTGAAGGTGTGAGTTATCGACGCTTCCCGTCTGCGTGGCGATGCGAAGATCGCAGAGGTCGAGGATTTCTGTCACATTCGCGGCCACCTCCTTCGCAAGCAACACCTGGGATCCCGTCTGCAACACTGGGACAGCGTCGGTGACCTGAACCCGGTCCTCGTTGATGTACATCCCCGACCAGACGAGGTCGCACCGGCCAGCCTGAAGACCGGGAATCAATCCGTCGAAGTCCATGACATTGACCTTCGCCTCAACCCCCCAGCTATCCGCGAGGGCGCGGGCCGAGTCGACATCCCAGCCGATGATTTCGCCGCTCGTACCGTTCTCGTAGTACTCGAGCGGCTCGTAGCTCAGCGACAGGCACAGATTCAGGATGCCGGGCTGAGCGAGGCCGGCAGGACCCGCTTCGCCTGACGTCGGCTGCGATGGTTCCGTGCTGCAGCCAGCCAGCGCTATCACGGCCGCGGCGGCCGCGACAGCGAGGATTGATTTACGGTAATGCATGATTCCTCCATTGGTGTGTTGAGGTGATCGCCACGTGCTCCGAGTCGTCACCGTTGACGCATTCAGGTGTGTTACTCCCACAGGCGATGACGTTGCATGTCGACGTCCGCCCAAAGGTCTGTGCTGTTCTTCAGCTCGTGCAGGACCATGAGCGGGTGCCGATCCGCAAGGGTCCGGATCACACGACGCATCACCAGCGGATCCAGCGCGCCTTCTCCAAGGGGCAAGTGGCTGTCGTAGTGCTCAAGGACGAGCGCCAAGCCCTCGGCGCGACGCCTGTCCCATGTGCCGCCGATCACGTGCGCCGGAGTCAACGCTCCATTGCGAAAGAACTCTTCCGTCTTCGGTACGCAGTCCGAGAGGTGGACGGCTGACACCCTGCCATCGAGCCTTGGTTCGAGTATGTTCGCCTCGATCCAGCGTTCGGTCAGCACGGTGATCTCACCGTTGCTGGACGCCTCCATTTCCGCCATAGCGGGCGAGATCTCATTCGCAGGCAGCAGGAACGCCGCGCGGCCGTCGCGGAGCCCGAGAGCGTGCATCAGATGGTTGACATCCCATCCGACCCGAAGATGACCATGCGGATCCCAGGTGTCTTCAAGCAGTGCCACGAAGTCATCCGCGGTCTGCGCGCCGAATTCCAGCCCCCACCCGGCGTTCTCCAACTCGATCACGGGAGAATCGGCATGCAGGAGCCCCCTGTCATCCAGTTTGCGCAGGAGCTGCTGAGTGATCGTGGCCATCGCCTGCCGCACGACGCTCGGGGCAATGGTGAACTCCCACGCGCCATCTACGGGGTGATAGTCGATGAGGTGGAAGACGAAAGCGCGCGCACCCAGTTCACAGGCGATCGCGTACTCGTCTGCCCAGCGCGCGAAGATGTGCTCACCCGACAGGTCCCCGAAGTACTCACGCACGCGTTGCTGATCCTCAAACCGGTCCGCAAGCTCGCCGAACTTGACGTTCGCGAGAAAGCTTGTCGGCGATGCCCAATAAGACGAGTGCACACGCTGAACGCCTGCAGTCGAAAGCGAGGCGACGATCGCCTCCCGCGCCTCCTCACTGCCATGCAGAGTCTGGGTGCGCGAACGAATATCGTTCATGAACACTTCGACGCCCTCGATGGAGCGCGCCGCGCATTGCATCGCGATGTCGCCGGCGAACGGGGGTCGAGCGCTGACGAACTCTGTCACACCTTTCGGGACGGTGTGGGAATGCCCTGGGCGGACGATCCGACCCACTGATGCCGTTGCGGATCTGGAATCAGTGGACATGGCGGAGGAACTCCTTCGTGCGCTCATGCTGAGGGTTATCGAAGAAACCGTCCGGCGCCTGTTGCTCGACAATCACACCGGCGTCGAAGAGCACGACCTCGTCGGCGACCTTGCGCGCGAACCGGGTCTCATGCGTCACGACGAGCATCGTCATTCCATCCGCCGCGAGTCTCTCCATGACCCGAAGAACCTCGCCGACCAGCTCCGGGTCGAGTGCAGAAGTGGGCTCGTCGAATAGGATCAACTTGGGTCGCATGACGAGAGCGCGAGCGATCGCGACACGCTGCTGCTGGCCTCCGGAGAGCTCGGCAGGATACGAACGACCGAAGTCCTTAAGTCCTACCCGGTCAAGCATTTCTTCTGCCTGCTCTGCGGCATCGGATCGCGGGAGGCGTTGAACTGTGGTGAGACCAGCCATGACGTTGTGCTTCGCGTCGAGGTGCGGGAACAGATTGAAGTTTTGGAACACCATCCCGACAGCCGAACGCTGCTTGGCGAGCACAGACTCTGGTGCTGGCACGACCTTGCCTCGCCGCTTCACGGTGCCCAAGGGCTCGCCATCGACTTCGATGGTGCCTTCGTCGGGCCGCTCGAGAAGGTTCAGCAAACGTAGGGCCGTCGATTTGCCCGAGCCGCTGGGACCGAGCATCGCCTTGACCTGGCCTGCGCGAATCGACAGGTCGACTCCGCGCAGTACGGGCTTGGATCCATAGCGCTTGTGCAGGTTGCGAGCATCAAGGAGTGGCGCTTTATTGTCGAGCGTTTCCATGATCCTCCTTTGGATCGCCGCGTGAGTTGTTGAGTCAACTCCCCTTGTGCTTGGGGCGCGGCGCAGGATCACTCTAAGTAACCAGTTCGACCTTGTCTATTTCACTTCGATGGTGAATGATTACGCGGTAGTCATGATTTGAGGGACAAGCACAGATTCAGGTGAAATTGGACCTTCAATTGATCCTTTTGATTGTTTTTTTGAAATCAACTACAAAGATCGCGATTGTAACGAATACGTCACAGGAAAGGCAATGATGCCGAACGAGCTCGATGAAGCGCTCTTCAACGCGCTCCACGACAACGGGCGAATGTCGCTGAGCGCTCTCTCGCGAACTATCGGCGCGCCCAGACATCGCGTCCAACAGCGCCTGCACGAACTTCTCTCAAGCGGGAGCATCAGCATCGTCGCAAATGTCCACCCCGCGCTCCTCGGGATACACACTTACTGTCACCTGTTGATCCGCGTTGATGGAGACTCTTCCCGCGTAGCCGACGCGCTCAGGGCACTTCACGAAGTACCACTCGTGTCATTGATCTCGGGCGAGTTCGACATTGCGGCCGAAGTGGGAGCGCACGATGTCGAACACCTCTCGAGAACCATCTCGACCATCCGGGAACTCCCCGGCGTGCGACTGGTCGAGGCCTCGCAGCACTCACAAATCTTCAAGAGCCGATTCGACACCATCACCGAGGTCGAAAGTGCACCAGTACTCGATCGGCTGGACTTGCGCCTGGTGGCACTCCTCCAGCAGGACGGCCGGATGCCCTATCGTGCTATCGGCGCGCAGCTGCAGCTCTCGGCCGCCTCCGCGAGGGCGCGAGTGCAGAAGCTCCTGGCCAACGGAAGCCTGCGGATCACCTGCGTTGTCAAAAGAAGTGAAGCCGCACGCAGCGTGCTCATGGGAGTGGGCATCAGCGTTACAGGAGCAATAGAGTCGATCGAGTTCGCGCTCCGCGAGCATGAGCAAGTCGAATTCGTGGCGTCCACGATCGGCAAGTTCGATCTCATCGCGACGCTGTCCGCCCCATCGCTACGCGGACTACGTTCCGCTCTCGATGACATCCGCCGCAATCCAGCAGTGGCCAGAGCCGTCTCTTGGATCCACCTCGAGGTTGTCCGCGAGAGCTATGAGATCGACGCGATCACGACAGAGTGGGAGAGTCAAGGGCCGATCTGACGCGACTTGCCGTGGCGCTCCGAACCGACCGGTTGATGACCGCCCCCACTTCGGCGCTACTATCAGCGAAAAGAGTTTGGGGAGGCGCGATGCCGGGCATCCAGTCGGTGGCGGAGCTTGCTGGCGTCAGCACTGCGACCGTCTCGCGAGCGCTGAGCGGCAACGGGCATGTCTCGCCGGCCACCCGCACCGCGGTGCTGGCCGCCGCCGAACAGCTCGGCTACGTGGTCAGCTCCAACGCGTCCAGCCTTGCCACTGGCCGTACCAAGAACATCGGCGTTGTCATACCGTTCCTCAACCGCTGGTTCTACAGTGCGGTGCTGGAGGGTGCCGAGAGCGCCCTGCTCAGCCACGGCTATGACCTCACCCTCTACAACCTGGCCGGCGGGGGCGAACAGCGCCGCAGCGTGTTCGAACACTTCCTGCTGCGCAAGCGGGTGGATGCCGTCATCGCCATCTCCCTGGAACTCACCGCATCCGAGCTGACCGGCCTCCTCAACATCAACAAGCCGGTCGTCGGTGTCGGTGGCCCGCTGCGTGGCATCCGCACCCTGAGCATTGACGACGTCGAGGTTGCCCAGCTCGCCACCGAGCACCTGCTCTCGCTTGGTCACCGCAAGATCGCGCACATCGGCGGCACCAAGGACTACGAACTCGACTTCCACCTGCCCACCAACCGCCGTGTCGGGTACGAGGGTGCGCTGGAAGCGGTCGGCATCCCGGTCGACCCGGGCATGTTCCAGGCGGCCGACTTCACCATCCAGGGGGGCTACACGGCCGCGAAGCAGCTCTTCGGCAACCCGCGCAGCCGGCCGACCGCGGTCTTCGCGTCGTCCGATGAGATGGCGATCGGGACCATCCTGGCCGCCCGCGACATGGGCCTCAGCGTGCCGGAGGACGTCTCGGTCATCGGCATCGACGACCACGAGTTGAGCGAGTTCTTCGGCCTGACGACGGTGGCGCAGTTCCCGGCATTCCAAGGGAAAATGGCCGTCGAGATTTTGATGGACCAGCTGCAGCCCAGCCGACGCTCCCAGGGTTCGCAGAACACGGCGCTCCCCTACGAGCTCATTGTGCGTTCGAGCACGGCTCGTCCCACGTCGATGCGCTAGCCGAGGTTCTCGGTGAGCTCGGCGTACCGGTTCGCAGCATCCGCCACTGCCACTGCATAACTGGTCGACCGGTTGTAGGCGGCGATGCCCGCCCTCCACCCATCGCCAGACACCATGTCGCCGGATGCCCGGCACAGGTAGTTCGTTGCGGCGACCGCCGCGTCGTCGATGTTGTGCGGATCCTCGACCCCGTCGCCGTTGCCATCCACGTGCCAGTTGCGCCAGGTTCCCGGGATCAGCTGCATGGGGCCGACCGCCCGGTCGAACTCGGCGTCGCCGTCGATGGCACCGGCATCCGTGTCCGGAATGTGCGCTGTCGCCGCACCGTCGAGGGCTATCCCGAAGATCGGGGGAACCACCCGTCCGTCCGGCTGGACGCTCGAACCGCCGTGGCGACCGTGGTCGCTCTCCACCAGGCCGATCCCCGCGATGGTGTTCCAGCCCAGACCGCATTCCGGCATCTGGTCGGCCTTGATGGACGCGGCACCGAGGTAGGCGACCAGTGCACGCTGAGGAATTCCAGTGGCAGCGGATGCCAGAACCAGCCACTCCGAATCCACTCGAGCGGCAAGCCCATCGCCGGCCGGCTTCACCACTGTGGGCAGCGGAGCGGGCACAGCGTGCGGCGGCAACGCAGGCGACGACTCGGACGGTGGACTGTCCTCGACCGCCGCAGGCTGGAACGCGACAATCGCCACCGCCGTCAGCGCGCAGACAACGACCAGCACACCCACCACCCACAGCACCAGGTGTCGCTTTCCGTTCACCCGGCCCGCCACCCGTCGACTCTACCGACCCAGGGCACCCGGCCCGGCGGTGCCGTGTGCCGCCGCGGCAGCAATCGCCATAGTCGCGGCGCCCAAGTAGCATGGTCGGCATGGCGGATTCAACGTTTGACATCGTGAGCAAGGTCGACAAGATGGAGGCCGACAACGCCCTCCACCAGGCGCAGAAAGAGATCGCGCAGCGGTACGACTTCAAGAACGTCGGAGCAGCCGTTGACTGGAGCGGGGAGAAGCTGCTGCTGAAGGCCAACTCCGAGGAGCGGGTGAAAGCGGTACTCGACGTCCTTGAGCAGAAGTTCATCAAGCGCGGGATCAGCCTGCGCAGCCTCGACGCAGGCGAGCCGTACGCATCCGGCAAGGAATTCCGCATCGAAGCGGGCCTCAAGCAGGGCATCGCGCAGGAAGACGCCAAGAAGATCAACAAGATCATCCGCGACGAAGGCCCGAAGGGCGTCAAGTCGCAGATCCAGGGCGACGAGCTGCGCGTGAGCTCCAAGAGCAGGGACGACCTGCAGGCCACCATGGCACTACTCAAGGGCTCGGATCTCGACGTCGACCTGCAGTTCGTGAACTTCAGGTAGTTACCCTTTGCCCCAGGGATGGCTTGCCGTGAGCGTCACGGCGGCGCTCATCATCATCGACGTCGCCATCAGGGTGACAGCCCTCCTGGTCGTGCCGATCAACCGCAAGCCGCAGACCGCCATCGCCTGGCTGCTCGTCATCTTCCTCATCCCCTACTTCGGTTTCCTCCTGTTCCTGCTGATGGGCAGCACCAAGCTGCCCCGCAGCCGGCGGAGGAAGCAGGCCGAAATCAACCGCTTCATCCTCGAAACCACTGAGGGAATGGATGCGGTGCGCCGCGAACATCCGTGGCCCCCCTACCTGGAACCGGCCGTCGAACTGAACCGCACCCTCGGCGCGATGCCCATGGTCGGCGGCAACACGGCCAAGCTCTACACGGACTATGCGGAGTCGTTGCAGGCGATGACGGATGCCGTCGGCGAGGCCCAGAAGTACGTGCACGTCGAGTTCTACATCCTCGCCCTCGATCGGACCACCGAACCGTTCTTCAACGCGATGGAGGCCGCCGTGAAGCGGGGCGTCACCGTGCGGGTGCTGCTCGACCACCTCGCCGGGCTGCGGTCGCCCGGATACTTCCGCACCATCCGCCGCCTGAAGAAGTCCGGCGTGCTCTGGCAGCTGATGCTGCCCATCCAGCCGTGGAAGGGCAAATACCAGCGGCCCGACCTGCGCAACCACCGCAAGCTGCTCGTCATTGACGGCATCGTGGGGTACACCGGGTCGCAGAACATGATCGACCGCAGCTACAACAAGCGCAGCAACAAGCGGCGCGGGCTGCAGTGGCGCGACCTCATGGTGCGGTTCGAGGGGCCCATCGTCGCCGGGATCAACGCCCTCTTCGTTACCGACTGGTACAGCGAGACCGACGAACTGCTGCTGCGCGAAACGGACCCCGTCCCGCGGACGGTGCCCGAAGCATCCATCGACTGCCAGGTGGTGCCGAGCGGGCCAGGGTTTGACGGCGAGAACAACCTGCGCCTGTTCAACTCGCTGCTCTACGGGGCCACCGAGAAGATCATCATCACCAGCCCGTACTTCGTGCCGGACGAGTCGATGCTATACGCGATCACCACTGCCGCCCAGAGCGGACTCGACGTGCAGTTGTTCGTCTCAGAGGTGGGCGACCAGCCGCTGGTCTACCACGCGCAGCGCAGCTACTACGAAGACCTGCTGCGGGCCGGGGTGCGCATCTGGATGTACGAGAAGCCAACAGTGCTGCACGCGAAGCACTTCACCATCGACGATGACGTCGCCATCATCGGCTCCAGCAACATGGACATGCGCTCGTTCACCCTCAACCTGGAAATCTCGGTGATGGTGCGCGGCAAGAGCTTCGTGCAGGACCTGCGCAAGATCTCGCAGACCTACCGGGAGCACAGCCGCGAACTGACCCTCGATGAGTGGCTGTCCCGCCCGGTGCGCGCGGTCGTGCTCGACAACCTGGCGCGGCTGACCTCGACGGTGCAGTAACCCGTCCGCCGCCACTCTTCCCCTCACCGTTGTTGTCTCCCGGGCACTCTCCTTGGTGAGATCCGGATATTGGTTGCTCCAGAGCGCTGCGCCAGCCAGTTTCCGGATCTCAAGACGTGAGCCACTCTGGTTGTGGACAGTTTGCGCGATGGCCACCAGAAGTTCGTCATTCTCGGAAGGTGACTTCTCGCATCCAGCTCCCACCGCACCTGGCAGCCAAGCCCTTCTCCCGCGCGCAAGCCGATCGCGCCGGCATCGCCCGAGGCCGCCTGCGGGGACCCGACATCCGGCATCCGTTCCCCGGCGTGAATTCAGCGGCGGATGCGATCGGTATCGTTGCGCGGTCCTGCGCCTTCGCCGTGCGGATGCCTCCCCATGCCTTCTTCTGTTCGGTGACGGCTGCCGTGATCATGCGCGTTCCGCTGCCGCAATCGCTCGAGCTTCGGGGGAAGTTGCATGTCGGGGTGCCCTTTCCCCATCTCTGGACGATCGAGCGGAGTCGCGCAAGGAGTCTCACCTGCGAGTCATCATGGTTCAGGCCGGCTTCACAGGTCTGGTCTCCAACTTTGAGATCACCACGCGACGGCACCCAATACCGGGGCGACTTCGCCTTCCCGCGGGAGAAAGTCATCGTGGAGTGTCAGAGCGAGTACCACTCCGAGACGGAGCAGTTTCGGCGGGACATGACCCGCATCGCGAACCTGCCGGCCGACGGCTGGTATGTGATGCAGGTGAACGCGGATGACCTGCGCAACCCTCGTGAATTGACCGATCGCATCCGCCACGTGCTGTCCCAGCGTTCCGTGATCGCGTGAGATCCGGATACTGGCTGCTCACGGCGCTGTGAAGCGCCACTTTCCGGATCGATGCGCTCGGAACAGTGCACGTCAAGCTGGAGGGCGAGAGTGGGCACTGAGTGGAAGTGCGCGCGGGTGGTCGAAGTGCGCACGGGTGGTTGGAACGGGCTAGTCGCCGCGGGCGATCTGCACCATCTCGTCGCGGGGCACGACCTTGATGCGCTCGCGGCCCTCCGGCTCACCGAGGGCGCGCTCGTGAGCGTCGAGGTTGTGCCAGCCGTCCAGGTCGGTGTACTTCACCCCGCGGCTGTCCAGCAGCGCGGTCACCGCCTCGGGCTCCGGATGCGCGGGACTCCACCAGTCGGCCTGGCCCTGCAGCAGGTTCTTCACCGTCTCCAGGGCATCCGACTTGGTGCTGCCGATCAGCCCGACGGGACCACGCTTGATCCAGCCGGTCGCGTACACGCCGGGGACCTCCTGGTCATCGTCGTCCAGAACCTGGCCCTCGCGGTTGGGCACGACACCGCGCTTCTCGTCGAACGGGATGCCGTCCAGCGGTGACCCGAAGTACCCGACCGCCCGGTAGACGGCCTGCACCGGGAACTCGCGGATTTCGCCGGTGCCCCGCACGCCACCCTGGCCGTCCGGCTCGGTGCGTTCCATGCGGATGCCTGATACCGCGCCATCCGTTCCCACGATCTCGACCGGCCGGGAATGGAAATGCAGGTGAAGCCGCCGCGAAGCCTGCCCCACTTCCCGCTCGCGCCACGAGTTCAGGATGCGGTTCAGCACCATGACCTGCTTGTTGGTCTCGATCGCCAGCTTCGACGCCTCATCGAGCACGAAGTCCTCATCGTCGAGAACGATGTCGACATCGCGCAGCTCGCCGAGTTCACGCAACTCCAGCGGCGTGAACTTGACCTGGGCCGGTCCGCGCCGGCCGAACACGTGCACGTCGGTGACCGGCGAATCCTTGAGCACGTCGTAGACGTTGGCGGGAATCTCGGTGGGCAGCAGGTCCTCGGGGTGCTTGGCCAGCATCCGCGCCACGTCCAGCGCCACGTTGCCGTTCCCGATCACCGCGACCTCTGTCGCGTTGACCGGCCAGGTGCGCGGGAAGTCCGGATGCCCGTCGTACCAGCTCACGAACTCCGCGGCGCCGAAACTGCCGTTCAGGTCGATCCCGGGGATGTCCAGGTGGGCATCCCGCACCGCGCCGGTCGCGAAGACGACCGCGTTGTAGTGCTGCTTCAGGTCATCGAGGGTGAGGTCGGTGCCGTAACGGACGTTGCCGAACAGGCGGATGTTGCCACGGTCGAGCACGTCGCGGAGGGCATTGATGATGCCCTTGATGCGCGGATGGTCGGGGGCGACGCCGTAGCGGACGAGCCCATAGGGTGCCGGCAGCTGGTCGAACAGGTCGATGGATACGTCGAACTGCTCTTCCGCCTTGAGCAGGATGTCTGCGGCGTAGATTCCCGCCGGCCCTGCACCGACAACGGCCAGTCTGAGCTTGGTCACGCTTGGTTCCTAACTGCTACGTTCGATGATCGATTCGGCGAAGCGGGTGAGCGCCTTCTTGACCGGCCCAGCGGGCACGACGGCGAGGGCTGCAACGGCTTCGTCGGCCCAACGGTGCGCCTCATCGAGCGTACGCCGGGTGACTGGGTGCTCCCGCAATTCGGCGATCGCCTGGATGAACTCCGGGTCGTCACTGTCGTGAGTGCTGGCCACCTCGGGGCGAACCCGTTCATACAGCCGGGCGGCATCCGCGTCCGTCTCAGCCAGCTCCTTCAGGTAGAGCACCGGCAGGGTGGCCACCCCGCCACGCAGGTCGGTGCCGGGGGTCTTGCCCGTGGTGTCGACTTCCGACGACAGGTCGATGACGTCATCGATGAGCTGGAAAGCGACGCCGATCTTCTCGCCGAACACCTCCACCGGGCGCTCCAGCTCGGGTGGCGCATCCGAGAAGACCAGGCCGACCCGCGCCGCAGCGGCGATCAGGGAGCCGGTCTTGTCGGCAAGCACCTGCAGGTAGTGCTCGATCGGGTCTTCGCCACCCCGCGGCCCGATCGTCTCGTGCAACTGCCCCAGGCACAGCCGCTCGAATGTGTCGACCTGCATCTGGATGGCTTTCTCCCCGAGGCTCGCCACCAGGCGGCTGGCCCGCGCGAACAATAGGTCGCCCGTGAGGATGGCGACCGAGTTGCCCCACACCGACTGCGCGCTGGGAACCCCCCGGCGCATGTTCGCCTCGTCCATCACGTCGTCGTGGTACAGCGACGCGAGGTGCGTGATCTCGAGGGCGGATGCCGCGGTGACGACGTTGTCGTTCACGCCGTTGCCGAGTTGGGCGGTGAGAAGTGTCAACGTCGGCCGCACGCGCTTTCCGCCTGCGTCCAGCAGGTACCGGCTGGTGACATCCGCCAGGTCGTCGGCGAACTGCATGTCGCTGATGAGCCTGGCCTCCACCGTCTCGAGACCGCGCTCGACGCTGTCTGCCACTCGGCGCTCTTCGGCGGTGGAGAAGAACTTGTCACCCAGGCCCAGGGAGTTGGTGAGCCTGGAGCTTCTGCGGACACGGGACACGCTCGCGTTCACTGGGTGGTCCTCATCGTCTAAGTCGTGGTGGGTGTTGCTGCGGGTTGGGCGCCTGTCGGCGAGTCCGGCTTCCGCCCGCGATGGAGTGCGACCACCCCGGCGGTGAGGTTGCGGTACGCCACGCGAGTGAAGCCGGCGCCGCGGATCCAGCCGCTCAGCTCCTGCTGGTCTGGCCATTCCGCAATGGACTCCGCCAGGTACCGGTAGGCCTCCGGGTTGGAGCTGGATGCCTCGACCACTGCCGGCATGACGAAGCGCATGTAGGCGCCGTACCCGGCCCGGAAGATGGCACGCGGCGGCTTCGAGAACTCGCAGATCACCAGTCGGCCGCCGGGCTTCAGCACCCGGAACATCTCGGCGAGAGCGGTCCGCGCCTCCTTGACGTTGCGCAGCCCGAACGAGATGGTGACCGCGTCGAACTCCCCGTCGGCGAACGGGAGGGAGGTGGCGTCGCCTTCAACGAACTCGAGGTCCGGATGCTTGCGGCGCCCCACCGCGATCATGCCGGGCGAGAAGTCGAGCGAGACGACATCCGCTCCTGAACGCGCAATGGCGGCGGAGCTGGCCCCGGTTCCCGCTGCGATGTCGAGGATGCGTTCGCCGGGCTGGGGGTTGATCGCCTTGACTGTGGCGACCCGCCACAGTGGCGATGCCCCCATCGACAACACACCGTTGGTGCGGTCGTAGTGCCTTGCGACTTCATCGAACATCGCCGAAACCTGGTCTGGTTCCTTGCTCCGGTCCGCTGTAGCCACCATGCGAGTCTACTTGGCTCGCGTAGGCTTGATTCGTGATGACCCCAGAGCGCCCGTTGCCTGCGCTCACCGCCGAAACCAGCCGAATCGCCGACCCCGGACCCCTCGTCTCATTGCTGGCCGATCACTCCCCGCTGCTGTGGCGTCGTCGCGGTTTCGGCATGGCCGGCTTCGGTGAGGCGTTGCGCCTCGAATTCTCCGGACCCAGCAGGATGACGGATGCTGCAGCCGCCTGGCGCGAACTCGTCGCCCAGGCGCACATCACCGACCCGCTGCAGATCCCGGGCAGCGGCCTGGTCGCCCTCGGCTCGTTCACGTTCTCCGCCCGGTCGAGCCAGACGAGTGTGCTGATCGTTCCCTCCGTCGTGGTGGGACGCTCCGGCAGCGACTTCTGGCTGACCCGCATCGGTGCTGAAGAGCTCCCATCCCCCGAGGTGCCGCAACCGGCGCCGGTCGGCGACGCGTTCGGCGCCGAACTGACTCCCGGCCTGATGACACCGGACGGCTACCTCGCCGCGGTGGAGGCGGCGATCGGGCACATCCGCGCCGGCGAGGTGAGCAAGGTGGTGGTCGCCCGCGACCTGGTCGGCACGGTGTCACCCGGCGCCGACCAGCGCCCGGTGATTGTCTCCCTGGCCGAGGGGTACCCGGACTGCTGGACGTTCGCCGTCGACGGTCTTCTCGGCGCCAGCCCGGAGACCCTGGTCAGCGTGCGGGGCGGGACGGTCGGCGCGCGCGTGCTCGCCGGGAGTGCCGCCCGCGGTCTGGACGCCAACCGCGACCTGGAGGCGGCATCCGCCCTCGCCACCTCGACCAAGGACCAGGACGAACACGAGTTCGCCGTGCAGAACGTGCTCTCGTCGCTTCGCCCGCACAGCCCGGCGGTGACCGCCAGCGAGACGCCGTTCACGCTGAAGCTGCCCAACCTGTGGCACCTGGCCAGCGACGTCGAGGGCGTGCTGGTCGACGGGTCTAGCTCGCTCGACCTGCTGTCGAGCCTGCACCCGACCGCTGCAGTCGCCGGCACGCCTACCGCCGAGGCGGTCACGCTGATCGAGCAGCTCGAGCCGTTCGACCGTGGTCGTTACGCCGGCCCTGTCGGCTGGGTGGGGGCGGATGGCGACGGCGAGTGGGCGATTGCCCTGCGCTGCGCCCAGGTCGCCGCAGACGGCCGGATCACCGCCTGGGCCGGCGCTGGAATCGTGGTGGACTCCGACCCGGAGCACGAACTGGTGGAGACCCGGATGAAGTTCCGGCCGATCGTGGACGCGTTCGCCCCGCCCGCCGACTAGCCGAGCCGGGTGACCGCTACTCAGTGGCGGCCAACCGCGCCTTCTCCGTCTCCACGTCGAAATCGGCCGGCGGCCACTGCGGGTCCAGCCTCCGGAGCGCGGTCAGCAGGAGGCGCTGCACTGCCACTCGCGCGTACCACTTGTGGTCGGCCGGCACGACGAACCAGGGAGCCGGGTCGGTCGACGTGCGCTCCAGTGCGAGCTGGTACGCGTCCATGTAGGCCGGCCAGAGCATCCGCTCGTCCACATCGCCCGGGTTGTACTTCCAGTGCTTGTCCGGGCGATCGAGGCGTTCCTGCAACCGGGATTTCTGCTCGGCGGCGCTGATGTGCAGCATGACCTTGATGATGGTGGTGTCGGCTGCGACGAGGTCCTGCTCGAACTCGGTGATGAGCCCGTAGCGTTCCTCGATCGCTTCCGGGCTCGAGAATTCCCGCACCCGGTGGATCAGCACATCCTCGTAGTGCGAGCGGTCGAAGACGCCGATGCTTCCGGCCGGCGGCAGCTGACGGCGCACCCGCCACAGGAAGTCGTGCTGCTTCTCTTCCTCCGTCGGCGCCTTGAACGCGTGGATCTTCACCCCCTGCGGGTCGACACCGCCGACGACGTGACGGATGACGCCGCCCTTGCCCGCGGTGTCCATGGCTTGCAGCACCAGCAGCAACCGACGCGTGCCGCCCGCGTTGCTTTCGGCATATAGCCGCTCCTGCAGGTCGCCGAGCTCGTCCTCGTTGCGTCGCAGCTCCCTGGCGGCATCCTTGTCGTCCCCGTCGTAGCCGGGGGTCGACGATGGGTCGACCTGATTCAGCTGGAAGCCCTGGCTGACCCGCAGCAGAGTCTCCGGTTCGCCCGCCCAATTGCCCTCTGCGTCGTCGCGATCCGCCATGCGCCGATGGTAGCCCGCGGCAGCTTCCTCGGCTTGGGTATTCGCGAAGTGGCGTACCGATCCCGGGCAGAGGCTAGAAGATCGACCAGCCGGTGCGGGTGGTGAACTCGTCGAGCGCGGCGGTGCCGACCAGCGAGTTGCCCTTCGCGTCGAGCCCCGGACTCCACACGCAGATGGTGCAACGGCCCGGCACCACGGCGAGAATCCCGCCGCCGACACCGCTCTTCGCCGGCAGCCCGACCCGGTAGGCGAACTCCCCGGCGGCGTCGTAGGTTCCGCAGGTGAGCATGATCGCGTTGATCCGTTTCGCCTCACTGGGGGTGAGCATCCGTGTGCCGTCGGAGCGGATGCCGCCCCTGGTGAGGAAGCCGCCGGCAGTCGCCAGGTCGCGGCAACTCGCCTCGATCGAGCACTGCCAGAAGTACTCGTCGAGTACTTCCTGCACGGTGTTGTCCAAGTTGCCGTAGCTGGCCAGCAGGTTGGCGATGGCCGCGTTGCGGTAGCCGTGCTCGGCCTCGGACGCCGCGATTTCCAGGTTCGCGGCAATCGCCGTGTTCCCGCTCTCGGTGCGGAGGAAGTCGAGCAGGCCCGCGGTGTGCCCGCCGGTGATGCTGAGCAGCCGGTCGGCCACCACGATCGCCCCGGAGTTGATGAACGGGTTGCGCGGGATGCCGTCCTGCAGTTCCAGCTGCGCCAGCGAGTTGAACGGGTCGCCCGACGGCTCGCGGGACACCCGCTGCCAGAGCTGGTCGCCGTCGACCGCGTACGCCATCGCGAGGGTGAACAGCTTCGAGATGCTCTGGATCGAGAATGGCTTCTCCCAGTCCCCGGTGCCGAACGCCTGACCATCCGGCATCACCACGGCCATCCCGAAGTGGGCCGGGTGCACGCCGGCCAGGCTGGGGATGTAGTCGGCGACGTTCCCCTGCCCGATCATCGGGGTCAGGGACTCGCGGATGTCGTCCAAGAGTCCCTGCACGTCCATGGTCACGACACTAGCGGCTCAGGTGACTCAGTCTCGCGGGAGCGGAACCTCGATCAGCACCTGGCCGTCGGATGCTGTGAGCGCCTGGTCCAGGTCACTCCGGTTCGAGACGCGCAGGTAGCGCCAGCCGTACGCTGCGGCGATCGCCGAGAGGTCAGCGGTGTGCTGTGTGTAGAGCACCCGGTCGAAGCTGTCGGCCGGGGCGGTCTCGGCCACTTCGAGCTCATCGAAGATCGTGCCTCCGCCGTCGTTGCCGACGATGACCTGCATTCTGGGTCGCGGCTCACCGGCACCGAAGTGCAGCGCGCCCACGTCGTGCAGCAGCGCAAGGTCGCCGACCAGCACCCGGGTGACGCCGGCGCTCGGGTCGTCCTGGCGGGCAAGGGCAATTCCTACGGCCGTCGCGATGGTCCCGTCGATTCCGGCGAGGCCGCGGTTGGCGTGCACGGTGATCTTCTTACCGGGGGCCACCCGATCCAATTCGCGGATGAGGCGGGATGCCGCCAGCACCAGGCGGTCGTGCGGCCAGCTCGCCTGCCACACCGATCGGGCAAGCGACCGGCGGGTGACCGGGGCACGGAGTGCGGCGAGAGTCTGCCGCTGGAACTCGGGGGTGACGCTGCCGTCGACCGCATCCGGGGCGTCGACGCGGAGTGAGTCGTCGCCGGCTTCGACGATCGCCCGGCTGGCGTGCACCCAGCTGCCGACCCACGAGCGGTCCTGGTCGGGCTCGCCGCTGATCTCGACCGCGCCGGTGAAGGTGCCGACCGCGTGCCCTGGGTTGTAGGCATCCGCTCCCCTGCTCAGAACGACTATGGCTTCGACTCCGGGGCGAGCTACGAGGACAGGAACCTCACGAGTGAGGGTCGGATGCCCGAACACGATGACTCGCTCGATGCGGCCACCGAAGTCCGGGTCGTTCAGCAGTTCGCGGTACGCAACGACGAGGTTGGGACCGAACCGGGCCCCACTCGACACCTCGGCGAGCAGCGGCGCCCCGAGGGCCCGGGCTGCGGCCTCCGCCTGTTCCCCGGCCGCGTGGCCGGCGATGACCACGGTGTGCGGTGCCGCAGCGACCCTCGAAAGTGCCCGTTCCGGAGAATAGTGGCTGTTCCGCGGGGCACTTCTCTCCGGAACGGGCACTTCGGCGGAGGGGGAGGGCGCTGCGGGGGGAAGGGGCCCGACCACGCCGGAGAGCGGCTCGCGGAAGGCCAGGTTCAGGTGCACCGGGCCGCGCGGCCCCGAGTGACCCATCGCGGCCGCGACGGTCTCGCGCACCAGCTCGGCCACGTTGTCCCGGTCGTGTCCGCCATAGCTGGGCGCCTCGATGTCGCGGATGAAGCGGATGCCGGTACCGAACAACCCGTGCTGCTGCGTCGTCTGGTTCGAGCCGATGCCGCGCAACTCCGCCGGGCGGTCCGCCGTGAGCAGGATCAGCGGGACACCCGAATGATGAGCCTCGAGCACCGCCGGGTGGAGGTTCGCGACCGCCGTCCCGGAGGTGGTGATCACGGCAACGGGCAACCCGCTTTCGACGGCGAGCCCCAGAGCGAGGAACCCGGCGACCCGCTCATCGATGCGCACGTGCAGGCGCAGTCGCCCGGCCTTCTCGAACTCTGCGGCCGCGAGGGCGAGAGCCTGTGAGCGCGATCCGGGGCTGAGAACCACGTCGCGCACCCCGAGCCGCAGGAACTCAGCCAGCAACGTGACCGAGAAGTCGGTCGCCGCGGAGCTGCCCTCGGTGGGCCCGCCCGCCATCAGTCTTTCTGGTTGTTGGTGTCGTCATCCAGCTCGGCGAGGCGCTCCTCGAGGCGGCGGATGCGCTTCTCGCGGTCCTGCTCCATGCCGATCTTCCCCAGGAAGGCGGGGTCATCATCCGGAGCGCGCTGTTGCGACGCCGGCCGCGGTGCAATGCGGTTGCGCCGCTCCTTGCCGATCAGGAACCACAGCACGCTGCCGACCAGCGGCAGGAGAATGACGACGAAGACCCAGGCGATCTTAGGGAGGCCGCGCACGCGCGATTCATCCGTGCGGATGGTGTCGACGAGGGTGTAGACCCAGACGACGAACCCTACCACGGAGAGCGCGAACAGGAGTTTGGCCATGGTCCCAGTCTAAACCTTCGGCGGATGTTCGGCGCCGTGGCATTTCCCAGCCAAGGCCAGTCTCGCTCACAGCTAGCGAACGTAAACTGCACCCTTGTGAAGTCGTCAACCCGTTGGATCCTGTACTCGCTGTTCCGCGTGGGCCTGTTCGCCGCCGCGCTGGCGGCCATGCTCCTGCTCGGGCTGGAGTGGTGGGCGGCCGCGATCGTCGCCACCGTCGTCGCGTTCGCGATCTCCTACATCTTCTTCAGCGAGCCGCGCGACGCGCTTGCCAGGGACATCCATGAGCGCCGCCAGGCCGCTGGTGTCGACCTGGACAGCGACGCCGAGAATGCGATGCTCGATCGTTCGGCCACCGAGGACAAGTTCTAGGCAGCAACCCTAGAAGATGATCACCGCGGCCAGGCCGAGCCCGAATAACAGGGCGGTCAGGCTGGCGAGACGCAGGGCGAGCAGGAATTCGTGCGGGGTCTTCCCGGTGAGCGCGATGACCGCTGCCGGCACGGCTGCCAGCAATGCGAAGTAGACGTACAGGGCGTTGTCGAACAACAGCATGAAGTAGCCCAGGATCACGAAGGGCACCAGTAGCAGCACCGAGAACGCGATGCGCGACGGCATGCTGCCCATCAGCACGGCGAGGGTGCGTTTGCCTGCTCCGTGGTCCTGTTCGAGATCCCGAACGTTGTTGATCATGAGCACCGAGCAGGCCAGCAGGCCGCTGATGACTCCTACCAGCCAGCCCTCGAGGCTGACCGCACCCACCAGCACGTACATGGTGCCGGCGGCGGCGACCAGTCCGAAGAACACGAAGACGAACACTTCACCGAGCCCGTAGTAGCCGTACGGATGCTTACCGCCGGTGTAGAACCACCCGGCCAGCAGGGCTGCTGCTCCCACGGCCAGCAGCCACCAGTACCCGGTGACGACGATGATGGCGAGACCTGCCACGGCGGCCAGTCCGAAGAAGACCAGCGCCACGGTGAGGACGGTGCGGGGACGAGCCGCCCCCGAGCCGGTCAGGCGCGACGGGCCGACACGGTGACGATCGGTGCCGCGAATGCCGTCGGAGTAGTCGTTGGCATAATTCACGGCGACCTGCAGCAGGATGGCGACCGCGAAGCAGAGCCCGATCAGCAGCCACTGCCACTCTGGACGCACCAGGTACGCCGTCGCGACTCCGAGGGCGACTGGTGCGATCGCCAGTGGGAGGGTGCGGATGCGGGCGCCATCCACCCAGTCACCGAGCGTTGCCGGCTTCACCTTGGCGTTCGGCGGCAACACCGGCCCACCGGGCCTGCCGCCCTTCTTCTTCGCCTTGGCCTGCGCCTGCACGGGCTTCGGCTTCTCGGGTTTCTGCACCGGGGGCCGCATCCCCTTTTCGTGCTCGCGCGACTTCTTCGCCCGGGCGGCTGCAGCCGTCCTGGCCGGATCGATTCTCTGCTGTTTCGGGTTGCCCACGTTCAGGATTCTAGGGGACTACGGATGCTCGGCCACGAGCCGGCCCAACGCGGCGCGGTCCGCCTTGCCCGATGGGAGGTGCGGGATCTCCGCTACGACGATGATGCGTTCGGGCCGTGCCGGTGCACCGAGTTCACCGGCCACGGCTGCTCGCACCTGTTCCAGTTCGGCGTCCACCAGGGAGACGACGACGGGGACGAACCCCCAGCGATCGCTCGGCGCGGCGACCACCACGGCCTCGCCAAGCCCTGGCAGAGCGCGGACGGCGCGCTCCACCCTGGCCAGCGACACCGTGATGCCGCCGGACTTGATCAGGTCATCGAGCCGCCCGGTCACCCGCAGAACTCCGTCGACTATTTCCCCGGTGTCCCCGGTGCGATACCAGCGGATGCCGTCCCTGACGAAGAAGGCAGCATCCGTTCGCTCCTGGTCGCCCAGGTACCCTTCGGCCAGGGTCGGCCCGCCGAGCTCGACCTGCCCGTCGGTCACCGCCACCCGCACTCCGGAGAGCGCGCGCCCGTCGTACACGCAGCCGCCCGAGGTTTCGCTCGACCCGTAGGTCCGGGTCACGTTCAGGCCGGCCTCGAGCGATTTCGCCAGGAGTTGCTGCGGCATGGCCTGCCCGCCGACGAGGATCCGGTCGAAGTCGCGCAGCACGTCCAGCAGTTCGTCCACTTCGAGGAGCCGCGCCAGCTGGGACGGGACCAGGGAGGTGAATCGGGCCGGTGCATCCGGCGTCCTGGCTGGAAAAGTCTCGGCGGCGACGGCCAGGGCGAACGGGTCGAAGCGTCCGGCCGGCATCATCACCGGCTCCGTCTCGGCCGCAAGCGAACGCGTCAGCACGTTGATGCCCGCGATGTAGTGCGCCGGCAGGGCCAGCAGCCAGGTGCCGCGTCCACCCAGCGCCGACTCTGACGCTGCCGAGCTCGCGAGGAGGGCATCCGCCCCCAACGCCACCCGCTTGGGTCGACCGGTCGACCCGCTGGTCTCGACAACGACGGCGACCCGCTTCCGGACGCTGGCCGGCACACCCTCAGGGACACCGGGGTGCGGCAGCACGGCCGGCCCACCGGCGAGCGCGTCGCGCAGCGCCTCGAACACGGCGTGCGAATCTCCGCCGTCGACCACCCGCAGTTGCCGCGTCACAGTCCCACCTCCGAGTTGCGCGACCGGAGCCCATGCTCCGCGCGCGATTGAGAGACCCTTTGCGACAACTGCACGGAAAGGAGGACTCTCTTCGGCTGAACCTGCACTTTCTCCTCCCTTTGCGCGACGCTTCTCAGAACTGCCAGGGGTACGGCGACCAGTCCGGCTCGCGCTTCTGAAGGAACGAGTCGCGCCCCTCCACCGCCTCATCCGTGCCGTAGGCGAGCCGGGTGGCTTCGCCCGCAAACACCTGTTGCCCGACCAGGCCGTCGTCGACCGCGTTGAACGCGAACTTGAGCATGCGGATGGCGGTCGGCGACTTGGTGAGGATCTCGTTCGCCCAGTCGTAGGCGGTCGCCTCCAGCTCCGCATGCGGCACGACGGCGTTCACTGCGCCCATTTCGTATGCCCGCTGTGCGCTGTACTCCCGCGCCAGGAAGAAAACCTCGCGAGCGTTCTTCTGCCCGATCTGGCGAGCGAAGTACGCGCTGCCGTAGCCGGCGTCGAACGAGCCGACATCGGCATCCGTCTGCTTGAACCTGCCGTGCTCGGCGGAGGCGATGGTCAGGTCGCAGACGACATGCAGCGAGTGCCCACCACCGGCAGCCCAGCCCGGCACCACCGCGATGACCACCTTCGGCATGAAGCGGATGAGACGCTGCACCTCGAGGATGTGGAGTCGGCCGGTCGAGGTGGTGCCGTCCTCGTATTGGTACCCATCACGGCCGCGGATGCGCTGGTCGCCACCGCTGCAGAACGCCCAGCCGCCGTCCTTCGCGCTGGGGCCGTTGCCGGTGAGCAGCACGACGCCGATGCGCGGGTTCTGGCGCGCATGGTCCAGCGTGCGGTACAGCTCGTCGACGGTGTGCGGGCGGAACGCGTTGCGCACCTCCGGGCGGTCGATCGCGACGCGCGCGACCCGCCCTGTCACGTCGTGGTGGTAGGTGACGTCGGTGAGGCCGTCGAAGCCGTCAACCGTGCGCCAGACATCCGCGTCAAAGAGTTCCGAGACCATGGGGCAAGCCTACGGCGCGGTCACTGCTCGCAGGCGTCAGCCCAGGGCGCCGAGCAGCTGCGCGAGCACGAACGGGTTGGCCACGACCGCGGCGATCATGGCCGCGATGCCCAGGCGCCTGCCGCGGTTCGTGGTCACCGCGACCAGCCCGACCACGAACGCGACAACCGAGACCCCGATGGCGAGCCCGGCGAGCAGCGTCCCGCGCTCCCAGTTCAAGTTGCTCGCCTGCACGATCCCGGCAATCTGAAGGCCGCCTGCCGCCATGGCCAGCAGCACGGCAAGGGCCCCGAGTAGCCAGCGTGGGGCGCTCCGGCGCTTCCGGGCGGGCACCTCTGCTTCGACCGGCTGGTACATCTCGGTCGGCGGGTTCGTCATGGGCTAGAGCTTAACCCGCGCCGCACGTCAGACTGGAAGGGTGATCCCTTCCCTCGACCAATTGCTGGCAGCTGCCCGCGTGGTGTCCCTTCCCCTCAGCACCCGGTTCCGAGGCCTCGACGTGCGGGAGGCGGTGCTCTTCGAGGGCCCGGAGGGGTGGACCGAGTTCTCACCGTTCACCGAATATGCGGATGCCGAAGCCGTCGCCTGGCTGGCCGCCGCCATCGACTTCGGATGGAACCCCTCCCCTGCTCTGCTGCGCGACCAGGTCATGGTCAATGCCACCCTCCCGGCCGTCGATCCGGAACAGGTGGCCGCTGTGCTCGACCGATTCCCCGGCTGCCGAACCGTGAAGGTAAAGGTCGCCGAACCGTCACAGACCCTCGCAGAGGATGTGGCGAGGGTGCGGGCCGCCCGCGAATACCTCGGGCCGGATGGTCGGGTGCGTGTCGACGCGAACGGCGGCTGGACCATGGACGAGGCCGAGCGCGCGATCCACGCCCTGGCCGAGTTCGACCTCGAGTACGTCGAGCAGCCGTGCGCGACGGTGGATGAGCTCGTCGAGCTGCGCCGTCGCATCCGCTACCTGGACATCCCGATCGCTGCCGATGAGAGCGTGCGAAAAGCCGTCGACCCGCTGGCCGTCGCCCGCGCGGGTGCCGCCGACCTGCTGGTCATCAAGGCGCAGCCCCTCGGCGGCATCGCAGCAGCGCTGCGCATCGTGGCCGATGCCGGGCTGCCGGTGGTCGTTTCGAGCGCCCTCGACACGAGCGTCGGCATCTCGATGGGTGCCTACCTCGCGGCGGCACTCCCGTCCCTCGAGTTCGACTGCGGGCTGGGAACCGCTGCACTCCTGGCCGCCGACGTGACGGATGCCCCCCTCATGCCCCTCAACGGCAGCATCCCCGTGCGGCGCGTTGACGTCAGCGAGAGGCTGCTCCAACAGCATGCCGCGCCGCCCGACCGCACCGCCTGGTGGCACGAGCGCATCCGCCGCTGCCACGCCCAGCTGCCCTAGTTGAACTGCCCGGCAGGTTGGTTGAGTGGACGTGACGACACGCTGCGGCCAAATCGTTCAGACCACCGTGGTGCCTCGAGCTTCCCCATCAGACTGCCTCGGCGGCAAAGGCGATATCGAAGCCAGCGCCGTTTCGCGCCACGCCCATCAGGAGGATGCTCCCCCACTCGATGATGTAGGTCATCTCGAGTCCTCCCGCGTAGCGCGGCCGCATATCCAGGCTCTCCAGGAATGCGGCGACAGGTGCTTGCGCATCAGGGTCGCCGGCGAAGAACACGTCGACTGGCTTGTCTGCGGCTATGACGCCGCGGAAGAGCATGTTGAATGCCTTGACGACGTGCGCGTCTTCCGGCGCGACGACGGCGATCTGCTGCGCAATCGAGTTGCCCTCGGTAGTCACGATTCCGCTTGCGTTGGCGTTGAACGGGTTGGTGACGTCGACGAGGATCTTGCCGGCCAGCGCATCGCCATAGTGCGCGACCACACCAACCGCGCCGCTGTGCAGAATAGCCAGGATGACGATGTCACCCGCCGGCCTCGCGCCGAACGTGCCGACAGTAGTTCCGTTGCCGATCTGGTCGGCGAGCGCCTGAGCCTTGACACTGTTGCGACTCATGATCTCGACTGTGTGGCCGTGATTGGCCGCTCGCGTGCCAATGGCCGCTGCCATGTTGCCCGAACCGATGATGCTGATGGTCGTCATGATGTGTTTTCCTCTTTGTTTTCGGAATGCCAAGATGAGGCACCCCTCCGGTCAGGGCAACCGGAGGGGTGCCTCAGCTATTCCGAGATAGAATAGGAAAGTGAAAAAGGGTGACGTCCAGCAGCTACGGATGCCTCGCCGACGCGATGCCCAGGAGAATTACGACAGGCTCCGTGCCGCGGCGCAGCGCGAATTCGCCGCTCGCGGTGTAGACGCCTCGCTTGAGAGGATCGCGCGGGACGCCGGCGTCTCCATCGGCACCCTGTATCGCCACTTCCCCAACCGCTTGGATCTGATCTTGGCGGCGTTCGAGCCGCGGCTGCAGGAGTTCCTCGACGGGGCCAGCAACGCCCTGGAGATTGACGATCCATGGAACGGCTTCGTCTCATACCTGGAGAACCTGTTCCGTGTTCAGGCCGGCGATCGAGGTTTCAATGACTTTCTCTCCCGCCGATTCCCGGACAGCGCAGACACCGAGCGCATCCACGACCAGATGTGCCGCCAGATCGAGGATGTGCTCACTCGGGCCCAGGACGCCGGCGAGGTGCGCCCCGACCTCACCATGGCCGACATCGTCAATCTAATCTGGTCGAACGGCCGGATGATCGACGCCACCAGTCTCACCGCGCCCGACGCCTGGCGGCGTCACCTCTACCTCATGCTCGACGGATACCGTGCTGAGCGCGCACATCCGATCCCCGAGCCGCCAATGACGGACAAGCAGCTCTACGCTGCCATGGTGCAGCTCAGCAAGGCGAACTGACGAGCGAAAAAGACCTTCGGCTTACAGGCCCGAGTACGAGTGCAGCCCCTTGAAAAAGAGGTTCACCACGGTGTAGTTGAACATGACCGCTGAGAATCCGATGATCGCCAGCCACGCCGATCGTGCCCCGCGCCACCCGCGGGTCGCCCGCGCGTGGATGTACCCGGCGTAGATCACCCAGATGATGAAGGTCCACACCTCTTTGGTGTCCCAGCCCCAGTACCGGCCCCAGGCGCGCTCCGCCCAGATCGAGCCGGCGATGAGGGTGAAGGTCCAGAAGACGAACCCGACCACGGTGACCAGGTAGGCGAGGTTCTCCAGCTTCACGGCATCCGGCAGCGTCTTCAGCAGGGCGAGGGATTTCTTGCCGGCCTCCCGCCTGGCCTGCAGCAACTGCGCGATGGAGACGCCGGCGCCGAGGGCGAAGAAGGCGGTGCCGAGTGACGCGACGAACACGTGGATGATCAGCCAGTACGAGTCGAGGGCGTCGGGCAGCGGCTTCACCGGCACGTAGAAGTTGACGGTGCCGACGCCGAGGGTGATGAGCGCGAATCCGGTGATGTAGACGCCGAGGAACTTCAGTTCCTGCCACCGCTGGATGATGATGAACACCCCGACGACGATGGCGGATGATGTGAGCGAGAACTCGAACATGTTGGCCCACGGGACGAAGCCCTGGGCGACTCCGCGCAGCACTGTGCCGGCGACATGGAGCACCCAGCCGAGCACGACCAGCGCGAACGCGATCCGCTCGAACTTGTAGCGCGGCACCACCGGCTCGGCGTCCGTTGTGACCAGGGTTGCGGCCACTCCCCTGGTGTTGGCCAGCTGCCCGACGGAGGCGGCAACCGCCGGAACACGGGCCGACCGCTTCGCCAGGTCGAGCGCGAACATGACGAAGGCGACCGTGTACACGCCCATCGCCGAGTAGATCGCCACGAGCGAGTAGGTGTCAAGTGTTTCCATCACGGTGAACAGCCTAATTCTTCATTTGTTTGGCATGCCGCGCGGCGAGGTCCGCCACTGCAGCATCGAGGGTCGGGTCGTCTCCACGGGCGAGTCCTGCATACTCCAGGCGGATGCCGCCGTCCTCCTGCTCGATCGCCTTCACCCAGACGCGGCGGCGGGGAACGAATAGCGCGGTGAGCAGCCCGAGAACGACCAGGATCGCAAAGGCCAGCACCCAGCCCTGGGACGGGTCGCGGTGGATGTCGAACGAGGCGAACCGGGGCACACTGGTGCCGTCCACGGAGGTCTCGCTGAGGTCATCGAAGGTGACGGTGCCGACGCCGCCCGGAAGCTCGACCGCCTCCCCCGGTCGCAACTGGATCGCGGGAACATCCGTTCCGCGGCCGGCGATCGGCGTCATCTCGTCGGTGTTGAGCGCGTACACCGAGCGCGGGATCCCGTCGTCGACGCCGAGATCGCCGGTGAACACGTTGAAGGTGAGGAGCGGGTCACGCAGGTCCGGGAAGGCGGAGGTGAACGCGCCCGTCTCCAACTCTTCCGCCGTCGGGTAGAAGAAGCCGACCAGTCCGAGCTGTTCCGGTACGGCATCCGGAACCTTGACCACGCCGATCGAGGTCATATTGGCATCCTGGGAGAGGAACGGCACGGTGCCGCTGAATGCGACGTTGCCCTCACCGTCGGTGACCGTGATGTGCGGCGCGTACCCGTTGCCCAGCAGGTAGGTCTCGTTGCCGAGAATGTGCAGCGGATGGTTGACCTTCACCTGGTCCTGGTAGCTGTCATCCCCCGGGACGTGCACCGTGACATCCGCCGTGAAGTCGGTCGGGAACCCGTAAGCGTTGAAGTTCTCGCGCTCGTAGTTCACGCTGAAATCGTCGAGCACCATGCGGTAGGGCACGAGGGCGCTCTCGTCGAAGAACCGCCCAGGGTTGAATGACGAGTAGTCGGCGAGCACGTTGACGAACGGCTGCCCCTCGACGACAACCTTCTGGCCGCTGTAGGCGAAGCCTCCGCCGATGGCGACGGATGCGAGCACACCGATCAGCGCGGTGTGGAACACCAGGTTTCCGGTCTCGCGCAGGTAGCCGCGCTCCGCCGAAACTGAAAGCTGCGCGCCGTACTGAGCCTGTCGAAGTGGCCCGTCGAACATTCGCACCCGGTAGCCGCTCTTCCGCAGGAGGGTGCGGGCAGAGTCGATAGCGGATGCCGCATCGGCTTCCGGCGCATCGATCGTTGTGAAGCCGGCCAGGCGGTCCAGCCGCGCTGGGGTTTTCGGCGGCGGGGTACGCAGCGCCTTCAGGTGGTGCATGGTGCGCGGGATGACGCATCCGATCAGGGACAGGAACAGCAGCAGGTAGATGCTCGAGAACCACACCGAGGTGTAGACGTCGAACGCCTGCAGGTTGTCGAGGATGGGAGCCAGGTCGGGGTTGTCCTCGAAGTACTTCACCACGCCGTTCGGGTCGGCGCCGCGCTGGGGAACCAGCGATCCGGGGACGGCCGCGATGGCAAGCAGGAGCAGCAGGAAGAGTGCGGTGCGCATGCTGGTCAGCTGGCGCCAGAAGAATCTCAGGTATCCCAGGAAATCGAGTCTGGGCTGCGTGACCCCGTCGCCCTTCGGGGCGGGTGCCGGGGAGTCGATGTGATCAGATGGCCGGGACAAAACCGTTGATCACCGACCCCAGGCTCGAGATGAAAAGGGTCCACAGCCCGCTCACCATGAGCAGGCCGACGAGGATGAGCAGCGCCCCGCCGACGATGTTGACTACGCGGATGTGCCGCTTCAGCCAGGCCACCGAGCCGGTCACCCAGTTCAAGCCAAGCGCGACCAGCAGGAACGGGATGCCGAGGCCCAGGCAGTAGAGAGCCGCCAGCAGTGCTCCGCGCGCCGGGGAGCCGCCGTTCAGGCTCAGCGCCAGCACTGCAGCCAGGGTTGGCCCGACACACGGTGCCCAGCCGAGCCCGAACACGATGCCGAGGAACGGTGCACCGGCAAGACCGGTGGCAACCTTCCACCGCGGTTTGATGGTCCGCTGCATCCGCCCGAACATGCCGATGAACACCAGCCCCATCACAATGATGATGACGCCGGCGATGCGGGTGATCAGGTCGAGCCACTGCGTGAGCAGTAGCCCGGCTACGCCGAACAGCACCCCGAACGCCACGAAAACGAGGCTGAAGCCGAGCACGAAAAGCGAGACGCCGAGGAGCAGGCGGCGACGATCAGCCTTGTCCCCGTCACCGGCGAACCCGCCCACGTAGCCGAGGTATCCGGGAACCAGCGGCAGGATGCAGGGCGAGGCGAACGAGACCAGCCCGGCGAGCATGGCTATCGGCAGCGCAAGCAGGAGGTTGCCGCCGAAGACAATCTCGCTGAGAGAGCCCACTAGAGGTCCTCAGCGATGAGCTCGCGGATGATCGTGTCCAGGCTCGACGGAGCCATGACCTGCCCGAGGAACCGCGCAGCCACCCGGCCCTCCTTGTCGAGCACCAGCGTGGTCGGCACGGCGCTCGGCGGCGCGTGGCCGGCGAAGGCCAGGCGTGCGGTGCCCTCGTTCGCATCCATGATCGAGGGGTAGCTGATGTCGAACTTGCGCGCGAACGCCAGGGCGCTCTCGGCCTCGTTGACGGTGTTGATTCCGAGGAAGGATGCCCCGTTGCCCTCGTACTTCAGCGACAGGTCTCGCAGGTCGGGCGCTTCAGCCCGGCACGGGGCGCACTCGGCGTACCAGAAGTTCACGACCAGCACTTCACCGGCGTAGTCCTCGTTAGAGACCGTCATCCCGGTGTCCGTCGTGCCCTCGAAGACGACCGGCTCGCCGCGGTCGGCCGGGCCGAACTCGCTGAACGCGCCATCCTCGGACTCGTAGCTGGTGCCCTCGCCCCCGTACTGCTCCGCGAGGGGATCATTCGTGCATCCGGTCAGCGTGACCGCAAGAATCAATGCCATCGCGCCGGCCTTGGTCGAGAACCTCATACCGCTCCGAAATCGATGGACTGGGCCAACAACTCTGCTGCCGGGTCCCGGTAGTCGACCTCGACGAACCGGGGCCCATTCTCCGCCGGGTCGCGGAGGGCGAGGGTGGTGATGCTCGACAGCGAGCAGCGGCGCTTGCGGGGGTCGTGGTAGAGCTTGCGACCGGACAGGAACCGCTGCGCCATCACGATCGGCATCTGGTGGCTGACCAGCACGACCTCGCCGTCGTCGACAGACGAGTGGGCATCCTCGATCACCGCGAGCATGCGGTCGGCGACACTGGTGAACGGTTCGCCCCAGCTCGGCTTGAACGGGTTCAGGATCCACGGCCACGACTGCGGCTTCGTCAGCACCTGCGGACCGAACTCGAACTTCTTGCCCTCGAACCTGTTGTTCGGCTCGATCAGGCGCTCGTCGGTGACAATCTCAAGGCTGAACGCATCCGCCCACGGCTTCGCGGACTCCTGTGCGCGCTGCAGGGGAGACGCATACAACGCAGTGACCGGATGCCCCGCCAACTGGTCTGCGGCGGCAGCCGCCATCCGGTGCCCGAGCTCCGAGAGGTGGTACCCGGGGATGCGCCCGTACAGGATGCCGTCGGGGTTGTGAACCTCACCGTGGCGAACGAGGTGGACAAGGGAAGCAGGCACCCCACCAGTCTAGGTAACGCTTGCTGTGGGCTCGACCCGGAGGGTCGAGCTAGTGGTCCGGTCGGCGAGGTGCCCGGGGGAACGGGAAGTGGCTCCGCCCATAGAAGCCCGGCCCACCCGAGCCGTTCCCTTCTCCCTCCCTGCCTGCTCGTACGTGAGTCGAGCCGGTCAGGGGCTGTCGGGGCACCCCCTTTAGGATGGGGGGCGTGAGCGAACGCACCCTGATCAAGAACCTGGCCGCAGCATCCGACGGCCCCGTGAGCGTGTCCGGTTGGGTCGACACCGTGCGCGACCAGAAGAAGGTGCAGTTCGTCGTGCTGCGCGATGAGTCCGGCGCGGTGCAACTGGTGCACCCGCGCATCTTCAACGAGGACGGCACCCCGGCACCGGATGCGCTGGCCGACGAGATCTCCGCCCTCTCGCAGGGCAGCTTCCTCACCGCGACCGGCGAACTCAAGCACGATGAGCGGGTCAAGCTCGGCGGCGTCGAGATCAAGCTGGACGGCCTCGACGTGGCCTCCCACGCCATCCCGGAGACTCCGATCGCCGACGACTCCGGTGTCGACAAGCGGATGGACTGGCGCTTCCTCGACCTGCGGGTTCCGAAGAACAACCTGCTTTTCCGCATCCAGACCACGCTCGAGCACGCCTGGCGCACGTACTGGGTCGAGAACGACTTCATCGAAATCCACACGCCGAAGCTGATGGCGAGCGCCAGCGAGTCGCGCGCCGAGCTGTTCGAGGTCGAGTACTTCGACACCAAGGCGTACCTGGCGCAGAGTCCGCAGTTCTTCAAGCAGATGGCGCAGCCGGCCGGCTTCGGCAAGGTGTTCGAGATCGGGCCGGCGTTCCGCGCCGACCCGTCGTTCACCAGCCGCCACGCGACCGAGTTCACCAGCGTCGACTCGGAGATCAGCTGGATCGACAGCCACGAAGACGTCATGAAGCTGCACGAGGAGCTCATGGTCGCCGGCTACACCGCGGTCAAGGCGAAGCATGGCGCCGAGATCGAAGCCCTCTTCGGCATCGAGCTGACCGTTCCCACCACGCCGTTCCCGCGCATCCCGCTCGCCGAGGCGAAGCGCATCGTTGCCGAGCGCGGCTACGAGGTTCCCCGCCACGATGACGACATGGACCCGGAGGGCGAGCGCCAGATCGCCGCCTACGTGCAGGAGAAGTTCGGGCACGACTTCGTGTTCCTGACCGACTATGCCTCGAGCATCCGCCCGTTCTATCACATGCGTCATGAGGCGGATGCTGCGCTCACCAACAGCTACGACCTCATCCTGAACGGGGTGGAGATCTCCACCGGGGCGCAGCGCGAGCACCGCATCGATGTGCTGGTCGAGCAGGCGATTCAGAAGGGGCTTGAGCCTGAGGAGCTCGACTTCTATCTCGACTTCTTCCGCTACGGGGTGCCGCCGCACGGTGGATTCGGCATGGGACTGTCGCGCGTGCTGATGCTCATGCTGGGCCTGCCCAACCTGCGCGAGGCCACCTTCCTGTTCCGCGGACCGACCCGCCTGCTGCCCTAGGTCTCGATACGGCGCTGCCGCGCCCGCTCCACCCGCACAAATGAGGGACCTTTCCTGCCAACTGCTGCGAAAGGAGGAGGTTTTCGCCCTTGTCTACGGGATTCTCCCTCTTTCCTGCTGCGCTGTTCTTTCCTGCTGCGGTGTTGCGATCACCAGGCGCCGGCCGGCGCCTTCACCACCGGCACCGGCGTGTAGTGCCAATGCGACCCGTTCGCGTAGTGGCCGCTCGCCCACGGTGATGCCCAGATGGCGGCCTCGGTGACCTCGGGCGGTGCCGATGATGCGAAGGCGGCGACGATGTCGCGATAGCCCGGATGCGTGTTCAGCGCCTCGGCTGCATTCTCCGCTGCCACGACCAGGGTGGGGTAGCTGCCCAGGCCTCCGCCACCTCCTGACCCCCATCCGTTGTTCAGCGGGTTGTTGCGGTTCCACCAGGTGTCGATGTAATTCTCTTGGCGCATCCAGCGGGTGATCACCGTGACGTTGTTGTCGGTGACCGGCCATCCGCCGTTCAGCAGCACCAGCTTCGCCCAGTCGTGGTTGGTTCCGCCGTTGATGAAAGTGGTTCGCCCAGGAGTCACGTGGAAGGCGTCGCGCTTCACCTCCGGGATTGCGACGTGGCTCACGGCGACCAGGGTCTGCACCTCTTTATGGCGCTGCGCATCATCCGCTGCCGACGACAGGTGCGGCGCGGTGGGCACGACGGCGAACACCGCCACCAGGGCGAAGGCGGCAACGGCGGCGCCCCAGGAGAGCGTGCGGAAGGCGCGGTGTGACGTGACACCAGACCACAGTCCGGTGGCGCTTGGCTGGGGCACGCGATGAGTGGGGGCCATGGGAATCACGCCGCAGGAATCCATTCGCACCTGGCGGCACAAGGCCCGAGGGTAGGCCGCGGGACTGGAAGATTGCTGGACAATCTCGGGTGGTACCGTGAGCGGATGACGAACGAAATGACGCGCTCAGCAGTCGACTCGGGCGAGACCCTCATCGGCATTTTGCGAAAGCACATCGACCTCATTGCCAAGGATGCCGATCAGGTTTCCGAGGCGGACGGCCCCGCCCTGGAAGACCTCGACCGCAAACTGTGGGATGCCGTCGCCGCCTACGGGGACGCACTCGACGAGCTGTTTGAGGATGAGGATGACGAGCCGGCAGAAGACCAGAACGAGCTCACCTTCACGGTACGCACGCGCTACGACTACACCGTGCTCGACGAGAAGGCGTTCCTCTCCGGTGGCCGCGGGGTCGGCGCTGCCGTCACCGCGCTGATCGAGCGCGCCGGCGGCAAGCCGTTGACCGCACTCGAGCTGGACACCCTGGAGACCGGCAGCGGCCTGGTCACGGTCCACCTCAACAACGAGCCGCTGGTCGCCGAAGACTTCGCCTCGGCTGAGGAACCGACGGACCTGCTGCTGATCGCCCCGGGCGAGCAGCTCGCGTCCGTTTTCGACGAACCCGTCTACGAGTCGCGCGCCGAAGCGGAGGCCGCAGCCAAGCGACAGGACTGACTACACCTCGAAGTCGACGCAGGCCCGCTGAACGGCTACCGACTTCAGGAAGGCTGAGGCCTCGACGTGGTCAGGATGCGCGATGTAGGCGCGAAGGGCATCCGCGTTCTCGAAGTCCGCGATGACCGCGGCGTCGAAGTTCTGGCCAGGGTTCACCACGTTGCGCACCACGCGGATGCTGATGATCTCGGGGATCCGACCGTCGAGGGACTCCAGGTCGCGGGCGATGCGCTCGACCTGCTCATCCACCTCGGACACGTCTGCTCCGCTGAGCTTCCACGAAACAATGTGCCTGAGCATGGGCTAGGCCTCCATGAGCGCGGCTCGCAGGCGGTCCGGGTCGACCCGCCAGATGTTGTGCACCGCACCGTTCAGCAGCACCACCGGAATCTCCTCCACGTACTTGTCGTGAAGTTCGGCGTCATCGAGGATCGAAACCTCCGTCACGACAACAGCGGGGGCGGATGCGACGCCCTCCAGCTCGGAGACCACGGCGGCGATCACTTCGCGGGCGTCATCGCAGAGATGACACCCCGGCTTGCCGATGAGGGTCAGCGTCGCGGTGGTCATGCCTCCCAGCGTAATCGCCGGCACCCAGTAGCATGGCGCGATGCAGTCCAGTAGCGTCCCGGCAGCTGCCAGGCCGATTGTCGCGTTCTTCGATGTCGACAACACGCTGATGCGCGGCGCGAGCATTTACCACGTCGGTCGGGGGGCGTACAGCCGCGGCTACCTGAAGCTGCGGGACATCCTGCGCTTCGCCTGGCAGCAGGCCAGGTTCATCGCGGTCGGCGAGAACCGCAAGCACCTGGAGCTGGTGCGCGAGCGCGCACTCGGGCTCGCCCGCGGGCATTCGGCCGCCGAAGTCAGGGAGCTGGCGGAGTCCATTTTCGACAAGGCCATCGAGAAGCGTCTGTGGCCGGAGACGGTCGGTCTCACGCAGGAGCACCTGAGCAAGGGCCACGAGGTCTGGCTCATCACCGCGACGCCGATCGACATCGCATCCGTCATCGCCGAACGCCTCGGACTGACGGGCGCCATCGGCACCATGCTGGAGACGGTCGACGGATGCTTCACCGGCCGGCTGGTGGGCCAGGTGCTCCACGGAGAGCGGAAGGCGGTCGCGGCCGAGGAGCTGACCTCCCGGCTGGGCGCCGACCTGCGGGACTGCTGGGCGTACTCGGACTCCGAGAACGACATTCCCCTACTCGAGTTGGCCGGCAACCGGGTGGTGGTCAACCCGGACGCCAGCCTCATGCGCCACGCGAAGCTGCAGGGCTGGTCCATCCTGAGACTCAACAAGTCGAGCATCCGTGCCGCCCGCCGACGCGTCATCCGCGACGGAAAGCGCGCGAAGGCTTAGCAAACAAAAAACGCCTGACCCGAAGGCCAGACGCTCATGCTTGCGGCGCTACTTCTTGTTGCGACGCTGGTGGCGGGTCTTGCGAAGCAACTTGCGGTGCTTCTTCTTCGCCATACGCTTGCGGCGCTTCTTGATTACGGAACCCATACGTACCTCATGTCTATTGGCTTCACTGACTTGAACGGATGACCGGGTCCGTTCAGAACCGCGGAGAAATTGCCTCCGCCAAGTGTACTCGATACCGGAGGCACCACTATTCGCGGGGCGATCACTGCGTGGAGTGCGCCCCGGCTGGTCAGCCTACGGCGGAGTCGCCTTCGGCGATGTGGGAGTCGATGGCGGTGGCGACAGCCGACTCCGGGACCCGGAATGAGCGACCGAAGCGGATGGCCGGCAGCTCGCCGGCGTGCACCATGCGGTACACGGTCATCTTCGACACCCGCATCATGTCGGCGACCTCAGCAACCGTGAGGAAACGAACCTCGGAAAGATCGCGTGCCATGTGCTGGTCCTTAGTCTCTGTGGGCCAGCGGTGAGGGCACCGGTGACGCCATGCACTCCGCCTCGGGTGTTACTGGAGTGCTAATTCGTAACTCTAGGGGTAGAAGTGACTGGCTGTCCAGAAGTCAGTCTTTCTTGAGCTTCTTCTTGATCGGCTTGATGACCCGGCGTTCCAGGTCGTGCGACGCATCCTCGATGGCACTGCGAGCCTGGTAGGTCGCATCCGCCACGGCACGTCCGACAGCGGCGCCGGCCTCACCCGAATGCTGCAGGGACTCGGTCGCCCGGCGCAGCGGGGCAGGAAGCTGGGCACCGGCCCACGCCGAGAACACTGCGGACTTCTCGGCGGACGAATCGAAGTCGGCGCTCAGGAAGGGGATGATCCAGTCCTCGATCGCCTCCAGAGGTGAAGCGTCGAGCGTGTAGTAGCGGTGCTGCCCTTCGTCGCGCACGCTGACCAGGCCGAAGTCGCGGAGCACCCGCAAGTGCTTCGACACGGTCGGCTGGCTCAGGCCGAGGGTGGTGACCAGCTCACCGACGCTGATCTCCCCCGCATCCGACCCCGGTGCGATGTACCGCTCCAGCAACGCCTGAAGCAGGTCGCGCCTGGTGGGGTCTGAAACTACGTCAAAGATGTCGGCCATGGCAACAGGCTAATGCGCCCCGCCGAGGAGTACCATGTCAAGCTGTCATGGACATGGCGCCACAGCGGACATACAGAGGACACTGATGCGAACCCAGCCTGTGAAGTCGGCTTCCCCGCGGAGGCGCTTCCGGGACGTGGTGGATGATTTTGCGAGCGCCTCGCCGTCGCGGTTCGCCATCCTGATCTTCACCTCCCTCATCGTGATCCTGACGTTGGTGCTCTCGCTGCCGATCGCATCCGCGAACCGATCGGCGACGCCGCTCGCCGACGCCGTGTTCACCGCTGTCTCCACCATCTGCGTGACCGGCCTCACGACCGTTGACATGGCAACCCACTGGTCGACCTTCGGCAAC
The DNA here is from genome assembly GCF_054489325.1 of Homoserinimonas sp. A447. Classification (NCBI taxonomy): domain Bacteria; kingdom Bacillati; phylum Actinomycetota; class Actinomycetes; order Micrococcales; family Microbacteriaceae; genus Homoserinimonas; species Homoserinimonas sp. A447. Next base: position 2,745,853 of record NZ_JBTMWW010000001.1, on the reverse strand, counting down.
GTCGCCATCCTGATCGGCCTGCAGGTCGGCGGTATCGGCGTGCTCACCCTGGCGAGCATCATGGGGCTCGTGGTCTCGCGCCGGTTGGGCCTGCGCACCCGACTGATGGCGGCGAGCGACACCAACCCCTCACGCATCCATCACGGGCCCGTCTCCGAGTCGCAGGCCATCCGCCTCGGCGAGATCGGCGGCCTCCTCGCCACCGTCGCCATCAGCGCTCTCATCATCGAATTGGTTGTCGCCGCCGTCGTGTTTCCCCGCCTGCTGATCGCCGGATTCGACCTGTGGTCGGCCGCGTGGCAGAGCTTCTACTACGCCGCATCCGCGTTCACCAACACCGGATTCACCCCCAACCCCGAAGGCATGGCGCCATTCACCACCGACCCGTGGATGTTGACCGTCCTCGCCATCGCCGTCTTCCTGGGTAGTGTCGGATTCCCGGTGATTTTCGCGCTGGCCCGCGGCTGGCGCAATCCGCGGCGGCTGTCGGTGCACGTGAAACTGACGCTGGTCACCACCATCGGCCTCATCATCGTGGGAGCCCTCGCCATGCTGGTGCTCGAATGGAACAACGAGGCAACACTCGGCGGTCAGGACGGCGTTGCCCGACCGTTGACGGCAACCTTCATGTCGGTGATGACCCGCTCGGGCGGGTTCTCCACCATCGACGTGTCCCAGATGAACGGGTCCAGTCTCCTCGTCTTCGACATGCTGATGTTCGTCGGTGGTGGTTCGGCATCCACCGCGGGCGGAATCAAGGTGACGACGCTCGCGGTACTGTTCCTGGCCGCCTTTGCCGAGGCCCGAGGGGACAGTGACATGCAGGCGTTTCAACGCCGCCTCCCCCCGGACGTGCTCCGTCTGGCCGTGAGCGTGACGCTGTGGGGCGCGACCATTGTCGCGGCCTCATCGATCGCCCTGCTCCAGCTGACCAAGGCTCCCCTCGACTTCGTTCTCTTCGACGTCATCTCCGCGTTCGCCACCTGCGGTCTCAGTACCGGACTGACCGAAAGCCTCCCCGACGCCGGAAAGTACATCCTGTCGGCCACAATGTGGGCTGGACGCGTTGGTACAGTGACTCTGGCCGCGGCCCTGGCGGCAAGCCAGCGGCGGCAGTTGTTCAGACGAGCGGAAGAGAGGCCCATCGTTGGTTGACAAGATTCCCCACGACGCCCCGGTGCTCATCATCGGGCTCGGACGATTCGGCGCGGCGACCGCCGGCCAGCTCGACCGCCTCGACCGCGAGGTGCTCGTCGTCGACGAGAGTCCCGCGCTGGTGCAGAAGTGGTCGGAGCGGGTCACGCACGCGGTTCAGGCGGATGCGCGCAGCATCGACGCCCTGCGGCAGATCGGCGCGCAGGACTTCTCCATCGCTGTCGTCGCCGTCGGCTCATCGATCGAGGCCAGCGTGCTCATCACCGCGAACCTGGTCGACCTGAAAGTGCCGCAGATATGGGCGAAGGCGATCAGCCAGTCGCACGGCAAGATCCTGGCCCGCATCGGCGCCAACCATGTCATCTACCCCGAGGCGGAGGCCGGCACCCGCGTCGCCCACCTGGTTTCGGGGCGGATGCTCGACTTCATCGAGTTCGATGACGATTTCGCGATCGTGAAGATGTACCCGCCGAAGTCAATCCACGGGAAGACGCTCACCGAGTCAGCGCCGCGCAAGAAGTACGGGCTGACCGTGGTCGGGGTGAAGTCGCCCGGCAAGGAGTTCACCTACGCCACCCCGGACACCGTCATCTCCAACCACGACCTGATCATCGTGAGCGGGACATCCGCTTCGATCGAGAAGTTCGCCTCCCAGTAGCCGCTACTGGCCGGACGCCAGCTCTCGCGAGCGCGCGGCGGCGGCGGCGATCGCGTCACTGAAGACCTGCTTGAGGTGGGACTCCTCCAGCGAGGCGATCGCCCGCTCGGTGGTCCCGCCCGGGCTGGTCACCTGGCGCCTTAGCTCTTCCGGCGCGAGCCCGGACACCCGCAGCAACTCGACCGCCCCTCGGAACGTCCCGATCACCAGCTTCTCGGCCTCCGCCGCGGTGAACCCCATGTCGATCGCCGTCTTCGTGAACGACTCGATCACGTAGTAGACGTACGCCGGGCCGGTGCCGGAGAGTGCCGTAACGGCGTCGAGCTTGTCCTCCGGAAGCAGGATCACCTCGCCGACCGCGGCAAACACCTGCGACACGAGGTCGACATCGTCGCGAGTGGCGCGGCTTCCTCCAGCGATCGCCGTGACGCCGAGCCCAACACCGGTCGGCGTGTTCGACATGATCCGCACGGCGGCCACCGAGGCCGGCAGCAGTGACTGCATCGTCTCGGTAGTGACACCCGCAGCGACGCTCACCACGATCGCGTCGTGCGCCAGGGCATCCGCCACCTCCTTCAGCACACCGGCGACCAGTGCCGGCTTCACCGCGACCAGCACGATCCTGGCACCGTCCACGGCGGCACGGTTGGCGTTCGGGTCGGTCTCCGAAGCCAGGGAGACGACGCCTCCGGTGCGGAGAAGCGCCGCCTTCGCCTCGGTGCGGTTGGTGACGCGGATGCCGCCGACCACCTCGACGTTGCGCTTCAGCAACCCGTGCACGATGGCCGCACCCATGGAACCTGCGCCGAGAACTGCGATCGCGGGGAGTGTGACAGTCATCCCGTTATCTTAGGTTCCGGTCGCGACCTAGGATTGAAACATGAGCGCTTCCGGCGGAACCAAGGCAATCATCGCGGCGCTGCTCGCGAACTCGGGCATCGCGGTCACGAAGTTCATCGCCGCATTCTTCTCCGGTTCGAGCTCCATGCTCGCCGAGGGTGTTCACTCCGTGGCGGATGCCGGCAACCAGGCCCTGATGCTGCTGGGCGGCAAGATGGCCAAGCGCAAAGCCGACCGGGAGCATCCGTTCGGTTACGGTCGCGAACGTTTCGTCTACGCCTTCGTCGTCTCCATCATCCTGTTCAGCGTCGGCGGCGTCTTCTCCCTCTACGAGGGCTACAACAAGCTGGTTCATCCGCACCCGCTGGATGTGCCGTGGCTGCCCATCGTGGTGCTGGTCATCGCGATCATCCTCGAGTCGTTCTCGCTGCGCACGGCCGTCATCGAGTCCAACCACGTGCGTGGCAAGCAGAGCTGGGTGCAGTTCGTGCGCCACGCCAAGCAGCCGGAACTGCCCGTCGTGCTGCTCGAAGACATCGCAGCCCTGCTCGGGCTCCTCTTCGCTCTCTGCGGCGTCGGCCTGACCATCATCACCGGCAATGCGATGTGGGATGCGATCGGCACCCTCTGCATCGGTGTGCTGCTCGTTCTGGTGGCGATCATCCTCGGAATCGAGACGAAGAGCCTCCTGGTCGGCGAGGGCGCCAGCGTCGCTGATTCGGATGCCATCCGCGACGCCATCAACGGACACAAGAAGGTGGAGGCGCTGATCCACATGAAGACGCTCTACCTCGGGCCGGAAGAACTGATGGTCGCCGCCAAGGTCGCGTTCGGCAAGAACGCCCGCATGGCAGATGTCGCAATCAGCATCAACGCCCTGGAGCACAGCATCCGCGAGGCCGTCCCGGCCGCCCGCGTGATCTACATCGAGCCGGATGTCTACGTGCCGCCGAACGAGTTCAACCCGCCGACCGACAAGTTCGTCATCCGCGGCACCGACTGACCGTCCTCGAGCGGTCTTCGCAAGTGGTTCAGCGCTTCGCCTCGAAGAAGTCGGTGAGCAGTTTCGCGCAGGCCTCGGCCTCGACGCCGGCGAACACCTCAACCCGGTGCGGCAGCCGACGGTCGCGGAGCAGGTCGTAGACGCTGCCGGCCGCCCCTGCCTTCTCATCCCAGGCGCCGAACACGACCACGGGAACGCGCGCTGCCAGGATCGCGCCAGCACACATCGGGCACGGCTCGAGCGTGACCACCAGCGTCGTGTTCTCCAGGCGCCAGTCGCCGGTCACCTCAGCGGCGGCACGGAGTGCGAGGATCTCAGCGTGCGCGGTCGGGTCCTGTCGCAGCTCGCGCTCGTTCCGGCCGACACCGATGGTGTTGCCCTCACTGTCCAGCACGAGGGCGGAGACCGGAACGTCGCCCGACGAGGCGGTGACGGATGCATCCTCGATCGCCTCACGCATCCGCTGTGAGTACAGCGCAGGAATACCAGCCACTCGCACATCCCTCCCTCAGCTAGGTTTAAGCCTATGCGAGTCCACGTTGCCGACCATCCGCTCATCACGCACAAGCTCACAGTGCTCCGGGACAAGCGCACACCGTCGCCCACCTTCCGGGCGCTGACGGAAGAGCTGGTCACCCTGCTCGCCTACGAGGCGACCCGCCACGTGCGCACCGAGTCGGTTGACATCGTCACCCCGGTGGGACCAACCACCGGGCTGGCCATCAGCCAGCCGCGTCCTCTGGTCGTTCCCATCCTGCGCGCCGGGCTCGGAATGCTGGAGGGAATGGTCAAACTGGTGCCGACCGCCGAGGTCGGCTTCCTCGGGATGGTGCGCAACGAGACCACCCTGCAGCCCGACATCTACGCTGAGCGGCTGCCCGACGACCTGTCCAACCGCCAATGCTTCGTGCTCGACCCGATGCTCGCGACCGGCGGCTCCCTGAACGCGGCGATCGCCTACCTGTTCGAGCGGGGGGCACAGGATGTGACGGCCGTCTGCATCCTGGGCGCACCCGAGGGGCTGGAGGCTGTCGAGAAGGCAACCGCCGGTCGCGAGGTCACCATCGTGCTTGGCGCCCTCGACGAACGACTCAACGAGCTCGGCTACATCGTGCCCGGGCTCGGCGACGCCGGCGACCGCCTCTACGGCACGGTCTGATTTTCGGCCAGCATCCGGGTCGAGTTTGATTTTTTGCGGGTGCATAACCGATACTCGATTCATGACTACATTCGCGCACGCCCTGACCTCGCCTGAGGCTTCGAGGGATGCCGGCATGATGATGCCGCGCAGCAGTGCCGTCATGTGTTGTCGAATGTGTGCCTAACCGGCCCAATCCTTAGCCGAGTCCATCCCTCCGCTGACGCTCTTCATCCGAGTATCACCGGGGCTGAACTCCGGGTTGCCGCTCCTCATACCGAGCGTCGATCCTCACCGCACGTCTGAAGTACCCCGAAGGATCACACCCTCATCATTAGAGGCCCTTCACCCCTCCTAAGGAATTCGACTCATGTCGCTCGCAACCATTGACCTTGTCCGACCGTCCACCTCACACCTCACCGCAGTAGCCCTGCCAGCCGCGCCCGTCGCGGAACCGGCTGCACCCCGCATCCGCGCCATCCCGACCGGGACCGAAGCCCGCGGCTTCGTGCTCTACGTCGGTGTCGACGAGTTCAAGGCGGCCTCTGCCGGCGTCGACCTCAGCCAGCTGGTCGCCGCCCTCAAGAAACTGACCACCGAGCTGGTGCCGACCGCCGAGACACATGCCGCGGTCGCGTTGGCACCGTCCGGTGCGGGCGGCCGGGATGTCGACGTGGTGCGGCTCGCACTGCAGGACCCGTCCGCCCTCGCCCGGCACCGCCAGCAGGAGCCGGAAGCCGTCGAGGAGTACCGCAGCGGCGTGGTCATCGACCTGACCCGCAAGCAGGTCTCGCTCGATGGCCAGCCGGCCGGGCTCACCTACAAGGAGTTCGAACTGCTGCAGTACCTGGTGCTGCGGGAAGGCCGAACCATTCACCGTGCCGAGCTCATCGCCGACCTGTGGGACGCGGACGACGCCGACGATGCGCCGAACGAGCGGACCATCGACGTGCACGTGCGCAGACTTCGCTCGAAACTGGGCGGCTATGAGGACGTGGTGCGCACGGTGCGGGGCGTCGGCTACCGCTTCGACCGGCACGCGGATGTCTCGGTGCGGCACACGAGCACGCCGTCGCCCGATTTGTTCTAGGAGAGCTTCAGCTGGTCGAGCGTTAAGCGGGTTGAGCCTGTCGAAACCAGGCGAGCTCGTCGAGCCCCCACGTCGCTGGCGGGGTCTCGACAAGCTCGACCAGCCTTGACGGGTTACTGCATGTGCGGGTAGCGGTGGTCGGTCGGAGCGTTGAACGTCTCCTTGATCGACCGCGGGCTGGTCCAGCGCATCATGTTCGCCATCGAGCCGGCCTTGTCGTTGGTTCCGGATGCCCGGCCCCCGCCGAACGGCTGCTGGCCGACAACGGAGCCGGTGGGCCGGTCGTTGATGTAGAAGTTGCCGGCGGTGCCACGCAGGCGGCTCGCCATGTGGTGAACCACCTTGCGGTCGCGGGCGAAGATGGCTCCGGTCAGCGCGTACGGCGAGGCCTCGTCCACCATGGTGAGCAACGCGTCGAAGTCGGCGTCATCCTCGTACACGTACACGGCGATCACCGGTCCGAAGTACTCGTTGACGAAGAGTTCGTCCTTCGGGTCGGTGCTCTCGATGATCGTCGGGCGGATGAAGTAGCCCTCCGAGTCGTCGTAGGTGCCGCCGGCGAGTACGGTCGCGGTGTCCTTCGCCTTGGCGCGGTCGATCGCGCCGGTAACGCGTGCATACGCGCGGTCGTCGATGACGGCTCCCATGAAGTTCGAGTAGTCCAGCACCGAGCCCATGGAGAGAGCGTCGACCTCAGCGATCAGGTCGTCCTTGATGGAGTTCCAGATCGAACGCGGGATGTACGCGCGCGAGGCGGCCGAGCACTTCTGGCCCTGGTACTCGAATGCACCGCGAATGATCGCCGTCTTGAGCGGCTCGGGGTCAGCACTCGGGTGAACGACGATGAAGTCCTTGCCACCGGTTTCGCCGACCAGGCGCGGGTATGTCGCGTAATTCGCGATGTTCGCGCCCACCTCAGACCAAAGGCCCTGGAACACGCCGGTGGAGCCGGTGAAGTGGATGCCACCCAGTCCCTTGTCGGCGAGCACGACATCCGACACCGACTTGCCACGGCCGGTGACCATATTGATCACGCCCGGTGGCATGCCGGACTCTTCGAGCAGACGCATCGTGAGGTCTGCCGCGAGCATCTGGGTGGATGACGGCTTCCACACCACCGTGTTGCCCATAATCGCGGGGGCCGTGGGAAGGTTGCCGGCGATGGCGGTGAAGTTGAACGGGGTGATCGCGTAAATGAATCCGTCGAGCGGGCGGTAGTCCATGCGGTTCCACTGGCCGGTCGGGCTGATCGGCTGCTGCGACATGATCTGCTGCGCGTAGTGCACATTGAAGCGCCAGAAGTCGGCCATCTCGGCGATGGCGTCGATCTCGGACTGCTGGACCGTCTTCGACTGGCCGAGCATGGTGGCGGCGTTCATACGTGCGCGCCAGGTGGTGGACAGCTTGTCGGCGGCGCGCAGCATGATGGCGGCCCGCTCGTCGAACGGCATGGCGGCCCACTCGGGGGCGGCCGCCTTGGCTGCCGCGACGGCGTCTTGCGCGTCCTTCTCGGTGGTGCTTCCCATGGTGCCGAGGACCTTCTGGTGGTCGTGCGGCTGCACAACCTTGACGTCTTCGCCACCTCCACGGCGCTTCTCGCCGCCGATGGTCATCAGGAAGTCTTGCTGCTTCGACGCCATCTCCTTGATGGCCGCGTCGAGCTCCGCGCGCTCGGCAGAGCCTGGCGCGTGCGGGAAGACCGGCTCGTTGACCGGTGCCGGAACAGTGGTGATGCCATCGAACATGGTTTACCTCTTCTGATTGAAGGATGTCTACGGTCGGCCTCGAGGCCAGACGACAGCCGGTATTCTCGCCGGTATACAGAAGAGTGTAGTCGAAGCGACTGGGAATAAGGAGTCCGCCCCTACCGCCCCTACCGCCCCGAGCGCCTCAGCGAAGCTGCCCGAATGCCTCGGCTTTGAGGATCGGGCCGGACACCAGCATGGTGTCGCCCTCCTGCAGCACGGTGGACAGGTCAGCGTTCTTCCAGGCGCCCTCCTCTCGCTTGTAGGCGAGCACGGTGACCCCGTACCGGGAACGGATGTGACTCTCGCCGAGTGGCACCCCGAGCACGAGACTGTTGGGGCTCATCTTGAGAATGGCGAAATCCCGGTCGATCTCGATGTAATCCTGGGCCGCCCCGCGCACCAGGTGCGCGACCCGCCGGCCCATGTCCTTCTCCGGGTAGATGACGTGCTTCACGCCCAATTGCTCGAAGATCCGGCCATGCGCATCGCTGACAGCCTTGGCCCAGATGTCGGGGATCTCCATCCGGATCAGGAGGGAGGTGGTGAGAATGCTGGCCTGGATATCCGTGCCGATGGAGACGACTGCCCGATCGAACTCGTGTACGGCGAGCTGTCGCAATGCCTCCTCATTGGTGGAGTCCGATCGCACGACATGGGTCAGCTGGCCGTTGAGCGACTGAACGATCTCCTCGTCGGAGTCGATGCCGAGCACCTCCGTGCCTGCGGCCATCAATTCCAGGGCCAGGGAGGTGCCGAACCGACCCAACCCGATAACGACGACGGAGTCTGCCTCGGCGATGCGCGATCCGCGCTTGGTGGAGAGTGATTTAGCCAACGACGGGCCTTTCCTTCGGGAGTTCGTAGAGGATCTTGCGTTGACGCAACGCGATGGCGCTGCCAAGGGTGAGCGGGCCGAGACGGCCGAGGAACATGAGGGCGACCAGGATCGCCTGGGCCGCGACCGGCAGGTCGGCGGTGATCCCGGTTGACAGCCCGACCGTTCCGAAGGCGGACACGACCTCGAAGAGCACATTGTCGAGATCGAGTCGGGTGATGATCATGATCGCCGCGGTGGCCGTGATCACGGCGGCGACGGCGAGGAGCACGATGGTGATCGCCTGGCGGTGGACCGAACGGGAGAGCCTCTTGCCGAAGATATTGACCGCACCCTCCCCGCGGAGCTCGGTGTACATGATGAAGAACAACGCCAGGAACGTGGTCAGCTTGATTCCACCGGCAGTCCCGGCAGGGCCGCCGCCGATGAACATCAGCACATCGCTCCCGAGCCAGGTGGCCGGATGCATCTGGCCGACGTCGACGCTGTTGAATCCCGCCGTGCGGGTCTGCACCGAGTGGAAGAAACCGGCGAGGATTCGCTCGGCCGGTTGCATCGGCCCGAAGGTGCCGGGGTTCGACCACTCGAGGAGGCAGGTGTAGACGGCACCGCCGACCAGCAGAACGAGGGTGCCCCACAACACCAGCTTCGTGTTCATCGACCAATGCAATGGACGGCGGAACTCGCGACGGAGCTGCATGATCACCGGGAACCCGACTCCGCCGAGGATGACGGCGGCGGAGATGGGCAGGCAGATCCACGGGTCGGTGGCGAACCCCATGAGGTTGTCGCTGAAGACCGAGAACCCCGCGTTGTTGAATGACGACACCGAGTGGAAGAGTCCGAACCAGGCTGCATCCCCGATCGGATGTCCGTAGCCGAGCCAGAACCGGATGGTCAGGAACACGAAGACCACCGCTTCGACCATCAGGGTGATGCGCAGGATTCCGAGGATGAGACCGGCGACATCGCTGAGGCCGAGAGTTTTCGCTTCGGTTGCGGCCGTCAACCGGGACCTCACCGAGAGCTTGCGGGCAATGCTCAGCCCGATGAGGGAGGCGAACAGCATGATGCCCAGGCCACCGACCTGAATCAGCAGCAGGATGACGACGCGGCCGAATGGCGTCCAATATGTGGCGGTGTCCACGACGGTGAGGCCGGTCACGCACACCGAAGAGGTTGCGGTGAACAGTGCCTCCATGAGGGTGGCGCCGCCCGGACCTACCCGGGCCACGGGCAATAGCAGGAGTGCGGTGCCGATGATTATGGCTGTGCCGAAACCGGAGACAACGGCCTGAGCCGGTTGCAGATGTGGACGCTTGGAAACTAGCCGGCCCATCCGCCGTGTGTGAAGCACGGCGCAACGATACTCCTTTTGTCGGCACGCGGATGTTCCATTATCCAGAGTGGTCAGCCGTCGCCCCGGCCCGGTTTCAATCCGTCGACCGGCGCGCCTCGTTCGCCTCCCGGAGGACCGCCCACGCGTCCGCCACCGGGCCCAAATGCCCGAGCTTGTCCGGATTGAGTACCGTGCGAATCGCCTGGATCTGCCCGTCGAGCACGTCAAGCGCCCAGATGTTGAGCACCTTGCCGTTGCGGTCGCGGAAGATCGCGCCCGGCTGACCGTTCACCTCGTGTGTCTCTATCTGCCCCCCGATCCGGAAGAACCACGGGAGGTTCGTGCCCAGCACCTTGGCCACCTTCGCGGCGCCGAAGACACCTCTGGCCCACTGCGGGGCCTTTCCGCCACCGTCGCCGACCATCTGGACATCCGCGGCGAGCAGTTCCTGGAGGCCGTCGACGTCGCCATTTCGGAGCGCATCGAAGAATCGGGCGGCCAGCTCATCGCGATCCCGTCGGTCCGCATCGAACCGCGGCCGTCCCGCGTCCATGTGGTCCCGCGCCCGCACTGCGAGCTGGCGGCAGGCAGCCTCGGACCGGCCCACCGCCGACGCGATCTCGGGGAAATCGAATGCGAATACCTCGCGCAGGACGAAGACCGCGCGTTCGAGCGGGCTCAGTCGCTCGAGCAGTAGCAGCGCCGCCATCGACACGGAGTCGGCTAACTCCGCCGACCTCTCCGGGTCCTCGTAGGGGTCGGTGAGCAGCGGTTCAGGGAACCACTCCCCCACGTACTGCTCCCGCCGGAAGCGGGCCGAGCGCAGCACATCGATCGAAATCCGGGTGACCACGGCTGACAGGAATGCCTTGGTCGATGTGGGTGTCGTCGCGGATGAGTCGTAGCGCAGCCAGGCCTCCTGCACGGCGTCCTCGGCCTCGCCCACGCTGCCGAGAATTCGGTACGCGATCGCGAACAGCAGCGGGCGCAGCTCCTCGAACTCCTGGACGCGGGTCACGATAGCTCTTCCTTGAACCCTTGACGCCACGACGGATAGCGAAGCGTCCATCCGAGTTCGCGTTTGGCCCTGGCGTTGGAGAACCCCCGGCCTTCGGTCATCATGATCACCGCCACGTCTCCCGCCAGCAGTCGCGCCAGCCAGACCGGCACGCGCATCGGCCGCTTCGCGCCGGCTGATTTTGCCAGATAGGGAAGCCACTCCCTGGCGGGTGCAGGTTCGTCGTCGACGATGTTGAAAACGCCGGTAGCGCGTTGTTCCACAGCCAAAACGGTAGCACTGGCCGCGTCATCGAGGTGCACCCAAGAGCTGTACCCGGCGCCCTGACCGATGAGCGGGTACTGGCGTTTGCGCACGAGTTCGACCTGGTCGTCGATGGCACCGGGTCCGTAGAGTGAGCCGTAACGCAGCACGGCGCCACCGGCCCGCAGGACGGCGTCCTCCAGGTACCGGATCGTCGCCATCCCCTTCTCGGCCGCTGTCCCGATATGCAAAGCCAGCGGGTCCTCCTCGGTCTTCACCCAGCCCCCTTCACCGATCCCGTTCCAGCTGGCATAGCTCTGGGCGACGAAAGTGGACGCGCCGGCGGCCGCGGCGGCAGCCAGCAGGTGGTCGGTACCTTCGGTCCTCAGCCGGATTGTCTGCGCGAACCACCGGTCCATGTGCTTGATGTCGGGCTTGCCTGCGTGTACCGGGGCAATTGCGGTCATTTGGTGCACGATCGCGTCCGGCTGCGCTTCCGCAACCGCCTCGCCGACTGACAGAGGATCGAGGCCGTCCATGATGACGGCGTCGGCACCCAGCCGCCGCAGGAAGTCCACCTTGCCTGGACTCGTTGTCGTCGCGGTCACCTGGTGACCGCCGGCAATGAGGCGCGGCACCACCCGACTCCCGATCACGCCGGTACCACCCGCCACGAATACTCGCATCACAAAACCCTTCCATCTCCCGATCGCTCTCGACAGCTAAGACGAATCACACCGGCTTTCTGTGACACAGAGACTGCCCGATGTCACAGAACGGATGCCTGCGGAGTCTTTATTAATGAGATTCGAGGGAGGTTGGCATGAGCACAACACTGAACAAGAGCCGACGGGGAGACGGCTCGCTGACGGAGCGGGCATCCGCACGCTTTCGCACAACGACGCTTGCACGCAGGCTCGCCCCGATGGTGTCCGAACTCAGCGGCCGCCGCGTTCCCCTCCACTGGAGCAACCTGTTCGGTGTGGTCGCATTCGCCTCCGTGGCCGTGTTGTTCGTTTCCGGACTCATCCTGATGTTCTTCTACACACCATCGGGGGAACTCGTCACCTACCGCGGGAGCTACGCACCTCTTCGCGGGATGGAAGTGTCCCAGGCGTTCGAGTCGACCATGAACATCTCGTTCGAGGTTCGTGGCGGCCTGCTGCTTCGCCAGCTCCACCATTGGGCTGCGTTGCTGCTACCCGCGGCGATCATGATGCAACTCGTGGTCACGTTCTTCACTGGTGGCTTCCGCCGGCCCCGCCGAACCGGTTGGGTGCTGCTGTTCCTGCTGCTGATCACTGCCCTGGCCGGCGGATGGAGCGGCTACGCGCTTCCCGATGACATGCTCTCCGGCTCCGGGCTGCGGATTGTTCAGGGGATCACCCAGGGCATCCCGGTCATCGGCACCTGGGCCTCCATGCTCTTGTTCGGCGGCGAGTTTCCCGGGCAGATCATCGAGCGCCTCTACCCGATCCATGTCGTGATCGTTCCAGCCGGCCTCGTGGTGCTCCTGGTCGGCAGGACCTGGACTTCCTACCTGCACAAGCCTGCCCAGTTCGCAGCACCAGGGAGGGCCGAAGACAACGTCGTCGGGATTCCCCTGGTTCCGGATGCGACCACCCGGGCTGCCGGGTTGTTCGCGATGGTCGTCGGCGTTCTCGTCGCGATTGCCGCAACCATGACCATTAGTCCCACCTGGATCTACGGGCCGTCAGACCCCGGCAACGCGACTGCGGGAAGCCAGCCTGATTGGTACACCGGATTCCTGGACGGCGCCCTTCGCCTCGTCCCCCCGCATTGGGAGGTCGAGTGGCTCGGTTACACCTGGACGCTCGCCGTCATCGTGCCGCTCGCCGTCGTCGGCGTGTTCCTCGCCCTCGTCGCGGTCTACCCGTTCCTCGAGGAGCGAGCGACGAAGGACCGGCGGGACCACCACATCCTCGACCGGCCCAGGAACGCCGCCGTCCGCACTTCGATCGGGGCGGCCGGAATGACGTTCTACGGCGTGCTCTGGGGAGCCGCCAGCGCGGACATCCTCGCAACGGCCTTCGGGCTTGGCCTGGAATCGGTCATCACCGGCTTCCAGATCGCCTTGCTCGTCGCCCCGGCGATCGCCTTCGAAGTGACCCACCGAGTGTGCCTGGGTTTGCAGAAGAAGGATGCCGAGCTGGCCAGGCACGGCTTCGCGACTGGCAGGATCGTCCGACTCCCTGGCGGGGAGTATGTCGAAGTGCACGAGCCTCTCAACGCGTACGACCGGTGGCGCCTCGTCGCTCACCAACAAGCGAAACCAGTTCTGATGGCACGCAGAAATGAACCCGCAGAAAAATAACAGAACGATAACTAGCGCCCGTTACCTTTCCGTTATATAGTCGGTGTCAGCGGAAGCTGTTTGCTGTGGCAGCTTTTGCAGAATGTGATTGCAGGACACTCTTGGTGCAAGGGAGAGGGCCCGTCGCTAGCCTCTGCGACGGGCCCTCAATCCGTTAACGCCCTATTCGCCGCGCCGACCTCCTAGAGTTGTCGCGGGAGGTCCGATGAGCGACAAGTCCACGGCAGTCGACGCCTGGGAGGCGCTGTTCCGCGCCCAGGTCACGGTGATGCGCCAGCTCCACGCCGAGTTCCCGGAGAGCCAGCTGACCCTCACCGAGTACGACGTGCTCTTCAACCTGTCGCGGCAACCAGGGCGCCGACTGCGCATCCGCGAATTGAATGACCACATGCTGATCTCCCAGCCGAGCGTCAGCCGGATGGTCGACCGCCTGGCCGGACGCGGCCTGGTCGCGAAGAGCAGTGACCCTGGAGACGCGCGCGGCATCATCGTCGAGTTGACGGATGCCGGTTTCAACCTGTTCCGGCGGGTGGCCGCCAGCCACATGCGCTCCATAACGGCCAGGGTCGGCGGATCACTCGATGCTGAGGAGCTGCAGGAACTCAACCGCCTGTGCACCAAGTTGCGTCTCGGCCCCGCGAGCGAAGCGTCGCCGACCTCCTAAAGCGGACGCCCTCCCACGATCGTGACCGCCTCGGAGGCCACCCGGGTTCCCGCGCGAGCGGCGGCCACGGCGTCGCCGCTGAGCACCCACTCGGCGAGGAAGCCGGCCGAGAACGCATCGCCCGCTCCGGTGGGATCCACCCGGGAGGTGCGCACAGCATCCACCCGCACCTGATCCGTGCCCCGCTCCCCCACGAGGACGCCGCTGTTCCCCATCGTCAACGCCACCAGTGGAAACCGCGCGGTGAGCGCGTCGACAACGGCGTTCGGGTCGATCAGGCCGGTAAGCGCCCGCCCTTCGTCCAGGTTCGGCAGCAGTACGCCGGCCCCGGCGATCAGCTCGAGAAACCGCTCGGCGCCGAAATCGACGAGGCTCCCGGCGGATGCCGGGTCGACGGAGACAATTGCGCCATGTGCTTCCGCTCGGTCGAAGAGGTGCGCAATCGCCTCCTGGTTCTGCCCGTGGTAGATGCTGTAGCCGGTGAAGTGCACCAGCGCTGCCGCTTCGAGCAGGGTATCCGTCACCTGGTCGGCACTGAGTTGGTCGTTGGCGCCGCGCTCGGTCAGCATGCTCCGGCTGTCGCCATCGACGATCACGACGATCGTTCCGGTCGGCCGCTCGTCGTCCCCGGCGAGGTGCGGTGTCACGCCGAACCCGTTGAGCACATCGCCGTGCCTGGCCAGATCGGATGCCCCCACTCGGCCCACGAAATCGACACCGGCACCCAGCCGACCGAGCCAGGACGCCACGTTCGCGGCCGAACCGCCGGCGCGGTGCGAGATCGAACTCGGGGTGTCGGTGTCGTCGCGAATGGGACCGCTCGGAACCACCACGATGTCGTCGATGACGTCGCCGAACACGACGATGCGACCGGTCACCTCAACCGGCCAGGGCGGACCACTGGATGGCGATCTCGCCGGCAAGACGCACGTTGTTCCTGGCGAGGTCGAGGTTCACCTCGAGGCTGCGGCCCTGCGACGCGTCGACAATGTAGCTGAGCAGGAAGGGCGTCACCGCCTTGCCGTGCACTCCAGCATCGGCAGCCGCTGCCAGCGCCTCGGTGAGCACCCGGTCGTGCTCCTCCGGGTCCCACTGCTGCTCGCGCGGGATCGGGTTGGCGACGACGATGCCCTGACCGTGACCGAGCTCGTCCTGGCTCTTCATGATGGCGGCGATCTCCGTCGCCGACTGCACCGACCAGTCAAGCTCGTAGGCGGACTCGGTGAGCCAGAAGCTGGGGAAACGGGTGGTGCGGTAACCGACCACGGGCACGCTGAGCGTCTCCAACCGTTCCAGGGTTGACGAGATGTCAAGCACCGATTTCACGCCGGCGCTGACCACGGTGATCGGTGTGACAGCCAGCGTGGAGAGGTCGGCCGACTCGTCGAAGGTCTCGTTCGCCCCGCGGTGCACGCCGCCCAGCCCTCCGGTGGCGAACACGCGCACCCCGGCGAGCGCAGCGAGGTGCGCGGTTGCGGCGACAGTGGTGGCACCGGATGCCTTCGCTGCAGCCAGGATCGGAATGTCGCGAACACTGGCCTTGGCCATCTCCTCGTCGGCGATACGCCGCACTCCGTCAGCGTCAAGGCCGATGTGCGGAACGCCGTCGAGGATGGCGATCGTCGCCGGGGTGACCCCGGCATCCGTCAGCAGCTGCTCGAATTCCTGCGCGGCCTCGAAGTTGCGGGGCCGCGGCAGGCCGTGGCTGATGATCGTCGACTCGAGTGCGACGACGGGGCGGTTTTCCGAGAGCGCGGCAGCGACAGCGGGCGAGACGGTGAACGGAGTGGACATGCGCTTAAATGTACGCGATCACCCGGCGCACCACCCGAGCATTCGACACGTGGGCCAACCTGTGAGTTCAACCCCTCCCGGGGCTTTCCCGGCGGACGTACGCTGCCTGCATGTCAGATCCCACGCACTCGATGGACCCGCGCGTCGAAGAACAGGACGGCGCGGTTCGCGACGTCAACGACCCCGAGGTTGAACAGGACACCGTCTCGGGAGGCGCACCGGATGATCCGGGCACCTCCGACGAAGAAGGCTCAGCCGACGAGTCGGGAGACTAAAGCTCAACGCACCCCACCGCTGAAAGGCAACGAACCATGGCTATCGCAAGCGCCCACGAGACGCACCGAACCTACAAGGTCAAGACCGCCCACCAGGCACCGGCCGTACCGAATCCACTGACCGAAACATCACTGACCTGGACGCACGTGCCGCTGGTTCCCCAAGTGGCACTGGTCGGTCATCTCGATGGCATGCCGGTCGCCGTCATCGACCAGATCGGCAGCGCCGGATTCCGCGCCGGCCTGTGCAACGGCAAGAGCGTCGGCGTCTTTCGCACCCTCGAGGAGTGCAAGAAGGCGGTCGCCACCGCTATCCGCAGCGCTACGACAGCTGCGTGAACGGCAGCACGAGTCGCGATAGATGGGCAGCGTCGCGATAGATCTTGTGCATGACCGGACGTCCGACCGGCAGGTGGAAGGCGTCCGGCGGCAGCAGCGAATTGTGTTCGTCCACCAGCGGCTCCGCGTTGGACAGTTCGGCCACCAGCCGGTGACCAGGACGGAAGGTGTTGGCGAACGGATAGAGCCTCAGCACGTATTCCTCAACGGAGCCGGGTTCCACCGGAACGGTGCGGGTGTGCGGGTGGTACGGGTTGCCCTCGGTGGTGCGGTCGTCCAGTTCCCGGTGCGACGCCTTGAGGTAGCCGGTGGTGACCAGTTGACGCTTGCCGGTCGGGGCGGTGTCCCAGAGGCGCAGGATGAAGTTGGTGTCCGGCTGGTCGATCTCGGCGAAGATGTGCGCGGCACCGGTGCCGATCAATTCGGTCGCCTGCTCGAACGGTTCGGTGCTCCAGCTCAGGATCTCCACCTTGTCGGTCACCGTCAACGGTGCCTGGTAGAAGCCGTCCGGGGCCGCATACTCCGCACCCATCAGCTCTGGCTCCCAGGACAGCTTATGGCGCGGCCGCAGGTACAGCGACCGGTACTCGACCGGCTTCGGCGGCCACTGGTCAGCGGTCACGACTTCGCGCGACCCTTCAACGAAGACACTCACGGCCGGCTCGTCCATCACGCCGTTGTTGATGCCCTTGATCCAGTAGTCGTACCAGCGGAACATCTTGTCGTGCTCTTCGATGAACGGTCGAGACTGCATCGGCGGGTACGGGCCGATGTCGAGTTTCTTGGGGCCCTTCAGCGCGTTGAACAATTCGATGGTGCCGTCGAGCGTCCAGCCGCGACCCTGGTCCAGTTGCAGCCAGACCGGGATGTCGATGTTCGGGGCCAGCGTGATCGGGTTGCGCTCCTCGTACCAGTCGCCGTCCAGTTCGTTCATCACGATGTCGAACCAGGGCTCGTGGTTCTTCGGGTAGTTGAGCACGTGGAACAGGTTGGGCCAGGCGGCAACGTCCGGGTCCTTCAGTCGCTCTGCCACGAGCTTCTTGAGTTCTTCGGGCGAGTGAGTCTCGATCATCCGCGACTTGACGCCGTCGGTGAACGCCCAGCCGGAGTCGCCGCCGCGGCCCTCTCGGGCGGCGCGGGGCATGAACCACATCACGCCGCCGTGGTAGGTCGTCTCGTAGAAGTCGTAGTGGCCGCCGCTGACGAAGATCGCCTTCAGGCTGGGCGGGCGCTCGGCAGCGGCGAGCACCTGCATGGAGCCGAAGTAGGAGATGCCGACCATGCCGACATTGCCGTCGCACCACGGCTGGGCGGCGACCCACTCGATGAAGTCGTAGGCGTCTTCGCCGAGCGACACCCCGCCGGCGTTGTAGTTGCCGATGTGCTCACCCTCGGAGTGGCCCGAGCCGCGCAGGTCGCCGATCACATGCACGTAGTCTTCCGCCACGATGCGGGCGATGTCGCCCGCCTCGATGCAGCCGTCCCACATCGGGCTCGGCCGACGCTGCGGCGGGGTGGTGAGGGCGAGCGCCTGCAGCTCCTTGCCGTACGGGCTGAGCGCGACCAGCGCGGGGCGTGGCTTCTCGTCGGTGCCCTGATAGGCATCCGCTGCCAGCATGACGCCGTCCCGCATGGGAACGCGCAGGTCTTTGCGGATGGAGATCTTCTGCCCGCCGGCATCCCAGTTCATGACGTCAGCCATCAGTGCTCCTTCATGTCGTTGTGCGCTGCGAACCGCGTCGAGTAGCCGTGCATGGTGGTGAAGAACGGCGACGGCTCCAGGGTCGGGTCGCCTTCGTAGCCGAGTTCGGCGGCGATGGCCGCGAAGGGTGAATACACCGAGTCCGTCTGCTGCGGGCCCTTCCGCAGGTGACGCTGCGCGGCATCCGCCACCTTCGCCTCGATGTCGAGACTGTGCTGGAGGGCGTGCTGTACCTGGGGCCGGTCGAGCTGAACGCCGTACGCCTCCCCACCGGCGGTGCGGTATGGATGCCCGAGGTACAGCCGCTGCGGACGGACGACGTCGCGCAGGTACTCCAGGCTCGCCCGGTATGCGGTCGGGTCGACGTAGCCAGGGAAACCGTTGGCCGCCCCGTGCACCTGTACGGCGTCACCGACGAACACGTCGTTCTGGCCGTCGATCACGTAGGCCACCGACCCCGGCGTGTGCCCGGGAATCGAGTGCACGGCGACGGTCACGTCACCGCCGAGCGAGATGGTCTCGCCGCCGGTCACCAGCTTGGTCGGCTCCAGTTCACCGGAGATCACCGCGCCGGTGGCCGCGATCTGCTTCGCCTCGCCGTCGGGATCGTTCAGGTACGCGCCGCGTCCCTCCAGGTATTCGTCGACATGGGCACGCCGCGAGCGCAGCATCGGGGCGTCGGCCTCGTGGATCACGATGTGCGCGCGCCGGCCGGTCAGCTCCCAGAGCGCGTGCGCCCCGCCGACGTGGTCGATGTGTCCGTGGGTGAGGAGGATCCAGCGCACGTCTTCGATGCGCCGGCCGATCGCCTCGAGGGCGGATGCCATGCCTTCCGCCGGTGAGGAGGCGATCCCGGTATCGACGATGGCCGGCTCGGGAGCATCGATGAAGAAGCTGTACAGGCCGAATCGGGCCCACGGGGAGACCAGGGGGTGGACGGGGACTACCTGCGTCATGGCGATCAGCGCCGTCCGAGGAAGGCAGCCGTCTCCCGGAAGACTTCATAGAACTCCGGAATCCAGGAGAAGTTCTGCACGAAGCCATGGTTCGCTCCGGCGTACCGGGTGACGGTGGCGTCCACGCCGGCCTCGCGCAGCCGCTGTCCGTAAAGCTCGCCCTCGTCACGCAGGGGGTCGTACTCGGCGATGATGACCAGGGCCGGCGGGAGGCCGGTGAGGTCATCGCGCTTGATGGGCGATACGCGGGGGTCCGCAGCATCCGCCCCGCTCTCGATGTAAAAGTTGTTGAACGGCTTCAGCCCTGCGGTCTCCAGGCCGTAGCCCACCGCGTTCTCCCGAAGCGACGGATAGCGGTCAACGTCGAAGTCCAGGTCAAGGGATGGGTAGAACATCACCTGGTGGGTGATCTGGTCGAACCCGTCGTCGTGCGCCATTGCGGCGACGGATGCCACGAACGTTCCGCCCGAGCTGTCTCCGGCGATCGCCAGTGTCTCCCCGTCCCAGCCCAGCCGTTCCCGGTTGTCGGCAACCCAGCGGACCACGCCGTAGCAGTCGCCCAACCCGGCGGGGAAGGCGGCTTCGGGAGCACGGCGGAAGCCGACGGAGACCACCTTGAGGCCGGTCTCCCTGGCGAGAGCGCGCGCGACGTGGTCGTGCGTGTCCAGGCTGCCGAGGAAGAAGGCACCGCCGTGGAAGTACACCAGCACACCGTGAGATGAGGCCCCGGTGGGTGTGTAGATGCGCACGGGCACGTCACCAGCAGCGGTCTGCGCGGTGAGATCCTCGACGGCGTGCAGGGGAAGGCGCTCATGGAGCGGGGGAACCATTGCCTCCTCGCCGGCCCGCAACACTGCCGGGTCGATGGGACCAGGCAGAGGCGGTGGCAGGGTGGCGACGATTTTCGCGATCTCCGGATGCAACGGCATGGGTCAGCGCTGCGCCTGGCTCTGCGACACCGGCTTCTGACCGGGGAAGACATCGTCGAGCTCGTCTTCGCTCCAGCCCTGGCGCGAGATGCGCTGCAGTTCGTCCGTGATCGGCTTGCGGGTCGCCTGGAAAAGGGCGAGTGCCTCCCCCAGTGAACCCGCCTCTGCGAGTGCTTCTGCGATGCCGGCGGCATCCTCGATCGCCGAGTTCGCGCCCTGCCCCTGGTGGTGCAGCATCGAATGGGCGGCATCACCGATCAGGACGACGGAATCCGAGTGCCAGGTGTCGATCGGGTCGATGTCGTAGACCGCTCTGAAGGTGATCGAGTGCAGGTCGAGGTCGCGGGTGATGGCGACGATCCGCTCGTCGAAGCCCTCAACCGCAGCCAGCAACTGTTCCTTCGTGACTTCCGGTGCCCACGAGCTGTCGGGGTTCAGGTTGGTGATATCGAAGGAGACCTGACCGCGGTGACGCAGCGGGAGCAGGTAGACCTTGGTGCCGTGGCCGATGTACATGCGGAAGTTGTCGTCGACGACCATGCCGTGCGCATCGTCGATGGAGATGACCGCACGGTAAGCGTGCTCACCGGAGAACACCGGGCCCTTCTGGCTGAACAGCTGTTCCCGCACGAGTGACTTGATGCCGTCGGCTCCGATGACCAGGTCGGCCTCGACCGTCTCGCCGTTCGCGAACGTGAGCACCGAGCGCTGGCCCTGGTCGTCGATGCGGTCGAGCTTGTACCCGAACTTCACCATTCCCTCTGGCAGCACGCCGATCAGGGCGTCGATGAAGTCGCGGCGGTGAATGAGGTGGGTCTTGGTGTGCTGTTCGAACGCCGGCCAGTCCTCCTTCATGATGAAGTCGCCGGTTGCGGTGAGGATCTCGAAGTAGTCGCTCGGTGAGGTGCACTTCGCAATGGCGTCGTGCATCCCCCATTGCTCGAAACGGTGCATGGTGGCCGGCCGCAGGCCGATTCCCGCCCCGACCTCGCCGCTCATCGGTGCCTGCTCGTAGACGGTGACGTCTGCGCCGGCGAGGCTCAGGGCCTTGGCTGCGGCGGCACCGGCGTAGCCTGCGCCGACGATGGCGATTTTCATGTCCGTGATGTCCATGGTGCTTCTCTCTCAGTTCTGGATGGCCAGGAAGGTGGCTGGGTTGTCGACGAAGATCGCCCGGATGGTGGCTTCGTCGAGGCCCGCGGCGCGGAGGTCGGGGATGAGGTCTTCGAAGATGTAGTTGACGGTGTGGCCCCTCACTCCTGGCCAGCCGAGTGGGCTGCAGTTGGCGTCGGCGGATGCGAGCACCTTGCCCAGGTGCCCCTGGCCGATGAAGCGGAGGAAGTGGTCGAGGCGTTCCTGGCGGGGGCGCGCCCAGAACGGCGGATCCGGCAGCTCGGTCTCGTAGCCGAAGGTGTCGAAGCCGATTCGGCCGCCCTGCTCGGCGATCCAGGTGTCGCGGGTCTTGTCGGCGTTGACACCGTCGTCGACGTGCCCGAACAGCACGCGGTCGAGCGGGAGCCCTTCCTCATTGAAGATGGCGATCGCGTTCTCGGCGTCGATCGCGAGGTGGGTCAGCACGGGGACCCCGGTAGCCAGGGAGGCGCGGGCGGCGGCGCGGTAGATTCGCTTGTCGAGGTCGGTCATCCGCCCTCCGCGACTGACGCCGACCTTGATGATGCCGGCACGACCACCGGTATTCCCGATGCCGACGGTGATCTCGTGGATGAACTGGCCGGCAAGGTACTCGACGCTGGCCCGGGCGAAGAAGGGCAGCGCGGTGTCTCCGCCGACGAAGCCGGTGCTGGCCACGATGTGCACGCCCGTCTTCGCCGACAGTGACTGGTAGTAGTTGATGTCGCGCCCGTTGCAGATGCCGGTGGCGTCGACGAAGGTACCGCCGCCGTACTCGTGGAAGGCCCGCAGTTTGGGCACGGACTCCTCGTAGGCCTGCTCCGGCGTTTTCCACCATTTCGTGTCCAGCTCGGAGCCGGGCATGCCGTAGCCGATGTGTTCGTGGATGGCGACGAGGCCGAGTTCCTCGGTCGGGATCGGACCCAGCACGGTGTTGACTCTCGACATTGCTTCTACCTCACCGTCAGAAGTTCGCGCGGGTTGTCCACCAGGATCCGCTGGATTGCCGCCTCGTCGATTCCGTGCGCCCGCAGCGCTGGGACGAAGGTCGAGAGAATGTGGCTGAAGGGCACCTTGTGGCCTGGATGGCCCTTGGCGATGCCGATTGCGTTGCTGGAGAGCAGCATCCGCTCGCCGTGGCCGGCCGCGATCAGTTCGGCCACGAGGGCGGCGCGGTCATCGTCGCTCAGGTGTTCGCCGTCATTGCTGCCGACATTGTCTATGGCGATGAAGGCGCCACGGTCGAGAACGGAGAGGTGGGCAGCGGATGCGATGGCGTCTTGCCGGTCCAGTCCACCGATGGCGACGCGGTCAGCCGGCAGGTTTTCATCGAGTGCGATCTGGAGGTCGTGGATCGCGTCGTTCCCATAGCGGATGGAGAGCGGGACCCCGGTAGCCAGGGCGGCGCGTGCAGCACCGCGGAGGAGGCTTTCGTCCGTGGCGGTGGTGCCCTCGCGAGTGGTCGTGGTCGTGATCAGGCCGGCGGCGCCGCGCTGCTCCACGCGGGGAACCACCATGCCCTCGGTGATCTCCTTGGTGAAGAGTTCTGCGAATTTCTCGGCAGGCCACGGGGTGGGCGGGTTCGTCTGCGGGGTCAGGAAATAGCCACCGAGCGACTCCTCCGGGCCGAGCCCGGTCGAGGCGATGATGTGCACGCCGGTCGACCAGGAGAGCGCCTCGTACAGTTTCAGGTCACGACCGTGGAACATTCCGGTGCTGTCGACGATGGTGCCGCCGCCGTGGGAACGGAAGTCAGTCAGCTTGGCTGCCAGCTGCTCGAAGATCTCGGCACGGTCGATCGTCACGTCGAACGCGTACTGGGCGCCGGGGAAGACCGACAGCAAAGACTCGTGCACGGAGACGACTCCGAGCAGATCAGCGGGCACGGGGCCGAGCACGGTGTTGGCGATGCCGGTCACGGTGATCCTCTCCATTGAGTTCGAATAAGCCCCGCTCGGGGGCGAGGGTAGGTGCAATCTTGGCATTGACTTTACAGACTGTCAAGTGAAAACAAGGGAGCCCGACATGGACGCCGGGCTCCCTCAGCTACCTCTCAGGCGATTGCGCCGTCTGTGACAGCCTCTGCGATCTGCTCGTCGGCAACCGGCTCGTCGGTCCTCTTACCGCTGATGAACACCGTGAGCACCGCCGACAGGGTCGCGGCGATTGCTGCGGTCAAGTACACCGCCTGGAATCCGGAGCCGAGCGCCGACCCCGCCGAACCCTGAATGGCACCTCGCGAGTCGACGAGGGCGGCAGCAGCACCATCAACCGCCGGCTGCGGTGCGCCGTTCGCCAGCATCTCGGTCGAGAACTGGGCAAGCACTCCTTCCCAGCCGGACAGGAATCCGAGAGGGGGCACGTTCGACAATCCCGCGACGGCCTCAGGTGGCAGCCCGGCACCCGAGAGAATTCCGCCGAGCTGGGGCAGGAATACTGCTGCGCCGATGCTGAACGCGATAGCGGATCCGACAGCCGGGCCCAGGGCGAAGCCGAGGTCGCGGAGCAGGTTCGTGGTGGCGGACGCCATACCGACATAACTCGGCTGCACGGTGTTGATAGCGACCGCCGTGATCGAGCCGACCGTCAGTGCGAAGCCGATTCCCAGCAGGAGGAGCGGCAGGATGAATGCCGTCCACGGCGTGCCACCGAACGCTTCGGGAGTGCCGAGCGGTAGACCCGAGATCCAATAGCCACTCACGGCCATCAGGATGAATCCGCCAGTGAGCATCCAGCGCGGGGAGAACCGGTGGATGAGCCAGCCGACGACGGGGATCAGAAGGAAGGCCGGACCCTGGATGAAGACGAAGAGCACGCCCATCTTCCATGTCTCGACGCCGCCCAGGGCACCCACCGCGACACTCGTGGAGAAAGCGATCGCAAGGAAGGCGAACATGCCGGTGACCGCGACGATGCTGGTGATGGCGTACGAGGAGTTCTTGAAGAGGGAGAGGTGTACCAGCGGAACCTCGGCTTTCGCCTCGATCACGACAAAGGCGACGAGCAGGAATCCGCCGAGCACATAACCGATGATCACCTCAGGGGCACCGAAGCCTGCGTCGACGGCGTGCACGGTGGCACACAGCACGGCGATGAGCCCCAGGGCCATGGTGATCTGTCCCGGGAGGTCGAGCCGTCGTCCCTCGGGAGATGCCGAGTCCTTCGCGCGGAGGGCGAACAGGAAGACGACCACGGCAACTCCTGCGGCCACGAAGTATGCGACCCGCCATCCGCTGAAGATGTTCGGTGCGCCTGCCTCAAGTCCGGGGACCGTGAACACCTGCGCGGCAATGCCTGCAAGAACCGGCGAGATGACCGCACCAAGCGAGAGAAAACCTGCCCAGGTCGCGATTGCCCTGGCCCGATCACGCATGTTCGGTGTGATCGCGGCGATCATTGATAGGGAGATCGGGAACAGGATGCCTGCCCCGATGCCTCCGACCGCCTGGCCGAGGATCATAATGCCGGTGGTCGCGGCGGCTCCCGAGATGATGGTGCCGGCAAAGATGAGCGCCGCACCTGCATAGAGGAGTTTCTTTCGACCGAAGAGGTCCCCGAGAACCCCGAAAGTGAGCTCGAAGACGACGATCGCGATGATGAAGACGGATGTGATCCAGGTCAGGCCTGCGCCGGACGCCTGGAATTCGACAGCGAACTGGCCGTTCAGCGCACCAGGAAAGGCGTTGGTGATCTGGGCGAGGGTGACCGCGATGTACGCGGCCGCAAAGGTTGCTTTCGCCGATCCGGCGACAGCGCTCGTGGTACTCATTGCAGAGAACTCCTTTGTTCTGAGGTGCGGGTATTTGGTTCTGGTACGGGCAGGTTCGTGCGCACTGCCACAGACTGGCGACAGGTATCGGATAGCGTGGCATTAGATTTACATGGTGTCAAGTGAACTGTCAATGTGATCACTGACTGCACCGATTGCTAGGCTGCAGGAATGGCGAATCTCCGTGCGGCTCAGAAGGAGCAGACGCGCCAGCGCCTCCTCGATACCGCGCTCGACCTGTTCGAATCACAGGGCTACGCGGCCACCACGATCGACGACATCGCCGCCGCGGCGGGGACCACTCGGGTGACGTTCTACGCGCACTTCCCCTCGCGCCGCGCCATCATGGCTGCCCTGATTGACAGGCTCAACCTCATCCTGGAGCGCCAAGAAACGTCCGAGCACCGGTCGACTGCTATTGCACTGGTAGACGTTGTGCACGCCGGAACCGCTGATGCCATCAGCACCTGGCTTCGGGAACAAGTCGCCCGCTGGCCGGCCATCCGCCCGTACATCTCGTCTGCCGCGGTGGCCGCCGCCGTCGAGCCGGAGATCCAGGAGCTGGTCGATGAGTGGTCAGGTGAGGTCGTGAGCGACATCAAGGATGGCCTCGACCGCGCGGATCGCTTCCCCCCGGAGACGAGGCATTTTCGCGGCGTACTCGCCTTCGAAATGCTCGACCGCGCCAACCAGCACTGGATTCGCCACCAGTGGAGCCTGGAGGATGACCCCGCACTCGACGTCCTCGCCGAGGCGTGGGTGAAGCTGCTTGGCAAGGAGTGAATGCGCCCGATCCGCAAACGTGTAAAAAAACGCGCCGAAACTTTACATGTCGCTTCGACCAGTAAAGATAGTTCTATCTGCCAGCGCTGAAGCACGAAACCCCGATCAAGCAGAAGCTGATCGGGGTTTTCGGTGGGTGCGCCCGGAGGGATTTGAACCCCCGGCCTATTGATCCGTAGTCAATTGCTCTATCCGCTGAGCTACGGGCGCATGCCGGCTAAAAAGCCAACTCGAAGATCATACCAGCGTTCTCAGTGCTGACTGAACTCGCCAACCGCCATTGAAACGGTTGCCCTGAAGCGTGAAGATCTGCCTAGTCCGAAGCGACGACCTGGATCGTTTCGAGGGTCGAATCAGCGGAGTAGGCGATGCGGCCACCATCCGCGAGCACTCCGCGGAGAGCGTCGATAGTCTCGGCTGTCACAATCTCGCCGGGTGCGAGAACGGGTACGCCGGGAGGGTACGGCGCGATGAGTTCCGCGCACACGCGTCCGACCGCGGCATCCGCCTCCACTGTCTCGTGGGCGGCGAAGAAGGCCGTTCTCGGGTCAAGCGCGGACTCCGCCTCCACCATCCAGACCGCCGCGGGCACGATGCTGCGCGGCGTGCCCCGGTGTCGCTCGATCGCTGCCACCAGTGCGTCTACCAGGAGCGAGACACTGCGCTCGTCATCCGCCAGCGTGATCATGGGCACGAGCACATCCCGATCAGCCATTTCGAGCGTGATGCCGTCGGCCAGCAGATCCGATTCGACGGCATGCCCGTGTGCCCCCGTGCCGGCCAGCAGTACCACCAGCTTGGCCGGGTCGACGGCAAGTGGCCCCTCGGGGTGCCCGGCAGGTCGGTCGACGAGCACCCGGATGCCCTCGACCGCCGAAAGCTTCCTGCGTGCCTCCGCCACCAGTGCCGCCAACTCGCCAACAAGTTCGACGCCGTCTCGTTGCAGGAGCGCGCGTGACGCATCCGTGCTCGCGAGGATCGCGCCAGCCGGACTGGTGGTGTGGGATGCCTCGAAGGCCCGCTCCAATCGGTCAGGGTCCAATAGTCCTCCCGACCTGGTCGTCCGCGCGAGGATCAGTGCCCCCTGGCTCCAGGCGGGGAGGGACTTGTGCGCGCTCGTCACGAGGGCATCCGCTCCACAGGCGAGCGCGTGCGCGGGAACCAGCGGCGAGAACCCAAGGTATGCAGCCCAGGCTGCATCGACGATGAGCGGAACCCCGGCGGCGTGGGCAGCATCCGCGTGCCCTCTGAGGTCAGAGAGCGTTCCGATGTACGAGGGGTCGCCGAGGAGTACGCCGCAGGCATCCGGATGCGCGGCCAGCGCTGCTTCCACGGCGCTCACCGGCACCGCGCCCGGCAGGCCGGTGGCCGCATCGAGTTGCGGGCGCACCCACACCGGCCGCAGGCCGGCGAGAATGATGCCGAGAAGGACGGAGCGATGCAACGTCCGCGACACCACGACCGACTGACCCGGCCGACCGAGCGCCAACACCGACGCCTGGTTTGCATGCGTCGAGCCGCCCACGGACATCCGGCACCAGTCCACTCCCCATGCCTCTGCGGCGCGTGCCTCGGCTGCCGCCAGCAGTCCCCCGGTTTGCTTCATGGTGTCGAGGCCTGCGAACAGGGGGACGTCGCCGCGGATCACTTCGCCGACGAGGTGCTCACTGTGCTTGTGCCCGGGGATGCTGAACGGCGTCAGGTCCCCCGCGTTGACGCGGGAGGTGAAGCGCAACCACCCGTCGAGCAGCGGGGCGTCGGCGGCGTACCCGCGCGGGTCCCGGGCGCCGAAATCAGTCATGCTCGTGAACCAGGAATCGTTGCACGGCGTCTGCCACCGCGACCGGGAAGCGTTGGAGCTGGTCGAGGTCGACCCACTCGTCCACCGCATGCAGCCCTCCGCCCGCCGGCCCGCAGACCACCGTCGGTACCCCCGCTGCCTGCCACAGCGCGGACTCCATCCAGTACGGCGCACCCACCCGGTCGGGGACCGGCGAACCCGCAGCGGGAAGCGCAGCGGCGAGCAGCTCCGAGAACTCGGCCGCCGTCCCGGAAGCATCCATCTGCCATGCGTCACGAGCGAGCGTGAGCGAGAGCTCCGACCCGAGTCCGGGAGTCGCCGCAGTGAGGTGGTCGACCAGGGTCCGCACCTCATTCAACGCATCAGCTGACGACTCGCCGGGCAGAGTGCGGCGCTCCACCGCGATGTTCGCGGTCGCGGCGACGCTGAACGGAGCAGTGCCGGCCCGCGCGACGGTCGCCATCATGGACCCATGGGCGAGCAGCGGATGCCGCGGTGCCTTTCGGAGCAAGCTGTCGTTTTCGGCCAAAGCGGTAAGTAGATGACCGAGTGCACGCATCGCGTCGATCCCCTCCTCCGGTTGTGAGGAGTGCGCCGCCTTGCCCTCGAGGCCGACGTCGACCACCGCGTAGCCACGATGTGCCACCGCAAGGTCAAGCCAGGTCGGCTCGGCGATCAAGCAGACATCCATCGACATCCCGCGGGACCGAAGATCCTCGAGCACGGCTTCCGCGCCAACACTCGCGTCCTCTTCGTCTGCGACGAGAGCAACGATGACGGTCCCTGGCGCATCCGTGGCCGCCAGGTGCTCGGCAGCGACCACAAGACCGGCAACGCCACCCTTCATGTCGCTGGAACCGCGACCCAACAACCGGCCGGACTCGATGCGCGCCGCGAATGGGTCCGCCATGCCTTCCACGCCGACCGTGTCGAGGTGCCCATTGAGAACAACCGTGCGGCCCGGGCGGGATCCGGTGCGCACGGCAATGAGACTGACCCGTCGAGGATCGGACGGGGCCCGAATGAGGCGAACCGCATAGCCCGCGGCGTCCAGGCGGTCCGCCAGATAGGAAGCGATCCGTTTCTCGCCGGCTGCCCCGGGTACCAGGCTCGGACTGATGGAGTCGATGCTGACAAGCGTCACGGTGAGGTCGACGACCGCTTTGGCGAGATCTTCTGTTGACACGAGTTGACCATATCAACGCCTCGCCGGCACGAAGTCTCCAGGCGATCGGGCGAAACCCGCAGCTCTCAGCGTCACTTCAGTTTTGCGGAGCATTCTCGACTTCTCAGGGGGTCGTAGAAGGATGTGAGCGACATGGCCGACCTGCTGGCCCCCTTGGCCGGAGCCTTCCAGGGAGAAGGCTGGTGGGGCATCCTGTTGTTCATTCCCTTGCTGCTCGCCGGGCACATATCGGAAGCCACCGTCGCGTACGGGCTGTGGCGTCGTAGCGAGCACCGCCCGCCGGCACCGCGAGTGTGGCACGTCGCCGCCGTCTCCGGAGCGGTGGCGGCGGCATTCCTCATCGCCGCCCTGGTTTGGGTTGGTGCCTACGTCGCCCCGCGGCTGGGCACCGACGTGGCAACCTGGCTGTAAGCGGTCCTGTCGGTCAGGCAGTGGCCGGCTCCGCAGGCACCGACTCCTTCTGGCCGAGGTACTGCGCTGAAATGCGGCGGTATGACCGGGTGAAGAACGCGCCGACCGCTGCAAGTACCATCACCAGGCCTGCGACCAGGAACACCAGCGCAATCCCGCGCGCCTGCCCTTCCCCGAGAAGCCAGCCGAACGCGTCCTGACCCTCCTGGGAGTCCATGTACGGAATGATCAGGAACTGCGCGATCGGCGCGATCAGGAATGCCGTGACGGGCGCGGCGGCCGCCTCGAACGCCTGCGCGAAACCGAACACGCGGCCCTGCGTGCGGAAGGGAACGATCTTCTGGATGACAGTCTGCTCGGCCGCTTCCACCGCCGGGATGAGCGTCATGTAAAGCAGGATGCCTCCTGCGTAGAGCCACCACCAATCGCGGATGGTGAACAGCGCTCCGAGCAGGCCCATCACCATGACGAGCAACAGCATGGTGCGGATCGGGTTGCGCCCCAAGCCGAACTTCGCGACCAACAGCCCACCGATGATGAAGCCACTGGAGGTCACGCCGAGCACGATCCCCCACAGTTCGACCGGGAACAGTTCAAGCCCGTAAGGATCCATCAGAGCGATGTAGACGCCGCCGATCAGGTTGTTGAACGTCGAGAAGATGATCAGGGCGAACAACCCGGTCGCAGCGCGGACCGCGGTGATGCTGCCCCGCAGGTCGATGAAGGTGGTGCGGCCGGCATCCGCCTCCGGCTTGTCTTCGGGGATGCTCAGGAACATCAGGTGCACCAGCGCGGCCGCCGACAGCACGATGGCGATCACGAGGGTCCAGCCCATGCCGAGCAGACCGATCGAGAGGCCGCTGAACACGCTCGTGACCAGGAAGGCGAGGCCCTGCACCGTGCCGACCATCCCGTTCGCGTTCGCATGCCGCTCCACCGGGATGAGCAGGGTCACGGTCGTGGAGAGGGCGATGTTCCGCATGTTCTCAACGACCGCGCCGAACAGGATGATTCCCGCGAAGATCCAGTACATCGGAGCCCCCAGGTCGAGGAGAACCGACTCCGGGAAGAGCAGGTACAGCGTACCCGAGACCCCGAACGCCACCAGGGTCACCGCCCCGGCGAAGAGCATCACGAGGTGTTTGCGGTGCCGGTCGACGATCGTGCCGAATGCCATCGAGAACACCGCGACGAGCAGCATGTAGGCACCACCGATGATGCCGGTGGCGAGCACGGACCTGGTCTCGATGTAGACCCAGAACGTCAGGGCGAACCAGAGGTAACTGGTTGTGACGTTGGCTACCGCAGTGTTGACGAGCACCTGCATGAATGTGCGGATGCCACCGGGCGTAGCTTCCCGCGCAGGCACAGTCGTTGAAGAGTCAGCGTCCTGGCTGGTGGTCATCAGGTCGTCCCAATCGACGGGTGATCAATCGATTATCACTGCCCACAGGAAATTTGGCGATGGGTGCGAGGAAGAAAAAGCGGTGTTGTCAAAGGTGAGTGCGACAGCCGATTGAGACGATCGCGCCGAGTACGGTGATTGTCACCGCAATCGCCATACCCAGCCCGTACTGCTGGTTAGTGAAGGTGATGAAGTACATGTAGCTCACTAGAGTTTCTGAGCGATGGACCGGACCGCCGCCAGTGAGCATGTAGACCAGCTCGAAGTTCTCAAATACGTTAGTGAAGCGCTGTGAAAGGCTTTGCAATCAACTAGGAGCCGACCGCGGGTGTGGGCCTAAAGGCGTTAACAGCGGTAGCTACGACAACCTGCGCATCAGTTCCTGAATCAAGGATCGTATTCCGGGTTGAGTCGGTATCGACCTTGACGGTCGTAACGGCGAGGCGGTCCGAAGCCTCGGTCGTCAGCAAGGCGTCGACCTGAGCCTCGAAGGCCGAACCACTCGACGTGGCGTGAACGTCCTTGGCCACCACGTGGTTGGTGGAAACGTAGTTGTCGCCGCCCGCAATCAACCGAATGATGACGGGCATCGCACCAGCGGGGCGGATGCCCTCGGAGTCGATCACCTCGGAAAAGTGGTTCCCGATGATCGAATTGTTGCTGCCGCTGACGCACAGGAGTCCGTAGAGGTCATCGAGTCCGTTGTCGACTCGCAGGAAGGGCGTCCACGGTTCGAGGTCATGCAAGAAGTGATTCGAAGCCACGAGGTTCTCCGAGCTGTTCGCTGCAAGGACCACCATTCCGGGGTAGAACGAATGCAGGCGGTTGTTCGTGACGCTTGAGCGCGTGACTCCGTTGAGATGCACACTGCTCGCACCGCGGGGGAAGACGTTGTTCGCGGTGATCAGCAGCCCTCCATGGTTCTCGGCGTAGATCGAGTGGCCTTTGAAGCCTGCTCCGATCAGGTTGTCAGTGATCTTCGATGCCTGTCCCCACCCACGAAGCTCGATGCAGCTTCCGCATTCTGCGATGAAGTTGTCGTGAATGGAGAGCGCGTCCGCGTTGTAGATCGTGAGAGCGTGCTCGAGGTAAATGAACCCCATGCCGTTGATGCGGAAGGAGTCATTGGCGTTCGCGACATAGATGCCCGTCTTGCCGTTGACATAAGTGTTCTCTGGAGGTAGCTCCGAATCATCCGGGGCGAAATGCAACCCGTCGATGCAGAAGTTGGAGAACTCGACCGAGCTGATTCGCGGGCTCCCGCTTCGCTCGATGTAGAAGGCTGCGCCCGTGGACTGCTCCTCGTCTTCGCCGAGAGGAATGTCCACGAGAATGCGACTGCCTCCGGGCCACAGCTCATGCAAGTCGCGCCACTCTTCTTCGGGAACGTTGAACCGGATGCTCGACGACGTGAAACCGTGCCCTGACCCCTCGATCCTGATGAAGCTGATGTCGATCAGTACCTGCGTGCGAAGGTGATAGTCCCCGGGCGGAACGTAAATCACCGCGCCTGGCTTTCCGCCCCTCTTCTCGTCGGTGGCCACTTGCCGGCTCTTGATGTCAGCGATGATGCTGTTGAACACCTCACCGATGTCCTCGGCCGGATTACCGACGGGCCACTCCGTCACGTCGTAGTAGTTAGCGCTTGACACTGATTCCCTCCTTGGTAACCAGCTCGCTCAGCACCGGCAGGTCAGCGCCGGGCCGGCATACCGTGATGGCGGCAGCACGTGCGGCTGTCCCGCCGATGTCCTCGAGCCGTGTCTGAGAAATCGGATGGCCCTCCCAGCCGTTATCTCCGAAGGCGAGGGCCCAAATCAGCGCTGCCATAAAGGAATCGCCGGCGCCCACGGTGTCTGCGACTACGGTCTTGATTGGCGGGACAGTGAAGCGATTGGGTCCGCTCGCGAGATACGCACCCTTGTCTCCCCGCGTGATTCCGGCCACGCCCACTCCGGCATCAATGAGCAGATCGAGCACGTAGTCGAGAGACTTTTCTGGGAAGAGGAACTCGGCGTCTTCGTCGCTGAGTTTCGTGACGTGGCTGGAGAAGGCAAGCTCCTCGAAGACCTTGTGGGCCTTCTGCGAATCTCGCATGAGACTCGGTCGCACGTTCGGATCGAACGTGATCAGCGCACCCTCGGCACGGCCTCTCAGGAGGATGTCGCGGGTGATCTCCGAACCGGGTTCGAGGAACGCGCCAAGCGAACCGGTGTGAATGACCTTTGGCGCTCCGAGTTCGTCAATGTTGAGGGGGTCCCAGCTCAATGCAAATTCGTAGGTTGCGGATCCGTCACCTGCGAGGGTGGCGACCGCTCTCGATGTCGGCGCATCCGTCAAGGATTCTGCGGTGAGGATCACGCCGGATTCACCCAGGTGCTTTCTGATGAGGTCCCCGTCATCGTCATCACCAATGGCAGTGTGCAAATGAGTGACCAGATTCAGACGAGAGAGTCCGACCGCCACGTTCGCGGGGGACCCTCCCGAATGGCGGCTAACGCGACCGGACTCGACAACTTCGTCAATGAGCGCTTCCCCTATGACGAGCGCATCGGTGGTCATGACGGAACTCGGTTCTCCAGCGCTTCTGACCTGACGGTCGATTCGACCGTCAGCCGGCCATCGACCCAACGGACGGGCTGCGGGTCGGTGATCTCGCCAACCCAACCGCCGTGGCCGTCGTCGTTCCGGAATGCAAGCATCTGCCACTGACCGGCGCGATCCTGAACCAGCCGACCCACGTAGAGTCGCTCGTCCGTGAGACGGTAGGCATCCGCGAGGTGGAACGGCCCTGCCAGAGAGTCCGCAGGAAACGCCCACACGCCGCCGACGGGATCTTCCGCATGGCGGTCGCGTGCCAGCTCGGAGGCGAGACAGGAGAACAGGCCGACCGAGGTGCCGTCGACAATGGCAGTCTGAACAACTTCGATGTGCCCAAACCCAGCGTCCGGAGCAGACAACGGCGGCCGAACAGTCCAGTGCGTCAGGTCCGGTGAGGTTGCGTGCCCGATGACCCCCCGATTATCGGGATGGCCAGTGTTGGCACGGGCAGTGATCAGCATGTGCCAGTCGTCCTGGTCGCGGAATACCCACGGGTCGCGCCAGGCCTGATCTGGCCACTGTCGTGTTTCAGCGGTCTCATACCAACGGGCATCCGGTTCAAGGACCTGCCTGTCAGGTTCTCGGCGCCACGTGAAGAGATCGTCGGAGACGACGGAACTGATCCGCTGGTTGAGTCCACCTTCCGCGCGACTGACAGCCGTGTAAAACATCCGCCACCTGCCGTCGGCATCGCGAACTACTGACCCTGTCCATGTCGCGAGGTCATCGAAGGCGGGTGAGTCATCCGGGATGACCGCGTCGGCGTGTTCAGTCCACGTCGTGAGATCGGTGGAAGTCGCGTGACCGATCGTGGCACGCCAGTGCCTTCGGTCAGGGTCGAGGAGAGCTCGGGACGCTTTCAGGAAGAACAGGTGGAAGCGCTCGCCATCGTCGGCGATCCAGAAGTCCCACACCCAGGACGCGGACAGTCGAAGCATTCTTTGTATCCTTTCAGTTGTCTCGTGGTTTTGAGACTGAGCCTCGGATGATCAGCGGGCAGTCGAGACGAGTAGGCCTGTCGGCGAGGAGCTTGTATTCGGCTTCTCCGCGGAGCAGATGCACGAGAGTTTCGACGGCCCAGGCGCCCATCTCGTAGTGAGGGAGCGCCACCGTGGTGAGGCCGGGGAACAGGTTCGCGGCAATGAGTTCCTGGTTATCGAAGCCCACGATCGAGAGGTCGTGCGGGATGTCCAGGCCCAACTCGGTCGCTGCCCGGTAGGCGCCCATTGCCATCCGGTCGTTGTAACAGAACAGAGCGGTCGGTCGGTCGGGCCTGGCAAGCACTTCTCGAGCAAGCGCGTACCCGGGAAGTGTTTCCGATGGTGCGCTCACGATCAGTGTTTCGTCGATCGGAATGTCGTGTTGCTGCAATACCTGTTTGAACCCGACGAGACGTTCGTGCGTGGCCGGCACATCGTCGTTGTTGTTGAGGAAGCCGATGCGTGTGTGCCCGGCCTCGACGAGATGAGTGACCGCGGCGATCGCACCACCCACCTCATCGGGGACCACCGAAGGAGTGAGACCGGCCCGGTCGGTCGAGTCGATTAGTACGGCAGGCACGCCCTGCAGGTTTGGCGGGAGGGATACCTGGCGGTGATACATCGTCGCGTAGAGAACCGCTTCCACTTGCCGGTCGATCAGCGCCTGCACGTCGTCCTTGTGCGAATTGCCGCTGGACTCGCGCTCAGTGTTGATGATGACCAGGGTCAGGTCGTGTTCGCGCGCTGCATTCTGGGCGCCGAGGATTATCCGGCCCGCGTGGGGAGTGGTTGCGATCTCTTCGCTCAGCAGACCGATGAGCCCCGACCGGTTTGTGCGCAGCCCCTGCGCCATACGGTTCGGGCCGTAACCGAGTGTTTTCGCCGCTTCGCGAACACGTGCTCGTGTCTCTGCGGCGACTCGCATTTGCGGTGTGTCGTTCAGGACATGCGACACCGTGGTGACTGAAACACCAGCAAGTTCGGCCACGTCTCGGATCCCAACGTTTCTCACCGCCACCGTCCTTCTTCCTGTTTGGTTTCTACCATGGAGCGATCGCTCATCCTTTCACTGCACCCAGCGTGAGGCCCGCGACGATGTGACGCTGCAGCGCAAGAGTGAGCAGGATGACCGGAATGGAGTAGATCGCGGCGAGCGCCGTCATCCCTCCCCAGTCCAGGCCGAACTGCGTCTGGAAGTTGGCGATGACGATCGGCGTGGTCTGCGCTCGTACCGACGTGAGCAGCAGGGCGAAGAGGAACTCGTTCCACGATGCCAGGAACGCGAAGATCGCGGTGACGGCCAGGCCGCCCGAAACCACGGGCAGAACAACGCGCCACAGGGCACCGAGCCGTGACGCGCCGTCGACCTTGGCCGCCTCCTCGAGCTCATCGGGCACCGACTCGAAGAAGCTCGCCATGAGCCAGATCGAAAGCGGCAATGAAATCGTGGTGTGCGCGATCGCGAGGCCCAGCGACGTGTCGCTCAACCCGAGCGCCCGCATGGTCTCGATGAGTGGCACACCGACGGCGATAGTCGGCACCATCCGCGTCACGAGCGCAGCCACTACGAAAACACGACCGCTCGGCGTTCGATAGCGCGTGATCGCGTAAGCCGCTGGCACCGCCAGCACGAGCGAGAAGATCGTGCTGAGAACCGCAGTGACGAAACTATTGATGAGGGCCGGCACCACGCCGTCTTTACTCAACGCCGTCACATAGTTCTCGAGCGTCCACTCGGCTGGCAGGACCGCAGGCGGAACCGCGATCGCGTCGAGCGGCGTCTTGAACGACGTGAGCGCGAGGTAGATGAAGGGGAACCCGTAGATCACCAGAACGACGGCAAGGGTGATCCAGAGCAGAACACGAGACGACCGACGATTGGTCTCGATGCCGATCATCGGTCGGCCCCCGGACGCCAGATCGCGAAGATCGCGACAGATGCGACGGCGAGCATGGCGATGAGGTAGATCGTTCCCATCGCGCTCGCTAAGCCGGGATCGCCGTAACGGGTCATAGTGCGGTAGATGAGCAGGCTCAAAGTCGTCGTACTCTCTTGGGGTCCGCCGTTGGTCTGGATGAGGATGATGTCGAACGCCCGGGCGGCATCGATACCGCGCACGATGAGGGCGACGGCGATGACCGGCCTCAGAAGGGGAATGATGATACGGAACAAGAGCGTGGGGAATCGAGCGCCGTCGAGCTTGGCCGCTTCGATGATGTCTCCCGGCACGTTCTGCAGTCCGGCGAACAGCACGAGGGTAATGAATGAGGTAGTCAGCCAGACATCAGGCAGGGCCACGGAGAAGAGAGCGATATTGGGGTCGCTGAGCCAGCCGATCTGGCTTGTGCTCTGCAGGATCCCGACCTGTCGAAACAGCTCGTTGATGATGCCGAAGTTGTCGATGAGCAGAAACCGCCAGAGCAGCCCGGCGACCACCGGCGCGATCATGAGTGGGTACATGAAGATCGTGCGGAACACGGATGAGCGTGAGCCGAGCGAGGCGAAGATGAGTGCGACGCCGAGGCCGATGGTGAACTCAAGGGTCACGACGATGAGCGTGTAGAGCAAGGTCCTGAACGCCGCGCCCTGGAACGCCGTCGAGGTGAACGCATCGACGAAGTTGTCGAATCCGACGAAGTCACGGGGACCTCCCGCGATCGGGGAGATGTCGAAGAAGCCGTTCGACACGAACCGGATGAGGGGCCAAAGTACGAACGCCGCGAGGAAAAGCGCTGCCGGCGCCATGAGGAGAAGGGCGAACCGGCGATCGGTGATACGCACGACTGTGTGGTTCCTTTGTTTTGGGGTGATGGGTGGCCGGCGCGAACGCCGGCCACCCCGAAGTTGCCGGACTTACTTTATGATCGCCTCGATCTGCGCCTTCGCTTCGGCGAGGAGGGCCGCGTTATCCGCGCCCGGCTCCACCGCCTTCTGCAGCATGGGCGTGAGTACCGTGTTGACGATCTCCTGCCACTGCGGCGTCGCGGGGCGCGCCTTGGTTGCGTCAGAGTTGAGCGTCTCGAGGATCGCCGGGTAGTTCTCCTTGCCAGCGACGCCGTCCTGTGACTCGAACGCCGAGATGCGCGCGACCAACCCGAGCGAGGTGTCGATAGACAGGTCGTTGTGCTCGTATGCGAAGGCGATGAAGTCTTTGGCGGCCTCCTGCTTGGTGCCCGCCGTCGGAACGGACAGGTACCAGGCGCCGGGAACACCCGCGATGCCGCCCGGGCCGGCAATCATCGGAGCAGCGCCGATGCTGTCTTTGATGGGAGCGTCATCCGGAGTCTGCGTGTAGGCGTGACCCCAGAACCGCATCATGGCAAGCTGCCCCTGGTAGAACAGGTTCTGCGCACCAGCCCAGTCGAGCTGCGAGGCTCCCGCGGGAGCGTACGGCAGCAGGCTGGTGTAGAAGTCGAGCGCAGCCAGGTGATCGGCGTCATCGATCGTGACCTCGCCTGTGGCCGGATCGAGAACCATCTGGGTCTCGCCTGCCTGGGACACGGTCGCGAGCCACTCGGTCTCAACGGCACCCTTGACGTCGGTACCGTAGAGATCGATCTGACCATCGCCGTCGGTGTCACGAGTGAAGAACTCGGCGATGTCGGCGTACTCTTCCCATGTGGCGGGCGGGGCCAACGGGTAGCCGTACTTCGCCTCGAACTCCGCCTGGTTGGCGGGATCGTTGAACAGGTCGGTGCGGTAGTAGAGAATCTCTGAGTTCGTGAAGATCGGCATTCCCACGTATGTGCCGTCGATCTGCGCTTCGGAGACGAGCCCCGGGAATAGGTCGCTCTTGACCTCGTCGGTAAAGAGGTCGTCGAGCGGCGCGACTCCGTCTGCGAATGCGCTCAGCCAGATGGCGTCGAGGGCCGCGATGTCAAACGAAACGCTGCCGGACCCGAGTTCCGTCTGGATCCGGTCGTACAGACCGTCATAAGGAAGCTCGACGAGCTTGATGGTCGTGCCGGTCTCGTCCTTGTAGAGGTCGGCGATGGGCTGGAGTTCGGCAAGCCCACCGCCTTCCACGAGCACCGTCAGTTCGCTGGCATCGGATCCGCTGGGGCTGCCGCCTACACCACACCCTGAGAGGGCTAGGGCGGTAACGGATAGGGCAGCCGTTCCTAGCAGCGCGGCACGGGCACCGCGCATCTTGCGAAGCTTCATCACTTCGACTCCGTTCTTGGTAGCGGCATCGCTACGCACACTGTGATTGAGACCACTTTATGGTGATCAAACGTTTTGGCAAAACGTCTTGGCACGATTGTGCGCGAAGAAAACTCCTTTGTCCAATGCCAAATTGAGCCAAAATGCTTCTGGCTCCGAGGCGTAGGCCGCGGCCTCGTTGCCAAGTCGGGCCAGACCGACCGCGGCGTTCATGGGCCGCCACCGGATACACGGCCGTGCGCTCGCGCCGGCTGACCACATTCACGAGCGACTCTCCAGCTACGAGCGCAAACGACTGGCGCATCGTCATCGTGCGAGCGGCCAAACGTCGACGCGCCGGGCGGCTTCGCTGCGCCGCTGCTGCGCCGCTCGGTCACGGGGCTCGTGACATTCTCAGCCACGAAGGTTGCGAGCGAGTCGAATCCGATAGGCAGCTGCTGTTTCAGTTCCCCGGGCTAAAGCTACCTGCTCCCTGACCAGGGATTTTTGCGGAGACGAGGGGATTTGAACCCCTGGTTCCCTTACGGGAACTCCACCTTAGCAGGGTGGTGCACTAGGCCGGACTATGCGACGTCTCCAGTAACTCGACAATCATAGCCGCACGATCGCGGTTCTCCGATTCGAACGACTCGCGCCGATCAGTTGGCATTCGAGCAGGTGTGGTCGCCCGCGGACTGACCTTCGATTCCGGTCAACACCTCGGGGGCGGGTGCAGCGGGAGCCGTCTCGGTTGGCGCTGCCGTGGCATCCGTCTCCGGCTCGGGAACCGGCTCCGTGGTGGGCGCCGGAGCGTTCGGATCCTTCACCGCGCCGACACCGACGCTGTCCTCAGCGAGGGTGAACGGCACATCCGCCTGAATCTTCTCGAAGAGCTTGTCAGCGTTCGTCTGGTCGGGAACCACCTTGTTCGCGAAGGAACCAGAGCCGTAGAACGTCGGATACTGCACGAACAGCACACGAGAGAGGTCGAGCCCCTTCAGCACCTGCGCCATCGCGATCATGGTGGTCGGGTTCTTCAGGCTGTTCGACAGGGTCATCGACTGGGTGGCAACGGTCGCAATCCGGTAGAGCGCTGCCGGGTCGCCGAGGGTGCCGTCATCCTGGATCTTGCGCACCAGCGACGACATGAAGACCTGCTGGTTGCTGATCCGGCCCAGGTCGCTCCCATCGCCGACCCCGTGCCGGGTGCGGAGGAACCCGAGAGCCTCCACCCCCTGCAAGGTGTAGGTTCCGGCTTTGGGAAGGTTGATGTTGTCAGCCAGGCGGTCGACCACCGGGCCATTGGTGCACACGGTCACCCCGCCGATCGCGTTCGACATCTGCACCACGCCGTTGAACGTGATCACTCCGGCGAACGGAATGTCGAGGCCGGTCAGTTCCTCAATGGTCAGAACCGTGCACGGAAGGCCACCGTAGCCCATCGAGGAGTTGAGCGGCACACCCGACATGGCCGAATAGTTGCCTTCGCCGTTCGGACGGGGGCAGGACGGAATTGGCACGATCAGGTCTCGAGGAAAGCTGACCGCCACAATGTTCTGCTGATCCTGGGACACATGAAGCAGGATGGTCACGTCGTTGCGAACGCCCTCGCGGCCGGGGCAGCGCTCGTATTCGCACTCGTCGCTGCCGACCAGTAATACGTTGAAACCGCCCTCGAACGCGCCGAGGTCCGGTGGCGGTCCGGCCTCCTCACCCACCAGGGCGACGGAGTCGATGTTCGCCTCGAGCTGGGCTGCAGTCACGCCCGCGACGGTGAGAGTGCTGATCACCAGCACCGCGAGGGACGCCCCGAACAGCTTGAGCAGGCCTACCAGAACGGTCTGCCTCCTCAAGCGACCGTGGCGCGCGATCACCGGGGTCGACTCGTCGACGCGGCGCGCCCGGCGCTCACTCAAATCGCAGCTCCCTTAGGTTGTGGATGCACGCCTCACCACGGCGGGCACCAGCAACTGTGAGGCAAGAACCTGAACGAGTGCTGGGGAGCGGGGTGCGGCAGCAGCATCCGCATCGCCGCCGGACGAACCTGGCTAGTTCGCCTTGGAGCAGGTGTGGTCGGCAGCCGACTGCCCCTGCACCCCGGTGATGACGGCGGCATCCTCGGGCACCCCACCGCCCTCGACAGGCGGCTCTTCCGGAGTGTCCGGCGTGGTGGGAGCATTCTGGTCGAGCACCGAGCCGCGGCCGGTGTTGCCCTCCACCAGGCTGAACGGCTGGTCATTGCGGATCAGGTCGAAAAGTTCGTCCGCCTTCCGCTCGATCGGCGCCACCTTGCCCAGGTAGATGCCCCCGACACCCGTCGTGCTCGGGTACTGCACGAACTTCACGTTCTTCAAATCCATGTTCGCGAACACGCGAGCCATCGACGCCAGCGTGGTGACGTTCTTCATGCTCGAAGACAACTGCATCGACCGGGTCGCGGTCGTCGCGAGGTTGAACAGTTTGGTCGGGTCCTGGAGCACGCCGTCGGAGGTGAGCTGACGTGCCATCGCCGACATGAACACCTGCTGGGAACTGATCCGGCCGAGGTCGCTGCCGTCACCGACACCGTGCCGGCTGCGGAGGAACGCGAGCGCGCTGTGGCCCTCGAGTTCCCATTCACCGGCGGTCGGCAGGTTGATGCCGGAGTAGCGGTCGACGACGGGCCCAGTGGTGCACACCGTCACGCCGCCGATCGCCGTTGACATGTTGACGACGCCGTTGAAGGTTATGAGGCCTGCGAACGGGATATCGAGCTTGGTGAGGGCCTCGACGGTGAGGACGGTGCAGGGCAGCCCGCCGTAGAACAGCGTGACGTTGATCGGTTGGCCCGACATGGAGCGGTTATTGCCCTTGCCGTCCTCGCGCGGGCAGGAGGGGATCGGCACGACCAGGTCGCGGGGGAAGCTCACCGCGACCGCATTCGTCTGGTCTGCGGAGACGTGCAGCAGGATGGTGACGTCGTTGAGGTTCGCGCTGCCGCGCCCGTCACAACCGGAATCGTCCTCGCACCGGTCGCTGCCGACCACCAGCACGTTGAAGCCACCCTCGAACGACCCGATGTCCAGCGGCGCGGCGCCCTCCTCCTGGCCGACGAGGTCGACAGTGTCGATGCTGGACTCGATCTGCGAGAGGGCGACGGCGCCCACCGCGACACCACTGATCAGGAGCACCGAGAGTGCGCCGGCCAGCAGCTTGAAAATCGCACCGATCGGGTTCCGCCTGCGCTGTCGGCCGTGGCGCGCAATAGGGCGCACCGGCTTGCCCTTGCCTGAACGTCCCTCGCTCATTGGAGCCCCCTCAATGTCGACCTGAAACCATGCACCGCCTCGGGTAAGCGGTCATGCGCGGAGGGCGTGGGATTCGAACCCACGAGACATTTCTGCCCACCAGTTTTCAAGACTGGCTCCATCGGCCGCTCGGACAGCCCTCCAGGGTATGACCCAAGCGCCGATTCTAACGGATGCGCTGCCTCGACGGGCTCGGTTGGTCACTTCGACAGGCTCAGCGCAACGCTCGACGAGCTCGACCCGCTTGAGACGACGAGCTCGGCCCGCTGGCCTTTTAGGGCTGGACGGCCGTGACAGTGCTCTTGTTTCTTGCGGACTCTTCCACAGCGGCGAGCACGCGCTGGATCTGCAGCCCCTCCTCGAAGGACGGCGACGGCGGACGCTCAGTTGTGATCGCGGCCAGGAAGTCACGGACCTGATGCGTAAAGGTGTGCTCCCAGCCGATCATGTGCCCTTGCGGCCACCACGCCTCAAGATAGGGGTGCTCCGGCTCCGTGGCCAGGATCCTGCGGAACCCCTGCTCCCTCGCCGGGGCGGTGGCATCAAGGAACCGGAGCTCGTTGACGTTTTCCAGATCGAACGTCAGGGCGCCACCGGTGCCATAGATTTCGATCTGCAAGCTGTTCTTCCGGCCCGTGGCCACGCGAGATGCCTCAACCGAAGCATCGATTCCGCCGCTCAGGCCGAGTGTTGCCCAGACGGCGTCATCGACCGTGACCTCTTCCAACCCGCTCGGACCCGGCCGCCAGCCAACGAAGGTCCGCAGCCGACCGGCAACTTCGGTGACGATTTCTCCGGTGAGGTACTGAATCTGGTCGATGGCATGAGACGCGATGTCACCCAGCGCTCCCGTCCCTGCAGTTTCAGCACGCAGCCGCCAGCTCATCGGCGCTTCTTCATCACTGAGCCAATCCTGCAGGTAGCTCGCCCGCACCTGTCGGATGGTTCCAATGCGAGATTCGGCGATCAGTTCCTTGGCGAGTGCCAAGGCGGGAACGCGCCGGTAGTTGAAGCCAACCATGGATTGGACCCCACGTTCGCGGGCTGCCTGGGCGGCCCGCGTCATTGCCTCAGCCTCCATCAGGCTGTTCGCCAACGGCTTCTCCACCAGCACGTGCTTGCCGGCCTGGAGTGCAGCAATGGCGATCTCGGCGTGCATCCCGCCGGGTGCACAAATGTCGACAATGTCGACATCTGCCCGTTCGATCACGGTGCGCCAGTCGGTCGCAGACTCCGCCCAACCGTATCTAGCGGCCGCATCCGCGACCTGACCGGCATCGCGACCGACCAGGACCGTCTGCTCAACGACGGGCACATCGAAGAAGCTTCCCACGTTGCGCCAAGCGTTCGAGTGGGCCTTGCCCATGAAGGCGTACCCAATCATGGCTACACCCAGATTCCGCCGGGCCTCGAATTCGCGTGCTCTCACCTAGCGCCCTGTATCTCCTGAATGCACGCCGTGATCAGCCGATGTTCTGCTTCATCGGAGGCCATTCCGCTGATCGACGCGATGCCGACTTGTCCAACGCCAGTCACGAGGATCGGGAAGCTTCCGCCGACGGCCGCGAAATCGGCAGCGGGTAAGCGGTAGCGTTCGTGGAATCCAGGCTGAGCGCTGAGCTTCATCCACAGCGAACTGTGGCCGAACCTGCTGACAACGTTGCGCTTGCGTCGGATCCAGTCGTCGTTGTCGGGTCCTGCTCCGGTCAGGGAAGAATAAAACGCCACCTGGCCGCCGTGGGTCACCTCGACCGCTGCGGGAGCCTCCGCCTCTACGAGCTTGTTCCGGATTGCTGTCCCCAGGCTCCAGGCGGTGTCCTTGGTGAATCCGCGGAAATGGAACCGGAGTTCATCCTCCAGAAGATCCTCCACGGTTAACGCCGCGCTCACAGGGTCGTCCGTACCATGCCGGCGGATGCGAAGAT
Source organism: Homoserinimonas sp. A447 (assembly GCF_054489325.1). Lineage (NCBI taxonomy): Bacteria > Bacillati > Actinomycetota > Actinomycetes > Micrococcales > Microbacteriaceae > Homoserinimonas > Homoserinimonas sp. A447. The sequence continues at coordinate 2,702,369 of NZ_JBTMWW010000001.1, read as the reverse complement.
GTCGTCGATAAGTTTCATGTTTGGCACAAAATCGGCAGCACTAGTCGGAGAAGGGACTCCGGTCTCGATAGCCGAGAGGACCGCCGCGAGCTGGTAGTCATAACTCGCGACACCGCCGACGGTACGCACTTCGTAGGTGTCGCCGATCCACTCCTGGATGCTATGACCGCTATGCGGAACGATCGGGTCAAGGATTTCTACCTTCCCGTGGTCGCCGGTGACCGTAATCCGGCTCTGTACACCGGGTGTGGTCGAGAGACCGTCGGCCAGCAGCATCCCCTTGGCACCACTGGGGAACTCCAGCGTGGCCTCCATTCGACTGTCCGCGCCCAGGGGGTTCAGCTCGGCGTTCGCTGAGATGACGACGGGTTCCTCTCCGATCACGTTGCGGAGCCAGCGAACCGGGTAGCAACCGAACTCCATCAGGGCACCACCTCCGGTGCGGGGATTATGGCGGAAGGAGTCGGGGTTGAATACGGTCTGGATAGAAACTTCGGCCGTGACTTCAGTGATCGTTCCAAGCCGTCCGGACTGTGTCAGCTCGAGCAGGTAAAGAAAGAGCGGATGGTAGCGGTCGTGAAATGCCTCGGTCACTTGCAGTCCCGCAGCTAAGCCTGTTTCGGCGATGAGCTTGGCCTCGTGGGCGTCGAGGGCGATGGGCTTTTCGCACAGAACATGCTTGCCTGCTTCGAGGGCGGCGATGGACCATTTGGCGTGTTCGGATGGGGGCAGCGCGTTGTAGATGATCGTGATGTCCGGGTCGGCGATGACCTGCTCGTAGCTGGAGTAGGCAATGGGGATCCGGTTTGCAAGGGCATAGGCGTTCGCCTTGTCCAGATCGCGAGATCCAACCGCGTGGACAGTGACGTCGTCACGTCGGCGGGAGGGTTGAATGACGGCCGTGGGCGCGATGAAGCCCGCCCCGAGAATGCCGACGACGTGGCGGCTCACCAGGCACCGCCTGTTTCGAAATAGAAAGCTGCGGTGATGCTGTGCCGGGTTGAGCTGGCGAGTGAGGTCATGTGTAGCGTCCTTTCAAGTATTAGTGGAGGGCGTGCCCGCAACGCGACCGCGTCCAAGGCAGCCGCGGCAAGGCACGGCAAGCCAAGAGATTCCGGTTTTGCCCTACTTCAGCGCTCCGGCGGCGAGCCCTCGCTCGAAATAGCGCTGCAGGAAGATGTAGGCCAGCACAGTGGGGAGAGCGGTGATGACCGACCCGGCCAAGATCTTGGTTTGATCGTTGGTGAACTCGCCCACAAAGAACTGCCCCAGCAGGGTCACGGTTTGATTGTCGGCGCTCTGGAGGAAGACGAGGGGCAGAAGATATGCGTTCCAGCTGGTAATCAGGGTGAGGATGACGACTGTTGCCGCAATCGGCCGCGACAGTGGAACGACGATCGACAGGAATGTGCGGAAGGTGCTGGCTCCGTCCACCCGCGCCGCCTCGAAGAGCTCATCCGGGATGCCGTCGAAGAAGTTGCGGACGATCAAGACCGTGAACGGGATCTGTAACGCTGCTGTCGGCAGGATCACGGCAAGGAGCGTGTCGTATAGCCCGGTGGCCGCGGCGGTGGCGAACAGCGGAGTAATGAGCACGATCTCGGGCAGGGTGAGTCCGACCAGGAGAAGCCAGTAAAAGAGCTCCTTCGCCGGAATGCGCAATTTTGAGAACCCGAAAGCTGCCAGCAGAGTACAGAAGAACACGATGGCGATGGTCGCGACCGCAATAATCAAACTGTTCAGGAAGTAGCGCGGAAGCGAAGGTATCGAAAGCACTGCCTCGTAGTTGCCCCAACCCAGCCCGGCGAATGATCCTTGCACCATCGCGACCAAGGGGAAGACGAAGGGCACGATCATGATCGTCAACAGGAATTGCAGCAGGATCCGGGAGCGCCGGGTTCTCGTTTCAAGCATCAGACGTCCTTCGGGGTCGACTTGCGGCCGCGGAGGCTGAAGAGCACCGCCGTGCCGATGGCGAGGATCAGCAGGAAGATCGAAAGTGCCGCACCGTAGCCCACGTCGTATAGCGGGATGCTCTCGCGGTAGATATAGGTCCCGAGGAATTCCGTGGAATAGTTCGGCCCGCCGTGCGTGACCAATTGTGGGATGTCGAAGAGCTTCAGTGAGTTGATGGTGCAGAGCATCAGCAGTGCGATCGTGGTGCCGCGCACCTGCGGCCAGATAATGCTCCACATCATCCGAGCGTTGCCGGCGCCGTCGAGTCGCGCTGCCTCTAAGACTTCGGGATCCACCTGCCCGAGGGCTGCGTAGTAGAGCACGAAGTACAGTCCGGTGTGCTGCCAGATCGCGATGGCGATAATGACCGGTAATGCTGTGCTCGACTGCGCCAGCCAGGGCTGGGTCAGGAAGTCGAGTCCGATACTGCTGAGCACGCCATTGAACTGGCCCTCGTTTGCGAAGATCTGCCGGAAGACTGGCGCCATAATCGCCGGGGCGATGATCACCGGCACGAAAACGAGGACCTTATAGAGGCCGCGAAGTCGCACCGCCGAGTGCAGGATTACCGCAAACAGGAATCCGAAGAACGCCTGCCCGACGAAGGAGAACACCAGGTACACGGTTGTGTGGCGAAGCGCTCCCCAGAAAATAGGCTCACCCAGGGCGCGCAGGTAGTTGTCCAGCCCCACTGACTCCTGGTTCGGGGAGATCCCGTCCCAGTCGAGGGTGGAGATGAAGATCGTGTAGCCGACTGAAAAGTAGATCAGTACGAACGAGACGATCATCGCCGGGATCAGCCAGAAGAACCCGGAAGGCTGCAACCGGGTTCGGCGGCGTGGCGGCTGTGTGGCGCGCGTTACTTCCCCCACCTTGCCGGGGGAAGTAACGCGCTGGTCTAGCGTTTCCAACAGATTCCTCACTTGTTCCGCGTGCTAGTCGTGCTTCAGGCGGATCTATTACTTGGATGCCTCAGCCTGGACCGCGGCCGCAGCTTCCTCGGACGTTGCGGTTCCCTCGAGCACGCTGGTGGACGCGTGAACAATCGCCTGGATAAGGGACGGCGGGAGGAAGCGGTACCGGCCTTCCGCGGTGTTCTCCTCGGCTGATGCGGCGAACTCCTTGATCACAGGCTCCTGAACGTCCTTGTTGACCAGGTTGACCTTCGAGAAGTCGGGCAGCGTTCCCGAGTCCGGCGTCAACTCGAGTCGGTTGGCAATCTGCTCCTGGCCCTGCTGCGATGTCGTGAGCCAGGTGACGAACGTCGTTGCTGCGTTGATGGAGTCAGACTTCTTGTTGATGGCAATCGCGGCGTCGACATCCGAGAACAGCAGTCCAGGCTTGCCCTTGTTGCTCATGTCCGGGAACGGAACCGGGATCATGGTGAACGGGGTGGCGTCCGCCACTCCGGCACCCTCAATGGCCTTCGTCATGTTCTCGACGATGAGGTTGCCGTTGTACCAGGTTCCCATCTGAACCATGGCTGCCTTCTGCTGCAGGAAGGTGTTGTTGGCATCCGGGTACTGCTGAAGGCCGATGGCCCCCTCGGGGATGATTCCGACGGTCTGGAGTTTCTTCCAGGCGTCGAGGGTGTCGACGAACCACTGGTCCTCCCACGATCCCTCGCCGGTGGCGGTCTCCTGCCACTTGCCCGGGTGAATGGTGTTCGCGATGGAGTGGAGCGTGTCCGCGTTGAAGCCGGGGCCGGTTCCGGCGCCGATGGCAAAGCACTGGATGTCGTTGGCTTCGAAGGTCTCGCAGCCGTCAACCCATTCGTCGAGGGTGGTCGGCGGAGTCAGGTTGTGGGCGTCGAAGAGGTCCTTGTTGATATAGAGCAGACCTGCCGAGACGGAACCGAGGGCTGCACCTGCGAGCGTTCCATCTTCGAGCGTGAACGACTGCTCGGCGAGCGAGGAGACCTCGTCCGAACCAATCGCAGACGCCAGGTCGACGGCGAAGGAGCCGAACTGGCTCACCGGGGCTGCCGAGTTCGTGGACAGGTTGAAGAGGTCCGGTCCACTGTTGGAAGCAAGGCCGGCCCGGAGCGCCGCAGGATATTCGGAGTTGTTCGGGTAGAACTTGTAGTTGACAGTGATGTCAGGGTATTCCTTGTTGAATTCCTGGATCAGGCTCTCGGCAACCGTCTTGTTGGGCGAGTATCCCCACCAGTCCAGGGTGCCGGAGTCAGCTGATTCATTCTGGGCAGCAGGTGACGATGCACAGCCGGTCAAGGCCAGAGCGGCTGCGGCGGTTACTGCCACGAACGCTTTGAAGCCGCTGCGGCTCTTCGTGAGTGGGAACAAACTGGTCTCCTTTGACGGTCACACGGGTTGAGTAATGACGACCCTAAGGCGAGTTTTGATGAAAGTCAAAGAAAGTTAATCGACGGCGACGGTTAGAACGCGCATCTTCCAGCATCTTTTGAGTAAAGACGGGTTAAGTTCACCTAGCGTCCGCTAGCATGGCCGCAGGAAAGGGTAAAGCATATGGGTGTAGCGGAAGTCCATGGGTACTCGCGGGCGAGTGAACTGTTTCAGCTCCTCCGGGACGGCAAGGAGAAAACCCGCACCGAGCTCGCGCAGATATCCGGGCTCGCCCGCACCACGGTCAGCTCGCGCGTGGACGAATTGATGCAGCTCGGCTTGGTTACCGCCGCCAACGATGCACCTTCTACGGGCGGCCGGCCGTCATCACAGTTCTCGTTCGACCCTGCGGCGAGAGTCGTCCTTGCCGTTGATGTCAGCAGCGACCATGTGTCGGTTGCGGTGACTGACCTTCAAGCAACAGTGCTACAACACGACCAGCGTCCCCTGAAGCTCTCCGATGGTCCTTCAGCTGTCCTCACCGGCGCCATGGATATGGGCGAACAGCTCCTCCAGGATCTCGACATGTCGACCGACCTGGTGATCGGTGTCGGAGTCGGGCTGGCCGGATACGTTGAAATCACCACAGGACGGCAAGCGACCCTGCCCACGCTCGCCAAGTGGACCAGCTCGGTGATTCAGGAGCAAATCCAACGGTCGTTCGCCGTTCCGGTGCTTGTCGATAACGACGTCAACGTCATGGCGCTCGGTGAGCAGCTGATGTACTCCGGTGTCGACGACCTCATGTTCGTCAAACTCACCACCGGTATCGGCGCCGGGATTATCGCCGGCGGATCCCTTCAGAAAGGCTGCGCGGGCATGGCGGGCGGAGTGGGCCACGCCCGGGTGCCGCGTGGCCATGACATCATCTGTCGCTGCGGCAACGCCGGTTGCCTGGAGGCGGTTGCCTCGGTCACCGCACTGGTCAAGACGCTCCGTGACAAAGGTCATGACGTCACGGATGCCGCCGACATTGTGCGCCTGGTGGAGCAGGAGAACGCTGATGCGGTGCAGGCGCTTCGGCAGGCGGGCCGAGACCTGGGGTCGGTCCTCGCCGTCTACGCCAGCGTTCTGAACCCGTCGCTGATCGCCGTCGGCGGGCCGCTGGCTATGGCTGGCGAGCATCTCCTGGCCGAAACACGCAAAACCGTCCACGATCAAGCCTCCCCGATGGTGACAGAGTCGCTGACGATTGTGCGCGCCAGCACACCAGATACCACTGCGGTGGTCGGAGCAAGCCGGATGGTGATCGAGCATGTCCTCTCCCCCAAGGGAATCGAGGACATGCTCACCAGCCCAACGGCAACCCTCGCAACCGCATAAGGCGCGGTCCTGAGGCTGCCGACGCGGCTACCGGATTGCCGCTGGATAGGCGACGTACGCGAACCTCTTGCTATCCGGTGCCCAACTGTTCGTGTTGAGGGTGCCCTGCCCGCCGAAAAGTGTGGAGATCGTGGTAACCGGCCCTCCGCTCGCCGACATCACGCGGATCTCGAGATCAACGTCAGCCGGGTGGCTGATAGTGCCCGCCTCATAACTGAGATACACGACCAGCGACCCATCAGGTGATAGATGTGGGAACCAGTTCACTCGCTCGTCAAACGTCAGCTGCTCACGCCCAGAACCGTCAGGCCTCATTCTGAACAACTGTGAATGTCCCGGCCGCTCTGCCGCCTCCTCCGAGTTGTAATAGATCCAGGTGCCATCAGGAGAGAATTCCGGCCCGTCGAATGGTACGACACCGCGGGAAAGCGGCTTGTCGGGGCCGCCCGCGACGGGAATGGTGACCAGGTTTCTGCGCCCGCGAGGGTCCGATCCCTCCGGTTCAACCGACACATAGGCAAGAGTCTGGTTGTCCGGAGAAACACCGTGGAGCCAATAGCTGTAGTTCCTGTCGGCAGGGTGATCATTCGAGATCTTGACCGGAGTGCCCCCGTCAATCGGGACGCTGAAGAGATGACCGGCGGCGCTGAAGTACACAGTCGTTCCATCCGGAGAGAGAATGTGGTCGTTGTTGATGTTGGCGACATCACCAGTGGGGATGACGGTCAGCCCGGTGGTCCCGTCAGCGGCGAGACGGTACAACTTTCCTCCACCATTGACGATGATCCATGCTCCGTCGGGCGTCCAGTTGGGAGACTCGATCAGGAAATCGGTTTCGAGCAAGACATGCTCATCATCGGAGCCGACCTCTTTCACGATCAGTTGGGACACTTGCCCTGGCTGCAGTCCGCTCCTGGCTGGACTGCGGTTGTATTCCAAAGCCCTGGTCTCTTCCACTGCCGCTTCTTCCCGGTTATCGCGTGACAACCTTGCCTTTCCCGCTGTGCGCGGATGCTGGCTTACGTCAGTTGTCAACATAAGTCCTTTCCTCATGAACCGCAACTGGCGCGAACGTGCTAATCTTTAGCCTAGTTTGTTCATAAGTTGTTACCGCTCTCCGGGCGCTGAAGAGGAAGCAATCGATCAACGATGACAAATGAGGCCACCAGCATTTTTGACGGAGAGACCCTAGCCGGATGGCATTCCACTCCGCGTCTCTACAGCCCGATTTGGCCTGGCGGCCCGTCGTTGTCGCTCGATACGCCCGAATACCGTGAGCAGGCCGTTCTCCAGGAGTCACGATGGTCTGTTCAGGACGGCGCCATCGTCGGGGAACAGTGGCCAGCCGGATCCGGTTATGGCGGATTCTTGTTATCGGACAAGTCGTATTCCGACTTTGAGCTGACGCTGGAGGCAAAGCCCGACTGGCCGGCCGACACCGGCATCTCCCTGCGCAAGGCGGAAACCAACTGGGCTGGAATCCAAATCCTCCTGGACCACCGGCAGTCCGGCGGAATCGGGGGTTTCTACGGGAACGGAATCGGAGGATTCCATGCGTTGCCCTTCACCCTTCGCGCCATCGAAACCGACGGGGAATACACCGGAATCGCCATTGAAGACCCAGCGGAGAGCCTTATGCCGGTCTCGGAGGAGCAGCGGAAGATGCTCAGTTACGCGGCCTCCGAGCAGGAATTCCTCGACGCGTGGCGCTGGGGTGAGTGGAATGAGTTCAAGATTCGGACCGTCGGCACCTATCCGACGATCACCGTCTGGATCAACGGCACGAAGATCTCCGAGATCGACCTCGAGCACCTCGAGCACCCCCACTATGACAAGGACAGCATGCTGGGGATGCTAGGGCGCTCCGGACCGATCGCGCTGGAAGTTCACGAGAACGACCCCTCCATGGGCGAAAAGCGGTGGGGAAAGGGTGCGAAGTGCCGGTGGCGGAATATCCGCGTCCTGGAGCTCTAATCCACGCCTGATCAGCCCTACGGGAGGGCGTCGAGCACGGCGACCAGGCCGTCGGTCCAGACATCCGCTGTCACATCCGTCGACACCGCTTTCAGCTCGTCCGGCGCCTGCCCCATCGCGACCGCGCGGCCGTGAGCCCCGGCCCACTCGAACATCTCGATGTCGTTGCGGCCGTCGCCGATGACCAGCACCCGGTCCAGCGGAACATCGAGCAGATCGCGCACCCGCTCGAGCGCCGTGCCCTTGTTGACACCTTCCGGCGCAATGTCTAGCCAGGCCGTCCAGCCGATCGCATAGCTCACGTGGTGAAGCCCGAGAGAGTCGATGAGTTCAAGGAACTCGGCCGGCTCGTGATCCGGGGAGACCACCACGACACGGGTGACCGGCGTGGCCGCCAGCTCATCGAACTCGACCATCCGTGCGTTGTCGAGGTTCCAGTCCTGCATGCCCTCGGTGTACAGCCGGAAACCGGTGGCATCCTCGACCAGGAACCGCCCGGTCGGAAGCCCACCCTTGATCCGGTCGAGCACGGGCCCCGGGTCGAAGGTCTCCACCAACTCCCGCCGATAGCCGTGCTCGCCCTGGGGGTCGCGCTTCATGGTGATCGCACCGTTCGCGCAGACCACATACTCGGGGGTGAGCGCCAGCGAAGACAGGATCGGATGCGTCATCTCCCAGGATCGCCCGGTCGCCAGCGTCACGTCATGGCCGGCGTCCACCGCGCGCTGCACCGCCTCCATGACTGGCTCGGTGAGGGTGCCGTCCTCGTGAATGACAGTGCCGTCGATGTCGAGGGCGACGAACCAGCGGTCGCCGGTTTCGACGAGCTCTTGCGACTCGAGGGGCGACACGGGCTCGGTCAACGTGCCACCGGTTCGATGACGGTCAGGCCGCCGAGATAGGGCTGCAATGCCTTCGGTACCCGCACCGAGCCATCCGCCTGCTGGTGCGTTTCGAGGATGGCCACCAGCCAGCGGGTCGTCGCGAGGGTGCCGTTCAGGGTGGCCACCGGCGCCGTCTTGCCGGTCTCGGTGCGTGAGCGGATGTCCAGCCGTCGCGCCTGGTAGGTGGTGCAGTTACTCGTGCTGGTGAGCTCGCGGTAGGTCCCCTGCGTCGGCACCCACGCCTCGATGTCGAACTTGCGGGCGGCGCTCGAACCCAGGTCGCCGGCTGCGACATCGATGACGCGGTAGCTGAGCTCGCAGGCCCGCAGCATGTCCTCCTGCCAGGCGACCAGCCGGTCGTGCTCGGCTTCAGCGTTCTCGGGAAGCACGTAGCTGAACATCTCCAGCTTGTTGAACTGGTGAACGCGCAGGATCCCCCGGTTGTCCTTGCCCGCGGAGCCGGCCTCACGACGGTAGCAGGTCGACCATCCGGCGTAACGCAGCGGTCCGTTGCTCAGGTCCAGGATCTCGTCGGCATGGAACCCGGCGAGCGCGACCTCACTCGTGCCGGTCAAATAGAGGTCGTCGGCCGGCAGGTAGTAGATCTCATCGGCGTGCTCACCGAGAAAACCGGTTCCCCGCATGATTTCCGGGCGCACCAGCGTCGGGGTGATGAGCGGGGTGAACCCCTCGGCGAGCGCCTTCTCGAGCGCCAGGTTCATCAGGGCGATCTCGAGCCGGGCGCCGATCCCCTTCAGGAAGTAGAACCGGCTGCCGGACACCTTCACACCGCGGGCAATATCGATCGCGTCGAGCAGTTCCCCGAGTTCAGCGTGGTCGCGCGGCTCGAAATCGAACGACGCCTTCTCCCCCACCTCACGCAGGGTGACGAAGTTCTCCTCGCCGCCGGAGGGCACGCCGTCGATGATCGGGTTGGCGATGTTGCCGACGATCGACGCGAACTCCGCCTCAGCATCCGCTGCCGCCTGGGCCAGCTGCTTCACCTCGCCGGCCAGCTGCTGCGCCTGCTCGAGCAGGGCCTTCTTCTCGTCGCCCTGCGCCTGCGCGACCTGCTTGCCGAGCGCCTTCTGGGTTGCACGGAGCGACTCCGACTGAGAGATCGCGGCGCGACGGCGAACGTCAGCCTCGAGGGCAGCATCGACCAGCTCGGGTGCGTCGCCACGGGCGCGCTGGGACGACTTGACGGTTTCGGGGTGCTCGCGGAGCAACTGCGGGTCAATCACCCGCCCAGTCTATTGGCCGGGTCTGAACAGCCACCCTCCGTCGGGGGCCACGATGTCGTACCTTTGGACTTGTGACGCCCCCCAAGAAGCAGGCCGCCGTCGTCTACAACCCGACCAAGGTGGATCTGGCCGCCCTCGAAGCCGTTGTCGCCGCAGCCGAGATCAAGGCGGGGTGGAAGAAGTCCCTCTGGTACGAAACCACCGAGGAAGACCCTGGCGTCGGGCAGGCGAAGACTGCGCTGGATAAGGGTGCGGATGTCGTGATGGCCGCGGGTGGGGACGGCACGGTGCGCGCCGTGGCCGCCGCGCTTCGCGAAACCGGTGTGCCCCTCGGACTGCTGCCATCCGGCACCGGCAACCTGCTGGCCCGCAACCTCGACCTCACCCTGGACGACCTCGAGCACGCCGTCACCACGGCGTTCATGGGGAAGAATCGCTCGATCGACGTCGGCACCGTCGAGGCGGAGTTGCCGGACGGCACCAGGGAGATGAACACCTTCCTGGTGATGGCCGGCGTCGGCCTCGACGCGCAGATGATCGCCAACACCAACGCCGAACTCAAGAAGAAGGTGGGGTGGCTCGCCTACGTCGACGCCATCGCCCGCTCGCTGAGGGGCAACAACCGGGTGCGGATGCGCTTCACCGTCGACGGTTCCCCCATCCGCACGATGTCCGCCCACACGGTATTGGTCGGCAATTGCGGCTCACTGCCAGGCAACATCCTGCTGCTCCCGGATGCTGCGGTCGACGACGGAGTGTTCGACGTCGTCGCGCTGCGCCCGAAGGGGGTCGTCGGCTGGGTGCAGATCTGGGTGAAGATCGTCTGGGAGAACGGCGTGCTGCGGCGCAGCGCTGTCGGGCGCAAGCTGATGAGCTTCACCAAGGAGGTGCGCACCCTGCGCTACCTCAAGGGTAAGAGCTTCACTGCACGGCTGAGCCGGCCGGAGGAGTACGAGCTCGATGGCGACCCGTTCGGCAAGGCGGTTGCCCTCCGCGCAACGGTCGAGCACCTCGGGCTCGTGGTGAAGGTGCCTGCCGACGAGTAGCCGAGTCAGTCGACCGTCGGCTCGCCGGCGATCAGGCCACGCAACCAGTCACGCGCCTCGATGAACGCCGTGTCCTGGTATTGCGTGCTCACCTCGACGGGCTGGCCGTCGGCGCGCGGGTACGAACCGAGGAAGATCACGTTGGGGCTGAACCTCTTCAACCCGAGCAGGGCATCCGCCACCCTCTCATCGCGGATGTGACCGTGCAGGTCGATGACGAAACGGTACCGACCGATCGCGTCACCCACCGGGCGCGACTCGATCAGGCTCATGTTGACCCCGCGGGTCGCGAACTGCTCGAGCATGTCGAGCAGTCGGCCGGCACGGTCATCCGGAAGCTCCACGATGATGCTGGTCTTGTCGGCGCCGGTCGCCTCCGGCGCTGGGCCGGCCCTGCCAACCAGCAGGAAACGCGTCGCCGCGTTCGGGTTGTCGCCGATGTTCTCGGCCAGCACGTCCAGCTTGTGGTGGGCGGTGATCCCCGGCGGGGCGACCGCAGCATCCGCCACCTCGGACTCGAACAGGGCCGCGGCGGCAGCGACATTGGAGGTCGCGGGAAGGTGGCCGTGGCTGGGGATGGTGCGGTCCAGCCATCCGTGGCACTGCGCATAGGCAACCGGATGCGCGTTGACGACCCGCACGTCGGCCAGCGTCGTGCCGGGCCTGGCCACCAGCACGAAGTTGACCCGCACCACGTACTCGCCGATGATGCGCAGGTTCGGGATGTTGGCGAGGGCGTCCTGGGTCGCACTCACCCCGCCCTCAATCGAGTTCTCGATGGCGATCATCGCGGCGACGCTGCGGCCGGACACCACGTCATCGAGCGCCTCGCCCACATTGTTCACCGGGCGCCAGGGCTTGCCCGCAGCCTCCGGGACCTGCGCGAGCGCCGCCTCCGTAAACGTGCCGGCGGGGCCCAGGTAGCTGTAGGTCTCGTGGGCGTTCGACTCGGGCATGGTAGCGAGTCTATTTGTGCGCAATGGTTAAGACATGAACGAGCGAGCCGGACAGCCAGCGCAAGAATCAGACCTCATCGACGTCCATGAGCTGATCGACGCCTACCACCACCGCAAACCGGACGTCTCCGTCCCGGAGCAACGCGTTGTCTTCGGAACCTCCGGCCACCGGGGCTCATCGCTCGACACTGCGTTCAACGAAACGCACATCGCGGCGATCACCCAGGCGATCGTCGAGTACCGGCGCGGTCAGGGCGTCACCGGGCCGCTCTTCATCGGCCGCGACACGCACGCCCTGTCGCACCCGGCTGAGACCACCGCGCTTCAGGTGCTGATCGCCAACAAGGTCGACGTGCGCGTCGACGAGTTCAGCGACTTCGTGCCGACCCCGGCGCTCAGCCACGCGATCCTGAAGTACAACCGCAACGGCCCGGCCGGCCGCAGCAACGGCCGGTCCAAGCCGTCCGGGCCGGGACTTGCCGACGGCATCGTCATCACTCCGAGCCACAACCCGCCGCGCGACGGAGGCTTCAAGTACAATCCGCCGCACGGTGGGCCAGCCGACTCCGACGCCACCAGCTGGATCGCGGGCCGCGCCAACGAGCTGATCGCCGGCGGCAACCGCGATGTCCTGGTGGCCGAACCGAGCGCGGTCGGAACCTACGACTTCCGTGGGAACTACGTCGACGACCTGGAGAACGCCATCGACATGGAGGCGATCCGGCGGGCGGGCATCCGTATCGGCGCCGACCCCCTCGGTGGCGCCAGTGTCGGCTATTGGAAGACGATCGCCGAACGGTACGGACTCGACGGAGGTGACGGTTCGAGCACGCTCACCGTCGTCAACCCCTTGGTCGACCCGCAGTGGGCGTTCATGACGCTCGACTGGGACGGCAAGATCCGGATGGATCCGTCGTCGCCGTCAGCCATGGCATCCGTCCTGGCCCGACGCGCCGACTTCGACATCCTCACCGGCAACGATGCCGACGCCGACCGCCACGGGATTGTGACCCCGGATGGCGGGCTGATGAACCCGAACCACTTCCTGGCCGTCGCCATCCAGTACCTCTTCACGCACCGCCCGGGTTGGCGCAGCGATGCGGCGGTCGGTAAGACGCTGGTCTCGTCGACCATGATCGACCGGGTGGCTGCAGCGCTCGGCCGGCGGTTGGTGGAGGTACCGGTCGGGTTCAAGTGGTTCGTGCCCGGCCTGCTCGACGGAAGTGTCGCGTTCGGCGGCGAGGAGAGCGCCGGCGCCAGCTTCCTGGCAATGAACGGGACCACCTGGACCACCGACAAAGACGGCATCCTCCTCGCGCTGCTCGCCAGCGAGATCCTTGCCGTGACCGGGAAGACCCCGTCGCAGTTGTACGCGGAGCTCACCGCCAAGTTCGGCGCCCCCAGCTACGAGCGTGTGGACGCCGCCGCCACCAAGGCGCAGAAGTCAGCGCTCGGCAAGTTGACGGGTGACGCCATCACAGCGGATGCCCTGGCCGGGCATCCGATCACCGCCAAGCTGAGTGAGGCGCCCGGTAACGGCGCCGCGCTCGGAGGGGTGAAGGTCGTGACGGAACGCGCCTGGTTCGCCGCGCGTCCGAGCGGCACGGAAGACGTGTACAAGATCTACGCAGAGTCGTTCGACGGCCCGGAACACCTGCGCCAGGTGCAATCGGAGGCCCGCGACATCGTCGACGCCGCGCTCGACAGCACAACGCAGTAGTTCCCGTTCCGGCGGATTGCGCCCGTTCCGCGGGGCACTTTCAACCGGAACGGGCACTATCAATCAGGGGTAGGCGGGGGCGGCGGGCAGCCCGAAGAACTCCTCGAGTGTTGTCACACCCTGCTCGCGCATCTCGGTCGCCAGCGGGACCCCGATGTAGCGGTAGTGCCACGGCTCGAACAAGTACCCGGTGATCGGTGTCTTGCCGTCCGGATACCGCAGGTGAAACCCGAAGCGCCAGGCATTCTCCGCGAGCCAGGCACCCTGGGAGGTCTCCGCGAAACACTCCTGGACGGAGCACTGCCCATTGTCAGGGGCGATATCGGCGGACAGCCCGGTCTGGTGTTCACTGTGCCCGGGGCGCGCACTGCCGACATCGGCGCGCTCCTGGCCGAGCCTGCCCACGTGGCCGGCATAGACGTTCACCTGCGTCTCGTAGGAACGGAAGGCGTTCTGCACCATCATGCCGCCTGCACCCTCCGCGGCCGCGGTGGCGAACATCTGCTCCAACGCCGCAGCAGCTTCCGCTCGCATCGTCGCATTCGCCGCGTATGGGACGTTCGCCGTAACCAGGTCGGGCGCTCTGAAGTCCAGCGGATTCAGCGGACGCAACTTGTCTGCGACCACCCAGATACTCATCGGATCATCGATCGACAAGGCGGTTTTGTCGAATGGCGGCGGCGTCGGAGTCGGCGTTGCGGTAGGTGTGGGCGTCGGGGTCCTGGTCGGAGCCGTCGCAACAGTCGATGGTGTCACGGTCGGGGCCGGCGCCGGGCTGGTGGCCCACACGACGGTTATGGTCATCAGCCCCACTGCGACAACCCCCGCGACGATGGCAACCACGAGCCGCCTGCGTCGCACTCGTCGTGAAGTTCGGCGGGGGCGCAGGTCGGTCACCACGCCAGCCTAGGTGCATCTCCGCAACACCGTTTCATGGGAGCGCTCCCAAAGTATTTCCACCGATCTGATCAGGCATTTCCGTGTCGTAAGCGTTTGCACGCGTTGACAGTCCACCCGGAAGGTGAATAGGGTGGCGTCGATCTTGTGGGAGCGCTCCCATGTTCACGTTTGGGAGCGCTCCCACAAGGACTACCCCATCCACGCACACAAAGGAGTGACCGTGAGCACCTCACGACGCACCACCGCAGCCGCCGTCGCAGGCATCGCTGCGTTTGCCATGATCGCCACCGGATGCGCGAGCACCCCGGCCGGCGGCGACGAAGAAATCACCCTCACCATCGCCACCTTCAACGACTTCGGCTACACGGACGAGTTGCTCGCAGAATACGAAGCGGCACACGACAACGTGACCATCGTCCACAACAAGGCAGCCACCTCGAACGACGCCCGCGAGAACATGTTCACCAAACTCGGTGCCGGCTCCGGCCTGTCCGACATCGAGGCCATCGAAGTCGACTGGCTCGCCGAGCTCATGCAGTACTCCGACAAGTTCGTCCCGGTGACCGACGAGGACACCAAGGACCGCTGGGTCGATTGGAAGGCCGCTGCGGCGACGGATGCCGACGGCAGCCTGATCGGGTACGGCACCGATATCGGCCCCGAGGGGGTCTGCTACCGCGCCGACCTGTTCGAGGCGGCCGGACTCCCGACCGACCGCGAAGAAGTCGCCGCCCTGCTCGAAGGCGACTGGGACCACTATTACGAAGTCGGTGAGCAGTACCTCGCCGGCGGCGGCGAAGGCGCCTGGTTCGATTCGGCCGGGGCCACCTACCAGGGCGTGATCAACCAGGTCGAGAACGCGTACGAGGAGGGCGACGGCACCATCATCGCGGGCGAGAACCCCGAGGTCGAGGAAGCCTTCTACTCAGTGCTCGAGGCCAGCTCCACCCTCTCGGCGCACCTCGGCCAGTGGGGCGACGACTGGTTCGCCGGACTCGCCAACGGTGCCTACGCGACCATGCTCTGCCCCGGCTGGATGCTGGGCGTGATCTCCGGAAACGCGCCAGACACCACGGGCTGGGACGTGGCCAACGTCTTCCCGAACGGCGGCGGAAACTGGGGCGGGTCGTACCTGACCGTTCCGAAGCAGAGCGCCCACCCGGAGGAGGCATCCGCCCTCGCCGCCTGGCTGACCGCCCCGGAGCAGCAGCTCAAGGCGTTCGCCAATGCCGGCACCTTCCCCAGCCAGCAGGCCACCTACGGTGACACCGCCCTGGAAGAGGCAACCAACGAGTACTTCAACAATGCCCCGGTCGGCAGCATCCTCACCGACCGTTCGGAGGCCATCACCGTGGCTCCGTTCAAGGGAGTGAAGTACTTCCCCATCAATGACGCCATGCAGAAGTCGCTGACCAGGGTCGAAGACGGCACCCAGAGCATCGACCAGTCGTGGGAGCAGTTCCTGGCCGACGTCAAGTCGCTGAGCTAGCCACCAACTCCATCCCGCTTCATCCGCGAGTGGGCACTAGTTGCCCTTAGGCACCCGACTTTGGGGCAACAAGTGCTCACTCGCGGCGGAGTCACGCCTTTCCCCGCCTCACTGACGCCAGGAGCCACCATGCCGTCCACGCGCATCCGCCCGGAACGCGTCCCCCGCCGAATCGCGTTCAGCCAAACGCTCGGACGCTGGGATCTCAAGTTCTCCCCGTACCTCTACGTCTCGCCCTTCTTCATCCTGTTCGCCATCGTCGGCCTCTTCCCGCTGATCTACACCGGCTGGGTCTCACTGCACGAATGGCACTTGATCGGCGGCCAGGGCGACTTCGTCGGCGTCGACAACTTCGTCTTCCTGTTCGGGCAACGCCACTTCTGGCTGGCCCTCGGCAACACGTTCAGCATCTTCCTGCTCTCCACAATCCCGCAGCTCGTCGTCGCCATCGTCATCGCGGCGATGCTCGACACCAACCTGCGGGCGAAAACCCTGTGGCGGATGGGAGTGCTCCTTCCCTACGTCGTCATGCCGGTCGCTGTCACCCTCATCTTCAGCAACATGTTCGCCGACAAGTACGGCCTGGTGAACACACTGCTGGGCCAGATCGGGCTCGGACCGGTCGGCTTCCACTCCGACGCATTCTCCAGTCACATCGCGATCGCCACCATGGTCAACTTCCGCTGGACCGGCTACAACGCACTCATCCTCCTCGCCGGCATGCAGGCGATCCCCCGCGACTATTACGAGGCGGCGACCATCGACGGCGCCGGGCGCATCCGCCAGTTCTTCGCCATCACGGTGCCGCAGCTTCGGCCGACCATCATCTTCGTCGTCATCATGTCGACCATCGGCGGCCTGCAGATCTTCGACGAACCGCGGCTGTACGACCAGTTCGGCCAGGGCGGTGCCGATGGCCAATGGATGACCCTGACCATCTACCTTTACAACCTCGGCTGGGGCCAGCTGAACTTCGGCCGCGCAGCCGCCGTCGCCTGGCTGCTCTTCCTGGTCATCGTGCTCATCGGCCTGGTCAACTTCTTCATCACCAAACGAATCGCCACCAGCGAGGGGAGAGCCGGATGAGCACCGTCACCGAACGCGCACGGTTGCGGAGGGCCCGTTCCGTCATCAACCAACGGCCGGGCTTCCTGGTGTACGGCCTGCTCTCGGCCGTCCTGCTCGGTGCCGCCTTCCCCCTCTACTGGTCGATCCTGATCGGCAGCGGCGACGCCTACACGATCAACGACCCGAACATGAGCTGGTTACCCGGGGGCAACTTCCTGGCCAACGCCGCCACGGTCATGGAGAACCAGAGCGTGCACTTCTGGAAGGCGCTCGGAAACAGCATCATCGTCTCGACAGTGGTGTCGGCATCCGTCGTCTTCTTCTCAACTCTGGCCGGCTACTCATTCGCCAAGCTGCGGTTCAAGGGCCGGCGCTGGATGCTCGTGTTCGTGGTGGCCACCATGGCGGTCCCCACCCAGCTGGGAGTCGTCCCGCTGTTCATCGTCATGTCGCAGCTCGGCTGGGCCGGATCGATCGGCGCCGTCATCGTGCCGGCACTGGTCTCGGCGTTCGGAGTGTTCTGGATGGCGCAGTACATCAGCCAATCGCTGCCGGACGAACTCGTCGAGGCCGGCCGCATCGACGGCGCCAACATGTTCCAGACCTTCTGGTACATCGGGCTGCCGTCCGCCCGACCGGCGGCAGCAATGCTCGCCCTGTTCACCTTCATCACCACCTGGACGAACTTCTTCTGGCCGTTCATCGTGCTCGACCGCAGCAATCCGACGCTCCCGGTCGCCCTCCAGCTTCTTCAGGGAGGCTACTTCGTGGACTACTCGGTGGTGCTTGCCGGCGTACTGTTGGCCACACTTCCACTGATCATCCTGTTCGCATTCACGGGCAAGCACCTCGTCACAGGCATCATGCAAGGAGCGGTAAAAGGTTGAACGAGTTCCCTCAAGACTTCCTGTTCGGGGTCGCCACCGCGGCGTACCAGATCGAAGGGGCTGCGCACGAAGACGGCCGCCGCGACTCCATCTGGGATGCCTTCTGCCGGGTGCCCGGTGCGGTGGTGAACGCCGACAACGGGGACGTGGCCTGCGACCACTACCACCGGTATGCCCAGGATGTCCGGATGATGGCCGACCTGGGCATCCAGACCTACCGGTTCTCGACATCCTGGGCGCGCATCCGCCCGGACGGCGGCCCGGTCAACCCGCTCGGCCTGGACTTCTACTCGCGCCTGGTCGACGAGCTGCTCGAGAACGGGATCAAACCCTGGCTCACCCTCTACCACTGGGACCTGCCTCAGGCACTCGAGGAGAAGGGCGGCTGGGCCAACCGCGACACCGCCCACCGCTTCGCCGAGTACGCGGGCGACGTGCACGACGCACTCGGCGACCGGGTGGATGCCTGGACGACCCTCAACGAACCGTGGTGCTCCTCATTCCTCAGCTACACCGGAGGAGAGCACGCGCCCGGCCGCCAATCCGTCGCCGACGGGCTCGCCGCCGGCCACCACCTGCTGCTCGCGCACGGCCTCGCGATCAAGGAGCTCCGGGCACGCGACGAGAAGCTCCAGCTCGGCATCACGCTGAACCTCACCGTTCCAGACCCGGTCGACCCGACCAAACCGGGCGATGTCGATGCGGCCCGGCGCATCGACGGACAGTTCAACCGGTTCTTCCTCGACCCGATCTTCCGGGGCGAGTACCCGGCCGACCTCCTGGCCGACCTCGACGGCCTCGGCCTGACCGAGAACATCCGCCCCGGCGACCTCGACACGATCAGCACGCCGATCGACGCGCTGGGCGTCAACTATTACCACGGGGAGGCGCTGAGCTCCGAGCCGCCGGCCGAGCCGGAGCTGAGCACCGCCGCCCCCTCCGAACGCCCGAAGCGTTCGCCGTTCCCCGCCGCCGACGGTGTGTACTGGCATCCGCGTGGCCTGCCGGTCACGGCCATGGGCTGGGAGGTGCAGCCGGAAGGGCTGACCAGGCTGCTGAACCGCGTGCACGAGGAGTATTCAGGCCCAGCGGAGGTCGCGCTGTACGTCACCGAGAACGGTGCGGCCTACGACGACACGGTCGAGGCTGACGGTTCCGTGCACGATACCGACCGCACCGAGTTCCTGCGCAGCCACCTGGCCGCGATCCGGGATGCCATCGAGCAGGGCACACCGGTCGGCGGCTACTTCTACTGGTCGCTGATGGACAACTTCGAGTGGGCCTGGGGCTACGACAAGAGGTTTGGGCTGGTTCGTGTCGACTACGAAACGCAGGAGCGGACCCTGAAGGACAGCGCCATCGAGTACCGCCGCATCATCGGTGACCGAGCCGTCTGAGGAAGCAAGTAGCTAGACTTTCGCACGATATGACAACCCTCAAACCGGCCCGTCGCGCCGCACCGACCCTCGAAGCGGTCGCCGCGGCCGCCGGTGTGTCGCGTTCCACCGCGTCGCGGGTGCTCAACGGGTCGAACAAGGTGAGCCCGGATGCTGTCGCGAGCGTCGAGAGGGCGGTCGCCCGCCTCGACTACGTTCCCAACCGGGCCGCCCGCTCCCTGGTGAACAGCCAGACCATGGCCCTCGCCCTGGTGGTGCCGGAAGACACCATCCGCTTCTTCGGCGACCCCTACTTCGCCGCCATCGTGCAAGGCATCGCTCGCGGGCTGGAAGACAGTGACTACGTGCTGACCCTGCAGTTGGCGAGCCAGTCAGTGCCGTCAGCGAAAACCATTCGTTACCTCAGCGGCGGCAACGTCGACGGCGCCTTCGTCGTGTCCCACCACTCCGGGGACCACTTCCTGGCGAGCCTCGGCTCCACGCTTCCGGTGGTGTTCGGCGGCCGGCCGCTCAGCACCGATGAACACCCGAACTACTTCGTCGACGTCGACAACACGGCGGCAGCGGCCATGGGCACGCGATACCTCATCGAGCAGGGCAGGCATCGCATCGCCACCATCGCCGGACCGCCGGACATGCCGGCCGGAATCGACCGCACCGAAGGGTGGAAGGCGGCCCTCGAGGCGAGCGGCCTTCCCGCCGACCGGCTGGTACACGGGGACTTCACCATGGCCGGAGGCGCCCAGGCGATGCGGGCACTGCTCGACACGCATCCGGACCTCGACGCCGTCTTCGTGGCCAGCGACCTGATGGCGGTCGGCGCCATCTCGGTGCTGCGGGAACGCGGAATCACCATCCCGCAGCAGGTGGCGATCGTCGGGTTCGACGACTCCCCCGCGGCGGCGACCGGCCCCATCCAGCTCACCACCGTTCACCAGCCATCCGTCGCCATGGGGATCAGGATGGCGGAGACCATGCTGGCCATCCTGCGCGGGGAGAACCCGGGGCGCGAGCACATCCTGCCAACGCACATGGTGGTGCGCGACTCCGCATAGCCTCACTCGAAGGCGATGCCGGCCTTCTCCAGGCGGCGGCGGATGATCGTGATCGACTCGTCGCCCTCATCGATGAGCAGGAACCTGCGCCCGAGCGCGCCGGCGACGGCGCCGGTGGTGCCACTGCCGGCGAAGAAGTCGAGCACCCAGTCACCCTCCCGGCTGGACGCCTGCACGATGCGGCGCAGCACGCCCTCCGGCTTCTGCGTCGGGTACCCGGTCTTCTCCTTGCCGGTGGGCGACACGATCGTGTGCCACCAGACATCCGTCGGCAGCTTGCCCCTGGCCGCCTTCTCCGGCGTGACCAGCCCGGGCGCCATGTATGGTTCGCGATCGACCGCCTCGGAATTGAAGTGGTAGCCGGCCGGGTTCTTCACGTAGACGAGGATCGTGTCGTGCTTGGTCGGCCAGCGGCTCTTCGACTTGGCGCCGTAATCGTAGGCCCAGATGATCTCGTTGAGGAAGCACTCCCGGCCGAACAGCGCGTCGAGCAGCACCTTGGCGTAGTGGGCCTCGCGATAGTCGAGGTGCAGGTACAGGGTGCCGTCATCCGCCAGCAGTCGCCACGCCTCGGCGAGGCGCGGTTCGAGGAACGACCAGTAGTCCTCGAAGTGGTCGTCGTAGCTCATCAGGTCGCCGCGGATCCGCTCGTACTGGAGGCCCTTGAACCCGGTGATGGATCCGACCGTGCCCCTTGGAGACGGGCTGCGCACGCTAGTGGTGGACTGCCGCCGCTGGCTGCGCCCGGTGTTGAACGGCGGGTCGAGGTAGACCAGGGTGAACGCGCCATCCGGCAAGGCTGCGGTCACCTCGAGGTTGTCGCCCTGGATCACCCGGTTCGCGGAGGTCGGGGTCCAGGATGACGGCATGGGGCTATCTTCCCATTCAGCGGGGGGTGCGGAGGGGCAGCACGATGGGACGGCCGGTCTCCGGCTGCGACATGATCTGCACGCCGAGGCCGTAGGCCTGCTCGACGAGTTCCGCCGTCAGCACCTCGGCCGGGGTGCCGACCGTCATGAGCCGACCGCCGGCGAGCAGCGCGATCCGGTCGGCGTACGCGCCGGCCAACGACAGGTCGTGCAGCACGACGATGACCGCCTTGCCCTCCTGGGTGAGGGCGCGCGCCGTGTGCATGACGTCCTCCTGGTGCCGCAGGTCGAGGGCGGCGGTCGGCTCGTCCAGGAAAATCGTGTCTGTGTGCTGCGCGAGCGTCCGCGCCAGCGACACCCGCGCCTTCTCCCCGCCGGAGAGCGACGTGAAGCGACGCCCGGCCAGGTGCAGCACATCCGTCGTCTTCATCGCGTCGACCACGGCGGACTTGTCGTTCTCGTAGTCGGGAGTGCGCCCCCAGGGGCTGCGCCCCATCTCCACGACCTCGTGCACGCGGAACGGGAAGCTGACCGCGTTCTCCTGTGTAAGCACCGCCCGGCGCTGCGCCAGCTCGAGGTGTTTCATCGAATAGACGTCGACGCCCTCGAACGAGACCGTTCCGGTCGTCGGCCTGGTGTCACCGGAGAGCACGCCCAGCAGGGTCGACTTGCCGGCACCGTTCGGTCCCACCAGTGCCAGAACCTCGCCCGAGCGGATGTCCAGGTCGACCCCGTCGAGGATGGTCGCGCCCTCGATGGTGACGCCGACATTGGTTGCCTGAATGCGGGGTGCTGCGGCATCCGTCATCATGCCCACCCGCCACTCTGCTTGCGGGCCCGGTAGAGCAGGAAGAAGAAGAATGGGCCGCCGATGAGAGAGGTCAGCATGCCGATCGGCAGGTCCGCGCCGGGGATCATGGTGCGTGCGATCAGGTCGGCGAACACCATCAGCACCCCACCGCCCACGGCGCTGGCCAGGATCAGCGGGCGGTGCTTGGGTCCGATCGCCATCCGCATGATGTGCGGCACGACCAGTCCGACGAAGGCGATGATGCCGCAGAAGGCGACCGCCGCACCGGTGAGCAGGGCAACCAGCAGGATCGACAGCACCCTCAGCAGCTCCACGTTCACGCCGAGGTGGCGGGCGGCACGCTCGCCCAGCGAGAACAGGTCGAACTTGCGGGCGAACAGCAGCGCGACAGCGAGCCCGGCGACGGCGATCACGGCGACGATCAGCACCTCCGACCAGCCGGAGCCGTTCAGCGACCCGAGCTGCCAGAAGATGATCTGCTCGCGACTCGCGGTGTCCCCGAAGAACAGCAGCAGCGCGAGGCCCGCCCCGCCGAACGCGTTGATGGCAATGCCGGTGAGCAGCAGGGTGACCACCTCGGTGCGGCCGCTCGCCCGGGAGACGAAGTAGACCAGCAGCACCGCCAGCAGTCCCCCCGCAAACGCGAAGGCGGCGGTGCTCCAGCTGCCGAGAACGGTCAAACCGAGGACGATACTGACGGATGCGCCGAGCGCGGCTCCCGAAGAAACGCCCACCACCCCGGGTTCAGCCAGCGGGTTGCCGAAGATCGCCTGCATGACGGCACCGGCGACGGCGAGGGCCGCCCCGACCATGATCCCCATGACCAGTCGCGGGAAGCGCACCACCCAGAGCGTGGACTCGATGATCGGATCATCCGGCGCCCACTCGTTCGGCACGCCAACGGCCTGCAGGATGGACCCGAGGACCTCCGCCGGGGTGATCGGCAACTGTCCGGCGATGGCCGACAGCACAACGCCGAGAACCAGGGCCACCGTCAACACCAGCCCGAGGACGGCACCGCGCGCCAGCTGAGCGCGGCGCGCCCGAGAGGGAACCTCCGTCACGGAACCCGTTGCAGCCATGCCTCGGTGCCGAACTTCTCGGCGACCAGAAGCTCCGCCTGGTGCAGCTCGTCCTCGGTCACATCGGCGGCGGTGAGCCCGTAGAGACCACGGAAGGTTTCGATCATCCGCTCGATGATCTCGGCGCGGCTGAGGCCGGTCTGGCTGCGAAGCGGGTCGACTCGCTTGTTGGCGCTCTTGGTTCCCTTGTCGCTCATCTTCTCGCGGCCGATGCGGAGGACCTCGACCATTTTGTCGGCGTCCAGGTCGTAGCTCATGGTCACGTGGTGCAGCACAGCACCACTGCCGAGACGCTTCTGGGCGGCACCGCCGATCTTGCCCTTCGTACTGGTGATGTCGTTGAGCGGCTGGTAGAACGCGTCTATGCCGAGGGACTTCAGGGCGGTGATGACCCACTCGTCGAGGTAGGCATAGGAGTCGGCGAAGGTCATCCCCTGCACCAGCTCTGCCGGCGCGTAGATCGAGTAGGTGATGACCGACCCGGCCTCCATGAACATGGCGCCACCACCGCTGATCCGCCGCACCA
The DNA here is from genome assembly GCF_054489325.1 of Homoserinimonas sp. A447. Classification (NCBI taxonomy): domain Bacteria; kingdom Bacillati; phylum Actinomycetota; class Actinomycetes; order Micrococcales; family Microbacteriaceae; genus Homoserinimonas; species Homoserinimonas sp. A447. Next base: position 2,678,819 of record NZ_JBTMWW010000001.1, on the reverse strand, counting down.
CCTCGATGCCGTACTTCTCGGCGTTCTCGCGGTCGACCTCGTTCTTCACCGACTGGAAGCTGCCGATGACAACAGCCGGCTCCTCCCACTCCCAGATGCGCAACGTCGGCTTGCGGCGTCCGGCACCGACCTCCTCGGCCAGAACCTGGTCGAGCGCCAACTGCAATGCGGGAGGGTAGGAGGCGCCGTGCACCAGCTGCCAGTCGTAGTCGGTCCACTCGGTTGCTCGGGCCAGCGACCGCCGGATGGCCACCGCGATGGCTTCCGGCGAGAATCCGAGGAGCAGTGCGCCGTCCGGTAGTGCCTCATGGATGGCAGCGGCGATGCTCGACGCGTCACTGCTCTCGGGCAGGCCGTTCACGGCGCTGTTGATGCGGTCGAGCGCGTAGTCGGGCTCGAGGAAGAAGTCACCGGCGAGGCGGAAGCCCGCGAGCTTTCCGTCGGCGACCTCGAGATCGACGACGACGAGCTTTCCGCCGGGGACCTTGTACTCGCCGTGCATCCGTTACTCCTCAGAATCGGTTCTTGGGTTAGCCTAACGGCCCTTCCGGGACCGCCGACGCGGGCGCCAGCGCGGTCTCGGGAGGCGCACCCGGGTCGGCAGCACCCATCCGAAGCGGCGGGCCAGTAGCGAGAGTCCGGCCCCGGTGAGGATCGCTGCGGCGGCACCGATCTCAGGCTGCCCCAGCTCGCTGAGCACCAGGGTGACCACGCAGGCAGCCAATGAACTGGTCGCGTAGAGCGTGTTGCCCCCGAAGATCGACGGGACCCTCATCAGCAGCACGTCCCGGACCATGCCGCCGCCGACCGCGGTGACCATGCCCAGGATGATCGCCGGCAGCCAGCCGAGCCCGGCGTCCAGGGCCTTCTCCACGCCGACGGCCGACCAGCATCCGACCGCGAGCGCGTCGACCAGCACGAGCGGTCTCTGGGTCCACTTGCCCTGCAGCGGCACCAGGAACGCGATCACTGCACCAACGATGGCCAGGATCAGGTAGTACGGATCGGTGAACGCCACCGGTACGCCGTTCTGCAGGAGGGTGTCGCGGATGATCCCGCCGCCAAGCCCGGACAGCACCGCCAGGATGCCGAAACCGACCAGGTCGAGGCGGGCGCTGCGGGCGGCGATCCCGCCGAGGATGGCGTTGCCGAGAACTCCGGCGAGGTCGACGATTCGGATGAGGTCGCCTACGTTCTCGACGGCAGGGTCCATCCGGCAATTATCCCTCTGGATCGACCGACTCGAGTTTAGTTAGCCTAACTAATTTGCTAGGCTAACGATTTATGCGACAAGAAGACATCCAGGAACTCCGGTTCGCGATCCAGAGGCTGGCCAGGCGCATCCGCGCCATGCAGGCAACCGATGTCACCGAAAGTCAGCGCACAGTGATGTTCACCCTGCACGGCGAGGGTCCACAAACGCTGGGCTCGCTCAGCGCCCATGAAGGTGTCACACCGCCCAGCATGAACCGCACCGTCAACGCGCTCGTCGCCGCCGGCCTGGTCACCCGTATCACGGCGGAGGACGACGCCCGCAAGGTGAAAGTCGACCTGTCCGATGCCGGCCGCGAGTTCATCCGCGAGACCAAGCGACGCCGCGACGCCTGGTTCACCACCCAGCTAGCCGCCCTGCCCCCCGACCAGCGCAAACTGCTCGAGCAGGTCACGCCCATCCTGAAAGAGCTGGCGAACAAGTGACGGCCATGTTCCGCTCCCTCGGCGTCTTCAACTACCGGGTCTGGTTCATCGGCGCCCTGATGTCGAACATCGGCACCTGGATGCAGCGCACCGCCCAGGACTGGATCGTCCTCACCGAGCTCACCGAACACGACGCGGCGGCGGTCGGTATCACCATGGCACTGCAGATGGGGCCGCAGCTCTTCCTGATGCCGGTCTCCGGCCTCATCGCGGACAGGGTCAACGTGCGGCGGATGCTCATGGTCACCCAGTCGACGATGGGTGCGCTCGCCGTGGGGCTGGGGCTGATCGTCGTGCTTGGTGTCGCCCAGTTGTGGCACGTCTACCTCTTCGCCCTGCTGCTCGGAATCACGGCGGCGATCGACGCCCCCATCCGCCAGACCTTCGTGGCAGAGCTGGTGTCGAAGAAGTACCTGACCAATGCTGTCTCGCTGAACTCCGTCTCCTTCCACACCGCCAGGATGATCGGCCCGGCCGTCGCCGGTGGCCTCACAGTCTTGGTTGGCGCGGGCCCTGTGTTCCTCATCAACGCGCTGACGTTCATCGCCACCCTGGTCGCGCTGCTGATGATCCGGGTGCGTGACCTGGGGCTGCAGCCCAGGGCATCCCGGGCGAAGGGGCAGATCCGGGCGGGGTTCCGGTATGTGTTGGGCAGACCGCCGATCATCGTGATCATGATCATGGTGAGCCTGATCGGGACCTTCGGCCTCAACTTCTCGATCTACATCTCCACTATGGCGACCATCGAGTTCCACCGCGGCGCCGGAGAGTTCGGTTTCCTCTCCTCGGTGATGGCGATCGGCTCGGTTGCCGGTGCCCTGATGTCCGCCCGGCGGGAACGGCCACGGCTGCGCGTCATCTTCTCGTCCGCATTCTTCTTCGCGGCCGCCTGCCTGATCGCTGCGGTCATGCCGACACTTGAGTTGTTCGCGGTGGCACTGATGCTGGTCGGGCTGACCTCCCTGTCGTTCATGACGACCGCGAACGCCTTCGTGCAGACGACGGTGAAACCGGCAATGCGCGGGAGAGTGATGGCCCTCTACCTGGCGATCTTCGTCGGCGGTACGCCCATCGGAGCTCCGCTGGCCGGCTGGGTGGTCAACCAGTTCGGGCCGCGCTGGGGGCTGGGTGTGGCGGTTGCCGCCGGCCTGCTGGCTGCGGCGGTGTGCCTGTTCTGGATGGTCAGGTACCAGAACCTGCGGGTTCGCGTTCACAAGGGCCGGCGCCCGCTGCGCGTCTCGTACGGTCACCATACGAACCGTGCACTGGCCACTCAGGAGATCGCCATCGTCGAGGCGGAGGCCCAGCGCTCCTGACCCGCTACCGCTTCGCGATGCGGTCGTCCATCCACTCAATGGTGTCGTCGATCACCTCGTCGGCGTTCGTCTCGTTGAAGATCTCGTGCCGGGCATCCGTGTAGATGATCAGTTCGACGTCGCTCAGCCCGGAGCGCTTCAGGTAGCTTTCGGCCAGCAGCTCGGCGCTGCGAGTACCACCGAACACGTCATCGCTGCCGATCTGGATCAGCACCGGAATGTCGTGCGCGATGTTGCGGGACGGACGCCCCAGCAGGCGGATGCTGTCGGCCAGTCCGAAGGCCTTCAGCGCTTCCGCCGTGAAAGCCAGCGGGTCCTCCACGAACGCCTCGGCGACCTGCGGGTCGCGGCTCAGCCACTCGTGGCCGGTGGATCCCAGGTTCTTGTGCCTGGCGTTCAGCTTGCCGCCGTTCATCCGCCGCAGTGTGCGGTACGCGGTACCAGTCAGGATGACGGCGTCATAGTTCTCGGATGCCGTATTGATGATCTTCTGAACGATGATCGAGCCCCAACTGTGGCCGAGCAGCACCAGCTGCAGTCCCTCATTCTCCGAGTGGATGATGCCGGTCAACTGTTCGACGGCCTGCACGGTCGCGCGCATTCCGCCTCGCCCGAGCTTTCCCAGCTTGGTGGCGTCCGAGTCCCATTGCTGCATGCCGGTGCGGCCGTGGCCACGATGGTCGTCGGCGTAGACCGTGTAGCCGGCGGTCACCAGGCGCTGCGCCAGCGCTTCGTAACGACCCAGGTGATCGCCGAGTCCGTGGGCGAGCTGCACGACCGCCTTCGGCTTTCCCGCCTTCCAGACGGAGAAGTGGATGGTCACGCCGTACGCGTCCGTGAAGGTGCGATCCTGCCGCGCCGCAGTGAATCGGATCACCGTACCTCCACTCATCGTTGTCGTGACTGACAGTGTATTTGGCGGGGGGTCGCCGTGGGAACTTGGGGCGAGGTCCGTAGTGTGTAAGTAGGAAGAACAGGACACCCCATGGTCAAGCGCCGACTCCCACGCCCCCGCGAGCTCGCCCCGCTGATGAAGTTCAAGACGCCAGAGTTGAATGCGAGACGACGTCGCCTGGCGAGCGCGCTCACCATCTACGACCTGCGGACGATCGCCCAGCGGCGCACCCCGAAAGCAGCATTCGACTACACCGACGGGGCTGCCGAGGCGGAGGTTTCACTGGCGCGGGCCCGCCAGGCGTTCGAAGACGTGGAGTTCTCACCGAGCATCCTCCGCGATGTGTCCACCGTGTCGACCGGATGGGATGTCCTGGGCGCACCCGTCGCCCTGCCGTTCGGAATCGCACCGACCGGTTTCACCCGGATGATGCAGACCGAGGGGGAGATCGCCGGTGCCGGCGCGGCCGGAGCCGCGGGTATCCCCTTCAGCCTCTCGACGATGGGGACCTCGTCGATCGAGGATGTGCGGGACGCGAACCCGCACGGCCGCAACTGGTTCCAGCTGTACATGTGGAAGGACCGCGAACGCTCGATGGCCCTGGTCGACCGGGCGGCGCAGGCGGGGTACGACACGTTGCTGGTGACGGTGGACGTGCCGGTCGCCGGTGCCCGCCTGCGCGATACCCGCAACGGGATGTCCATTCCCCCGTCACTCACACCGAGGACGGTCCTGGGCGCTATCCCCCGACCGGAGTGGTGGATCAACTTCCTCACCACTGAGCCGCTCGCCTTCGCCTCGATCGATCGTTGGCCCGGCACCGTCAGCGAGTTGATCAACACCATGTTCGACCCGACGGTCACGTTCGAAGACCTTGCCTGGATCAAGGAGCAATGGAAGGGCAAGCTCATCGTCAAGGGCGTGCAGAACCTGGACGACGCGAAGAAGCTGGCGACCATGGGCGTCGACGCCGTGACGCTGTCCAACCACGGGGGTCGCCAGCTCGATCGCGCCCCGATCCCGTTCCATTTGTTGCCGGATGTCGTTCGTGAGGTTGGCAGGGACCTCGAGGTCCACCTTGACACCGGCATCATGTCCGGGGCCGATGTCGTCGCATCCGTCGCGCTCGGTGCCCGCTTCACGATGATCGGCCGCGCCTACCTCTATGGGCTGATGGCGGGCGGGCGCGAAGGAGTCGACCGCTCCATCGAGATCCTCGGCGACCAGGTGGAACGCACGATGCGCCTGCTCGGGGTCGCATCACTCGAAGAGCTCGAGCCACGCCACGTCACGCAGCTACAGCGCCTGGTTCCCCGCCATCGGAGCGACTGATTCTGCGGCCACCGTGTTGTGCAGCAGTGCGGCGACCGCCGGCAGCCCGCCCGAGTTGAAGGCCGCACGTTGGCGGTCGGCACCGGCGCCCTCCGCGAAGAGGCGATCCAGCCATCCGCTCACCTTGTCGCGGTCGCCGTGCTCATCGAGTGCGCCGCCAATGAGGTCGAGCAGGTCACCAGTCACCTGCTTTGCGCTCAGCATCTCGCCCGTGTCAGGGTGCACGAGGTTCGCGCTGATGCCGTCCCGCGCCGCGTGCCACAGTGCGGCGTTCAGCAGCTCGGGCTCCGGGCCCGGCCCCGGGAACTCGCGCACCATCGCGGTCGCGACCAGGCCGCGGATGATGGCGGCGAGCAGCACAGACTGCCACGCTTCCAGCTGCGAGTCAGGGCCGCGAACCTCGATGGTCGGGTGCTTCTCGGAGAGACGGATGTTCCAGGCCAGCAATGCTCTGTCCATGTGGCCACCGACGCCGAGCAGGCTTGTGGTACGCCGCTCATAGTCCGCCGCATCGGCGAAGACCGGCGGGCATCCGTGGGTGGTCCAGCGTTGCAGGTTGATGGTGCGCCAACTGCTGAACCCGGTGTCGATGTTCTCCCAGAACGGCGAATTGCCTCCCAGCGCGACAATCACGGGCATCCACCGCCGCATGCGGTTCATCACCTGCACGCCAACCTCCCGGTTCGGAATCCCGATGTGGACGTGCAGGCCGTTGAGGAAATGCTGGCGAACCAGCGCGCGATAGTTGTTGCTTACCGCGTGGTAGCGCTGCTTGTTGGTGACCAGTCCCGCACCCGCCATTCTCGGCGGGGCGCCGGTGCCGGCCACCAGCACTCCGTGGGACTCTGCGGCCCCTCGCAGTCTGCGACGGAAGTCACCCAGGTCGCGCAGGCCCTCATCAAGGGTCGTGCAGACCGGGGTGGTGCGCTCCAACTGGCACACCAGGTACTCGCGTTGAACCTGCGGGCTCTCGGCCCGGCTGATCCCCAGGGTGCGGTAGACCTCATTGGCAGCGGATCGCGGCTCCAGCGTCAGCGGATCGAGGAACACGTACTCCTCTTCAATGCCGAAGGTTGCCACGCGTTCTCCTCAGGTCGGTATCCGCAGCTTAAGCAGCGTGGCTGGTGAACGTCAGTGCTTGACCAGAACGGATGCCGAACATCCGCTGGTCACTACGCGGGCGAGATCGTGCGGAATCCGAGTTCGGCCGCTGAGATCAACAACCGCGTGTCATATGCGCAGACGACATCCGCACCCATCAGCGTCGCGGTGGCCAGGTGGATCGCATCCAGGCTGCGAAGCGTTGAAGGACCGATCCGGCGGGCGATTTCTGCCACCGGCTCGGTGATGCGGCACTCGGTGATGCCTGCCACAGCGTTCTCTATCGACAGCACGACCTCTGCGGGCGGCTCCTGATCCAGCCGCGACCGCACGGTTCGCGTTACTTCTATCCATGCCAGCGTCGACGAGTACAGCACGGATTGTTCCGCCACCCACTGATCGATGGCGTCGATCAGCGCTGCGGACTCATGCTCGCGGATTGCTCGCTTGATGAGGGCGCTGCTGTCGACGTAAATTCGCACTCAGATTCGGTCTTCGCGATCGAGAAGATCGAGAGACGTGACGCCCTCGGGAAGTTCCAGAAGCCGGTGGGGTCGCCGATAGGGAACCCGTGGCGGGATCACGGTGCCGTCTGCGATGAGATCATCCATCGAACGCGATCGGGGTATGACTCCGATTCCGAGATACCGATCGATGGCCTCCCGGATCAGTTCCTGTTGCGAGCGCCCGGAGCGTTCGGCGGCTTCGCGGAGTGCGGTTTCTGCCTCGGGGCGGAGCCGAAGGTTGGTGGCCATGGGAAATATGGTACCGCTCCTGGTACCAGGTCGGTACCGTCGCCCCCAAGGTGAAAAGGCAGAAAGTCACCGATAGTGGTCGGGTTTCGGTGACTTTCTGCCTTCTCGCGGGCGGGTACCCGGGGTTCGGCTGCTAGGCCTTCAATTCTTCGAGCACTGCCTCGAGCTGGGCGACGGCGAAGTCGAGGTCTTCGGCCTCGACAACGATCGGCGGGGCCAGGCGGATGGTCGAACCGTGGGTGTCCTTCGCCAGGACTCCACGCTCCATCAGTCGCTCGCACACCACGCGGCCGGGAGCCAGTTCGGGGTCGATGTCGATACCGGCCCAGAGCCCGGCGGTGCGCACGGCGATCACGCCGTTGCCGATCAAGCGTTCGAGGTCGACACGCAGGCGCTCGCCCAGCACACGGGCTCGCTCCTGGTACTCGCCGGTCGCGAGCAGGTCGACGACTGCGTGGCCGACAGCCGCCGCGAGCGGATTTCCGCCGAAGGTTGAGCCGTGCTCGCCCGGCCGGAGCACCCCGAGCACGTCGCGGTTGCCGACAACGGCGCTGACCGGCACGATACCGGCGCCGAGCGCCTTGCCGAGCAGGTACAGGTCGGGGACGACTCCGACGTTGTCGCACTGGAACGTTGCGCCGGTTCTGCCGAGCCCTGACTGGATCTCGTCGGCGATGAAGAGAACGTTCAGACGGGACGTGATCTCCCGCACGGCAGGCAGGTAGTCTGCTGGGGGAACCAGCACACCGGCCTCGCCCTGGATCGGCTCGATCAGTACCGCAACGGTGTTCTCGTCGATGGCAGCCTCGAGGGCGGCGGCGTCACCATACGGGACCGAACGGAAACCGGGGGTGTACGGGCCGAAGTCAGCGCGCGCCTCCTCATCGTTCGAGAAGCTGATGATGGTGGTGGTGCGACCGTGGAAGTTGCCGTCGGCCACGATGATGTTGGCCTGGTCGGCGGCAACGCCCTTCACCCGGTAACCCCAGGCGCGGGCCACCTTGATGCCGGACTCGACCGCTTCGGCACCGGTGTTCATCGGCAGCACCATGTCCTTGCCCGCCAGTTCGGCGAGCGCGGTCACGAACGGGCCGAGCTGGTCGTTGTGGAACGCGCGGCTGGTCAGGGTGACCCGGTCGAGCTGCTCCTTGGCCACCGCGATCAGGCCCGCATGGCTGTGGCCGAAGTTGACGGCGGAGTACGCGGCCAGGCAGTCCAGGTAGCGGCGACCCTCGACATCCGTCACCCAGGCACCCTCACCGTGGGAGACCACGACGGGCAGCGGGTGGTAGTTGTGCGCAGCGTGCTCCTCTTCGAGCGCGATCGCGTCCGCGGTCAGCGGCGCAGTTCCAGCGTGCAGCATTTCACTCCTCCTCCGCCGAGCAGCAACTCGGACAGGTCGACACCAATGGGGTTGTAGCCGCGTTCACGCAGCTGACGCTCGAAATTCTTCGCGCGTGATGCGATGACCACGTTGTAGCCGTCGCTGTAGGAGTTGAGACCGAGAACGGCCGCATCCTCTTCGGTCGCGATGATCGCATCCGGGAACCGCGTGCGCAGCTCTGCCAGGCTGGCCGCGCTGAACGCCGACTCGAGGTACGCGATGTTCGTGTCGTCGAGCTTCGCGATGGCCGTGTCAACGTGGTAGAAGCTCGGGTTCGACAGCTCCAGCGAGACGACCTCGCGGCCGGAGAGCTCTGCCAGCTCACGGTGGCTGTCAGTCGAGCTCCGGAAACCGGTGCCGGCCAGGATGACGTCGCCGACCAGCAGGAAGTCGCCCTCCCCCTCGTTCACGAACTTCGGCTCGTGCACATCGAATCCGTTCGTGCGGAACCAGTCCATGTACGCAGGACCCTCGGCCTGGCGCTGCGGATGCGTAAAGCTGGCACCGTATGCCTTGCCGTCGATCACGAATCCGCCGTTCGCGGCGTAGACCATGTCGGGCAGTCCGTCGATCGGGTCGATCAGGTGTACATCGAAGCCGAGGTCGAGGTAGGTCTGGTACAGAACCTCCCACTGGGAGACAGCGAGCGAGGTGTCGGTTGGCTGCTCCGGGTGCATCCACGGGTTGATGCGGTAGTTCACGGTGAAGTATTCCGGGCGGCACATGAGGATGGAGCGCTCGGTGGCCTGCCTGGTTGGCGTGGACGCAGAGGTGTCGGTCAAAGTCATATTTCTAGTCTCACACGCACACAATGCAAGTTTGGTAACTTTTCGCGCACCAAATCAACGTATTCCCTAGTGTATACACAACGAAACGCCATAGAGTATGCGGATGGACAACCTTGACTACGGAATCATCGATCTGCTGAGGCAGAATGCCCGCGCAGGTTATGGCGACATCGGCGAAGTGATCGGTCTGTCGGCATCCGCAGTTAAACGCCGCGTCGACAAGCTGGTCGCCGACAAAGTCATCCGCGGGTTCACCATCCAGGTCGACCCGGTCGTCGATGGCCTCGCCACCGAGGCCTATGTGGAGCTGTTCTGCCGGGGCACCGTCGCCCCAGAAGAGTTGAAGCGCATCCTGTCGGCGGTGCCGGAGGTTGTGGATGCCGGAACCGTCAGCGGCAGTGCCGACGCCATGGTGCACATGCGCTCCCGTGACATCGCCAGCCTCGAGCAGGCCCTGGAGCGCGTGCGGCTTGCCCCCAACGTCGACCACACCCGCAGCTCCATCGTGCTGTCGAAGCTCATCCACCGTTCGCGCGACTAGCGCCTGCCCGCTTCGCTGTCCCGGTCACTGCTCCAACCACGAGACGGTTTGTTGACGTCGAGGTGGGCTGATTCGCCTGCTTGTCAACAAACCGCCTTGCCGTTGAAGGATCACCCGTTGACGACTCACCTTTTGTATTGCTACATTGCTACAGAACTCGCACAATGAGTGGCGAACCAAGGGACGCGCATGGGAACACTGGGTTGGATCGCAGTCGGCCTCTACCTCGCGCTCGGCGCCGGAGCGCTCATCGCGAACGCGCGTCCACACGCGCAGGAGCGTGTGGTGTCGAAGTTCGCGCTCCAGGTGGGCTTACCCCTGCCTGAGCAACTCGCGGAGCCGATACGACGGCGGATGCTGAACCGCAGGCGAAGCAGCACCATCGGCGCGATGATCGGTGCCATCACGAGCGCAATCGCCTTTCTCCTTTCGCCGGCCTCGACGCCCGCTGATGGACTCAACCCGCTGGTCGTCGTGGCAGGGACACTCGCCGGGTGGGCGATCGGCACATCCGTTTCTGCCTTCCGAAGCTCTGCGGGTGACGTCTCCTCCGACCGGCCGCGATACGCGCGAGCACATGCCGTCGAACTGGGCGACTACGTTTCGCCCGCTGAACTGTGGCTGGCACGAGTGCCCGTGGGATTGGCCGTCGTCGCGACGGTGACAATCACGACGCTCGCACAGGTCGGTTGGGTGCGCTACGACGGCACAGCTGCCCTCGTCGGCTCGATCGTGCTCGCGCTGGTGACTGTCGGCACACTCATTGCCTGCGAGCTGGTGGGACGCCGGGTGGTCGCGATGGGCAATCATGTGACGTCGCCAGAAGACCTCGTCTGGGAAGACGCGGTTCGCGCCATCACCATCCGAGAGCTCGTGAGCGCTCCGACCTTCCTCGGCTATTACGTCCTGCTCATGGCCCTCAACCCGCTGCTCGTCTCACCGGACGACAGCGCCCGCGTCGGATTTGCGATCGCTTCTCTCTGCCTCGCCATCGTCACGCTCGTGATCGCCGTTGGCATGCTGGTGAGCGCATTGGCCGTGAAGCGACGCTTCCTGCGGCGCCTCTGGCCCGAGCTGGCAACCGGGGCCGGGCTGTGACCGACACCCTCTGGTGGATCGTCGGAGCCTACGCCGCTGTTACCGCGGCACTCCTCCTTGGGAACTCACTGCCCCATGCGCAGGAGCGGGCGGTATTGCGATTCGAGAATTCCCTCGGCCTCACCCTTCCCGCTCAACTGGGCGAAGCCCTTCGCCGGCGGATGGTGAACCAACGGCGGAGCTATCTGCTGGGCGGAGTGGTCGGTATCGCAGCTTCGGCGACCGCAGTCACCCCCGCACTTCAGTCCCTGCCGGAGCACCTGATCCTCTGGACATTGTTTGGGGGGATGTTCACTGGTGCGGCCATTGCCACGGCCATCGCGGCACTGTTTTCCGCACGCCCTCGAGTCGGCGATCACGAGCGGCTTGCGAGGGCGACGGCAGTCGCTCTCGACGACTACCTGGCACCGCTCGACCGATGGACGGCGCGACTGCCCGTCGTGTTCGCCGTTGCTGCCATCCCACTTTCACTCGTCGGAAATGAACTCCGCTGGACATCGGTGTCCAGCCAGTCGATGTTCATCTGTGGGGTGATCCTCGCCGCGATGGCCGTGACCTCACTTGTCGTCTTCGAGGTGGCCGCCAGGAGAATAGTCGCGAAGGGGCGCCCGATCGGGTCGCTCGATGAGCTCGTCTGGGATGACGCTTTTCGTTTTCAGGTCCTGCGGGATCTGCGCTACGCGCCGCTGGTCCTGAGCGCATACGCGCTGGGACTTACCGGCTCGGCGCTGGGGATCATGTCAGCGGGAGTCGAGGAACCCAACAGCATCTCTTTCGGCGTCTTCGCCACGCTTCTGATTTGCACCTTCATCGCGCTATGGGCCGCCCGCGCGGCGAAGACCCAGCGCCACTTCCTGCGTCGACTGTGGCCGGAGCTGGCGGCCGAGGCGGACAACCCGGTGGGGGCAGATGCCTGATGCTGGTCATCGACCCGAAATCGGCAGTGCCACCCTTCGAACAGTTGCGCGTGCAGCTGGTCGAGCAGATTGGGGACGGCACCCTCGCAGCCGGGGCGAAACTGCCGACGGTTCGGCGCCTTGCCGAGGACCTCGGGCTCGCCGCCAACACGGTTGCCCGCACCTATCGCGAGCTGGAGGCGGTTGGCCTCATCGAGACGAGGGGCCGCAATGGCTCGTTCGTCGCTGCGCAGGGGGACGCCGCCCAGCGCGGTGCACAGGAGGCCGCCCGGGCGTACGCCGATCGCATCCGCCAACTGGGTGTGGGGGCGGATGCCGCGATCGTGTACGTGCGGGCGGCCCTGCGCGACTGAGACGCGTGCGCGGGCGAGCGGATTTCGGCGGGGGAGAGCCTGTAACGGCTGACTCCTCGCGCCGAAACCGGCTCGTGGGGTTGGTCTCCCTGGTTTCGATACGGCGCTGCGCGCCTACTCAACCGGCAGGGACGGGCTCCTCCACCAGGTACTGCGTGTAGGCGCACAGGGTGAGGAAGGTCGGGTACTCCTCCTGCAGTGCGACTGTACGGAACACCTCGATCGCATCGTCGAACCGATCGCCGTCGCCACGCGGCAGGTCGAGTGATGCGATGATCCCCTCGACGAACTCGCGCGAGATGGTGGTGCCCTCCTCGGTGACGGTGTCCTGGTGGATCCACTGCCAGATCTGTGAACGGCTGATCTCGGCGGTCGCGGCGTCCTCCATGAGGTTGTCGATCGCGGCAGCACCGACACCACGCAGCCACGACTCGATGTAGCGGATGCCGATGGAGACGTTGTCGCGCACGCCGGCATCCGTCACTGTCCCGCCAATCGAGCGGATGTCGACCAACTGGTCCCGGGTGACGTGCACGTCGTCGCGCAGCCGGTCGACCTGGTTCGGCTTGTCACCGAGCACCGCGTCGAACTCGGCCCGGGCAGTCGGGATCAGGTCGGGGTGCGCGACCCAGGTGCCGTCGAATCCGTCGGTCGCCTCCCGGCGCTTGTCTGCGGAGACCTGCTCGAGGGCGCGCGCAGTGACCTCCGGGTCGCGACGGTTGGGGATGAATGCGCTCATCCCGCCGATGGCGTGGGCGCCACGCTTGTGGCAGGTGCTGACCAGCAGTTCGGTGTACGCCCGCATGAACGGAACCGTCATCGTGATCTGCTTGCGGTCGGGCATCACGTACCACTGGCCACGGCCGCGGTAATTCTTGATGATAGAGAAGATGTAGTCCCAGCGGCCGGCGTTCAGCCCGGCGCAGTGGTCCCGCAGCTCGTAGAGGATCTCGTCCATCTCGAACGCTGCGGAGATCGTCTCAATCAGAACGGTGGCACGGATGGTGCCGTGGTCGATACCGAGGTACTCCTCGGAGAGCGTGAACACGTCGTCCCACAGGCGCGCCTCGCGATGCGACTCCAGCTTGGGCAGGTAGAAGTAGGGCCCGCGCCCGGCCGCGATGAGCTGCTTCGCGTTGTGGAAGAAGTAGAGGCCGAAGTCGACCAGGCTTCCGGACGCCGCCATCGTGGTCCCGGTGCGGTCGGTGAAGCGCAGGTGCTTCTCGACCAGGTGCCAGCCGCGCGGCCGCATCACGATGGTGGGCGTCTCGTCCTTCACCTCGTAGCGCTTGCCCTCCAGGCTGGTGAAGGAGAGCTGGCCGCGCACCGCGTCGAACAGGCTCAACTGCCCGCCGATGACGTTGCCCCAGGTCGGGCTGGTGGCGTCCTCCTGGTCGGCGAGCCAGACATTCGCGCCCGAGTTGAGGGCGTTGATCGCCATCTTCGGGTCGGTCGGTCCGGTGATCTCGACCCGGCGGTCTTCGAGGCCCGGGCCGGCTCCGGCGACCTGCCAGGTGGCATCCTCACGGATGGCGGATGTCTCGGGCAGGAAACGCAGGTCGCGCCCGTTCCCGAGGTCGAAGCGGCGCTGCATCCGGGCGGCCAGCTGGTCGTGACGGCGGCCACTGAAGCGGGCGTGTAGCTCGGCAAGGAAGTTCAGTGCCTCGTCGGTCAGGATTTCGTCGTACCGATCGCGCATGGGGCCCGCGATCTCGATTCTGGTGTTCATGGTCGTTCTCCTTGAATATCCGTGGGTTGAGTGCGCCGAGACCGGCTGCTGTCAGTGAGGTTTCGATACGCGTGCTCGCTGCGCTCGCGCGCTACTCAACCCGCAGGGGTGAAGTGTGTTTAGTGGAACTGCTGCGACTCGGTGGAGCCGACGAGGGCCAGGGTCTGGCTGCCGGGGTTGAGGGCGGTGGCGATCCGGTCGAAGTAGCCGGTGCCGACCTCGCGCTGGTGGCGCGTAGCCGTGTAGCCGTCGGCCTCGGAGGCGAATTCGGCCTCCTGCAGCTCGACGTACGCGCTCATCTGGCGCTGGCTGTAGTCCCTCGCCAGCTCGAACATCGAGTGGTTCAGCGAGTGGAACCCGGCCAGGGTGATGAACTGGAACGAGTAGCCCATCGAGGCGAGCTCACGCTGGAACGACGCGATCTGGGCGTCATCGAGGTGGCTCTTCCAGTTGAACGACGGCGAGCAGTTGTACGCCAGCTTCTTGCCGGGGAACTCCCGGTGGATGCTCTCGGCGAAGGTGCGCGCCAGCTCCAGGTCGGGCTCAGACGACTCGACCCACAGCAGGTCGGCGTATGGCGCGTAGGCGTGCCCACGGGCGAGCACCGTCTCGATGCCGGGCCGCGTGTTGTAGAAGCCTTCCGCCGTGCGCTCCCCGGTGATGAACGGCTGGTCGCGCTCGTCGATGTCGCTGGTGAGCAGGGTGGCGGCGAGCGAGTCGGTGCGCGCGATGATGATCGACGGGACGCCGGCAACATCCGCCGCCAGCCTCGCCGCGTTCAGGGTGCGGATGTGCTGGCCGGTCGGCACGAGCACCTTGCCTCCCATGTGGCCACACTTCTTCTCGGATGCCAGCTGGTCCTCCCAGTGCACGCCGGCCGCCCCCGCCTCGATCATGGAGAGCATGAGCTCGTAGGCGTTGAGCGGACCACCGAAGCCGGCCTCCGCGTCGGCGACGATGGGGGCGAGCCAGTCGATTTCGCTGGTCGAGCCTGTCGAGACCCCACCTTCTTCGAAGGCAATCTGGTCGGCGCGCAGCAGCGCGTTGTTGATCCGGCGCACGACCGCGGGAACCGAGTTGGCCGGGTACAGGCTCTGGTCCGGGTAGGTCTGCCCGCTCAGGTTCGCGTCGGCGGCAACCTGCCAGCCGGAGAGGTAGATGGCTTTCAGTCCGGCGCGCACCTGCTGCACGGCCTGGTTTCCGGTCAGCGCGCCGAGCGCGTGCACCCACTGGTCTTCCGGGCCGTTGATGAGCTCCCACAGTTTCTCTGCGCCGCGGCGGGCGAGGGTGCGTTCCTCACGGACACGACCGCGGAGGGCGATGACGTCTTCGGCGGCGTAGTCGCGGGTGATGCCGCTCCAGCGGGCATCCGTCTTCCACTCGGTTTCGAGTTCTGACGCGGTCTGCAGTTGGTCGCCTGGGCGGTGGGAGGTGCTCATGAGGGTGTCTCCTTGTTCGTGGTGGTTCAGCCAGCCTGTTGCAAGAAAGCGGCTCCTTCGCGAGAAAGTTCGGCAGAATTTTCGGCATTCTTCTATTCCGCGGAAGAACCATTCATGCGAGGCTGAGCGGATGCCCCACTCACCACTCCCCCGCGGCCACGATGAAGAGATGCTCGACTCCCTCACCATCGGCCGACGTATCCGCGACCTGCGCACCAGTCGGGGAATGACCCTCGACGACCTGGGTGCCGCCATCGGCCGCGCCGCCTCGCAGGTGAGCGTGCTCGAGAACGGCAAGCGCGAACCGCGCATCAGCGACCTGCAGACCCTGTCGAAGGCGCTCGGGGTCACTCTCGACGACCTGCTGACCAACGAGCCGCCGAGTCGGCGCTCCGCGTTGGAGATCGCCCTCGAGCGCGCCCAGCGCGGCCCCTTGTTCAGCTCGCTGGGGCTCCCCACCCTCCCGGTCAGGAAGTCGCTCAGCGATGAGGCGATCGAGACGATCCTCGGCCTGCACCGTGAACTCGAGCGCCTCTACCGCGAGCGCGCGGCCACCCCGGAGGAGGCCAGGCGCGTCAACACCGAGCTTCGCCACGAGATGCGCAGGCAGGGCAACTACTTCCCGGAGCTTGAGGCGCACGCCCGCCAGTTGCTGGCGGCGGTCGGGCACACGGGAGGTCCGTTGTCGCAGCGCGTGGCATCCGACCTCGCCACCCACCTCGGCTTCTCGTTGCACTACGTCAGCGACCTGCCCGGATCGACCCGCTCGGTGAGCGACTTCGCCCACGGGCGCATCTACCTGAAGATGGATGCCGGCGGCGACCCCCGAACGGCGCTGCTGCAGGCGCTGGCCAGCCATGTGCTCGGCACCAAGGAGCCTACCGACTACGCCAGTTTCCTGCGCCAGCGGGTGGAGACCAACTACCTGGCCGCCGCGCTGATGATCCCGGAGAAGGGCGCGGTGGAGTTCCTCGTGAAGGCGAAGGAGAAGAAGGAACTGTCGGTCGAGGATCTGCGCGACGCGTTCGCCGTCAGCTACGAGACGGCCGCCCACCGCTTTACCAACCTGGCCACGCAGCACCTGGGACTCCCGGTCCACTTTCTCAAGGTGCACGAATCGGGCGCGATCTCCAAGGCCTACGAGAACGACAATGCGGCATTCCCGACGGATGCCTTGGGCGCTATCGAAGGCCAACTCGTCTGCCGCCAGTGGAGTGCCAGGCAGGTGTTCGATGCCCACGACCGGTTCAGCCCGTACCACCAGTACACCGACAAGCCGGCCGGAACCTATTGGTGCACCTCGAGCATCCAGTCGACCGCCCAGGGCGCGTTCTCGGTGAGCCTCGGCACGCCGTTCGTGCACGCCAAGTGGTTCCGTGGGAGGGACACCGCCAACCGCAGGGTGTCGAGTTGCCCAGACCCCGGATGCTGCCGGCGGGCCCCGCAGGAACTGGAAGACAAGTGGGCGGCGCAGTCGTTCCCGAGCCCGCGCCTGCAGTCGTCACTGTTGGCGGCGGCCCCGGCCGGCACGTTCACCGGTGTCGACCAGACCGAGGTCTACCAGTTCCTGGAGCGCCACGCGCCGGCATCCGCTCGCTGAGAATCGCTGTGGGTTGAGTAGCGCGCGACGCAGGAGCACGCGTATCGAAACCTCGCCGCTGGTTTCCATACGGTCGCTGAGCGACCTACTCAACCCACAGAAGTCCTACTTCGCGAGGAAGCGCAGCAGCGCGGCGTTCACCTCGTGGGCGTGCGTCCACAGCATGCCGTGCGGCGCGCCCTCGAGTTCGACGTAGTCGGCGGTCGGCATCAGCTTGGAGAACGGCCGCCCGGTCGAGTCGATCGGCAGGATGCGGTCAGCCGTTCCGTGCATGATCAGCGTCGGCACGTCGATCTTCGGAATATCCTCGCGGAAGTCGGTCAGCCAGGTCGGCACCACGGCCGACGAGGCGTACCAGGATGCGCCGGCCGCCACCGTCCAGCTGCCACGCAGGGCGGCATCGCTGAGTCGCGAGTCGAGCGTCTCATCCGTGTTGTAGAAGTTGATGAAGAAGTTGTCGAACCAGTCGTAGCGATCGGCGATCGCCGACTGGCTGATCTCATCGAACACGGCCTGCGGGACGCCAGCGGGGTTGTCGTCCGCCTGCAGCAGGTACGGCTCGAGCGAGCCGAGGAACGCAGCCTTGGCTACCCGTTCAGACCCGTAGCTGCTCAGGTAACGCGCCACCTCACCCGTGCCCATCGAGAACCCGATCAGCACGGCGCCCTGCAGGTCGAGGGTGTCCATGATGACCTTCAGGTCAGCGGCGAAAGTGTCGTAGTCGTACCCGATTGTCGGCTGGCTCGACTGCCCAAAGCCCCGTCGGTCGTAGGCGATGACGCGGAATCCGGCATCCAGCAGCACTGCCTCCTGTTTCTCCCAGGACCGACCGTTCAGCGGATACCCGTGGATGAGCACCACCGGCTGGCCGGAGCCGTGATCCTCGTAGAACAATTCGATGTCGGTCGAGTTCTCCTGGCCGACGGTGATGAATGCCATCGTGTTCCCTCCTTGTGGATTTCTCGACCATCTTCGACCCGACGCCTCATTGTGGGCTGTGAACGGTCTTCCTCCAGACTCGTCTGACAGAATCCGAGAGTGAGCGAGATGGACGACCTGACCGAGCTGAGAAGCCGGCTGACGCGGTTCATGATGTCCTACAAGTTCGGTCTCGACGAGGTGACGACCAAGATCAACATCCTCAAGGAGGAGTTCACCCGCATCCACGACTACAGCCCGATCGAGCACGTCAACTCGAGGCTGAAATCGCCGGAGAGCATCCTGAAGAAGGCCGTGCGCAAGGGTGCGACCCTCGACCTCGAGGGCATCCGTGACGATGTGATGGACATTGCCGGCATCCGCGTCACCTGCAGTTTCATCTCCGACACCTACCGGATTCGCGACATGCTGGCGCAGCAGCAGGACCTCACGGTGATCCGCGAGGTCGACTACATCGCAAACCCCAAGCCGAACGGCTACAAGAGCCTGCACCTCGTCGTCGAGGTTCCAGTTTTCATGTCAGACCGCGTGGAGCAGGTGCGGGTGGAGGTGCAGATCCGCACCATCGCCATGGATTTCTGGGCGAGCCTCGAGCACAAGATCTACTACAAGTACGACCGCGAGGTGCCCGAACGTCTACTCGATGACCTGCGGCAGGCCGCCGAGGTGGCGAACCGGCTGGATGTCGAGATGGAGCGCCTCCACGACGAGGTACGCACCCTCGACGGGGACCCATCCCTGACGCCACACTCGGACGTGCAAGGAGTCTCCGAAAGCGTGCTTCGCGCCTTCCTCGGGATGCCGAAACTCGCGTAGCCGATCTACTCGACCCAGCTTCTAATCGCCCCAGTTCTCCTGAACCATCTCATCTACCGGGTGGATGTTCACCATCAGCGCCCGGCGCTCCCCCATGTTAGTGAACTCGTGCCAGGCGTTCGCCGGGATGATCGCGATGGTGCCGCCGTGCATCCGCTCGGTCGTTCCGTCCACCGTGACGTCGATGTCGCCGTCGATGATGACGAACGTCTCGATGTAGGGATGCCGGTGCTTGCTCGCGCCTTTGCCCGGTTCGCTGGTGACGTAGAAGAACGACACGGGTGAGCCGTGGCGCTTGCCCTCGAAGCGGCCGGCGCCGCGACTCGCGGCGATGACTTCGGCGATGTCGATCGTTCGGATGTCTGCCATGATTCGATTCCACACCCCAGCGGCGGCGGCGTCAACGACGCGGATGCCGATGGCACGCACTCATCATCCGGTCCCCATGTAGTCCCGCAGATAGAGGCGAACCTCGGCGAGACAGGAATCGTCGACCACCCCGACCACGCGTGCGATCCGCTCCCGTGCGATGGTTCGCGGTTGTTCCGTCATCGCCCAGCTCGTGGACGGCAGTCCCGGCCGACCGGTCAATTGCACGTGATTGACTCGTCGGAGCCCAGGCAATCCGGCAACGCTGAATCCCACGCGGCGATTTCCGCCTGGTAGTCGTCACGCTCACTCTCGCTCAGGTTGGCCATGTCTTCGCGCAACCGTCGGAACCGCTCTGCCTTCTCGCGGTCAGCGACCATGCCCTCGATCGCTCGGGAAACCGAAACGCCCTGCTGTCGGGCGATCGTGTTGAGGCGATCTCGAAGTGTTGTCTCCACTCTGATCGTCGTCACGGCCATTGTGTAAGTCTACGAAACGTATCCGACTCCATATACGACCTAACGGCTGTCATATGAACCATCGTGAAAGCACTTTCCGCAGACCAGCGACGGGGTCGACCAAGAGTGCATATCGCGACCCACGGCTCGAGTAGCACTCTTGGTCAGCACCGCCTATATGGCAAGGGGCCATCCGCGCCTAGTTGATCCGTAGCGAAGATGCCTCATTCTGCATTATTCCGACGTTCGAGCTGGACACGTAATAGCCATAGACGGAGCCGCCAAACCAAACGTCCTCATACAGGGCCGTGGCACACGGTCCGTAGCTCTTAAACGAGTCGATGTCGTCATTCCATCCGTGTGTGCCTAGATCCGATACCGCGTAAGTGGCTCCAGTACAGAATGTCGTTGACGTGAACTGCAACATTCTCCCGCCAAAATTCGGATAGGAGAATATCTGCGTCAGAACATACGTGGCTTGGACGCCAAACGAGGATTCCGCCATGGAGTGCCCGTTTACGTCGACGCTGCTTGGCATTAATGCTTCGGCGGTCGCCGAACTTGCCTCGTCTTGAACCTGCCTTGACCTTTCGTCAAGGACTTTCCGCTGAACCTGAGACGATTTGCCGTGCTGTGACATTAATTGGTTATGGAGCGACAAATCTCGGGCAGTTCTATTCCTGGGTCAGGAGACCCGCCTGACTTGGTCGACGACGGTGACCTCCTCGCCCTAATCAGGCTCGGTGACACTAGGGCTTTCGCGCAGTTGTACGAACGCCATGTTGCGGCGATCTACGCATATGCAGCCCGATTGCTGCAGTCCCGCGAGGAAGTTGAGGACTCGGTACAGGAAACATTCGTTGCTGCTTGGGAGAAGTTGCCTGACATACCTCTTGTCGGCAGCTCCACCCTGCCCTGGTTACTTGTCACCTGCCGATTCAAGGCTTTCAATCGAGGTCGGAGTTCGAACCGTCGGCAACGGCACGAAAGACCGCTTGTCGATGAATGGGCTAAGTCCAGGGCGCCATCCGTTACGGATCAGATCGAAACTACTGAACTCATGAGCCTGCTTGCCTCTGCCGTTGAGAAGCTCTCCGAGATCGACCGACTCGTGTACGAGCTTTGCATCCTCGACGGCTTTACATACGACGAAGCGGCTCGTGCACTCGGCGCAACTACGGGAGTTGTTCGGAACAGACTTTCCCGCCTCCGGCTCCGCCTGCGAAATGAACTCAAAGTATTGAGAGGGACACAATGAAAGGCCAGGGAGTTACCAGCCTTCCCGCCGCCGAGGAGCTACGCCTCATGCTGAGCGACGTTCTTCTAACCATCGACGGCAGGAGGCAGCGAAAGACGCGATTGCATCGAATTGCAGCTTTCGGGACCATCGGGATTCTTGCACTCGGAACTACTGCAGGTGCAATAGTGGTCAGCCAGGCAACGCCGGCGCAGATGAATATGGTGGACTGCTACCGAAGCCCCGACTTGAACTCGGAGTACTTTTCGTCCGTCTACTTGCCCGCCAACGAAGCTGCAGAAGTCGTCACACCAGTGGACGATCGAACGGCCCTCGCCATCGACATGTGCGCCGCCGGCTGGCGCATAGGAACCTTTGAAGCAGAACCCGCAGAGAGACAACCTGGGCAGACCTTCTCGATACCGGAATTGGTCGCATGCGAACTTCGTGACAGTCGCATCGCAGTCTTTCCATCGAAGAGGCCCGCCAAGGAGCAGTGTCTGTCACTCGGCCTCGCAGTGCCGCAATAGCCGTTCTGCGATTAAGACGGTGCCCGCCGCCGAGAGTGCTTGGGAACACAGGCGGCGGGCACCTACCGTCGCGACGGCAATCAGTCGTCGGCGGTTGGTGCTCAGATTGCCATGCATTGGTGGAAGTAGCCACATTGCCGTGAGTTGAGCATCAATATTTCCACGCCGTAACATTCGCAGAACACACAATCTGGGCTGATACACCTAGAGCATGCCCTCCGAAATGCGCCTCCCCGTTCTCGACCTGTCACGACTGGACGAGGGGGCGATGGAAGCGGATGCCTTCCGCACCGAGCTGCGCGAAGCGACCCACGAGTACGGCTTCTTCTACCTGACCGGGCACGGCGTTCCGCAGGAACTGCTCGACGACGCGATCACCACGGCGCGGGACTTCTTCAACCTTCCCGTGGAGGAGAAGATGAGCATCGAGAACCTGAAGAGCCCGCACTTCCGCGGCTACACCCGCATCGGCGGCGAGCTCACCCTCGGCAAGACCGACTGGCGCGAGCAGATCGACATCGGCCCGGAGCGCGAGGCCATCCCCAAGGAGCCGGACACCCCCGATTACTGGGTGCTCGAGGGCCCCAACCAGTGGCCGGATGCGCTCCCTCACCTCCGCGATGTCGTCACCCGCTGGCAGGACCAGCTGAACGCGGTCAGCCTCAAGCTGATGCAGGCCTGGGCGCAGTCGCTCGGTGCCGAGCCGACCTTCTTCGACGAGGCCTTCAAGGAGCGCCCGTCCACCCTGATCAAGATCGTCCGGTACCCCGGCAAGGACGACCCCGAACCGCAGCAGGGGGTCGGCGCCCACAAGGACTTCGGCGTATTGACCCTGCTCTACGTGGAAGACGGCAAGGCTGGCCTTCAGGTGGAGAAGGACGGCGAGTGGATCGACGCTCCCCCGCTGAACGGCGCATTCGTGGTCAACATCGGCGAGCTGCTCGAGGTGGCTACGGGTGGCTACCTGAAGGCGACCAACCACCGCGTGGTGTCACCGAAGGCCGGCGACGACCGCATCTCCGTGCCCTTCTTCTATGCGCCGGCGCTCGACGAGATGATTCCGACGCTGACCCTTCCGCCTGAACTGCAGGCGCAGGCGAACGGCGTGACGCTGGACGCTGCGGGCCAGCCGCTCTTCGACACCTACGGGAAGAACGCCTTGAAGAGCAGGCTGCGCGCGCATCCGGATGTCGCAGCCATCCACCACCCGGAACTGGTGAAGTAACCCGCTACAGGTCGATCGAGGCGATCTGCGGGTCGGGGTTGCCGTAGCGGTGCGCCGTCATGCTGATCACCTGCTCCCGCAGGAACGGCAGCAGCTCGAGCCTGCCCGAGGTGGTGACCGGGCCGCCGTAGATGGCAACGTCGGGGTAGGCGTCCAGCTCCACGGCCAGGGCGTGGTGGGCATCCGCTGAACCGATCAGGCGGATGCGATCGGTCGCCAGGTCCCCCTGCAGCGCTCGCGCCTGCCACCGAACATCCGACTCCACCACAACGCTGCCGACTGTGGCCGGCGAGAACTCCCGCCCGAACAGGGCGATCAGGCCGGCAGGCAACGGCACGGCCGAGCTGACAGCCACCGGCGCACCCGCCCTGGTCGCGGCCGCGATCAGCCGGATCAGCTGGGCGAGCGGCTCCCCCTCGGCGAGGCGAATCGTGACCGGAACCGGCACGTAGCGCAGCACGTTGCGCTCGAACCCCAGACCGGCCGGGTCGGTGCTCTGCGAGTAAATGGCGTCCCAGGCGCGCTGGTCGCTGACCGCTCCGGCACGGATCCGGTCGAACTCGAGGTACTCGAGGCTCGGCTGCGCGGCTTCAACCACCGCGAGCACGTTGTCGTCGACTCCGGTGATCTTCACGGACGGTTTCGGGTCCGCGAAGATGGGCTCCCATTCGCCGAGCGCCAGCAGGTAGTTCGGGCCGCCTGCCTTCGCTCCGGGGCCCGCCTGGGACGCCTGCCAGCCGCCCACCGGCTGCCGCTGAACCAGCGCACCCGTGGTCGGACGGTTGACGAACAGGTTGCCGGCCTGCACGGCATCGACCCAGGTGGCGATCTCCGCCGGGTCGAGAGAGTGGATGCCCGCGGCAAGCCCGAAGTCGGTGTCGTTCTGCAGTTCGATGGCTTCGTCCAGCGTGTCGGCGTGCATGATCCCGAGGACGGGGGCGGCCGGCGGGGTGAGGTGGAAAGCCGATCCCCTGGCGATACCGTCCTTCACGCCGGGCGACCAGAGCAGGCTGTCATCCAGCGGCTTCGGTTCGATCAGCCAACTCTCACCCTCGGCGAGTGTGGTCAAGGCTTCCAGCGTGGTACCGGTCGGCGGCTCGAGGAGTGGCCCGACGGAGGTTGTCGGGTCCTGAGGCTGGCCGGCCTTGATGGAGGTCACGGCATCCGTCAACTGGCGCCGGAACTGTTCCGACTTCAACACCGACCCGGCCAGGATGACCAGCTTGCTCGCCAGCGGCGCCTGCCCGGCGTGGGTGAACGCGCTCTTCACGATGTCGCCGACGGCAAGGTCGATGTCGGCGCTGGATGTCACGATGATGGCGTTGCTGCCGCCGAGGTCTCCATGAAGCCTGAGGTCGGGTCGGGCTGCGCGAAGCTGCCGCACAGTTTCGGCGCTCCCGCTGAACAGCACGCGGTCGACGTTCGGATGCGTGACCAGCGTCTCGCGCAGCTCCGGGGTTCCGGTCGTGGCCACCGCCAGCAACTCCGGCTGCACCCCCGCCTCCCAGAGCGCTTCCGCGAGCACGGCGGACAGTCGCTGGTTCAGCGGAGCCGGCTTCAGGATGACCGCGCTTCCCGCGGCGAGCGCGCCGAGTGCCGTGCCGGCCAGTCCGGCCATCCCGGCGACGGCGGCAGGGACGACCACCGTGAGCCTGGACGGAACGAACAGGGCGTTCTCCACCGACTCGAGTTCGCGCGCCAGCTCGGCGTAGTAGTGGGCGAAGTCGATGGCGGCGCTGGCCTCGGCATCCGCTTCTGAAATCGTCATTCCGCTCTCGCTGACGAGCACCTCGATGAGGCGGCCGCGATAGGCGGCGAGCACGTCGCCCACCTCGTGCAGAACCTCGGCCCGAGCGTCGGCACCCTTCGCTCCCCAGGCTTCGCCGGCCTGGACGGTTCTGGTGACGAGTTCCTGCACCTGGTCGGCCGTGGAGATGGCGGATGCCCGGATGGTGTCAGTACCCAGCGTCGAGTGGCGCGCGCGCTCAAGCAGTTGCCGTCCCCACACCCGGTTGGCGGCGATCGACGGGTCGGTGTCCGGGGTGTTGGCGAAGGCATCGGCGCGAGACGTGAGCTCAGGCAGCGACGGGTTCAGGCGGTTCTGCACGCGGTTGGACGGCGGCACCACGTCGTCGACCTCCTTCAGGGAGGCGAGGAAGCGCTGCTTCTCACGCTCGAACATCCGCTCGTCGTCGGCCAGTTCGAACACGGCGGACATGAAGTTGTCGGGGCTTGCGTTTTCCTCCAGCCGCCGGATCAGGTAGGCGATGGCGGCGTTGAACTCGCTCGGCCGGACCACCGGCGTGTACAGCAGGATGGGGCCGACGTCCTTCTTCACGACCGCGGCCTGGGCCTGCGCCATCCCGAGCAGCATCTCGAACTCGACCCGGCGCTCGACCCGGCGCTGCTTGGCCAGCAGCCAGGCGAACGCCACATCGAAGAGGTTGTGGCTGGCAACGCCGAGGCGAACGGAGTCGGTGCGTTCCGGCGTCAGCGCCCAGTTCAGCACGCGCTTGTAGTTGGTGTCCGCCTCCTGCTTGCTCCGGGCGGTCGCCAGCGGCCAGCCGTGCCTGATGGCATCCACCCGTTCCATCGCCAGGTTGGCACCCTTGACCAGCCGGACCTTGATGCTGGCACCACCGTCGGCGCGTCGTCGGGTGGCCCACTCGGTGAGGTCCTGCAGCGCGCGGAGGGCGTCGGGCAGGTATGCCTGCAAGACGATGCCGGCCTCCAGTTTGTGGAGTCTCGGTTGGTCGAGCAGTCCCTTGAACACCGCAATGGTGAGGTCGAGGTCGTGGAACTCCTCCATGTCGAGGTTGATGAACTTGGTCGAAGCGGATGCCGCAGCCTGCTCATAGAGCGGCGTCAGGCGGGCGATCACCCGCTGAACGGTTTCGTCGTAAGCCCACATGCCCAGCTTGCCGGAGACGGCAGACACCTTGATGGACACGTAGTCGACGTCGTCCCGGGCGAGCAGTTCGCGCGTGTTGGCCAGGCGGCGGTCGGCCTCCTCAATGCCGAGTACTGCTTCGCCGAGGAGGTTCAGATTGAGGCGCGCGCCGTCGCTCCGCAGCCTGGCCAGGTGCTTGTCGAGCTGTTTCGGGGTCGCATCGAGCACCAGATGGCTCACCATCCCGCGGAACACCCACCGGGCGATGGGCACGATCGGCCAGGGAAGCAATGGCGCGAACCCTCCAGCCAGCTGGATGGCGATCCGCAGATACCAGGGCAGAAAGCGCGGTACCCGTCGGGAAACGATCTCCAGGTTGTGGCCGGCAACGCGAAGGTCGTGCGGGCGGACCACCCGGTCGACGAACCCGATGGTGAAGGCGAGGCCGTCCGGGTCTTTCAGCACCCCGGCCAGGCGCTCAGCCGAGACGTCCCGTTTTCCGCCGCCGCTTGCCGGGTCGGCTGCTTCTGCCAACCAGCGACGAACGGTGGCAATCGTCTCGTCCGCCAGTTCCTGGGGTCGAGGGCTCTGGCTGGTTGTGCTGGTGGGCATGCTCAAAAACGTACCTTGTCGGTCTGGGAGAGGGGGCTCCTCTAGTGTGGAGCAGCCGGAACATAAGATGAAGTGACTTCTTATGCAGGATATCGTGCAGTTTTATTGATGAATGGATGCTCGTGCTCGATCTTCGCCGGCTTCGACTGCTCCGGGAGCTCAAGAATCGCGGAACGCTGGCCGCCGTCGCCGAAGCGCTCGCCTACAGCCCCTCTGCAGTCTCACAGCAGCTTGCCCTCCTGGAGAAGGAGGCAGGGGTGCAGTTGCTGGTCCCCGTCGGGCGTCGCGTGCAGCTGACCGCTCAGGCCGAAATCCTGGTGAAGCACACGACCCAGCTGCTGGAACGACTCGAGCTAATGGAGTCGGAGATGAACGCCTCGCTCGCTGCGATCTCCGGGACGGTGCGGCTGGCGGTCTTCCAATCCGCTGCCCTCGGCATAGTTCCCCAGGCGCTCACGGCCCTCGCGGCGCGCTACCCCGACCTCCGCGTGGAGGTCACCCAGCGGGAACCGGAGAGCGCGCTCGCCTCGGTGTGGGCCCGGGACTTCGACCTGGTGATCGCCGAGGAATACCCCGGCCACTCGGCCAGGCGGCTTCCTGAGCTCGACCGGGAAGTGCTCTGTTTCGACAGCTTGCGGCTGGGTGCCGCGCCGGCCAGTGGCATCCGCTCCATTGAGGAGGCGTCGGCCATTCCCTGGGTGATGGAGCCTCGGGGAACCGCCTCCCGTCACTGGTCGGAGCAGCTCTGCCGGGTTGCCGGCTTCGAGCCGGATGTGCGGTTCGAGACTGCCGACCTGCAGGCGCACATCCGCTTGATCGAATCCGGCAACGCGGTCGCGATCCTCCCGGACCTGGTCTGGGCCGGTCGGACGCCGAGCATCGACCTGGTCGACCTGGATGGTGCACCGCAGAGAACCGTGTTAACCTCGGTGCGCGCCGCGAGTGCCGGCCAGTCGACGATCATCGCCTGCCGCGAGGTGTTGCAGGAGTCGGTCGGTTTTCTCTCGAATTGACCCAGTCACTAGTCTCGAACCATGTCTGACCTCTTTGATGTCGCCATCGTCGGCGGCGGCCACAATGGCCTCACCGCAGCGGCCTACCTCGCCTCCGCCGGAAAGCGCGTGATCGTTCTCGAGAAGCAGGATGTGCTGGGCGGGGCGGCCGTGTCTTCGCAGGTGTTCGAGGGAGTGGACGCACGCCTGTCGCGCTACTCATACCTGGTGAGCCTCCTGCCGCAACGCATCATCCGCGACCTGAAGCTCGACGTGCGGCTGCAGCGGCGCCGCTACTCCTCCTATACGCCGCTGCCCGGCACCGACCGAGGCCTGCTCATCGACCACGGCGACCCCGAGGCGACCGCGGCGAGCTTCGCCAGCATCGGGGCATCGGCCGACTTCGCCGCCTGGGGACCGTTCTACGACGACACCGCCCGTCTCGCGCGGGCGCTCTTCCCGACTGTGTGCGACCCGTTACTCACCCGCAGGGAGGCACGCGCGGCCGTCGCTGATGACCGCCTCTGGAACGCCTTCATCGAGCGGCCGGTGGGTGAAGTCATCCGCGATACCTTCGCAGGCGACCTGGTGCGCGGCGTCGTGCTGACGGATGCGCTGATCGGCACCTTCGCCGCCAACCTCGACGACACCCTCGCGGCCAATCGGTGCTTCCTGTACCACGTGATCGGTGGCGAGACCGGCGATTGGGACCTCCCGATCGGCGGGATGGGCGTGGTCAGCGGCGAGCTGGCGCGGGCAGCGCGGCTGGCCGGGGCAACGCTGGTGACGGATGCGCAAGTCACCTCGGTCACACCGGACGGCGAGGTGCGGTACACCACACCTGACGGCGAGAAGCGGGTGGGCGCGGGCACCATCCTGTCGAACGTGGCACCGTGGACGCTGGCTCAGCTGGTCGAGCGCGCCGAAGCCGGTACCGGGGTCACTTCGACAAGCTCAGTACAACGCTCGACGAGCTCGACCAGCCTTGACCCCACCAAACCGGAGGGCGCCCAGCTCAAGGTCAACCTCCTGCTCTCCCGGTTGCCGCGCCTGCGTGACGGCGTCAGCCCGGAGGCTGCTTTCGGCGGAACCTTCCACATCAACGAGTCGTGGTCGCAACTCCAGTCCGCGTACGACATGGCGGCGACGGGTTCCGTTCCGAACCCCCTTCCGGCCGAGATCTACTGCCACACGCTGGCCGACCCGAGCATCCTCTCGCCAGAGCTCCAGGCCAGTGGCGCACACACCCTCACCCTGTTCGCCCTCCATGCGCCGAGCCGCCTCACGGCCGGGCGGGACGAATTGCAGGCCGCGGCGCTGGCATCGCTGAACTCGGTTCTGGCTGAGCCGATCGAACCGCTGCTGCTCACCGATGCCTCCGGCAGGCCGTGCATCGAGGCAAAGACCACGCACGACCTGGAGCACGCCATCGGTCTCCCCGGAGGAAACATCTTCCACGGGCCACTGTCCTGGCCGTTCGTGGAGGACGATGCGCCCCAGGCCACTCCGGCCGAGCGGTGGGGCGTCGCATCCGGCTGGGACAACATCCTCATCTGCGGTGCCGGCGCCCAGCGCGGTGGCGGAGTGAGCGGGCTGGGCGGCCACAACGCCGCCATGGCGGTGCTCGAGCAGGGGTGACCCTCCGGATGTCGGAGGGGTGGGTCTAGCCTCGGACCATGATTTCTTTTCAGCCGCTCCGCGACGTCGTGGTCGGCCCGGTGCTGACGCCCGAAGACCCCGGTTTCACCGAAGAAGTGTCCGGGTCGAACCTCGCCATCGCACACAGTCCGGATGTGGTGGTCGGGGTGACCAGCGTCCGCGACGTTTCCGAGGCGGTGCGCTTCGCCGCGGCAATGGGGCTGCCGGTTCGCGTGCAGGCAACCGGGCACGGCGCCCATCACGCCATCACCGACGGCATGCTGCTGACCACCCGACGACTCGACGAGGTGACGGTTGACGCCGGCTCACGCATCGCATCCATCGGCGCAGGCGCAACCTGGCGCACGGTGCAAGCCATCGTCACGCCGCTCGGGCTGACGGCAATCCCCGGCTCATCGGTGACCGTCGGCGCAGTTGGATACACCCTCGGAGGAGGGCTCGGTCCACTGTCCCGCAGCCACGGAATAACCTCCGATTACGTGCGCGGTTTCGAGGTCGTCATGGCAACCGGCGAGACCGTCGTCGCGAACGACACCGAGAACGCCGAACTGTTCTGGGCGCTTCGCGGAGGCAAGGGCGGGCTCGGAGTGGTCACTCGCATGCAACTCGAGCTGGTACAGCTGGAGGCCATCTACGCCGGGTCGCTGTTCTTTGCCGAAGAACACATCGAGGCGGCTCTCCGCGGCTGGATCGAGTGGACCAGCGTCGCAGCAGATGACGTCACCACCTCCGTTGCCATCCTCAACTTCCCGGACTTCGAACAGGTACCTCCCCCGCTCCGCGGACGTCGGGTGCTCAGTCTGCGCTTCGCCTACCCAGGGGATCCGGATGATGGCGAACTCCTCGCCGCCCCGCTGCGAGCCCTTGCCCCGACGATGATCGACGCCATAGCGCCGCTCAGTACCGCGGCCCTCGGGCAGATCCACAACGACCCTGAAGAACCGGGTCCGGGGTGGAGCAGCGGCATGCTGCTGAACGCCATCGATGGTGGGTTCGCCACACAGTTGCTTGCACGAGTCGGCCCGGGCACCACGTCGCCTCTCCTCGGCGTCGAGTTACGGCACCTGGGTGCCGCTACTGCAGTGGATGTTGCGGGTAGCTCCGCGGCGGGCGGTCGGGCATCCGCGTTCACCTTCACCATGATCGGGGTGCCGAACCCTGCTCTCTTCGATCAGGTGATTCCGGCGTTCGCGAACGAACTGACCGACAGCATCCGCCCCTGGGTCTCTGAGGAGACGGCCATCAATTTCGCCGCCGATACCTCCACTCCCGAGGCGTTCGCCGCAGCCTGGCCGCGCGAAATTCATGCCCGGCTGCAAGCTGCGAGGGCACTGTACGACCCGGCCCGGCTCTTTACCTTCGGTCCGAGCAGTGCTTAACTCCTCTGTATGACGTTTGATCCTTACGCCAATCAGGGAGACACGGCCGCGTGGGACCCTGAAGCCGCCGCTGCGACCAAGCGCGCCGCCGACAAGATCTTCACGGTCGGACCAGACGGTACAACTGCTGAGGTTGACGAAGACGACACGTCGCTGAAGCAGGATCCGCATCCGCCGAGCGAAGTTCCCGACCCGGACATCACGAACGACTAGTCCCAGACGCTCGGGGCTTCTTCCCTCGTCGAGGGCATCGCGACATCGTCAGCCCACTCGGCCAGCCAGCTGGGCAGGGTTACCTCGGACAGGTCGACATCCAGCATCTGCGCCAGCTCTGCCAGCGAGACGGTGCCTCCGCTCTTCTTCAGGAAGCGCCCGCGAATGTACCCCTGCGCATAGATCTCACCGTCAACGACGAAGCGCTGCTCCAGGTAGACGGCCTTCTCGTCGTAGCCGACGATCTTCGACTCGAGCACGTAACGCTGCCACGGCGCCAGCGATTTGCGGAAGGTGATCGTCTCACTCGCCACGACCGGATAGAAACCGTTCTTCATCATGGTCGCCCAGGCGCCGGACCGATGGAGCAGGTCGAAACGCCCCAGGTCCATCAACGAGAAGTAGACGCCGTTGTTGACGTGGTTGTTGACGTCGAGGTCGGTCGGCAACACCCGCAATGTCAGCCGGCCGACGTCGTGGACGTTGAAGCGTGGCCCCCAGTGGCTCTTGATCCAGAGCAGGATGGTTCGAAACAGCATATGCACGCCGCAACGCTAGACCATCTCCAGCACGGGAGCGCATCCGCTGTCGCTGGTCTACAAACTTGCGGATGCCCTGGGCTGGGCTCCTTGGACGAAACAACCCTCACCCGTCAGTTGCGGACCCAGCTGTACCGGCCCCGCATGCGGGCGTGTCCGCAGCTGACGGGTGGGGCCGGGCTCAGTGCCGGCGGTGATCCTGGATGGTGATGCGCGGGCCCCGGCGTGGCTTGTGGAACCCGCTCGCCAGGATCAACCGCATCACGCGTTGCCGGTGACCGGCCCACGGCTGCAGCAGTTCGAGCATCCCGTCATCGTCGACCGGCTTGCCGATCAGCGCCCAGCCGACGATCGAGGGCAGGTGGTAGTCGCCGACGCTCACCAGGTCGGGGTGGCCGTGCGCGCGCTGGCTGGTCTCGGCGGCGGTCCACGGGCCGACGCCGGCGAGGGACTGCAGCCGGGCATTCGCGTCCGTCACGGTGACCCGCTCGATGGCGGTGGCAACGGATGCGACGGCGAGCGCCGTTCTGCTGCGGCGCGGATCGACACCGGCCCGGTGCCACTCCCAGGACGGGATCATCCGCCAGGCGTCGGCGGTCGGGAACACCCGCATGCCATCGGGGGCGGGGCCGGGCGCCGGCTCACCATGGGCCATGAGGAGTTGGCGCCACGCGCGCCAGGCCTCGACCGTGGTCACCTTCTGCTCGATCACGGCGGGGATCAGCGCCTCCAGCACCAGGGCGGTGCGCAGCAGTTGGAGACCAGGCGACCTGCGTCGGGCATCCGCGAGGAATGCGTTCGTGGAGACGTCGAAATCGCTCCAGTCGTCGTCTGCCCCCAGCAATCGCGGAACCCGGTCGATGGCCCACTGCGCTCCAGCACCCCAAGCCACGGCATCGACCTCGTGCTGCCCCTGCGTCAATCGCAGTGTCGCCGGCCCTTCCGGTGTGCGTTGGATGAGCCAGACCCCTGCGGAGTCCCGCTGGCATGCCGGGTTGCGCGCGCTGCGGAACAGCGGCGCGAGCGTCTGGGCGAGATCGATCGGATGCGGCGGTGCGTAGCGAGTGCGCACCGGCAGCGCGCGGTCGGTGACCTCGCTCCGGGTCTCGGCTACAGCATCCATCCCCAGAAGACTACGGGCAGCTCCGGTCGCTCAGGATGTGAGGGCGAGCGCAAAATACAATTGGGCGGTGGCCATCCCCAAGATCCTGCTCTATTACATCTTCACCCCGCTCGCCGACCCCGAGGCGATCCGGCTGTGGCAGCGCGACCTGTGCGAGTCGCTCGGGCTGGGCGGACGCATCCTGATCTCGAAGGACGGCATCAACGGGACGGTCGGCGGCGACCTGCCTGCTGTGAAGAAGTACCTGCGCAAGACGCGGGAGTATCCACCGTTCAAGAACCTCGACGTCAAGTGGAGCGACGGCGGCGGCGACGACTTCCCCCGGTTGAGCGTGCGCGTTCGCGACGAGTTGGTCAGCTTCGGGGCGCCCGGTGAACTGCAGGTCGACGAGAATGGTGTGGTCGGCGGCGGCATGAGGCTCACTCCCGAACAACTCCACGAGCTGGTCGCCGAGAAGGACGTCACCTTCTTCGACGGACGCAACGCTTTCGAGGCCGAGATCGGCCGGTTCGCGGATGCTGTGGTCCCGCCGGTCAGCAACACCCGCGAGTTCATCGCTGAACTGGACAGCGGCGCATACGACCATCTCAAGGACCAGCCGGTGGTCACCTACTGCACCGGCGGCATCCGCTGCGAAGTGCTGTCGAGCCTGATGATCAAGCGTGGTTTCAACGAGGTCTACCAGCTCGACGGCGGCATCGCCCGCTACGGCGAGAAGTTCGCGGACTCAGGGCTGTGGCAGGGATCGCTCTACGTTTTCGACGGGCGGATGGCGGTCGATTTCAGTTCAGATGCTGCCGTGATCGGGCGCTGCTACCGCTGCGCAGCGCCCACCAGCCACATGCAGAACTGCCACGACCTGGGTTGCCGCACCCAGCTGGTGGTCTGCGAGCAGCACGCTGCAGAGACGGCCTGCACCGAGCATCCGCTGACCCTGGTTTCCTGAACCGGGTGGCGCGGTCGCCCGTCCGCACCTGTATCTTGATCCTGTGAGCACTAAGCGGGCGACTCCGGGGTCGCAGACTTCACTTCGTGAAGCCAACCGCGCGCGAATCGTCGATGCCGTGAAGCGGCACGGAGGGCTGACCCAGGTCGAGCTCGCCGGTGCTACCGGCCTCTCCCCGGCCACGGTGTCGAACATCGTCAAGGAGCTGTCGACCTCCGGCGTCCTGAACACCACCCCGAGCACGCGCAGCGGCCGCCGCGCCCAGCACGTGACTCTCGCCCGCGCCCTGGGGCTGGTGGCCGGCATCCACTTCTCGACCAGGCACCTGCGGGTGGCGCTGGCGGATGTCGCCCACACCGTGGTCGCGGAGCACCACCTGCCGCTGGCCAAGGACCATCGCGCCGACAACGAACTGAACCGCACGTCGAGGCTCATCGCCGACATGCTGGACTCCGTCGACGCCACCATGGGCGAGGTGCTTGCCGTCGGCGTCGCCCTGCCCGCGCCGATCAACCTTCGCACCGGAACCATTTCACGCACCGGCATCATGCGCGGCTGGGATGCCGTTCCGGTCGCCGAGGTGATGGAGCGTCGGCTGAAGCGCCCGGTCTTCGTGGACAACAACGCCAACCTCGGCGCTCGGGCCGAGTTCCGTTCCGGCGCCCTGCGCGGCAAAGAGAACGCCGTCTATCTCAGCATCGACGACGGTATCGGCGCCGGCCTGATCATCAACGGCAAGGTGTTTCGCGGGCACAACGGCAGCGCCGGGGAGTTCGGTCATTTCACCATCGACGAGAACGGTCCGCTGTGTCGCTGCGGCAACCGCGGATGCCTCGAAACCTACGTCGGCGGCCCGGCGCTCATCGAGTCCCTCCGCGGCAACCATCGCGGCCTTAAGCTGCACGACATCGTGGTTCGGGCGATCGCCGGCGACCCGAAATGCATTCGTGCGATAGCGGATGCCGGA
Source organism: Homoserinimonas sp. A447 (assembly GCF_054489325.1). Lineage (NCBI taxonomy): Bacteria > Bacillati > Actinomycetota > Actinomycetes > Micrococcales > Microbacteriaceae > Homoserinimonas > Homoserinimonas sp. A447. The sequence goes on along the minus strand of NZ_JBTMWW010000001.1, from coordinate 2,644,979 downwards.
CGCCACATCGGGGTCGCCGCGGCCAACCTCTGCAACATCGTCGACCCCTCCCGGCTGGTGGTGGGCGGCGAGCTGTCGCAGGCGGGCGAGCTGCTGCTCGGACCGATGCGCCATGCCCTGGAACGGGCAGTCATCGTCGGTCCGGACAGCGTTCCCGACATTGTGCAGAGCCAATTGGGCGCCCGCGCGGAGATGCTCGGGGCGATCGCCCTGGCGGTCGACCGGGTCACCATCACGTCCAGCGATTCCGCCGCTGTCGCGCCCTGAGCATCCGCTCGCCCGGTAGTGCCGCCTGCGAAGGACGCTGTCGTGAACCGAAAACCTTGAGTTCAAGACTTGACGCCAAGAACGGAATAGTGTCATGCTCATGCCACCGCCACCGAGGGCGGCCATGACCGGAGGTTTTTCAATGAAGATCGCCACCAAGAGAGCGGTGACCGTAGCAACAGCGCTCCTGCTCGCGGCCGGCACACTGACCGCGTGTGCACCGCAAGAAGGTTCATCGTCCGACACCGGGGATGCCGCCACCGGCAAAATCGCCCTGCTGCTGCCGGAGTCGAAGAACACCCGCTACGAGGCCTACGACCGCCCGATCTTCGAAGCCAAGATCGCCGAGCTGTGCCCCGAGTGCGAGGTCGTCTACTCCAACGCCGACCAGGACCCCGCCAAGCAGCAACAGCAAGCCGAGTCTGCACTCACCCAGGGTGTAGCCGTGATGGTGCTCGACCCGGTCGATTCGTCCGCGGCCGCCAGCATCGTCGCATCCGCCAAGGCGCAGGATGTTCCGGTCATCTCCTACGACCGCCTCATCAACAGCAGCGATCTCGCCTTCTACCTCTCGTTCGACAACGAGAAGGTCGGCGAGCTGCAGGGCCAGGCCTTCGTGGACAAGCTCGCAGCTGACGGCGTGACCGAAGGTGACGTTGTCATGATCAACGGGTCGCCGACCGACAACAACGCCACGCTGTTCAAGAAGGGCGCGCACAACGTGATCGACGCGAGCCCGTACAACGTCGTCGCCGAGTTCGACACCCCAGACTGGAGCCCGGACAAGGCACAGGAGTGGATGGCAGGCCAGGTCACCCAGTTCGGTGACAGCATCGTCGGCGTCTACGCGGCCAACGACGGAACCGGTGGTGGCGCGATCGCGGCAATGAAGGCCGGCGGAGTCGACCCACTACCGCCCGTCACCGGCCAGGATGCCGAGCTTCCGGCCATCCAGCGCATCGTCAGCGGTGACCAGTTCATGACGATCTACAAGGCGCTCAAGCTCGAGGCGGAGACGGCAGCCCAGCTCGCCATCGACCTGCTGAACGGCAAGACGCTGACCGGCGAATCGGCTGACACGGATGGCGTACCCACCACCCTGCTCAACCCGGTCGTCGTGACGATCGACAACATCATGGACACCGTGATCGCAGACGGCTTCTACACCGTGGCAGACATCTGCACCGCCGAGTACGCCGACGCCTGCGCGGCAGCCGGCATCCAGTAGCGGGCACCATGCAAGCAGTGCAGTCGATCGGGGCAGTACCTGTGCGCCCCGATCGGCTGTACTTTTGCGTTACCGCCCGGTGACCACACTCCAACCAGCGCTCAAGGAAGAGGCAACACCATGACCGCCGTAACCCAGGCCATACCGGACGACGATCTCATCATCTCGCTCCGCGGCATCAGCAAAGGCTTCGGTGCCGTTCAGGCGCTGGACGATGTGTCGCTCGACATCTACAAGGGCGAAGTCGTCGCCATCGTCGGCGACAATGGCGCCGGCAAGTCCACGCTCGTGAAAATCCTGGCCGGTGTGCATCCGGCCGACTCCGGCACCATGACCCACCTGGGTGATCGGGTCACCATCAATAGTCCCGTCGACTCGCGCGACCTCGGCATTGCGACGGTCTTCCAGGATCTCGCCCTGTGCGACAACCTCGACGTCGTCTCCAACCTGTTCCTCGGCCGGGAACTCGGAACCTTCGCCCTCGACGAGGTCGAGATGGAGCAGCGAGCGTGGAGCCTGCTGCGCCAGCTCTCGGCGAAGATCCCCTCCGTTCGCACGGCCGTCGCCTCCCTGTCCGGCGGGCAGCGCCAGACGGTGGCCATCGCCCGGTCGCTCATCGGCGACCCGTCCATCGTGATCCTCGACGAGCCGACAGCGGCACTCGGTGTCGCGCAGACGGCTGAGGTGCTCAACCTGATCGAGCGGCTTCGCGAGCGCGGTCTCGGGGTGGTGCTGATCAGCCACAATATGGCGGATGTCCAGGCCGTCGCCGACCGCGTCGTGGTGCTGCGGCTCGGACAGAACAACGGTGACTTCCGGGTCCCGGACGTCAGCTACGAAGAGATCATCGCCGCCATCACTGGGGCAACAGACAACGCGGTCACCCGCCGGGCATCCGCCCAGAACCCGGAAGGGGCCACCTCATGAGCACCGTCACCAACCCGACAGCTCCCTCCGTGCGGCCGGAACGGTCGACCATTGCCGAGAGCTGGGCTGCTTTCCGCAACCGCACGCGCGGCGGTGACCTCGGCGCCATTCCCGTGGTCGTCGGCCTGGCCATCATCTGGACGGTCTTCCAGATCCTGAACCCGAACTTCCTGTCCAGCTCCAACCTGGTCAACCTCGCCCTGCAGTGCGCGGCGCTGGGAACCATTGCGCTCGGGGTCGTCCTCGTGCTGCTGCTCGCCCAGATCGACCTCTCCATCGGGTCGATCTCGGGGCTCGCGGCCGCCATCCTGGCCGTCACCTTCACCCAGCTCGGATGGCCGTTGATCGTCTCGATCATTGCCGCGCTGGGTGCCGGCGCCTTCCTCGGCTGGCTGTACGGGTTCCTCTATACCCGCTTCGGCGTGCCCAGCTTCGTGATCACGCTGGCCGGCCTTCTCGGCGTGCTGGGCATCCAGCTCTGGGTGCTCGGCAAGCTGGGGTCGATCAACATCCCGTTCGATTCGTGGATCGTGATGTTCGCCCAGCAGATGTTCCTTCCGGACTGGCTGGCGTACGTGCTCTCCGCACTCGCCGCCGGCGGCTATGTGGCAAGCAACCTGCTGACGGCTAACCGTCGCGACAAGGCGGGACTCATCTCGGCCTCGAAGACCGGAATCTTCATCCGTGGCGCACTGCTGCTCGCGGTGCTGCTCGTCGGATCCTGGTACCTGGGCACCAATCGCGGCGTCGGGATGATGTTCCTGCTGTTCATCGTGCTCGTTGTGGTGCTGAACTACGCACTCACCCGCACCACCTGGGGACGCTCCATCTACGCCGTCGGAGGCAACGTCGAGGCGGCCAGGCGTGCCGGGATCCGGGTGAACCGGGTGTACATCTCGGTGTTCATCATCAGCACCTCGCTGGCCGCGCTCGGCGGCATCCTGGCAGCAGCCAGGCTCGCGTCGGCCAACCAGAGCAGTGGAGGAGGCGACACCAACCTGACCGCGATCGCGGCAGCGGTGATCGGTGGCACCAGCCTCTTCGGTGGACGCGGCAGCGCCTGGTCCGCCGTGCTGGGCATCGTCGTCATCCAGTCGATCGCCAGTGGGCTGACCCTCCTGAGCCTCGACTCCTCGGTGCGCTACATGGTGACCGGCGTCGTGCTGCTGCTGGCCGTGATCATCGACTCGCTGTCGCGGCGTTCCCGCGCCATCCACGGTCGGGCCTGACCCGAACGGGCCCGACCCGAACGGGCCCGTTCACGCAGCAACGCCCCGGTGTCTGACACCGGGGCGTTGCTGTTGTACGTGACTACGGGCAGGTGATGGTGGTGGTGCCGTCGGTGAGCACTTCACCCGACGCGTAGCCCGCGCAGGCCTCGGCGATGGCGTTGAAGCCGGCCGCACCCAGGGAGACGATGGCGATGACCGCGATGATCGAGATGACGATCGAGACGCTGGCGACAATGATACCGGCGAGCGCCAGCCCATTCTTGTAGCCGGCCTTCTTCGACTTGTTGAGCGCGATGATGCTCACGATGAGGCCAACGATGTTCGCGATGAAGGCGAGCACGAGCCCAACAATGCCGAGCGTCTTGCCGGGGTTCTCGGCAACGGGCGCGGTGTAGTCGGCGCTGGGGGCTGGGGCGGGTGTAGCTTCAGTCATGTGTTCTCCTGAGTTGGATGGCGCGTCGAACACGCGCAGGCACGACTGTAGTGGTGCAGGGGCTATCTGAGCAATCGGCGTTTTGGCCTCGCCCAAGTCGCGCCCTGTCCCTGGCTCCACCACAATGGACACATGAGAATCGGAATCCTGACCAGCGGCGGAGATGCTCCCGGGTTGAACGCCGTCATCCGCGGAGCCGTGCTCAAGGGCGACCAGCTCTACGGTCAGGAATTCGCCGGCTTCAAGGGCGGATGGCGCGGCGTCGTTGAAGAGGAGCTCGTGCCTCTCGGCCGCCACGAGGTCAAGGGCATCAGCAAGCAGGGCGGGACGATCCTCGGTACCTCACGCACCAACCCGTTCGAGGGCAATGGCGGGCCGGACCGCATCCGCGAGGTGATGGAGCGGAACGACATCGGGTCCATCATCGCGATCGGCGGTGAGGGTACTCTCGCCGCCGCCAAGCGTCTCTCCGATGAGGGGCTCGAGATCGTCGGTGTGCCGAAGACGATCGACAATGACATCTCGGCGACGGACTACACCTTCGGGTTCGACACCGCCGTACAGATCGCCACGGACTCCATGGACCGCCTGCGCACCACCGGCGACTCCCACGGGCGTTGCATGATCGCCGAAGTCATGGGCCGGCACGTCGGCTGGATCGCGCTGCACTCCGGCATGGCATCCGGTGCTCACGCCATCCTGATTCCCGAGCAGAAGACGTCGATGGACCAGATCATCGGCTGGGTCACCAGCGCCCACGATCGCGGTCGCGCGCCGCTCATCGTCGTCTCGGAGGGGTTCACTCTCGACACCATGGATGACGCACACCACGAACGCGGGCTGGACGCTTTCGGCCGGCCGCGACTGGGTGGCATCGGCGAGCACCTGGCGCCGGTCATCGAAGAACGCACCGGAATCGAGACCCGGGCGACCACCCTGGGGCACATCCAGCGCGGGGGGACACCCACCTCATACGACCGCGTGCTCGCCACTCGCCTCGGCATGGCGGTGCTCGACCTGGCCAGGAACAAGCAGTGGGGGCAGATGGTCGCCCTGCGCGGCACCGACATGATTGCGGTCCCGTTCGAGGAGGCCCTGGGCAAGCTCAAAACGGTGCCGCAGGAACGCTACGACGAGGCCGCGATCCTCTTCGGCTGACCGACTCGTACGGGACGGCTGCGTATGGTTGGTTCCATGCGCGCATGGATGGTGACCAAGGGCGGCGACGGCGTCGACTCCCAGCTGGTGAACGTGACGGATGCCGACCTTGCCGATCGTACGGAATCGGCCGACGGCGATGTGCTGGTGGACGTCGAGTACTCCAGCATCAACTACAAGGACGGCCTGGCGCTGGCCGGCCGCCCAGGGGTGATCCGCGAGCATCCGCTCATCCCCGGCATCGACCTGGTCGGCACTGTCGCCGAATCATCCGACGACCGGTGGCGCGCGGGCGACCAGGTGTTGCTGAACGGCTGGGGAATCGGAGAGACGCACAACGGCGGCCTGGCCGAGCGCGCCCGCGTGAGCGGCGATTGGCTGGTGCGGCTGCCGGAGCGGCTTTCCGCCCGGCAGGCGGCGGCGATCGGCACCGCAGGGTTCACGGCCATGCTCGCCGTCATGGAACTGGAACGGGCGGATGCGCTGGGCAGCCGGGCAACGGACGGCAAGGTTCTCGTCACCGGGGCTGCCGGCGGCGTCGGCAGCATCGCCACTGCGCTGCTCGCCGGCCTCGGGCACACCGTGGTGTGTTCCACCGGCCGCCAGGAGCAGCACGAGTACCTCCGGCGGTTGGGTGCGACCGAGATCATCGACCGCAATTCACTGAGCGAACCCGGCAAGCCACTGCAGGGTGAGCGCTGGTCGGGCGCGATCGACTCGGTCGGCGGCACGACCCTGGCGAACGTTCTCGCCCAGACACGTTACGGCGGCGCAGTGGCCTCCTGCGGCCTGGCCGCCAGCCACGAACTCCCGGCAACCGTCCTGCCGTTCATCCTGCGCGGCGTGCGCCTGATCGGCATCAACTCGGTGTTCGCCCCGGCGGCCATTCGACAGGAGGCCTGGTCACGCCTCGCGACCGACCTGGACCTCGGCCTGCTGGACGACCTCACCGAGACGGTCGGGCTGGCGGATGCGCGGCGCATCGCCGACGACATCCTCGCCGGGCGCATCCGTGGTCGCACCGTCGTCGACGTGCGCACCTGACCGCGCGCATCCGGCGCGGCACGTTCACGGACGCGCCCACCCGTCAACTACGGACTCAACCGTCCGCGGTACTTGTGCACTCGTGTCCGCAGCTGACGGGTGAACAGTTACCGGGTCGAGAAGAGGCGCCTCAGTTCGGGCGACACCCGCTCGGGGCGGATGCCACGGCCCACCACCCGGGCGGCCACTCGCCGGACGATCGGCAGCAGCAGGTGCAACACGAACCGCACCCGCGCCGGAAGCGGATGGGGCAGGTTCACCCCCGGCCCGGCGTTCGCGATCCTCTTGTGCAGCTGAAGCTGGATCGGCTGCATCACCCGCACCGGCGGCACGCGCCGCCGCTGCACCGCCGCCAGGTCCCGCGTGGTGAGGGTGCCGGTGCGCAGCGGTGCGGCCAGCCGGTTGGCGGTGGCGACGGCGTCCTGGATCGCGAAGTTGACGCCGACCCCGAAGGCGGGCGACATGGCGTGGGCGGCGTCGCCGATGCAGAGCAAACCGGGCAGATACCACCGGCTCAGTCGGTTCACCTGCACCGAGAGCAGCTTGACCTGGTCCCAGCCCCGGAGTGAGTCGACCACGTCGGCGACCACGGGTGCCGTCTCGGCCACGCGCTGCCGGAACGCCGGGAGCCCGGCACTCTTCAACGCGGGGAACCCGTCCTTCGGGATGAGCATGCCCGCCTGGTAGTAGTCGCCGCGCGGAATCGTCAGCACCATCGACTTCTTGTCGAGGTAGGCGAGTGTCGGGCGTTCCTTCCGGGTCATCGGGAGGTGGAACCACAGCACGTCGACGGCGACGCCGTACTCCTTCAACGGGAGAGCGGATGCCTCCCGAACCACCGAATCACGACCATCCGCCGCCACCGTCAGGTCTGCTCGCACCGTCAGCTCTCCGTCACCGGTGGCTACAGTGACGCCTCTGACGCGATCCCGTTCACGGAGGAGCCCGGTGACCTCCGCCTGGGTGATCAGCTTGAAGTGCGGCAGCTTCGACGCCTCGGCGACGATGAAGTTCAGGAAGTCCCACTGCGGCATCAACGCCAGGAAGCGCGTGCCACCACGCAACCTGGTGAAGTCGACGGGCTGGATGCGGTTGCCGCTGAGCACGACGTCGAGGCCCTTGACCTTGTTGTGCGGCAGCTTCAGGAACGCATCCTTCAGGCCGAGCTCGCCCAGCAGGTCGATGGTGGACGGGTGGATGGTGTCGCCGCGGAAGTCGCGCAGGAAGTCGGCGTGTTGCTCCAGCACGACGACATCGACCCCGGCTTTCGCGAGGAGGAACCCCAGCATCAGGCCCGCCGGGCCGCCACCCGCGATGCAACACGTCGTGTCGAGGTCGCGGGTGTCCATGGCTTACCTAGTCGCGTTCGCCTTGTGATTCGTGGGCAGCGTACTCCGCGAGGCCCTCGACCAGGGAGTCGGCCGTGCGGGCCTCGGCAATGACGTGCACGCTCAGGCCGGCGGCCCTGGCATCGAACGCCGTTCGCGGGCCGATGCAGGCGACGACAATGGTCTCGGGCAGCGGTGCGAGTTGCGCTTGCACCTGCCTGGCGACCGAACCCGAACTGACCAGCACCGCGCGGATGCGGGCGTCAGCAACATCCGTCGCCACTTTCTCCGAGACGGGAACCCCCACGGTTCGGTAGGCGATGACGAATTCGATGTCGAGGCCGAGTTCGGCGAGGTCGGCCAGGAGGTGCGGCTCCGACAGGTCAGACTGCGGCACCAGCACCCGGCCGGACCGCTCAGACTCCGGCCATTCCTTCAACAGCCCGCGCATCGACTTGTCGGCCTCCGGTGCGAAATCGACCCGGTACCCGGCCAGGGTGAGCGCGGTGTTCGCGGTCTCCCCGACGGCAGCGACCTTGGTCTTCTCCGGAATGGTGATCCCCTGACTGACCAGCACGTCGACAACAGCTGCGCTGGTTACGGCCACCCAGTCGAAGTGGCCTTTCGCCAGTCGCGAGAGGGCGTCGCTGAGTGCCGGTACATCTTCGGGGCTGGCGAAGTTCACCATCGGCGCCACCACGGGTGACGCACCGTAGGAACGGAGGGCCGCGGCGACAACCTCGCCATAGGCGCCACCACGCGGAACCAGCACTCGCCAGCCGGCGAGTGGTTTGGTGTTGCGGAGCGGAGTCATGCCTTCAATACTGCCCCGCTAGCCCGTGAGAGCCAAAAGCACTGCTCAGTGAGGGTCAGTCGTCCCGCGCGGTGGAGCTATGGTGATCGCGCCAGCGATCACGCGACCCCAGCGCCGACCGAGCCTGCGAGGGAGGTCAGTCGTCCCCGAAAATCGCCCAAGCAATCAAGCCACCAATAACAACGACCGCCGCCGTCGCCCCGATGATCCACGGCACCGGGTTGTCTTCATACGACACCCGCACCTTGTCGGCGAGGATTCCGGCCTGCTTCGGCACGTTCAGCTTGTCCTCGAGCTCGTCGAGGGTCTCTTCCAACTCCACCCGCTTGGCGGTAGCCCTGATGTCGGCTCCACCCAGATCTGATGTGGTCATGGCTTCTCTCACTTTCCGACGCCGCGTACGACGTTCAGGTCTTTCTTGAGGCTGTTGATTGTCGCGGTCGGCATTGGTGGCATCCCGCTCTTCAGCTTCACGTATCCGATCCAACCGACGATCGCTGCGATGATCAGCAGCAGCAGTGCGACCAGTAGCGCAGCCAGCCAGCCCGGCATCACCAGGGACAACGCGAGGATCGCAGCCGTCAGCAGCACCCCGACCGCGAAGAGCACTACGACGGCGGCTCCGGCGAGCAAGCCCGCCCCGATGCCGAGCGCGGTGAACTTGCGGGTCAACTCGGCCTTGAGCTGGTCGATCTCGGCCGCAATGAGCTCCTTGACCAGGCCGGGCAGGTCGGTAAGCAGCGTGAGCAGTGACCGCTTCGGTCGAATCGGTTCAGTCATGGTCGGTTACTTCGAGGTGCTTGACGAACGCGTCCCAGGGTTCTTCCTGACACCGGCCGCAGTCGCGCCGCTCGTTGAGGTACCGCTCGTGGAGCTGCCGCTCGTTGAGGTACCGCCCGTCGAGCTCTTGCTGCCGGCATCCGACTTCTTGGTTGCTGAGCGCACCTGGGAGACCACCTTCTTGGCGTTGTCGCTGATGAAGTCGACCACCTCAGGCGCCTTGTCTTTCGCGAAGTCTTCGACCGTCTCGACCTGTTGCTTGACCCTCGGGTCGTTCCAGAACTTGGTGGCGGCACGCTTGATCTCTTCGTAGCGTTCACGGCCGGCGCGGGCTCCCAGCACGTATCCAACGGCCAGCCCGGTCACGATGAGGATTTTGCCTCGCATTAGCTACTCCTGTTCCTCGTCTATTGCCGAGCGTCCGCTCGACGGCTATTCAAGCGTAGTGTCCGACGCCCTCACCGGGCATGGAGCTAACTCTCAGGCTGATCCGAAAGTGCCTCAGTGAAGGTACTCGAGGATGTCGCGCCCCACCGTGCGCATCGCGTCGAGTACGCGCAACCGGGCCAGGAGGTCGGTGTCGGCGAACTGAACGGTCACCGCGTAGGCGACGCCGGCACGGGCGCTGCGGACGACCCCGGCTTCGGCGCGGACGCCGGCATCCGTTCCCGTCTTGTTGACCATCTGGATGCCGTGGTCCTCCTCTCGGTGGGCCAGCGGGTCGAGGCCGAAGGCGCTGGCAACCATGGAGAGGTCGGCGTTCAGCGACAGCCAGCCGAGCACCCGCTGGCTGGTCACCGGGTCGACCACCTCGCCGCGCGACAGTGCACCGAAGAGCCAGGCGAGTTCTGCCATCGAGCCGACGGAAAGTTGGGGGGCGTCATCCGGACCGCGACGGTTGCGCACCAGGTCGAGAAGGGCGGTGCGCTTGAGACCCAGGGACTCCGCGCGGGCGCGCACCGCCTCGAGGCCGATCACCCGCAGCAGAACGTTCGTCGCCAGGTTGTCGCTGGTCGCGCCGACGAGCGTGGCCAGGTCGACTACCGGAAGGGCAGGCGCCTGAAGGTGCCGCCACAGGCCGGAGTCCGCGACATTGTCGCCGGGGGTCTTGTCGAGGATGCCGTAGCCGGCGAAATCGCGCGCGGTGATCCTCGCCGATGCCTCGATCAGGAGCAACACCTTGCCGACGCTGGCCGTCGGAAGCGCGATGCGATCGTCGATGGAAACCAGTTGGGCGCGAGTGGTCAGGTCGATGACGCTTGCCGAAACCTGGGCGCCCAGGTAGGCGAGCTCTCCGAGCGCGTGGAACCCGCCGGAGAAGCTCTCAGCTCCGTCGGCGCCACGGTGGCGGCCCGCCCTGACGGTACGGACCCGCTCGCGTTTGTCCTGATCTCGCGTCGGAATCACCAAATAGTCACACGCTCGTTCGGGTCGAGCCAGAGCTCATCATCGGGGGTCACTTCAAACGTCTCATAGAACGCGTCGATATTGCGAACAATCTGGTTGCATCGGAACTCGTTGGGCGAGTGCGGGTCGATGGACAGCAGGCGGATGACCTCCTGGTCGCGAGCTTTCAACTGCCAGGCCTGGGCCCAGGAGAGGAAGAACCGCTCGGCCCCGCTCAAGGATCCTGCCTGTACTGAGCTCGTCGAAGTGTCCACCACCGGCGGCTTCTGACCGTCCAGGGAGATCAGGTACGCCTTCCAGGCGATCCCGAGCCCGCCGAGGTCCCCGATGTTCTCGCCGATGGTGAGCGCGCCGTTCACGAAATGGTCGGGAACCTGCCGCGGCGCCAGCGCGTTGTACTGCTCGATCATGGAGGAGGTCAGCTTCTCGAAGGCCTCACGATCATCCGCCGACCACCAGTCGATGAGGCGACCGTCACCGTCGTACTTGGAGCCCTGGTCGTCGAAGCCGTGACCGATCTCGTGGCCGATGACCGCGCCGATCGCCCCATAGTTGGCGGCCGCATCACGGGTCTCGTCGAAGAACGGGAACTGCAGGATCGCGGCCGGGAAGACGATTTCGTTGAACCCCGGGTTGTAATACGCGTTGATGGTCTGCGGGGTCATGAACCACTCGTCGCGGTCGAGCGGCTTGCCGATCTTGCCCAGCTCGCGCTGGAACTCGAACTCGCTGGTCGCCCGCACGTTGGCGATCAGGTCTGAGGGGTCGACCTCGAGGGTCGAGTAGTCGCGCCACTTCACCGGGAAGCCGATCTTGGGCGTGAACTTCTCCAGCTTCTCGAGGGCGCGCTGGCGGGTGGCATCCGTCATCCAGGACAGGCCGGCGATGCTCTGGCGGTACGCCTCGACCAGGTTGTCGACGAGGACGTCCATGCTCGCCTTGGCGGTCGGCGAGAAGTGCCGGTCGACGTAGATGCGGCCGACCGCCTCGCCCATCGCGCCCTCGACCAGGGAGACGCCGCGCTTCCACCTGGCCCGCAGCTCTGGCGTGCCGGTCAGGGTCTTGCCGTAGAAGTCGAAGTTGGCGTCGACGAAGTCTGTGGACAGGTAGGGGGCGGATGATCGGATGACCTGCCAGCGCAGCCAGTCTTTCCAGCTTTCGAGGTGCTCGTCGGCGAAGAGCGTGCGAACACCCTCGATGAAGCTCGGCTGGCGCACGACCAGCTCGTCGAATGAGCCGGTTGGGGGGTCGAGCGCCCTCCGCCAGTCGTTCAACTCGGACGTTTTGACATCAGTCAGGCTCCCGCTGGTCGAGGGTGTCGAAGTGACCCCGGTCGATGCGACATCCGTCCAGGTCATCAGGTTGTAGGTCGCCTCGCTGTCGCGGGAGCGCACATTGTCCCAGTGGTGGGACGCGATCTGCTTCTCCAGCTCGAAGACGCGGCGAGCGCTGGCGGATGCCTCCGGCAACTTCGCGAGGTCGAACATCCGCTCCAGGAACTCTTGGTACTTGGTCCGTACCTCGTCGAACTTCTCCTCGCGGAAGTAGGACTCGTCCGGCAGGCCGATTCCGCCCTGCTCGAGGAACACCAGGTAGCGTTCGGGGTTGCCCGGGTCGTTGTCGACGAAGAGCTGGAACAGCCCGCTGGTGCCCTGGCGCTCAAGGCTGCCGAGCGTGGAGAGCAGTTCGTCGACGGTGCTTATCGCGTCGACCTCAGCCAGCAGGTGAGCCAGCGGCTCCCCGCCCAGTTTCTCGATGCGGTCGATGTCGAGGAAGCTCGCGTACAGGTCGCCGAACTTGCGCTCCTCGGTTCCCTCGGCGGCGGTTTGTGCTTCCTCGATGATGTCGCGAACAGCCTTCTCGGCCTCCTCCGCGAGCACGTAGAACGAGCCATACCTGGCCTTGTCGGACGGAATCTCGGTGCGGTCGATCCACTTCCCGTTGACGTGGCGGAACAGGTCGTCCTGCGGGCGGATGTTCGGGTCGAGTTCGTCGGTCTGGATACCGGAAGTCAGCTGGGGATCGGCGCTCATGCTCCCAGCCTATGCTCCCCCGATGTGCGCTCGCAGCCCGGTCTCCCCCATTCCCTGGGGTGCCGATAAATGGGCTTCCCCGGCCACGGGAACGCCAATTTCTGGCATCTCGGGTAAGGTTTTGGGCATCTCCAGAGAACTTGACCGCGACATCCTGCGGTTGGCCGTACCCGCGCTCGGGGCGCTCGTAGCCGAACCTCTTTTTCTCCTGACCGACACCGCGATGGTCGGCCACCTCGGCGCGGCGCCGTTGGCCGGCCTGAGCATCGCGAGCGCCATCCTGCAGACCGCGATCGGCCTGCTGATCTTCCTCGCCTATGCGACCACGCCGGCTGTCGCCCGGCGGTTGGGTTCCGGCGACCGGGGAGGCGCCATCCGTGCCGGAATCGACGGCATGTGGCTCGCGCTGCTGATCGGTGTCGCACTCATGATCGTCGGGATCCCCACCAGCGAGTGGCTGGTGGCCGTATTCGGCGCCGCGCCCGACGTGACGACGGCCGCCAACACCTATCTCAGCATCTCCCTCTGGGGCATCCCGGGCATGCTGATCGTAATCGCCGCGAACGGCCTGCTGCGAGGGCTGCAGGACACCCGGACTCCGCTGGTCGTCGCCGTTTGCGGCTTCGGCGCGAACATCGCGCTCAACGCGATCTTCATTTACGGCTTCGGCTGGGGCATCGCCGGCTCCGCGGTCGGCACGATCATCGCCCAGTGGGCGATGGCGATCGTCTACATCGTCATGGCCGTGCGCGCAGCATCCGCGACCGGCGCGAGCCTGCGGCCTGGGCTCCGCGGTGTCAGCGCCGCTGCGGGAACCGGGATGTGGCTGCTCGCCAGGACCGCCAGCCTGCGGGCGGCGATGCTCGCCACCGTCTTCGTCGCGACCGACTTCGGCGTGACCGAGTTGGCGGCGCTGCAGATCGCGATGACGATCTTCGCAACGCTGGCATTCATCCTCGATGCCCTCGCGATCGCCGGCCAGGCGCTCATCGGGCACGGACTGGGCGCATCCGCCGTCGACCGGGTCGCGGCCATCACCAGACGCCTCATCCAGCACGGTCTGCTCTTCGGCCTGCTGCTCGGCGTGGTCATCGCCGCGTTGGCGCCGGTGGCCGCTCCCGTGTTCACCTCGGATGCCGCGGTACGGAGCGCGGTCACCGTCACCTTGTACATCATGGCTGCCGGCATCCCGCTCGCCGGTTATGTGTTCGTGCTCGATGGCGTGCTGATCGGGGCGGGCGACGCCCGCTACCTGGCGATCACCGGTGCGCTCAACCTGGCTGCGTATGTGCCACTGCTGTTCTGGTTGGAGTCCGTCCGACCGGATGCCGCACTCGCCTGGCTCTGGGTGGCGTTCGGCTTCGGTTACATGGGAGCGCGTGCACTGACCCTCGGCCTGCGGGCGAAAGGCAACCGCTGGATCGTCACCGGGTCACGCTGACCCGCCTACGATTGTCAGAGTGACTTCGCCCACTCCCGTCTACCCCGCTGGACTCAACCGCGGTCAGGTCGTCGCCTGGCGCAACGGGATCTTCGCGATCTTCGCCGTCTGCGGCATCGGCATCGCCAGCTGGATGGCCCGCATCCCGGCGGTCAAGGACGCGCTCGACGTCAATACCGCGCAGATCGGCGTGCTCATTTTCGCCATCGCGGTCGGCTCGATCACCGGGTTGCTGGCGGCGAGCCACGTGATCGCCAGTTTCGGCACCCGCCGCGCGATGGCCTGGTCGCTGGTGATCGGCCCCCTGGGCCTGGGGCTGGCCGGTGTCGGCGTCACCGTCGGGCAACAATTCTGGGTGGTATTCGCCGGCCTGGCCGTTTTCGGTGCCGGCATGTCGGTGTGCGACGTCGCCATGAACCTGTCCGGTGCCGTCAACGAGCGCGCGCTCGGGCGCACCATCATGCCGATCTTCCACGCTTTCTTCAGCTTCGGCACCATGATCGGGGCTGGGGTCGGAGCGGCCGCGGAATTCGCGCAGGTGCCGATCGCTGTCCAGGCCGCGGTGGTGTCGGCGGTAATGGTGGTCGCCGGATTGCTCGGAGTGATGTCGACCCAGTCGGAGAACGTGCTGCAAGTCGATTCGCCGGATGAAGACCACGGCACTACCTGGCGGGAACGCCTCGGCGTCTGGCGAGACCCCCGTACGCTCCTCATCGGCGTGATCGTGCTCGGCATGGCCTTCGCCGAGGGTTCGGCGAACGACTGGCTGTCGCTCACCATGGTCGAGGGACACGGCGTGGACAAGTCAACCGGCGCGCTGGTGTTCGGCGTCTTCGTGACTGCGATGACCGTCGGTCGTCTCGCGGGCGTCAGAATCCTGGACCGGTTCGGACGCGTTCCGGTGCTGCGCGCATCCGCTGCCCTCGCGGTGATCGGCCTGCTCATCGTGATCTTCGTCCCGGTCGCCTGGATCGCCGTGGTCGGGGTAGTCCTGTGGGGCCTGGGATCGGCTCTCGGCTTCCCCACCGGCATGTCGGCGGCGGCGGACGATCCGCGCACGGCCGCGGCGAGGGTCAGCGCGGTTGCCACGATCGGCTACTCAGCGTTCCTGATCGGGCCGCCGCTGATCGGCTTCCTGGGTCAGCAGGTCGGGCTGTTGAATGCCCTGCTGATCGTGCTGGTGCTCATCGTGGCCGCGGGCGCCGTCTCGCACGCCGCCCGCGAGCCGATGAAGTCCTAGTCATCCAGCACGAAGGTCACTTCGAGCACGACCGACCAGGCGGTGATCTGGCCGTCGGCCGCTTCGACCTTCTGCTCCTTGACCCAGGCTCCGGAGATTCCCCGGAGAGTCTTGTGTGCGCGCTCGATGCCGATCTTGACGGCGTCCTCGAAACTTGTCTCCGAGCGGATATTGAGTGTGGTTACTCGTGCGACGGATCCCATGATTCCTCCTCTAAGTGGTGGATTTCTCCGCGATGGCGGATGATTTTCGAGCGTACGCTCGGGCCTCCGCGCCGGCTCGAGCTCTCATCCAATGCCCAGCCTTTGCAGGGCGGCGCGTGATGGCTGCGCTCGGGTGCATCAGGATGACGGCGCCGGGCTCCGCAGCGGCACCTCGGGAATCTCCGAAGCCTCAGCCCCCAGGCTTCGGAGACCCCGATGACCGGATCGGGTGGCTGATCCGCGGTCTCCCCTGGGTAATCAAGGGTGTAGCCGTTGGATCAGCTGTTCCGGTCTAGTGGAAGTCGGGCCTCGGGAAAGCCTGACGTGTTGGAGCTCCACCAAAAGCCTAGGCGCGACACTCAGCCCTTGACCCGCGGTGGCACCAACCCCAAACGAACCCGGACGGTGTCCGTAATGGCGAACCCGTAGTGCGCGAGAGCCCAGACGATGAACAGCCCGAGATAGCCGGAAATGAGCTTGTCCGCGAGGGAAGTGAGCATGTTGACCGAGAACAACGTGGCCAGCAGCCCGTTGCCGAGCTGCTGCGCCGCATCTGCGAGCGCAGCGGCACCAGACAGGGTGCTGACCCCGTCGAAAAAGAGCAGAATGACCGGCACGGCCACCAGCGAGCAGACGACCGCGACCACAGCATTGAGTAACAGGAAGCGAGAACGGCTGCGCCCGAACCAGCCTCGTAAGCCATAGCCCCAGATGACTGCTCCGGCGACCTGGACGGACGCGAAGCCCCAGCCGCTGAAGTCCCCGTGCATGAGGTTGCCGGTCAGATTGGTCGCCACTCCAACCGCCGCGCCCGCCCACGGCCCGAACGCGAAGGCAGCGAAGGCGGTGCCGACCATGTCGAGGTAGAGCGGCAGATGCAGCGCGCTGACGGTGAAGTTCATGAACTGGCTCAGCCCGACGGCGGCAACGCACAGCACCACGGCCAGGGCAACATTCCTGCCCCGCTTGCTACCACCGAGTCGGTCGTCCGGGGGTTGCACGTCCTCCTCCCGTGCGGCGGCTGTCCTCAGACGCCAGGCCGTCGCCTCGTCCTCGCCGCGCCCGAGCGCGAGGACAATCTCTCCGACCAGCTCGGCGTTCACTCGCTTTCGACCCGGCCGGAACACGTCGTAAACCGACGACCGGGCAACTTTCGCCGCCGCCTCGCTCATGCCTTGGGACTCACGGAGCTGAGTGATGCGCGTCGCCAACTCCGTGTAGGACACCGCCCCGGCCTCCAGCCGCATGCGTTGGAGGTCGCGAGCAAGCTCATCGAAGCTGCCCGAAGACACCCTCGGCCCCGTAATGGTCATGTCCACAACCTAGCCAACACCAGCAGGTCGGAGCTGACCCCTGATGTGGGCATTGATCGCGGCCTGCTCCGATGCTGTCCCCATCACTCGAGGCCGGGCCGAACCCATACCCTAGAGAAGTGAGACTTGTCATTGCCCGCTGCTCCGTCGACTACGCGGGCCGCCTCAGTGCGCACCTTCCCCTTGCCACCCGGCTGCTGCTGCTGAAAGCGGACGGCAGCGTGCTGGTGCACTCCGACTCGCTGTCGTACAAGCCGCTCAACTGGATGAGCCCGCCCTGTACTTTCGCCACGATCGAGCCGGAGTCTGAGCAGGCGGATGCCGGCGTCGCCGAAATCTGGAAGGTCACCCAGGCGAAGACCGCCGACCTGCTGGTCATCTCCATCCACGAGATTCTTCACGACAGCACCCACGAGCTGGGCATCGACCCCGGCCTGCAGAAGGACGGCGTCGAAGCACACCTGCAGAAGCTGCTCGCCGAGCAGATCGAGGTGCTCGGCGACGGCTACCGCCTGGTGCGCCGCGAATACATGACCGCGATCGGCCCGGTCGACATCCTGGCGACGGATGCTTCCGGCGGCAGTGTCGCGGTGGAGATCAAGCGGCGCGGCGACATCGACGGGGTCGAGCAGCTCACCCGCTACCTCGAACTGATGAACCGCGACCCGCGCCTGGCCCCGGTGGCGGGTGTCTTCGCGGCACAGGAGATCAAACCGCAGGCACGAACGCTGGCACTGGACCGCGGCATCCGCTGCATCACCCTCGACTACGACGAGATGCGCGGCCTCGATGACAGCCACCTGCGCCTGTTCTGACGCTCCTTAAGTAGGCTCGAGGCACAATGAAGAAGCCGTGGACCTGCATCCTGTTCGACCTCGATGGGACGATCGCCGACTCCGCACCCGGAATCACCGCGTCGCTCAGCTACATGTTCGAGAAACTGGGCCGGCCGGTTCCATCGGCCGAAGAACTGCTCGCCTACGTGGGCCCGCCGATCCTCGATGCTTTCCGCGACTACGCGGGGATGACGCCGATCGAATCTGCGCAGGCGCTCGCCATCTACCGCAAGCACTACCTCGACCACGGCACGCAGACCAGCCCGGTGTTCGAGGGGATCGGCTCCGTTCTGCGCTCCATCCACGAAAGCGGTATCCCGCTGTCGCTGGCCACCTCGAAGCCGGAGTTCCCGGCATCCGTCATTCTCGACAACGCCAACCTGACGCAATATTTCCGGGTGATCGCCGGCTCGTCGATCGACGAGATCCGCAGCGCCAAGAAGGACGTCATCGAAGAGGCGCTCACCAGGTTCCGGATGATCGGGGCCGACCTCAGCAACCCGGTCATGATCGGCGACCGGAAGCACGATATCGAGGGCGCGGCCGCGAACGACGTACCGGCCATTTTTGTGGACTGGGGCTACGGATCGCTCGCTGAGCAGGAGGGCTCGATCGCGGTCGTCTCCTCGCCGGGCGAACTCATCCCGTTGCTGCTGCCATAGGCCGCTGCCTCTCCTGATGCCTCCGTCAACAGGACGGATTCGGTGACACGCCGACGAGCGCGCTGGGGCGACGGCGCGTCGGATGATCGGTCCTGTTGACAGATGGGACGGGCTCTGCGCTAGGCAGCCGGGACCGGGCAGTGCAGCTTGGTCGGGCGACCGTCTCGGCGCTCGACTTCGTGTGCCGACATGACGACCCCGCACATCGGGCATGCCGACAGCCGGGTCGGCGGCAGCGGAGCCTCGCCGTAGGGGCCGAGCGGCGGCGGGCCGATGTACGGGACCAGCAGTGCGTTGAGCTTGTCTGCCCAGTTCGGTTTCCGCTGGTCGTTCATTCCGTCTCGCTCCTAATTAGTTCGCACACTAATCATACGCACACTAACTGAATTGGCTAGACTGGATCCATGACCACCATGACCGCTCGCGATCCGCTCTCCCTCGACATGCAGGTCTGCTACGCCCTCGCGGCGACCTCGCGCAGCGTCATCGGCCTCTACCGTCCGGTACTCGAGCCACTCGGGCTCACGCATCCGCAATACCTGGTGATGCTCGCACTCTGGGAGCGCAACCCACGAACCGTCGCCGACATCGCGCACGCCCTGCACCTGGAACCCGCGACGCTGTCCCCACTGCTCAAGCGGCTGGAAGCTGCCGGGTTGATCACGCGCGCCCGCAGTGAGAGCGACGAACGCGCGCTCGCGGTGACATTGACCGCTGCCGGGACTGAACTCCGTGCGGAAGCCGAGAAGGTGCCGGCGCAGATCATCGAGCGGCTCGGGGTGCCGATCACCGACCTTGAGAAGCTGCGCGACATCCTGCACGTCGTGCTCGCCGCCGCCACCCGCCCCCAATAGTGCCCGTTCCGGAGGGATGCACCCGTTCCGCGGGGCACATCTCTCCGGAACGGCCACTATCGCTCCGTGTTGCGGTGGCACGACGGTACCGATTTCCGCCACACTGAGCGGATGGACTCAGCGCTGACCACCATCGGTCTCCCCGTCGCCCTCGGAATCATCATGCTGGGGCTCGGCCTCACCCTCACGGTGGCCAACTTCGCTCGGGTGGGGAAGCATCCGAAAGCCGTATTCATCGCCTTGGTCTGCCAGCTCATCGTGCTGCCCGCCCTCTGCTTCGGCCTGGTGCTCGCGTTCCAGCTGCCCCCAGTGCTGGCGGTGGGGATGATGCTGCTCGCCGCCTCACCCGGCGGCACCACAGCGAACCTCTACAGTCACTTGTTCCGCGGAGACGTGGCGCTCAACATCAGCCTCACCGCCATCAACTCGGTGATCGCCGTCGTCACGCTGCCGATCATCGCCAACCTGGCGATCGCCTATTTCATGCCCGGTGGTGACCAAGTGGGCCTGCAATTGTCGAAGACGCTCGAAGTGTTCGCCATCGTGCTGCTGCCGGTGCTGCTGGGCATGCTGATCCGCAAGTGGAAGCCGAAATTCGCGGCTGCCATGGACAAGCCGGTGCGCATCGCCTCGGTCATCATCCTGGTCGTGGTGATCGCCGGCGCCGTCATCTCCAACCGGGAGATCCTGGTCGCCAACTTCGCGATGCTCGCCCTCATCACCGTTCTGTTCTGCGTGATCAGCCTCACCGTCGGCTACCTGGCGCCACTCATGTTCAAGGTCGGCCGGTCGCAGGCGATCGCCAGCGGTTTCGAGATCGGCATCCACAACGCCACACTCGCCATCGTCATCGCCCAGTCCGTGCTCGGAAGCCTGGAGCTCTCGCTGCCGGCCGCGGTGTACGGCGTGCTCATGTTCTTCGTCGCGGCCGCCTTCGGGTTCTTCGTGCTCGGTCGCTCGCGCATGACGGTCCCCGACGCGGTCTCCGCGTAGACAGGCTCGGTCTCACCTACGCGAGTCGGGCCAATCTGCTGTTCGACGCTGTGCGTTCCCACACAATGCCCCGACTCGGGTGAAGGTGCGTCGCCCACCGCGAGAGCGGCACGTTTGCTGAGGGTCAGCGGGCGAGACGCTCGACCACGGCACCGAAGACGCCGGGCAGGCGTGCGGCGGTCGGCACCAGCGTTCCGCGCAGTGGTGAATCCGCCCAGGCGACGAGCCCGGTGGTGAGTGCGCGGAAGTCACGGGTCACCCGCCTCCACTCCCCCTCGTACCGCTGCGGGCGGCCGTCCACCACGCTGACGACGGCAGCGGATGCCTGTGCGAACCCGAGCCGAAGCCCCTCACCAGTCAGCGCGTCGACGTAACCGGACGCATCCCCCACCAGCAGCACCCTTCCGGCAGTGCGAGTCCGGGTGCGCTGGCGGAAGGGCCCGGCTCCCCGCCGCTCGCTGGCAACGGCAGCCCCGACCAGCCGATCGGCAATGTCTGGGACGGCGGCGAGGGCGGCGTCGAACGAGGTGCCCTGGGGCGCGAGCATCGCGATGCCCACCAGGTCGGCCGCGACCGGCGTCACATATAGTTCCGCGGTTGGGCCGTAGTGCACTTCGATCAGGCTGGTCCACGGAGCCAGGGCGAAGTGCTGGCGGATGCCGTACCTCCTGTCGCCGGGCCGCGCCGGCCTGGCGAGACCCACCAGCCGTGCGACGCTCGAGTGCAGGCCGTCGCATCCGAACAGCCAGCGCGCCTCGATGCGGTTCGAGCCGACGGCCACGGTGACCGAGTCTTCGTGCTGCTCAATCGCATCCGCCCGCCCTGAAATGAGGTCTACGCCGAGCAGGGCCGCGCGCTCGGAGAGCGCCTCGTGGAGCACTGTGCGCCGGACGCCAAGCCCGTTCCCACTCAAGAAAAGATGCTCCACGCTCCGCATTAGTGCCCGTTCCGGCGGATTGTTCCCGTTGCGCGGGGCACTACTGACCGGAACGGGCACTTTGGTGGAGCTGCGGTGCGGGTGGGCGGCAGCGTAGTAGCCGACACCGAGCAGCGGATGCCCGGCCGGATGCACCCCGAGCCTGTCGAGCAGCGGCAGCGCGCCGGGCATGAGCCCCTCGCCGCAAGCCTTGTCGATCGGGCCCGTTCGCGGCTCGATGACCGCAGCGCTGAGCCCGGCCAGCCTCGCCTCGATCGCCGCAGCGAGGCCGACCGGCCCGCCGCCGACAATGACGACGTCGATCATCCGCCTGCGCTCATCGGGTCAGCGTTGCCAGCGCGCGCTCTTCGACCGGGATGCGGAACCCGAGCAACAGCACCGCATTGAGCACGGTGAACGCGGCGGCGGTGATCCACGATGAGTGGACCAGCGGCAGGGCGAACCCCTCGATGACGACGGCGACGTAGTTCGGGTGCCGCAACCACCGGTACGGTCCGCGCGTCACCGCGCCGGCGCCCGGCACCACGATGACCCTGGTGTTCCACTGCGGGCCGAGCGCGGTGATGCACCAGTAGCGCAGCGCCTGGCTGAGCACGACCAGGGCGAGCATCGGCCAGCCGAGCCACGGCAGGAAGGGCCGCTCGAGCAGCCAGGCCTCCAGGAAGCTGGCGACCAGCAGTCCGGTGTGCAGCGCGACCATCCACGGGAAGTGCGCTCGCCCGAACTCTTGGCCGCCGCGGGCGAAAGCGGCGCGGGCGTTGCGCGCCGAGATGACCAGTTCTACCAGGCGCTCCACACCGGTGGCGAGGATGAGCGCGAGGTACGCGATCACATCCACTCCAGCAGCACGAATTCGGCGCTGACGCCCGGGCCGAGCGCGAAGAGGAGCCCGCACGATCCACTGTCCGGATGTGCACTGTCCGGATGCGTGTCGGCCAGCACGTGCAGCACCGACGAGGAGGAGAGGTTCCCCACTCTGGCCAGCGAGTCCCAGCTCGGCTGGAACGCGCTGTCGGGCAGGTCGAGCGCCTGCCCGAACGCCTCAAGCACCCGCGGTCCACCCGGATGCGCGATCCAGTGGTCCACCTCGCCGATAGTCAGCGAGTTGTCGGCAAGGAAGCCGGTCACGTCCACCGGGAAGTAGCGTTCGATCACATCCGCGACTCCGGCGCTCAGCACGATCTCGAACCCGCTCGCCCGCATTTTCCAGCCGATCACGTCGTGCGTTTCCGGATAGTAGGAACTGCGGGTCGCGATCACCGCCGGCCCTGGCTCGCTCCGCTGATCCCCCACCATGACCACGGCGGCCGCCCCGTCGCCGAAGATGCCGCTGGCCACGAAGTTGGCCATGGTCTCGTCTCCGCGTTGCAGGGTCAGCGAGCACAATTCCACCGACAGCAGCACCCCCACCTCAGTGGGATGACCGGCCAGGTAGTCGTGCACCCTGGCGATTCCGGATGCCCCGGCCACGCACCCGAGGCCGAACGACGGCATCCGCTTGACGTCCGATCGCAATCCGAGACGCGAGACCAGCAGGCCGTCGATCGAGGGTGCGGCGATTCCGGTGACCGTGGTGAACAGGATGTAGTCGACATCCCGCGGCGTGAGTCCGGCATCCGCCAACGCCGTGCGCACCGCCCGCTCACCCAGCTCGATTGCCACCTCAATGAAGATGTCGTTTGCCTCACCGAAGGACCCCAGGGTGCGATACCGCTCGAGCGGCAGCGCGGTGTGCCTCGTTCCGATGCGGGTGGACGCGTGCATCCGCTCGAGCACGCTACGGCGATTGTCGGACGGCGCGATCAGCGACGCGAGCTCAGCCGTGATCGTTTCCTGCGTGTAGCTGTGCTCTGGCAAGACTGGCGCAACCGCCGCGATACGGCTCATGGGGGCGAAACTAGCACGCCCACCCTGAAGGCGGCGGATGGTGTTGGGTGGAATCACGTGCTACTCGCTGTAACGGCGTTCCAACAGCGGGTAACCGGCTGAATAGGTTACGCGCACAGAACGCATTCTCGCGCGCGAGACGGGGCGTTATGCGGGTGCGCGCGGCGAACGACCCGCACTATGGCCCTACTCGCGGGCCCCTTCGCTGAGCTCAGGGAACGGATGTCTCGGGAGCAGGCCGGCTCAGGAGGCGATGCGCCCGTCGTGCAGCTCGATGACGCGGTCGGCGCGGTCGATGAGCAGCGGGTCGTGGGTCGCGACGACAGCTGCGACCCCCTGCGAGTGCACCAGTTCGCCGATCAGGTCCATGACGGTCGCCGCCGTGCCACTGTCGAGTTGCCCGGTCGGCTCGTCCGCCAGGAGGATCTGCGGCCCAGCCGCGAGCGCCCGGGCGATCCCCACCCGTTGCTGCTGTCCGCCAGACAGCTCGTACGGTCGCTGGGCCGCGTGCTCACCGAGGCCGACGAGCTCGAGCATCTCGGTGACCCGGGCATCGCGCGTTCGCGGCTCCATCCCCTGGATGCGCAGTGGAACCTCGACGTTCTCGGCGGCCGACAACACCGGGATGAGCCCGAACGACTGGAACACATACCCGAGCCGATTGCGGCGCAGGGAGAGCAGCTCGTCCTCACTCATTGCGGTGAGGTCGACGCCGCCCACCCAGACGCTGCCCGAGGTGGGGGCGTCGAGCCCGCCGAGCAGGTTCAGGAGGGTGGTCTTGCCCGATCCGGACGGTCCGCGCACTACCAGCAATTCGCCGGCCCTCACCTCCAGGCTGACGTCGGTGCAGGCGTGAACGTCGCCACCTGCTCTTCTGAACACGCGACTGACGGATGCCGCTCGCAGCACCGCCTCGGACAGCACCGCCTCCGTCAACATTGCCTCGGTCATGACTGGTCTCCGTCCGTGCTCTCCGGTGCCGCGGCGTGCCTGCCGGCGGAGCGCCTGCCTGTTCCAGCGGTGCCACCACCAGGGTTCTTGGCAGCGGGGCTTTTGGCAGCAGTGTCGCCGGGCCACACGCCGACGTGGTCGGTCTCCAGCGCCAGTCGCACCTTGTCTCGCAGGCTGAGGTCGGCCATGAAGTCGGCCGGCAGCTGCATCCGCCCAACCCGGTCGAGCACGGCGAACTCCTCGGCCACGGTGTGCTCCTCCCCGTGCTGGTCGACGTGCTGGCGGCGCAGCACCTCGGTGGAGGTTCGGCCATCCCGAATCTGGATCGTGCGCCGCACGTGGTTCGACACCGTGGCGTCGTGGGTGACGATCAGCACGGTGACGCCACGCTGTTCGTTGACGGTGCGCATGGCCTCCAGCACCTGCACGCTGGCAGCGTCGTCCAGCTCACCGGTCGGCTCGTCCGCCAGCAGCACTTTCGGCGAGTTCGCGATGGCGACGGCGATGGCGACGCGTTGCTGCTGCCCGCCCGAGAGTTCGGCCGGCCGCCTGTCCGCACAGTCGCCGACGCCCAGCAGGGTCAGCAGCTCATCCACTTGCGTCTCCCGCTGCCTCGCCGGCATGGATCCGGCGAGGATCATCGCCATCGCCACGTTTTCGGCCGCCGTCAGGTACGGCAGGAGGTTGCGCGAGGTCTGCTGCCAGACGAACCCGACACTGTGCCGCTGGAACTCCAGGCGCTCACGCCGTCCCATGGTCAGCAGGTCGTGGCCGGCAACCATCGCGGCGCCGGCCGTCGGGGTGTCCAGCCCGGAGAGGATTGTCAGCAGCGTCGACTTTCCTGATCCGGATGCTCCAACCAGGGCGACCATCTCGCCGCGCTCGACTCGCAGGTTCAGGCCCTGGAGCGCCTGCACCTCGACTCCCTGCGCCGTGAATATGCGCACCAGGTCGGTGCAGAGGATGTCTGGTTCTTCAGCCACAATGTCCACTCTCATTCCTCAATCGTTCTCAGCGCTGTCGCGGGGTCGGTTCGCCGCGCGGTCACGACGGCGATGACCGTCGCCACGAGCACCAGCAGCACGAACCCGCCGGTCAGCAGCGCCGTCAGCAGAGGGTCGATGACGACGGCTGGCTGCTGCGACCCTCCGGTGAACAGGATCAGGTCCACGCCGGCGAGCACGATCCAGGGCAGCGCGACTCCCAGTGCGGTGCCGGCGATCAGCGCCACGACGGTCATCGGTGCGAGCTCCCACGCCACGATGGCTGTTCCCGAACGCCGGCCCAACCCGAGCGTTCGCAGCATGGACAGCAGTCTGTCGCGCCCGGCCGCCCCTCGCGCCAGGGTCATGACGACGGCAACGGTGCAGAGAAAGCTGACCAGCACCAGCGCCGCGATCAGCGCCGACTGCAGCCCGGTCACGACCGGGTTAGACCTCAGCTCGTCCACCACCTGTTCCGGAATGGACACGGTGGCACTGGCCTGCACAAGGGAGCGGATGTCATCGCGCACCTGGGTGGCGGATGCCTGCTCATCGAGACCCACGAACACCCGCGACGGCGAGTAGATGGTGCCGACCAGTTTTTCAGCGTTGGTCCGGTCGACGATCACCCAGGCGCGACGGTCGCTCATCGGACCGTCGGTCGGCGCCGCCCCGACCACCTCGATGGCGGCACCATCGATCTCGGCATCGCCACTGGCGTCAGCCGAACCGCCCAGCAGGTCCGCGACTGCCTTCGATGCGATCACCGGCACCCGCTCCCCTTGACCGTGCAACAGGTCCAGGCCCTCGATCGAGCCGGGCTTCCCTTGTTGCACCGCCGCCAATTGGGCCGCGTCGACGACGATCGCGGTGAGGTAGTCCCGCGCACCGTCGTGGGTGAGGGTCACCCGCACCTCGGCGTACACCTGAGCTGTGGCGACGACGCCGTCGATGGCTTCGATCGCATCCGCCTGCTCAGCGGTGATCGCCTGCGAACTGACCAGGAGGTCCGCACCGACGGATGCTCGGGCGGAGTGTTCGACGCCGGCGTTCACGGTGCTGAGCATGGCGCCGGAGAAGACGGCGACGGATACGCCGACCACCATCGCGAGGATGGGCGCCAAACCTGAGGCCGGGTCGCGGACTCCGCGCGCCGCCCCGAGGAAGGCGGTGAGTCCCGGGCGGCGCGCCGCCCAGCGCGCGATCGCCGCCAGCGGGAGCGGGTAGACCCGCATCACGACGACACAGGTGGCGAGGGCGAGCAGCAACGGCACGGCCGCCAGCAAGGGATCGACTGTCACCGTGCCGGCCGCGGTGGTGAGCCCTCGGCGCAGCAGCAGGAAGGTTGAGAGGCCGGCGGCGGCCAGCACGAGCACTTCGAGGATCCACCGCCATGGTCCGGTCGCACGCGGGCCGAGGTCCGCTCGTACGCGGCGCATCCCCGACACGACCGGCGTCGTGGCGAGCAGCACGGCCGGAAGCGCAGCGACCAGCGCGGCCAGCACCAGCGTCACCGGCTGGGGCGGCCCGGGGACGAGCATCGATCCGACGACAGCACCGAGAACGCCGGCCGGGACGCCGATACCCAGGCCTTCCACCGCCAGCGTCGCCCGCAATTGGCCTGGCGACGCTCCGCGGGCGGCCGCCAGTTGCAGTCCGGTGTTGCGCCGGTCGGTGACCAGCCGGGTACCGAGCAGCAGCACGGCGACCGCAACGCCGATCGGTCCGGATGCCAGCATGGCCAGCACGGCACTCGTGGCCGAGGTGGACGCAATCGCATCATCCAGCGCGTTGGTGACCCGCGTGCTGAAGGGCAGCTCGAACACCGGGACGGTGGTGTACCGGCCGAACCACCCGTCGTCGAGTGTCGGATCCCCCACGCGGTGGGCGTTCCTGGTGAACTCGCGCACCCCCTGCGAGAAGGCCGCCGCGTTGCCGGCGGTGACGGCATCCGCCTCCAGGGGGAACCACGCCTGCAGCTGCGCGCCCGCACTGAACGGCACCACGTGTTGCCACGATGCCGGATGCGCGAACCCGACCCCGATCACCACGGGCGGTGCCAGTCCAATGATCTCGATGGATGGCCGGAGAGACGCGGCAACGTGCTGCCAATACGGGTCGTCGTCGTCGTGCGCCGCGAAGGTTCCGGTCAGCTCGAGCGGCTGGGTTCCGTTCGGGGTTCGCAGCTCGCGCACTTCTCCCGGCGTCCATTCCATCCGCTCAGCGATGATCTCGGAGAGGAGGATTCCGGTCGGCTCGTCGTTTGGCACATCCGCGGTCATGGCTTCCGGCATTTCGCCGCTGGTGACGCTCACGTGGTCGAGCAACCGGGGGTCGAACCCGAGCGAGATCTCGGTATCCGGCGCGCCGTCGCGCTCGGCGATGGCCCGGTTCGGCGCGAGGGTGACGGCGTACTGCACTTCGCCCACGGCGCGTTCCACCACCTCGGGCATCGCGTTCCGCACGTCGGTGAGGCCGTCTTCGAGGGAGCCCCAGACCGCGTCGACCTCCGGCTCGAAGGGGCTGCCTGCAGGGTCGGCGGAGGCCCCGATCACGGGCCCGCCAAACGCCTGGCCGACGAGGTCGCGAGTGGTGACCGGCAGCGAGGTCACTTCGTGTTGAACACTGTCGGTGACGAGAAGCTGGATGGCTCGGGGCACTCCGACGGCGATTCCGGCGAGCACGAAGACCACGACGGCGACGGTGACGGAGGCGCCGGTCCCGGCCGTCGCGTGCCGCCACAGCAGGTGCCCGGCGCTCAGCCTGCGCCGACTCATGCGGCGCCCGCCCGGTACTCGGTGTCGCGCGCCTGGCGAGACACCGAACCGGCGTAACCGGTTGAGATGGTTACCAGAACGGCGACCAAAGCGAAGAGGAGAGCAACCCACCCGAGCACGTCGAATCGAAGCGAGACCGGTACCGAAGCGCCGGCAGCCGTGGTCGCCAACTCCCCGACGGTGAGGGCGGATGCGATCAGTCCGGTGATGACGCCGGTCACCAGCGCCGCTCCCACCACGCTCACCAATTCCATCAGCCGGTTTCGACCCTGTTCGGAACTCGACATCCCGAGCGCGCGCAGCACCATGACCTCGTCCCGCCGATCCCGTGCGAAGGTGCTGGTGATCGCGAGCACGGCGATCGCGGCGAGGAGCAGTGCGCCGGCGGTGCCCCACCACAGTCCGACGAGCGCCGGGGCGATGACGCGGTCGCCGGAACCATCACCGGGCGTGGTGACCGTCGCCGAGGTGGTGCTGACCGAGATGGCTCCATCCACAAGCCGCGTGCCGTCGGTGGTGCTGATCCAGACTTCGGCCGGCTGTGGCATCCGCTCGCTGCGCTGCAGGAGGTAGCGGTTCAATGTCGGCAGGTCGGCGATCATGCCGAGACCTCCGTCAGCAGCCGGTATGGCCGGGGTCGTTCCGGCAACGATGGCCTCCACTGCGCTGGCGGTGCTCGGGATGCGCGCCCTCATCGTGCTTCCATCCTCGAGGCTCAGGCGGGAGGCCAGCGCCTCCGTCACGACCACCGGCAGGGTGGGCAGCTCAGCGTAGGTGATCGCCCGGTCGGTCGGCTCGGTGGAGGACAGGGCCAGCGCGTAACGCTGGTCGAGCCCGCTCACGGCGACCTCGATGCCGCGAGCGCCGTCCGCCGCCGAAAGCGCGGCTTCGACGGCGAGCACCGTCCACTCCCCCGCCCTGCCCTCCGGCACGACCGCGGTCAGGGTGGTTGGGGCGGCGTCGGCGACCGGAGTGCTTCCGAGAGAGAGAAGCGTGAGGGAACCGTCAGCGTCCTCAAGCCAGGCGAACACCTCCACCAGGCCGACCTCCTGGCCGGGAGGGCTGCTCACCTGCACCGTCAACGGCAGTTCGCCCGCAGCTCCCAGCTGGAATCCGGTCCGTTCGGCCTGCAGGGCGGATGCGACCAGCGCCGGGTCGAAGGATCCCGCCACCGGCAGCATCACCCCCGGCATCCTGACGGCAGCCACGGCCGTCAGACCGACGGTGTCGTCGCCGATCCGCACCGGCGTCCTGAGCACCGTGGCAGCATCATCCGCCCCGCTCAGCCGCAGGTACGGCACGGCGCTCACCCGGAAACCGGACCGCTCGACGGTGGGCGGCGGGCTGAGCTGCACGCGGACATCCGCGCCGTTGCTCAACTGCCCAGCCGTCGCGCTGGCCGTAGCCCAGGTCTGCGAATAGGCGGCGGTCAGAGTGGTGCCGCTCACGGCGAGGATGACGAGCAGCAGGGCGACCCCGAACACCGGAGCCCGCCTCGCCACCTGACGGGTGGGGAGTGCGGGAAGGATGCCCCGGCCCTGGGTTCCCCACCGCTCAAGCAGGCGAGCGACCGGGCCGAACGCGAGGAGTCCTACCATGGCGAGGGCCAGCAGCAGCAGGGCCGGGGCGA
The DNA here is from genome assembly GCF_054489325.1 of Homoserinimonas sp. A447. Classification (NCBI taxonomy): domain Bacteria; kingdom Bacillati; phylum Actinomycetota; class Actinomycetes; order Micrococcales; family Microbacteriaceae; genus Homoserinimonas; species Homoserinimonas sp. A447. The sequence continues at coordinate 2,615,621 of NZ_JBTMWW010000001.1, read as the reverse complement.
CGACGGTGAGCGGGTCGACCCGGGTGACGCCGTCCTGCCCGACAGTGAGGGGGGACCCGTAAAGCTTGAACTGCCAGAGCGATACCCCGGCCGCCACCAGCACCAGGACGGCTGCGCCGATTGTGACGGAGGCGCGCGTGCGACCGGAATCGCCGTGTACCGGCCCCGCACCGACCACCGCCGCCCGCCAGCCCACCACACCGCACACCAACGCGGCGGACCCGACAACGGCGAGCGCGATCGGCCAGGCGGCCGCTGTCATCGCGGCACCGTTCACCGGGACCAGCCCCGACCCCAGCAGGAGCACCACCGCCGTCAGGCCGACAGCGCCGCCCGGAACGATGACTGCCACAGCCTCGGCAAGCGAGACGACAGTCAGCTGGGTGACGGATGCGCCGCGAGCCCGCAACAGCGCCGTCTCGCCGCGGCGCACCGCCACCAGCAACCGCGCCAGCTGTGCGAGGGTGATGAGGCCGATCACGATGACGAGCACGGCCGGAACGGTGACGAGCGCACTCGCAACCCCCAGGCTGCGTTGCACCAGGTCAACCCGCTCCCCGAGTGAGCCCGACAGCTCGATGTTCTGCTCGCCGTCGGCGCGCTCGACCCGCAGCGCAAGCTCATCGAGCGCGCTTGCCAGCGCGGGTAGTCCCGCCGCTGTGAGAGCCGCATCGGTGGGCACGATCGTCCACCGGGCATAGCTGCGCACCGGCAGTTCGGCCAGCGCGCCCTCGAAGGTCACGACCGGGCCATAACTGAGCCGGTCCAGGCCGGAGGCGACGGCTGGATCGGAGAACCAGTACGGGTCGGTCGCGTCGTCGGGGAGCCAGGTCGCCTCGACCACGAACTCCAGCCCTTCGACGGTGAAGCTGTCCCCGACCCCGATACCCAGCGCGTCCGCCGCGGAAGCCTGAACAGCCGTCGGCACTGCCCCTTCCCGCGGACTGGGCCAGGCGCCGTCGACGACGGTTGCGTGCTCGGGAAGCTCAGCGTCGGCCATGAGGATCAGCTCGGGGGCCTCTTCGCCGATGGACGCCTTCGCCGGGTTGCTCCGCACCGTGCGGTGCACCGCGACCTCCACGTCGGTGAACGCGTCATCGATCAGCTGCCGGGTGGCATCCGCCTGCTGGTCGCTGTCACTGGCCAGGCGGCTGCTCAGCTGGGTTGACACCGCCTTAGCCGGGCCGACGCTCAGAGTCTCCCGCACTGCGGCATCCGCGGTTCCGCTCAGGTAGCCGATCATCCCGGCCAACAGGAAGGCGACGATCGCCACCACGGCGAAAAGGGAGAGGAGCAGGTTGCCCCGCGTGCGTGAGCGCCTGACGACGAGTCGGGCTACACCCACAGGTACTACCTCCCGGTACCGTTGACGACGCTGGCCGGCGCGACGGCATCAATTTGCCCCGTCAGTGAGTCAGCGTACCGGTCACGGTCGCGGCCGGCTGCGGCTGGCCCCGCTCGCGCGGTGGCGGATGCGGGTAGCCTGTCGGCATGGAAATCCTGCGGAACGTGCTTCTTGTGCTCCACTTCGTCGGCATGGCGTCGCTGCTCGGAGGGGTGATCGCCCAGGTTCCCGCGCTCAAGGCCGGTGCAGGCAAGATCAACGCTGCGATCTTCCACGGTGCGCTCACCCAGCTGGTCACCGGTGTGCTGCTGGTCGGGGTGATCCAGATGGCGGACCTCGGTGACATCGACAACGCAAAGATCGGCGTGAAGTTCGCCGTCGTGATCGTCATCATGGTGCTCGCCTTCATCTACCGGAAGAAGGAGAAGGTCGCGAACTGGGTACTGCTCAGCGTCGCCGGCCTCACCCTGGTCAACATCTGCATCGCCGTCTTCTGGGGATAGGCACGCAAGCGGAGGATAGTGGGCGCATGCAGAAAACATCGCTGACCGCGCTTTCCCGGGAGTTGCTGGAGGATGCGCTGCGTTCCTCGAGCGGCCGAAGCGCGCGCACGGTCTATGGCGGGCACGAACGCGCCCTGCGCCAAACCGTGATGGCGCTGGCTGCCGGCCAAACGATGTCCGAGCATCAGAACCCCGGAGAGGCGACCCTCTACGTGCTGCGTGGGCGGATCACCCTGACCGCGGGCGCCACGTCCTGGCCGGGCATGGCCGGTGACCACCTGATCGTGCCGGAGGGCCAGCACAGCATCGAGGCGATCGAGGATTCGGCCATCCTCCTCACGGTGGCGAAACTGCCGTAGCGTTAGTCGAGCCCCCAGAATTCGCCGCAAAGCCCCACTTGCCGAAAGTACTCGTGCGCCTCGACCGGTTCGCGACGTCGGTACGGCGAATCCAGGCGACCGGCGTACCAACCCTGCGCCAGCCGCCAGAGCGTTGCCAGGTCGAACACCGAACCGCGCTGGTTTCCGGATGTGCTGAGCCAGTTTTCCACGCAGGTCTCGTTGCAGAAGATCCGCTGATTCGAACAGGTGTGCACCACGTCGTCCCAGATGTGGGCCGTCGGTACCAGAAAATGGGCCACCTGGTCGCCTTCGGGCGGCGCATCCGACGTCACCGTCCAGGCGTGTGCAGTTCCGCAAGCCGGGCAGGTCGTGGCGACCAGTACGCTCGGCTCGCCCGGGACCAGGTGCGGGATGGCGAAGGAGTCCCACGCGCATCCGCCCCACCAGATGGTGTTCTCGCCCATCACCGAGAAGTGAAGGTTGATGGCCGCGAACGGGTGCGCCATCACGATCCTCCCGTTAGTGTCGAGCACCACGTGGCGGGTATCTGCGAGCTCGCGGAAGGCGGCAACCGTCTGCGCCGGTTCAAGACCTGTTTGGGCTGCTATCTCCTCCTGGTCGAGGGCGCGGCCCGTGCTCGCGAACGTGCGATAGATGGCGAGACGAACGGTCTCTGCGGTGCTGCTCAGGTCAGCCATAGGGATATTGTGCGCCCTTCATCCCCTCATGGACAGAAAGTCTTCGGCGAAGCCACGGCTGCGCTGTAAACTGATCGGCTCGCCACCCCGCGGGCGCCCCATCCGGGGCTTCCCGATCGTCAGGCATTCACTGTGGGTTACATCGACGTCAGCGACGTCTCCTTCTCGTTGAGCGACGGCCGCGTGCTGCTGGACGAGGTCTCGTTCCGCGTCGGAGAGGGTGCGACCGGAGCTCTCATCGGGGCGAACGGTGCGGGCAAGTCGACCCTGATGCGCCTCATCCGAGGCGAGCTGATTCCTGACTCCGGAACCATCGCCGTCGACGGTGGTCTCGGCGTGATGGACCAGTTCGTCGGGCACGTGCGCGACGACTCGACAGTTCGCGACCTGCTGATCTCGGTGGCCCCGGCCCGCGTGAAGGCTGCCGCCCTCGCCGTCGACCGGGCGGAGCTGGCGCTCCTGGAGAACGACGTCGAACGCACCCAGATGGCTTACGCGAACCGATTGGCGGAGTACGCGGATGCCGGTGGTTACGACCACGAGGTCGTCTGGGACACCTGCTGCCAGGCTGCCCTCGGGCTCTCCTTCGACAAGGCCCAGTGGCGTCGCGTGAACACACTGTCCGGCGGCGAGCAGAAGCGACTCGTGCTTGAAGCTCTCTTCCGCGGCCCGGAGCAAGTGCTACTGCTGGACGAGCCCGACAACTATCTCGACGTTCCGACCAAACGCTGGCTCGAGGACACGCTGCTCGAAAGCCCGAAAACGGTGCTGCTGGTCTCCCACGACCGGGAGTTGCTGGCGCGCGCAGCCACCCACATCATCACACTCGAGGTCGGTGCTGCCGGCAACGACACCTGGACCCACGGCGGCAGCTTCGCCACCTATCACGACGCCCGAAGCGACCGGATGGACCGTCTCGATGAGCTGCGCCGACGCTGGGACGAGGAGCGGGTCAAGCTCCGGGCACTGGTGGTGCGTCTCGGCCAGCAGGCCAAGTACAACTCCGATATGGCGTCCCGCTACCGTGCCGCCCAGACGCGCCTGGCCAAGTTCGAGGCGGTCGGCCCGCCGCAGGAGCGGCCGAAGGACCAGAACGTGAAGATGCGACTGCGGGGCGCCAGAACCGGGCGCCGCGCCGTCGTCTGCACCCAGCTGGAACTGACCGGTCTGATGAAGCCGTTCGACGCCGAGCTCTGGTTCGGCGAGCGCATCGCGGTGCTCGGCTCGAACGGCTCCGGCAAGTCGCACTTCCTGCGGTTGCTGGCCCAAGGCGGAACCGATCCGGATGTCACGGCCGGCCACCTGGCATCCGCTGCCCAGATCCTGACACCGGTGGAGCACAACGGCACCGCCAAGCTGGGGGCACGGGTACAGCCCGGCTGGTTCGCGCAGGCACACGATCACCCCGAGTTGATCGGCCGAACGCTGCTGGACATCCTGCACCGCGGTGACGACCACCGTGACGGGATGGCCCGGGAGGCAGCCAGCCGGGCGCTCGACCGCTACGGCCTGGCCGGCGCCGCCGAGCAGGTATTCGAGTCGCTGTCCGGCGGTCAGCAGGCGCGGCTGCAGATCCTGCTGCTGGAACTGTCCGGTGCAACACTGCTATTGCTCGACGAACCGACCGACAACCTCGACCTGGTTTCGGCGGAAGCGCTGGAGGAGGGACTCGAAGGCTTCGAGGGAACCGTCATCGCGGTCACGCACGACCGCTGGTTCGCGCGCGGGTTCGACCGCTTCCTGGTCTTCGGCTCGAACGGCGAGGTCTACGAGTCGGATGCGCCGGTCTGGGACGAGCAGCGGGTGGTGCGCAACCGATAACTGAAGGTCAGCTACGGGAATCAGCTACTTGAGTTGACCCCGAATCTCCCCACCCGGGAAGGTCGGGGTGTGCACGTTCACGTAGTAGGCGCCAGGGTCTGCGGCGACCGCTTCAAGCAGCCCGACATCAGCGGTGGTGCACGCATCTACTGTCCAGTCGGTTCCTGTGCCGACCATGAGCGGGATCACGATCGGTCCGGCGACGTTACGCGGTCCGACATGGATGTGTGCCGCAACGGCTGGTTCAGAGAGGTCACGCGCGCTGAGCATGTAACAGAACTGATCGCCCTCGATCGTGTAGCTGATGAAGCCACTCGCGCCGGTGTTCGAACCGGTCGTTTCCTGCTCCGTGTTCAGCGGGATCGCCGGTACGCCGCCCTTCACGGCGTTTGCGGCAGTCAGATCGATGGCGGTGAGTGCCAGGACAGCTCCCAGGACGGCAACTGCACGGATGCTGAGGCGATGTGCGGTGTTCATTTTGGTCCTCCAACGGTGAGAGTCCCCCAACGGGAGGAACGGTACGCCGCGTAACGGTGCGGCACAAGGGTGCGCTCGAACCTCAACCGCTAGCGTGTGCCCATGGGGATTTCTCGCGATAAGCAGAACCTCGTTCTTCGCGCATCGCTCTGCCTACTGCTCCTCTCCGGGGTGATGTGGGGCGGCGCTGGTTGCACGACTCAGGCATCCATAGAGCACAACAAGTTCGGGATCCCGGAGCTGTCGGCGGATGAAGCGGATCGCCTGGTCGAGATCCAGCTCGAGTCCCGGCGGGCCGACCTGCTCAGCAGGTTTCCGGATGCCGTACTTGGTGAGATCGAGCGCATCCGGTTCGTGACTCCGGAGGAGTGGCCGGAGGCGATCGCCGAGTGCCTTACCGGGATGGGTTTCGAAGCAACCGCATCAGCGGATGGCGGCATCGAGATGTCGTATGCGAATGAGCAGGCGGAGCCGGCCGAACTGGCGCATTACACCTGCGGCGCGAAGTACCCGGTGCATCCGAAGTACAGCCAGCCGTTGAACGAGGCGCAGCTGGAGTACCTCTACGACTATTACGTGAACGTCCTCAGTCCGTGCCTTGAGGGGGAGGACGTCAGTGTTGCCGACGCTCCCAGCTTGTCCAGCTTCCTGGAGGCGGATGACGCGGAGCGGTGGTTCCCGTACAACAGCGTCGACCGGTTCTCGCCGAAGCTCGAAGAGAAGTGCCCGCAGTCTCCCAGTGGACTGCACGGCTGAGGCCCTCCGTGACGGAGAGAGCATCACGCGGAGAGCAGGTTGTCGGGCGAAAGCAACAGAAAACCAGCAAAGGCCACCGGAAACCCGGTGGCCTTCACTTTTTCGGATAGTTCCGAGAACCAATCCTGCCAGTTCTGGGAACAATCCATTTCGGTGCGCGAGGGGGGACTTGAACCCCCATGCCCTCACGGGCACACGGACCTGAACCGTGCGCGTCTGCCAATTTCGCCACTCGCGCAGACCTAGCGAGATTATCACAGCAGGAGACCTCTTTAATCGTCGCCCCGACGGGTCGATGTCATCCATTAGGAGGACATTCGGTAGGCTCATGCCGCGGTTCGGGCCCACCGGCTAACATCGTCATAGTCACCCGACTGGTGCAAAGGGAGATCCTTGGGACTACTGGACAGCTTCGAGAAAGGTCTGGAGAAGGCGGTCAACGGCGCCTTCGCCAAGACCTTCAAGAGTGGTCTCCAGCCGATCGAGATCACCAGCGCACTTCGGCGCGAACTCGACACGAACGCCGCTGTCGTCGCGCGTGACCGCATCCTGGTCCCCAACCGCTTCGTCGTGCGCCTCGGACAAACCGATTATCAGCGGATGACCGGACTGGGCGACACCCTCATCGATGAGCTGACCCAACTGGTGCAACAGCACGCCGCAGCCCAGCACTACCAGTTCGCCGGCGGCATATCGATCAAGCTCAGCCAGGATGCGTCGCTCAGTGAGGGCATGATCCAGGTCGATTCCGAGAACGTGAAGGGTGCCGTCACCTGGACGCCCGTGCTGGACATCAACGGCAAGCGCCACCCGATCACCCGTTCCCGCACGGTGATCGGTCGCGGCCACGATGCGGACATCACGGTGGACGACACTGGAATCTCCCGCAAACACGTCGAAATCCTCTGGGACGGCAGCCGCGCCGAGGTCAACGACCTGGGCTCCACCAACGGCTCAGAACTGAACGGGGCCCGCATCACCCGCGCCCCGCTGCCCACCGATTCGGTGATCTCCATCGGCAGAACCCGTATTGTGTTCCGAGTGCTGGCCCAGGCGACACCCGTCGACCCGACCAGCACCGAACGTGGGGAAGGCCGGTAGATGAGCGCACTGACCCTCCTGTTGCTGAAGTTCGGCTTCCTGCTGCTGCTCTGGGCCTTCATCTTCTCCGTCGTCTACGCGCTGCGCTCCGACCTTTTCGGCGAGCGCGCCCGCCGACTCCCCGAGCAGAAGGCGGCGGCCCCAATGCCGGCGGCGGATGCTGCGCCTCGCCCGGTCGCATCCGTCCCAGCCAATTCGGCTCCGGCCGCAACCTCGGCGACGACCAGCCGACTGGTGATCACGTCCGGCGCCAAGGAGGGCCTCGAACTCCCGATCAGCAATGAGCCGCTGACCATCGGCCGGTCCAGCGAGAGCGGCCTGGTCATCCGGGACGACTACACCTCGACGCATCACGCGCGACTGGTGCTCTGGGGTGACGAGTGGGTCATCCAGGACCTGGACTCCACCAACGGCACGTTCCTGAACGGCAACCGGGTCAACGCGCCGACGCCGGTGCCGCTGAACACTCCAATCAAAATTGGAACGACCACCTTCGAGCTTCGGCGGTAGCTGAATGGCCACCACGGGCAGGAGTGCGGCGGTTTCGCACGTCGGGAAGATCCGCGCCAACAACCAGGACTCCGGCTACGCGGGCACCAACCTCTTCGTGGTGGCCGACGGCATGGGTGGCCACGCCGGCGGGGATGTCGCATCCGCTATCGCCATCAAACGCGTTGTCGAGGTCGACAAGTCGTTCGCCTCCCCGCACGATGCCGAGTTCGCCCTGCAGTCGGCACTACTGGCCGCTAACTCGCTCATCGCCGAGACCGTGTTCGAGCATCCGGAACTGACCGGAATGGGCACCACCGTCAGCGCCGTCCTCCGCCTGGGCGACAAGCTCGCGCTGGCACACATCGGCGACTCCCGCATCTACCGTTTCCGCTCCGGCAAACTGGAGCAGATCACCGCAGACCACACGTTCGTGCAGCGACTCGTCGACAGCGGACGCATCACGGCGGAGGAGGCCGCGGTGCACCCGCGCCGGTCAGTGCTCATGCGCGTGCTCGGCGACGTCGACGCCTCCCCGGAGATCGACACCACCGTGATCGACACCCAGCCTGGGGATCGCTGGTTGCTCTGCTCCGACGGGCTCAGCAGTTACGTCTCCGATGACAAGATCATGACTGCGCTGAAGTCGGTGGCAGATCCGGATGCCGCCGCGAGCCGCCTGGTCAAGGATGCTCTCGACCAGGGGGCGCCAGACAACGTCACTGTGGTCATCGTCGACATCGGCGACGACCCGAGTTCGGCCATGTCACCGCCGAAATTGGTCGGGTCGGCCGCCGAGCCGCTCTCGTTCGAGGCCGCGATCGTGCGAAAGCCGCTGCGCCTGCCCACGCTGCTGCTGCACCCGCTCAAGTCCACGCTGCACGAGGACAGCCACTTCGAACCGGAGTCCGACGAGTACCTGCAGGAACTCATCGCCGAGGACCGCCGCAGGCATCGCCGCCGGCGCATAACCTGGCTGGTTGCCATCGCGCTGGTCATCGCCCTGCTGGTGACCCTGCTGGTAGCCGGTTACCGCTGGACGCAGACCCACTACTTCGTCGGGCCCAACGGGTACACGATCGCGATCTTCAAGGGCGTGCAGCAGGACATCGGGCCGATCAAGCTGTCGAGCGTCTACGAGGTGACGAGCATCCAGCTGAACGAGCTTTCACCCTTCGAGCGACAGCAGGTCGAAGAGACCATCACTGCTGACAACCTCGAGGATGCCCGCGACATTGTGAAGCGGTTGGCCAATGTCAGCCGGTAGCAACGCGCGCACCGCACCGGTGGCGGCTGGGGCGACGCCGGAGCGCAACACCTTCACCCAGTCGATCAAGCTGAAGCTCCGCGTGCCAGCGCGCCTCCGCAACCGGGAGCTCGTGCTGTTGCTGTTCGCGTGCGCGATCAACGGTGCCGCCATGGTCCTGGTGCAATTGGGCGCCCAGGGTGAGGTCGACAGCAGCCTGCTCGTGCTGGGCGGCGGGCTCGCGGTGCTGGTGCTCGGAATGCACGTCGCGTTGCGTTTCGTCGCCAAAGAGGCGGACCCGTTCCTGCTGCCCATCGCCACCGTTCTCAACGGGCTTGGCATCGCCGAGATCTATCGCATCGACATCGCCTACGGAGACGCCGGCTGGGATGCCGCGGGCATCCGCCAGATCGCCTGGACCGGTCTCGCCATCGCTGTCGCCCTCGCGGTGATCCTGCTCATCCGCAACCATCGTGTTCTCGCGCGTTACCGCTACGTCGCCATGTTCACCGGCATCGTGCTCCTCCTCCTGCCGATGCTTCCCTTCATCGGCCACGAACAGTTCGGCGCCCAGCTGTGGATCAGGGTCGGCGGCTTCACCTTCCAGCCTGGCGAGCTGGCGAAGCTCTGCCTCGCCGTCTTCTTCGCGGCCTACCTGGTCGAAAGCCGTGACTCGCTCTCCCTGGTGGGAAAGAAGTTCCTGGGGATGCGGTTCCCCCGAGTGCGTGACCTCGGGCCGATCCTCGTCATCTGGGCCGCCTCGATGGCCGTCCTCATCTTCCAGCGCGACCTCGGCACGTCGCTGCTCTACTTCGGCCTCTTCCTGGTGGTGCTCTACGTCGCGACCGGCCGCGGCAGCTGGATCGCGATCGGCCTCGTGCTCTTCGCCGGTGGCGCGCTGATCGCCAGCCAAACGTTCAGCCACGTCCAGACCAGGATCGACGGATGGCTCGACCCGTTCAACGACGCCATGGGTGGCAGCTTTCAAATGGTGCAGGGGCTGTTCGGCCTCGCCAACGGAGGGCTCGTCGGCACCGGACTCGGCCAGGGCAGGCCCGACCTTGTTCCGGTAGCCCAGAGCGACTTCATCATCGCCAGCCTCGGCGAGGAGCTCGGGCTCGCAGGGCTCTTCGCGATCCTCGCCCTGTACCTGCTGTTCGTGTCTCGCGGATTCCGCATCGGCTTCGCCGGCCAGGATGACTTCGGCCGCCTTCTCGCCGTCGGCCTGTCCTTCGTCGTCGCACTGCAGGTCTTCATCGTGATCGGCGGCGTCACGCGCGTCATTCCGCTCACCGGGCTGACCACACCATTCCTGGCCGCAGGCGGTTCGGCGCTGGTCGCCAACTGGATCATTGTCGCGGTGCTGTTGAGACTGTCCGACAGCCTCCGCAACCAACCTCGGCTGGTGGTCGGCTGATGAGCGAGGTGAGCGGCGGAATGAACAAGGAACTGAAGCGGGTCAGTGTCGCGGTCCTCCTGATGTTCGTGGCACTCCTGACATCCGGTTCCATCATCACGGTGTTCCAGGAAGACAACCTGCGGGCTGACAGCCGCAACGTGCGCACCCTGTATGACAGCTTCTCGGCCGAACGTGGCCCACTGCTGGTCGACGGTGCTCCGATCGCGCACTCGGTACCAGTGGACGATGACTTCAAGTTCCTCCGCACCTACACGAACCCCGAGCTCTATGCCGCCGTCACCGGTTACTTCACGCTGAACCAGGGCAACGCCGGGGTTGAGGGCTCCATGAACGAGGTGCTCAGCGGAACCGCTGACAGCCAGTTCCTCGACCACATCAACTCCATCCTGACCGGCAAGAGCCCCAAGGGTGCCGCCGTCGAACTGACCATCGACCCGGTCGCGCAGCAGGCGGCCTGGGATGCGCTGGGCGACCACACCGGTGCCGTCATCGCCATCAATCCGAAAACCGGCGCCATCATCGCCATGGTGTCGAAGCCCTCCTACGACCCGAACCTGCTTGCCAGTCACGACACCTCGTCGGTGATCGACACCTACAACCAGCTCCTTGAAGCGCCGGGAGATCCGCTCTTCAACCGGACGATTTCCGGTGATCTCTACCATCCGGGTTCCGTGTTCAAGGCGTTGGTCGCTTCGGCGGCACTCGACAGCGGCCAGTTCACCCCGGAGACCACCGTCCCCAACCCGCCCTCGCTGCAACTGCCGCTGTCGTCCTCGGTCATCTACAACGCCGGCCGCTCCACCTGCGGTGGCACACCTGAAGTGACCCTCGCCGACGCGTTCCGCCTCTCCTGCAACATTCCCTTCGCCCAGATCGGCGCCGCCCTCGGCGAAGACGTCATCGCCGAGTACGCGGATGCTTTCGGGTACGGCCAGCGCATCCAGGTACCGATGACGGCATCCGCCAGCAACTACCCGAAGGGAATGGACGCGCCGCAATTGATGCTCTCGTCGTTCGGCCAATCCAACGTTCGGGTAACGCCGCTGCAGATCGCGATGACGACTGCGGCGATCGCCAATGGTGGCGTGCTCATGCAGCCCACCCTCATCGAGAGCGTGATCGCCCCTGACCTGACCGTCATCGAGCCATTCCAGGAAGAGGTGTTCAGTGAGCCGATCAGCGCTCAGACCGCCGCAACCGTCGCCGCGATGATGGTCAACAACGTGAGCAATGGGGCCGCCAGTTCTGCAAGAATAAGCGGAGTCGAAGTCGGTGGAAAGACCGGTACAGCACAGAACAGTGAAGGCAGCGCGAACACCCTGTGGTTTACCGGATTCGCCCCTGCCAGCGACCCACAGATTGCGATTGCCGTGGTCGTCGAAAACCAAGAAGAAGGTTTCGGCGACAGCGTCGCGTCGCCGATCGCGAGAAAAGTCATTGAGGCGGTGCTGAGCAAATGAGACCCACGAGTGGCCTCACTTTCGGTGGACGGTACCAACTGTCGTCACGAGTGGCGATCGGGGGCATGGGCGAGGTCTGGCAGGCGACCGACCTGGTGATCGGGCGCACCGTCGCCATCAAGATCCTCAAAGACGAGTACATGGGCGACCCGGGCTTCCTCGAGCGCTTCCGCGCCGAGGCCCGCCATGCTGCGCTGGTCAACCATGAGGGCATCGCCAACGTCTTCGACTACGGCGAGGAGGAGGGCAGCGCCTACCTGGTGATGGAGCTCGTTCCCGGTGAGGCCCTCTCCGCCGTGCTCGAGCGCGAACGAGTACTCTCTACCGACCGCGTGCTCGACATCGTGGCGCAAACGGCCTCAGCACTGCACGCCGCCCACTCGGCCGGCCTGGTGCATCGCGACATCAAGCCCGGCAACCTGCTGATCACACCGGATGGCCGCGTCAAGATCACCGACTTCGGCATCGCACGCATCGCCGACCAGGTTCCGTTGACCGCGACCGGCCAGGTGATGGGAACCGTGCAGTACCTGTCCCCAGAGCAGGCCAGCGGACATCCGGCCTCCCCCGGCACCGACATCTACTCGCTGGGCATCGTCGCCTATGAGGCGCTGGCCGGCCGACGCCCGTTCACCGGCGAGTCGCAGGTTGCCATCGCGATGGCCCAGATCAACGACCAGGCGCCGGAGCTGCCATCCACCGTCTCCGAGCCGGTCCGCAACCTGGTCTACTCGTGCATCTCGAAGTCACCGGCCGAACGGCCGGCCTCCGCCGCCCACCTGGCCCGCGCGGCACAATCGCTGCGCCGCGGTGACGTTGCCGGGGCATCCGCTGCCGTCCCCGGAATCGGTGGAACCGGCGCGCTGCTCGGGCTCGGCGCAGCCGCTGGTGCCACGCAGGCCACCCGGGTGCTGTCATCCATCAACGACGGGGCAACCGGAAACGTCGCCACGAAACCGACAGAGTCGAAGACCAGGAGCCCGTGGACCTGGCCGCTCATCGCACTCATCGGCATCCTGCTGGTGGTGCTCATCGGCACCATCATCGCGCTGGTCGTCTCACCGGATGACGAGGTCGAACCACGCGAGACCACCACCAGGGGCCAGACCGCGACGACGCCACCACCCACCACGGCGAGCAACACCGTTGCCGTGAATGCGGAGGACTTCATCGGCCTGAACCGCGAGCAGGCTCAGGCGCTGCTCGACGAGCTCGAACTGAACATGAACGCGCTCGACGGCGACATCGCCACGGACCCCAACAACCAGGGCCTGGTGCAGCGGATCAACCCGACCGGCCCGGCCATCCCCAAGGGCAGCACGATCGACGTCTACTTCTGGACGAATATCCCACCACCCTCCAAGCCGGCAACCGCATCCATGCCGGCCGAGTTCGAGTTCACCGACGGTACAACCACCTTCACGGCGTCCTGGCCGATCTATGAGGGCTGCCCTCCTGGGACGACCCGCACCGCCTACCGGGCGACCGTCACCGGAGCCACCATGGAAGGCTTCACCAACGGTGGTTTCATCCCGCCGGGCGTGCAGCAATTGCAGGTGCGACCCACCGGCCCGGGCACGGTGACCTTCACCTACCTCGCCGAATGCTCCGGAACGGCATCCCCGCCCTCCGACCCGGCGACCACTGCCGTTACTGAGGAGACGCCGCCGCCCGACGGCGAGTAGCCGACCTGACCTACTAAGCTTGCAGGGCTGTTGCCGTGCGACCTGGAGACCAATGTGACTGAAGATACTCGGCTGCTGGCCGGCAGGTATCAGGTTGGTGCGCTCATCGGCCGTGGCGGCATGGCGGATGTCCATGTCGGCACCGATTCCCGGCTTGGCCGCCGGGTGGCGGTCAAGCTGCTCAAGCCATCGTTGGCCACCGACCCGAAGTTCCGCCTGCTGTTCCGCGAGGAGGCGCAGAAGGCTGCCCGCATGGCGCACCCGACGATCGTGCGCGTGTTCGACGCCGGCGAAGAAACCGTGCGCGACTCCATGGGCATCGAGACCCAGGTGCCGTTCATCGTCATGGAATACGTCGACGGCCGACTACTCAAGGACATCATCGCCGACGGCCCGCTCGAGCCTCGTGAAGCGGTTCGCATCATCGACGGCGTTCTGACCGCGCTCGAGTACAGCCACCGCGCCCTGGTCGTGCACCGCGACATCAAGCCCGGCAACGTGATGATCACGCAAAACGGCCAGGTCAAGGTGATGGACTTCGGCATCGCCCGCGCCGTGTCCGACAACTCGGCAACCGTCGCAGACACCAGTGCCGTGCTCGGTACCGCCCAGTACTTCTCCCCGGAGCAGGCCCGCGGCGAGACTGTTGACGCCCGCACCGACCTGTACTCGACCGGCGTCGTACTGTTCGAACTCCTCACCGGTCGTCCGCCCTTCCGCGGCGAGCGCCCGGCCGCCGTGGCCTACCAGCACATCAGCGAGGCGGCCGTGGCCCCGAGCACGCTGAACCCCCAGGTGTCGCCGGCGCTCGACGCCGTCGTGCTGCACGCCTTGAGCAAGGACAAGTTCGAGCGCTTCCAGACGGCATCCGACTTCCGCTCCGACCTGGAGGCAGCCGCAAAGGGCGAGCTCCCAACCCGCAAGCTTCCTCCGGTCGCCGACTTCAACTCAACGCTGTTCGGGGTCAACCCCAGCGCGACCGCCGGTTCGGAGGCGACCATGCGGCAGCTGGCCTCCGACAGCCGCGAGCGCACCGTGAAGACCCAGAACCGGCCTCCGGTTGCCTGGATCTGGGCGGGCGTCACCGTGATGATCGCTGTGTTGATCGCCCTCGGCTTCTGGGTGTCCAACCTGACGTCGCCCGACATCGGCGAGAAGCTCTCCATCGAGGTGCCGCAGGTGGTCGGCGCACAGTATGAGAGCGGCGAACAGACCCTGGCCGACCTGGGACTGGTTCCCAGCCGGTTCGATGAACCAGATCCGGATGCCGCTGTCGGCGAGATCATCAGGACCGACCCGCCGGCAGGAACCCGGGTCGGTGACGGCCAGGTCATCAAGGTCTATGTGTCGCAGGGCAAGGAATCAGTGGATGTCCCCAAGGTGGTGAACCTCACCACCGAGGCTGCCGTAGCAGCGATCGAGGCCGCCGGGCTGACCTTTGCCGCGACCAATCAAGAGAACCACGCGTCGGTCCCTGCCGGTACGGTCATCCGCAGCGACCCGGAAGCCGGCACCCAGGTCAAGGAGGGCGACCCCGTCACGCTGTACGTCTCCAGCGGGAACGTGACAGTCCCCGACGTGAAGGGGCAGCCGATCGGCACCGCGAGTTCGACGCTCAGGGGGATCGGCCTCAACGTCACCGACCTGGTGGCGGATAAGGAGTGTAGCGGGGGGACGGTCACCGGTCAGTCGCTGGCGCCCGGTAACCACCCGCAACGTTCCGATATCTCGCTCACCTACTGCTCCGGCGGTGAGTAAACCCCTGGCTGAGCAACCTGCTGTCAGTCCAGGCTGACAAGCGGGCTCAGCCCGACCGCCCGATCGCGCGCCTCCGGCAGCCCGGCGAGAGCCAGCCAATTGGCGAGCAGCTGGTAGCCGCCTTCGGTGAGCACCGACTCGGGATGGAATTGCACGCCGAACACCGGCGCCGTCACGTGCCGCAACCCCATGATGACTCCACCGGTGGTGCGGGCGTTCACGACGAGCGTGTCCGGCACGGTGTCCTCCACCACCGCCAGCGAGTGGTAACGCGTTGCCGTGAACGGCTGCGGTACGCCGGCGAAGAGCTCCGGATCGTCATGGGTGACGACCGAGGTCTTGCCGTGCATCAGCTCATCGGCATTGGTGACGGTCGCGCCCAGGGCTTCGGCGATGGCCTGATGGCCGAGACAGACACCGAGCAGCGGCAGGCCACTGTCGAGGGCGTGCCGAACGAGCGAGATCGACACTCCGGCCCTGGCCGGCGTGCCCGGTCCCGGGGACAGGAGCACACCGTCGAACCCGTCCAGGCGTGAGGGGATCTCTTCGGCGGTGAAGCTGTCGTTTCTCACCACTTCGGTTTCCGCACCCAGCTGCTGAAGGTATCCGTTCAGCGTGTAGACGAAGCTGTCGTAGTTGTCGACGACGAGGATGCGGGTCATTCCTCCACCGTAACTTCATAGGTGTTCACAAACGAATTCAGCCAGGGAAAGAGGAACATGACGAGGAGGAGGAGCACCAGCGCCATCAGGATGACGGCCAACACGATGCGGAGCCACAGTGGACCGGGCAGCAGTCGCCAGAGGAAGGCGTACACGCTAGGCCTCCCCGATCTTTTCGGCCAGCTCGGCGGGCATCCCCGCTGAGGTCGGTTGCCAGTGCTCGAACACGCCGTACGCGATGATGCGTTCAGCGGCGGAGAACATCGGATTGCAACTGGTGAGTGTGATCACCCGGTCCAGCGGGTCGATTCCTGGTGCCTGCGGAACCGGTTCGAGAACACCCACCCCGGTCGGCCAGACGTACTCCATGGTGCGGAACGCGTAGGTGTACCAGCCGTCCGGGGTCTGCACATACAGCTTGTCACCGACCCTCAGATCGGCGATCTGCTTGAACGGAGCACCATGGGTCGTGCGGTGGGCTGCCAACGCGAAATTGCCCAACTCGCCCGGTAATTGCGTCTCCGGGTAATGGCCGATGCCCAGGTCCCGGTTGTTGAGAACGGATGCGAGGCTCACCCCTTCCCCGATCGCCCGAACATAGTCCGCACCGAAGCGGGGGACGTACAGGGTGGCGAAGCCGGTGCCGGCGCGCGGAGCTGGGGTGACCACCGGCTCGCCGAAGTCCACGGTGCCGGCGTCCGGGGAGGGCGGCACCGGCGGGGCCCCGGGAGTTCGCCATTGGTCCTCGAGTTCGAGGGCGCTGCTCCGCTGCTCCTGGCCGACCACCAGGTCGTTGAGCCAGAGCTGCCACCCGATGAAGAGAAAGCAGATGACGCCGGCCGTGATGAAGAGTTCACCGATAACGCTGATGATCCCGAGCGCCCTCCGCCCGCTGCGGCGTTTGGCGCGGTCACCGGCATTCATGCACCCGATTCTACGGCTCAGCGCACGCTCTCCCGGGCCGGTCAGGCCGGGTGCAGGGCTTTCAGGCTAGAATTCGGGCATGGCCAGAACGAAAACGCAGAAGACCGTTGAGCGTCCGCAGGCGACCCGCCCAGGTGAAAAGGGTCCGAACCCGGTCTGGTTCAAGCCGATCATGTTCGGTCTCATGCTTCTGGGCCTCGCCTGGATCATCGTCTACTACGTCAGCCAGAGCACCCTTCCGATCGCCAACCTGGGCGATGCCAACATTCTGGTCGGCTTCGGAATCCTCTTCGTAGGCTTCCTGATGACCACCCGCTGGCGCTAGCGTGTAACCCGTTTCCCGGCAAGGGGGACAGTTACACGGATGTAACTATCCCCACTGTGGAAACTCCTGTGGATAACTAGCCGCCAGCTTCTAGCCGAGCAGCCGCGGCACCAGCGTTGCCGCACCCAGGATGATGATCACGACCAGCAGCGCCAGCACTCCCAGGAGCAGCAATCGCTGTCGCCCCGCCTGCCGCGGAGACCTGGTCTTCATCAGGACCCAGGCAACCAGACCGCCAACGAGCAGGCCTCCCAAGTGCGCCTGCCAGGAGATGTTCGAGCCCGGAATGAACCCGATCACCAGGTTGAGGCCGATCACGATCAGCAACTGTGTGGCGTTGCCTCCCAGGCCGCGCTGGATGACGAACATCGCAGCGAACAGTCCGAAGACTGCTCCGGATGCACCGACCACCCAGGTGTCCGGCGACAGCCACAGCACAGCCGCCGAGCCACCGAGCCCACTCAACAGGTACAGCGTGAGGAACCGCCACCGGCCAAGCGCTGGTTCCAGCATCCGCCCGAACAACCACAGGGCGTAACCGTTGAACAGGATGTGGAAGATCGAGCCCTGCGAGTGCACGAAGGTGGACGTGAGCATCCGCCACGGCTCAGAGGTGGTGAGCACCGGGTGGTAGGCGAGCGCCTGCGTTACCGCCCCGCCTGAGATTTGCTGGAGGAGGTAGACGACAACGCAGATTGCGAGAATCGTGTAGGTGACGACCGGTGCGCCACCATGGCGCGCCCGGTTGATGGCCGTGACGATGGCAGGCTTCCTCTTGGGAGCGCTGTTACGCGCTTCCTGGCGACATTCCGGGCAGTGCACACCGACGGCCGCCTGCGTCTGGCATTCCGGGCAGACCGTACGCCCGCACCGCTGGCAGAGGATGTAACTCTCGCGGTCCGGGTGTCGGTAGCAGTAGTTGTCGGAGCTGCCCAACTGCTCATTCACCCGCTGGTCACTCACCTGCTGGTTCCGAGGTCAGACTTCGTCGATGGTGATGCTGTTGATGACAACGTCTTCGAGCGGCTTGTCACGGCCATCCTTCTTGACGTTCTCGATCTTCTTGACGACAGCCTTCGACTCCTCGTCTTCGACCTTGCCGAAAATGGTGTGCTTGCCTTGCAGCCAGGTGGTCGGCACCGTGGTGATGAAGAATTGCGACCCGTTGGTACCGCGGCCCATCTGGATGCCTGCGTTAGCCATGGCCAGCACGTACGGCTCGTTGAAGTTCAGTTCGGAGTTGATCTCGTCATCGAACTGATAGCCGGGGCCACCGGTTCCCTGGCCGAGCGGGTCGCCGCCCTGGATCATGAAGTCGTCGATGATGCGGTGGAAGATCACGCCGTCGTACAGCGGGTCTTTGGAGACCTTGCCGGTCGCCGGGTGGGTCCATTCGATCTGTCCGCTCGCAAGGCCGATGAAGTTGGCGACGGTCTTGGGCGCATGGTTGGCCAACAGGTTGACCTTGATGTCGCCGAGCGAAGTGTGGAGGGTTGCTACATGTGTGTGAAGGGGCATCGCACCAGTATTTCATTGTTGGCGGGCGACCCTGCACAGCCAATCCCCAGTATGTTCACAGGGGGCCGCATGCAAGGATGGGAAAGCTCTTCCGTATACCAGCACTGGAGGAATCTCATGGGACTGTCACGCAAACGCGAACGCGAATTGAAGAAGCTGCGCCACTCGGCTTCGGAACTGTGGGAAGACCAACGGGAAGTGCTCGAGCACGCCAGCAATGTCGTGCGTGAGGCGGGAAAACAGGTCGGCTACCTCGGGCGTGAGCAAGTGGTTCCGAAGGTGCGGGGAACGATCGACCACCGGATCAAGCCCACCGTGGCATCCGGTGTCGCCGCCACCAGGCATGTCGCCGGTTCGGCCCGCGACAAGGTGGCCCACGATGTCTTCCCCTCGGTGGCGTCCGCGATCGCATCCGCCCTCGCCGTCATCGAGGTGGCAAAGGACGCCAAGGTCAAGGAAGCCAGCCGCCAGCTTGCCAGGGCGGGCGATAAGGCCTCGAAGGCTGGCCGCAAGGTGGGTAAGAAGGTGGGGATCGTGAAGAAGGAGCCGCACAAGGGTCCCGGCCGTTACATCCTCCTCGGCCTCGGCGTCGTGGCAGCGGCCAGTGTCGCCTATGCGGCCTGGCAGACCCTGCGTGAAGACGACAACCTCTGGATCTCGGACGAGTTCGAGGACTCCCCCGCCAAGCTCGAGGCCCTGTAGCGCCCTACTTCTCGTACACGTCCGGCACGCCGTCTGCGTCGGCGTCTATTCGTGCCAGCCGATCGATTTCGCGGTAGCGCCTGTTTCGGGCGACGAGGATGGTGCTGGCCAGACCGGCCGCCAAGACCGATGCGGTGAGGATGGCGACCTTCGCGTCGTCTCCGTGGGTGGTACCCAGTCCAAAACTGAGTTCCCCGATGAGAAGCGAAACAGTGAAGCCGATTCCGGCGAGGAGCGCAACGCCGGTCAGGTCAACCCACCGTACGGTGTCATCGAGCGTGGCGCGCGTCACCCGGGTCACCACCCAGGTTGTTCCCACAATTCCGATCGGCTTGCCGGCGACCAGGGCGACGATGATCCCCAGGGTCACCGGGTCGCTGAGCGCTGAGGTGAAGCCCTCCGGGCCCCCCAGGGCGACCCCGGCGGAGAAGAACGCGAAGATGGGAACCGCGATGCCGGCCGACAACGGCCGGAACCGGTGCTCGAAGTGTTCCGCCAGCCCCGGACCGGCGTCCGGTCCACCCCTGGCTGCACTCCGGATGACAGGAACCGTGAACCCGAGAATGACCCCGGCGATCGTGGCATGGATTCCGGATGCGTGCAGCAGCGCCCACGCGACGAGCCCGATCGGCAGCAGGATCCACCAGGCCGCCGCCGGGTGCTCTCCGAAGAATGGCCGGCACCGCTGCACCAGGAAGAGGAACAGGCCGACGGGGACGAGGAAGAGCGCCAAGGGTATGGCGCTGACATCCTCGGTGTAGAAGATGGCGATGATCCCGATGGCGAGGAGATCGTCGACCACGGCCAGGGTCAGCAGGAAGATTCGCAGGGCACTGGGCAGGTGCGAGCCGATGATGGCGAGCACCGCAACGGCGAAGGCAATATCGGTTGCGGTGGGGATGGCCCAGCCGCGAACCGCTTCCGCGTTGCTCCAGTTGAAGGCGACGAAGATGAGAGCCGGGATCGCCACTCCGCCGACGGCTGCCGCAATCGGCACCACCGCCTTGCTGAACTGGCGCAGGTCACCCGCCACGAACTCTTTCTTCAGCTCCAGCCCGACCAGGAAGAAGAAGACGGCGAGCAGGCCGTCGGATGCCCACTGCCCGAGGCTCAGCTCCAGATGCCATGGTTCGTAGCCGAGGCGGAAGTCGCGAAGGGCGAAGTAGCTTTCGGATGCCGGCGAGTTCGCCCAGACCAGCGCGATGATGGCGGCCGCAACCAGCAGCGCTCCCCCGACAGTCTCCTTGCGCAGGATTTCTCCGACGCGTAACGCTTCGGAGTAGCTGCCCAGTCCGAAGAGTCGGGGTCGGCGATCGGAGTTGCTCACAGGGTTCCTTCTGGGTCGACGAACAATCTGCCGACCAGACTTCCCGGCTCACCGATTGTGAGTCTACCGGCCACGGTTCGTGGCCAACGCGGCCGCGAGGAAAGTTTCCACACTGTGGAGGGAGCTGGGGATAACTACACGAGTGTAATTCGCTGCCGAACAGGCGACCAATAGCCATCCGGGAGTCGCCGTCGCGCCAGCCAGCCGGAATTGCCTATGCGAGGATAGTTCTGGATCGAGCGGGTCGACCTCGGAACGTGGCCGTTCCGCTCCTAGGATGAGTGAGTGTGACGAGTGACGACTGATTCGCGGGCTGGTTCGTTCCGGAATCGCGTTTTTTCTCGGTACTTCTCGGCGGTGGCGATTGGTGCTTTCGGCACAGCACTGACGGCGGTCGCGATGCCGGTGCTGGTCGTCGATGTGCTCGGGGCGAGTGCGCTTGAGGTTGGGATCGTCAACGCGGCGCAGTTCGTTCCTTATGCGCTGCTGGGCCTGCTCGCTGGCGTGTACGTCGACCGTTGGCGGCGACAACGAGTACTTGTGTGGGCAAGCTTGGGGCGCGCCGTGAGCCTTGCGCTCATCCCCACATGTTGGATCGTCGGGGTGTTGCACCTCTGGATGCTCGTGCTGTTGCTCCTCCTGTTCGGCGCCTTCTCCGTTTTCGGCTTCGCCGCCACGCAGTCGCTGTTGCCGCAGATCGTCGAACGGCGCGCGCTGCGAAGCGCGAACGCGCGACTCGATCAGGCAGAGGCGGTCGCGCAGACGGCCGGTCCCACCCTTGGCGGCCTTTTGGTCGGCACCATTGGTGCGCCGTTCGCCATAGCCGTGGATGCCGTGACCTACGCCGCCGACGCCGTTCTGATTGCCGGACTACGCGTTACGGAATCCGTGCGGCGAGAGTCACGTCAGCGTTCCGTTCGACGCGAGGTGATCGAAGGGCTGCACTGGACGTATCGTCATCGCGTTCTGGGTCCGCTCGCGTGGTCTACGCATCTATGGTTCTTCGCGAACGCCGCTGCGCTTACCGTGCTGGCGGTCTTCACCTTGCGGACTCTGGATTTCGCGGCGTTCGTCTACGGTCTATTGTTCGCCGTGGGGGGCATCGCAACCCTGGTCGGGGCCACTCTCTCCTCACGTTTTGGTGCCCTATATGGTTCGGGTGCCACGATCATTGTCGGCCGAGCCATCTATCCCGTCGCGTGGACCCTGGTCGCACTCGCGCCTGTCGGGGGCCGACCGCAGTCGGACGCTGTCGCCGTCGCTCTTGTCTTCTCCGCATTTGCGCTTCAAGGGGTGGCGAGCGGACTGGAGAACGCAAATGAGATGAGCCTCCGCCAGGGGCTGACCCCCGATGCCTTGCTCGGCCGAGTGAATGGCACCATGCGAGCTGCGAACCGCACGATGGGCGCCGTCGGCGCACTGACAGGTGGAGCTGCCGCGACGCTGCTCGGCGAGCGACCCACGCTCATTATCGCCGTTTGCCTCTTCGCGGCCGCATTCATGATCGCGATCGCTTCACCGCTACGGACTGCGCGCGGCGATGAAGACACACCCGTCAGCTGAGATCCGGGCTTATCGCCGATTTCAGGTCTCGCCGTGCGTGTGGTTCTGAACTGTGGAGCCTAGGGGAATCGAACCCCTGACCTCCTGCTTGCAAAGCAGGCGCTCTACCAATTGAGCTAAGGCCCCGAACACATCGTGCGTGGGGATACCAGGACTTGAACCTGGGACCTCTTCGTTATCAGCGAAGCGCTCTAACCGCCTGAGCTATATCCCCGTGAGGGCAGATACGAGAGTATCGTACGCTGACCTGTTTTCTTAAATTGAGGGTTGAGATCTCGATACGATCGCCCGGCAGGGGCGATCACTCGATCTGAGCCGCGCCACGAGCTTCGCTCGCGACGTGGCTCAGTTGTTGGTGAAGCCGACCAGGAGCCCGCCGGTCAGCTTGACACTGAAGTTGTACAGCAACGCACCGATCGCGCCGAGGACGGTTCCCGCAACCATGTTGAGGAGGGCCACCACCAGCGAGAACAGCATCACCTGGGTGAGCGAGAAGGTGTCGATGAGCCGGAAGGTGCCCTCGCCGAGAATGTCGCCGAGCGTCTTGTCCAGGTCGGCGAAGATGCCGAGCGAGTTGAGAACAGTCCACACCAGGAAGGTGACGACAACGAGGATGATGCCGAGCGTCACCGTCACCAGGAAGGACAGCTTGATGGCCGACCAGAAGTCGATGTAGACCAACTTCAGGCGAACCTGCTTGGTCGCAACCGAGCGCTGCGACTTGCGCTGGAGCTTCTCTGCCACGCTACTCATCTACTGCCTCGTCTTTCGTCGTTTCGCCGGCGTCCTGGTCAGCCTCGGGTACGG
Source organism: Homoserinimonas sp. A447 (assembly GCF_054489325.1). Classification (NCBI taxonomy): domain Bacteria; kingdom Bacillati; phylum Actinomycetota; class Actinomycetes; order Micrococcales; family Microbacteriaceae; genus Homoserinimonas; species Homoserinimonas sp. A447. The sequence goes on along the minus strand of NZ_JBTMWW010000001.1, from coordinate 2,592,693 downwards.
CATCCTGAACTTCGAGATTGCGTTCACTGTTGCGCGCCACCGCGATGATCTTGTCGTCCTCGGCAAATCTGGCGAAGACAACACCCATGGTGTCACGTCCCTTGGCCGGGACCTCAGCGACAGAAGAGCGTACCACCTTGCCGCTGGCAAGAACCACAAGGACCTCGTCCTCGTCGCCGACGATCAACGCGCCGGCAAGGTCGCCCCTGGCCTCCTGCAGCTTGGCCACCTTGATGCCGAGACCACCACGGTTCTGGACGCGGTACTGGTCGACGGAGGTGCGCTTGGCGAAGCCACCCTCGGTGACCACGAAGACGAACCCTTCATCAGAAACGACGGATGCTGCGAGCAGCTGGTCCTCCGCCCTGAAGTGCATGCCGATCACCCCGGAGGTGGCGCGTCCCATTGGGCGGAGTGCATCATCCGTCGCCGTGAACCGCAGGGACATGCCCTTGCGCGACACCAGCAGCAGGTCGGAATCCTCCTCGACCAGCATGGCGGAAACCAGTTCGTCGCCATCGCGCAGGTTGATGGCGATGATGCCGCCTGAGCGATTGGTGTCGTACTCGCTGAGAGCCGTCTTCTTGATGAGGCCGCCCCTCGTCGCCAAGGCGAGGTACTGCGCAGCCTGGTAGTCCCTCATGTCGAGGATCTGGGCGATCTCCTCCTCCGGCTGGAGCGCCAGCAGGTTGGCCACGTGCTGGCCCTTCGCGTCGCGGCCGGCCTCCTGGATCTCGTAAGTCTTCGCGCGGTAGACGCGGCCCTTGTTCGTGAAGAACAACAGCCAATGGTGTGTGGTCGTCACGAACAGGTGCTCGACGACGTCGTCGGCGCGCAGCTGCGCACCGCGAACACCCTTGCCGCCACGGTGCTGGCTCCGGTAGTTGTCGCTGCGCGTGCGCTTGATGTAGCCGCCGCGGGTGACCGTGACCACCATCTCTTCGACCGGAATGAGGTCTTCCATGTTCATGTCGCCGTCGAACCCGAACATGATCTCGGTGCGCCGGTCGTCACCGAACTTGTCGATGATCTCGGTGAGCTCTTCGCTAATGATGTCGCGCTGCCGCTGCGGCTTGGCGAGGATGTCGTTGTAGTCGGCGATCTCGCGTTCGATCTGCTCGTTCTCGTCGATGATCTTCTGGCGCTCCAAGGCTGCCAGGCGGCGAAGCTGCAGGTCGAGAATCGCGCGAGCCTGCAGCTCGTCGACGCTCAGCAACTTCATCAGGCCTTCGCGGGCCTCTTCAACAGTCGGTGAGCGGCGGATGAGGGCGATCACCTCATCGAGCGCGTCCAGGGCTGCGAGGTAGCCGCGCAGGATGTGGGCGCGCTCCTCCGCCTTGCGGAGGCGGAACTGGGTGCGCCGCACGATGACGTCGATCTGGTGGGCGACCCAGTAGGTGATGAACCCGTCGATGGGGAGGGTGCGCGGGATGCCGTCGACGATCGCCAGCATGTTGGCGCCGAAGTTCTCCTGAAGCTGCGTGTGCTTGTAGAGGTTGTTCAGCACGACCTTCGCGACCGCGTCGCGCTTGAGCACGATCACCAGGCGCTGGCCGGTTCGTCCTGAAGTCTCGTCGCGGATGTCCGCGATGCCGGAGATCTTGCCTTCCTTCACCAGTTCGGCGATTTTCAGAGCAAGATTGTCGGGGTTCACCTGGTAGGGCAGCTCGGTGACCACCAGGCAGGTACGGCCCTGGAGTTCCTCGACGTTGATGACCGCCCGCATGGTGATGGACCCGCGGCCGGTGCGGTAAGCATCCTGAATGCCCTTGATACCCAGGATCTGTGCGCCGGTTGGGAAGTCTGGCCCCTTGATCCGCTGGAGCAACGCCTCGACCAGCTCCTCCTGGGTGGCATCCGGGTTGGCCAGGTGCCAGAGAGCACCGGCCCCAACCTCGCGCAGGTTGTGCGGCGGGATGTTCGTGGCCATGCCGACCGCGATACCGACAGAACCGTTCACCAGCAGGTTGGGGAACCGCGACGGCACGACCGACGGCTCCTGAGTGCGACCGTCGTAGTTGTCCTGGAAGTCGACGGTCTCCTCCTCGATGTCCCGCACCATCTCCAGCGCGAGCGGCGCCATGCGGGTTTCGGTGTAACGGGGGGCTGCAGCACCGTCGTTGCCGGGTGAGCCGAAGTTGCCCTGCCCGGCGGCCAGCGGGTAACGCAGGCTCCACGGTTGCACCAGGCGCACCAGGGCGTCGTAGATGGAGGTGTCCCCATGCGGGTGGAATTGGCCCATCACGTCGCCGACCACGCGCGAGCTCTTCGAGAACGCCTTGTCCGGACGATACCCGCCGTCGAACATGGCGTAGATCACCCGGCGGTGCACCGGCTTCAACCCGTCACGCACATCGGGCAGCGCACGGCCGACGATGACGCTCATCGCGTAGTCGAGGTACGACCGCTGCATCTCCAGCTGCAGGTCGACCTGCGTCACCTTGTCGTGCGTGAGGTCGATCTCCTTGCCCGGGATGTGGTCGTCTTCGACCGGGGTGTTGTCCGTGGGGGTTTCGTCAGCCATGTGCTCGTTCTCTACTTGTTCGTCGTCTTGAGTTCTGGAAGCCTGAGGTCTCGATACGACCGGCTGGAAGGGCCGGTCACTCGACCCTGATGGCGAAAATCGCTGCCGCGATTTTCGCTATCAGATATCCAGGAAGCGGACGTCTTTGGCGTTTCTCTGGATGAAGTTGCGGCGGGACTCCACGTCTTCGCCCATCAGCGTGGCGAAGATCTCGTCGGCTGCCGCGGCATCGTCGAGCGTCACCTGCTGCAGGGTGCGGGTCTCCGGATCCATAGTGGTCTCCCACAGTTCCTTGTAGTCCATCTCGCCGAGACCCTTGTAGCGCTGGATCGCGTTCTCCTTGGGAATCCGCTTGCCGGACGCTGCACCGTGCTCGAGCATCGCATCCCGCTCCCGATCGGTGTAGACGTACTCGTGCGGGGAGTTGCTCCACTTGATCTTGTACAGCGGCGGCTGCGCCAGGTACACGTAGCCCAGGTCGATGAGCGGACGCATGTACCGGAACACCAGGGTCAGCAGCAGTGTGGTGATGTGCTGCCCGTCAACGTCGGCATCTGCCATCAGGATGATCTTGTGGTACCTGACCTTGTCCGGGTTGAAGTCTTCGCCGATTCCGGCGCCGAACGCGGTGATCATCGCCTGCACCTCGTTGTTGCCGAGGGCCCGGTCGAGCCTGGCCTTCTCCACGTTCAGGATCTTGCCGCGCAGCGGCAGGATGGCCTGGGTCTCCGGGTTCCGGCCCTGAACCGCTGAACCGCCGGCCGAGTCACCCTCGACGATGAAGATCTCAGAGCGGCTGGGGTCACTGCTCGAGCAGTCCCGCAGCTTCCCGGGCATTCCACCGGACTCGAGCAGGCCCTTCCGCCTGGTCTGCTCCCGCGCCTTCCGCGCCGCGAGCCGGGCGGCGGATGCCTGAATCGCCTTGCGAATGACGTCTCGCGCCTGCGTGGGGTTGCGATCGAACCAGTCGCCGAGCTGCTCGCCGGTTATGCGCTGCACGAACGACTTTGCCTCGGTGTTGCCGAGCTTGGTCTTCGTCTGGCCCTCGAATTGAGGTTCGGCCAGCTTCACCGAGATGACAGCGGTCAGGCCTTCACGGATATCGTCACCGGTGAGGTTCTCCTCCTTCTCCTTGATGATCCCCTTTTCCCGGGCATACCGGTTGACCAGGCTGGTGAGGGCTGCGCGGAACCCCTCTTCGTGAGTTCCACCCTCGTGGGTGTTGATCGTATTGGCGTAGGTGTGCACGCTCTCCTGGTACGAGCTGGTCCACTGCATGGCCACTTCCACCGAAATCTTGCGGTCGGTATCTTCCAGGTCGAAGGAGATGATCTCCGGGTGCACGACCTCGAGCTTCTTGGCCGAGTTCAGGTATTCGACGTAGTCGACGAGCCCCTTCTCATAGAGGTAGGTGACGGCCACGTCTTCCTCGGCGCCATCGACGCGTCGTTCGTCGACCAGGGAGATGCTGAGGCCCTTGTTCAGGAACGCCATCTGCTGGAACCTGGCGCGCAGGGTCTCGTAGTCGAATTCCACCGTTTCGAAGGTGTCCGGGCTGGGCCAGAACGTGATGACGGTTCCCGTCTCGTTGGAGGTCTCCCCCTGCTCGAGCGGTGCTTGAGGCACACCATGCTTGTAGGTCTGCCGCCAGACGGATCCATTGCGGCGAACCTCGACGTCGAGTTCCTTCGATAGTGCGTTGACCACGGACACACCAACGCCGTGGAGCCCACCGGACACCGAGTACCCGCCGCCGCCGAACTTGCCACCGGCGTGCAGGATGGTCAGGACCACCTCGACGGTCGACTTGTTCTCCTGCTTGTTCAGGCCGACAGGGATACCTCGCCCGTTGTCGACCACCTGGATGCCGCCATCGCGTCGCATGGTGATGGTGATCGCGTCACAGTACCCGGCCAGTGCCTCATCGACGGAGTTGTCGACCACCTCGTAGACAAGGTGGTGGAGTCCGCGGGGCCCGGTCGAGCCGATGTACATTCCCGGCCGCTTGCGAACCGCGTCAAGACCCTCGAGAACCTGGATCTGATCCGCGCCGTATTCGCTGTCGTTGCGAGGCTTCTTGGTGGTGGCAGTTGAGGTGGAGGGAGCTTCCGGCAGGTTTTCGGGCGTGGGCGATGACATCTGAAATTAGGCTCCTGCCAGGTAGATCGATTGTGTCGTTCGCGGCCCGACTTCCATCCCGGGAAGCTGCCATGACGACGAATTCATTCTACCAAGAACCCGAGGCGATTCGGTGATATACGCCCGTCTGGGGACTTTGTTCGCAGCAGCCCACCTAATTTGCCTTGTCAGCCGTAGGTATCGCGCGGACCGCGGCCTGGAACCGATCTGGGGCCGCGTTTCCAGGAGGGGGCACCCGGTCCTTCGAAGCGCAGTGAGTCAATGCCGGCATCTGGGTACCGTGAAACGATCAGGTTCAGGATCTGCACCCGCATGAGGCGCAGCTGCGTCGCCCAGGCGGTGGAATCACAGCGAACGGCGAGCACCCCGTCGTCTATGCCGACCGGATGCGAGTGCTCCGCTGTCTCCTCGCCGACGATGCTCTCCCACGATGCGAGCAACTCCGACTTGGCCAGGGAGGAGTCCCACCCGAGCTTCGAAGTCAGTGCATCCATCACTTCGCCGATACCGCGCGGGTCTCGTCCTCCACCGAACGGGGTGGTTGAACTGGGGTCCTTGATCGCCCGCTTTCGCGCATCCGCCGACCGCGATATGCCGCCCCCGAAGACGCGCTTGAACCGCAGGTAGACGTTTCGGGCTTCGGATGCGCCTGCCTCCTCGCCGTCGCGGTTCACGACGCGGCCTCCACGATCGCGCCCTGCGCGATGTGCACGGTATGGGTGCGGAGGGCCTCCGGTACGTCGTCATAGACGGCGGCCGTGATCAGCACCTGTTCGAATCCGGAGATGGCGTCGGCCAGGCGCCCCCTCCTGGACTGGTCGAGTTCGGCGAACACATCGTCCAGGATCAGCACCGGATCACCGGACGCCGATTCGCGGCGCAGAACCTCGGCTGACGCCAGCTTCAGCGCGAGCGCGAACGACCAGGACTCTCCGTGGCTCGCGTACCCGCGCGCCGGCATCCCGTTCAAGTGCAGCACCAGGTCATCCCGGTGCGGCCCGACCAGGCTGATCCCTCGGTCCAGCTCATTGCGGCGAAGCCGCTCGAGTGAATTTCGGAATGCGACAGCGGCCTCATCAGCAGTGACAATGCCGGCACGGTCGCCATCCGCCACCTCGGCATCAAGCTCCGGATGATCGGACAGGATACTCAGCTGGTTGGTGAGAATCGCGTGGTGATCCTCACCCGCAATCCGCTCATACGCGACTGTCACCTCGGGCAGGAGCTCGGCAACCAGCCGAGTTCTCGCCTCGATGAGTTCGGAGCCGAGCGCGACCAGGCGGTCATCCCAAATCTCCAGCGTTGTCAGTTGGCCCTGCTTGATGCCAGCAGCACGTGCCGACTTGAGGAGCGTATTGCGTTGCCTGAGTACCCGGTCGTAGTCAGCCATCACGCCGGAGAAGCGGGGAATGCGCAGGATGAGCAGCTCGTCGAGGAATCGGCGGCGGCCGGATGGCTCACCTCGAACCAGGGCAAGGTCTTCGGGCGCAAACAGAACACTCGAGAAGTAGCGGGGCAGCTCCCTCGTCTTGATGACGGATCGGTTCACCTGCGCCCGGTTCGCTCCGGTTCGATTCAGCTGCACCTCGACCAGCAACTGCCGGTCACCGTTTTCCAGCCGTGCCCGCACGATTGCGGCATCCTGTCCCTGGCGGATCATCGCGTGCTCCGTCGACACCCGATGAGAGCCGAGGGTGCTCAGGTACCCGAGCGCCTCGACCAGGTTCGTCTTCCCCTGACCGTTGCTCCCCACGAAAAGATTCGCGCCCGGCACGAGCGTGACATCCGCCGTCGAATAGTTTCGGAAGTCGGTGAGGTTCAGCTGGGTGACAATCAACTTCGGCTAATCGGCTTTCTTCACCGAGTGCCCGCCGAACTGCTGGCGCAACGCAGCAACAGCCTTCATGGCGGGTGAACCGTCTTCCTGGCGGGAAACGAAGCGGGCGAAGATGGATGCGCTGATCGTGGGCACCGGCACGGCATTGGCGATCGCCTCTTCGATCGTCCAGCGGCCCTCCCCGGAATCCTCCACGTAGCCGGCGATGTCATCCAGGTCCGGGTCATCCTCCAGCGCCCGCACCAGCAACTCGAGCAGCCATGACCGGACCACCGTTCCGCGTTGCCAGGCCTTGAACGTGCCGGTGACGTCCTTGATGATGTCCTCGCGCTTGTCGAGCAACTCGTAGCCTTCGGCATACGCCTGCATCAAGGCGTACTCGATGCCGTTGTGCACCATTTTCGCGTAGTGTCCGGCGCCGATTTCGCCGGCGTGCACGAACCCCTCGGCCCGCGGACCTTCCGGACGCAGGGCGTCGAAGATCGGCATCGCCCGCTCAACCTGGTCTGGCTTTCCGCCGACCATCAAGCCGTAGCCGTTCTTGGCGCCCCAGACTCCGCCGGAGACACCGGCGTCGATGTACTCGATCCCCTTCGGTTCCAGGGCGGCAGCATGTTTGGCGTCCTCGGTGAACCGGGAGTTTCCTCCGTCGATGATGAGGTCGCCTTCTTCCAGCAAGGCACCCAACTCGGTGATCACCGCGGTGGTGACTTCGCCGGCCGGAACCATCACCCAGACAATGCGCGGTGCGGTGATGACCTGCACCATTTCGGCCAGGCTGCCGGCATCCGTCACCTCAGGGTTGCGGTCGAAACCGGTGACCTCAATGCCATGGCCGCGAAGCCGATCGCGCATGTTGCCGCCCATTTTTCCGAGCCCGACGAGTCCGATGTGCATGGCAATCTCCTTGTCTCCCTGCATCACCCGCAGCATTCGGCTTGGTCAGCCGGCAGCTGCAATCAACCTGCCGCGGTGCTGATGGTCAGCGCAGGAGCAGGTTGGGCTGCAGGAGGTACTTGTAATTGTCCGCGCCCGGCTGATCCTTCGACGATTGGCTGGTGATCAAGACCGGGCCCGGCTTGTTGGGGTTTTCCGTCTTGGTGAACGAGATACGCACGAACTCCGAATGCACGGCTCCCAGTCCATCCAGCAGGAACTGCGGCTTAAGCGACACGACAGTGTCCGCACCGTTCAGGTGGGCATCGATGCTTTCGGATGCCTGTGCCTGCTCCGACCCGATGGCCTCCAGCGTCACGCCATCAACCGTGAAGGTGAACCGGAGTGCCGCTTCGCGCTCGAGTACCAGGGAGACTCGACGAACCGACTCAATCAACTCTGCGGTGTTGATCACGGCGTAATTGTCGACGTTCTCGGGGAACAGCCGGCGCACCGGAGGGAAGTTCCCCTTGATGAGCAGCGAGGTGACCATCTTGCGGTCTGCGCGAAAGGCGATGATCTCGCGATCATCCGTGTTCGTGATTGCAACGGAGATTGTTCCGCTGTGGCCGAAGGTCTTTCCCACTTCCTGGAGGGTGCGGGCTGGAACCAGCGCGGTTACCGCTTCCTGTGTTGCGGTGTCACCCGAATCCCATTCGATCTCGCGAACCGCGACCCGATACCGATCCGTCGCCACCATCGTGAGTGTGTTCTCGGCGACCTCGAGCTGAACGCCGGTGATGACCGGGGTCACATCGTCCCTGGATGCTGCGACGGCTACTTGCGAGACCGCATTGGCGAACGACTCGGCCGGCAGCAGCCCAGACTGCTCCGGAATCTGCGGCAGGGTCGGGTACTCCTCGACCGGCATGCTCAGCAGGGTGAAGTTTGCCGAACCGCAGATGACCGAAATCTTGTTGTCCTGAACCGAGAACTGCACTGGGGCGGCCGGAAGCCTGCTGGCGATATCGGCCAACAATCGTCCAGAAACCAGGATGCGACCGGGCTCCTCGACGTTGGCATCGATCTCGGTTTGCGCCGAAACCTCGTAGTCGAATGACGACAACGTCAATCCGGTCTCGGTAGTTTCGATCAACACACCACTGAGGATGGGCAAGGTTGTTCGCTGGGGCAGAAGTTTCACGGCAAAGGAGACGGCCTCGCTGAAAACGTCGCGATTCACCTGAAACTTCATGGAGTATCCCTTCGAAAGCCGAACGTGGTCCGGGATGTTAATACTGGCATAGCCCTCCGTCGCCCGTCGCCTAAGGGTTATCTGATCGATTTCAATAGTTAATTAACTTCTAAAAGCATTAACCGCTGTGTGGAATGTGGATAACCCGGTGGAGCTCAATGACTCGAAGGGAACTACAACCGTGTGAGATGTGAGTGTGTTGTGGGCGAGTTACGCAATCTCTGGTTTAGTTCGAGGCTGCGCGGAACCGGATTCCACAACGGCGGCTGAATAGTGCACATTCGTTCCGGCGTGTTCCCACCAGTTATCCACAGGCTATGCACACCTTGTGGAGTGAAACCACTCAGTGGTAATACAACTTGTCACGCGTTGTTGTAGCGGTGGTTCTGCTTGATGCGGCTGGTCAGCTCAGTGACCTGGTTGTAGATCGACCGGCGCTCTTTCATGAGCTCGGTGATCTTCTTGTTCGCATACATGACGGTGGTGTGATCGCGGTTGCCAAACAACTGCCCGATCTTCGGCAGTGACAGATTGGTCAATTCACGGCACAGGTACATGGCGATCTGCCTGGCGGTAGCGACCGCCTGTGACCGCGACGAGCCGTAGAGATCCTCGACAGTGAGCTTGAAGTAGGCGGCTGTGTGGTTGATGATGTCGACCGGCGCGATCACATTGTCTTCGTCGAGGGTGATCAGGTCCTTCAACACGGTCTGGACCAGCCCGAGGTCGACTGGAGTGCGATTGAGGCTGGCGAACGCGGTGACCCGAATCAGGGTTCCCTCCAGCTCGCGAATGTTGGAGGAGACCTTGGACGCCATGAACTCGAGGATGTCGTCGGGAACCTGGAGCTTTTCGCTCTGCGCCTTCTTGCGCAGGATGGCGATGCGCGTCTCGAGATCTGGTGCCTGAACATCCGTGATCAGCCCCCACTCGAAGCGGGAACGCATCCGGTCTTCGAATCCAGTGAGGTGTTTTGGGGGCAGGTCGCTGGTGATGACCACCTGCTTGTTGTGATCGTGGAGCGTATTGAAGGTGTGAAAGAACGCTTCCTGCGTGCTGTCCTTGCCCTGGAGGAACTGGATGTCGTCGATCAGAAGGATGTCGATGTCACGGTAACGGGACTGGAAGACCGAAGCCCGGTTATTCGCGATCGAGTTGATGAAGTCGTTGGTGAATTCTTCCGAGCTGACATAGCGGACTCGGATTCCGGGATAGAGGCTGACCGCATAATGACCGATGGCGTGGAGGAGGTGGGTTTTGCCGAGCCCGGAGTCGCCGTAGATGAACAAGGGGTTGTAGGCCTTGGCCGGTGCTTCCGCGACGGCGACCGCCGCGGCATGGGCGAAACGGTTGGATCCGCCGATGACGAAGTTGTCGAAGTTGTATTTCGGGTTGAGGCGAGAATCGCTGCGGCCGCTCGAGTCTGTTGCAGGTGGCGGTACCTGCTCGATGTACGGCTGCTCCGCCGGCTCCGCGGGCTGGTCCAGCGACACGTGCTGAATCTCGGGATTGACGACGATGGCGAAGTTGGCGACATCGTTGTCGTCACCCAGGGCACCGATGGCGTTCAGGAGGGGGAGGCGGATGCGCTGTTCGAGCATCCCGCGAGTGAGGTCGTTCGGCACTTCGAGGTACAGCGTTCCCGCCATGACACCGCGCGGCTCGACCAGGCTGAGGAATCCCTGCAGTTGTGGCGTGATCCGGTCATCCTGGTGCAAAGTGCTCAGAATGGATGTCCAGATCTCCTGGGTGGGATCTGCAAGGTCGGTCATATTTCCCTCGAAGTCGGTTGGGTTATACACAGGGTTATCCACCGGGTGTGCAGTGACACCACCTTAGTTTGTGACGGCGGGTCGGTGGCAATCAAGCACGATTGCGTGTGGATAATGTGAGGTTTGGCCCGTGGAGTTTGACCGCCGGGGTTTAACCCCGTACTTTTAATCAGTTGACTTCGGCCGTATTGGCCACTTTCTACTTTCTCGGTCGTGCTTGACCGAGGGTACATTCCCACCCGTGCTGCTCGAATCGCGAGCGGCACATTGACTGTCGCGGAGATAGAACCATGAGCAAGAGAACCTTCCAGCCCAACAACCGTCGTCGTGCGAAGGTTCACGGCTTCCGTCTGCGCATGCGCACCCGTGCCGGCCGCGCCATCCTGGCGCACCGCCGCTCCAAGGGACGCACCAAGCTCTCCGCGTAGTCTTCCGAGACCGTCAACGGTGTTGGCCAGGGCCAATCGGCTCGTCACAGCCGATGACTACCGCAACACTGTTCGGCGCGGCCGGCGTTCAGGAACGGGGAATACCGTCGTTTACCTTGTCCAGCGCGGTAGCGCCGGAGGGCCTCGATTCGGTTTCATCGTTTCCAAAGCGGTGGGCAACGCTGTGACACGCAACCTTATTCGAAGAAGACTCAAGTCTGCGTGCCGGTCGCTGGTGCGACTGGATGCTGACGTTGATGTGGTTGTGCGGGCTCTCCCCAGCGCTCGCCACATAGCGTGGACCGAGCTTGAGAACGAAGTGACAACCGCCGTTCGGAAGGGTATGGGCCGATGAACCGAGTCGCACTCTTCATCTGGCTGCTGCCTCGAAACGCCTGCGTAGTGATCCTCCGCGTGTACCGTGCCGTGATCTCCCCGCTATACGGTGACGTCTGCCGGTACTATCCGTCCTGCTCGGCGTACGCGCTCGGGGCCATCCAGCAGCACGGCGTGGTCAAGGGGGTGTGGCTGGGAAGCCGCAGGATCGCCCGTTGCCACCCATGGGCCGCTGGTGGAGTCGATGACGTTCCTGAAGCCTCCGCTCGCCGTTATAACGTTTCGCCATTCGGTTTCGTCTACTCCCCCGCTACATCCGGCGGGATCCTCCACAACCACACCCATCAGCACACCGCAACGCGGGAGCTCGTCCAGCAAGAACGAAAGGGCTGACCCAGACGCATGGATTTCATCGGAATAATCCTCTGGCCCATCAAGTGGGCCATTGAAGCGATCCTGGTCGCATTTCACACCGTCTTCACGGCTATCGGAATGGACCCCCATGATGGCCTGACCTGGGTGCTCTCCATCGTGGGACTCGTGCTGGTGGTGCGCGCTGCTCTGATCCCCATCTTCGTGAAGCAGATCAAGAGCCAGCGCCGGATGTTGGAGGTCGCCCCCCAGCTGAAGAAGATCCAGGACAAGTACAAGGGCAAGAAGGATCAGTTCTCCCGCGAGGCGATGTCCCGCGAGACGATGGAGCTGTACAAGAAGACCGGGACCAACCCGCTCAGTTCCTGCCTCCCCCTGTTGCTTCAGATGCCGATCTTCTTCGGGCTGTTCTCGGTGCTGCAACACGCGCAGAACCAGGCGGCAGCGGATCCGTCAGGTGTCGGCCTGCTCAACGCGGAGCTGTCGGCGTCGTTCGGCAGCTCTGACCTGTGGGGTGCTCCGCTGCACCTCGCGATCAGCACCGCCGACGGCAACGTGACGGTGATCGTCATGGCATCCATCATGGTGTTGCTGATGACAGGCTCGCAGTTCATCACGCAGTTGCAGATCATGTCGAAGAACCAGACGCCTGAGATGCAGAACAGCCCGATGTACAAGCAGCAGCGGATGCTCTTGTACCTACTCCCCCTCGTGTTCCTGTTCTCCGGCTTCACCTTCCCGCTCGGCGTGATGTTCTACTGGCTGGTTTCCAACCTCTGGACGATGGTTCAGCAGTTCCTGGTGATCCGGAACATGCCGACACCCGGCTCTGAGGCTGCGCTCGCTCGGGAGGCTCGCCTCGCCAAGAAGCGCCAGCGCCTGGGAATCACGATTGTTGAAGAAGGCCAGCCCGAGCCGGAGCTGCCCAAAACCACTCAGCGGCAACAGCCGGTGAACCCGAAGAACCGCAAGAAGAAGAAGAAGTAGGTACCCGATGAGCATCGAAACCGAAGGCAACGCCATGACGGATTCCCCTGAGTCACAGGCGCCGGATGAGACGGCCCAGGAGTCGGCAAGCGAGGCCACCCAGCGCGAGCACGACGGGAGCCAACTCGAAGAAGAGGGCGACATCGCGGCGGACTACATCGAGGAACTTCTCGATATCACCGACCTCGATGGCGACATTGACATCGATGCCCGGGACGGGCGCGCCTACATCTCCGTGAACTCAAGCGAGGACAGTAACCTGCGGTTGCTCTCCAAGCCGGACACGGTCAACGCTCTCCAGGAGCTGACCCGAATCGCTGTTCAAGCAAAGACGGGCAACTTCTCTCGCCTGATACTCGACGTCGGCGGCTCGCGAGAGGCCCGTCAGGCAGAACTGACGCTGCTTGTTGAGCGTGCCATCGAGAAGCTCGAAGGCGGTGCCACCTCGGCAGCACTCCCCCCGATGTCTTCGTATGAGCGCAAGCTGGTCCACGACATCGTCGCGGCACATGGCTTCGTGTCGGAGTCAGAGGGCGAAGCCCGCGACCGCCACACGGTGATCACCCGCGCATAATGTTTCACGTGAAACCCTTACCCACTCGCTGAGCCAGAACATCGCCGGTTGAGCTTGTCGAAACCCAGCTGACGCCACACACACCTAGGGCAGCCATCAAGGCCCGCTGTCTGAGCTTGTCGAAGGGGTTGGCCCGCCCGAGGTGCGGTTTCGCTCCCCAGCGCACCGCCGACCGATGCTGGCGCCTCGTTCGGAACCGGCGGCGTGGGGCCAGGCTCAACCAGCGGACGTTCGCCCCGAAGTCGGGGTTCTCGCCCGAGCATCTCCCTGAGCTTGTCGCAAGGAGCTCGGCCTGGAGGGGAGTCATCTCCAGACTCCCTAGACTTGTCCGGTTGGGTATCCGGCCGCATTACTCAGGAAGGTTTCACGTGAAACATGACGATCTAGAGCCAGAGCCGGCGGCTGCCCAATTGCTCTTCGGTGACCGGATCGAGCTCGCGCGTTCCTATGCTGACGAGCTCGCGTCACGGGGGGAGGAGCTGGGACTCATTGGACCACTGGAGCTCCCCCGCTTATGGACACGGCACATCCTCAACTCGGCACTTCTCGCGCCGTTGATCAAGCCTGGGAGGGTTGGCGACGTCGGAAGTGGGGCCGGACTCCCCGGGGTCGTCCTTGCGATCGCCCGACCGGATGCTCAGTTCGTGCTGATCGAACCCATGGAGCGGAGAGTTGACTGGCTTCTCAGCGAGTCGCAGCGCCTCGGCCTGAACAACGTCGAGGTCGTCCGTGCACGCGCGGAAGATGTCACGCTCAGCCCCTGGCTGGATCAGGTAACAGCCCGCGCGGTGAGTGCGCTTTCGAAGCTCATTCCCCTGACGGCTCGGTTGGTGCGCTCGGAGGGAGAGCTCCTGCTGCTCAAGGGTGCGAATGTTGATGCTGAGGTATCGGCGGCCGGAAAGGCGATCCGCAGGGCACGCCTCACAAAGGTCGAGGTGCTGACCCTCGGAGAAGGGGTAGTGCCCGAGGTCACCCGGGTGTTTCGGGCTACAGTTGACTAGATGGCCCGCACTCCCCCGATTAGGCAACCTGCGCGGCACAACTTCCTTTCGGCGCCCTGTCCACCCAGAATCTGTCTCCCTTCAGGGAGAGAACTAACCGTATGAACGGGCCCATGAATCCAGACCCCACTACCGAGAGGTTTCACGTGAAACATCCCGACGAGAAGGCTGACGCCGCAATCCCGGCGAGTGGGTCCTATCAAGACACTCCCCTGGCCCGCGAGATCTCCGAGCTCACACGACGGAGGCAGGCGCTGTCGGCAGCCGTGCTCCCGCTTCCGGACCGTACCCGCATCTTCACGGTGGCGAATCAGAAGGGCGGGGTGGGAAAGACGACCACCACGGTCAACCTGGCTGCCGCACTCGCCCGCAGCGGTGCTCGCGTTCTGGTGATCGACCTCGACCCCCAGGGCAACGCATCGACAGCCCTCGGCATCGATCACCGTTCCGACACGATCAGTGTGTATGACGTGATCGTGAATGATGAGCCGATCAGCGGGGTGGTTCAAAAGAGCCCCGAATTCGACCAGCTGTACTGCGTACCGGCGACCATCCACCTGGCTGGGGCGGAGATCGAACTGGTTTCGCTGGTGGCCCGCGAACAACGCTTGCGCTCGGCGCTGGACAGCTTCCTCGCTGAGACCGAGGACATGTTCCACTACGTCTTCATTGACTGCCCGCCATCGCTCGGATTGCTCACCATCAACGCTTTTGTGGCAGCACGCGAGGTGCTGATTCCGATCCAATGCGAGTACTACGCGCTGGAAGGCCTCAGTCAACTCCTCAACAACATCAAGCTCATCGAGAGGCACCTGAATCCCGAGCTGGCCGTCTCCACGATTCTGTTGACGATGTACGATTCCCGCACGAACCTCGCGAATCAGGTCGCCCAGGACGTTCGGGACCACTTCCCCGAACAAGTGCTCGCCACACCGATCCCTCGTTCGGTCAGGATCTCCGAAGCTCCGAGTTTCGGACAGAGTGTGATCAGCTACGATTCAAACTCATCGGGCTCGCTCTCATATCTTGAGGCGGCTGCGGAAATTGCACGACGGGGAGCCCCCTCGACAACAGGAAAGAACTGATGGCAGCAAAGCGGACCGGACTCGGGCGTGGCATTGGCGCACTCATCCCCACAGATATCGGCTCCCCGGAGCGCCCAGTCGATGTGTTCTTCCCACACACCAGGACGGCCACGGTCGAAGAACCCACCGGGCTGACTGCCGTCCCCGGGGCCAGGCTGGCCAATCTCGACCCGAATGACATCGCCCCGAACGCCGTGCAACCCCGGGCTGTCTTCGTGCAGGAGGACCTCGACGAGCTGATCCACTCCATTCGCGAGGTCGGAGTGCTGCAACCCATCGTTGTACGCCCCATCGAAGGCGCTGTCGACGGCGAAGCCCACTACGAATTGGTGATGGGCGAGCGGCGGCTGCGTGCCACAAAGCACCTCGGCCTCGACAGTATCCCGGCGGTGGTGAAGAACACCGCAGATGAGTCGATGCTGCGCGACGCGCTGCTGGA
Organism: Homoserinimonas sp. A447; assembly: GCF_054489325.1. Classification (NCBI taxonomy): domain Bacteria; kingdom Bacillati; phylum Actinomycetota; class Actinomycetes; order Micrococcales; family Microbacteriaceae; genus Homoserinimonas; species Homoserinimonas sp. A447. Next base: position 2,577,068 of record NZ_JBTMWW010000001.1, on the reverse strand, counting down.
GAACCTCCACCGAGCGAACCTGAACCCGCTCGAAGAGGCCTCGGCGTACCAGCAACTACTGGCGGACTTCGGCATCACGCAGGATGTGCTCGCCACACGCATCGGTCGGTCTCGGCCGCAAATCACCAATACTCTGCGCCTACTCCGCCTTCCGGAGGGAGTGCAACGCCGCGTGGCTGCCGGTGTGCTCAGCGCAGGGCACGCGCGAGCCATCCTCTCCGCGGGTGACGCGGCGACGATGGAACGACTGGCAGACAAGATCGTCAACGAAGACCTTTCCGTGCGCGCTGCCGAGGCGGCGGCCGGGCTCGTGAGCACGAAGCCAGCGAAACCGGCGAAGCCCAGCGCGGGTAAGCGCCAGGGCCAGCTGAATGAGATTGCGGAGCGGCTGGGTGACCGGCTGAACACCCGGGTCAAGGTCAACCTGGGTGCCAGCAAGGGCACCATCACGATCGACTTCGCCAGTGTCGCTGACCTGAACCGCATCCTCGCGGAACTCAACGAGCCGGGATTCTCTTAGTAGTAAAACTGCAGAGACTGCGAAAAGCCCTGATCAGGGGCTGTTTCTAGTCGTTGAAGGCGGTCTGGCACAGGGCAAGGTAGACCCAGCCGACATCGTGACCGGCCACCTCCAGCGCCTGCGGAAAGAGCGATGTCTCCGTCAGCCCGGGCATCACGCTGGCCTCCAGGAACCAGGGAACCCCGGCCGCGTCGAGAACGAAATCGATGCGGGACAGGTGGCGGAGGCCCAGGGTCTGGTGCGCGGTGACCGCGGCATCCGCAGCGGCGGCGGCCGAGGCCTCCGAAATCCTGGCCGGAGTGTAAAAGCGGGTTTCCCCTGCGTTGTACCGCGCCTCGAACGAATAAACCCCTGATCGGGGCTCGATCTCGACCGGCGGCAAAGCAACCGGCCCATCGCCGTTGTCAATGATGCAGACCGAGATCTCCGTGCCGACGATCCTGCGCTCGACCAGGGCGACATCCCAATAGCGGTAGGCGTTCACCATGGCGGCGGAGAGCTCCTCCCCCGCGTTCCCGATCAGGCTCACGCCCTGAGCCGAACCACCCTGGGCAGGTTTGACCACCAGCGGGCCTACCAAGTTGCTGCTGATCTGCCTGAGAACGTTCGCGGCCCCGAGATCACGGAAGGTGTCACGGGACAGGGATAGCGACTCCGGCGTCGACAGACCGGCCCGGGCGACCAGCGACTTGGCTGTCGGCTTGTCCCAGGCGAGCCTGGCGGAGGCACCTCGGGCGCCAATGTAGTGGACCCCCATGACGTCAAGGAGTCCCCGAAGGGATCCGTCCTCGCCGCTGGCGCCATGCAGGGCGGGCCAGACGACATCCGGCCTTTCCTCCTCGAGATAGCTGAAGAGCGCAGCATCGGGGTCACGCAACTCGACGTCGACGCCCTGGCTGGTCAGGCTGTCGGCTATGAGCCGCCCGGAGCGAAGCGAAATATCGCGTTCGTGCGAGATGCCGCCGGCGAGAACGACGACTTTGTTCAGCGAATTCTGGTTCATCGGCTGGACCATTCCCTCCGTGGCGGGCCGGATGCCCGGATCGGCGCCAATCAGTTCGTGTTGGGCGGCGGACCGGCGATGTGGGTGTCGTCGTGCAGGATGCGCACAGGGCCGGTCTCGGCGAAGGTGTCGAGCAGCTCCAGCTCTTCACGCACCACCGAGGCAAGCCGGCGGATACCCAGCCTGATCGCATCCGGCGTCGGATAGCAGAACGACAATCGGAGCTGCTCGTGTCCGCCGCCGTCCGCGAAGAACGCGGTTCCCGGGGTGTACGCAACCAGTTCCTTCACCGCACGCGGCAGCATGTCCTTGGAATCCAGCCCGGGCTGCAGGGTCAGCCAAACATAGAATCCACCGTGAGGAACCGTCCACGTGCATTCGGGCAGGTTCTCCTGCAGTGCCGTCAGCATGGCATCGCGGCGTTCCCGGTACACACTGCGGAAAGTGTTGATCTGGCCCTTCCAGTCGGCACCGCGCAGGTACTCGGTGATCGCATATTGGCTGAAGGCGCTGGGTGAAAGGATCGCCGACTCGTTGGCGAGGATCAGCTTCTCGCGGATGGCGTGCGGCGCGAGCGCCCAGCCCATCCGGAACCCAGGAGCGAGGGTTTTCGAGAACGTGCCGAGGTAGATGACGCCGTCGGTGTCGATCGACCGCATGGCCTGGGGGCCTGGCTGGTCGAAATAGAGTAGCCCGTAGGGGTTGTCCTCGAGCACCAATATGCCGTTTGACCGGCATATTTCGAGAATCTCCACCCTTCGGTCCCAACTGAGCGTGACGCCGGCAGGATTGTGGAAGCTGGGGATCGTGTACAGGAACTTGATGGTCTTGCCGGCCGCCTTGATGGTGGCGATGGCTTCACGGAGTGCCTGAGGTATCAGACCGTCAGCATCCATGGCCACGTGCGAAATCTCGGCCTGGTAGGAGCGGAACACCCCAATCGCGCCCACGTAGCTCGGGGCTTCGGCCAGCACGACGTCGCCCGGATTGATGAAGAGCTTGGTGACCAGGTCGAGCGCCTGCTGGGACCCGGTCGTCACCACAACGTCGTCCACGCGGCCGCGGATGCCCTCGAGCGCCATCACCTCGAGAATGTGCTCCCGAAGGGCGGGTGTCCCCTGGCCCGAACCGTATTGGAGGGCCTGGGCGCCGTGGTCTCGCATCACGCGTTGCATGGCCGAGGTGACAAGGTCGGTCGGCAGGGCGGAGACGAACGGCATTCCACCGGCCAACGACACGACCTCAGGCCGCGAAGCCACCGCGAACAGGGCACGGACTTCGGATGCGCTCAGGCCGGAGGCCCGATCCGCATAGTGGTCATACCAGGGATCGAAAGTCGTGCTCGTACCGTGCGTGGTCATGTTCAGTTCCGTTCGCCGGCCCAGCCGGTGTCATGAAGTTCCAAGAATAGACGACGAAGGCCCGCGCAATGGATTGCGCGGGCCTTCGTTACGACGTGACTCAGGCCAGGAACGCGGCGAGGTCGGCTTCAAGGGCGGGCTTCGGCTTGGCGCCGATGACGGTCTTGACGACCTCTCCCCCGCGGTACACCTTCATCGCCGGAATCGACGTGATCTGGTACTTGGCAGCGGTCTGCGGGTTGTCGTCGACGTTGAGCTTGACGACCGTGATCTTGTCGGAGTGCTCGGATGCGATCTGGTCGAGGATCGGCGAAACGGCGCGACACGGGCCGCACCACTCTGCCCAGAAGTCGACCAGGATCGTCTTATCGGACTTCAGTACCTCGTCCTCGAACGTGGCGTCGGTTACATCGAGCGCTGTTGACATAATGCTGTATCTCTTTCCTTGGTCGGTCCCCGTCAGGCGGGAACGGTCACTACTGGCTTGGGGATTTCTGCGAGGTAATGCTCGGCATCGAGCGCGGCAACGGTGCCGGATCCGGCTGCCGTGACAGCCTGGCGGTAGGTCGGGTCCACGACATCGCCGGCGGCGAAGACACCGGGGACCGAGGTGCGGGAACTGCGACCCTGGACCGCGATGGTGCCTTCCGGAGCGAGCTCCAGCTGGCCGTGAATCAGGTGGGTTCTGGGGTCGGCGCCGATCGCGATGAACAGGCCGCTGACATCCACTGTCGTCTCGCTGCCGTCAAGCGTGTCGATGAGGCCGACGCCGGTGACCTGGCCCTCACCGTAGATGTGCCGGACGGTCTTGTGGAACAGGAACTCGATCTTCGGGTTGGCGAAGGCGCGATCCTGCATGGCCTTGGATGCGCGCAGTTCGTCGCTGCGGTGGATCACGTAGACCTTGTCGGCGAACTTGGTGAGGAAGGTGGCCTCTTCCATCGCTGAGTCGCCGCCGCCGACAACGGCAATCGTCTTCTGGCGGAAGAAGAAACCATCGCAGGTGGCACACCACGAGACCCCGTAGCCGCTCAGGCGCTCCTCGTCCTCGAGGCCGAGCTTGCGGTAGGCGGAGCCGGTCGCGTAAATGACGGTGAGCGCTTCGTGCACGTCACCGTTTCCCAGTGTCACCTTCTTGATCTCACCGGTCAGCTCAAGGTCTGTGACGTCATCCATCACGATCTCGGTGCCGAACCGCTCCGCCTGCTTGCGGAAGTTCTCCATCAGGTCTGGCCCCTGGATGCCCTCGGGGAAGCCGGGGTAGTTCTCGACGTCCGTCGTCTTCATCAGCTCACCGCCGGCCTCGACGGAACTGGCGATCAACAGGGGTTCAAGGCCGCCGCGAGCGGCGTAGATAGCTGCCGTGTAGCCGGCGGGCCCGGAGCCGATGATGATGACTTGGCGCAAAGCGTCTCTCCTCTGGATGGCCGGGGGCAGCGTCGAAGGCTGCTGTTGCCGGGTACAACCAATACTATTCGCCGTCTATTCCTATCAGCCCCTACCGAAACGCGAGCGGATGGTCATGGAGAGGGTGCGCAGTTCCGGGTTTCGCATGGTGAGCAGCACCGCGACGTATACCGGGGCCATGACCGCACCGACAATGACGATCGCGACCAAGGCGGTCACCCAGTTCGACAGCGCGAACCCGGCCGGATGGTATCCGCCGAGCAGGAACAGGATGCCGAAACCGACCGCACCGGCCACAACGCCGGCCGCCAGGTATTGAGTGTGCCGCCAGAGGAGCAGGCGCCCGTCGAGGTTTCCCAGCCGCCTGCGCAGCACGATGAAGGCCAGCCCGAAATAGATGAAGGCGATCGCCGAGGTCAGCAGGGCAACGCCGACGCCGATCTGTTCCACGGGCAGCAGCGCGACCAACAGGAGACCACCGACGAACACCGTGGACTTGGCGAAGACGATGAAGAACACTGTTCGCGTGTCTTCGAGCGCATAGAACGTCCGTTGAAGGACGAACACCATGCTGAACGGCACCGTGCCGAGGGCGAACGCGATCACCAGGTTCCCCATGCCGATAATCACGTCGGGGTTGGAGGTGAAGATGCGGCTGAGTGGGTAGGCGGCCACGATCATCGCCACCATGGCGAAGACCAGGATGACTCCGATGGCGCGAATCGATGATGACAGGTCCGAACGCACGCCGTCGTAGTTCCCGGTGGTCGCGTGTCCACTCATCCGGGTGAAGTACACGGTCATGATCGACACGGCGATGACCGAGAACGGAACCATGAAGATCAGCCAAGCGGTGGCGATCGCGAAGTTCGACGTTCCGGTTCCTGTGGCGAGGCTCACGACATTGATTTGCACGATCCCGGCGAGCTGGCTGACCAGGACCATGGCGAACAACCAGCCGGCGGCCTTCGCGGTGCTGCCCAGCCCCACGCCCGCCCAGCGGAAGTCCGGACGGAATCGCAGGCTGGTGCGGCGCCAGAAGAAGGCCAGTACACCGGCTTGAGCTGCGATTCCGAGCGTCGAGCTTCCCGCCAACAACGCGATCATTGCCGGTGTCCAGACATCCGGCGATGAGTTGGCGGATGCGTCTCCGAAGAGCCCCATGAATACGATCAGGCCGGCGATCGCCACCACGTTGTTGAGCACCGGGGCCCAGGTGAACGGGCCGAAGACCTTGCGCGCGTTCAGCACCTCACCGAGCAGGCTGTAGATCGCATAGAAGAGGATCTGCGGGAGGCACCAATACGCGAAAGCGGTGGCGAGGGCGAGCCCCTCCGGGGTGAAGCCCGCTCCCTTTCCGTCGACGGTGGACTGCGTGAAAAGGTCGACGAGCCAGGGCGCGGCGAGTGTCGCGATCGCGGTGATGACGACGAAGACCACGATGCCCACCGTGACCAGCTTGTTGATGAAGCGCTGACCGCCATCATCGTGAAGGCCGGCCCTCACGATCTGGGGAATCAGCACGGCGCTGAGGATGCCCCCCGCCACCAATTCGTAAATCAGGTTGGGCAGCTGATTGCCGATGGTGAAGGCGTCGCCGGCGGCGAGGAAGCCGATGGTGTGTGCCAACACGGCCGCCTTGACGAACCCGAGCAGACGGGAGACCAGGGTTCCGGAGGCCAGCCACGCGCTGGCGCGTCCGATGCCGCCTGGCGCGGCCTCGGCGCTACTCACCGTGCTCCTGCGCCGGTCCGTGCTCCCGATCCGGGCCTTGCTCCTGGCCCGCATCCGCTTCGCCGCTCTGCGCCTTACGTCGCTTGAGCACGGTGCGCACGATGCCGGCAATGAACAAGAGGACCAGCAGTACGGCCATCACCCAGGTGACGGTGGTCTCCCAGCCGGCCGCAACATTCGCCGTGATGGTCTTCGGGGTGCCGATCGGCACGCTTGCCGCGCTCGAGAGGGACACCTGCAGCGAAGCCTGCCCATTCGCGATCGACTGCACCGGAATGGCAGCCCGAGCCTGCGAGCCGGCCTCGATCTCGACCGGAACCCGGCTGTTCACGACGACCAGGATTCCGGTTGCCGACCGTACGGAAACGTAAACCGTGACCGGATATTCGAGCTGGTTGCTTACCGCGATGGGGAGGTTTCCCTTGTCCTGGATGAAGTTCAGCGTGCTGCTCTCCGCGATCTGTACCGAGTTCAGGATGGCGGTGGATTGTTCCAGCCACTCGTCGACGGTCCTGATCCACACGGTCGTCGGGTCGACCCAGGAGTTCGACGACAGGGCGAGCAGGGAGAGGCGTCGCTCCCCGGTGAGCAATGTCGGGTCGGCCATCACTGTGGAGAACGGCACGATCCGCGCCTCGGCAGCGAGCATCAGGCGCACCCTGCTGATCCGGTCGGGGTCGACCGGCGCATCCGCCACCCGCACTCCTACGGGAGTCTCAGCTGCTGCCGCGGCGAGCCCGACCGGCTGAATGCCGGCCAACTGCGTCGCGGCAGCAACCGTTTCGGCCAGGCGACCGACACTGTCACGGGAAGTGCGGTCGAAGGTGGCGAGGATGGTGGTGTTGCCGGGCTTGCTCGCCAGTTCGGCAGCAAGCCGGTCGATGGCCGCCTGCCAGTCGACCGGAGTGAGCGCATTCACTGCCTCGTTCAGCAGGCCGGAGATGATCTCGTCCGAGACCAGCACCGCAGCCTCACCGACGGCAGCGGATGCACTCGGCGCCGCGGTGACATTGCCTGATCCGAGGATGGTGGTGACTGGGGCAGCGGCGTTGAAAGTAGCCAGGTCTGCCGCGGTGACGGTGTTTCGCCTCGGCCACAACAGGTTCTCGATCGTGTACGGCCAGTCGGTGATCGTTTCCAGGGTGGGGACTGCGGGGGCCACCGGCGCAGTGGTCGGGCCGGGTGGTGACGTCTCCTGTGGCTCGGCGGGTTCAACCGGATACCGCGTTGGGTCGATGACGTACGAGGTGGGTGCGAGTACGCCACCACTGCCCGCCTGGCTGAGTGCTGCGAGATCGGAGTCGGCGTAGCTGAGCGCGAAGGTCTCGTTGCCGATCTCCTCCAACCGATCCAGCCAGTCGATGGCCGACTCTGGGGCGGTGTTGCCGAGGATGCGGATGGACGCGATGATCATCGGGTCGATACCGATCGCGACCTGCTGACCCTCCACGGCATTGAGTTTCCGGGTGAGGATGCCAACCGGTGACGTGTAGCTCTCGAGGTCTTCGGCGGAGATCAGCCCAGTGGATTCCGGCGGAACGGTCAGCGGCATGGCCAGCGCGAGACGGGTCGGCAGCACATCGGCGGCGGAGGCGACTCCCGCAGCAGCAGGGATGCCTCCGAGCGCAAGGGCCAGGGCGACAAAGGCTGAAACGAGTCTCATGGGCGTCCACCAGCCGAAGCAGTCCGGTCAGCCAGCATGAACCGAGTCTATTCGGCTGGCGCTGGGAGAACCCGACGGGACGAGCACGGCGCCTAGTCTTGATGCCATGGACAACGTCGCATCCGCCCTTGAGCGACTGGCCACCCTCGCCGAGTCCCCGCATGTCGCCCGCCTGGCAGCAGCCTTCGACGCGGCGGGATTCGAGCTCGCTCTGGTCGGTGGTCCGGTTCGCGACGCCTTCCTGAACCGCCCGGTCAACGACCTCGATTTCACCACCAACGCCACCCCCGACCAGATTCTCGAGCTCGTCGTTCCCATCTCGTCCGTGCAGTGGGATGTCGGCCGCGCTTTCGGCACCATCGGCGCCCGCATCGACGGCCACACCATGGAGATCACCACCTACCGAACGGATGCCTACGACGGTGAGTCCCGCAAGCCGGTAGTGGAGTTCGGGGACACGCTCGAGGGCGACCTGGTGCGACGCGACTTCACCGTCAACGCCATGGCACTCCGGCTTCCGGAGCGCACACTGGTCGACCCTTCCGGCGGTGTCGAAGACCTGATCGCCGGGCGACTGGCCACTCCGGCAGCACCCGAGGTGTCATTCGGCGACGACCCGCTGCGGATGATGCGGGCGGCCCGCTTCACGTCGCAACTCGGCTTCACCGTCGACGGCGCTGTTCAGGGCGCCATGGTGGCGCTCGCCGACCGGATGGCGATCATCTCCGTCGAGCGGGTCAGCGACGAACTCTCCAAGCTCCTGAAAACCGATTCCCCCCGTGCTGGGATCGAGTTGCTGGTCGAGACCGGCATCGCCGACCTGGTGCTGCCTGAGGTCCCTGCCCTGCGCCTGGAGATCGACGAGCACCACCATCACAAGGACGTCTACCAGCACAGCCTCACCGTGCTGGGGCAGGCGATCAGCCTGGAGAAGGAAAGGTTCCCCGATCAGGAACCCGACCTCATCCTGCGCCTGGCCGCCCTGCTGCACGACATCGGCAAGCCGTCGACCAAGCGCACGGAGGGGCCGGGCGTCGTCACCTTCCATCACCACGATGTCGTCGGGGCGAAGCTGGCCAGGAAGCGACTGCGGGCGCTGCGCTTCGACAAGGAGACGATCACCGATGTCTCCCGCCTGATCGAGCTGCATCTGCGCTTTTTCGGGTACACCGAGGGTGCCTGGACGGATTCAGCCGTGCGCCGCTATGTGCGTGACGCCGACCACCTGCTCAGCCGGCTGCACATTCTCACGCGGGCGGATGTCACCACCCGCAACCGGCGCAAGGCCGACCGGCTGGGTTTCGCGTACGACGACCTGGAGCAGCGCATCGCCGAGCTGGCCGAGGCTGAGGGCATCGCGGCGGTGCGACCAGACCTCGATGGGGAGCAGATCATGCAACTGCTCGATCTGAAGCCGAGCCGGGAGGTGGGTGAGGCCTACAGGTTCCTGCTGGACCTGCGGCTCGATGAGGGCCCGCTCGGTGAGGAGGAGGCCACCCGCCGCCTGCGTCAGTGGTGGGAAGCGCGCGTTAGCTGAGGTCGCGGATGAAGTGCTCCAGCAGTTCGCGGGCCACCGGGTCGGGGTGCTGAATCGCCGGCGACTTCATGAAGTAGGCGGATGCCGCCTCCAGGGGTCCGCCGATACCGGCGTCGAGGGCCATCTTGGCCGCACGGATGGCGTCGATCACCACGCCGGCGGAGTTGGGCGAGTCCCACACCTCGAGCTTGTACTCGAGCGAGGTGGGGGCATTGCCGAACCCGTGACCCTCCAGGCGCACGAACGCGAGTTTGCGGTCATCCAACCACGGCACATGGTCGCTCGGACCGACGTGCACATTCCGCGGGTCGAGTTTCGTGCTGATGTTGCTCGTCACCGCCTGGGTCTTCGAGATCTTCTTCGACTCGAGGCGCTTGCGCTCGAGCATGTTCTTGAAGTCCATATTGCCGCCGACGTTCAGCTGGTAGGTGCGGTCGAGCACGAGCCCCCGCTCCTCGAACAGGCGGGCCAGGACGCGGTGGGTGATGGTCGCCCCGAGTTGGCTCTTGATGTCGTCGCCGACGATCGGCACACCGGCATCGACGAACTTCTGGGCCCAGACCGGATCGCTGGCGATGAAAACCGGAAGCGCATTCACGAAGGCGACACCGGCATCCAGCGCCGCCTGGGCGTAGTGCTTGGTCGCCTCCTCTGAGCCGACAGGCAGGTAGCAGACGAGAACGTCGACGCCGGAGTCGCGGAGCGCCTGCGCGACATCGACCACCGGCACATCCGACTCCTCGACGATTTCGCGGTAGTACTCCCCCAGTCCGTCAAGGGTCGGACCCCGCTGCACTCGAACGCCGGTCGAGGAGACCTCCGCGAACCGGAACGTCTTGTTCTCACTGGCCCACATCGCATCCGCCAACTCGGACCCGACCTTGGCGGCATCAACATCGAACGCGGCGACGAACTCGATGTCACGCACGGCGTACGGGCCGAAACGGGTGTGCATCAACCCCGGAATGGACTCGTCGTCTGCGGCGTCACGATAAAAAGTGACCCCCTGAATGAGCGCGTTGGCGCAATTTCCGACACCGGCAATGGCAACCCGAAGGGTCATGGGGATAGTGCTCCTTGATTAGAACTGGCCTGACTGTTGATTAACACCACAGTCGCTGACTACACTAGGCAGGTTGTCTGCGTGCGTTGATCTGATGCACCTCCAGGCAACGGATGCCAAAACCCTCCTGTCACAGACCGTCTGTGGCCGTTTTAGTCCAAAGGAGGTGGGTTAGTTATGCATCAGTACGAACTAATGGTAATTCTCGATCCAGAGATCGATGAGCGCACCGTAGCTCCCAGCCTGGACAAGTTCCTGAATGTGATCCGAAACGATGGTGGAACCATCGACAAGGTCGACATCTGGGGCAAGCGCCGCCTGGCCTACGAGATCAACAAGAAGACCGAGGGCATTTACGCCGTCGTCGACATGACGGCGAACGCCGAGGCAACGGTCGAGCTCGACCGCCAGCTGAAGCTCAGTGAAGCCGTCATGCGCACCAAGGTGCTGCGCGCCGAGGATGCCATCGCCCAGGTTGCCGAAGCTGCGAAGCTGTCGGCGGAGAAGGCGGCCCGCAAGGCCGCAGCCACCCCGAAGGCCGCAGCGAAGGCACCAGCCGACGCCGCTTCGCCGGCTGCAGCCGAAAAGGCACCGGCCGACGACGCAGCCGTGAGCGCGGAGTAAGCCATGGCCGGCGAAACGGTAATCACCGTGGTGGGCAACCTCACCGCTGACCCGGAACTGCGGTACACGCAGAACGGTCTCGCTGTTGCCAACTTCACCATCGCGTCCACCCCCCGCAACTTCGACAAGGCGAGCAACGACTGGAAGGACGGCGACACGCTGTTCCTCCGGGCCAGCGTCTGGCGCGAGTTCGCAGAGCAGGTGGCCGGCTCACTCACGAAGGGCTCGCGGGTCATCGCGACCGGGCGGCTCAAGCAGCGCTCGTACGAGACCAAAGAGGGCGAGAAGCGCACCAGCATCGAGCTCGAGGTAGACGAGGTCGGCCCGTCGCTGCGTTACGCGACGGCTCAGATCACCCGCACCTCGCGCGACGGTGGCGGCGGAAACCGCAGCCAGTCCGCGGACGAGCCGTGGGCGGCATCCGCTCCCGCTGCCTCATCCGGTGGTGGCGACGTCTGGAACACTCCGGGCAGCCACAGCGATGAGACCCCCTTCTAAACCGACTTCACACAACTAAGGAACAAACAATGGCTGGAAAGAGCAGCGGCGACCGCCGCAAGCCACTCCGCAACATGAAGGGCGGCAAGAACGCCGCCCCAGCGAAGTCCATTCGCGTCGGCGTCATCGACTACAAGGATGTCGCCACCCTCCGCAAGTTCATTTCCGAGCGTGGAAAGATCCGCGCCCGCCGTATCACCGGTGTCTCCGTTCAGGAGCAGCGTCTCATTGCGCGTGCAGTCAAGAACGCTCGCGAGATGGCATTGCTTCCCTACGCCGGCTCAGGCCGTTAGGAGCCACGCACATGTCCAAGTTGATTCTGACGCACGAGGTCACCGGCCTCGGCGCACCAGGTGATGTCGTCGAGGTCAAGAACGGGTTCGCCCGCAACTACCTCATCCCGAAGGGCTTCGCGGTTTCATGGAGCCGCGGCGGCGAGAAGCAGATCGATCAGATCAAGGCTGCCCGCGCCGCCCGTGAGCACGCGACGATCGAGGAAGCCAAGGACCTGAAGGCGAAGCTCGAAGCGACCAAGGTCAAGCTCGCCATCAAGGCGGGCAAGGAGGGTCGCCTCTTCGGCTCCGTCAAGACCGCAGACATCGCTGACGCGGTGTCTGCTGCCGGCCTCGGCTCGCTCGACAAGCGCAAGATCGAGATCTCTTCCCCGATCAAGGTCGTCGGTGACCACGAGGCAACCGTCCGCCTGCGCGACGACCTCATCGCCACCATCACCGTTCAGGTGGTCGCGGCCAAGTAGCATCCGGATGCGCTCAGCGCACCCACGATAGCGGCGAGTTTTTTACTCGCCGCTATCGGTATTTAACCCCGCTTGTCAAGGATTCCCGGCCGGCTTCATGGCTCATTTGTGCACAGAGGGAATTTTCAGGTACCAACCCTCAACCCGAACTCTAAACATGTTTCTACACACAAGGTGTGAATGACGAAAATGCTGGTCAGGAGCGCAATACTTGCGAAAAGACCAAGGTTGCCCACAGGCTTGTCCACAGCTTCCCCACACCGGCGTCGGCGTTTCGCGCAAACAATCCACAGTCTTATCCACAGGGTGAGTTGAGGACCGCTCTCCACACTTCCTAAGGTGTAGCAGCACGTGATTCGTGAGTCTGAAACAGGCGCAGTCGCGGGTACCCGAACCTCGGTCGCACAGGCCGATTCCACCACCACCGGTATGCCTGCGCGAAATGTCCGAGGCACGCGTTACAAGTAGTTAACAGGTCATGCAGCCATCCGACATCCGGAACGCTGGAGACAGAACAGGAGGCGCGTCAGTGTCGATAGCGCACCTTGGAATCGCCGGGCAGGACTCGCGTGGTTCGGGCCATCCGTCTGACCGCACGCCACCGCATGACCTTCTCGCCGAGCAGAGCGCCATCGGCGGAATGATGCTCAGCAAGGACGCCACGGCAGACGTGATCGAGTCGGTGCGCGCCATCGACTTCTACATCCCGAAGCACGAGATCATCTTCGATGCCATCCTCTCGCTGTACTCCCACGGCGAGCCGACGGACGTCATCGCCGTCACCGACGAGCTCACCAAGACCGGCGAGCTCACCAGGGCCGGCGGGGCGGAATACCTCCACACCCTCACTGGGCTGGTACCCACGGCGGCGAATGCCGGTTACTACGCGAGCATTGTCGCCGAGAAGGCGGTGCTGCGGAGACTGGTCGAGGCCGGGACCCGCATCGTGCAGATGGGCTACGCCAGTGAGGGCGAGGTCGTCGACCTGGTCAACAATGCCCAGGCTGAGATCTACGGGGTCACCGGCGGCGTCGAAGCCGAAGACTTCATCCCGCTCACCGTTGCCGTCACCACCGCGATCGACGAAATCGAGGCTGCCAAGGGCCGCGACGGTTCGATGACCGGAGTGCCGACCGGCTTTGCCGAACTCGACGAGCTCACCAACGGACTGCACCCCGGCCAGCTCATCATCATCGCCGCCCGGCCGGCGCTCGGAAAGTCGACCCTGGCGCTCGACTTCGCTCGCGCTGCATCGATCAAGCACGACATGCCGTCGATCTTCTTCTCGCTGGAGATGGGCCGCTCCGAGATCGCGATGCGACTGCTGTCGGCGGAGGCATCCGTTCCGCTCCAAAGCATGCGGAAGGGAACGGTCGATACTCGCGACTGGACCACCATCGCCTCCACCCGCGGCCGCATCAACGACGCCCCCCTCTACATCGACGACAGCCCCAACATGACCCTGGTTGAGATCAGGGCGAAGTGCCGCAGGCTCAAGCAGAAGGTCGGCCTGAAAATGGTCATCATCGACTACCTGCAGTTGATGACCTCCGGCAAGCGTGTGGAGTCCCGCCAGCAGGAGGTCAGCGAGTTCTCCCGTGCGCTGAAGCTGCTTGCCAAGGAGCTTCAGGTTCCGGTCATCGCGCTCTCCCAGCTGAACCGTGGACCCGAGCAACGCCAGGACAAGATGCCTGCCCTCTCCGACCTGCGTGAATCCGGGTCACTTGAGCAGGACGCCGACATGGTGGTGCTCCTGCACCGCGAGAGCGCCTACGAGAAAGACAACCCGCGGGCGGGCGAGGCCGACCTCATCGTCGCCAAGCACCGCAACGGGCCGACCCGAACCGTGACGGTCGCCTTCCAGGGGCATTTCTCCCGCTTCACCGATATGGCACCCGGCTAAGGGACACTGTCGACCGCCATCTATATTTGTCTCCCCGCCACGATTTCTGTCTTTTCTCGCTCTTGAGACAGATCGAGTGGCGGAAGATCTTGTGGCTTTGCCAACGTGAGACATCTCGTTCCCGAGGAATGTGGGACGCATGGTCGAAGACATCGAGCTGCGGGTGAGTGGACACGAGGTCCTGCCCGTATGTGTTCATGGCCAAACTGCTCACCTATGACGTGCAGTACTGATCCTCGTAGGGCCATATCGCGGGGGATGAGGCGCCTCTAGATTCGACCATCGGGCCTCAGTAGTCTTCGTCCATGCGCCCATTGCGTCATGAAGATGACTTGCGTCCGGCCGAGGGCGTCGCCAAGCTGCTCGACGCGGCGGGAGACAGAGTGACGTCGGTGATTCCACCCGGCTACGAATCGTATGTGCGTATTCTCAATCCGATCGAGCTTTCAGACGGCTCCACCGCCTCCTGGACGGAGGTCGTGGCCAGGAACGGAATCGAGCCTCGGGCATGGATGCAGTGGCCTGAGTTCGCGGCCGTTGACGGTGTTGTGCTTCCCGACGGCTGGCGGGAACCCGATATGGGCAATCCACCCGTCAGCCTCGCAAAGCGACTCATCGAAGCACTCAAACCGGATCAGAGCACCCACTACTTCGCGTCCTGGGCCGGGTATGCCGGGGAAATACAGGGACCGGCCGTGATGTTCTCCCCGTACCAACGCGAGATGGTGCTCTACTCCGGCAGTTTGGTCGATGAGCATCGCGCTCTACGCTTGCCGACCACGGCGACTGGGCGTGTGCCGATGTACTGGTGGCCTTCGGATCTGCGCTGGTTCGTCGGTCAGGACATCTACGCGCGAAGCCTCTTCGTCGGATGCACCCAGAGCACGGCGCAAACGATCCTCGAGGACCCCAATCTTGATGCGTACCCCATCAGCCCCTCAGATGCGGTCACCAACGAAGAGTTTTGACGGGACAGCATCGGTTAGATCGGCACTGTCTCGTAACCTCTGTGTCTCGAATCCCAAATGTTGAAACGCAACATCACCTGACTACGGAGAATACCCACGTATTGCATAGGCGTGCCTAGTACTCCGGGTAGATGACCTCGGGTTTTGGCCAGACGGAAGGAATGTGCCGTTCGAACGGTTCGCCGGGAATCACGTCGACCAAGACCACCTGAGGCAAGCCGAACTGGATGACCCGTTCGATCAGCCCGAGGTCACGGTTGATGACAAGAGTGCTGCGCAAGGAGGCGTCAGCCTGGTGCTCGAACGTGATGAGGATCGAGCGCGCACCGATGTTCTGCGCGAGCATGGGCCGAGCACTATTTGCCCCTTGCCCCCAGAGCATCAGCTTTTCGGGAAATGCCAGCGCGGCAGGCATCGGCACAGGTTCGCTGAATGTGGTGTTGTGGATCAGCGGGCCGCCACCGAGCATCGTGGTCCCATCTGAGAACTCCTGCGTTTCACCGTTCTCGAAGGCTATGAACCACTTCTGTGCCGGCTTGTCGACCTCGAGATGGAACTGCTGTCCTCGATCAGAACCTTGAATGAAGCCACGAGCGTGGAAGCGTTGGATAGAAACGAGTTCGAGAACTTCCTGTAGAACCGACGGAGCCTCCTCTAGCGGCAACACCTCATCGAATCGCATCAGGCAACCATCCCATATAGACACCCACCTCCGTACAGGGCTGACTTCTCGCCTGACTCCCGTGGTTTGCCGTGGAGCTGCCTCGACGACGATGACCGCGCCACAGGCTGAAACAGCCGGGCAGCTGGTGTCCAGGGATAGATTCCATCACTGGCTGGCTCGCGGCGTCGTCGGTGGTGTTCGATACGCTGAGTCGGCGATGGTGGGTTCTTCGAGGAGGGTCGGAGTGACGGCAGGCGGTTTGCTTGATTCGGTGTTGGCAATTCCGTCGACCGCGCTGGCGATGAACTTCTACCTTGCCGACAGCGACAAGGAAGGCGGCTTCCGCACGAGTGCCGCCGAGCGGTGCGATCGCCTTCTCTCGCACCTTGGTCGCGTGAGCGGCGGAGACATCGTCATCGTCGGCGAAGCCCCGGGGTGGAAGGGTGCGCGCCAGTCGGGAGTGCCTTTCACGTCCGCCAAGACGGTCGGACTCGAGGGAGTATCCACCGAGGGAAGCGCCACTATCGTGCACGGCATGCTCTCGAGCCTCGGGATCGCGGACCGCACGCTTCTGTGGAATGCGTTTCCCCTCCACCCGCACGATGCGGGTGCGCCCCGGACCAACAGGACGCCGACCGACGAGGAGTTGGACTCGGGGCTGGCCCCACTTCGGCTGGCAGTGGCCGGTCGACGAATTATCTGTGTTGGCAACCCTGCACGAAGGAGCGTCGAGAAACTCCTCGGGTTCAAGCTGCCCGGAGCAGGCGACGCATCCGCCACCGGTCCCGCAGTTGCCATTCGACACCCTGCCAATGGAGGTGCCCCAGAGTTCAGATCCGGCCTCGCGACTGTAGGCGCACTCTGGAACCTGTAGCGCGCGGACGGACAATCTATTTGGCGGAGTTGCGGGACAAACTGCTGGCGGAAAGCGCCGGATGTGCCTCAGGCGGACAATCTAGTTGGCAGACCGACAGACACCAGCGCGCAGCTAAACTGGCAGGGATCAGGTCAGAAAGAGGCACCGTGTCGACACCCCAGCGCTCAGCACAGCAGCGCCCCTACGGCGGACTGACGACGCCGGATGCGGGAGTCGCCACCACCAGCGCCTACTGGCTGGTACCGGTGCTTCGCGCCATCCCCGCAGTGCTCGTCGGGTTGATCATCACCTTTACGGAAGACCACTCGCCGCGCATCGGTCTCATCGGATTCGGCGTTTTCGCATTCATCAGCGGTGTCGTGCTCCTCGCCGGCAGCCTGAAAACCATCACCGATCCAGTCGCGCGCGGGGTGTTCATCGCCCAGGCGTCCATCGCGCTGATTTCCGGAGCGGCAGCGGTGGCACTGTGGGACAGCGGAATCGGCGTGCTCCTGTTCGTCGTCACCGTCTATGCGGCGCTGACCGGAGCTCTCGAGCTGTACGCCGGTCTTCGTGCTCGCGGCGCCGCAGCCGCCCGGGATTGGGTCTCGGTCGGGGCGTACACCGCTGTCGCCGCCATCGTCTTCGTGCTCATTCCGCCGGACTCCATTCTGGCCACCGGCCTCATCGGTGCCTACGTGATCATCCTCGGGGTGTTCCTGCTGATCGGCGGGCTCTCGTTGAAGTGGGCCGCCGACAAGCAAGGCGAGCCCGGCCCAGTCGAAGGACCTGGCCCAGTCGAACGAAAGGTGTCACCATGACCGAACCGACCAGACGGGACAGGTTCCGTCCGGCAGAACTGATCGGACTCTCCGCGATCATCGCCCTGTTCGGCGGGCTGGTCACGCTCATGTCCACCCGCGACCTGGTATTGGCGCTGATCTTCTTCGGGATCATCTTCATCCTGACCCTGATGACCATCGCCCTGCTGGTCATGGCGATCAAGCCCGACCAGGCCGAGGAGCAAGACCTCGAAGAACAGAACCGCGGAGTCCTCCGGCAACCACGTGGTCGCAAAGACGCCTGACGCTCGGGTTCCCTACCCCAGGTAGTCCACCAAGTCACTGGCCAGACCGACATAACCCCGAGGGGTGAGAGCGGACAGTCGCGCCTTCGCCTCAGGTGAGACGTCGAGGCCTTCGACGAACTCGAGCAGCTCTGCCGCGCCGACCTTCTTGCCGCGGGTGAGCTCCTTGAGCAGGGCGTATGGGTCGGCGATCGTGCTGCGACCGGCGGCCACCTCGGCGCGAATCACCGTCTGGATCGCCTCGCCGAGGATCTCCCAGTTCGCATCGAGGTCTGCGCCAAGCCTGGCCGGGTCGACGGCGATCTCGCCGAGCCCGCGATGGATGTTGTCGAGAGCCAGAAGGGAGTGCCCGAGCGCGACGCCAACGTTGCGCTGGGTGGTGGAGTCGGTGAGGTCCCGCTGGAGGCGACTGGTGACCAGGGTCTGGGCGAGGGAATCGAGCAACGCGCAGGACAACTCGAGGTTCGCCTCGGCATTCTCGAACCGGATCGGGTTGATCTTGTGCGGCATGGTGGATGAGCCGGTGGCTCCGGCCTGAGGAATCTGGGTGAAGTAGCCGATCGAGATGTAGGTCCAGACATCCGTGCACAGGTTGTGCAGGATGCGGTTCACGTGGCCCACCCGCTGGTAGAGCTCGGCCTGCCAGTCGTGGGACTCGATCTGGGTGGTGAGCGGATTCCAGACCAGGCCGAGCGAGGTGACGAACTCCTTCGAGATGACCGGCCAGTCCTGGCTCGGATCGGCTGCGACATGGGCCGAGAACGTGCCGGTCGCCCCGCTGAACTTGCCGAGGTACTCTGTGGCCTCGACCTGCTTGATGATTCGCTCCAGGCGGTAGACGACGACCGCGAACTCTTTACCCACGGTGGTTGGCGTGGCCGGCTGGCCGTGGGTGTGGGCAAGCATCGGTTCGTCGCGGTGCGCAGTGGCCCGCTCACGCAGGGCAGCAACCACGCCGCGCACCTTCGGCAACCAGACCTGCCTCATGGCGTCGCCGATGGTGATCGCGTACGACAGGTTGTTCACGTCTTCACTGGTGCAGGCGAAGTGGGTGAGTTCGGCGATCGACTCGAGGCCGAGCTCGGCGAGCTTGCCGCGAACCAGGTACTCCACCGCCTTCACGTCGTGGCGGGTGGTGGCCTCCAGCGACGCGAGCTGGTCGATCTCCGCCTGACCGAATTCGGTGACCATTGAGCGCAGGGCGGCCTTGTTGGCATCCGTCAGCGGCGTGGACCCGAACAGTTCATTGTCGGTGAGGTAGATGAGCCACTCCACCTCGACGTGTACCCGCGCGCGGTTCAGACCGGCCTCGGAGAGGTGCTCCCCCAGTTCGGAGACAGTGGCCCGGTAGCGTCCGTCGAGGGGGCTGAGAGGTTGGATGGGCAGGTGGCTCATGAGACTCCTCGCCGGATACCCGGCTCTATCTGGCGGAACAGCGCCGCACTGGCTTGCTTGATCGAACGCAGCACCGTGTCGAACAGTGCAGCATCCGAATAGTAGGGATCCGGGATGTCGATTGGGGACTGCTCTGAGTCGAAGCCGAGCAGCAATTGCACCTTGCCCCGGTCGGCGTCACTACCGGCCCAGGACTTCAGGATGCGTTCCTGGCTGCGGTCGAAGACCACCACCAGGTCGAGGCTCTCGAACCAGCTGGACTCGAACTGCTTCGCCCGATGCCGTGAACCATCGTAACCGTGCTCCGCCAGGGTCGCGAGGGTTCGGTAGTCGGACTGCTCGCCCACGTGCCAGTCACCGGTGCCGGCGGAGGTGACGGCAACCGTGCCCGCGTAACCGGCGTTCCGGACCTCTTCAGTGAACACGGCTTCGGCCATCGGTGAGCGGCAGATGTTGCCGGTGCAGACGAAACAGATGCGGAAGAGCGCCGACACGTCGAAGATGCGGTCGAAGCTCATGTCGTCATTGTCTCGCAGATGGCGGTGATGCGCAGTCTCCTCCTCCCCCGCGGCCATGTGAGGTCGTCCATTACGGGTTTCCGTTGCGCTCCGGCCTGTGGGCTGAGTGCCGACCACCATGGCGGTGGTGGAAGGAGGGCATTGGACGAGGAGCTGAATCGAAACCTGCGAGAGCAGGAGCACCGGTTGAGAGGAGTGATCGCGGTATTCGCGCGCGCATCCAGGCGGGCGGCAACGCTGGGCGACACTGTCGGATGGGTTGGACCTGCCAGCGCAGCGTACGACGCGGCAATCGGCGCGCTTCACATTGAGCTCTGGGTCGCAGAGGTGCACCTGAACGGCGCACTCCGCGACACCGTGAGCGCGATCACCACCGAGGATTCCTGTGGATGATGGACTCACCATCTCGGGCGGCGGCTCGACAGCGGTGGCGACGGCAGGGCTCTTCGAACAGGCCCGGGAACTGCATACCGTGATCATCGAGCTCGATGACTGCCTGGCACGACTCGAATCGATCGACCGCGGCATCAGCGGCGCGGAGCTTCGCGCCTGGAATGCGAAATACCGGGCCTTCGCCGCAGAGGCCCGCATCGACGACGCCGTGACCGCACTGAGGGTGGCGAACGCCACGGCGCGGTCCGTGGTCCAGGCGCTCGGGGCATCCGCTGAGGCGTATGGCCTGGTGGAACGCACATTGCAGGGTCTCAGTCAGGCGCTCGCCGCGAAGTTCGCGTACGTGCTCGGCTTCGCCTTCCCCTGGCTGGCGTTCCTGTTCGGGCCGACGCTCGCCTCGAGCGCGGCGTCGGGCGCATTGGCCTATGCCATGATGCCCGGAGAGAAGCGGGAGTCGCTGCATCGCTGGCTTGCCGACCAGAACGAGATCGTCACCACCCCCGGGCTGGTCACCCTGGTTCGACTCGGGGTGATGAGCGCCGATGACTTCGGTGGCGGCGTCGCGCGAGTGAGTCCGCAGCTTCTTGCGCTCCTTGGAGACGAGGGGCTGGGACTCCTCGGGCTCACCACCTCGGCCGGGCTTCTCGCCGCCGCTGTGAGGCCATACGGAGCGCTCGCCGAGACGCCGGTGCGGGTGAACCGCGTGTCGACGCGTGCCGTCGACACGCCAGCCACCACCTTCGAGGAACGGGCCAGGCGCATCCCGCAGGGCGATTCACAGGTCCGTATCGACCGTTTCCACACCGATGGACAACCCGATCGCTTCGAGGTCTACATCGGCGGGACCAAAGACCTCAGTCTGGTCGCCGGCAAAGAGCCGTGGGACATGACCAGCAATGTGAACGCCTTGTCGATGGGAGACGCCGGTTCCTATCGGGCGGTGGAGGAGGCCATGCGGCTGGCCGGTATCGAAGCGGATTCGCCGGTCCAGTTCGCCGGCCACTCACAGGGCGGGCTGGTCGCATCCGCCCTGGCCTCATCCGGCGACTACAACGCCCAGGGCTTGTTCACGGTCGGCGGTGTGGTCAGCCAACGGCTGGTGCCGGAGGGTGTTCCGTGGCTGGCGATCGAGCACACCGACGACCTGGTGCCGGCCCTCGGGGGAAACCGGTCGGCTCCAGACGCCGTGCTGGTACGACGGCAGGCTTTCGCCGACGAAGCGGTGCCGAGCGAGACCGTGCTTCCTGCGCACGAGCTGACCCGCTACCGGCAGACGGCGGCGATGCTCGACGGGAGTGATGATGGGCGGTCCGGGCCGATCCTGGAGCGCCTCAACAACCTTGGTGCTGGCGCCGAAACGGTGACAACCACGCGATACCTGGCTCGGCGCGTGACCGGATAGCGGATGTCGGGAGGTTAGCGGCGGGCGTTCTTGCCGAGCACCGGGCGCAGCACGATGCTGATCAGCCAGCTCAACAGCGCGAGCACCACCGCTCCGAGCACGCCCCACCAGAAGCCGTCAACTTGAAGGCCGAATCCGATCAGGTCGGAGATCCACGCCACCAGCAGCAGGAGGAGCGAGTTCACCACCAGCGCGATGAGGCCCAGGGTCAGGATGTAGATGGGGAACGCGACGATACGGATGAAGTTGCCGATCACCCCATTGACGATCCCGAAGATGCCGGCGACCAGCAGGAAGGTCAGCACCTTCGCGGTGGTGTCGTCCGGCTCGTAGGCCACGACGCTCACCCCGGCGACCAGCATGGTGGTGATCCAGAGGGCCAGCGCATTGATCAGGAGGCGCACCAGGAAACGTGTCATTCCCCAACTATTGCAGTCACCCGGGATGACGGGCAATCGCCACCATCGCTTAAGGTGAAGTGGTGACCACTCCCGACCCCTCCTCCGAAGTGATGACCGGCGTGCGTTTGCGACCCGAGATCGTCGCGACGGCCGCCTACCGCCAGGGCAAGCCGGCTCCGGCCGACTCGTTCAAATTGTCATCGAACGAGAACCCGTTCCCTCCGATCAAGGCAGTGACGGACGCCATCGCCCAGTCGGCGACCAATAGGTACCCGGATGCTTCGGCGGCAGTCCTGCGCGCGCGGCTGGCTGAGCGCTACCAACTGCCCGTCGAGTCGGTGCACACCGGGGCCGGCTCGGTGTCGATCCTCGCCCAATTGGTGCAGGCGGTCGCCGGTCCTGGTGACGAGATCGTCTACGCCTGGCGCTCGTTCGAGGCCTACCCCGGCCTGGTGACGGTCGCCGGCGCCACCAGCGTGCAGGTGCCGAACCTGCCGGACCACCGCCACGACCTGCCGGCGATGGCCGCAGCCGTCACCGACAAGACCCGCGCCGTCATCGTCTGCACCCCCAACAACCCGACCAGCACCATCGTCACCAGGGACGAGTTCGCCCGCTTCATGGCCGAAGTGCCGCGCACCGTATTGGTGATCCTCGATGAGGCCTACGCCGAATTCGTCACCGACGGCAATGCCGTGCGCGGGAGGGACGAGCTGGCCGAGCATCCGAATCTCGTCGTGTTGCGGACCTTCTCGAAGGCATACGGTCTGGCCGGCCTGCGCATCGGGTTCGCCCTCGGTGCACCATACATCCTGGACGCGGCGCGCAACACGGCGATCCCTCTCTCGGTCACCGAGCCTGCCCAGCGGGCGGCGATGGCCGCGCTCGACCACGAGCAGGAACTGCTGGACCAGGTGGCGGCGATCGTCGAACAGCGCGACAGTACCTGGGCCGCACTCGTCGAGCAGGGCTGGGAGATCCCCCGCCCGCAGGGCAACTTCGTCTGGTTCCCCACCGGCGAATTCACGACCGAGGCATCCGACATTTTCGTCGATCATGGCATCGTCGGGCGGGCCCTCGGCGACGGCATCCGCATCTCCATCGGTGAACCCGAGTCTGTGGACAAGCTCCTAGAGGCTGCGGTTGAGGTTGTCGAGAAGCTCCCATCGGGCGCCTAGCCGCCCGCATTAGATTAGAAACTTGGTTTCGCGGCGGGCAGCGCTCCGCCGATAGTCGCCGGTTCCCGTACCGACGATTCGACAGGACGGCGAGGCACGTGTGGAAGACAGCCTGAACACCGGCGACCAGGGCGCTGCCGATACGGTGCGGTTGCTGGATGCCCAGGGCGTTCTCACCACTGACGGCGTCGCCGCGGAATACCTGCGTTACATCGAGCAGTTGACGGATGCCCAGCTGAAGCGGTTCCACCGCGACATGGTGATCACCCGCCGGTTCGACGTCGAGGCGGCCAACCTGCAGAAGCAGGGCGAGATGGGACTGTGGGTGCCGAGCGTCGGCCAGGAGGCCGCCCAGGTGGGATCGGCCCACGCTGCGCGCTCGCAGGACCACCTGTTCCCGGCCTACCGGGAGCACGCCGTCGGCATGGTTCGCGGGCTCGACCCGCTGCGCGTCGTCGAACTGCTGAGGGGCAACACGCACGGGGGCTGGAACCCGGCCGAGACCGGAAACTTCCACCTCTACACGCTCGTGATCGGCTCGCACACCCTCCACGCGACCGGGTATGCCATGGGTATCGCCTTCGACGGCAAGTGCGCGACCGGCGACCCTGAGGTTGACGAAGCCGTCATGGTCTACTTCGGTGACGGGTCCACCTCGCAGGGCGATGTGAGCGAAGCGCTCGTCTTCGCCGCCAGCTACCAGACCCCGCAGGTGTTCTTCCTGCAGAACAACCAGTGGGCGATCTCCGTGCCGGTGAGCGTGCAGTCGCGCACCCCGCTGGTGCAGCGCCCGGCCGGCTTCGGGATCCCCGGAGTGCAGATCGACGGCAACGACGTACTGGCCAGCTACGCCGTCACCGCGAAGAACCTCGACGACGCCCGCAGCGGGTTGGGGCCCCGCTTCATCGAAGCGCTCACCTACCGCATCGGTGCCCACACCTCATCGGACGACCCGACCAAGTACCGAACGGATGCCGAACTCCAGTCCTGGGTCGCCCGCGACCCGATCACGCGGTACGAGGCGTGGTTGCGGTCGAAGGGAGAGGGCGACCAGTTCTTCGCCGAGGTTGAGGCCGAGGCTGAAGACCTGGCTGCAGACATCCGCCACCGTACCCACGCGCTGGAAAGCCCGAGCACCGACAAGATCTTCGACCACGTGTACTCCGAGCCGCATCCGGTCACGACCGAACAGAAGGCGTGGCTGGCCGGCTACGAGTCGTCGTTCGGGGGTGCAGTGTGAGCACGTCAACGGACACCGTCGAGATGCCACTCGCCAAGGCGCTCAACGCCGGGCTGCGCAAGGCGCTCGCCGACGACCCGAAGGTCCTGCTGATGGGTGAGGACATTGGACCGCTCGGCGGCGTGTTCCGGGTGACCGAGAACCTGCAGGCGGAGTTCGGCAAGCGGGTCATCGACACTCCCCTGGCCGAGTCGGGCATCATCGGCACCGCCATCGGGCTGGCCATGCGTGGCTACCGGCCGGTATGCGAGATCCAGTTCGACGGGTTCATCTTCCCTGGCTTCGACCAGATCACCACCCAACTCGCCAAGATGACGAACCGCCATGAAGGCCAGGTGCAGATGCCGGTCGTCATCCGCGTGCCATACGGTGGCCACATCGGGGCGGTCGAGCACCACCAGGAGAGCCCAGAGGCGTATTTCGCGCACACACCTGGGCTGCGCCTGGTCAGCCCCAGCACGCCGCACGATGCGTATTGGATGATCCAGGAGGCTATTGCCTCGAACGATCCGGTGATGTTCTTCGAACCGAAGAGCCGCTATTGGCACAAGGGCCCGGTCGACCTGTCCCAGAACACCGCCCCGCTGCACTCCAGCAAGGTGGTTCGTCCCGGGACGGATGTCACGCTGATCGGCCACGGGGCAATGGTGACCGTGCTGCTTCAGGCGGCCGAGATCGCCCAGGCTGAGGGCACCAGCGTCGAGGTCGTCGACCTGCGCTCCCTCTCCCCCATCGACTATGCGCCGATCCTCTCCTCGGTGGAGAAGACCGGGCGCGTGGTCATCGCCTCCGAGGCGCCGGGCTTCGTCAGCGTCTCATCCGAGATCGCAGCGACCGTCGCCGAGCGGGCCTTCTACTCGCTGGAGGCTCCGGTGCTCCGCGTCACCGGGTTCGACGCACCGTTCCCGCCAGCCAAGCTGGAGACCACCTACCTGCCCGACGCCGACCGGGTGCTCGAGGCTGTCGACCGCGCCATGGCCTACTGAGTGAGGACCACTATGACCACGTCAGAATTCCTGCTGCCGGATGCCGGTGAAGGCCTCACCGAGGCTGAGATCGTTTCATGGAAGGTCGCCGTGGGCGACACCGTGGCGGTGAACCAGGTCATCGTCGAGATCGAAACGGCCAAGTCGCTGGTCGAGTTGCCGTCGCCGTTCGACGGTGTGGTCGAGGCGATCCTTGTGGAGGAGGGCGTCACGGTCGCGGTGGGTACTCCGATCATCGCGGTGGCGACCGGCGCGAGCCCTGCTGGTCGAGGAGCGCCCGAGCGCAGCGAGGACGCGCAGGATGAAGGGGCCGACACCGTGGCCGACGCTGCAGCGAGCGTCTCATCCGAGGACCAGCCGGGTGCGGTACTGGTCGGCTATGGACTCAAAGGTTCCGTCTCCTCCCGCCGAACGGGGCGCAGGGCAGTGCCGGAGGTCCGGCCGGCAGTGCCACCGGCATCCGGCACCGTCCTGGCCAAGCCGCCCGTTCGCAAACTGGCCAAAGACCTCGAAGTCGACCTCGCATCCGTCACCGCCACCGGTCCGATCGGCGAAGTCACCCGGGACGACGTGCTGCGCCAGGCCTCCCAGGTGAGCGTCTTCCGCAACCTGCAGACGCCGGAGTGGGCGTCGGAGCGGGAGGAGCGGATTCCGGTCAAGGGTGTGCGCAAGGCCATCGCCAGCGCGATGGTGTCCAGCGCGTTCTCGGCGCCGCACGTCGGTGTCTTCGTTGATGTCGACGCGACGCGCACGATGGAGTTCGTGAAACGGCTGAAGGCTTCGACCGACTTCGCGGGTGTGAAGGTCTCGCCATTGCTCATCATCGCCAAGGCGATCAGCTGGGCAGTGCGACGCAATCCCACCGTGAACGCGCAGTGGACCGATGACGAGATCATCGTCAAGCATTTCGTGAACCTGGGGATCGCCGCGGCAACACCGCGGGGGCTGATCGTGCCCAACATCAAGGATGCGCACGACCTCTCCCTGCTGGAACTCGCCCAGGCGATCGAGCAGCTGACTACGACCGCGCGGGACGGCAAAACCCAGCCGGCCGAGATGGCGAACGGCACCATCACCATCACCAACATCGGCGTCTTCGGCATGGACACCGGAACGCCGATCCTGAACCCCGGCGAGGTGGCGATCGTCGCGCTGGGCACCATCAAGCAGAAGCCGTGGGTGGTCGATGGTGAGGTGCGGGCGCGTTTTGTGACGACACTCGGCGCGAGTTTCGACCATCGGGTGGTCGATGGGGACGTCGCGAGCCGTTTCCTGGCGGATGTTGCGAGCATCGTCGAGGAACCGGCCCTCCTCCTCGACTGAGCTCCCCGGGCGTATGGTTTACTTATTGATAACGAGTCTCATTAGCAGGACTCCTTCACTTAGAAATACCCACTCCATGCGCTCTCGCACGAAGACGGGCATCGCCCTCACCGCTCTCCTCACCGCCGCCAGCCTCGCGGCGTGCACGGCTCAGCCCGCCCCGGCAGACGACGGCGTCATCTCCGTCGTCGCCTCCACCAACGTGTACGGAAACATCGCCGAGCTCATCGGCGGTGACCTGATCGAGGTCACCTCGATCATCGACGATCCGTCCCAGGACCCGCATTCCTTCGAAGCGGATGCCCGGACGCAACTCACTCTCTCAAAGGCCGACATTGTCATTGAGAATGGTGGCGGATACGACGGCTTCGTCGACCAGTTGCTGTCCAGCCTCCCCCACTCGGACCAGGTGGTACTCAGCGCGGTAGAGCTCAGCCCCCTCGAACTCGAGGGCGGCGATGAGCACGCCGAGGAAGAGGAAGAAGGTCACGAGGGGCACGGCCATGGCGCCTTCAACGAGCACGTCTGGTACCACTTCGCCACCGTTCGAGCAGTCGCCATCGCAGTTCAGGACGCCCTGGCTTCGATTGACCCCGCCAATGCCGACCGTTACGAGTCGAACGCAGCCCTGCTGGTCGACGAGCTGGATGCGCTCGGTGAGCGGGCAGCCGCCATTCATTCAGCGCATGACGGTACCGGCGTTGCCATCACCGAGCCAGTCCCGCTCTACCTGCTGGAGGCCGCGGGGCTCCACAACGTCACCCCGGCCGACTTCAGTGAGGCGATCGAGGGGGGTTCCGAAGTGTCGGCGGCGACCCTGAACGAAACCCTCAAGTTGTTCTCGACCGGCGAGGCGCTCCTGCTGGTCTACAACGACCAGACCACGAGCCCGGAGACGGAGGCGCTGCTCGCACAAGCAGAAGGAGCCGGCGTGCCCGTCATCCCGGTGACCGAGCTGCTGCCGGAAGGCACCGACTACATCGGGTGGATGAACGGCAACCTCGACTCGCTGGAGTCCGCGCTGGGCACGTCGTAATGAGCGGATGGAGGAGGGCATAGTGAGCGAGGCCGTACTCAGGCTCCGCGCCGCCACCCTTCGCTTCGGTGAGCGGGAGCTCTGGAGCAACCTCAACCTCGAGATCCGGCCGGGCGAGTTCATCGCCGTGCTCGGACCGAACGGGTCAGGCAAGACGAGCCTGGTGAAGACCGTCCTCGGGCAGCAGCGGCTCACCTCAGGCACGATCAGCCTCTTCGACGAGCCGGTCTCGAACGGCCACCGGCGTCTCGGCTACATCCCCCAGCAGAAGGTTCTCGACGACGACACACCGGTTCGTGCGCGCGACCTGGTGGCGTTCGGGCTCGACGGGCACCGGTGGGGACTGCCCCGCTGGTCGCGCGCGGCACGGCGACAGGTGGACGAGGTCCTGGACGCCGTCGGTGCGAGCAGCTACGCGGATGTTCCGGTCGGCACCCTCTCCGGCGGCGAGCAACAGCGAATCCGTGTAGCGCAGTCGATTATCGGTAATCCCGCCCTGATGCTGTGCGACGAGCCCCTGTCCTCCCTCGACCTGCACCACCAGCGGGTGATCAGCGAGTTGATCGACGAACAGGCCAAGGCGCGTGGCTCCGCGGTGATCTTCGTCACCCACGACGTCAACCCGATCCTCGGGATGGTGGACCGCGTGTTGTACCTGGCCGGCGGCCGATTCCAGGTGGGGACACCGGATGAGGTGCTGCGCTCCGAGGTGCTGTCATACATGTACGACACCCCGGTCGAGGTGATCCGCAGCCGTGGCCGGATCGCAGTGCTCGGTGCGCCGGAAGGCTACGGCGTACACGACCACCTCGAGCACCACCTCGACGAGAGGAGGCCGCAGCTGTGAGCCCTGATTTCTGGTCGACCCTCTTCAACTTCGACAACTACGGCGAGTTGCTCTACCTGGTGCGCAACTCGATCATCGCCGGAGCCATCCTCGGTGTCGTCGGCGGCCTGATCGGGCCATTCGTGATGAGCCGCGACCTCCCGTTCGCGGTTCACGGGGTGAGCGAGCTGTCGTTCGCCGGTGCCGCCGCCGCCCTCCTCTTCGGGGTCAATGTGGTGGCAGGGTCGATCGTCGGCTCGCTGCTGGCCGCCCTGCTGATCGGGATTCTCGGCGCCAGGGCGAGGGACCGCAACTCGATCATCGGCGTGCTGATGCCATTCGGGCTGGGCCTCGGCATCCTGTTCCTCGCCCTCTACAAGGGTCGTAGTGCCAACAAGTTCGGGCTGCTGACCGGGCAGATCGTGTCGGTCGACAACCCACAACTCACCCTGCTCGTCA
The DNA here is from genome assembly GCF_054489325.1 of Homoserinimonas sp. A447. Taxonomy (NCBI): domain Bacteria; kingdom Bacillati; phylum Actinomycetota; class Actinomycetes; order Micrococcales; family Microbacteriaceae; genus Homoserinimonas; species Homoserinimonas sp. A447. The sequence goes on along the minus strand of NZ_JBTMWW010000001.1, from coordinate 2,548,266 downwards.
TCGTGTCGGTGATCGTTATCGTCGGGTTGTTGGTCATGTGGCGCCCGCTGACGTTCTCCAGCATCGACCCGGATGTCGCCCAGGCCAAGGGGCTTCCGGTCACCGCCATCTCGCTGGCTTTCATGGTGCTGCTCGGCCTGGCCACGGCGATCTCGATCCAGATCATCGGCGCTCTCCTGGTGCTCGCACTGCTGGTGACGCCCGCGGCAGCCGCCATGAGGGTGACGTCGTCGCCGCTGTTGACGCCGCTGTTGAGTGTGACGTTCGCCGTCGTCTCGGTGGTCGGCGGCATCCTGCTCTCGCTGGGAGGCGGCCTGCCGATCAGCCCGTTCGTGACCACCATCTCGTTCCTCATCTACCTGGTCTGCCGTCTCATCGAGTGGAACCGCAGGGGAAGCCAGGTTCGTATCGCGCGGCCGGCTCCGGTGGTGGTCCCATGAAAAGGAACACCTGGCAGCGGGAAGCCGTCCGCGAAGCCCTCGAGCACGAGGACGGTTTCGTGAGCGCCCAGTCACTGCACCTGACACTGCGGGAGAACGGTTCGCCGATCGGGCTGGCCACCGTGTACCGCGCGCTTGCCGATCTCGCCGCGAAGGGCCTGGCCGACTCCTTGCAGCAGGAGGGCGAGAGCCTGTACCGGGCCTGTACGTCGGGGCACCATCACCACCTGATCTGCCGCAACTGCGGCAAAGCCGTGGAGATCAAGGCGGATGCCGTCGAGCAGTGGGCGCGCGCCGTCGCCGCCGAGAACGGGTTCACTGAGCCGGAGCACGTGGTCGACGTGTTCGGCCTGTGCGCAGATTGCTCTGCACGCTGAGCTGCGTCAGCGGCGGCGGGACGCGTAGGCGAATGCCAGCGCGCCGAGTTTCGCCCGGGTGAGTGAGCCGCCGGTCACCACGTCGTGGATGGTGCGCAGCGCGTACGCCGGACCCTGCACCAGCAAGGTGGTCACCACGGACTCCTCCCACGCCTGCAACTCGTCGCGGATCTTCTCGGGTGGTCCGATCAACGCGACTTCCTCCACCAAGCGAGTGGGCACCGCGGCGATCGCCTCCTTCTTCCTGCCGGCCAGGTAGAGCTCCTGGATGCGGTCGCAGGCATCGGAGTAGCCGAGCCGGTCGATCACGTTGCGGTGGAAGTTGGCACCCTTCGCCCCCATGCCGCCCACGTACAGGGCGATGACCGGCCGCACCAGGTCGGCGGCCGCCTCCACGTCGGGGTGCGGGATGACCGCGAGCTGCACGGCGATTTCGAAAGCGGATGTCGGCGACAGTGCCGCATCGCGTCGGGAGAAGCCGTCGGCCAGGTATCCGGCAAATTCGGCATTGGCACGAGGTGAGAACAGGAACGGCAGCCACCCGTCCGCAATCTCCGCAGCGAGGGCGACATTCTTCGGGCCTTCCGCGGCGAGGTAGATGGGGAGGTTCGTGCGAAGCGGATGCACGGTCGACCGCAGCGGCTTGCCCAGCCCCGTGGCATCCGCCCCCTGGTATGGCAACGGATAGTGCGGTCCGGGCGCCGTCACCGCCGACTCGCGGGCCAGGATGTCGCGAACGATCGCCACGTACTCGCGGGTTCGGGCGAGCGGCTTCGGGTACGGCTGGCCGTACCAGCCCTCGACGACCTGGGGCCCGGATGCTCCGAGCCCGAGGATTGCGCGTCCGCCAGAGAGGTGGTCGAGACTGATGGCAGCCATGGCGGTTGCGGCGGGCGTTCGGGCGGAGAGCTGCGCGATTCCGGTGCCGAGCTTGATCCTCCGCGTGCGGGAACCCCACCAGGCCAGCGGCGTGAAGGCGTCCGAACCGTAGGCTTCCGCAGTCCACACGGACTCGTAACCGAGACGCTCCGCGGTGCGGATTGCCTTCAATGCACCCGCTGGTGGGCCCTGCTTCCAGTAGCCGGTCGCGTAACCGATGCGCATCCGCTGCCTCCCTATCGCCCGAGCAGTGCCGGTGTCAGCGTAGCCGCGGTTGCCGTAGCCTTGCGGATCGCATAAAGTGGAACGTTGCGTGCGGTATCTCCGTGCGCCTGTATGCAAACTCCCACCAGAAATGCACGGGAGTTGTGTGTGCCGACAAGAGATCTTGGGTAGGGCAGATCGTCCTACGGTATTCATGAAAGAGAGAATCACATGGCAGCAACCTGCCAGGTGACCGGGGCCGTTCCAGGCTTCGGGCACAACATTTCGCACTCGCACCGTCGCACCAAGCGCCGTTTCGACCCGAATGTCCAGAAGAAGACGTACTACGTGCCGTCGCTCCGTCGCAACGTGACCCTGACGCTCAGCGTCAAGGGAATCAAGACGATTGACGCTCGTGGCATCGAGTCGGTTGTCAAAGACCTGCTCGCCCGTGGGGAGAAGATCTAATGGCCAAGCAGCAGGACGTCCGTCCGATCATCAAGCTCCGCTCGACCGCCGGCACCGGGTACACCTACGTGACCCGCAAGAACCGCCGCAACAACCCAGACCGTCTCGTGTTGAAGAAGTATGACCCCGTCATCCGCCAGCACGTCGAATTCCGCGAGGAGCGCTAACCATGGCGAAGAAGAGCATGATTGCCAAGAACGAGCAGCGCAAGGTGATCGTCGCCCGCTACGCGGCGAAGCGCCTTGAGCTGAAGAAGGCCCTGGTCGACCCGGCGTCGACCGACGAGCAGCGCGAAGAGGCCCGTCTCGGCCTGCAGAAGCTGCCGCGCAACGCTTCACCGGTGCGCGTTCGCGGCCGCGACGCCATCGACGGTCGCCCACGAGGCTTCCTCAAGCAGTTCGGTGTTTCGCGTGTTCGCTTCCGCGATATGGCTCACCGGGGAGAATTGCCCGGAATTACCAAGTCAAGCTGGTAAATTCGTTGCAATGACGGGGTTTCCGATAAGGTTCCCTAGAAAAATTCAATGCTGAACTGAACCAAACGCTCATGCTGGAACAACCAGCAGGTGTGAATGTGTCAAATGTCCGAGGAGGACTTCGAATGAACCGTACCGAGCTTGTCGCGGCTGTCGCCGCATCGTCTGGCCAGAGCCAGGCCGCTGTTAACGGAGTGCTTGATTCTCTCTTCAGCACCCTGGCCACCGAGGTGGGCAAGGGCACGAAGGTCACCATCCCCGGATGGCTCTCGGTTGAGCGCACCCACCGCGCCGCGCGCGCAGGTCGCAACCCCGCCACCGGCGAGGCAATCCAGATCGCTGCCGGCTACGGTGTCAAGGTCAGCGCTGGCAGCAAGCTGAAGGCTGCAGCCAAGTAAGTACGTTCTCGGGAGGGGTGCGGACCACATCGGTCTGCACCCCTTCTGGTGCTTAACCGCAGGTTGAGGATCAAGCCGTTCTGCGACGAAACGCACAAGGTGATCGGCCTCAAGACCGAGCCGCTGACCGAGACCTGACCCTGGTCGGCGGTTCCGCACTCATCCACGACAAGACGTGGTCCTCGAGCGCGACCGCCTCGGGACGTGCGCGCGTGAAGTGGTCCGTCGCCGCGATGAGTGAATCGAAGTAGAACCAGGCGAACCCATGATCGAGCTGCATGACTTCAAATTGATCATTCTTCTTCTCGATGTAGCCGAGAAGACCGCGTGCGTCGTGCTCGGACACTCGCCTGTCGCAGATCCGCCACCGATCAGAGGTGAGCGGTTCGATGAGGATGTCCTCCGCGCTCGTTCCCGAACCCGACGGCGGCGCCTCGTTCGACAACACGCCACAAGAAATTGCGTCGACCATGATGACTCTCCTTGACCATCAAGAAACCCAATGTGGGGGTGCGGATGCTGAGGGAAATGGAACGCCTACTCCTGTTGGACGATCAGCGCCCTGATGTCAATTGGCTGGGTGACGGCTATGTCGGATCCAGAGTCGGTCAGCGCTCCGGGTACGTCAGATGTGCCTCCACCGGATGCCATGCTGCGGATCATGCCTCGTCACCCAGAGCTGTTCGCCAGGCTGCGCTGCGACCAGCGACCAGCCACCCGTTCACCACTTCAGCGTTTGCTGTGGCAATGATTTTTTCCAGCACCGTACCGACTGCAGGGCGGGGCTGGTGGTGTTGATGTACCGCGCCGATCTCGGATCCGATGACTACGGATGGTCGGTGCCACCGTGGTTCGATCTCCATGCTGTGCCTCCACATTTGATGGAGCTCGACTGAGCTCCTCACAATGCGCACTCCGAGGTCTGGAGAGAACGACTACGTAAGTCCTAGTTGTAGACGAGAACGTACAGTCTGTCAAATTGTTCTCAGCTATGTGACCCGCATGAGCGTGACCGCGAGAGCGCTACGCCCCCGATTCGGTGGCGGCGGCGGTGGCAAGAACATCTATGGACCGATCGGTGACTCCCTCGGCAACCAACCGAAGGCTGAGGTTGTTGCTGCGGGCGTAGTTGCGCATGGCCCTGAACGCGTCATCCATTTCCATGGATCCGGTCTGCGAAAGAACACCCTTAGCCTGCTCGATCAGGATTCTGCTATCGAGAGCGCGCTGGAGTTGTTCTGAGACGATGTCGGACTCGCGAATGAGGCGCTCCTGCAGAATGCCAATGGTCGCGACATCCGCGAGAGCCTGCACAACGGCAGCGTCGGGAGCGCTCAACTCTCCGACGCTCGTGCTGAAGAGGTTCATCGTTCCAATGACCTGCCCTCGCAGCCTCAGCGGTGTGGCGTTCACGGAGTGAAAACCCTGCTGTAGTGCGGCTGCCCGGAACTCGGGCCACTGCGTGCCCGACGCGTCAATATCGGCCACGGCCACAGCAGTACCCGTCGCGAAACAGTCCACGCATGGCCCACTGCCCGCATTCAGCTGCATGATCTCAACGAAATCTGCTTGCTCGCTGGTCGACGCCACGAGTTGCAGCTGGCCCAACGGGTCGGAAATCATCAAACCACCGGCCTGCGTACCCACCAGGGCAGTGCACTCCTCGACCAGCGTGTGGAGCAGGTCGACGACGTCGTAATCGGCAATCAGGGTGTCGGCAAGTTTCACGAAAGCCGCGTTGAGCTTGGCTTCTCTCGATAGATCACTCATCTGAAAGTCTCGTTTCTTTCTCGCACCTGTATCAACGGTACTCGTTTCACTCGGTCAAACCGCGAAAGTCGAGTCGGCGCATCACGACATCGCGCGCCACGACCTCTATCGTTTGCCCGCTGGAAAAGGCGTGAGCTCTGAGACGGGCGAATGCCTCCGTGGCGCTCGTGTCGAGCTGTGCAAGAATCATGCCGGTTGCCTGGTGCACTTCTCGCCGCAATTCGGGGGCCAGCTTCACGTCTGGGTGCTCTTCCCCGGCAGACCAGACGGCACGACGCAATGCAGCCCCGGCGGCCGCCCCGGCAAGGGCGAGAGCCCTTTCCACGTCATTGATGCTCAAAGCACCCGCGCTGGAACGGTAGAGATCGACGACACCGACAGTGACTGCACCCATGACCAGGGGAAAGGCGAACAGCGCACTCACCCCGATGCCCTGAACGGCGGCGCCGAAGATCGGCCATTCCGGCTGTCCATCAGAAATATCGGGAACGAGGACGGGCCGGCCGGTGCGAAACGCCTTCCAGCGCGGCCCCTCACCCAACTCGAATTGCAGCGCGTCGACCCGAGTGGCGATGGCGTCACTCGCACAGATCGTTGAATGCTGGCCTGGCCCGCCGATCAGCGATACGGATGCTCCCGTAATCGGAAGGCGCTCGAAGAATGGACCGCATAGGTCCTCGCGGGAGAGCGGTGACCCGGACGGATTCTCTTCGGAGACCGCTGCGCTTTCATCGGTCATTAGTGCCTTTCAGGCGTGTGCTCTACTCGGACGAAGCCGCGAGTTTCAGCGGGAGCAACGTCTCCTGTGGCCCTCGACCGCGGCCATTCCAGAACAACCGTACGCCCCAAACCGAAATAAATGATCCCAGCCAGCGTCATGGGAAGAACATCTAAGCCGCGCCGACAGCCACCCGTTGCCGTACTCGCAGCGGCTACCCCTCGACCGCTTCCAGCACGGCGTCTATGCACCGGCGATCACTCAGGATGCGAAAGTGTCCCGCTATGGGCAGCAGGAGATTGGTGGCACCGACCAGCTCGCTGCCCTCCGGAATGTGCGGGTCGAACAATCCGAAAATCGACGTGATGCGGGCGTTGACGGCCACTTCAGTTGCCAGCAGCGCAGTGATGGCGTGGGACGGCGAGAATGCGCGGAGGCTGGGCAGCAGCATGAAACGCGCATACCGGGATCCGGAGAATGGTGCGCAGACCGCAGCCATCGCGTGCACCCGGCCCCGGGCATCCGGTTGCATCATCAGGAACTTGCCGATCAGTCCGCCCTTGCTGTGCGCGACGATGGCGACATCACTCAGATCCACACGCTCGAGGTAGTCGGCAACGAGTTGGGCCGCCCGGTCGACCGGAATGCGGTTGTTCTGCAGCATCGTGACGACGTGCACCGGATGCCCGGCCTGGTGTAGCGCGTCGACCATCGGCCGCAGGAACTGCCAGGTCTCGTAGATGCCGGGGATGACGATGACCGGCCGCCCGGTTCCGCTATGGAAGTCGGGCCTCGACGTGCGGGTGGCGGCGGCCCGCAGCCGCCAATAGCCGGCGTACGCGTAGTCGAGCACCCACCAGCAGGCGCGTTGCAGCACCCTCACGGTGCGCCGCCCACGGTGGAAGGCGCCGTGGTGAACGAGCGGATGGCATCCGCCACCACCGCGGGCTCACTCTGCTGCACGACGTGCCCGCACCCGGGGATCTGCAGCATCCGCCCGGCCGGGGCCCTCGCCGCCAGCACCGCACTCCAGACGGCGCCGACCACCGGATCCCGGGCGCCACGCATCACCAGCACCGGCGCGGAGACGTCGGTGATCCGCTCGTCCGTCGGGTAGGCCATCATCTCGGGAAGCTCCGCGAGGTACCACCGCGGCCCACAGCGCAGGTAGTCGGTGAGGACGATCAGGTTGGTGGATGGCGACTCGACGAGGAAGTCAGTCGCGAGGGCCGCCACCTGGCGCAGCACGGTGCGTCGACGCGCGTCGACGACGGGCCCGATCAGCACCACCCGTGACACGAGGGTCGGCCGCTGCCTGGCCAGCTCGACGGCGAACTGGGATCCCATCGAGTGGCCGACGACCACGCATTCGCCCACACCACTCCTGTCGAGGGAGTCGCCGATCAATGTCGCATACTGCTCGACCGAGACGTGGTCGGGCGGCTTCGGCGTGCCACCGAACCCGGGGAGGTCGAACGAGATGACGGTAGCGGATGACCGCAGCTCGCGGTGCAGTTTCGCGAGGTAACGATGGGACATGCCGATGCCGTGCAGCAGCACGAACACCGGCGCCTCCTCCGCGCTCGCCGTGGAGGTATGCATTCGACAGGCCAGGCCGTCAACCTGTACGAACTCCCTACGTGGTGGTGTCATCCTTCGAGGGTAGGCCGCACAACTACGGCCCGGGAGGAGCGAGCTGGCCCAAGAACATGCACATGCTACAGTATGTGCATGGCGACGCTGGATAGACGGGTGCAGGTGCTGTTCGACCCTGCGGTCTATGCATTGCTCGAGGCTGAGGCGGTGGCCGAGCGGGAGAGCGTCGCTTCGCTCATCCGTGAGGCCGTGAATGAGCGGCTGGAGCGCAGGCGCGTCTCGCGGCGCGATGCTCTTGAACGTTTGCTTGCGAGTGCCGACTCCGACGGTCCGCCGATCGATTGGGAGGCCGAGAAAGAATCATTCGAGCGTGATTACCTGCGTGACCTTCCGTGAAGGAGAATGCTTACCTCGTCGACAGCGCGGTTGTCGTCTACGCATTAGGGGCTGACAGTCCCTGGCGACAGTCGTGCAGGCGGCTACTCGTGCAGGCTGGTCAACAGCATTTTCGCGCATACGCGAGCGTGGAAATGGTTCAGGAACTCGTACACCACAGGCTCCGCCGCAGTGGTGATCGAGCGGCGTCCGCACAACAGGGCCGCTACGTATCGTCACTATTCACTCTGCTCAATTTTGACCGCGAGGTGCTCGACCTGTCGCTTGATCTGATTGAGCGACTGCCGATGATTCGCGGTCGTGATGCGGTGCACGCGGCCACGGCACTCGCCTACGGCATCGACACGATCGTCTCGCCTGATCGCGCCTTTGACGGCATTCCGAGCATCACCCGGCTGGACCCGAGCGATTTGGCCTAACTGAAGTCAGCTGGGCGTCAGGCGACCCCGGTAGTAGTCCCGCACCCCGATGAGATTGGAGCGTCGGGCGGCCACCAGGAACTCCCGGTCACCCAGATCGGTTGACCCGTAGCGCCATTCCTGGCCGATGGCCCGCCGGAACAGCTCAGCGCGTTGCGACACGCTGCCGGAGATACCGAAATGACGCATTAGATCCTTCACCAGAACCCCGGCTCCATAGATGGAGAAGCTCTCGTTGGCCTGACCGGCCATCCAGCACACCGCGGCGGCAGCGGTGCGAGCGGCACTCCGGCGCCTGAAAATCTGCGGGTCGCCCACCGCGACCCGGGCAAGAAGGCGGCGGCAGGCGGTACGGAACTCGATGTCGAACAACTCCGCGCAGCCTCCGTCAACCAGATCGAGTACCTCGCCCACCCGTCCGTGCACGTCACTCGGAATACCAGACCAATCAAAGTCCTCGTTGGGGAGCGGTACCACGTCGAGGCGGTCGAGAGCATCCGCGCCGCCAACTGCGCGCGCCAGCACCTCGATCATGTACTCGTCGTGGTTCATGGACTCCAACCGCCGGGACTCCAGCTCGGTCTCGGCGAAATGCTGGAGCACCTTCGCTTGCTCCTCCCGTTGCGGGTCGTGCACCGCCTCCAAGAACTCGGGGTCGAACTCGGTGAGGGACGCGAGGGTCTGCGTGGTCAGCTCGGGAGAGATGCCCCTCACCGCATGGCTGTACCGGATCAGCGCACGCAGCAGATCAGGCACGAGCAGGAGATCGTCAACGGGTACCGCAAGCTTGCGTGGAATCCAGTCCATCAGGGCGATCTCAACGGACACCGGGCTCCAGCGCAACGGGTCGCCAGGGCCGGTCGTGGCCCGTACTCGAGCAACGACTGCGCCATCATCCGGTTGTTCTCATCATCGAGTTGCTGAGCGAACGCGGAGGCAAAGAACTCGTCGGAAATGGTAGCAAGCTCCTCGCTGGTCCACTCCTGTCGTACATAGCCCGTCCCGTCTGGGGGAAGGAGTGACAGCATCCACTCGGTCAGCGGCCGGACGGACGGCCAGGTCTCCGTCTCGAAGGGCGGGAACGTGGCTGCACCAGTCTCGATGGCTTCTGCGATCTTCGCGCGAGCATCGGCGAGTGGCAGGTCTGCAACTTCGGCGCCGCTGTCTGCATCCAGTCGTGTCCACGCATCGACTGATTCGGCGATTGTGCGATCGAGTACGAACGCGTCCTTCACCACAGTCCCCAGGTTGTGGTCGATGTAGACGAGGATGCTGCACTCCCGGCCACCGGGAAGGCGGACACCGAGCACGATATTGTCGCCGTCCCCAAGTACATGCGTCATCTCCACGGCACGATAGGGCTCCACCTGGTCGAGCCGGATGATCCAGCCGGGAAGCGGATGCCGCCGCTCGGCCACTTCGCGTCGAATCCTTGCTGCCAACAATTCGTCGTCCTGCATCCTCGCGAGCACGAGCAGCAGCGCGTCAGTTTGCCGGTGACCGGTCTCGAGGAACATCTCGAACAGTTCGGGAAGGGACGGCTGGTCTTCGGCGGATGCGAAGGGATCCTGCTCACGCGGGTCCAGCACCGAACCGAGCGCACTTGCCCGGAGCAGGAAAGCCATCGGATGGGGTTCGCGCAGGGCGTCGTCCAGGCCGGCGAGCAGCTCAAGTTCGGGTAGCTCGACGCGGTCTGACCCAGCGCTCGGCCGCGGCGGGCGGCGCCCGGGTTGGCGAGTACTCGTTCGCTTGGGCTCGTGCCGGTTCCGACCCTTTTTCGAAGACATGGCCACCACTTTACAAAACTGGAGGCTTGGCAGACTCGCCTAGGCTGGATGGGTGACCAGGCTCGTACGCATCGTCGGTCCAGCGCTCCTGCTGGCCGTGGCGTTGGTGGCACTCTTCGGGGCCCTGGCCTTCGGCGGTGGGGCAGAGGCTCCCCTCATCAGCGATCCAGGTCCGATCGTGCGTTTCGGCCTGCCGGTGGCCAAGCTCTTATTCAACCTCGGTGTCGCCCTGACCATTGGCACGCTGGTGCTCGTCTGTTTCGCGCTGTCGAAGGACGAAGACGCCTACGACGCTGCCATCGATATCGCCGCCGGCGGTGCTGCCTTCTGGACCGTCGCATCCGCCGGCACCGGATTCCTGACCTTCCTCAGCTTCTACCAGCGCCCGGTCTCATTCGATCCTGCATTCGGGCAGACCCTGACCCAGTTCATCGGCGACACGGAGGTGGGTCGCGCCTGGCTCATCATCACGTTGATCGCAGCGGCAGTTACGGTGCTGTGCTTCGCGGTGCGCAACCCGACCGCGCTCATTTTCGTGACCGTCCTGGCCGGTGCGGCACTGCTTCCAATCGCGGAACAGGGGCACTCGGCCGGCGCGGCAGGGCATGACGCAGCCGTCTCGTCTCTCGGATTGCACCTCGTGTTCGCGGCCGTCTGGCTGGGTGGGCTGCTCGCCATCGTCCTGCTGCAGCGAACCCTGAAGGGCGGGCGCACCGGGCCCATCATCGCCCGCTACTCGAGTCTCGCGATCGTCTGCTTCGTGGTGGTTGCGGTGTCAGGCTATGTGAACGCCGCGCTCAGGGTGGGCTCGCTCGACCAGCTGCTGACACCGTACGGCGTGCTCGTGAGCGTCAAGGTTCTCGCCCTGCTCGCCCTCGGCCTGTTCGGGCTGGCCCAGCGTCGCTTCCTGATTGACCGGATGCAACGGGCTGAGAATGGCGGGCGCGGATACTTCTGGTGGCTGGTCGCGGCGGAACTCGGGTTCATGGGCCTCGCATCCGGTGTCGCCGCAGCACTCGGCCGCACCGCAACGCCGGTCTCTGAGGAGTTGGTGACGTCGACTCCGGCCTTCATCCTCACCGGGGAACCGTTGCCACCGGAGTTGACGCCCAGCAGCTTCCTCACCGAGTGGCGCTTCGACGTGCTCTGGATCCTGGTGGTCGCCTTCCTCGCCTTCTTCTACCTGGCCGGGGTGTGGCGCCTGCACCGGCGGGGGGACCGCTGGCCGGTGCTGCGCACGATCTCCTGGCTGGCCGGGCTGCTGCTGCTGTTCTACGTGACCAACGGCGCCCTCTACGTCTACGACAAGTACCTGTTCAGCATGCACATGCTGGGACACATGCTGCTGACGATGATGATCCCGGTGCTGCTGGTTCCTGGCGCGCCGATCACCCTGGCTGCGCGCGCCATCCGCAAACGAGCGGATGGCAGCCGTGGCGCTCGGGAGTGGATCCTGATGGCGGTGCACTCCCGGTACGCCTCGGTGCTGGCCAACCCGATCGTCGCCGCCGTGCTGTTCGCCGGGTCGCTCTGGGTGTTCTACTACTCACCGCTGTTCCGCTGGGCGGCGAGCGAGCACATCGGCCACATCTGGATGGTCGTGCACTTCCTGGGTACCGGTTACCTGTTCGTGCAGGCGCTGATCGGGATCGACCCTGTGCCGTACCGGGCGCCGTATCCGTTGCGCCTGCTGCTGTTGCTCGGGACGATGGCATTCCACGCCTTCTTCGGGCTGTCGCTGATGACCGGCACCGGGCTGCTGCTCTCCGATTGGTACGGCGCGATGGGCAGGGACTGGGGGCCGAGCGCGATCGCCGACCAACAGGCGGGCGGCGGGATCGCGTGGAGTATCGGCGAGATCCCGACGATAGCGCTGGCCATTGCGGTGATCATCAGCTGGGCCAGGAGTGACGACAAGATCTCGAAACGGTTGGACCGCAAGGCTGATCGCGACGGCGATGCCGACCTCGCTCAGTACAACGCGATGCTGGCGAAGCAGGCCGCGCGCGACAAGCGCTCTTAGGCGGGCCGAGCCTGTCGAGGCAGACCGCCCTAGCGCGGCGTGATCAGCAGGCTGCCGTCGCCTGGGAACGTGATGGCGTACTCGACGTCGAACGGCACGTCTTCATCGAGGGTCGACAGCGACCCGTCGAAGAGTGACCGCACTTCAACTGTGAGGTGGGCCACAGCGGGTGTTGGCGGCACCACCCAGACCCCTGGGTCAGGCGACGGGGCGATGGTGACCTGCGGGTACAGCACGATCGACCACGCCGGAAGCCCTTCGATGCGGTCGCGGATGCTCCGACCGAACGGGCAATCCGTGGGGAGCAGCACCTGCTGCGTCGCGCAATCGTCGAGGTACGCGGCCAGCTCGGTGTTCACCTGGTCGACGAACGCTTTGCTCGCGCGAATGTCCAGGTCCGCCGTCGTCACCCTGGCCGAGCTGCCTGCCAGGAAGGTCGCCGGCTCGGCCTCCAGGAACTTCGACTGGTGCGACAGCGTGTAGATGCCGGGGGTCATCACCTGGAAACGGCTCGGCTGGTTGGCACCGTCAACGCTGGTGACCGGCACGCCGTTCACTTCGAAATCGGCCGCGTGCCGTGGGGTCGCCTCCAGCACGCCGACCGGGCTGCGGGTGAACGTCCAACCGGAGAACACGCCCATCCGCGCCCCGGTGTGTTCCACCCAGAACTCGACTTCCTCGGTGATGCGCTCGGTGAACCGGATCTCGAAAACCAGCGTGTGTTCGTTGCCGACCCCTTCGTCGGAAACGAGGCTGTATGAGCGCAACGGTCCCATGGCATCCGGAACCAACAGGTCGGGCAAAGCATCAGGCGGATGCTCGACACCAGGCATCGCCAGCGCACCATTCAGGTCGTGGCGGCTGAGGGCGTCCAGGTAGGAGGAGACGAACCCGGCGGCGCTGTAGAGCGTCGAGTTGAGTGTGATGACGGTGCCGGCGAACGCCAGCACGAGCACACCGAAGACGATTCCCCAGCGAATGGCCAGTCGGCTGGCCGCGCTCGAGCTGTCCTCCCCCGCGTGCGTGACCATGACGCCATCCTAAAGGTCGCTCTTCCGGCCGCCCTCCGCGACGAGAACAACTAGATTGTATGGATGCGCGAACTCGAGCTATCGGCCGAGCAGGACGCCGTCTACGAGACGATCGAGAACACCCGCGAGAACATCTTCGTCACCGGGCGGGCCGGCACCGGCAAGTCCACCCTGCTGAACCACCTGTCGTGGAACACCTCCAAGCAGGTGGTCATCTGTGCGCCGACCGGGGTGGCGGCGCTCAACGTGGGCGGCCAGACCATCCACTCCCTGTTCCGGCTGCCGATCGGTGTCATCGCCGATCACGACATCGAGCAGAACGGCGACGTGCGCAAGCTGCTGAACACCGTCGACACCCTGGTCGTCGACGAGGTGTCCATGGTCAACGCCGACCTGCTGGATGCGATGGACCGCAGCCTGCGCCAGGCCAGGCAGCGCCCGCATGAGGCATTCGGTGGCGTGCAGCTGGTGCTGTTCGGTGACCCGTACCAGCTTGCGCCGGTGCCGGGCGATGCCGATGAGCGCGCCTACTTCAGCGACCAGTACCGCTCGATGTGGTTCTTCGACGCGAAGGTGTGGAATGACACGGAGTTGCGGATCTTCGAGCTGAACACCATCCACCGGCAGCACGAGGAAGAGTTCAAGGCGATGCTGAATGCAGTTCGCCATGGGCAGGTCACCGCCGAGATCGCCGGTCGCCTCAACGAGACCGGTGCCCGGTCGGCACCGACGGCTGGCGCCATCACCCTGGCAACGCGCAATGACACCGTGAACCGCATCAACGCGAGCGAATTGGCCAGACTCCCTGGGCGGGTGCTCACAGCAAAGGCGGAAATCTCCGGCGAGTTCGGCGGGCGCGCCTATCCTGCCGACGAGAAACTCGAACTGAAGGTCGGCGCTCGAGTCATGTTCCTCCGCAACGATGTTGACCAGCGCTGGGTGAACGGCACCGTCGGCACTGTCACCAAGATTGCCACCACCGTATGGGTCGACGTCGACGGCGAGGAGCACGAGGTTCAGCCGGCGGTGTGGGAGAAGTTCAAGTACACGTACTCGCCTGCGACCAAGCAGCTGCGCCGCGATATCGTCGCCGAGTTCACGCAGTTCCCGCTGAGGCTCGCCTGGGCGGTCACCATCCACAAGTCGCAGGGCAAGACCTATGACCGGGCGATCGTCGACCTCGGCCAGCGCTCATTCGCCCCCGGACAGACCTACGTGGCGCTCAGCCGAATCACCGAGCTGGACGGGCTCTACCTCACCAGGCCGTTGCGGCCGTCCGACATCATCGTCGACGAGAACGTCCAGCGCTTCATGTCGCAGGCGTCGACGATCCCGGGCATTGCCGCTTCGTAGTTGCGCCTACGCGGCAGCCTTCGCGGCTGACAGGTCTTCGAACAGCTCGGTATTGAACCGGTAGGCGATCAGTACCTCGTCGATGACCCGCTCGCGCTCCTCCGCCGACCAGTCAACGGAATCCAACTGTTCGCGATACGTGTCTTTGAAGTCTTTCGGGCTGGCGATCTCATCGAAGAAGTAGAAGCCGACCCCGTTCGTGTCGAAGCCGAAGTGGCGTTGCATCAGGCGGCGGATGTGCTGCCCGCCGGACAGGTCGCCGAGGTAGCGCGTGTAGTGGTGCGCGATGAATCCGCCGCTCCAGGTCGCGGCAACCGTGTTGATCCGGTCGACGTAGCGCTGTGTCGTCGGCAGCGGTGCGATCTGCTCACGCCAGTCCGGGCCGATCAGGAAGGACAGGTCTGCCTCGATGGCGGGCAGGCGGGTCAGGCGCGGTGTGATGAAAGCGGATGCCACGGGGTCGCCGGAAAAACCGGCCTCCGCAGCCTCCAGCGCCTCGTAGATGAAGTAGTGCTGCGCGACCAGGGCGATGTAGTCGTTCCTGCTGCCCTTGCCCTGCATGAGGTCGGTCATGAAGCCTGCGCCTTCACTGGCTCCGTGGCTGGTCCAGGTGCGCTCTCGCAGAGCGGTGGAGAAGGAAATGGTTGTCACGGTGCTCGCCTCATGGTCGAAGTTAGGTGAGCCTTAGCTTAGCAGCGGGGCTTCGCGCCGTCAGTGCCCGGTGTGAACGGTTTGGTGCGATTCAGGTTGGTGCAGGCATCCACTCAATGAGGGCGCGGGGTGATTCCCAGCTTCTCGCAGGCCCGGTCATAGAGCACGACGATCTCACGCCGGATCTCTGGTCGTTCCGAGATGGTGGTCGACCACGGAACCGTCAGTGCGGCGCTGGTGCCGCCCACGGTGTAGGTCCACTGACCGCCTGCCTCGTCGAGGTCGATCATGGTGGCGGAGCTGGCATCCGGATCGCCGAAGGCGCGTGCAATGAGCAGGTTGTCTTCTGGGTGGTCGCCGTTCATGTGGGAGAGCACCGCGGCAACGACGTCGGGGGAGAATGTTGGCACGAAATCTACGGTACCCGGTTCGGCGATGCGTAACGATGGGGTATGGCGATAACCCCTGACAGCAAGAATTGGACCTGGACTGCCGAACGGCAGTGCCCTGAGTGCGGATTCGATGCCTCCGCGATCGATGTGACGGCCGTGGGCGGACTGGTTCGTGACAATGCGGCGGCGTGGAAGCCGGTGCTGTCGCGCGATGACGTGCGTCAGCGCCCGGATGACCACACCTGGTCGCCGCTGGAGTATGCGGCGCACGTGCGCGACGTTCACCAGGTCTACCTGCAGCGGCTCGAACGGTTCCTGGTGGAGTACAACCCCACCTTCATCAACTGGGACCAGGATGAGGCGGCCATCGCAGAACGCTACAACGAGCAGGACCCCGAGCAGGTGCTGGCCGAGCTGTTCGAGGCGGCGGAGGCTGTGGCATCCGCTTTCGACGCGGTGCCGGCGGATGCCTGGAACCGCACCGCCGAGCGTTCCGACGGGGCAACGTTCACCCTCGACTCATTCGCCCGTTACTACCTGCACGACGTCGTGCACCACCTGTGGGACGTCGAGCACCAGCGCTAACGCGTTCATCCGTCACCTGCGGACACGCCCGCGGGGCGGATACGTGCGTGTCCGCAGCTGACGGGTGGGCGACTAACCCTTGTCGACGGTGACCTGCAGGAACTGCACGCGCGGCGGATTCTCCGGCGTCAGCTGAAGTTCGGCGCGCAACCGGCCCGCATGGCCCGGGATGAACCAGACCAGGTGTGATGGGGAGTTCGACTCTTCATCCTGAGGGCGAGGGGCAGCGGATGCGTCGAGCCCGCCGATGCGTTCAACAGCCTTGGCGATGGACTTCCGCCGCCGGTCGTAGGGGTCGTCCAGGGCGACATTCTCGGAAAAGAGGCGGTCGGCAGCCTCATCGCTCCACTCCCGGATCAGCCCAGTGGCGGCTTGCTGGGCAACACGAACCGCAGGGAGCAGCCGGTCGATCGGCTTCGGTTTGCGCGTCGAGACCAGGTGGTCGAGCACTTCGATCACGGCGACCGGAACACGCGAGCCTGTGGCGTTCTCGAAGGCGACCATGCCCACGCCGCTGGTCTGGGACCAGCGCATGTGCGCGGAGAAACCCGGGTACCCGCCCGAGTGGCAGGTGATCACATCGCCCCCGGGGTAGTGGTTCGTGTGCAGCCCGAACCCGTACCCACCCGGACGACCGGGCTCCGCCACGAACCGCTGCACCTGCTGCAGCTCGCGGCGGGAGGCGCGAGACAATGGCGAGCCGGGCGCATCCGCCCCTTCGTCGTCGAACGCCTCAGACATCCAGTGCGCCCAGCGCGACAGGTCGGTCACGGTGCTGAACATGCCACCGATCGGCGAGAACGCCCCGGGGCCCGAGAATGGCAGCGGCTCCCAATGGTCATCGAGCCAGCGCGTGCCCACGGCAACTCCGCCGGCGGCCGGGACGGAGGTGTCGAAGCCGGTGCCGGTCAGCCCGAGCGGGCGGATGAAGCGCTCGGTGACGAAGTCGATGAAGGTCGTGCCGGTCACCGCTTCGATCGCTCGACCGACCAGGGCGAAGCCCAGGTTCGAGTACGCGAAGGTCGTTCCGGGGACGGTATCAAAGGTGAGGCCGCGGCGGAGGAAGGCGTCGAGTTCGTCGTTGGTCATCGACTCCTGGCGGTCGCCCCACGGGTTGTCGGTGGGGAAGCCTGCCGACATGGTCAACAGTATCCGGAGTGTCGGCACGGGGGAGTCGGCGGTGGGCAGCACGACCTCGGTGAACGCCGGGACGTAGCGGGTGATCGGGTCGTCAAGGTCCAACTCTCCGGCGTCGCGCAGGGCGAGGACGCCGGCTGCGACGAAACTCTTGGTGCAGGATGCGACGCGGTAGGCGGTGTGCTCGGTCGGGGTGGTTCCGTCGGGCAGGGTCCCCGTGGTTCCGGTGGCGACCAGCCCGCCGCGATCGAAGACACCCCACACGGCGCTGGGCGCGTGCCCGCGGCTGTGCCGCTTCGCGAAGTAGTCGGTGATGTAGTCGAGGTCTGGTTGCTGGATGGCGTGGGTCACGGTTCCATCATCCACTCGCTGGTTGAGCTTGTCGAAACCAGCCGAGCTTGCCGAGGCACCACTGACCTGGTCTCGACAAGCTCGACCCGCTTAGCTATCGCAGGTGCTCGTCGAGGAAGGCGACCGTGCGCTCGAAGGAGAGGGCGGCGACGGCCGGGTCCCAGGCCTTCTCGATCGACTCGTTCGCGAACGAGTGCCGAGTGCCGCCGTAGGTGTACTCGGTGACCGGCGTTCCATGGTCCTTCAGATGCACGACCATGCTCTCCGGGTCGCCGCGTTTCGGCCAGTCGTCGACCTCGGCGAGGTGCAGCAACACCGGGCACGGGGTGACGCCGTACTCGGAGGAGGCGAGGCTCCCGTAGTAGCCGACGACGGCATCCGCTGCCCCGCCCTGGGCGTGGAGCAGTGCCAGCCAGGCGCCGACGGAGAACCCGATCACGCCGATGCGTTCGGTGCCCTGGGTGCGGGCTTCGAGGATGGCATCGTCGATGATGGCCAGGCACAGGGCGACATCGAGTTCGTCCCGCAGTTGCCTGGCTGTGCGGGCATCCTTCGTCGCCACCCCGTTGTACAGGTCGGGCACGACGACCCGGAAACCGAAGGTCGACAGCGCCTCGGCGTACTCCGTCACCCATGGCAGCCGGCCGTACCAGTCGTGAACGACGACGGCGAGCGGATGCCCCGGCTCGCCGTATTCCAGCGACCAGCCGGGCGAATCGATCGGGATCAGTTCGGCCATCCTGGCTCCCTCAGATGGTGAATGGTGGTACAAACATTCGCCACTCTAGCCGTGGACCGCCGCTGTTCAGGCGGAGCGCGCTGTCAATTCTGCGCGGATCGGCCAGTCCTGGTCTTCGAGGATCACCTGTGCGCATCGACCGGTCTTCGAGTTGACCACGATGGGTGCCATCAGGTTGGTGGTCGTCCCGGATTCCGACGCGTTCGCGACCACCAGCACCATGGCGTCCTCCGGCGCGCCAATGCCGAGGGTGAGCGCCTGCTCATCAGTGATCTCCGGCGTGTACCACGGCAGGTAGACGGCCGCGTCGAGCACGTAGAGGCGGATACCCGGGTCGCTGGCGGCGTGGAGTGCGTAGAGGCCGGCCGCACCGTTGACGTCGTCGAGGATGAAGTCGGTGAGGGGCGCGAGCCCCGGCGGGGGACCGGTGAAGGTCAGGACGGCGGTCATCGCAGGAAGTCCATCAGCGTCGGCTGCAGCACTCGCGCGGTGACGGCGAGGGCGGACTGGTAGGTGACCTCCTGCAGCTTCAGCTCGAGCACCACCTCACCCAGGTCGACGTCTTCGATCCCCGATCGCTGGGCCTCCAGTGATCCGGATCGTTCCATATTCGTCTCCTCGGCTCTCAGGATCTGCGCGTGCCTGGCACCCACGGCGCCG
Organism: Homoserinimonas sp. A447; assembly: GCF_054489325.1. Taxonomy (NCBI): domain Bacteria; kingdom Bacillati; phylum Actinomycetota; class Actinomycetes; order Micrococcales; family Microbacteriaceae; genus Homoserinimonas; species Homoserinimonas sp. A447. Next base: position 2,529,417 of record NZ_JBTMWW010000001.1, on the reverse strand, counting down.
TGCTGGCCGAGGATGGCGTTCAATCGGGTGTCAATGTCGCCGAGGCGTGGGCCGACATTGGTGCCATCGCGCAGGTTGGCGACGATCGTGTCGACGAGGGCAAATACCGAGTTCGGGCCGTTCCCGAACACCTCACTGCCGTCCACGTCGACACGCACCGTGGTGTTCGCGTCGATCGGTCGCTGGACTGTGCCACCTGTGGAGTTATGCGTGTAGCCGGCTCCGAAGGCGGCACCAGCATCGGAGGTGCCGGCGAAGATTGTGCGGCCCAGGTACTGGGTGTTGGCGGTGCTCAGTAACTCGTCCCTGAGCCCCTCGAGCTCGATCGCAATGGCCTCTTTCGCTTCCGGTGACATTGAGCCGTCGTTGGCGCCTCGCACGGTGAGGTCTCGAATCTTGTGAATGAGAGCGGTGGATTTGGTCAGCGCAGAGTCGACTGTGGAGAGCCAGCCCTTTCCGTCGTTGATGTTGCGGGAGTGCTGGTCGTTCTGCTTCTGTTCAGCCCGCACTCGCATGGAGTCTGCGGTGCCGATCGGATCATCCGATGGCTTGCTGATCTTCTGGAGGCTGGTAGCGCGGTCCTGCAGCCTGGCCAGTTCGCTCATGCTGTGCTGCAGGTTCTGCTGGGCGGCGCGCATCACCGTCTGGTTGGTCACTCGCGAGATCATGGCCTACCTCCCTACCACTCCGGTGCGGTTGATCAAGGTGTCGAGCATCTCGTCAATGGCGGTCATCACCCGGGCGGCGCCCTGGTATGCGACCTGGTGGGTGAGCATGTTGATGTTCTCCTCGTCGAGGTCGACGGATGCGTTGGACAGCTGGTTGCCGACGGCGGCGGATGCTGCCAGCTCGCCCAGAACCGCCTGCTGCATCTCAGAGCGGCTGGCAACGCCAGTGCGGGTCACGAACGTTGACCATACTTTGTCCGGTGAGCCGTTTCCGGTCCCGAGAGCCGAAATCGCGGCTGCGTTGGATCCGTCAAGGTTGCCACCGGTCGGCGACGCAGTGGCGAGGTCAGCAACGCTGGTGGGAAGGACACTCAGGCCCAACGCTGCTGGAACCCCAGCCGTGGTGTCCATCTCAAAGAATGCTCCGGCCTGCACTCCGCTATTGGTATATCCGGCCGAATGCGCTGCGTTCACGGTTTCGGCCAGGTAAGTGGCGAACTCGTTGTACTGCTTGGCTGCTTCCGCCAGGGCTCCGCCGGTTCCGGCGGGCGTGGTTGGCGCAAGCATGGAAATGGCCCCAGCCATCTCACCTGCGTCGAGGGAGACGGACGCTCCCGGTCGGTGCACCCACTCCAGGTGAACGGGAGGGTTCGCTGCTCCGTCAAGGTGGGCGCTGCCTACCACGGTGACCGGTCGGAACGTGTCGCCCGAAACGATCGCGTTGCCGCCGATAAGTACTTCCGCTGTCCCGTCAGGCAGGTTGCGCACGGTTCCGCCGCTGAGGGCCGCAATGGTGGTGGTGAGCAGGTTGCGGTGATCGAGCAGCTCGTTGACCGAGCTTCCGCTGGCCTTCGCGGCACGGATGCGCCCGTTGAGGTCGGCGACCTGGGCTGCAGCGTCGTTGAGTTCGCTGGCCATGCCAGCGAGTTCGCTTCGTAGCTGGGTCCACTGGTTGTCGACGGCCTTGTATCCGCTGGCGATTTGCGAGGTGAGCACGCCGGCCTTCTCGAGGATGATGCCTGCCGGTGCGGGCTCTCCTGGACGGTTGGCAAGATCCTGCCAGCCGGCCCAGAACTCCTGAAGCCGGGTGGATAGGCCGTTCTCGCCGGGTTCCTGCAGGCTGACCTCGAGCGAGCTCATGGTGTTGGCACGTACCGCCCAATAGCCGGATGAGGCTGCCGAGTCCCGAACGCGGGCGTCGAGGTAGACGTTGCCGAGCCGGGCGATGCCGTCAACGCTTACGCCCTGGCCGACTTGCAGCGGGGCGGACAGCGGTCCAACCTGGGCGACTGAACCAATGGAAGAGGTGGTCACGCGCTGCCGCGTGTAGCCCTGAGTCGTCGCGTTCGCGATGTTCTGCCCGACGACATCGAGACCCCGGCGCGCCGCGGTGAGGGCTGTGTAGGCGGTGTTCAGCCCGCTGAAGGTGCTCATCGGACTTCCCTAAACGCTCTGGTCGAAGAGTCGGGCGCCTGTCGCGGTGCCGCCGGAGGTTCCGCTGGCGTTGTACAGGCCGGTGTCGTCGCGGGGCCCGGCCAGCGTTTCCTGGCTGGAACGGATGGCGCTGCGCAGGTACTTCTCGTTGAGGTCGCGCAGCTCCGCGATCTGCGCGGTGAGTTCGGACATCGCGGTCAGGTGGGCGGTGAACAGTTCTGCCCAGGCACCCTCAGGCGCATGCTCGACGAGTTCGCGAAGCGTGGCGTTCTCGTCCGTTCCCCACTCGCTGGCGAGACTGCTGACCTCGACGGTGCGGGCGAGGCTTGCGGTGCGGAGCCTCTCCATGACCTGCTCTACTTCACGCGTCGCGAATTGCAGCCACCGGGCCTTGCCCGCGGCGAGCAGCAGCTGCTCCTCCTCCAGCTTGAAGACCAGGAGGTCGAGAAGTTCGCGTTCACGCCAGAGGGCGGCGGAGAGTTCGTTGGCACCCATGTCTGCACTAACCCTCTCCGTTGATCCGAATTCTGACGCCGAGAATGGCTTCTCCAGCAGGCTGTTCATGCGCTTCATGTCACCACTTCCGTCGTATGAACTATCGGCAAGGGTACTACCGGCGTTAGCGATAACCCGGCGACTCGTCGGTCCCCCCGGACAGGGGTAGACAGTCCACCGAAGTGAGGACAGCTTGTCGACTTTCGGGGTACAGGCGCCCCCGCACTGGGGGCAACAACCAAGCAAACAAAAGGGAATTGGGGTCGTATTGCGGGGTACAGCGTCGATACAGTGACAACACCCGACCCGAATCAATTCGAATGCATGCTTACCCAAATGCACGACAGCACCAATAGAGCAGTACTCGTTAATGGGGGTCCAGGAATGAACAGAACAGAACGCAACAGGCTGGTGGTCGAGAATCTCCCACTTGTCGGTTACCTGGTGTCAGATCTGTGTGCCAAGGCGAGTCACCTGTCACGTGATGACCTGGCCTCAGCGGGGGCTGTCGCACTCATCACGTCGGCTGATTCTTACAACCCCGACCTGGGGATTCCGTTCGGAGCTTTCGCCCGACGCCGCATCATGGGCGCCTTCGCCGATGAGATGCGTGCGAGCGACTGGGCGACCAGGGGAGCGCGGCGCAGGATCAAGGAGACTCTCGCCGTCAAGGAGACTTTGACTGCGGCACTCGGTCGCACCCCGGGTGTTGATGAGATCGCATCCGCCCTCGGAGTTGACCGCGAGGCGGCCGCCGCAGGTCTCGCCGACGCCGCCAGGGTCGTATCGACACTTGACGAGGCGACCGCAGAAATCCTGGTTGCCGACACCGCACTGCCAGAGGAAACACTGTTGTCCGCCGAGCGGCTCACCTATCTTCGGGCGGCTGTTGCGGCCCTGCCAGAGAAGATGCGGAACATCGTCACCCAGATCTACTTCGAGGACCGCACGGTCAAGGAGATCGCCGAAGAGCTGGGCACCACCCACTCGGCCGTCTCGCAGCAGCGCGCGGAGGCCGTGCGGTTGCTGAAGGACGGGCTCGAAATCCACTACTCGGACTCGAACACCGAAAGTTACGTTCCGGAGTCGCGGATCGCGCCGGCCAACCGCAACGCCTACTTGGCGCGTGTTGCCGAGCAGGCGCTGATTGGCATGGCCCGCATGGCGAACGACAAGCCGCGCCGCGCGCTCGAGGTTGCGTCGTAACCAGACCTGTCTGCGGTTCATCTAACGGATGTCGTTAGGCCGCCGATAGCTATGAATGTCAGCCCATGGATGGGCCGGCGATCAATAACCCAATCACGGAGGAAAACATCATGGGTATGCAGATCAACACCAACGTTGCGGCGCTGAACGCCTACCGCAACCTGTCCAACACGCAGAACGATCTCTCGAAGTCCCTGGAGAAGCTGTCCAGTGGTCTCCGCATCAACCGCGCTGCGGATGACGCGGCCGGCCTGGCGATCTCCGAGGGTCTGCGTTCGCAGATCGGCGGCCTCACTGTTGCAGCCCGCAACGCCCAGGACGGCATCTCGGTCATCCAGACCGCAGAAGGCGCCCTGACCGAGGTTCACTCGATCCTGCAGCGCGTCCGCGACCTCGCTGTTCAAGCCGGTAACGACTCGAACAACGCAGACTCGCGCTTGGCGATCAAGGCAGAATCGGACGCACTCGCCGACGAGCTCACCCGGATCGGCAACTCGACGAACTTCAACGGCATCACCCTACTCAACGGTGCAACCTCCGGTGACGGAACTGGCAAGCTCACGTTCCAGGTTGGAGCTGGTAGCACGGCCGGCAACGACCAGATCGCGATCGACCTGAGCGCGGCTGACATCGCCACACTCGGCGCCGACATCAAGGCGTTGACGTACGACACCGCTGCAAACGCGCTGACCACAATTGGAGCGGTCGACACGGCCATCACCGAGGTGTCCACCTCGCGCGCTGCGATGGGTGCTGTGCAGAACCGGTTCGAGTCGGCCATCAACAGCCTCAACGTGTCGAGGGAGAACATCACCGCTGCCGAGTCTCGCATCCGCGACACCGACATGGCTTCGGAAATGGTCAACTTCACCCGCGCCAACCTGCTGTCGCAGGCCGGCACGGCGATGCTCGCCCAGGCGAACCAGTCGAACAGTGGAGTTCTCCAGCTGCTCGGCTAGCACAGGGCGCTAGATCAACGCCCGGTGGCGGCCGAGGAGGAACTGGACCTCTTACCTCGGTCGCCACCGCGCGTTCCCAAGTAGAACTCACGAACCACACGGAAGAAACCACTAGAAACGTCGCGCAGAAGGGGACAGGACAATGGGATTCGCGCTCGATGGCCTCTCCAGCTCCCTGGACACCACTGCACTGATCAACGGCCTCATGCAGGTAGAGGCCATCCCGCAAACCTTGCTCAAGAGGAAGGTCTCCGGCTCCCAGAACGTCATCGCCGCGCTGCAGCAGCTGAATGCCAGGATCGCGTCGCTTGCCACTCTGGCGAAGGGCACCGCGAAGCCCGAAGCACTCGACCTCTTCACCGCGAAGACGAACTCGACGAATGCCACAGCCACCGCGGGGTCCGGGGCCGGCGTCGGCTCGCTTAGCTTCGTGGTCGACAAAGTCGCCCAGACCCAGGTCACGGTCACCGACGCGGTGACCGCCTGGCCAGACACCGCGATCACGATCGACGGGGCGAATGGCCCCATCGAGATCACCGCGGCATCCACCTCGCTCGACGACATGGTTGCCGCGATCAACTCCTCGGCTGCCGGTGTGAAAGCCGTCAAAGTGGCATCCGGAGTCGACGGGGTCACGGGCGATCCCCAGTTCCGTCTGCAACTGACCTCGGAGACGAGCGGGATCGCCGGCAAATTCACCGTCTCGGGGACGGCAGTGGGAACCACCGCTGTCACAGTGGCCCAGGATGCCGAAATCCGACTCTGGGCTGGCACGGCCGCTCAGCAGACCATCACCTCGTCCACGAACTCCTTCGAGAACTTGCTTCCCGGGGTGAATGTGACCGTCTCCAAGGCATCGACCGACCCGGTCGAGCTCACGGTGGAACGGGATCAGGAAGCGACCACCAAGGTCGCCGCAGACTTCGTCGCCTCGCTCAATGACATCTTCGCCCTCATCGCAGCCCGATCGTCGGTGACAACGACCACCGGTGCCGACGGAAAACCGACCGTCACCGCGGGTCTCTTCACCAGCGACAGCACGGTACGGAGCGTCAAGCAGTCACTCCTGTCGGCTGCGTCTCTGCCGGTTGACGGCAAATCACCTTCCGAAATAGGGATCTCGATCACCAAAGCAGGGGCGCTCGAGTTCGACGCCGAAAAATTCGAAGCCGCCATGAAAGAAGACCCGGCGAAGGTCGCATCCGTCATGAAGGAGCTGTCCACGCGGGTGGAGGCATCCGCAACCGAAGCCTCGGACAAGTACGACGGCCTGCTCACTTCGAAAATCACCGGCCAGGAATCGCTCGTCAAGAACATGAGCACCCAGATCTCCGAGTGGGACGACCGCCTCACGGCGCGCGAAGCCACCCTGAGGCGAACCTTTGTCGCCATGGAAGTGCGGCTCAGCTCGCTCAACTCCCAGTCAGCCTGGCTGACGTCGCAACTATCGTCGCTAACACCACGGAAGGACTAGTCATGACGATGACCAACATTGAAGTGCAGCGCTCGCAGTACAACCGCGATGCCATTCTTTCCGCTTCGCCGATTCGCCTGCTGACCATGCTCTACGACCGACTGCTGCTTGACCTGGAGCGCGCCGAAGCCGCTCACGGCAAACAGGACTGGGAAGTGGCATCCGAAAACCTGCTGCACGCCCAGGCGATCCTCGCCGAGCTCGGGTCGTCGCTCAAGACGGATGTCTGGGACGGTGGCGAAACACTCCTCGCGCTCTACACCTACGTCTCCAACGCCCTCATCGCGGCCAACGTGCAGCGCGATGTCTCACGCGTGCGCGAGGCCATCTCCCTGCTCGAACCGCTGAGGCAGGGCTGGCACGAGGCCGCCGGGCAATTGTCGGCGCAGCCGGCGCCCACCGAACCAAGTGGGCGGATTCTCGGTGTCGCCTGAAGCACACGCGATACGCCAGGGTTGGGTCGAGGCGCTTGAAGGCCTCGAATCCGACCTGGCGAACGACCGCCACCTGCTCGACCACGGTGTCGTTCCGACCCAGCCGTCGGCCTGGCAACCCCCGCAGCACCTGGGGCCGATACCCATCGACCTGCGTGACCGCGCGACCGGCATCCTGGCGGAGCTCGGCGAGTCGGCCAGGCGCCTGAACGAACTGAAACTGGCGACCGGCCAGCAGCTGACCGCGGTGCGCTCCATCCCGCCGGTGCGCGGCGACAGGTCCGTCTACCTCGACATCACCGGCTGACGCACCCTTCTCCCGAAGTTTCGATACGGCGCTGTGCGCCTACTCAACCCGCAGACTTGCAGCTTGTGTGCGCCTACTCAACCCGCAGACTACGGCACCCCCCGAAGGGGTGAGAGTGGCGGAATGCGGCTAACACTGCCTGATAGCTGGCCGATAGCTGTGAATGACGAGCATGGATAGCTCACCGACAGGCCACGGATCGGCCGTCAAGATTCTTTGACGACGAAACAGGTAATCGTGCTTGAATCGGTCAGCTCCGCTGCCCTGAGCAGTGCGCTCGATGGTCTCGCGCTGCGCCAGCGCACCATCGCCAACAACATCGCGAACGTGAACACCCCCGGCTACCACGCCAAGCGGGTCTCCTTCGAGGCCGCACTGGCCAAGTCGGTCAGCGAGGGTGACGGCAACGTTCAGGCCACCACGCAGCGCTCCCTCGAGCCGACGCGCCTCAACGGCAACAACGTCAACCTCGACACCGAGACGCTCTCCAACATCGACACCGTGCTGCGCTACACCTTCGCCACGCAGGCGATCAACGGACAGTTCAGCAGCATCCGCACAGCGATGAGGACCAACTGATGACATTCGACGCCATCGGCATTGCCGGCTCAGCACTCACCGTCCACCGCAAGTGGCTGGACGCCATCAGCGACAACATGGCCAACATCAACACGGTCAAGGGAACGGATGGCGACGCCTTCCAGGAACGGTTCGTCATCGCCCAGGAGGGTAAAGGCAACGGTGGGGTCTTCGTCTCCGGCACGGCCGTCGGTAGCGGCGAGGGTCGCCTCGTCTACTCGCCGGAGCATCCGCTGGCCGATGCGGATGGCTACGTGAAGTTCCCCGACATCGACCTCGCTGAGCAGATGAGCAACCTGATCATGGCCCAGCGCGGCTACCAGGCGAACGCCGCCGTGGTGGACCGTGCCAAGGAGAGCTACCAGGCAGCCCTGCAGATCGGACGCAACTGATGGACATCAGCGCCATGAGCTCGGTGCAGGGCGTGACCGGCACCGGGTACGTCACACCGGGAACCAAGACGCAGCAGACGGATGGCGCGGGCTTCGGCGTCGCGCTGGGCAGTGCTGTCGACAACCTGCAGGGGCTGCAGTCCGCCTCGAAAGACCTCGCCATCAAGGCGGTCACCGGGGACCTGCAGGACATCCACACCGCGATGATCGCCTCCACCAGGGCGTCAGTCACCCTCGAGCTTGTCGCAGCGGTCCGGAACAAGGGCGTTGACGCATTCAACGAGATCATGAGGATGCAGGCCTGATGCCCGCTCAAGTCACATCGGCGATGCGCCGGTTCACCGCCGCCATTCGCGAATTCACCATCGCCCAGCGCACCATCGCGCTCATCGGAGCCGCCGTGCTGGTGCTCGGGGCGGCCGGGCTGTTCGCCTGGATCTCCCAGCCGTCCTACACGCCGTTGTTCTCCGGCCTGCAGGGCGAAGATGCCAACGCCATCGTTGAGCAGCTGCGCACCGACAGCGTGCCGTACCAGCTCACCGACGGCGGTGCCACCATCCTCGTGCCTGAGGAATTCGTCTACGATCAGCGGCTGAAGTCGGCCGCGGCCGGCCTGCCCACCTCCGCCAACGGCGGGTACTCCCTGCTTGACGACATGGGTGTCACCTCATCCGAGTTCCAGCAGTCGGTGACCTACAAGCGCGCGCTGGAAGGCGAGCTCGCGGCGACCGTCAGCGCGGTCACCGGCGTGAAGATGGCATCCGTTCGACTGGCCATCCCGGAGGAGACCGTCTTCGCGTCCACCAAGGTCGACCCGACAGCATCTGTGTTCGTCCAGACCGACCACGGCGTCAACCTCACGGCCGAACAGGTGCAGGCCATCGTTCACCTCACCTCGGCGTCCATCGACGGCATGAAGGCGTCGAACGTCGCAGTGATCGACTCGCGTGGAACAGTCCTGTCCGCGGTCGGCGTCGGGGCGACTGGTACCGACGACAAGAATGGCGGCAAGTACGAGGACCGGGTGCAACTGGCCGTTCAGACCATGCTCGACCAGGTGGTCGGCCCGGGCAACGCGACCGTCGTCGTCGCAGCCGACATGAACTACGAGTCGGCTGAGCGCCTCGAAGAGACGTTCACGACACCGGAAGACGCACCAGCGCTGAGCGAGTCCATCGACAAGGAAAGCACCTCGGCCACCACTGATCGCGCCGCCGGCGTGCTCGGACCGGACAACATCGGGACGCCGACAGATCCGGATGCCACCGGCTATGTTGCCGAGTCCACGGTGCGTAACAACGCGGTGAACAAGGTCACGGAGTCGCGGATCATCCCCTCCGGCTCGATCAATCGCCAGTCGGTCTCCGTCGCACTGAACGCGGCGGCATCCGACAACATCGACGTCGACAACATCACCGCACTGGTCACGGCGGCGGCAGGCATCAACGCCACCCGTGGCGACGAGGTCACCGTCGAGGTCGTCCAGTTCAACCAGGTCGGCTCAGAGGAGGCCGTTGCAGCGCTCGCCGCAGCGGAAGAAGCCGCCGCAGCCGACCGGTTCGCGGAGATCGTCCGCACCGCGATCATCGCCCTCGCCATTGCACTGCCGCTCGCGATCATGCTCATCCTGCTCGCCCGCCGTTCCCGCCGCCAGAGGCGCGACGGCATCGAGCTCGGCGAGCTCGAAGAGCAGCGCGCCATCATGAACGCGGCAACAGTCCCGGTCTCGCTGGTCGGTCCGCCGAAGCCGATCGGCACAGCGCACCTGCCGCAGGAACCGCTCGATAACGCCCAGCGCCGGGCGGACATCGACGCGCTCGCCGAGAAGGACCCAAGCCGTACCGCGGAGTATCTGCGCGGCCTGATGGATGAGAAGCAACCCGCATGAGTGACGCCACCACCACGCTGACCGGCACGCAGAAGGCCGCGATCGTCCTCATGAACATGGACCAGCTTCGTGCCGCCCAGGTGATGAAGCAGTTCACCGACGGCGAGGCGGAAGAGATCGCAGCCGAGATCGTGCGCCTGCGTCGCGTCGACTCGTCCATCGCGGAACGCACCATCATCGAATTCCACGACATGACCATCCGAAGCGGCTGGAACTCCCGTGGGGGCAAGGACTTCGCGGCCGGGTTGCTGGAGGCGTCCTTCGGCTCAGAGCGTGCTGCCGGAGTCATGACCAGAGTCAATTCCTCGATGGCCGGCAAGTCGTTCGAGTTCCTCGACACGGCTGAGCCGTCCCAGATCCTCACCCTGCTCGATGGCGAACTTCCGCAGACCATCGCGCTGGTGTTGGCGCACATGCGCCCTGAGCAGGCCTCTCCGGTGATCGCCGGCCTGGAAGGCAGCATGCGCACCGATGTCGCCCAGGCCATCGCGACCATGGGCACCGCAGCACCGGAGGCCGTGCGCGTCGTGGCTGACACCCTGCGGGTGCGCGCCGGCGCTGTGGTGGGAAATCGCGAGCAGACCGAAGTTGTCGGTGGGGTCCAACCGTTGGTGGAGATCATCAACCGGGCCGACATTTCGACCGAGCGCGCGCTGTTGGAAGCCCTCGACGAGCGTGATCCGGAGCTCGCCGAGGAGGTGCGCTCGCGCATGCTGACCTTCGCCGACGTGGTCAAGCTCGAGCGTAAGGACGTGCAGCAGGTGCTGCGCGGAATCGACGTGGGCATTCTGGCTGTGGCCATGAAGGGCTCGACGGAGGCGGTGACCGAGGTCATCCGCACCAACCTGTCAGAACGCAACCGCGAGATCCTCGACGAAGAGTACGAGGCACTCGGCCCGGTGCGGGTCTCCCAGGTGGAGGAGGCACGCGCCGAGATCGTGCGGGCGATTCGTGCGCTCGAGGCAGAGGGCATTATCACGGTGCAGCGCGGCGACGAGGACGAATATGTCAATTGACGCATCCTTCCTCCCGGTCAGCTTCCCCGCGCTGCGGAACAGCGCCCAGGACGCCGGCGATCTCAGGTCCCGTGTGTCAGGGCACGCTGCCGGCTATGCGGCGGGCCTGAACGCCGCCGCAGACGACCTCGCCGCCCAGAAGGCCGAGCAGGAGGCGGCGCTCGCCGATGCCATCGCTGCCGGGCAAGCGCGAATGGATGAGGCCGTTGCCGTGCTCAACGCGGCCACCGTGGCACTGGAGCGTCGCACCGTTCCGCGTCTTCAGGAGGCACAGGATGCGATTGCCGCCACCGCCATCGAACTCGCCGAAGCCATCATCGGGCGTGAACTGCAGGGCAGTGACACTTCGGCCAGGTCTGCACTCCAGCGCGCGCTGAGCGACGTCGACCCGGCCCTCGTGAACGTCGTTCGGCTGAATCCAGGTGACCTGGCAGCTCTCGACCAGCAGACCATCCTCGCCGCCGGTGTCACGTTTGTAGCGGATGCCGCACTCGAGCGGGGCGACGCCGTCACCGAGTTCGCCGACGGCTACCTTGACGCCCGCGTTTCGGCAGCGCTGGAGCGCGCCAGGGACGCCATCTTCGAGGAGGGACCATGACCACCACCTGGCGCCCGCATCCCGAGAAACTCAACGTCGCGCTGAAGGCCGCCAAGCCGCAGCGGGTCGGCGTGGTCTCGTCGATCGTCGGGCTGGGCGTCGAGGTCAGCGGGCTCGACTGCGCCATCGGCGAATTCGTGAGCATCGGCGATGACCGCGGGGTGGATGCCGAGGTGATCGCAACGACCAAGGCCGGCATCCGCTGCATGCCGCTCAGCCGGCTGACCGGAATCAACGCAGGCGCACCGGCCAGGGCACGGGGCATCCCGCTGCTCGTACCGACCGGAAGCAACCTCTTCGGCCGGGTCATCGACGGCGTCGGCAGGCCCATCGATGGCAAGGGCCCGTTGCACCCCGAAGAAATGGTGCCGCTCGACAACGACGCGCCGTCGGCGATGCACCGCGCCCGCATCACCGCACCACTGCAAACCGGAGTGCGCGTGCTCGACACGTTGACCACACTCGGGAAGGGCCAGCGCATCGGACTCTTCGCGGGGTCGGGCGTCGGAAAGTCGTCTCTGTTGTCGATGATCGCGCGCGGCACCGAGGCGGAGGTCTCCGTGATCGCCCTCATCGGCGAGCGTGGACGCGAAGTGCGGGAGTTTCTCGAAGACGACCTCGGGCCGGAGGGTCTCGCACGGTCGATCGTCGTCGTCTCCACATCGGACGAACCAGCCATGATGCGGTTGCGTGCCGCATTCCTTGCGACGCGCATCGCCGAGTCGTTCCGTGACCGCGGGTCTGACGTCGTGCTGATGATGGACTCGCTCACGCGGGTCGCCATGGCCCAGCGCGAGATCGGACTCTCGGTCGGCGAGCCGCCGGCGACCAGGGGTTACCCGCCGTCGACCTTCTCACTTCTCGCCCAATTGCTGGAGCGCGCCGGAACAGCGCAGCGCGGATCGGTCACCGGCATCTACACGGTGCTGGTCGACGGCGACGACCACAACGAGCCGATCGCGGATTCGGCACGGTCGATTCTCGACGGACACGTTGTGCTCGACCGCAAGCTCGCCGTCGCAGGGCACTTCCCGTCAGTTGACCCGCTCGCCTCCATCTCGAGGGTGGCCAGCAAGGTGATCTCCACCGAGCAGGGTGCCACCGCGACCCTGCTGCGCAAGACCCTCGCCGCGCGGAAAGCCGCGCAGGACCTCCTTGACGTCGGCGCCTACCAGCCGGGCGCCAACCCGCTGGTGGATGCTGCGGTCGACAACGAAGACGCCATCAACTCCTTCCTCCAGCAGCGAATGGACGACCAGTCGACATCCGCCGGTGCCTGGGACCAGCTCGCCCGACTCGTCCGCAAATGGGGAGGTGCCTGATGGCCAGGATGTTCCCGCTCGCCGGGCTGCTGCGCCTGCGGCAGGTCCAGGAAGAGCAGGCCGCCAGCGACCTGGCTGTGGCCAATGCCCGCGCACGAGAGATCCGTTCCCGCCAGTCGCGGGCCAGGGACCTGCTCGGTGCATCCGGTGCCGAAGCTGCCAGCAGCACCGTCCTGTACGCGGTTGCCGCGGCCCGGGCGTCATCGCGGAGCATGCTCGCCGAACTGGACGCCCTCGACGGTGAGCACCAGCCAGTGCTCGACCAGGCGAACGAAGCGTTCGCGGAGGCGCGGGCACGCTCCATCGGGCTGGAGAAGCTGGCCGGTCGTCACCAGGTCAAGCAGACGGAAGAAGAACTGCACGCCGAACAGGCGGCCATCGACGAGATGGCCTCCACCGGCTGGCACCGCAACAAGGACGGGAAGACCCCATGAGCATGATCGGGCTATTGACCGGTGCGCCCCAGGCCGCCGGCAACAAGGCGAAAGCGGATGACGCCGCGGCGTCCGGCTTCGGCAGCGCCCTCCAGGACGAACTGAATGCGCTCGCTACCCCGCAGGCGGAGCTCATCGAAACCCTCGCAGGTAGCGCGTTCCCCGCTGGCAACCCGTTGCCCGCCTCGACGCCGACCCCGCTGGGTGAGCCTGGGCCCACGCCGCCGGTTCCGAACGATGCGCCAGCATCGGTCGGCCGTTCGGTGGAGAGCGAGACCCCCACGGCTAACTCGGCTCCAGCTTCGACGATTCCGCTGGCTCCGCTTGTCGAAACCTCCGCGGGTAACGCGTTGCCTGCGGCGACTCCATCCCCGCTGGCCCCGCTTGCCGAAATCCCCACAAGCAACGCGTCACCCTCGTCCGCACCAGTCCCGCTGGCCCCGCTCGTCGAAACTGCCGCGAGTAACCCGTTGCCCGCTTCGACGGGCTCTGCGGGCGGAATGGGCTCAGCGACCGGTACCGCAACTGCGACGACTCCAAACCCGCTGGCCCCGCCCGTCGAAACCCCCACGAGTAGCCCGTTGCCCGCTTCGACGGGCTCAGCGAGCGGCATCGGCTCAGCGACCGGTACCGCAATTGCGACGACGCCAACCCAGCTAGCCCTGCCTGCCGAAACGCCCACCAGTAACTCGGTGCCCACTTCGCTTCCCGCGGTGCGGCCGACCGATGCTGGCCCATCGTCCGGGACCGGCGGGGTGGCCGCAAGCTCAGCGAGTGGAACGAGCTCAATGAGCGGTTCAAGCGCTCCGAGCGGAATTGCGACTCCCGTTTCGACAATTCCGCTGGCCCCGCTTGTCGAAACCCCGGCCGGTAACTCGCTCCCCGCTTCGACGAGCTCAGCGAACGGGAATGCGTCCGCAAGCGTGAATGCTGCAGCGACCGTCAACACCTCTCCGGTGGCCGCTCCCGTCAGCGCGCCGGTCCAGGCCTCCGCCCCCGTGGCATCCGTCGCTGCTCCCGCCCCAGCACCCACGGTGCCGTTCGCCACCCAGTTGGCGCGACCGATCTTCAGCCTTGCCGCCGCCGGAGCCGGTGAGCACGTGATGACGGTGAGCGTCACCCCCGACAGCCTCGGGCCCGTCACCGTTCGTGCCCACGTCGGAGCAGAAGGGGTTCGCGTCGAACTGTTCGCGCCCAACGACCTGGGCCGCGACGCCATCCGGGCCATCATCCCTGACCTCCGCAGGGACCTCGCCGGTGCCGGACTGGGCGGCAACCTCATGCTGTCGTCTCAGAACCAGCCGGCGGCGGATGGATCGGCTCACGGTTCCAACGCCGGGCAACCGGGGGAGCGGGGTGCCGAGCGCGGCAATTCGCTGCGCGACCCGTCCGGGGCTGATGAAAACACCGAAACGACTCGCGAACAGGCAGTAGACCGAACCGGACTGTTCGGCACCACGTCGACGATCGACGTGCTGGCGTGAACCGGACCATGAAAGACCACAGGGAAAGGAAGTCGCGATGACCACAGTCGACTCCGTAGTCGGAGCATCACAGGGGACCTACGTCGCCGGTTCGACGCCCACCCGGGCGCCGAAACAGACCATGGACTCCGAGGTGTTCATGTCGTTGCTGGTCGCACAGTTGCGCAACCAGGACCCCAGCTCTCCGATGGACACCAACCAGATGATCTCCCAGACCACGCAGCTGGCGATGATGGAGAAGATGAACGAGCTGGCCGTCACCGGCCAGGAGGACTTCTCCCTGCAGATGCGCATCGCCGCCGCTGCCTTCGTCGGCAAGGACGTCAGCTACACGGATGCCACCGGCGCCACCATTACGGGCGTCGCCAGTTCCGTCTCGTTCGCCGGACCGGTTCCCATGGTCACCATCGACGGGATGGAGATCCCGCTCGACCTCATCTCCGGAATCACCGCCACCTCGGCACCCTGATCACCCCAATTCGCGTTCACCAGCTCTAATCAAACGGAAGGCAGAACAATGCTTCGCTCGCTCTACTCCGGAATCTCCGGTCTTCGCTCGCACCAAACCATGCTCGACGTCACCGGCAACAACATTGCCAACGTCAACACGACCGCGTTCAAGTCGTCCGCCACTCAGTTTCGCGACACCCTGTCGCAGCTGACCCAGGGGGCCGGCGGACCGCAGGCCCAGGTCGGTGGCACCAACCCGTCGCAGATCGGTCTCGGCGTGCAGGTTGCCGGCATCTCCACCAACTTCGCGCAGGGCTCCGCCCAGGCTACTGGCCGCGCGACCGACATCATGATCTCCGGTGACGGCTTCTTCGTCACCCAGCTCGGTGGCGAGACCCTCTACACCCGGGCCGGCTCGTTCGACTTCGACGCCGACGGGCGGCTCGTCGCTCCGGACGGCTCGATCGTGCAGGGCTGGGGCGCCGTCAACGGTGTCGTCACCGAGGGTGGCGCCATCGGCAACATCACGCTTCCCTTGGATGCTGTTGCACCGGCATCCGTTACCACCACCGCGACCCTGGGCGGCAACCTGCCATCTGATGCCGCCGATGGAACGACGCTGGTGCGCGATGTCGAGGTCTATGACGCGTCCGGTGCTGCCCGCACCCTGACTTTGGAGTTCACCAAGACCGCGACCGGATGGGATGTGGCTGGCTCTGACGAGAACGGCCCGACTGCGAGCACCACGCTGGTCTCCGACGGCGCTGGAGGACTGACTCCGGACCCGGCCGGCTTCAGCATCGGCGGCATCGCGGTTGACCTCACCAACATCACTGGCTTCGCCGACCTCACCACGGTATCCGTTACCAGCCAGAACGGCCGTGACGCCGGAACGCTCGACTCGTTCACCCTGGCGAAGGACGGCACCCTGGTCGGTTCGTTCTCCAACGGAACCTCGGAGGCGATCGGCCGCGTCGTCCTGGCCAGCTTCGTCAACCCGGGCGGACTGGAGAAGGCCGGTTCGTCGTCGTACCGTGCCACATTCAACTCGGGCAACGCAGCGATCGGTGCCCCGGGATCGGACGGCCTCGGCTCGCTCACCAGCGGAGCCCTGGAGATGTCCAACGTCGACCTCTCCCAGGAGTTCACCAACCTGATCGTCGCCCAGCGCGGCTTCCAGGCGAACGCCCGCATCATCACCACCTCCGACGAGGTGCTGCAGGAGCTCACCAACCTGAAGCGCTAATAGCCTCTGCGCTCTACTCCGTCAACAGGATGCTTTCGTCACACGCCGCGCGGTACGCTGCCGCCCATCGCGTGTCGGCGCATCCGTCCTGTTGACGGAGAGGTTCCGCCGCTTCGACAAGCTCAGGGAGCGGGTCTTCGGAGGAGGCACAGGAGCGGATTCTCGGGGTGCACGGTGTTTCTGCGGCGTCTTACACCCGCACTGCGGTAGCCGATAGTACGCACTGAGGGCAGGAAGCCCGAAGTTAGTTAAAGAAAGCCAGGGACGGGCTGATGATTGTTGTGACGCGACTGAACGACAGTCAATTTGCGATCAACCCCGACCTTATCGAGCGCATCCATCAGGCCCCGGACACCACCATCGTGATGGTCGACGGTCGCAAGTACATCGTCACCGAGTCGATGACAGAAGTCATCGAGATGATCGCGGCCTATCGTGCCCGGGTCGTCGCCATGGCCACCCAGATTCCCTCACCGCTACACCAATTGGGTTCCCGTCGGTTGGAGCTTGCGAGTGATGACAGTGACAAGTCAGGCGACGAATTGATGCTCGTCGAGCACGAGCCGGTTCGGCCGACTCCGATCCAGTCACGGAAGAACTGATGGATCCCGCCACAATCATTGGCCTCGCCCTCGCCTTCGGCTCCCTGTTGGCGATGATCATCATGGAGGGCGCCAGCCCGATGTCGGTGCTGATTCCCGCGCCGATGATCCTCGTGTTCGGCGCCACAATCGCCGTAGGCATCGCCAGTGCCACAATCAAAGACTCGATTCATGCTGTCAAGGCGCTGCCGCGGGCCTTCCTGGGTAAAGTCTCGAAGCCGCAGGTGATGATCGATCAAATGGTCGCCATCGCAGAGAAAGCGCGAAGCGAGGGACTCCTCAGCCTTGAGCAGGAGGCTGACAACGTGGACGACCCCTTCCTCAAGGGCGCCCTCCAGAGCATTGCCGACGGGATGGATGCCGAGGAATTGACCGTCATCCTCGAAGACAAGATCTCAAGTTACGAGAGCTCGGCGAGGTCGGCGAGCAAGTTCTATGCATCCATGGGCGGGTACGCACCGACGATCGGCATTATCGGAACGGTCGTCTCGCTCACCCACGTACTGGAGAACCTGTCCCAGCCCGACGAACTCGGTCACATGATCGCAGCGGCGTTCGTCGCAACCCTGTGGGGGGTGCTCTCGGCCAACTTCATCTGGCTGCCGATCGCCGGACGGCTCGGCCGTTTGGCCGACCTCGACGTCCAGCGGATGACCCTGACCATGGAAGGCATCCTGGCCGTGCAGTCAGGCAGCCAGCCGCGCAACCTCGGTGACCGACTTCAGGCCCTGGTGCCCCACCACGACCAGCCGAAGCCATCCAAGGCTGCCAAGGGTGCCAAGGGTTCGAAAGAGTCGAAAGAGTCCAAGGGTTCCAACGTTGCGGAAGCAGCATGAGTTCCCGGCGTCGGCGCGGCACTAATCACGCGGAAGAGACACACGTCGATGAGAGGTGGCTTGTCTCCTACGCCGACATGATCACGGTGCTGATGTGCCTGTTCATCGTTCTGTTTGCCATGTCGACTGTCGACCAGAAGAAGTACGAGCAGCTGTCTAACTCGCTGGCCACCGGCTTCGGTGCAACGGATGTCGGCGCCATCGACACGGCCGAAGGCGTCGTCGTACCGGAGGAAATGGTCAACGCGACCGACGTCGGTTTCAGCAACCTCGAACTGGCGATCCAGGAGGTCAACCGCCTCACAGAGCTCATGGAGCAGATCGACGCCAGCCTGCAGGCAAAAGGCCTCGCCCACACCGTCGAGTATGAGTTGGATGAGCGTGGCCTCACCGTTCGGCTGATCGGGTCCGAGACCTTTTTCGACAACAACAGCATCAACCTGTCCGGTGTTGCGACCAGCGTGCTCGACTCCGTCGCCCCGGTGCTGGTGTCCAGTCAATACCAGGTCAGCGTCGAAGGACACGCCGACCACCGCCAGGCCGCGTATCCGTTCGCAACCAACTGGGAACTGGCATCCGGACGCTCAACCCAGGTGTTACGCCGGCTGGTGGAGTGGGGCGGAATGCCGCCCGCACAGATTGCGTCAGTCGGGTACGGCGACGCACGTCCGGTAGCGGAGGGGAGCGGTGCCGCGGAACTGGCGAAGAACCGGCGAGTCGACATCGTCGTGCTGTCCGACCAGCCGGAGACGGTGCGCTCCCTCATCCCGATGGTGATCGAGCGCCATCTGAACGTCCCAGAACAGGGGGTGCGGGAGGCAGATCGCTTACCGCCAGGGTAGCGGGGCCGATAGTCCCTTTCGTGACGGTCCAGGAACAAGCAGTTATTGGTGTGCCCAGGGTGCCGGGACGCACGGTTGAGCTGTACGACTTCCGTCGCCCCACCACCCTCGCCAGGGAGCACTCCCGCGTGCTCGAACTGTCGTTCGAGACGTTCGCCCGCCAATGGGGCACCCAGCTCACCGCCAAGGTGCGCGTCGTATCGCAGGTCACCTGCGAAGAGGTGCTCATGCAGACCTACGACGAGTACGCGACATCGCTGCCGTCGACGACGGCCATGGTGCTCTGCCAGCTCGAGGGTGCGGATGCGAAGGCGGTCATCCAATTCCCGGCAGCTGCTGCCCTCTCCTGGGTCGGTCACATGCTGGGCGGCGCCACCGGCCCCACCCCGCCTGAGCGCAAGTTCACCCTGATCGAACAGGCACTGGTCAGACGCCTCATGGAGGACGCCCTCGAGGACCTCCGCTACTCGCTCGGGCAGATGCTCGTCAACCCGATCTCACTGGACGCCATCCAGTACAACTCGCAGTTCGCCCAGGCAGCCGCGACCGGCGACCTCATGATCGTCTCGACCTACACAGTCAGGGTCGGCGACAACACGACGAAAGCAACCCTGGCGATTCCGGCTGACCTGCTGCTCGCACAGTTGGGTGAAGCGAACCCGACGGTCACCGCCGACAACGCGCGTGAACTGGTCACCGCGCAACTCTCGAGGGCACCAGTCGAAGTGTCGCTCAGGCTCAACTCGGCAACCGTCAGCCCCGCACGAATCCTCGACCTCGCGGTCGGCGACGTGCTGCACCTTCCCCACCCACAGCACCGTCCACTGGACGTTGCCGTCGAGGGTCAGGCCCTCGCACACGCGGCCGTCGGCTCGAACGGTTCCCGACTGGCCTGCGTCATCGTCAACACCGAGGAGAAATAGTGAAGACCACCACCCTTGACCAGAACGCGGCGGCCGCCGCGGCCCTCGCGTCACTGCTTCCGAGCGCAACCAAGCTGAAGGCCACCATGCTGGACGCTTCGGATGCGCCCACCGTTCCACTGACCGAGGCGGTCGTCGTCTCGTTCGTAGGGGAGACATCCGCTGACCTGGCCGTCGTGCTCACCGACCCGGACGCCATGACGGTTGCCGCCGGCCCGGATTCGGCGTTGGTCTCGCTCGGCGACGTGCTGCGACCTGCCCTCGAGGGTGCGGTCGAGAGTCTCGGTTCCGGCGTACTCGGTGAGGTTGCGACCCAGGACGCGACCGCGCTGTTCGCCGACCCGGACACCGTCGTCTTCGTACTGGCCGGGCGTGGTGCACCGACCGGCTGGTTCGCCATCCGCATCCGCGAGTCGGGTGTCGTCACCGGCGCCACCCCGAAGTCTGAGAGTAATGTGACCCACAAACTCGGCCGCATCAGCAACGTCGAAATGGCCCTCACGGTGGAGATCGGGCGCACCCGGATGTCCATCCGCGACCTGCTGAGCCTCGAACCGGGCGCCGTCATCGAGCTCGACCGTTCGGCCGGAGCGCCCGCGGACGTGCTGCTCAACGGCCGGCTGATCGCCCACGGCGAGATCGTGGTCATCGACCAGGACTACGCGGTTCGCATCACCAAGATCCTCGATGTGGCCGACGGCCTCGGCTAGAAGACGCCCAAACACGTGGAAACCATTTATCTCGCACTGCGGGTGCTCCTCTCCCTCGCAGTGGTACTGGCAGCGATCTGGTACGCCCATCGCCGGCTGACCAGGAGCGGGCGCCTCCCGCGCGCGACCAAAGCGGTCAACGTGGTGACCAAGCAGAGCATCGGTGCGAAGGCATCCGTTGTGGTGATGGATGTCGACGGCCAGCGCTTCCTGCTCGGCGTCACCGAGCAATCGGTGACCGTGCTGAACACCAGCGAAACACCGACGGCGGAACCGGTGCGCGAGCTTGCGCCGGCCCCCAGCATTCCGGTGACCATCCCAGGAGTCAGCACCACCCGCCCGAGCGGAGGGGCAGCGTTCGCCAGGGTGCTCTCCGAACTGCAGGCTGAGCCGACCGAGCAGGCCAACCCGGCACCGGTCGTGTACCTGCCGGAGCAGCGCACCACCGCGCTCGACGGCTCGATCCTGTCGGCAGCGACCTGGAAGCGCACTGCGGCCGCCCTTCGGCGGGCGCGATGACCATGGCGGCGAGCCGGGGCATCCGCTCCGGTGCATTCACCCGGGTGCTGGCGCTTGGCGTGCCCACCCTGGTGGTCGCCGCCGCCCTCGTTCTCACCACGACCACCGTCGGCTACGCGGCACCCATCGACCCGGCACCGCCGGTCGAACCCGGGCTGCCCGGCAGCGGCGGGCTCAGCATTGACATCAACGGACCGGACGGCGAACCGTCATCCGCCATCGTCACGCTGCTCGGCATCACCCTGCTCTCGGTGGCGCCGGCCCTGCTGCTGATGATGACGTCGTTCACCAAGATCTTCGTGGTGCTGGCCATGACCCGCAACGCGCTCGCCCTGCCCACCATCCCGCCGAACCAGGTGCTGGCCGGGCTCGCGTTGTTCCTGTCGCTGTTCATCATGAGCCCCGTCCTGGGCGACGTGAACGAACTCGGCGTGCAGCCGTACCTCGATGGGACCGTGGATTTCACGAAGGCGATCGACCTGGCATCCGCCCCCCTGCGTGAGTTCATGCTGCTGCATACGCGGGAGGAAGACCTCGCACTGATGACCCGCGCCGCCGCGCAGGAAAACCCGGTCAGCCCGGACACCGTCCCGATGCTCACCCTCATCCCGGCGTTCATGATCTCCGAACTGCGGGCGGCCTTCATCATCGGCTTCGTCATCTTCGTACCGTTCCTGGTCATCGACCTGGTCGTCGCCGCGGCGCTGATGTCGATGGGCATGATGATGCTCCCGCCGGTGATGATCTCGCTGCCATTCAAGATCCTGCTCTTCATCCTGGTCGACGGATGGGGCCTCGTCATCACCTCTCTCATCGCCAGTTACGGGGGTGGTGGCTAGTGGATACCAACGCCGTCCTGGACATCGGCCTGCAGGCACTCCTCGTCGCTGGGAAGCTGGCAGCGCCCATCCTGATCACCGCTCTGGTGGTCGGTTTCAGCATTTCGCTGCTCCAGTCGATCACCCAGATCCAGGAGGTGACGCTCGCCTTCGTGCCGAAGGCGGTCGCGGTCGCCCTGGCCCTGTGGATCAGCGGCCACTGGATGATCACCGAGATCGTCACCTTCACCGAGCAGCTGTTCGACAAGCTGCCATCCCTCCTCGGCGGCGGATGATGGGCAGTAGCTGATGGAACTCGCGTTCTCGATGGGGTGGATCGAGGCGGTCATGCTCGCGGGGGTGCGCATGACTGCTTTCATCTTCATCGCGCCGCCGTTCTCCTACAACGCCTTCCCGGCCCGCATCAAGGCAATGCTCGGCATCGGGCTGGCGCTCGCCGTCTCACCACAGGTCGTCCCCGGCTATGTCGAGCATGAACTCCCCGGATTCCTCGGCGCCCTGGTCATGGAGATCGTGGTCGGCGCCGTGCTCGGCTTCCTGGTGTTCATCGTGTTCGCCGCCGTGCAGTCCGCCGGAAGCATGATCGACCTGTTCGGCGGGTTCCAGATGGCCCAGGGGTTCGACCCGCAGTCGATGATCAACGGCGCCCAGTTCGCCCGCCTTTTCCACATGACAGCCCTCGCACTGCTGTTCGCGTCCGGCGGTTACCAGCTCATCATCGGCGGACTCGCGCGGTCATTCTCCGCCCTTCCCATCGGTGGCGGAATCGACCTCGCCGCTCCGGCTGAGGCGATGGTGCACGGCGTCACGCAGATGTTCCTGGCATCCGTTCAGATCGCCGGCCCACTACTTGTCGTACTCTTCCTCGCCGACGCCGGGCTCGGCCTGCTCACCAGGGTCGCCCCGGCGCTCAACGCATTCGCACTCGGCTTCCCGCTGAAGATCTTCCTCACCGTGACACTGGCCGCCGTCGTCTTCGTGGCCATGCCATCCATCGTCTCCTCCCTCACCGGCGAAGCCGTCGGCCTCCTGACGGGAGGTACCCGATGAGCGAGACCACAGAAGAGCGCACAGAAGAAGCAACCCAGAAGCGGATGAAGGAGGTCCGCGAGAAGGGGCAGCTCAGCCGCTCACAGGACCTGACCGCGTGGCTCGGCATCGGCGGTGCCGGCGCGATGATGCCGATCACCGTGGAGCGTGCGTCCCAGGCGGGGACCGACCAGATATTCGCGGTCGGGATGATCGCAGCACACCCCGACCCGCTCGTCGCGCTGGAGGCGCTCGGCCAGGGCCTCGCCTCCTTCGTCACCATCCTCGGGCCGTTCTTCATCGTCGTGGTGATCGTGGTGCTCGCCGGTGCTGCCGCGCAGGGTGGCGTGCACCTGAAGAAGTTCACCGGCAAGTACGAGCAATTCAACCTGGTGAATGGCGTCAAGCGGGTGTTCGGCCTGCAGGCGTTGTGGGAAGGCGTGAAGGCGCTGCTCAAGACCGCGGTGGTCGGCGGTGTTCTCTACGGTGTCGTGCAGACGATGACACCCGTGCTGATGTCCGCCGGCGGGCTCTCGGTCGCCAGCCTGCTGGACACCGCGAACGACGGCGTGACGATGCTCCTGCAGTCCGCGGTCCTCGCCGGCATCGCCCTCGCCGTCGCCGACTTCTACGTGGTCATGATGCGCAACCGGAAGAAAACCCGGATGACCAAGAAAGAAGTGAAAGACGAGAACAAGAACTCCGACGGCGACCCGCTGATCAAGTCGCAGCGCCGCTCCCGGCAGCTGGCGATGAGCCGCAACCGGATGATCGCCGCCGTCGCCGGTGCGGACGTCGTCATGGTCAACCCCACGCATTTCGCCGTGGCCATCAAGTATGAGCCGGGCAAGTCGGCACCCCGCATCGTGGCGAAGGGGGCAGGTCAGATCGCTGCGCGCATCCGCGAACAGGCGGAGACCGACAAGGTTCCGATCGTCAAGGACATCCCGCTCACCCGGGCGCTGCACTCCGCCTGCGAGCTCGGCGACGAGATCCCGGCCGAGCTTTACACCGCGGTCGCCAGGGTGCTCGCCTTCGTCATGTCGCTGAAGGCGCGCGGCAGGGCGACCGGTGGCGTGCACACCGGTCCGGATGCCGACCGTCCACAGCACTACACCGCAACTCCCGTGCGCCACAAGAACCGGCGCACGGATTCCGCTCTCGAATCTGCATCGCTTGAAACAACACCGTCCAACCCCGGAGGTCACTGACATGGGTCGCAATCTCAGCAAGTTCGCCGTGCCGATGGGAGTCGTCGGCATCATCATGCTGCTCGTCGTTCCGGTGCCGGCCGGCGTCCTCGACGTGCTCATCATCGTCAACATCATGCTGGCGCTGGTGATCCTGCTCACCACCATGTTCGTGAAGAAGCCGCTCGACTTCTCCGTCTTCCCGTCACTGCTCCTGGTGGCGACGCTGTTCCGCCTCGGCCTCAACGTGGCATCCACCCGACTGGTGCTTGGTGACGCCTACGCGGGTCAGGTGATCGAGGCCCTCGGGCATGTCGCCATCAACGGGTCGATGATCATCGGTGCGGTCATCTTCCTGATCCTGGTGGTCATCCACTTCGTCGTCGTGACGAAGGGTGCCGAGCGCGTCGCCGAGGTCGGCGCGCGGTTCACCCTCGACGCCATGCCGGGCAAGCAGATGGCCATCGATGCCGACCTGAACGCCGGCCTGATCACGGATGTGCAGGCTCGCGAACGCCGCGCCGAAGTGTCGGCAGAGGCGGACTTCTACGGCGCGATGGACGGTGCGTCCAAGTTCGTCAAGGGTGACGCGATCGCCGGAATCATCATCATCATCATCAACATCGTCGGCGGGATCGCGATCGGCATCCTGCAGCGCGGCATGGAGGTCGGCGAGGCGCTCGACACCTACGCGCTGCTGACCATCGGCGACGGCCTGGTCACGCAGATCCCGGCACTGCTGATGGCGGTGGCCACCGGCATGATCGTGACCCGGTCGAACGCGGAGTCCGACATGGGCTCGACCGCATCCGCTCAGCTCAGCCAGTCGCGGGTCGCGCTGACCATTGCCGGCGTTGCTGCACTCATCATGGGACTCATCCCCGGCATGCCGCTGTTCCCCTTCCTCCTGGTCGGGTCGTTCCTGATCATTGCGGGGCTGCGGATCAAGGCGGCCGAGACTCGGCGTCAGGCCAGCGACGATGCGGCTGCGGAGCAGGAGAACGCGCCCAAGGCTGAGACCACCGAAGACCTCATCGAGCAGATGCGGGTGCACGCGCTGGAGATCCTGCTCGCCCCCAACCTGGTCGACATCGTGTCCGACGCATCCGACGACCTGCTGGCCAGGGTGCGCTCGCTCCGCCGCAAGATCGCCATGGAGCTGGGCGTCGTCGTGCCCCCGGTGCGCACCCGCGACAGCGTCGAACTGCCGTACTCGACCTACGTCATCCGCATCGCCGGTGTTGAAGCAGGCAGAGGTGTCGCGCCGGCCGGGAAGGTGCTGGCCCTCGGGGACAACCTCGACACCCTCCCCGGGTCGACAACGGTGGAGCCCGTCTTCGGCCTGGCCGGCAAGTGGATCCCCAGCGAGATGCGGCACAGCGCGGAAATGACCGGCGCGACCGTCATCGACCGGGTCTCGGTGGTCGTCACCCACCTGTCTTCGATCATCACCGCCAACGCAGCGCGGCTGCTCTCCCGCGAGGATGTTCGCGTTCTCACCGAAGGCGTCAAACAGGTCAGCCCGTCCGCGGTCGATGAACTGGTGCCCGGCCTCCTCACCCTTGCCGAGGTGCAGCGCGTTCTTCAGGGGCTGCTCAGCGAGCAGGTTCCGATCAACGACCTGCCGCGCATCTACGAGGCGCTGGCGCTGCGGGCGAAGATGTCCACGGATCCGGAGGGTCTGGTCGAGGCGGCACGGCAGGCGCTCGGGCCGGCACTCACCTCGAAACACGTCGACGGCCAGCTGCTGCGGGTGATCATGATCGACCCGCTGCTGGAGCAGTCCATGCTGGAAGGGATGCGCCCGTCGGAGCTGGGAACGCAGATCCTCATGGACCAGTCCGGAATCGAGGGTGTCCTGGCGTCACTGAAGGACTCGGTCGAGCGCGTCGAGGCGGGGGGCAACTCGGCGGTGCTGGTGTGCGCACCGGCGTTGCGGCCGGCCATCCGACGCCTGGTCTCGGCCCAGAACGACGGGCTGCCGGTACTGTCTTATCAGGAGGTCACCTCAGCGCAGGTGAACATCGAAACCGTAGGGGTGGTTCGTGTCGCCGAGTCGATTTCAGCTTGAGGGTGCCTCCCTCGCCGAAGTGACGGCGAGGGCGCAGGCCGAGTACGGGCCGAAGGCGAAGATCATCGCGGCCGAGGCGGTCACCACCGGGGGCATCTCCGGGTTCTTCGCCCAGCGGCACTACGAGGTGACGATCGAGGTGCCGGATGACACGGCACAGGATGCGCACGAGTTCGACCTCCCAGCGCGGGCCGGTATCGCGGCGCTGCTCGACGACGCCGACAGTGCCGAGATCGGCCTGGTGACGGAGTCGGCCAAGCCGAGCCTGTCGACCGAGTCGGTCGATTTCAGGGCGATCATGGCCGACCTCACCGTGAACACCGTTCGCCCGCTTCCCCAGCCCGTCGCATCCGCCGGACCGGCAACGTTGACCGGGGCAGGCGACCTGGTGGTGATCGTCGGGCTGGCCGGGGACGCGCTGCGGATCGCCCGCACCGTGGCGGTGGGGGAGAGCGCCCTGAGGGTCGCCGGAGACGTGTACGAACCGAGCGTTGGGCGGGTCGATGACCGCCGATCGTTGCTCGGCGCCAGGGCCACCGGTGTGGAGGGCGGCCACAGTGTGATGGTGGCGTTCGGGCTCGGTTCGGCCGGGTTCGACTTCGGCAAGACGGAGGCGTTGCGCCAACTGCACGCCGACCAGGTGTTTGTTGTCATCGATGCGTCCCGCAAGCAGGCGGACACCGAACGGTGGGTCGGCGCGGTGAAGGCTGCGGTGACGGTGGACGGCCTGATCGCGTTCGGGCGAGAGCTGACGGCGACGCCGGACTCGGTCGCCGAACTCGGCCTGCCGGTGCGCTGGGTCTAGCTGCCCGCATCCGCATCCGCATCCCCGCCGTACCGCTCTCCCGCTTGTGTCGCCTCGGACGGTGTTTCTTTCCGCCACCCGCATCCGCCCCTCCGTTTCTGCGGCGGGTCACACGAAAGTCCGTCGATCGCGACATGGGTGCGTGCAGATGGGCGCCTCTAGGGTGGGGCCGGTAGGCTGAACCGGTGCTGGTGCTTACGCGGAAGCCGGGGGAGAGAATCCTCATCGGCGATGACATCGTGGTGACGATCCTCGATGTGCGTGGCGACGGCATCCGTGTCGGGATCGACGCCCCGCGTGGGGTTCGCATTCAGCGCGAGGAGATCGTGCGCCAGGTCGGCGAGTCGAACGTCGCGGCCGCGCAGGCACCCGCCGAGGCGGAGGCCCAGATCAAGGCCGCGCTCGGGATCACCCCGCCCCCACTCGAGTAGTCGCGCATAGGATCGCCGGATGAGACTCTGGTCGGTGCATCCGCGGTACCTCGACCGGCAGGGGCTCACCGCTTGCTGGCGCGAGGCGCTGCTCGCTCAGGCTGTGGTCGAACACACCAGCGGCGGCTACAGCAACCATCCGCAGTTGGAGCGGTTCCGAGCCACCGATGACCCGCTGGCAGCGATCGGCGCGTATCTGCGCGGTGTCGCAGCCGAGGCGGATGCTCGGGGCTACCGCTTCACGAAGACGAAGATCCTCCGCGGCGATGAGGTGCAACCCATCCGGCTGGCGAACGGACAGCTCGACTACGAGTGGGGTTACCTGCTGGCCAAGCTCGCCATGCGCAGCCTCGATCGGTACCACGCGTTCGCCGACCTGGTGACGCCGGAGCCGCATCCGCTCTTCGTCATTGTCCCGGGCGGCATCGAAAGCTGGGAACGGCCCAAATCCCTCTAGCCTGAATTTATGCCCTTCAGTCCGTTGCCGTTCTCGCTCCAGACCGACCGTCTCACGCTACAGCTCTGGGAGGAGTCGGATGCCGCCGGCTACCGCGAACTGGTTGGCGAGCGCGGCGACTCCAAGCCGACCCTCGAGGAGGCGATCGATGAGATCAAGGGCGCGCGGGCATCCGCCCCTGGCCGCGGCATCCACCTTCTGACCCTGCGGCTGAAGGGCACCGAGGAGTTCCTCGGCTACTGCGGGCTGGTCATCGGCCGGGCAAGCCTCGAGGAGCCGGAGATCGCCTACGAGTTGCTCCGCAGCGCACACGGCCACGGGTACGCGACAGAGGCCGCAGCGGCGGTCGTCGACGCGGCCGCCGCGACGGGCAGGGCACGGTTGTGGTCTACCGTGCGCACCTGGAATGCCCCCTCCTTCCGGGTGCTGGAGAAGATCGGCTTCGCACGAGACCATTCCACAACCGGCGAGAAGGGCGAGATCGTCTGGTTGACGCGCACGCTGTAGCGTCGCGGCATCCGGTGGCAGGATGAACGTATGGCCCTCAACATCACCGGTGACCCCGCGGCGGATTCGCTGCTGTCAGAGAATCCGCTCGCGCTCCTGCTCGGGATGCTGCTCGACCAGCAGGTGACGATGGAGAGCGCGTTCGCCGGCCCGGCGAAGATCCGCGACCGCATCGGTTCGCTGGATGCCGCCACCATCGCCGACTACGAGCCGGATGCCCTGGTCGAGGTCTTCAAGCAGACGCCAGCTGTTCACCGCTTCCCCGGTTCGATGGCCGGTCGGGTGCAGTCGGTGTGCGCCGCAGTGCGGGACGACTGGTCGGGAGACGCGTCGGCGATCTGGACCCAGGATGACCCGGACGGTGCAGAAGTGCTGCGCCGCCTGAAGGGCCTGCCGGGGTTCGGCGAGCAGAAGGCGAAGATCTTCCTGGCCCTGCTCGGCAAGCAGCGCGGTCTGGATGCTCCAGGCTGGCGCGAGGCATCCGGCAGCTACGGCGAGGAGGGTGCCTTCCGCTCGGTGGCCGACATCGTCGACCCCGGCTCCTTGGCGAAGGTGCGCGAGACGAAGAAGGCGGCGAAGGCCGCAGCCAAGCAGAAGTAGACGCGGGGGAGGGACTGATGGCCAAGGCTGACCCGCTGGCCGCCGCCGCGACCGAACTGTACGCACTGCCCCTCGACGAGTTCACGAAGGCGCGAAACGCGAAGGCGGCGGATGCCCGTGACGGCGGCGACCGGGAACTGGCCGACCGCATCCGCCAGCTGAAGAAGCCGACGGTGTCGGCGTGGGCGGTCAACATGCTGTCGCGCCACCGTTCCGAGGAGGTGGGGCAGCTGCTCGAACTGGGTGCTGCGCTGCGGGAGGCGCAGAGCGGGCTGGATGCCGATGAACTTCGGGCGCTCGGCAAGCAACGGCAGCAGTTGATCTCCGCGGTGGTGAAGCAGGCGCGCACGCTGGCGGCGGAGTTGGGAGGCGCTCTGGCCCCGGCCGCGGCCGATGAGGTGGGGCAAACGCTGCAGGCTGCGCTGGCTGACCCGAATGCAGCCGAGGCGGTCACCGCCGGCGTGCTGACCGGACCGCTGGTGGCCTCGGGATGGGGCTCGGTCGATGTCGACAGTTCAGTCGCGGTGCCGTCACGCGCCGGGCGCACGGCCAAGGTCACAGATATCTCCGAGCGGCAACGCGCGAAGGCGAAGCGGCGATTGACGGACGCTGAGGAGGCGCTCGAGAAACGCGAATCCGAGGCCGAGAACCTGGACGAGAAACTCGACCAATTGCGGCCGAAGCGCAAGGAACTTGAAGGGGAGGTCGCCGACCTTCAGGAGCGCATCGCCGCCCTGCAGAAGCAGCTGGCCGCCCTGGACCGCGAGCGCGACTCCCTCAAGCGGCAACGGGAGAAGGTGGCCTCTGCGGTGGGGGATGCCGCGCTGGAGGTCGACGAGGCGGCGGCAGAGCTGAAGCGGCTGACCTGAGTCGCGTCGCGTAGCGAAACGGAAGCGACAGGAGAGTCAGCTCGGGGCGAAGGCGGTTAGCGTCGGTGGCGTGAACGAGCATCCGGTCGCCCGCGTCGGCATCTCCGGCTGGCGGTACGCTCCGTGGCGCGGCGACTTCTACCCGAAGGGCCTTCCGCAGCGGCGTGAGCTCGAGTTCGCCTCCCGGCAACTCGACACCATCGAGCTCAACGGCACGTTCTACTCCCTGCAGCGCCCGGAGTACTTCGCCGCCTGGCGCGATGAGACTCCCGACGATTTCGTTTTCTCAGTGAAGGGCGGCCGCTTCATCACCCACCTGCTCCGCCTCAGGAATGTGCACGCGGCGCTCGCCAACTTCTACGCGTCCGGCGTGCTGGCCCTGGGGCCGAAGCTGGGCCCGTTCCTCTGGCAGCTTCCCGAGAAGCTCACCTTCGATGCCGACCTGGTCGACCAGTTCCTGCAGCAGTTGCCAAGGTCGACGGATGCCGCGGTGCGCCTCGCGCAGGACCACGACGAGCGGCTGGATCGCCGCGAATTCGTGAAGACGGATGCCGACCGCCCCCTCCGGCACGCGCTCGAGGTGCGCAGCCACAGCTTCGACACCCCGGAATTCTTCGCCATCCTGGAACGCCACAACGTGGCATCCGTCGTCGCGGACACCGCCGGGAAGTGGCCGCGGCTGACCCGCCAGACCGCCGACTTCTCCTACGCCCGGCTGCACGGCGAGAAGGTGCTCTACGAGAGCGGCTACGACGATGAGGCGATCGACCGGTGGGCTCAGACGGTGCGTGGCTGGCTGGCATCCGGTCGCGATTCGTACGTGTACTTCGACAACGACATCAAGGTGCGGGCGCCATACGATGCCATGGCGCTGGCGAAACGGCTGGCGGAGGGCTAGGAATTCAGCCCGAGGTCCAGCTTGTAGCCGACGTGCGAGGCGACGAAACCGAGCCGGTCGTAGAACCGGTGGGCGTCCGTTCGCGACGCATCAGAGGTCAGCTGCACGAGTCCGACGTTGCGCCGTTTCCCCTCGGCGATCGCCCAGTGCATCATGGCGCCGCCGAGTCCGTTGCTCCGATGGTCGGAACGCACCCGCACGGCCTCGATCTGCAGTCGAGTCGAACCCGCTCGGGAGAGGCCGGGGATGAACGACAACTGCATGGTGGCGACGACCCCTTCTGCATCGTCGGTGGCGACGACCAGCAGCTGCGCGGCATCCGCGTCGACACGGCGGAAGCCCTGCAGGTAGGCGTCCCGCGATTCCGGTGCAATAGTCTCGATCGCCGCGTGCCGGGTGTCTTCGACGAGAAGGCTGACGATCGACTCGACGTCCGAAGCGGTCGCCTTGCGCAGCAGGTAACGGTTGTCGACGAGTGGGGTGGGGAGGGCTTGCACGACCCTAATTCTCACATGACTAGTCGTGCGCCGCGTGCTCGTGCGGGTGGCTGTCCTCCGACTCCAGCTGGAAGGTGGAGTGCTCGATGCTCAGCTCGAAGTGGTCGGCGACGCAGGCCTGCAGGTCGGCCAGCATCGTGGAGGCGTGACCATCGTGGAAGCACTCCTCGGTGACGACAACGTGGGCGCTGAGAGTCGGCAGTCCGGTGGCGATCTGCGAGGCGTGCAGGTCGTGCACCGACACGACGTGCGGCACGCGCAGGATGTGCTCGCGCACCTCGTCGAGGTCGAGACCACGGGGTGCGGCCTCTAGCAGCACGTGCGAGGTCTCGCGCAGCAGCAGGAGCGCGCGCGGGATGATGAACGCGCTGATCAGCATGGCGGCGATGGCATCCGCCCCGGTCCACCCGGTGACTGCGATGACGATCGCGCTGATGATGACCGCGACCGAGCCGAGGGCATCCACCACCACCTCGAGGAAGGCGGCGCGCAGGTTCAGGTTCGCGGACCTGCTCGAGTTCAGCACCGCGATGGCGGCAAGGTTGCCGGCCAGGCCGATGACCCCGAAGATCAGCAGGCCGGTCGGCGAAACCTCCGGCGGCGAGGAGAGGCGGATGATGCCCTCAACCAGCGCATAGACTCCGACGGCCAACAGGATGGCGGCCTGGGTGGTGGCGGCGAGCACCTCGGTGCGGCGCAGGCCCCAGGTGTAGCGAGAGTTGGGCGGGCGCAGCGAGAGGGACGCCGCCATCAACGCGAGCAGCAGCCCGCCCGCATCGGTGAGCATGTGTGCAGCGTCGACCAGCAGGGCGAGGCTTCCGGTGAGGATGGCGCCGATGATTTCGGCGACGAGGATGACGGCGGTGATGCCGAACGCGATGGCCAGTCTCGTGCGGTGCGTTTGCCGGACCGAGTGGGTGTGCGTCATCCGTTGTCCTTGTGCGAAGCCGCGGCGAGGGGTCTCCGCGGAGTGCAGCAACTCGAGCAGTTCGGCTCGGTCGCTATCTAACGATGATAGCCGCGGTGCTCTTACGCCTCGGGCAGCTCGATCGGCTGCAGCGTGGCGATCTTCGCCTCGCGGTTGTCGCCGGACGACCGACCGGTGAGCCGCCGCCCGATCCACGGCAGCACGTACTGGCGCCAATAGGCGGCGCTGCGCATCCGCGGCTCCTCGGTGTCCGGGTCGTGGCCCGGCTGCGGGATGGGCAGCCCGAGGGCCTCGAGCACATTGCTGGCCACCCGCGCATGACCGCGCGAGTTCAGGTGGATCTTGTCCGCCGACCAGTACCTCAAGTCGCCGAGTTCAGCATCCGCCCAGTTGTCGACGAAGGTCACGTTCTCTTTCGGCAGGTGGTCGCGGATGCCCTGCGCCAGTTGCTCCCCGCGGGCCTGCACCATCGCGCCCAGCGGCATGTGGGCTGACGGGTTGGCACCGCTGGCCAACACGACATGGATGCCTTGATCGGTGGCCCGGTCGACCGCCTCCAGGAGTTGGTCGGCGACGTGGGCGATGGAGACGCGGGGCCGGAGGATGTCGTTGCCGCCGCCGTTGATGCTGAGCAGCGCCGGCTTCAACGCGAGCGCGGCGTCCAGCTGCTCGTCGAGGATCGGCGCGAGGAGCCGGCCGCGAATGGCGAGGTTCGCGTACAACACCGGTTCCCGGGACGCGTAGGCGAGCCCGACCGCGACCAGGTCTGCCCAGCCGCGCACACGCCCGTCCGGAAGCTCGTCCCCGACCCCCTCGGTGAAGCTGTCACCGACGGCGACGTAGCTGGAGAACTCATGCATCCGTAGATTCCACCACAGTCCCCTGAGTTGGGGCATGGCTCTGCCGATGCAGCCCCGGCACAATCGAGTAGAGTTCACCCACAACCTTGCGCGCTGCGTTTCCTTCTGGGGACGGTGAATCGTTGGTTTGCCCCCGATCTGCTCGCCCACCTGGAGCCCCATGAGAACCTCAACCCGTGCCGTCGCGATGCGCGCCCTCGTCGCCGTACTCACCGTCGGTGCAATGACGGTCGTTCTCGCGCCGTCGGCTGCGTACGCCGCCACCTCGGATTACCAGGTCGACTCGACCATCACTGTGGGCAACACGCCTACTGCGGTCGAACTACACGCTGGGATGAACAAGCTCTACGTCGCAAACCGGGCTGACGGCACAGTTTCGGTGATCGATGCGAGCACCGGCGTGGTGACTGCGACGGTGAACGTGGGTAACACGCCGGCGGCGATCGCGGTAAACACCGTCACCAATCTGGTCTACGTGATGAACCACGACGGCGGTTCCGTATCCGTGATTGATGCGGTGACGGATACTGTCATCGACAATATCGATGTCGCCGACTGGCCCTATGCGATCGCTGTGAACGAGACAACCAACACGGTCTATGTCTCTCACCTGACCACGACCATGTCGGCGATCGACGCCGCCACGAAGGCGATCACTGAAGTGCAGCTCCTCCCCTCCTCACAAGGGACCGGCGTCGCGGTGAACGAGACGACTGACTTGGTCTATGTCACCGACTACGTGAATGACCGGCTCTATGTGCTGAGGGGGGCAGACCTTGCCGTGAACAACATCGTACTTGTCGGAGGTGCACCATTCGGTGTCGCCGTCAACGAGGCAACCGGCATGGTCTACGTGGCCAACGTCGGTGACGACACCGTGACGGTGCTGGATGTGACGGGCGCCCTGGCGCCTGTCACCGTGCCGGTGGGGGATGAACCTTTCGGTATCGCTGTGGACGCGACCCGCAATGCCGTCTTCGTCTCGGGCATCGCTGGCAGCAGCCTCGCCGTGATCGACGGGCTGACAAACGTCGTCGATTCGGTGGTGGCTCTGGGTGGTATCGGTCGCGATGTCGCCGTAGACGTCGCCACCAACACCCTTTACGCCACCAGCGAGCCTAACTCTCTGGTGGTGCTTGCCGCGGTGGTGCCACCTACCGTCACTCCGGGAGCGCCGGCCACCCCCGCGGAGCTGCCTCCGACCGGGTTGGAGTTCGCCCCCTGGGCGGCAGCCGCAGCGCTCCTGCTGGTTGCCGGGGGCTTCTTGATGGTGGGGGCACGACAGGGAGTCAGGCGCCGGATTCGTCCAATGGCGTGAGCACGAAGACCGGAATCTCGCGCTCCGTCTTCTGCTGGTAGTCCGCATAGTTCGGGAACGCCGCGACTGCCCGCTCCCACCACACCGCCTTCTCTTCGCCTTCGACGAGGCGTGCCGTGTAGTCGCCGCGTGCCGGCCCGTCCTGAAGCTCGACCAGCGGGTGCTTCAGCAGGTTGAAGTACCAGACCGGATGCTTCGGCGCGCCACCCTGGGACGCGACCAGAGCATATTCGCCGCCGTGTTCGACGCGCATGAGCGGTGTCTTGCGCAACTTGGCGCTTTTCGCACCCACGGTGGTCAGCAGCACGACGGGCATCCCGCGCAGGGTGGTTCCCTCGGTTCCGCCCGAGCTCTCGTAGAGTTCCGCCTGTTCGCGGGCCCAACCTGAAGTGCTCGGTGCGTATTCCCCTTGTAGTGGCATGGTTGGTACAACCGGCAGGCGCCTGCGATATTCCGGAGGGCTAGGTGGCATCCGGCCCGAGCACCAGGCGGGCGTCGCCCAGCATTTCGGCGTGACGCGTGCGCGCCAGGAAGTTCCGCACTGTGTCGCGGCTGCGACTCAAGCAGTCGATCTTCGATTCGAGGGACGACAGTTCGGCCGTCAGGGTCTGGGCGAGGTTGCGCGTGCAGGTACGGGCGAGTTCCCCGCCTTCGACGCCGTCCATGCCGATCAGCAGGCGGATCAGCTTGGTGGGGAGCCCGGAGGAGATGAGCCCGCGAACCAGGTCAACGCCTTCGGCGGCGGTTTCGGGGTACTCGCGGTACCCGTTGGGGCTGCGTTCCGAGGTGAGCAGGCCTTGCTCTTCGTAGTACCGCAGCATCCGGGTCGGCACGCCTGTTCGTCGCGAGAGTTCGCCAATTCTCATCGTTATTTCCCAACCGCTTGACCTTCACATTGATGTCAAAGTTTAGCGTGAAGCCATGACTGAAACCACTGTTGCGCTCCCAGTCGCGGCGACGATACGAACGCCCTGGTTCGCCCTCCTCACGCTGGCCTTCGGGGTCTTCGCGACCGTCACCGTCGAGATGATCCCGGCAGGGCTGCTTCCGGCCATGAGTGCCGAATTCTCGGTGTCGGCATCCGCCATCGGATTGCTGCTCTCGTTCTGGGCGGTCACCATCATCGTCGTCAGCCTGCCGGTGATTCACCTGACCGCGCGGGTGGACCGCCGAACCATCCTCGTCGTAGCGCTCGCAGTGATGGCGACCTCGAACGCCGTGACGGCGATGGCCCCCACTTACGAAATCGCGGTAGCGTCGCGGGTCGTCGCAGCTGTCGGACACGGAGCCTTCTGGTCGATTGTGATGGTCTACGCGACGTCGCTGGTTCCGCCGAGCGTCTCGGGCCGCACTGTCGCCATGGTCAGTGCCGGAGCGTCCGCGGCGACGGTCGTCGGCATCCCGCTCGGCACCCTGGTCGGCCAGGTCGCGGACTGGCGAATCGTGTTCGGCACCCTCGCGGTGCTGCTCGGGCTGGTAGCCGCCGTCATTCAGCGTCGTCTTCCGGCCTCCGCTGGCGCTGTTGTCCGCAGCGGTAGACGCATCGACAACTCGATCTGGGCGGTGCTGGCTGCGGCAATCGCCTGCACGTTCACCGCGGCCGCCAGCTTCACGGTGTTCACCTATATCTCCCCCTATCTGACGGATGCTGCCAGGCTCGACCCGGCGTGGATCAGTGGGCTGCTCCTTGTTTTCGGAGGAGCAGGGATCTGCGGACTGGTGATCGCGGCGATCACTGCAGACCGTTGGCCAGTAGTCGCTCTCGTGACGATGACGGTCGCCTTTGCGATAGCGCTCGCCGCTCTGGGCCTCGCGCCGCAGAGCACACCGACCGTGGTGGCCGCGATCGTGGTGTGGGGGCTCGCCATCGGCGGACTGCCGGCGATGCTGCAGGCGCGGATGCTCGGGGTGGCGTCGCCAGCATTACGCGGGGCGGCCAGTGCCCTGATGGTGGTGTTCTTCAACGGCGGTATCGCCGCTGGTGCGACTCTGGGTGGGTTGCTCGAAGGCACGATCGGGCTGACCGGGGCCGCCCTCGTCGCGAGTGTCCTGGCGATTCTCGCCGTGGCATCCGTCAGCGCGTCGCGGTTGTTCGCCGGACGCTAAGAGCGGAAGGCTCGACAACGCCGGAGCCGCGGCGCAATTAAATATGGACCTGACGCGCGGATCGGCGCAGAATCTACCTCATGAACCCCACGCCGGGTGTCATACGCACGCCCGACCAGCGCATTCGGGTTTTCATCAGCTCCACCCTGAGGGAGTTGGCGCCCGAACGCAGGGTGACGCGCGCCGCGGTGGAGCGGCTGCACCTCGCCCCGGTGATGTTCGAGTTGGGGGCCCGGCCGCATCCGCCGCGCGAACTGTATCGCGCCTACCTCCAGCAGAGTGATGTGTTCGTTGGGATCTATGGCGACAGCTACGGCTGGGTGGCCCCGGATGAGGTGGTGTCCGGCCTCGAGGACGAGTACAACCTTGCCGGGTCGCTGCCCAAGCTCATCTACATCCGAGAATCGGCCGGTGCCCGGGAGGACCGGCTTTCCGAGCTGTTGTCGCGCGTGCGAGACGACGACCGGGCATCGTTCAAGCACTTCTCAACCCCGCAGGAGTTGCGCAGACTGATCGAAGCGGATCTCGCCACCCTGCTGGCCGAACGCTTCGACCAGAGCCGCCCTGTGTTGGCATCCGAACCGCCACCTCCCCGTGCGGTGCAGTCACCCATCCCGGCGTCGCTGACCGAGCTGATCGGCCGCGACGGCGAGCTGGCCACCGTGGAGAGGCTGCTTCGGCGGGATCCGGTGCGGCTGGTCACCCTGATCGGGCCGGGCGGCATCGGGAAGAGCCGGGTGGCCACGGCGGTCGCCTACCGGGAGCGTGAGCGCGGCGAGCGTGAGGTGGTGTTCGTGGACCTCACCCCGGTGCAGGATCCGGCGCTGGTCCCCAACCTCATTGCCGAGGCGCTCGGGGTGCTCGACACCGGCGATGAAGCGGTGATTGACAAGTTGAAGACGGCGCTGAAAGATCGCACCGCACTGATCGTCGTCGACAACTTCGAGCAGGTGCTGCCGGCGGCGCCGATCCTCACGGCGCTGCTGGCGAGCGCACCGGGGGTGAAGTTCCTGGTCACCAGTCGCACCCTGCTCCGGGTGTCGGGGGAGCACACTGTCGAGGTCGGGCCACTCGATCTTCCGGGTGATGGTGACGACGCGGGAGCGGGTGCGGTTTCGGCATCCGTCGCCCTCTTCGTCGAGCGGGCCCGCGCGGTGAAGCCGGATTTCGAATTGAACTCGGCGAACACTGCAGCCGTCACGGCGATCTGCGTGGCGCTCGACGGGGTGCCGCTCGCGCTCGAACTGGCGGCGGCGCGCATCCGGATGCTCACGCCGCAGTCGATGCTCTCCAGGCTGGACAAGCGGCTCGCCCTGTTGGCCGGCGGTGCACGTGACCTGCCGGCGCGGCAGCAGACGCTGCGCAGCACCATCGAGTGGAGCACGCAGCTGCTGGAGCGCGACGAGAAACGACTGCTCGCACGGCTGGGCGTCTTCTCCGGGGGGTTCTCGCTGGAGGCGCTGGAGGCGCTGGCGCCGAGCGACGATGGGGCGGATGCGATGACGGCGCTGGGCATGCTCGTCGACAACAGCCTGGTGCGGGAGCAGGATCGCGGGGGCCAGCCGTACTTCTCGATGCTCGCCACGGTGCGCGAGTATGCGCTGGAACAGTTGGGGGAGTCCGGGGCGCTCGCCGCGACTCGGGCGGCGCACGCCGCGTACTTCTCGAGGCTGGCCAAGTCGCTGGAGCTGGACCTCGAGAGCGCGGGCCTGCGTGACGCGATCGAGCTGCTCAATGTCGACCGGGACAACCTGCGGGCTGCGGCCCGCTACTACCTGGACTCCGGCGATTACGAGGCGCTCGCCGAGTTCACCTGGACACTGCTCATCTACTGGTGGGTCGGTGGGCTGCTGGGCGAGGTTCGCGGGTGGATGGAGGATGTACTGGCAGCGGAAGGGGCTTTGCTGCCGGATCGCACCAAGGCGATCGCGCTGTACTTCACCCGGTCGATCAGGTTGTGGCACGACTCGACCGAGTCGGTGGCGCCCGGGCTCACGGAGTGCGTCGAGCTTTTCCAACGGGTGGGAGATCGGCAGGGGGAGGGGATGGCGCTCATCTTCCTCGGCCTCGCCGGGCTGGCGGAGAAGCCACCGGACCCGGAGCGCGCGACGCGAACGCTGGAAGAGAGCCTTGACGTGCTGAGGAGTATCGGCGACGACTGGGGTGAGGCCATGGCGCTGGTCACGCTCGGTCGGGTGTCGCTGATGAGGCGAGCCCTGCATGAGGCGATCAACCAGTTCGAGGCCAGTCTCGCCCTCGCCCGTGCTCGGAGGGACGATCTGGGAACGGCGATTGCGCTCCACCACCTGGGCTGGGCGACGATGGTGAAGGGGGACCGGGCGGATGCTCGGAAGCTGTTTGAGGAGAGCCTCGCCACCGCGGCGCGGCTCGGGCATGCCGAGGGTGTCGCCTACGGGCTGGAGGGGCTCACCGCCATAGCGGCCGCCGAGCGGGATGTCGGTCGCGCCGGCCGGCTGCTGCGAGCATCCGAAGCCTTGCGGAACCAGACCGGCCTGCACTCGGCGACCCGGTTCTCGTTCCATGAGCACTATTTGGCACCGATCCTCGCCGGGGAGGACGCCGAAGAGTTGCAGCGCGTGCGCACCGAGGGTGGCGAGGTGTCGATCGAGGAAGCGGTACGGTTCGCGTTGGGTGGCGTTGCGAGCCAGGACACGATGCTGCTTTAGCCCCTCTTGTACATCTGAGTGGTCAAGTGTGCACCAGAGCGTGACAACTTTGGAGCACTCCTGCAGCTGTCGCAGACTGCAGCAGTCGAGGTGCTCGCGCGCGCCGGTACCGACTTCACCGGAAGACAGGTCGCACGGCTCGCTGGAGCTGGCAACCCGAACGGAATCCGGAAGGCCATGCTGCGGCTCGCGGAAACCGGCCTTGTGCTGGCAACACCCGAACCACACGCAACTCGGTACCGGGCAAACCGCGCGCACGCTTCTTGATCAGGTGGCACGACGCCACGGCGAAGAGAAGGGTGATGAGCGACACCAGGAGGATGTCGAAACAGGTAGTCAGCCGCCTCGCGGACCGTGAGCGCTGATGAGCGTAGATGAAGCACTGCATTCCTTCACCAGACAAACGGGTCCATTGCCGGAACAACCAACGGCTGCTCCTTAGCCCTATGCGAGGAGCAGCGCGACGGCTGGGTTATGCCAGCCAAATAGCCTTGATCGAGTGGAGATCAAAGTGCGGAGCGCATATTCAGCGCGGGCAGCGGAGTATGCCGAACGTCTCGGAACGATGACGGCCGTGCATCCCTCAGACCGTCAGCTCGTGGACAGTTGGGGGCAATCAGTCGTCGGACCCGTAATTGATGCTGGATGCGGGCCAGGGCATTGGACGAACTACCTTTCGGAGAACGGTGTTGACGTCGAGGGTGTCGACATCGTGCCCGAGTTCATCGCTCACGCTCGCGCGCAGTTCCCAGGAGTGCGGTTTCGGACTGGAAGCGTCGATGAGCTTGGGGCGCCGAATGCTGCCCTGGGTGGGATCTTGTCTTGGTATTCGCTGATCCACCAGCCGCCCGAGACTGTGGTCGTGTCTCTGACTGAGTTTGCCCGGGTCATAAAGCCGGGAGGCACGTTGCTCCTTGGTTTCTTCGAGGGCTCGTCACTCGAAACATTTGCGCACGCTGTGGTGACCGCCTACCGCTGGCCAGTGGCCGAGCTGGGCAGGGAGCTTGAAAGCGTTGGGTTCGAGATTATCGAGACACACACCCGAACAGGTCCCGGCTACCGTCCGCACGGCGCACTCCTTGTTCGGCGCACATGAAGATCCGGTTGTTCGCAAGGATTGGAGCGGATGACGGGAATCGAACCCGCGCTATCAGCTTGGGAAGCTGAAGTTCTGCCATTGAACTACATCCGCGCATCCGGCGGACCGGACCAGTCAATTGTAGCCATGGCCGGAGATGACCTGAACCAGCAGGAAGGCGTGCCACTGCTAGCTGTCGAAGGCCACCGCGCGCATTGGTGCGCCGTCCGCGTCGATAGGCAACGGAAAGAAGCCCACGCGGATGCGCTCGGGCAGCCCCTCGAGGCCCGTCAGGTTCTCGACGATGAGGGCGTTGCCACCGAGCACGACTTCGTGCACCGGGAAATCGGCTGCGTCACCGCTGGTCAGGTCGGGGCTGAGCGTGTCGACGGCCAGTAACCTCATGCCGCGCCGCATCAGCTCTGCAGCTGCATGGGGGTCGAGACTCGGGTGGGCGAGCGCCTCGTCAGTGCCGAAGTGTCGCGCCCAGCCGGTGTCCATGATGACGATGGCGGGAACAGTCTTCGGGATCGCGCCCAGAGCATCCGCTATCTCAGGGACTCCATAGGTCGATCGCGACGCCAACTCCGGCAGGTGGACGACCAAGGCCTCTCCGACCAGCTCATTGAGACTGATCGATCCCGTGGTGCGGCCACC
Source organism: Homoserinimonas sp. A447 (assembly GCF_054489325.1). Lineage (NCBI taxonomy): Bacteria > Bacillati > Actinomycetota > Actinomycetes > Micrococcales > Microbacteriaceae > Homoserinimonas > Homoserinimonas sp. A447. The sequence continues at coordinate 2,488,772 of NZ_JBTMWW010000001.1, read as the reverse complement.
GACCACAGTGTGCGAAGGCGCATCGAGATGGGTGCCGGTGTGGGACCCGAGGTGGAGCATGGCAACGTCCACCCCGTCGCGCTCAACTGTAAGCGCCGGTTCCAGCGTGACGGCCGGGTCGCCGGGATACACCTGCATCCCGCTACTGATTCGATGACTCAGCTCTCGCATCAAGCTGCCGTGCTCGGCGCGACCTCGCCATCGACCTTTCCGGCCAAATGCTCGCTGCGTACGCCCTCGTGCCGCGCCCTTTCGGGCAGCATCACCAGGAGGTAAATCGCGAAGGAGAGCGCGAACGCCGGTATCGTCGCCCCGATCGGGAGCGGCCACACGTAGGTCCACAGGTAGGAGACGGCGGCTCCGATGACCCACACCACGACCGCGATCCAGTTGACTCCTCCCTTGTACCAGTACCGCCCACCACCGGCGGCGAGGATGTCCTGGGTGTAGGCGGCGCGCTTCACGATGTAGTAGTCGACGATCATGATGGCGAACACCGGGACGAAGAAGGCTCCGATCATCACCAGGAAGTCGGTGAACTGGTTCAGGAGGCCCATCCAGGTGGCCCCGATTATGGAGATTACGCCGAGCACCAGCGCGGTGGGCAGGAACTTCAGCCTGCTGCCGACCTTGGCGTTGACCACGGAGGTGACCATTCCGTAGACGACCATGGTGTTCGTCGCCATCACCGAGAGGAAGATCACGATGGCCAGCGGAGCGCCGAAGGCACCCACGATCGTTCCTGGATCGAAAGCAGCAGCTTCGTCTCCGGAGAGCAACACGAAGACGAAGGCGGTGAGGCCGAGCGTCATCGAGGTCACGGTGGAGACGGTGTAGCCGATGCCGGAACCGATGACGCCCGCTTTCGTGGTGCGGGCGAAGCGGTTGAAGTCGGCGGAGAGCACTGTCCAGGAGATCGCGGTGGCAATCACGATGTCGAGTACCACGATCGGCGTGAAGCCGAGTGTCGGGTCAACCTCGACCGCCTGGAAATCGACCAGGTCGAAGGTGCTGAACGCGGTGACGAAGATCCACGCGATGATTGCCAGCATGAGGACCGCCATCCACGGTTCGATCCTGGCGATGCCCTCGTGCCCGAGGATCGCGAGAATGACGACGATGCTCTGGCAGATGACCGCGAACAGGATCGGGTTGGAGTAACCGGTGAGGCTGTTGATCAGGAAGTCGACGGTGATCCCGGCGAGCATGGCCTGCACCCAGCTCCACCCCATGAGAATGATCACGTTGGCGCTCACCGGGAGCAAGCTGCCCCGGGTGCCGAACGCGCCACGGGTGAGTGCCATGGTGGGCAGTCCGGTGCGCGTGCCGATCGCTCCGATGGAGGTGAGGACTATCGCCCCGGCCACGGTGCCCACAACGATCATCAGGAATGCGGTTCCGAAGTCGACACCAGGAACGAACAGCGTTCCTGTGAGCAGGGTGGTCACCACCAGGTTGGCTGCCAGCCAGATCATTCCGATGCGAAGGAGCGAATAGGTTCCTCGTACGGGTCCGCCCCCATCGGATTGTGCTTCAACGCGACGGTTGATTCGGGTGTAGAGCGACATTGCTTCAGTCTCCTCGGTAGGCGGTTGGGGGATCAGGATCCGGATTCCGGCGCAGGGGACAGGTGCTCGTGCATGGCCACCAGCTGGTCGCCATCGGCACGGAACACGATGGTCTCCCGTTCGCGATACGCATCTTCGGTGCCGTCGGCCTCAACGCGGGTGAAGACGTTGTGGCTGAATACTGCGCCGCCGGGGAACGACTGGACTGCAGGCTGCGTTGATGCGCATTCGAGCACCCGCCATCCGCTGTCGACCCATCCGGACCACAGGCGCTCGTATTCGGCGCGGCTGTCGATTCGCGCCGGCTCGGTGTGGAAGATGAAGGTCGCATCCGGGGCGAAGCCGGCAAAGTAGCGATCCCGGTCGGTGGCGGCGAAGGCTGCGACGATGGCGGATGCCGCGTCCAGAACTTCCTGCTCGCTGGGGGTTCGTGTGCTCATCGCCTGCTCCTTTGAATGCGTGACCGGGTGTGTCGAAAGTACGGTGTCAGTTGCGCGGCGCCATCGCGCTGATCAGCTCGTAGGCGACGTGGCTGGCGGCGACAGCGGTGAGCTGGGCGTGATCGTAGGCGGGGGCCACCTCCACCACGTCGGCGCCGATGATGTTTCGGTCGGCGAGTGAGCGCACCATTCGCAGCAGTTCACGGCTGGTGAGTCCGCCGGCCTCCGGGGTGCCGGTGCCGGGGGCATGGGCCGGGTCCAGGACGTCGATGTCGATGGAGACATAGAGTGGCTTGTCGCCGATTCGGGCGCGGATGCGTTCGATCGCCGCCTCCACGCCGCGCTCCTCGATCTCCTCGCTTGTCACGATCGTGAAGCCAAGGCGTTTGTCGTCGGAGAGGTCCTCGGCGCCGTACAGCGGCCCGCGAGTTCCCACATGCATGCTCGCAGTGAGGTCGATCAGCCCTTCCTCCGACGCGCGGCGGAACGGTGTGCCGTGCGTGATCGGCGCGCCGAAGTAGGTGTCCCAGGTGTCCAGGTGCGCGTCGAAGTGCAGCACAGCTACCGGGCCGTGCTTCTTGGCGACTGCCCGCAGCAACGGCAGCGCGATGGTGTGGTCGCCGCCGATCGTGACGATCTTGTCCGCACGAGTTGCCAACTCCAGCGCCCCCGCTTCGATGTCGCGCACGGCTTCATCGATGTCGAACGGATTGGCGGCAATATCTCCGGCATCCGCGACCTGCTGTACCGCGAACGGAGAGATGCTCTGGGCGGGGTTATATGGGCGCAGGAGCCGCGAGGCTTCCCGCACATGCGCAGGACCGAACCGAGCCCCAGGGCGGTAACTCACTCCACTGTCGAAGGGGACGCCCACAATCGCCACGTCGGCGCGCTCGACGTCATCCAGCCGGGGCAGGCGGGCAAAGGTCGCAATACCGGCAAAGCGAGGAACGATGCTCGCATCAACCGGTCCGACTGGCTGTTGCATGGTGGTCAACTTTCGATAATCAGTAGTAAACTTGAGGCAACCCTAAACCGATCTGTCGACTGGGTCAAGAGCGCGAGGAGTACCGTTGAAGCCTGTTTCGCCATCGCCCAGCATTGAGCAGCCAGCCATTGGAGCGCGCATCCGCGGGGCGCGGAAGGCGCAGGGGTTCACGCTCGAGCAGGTCGCTCGCGCGGCGGGCCTGAGCAAGGGCTTCCTGAGCAGGCTGGAGCGCGACGAGACCTCCCCCAGCGTCGCCACGCTGCTGCAGCTCTGCCAGGTGCTGTCCCTGGAGATCGGGGCGCTCTTCGCGGAGCCTGATTCCGTCAAGATTTCGCTGAGCGATGCGCCCCACATCAACCTCGGTGGTCGTGGCGTGGACGAACGCCTGATCTCGCCGCGTAATGAGTCACGGGTGCAGATCATCCGGTCGAAGATGGAACCTGCGGCGGATGGCGGCGACGCCTTCTATACGATCAGCTGCGAGGTGGAGGTGCTGCACGTACTCAAGGGAGCGATCACCCTTCGGTTCGTCGACCGGGCCATCCCGCTGGAGGAGGGAGACTCACTCACCTTCCCCGGCCGTGAGCCGCACAACTGGAAGGCTGATCCTGTTCTCGGTGCCGAAGTCGTGTGGACCATAGTCCCGGCTTCGTGGAGAGGGGAATGAGGCGGGCTGTCTAGTCGAACAGCTCGCTGAGCCAGCTCTCCTTCTTCTTGCGACCGTGCCCGTAGCCGGAGACTCCCCGGTTGTCGTCGCGGTAGTCGGGCTCGAATCCGCGACTGCGGTCGTCGAACCTCGGTGCAGCGTTCCTGGCCGGCTCAGGGGCCGCCGAGGTTGCCGCACGCTCGAGGATCTTGTCCAGCTCGCCGCGGTCGAGCCAGACCCCACGGCACTCGGGACAGTAGTCGATCTCGACTCCACTGCGCTCGCTCATGACAAGGGTGGCTGCATCATTCGGACACTTCATTGGACGACCTCCTGGGAATGGGAACTTGGAGAATTTTAGGCAACGCGAGTTGCGTGTTTGGTGCGAGCGGCCGGACAGCCGAGCATCCGGATTCCAGTAGTCTCGAGTGCATGCTGCTCTCGGATCGCGACATCAAGGCGGAACTCGCATCGGGGCGAATCGCCCTCGACCCCCACGACACGGAGATGGTTCAACCGTCCAGCGTCGACGTGCGCCTGGACCGGTTTTTCCGCCTGTTCGACAACCACAAGTACCCCTACATCGACCCGGCTGAAGACCAGCCTGACCTCACTCACCTCGTCGAAGTCGACGCCGGTGAGGCGTTCATCCTGCACCCCGGCGAGTTCGTGCTCGGCTCCACCTACGAGCAGGTGTCATTACCGGATGATGTTGCGGCACGTCTCGAAGGAAAGTCGTCGCTCGGTCGCCTCGGCCTGCTCACCCACTCGACCGCCGGGTTCGTGGACCCCGGTTTCACCGGCCACGTCACCCTCGAGTTGAGCAACGTCGCCACCCTGCCGATCAAGCTGTGGCCGGGGATGAAGATCGGGCAGATGTGCTTCTTCCGGCTGACCTCACCGGCCGAGAAGCCGTACGGCTCCGCCGACTACAAGTCGCGCTACCAGGGCCAGCGTGGGCCAACAGCGTCGCGCTCGTTCCAGAACTTCCACCGCACCTTCATTGACCGCTAGACGGTGCGCTGAGTCCGGCCTCAGTGAGCGGTGGTCGCGACGGTCGCCGACAGCGGCTCGCTCACGAACTCACCGATCGCATCCAGCACCTGGTCGTCGCGCAGCACGCGGTGGTGACCGAGCCCCGAGGTGAACAACGTGGCAGCGTGCGGATGCGCGGCCACCAGCACTTCCGCCTGATCGAAGCTCACTGTCAGGTCGTCCCGGTCGTGGATGACCAACAGCGGCCGCCCGAGCGGTGCGGTAATCGGCGATAGGGCCGTCCAGACATCCGGAACCGTGCGGAACCGGCGTTGCTCGATTCGCCGCCTCAGGCCAGCGATGGTGTGCGGGCTGAGCTCGAGCATCCGCCCGAAACTGCTGGCCAGGTAGTCCAGTTCTGCCACGCCGCCTATCGAGACCAGGCGATGGGCGCGCGTGCCGTTGCGGATCGCGAGCGCCGCAGCCGCGGTGCCGAAGGAGTGGGCGACGATCGCCTCGAACGTGCCGTACTTCCGCCCGAGCACATCGATGATGTCGGCGAAGTCGCGGATGTCCGGCTTCCGCCCGCTCGACGCACCGTGGCCCGGTGCGTCGAAAGCGATAATGGTGAGGTCTTGGGCGCGCAATTCCCGCACGATCTCGGCGAACTCTGCCGCGCGACCCTGCAAGCCGTGAGCCAGCAGCACGGGCCGCGAACCGGTGCCCCAGGTGTAGACAGCGATGCGGCTCCGGCCCACCCGGATCGTCGATGTGGTCGCCTGCTCGATGACGGCACGTTCCAGCGGATGCACGCGCTTTCGCTTCCCGGTAGACAACCAGAGCGAATAGGCTGCTTCCGCGGCGAGTGGCGTCGATACGCGTTGCATCAGACGGAAGGCGTTAACCGCAGGGGTCAAGCTCGGCATGGGTTCTCCAGACGTGCGATAATAGAATACGAACGATCGTACTATTAACTTTCGGAGGGAGGAAGCATGTCAGCGATTGAGGTCGATGGCCGGAAACGCCGAGGCAATGCCTCCCGCCAGGCGGTGCTCGACCGGGCGGTACAGCTCGCGTCAACCGAGGGTCTCGGGGGGCTCTCGATCGGTCAGCTCGCCGCCGACCTCGGCGCCAGCAAGAGCGGCGTCATCGCCCTCTTCGGCAACAAGCTCGACCTCCAGCTGGCAACCATCCAGGCGGCGCGATCGGTATTCATCAGCACGGTCATCGAGCCTGCGCTGCGCGTTCAGCGTGGACTGCCGCGGTTGTGGGCGATCTGCGAGCTCTGGCTCGACTACTCCGATGAGCGCATCTTCGAGGGCGGATGCTTCTTTCGGGCAGTTAGCGCAGAGAATGGGTCGAAGCCGGGGCCGGTGCGCGACGCGCTTGCCGTAATCGACGAGGAGTGGCTCGCTTTCATCGAGCGGGCAGCCGGCCTTGCGCAGCCGGCGCTGCCTCAGCTCAAGAGTGGCGAGCAGTTGGCGTTCGAAATCGTGGCGATCATGGACGGCGCCAATATCGCGTCGCTTCTCCACGGATCCGCCCGCTACTACGACCTCGCGCGAAGCGCCATCCGTGACCGCCTGATCGCTCTGGGCGCGGACGCTTCGCAGATCAGCTGACCGGTGAGCCCTGCCAGCCCAGGTTGACCGCCATCCGCTCGAGTGCGCTGAGGGTGGTCTCGTACTGTTCCTGGGTGAGGCCCTCACCGGTCTGGTCGCGCAGGGCGTCGACCACTTCCTGCAGTCGGCCGAATGCAGCGCGGCCACGTTCGGTGAGTGAGTAAACCGGGCCGTCGACGGTGATCCAGTCACTGTCGATCAGCTCGGCCAGGTGTTCGGCGGCACTCTCGTCGCTTCCCGGTTCGATGAACGGCGCGATCGCCTGGTCGAGTTGTTCCACGGTGGCGCTGCCCGGCTCCATGACCCCGAGCAGTTGCCACTGGCGACGGGTGACCCCGTGCTCTTCGATGATGGCGGCGAAACGCTCATCGATGAGGCGGTCGACGAGCTTCAGCCAGAACCCGATGGGACGATTAGCAGCCATGGTTAGACCCTAGGCGCGCTCATCGCCCGAATCAACGACTCCTACCTCTGTGGGTTGAGTAGTGCGCGAAGCGCGCGTTTCGAAACCACGCGCCAGGTTCGATACGAGCTGGCGCGCTACTCAACCCGCACGGGTCAGAACTTGAACCCGAGTTCTTCCGGGTAGTCGCCCAGCTTGGTCAGCTGAGTCGCTGCCGCCTGCAGGTGTGCGAGGGTCAACCCGAGACTGAACGGCCCGAAGCTGACCCGTGAGATTCCGAGGTCAGCGAGCCGTTGCAACGGAACGGACGACGGGTTCGAGATCACGGACACCTTGCCGTTGATCTCGTCGAGTGCCCGCTTCACCTTGTCTTCGTCGCCGAGGCCGAGCATGAAGATGACGTCGGCTCCCGCGTCGAGGTACGCGTTGGCGCGGGTCATGGCTTCGTCCCACTCTCCGCCTCCGGCCAGCGTGTCGACGCGGGCGTTGATGACGAGCGGCACTCCCGCCTTATCAGCGGCCGAGCGAACGGATGCCACGCGGGATGAAGCGGTGTCGATCTCGAACTGGGGCGCCTTGGGCGGTCCGACGCTGTCTTCGATGTTGAGGCCGGCGGCGCCCACCTCGATCAGGCGGCCGATGTTCTCTTCCAGGCGCGAGCCATCCGGTGAATACCCCTTCTCGAAGTCGACGGACACCGGTAGCTCGGTCGCGCTGATGATCACGCGCGCTGCTTCCAGGGCCTGGTCGACTGTGAGCCCTTCGCCATCCGGAACCCCATGCGCGAACGAGATGGAGTGGCTGGCTGTGGCGAGCGCTTTCACCCCGGGTGCTCCGGCGACGATGCGGGCGGTGACGGCATCCCACACATTGGTGACGATGAGCGGGTTGCCGGGGATGTGCAGCGAGCGGAGGTGGTCGGCTTTCTGGGCCTGCGATGTAGTCATACCTCCACTCTCCCGCTCCCGGCCGACATTCGCCAGTCCCGTGACGCGGTCAGCGCTCGAACCACGCCGATCAGCTGGGTTGCGCGATCATCAGCCAGAGGATGACCGCCAGCCCGACGCCGCCGATGAGGGCGAGGGCGGCGGGGCGCCAGGAGGTGGCGAGTCCCTCCACAACCCCTTCGGTTCCGAGCCCCGAGACCTTCTTGCGCGAGGCATCCGTCATCTTCGCCCCGGTGGCGAACCGCAGCCGGCTGAACGCCGGCGAGGCGATGCCGTACATCGCGCCGATCACCAGCACCAGCAGCACGATGGACACCCACAGCCACCACTCGCCCCACAGCCCGCCCATGAATCCGAGAACGACACCCGGGATGATGGTGAGCCAGAGCCCCGCGTACATGAGGTGCGCGCTCCATGCCGAAACGTCGAGCATGGCTGCGATGCGGGCGTGCTCGCTCTCCCGGCGCATCCGGAAGGCGACCGCAATGGATGTCCCGTGCCCCACGGCGAAGACGATGACGCCCAGTACGTGGAGAAAAATCATCAACGTGTACATACGCGTCAGCTTATTCCTGGGCCACCGACATCCGGAGGATTTCTCGCGAGGCGTCCCGTCGGCATCCGGATGCCCTGCAGGGCGTCGCCAGCTTCGTTACGGTCGGGTCTGCTCGGTGGTGCGCACGAACAGCATCAGGATGAGGCCGACGAACAGCACGGCGACGATGCCCAGGATGCCCCAGGCGGTCGCGCCGAACGCGACGATGAGTATCGTCCACAGCGCGGGCGAGAGGAACGATGCTGCGCGGCCGGTGGTCGCGTAGAGGCCGAAGATCTCGCCTTCGCGGCCGGCCGGGGTGACCCGCGCCAGGAATGAGCGGCTGGCCGACTGGGCGGGGCCGACGAACAGGCACAGCATGAGCCCGCCGATCCAGAAGGTGGCGTCGCCGAGGTCGCGGAGGAAGAAGACCGCGAGACCGGTGATGACCAAGCCGATGAGCGAGACCACGATGACGGATTTCGGCCCGAACTTGTCGTCGAAGCGGCCGGAGAAGATGGTGGACACCCCGGCGACCAGGTTGGCGGCGATGCCGAAGACCACCACTTCGAGGAATTCGAATCCGAAAACGGTGGATGCGATAACGGCGCCATATGCGAACACGCCGGCCAGGCCGTCGCGGAACACCGCGCTGGCGAGGAGGAACCAGAACGTGGTGCGGGTCGTGTTCCACAGTCGCACGATGTGGCGGCCGAGCAGCACGTAGCTCTGGAAGAAGTTGACCCGTTCACCCTGGTCGGTCACGGGGAGTTCTGGCACGTTGCGGAAGATGGGGATGGAGAAGAGGATCGTCCACACCGCGCATCCGAGTGCCACCATGCGGAACGGCAGGCCGTTGTCCTCTGGAAGCCCGAACCAGTCGGCGGTGTAGGCGACGACGACGATCACCAGGGCGAGGATGCCGCCGAGGTAGCCGAAGCCCCAGCCGAGGCCGCTGACCTTGCCGACGGTTTTCGGGGTGGAGACCTGCACGAGCATGGCGTTGTAGTGCACGCCGGCGATCTCGCTGAAGACGCTGCCGACGGCGACCAGTCCGACGCCGAGGGCGAAGAAAGACGGGGTGCCTTCGACGAAGAACAGGGCGGCCATGGAGAGCACGACGAGCCCGGTGCTGATGGCGAGGGAGCGCTTGCGGCGGCCGGTGCCGTCGGAGCGCTGCCCGAGTACCGGGGCGATGAGGGCGACGAGCACGCCGGCGATGGTGTTGGCGAGGCCGAGTCCGCTGGTGAGTTCGGCGATGGCGCGGTCGTAGGCGGGGTCATCCTTGCCGAGCGCCGCCACCGAGGGGTCGATGAAGACATCCGTCGTCAGGTACAGGGCGGTGAAGATGAAGGTGAGGATGACCGTGTTGAACGGTTGGTTGGCCCAGTCCCAGAGTGCCCAGGAGAACACCTGCTTGCGCGGGATGACGCGCCCCTCCTGCAGCTCGAGGCCCATCGTGGCGATAGCGCCCGAGTTAGCTGTTGCCGGGATGTGCTTGCCGGTCGCGGTGACGCCATTGTCAGGGGACTCGTTTGTCATGCCCACAGGCTAGTGGTGTGGGGTAAACAATTGGTGGCTTGGCGACACCTTAGCCCGCAACAGCGGGAGGCTGTCGAGCATCGAACCGAGCCGCGCGGTCATGGCCTATGTGTGACGCAAGCGTCCGATGCCACAACGTCGAAGGGCAGAAATTCAGCAACGTGAGCCGAGGCCCGTCGCCAGGCTTGCTGCCAACTTTCAACAGTCCACACGGCGAGGATCGTAGGCCCGAGGCGTCCACCGCTATCCATGGTCGCTAGCTGCTGCTAGATTCCGAGAACCACCCGAAAAGAGAGATGCTCATGGTCACCATCATTCGAGCCATCGTGCACGAAATCCCAGAAGGTCGCTATCAAGCTGGTGCGGACCGCCAGGTTGCACTGTCGACCGCCGAATCTTCGCTTGCACCCGAGACAAAGCGGTTCATCGAAGAAAACATGCTGGACTTTGCCCTCAAGAATCCACGGAATATTATTCAGGACGAGGGTGCGGTGTCTGGGACACCCGGTGTGGTTCTCGAGATACTTGATGACCCTTCTGCCCACTTCATTAGCGGATCACAAACGCTCGCCCAAAATCTGTATCAAGCGCAGACAGGGAATAGCCCTTCGGGCATCCTTATCGTCGCCACGGTGGTTGTCCCGGAGGGGCAAGCGTTGATCATCATGAAGGCGGAACACCAAGAGGGCATGCGACTTCAGCGCATAGGAGACGACACGACCGGACACTTTGATTTAGAGCACCTCGATGAACTCATCGTTGGTAACAACTCGCGCGTTTACAAGATCGCAATGCTGAGAGAGGCTGATGGAACAGTCCTTGGCGAGATGGTCGATCAGCAGAACGGAGTCGCGTTTGCCGACTTCTTCCTCGCTGCATTTTTGGGCTGTCGCCTCGCGGATAGCGCTGAGATTCAGACGAAGCACTTTATGGATTCGACAATGGCGTATATCAACAAGCACGTCATAGACGAGGAAAAGCGGGGGCGCTATGCGACGGCGCTCGTGGCGTACATGTCGACGCCGGCCGAGACATTTCAAGCGTCGGAATTCGCTGATCAGTTTCTTGAAGCGGAGGATCGAGATGTCTTTGCGCACTCTCTTCCTGAACATGTGTCCGGAGCTGTAATCGCTAAGAACCTTGCGCTGGTGCCTGGACAGGGAGCGGGCCTCCGCTTATATGGTTCCGGCGTTGTCATATCTGCGAGCGCGATCGCTTTAGAACGAGGAGCTATTGCTGTGACGGAAGAAGACGGTCAAACAATCGTTAGAGTCGCTGGAGCTCTCAAGCGATACGGCCTCGGCGCTGCACCGAAGTCCTGACCATGAGTGCCACCACGATTTCGCAGCGCTACTTCGTTGAGTTACCACGACTCCGAGCGGCTCTGCGGCTCAGCAAGATCGCCTTCGAGGAAACGGCGCTATCAATTGATGGGGCCGCTCTAGTCACGGGACGGGTCAAGACTCACAGAAGCGTTCTAGGCAAGATCTACCGGGAGGGAAATGCCCGTACCTGGGAGAGTCTTGGTGATCTCGTAGCGTTGAAGGCAATCTTCCCAACCAACCGTGGTGTGGTCGAATTCACGAACTGGTTGAATTCACAGGCGGACTGGAACCCGAGGCTCGAGGTCATTAGGAGCCGGGCGAACGAGCTGCGCTATGAGTCGATGCAATTTGATCTTTGGTGCTCGACCCTAACCGACTACACCGGGGCGCCAATAAAGATCGAGCTCCAAGTTCGCACGTCTGCGGCAGATGCTTGGTATGTCGTGGATCATCGCCTTCGTTACAAGGGTTCGGTGAAGCTTCCGCCGGAGCTTGAGCGCAAGCTTTACCGCCTGATAGTTCTCACTGAGTTGTTTGATCAAGAGGTGGAGACAGTGATTGCGCAACAAGCAAGTCTCCCCGAGTACGGAGTCGCCCGACTGTATGAGACGCTCACGCGTGAGATGGACCAACTCATCGACGGTCATGCAAAGACGTCTCGGCCGGAAGGGCTCCTAGAGCTCGTCCTGAGCTCGTACAGTGACGACGAGGTTCCGAACCTTGAAAACTTGATGACTGAATTCTTGGAGGAAAAACGAGGAGCGATTAGAGCGGTCATCGTTGATCACCTGCACGATGCCGCCAATTTTGTCGAGGTGCGTGACTGGTTGTACTACGAGCCCGAGGCACTGCTCATTGCTGAACGCGCCACCAGCCGGCCGTCGCTACTGGCGGCACGAATTACTGGATCAGACTTTGAGGGTGTGATCGGCGCGATGGTCGGAGAGTTCGGTGCGAGACTTCCGTAGTCGGCGACGCGACGATGTTTCCTCCGTTGGCAGTGCCCGGTGGGCACGGGACGGTTCGCCGAAACCGCAGGAAGTAGGGGTTAGGCCCATACGGTAGCCGTGCCCAATGGGCCTACATATCAAGAAGAGCATTCCGGTTGGAGCGCTTCTGGGAGATTCTCAGGCGGCCAGCGGAAGCCTGAACTAAGGGCCGTGGCGCTCTGCGGACCCTATCAACACAACACAATGGAACCCATGACCACGACCCAAGAGCTTGGCCTCCCGCACGACTTCCTCTTCGGGGTCTCCACCGCCTCCTACCAAATCGAAGGCGCGGTGACCGAGGGCGGCCGGGGGCCATCCAACTGGGACGCGTTCAGCCACGCCGCCGGTCGCACCCTGAACGGCGACACCGGCGACGTTGCCTGCGGCCACTACCACCGGTTCCCGGAAGACGTCGCCCTCATGAAGGAGCTCGGCGTCGACGCCTACCGCTTCTCCTTCGCTTGGACACGCATCCAGCCGGAGGGCAAGGGCTCAGCCAACCGCAACGGCCTCGCCTTCTACGACCGTCTCGTCGACGAGCTGCTCGCCGCGGGCATCCAGCCCAGCCCGACACTCTTCCACTGGGACACCCCGCTCGCCCTCGAGGAGCAGGGCGGGTGGCTGAACCCCGACACCCCGAAATGGTTCGCCGACTACGCCCACATTCTGGCCGAGCACTTCGCGGACCGCATCCCCCGCTGGATCACCATCAACGAGCCGGTCGTCCTCACGATGCTCGGCTACGGCGCCGGAATCCACGCTCCCGGAAAGAAGCTCGGCTTCGGAGCTATCCCGGCCGCGCACCATCAGCTGCTCGGCCACGGGCTCGCGGTGTCAGCACTGCGGGAGGCGGGGGCCGGCAACATCGGCATCGCCAACAACCACACCCCGGTCTGGCCAGCCAGCGACCGCGACGACGACCAATACGCTGCGGCGTTCTACGACACGCTCGCCAACCGGCTGTTCATCGAGCCGCTGCTCCTCGGTCGCTACCCAGCCGAGCTCGAGCCGTACCTTCCCCACAACTTCAACGACGACCTGGCGCAGATCAGCGCGCCGATCGACTGGTACGGCATCAACTACTACAACCCCACCAGAGTCGGTGCGCCGAGCGCGACCCCTGGAGCGAAGGTGGACGGCCACGAACTCGACACTGACCTGCCGTTCTCGCTGAAGGAGATCCGCGGATACCCCCGCACCGATTTCGACTGGCCGGTCGTTCCGCATGCCTTCACCGAAATGCTGGCCGCCATCAAGGAACGCTACGGCGACGCACTCCCCCCGATCTACATCACCGAGAACGGCTGCGCCATCAACGATGAACCGGATGTTCGTGGAGAGGTGAGCGACACCCGCCGCATCTCCTACACCGAGTCCCACCTCGCTGCGATCGGTGACGCGATCAGTGCCGGTGTCGACGTGCGCGGATACTTCCACTGGTCGCTGCTCGACAACTTCGAGTGGGCCGCCGGCTACTCGCAGCGGTTCGGCTTGGTGCACGTCGACTTCGACACCCAGAAGCGCACGCCGAAGCAGTCGTACGAGTGGTACCGCGACCTCATCAGAACATCCCGATAGCCGGCTTCGCGGCCGGCCCGGTCACCCGGCAAGAGCCCACCGCGGTGGGGACGACACAATTCGCTCCTGCAAGCCAGTACTGTTTCACGCGGCGGTGGTGATGAGACCGAGCTCGCTGGTGAGTTCGGCGATGGCCCGCTCGTAGGCGGGGTCGTCCTTGCCGAGCGCCACTACCTGGGGATCGATGAAGTCATCCGTCGTCAGCTAGAGGCGATGACCGACGCATCCTGGCGTCGTGAGCACATGTATCCCATCGCTGAGGATTGCGTTGAGTCCATTCTCAGCGTCAGCCATCCGCAACCCGCGGAGCTGTCGGCGTTGGTGGTCGACACGCGTCGGATCTCCTGTATCTAGCAGCGATCGGAGAGGCGATTGCTGCTGACATCAAAATTCGAGATGCGGCGTGTATCGGGGGTGAGGCGCCCACCGAGCGGCAGGAAACTCAAGAAAATGAGGGAGAACTAATCGTCGCCTCCAGGCCGCCAGCCGGAAAGGTACCGTTCGGCGAGCAGCACGAGGGCGGTGCTTCCGTCCACTTCTTTAAGGGCTGCGACCGCGTCACGGATGCCATCTTCCGTACCGTATAGGCGAACGAGCCCGTCCCACTGATAAATGGTCTTCACGTCAACATGTCGAGAGCCCACTGATTGGGATGTCGTTCGACCCTGTGCCGTGCGCAGAACCGCCCGAGTTACGTCGGGATTGCGCTCATTAGCGAGCTGCGCAGGCTGGCCCAATTGCTCCCCGATGTAATGGAAGACGTCAGCAAGGTTCCATTCTCGCTCTACATGCAATGACTCGCCCGCTCGAAAGTCCTCCACGAACCGTGCCTCCAGGGCTGTCGCCAACGCTTCGGAAATAAGGTTTGGGCCGCGTTGACGTTTGCCGGTTGACGTGATCAGCTCAAGCCGGGACGAATAGGAATTGAGGTGCCTAGTGGCCTCTTGAACAATGTCGTCTCTTCTACCGACATCGGACACCTGCTCGAGCATGCGGAGCACAGGTCTGAGTACGACGATGTGCGGCGCTAGGGTGAGCAGCCCGCCCACCCGGCTCTCTGGAACGTGGTCGATCCGGTTCATGAGCGCTGAGATAGAAGGGGCAATGGCTGGTTCCTCGAACTGGCCTCGAAGCGAGCCGAACGCCTCGAGGATGTCTGGAAAGTCAGATGTGGCAATCCCGTCGAGGATTGATTCGAATCTGTCTTGTTCAACCATCGCGGCGACGAGCTGCTCTGCGATGCGAAACGCACGGAGACCGCTAGGCGCGGTCCGCTCGAGGTACATTCCGAGGTAGTCGGAGTGGGCTAGCCGATGTCCCTTCCGCCACACGGCATCCCAATCTGAGCCGTAGTTGTTGTTTTCGTAGTACTGGCGAGCAGCAGGGAAGACCTGTGCGACGAGAGCTCGGACTACGTGGGCGTCGGCTCCTGAGACAGCCAATAGGTCGTCCATCTTTGCCTGCAGTGCAGGCGACTTCGTGGATGCGAATGCGGAACTGGTTTTCGTGAGTGCATCCTGCATTCCACCCAGCGTGGCAAAAATTTCCGGTCGGAAGACGCGGATTGCTTCGAGCGCAAGGAGATCAACGACTTCGATCTCACTTCCGAGTGCCCCAAGGGTCGGTGCTGCCGACACTGCGTATCGAGTGATGTCCCGCATGTTGCGTATCAGCGGAGCGATTACCTCGAAATAGACGTCTGGCCACCGATCGGATGCGAAACGGGCCTCGCCCTCGATCGCATCGATCACGTTCTGAAGCGCCGAGAATACCTGAGACGTGAGCACCTCAGTAGGAGTGCCGGGGAGGTCGAAGCTAACCTGGATGATCTTTTCGAGGTAGGCCCGGCCTTCGATTCCCGGCTCTGCAAGCGCAGCCTCGACACGCTTCCGATCGAAGGCAAGCACATAGATCACATTAGGGAAACTTGCAGTCAGACGCACAAGCTTGAAGACGTCGCGGATCTCTTCGGACGTGAGCCGATCGATGTCATCGATGACAACCACGACCGGGTGCGCGAGCTGGGCCAACTCGGCCGAAGCTCTCTGGAACTTGGCGCCCGCACCACGCTTTCGCGCTAATGCCTTCGCGCCGGATCGGAAGAGGATCGAACCGAGGCTCGCCCAAGTTCCGAAGAGACCAGCAAGAGTTCCGATGGAATCTCCGTAATCATCGATGTAACCGGCGATGACTTGGAGATTGGGGTCCTTCATTCGCTTGAAGTTTGACGCGAGTTCATCAAAAAAATGGTCGACGAGTTGCTGTGTGCCGGAGAACATCCACGGGTTGAAGTCGATTACAACCAATGGTGGTTCAGACGCGAACTCCTCGCGCATTAGATTGATGAACGAACTCTTGCCATGCCCCCAGGGTCCGAACACTCCGACGACGAGGCCGTGAGATGCGTCAAGGAGACGAAGGCTCCGAGCGAAATCTCTTGCGAGAGGCGCACGTCCCAGGGCATCCTGTTCCGACGACTCGATCGGATTGTCAACGGGTGGACGATCGGGGGTATGTTCCGCTGCTGCCATTTCTATTTCTCTCGCCTGTCGCTCTCACCGTTCAGCATCGCCGCCTCGCTCATTCACGCGATCGCAAGTTCAGCGTAGTGAGGATGTTGCACATTCGCGGCGCGGATGGCCAAGTCGTGGCTGGTGTTGGACACATCTATCGGTAGGCGTCAGAGCGTGCGACCTGGAGCGCACTGTCCCGGCAAGAAGAATGTTGACCATTGAGCCACCTCGACTCAACTTTCGCAACTCTCGCCTTGACATCCGAAACCGCGCCACTAAACTTGAGCGGGTGAGACTCAACTCTCACGATCACAGACTTTGTAAGAGGAACATAAAGGAGAACGAGCATGGCTCGAGCAGTAGGAATCGACCTGGGAACCACCAACTCCGTGGTCTCAGTACTTGAGGGTGGAGAACCCACCGTCATCGCGAACGCCGAAGGCTTCCGCACCACCCCATCCGTCGTCGCCTTCACCAAAGACGGCGAGACCCTCGTCGGCGAGACCGCGAAGCGCCAGGCGGTCACCAACGTCGACCGCACCATCGCATCCGTCAAGCGCCACATGGGCACCGACTGGACCACCGAGATCGACGGCAAGAAGTACACGCCGCAGGAGATCTCGGCCCGCATCCTGGCCAAGCTCAAGCGCGACGCCGAGCAGTACCTGGGCGAGCCGGTGACGGATGCCGTCATCACCGTTCCCGCCTACTTCAACGACTCCGAGCGCCAGGCCACCAAGGACGCCGGCGAGATCGCCGGCCTCAACGTGCTTCGCATCATCAACGAGCCGACCGCCGCCGCCCTCGCTTACGGCCTCGACAAGGGCAAGCAGGACGAACTCATCCTCGTCTTCGACCTCGGAGGCGGAACGTTCGACGTCTCCCTGCTCGAAGTGGGCAAGGACGACGACTTCTCCACCATCCAGGTGCGCTCGACCGCCGGTGACAACCGCCTCGGTGGCGACGACTGGGACCAGCGCGTCGTCGACTACCTGATCAAACGTTTCAAGGACTCCACCGGCGTTGACGTCTCCTCCGACAAGATCGCCAAGCAGCGCCTGAAGGAAGCAGCCGAGCAGGCGAAGAAGGAACTGTCCTCGTCGATGAGCACGAGCATCCAGCTTCCGTACCTGTCCCTCACCGAGAACGGGCCGGCCAACCTGGACGAATCCCTCACCCGCGCCAAGTTCGAGGAGCTCACCAACGACCTGCTCGAGCGCACCAAGAAGCCGTTCCACGACGTCATTAAGGAGGCCGGTGTCAGCGTCAACGACATCGCTCACGTGGTGCTCGTCGGTGGCTCCACCCGCACCCCCGCGGTGCAGGAACTGGTCAAGAACATGCTCGGCGGCAAGGAGCCGAACAAGGGCGTGAACCCGGACGAGGTCGTCGCCGTCGGCGCCGCCCTGCAGGCCGGCGTGCTGAAGGGCGAGCGCAAGGACGTTCTGCTCATCGACGTCACCCCGCTGTCCCTCGGCATCGAGACCAAGGGTGGCATCATGACCAAGCTCATCGAGCGGAATACGGCCATCCCGACCAAGCGGAGTGAGACCTTCACCACGGCGGATGACAACCAGCCGTCGGTCGCGATCCAGGTCTTCCAGGGTGAGCGCGAATTCACCCGCGACAACAAGAACCTCGGAACGTTCGAGCTGCAGGGCATCGCCCCGGCACCGCGCGGCGTGCCGCAGGTCGAGGTCACCTTCGACATCGACGCGAACGGCATCGTGCAGGTTCACGCGAAGGACAAGGGCACCGGCAAGGAGCAGTCCATCACCATCACCGGTGGCTCGGCCCTGTCGAAGGAAGACATCGAGCGGATGGTTCGCGAAGGCGAAGAGAACGCCGCAGAAGACAAGCGCCGTCGCGAAGCGGCCGAGGTGCGCAACACCGCCGAGCAGTTCGTCTACTCCACTGAGAAGCTCATCAAGGAGAACGACGAGAAGCTGTCCGACGGCGTCAAGACCGACGTGCAGGCCGACATCGACGCCCTCAAGTCGGCGCTCGCCGGCGACGACGACGCGGCCGTGAAGACCGCGCTCGACAAGCTGAACGAGAGCCAGCAGAAGATCGGCGAAGAGATCTACGCCCAGAGCCAGGCCGAGCAGCCTGCCGAGGGTGCGCCGACCGAAACACCTGAGAGCAGCGACGAAGACATCGTCGACGCCGAAGTGGTCGACGACGAGCCGACAGAGAACAAGTAACCATGGCCGACAAGAAGGACAAGAACCCGAAGAAGGGCGAGGGCCACGTGCCCGAGCCCGACTCCGGGGCCAACGAGCAGGACGACGGCCTGATCGAGGCTGAAGGTCCCGACGTCGAGACATCGCTCAGCGACGCGGACCTGGCGTTCCTCGATCAGAGCGCGGAAGACCTGGCAGCCGAAAGGCTCCAGGACCTCCAGCGGCTGCAGGCCGAGTACGTCAACTACCGCAATCGGGTGGAACGGGATCGCGAGAGCAACAAGCAGGTGGTCGTCGCCGACGTGGCGAAAACCTTCCTGCCGATCCTCGACGACCTGGACCGGGCCGAGGCGCACGGCGACCTGGAGGAGGGACCCATGGCGCTCATCGCCCAGAAGTTCCGCACCACGGTCGAAAAGCTGGGCGTCACGCGCGTGGGCGTCAAGGACGAGCCGTTCGATCACAATGTGCACGAAGCAGTCGTGCAGATACCGACCCCCGACATCGAAGCGATGACGGTGGCGGATGTCATCGAGCCCGGCTACCAGCTCGGCAGCCGCCTGCTGCGACCCGCGAAGGTCGTCGTGGCGGTACCGCAGGAAGAGTAGTACCCAAGCGGGTCGAGCTTGTCGAGACCAGCACCAAAGCGGGTCGAGACTGTCGAGACCAGCTGAGCTTGCCGAAGCATCCGGATCTCGACAAGCTCGATAGGTCTCGACAAGCTCGACCCGCGAAGGACAAGCTCGACCCGCGAACGGCACGATAGAAACGAGAGGAGGCACAGATGGCCAGCCAGGACTGGTTCGAGAAGGACTTCTACAAGATCCTCGGTGTCTCCAAAGACGTGTCCGAAGCCGACCTGAAGAAGCGGTACCGCAAGCTCGCGCGGCAGTACCACCCGGACTCCAACCCGGGTGACGCGAAGGCCGAGGCGAAGTTCAAGGAGATCAGCGAAGCACACGCCGTGCTCGCCGACCCTGAGCAGCGCCGCGAATACGACCAGGTTCGGGCCATGGGGTCCGGCGCCCGGTTCACCTCCGGCGGACGCGGCCAGGCCGGAGGCTTCGATGACGTCTTCGGTGGCATGTTCGGCCAGGGCCAAACCCAGGGGGCCGGACAGCGTCCCAACTTCTCGCAGGGCGGCTTCGACGACATCTTCGGCGGACTCTTCGGCGGTGGCGGGTTCGGCCAGTCGACCGGCGGCTTCCGCGGTGCGGGCGGCCCGACCAAGGGCCGCGACGTCACCGCGACCACCACCCTCGACTTCGTCAGCGCCATCAATGGCGACACCGTGAAGCTGCAGGGCCAGGGCGGCAAGCCGATGACCGTGAAGATCCCGGCTGGGGTCGCGGACGGCCAGAAGATCCGGCTCAAGGGCAAAGGCGAGGCGAGCATCGATGGCGGCCCATCCGGGGACCTGACGATCACGGTGTCTGTGCGCAAGCATCCGGTATTCGAACGTGATGGGAAGAACCTGAGGGTGGATGTCCCAGTCACCTTCGCAGAAGCGACGCTCGGTGGAACGATCGAGGTCCCCACCCTCGGCGGGCCGCCCGTCAAGCTGAAGGTTGCTCCGGGCACCCCGAGCGGCCGAGTTCTGAGGGTCAAGGGACGAGGTGTGCAGACCACGACCGGCGTCGGTGACCTGCTGGCCACCATCCACGTCGTCGTACCCAGCCACCTCAGCGCCGAAGCGACCAAGCACCTCAACGCGCTCGCGAAGGCCCTACCCGACGAGAACCCGCGCGACGACCTGCTGGCCAAGGCGCGGAGTTAGCCATGGAGCGGAGTTGAACATGGACCCGAGCGCCCCCATCTTCGCCATCGCGGTGGCCTCCGAGTTGGCGAACATGCACCCGCAGACGCTGCGGCAGTACGACCGCATGGGGCTGGTCAGCCCGAAGCGCACCAGCGGGAAGTCGCGCCGGTACTCGATGCGCGACGTCGTGCAGTTGCGTGAGATCGCGAAACTCGGCTCCGAAGGGGTCAGCCTGGAGGGCATCCGCCGCATCCTCGAACTCGAGAACACGGTCTCCGCGCTCCACGAGCGGGTGCGCGAGCTCGAGGTCGCGCTCGCCGATGAGCTGCTCAACCGCCCGGGTCGTCGCGTGTTCGCGGCCGACGAGACCGGTGACGTGGTCTCGCTGAAGGCCGGCGAACGCGTCAAACGGCACACGCAGCTGGTGCTGTGGCGCCCGAACGGTCGCTCAGGCTCGTGACGGCGGACGGGGAGTCGGGAGGGGCGATGGTCGACCCGGACTTCGATTTTGGCGCGTTGCGCCGGTTTCCGGACGTGGAGGCCGAGAACCTGTTCGCCGTCGACGCGAGCGACCGGCTCATCCTCGACGAAGCCGCCGCGGACCTTGCCGCGCACCCAACCTCGGTCGGGGTCATCGGCGACCGCTACGGTGCCCTGACCCTCGGCGCGGCCGCCCGCCACGGGTCGCACGGCATCCGCGTGTTCCAGGACCCGCTCAGTAGCGAGTTCGCCCTCGGCCACAACGCCGCGGCCGCCGCGCTGGATGACCGGTTCGAGAACCACGAGCTGGGCGCAGAGCTGCTGACCGGCGCCCGCGTCGTGCTGCTGCAGTTGCCGCGCAGCCTGAACGAACTCGACGAGATCGCCGGGGCGATCGCTCGGCACGCCGACCCGGAGGTCGTGGTCTTCGCCGGTGGACGCCTCAAGCACATCACGCAGGCGATGAACGACGTCTTGGGGAAGCACTTCGGGTCGGTGTCGGCGACACTGGCCAGGCAGAAGTCACGGGTGCTGGTCGCGCGCGGCCCCAAGCCGTCCGAGGGGCAGTACCCGCAGCGGGAATTCCACGACGACCTCGACCTGTGGGTGTGCGCGCACGGCGGCGCGTTCGCCGGCACCAAGCTCGACATCGGCACGCGGTACCTGCTCAGCTTCCTGCGCGAGATGAAGGCGGATGCCCGCACCGCCGTGGACCTCGGATGCGGCACCGGCATCCTGGCCGCCGCCCTCGCGCGCAGCCGACCCGACCTGGCGATCCTGGCGACCGACCAGTCCTGGGCGGCCGTGGCATCCGCTCGCGCAACCGCAGAGGCGAACGACCTGACGTTCACCGTTGCCCGCGACATCGGGCTGAGCAAGCAGCCGGATGCCTGCGCCGACCTGGTCCTGCTGAACCCGCCGTTCCATGTCGGCTCGGCCGTGCACGCCGGGGTCGCCCTGACCCTGTTCGACGAGGCCGCCCGCGTGCTGAAACCCGGCGGCGAGCTGTGGACCGTATTCAACTCGCACTTGAAGTATCGGGCGGCTCTGATGCGCTCGGTCGGGCCGACCCGCCTGGTCGGCCAGAACCCCAAGTTCACCGTGACAGTGTCCACCCGCATGGAGGCGACCCCATGAGCGCGCGCCTGACCTCACCCACTCGAGAGGGTCGTTCGCTTCGAGCGCACGCCGACGCTGGCAACCTGAGTACCAAGCGAATAAACTTGAGTCTGCACGACTCAACTTTGAGGAACGGATAACCATGGCGAACATGCAGGGCGCACCTGATTCTGAAGAGGACGCCAAGACCGCACTCGAGCGGTACGGCGTCGACCTGACCGAGATCGCCCGCGCCGGAAAACTCGACCCGGTGATCGGCCGCGACGCGGAGATCCGTCGTGTCAGCCAGGTGCTCACCAGGCGCACCAAGAACAACCCCGTGCTCATCGGCGAGCCCGGCGTCGGAAAGACCGCCGTGGTCGAGGGTCTCGCCCAGCGCATTGTCGCCGGCGACGTCGCCGACTCGCTGAAGGGTAAGCGACTCGTCGCCATCGACCTGGCAGCGCTCGTCGCCGGTGCCAAGTACCGCGGCGAATTCGAGGAGCGCCTGAAGGCCGTCCTCAAGGAGATCAACGACGCTGAGGGCGAGATCATCACCTTCGTCGATGAACTGCACACCCTGATGGGTGCCGGTGGCGGCGAAGGGTCGGTCGCGGCGTCCAACATGCTCAAGCCCATGCTCGCCCGTGGTGAGCTGCGGCTGATCGGTGCGACCACCCTCAACGAGTACCGCGAATACATCGAAAAGGATGCCGCGCTCGAACGCCGCTTCCAGCAGGTGTACGTCGGCGAGCCGAGCGTTGAGGACACCGTCGCCATCCTGCGCGGGCTCAAGGAACGCTACGAAGCCCACCACCGTGTCGCCATCGCCGACAACGCGCTGGTCGCCGCCGCCGTGCTGAGCAACCGGTACATCTCCGGGCGGCAACTCCCGGACAAGGCCATCGACCTGATCGATGAGGCCGCCAGTCGGCTGAAGATGGAGATCGACTCCTCCCCGGTCGAGATCGACGAGCTCAAGCGCGCCGTTGACCGACTGAAGATCGAAGAGCTCGCGCTCAAGAAGGAGAAGGACGCGGCATCCCGCGCCCGTCTGGAGAAGCTGCGCTCCGACATGGCCGAGCGGCAGGAGAAGCTCGACGAGCTGGAGAAGCGGTGGAAGAGCGAGAAGGGCGCGCTCCAGGATGTCGGTGAGCTCAAGACCCGACTCAACGAGGCGCGCATCGCCCTCGACCGTGCCATGCGCGAAGGGGAATACCAGGACGCCTCGAGGCTGAACTACGAGGTCATTCCGGAGATCGAGAAGAGCCTCGACCAGGCGGAGCACCCCGAAGTGCAGGGTGAGCGGATGGTCAACGACCAGGTCACCGACGGAGACATCGCCTCCGTGGTCGCGGCCTGGACCGGCATCCCGGTTGGCCGCCTGCTGCAGGGCGAGACCGAGAAGCTGCTGCACCTGGAGGCTGAGCTGGGCAAGCGCCTGGTCGGCCAACGGCGTGCTGTGGGTGCGGTCTCGGACGCGGTTCGCCGCTCGCGGGCCGGCATCGCGGACCCCGCCCGTCCGACCGGGTCGTTCCTGTTCCTCGGCCCGACCGGGGTCGGAAAGACGGAGTTGGCCAGGGCTCTCGCCGAGTTCCTGTTCGACGACGAGAAGGCCATGATCCGCATCGACATGAGCGAGTACGGCGAGAAGCACACCGTTGCGCGCCTGATCGGTGCGCCCCCCGGGTACATCGGATTCGAACAGGGTGGGCAGCTCACCGAAGCCGTTCGCCGCCGTCCTTACAGCGTCGTGCTGATGGACGAAGTCGAGAAGGCGCATCCGGAAGTCTTCGACGTCCTGTTGCAGGTTCTCGATGACGGTCGGCTGACGGATGGGCAGGGTCGCACAGTCGACTTCCGCAACACCATCCTGATCCTCACCTCCAACCTCGGCAGCCAGTACCTGGTCGACCAGACGCTGACCCAGCAGGCGAAGGAGGATGCTGTCAACGCGATGGTCCGCCAGGCGTTCAAGCCCGAATTCGTGAACCGGCTCGACGACATCGTCATCTTCTCCAGCCTGTCGATGGAGGACCTGTCCCAGATCGTCGAGCTGTACATCGACCGCCTGTCGACACGCCTCGAGGAGCGGCGTCTGACTTTGGCGGTGACACCGGATGCCCGTGCCTGGCTTTCCGAGCGCGGCTACGACCCCAGCTATGGTGCCCGCCCGCTGCGTCGCCTCATGCAGAAGGAGATCGACGACCGGCTGGCGAACGCCATCCTGGCCGGGCGCATCCGCGATGGCGACACGGTGCTGGTCGGGCTGTCGTCTGACGGGGAGTCGCTCACGGTGGACCGCCAGGAGGGCGCACCGGCCGCGTACTGACCGGCACTATGGCGGGTCACTGCAGCGCGGGCATGACCTCGCGCTCGAACAGCTCGATGCCCGAGCGGTCGTACGCCGCTTCGGGGAAGTAGTGGATGGCGTAGCCGAGCCCCAGGGACTTCAGGTGGAGCATCCACTCGACCACCTGCTCGGGGGTGCCGACCGCGTTGGCTGACGCGTACTCGTGCAGCTGCTTTGCGGTCGCTTCCGGACTCAGGTAGCGCGAAAGCCGGGCCTCGAGGGCGCGCAGGCGCTCCTTCACCTCGGCCTCGGTGCTGGCAATCACCGTGTTGAAGTTGGAGCTGCGCACGATTGCGTCGAAGTCGGTGCCCACCTCCGCGCAATGCTGCTTCAGCAGGTCGCTCTTGTGGCTGAAGGTGTCCCGGGTGTTCACGAAGTTCGTGTAGTTGGCGTGCTTCGCGGCGATGCGCAGGGTGACCTTCTCGCCGCCGCCGGCGATCCACAGCGGGATGCCGCCCTCCTGCAACGGGAGCGGGCGCACGATAGCGCCATCCACCTGGTAGTGCTTGCCGTCGAGCGTGGCGCTGCCGGTGCTCCAGGCCTGCCGCATGATCTGAACGCCCTCGTCGAGCCTGCCGAGCCGTTCGCCGGCGCCCGGGAAACCGTAGCCGTACGCGCGCCACTCGTGCTCGTACCAGCCGGCGCCGATGCCCATCTCGACGCGGCCGCCCGAGATCACGTCGATGGTGGATGCCACCTTCGCCAGGTAGGCGGGGTTCCGGTACGTCATGCAGGTGCACATCTGGCCGAGCCGGATGCGACTGGTGGATGCCGCGAAGGCCGCCATCAGGGACCACGCCTCGTGCGTCGCCTCCTCGCTCGGCACCGGCGAGGTGTGGAAGTGGTCGTACACCCAGATCGACTCCCACGGCCCGGCGTCGGCGTGCGCAGCCAGCCCGCTCATGGTCGACCAGTGGTCAGCCGGGTCGATGCCGACCAGGTCGAAGCGCCAGCCCTGCGGGACGAACATGCCAAATCTCATCCCGCCAGCCTAGGAGTTACCTTTGCGATAGCGCCCGTTCCGGAGAGATGTGCCCCGCGGAACGGGTGCATCTCTCCGGAACGGGCACTATTGCGGACTAGGAGAGTTCCTCGCGGATGGCCGCCACGAACGCGTCGATGTCGGCCTCGGTGGTGTCGTAGGAGCACATCCAGCGCACCTCGTTCCTGGCGGCATCCCAGTCGTAGAAGCGGAACTTCTCGCGCAGGCGGTCGGCGACCCCGGCGGGCAGCACCGCGAAGACGGCGTTCGCCTCCGTCGCCTGGCTGAACCCGAGGCCGCTGATCGCACCGGAAGCCACGCCGTCCTCGAGAGAGGAACGCAGTCGCGCAGCCATCGCGTTGGCGTGCCCGGCCGAACGCAGGTAGAGGTCGTCGCTGAGCAGCGCAATCAGCTGGGCAGACACGAACCGCATCTTGGAGGCCAGCTGCATGTTCAGCTTGCGCAGGTAGATCAGGCCGTCCGAGACATCCGGATTCAACAGCACGATCGCCTCGCCGAAAATGAGGCCATTCTTGGTGCCGCCGAAGCTCAGGATGTCGACGCCGGCATCCGTCGTGAACTCACGGAACGGAACGCCCAGGGCCGCAGCCGCGTTGGAGAGCCGGGCGCCGTCCATGTGCAGCACCATCCCGCGGGCATGGCAGTGGTCGGCGATAGCGCGGATCTCGTCCACCGTGTACAGCGTGCCGAGTTCCGTGGTCTGCGTGATGCTGACGGCGAGCGGCTGTGCGCGGTGTTCGTCGCCCCAGCCCCAGGCCTCCTGGTCGATCAGTTCGGGGGTGAGCTTGCCATCCGCCGTCTCGACGGTGAGCAGCTTCAGCCCGCTGATCCGCTCAGGGGCGCCGTTCTCGTCGGTGTTGATGTGCGCCGTCTTGGCCGAGATGACCGCGCCCCAGCGGGGGAGCACGCTCGTCAGCGCAGTGACGTTCGCGCCCGTCCCGTTGAACACGGGGAAGGTTTCGGCGCGCTCGCCGAAGTGGTGCTTCATGACATCCTGCAGCTTCGCCGTGTACACGTCTTCCCCGTAGGCGACCTGGTGGCCACCATTGGCTTCGGCGAGTGCCGCCATCACCTCGGGGTGGGCACCCGCATAGTTGTCGCTGGCGAATCCGCGGTAGTTCTCGTCATGAAGTTTCACGCCCACCAGTCTCTCATCCGGGCGCGCCCCACCCGTCAACAACGGACAGCCCCGCACACGGTACGTGTACAGGGCTGTCTTCAGTTGACGGGTGAGCGGATGCTGCGGCTCAGGCGGCGCGGCGCTCAGGCTGCGCTGTGGGCGTGCTGCTTCAGGCGACGCGAGGCCGCGTACGGCCGGGTCGCTGGCGCGCCAGTTGTCCAGGCGCGGGAGGATGCGGTCACTTCGCCGCCGTCGGGAATCGTGGTGTCCCGTTCGATGCGCGCGAGTGCGCCGACCTTGACGTCATTGCCGAGCCTGGAGTGGCTGCCGACCCGTGCCCCGCTGGCCAGTTGCGTGCGTTCGCCCACGTGCACATTCGCACCGACGAAGACGCGCTTGCCGATTCGTGCTCCGCGGTCGATCCAGCTTCCCGGACCGATCCAGCTGTCTTCGCCGATCTCGGCGCCGGACTCCACGTAGGCCATCTCCGAGACGAATGTGCTTGGGTGTACGACCGCACCGGGGGAGACCCATCCGCGCCCGTTCGGGTGGCGGCGGTACTTCTCTACTGCGCCGGTGGGGTGTTCTACTTCTTCATTTACTCGTGCCATTGCGACCTCCTTCTGCTCGATCGCAACGGGTACAACGCAGTTTGTACCCCGAAAATTCCCTCGACTTACTTCGACAGGGCCTCGGCAATCTTCACGCGCGTGCCCATCTTCAGCAGCCCGTTGGAGTACATCCGCGACCCGACACCGATGACGACGATGGTCGACACGATGAGGATCACCAGCGCCAGCAAGGGCTCCCACCACTGGGTGGCGCCGAGGAACACCCGCATCGGCATGCCGACGGGCGCCGAGAACGGCACGTACGACATGATGCCGAGCACGAGGGGGTTGTCGTTGAAGAAGATGACCAGGAAGTAGGGAATCATCACCAGGTAGGTGACGGGGGCGGTGGCGGATGCGACGTCCTCCTGCCGGGAGACCAGCGCCGCCGTCGCCGCGTACAGGGCCGCGAGCAGCACGAAGCCGAAGGTGAAGAACACCACGAACCAGACCAGGGAGGGGCCGACGTCGGCCAGCAGGATGTCCTGCCCGGAGGCGAGCATCCCGACCCCGGCCAGTCCGACGATGAGGACGATCTGGGCGAAGGCGAGGAGGCTGTTGCCGAGGATCTTGCCGGCCATCAGTGCGCGCACCGGCACCGTGGCCATCAGGATCTCGACGATGCGGGTCTGCTTCTCCTCGACAACGCTCTGGGCGATGGTCGTTCCGAAAGTCATCGCCGACATGAGGAAGACGACACCGAAGCCGACGGCTACCAGGTAGGCGAGGAACGGGTTCTGCCCCAGCGGTTCGAGCACCTCAACATCGGGGGAGACGCTCATCACGCTTAGCACCGATGATGGAGCGCTGTCGAGCCCGATCACGCTCACACCGGTGGGGCCGGATGACGGCACGATGGCGGCCTCGACCTCTTCGGAGCGCACCAGCTCTTCCGCCTCGTCGACGGAGCCGGCCTCAACGACCTCGAGTGCGCCACTCTCCTCCGCCAGCGACACGGCCGTGCCGACCGCGGCGACCTTGGGAAGCGTCGGGTTGGCGCCCATGATGCCGCCGATGACGACCGACGCGAGCACGATCAGCAGCAGCACGCCGGTCGAGATGAGGAATGCCTTGCTGCGCAGTCGCATCCGGATTTCGCGTTCGGCGACCAGCCAGGTCGCCTGCGCCATCCCGGGGGTCTGGTAGGTGCTGGTGCTCATCGGATGACCTCCTGGAAGATTTGGGACAGTGACGGATGCTGCGGTGAGAACGAGTGAACGGCACCGATCTGAATGGCCCGCTGCAGCACTCGTTGAGCCGTGTCGTTGCTGTCGACGTCGAATAAGGCGTAGCCGCCGGCAAACTCGAGCACCGTGACACCCGGCTCGGCGCGCAGCCATCCGGTGTCCCCGTCGAGTTGCAGCTCGTAGCGGTCCCGGGAGTGCTCGCTGCGAAGGCCTTCACGGGATCCGCTCGCCCGGATCTCCCCGTCGGCGATCACCACCAGGTCGTCGCAGAGACGCTCGACGATGTCGAGCTGGTGGGAGGAGAACAGCACGGGAACGCCGCGCGCCGTGTAATCCTTCAGCACCGACATGACAGTCTCGACGGCGATCGGGTCGAGGCCGGAGAACGGTTCGTCGAGCACCAGAACCTCGGGGTCGTGCACGAGTGCGGCCGCGATCTGGGCGCGCTGCTGATTGCCGAGCGAGAGACTTTCGACGGTGTAGTTCTTGCGCTCGCCGAGGCCGAGCCGCTCGAGCAGGCCGTCCGCACTCTCCTGCGCCTGGGCCGGCGGCATCCCGTGCAGGCGGCCGAGGTAGACGATCTGCTCGAGCACCTTCATCTTCGGGTACAGCCCGCGCTCCTCCGGCATGTAGCCGAAGTGGGAGCGGCGCTCCGCGGTGAGCTCGGCACCGTCGATGGTGACGGTGCCAGAGTCGGCCGATAGCACCCCCAGGATCACCCGCATGGTGGTCGTCTTGCCCGCACCGTTGCCGCCGACGAAGCCGGTCATGCGTCCGCTGCCGACCGTGAACGACACGTCACGCAGAACGCGCCGCTCGCCGAATGATCGGTTGATGGAGTCGAGTTGCAGCACGGGTTCCCTCCCACTGGTGGTCTTCGTTCTCAAGGTTATACAGGCAGCGGATGCCGGGCATCCGTCCCACGGCTGGTCTGCGCCTCCGCCCTGAGGTGGACCCTGCAATAGTGACCGTTCCGGAGAGATGTGCCCGGCGCAACGGGTGCATCTCTCCGGAACGGGCACTAATGGTCAGGGGGCGGGCGAGACGAGGCCGTTCTCGTAGGCGAAGACGACGGCCTGCACGCGGTCGCGCACGCCGAGCTTCTGCAGCACTTTCGACACGTGCGTCTTGACCGTCGCCTCGCCGAGGAACAGCGACGACGCGATCTCGGCGTTCGACCAACCGCGGGCGACCAACGCCAGCACTTCCGCCTCGCGCTCGGTCAGGCCGGTGTCCGGCTTCGGGCGAGCGGATGCAGTCGGCGTCAGATTGCGCTCATCAACACTTCGCAGACCAACACTGCGCTGCCCAACACTCCTCTCGATGACGTTGCGGGTCACATCGGGGGAGAGCAGGGCGTCGCCGCGGGCGACCACGCTGACCGCCTCGACCAATTGTTCCGGGCTGGCCGTCTTCAGCAGGAACCCGCTCGCCCCGGCCTGCAGCGCCTCGAAGAGGTAGTCCTCCCGGTTGAAGGTGGTCAGGATGAGGATGCCCGAGTGCACCTCGGGATCCGCCACGATCAGTCGGGTCGCTTCCAAGCCGTCCATGCCGGGCATCTGCACGTCCATGCAGATCACGTCGGGTCGGAGCGCCCGGGCGCTGGCGACAGCATCGGCACCGTTCGCTGCCTCACCGACGACGTTGATTCCCGGTTCACTGTTCAGGATGATGCGGAAGCCGGCACGCACCAGCTCCTGGTCGTCGACGAGCAGTACGGAGATCATCCGGGCACCGCCGCTGTGTCCGTATCCGTCGTCGGGACGCTGGCGCGCACCAGATAGCCACCTCGCGTTCGGGGACCGATTTCCAGCTCTCCGCCGGCTGCGGCGATGCGTTCCCTCATGCCGACATGGCCCAGTCCGCGGCCGCTGCCGGCGCCGTGGGCGGTCCCGGTGTTGACGATTTCGAGCTCAACCCGATCAGGTTCGTAGCGCAGTCGAACGTCTGCTGTCGCCTTCGGACCAGCGTGCTTGCGCACGTTGGTGAGCGCTTCTTGCGCGATGCGGTATAGCGTGAAACCGGCCAGTGTGGTTACTTCACGGGGTTCGCCGATGACCTGGAATCGGGTCGGAATGCCAACTCCGGTTGTGGCATCCACCAAGGCGGCCAGCTGGTCCACGCCGAGCGTGCTTGAACTCTGCGACGCGGCATCCGGCTCCGTGCTGCGCAGCGTGGTCAGCAACCGGTGAAGTTCATCGACGGCCTCCCGGGCGCCGCGCTCGATGAGTTCGAGCGATTCGGACGCCTGCGCAGGGTTCGACGGCATCACCCGCCGGGCAGCCCCGGCCTGTACCCCCATCACCGACACGTGGTGCGCGACGACGTCGTGCAGCTCGCGGGCGATGTTCACCCGATCCAGCGCGACGGCCTGTGCGGCACTGTGTTCGCGCTCCTGGGCGAGTTCGGTGGTGCGCGACTCCAGGTCGGCGCGCTGGCGGGCGGATGCGTGCATCGCGTTCCCGAAGTAGTAGGCACCCCCGAAGTACAGGATGTTGGTGATGATCTGGATGGTGGCGACGGACGCGAACTGTGAAAACAGCCCCGACCGGGAGACCTCCGGCATCAATTCGGGGTCGCTGACCGTGATGATGAGGTTCACGGCGATCCAGACGAACATCCCGAGGATGATCGCCACGCGGACGAGGTTCGCCACCCGCCGGTTCTGCCCCCAGGCGCCCAACGTGTAGATCGCCATGAACAGCGCGATGTTGATGAACAGCAGCTCGGGAACGGAGAACTGCAGGGCAACGAAGAAGCCGATCGAGACGAGGATGGCGACCGTTGCGGGATACCGACGCCGGAAAGCCAGCGGGACGGTGAGCACGGCAATCGCCAGGGCGCTCAGCCAGCCCGGTGCGGGTTCGTCGAAGTACCCGACGCGGTCGTGCAGGAACAGGCTGACGATCGTCCCCGCAGCGACCAGTGTCGCTGCAATCGCATCGCCACGGTAGCCGGCTGCGTCGGGGCGCGGCCTCACCCATGCTTCATTCACGCCTCAACGCTAGCGGCGAGCGGATGCCCGGGCATCCGCCCTGCGGCGGAGCCGGCTGCTACGAAGCCTGGGCGGCACCCTCGCCGTGCTCGAGGTATCCGAGCTGGGCAGACATGGTCGCCGCGCTCTCGGTGACGAGTTCGACCCAGTGCTCTTCCGGATGCTGCTCCCAGCGGGCGCTCGGCACCGAGACGCTGATGGCGGCCGCCACCGCACCGGACACGTCGAGCACCCCTGCGGCGACGCACCGCATGCCCGGGGTCGATTCCCCGTCTTCGAACGCCACACCGCGTTCGCGCACTGCCGCCAGTTCCGTCTCGAGCGCCAGCAGCGTGCGGATACTCCGTTCGGTGAACACCGGGAGGTTCGCCGGGTCCGGATACAGTTCCTGCAGCTTCTCCTCCGGAATGTCCGCCAGCAGCACCTTGCCGAGTGCAGTGACGTTAGCGGGTAGCCGCTGCCCGATGCTGGAAGGCAGCCGAGCGGTGTCGCGGCCTTCGATCTTGGCCAGGTAGAACACTTCTGACCGCTCCCGCAGGGCGACGCTCACCGTTTCGCCGCTGCGTTCAGACAGGTCGCGGGCGACGGCGTTCGCGGCCGTCAGCATGTCGAATCGGGACGAGTAGGCGTTGCCGAGGTGGAGCAGTCGCACGCCGAGCCGGTACGTGTTGGTCAGTTCGTCCCGCTGCAGGTAGTCCCGCGTCACCAGCGTTGATAGCAGCTCGTGCACCGAAGTGCGCGGAAATCCGGTGAGCCGCCCGACGTCGGGGGCGCTCAGCGGCCGGCCGTCATCGAGGAACAGCTCGAGGATGTCGAGTGTCCTCATCACGGCGGGCGTCAGTCTGGCCATGCCTCTATGGATATCCCCTCTGCCACACCTTTGCAAATGCCGCCGCTTGACACGCCGCAGAAATTCGTGTTCTATATATCGAACGAGTCGCGACAAGTCGAACACGAAGCGTATCGCGCGAACGAGTTCCCCGGAATTTTCCCCCACCAGCAGGCTCGACCACACAGAAGTGAGATGCGGATGGCACAGCCCGTTAGCGCGGCAATCATCGGCTCCGGCAACATCGGAACCGACCTCATGATCAAGATCCTGCGCGGCAGCGGCATCCTCCGCATCGCCGCAATGGTCGGCATCGACCCAGAGTCGGACGGACTCGCCCGCGCAGAGCGTCTCGGCGTCACCGCGATCGCAACCGGCGTTGACGGCCTCATCGATCACGACCTGTTCGCCGACATCGACATCGCCTTCGATGCGACCTCCGCCGGTGCCCACGCCTACAACTCGCGGAAGCTCACCGAAGCCAAGCCGGGCATCCGCCTGATCGACCTGACGCCGGCCGCGATCGGTCCGTACTGCATCCCGGTCGTCAATCTCGAGGACAACCTCGACGCCCCGAACGTCAACATGGTCACTTGCGGCGGGCAGGCGACGATCCCGATGGTTGCAGCCGTTTCCGCTGTCACCCCGGTGGCCTACGCTGAGATCGTCGCATCGATCTCGAGCCGGTCAGCCGGCCCAGGAACGCGCGCCAACATCGACGAGTTCACCGAGACGACCGCAGCAGCACTGCGCGAAGTCGGCGGCGCTGCCAGCAGCAAGGCGATCATCGTGCTCAACCCGGCAGAGCCTGCCGTGATGATGCGCGACACGGTGTTCGCGCTCAGCGCCGACGGCGACCGTGACGCCATCGAGGCATCCGTCGCCGCCATGGTCGCGAAAGTGCAGGACTACGTTCCCGGCTATCGCCTCAAGCAGCAGGTGCAATTCGACGAGATCACCGAGCCGGTCAACGTGCCAGGCATCGGCCAGTTCACCGGTCTCAAGACCACCGTGTTCCTCGAGGTGGAGGGCGCCGCCCACTACCTGCCCGCCTACGCCGGCAACCTCGACATCATGACCTCGGCCGCTCTGCGCACCGCAGAGACGATCGCGACCCGATCCCTCACCATGCAGGAGGTGGCCTGAGCCATGTTCGACCCCACGACAGACAAGTTGTACATCAGCGACGTCACCCTGCGTGACGGCAGCCATGCCGTCAGTCACCAGTACGGCGTCGACGACGTGCGTGCGATCGTCGCCGCGCTCGACGCGGCGGGCGTCGACAGCGTCGAGGTCGCCCACGGCGACGGGCTGAACGGGTCAAGCGTCAACTACGGGTTCTCGCGGCACTCCGACACCGAACTGATCGAGGCTGCGGCCGAGGTGGCCGAGAACATCTCGATCGCCACCCTGCTGCTGCCCGGGGTCGGGACGATCGAAGACCTCAAGCTCGCAGCATCCGCCGGCGTCAGCTATGTGCGTGTCGCCACGCATTCCACCGAAGCGGATGTCTCGGCGCAGCACATCGCGACGGCACGCGAGCTGGGACTCAACACCACCGGTTTCCTCATGATGAGCGCCATGACCACGCCAGCGAAGCTGGCGGAGCAGGCGAAGCTGATGGAGGGCTACGGCGCGCAGTGCGTGTACGTCGTCGACTCCTCCGGCGCCCAGACAATGGACGACGTGACCGACCGGGTCAATGCGCTGCGTGACGTGCTCGACCCGGCCACCGAGGTCGGAATCCACGCCCACCACAATTTGTCCCTGGGCGTCGCCAACTCCGTCGCAGCGGTCAAGGCCGGAGCGAACCGGGTTGATGCCAGCCTCACCGGCATGGGTGCCGGCGCCGGAAACGCCCCACTCGAGGTGTTCATCGCCGTCGCAGACAAGCTCGGCTGGAACCACGGCACCGACCTGTTCGGCCTGATGAACGCCGCAGACGACATCGTTCGACCGCTGCAGCGCCGCCCGGTCCAGGTGGACCGCGAGACCCTGATGCTCGGGTACGCCGGCGTCTACTCGTCGTTCCTGCTGCACGCCGAACGGGCATCCGCCAAGTATGGAATACCCGCCCACACGATCCTGCTCGAGGTCGGCCGCCGCCAGCTCGTCGGTGGTCAGGAAGACCTCATCGTCGACGTCGCACTCGACCTCCTGGCTGCCCAGGCCGCCTGAGCCCCCGGAGTTATCCACGACCGCGACATTGACCTGTCGCACCCCATTCAATGAAGAAAGGCACCACCAGCATGACAACTCTCGCCGAACGCCCTGAAGTGGTGGACAAGGCCGACCTGGTCACCCCAGCCGACCGTCGCCGAGCCCTAGCGGGATCCGCCGTGGGCAGCGCGGTCGAGTGGTACGACTTCTTCCTTTACGGAACGATGTCGGCACTCGTCTTCGGCCCTCTGTTCTTCCGCACTGACGACCCGACGCTGAGCACCATGCTCGCACTCGCGGCGTTCGCCCTGTCGTTCCTCATCCGGCCCATCGGCGGCATCATCTTCAGCCATATGGGTGACCGGATCGGCCGCAAGAAGACGCTCGTCATCACCCTCACGATGATGGGTGTTGCCACGGTGCTCATCGGCCTGCTGCCGACCTACGACCAGATCGGCGTGCTGGCGCCCATCCTGCTCACGTTCCTGCGTCTTGTGCAGGGCCTCGCGCTCGGCGGCGAGTGGGGCGGCGGCCTGCTGATGGCGGTGGAGTATTCGCCGCGGAAGCGCCGCGGGCTGTGGGGCGCAGTGCCGCAGACCGGTGCACTCCTCGGGCTCGCGCTCGGCAACCTTGCTGCCACCGGCAGCCTGGCGATCTTCCCGGAGGAAGCGTTCCTCTCGATCGGCTGGCGTATCCCGTTCCTTATCTCCGTGGTGTTGGTGGCGGTCGGCCTGTGGATCCGTCACACCGTCGATGAGACCCCGTCGTTCAAGAAGGTGGTCGCGACGAAGGCGACCGCTCGTGTCCCGCTCGTGTTGACGCTGAAGCGCAACTGGCGCGAGGTGGTCATCGTGATCCTCGCGAAGTTCATCGAGACCGCCACTTTCTTCCTGTTCGCCACCTTCTCGGTCGGCTACGCCGTCACCCTCGGCTACTCGCAGACTGAAGCGCTCAACGCTGTGCTGATCGCTGCAGTGCTCGCGATCCCGGCGATGCTCGCCTGGGGTGCCCTGTCCGACCGCATCGGGCGCAAGAAGCTCTACATCGTCGGGGCTGTCGCCGCAGCGGTGTTCACTGTCCCGTTCCTGTGGATGATGAACCAGATGACCTTCGGATGGCTGCTGACCGCGTTGATCATCGGCTTCTCGCTGATCTGGTCCAGCTATGGTGCGATCATCGGCACCTTCTTCGCGGAGTCGTTCCCGGCGGATGTCCGCTACACCGGTTCGTCCCTCGGCTACCAGGTCGGCGCCGCCATCGCCGGCGGCCCGGTGCCGCTGATCGCCACCGCGATCGTGGCGGCAGCGAACAACTACACCGGCATCGGAATCCTCATCGGCGTGTGCGCCGTGATCTCGATCGCGGCCGTCGCGTTCGCGCGGGACCGGACCGGGCAAGAGCTCGACTGACGTTTCCTGTGGGTTGAGTAGGTCGCTAAGCGACCGTATCGAAACCGAGTTGGTTTCGATACGCGCTGGCGCGCTACTCAACCCACAGGGGGCCTAAGCGGTCTCGGCCGTGATCCCGGAAGTCGACTCGATTGTCTCCGTCATCTTCTTCGACAGCGCCTCGAAGAACATCGACAGCGGGAACTCGTCGTCCATCACCAGGTTGGTGAGCTCCTTCGCCGGACCAACCAGCGGCAGCTCACCGTGAGCCCAGACGGATGCCGGGTTCGGGGTGACCGTCGAGGTGACCAGTTCGTACGCGGCCAGCCAGTGCGCCACCTTTGGCCGGTCGATGGACCGCCAGTACAGGTCGTTGATGGCCTCGCCCAGCTGGTTGACGACATCCGGAACCTCGTCCCAGTCGATGGTGAGCTGGGTGTCAGTCCAGTGCAGCACGTGGTGCTGGTGCATCCAGGCGAACAGCAGCTGGCCACCGAGTCCGTCGTAGTTGCGCACCCGGCTGCCGGTGAGGGCGAAGCGGAAGATCCGGTCGAAGATCACCGCGTACTGCACCAGCTTGGCGTGCTTGCGGGTCTTCTCGTCGGTGTCCTCGGCACGCGTGAGCTTCACCGACTCGCGGAATGCGGTGAGATCGCAGCGCAGCTCTTCGAGTGAGTACAGGAAGAACGGCATACGCTGCTTGATCATGAACGGGTCGAACGGCAGGTCGCCGCGCATGTGGGTTCGGTCGTGGATGAGGTCCCACATCACGAACGTTTCTTCCGCCAGCGTCTGGTCGTCGAGCAGCTCGGCGGCCTCGGCCGGCAGTTCGAGCCTGGTGATCTCGGATGCTGCGCGCACCACCCGGCGGAACCGGGCGGCCTCGCGGTCGGCGAAGATCGCACCCCAGGTGAAGGTGGGGATCTGCCGCATGGCGACCGTCTCCGGGAACAGCACCGCCGAGTTGGTGTCGTAGCCGGGAGTGAAGTCGATGAACCGGATCGGCACGAACAGCTTGTTCGAGTACTCCCCCGCCTCGAGCTCGCTGATGAACTCCGGCCAGATGACCTCGATCAGCACCGCCTCGACCAGGCGCGACGTGCTGCCGTTCTGCGTGTACATCGGGAACACGACCAGGTGGCGGATGCCGTCAACCCGGCTTTGCTGCGGCTGGAACGCCATCAACGAGTCGTAGAAGTCCGGCACTCCCAGGCCGTCGGCGACCCAGCGCTCGAAGTCGTTGACCAGGGCGCTCAGGTAGGCGGCATCGTGACGGAAGAACGGCGCCAGCTCTTCGACCGCCGCGGTGATGGCCGCAATATGGGAGGTGGCTTCCGCCTTCTCCGACTCGACCGATCCATCCTGCGACTGGAGTGCCTGCATGGCGACGGCGGCGGCCTTGAGGCGAAGCCACGCCGGGTGGGCGGCCAGGTCGGCGCTACTCACGGCGTCCTCGACGACCTCGGGCTCACCGATGATTGGGCTGCTGGTGTTCGTGACCTGCGACATGGTTGTACCTCCCGTCGTCCTGAATAGATGCGTACCTCCAGCGTAACGGTCGAATGTCAGCGTTTCCTTGACCGTTCCTGCGCATCGTTGCGCGGCGGATGCCCGCGACGCAGCCGTTTCACGCTGGGCGGGGGTTAGTTGCCTACCCGGCGGCTGCAGGCATCCGTTTCTCTACAGCCCGTGTTGTGCGAGCCACTGTCGCAGGATGCGCTCGAATTCCTCCGGTTGCTCAACGTTGGGCAGGTGGGCCGACCCCGGGAAGCGCGCGCTGTCGGCTTTCGGGATGGCGGTCGACAGGTACTCGTACTGCGCGAGGCACTCGCTGACGTCGTGGTCGCCGACGAGCACGAGGGTCGGCACGTCGATGTCGACGACGCGGTCGAATGCGGGCGGCTCCAGGGGGACGTGCGCGGCTGCCTCTTCCGCGTGCTGCAGGTTGACGGCGTTCAGTTCGTACGCCCTGGCGACGAACTCCTGGTCGAGGTCTTCCTCCCGGCGGGCGGGGCCGATGCTCCACAACTTCACCTCGAGGTCGCCCAGCGACTTCCAGTCCTTCGCCTCGAACGCGGCGTCCATCTTGTCGGAGATGGCGTCCTCTTCCGGGGTGAGCTCCGTGTCGGGGAAGCCGCTCGGCCCCGAACCGATGGTCACCAGTCCGCCCACCCGCTCCGGATGCTCGATGGCCAGGTCGATCGCGATGCGCCCACCGCGGGAGCAGCCGATGACCGTGGCCCGCCGGGCGCCCACCTGGTCCAGGATGGCCAGGGCATCCGCATGATCGGAGAATTCGATGTCGTCGGTGGTGGTCTCGCCGAAGCCGCGGGTGTCGTAACGGATGACGAAGTGGTCCTTGGCGAGGGCGGGAACCTGGGGATCCCACATCCGCAGGCTGGCAATGCCGGCGTGGATGAGCAGCAACGCGGGCGCGGCGGCCGGCCCTTCCGTCTCGTAGTAGAGGCGCGCTCCGTTCACGTCGAGGTGTGGCATGCCTTGAGGCTATTCCGGCCAGCCTGAAGAAACCAGCGTTGCGCTGGGAGCGGATGGGGTGTAGCGCCTACTCCTGGGGGATTTCGATGGCGCGGATGCTGTCGATCGCCTGGCGACCGAGGCGCCGGTCGCCCACGGTGACAGCCTGCAACAACTGCAGCTGCGCATCCGCCACCGCAGCGATATCGATGGCGTGGGGCAGGTCGAGGCTGCCGAGCCTGATCAGGTGCACGACCCGAGTGATGCCGTCAGTGAGGATCGGGTTGGTGGAGAGCGCCATCAGGTGGCTGAAGAACGCGAAGTTGGCTGTCGCGATCGCCGGGTAATCGAGCGTCTCCAACTGGGCGATGTAGGTGGCATGGTCGTGCGCCATTGCCTCGCGAACGTCGCCCGGAACACGGGCGGCGACCTCATCGACGAGCGCGCCGTAGAGGGCGGTCCAGACGACCATTGCCTGAGCGGTCTGTTCCGGAGTCACGGATGCCACCCGCGTGTAGCGGCTGGCGGATGCTTCAACCAGCCCGAGGTCGCGCAGCCGCTGGATGGCTTCGCGCACCGGTGTGCGGGAGACCTGGAATTGTTCGGCCAGGGCGCCGTCGCTGATCCGCTCACCGGGGAGCAGGCGACCCTCATGGATGCCGCTCAACAGGGTGTTGAAAATGGACGCGACCACCGGGCTGAAACTGCCGTCGTCAGCGCCGCTGTCGCGAGTGTCGGGGGCCACTACGCTCATCGCTTGATTGTAAGGGTGGGAGCTCATGCGTGGGCGTCAGCGGAGCTCAACTGTGCCGGCGGGCCCGCCCAACACGGCGGTGAGCCTGGTCTGCGGGGCGCGCTTGAGTGTGAGGCCGACGCCCAGGGTGCCCAATTGCTCGCGCAGCCGGATGGGGTCCGAATGCTCGCCGGCGAACGATTCGAGGGTCAGCTGCGGCAATTCGCGGGTCGACGGATGCGGGGTGTCGCCCCATTCGATCAGGAACGGCAGCAGGGTGTCCTTCGGCATGGTCAGCCGCCATGAGAGAAGGCCGGTTTCCGCCTGGCGCGACATGGCGACCGGGTCTCCGGGGTCGTAGCCCCGCTCGCGCGCACCGGCGACAACGAAGTCGATCTTCTCGGTGCGGATGGCCCAGCCGGCCAGGCGCGGCCTGGTCAGGGCGCCGATCCCGAACCAGTGTGGGGCGACATCCTGTGCCTCATCCGGACCGATCAGCTCGAAGTACCGGCCATCCCCCAGGCCGTAGAGCAGGTTGCGGGTTCCCATGCCGGGGTGGCTGCCGCCGGGTGCCGGGGCGAGGCCGAGCCGCCCGGTCAGGTCGGCGGCCGTGGCGTCGAGGTCGGGGGTGGCGTAGACGATGTGGTCGAGGACGGGCATGCTCGCTCCCTAGAAGATCATCGGGCGGTCGTCGTCAACTTCGACATCGAGGTCGACGACCACCGGAACATGGTCGCTGGGGGCGTCGCCCTTGCGCTCGTTGCGGTGGATGCTGGCGCCGGTCACCAGTTCGGCGAACGCCGGCGACCCGAGGATGAAGTCGATGCGCATGCCCTCGTTGCGGGGGAAAGCCAGCTGCTTGTAATCCCAATAGGTGAAGCCCTCGGGAACGAGCGGGCGCACGACATCCGTCAGCCCCGCCTCCATGAAAGAGTTGAACGCGGTGCGCTCGGGCACCGAGATGTGGGTGGACAACCCGGGAACCAGGCCGGGCACGTTCTGGTCGGCATCCGTCGGGGCGACGTTCCAGTCGCCCATCAGGGCGAGGCGCAGCCCGGGGTCCTCCGACAGCCACGCGGCCGCATCCTCGCGCAGGGCGGCCAGCCAATCGAGCTTGTAGATGTAGTGCGGGTCCTCCAGCGAGCGACCGTTCGGAACGTACAGGCTCCACAGCCTCAGGTCGGCCACCGTGACGCCGAGCGCGCGGGCCTCGATCGGCAGCCCTGGGCCCTCTTCGCCCTTCAGGAATCCCGGCTGGCCCGCAAACTCGGTGGCGACATCCGTCATTGGAAGGCGGCTGGCGAAGGCGACGCCGTTCCACTGGTTGAAACCGTGAATCTCGACCTCGTAGCCGGCCTCTTCGAAGGCCTCGACCGGAAACTGCTCCGGCTTGCACTTGATCTCCTGCATGCCGAGCACATCAATGTCCTCGCGCAGCAACCAGTCGACGACGCGACCGTGACGGGTGCGGATGGAGTTCACATTCCAGGTGGCGACGCGCATGCCCCCAGCTTATTGAGCGGATGCCGTCGGCTGGCACCGCAGGAAAGCAGGAGAAATTGGCACTCGGCTCGAAATACCTCCTCCATTCCGCGCAGATGGCACGAAAGGTCCCTCGTTTGCGATGTGGCAAGGCCGCCACCGGTAGCTTGGACACATGCTGAAACTGGGACTGAAGGCATCCGCCGAGCAATTCGCCCCTCGCGAACTGGTCGAACTCGGGGTGATGGCGGAGAAGCACGGCTTCGAGAGCGTCACCGTGAGTGACCACTTCCAGCCGTGGCGGCACAAGGGCGGGCATGCCCCGTTCTCGCTCGCCTGGATCGCCGCAGTCGGCGAACGCACCGAGCGCATCCAGATCGGCACCTCCGTGATGACGCCGACCTTCCGCTACAACCCGGCAGTGATCGCCCAGGCGTTCGCAACGCTGGGCTGCCTCTACCCGGGGCGCATCATCCTCGGCGTCGGCACCGGCGAAGCCCTCAACGAGATCGCGACGGGGTTCCAGGGCGAATGGCCCGAATTCAAGGAACGCCTCGGCCGCCTGCGCGAGGCCGTCGACCTGATGCGGCAGCTGTGGGTCGGAGACCGCGTCACCTTCGAGGGCGAGTACTACCGAACGGATGGCGCGTCGATCTACGACGTTCCAGAAGGCGGCATCCCGGTCTACATCGCCGCCGGCGGCCCGGTCGTCGCGCGTTACGCCGGGCGTGCGGGAGACGG
Source organism: Homoserinimonas sp. A447 (assembly GCF_054489325.1). Classification (NCBI taxonomy): domain Bacteria; kingdom Bacillati; phylum Actinomycetota; class Actinomycetes; order Micrococcales; family Microbacteriaceae; genus Homoserinimonas; species Homoserinimonas sp. A447. Next base: position 2,448,101 of record NZ_JBTMWW010000001.1, on the reverse strand, counting down.
CTTCATCTGCACGTCAGGCAAGGGCATGGAGCTCTACACCGAGAAACTGCTGCCGGCCGTCGCCGAGGGAGCAGCCCAGGCCGGCCGGGAATTCAGCGAGATCGACCGGATGATCGAGATCAAGCTCTCCTACGACACCGACCCCGAACTCGCGCTCGAGAACACCCGCTTCTGGGCGCCGCTCTCGTTGACGCCGGAGCAGAAGCACTCCATCGAGGACCCCATCGAGATGGAGGCGGCAGCGGATGCCCTACCCATCGAGCAGGTTGCCAAGCGCTGGATCGTGGGCTCGGACCCCGACGAGGTGGTCGCCCAGGTGAAGCCGTACATCGATGCCGGGCTGAATCACCTCGTGTTCCACGGGCCAGGGCACGACCAGAAGCGCTTCATCGAACTGTTCGAGCGGGACCTCGCCCCGCGCATCCGGGCGCTCGGCTGAACGTATGAGCACCGTTCAGGTGGGAACTGTACCTATTGGATATGCCGCGATGCTCGCGCAGTTCCCGCCGGCGGAGGCCGTCGCGCTCGCCGAGTATGCGGAGCAGCGCGGCTTCGCCGGCGTGATGGCGACCGACCATTTCCAGCCCTGGGTTCCCGCGCAAGGGCAGAGCGCGTTCGTCTGGAACGTGCTGACGGCGATCGCCGAGCGCACCACCGGTGACATCGGGCCCGGGGTGACCACCCCGACGTTCCGGTGGCATCCGGCGATGGTGGCACAGGCATCCGCCACCCTTGCCGCCATGTACCCGGGACGCCACTGGCTCGGTATCGGCTCGGGCGAGGCCCTCAACGAGCACGTCGTCGGGCAGTACTGGCCGGAGGCGCACGAACGCATCAACCGGATGTTCGAGGCCATCGAGATCATCAAGAAGCTGTTCAACGCGTCGCTGGCCGGCAAGGACGTGAAGCACGCGGGCGAGTTCTACAAGCTTGAGTCGACGCGGCTGTGGACGATGCCGGCCGTCGCGCCGGAGATCCTGGTGGCGACCTCCGGGCCGGTCACGGCCAAGCGGGCCGGGCGGGTGGCGGATGGCTTCATCACCGTCGAAGCGCCGCGAGAGCGTCTCGAAGTGCTCTTCAACCGCTTCGCCCAGGGCGCGCGCGAGGCCGGCAGGGATGCGGCGACCATGCCGAAAGTGCTGCAGCTGCATCTGTCGTGGGCGCCAACCGATGAGCGGGCAATGGCCAACGCGCTGCGCGAGTGGCCGAACGGCGGCATGAGGTTCCCGAAGGGCGACATCCGCTCCCCCTTTGAGCTGGAACAGATGGCGAAGCTGGTGCGCGCGGAGGATTTCGAGGGGCGGATGGTCATCGACGCCGACCCGGACGTGCACCGCGCGTACATCCAGAAGTTCGTCGATCTCGGATTCGACCGCATCTACCTGCACAACGTCGGACGCAACCAGCGCGAGTGGATCGACGTGTTCAGCCGCGACGTGCTGCCCGCCCTCCGGCGCTAGCCGCGCGCCATTTTCGGTGGAACGCGGCCGCAGACGCCGCGGCGCTGAAAACACCGCGCGGCGGCTACGGGCGATCGCGCAGGTAGTCGAGTTGCGCCTGCACAGACAGTTCGGCGGCGAAGCGCACCGCGGGGTCGATGTCGGGGTAGACGACATCCGCGACTTGTGTCACCGCGGCATCCGCCCCCAATAGCGACAGCGCTGCGCGCACCTGGTCCAGGCGTTGCTCGCGGTGGGCGATGAGGGCGTCGCAGGCGTCGGCGATCGAATCCAGTTCCGGACCGTGGGCCGGCAGTACCCTCGCGGAGCCGAACGTGCGAAGGAGCCGCAGCGAGTCGAGGTAGTCGGCGAGCGACCCGTCGATGACCGTGGTGCCGCGCCCCAGGATGGTGTCGCCGGTGAGCACGGCGCCGTTCTCCACGAAGCAGACCGAGTCATCAGTGTGGCCGGGTGTTGCCAGCACGCGGATGCTCACACCTGCCGCTTCGATCACCTCGCCGTCGGTCAGCGGGTTGCCACCGTGGCAGTGCGCAGGGTCGACGGCGCGCACGGGCGCCCCGGTCAACCGGTGCAGCTCGGCGCTCGCCGCCGTGTGGTCGGCGTGGTGGTGCGTGACCAGGATCAGTTCCGGGTTCAGCGCAACCAGCTTCGCAAGATGCCCGGCGTCCTCCGGGCCAGGGTCGACAATCACGCAGGTTGCCGAACCTGGGGCGCTGAGCGCGTACGTGTTGGTGCCCTCGAGGGTCATCGGCCCGGGGTTCGGGGCGAGGATCACACGGGCGGCCATGCCCGGAATTCTACCGACTACGGTGCCGGATGCTCGGTGACGCCGTAACCCGCCTCGGACGGGATCACCGCAACCAGGGCGCCGCCCTCGCGCACCTCGACGGCCGGCATGACCGTGAACAGGGGCCGATTGCGAGCAGCATCGATGGCGCCGGCCGAGTCGGTGCTCTCGGCAAGCCGCATGAGGTTCAGCAGCGTGGGGAAGATGATCGAGTGCGTATCAACCTCGGCCCGGCGCACCGTTTCGCCCGGGCTCGCCCATTCGAGGGCGACCGTCTCCCCGCCGTCGGGAACGGGCTGCTGTCCCACCGGTGCACGCGCCAGCAGGAAATACGTGTCGAAGCGGCGGGGCGCTATCTCGGGGGTGATCCAGTGGCTGAAGGGTTGCACGTCATCGAGCATGAGCAGTCCACCGGATGCGCGCACCACGTCGATGAATCGGGCGTCGGTGCGGTCGGGTTGTGCGATCGGCTCGCCGTCCGGCCCAGTCGCCAGGAGCAGGGCAGTCTCTTCGAACGTCTCCCGGATGCCGGCGATGCGGATCGCGCGCTCTCGGTTCGTGAGGCTGCCGCCGCTGCCGAGCAATGGCATCCAGTCGTCGCTGTAATCGTCCTCGTCGATGGCGCCGCCAGGGAAGACGAGGGCGGATGCGAACACCGCCTTCGCGTGGCGCCGCACCATCAGCACCTCGAACGGGTCATCACGTACGAGCACCATCGTCGCCGCCAGGCGGGCTTCGGGCGGGGTTGTCGGTTTCATGGGTTCTCCATTCCTCAGCCTAAGCGCAGGCTGGGGGGATGAAGCCGTTGGTGGTTCTCGTACACAGCCCCCTGGTCGGCGCCGCGACCTGGCAGGACGTTGCCGAACGGCTGGAGGCTCACGGGCAGAGGGTCGCGGTTCCGGACCTGACGCCTGCGCTCAGCGGCGAGCCACCATACATTGAGGGTCAGGTGGCTGCGGTGCGGCAGGCCATCGGTAACCAGCGCGCCGTTCTGGTCGGCCACAGCGGGGCCGGTCCGCTGCTCCCTGCCTTCGGTGTCGGGGCGGATGTCGCGGGCTACGTCTTCGTGGATGCGGGGCTGCCGACGCCCGGGCAGAGCTGGGTGGACACCGCCCCGGGCGGACTTGTTGACCGTGTCAATGAGATGGCCCAGGACGGCTGGCTTCCGCCGTGGTCGCTGTGGTGGGGCGATGATGGCTTGGTCGAGTTGCTGCCCGATGCCGGGCAGCGCCGACGGTTCACCGAGGACTGCCCGCCACTTCCGCTGGCCATGTTCAGCGAGCGTCGGCCCACGGTCACCGGCTGGCCAGACGCCTCCTGCGCCTACCTCCGGCTCGGCGAGAGCTACCCGGCTGAGTTCGAGCAGGCCCGCCAGCTCGGTTGGGCGACTGCCGAGTTGCCCAGCCACCACCTGGCGATGCTGACTGACCCGGAGGCGGTGGCCGACAGCATCCGCTCCCTCGCCGAGCGCATCGCCTGAACCCCGCCGTGGTTTGTTGACCGTGAGTGCGAATATTGTCCCTCGCGGTCAACAGACAACGGCGCGGTTGACCGCCCGCGCTGACTAGGGCAGGCGGGCGAGCGCTTCGCCGATGGGGGTGTCGCCGCCCACGAACGGGATGGTTTGGCCGATGGTGCCGCCATCCCCGAGCACCGCTGCGGCCACTGCGGCGACGTCTTCGCGGCTGACCTTGCCGCCCTGCAGTTCGTAGCCGACGGCGATCAGCCCGGTTCCGGCGTCGAGGGTCAGGCCGCCCGGGCCGAGGATGGTCCAGTCGAGATCGGTCTGTCGCAGGTGGTCATCGGCGGCGGCCTTCGCCTCGGCGTAGGCGAAGAACGAGTTCTGCGGGTCGACGCCGTGGTCGGCGCGCGCACCCAGGTACGACACCATCACGTACCGCTTGACGCCGGCGGATGCTGCGGCCTCCATCGAGCGGATGGCGGCATCGCGATCCACCGCGTATGTGCGCTCGGGGTCGCCGCCGCCGGCACCGGCCGACCAGACCACCGCTTCGTGGCCAGCGAAGTGCGTGGACAGCTCCTCGGCGGAGAGAGCTTCGACGTCGGCGACAACCGGCGTGGCACCGTGCTCGGCCACCTCAGCCGCGTGGCCCGGGTTGCGGATCAGCGACGTGACCTCGTCTCCCCGGTCAGCGAGCATCCGCGCGAGTCGCAGCGCGACCTTCCCGTGGCCTCCGACGATGACGATGCGCGACATGGTGCCTCCTGACTAAGCGGTCACTCCACCGTACGCGCGAGCGGGCTGCGCCGCGCGTGTCCCCCGGGGTTTACGCCCAGCGTGCGTGCAGGCCGTTGGCGGGCGCTCCGGCGCGCGCCGCGGAGGCGAGCGCTTCGGCGACCGGAAGCACATCATCCGGCACCGCCCCGGCCGTCACGCGGATGAAAGCCTCCGCCGAGTCGACAGCGAAGAACGGCGAACCGCCGGCGACGCGGATGCCCGATGCCGCGAGCTCGACGATGGCGGACTGCTCGTCGGACACCGGCAGCCAGGAGTTGATGCCGTCCGCCTGGCGCACGGCGAGCCCCAGCCCGTTCAATGCATCCGCCAGCGCCTCCTGCCTGGCGGCGTAGCTGCGACGAGCTTCGGCGACCTCCTCGACGCTGGCGTTGTTGGTGAGCAGGTCGTGCAGGATGGTCTGCAGCATCCGGCTGGTCCAGCCCGGTCCGAGCATCCGCCTGGCAATGATTCGGTCGATCAGGCGCGCCGGCCCGCCGAGGGCGGCGATGCGCAAGTCGGGCCCGTGCGATTTGGAGTAGCTGCGGATGTGCAGCACCCGGTCGGGCAGCCAGGTGCCGAGACTGACGTCCGGTGCGGTGCTGATGTCACCGGAGTGGTCGTCTTCGATGACAACCACGTCGTGCCCGCGCAGCAGGCCGGCGAGTTCCTCAGCGCGGTCGCCCGGCATCGAGGCGCCGGTCGGGTTGTGGGCGCGCGGCTGCAGGATGACGACGGATGGCGAGCGGGTGAGCGCCTCCTTCAGCGATGCCGGCACGATCCCGTTCTCATCGACCGCGACCGGCAGCCGCTCGAGGCCGAGCTGGTCGACCAGGTCGAAGAACGGCGGGAATCCGGGGTTCTCCACGACCACGCGATCACCGAACCGGGTGACCTGCTCGAGGCTGCGGGAGAGCGCATCCAGTGCCCCGTCGACGATGGTGAACGACTCGGCGGGGTAGGGCCAGGAGGTGTGGAGCAGGTTCAGCAGCTCCGGCAGCACCGACAGGTCCTGGTAGCTGGGGGTTTCGGCGCGCTGCGAAACGCGGGTGAGTGCCGGCCCCAGCGCCGGCAGCAGCGCGGGGTCCGGGGTGCCGCGGGACAGGTCGAGCCTGGGTTGGAGCGACTGATGGGATGAGCTTCGCGTGTTGGGCCGCTGGGTCGCGGGCTCTCGCACGAACGTGCCATTGCGGCCGCGCGACACGATGAGCCCGACCGATCCGAGCGCCTGCCACGCCTGGCTCACCGTCGCCGGGCTGACGCCGAGTTCGGATGCCAGCTCCCGAACGGTGGGCAGGCGGTCACCGGCGGCCAGGCGGCCGGAGCTGATCAGCCGTCCGACGCCTGCCGCTATCCCCGCCGGGGTGCGATGCTCGATCTCTGCTGCAAACATCCGTCACGGTCTCGTGTGTGTAATGGCTCTTGCCTGAACCCGATTGGGCACCGGTATGATGACTGTACGCCCACAAGGAAAACATAAACTAAATATTCAGCATCATCAATAACAAAAAGTAACAAGTCGAGTCGCGCCGATTGTGAGATCGGCCCGGCAAGCTGAGCACAAGGAAGTGTGGAGGACGGCTATGAGCAACATTGTTCGCGCGGCGATCACGCAGACGACCTGGACCGGCGACAAGGAGTCGATGCTCGACAAGCACGAGCAATTCGCCCGGGATGCGGCCGCCGATGGCGCGCAGATCATCTGCTTCCAGGAGCTGTTCTACGGGCCGTACTTCGGCATCACCGAAGACAAGAAGTACTACGCCTATGCCGAGCCGGCCGACGGCCCCATCGTTCAGCGGTTTGCGGCGCTCGCCAAAGAACTGAGCATGGTCATGGTGCTGCCGATCTACGAAGAGGACATGCCAGGGGTGTACTACAACACCGCGGTGGTGGTCGACTCCGACGGAACCATCCTCGGCAAGTACCGCAAGCACCACCTGCCGCACCTCGACCGGTTCTGGGAGAAGTTCTACTTCCGTCCAGGCAACCTCGGCTACCCGGTCTTCGACACGGCGGTCGGTCCGGTCGGCGTCTACATCTGTTACGACCGGCACTTCCCGGAGGGGTGGCGAGAGCTGGCGCTGAACGGTGCGCAGATGATCTTCAACCCGAACGCCACCAAGCCGGGGCTCTCCAACCGGCTCTGGGAGGTCGAGGGCCCGGCGGCAGCCGTTGCGAACGGCCTGTTCGTGCTCCAGCCGAACCGTGTCGGCCGCGAAGACAACGAGTACGGAGAGCTGGCCGTCGACTTCTATGGCACCAGCCAGGTCATCGACCCGCGCGGCAACTGGGTCGGGGAGCGCGGGTCGGGCACCGACGAGGAGATCATGATCCGCGACCTGGACATGGACATGATCCGCCAGATGCGCGATGACTGGCAGTTCTTCCGCGACCGCCGCCCGGACTCGTACACGAGCATCCCGAAGCCGTAAGACCCGCTGGTCGCCAGAAGGAGGAGAAGTCAATGAAGACCCTCATCAAAAACGGGACCGTCGTGAACTCGACGGGGACAGCATCCGCCGATGTATTGATCGACGGCGAGACGATCGCGGCCGTGCTCGCGCCCGGCTCGAACCTGCTCGGCTTCGACGTGGAGAACAACGTCGACACGGTGATCGACGCCGCCGGAAAGTACGTGATCCCGGGCGGCATCGACGCACACACGCACATGGAGATGCCGTTCGGCGGCACCTTCGCCAGCGACACCTACGAGACGGGAACGCGCGCGGCAGCCCACGGTGGCACGACCAGCATCGTCGACTTCGTGGTGCAGTACGCCGGCGAGAACGTGATCGACCAGTTCCAGGCCTGGCACGCGAAGGCGGCCGGCAACTGCGCGATCGACTACGGCTTCCACCAGATCCTGTCGGACGTTCAGGATGCCTCGCTCACCGCGATGGACGAATTGATGGGCGAGGGGGTCTCCAGTTTCAAGCTCTTCATGGCCTACAAGGGCGTCTTCCTTTCGGATGACGGGCAGATCCTCCGCGCGTTCCAGAAGGGTGCAGAGCTCGGCGCGATGATGATGATGCACGCCGAGAACGGCGCGGTCATCGACGTGCTGGTGAAGCAGGCGCTGGAGGCCGGCAACACCTCCCCGTACTTCCACGGGCTCACCAGGCCGTGGCAGGCGGAGGAGGAGGCAACCCACCGCGCCATCATGCTCGCCAACCTCACCGGGGCGCCGCTCTACGTCGTGCACGTCAGCGCGAAGCAGGCGGTCGAGCAGATCGCGGCCGCACGGGACAAGGGCCAGAACGTGTTCGGGGAGACCTGCCCGCAGTACCTCTACCTGTCGCTCGAGGAGCAGCTCGGCGCACCAGGGTTCGAGGGCGCCAAGTGGGTGTGCTCCACTCCGCTGCGCTCGCGGGCGGAGGGCCACCAGCACCACATGTGGCAGAGTCTGCGCACCAACGACATCCAGATGGTCTCCACCGACCACTGCCCGTTCTGCATGAAGGGGCAGAAGGACATGGGGGTGGGCGACTTCTCGAAGATCCCGAACGGGATCGGCGGGGTCGAGCACCGGATGGACCTGCTCTACCAGGGCGTCGTCGACGGCAACATCTCACTGGAACGTTGGGTCGAGGTCACCTCGACCACGCCGGCGCGGATGTTCGGAATGTACGGCAAGAAGGGCGTCATCCAGCCCGGGGCTGACGGCGACGTGGTCGTGTACGACCCGAACGGCCACACCTCGATCGGGGTGGGGAAGACACACCACATGAACATGGACTACTCCGCGTATGAGGGTTTCGAGATCGACGGGCACGTCGACACGGTGCTCTCGCGCGGCAAGGTCATCGTTGACGACAACCAGTACCTGGGCGCGAAGGGCGACGGCAAGTACTTCAAGCGCGGCCTCTCGCAGTACTTGATCTAGGAACTCCATGCAGACGTCAAGAGCAACCGCAATAGTGCCCTTTCCGGAGGAAAGTGCCCGGCGGAACAGCCACTATCCGCCGGAACGGGCACTTTCGAGCAGGGGGAACTGAGCATGGATTTCGGAGCAGTACTACAGACCAACCCGCCCGCCGCGCGCACCGTGCAGCTGGCGAAGCTGGCGGAGGAGCACGGGTTCACCCACCTCTGGACTTTCGACTCGCACCTGCTGTGGCAGGAGCCGTACGTCATCTACAGCCGCATCCTGGCCGAGACGCACAAGATCATGGTCGGCCCGATGGTGACCAACCCGGCCACCCGCGACTGGACCGTGACTGCTTCCACCTACGCCACCCTCAACGAGATGTACGGCAACCGCACCATTTGCGGGATCGGCCGCGGCGACTCGGCGGTACGGGTGACCGGCGGTGCGCCGACCACGCTGAAGACCCTGCGGGAGGCGATTCACGTCATCCGCGAGCTCGCCAACTCGCGGTCGGTCGAATACAACGAGACCACGCTGCAGTTCCCGTGGAGCAAGGGCTCGAAGCTCGATGTCTGGGTGGCGGCGTACGGTCCGCTGGCGTTGAAGCTTGCCGGCGAGGTGGGTGACGGTTTCATCCTGCAGATGGCGGACCTCGATGTCGCCGAGTGGATGATCAAGACGGTGCGGAACGCCGCAGAGGCGGCCGGCCGCGATCCGCTGTCCGTGAAGTTCTGTGTCGCCGCCCCCATGTACATCGGCGATGACTGGGGCCGCATGCGTGACCAGTGCCGCTGGTTCGGCGGGATGGTGGGCAACCACGTGGCCGACATCGTCGCCAAATATGGGGCGGATGGCGCAGTGCCGAAGGCGCTCACCGACTACATCGCCGGCCGGCAAGGCTACGACTACAACGAGCACGGTCGAGCCGGCAACACGCACGCCGACTTCGTGCCGGACGAGATCGTCGAGCGCTTCTGCCTGCTGGGGCCGGCTGAGGACCACATCGAGAAGTTGAAGGCACTGAAGGATCTCGGCGTCGACCAGTTCGCCGGCTACCTGCAGCACGACAACAAGGAAGAGACGCTGCGCGTCTACGGCGAGACAGTGATTCCTGCGCTCAGCGAGCACATTGTGGCCAAGGCATGACATGACCGTCACTCCCACGATGCAGGTCATGACGGTCGACGCCTCCAGGGGGCGGCCGAAGCGGGCTTCGTCTGGGCGAGGCCGCCGCGGCCAATGGCGCCGGGTCGCGTTGGGAACGCTCGGAGTGCTGGGTATCGGGGTGCTGTGGGAGCTGTACAAATTCCTTGGGCCGGAGAAGGGATTCGTGGTCGGCGAACTCATCTTGTTGCCGCGAACCAACGACATGTCGATGCCACACATCGCCACCATGTTCGAGCGCCTGCTTGAGCCGCTCACCGGCGCCAGCAACTCGGTCATGATGTGGGAGGCGGTGCTGGAAACCTCAAGCTTCTCGCTCTACATTGCTGCTGTCGGCTGGATCATCGGCGTCAGCGTCGGCCTGCTTCTCGCCCTCGTCATGCAGCGTTTCCGAACCGCGCAGTCTGCCGCACTGCCGTGGATCATCCTGAGTCAGACGGTTCCGCTGATTGCCATCGCGCCGCTGGTTCGCCGCTGGGGTGCGCAGATTGAAATCGGCTCCTTCGTCTGGGAGAACTGGATGTCGGTGGCGTTGATCGCGAGCTACCTCGCGTTTTTCCCGGTGTCGATCGGGGCACTTCAGGGGTTGAACTCCCCGGACACCGCCCACGTGGAACTATTCCGCGCCTACGGGGTCGGCTGGTGGAAGACCCTGCTCAAGCTTCGGATCCCGGCGAGTGTTCCGTATCTTCTACCAGCCCTGCAGCTCGCTGCGGCAAACGCCGTGATCGGCACAATTGTCGCCGAAGTCTCGATCGGGCTCAAGGGTGGGATCGGTCGAATGGTCATCGAGTTCGCTGGTGCCGCCGGCGGCGATCCGGGTAAACCGTGGGCACCGATCTTCGGCGCTATCGCAATCGGACTGATTGCTGCCGGAGTCGTCTCACTATTCGCGTTGTTCGCCCGTCGCTACCGCCGAGGGGAAACCAACGCATGACCGACACACAACCCGAGGTGAAAATGACCGAAGAGGCCCACCCGTCTAACGAAGCGATGATGGCGCAGTCAGCGGAATCCCCCGCAGTCGTCGTCGACAACGTGGGAAAGATCTTCACCGTCGAAAAGGGCGCACAGGTCACCGCTCTCGAAGAGATCAGCCTCACCGTCGCCAAGGGTGAGTTCGTTTCCCTGATTGGACCATCTGGCTGCGGTAAGAGCACCCTCATGCGCCTGATCGCGGACCTGGACCATCCGACCGGCGGATCACTCGCCGTTTTTGGTAAGACGCCGAAACAGGCGAGACTCGACCAGGACTATGGCATCGCCTTCCAGCAGGCCGGGTTGCTGCCCTGGCGCACTGTTCGAGCCAACATCGAGCTTCCGCTCGAGCTTCACGGCAGCAACCGGTCGGCGCGGACGAAGAGAGCAACTGAACTTCTGTCGCTGGTCGGGCTCACCGACTTCGCCGACAACTTCCCCGACCAGCTTTCCGGCGGAATGCAGCAGCGGGTCGCCATCGCCCGCGCACTGGCGGAGAGCCCCAACCTGTTGCTCATGGACGAGCCTTTTGGAGCCCTCGATGAGATGACCCGCGAGCACATGCAGGCCGAGTTGGCTCAGATCTGTGGCGAAACGAACGCCGCAGTTGTTTTCGTCACCCACTCCATTCCCGAAGCGGTGTTCCTGGCCAACCGGGTGGTAGTGATGTCACCGCGACCTGGTCGCATCCGCGCCATTGTCGACATCAATCTGGGAGATGCACGCCACCGCACCGACGAGCTGCGTGAAGACGAAGCGTTCTTCGCTGCCGTCAGTTCGGTGCGGGAGCATCTGCACGGAACTTCCGGTGCCAGCGCGCGAGGAGCTGACAACCGGTGAGAGCAGCGTTTGGAGCATCGAAGGGGTTACTCCCGCCGTTGATTCTCGGCGTGGTAACCCTTGCGTTGTGGCAAATCGCCGTGGTCGCGTTCGAGATCAAATCGTTCGTACTGCCCAGCCCGGCCTCCATTGGCGAGCAATTCTTCGCCAACCTGCCAACAGTCTGGTCGAACTCGCTGGTTACCGGCATGAACTCCCTGATCGGACTACTGATCGGGATGGCCGTGGCGGTGGTCTTCGCCATGATTTCCGCGCTGGTGCGAACGATTGATGAACTCACCGCTGCGGTGGTGTCTGCCGCAATGGTGCTGCCCATTGTGGCGCTGGCGCCGGTACTCTACGGGATGTTCAGTGCCAGCCAGCAGACCGCCAGGGTGCTCGTCGCCGCGCTCGCGGTCTTCGTGCCGGTCTACGTGAACACGCTGAAGGGGTTGCGCCAGGTTCGCCCCGTGCACCGCGACTTGATGAGGGCGCATGCGGCTTCCACCTGGCAAACGACCAAAATTGTCACGCTACCAACCGCACTGCCCTTCCTGTTCACGGGACTACGCATTGCCTCCGCCCTGGCGGTCATCGCCGCAGTGATCGCAGAGTACTTCGGTGGCCCCATTGGCGGACTGGGCAAATCGATTACGACGGCTGCCGCCGGGAGCAACTACCCGTTGGCCTGGGCCTACGTGCTCGGATCGATTCTTCTCGGTCTCGCCTTCTACCTGGCCACCATGGCGGTCGAACGACTGACTCTGCACCGGCGTGCCTGAACCGCATAGTTCTCATGAACCGCAACAAGGAGGAAACAATGAAACACAGCACACGCCTCATGACGGGGACCGCTGCATTCGCGGTTGTCGCCCTCGCATTCACCGGCTGCTCGCCTGGGGGGTCAACGACGACCGACCCCGGCGAGGACGGGCTGACACCGGTCACGTTGCAGCTGCAATGGTTCGCCCAGGCTCAGTTCGGCGGCTACTACGCGGCAGTCGATCAAGGGTTCTACGAAGAGGAAGGCCTCGACGTCACCCTCCAGGAGGGCGGTGCAGACATCGTTCCGCAGGATGCCCTTGTCTCTGGAGACGCGGACTACGCCATCTCCTGGGTTCCGAAGGTGCTGGGTTCTATCCAGCAGGGTGCGAACATCACCAGTGTCGCCCAGATCTTTGAACGCTCTGCGACGATGCAGGTGTCGTTCAAGGAGCACGGCATCACCAGCGCTGAAGACCTGGCCGGTCACACGGTCGGCAGCTGGGGCTATGGCAACGAGTGGGAGATCTTCGCCGGACTGCAGCAGGCGAACCTCGGCGTAGACGACATCACCCTGGTCACGCAGGCCTTCGACATGCTGGGGCTGCTGCAGGGCGACATCGATGCGGCACAGGCCATGACCTACAACGAGTACGCGCAGGTGCTGGAAAGCATCAACCCGGACACCGGAGAGCTCTACCAGCCGGAGGACCTCAACGTCATCGACTGGAATGAGGAAGGCAGCGGAATGCTGCAGGACTCGATCTGGGCCGACGCCGAGCGCCTCGCCACCGACACCGAGTTTCAGGAGACGACGGTGAAGTTCCTGAAGGCCTCGATCAAGGGCTGGATCTACGCGATGAACGACCCGCAAGCATCCGCTGACATAGTCACCGCTGCTGGATCGACTCTGGGCACCAGCCACCAGCTGTGGATGGCCAACGAGGTCAACAAGCTGATCTGGCCGTCCACGAACGGGATCGGCATCACTGACGAGGACGCCTGGGACCGCACGGTGGACATCGCGATGGAGACGCAGAACGAGACGGGAGCAACCATCCTCACCGAGCTGCCGCCCGAGACTGCGTACACCAACGAGTACATCCAGAAAGCGCTCGACGAATTGATCGCCGAGGGCATCGATGTGAAAAACGAGGGCTACGAGTCCATCACCGTCGAACTCAAAGAGGGCGGCAAGTAACTAGCCGCTTGCCGGGTAGCCCACGCGGCTCCCCGGCAGCCAGCTCCCATTAGAAGAAGAAAGAAAGAAGCACGATAACCGTGACCGACACCACCACCACCTCTGTCGAAAGCACCGTCGACACCGACCTGGATGCCAGGGCGATCGAACTCGACAAACACGTCTTCCACTCCTGGTCGGCGCAGGCGACCCTCAAGCCGTTCGTCATCTCCGGCGCCCAGGGCTGCCGCGTGTGGGACCACTCCGGTCGCACCTACCTGGACTTCTCCAGCCAGCTGGTCAACGTGAACATCGGCCACCAGCATCCGGCCGTCGTCGCCGCCATCAAGGAGCAGGCCGACACCCTCACCACCATCGCGCCATCGACCGCTAACCTGCGCCGCGGCGAGGCGGCCAAGCGCATCACCGACCGTGCACCAGACGGCTTCAACAAGGTCTTCTTCACCAACGGCGGGGCGGATGCCAACGAGAACGCCATCCGGATGGCCCGCCTGCACACCGGCCGGGACAAGGTGCTCTCGACCTACCGCTCGTACCACGGCAACACGGGTGCGGCCATCGTCTCCACCGGGGACTGGCGTCGCGTCCCGAACGAATACTCGCGCGGGCACGTGCACTTCTTCGGACCGTACCTGTACCGGAGCGAGTTCTGGGCAACGAGTCCCGAGCAGGAGAGCGAGCGCGCCCTGCGCCACCTGGAGCGGGTCATCCAGAGCGAGGGTCCGGCCGGTATCGCGGCCGTGCTGCTCGAGTCGATCCCGGGAACAGCCGGTGTGCTGTTGCCCCCACCCGGCTACCTGGCCGGTGTGCGGGAACTCTGCGATCGCTACGGCATCATGCTCATCCTCGACGAGGTGATGGCCGGTTTCGGCCGCACCGGTCGCTGGTTCGCCTTCGACGGATACGACGTCGTGCCCGACCTGATCACCTTCGCGAAGGGCGTCAACTCGGGCTATGTGCCGGTCGGCGGCGTCATCATCTCGGATGCGATTGCGAGCGACTTCGACAACACCGTGTTCCCCGGAGGTCTGACCTACAGCGGGCATCCGCTGGCCATGGCGTCCATCGTCGCGGCGCTCGACGCCATGGAGTCGGAGGGCATCGTGGAGAACGCAGCCCGGGTCGGCCGGGACGTGATCGCACCGGCGCTCGCAGAACTGAAGGCGAAGCATCCGATCATCGGTGAGGTGCGAGGTGAGGGCGTCTTCTGGGCGGTCGAACTGGTTGCCGACCAGGCGACCCGGGAGCCGGTCAGTGGAGCGGTGATGGGCACCATCAAGTCCGAGCTGATGGGCCGAAGGTTGCTCCCGTTCATCTCCGAGAACCGCATCCACGTCGTGCCGCCCTGTGTCGTCACCGACGCCGAGGTCGCCGAGGCGATGGCCATCTACGACGAGGTGCTCGGCCTCGACCTGCTTTAGTCCCCCTCCCGCTGGCCCCGCTTGTCGAAACCCCCACGAGAAACCTTCCGGATCTCGACAAGCTCGATCCGCGAATCAACAGAAACGAAACAATGAAATGACCGAAACACTCTCCCATTACATCAACGGCGCGTCCGCTGATGGCAGCTCCACCCGCACCTCGCCGGTCTTCAACCCGGCCACTGGCGCGGTCGCCAAAAATGTCCGGCTGGCCAGCACCGCGGATGTCGACACCGCGGTCGCCGCAGCGCACGCCGCTTACCCGGCCTGGCGCGACACCTCGCAGGCCAAGCGGCAGGTGATCCTGTACAAGTTCCGCGAGTTGATCAGCGAGCGTCGCGATGAGCTGGCAGACATCCTGACCGCCGAGCACGGCAAGGTGACGTCGGATGCCCGCGGCGAGGTCGCCCGCGGCATCGAGGTGGTCGAGTTCGCGCTCGGCATGCCGCACCTGGTCAAGGGTGACTTCAGCGAGAACGTATCGACTGGCGTCGATGTGTACACGCTGCGCCAGCCGCTCGGTGCCGTGGCGATCATCAGCCCGTTCAACTTCCCGGCCATGGTGCCGATGTGGTTCTATCCGATCGCGATCGCCGCCGGCAACACCGTCGTGCTGAAGCCTTCCGAGAAGGACCCGTCCGCGGCCAACTGGATGGCCGAGCTCTTCACCGAGGCCGGCCTTCCCGAGGGTGTCTTCAACGTGGTGCACGGCGACAAGGAGGCGGTCGACGCCCTGCTCGTTCACCCCGACGTGAAGGCTGTCTCGTTCGTCGGGTCGACACCGATCGCGAAGTACATCTACGAGACCGCGTCGTCGCACGGCAAGCGGGTGCAGGCCCTCGGCGGTGCGAAGAACCACATGCTGGTGCTCCCGGATGCTGACCTCGACCTCACCGCGGACGCCGCCGTCAACGCCGGGTTCGGTTCCGCCGGCGAACGCTGTATGGCGATCAGCGTCATCGTGGCGGTTGAGCCGGTCGCCGACGACCTGATCGCGAAGATCACCGAGCGGATGAAGGGTCTCAAGGTCGGCGACGGCATGCGCAATTGCGACATGGGTCCGCTGATCACCGAGGCGCACCGCGACAAGGTCGCCTCCTACATCGACCTGGCCACGAAGGATGGGGCGGATGTCGTGGTCGACGGCCGAGGGATCGAAGTCGATGGCGAGGCATCCGGTTTCTGGCTCGGACCGACGCTGCTCGACAAGGTGACCACGGACTCTGACGTCTACAAGGACGAGATCTTCGGGCCGATCCTGGCGATCATCCGGGTGGACAGCTACACCGAGGGTCTCGACCTGATCAACCGCAGCCCGTACGGCAACGGGACGGCGATCTTCACCAACGACGGTGGCGCGGCACGTCGTTTCCAGCACGAGGTGGAGGCGGGCATGGTCGGTGTGAACGTGCCCATCCCCGTGCCGGTCGCGTACCACTCCTTCGGCGGCTGGAAGGACTCGGCGTTCGGTGACGCGAAGGCGTACGGCCCGGCCGGGATCTCGTTCTACACGCGGGAGAAGGCCGTCACCTCACGCTGGCTCGACCCGAGTCACGGCGGGATCAACCTGGGCTTCCCCCAGAACCACTAAGTGCATGTTTCGCTGGTTGAGCTCGTCGAAACCCCCACGGGATCTCGACAAGCTCGATCAGCGATTGCTGCCGACTCGCTCAGGGACGGAAGCCGATCGACCTGCGGAAAGCAGGAACGGTTACGCGCTGATGCTGCGCTTGGCCTCTGCCGGCTGCGCGTGCGCAACCAGCGACTCGGTCTCTGATGTGAGGGTGCGCATCCGCTGAACGTACTCGTGCAGCACGGACTGCTGTCGGCGAAGGTCCGAGATGTGGGTTTCGGCGTCCCTCGTCATCGAGTTCACCATGTCTTCGGTGTCGCGGGTGATGGTGCTCGCACGCACCATCGTCTTCGACATCAGGTTGTCGGTGAACGCGAGTGCTGCCTGGGCGTCTTCTTCCGCGCGGCGCTCGGCCTTGGCCAGCATGGCCTCGGCGTCGGCCATGAGTGCGGCTGCCCGCTGGGATGCCGCCTCCACGTGGGCGTCCGCCTGGGCGTAGGCCTTCTGCGCGTAGCGCTCGGCCTCCTCGTGCACCGTGGCCCGGGCGAGTTCGGCCTCGTCCTGACGGTCACGAACGTCGGCCTCGGCTGCGACGATCATCTCCTGGGCGGCATGGAACAGCTCGGCGGCTTCCCGCTTGACCTGTTCGGCCTGACGGCTGGCCGCGGCCTGGATCTGGGCCACCTGCCGCTCCGCCTGGGAGATCATGGTGGCGCTGCTGCGCTCAGCGCGAGCGCGGGTGTTGCGTGACTTCGCGGACTCGTCAGCGGCCTGCTGGCGCAGCCCAGCCACTTCCGCTTCCGTGCTGAGGCGCAGTTCTTCGGCAGCCTGCTGGGCATCCGCAATCAGCGTGCGGCTTTCCCGTTCAGTCTGCTCACGGATTCGCGCGGCATCGGCCTTGACCGACGCGCGGATGTCGGCCGCCTCCTCGCTGGCCTCGGAAAGCATCTTGCTCGCCTGGGTCTCCGCCACACGAAGGGTTTCCTCGAACGCGGTTCCGAGGTCGGCAAAACTGGGCTTGATCCGGGACGCGCGCTCGTTGGCATCCGCCAGTTCCCGCTTGAGCCGCTGGATCAGGTGGGCGTTGTCCGCCCGCTCCTCGTTGTAGCGGTCGAGGCGTTCGTTCAGTTCGACGACGATCCGGTCCACATCCGCTGGATCGTAGCCACGAATTGTGCGGCGAAACTCGATGACGTTGTCTGACATGCTCATTGTGGCTCCCCGCGGCGCACCCGAATGCGCCTAATGTCCCGAAACACGGCTCCCGATATGCCGTAGCTCTCCAACGTACCGGTGAAGCACCGCCTCCTGCCGCGCCGGGGCTACCCACAAACGGGGGGTCGGTCCACTAGTCCGGCAGGGTGATCGCGCCGGTCTCCACCGCGTGCAGCCGCTGCACTTCGGCTGCGCGCTGCCTCAGTACCGCGACGACGGTGCGAACCGCGAGGCGCTCGGCTCGATCCGGGCGCATCAACGCCACGATCTGCCGTTCCGCGTCGATGCCCCGGAGCGGCTTCAGCACCATCTTGTCGGCCAGCTCGGAGCCCGACGAGTAGCGCGGCACCAGGGCGATGCCGAGGCCGGCCATGATGAACGCCTCGATGATGCGCAGGTCGGAGAACCGCTGGATTATGTTCAGCCGGCCGTTGCCCAACTGCTCGATGTCGTGCAGCACCCGCTCGAACGGAAACCCTCCCGGTACGCCGATCCAGGGTTCGTCGACGATATCGCCGGCGGTCAGGTAGCTGCGCCCGGCGAGGCGGTGCTCCGAGCAGACACCGATGTCGAGCTGTTCTGTCATCAGCGGGACCACCGTGAGGCCGCGGCCGCCCCAGGAGCGCTGACCGCTCATCGTGTGCGCGAGGACGATGTCGTGGTCGGCGGTCAGCTCAGAGAAGTCGTTGAGTTCCGGGTCCTGGTCCGTGCAGTTCAGGATGATGTCTCCCAGGTCGGCCAGGTCGGCGATGGTGCCGGGTAGGAGCATCTGTCCGGCCGTGGGGAAGGTGACGATGCTCACGTCGCCGGTTGCCTTGTTGCGGAACTCATCCCAGACGGCATTCGCGCGCTCGATGGCGATCGCAACGTCGGTGGCGCTGCGAGCCAGCGCGCGGCCGGCATCCGTCAATGCGAGCCCGCGTCCGCTGCGTTCAGTGAGGGGCAGCCCGGCCTCCCGCTCAAGCACTTTGAGCTGTTGCGACACGGCGGACGGCGTGCGGTGCAGGGCGCGGGCCACCTCGGTGACACTGTGCCGTTCGGACAGTTCCCTGAGCAATTCGAGACGCTGAATGTCCATGTAGCCACGCTACAGCGTTCGTGCAGAATAATGCGATTGTGGTTTATAGATTCCGGTGATGGAATAGAAAACAGTCGAACACGAGCAAAGGCGCCTCCGTCTGGTCGACGTTCCCACGAAACCCCTACGAAAGGCACCTTCTCGTGTTCGCTCTACTCACCATCATCGGCATCCTGGCCATCACGTCCATCGTGGCCGTGTACTCGGACATCAAGACCGACGGCTACAGCCACCACGCTGCCCAGAAGGAACTGCAGTTCTCCTAGGCGGTTGATCGCCGTTGCCGGCGATACCCAGCAGTACCGACGCTCGGCCGGAGGGGGCATCCTCCGCAGCCGGGCGTTCCTGCGTTAACCCGCTGGGTAGAGTTGGCGGGTGACCGAAACGCGCCAGCAGCTCATCGAATTCATCAAGGCCGATGCCGTCTTCCACGGGGACTTCACCCTCACCAGCGGCAAGAAGGCTACCTATTACGTCGACCTGCGGAAGGTCAGCCTCGACCACCGGGTCGCCCCGCTGATCGGTCAGGTGATGCTGGACTTGATTTCCCAGGTTCCCGAAGTTTCGGCCGTCGGTGGCATGACCATGGGCGCCGACCCGATCGCATCCGCCGTACTGCACCAGGCTGCTGCACGTGGCGTGGCCTACGACGCGTTCGTCGTGCGGAAGGAGCCGAAAGACCACGGTCGTGGCCGCCAGGTTGAGGGCCCGGATGTGGCGGGCAAGCGGGTCATCGTGCTCGAGGACACCTCGACGACCGGTGGCTCTCCGCTGTCCGCCATCGAGGCGCTGAAGAAGGTGGGCGCCGAGATCGCCGGCGTCGCCGTGGTCGTCGACCGCAACACGGGCGCCCGTGAGGTCATCGAGGCGGCCGGCTACCCGTACTTCGCTGCGATCAGCCTGGACGACCTCGGCCTCAGCTGACGCCGAGCTCGCCCCTTCTTAACCAGGTCCAGTTCTTAAGCTGGTCGAGCTTGTCGAGACCCGATGGATTGCCCGACCGGTACTACTCCAGCAGGTCTGCCACGCTGTCGATGACCTCGTCCGGTCGGAACGGATAGCGGTCGATCTCGGCCCGGTCGCTGATACCGGTCATCACCAGGATGGTGTGCAGCCCGGCCTCGATGCCGGCGACGACGTCCGTGTCCATCCGGTCGCCGATCATCCCGGTGTTCTCCGAGTGCGCGCCAATCTTGTTCATCGCCGAACGGAACATCATCGGGTTCGGCTTGCCGACCACGTACGGCAGCTTGCCGGTGGCCTTCGTGATGAGGGCGGCGACTGCGCCAGTGGCTGGGAGCGGTCCGTCGATGCTCGGGCCGGTGGCATCCGGGTTGGTGGCGATGAAGCGTGCACCGCCGATGATCAGGCGGATCGCTTTGGTGATGGCCTCGAACGAGTAGTTGCGCGTCTCGCCGATCACCACGTAGTCGGGGTCGTTCTCGGTCATGGTGAACCCGGCCTCGTGCAGTGCCGTGGTGATGCCGGCCTCGCCGATCACGAATGCGGACCCGCCCGGAATCTGCGATTGCAGGAAGTCGGCGGTGGCGAGGGCGGATGTCCAGAGGAACTCTTCGGGAACGACCAGTCCGGATGCCCGCAGACGGGCACTGAGGTCACGCGGCGTGAAGATGGAGTTGTTGGTGAGCACCAGAAACGGTTTGTCCTGTTTGCGCCACTGCTGCAACAGTTCGGATGCCCCGGGGATCGGCCGGCTCTCGTGCACCAGCACGCCGTCCATGTCGGTCAGCCAACACTCGATGTTGTCTCGGTCGCTCATACGGCAATCGTACTGAGCACGATTTGGGCCGTCCGGATTCCGGGGCATCCCGAGGGGTCTGCCCCGCGAACGTGGGCTCTGCACTTTCAGGTTCTTGTGCCATGCTCAAAGGGTGACTGACTCACGACGCGATTATGCCGTGGGCGTCCAGAGACCCTCGACGGCCACCATGCGGCGATTCGGCTCCATGGTCATTCTGGTGGGCGGCGTCGCCCTGATCGGGGCGTTCATCCCCGGTGTCACCTTGACGGCGCTGATCGTGGCCGTCCTTGGCCTGGCCCTCGGCATTCTCTGCCTCGTCCTGGACCACAGCTTCAACGTGCTCGGCCTGATCGGAACAGTCATGTCGTCGGCGGCCGTCAGCCTGGCGATCATCATGGGGCTTGTCTACGGTTCCTGAGCTGCGCGATCGGTGGTCTCGATACACGTTCTCGCTTCGCTCGCCCGCACTCGACCCGCAGAAGGCGAGTGGGCCGCAGTGGTTTCTTGTGGGTGAGTGGGCGCGCAACAGCTATCTGTGGGTTGAGTAGGCGCGCAGCGCCGTATCGACCTGTTCAGGCGTGTCAGTCGAACGGTGTGTACTCGCGTTCGCCCTGTACGATCTGCCGGTTGAGCTGGCGTCCCCGTTGTTTTCTGGGCCATGATGAACCCTGTGGATCGCGACCGGCTTACTCTCGCTGAGGAAGTATTGCTGTCGGAGCCGGCGACAGACGGGCGGATGGTCTACGGCGGATTCACCATCGGGGCTGCGGCCCTTGTAGAGCTTGCCGTCCGCGGCATCGTCGTCATGGGACGTGTCCGGTTGTGGGGCCAGCGGCTGACGCTCGTAGATGACGCACCGGTGGGTATCGAGTCGTTGGACGTTGCCATCAATGTCCTCGCCGGCCGGCAACGCCCGTGGACGGCCCGGGCCGCTATCTGGAAGGTATCGGAGCCGGTGTCAGCCTCCGCAGTCATGGAACTCAACCGACGAGGCATTGTCCGCGCCCGCGGCCTGCCGATGCGACACGGCGGATGGCTGGAACTCCTGGACTTCGAACTCCGGCACCGCACACTGCCGAGAACCGCCCACACAGCACCGCTGCAGGCATCGACACGGGGATGGTTCGCGACATTCACCGCCGATCCGGCCGCCAACTGGTCGGTGAGGGCCCAGACGCGTGGAAGCTTGAACTCCTCGGCCAGTATCCGACTGAGTCGCTGCCAGCGGTGACGCTGGTGCTCTCCAGCCTGAACGCCCTCACCGCACCGGCGTACTGAATTCAGCCAGCTGTGCGGATAGGTGACCGCGTAGGCACTGGGGCCGGATCCAGAGCGATACCCTGAGATACGTGCACGAGCAGCCGGACCCCTCCCATGAGTTGACCACCAATGGGGTCGGCCCCTGGAAGGGCGAGCTGCCCGCCGATGAGCGCTACGACCCCGAACTCCTGGCCAAGGGTGACACCCGCAACGTCATCGACCGCTACCGCTACTGGAGCATGGCGGCGATCGTCTCCGACCTGGATGAGCACCGGCATCCGTTCCACGTCGCCATCGAGAACTGGCAGCACGACATGAACATCGGCTCGATCGTGCGCAGCGCCAACGCGTTCGCCGCCGACACCGTGCACATCGTCGGACGCCGCCGCTGGAACAAGCGCGGAGCCATGGTGACCGACCGTTACCAGCACGTGCTGCATCATCCGGATGTCGCCGACTTCGTCGCCTGGGCCAAAGAGCGCGACCTTCCGATCATCGCGATCGACAACGTGCCTGGCAGCGTGATCATCGAAACCTTCGACTTCCCGCGCGAGTGCGTGCTGCTCTTCGGCCAGGAAGGCCCCGGCCTGTCGCCCGAGGCGATCGAGGCGGCGGATGCCGTGGTCGAGATCAGCCAGTTCGGCTCCACCCGCAGCATCAACGCCTCCGCGGCCGCAGCCGTCACCATGCACGCCTGGGTGCGCCAACACGTGTTCGGAACGTGAACCGCACAACTCCCATGGTCAGCCCCGGCCACAAGGCGGGGTGTTCCAATGCCCTACGATTATCTCGTCTGGGCAGTGTCGCCCGAAGAAAAACTGGAGAAGAATAATTGGCTCAGCCTGCTCACGTCGTCATCGTCGGTGCCGGAATTGTCGGACTTTCCACGGCATGGTTCCTGCAGGAACGCGGGGTCGAGGTGACGGTGCTCGAGAAGACCGGGGTCAATGCCGGCTCGTCGTGGGGCAACGCCGGCTGGATCGCCCCGGCGCTCACCCTTCCGCTGCCGGAGCCCTCCATCTTCCGTTATGGACTCAAGGCCGTCTTCAGCCCGTCGTCGCCCGTCTACATCCCGATCAGCCTCGACCCGAAGCTGATCCGCTTCCTGCTCGGCTTCGCCTGGTATTCCACCCCACCGAAGTGGCGCAAGAACATGGCCACCTTCGCCGAGATCAACAAGTGGGGCGTCGACTCGTTCGACCGGCTCGCCGACGGTGAGGTCAAGGAGAAGGCGATCGTCGCCGACCCCTTCCTGACCGGGTTCGTGAACGAGCGCAACGTCGCCGTGCTCGAGCACGAGTTTGCCGAGATCGCCGCCCGCGGCGGTCACGTCGACTTCGAACGGATCACCGGGGACGAACTCCGTGCCATCGAACCGACCATCAGCGGCGCGGTGACCCACGGCATCCGCATCGCCGGCCAGCACTACATCAACCCGCCGCTCTACGTCGACTCGCTGGCCGAGGCGGTACGCGAGCGTGGCGGCAAGATCCTGACCGGCATGGATGTCCGTGACATCAACGACCTCGGGGCAGACGGCGTTGAAGTCGTCGTCGCGTCCGGCGAGAACGTGCGTGCAGACCAGGTGGTCGTCGCCACCGGAACCTGGCTGGGCGAGCTCGCCCACAAGTTCGGCGTGCGCCAACTGGTGCAGGCCGGACGCGGGTACAGCTTCAGCGTGAAGCCGAAGGTCGTCCCGAAGCACCCGATCTACTTCCCGATCGAGCGAGTCGCCTGCACCCCGCTCGGCGATCGCCTGCGCATCGGCGGCATGATGGAGTTCCGTCCGGCCCACGCGGCACCAGACCAGCGGCGCATCCGCACCATGGTTGAAGCCGCACGGCCGCTGTTCGACGATGTCGACTGGGACGCGCGCGAAGAGGAGTGGGTGGGCTCACGCCCGTGCACGCCGGACGGACTGCCCTTGATCGGAACGACCAAGTCCCCGCGCGTTCATGTTGCCGGCGGGCACGGGATGTGGGGCGTCACCCTCGGCCCGTTCACCGGCCGCATCGTCGCTGACAGCATCACCGGTAACGGGAACCACGAGCTGCTCAAGGCGTTCGACCCGCTGCGCTAAGCGAACCGGGTGCCGCGCGTCCGGCGCAAAAGCAGGAGGTTCTCCCCTTTCGCGGGAAAAACTTCCTCCTTTCGGTGCGGATAGCGCAAAGGGTCCCTCAATTGGGAAACCCACACGGGCGCTTCGGCTCAGTCGGTGCCGAAGTCGAACGCGGCACCCTCGAGTGCGCGCTCTGCGGCATCCGTTGCCTCGCTCTGCTCGGTACCCGCAGCGATCTCGTCGCCGCCGCCGCTCTCGAGGCTGCCCATCAGCTTCGCCGTCTCACCGGTGATGATCCCCTGGCTCACGTATTGCTCCAGGCGGGTGCGGGAGTCGGCGATATCGAGGTTGCGCATGGTCAGCTGGCCGATGCGGTCCTGAGGGCCGAACGCTGCGTCCCCCACACGTTCCATGGAGAGCTTGTCGGGGTGGTAGCTGAGCGCCGGCCCCTCGGTGTTCACGATCGTGTAGTCGTCACCACGGCGCAACCGCAGGGTCACTGAGCCGGTTACGGCAGATGCCACCCAGCGCACGATCGACTCGCGCAGCATGAGCGACTGCGGGTCGAGCCAGCGTCCCTCGTACATGAGGCGGCCGAGGCGACGGCCCTCCTGGTGGTAGTTGGCGACGGTGTCTTCGTTGTGGATCGCGTTCAGCAGGCGCTCGTAGGCGATGTGCAGCAGGGCCATCCCCGGGGCCTCGTAGATTCCGCGGCTCTTCGCCTCGATGATCCGGTTCTCGATCTGGTCGGAGACGCCCATACCGTGGCGGCCGCCAATGGTGTTGGCCTCGTGAACCAGCGCGACGGCATCCGTGAAGTGCCTGCCGTTGATCGCAACCGGCCGGCCGGCTTCGAAGGTGACCGTCACCTCCTCGGTCGCAACCTCGACGTCATCGCGCCAGGCGGCGACGCCCATGATCGGCTCGACGATGTCGACCCCGACGCTCAACTCCTCCAGGTCTTTGGCCTCGTGCGTTGCCCCCCAGATATTCGCATCCGTGCTGTACGCCTTCTCGACCGAGTCGCGGTACGGGAAGCCATGCGCGACCAGCCACTCGCTCATCTCCTTGCGACCACCGAGCTCGTCGACGAACTGGGCATCGAGCCACGGCTTGTAGATGCGCAGGCGCGGGTTGGCGAGCAGGCCGTAGCGGTAGAACCGCTCGATGTCGTTGCCCTTGTAGGTTGAGCCGTCGCCCCAGATGTCGACGCCATCATCCTTCATGGCGCGAACCAGCATGGTTCCGGTCACGGCGCGACCGAGGGGGGTGGTGTTGAAATACGTCTTGCCGCCGCTGCGGATGTGGAAAGCGCCACACTGCAACGCGACCAGGCCCTCCTCGACGAGGGCGGTCTTGCAGTCGACCAGCCGGGCAAGCTCCGCGCCGTACTCCGTGGCGCGCTGCGGTACCGACGCGATGTCCGGCTCGTCGTACTGGCCGATGTCGGCCGTGTAGGTGCAGGGGATCGCGCCCTTGTCGCGCATCCAGGCGACGGCGACGGAGGTGTCGAGTCCGCCGGAGAATGCGATCCCGACGCGCTCGCCGACGGGGAGGCCAGACAGTACTTTAGACATTCATCAAGAGTATTGCCTCCGCACGCGCGTGACGGCCTGTTTCGGCCGCCGCACCCCGCGCGCGGGGGGTTCGGTAGACTGAGGTGCAATCCCCCACAGATTCGAAGGGACCTCCCATGCCTGCAATCGTGTTGATCGGTGCCCAATGGGGCGACGAAGGCAAGGGCAAGGCCACCGACCTGCTCGGTGACCGAGTCGACTACGTCGTCAAGTTCAACGGCGGCAACAACGCCGGCCACACCGTCGTCATCGGCGACGAGAAGTATGCGCTGCACCTGCTGCCATCCGGCATCCTGTCACCCGGCGTCGTCCCGGTGATCGCGAACGGCGTCGTCGTCGACATCGAGGTGCTGTTCGAAGAACTGGACGCCCTGAACGCACGCGGCGTCGATGTCTCGCGCCTGCTGGTCAGCGCCAACGCGCACGTCATCACCCAGTACCACCGCACGATGGACAAGGTGACGGAGCGCTTCCTCGGCAAGCGGCAGATCGGCACAACCGGCCGCGGCATCGGCCCCACCTATGCCGACAAGATCAACCGCGTCGGCATCCGCATCCAGGACCTGTTCGATGAGAACATCCTGCGCCAGAAGGTGGAGGGCGCCCTCGACCAGAAGAACCACCTGCTGGTGAAGATCTACAACCGCAGGGCCATCACCGTCGACGAGATCGTCGAGGAGCTGCTGCAGTACTCGGAGCGGCTGCGCCCGATGGTCGCAGACACCGGCCTGATCCTGAACCAGGCACTCGACGCGGGCAAGACGGTTCTCTTCGAGGCCGGCCAGGCAACCATGCTGGATGTCGACCACGGCACCTACCCGTTCGTCACCTCGTCGTCGGCCACCTCCGGCGGCGCCGCCACCGGGTCCGGTGTCGCACCCAACCGCTTCGACCGGGTCATCGGCGTCGTCAAGGCGTACACGACCCGCGTCGGCGCCGGCCCGTTCCCGACCGAACTGTTCGACGAGTCCGGTGAGTTCCTGCGCAGCAACGGTGCGGAGTTCGGCACCACGACGGGACGCCCTCGCCGCTGCGGCTGGTACGACGCGCCCATCGCCCGCTACACCGCGCGCGTCAACGGCGTCACCGACTTCGTGCTCACCAAACTCGACGTGCTCACCGGCCTCACCGAGATCCCGGTCTGCGTGGCCTACGAGGTCGACGGGGTTCGCTACGACGAGGTGCCGGTCAACCAGACCGACTTCCACCACGCCGTGCCGATCTACGAGAACTTCCCGGGCTGGACGGAGGACTTGACCGGTGCCCGCAGCTTCTCCGACCTGCCGAAGGCCGCGCAGGACTACGTGTTGGCGCTCGAGGCGATGAGTGGCTCCCGCATCTCGGCGATCGGGGTCGGCCCCGGCCGCGACGCGATCGTCGTGCGCCACGACCTGGTCGGCTAGCTCCGTCGCACGCGCGAGCTCACCAAGCAGCCGACGATGACGGTGTTTGTCGTCGAAGACGCTGCTCGAAGCACGGTCATCGTCGACAACCAGCGTCATCGTTCGGGGCGGGCACCGCTTTGCCGCGGGGCGGCTTCGCTGCCACACTGGTGCGGTGACAGCAACGAAGCCGGAGGCGAAACCGCTGATCGGCGACTACATCCGCCTCGACCCGCTCACCTCCGATGACCTGCCCGCGCTGTACCGGGCGATCGGGCATCCGGTCGTCTTCAGCTGGGGGTATGGCGGAGGGCTGGCCGCCTACCGCGAGACGGAGGCCGAATTCGTCGAGTGGGCGAAGGGCCACTACCACTTCGACACCGGCATCCCCTACGCGGTACGCCTGATCGGCGGCCCGCACGACGGCGAGCTGGTCGGAACGACGACGCTGGGCGAGTTCGACCTGCGCCGAGAGGAGGCGCACATCGGCTGGACAGCATACGACCCGCGCGTCTGGGGCACCGCGGTGAACGCCGAAGCCAAACTGCTGCTGCTCGGGCAGGCATTCGAGGCAGGATTCGGGCGCGTGAAGATCCAGACGGATGTGCTCAACGCCCGATCGCGCGCCGCCATCGCCGGCATCGGGGCCACCTTCGAGGGGGTCCTTCGCCGGGATCAGCCACGAGCCGACGGCACCTGGCGCGACACCGCGGTCTTCTCGGTGCTCGCCGAGGAGTGGCCTCAGGTGAGGGCGACCCTCCAGCAGCGACTCGCGCGAACCGCCGGCCGCCCCGTGTTGTACCGTTCGCGCATCGAGTAACGTTCCCCGCGGTCGAGTAGCGTTAACCAGTCGCACGCACACTGGAGGACCGATGATCGAGAACGACACCACCGCCGAACTCCTGAGCCTGCGCCAAAGCATCGACAATGTGGATGCTGCGCTGATCCACGTGCTCGCCGAGCGTTTCAAGTTCACCCAGCAGGTGGGCCGGGTGAAGGCTGCCGCCGGGCTCCCGCCATCCGACCCGGAACGGGAGAAGGTGCAGATCGCGCGGCTGCGCGCACTCGCCGTTGAGTCCCACCTCGACCCGGAGTTCGCGGAGAAGTTCCTGAACTTCATCGTCGCTGAGGTCATCCACCACCACCAGCGCATCGCGAGCACCGGCGCCATCGATATTCAGGAATAGCACTGTCGTCGGCTGGCTGTAATGTCGGCTTGTGAAGGATAATCTGGCTCTCCTGCGTCGCTCGACGACCCTGCTGCAGTTTCTCGGGATGGGCCTGATCTGGGGCTCCAGCTTCCTCTTCATGAAGGTCGCGTTGACCGGTGTCTCGTTCACCCAGATCGCCTGGTCACGGGTCATTCTCGGCGCCATGGTGCTCGCCGTCTTCATGCTCATCGGCCGCCACAAGCTGCCACGGGAACCCGTGATCTGGGTGCACTTCACGGTGATCGCCGTCTTCAACTGCATCATCCCGCACCTGCTGTTCGCCTGGGCGGAACAGCACGTGTCGTCCAGCCTGGCCGCCATCTACAACTCGATCACCCCGATCGCGACCGCCGTCATGGTGACCCTGGTGTTCCACGTCGAGAAGCTGACCCGCAACCAGTTGATTGGCGTCGTCATCGGCATCATGGGCGTGCTGCTGGTGATCGGACCGTGGCAGACCGGCACGCTGACCGGCGACCTCTACGGGCAACTGGCCTGCATCGTCGCCGGCTCGTCGTACGGCGTCGCCATCGGCTACCTGCGCAAGTTCGTCAGCCATCGGCCGATCCCCGGCACGACCGTTGCATTCATGAACATCGGCATGGCGGCGGTGATCATGATCCTGTTGACGCCGATCATGGCACTCTCCCCGGTGCGGCTCGACTTCTGGGTGGTGTCCAGCCTGCTGCTGCTCGGCGGTCTCGGCTCGGGTCTGGCCTACATCTGGAACATCGCCGTGCTGCGTGCCTGGGGTCCGACCAGCTCCTCCACGGTCACCTACATGCTGCCGGTGGTGGGCATCGTGCTGGGCGTCGTGGTGCTGCACGAGACCTTCACCTGGAACCAGCCGCTGGGCGCTTTGCTGGTCATGCTCGGCATCGTCTTCACGCAGGGCAGGCTGAAGCTCCCGACCAGGCGACGGATGCGCCCCCGCGCCGTGGTGGACCCGGGCGAGGTCGTCGGCCCCTCCACCTGACCTGCCGCGGCGAACTGTGGGATGAGCTGGTGCCGCGGGCGATACTGGAGGCATGCCTTCTTCCCGGTCGCCGCGCTGGTCGGTGCGAACGCGGATCCTCGCAGCCATCCTCCTGGTGACCGCGCTGAGCATGGCCGGCGCGGGGCTGATGGCCTACCTCGTGCAGCGCGACCGGATCATGCACGAGATCGACGATCGGCTGCTGTCCCGCGTCGAGGCGGTTCGCGTGGTGGTCAGCGGGTCTCCGGCGACGGATGTCTCTGGCGCCGACGGACCAGCCCCCGCCGTTTCGCCGCACGCCACCACCCGGGAAGCGCTTGAGGCGGTATTCTCCCGGGTTCTCCCCGGTCGCAACGAAAGCTCGCTGGGAGTCATCGACGGTAGGCCGGCGCTCGTCTCCGCGATCGACGTGGACGTCCACCTCGAGGACGACCCCGCGTTGGTGGACCGGATCATCGCGGAAGTGTCCGACGGTACCGTCCGGCTGGGTACATCGGTTGGCACGCTCGGCACCCTCCGCTACGTGGCAACGCCGGTGAGGGTTGAGGGCGACCCGCAGCAGGGGGTCTACATCGCCGCGCTCGACATCAATGCCGAGTTGAACGACAGCACCAGCGCGTTCGCCACCTACGCGATTGTCGCGGCCGGCGGACTCGTGGCGGTCGGACTCGTCGGCTGGTTCGTCGCCGGGCGGTTGCTGCGCCCGCTGCGCGACCTGCGGGAGACCGCATCCCGCATCAGTGCAACCGACCTCACCGAGCGCATCCCGGTGCAGGGCAACGACGACCTGTCCGGCCTCACCTCCACCGTGAACACCATGCTCGATCGCATCGACGGCGCGGTCAGCGCCCAGAAACAGTTGCTCAACGACGTGCGGCACGAACTCAAGACGCCGATCACCATCGTGCGCGGTCAGCTCGAGGTGGCTGACCCCGAGGATCCAACGGATGTGCGGCAGGCGATGGCAATCGCCATCGACGAACTGGATCGGATGTCTGCGCTGGTCGACGAGATCGAGTCCCTCGCCGACAGCCAGCAGGCGCTGGTGAATCGGGGCCCGGTAGACATCCGCGACTTCACTGAGCAGGTCTTCGCCAAGGCGGCGACGGATGCCGGCCACGCCTGGACGCTCGCAGAATACGCGGATATCGTCTGCCTGCTCGATTCGGCTCGCATCACCCAGGCCTGGCTGCAATTGGCCGACAACGCGGCGAAGTACTCGCCGGACGGTTCGCCGATCTCGTTGGGGAGCCGCGTTGTCGACGATGCCACGGTCGAGTTCTGGGTTGCGGATCAGGGGCCGGGCATCCCGAAAGACATGGAGGACCGCATCTTCGAGCGTTTCGGCCGGGTCGGTGCGAAGCGTGGTGTGCAGGGCTCCGGGCTGGGGCTGCCGATCGTCGCCGCGATCGCGAAGGCGCACGGTGGACGGGTGACGCTGCACAGTTCCCCGGTCGGTTCGCGGTTCGGCATTGCGATTCCGCTGGCTCAGCAGGAGGTGGGCGGATGAGCAGCATCCTGATCATCGAGGACGAGGAACGGATCTCGAGCTTCATCAGCAAGGGGCTGAAGGCGCAGGGGTATGCCTGCACCGTGGTGGAGGATGGGATCGACGGCCTTCAGTTGGCGCTGTCCGGCGAGTTTGACCTGGTGCTGCTCGACGTCGGGCTGCCCGGTATCGATGGCTTCGAGGTGCTGCGTCGCATCCGCAACCAGGATTCCCAACTGCCGATCGTCATGCTGACCGCCCGCACGGCGACGGAGGACACGGTCACCGGACTGGACGCCGGCGCCAACGATTACCTGGTGAAGCCGTTCAAGTTCGACGAGTTGGCCGCCCGCGTGCGCAGCAGGCTGCGGGATGCGACGGGCGGGTCGCCGCAGGCGAGCCTGACGCTCGAGCATGGCGGGCTCAGCATCGACCTCCGGTCTCGCCGGGCGACTGTCGAGGGGCGCACCGTCGAACTGTCCGCCCGGGAGTTCGCGCTCGCCGAGGAGTTCCTGCGGCATCCCGACCAGGTGCTGAGCCGCGAGCAGTTGCTGAGCCGGGTCTGGGGCTACGACTTCGACCCAGGCTCGAATGTGGTTGACGTGTACGTCAGCTACCTGCGGGCGAAGTTCGGGCCCGGTCGCATCGAGACGGTGCGGGGGATGGGCTACCGCCTTAAATGACTAATGCCGCCGCCCCGTCCGGGCAGCGGCACTACTCACGCCCTGGTTAGTCGGCGCTCGGGGCGGAGGCCGGGCTCGCCGGGGTGGTGGCGGACTGCACCGAAACGGCGGAGGCCGGGTCGACGGCGCTGACGGCGCTCTGTGCTGAGACGGCGGTGACCGCGCTCACTGCGCTGCCATTGGGGGTGACACTCGTGGTGGCCGGCGTGCTCGTCGTGGTGATGGGAGCATCCGGTGCCGACTGCGCCGAGTCGACCACCGAGTTCGAAGCGCCGGTCGATACCTTGTCCGTGCCAACCTTCTCACCAGTGGTGTCATGGATGGTCATCGCGTTCGCGGTGAGGACTCCTCCGCCGGCAACCAGGCCGATTCCCAGGGCGGATGCTGCGCCGACGGCCGTCCATTTGCGCTTGTTGTTCATGGGTAGTCTCCTTTAGCTGTTCCGCAGCTTGCGCCGCAATCCTTCTGACAAGAACAACTATCGCGATCGCAGGTAAGGCGGAAGCCAGAGCTTGGTTACAGCCCTCTAATGTTCGTGCGCTGGTAGCAACGTACCGGCGCGCTCGACCAGCTCGCGGGCATCCAGCGCCTGGTTCAGGGCGTGCGCGAGCAGGTGGGTGGCCGCGATGGCGGTCGCCCGTTCGGCGAAATCGGGATCCTCTTCCCGGCGCCAATTGGCCCGCCAATGATGGGCCAGGGACTCGCAGCCCTCCGCAATCTCCGGGCGGTCGGCGTTGAGTGCGGCCGTAACGATCAGGTGGGCGTACAGCGCGCCGGCGTCGTCGGCCGGGTCACCGTACCCGCCCGTGTCGATGTCGAGAACACCGGTGATGGCATCCGTCTCGTCGAGAAAAAGCTGTCCGACGTGAAGGTCGCCGTGAATCGTCACCGGCGGCGGCGCACCGGCATCGGCCAGCACAGTGCGGATGCGCGTGGCCACCTGGTAGATCGCCCCACCGAGCGCGGGGTGAACCTGGGTCAACCGGCGCTCGTACCAGTCGAGGCGCTGGGACAGGGACGTGCGGGCATCCGTCGCACTGGGAATGGTGGCGATGCGCTGTCGGAGGGCCAGCAATTCGTTCGTGAAGCGGAGGGGGTCGAGGCGGGCGACCGCCTCCACTGCGGGCGTGCCGCGCAGGGCGGACAGGGCGACGAGCCCCTCGTCGCTCCAGCCGAGCACCTGTGGGACCGGCAGGCCGGCGTCGAGCCAGGCGTTGTGGCGTTCGGCGATCACGCCGGCCGCACCGGGGGCGACCACCTTGAGGAAGACGGTTGACCGGTCGGTGTCCACCCGGATCACCGCGCGCTTACCCGGTCGGTACGCCTCCAGCCCCAGCGCGACGTGGCTGCCGGGATCGACGCCCAGGCGCTTCAGGATGACCGCGGCGCCGTCCGGGAAAACCGCCGCCGGGAGGGCGGGAAGCGCGGGGTCGCGAGGGTAAACCCAGACCGACACCTGGTCACCGGTCGCCTCGTCGCGCATGGTGAGCACGCCGTCCCGTCGCTCGGTGCGGGGGCTCGTTTCGACGTAGATGAGGTGACTTTCACTGCCGTTGGCTGACCCGAATTCGACCTGGTGGGCGACGACTACACCATCGCCGATGACCGTCGCGCTGACGCGGTGGTGGGAGACCAGGGTGCGTTCGAGAGATTCGGCGACCGCCCCGAGGAGTGCGGCATCCGCTGCGTGGTCAGTTGTCATCGTCATCGAGGTCATCATCGTCGTCGTCATCGAGATCCTCCGGCGGCGCGGGAGGGACGGGAGCGGGAGACGACGGTGGTTCCACGGACGGCTCGGGAGTGGCGGTCGGAAGCGACGGGTCGGGGGTGGCAACAACGGGCTCGACCGGCTGGGACTCTCCCGGCTCGTTCCGGACAGTCAGCACGTTCGCCGTCACCACGCCGGCGCCGACGAGAGCCAGCACGATCGCGGCGGTGATGATGATGGCACTGCGACGCATGACTCCATCCTGCCTGTCTTTGCTGCAGGAGGCGTCAGAAACCGAACGTCACCACGGGTGCCAGCGACCCGGCTCGGAGGCGTTCGAGCACGAACAATTCGTGGGGAACCACGTGTGCTGGTAAGGAATCGAACGGGAACCAGGCCAGACCGGCGGCCTTCGTCTCCTGCAACTCCGGTTCGCCGGTCCAGGCGCGGCATTCGAAGAAGAAGTCGACCCGCTGGTCGATCGCCAGGCCGCTGTCGCTGGTGCGGTGCATGGCGGTGACCGGCGTCAGGTCGGCGGGCTCGACGACGATCCCGAGTTCCTCCAGGGTTTCGCGACTGGCCGCTTCGAGCACCGACTCGTCGGCCTCGACGTGACCGGCTGCTCCCGCAGCCCAGTAGCCGTCGTAGTACCCGGTGTCCTTCCGCAATTGCAGCAGCACATCGTCGCCATGCCGGAGGAAGACGTAGGCCGCCGGCACGACTCGGAAGCTGTGGGCCGGCGGCACGCTCCTACGCTCCGACGACCGGACCGAACGCCGACGGCAACGTGCCGCGGTGGGCGGCCTGCAGCTCGTCGAGCGACACGGTGAACTGGTCCTGCACCTCGAGCGCTCCACCGGAATCGGTGACACCGATGCGAAGGAACGGATAACGGCGGCCCTCGCAGAGCCCGACGAACTTGACATCGTCCTCGCGCGGGATGCTGACGATGACCCGCCCGGTCGATTCGCTGAACAGGGCGGCCGTTGCATCGACGCCATCACGCTGCATGATCTCGGTGATCCAGACGCGGGCGCCGATACCGAACCGCAGCACCGACTCGGCCAGCGCCTGCACCAGGCCCCCGTCGGTCAGGTCGTGGGCCGAGGAGATCAGGCTTTCGGATGCCCCGGCCGAGATGAGCGCGGCCAGCGCCTTTTCGTCGTCGTACGATACGACCGGCGGATGTCCGCCAAGGTGGTCGTGGAGCACTCCGGCCCAGGCGGAACCGTCGAGTTCGTCGCGGGTCACGCCGAGCAGGTAGATGTTGTTGCCTTCGTCCTGCCAGCCGGACGGGATGCGCTTCGCGACATCGTCGATCACGCCGAGCACCGCGACGACCGGGGTCGGGTGGATCGGCTCATCTCCGGTCTGGTTGTAGAAGGAGACGTTGCCGCCGGTGACGGGAATCTCGAGTTCGAGGCATCCGTCGGACAGCCCGGCGACCGCTTCGCTGAACTGCCACATGACTTCGGGGTTCTCCGGGGAGCCGAAGTTGAGGCAGTCGCTGACCGCGACCGGCGTCGCACCGGTGACGGCGACGTTGCGGAACGCCTCCGCGAGGGCGAGGCGGGCGCCCTGTCGGGGGTCGAGTTGGCACCAGCGGCCGTTCGCATCCGCCGCCACGGTGAAACCGAGACCGCTCTCCTCGTCGATGCGCACCATGCCGCCGTCGTCGGGGAAGCTGAGCGCGGTGTTGCCGCCGACGTAGCGGTCGTACTGGTTGGTGATCCAGTCTTTCGAGGCCAGGTTGGGGCTCGCCAGCAGCCGCAGGAACTGGGCGCGCAGCTCGGCCGGGTCGGTTGCCCGCGGGAGGCGACCGGCGCCATCCGCCTGCAGCGCGTCGATCCAGGTCGGGTAGGTGACCGGACGCTCGTAGACCGGTCCGTCGACGGCCACGGTGCTGGGGTCGACGTTGACGATCTCGTCGCCGTGGTGCGTGATCACCAGGCGGCCGGTGTCGGTCACCTCGCCGAGAACGGAGGTTTCGACATCCCATTTGTTCACGACCTCGAGGAAGGCGTCCAGCTTGTCCGGGTGGACGATGGCCATCATCCGCTCCTGGCTCTCGCTCATCAGGATCTCTTCGGCGGTGAGCGTGGGGTCGCGCAGCAGCACCTTCTCGAGCTCGATGTGCATGCCGCCGTCGCCGTTGGCGGCCAGCTCACTGGTGGCACAGCTGATGCCGGCTGCACCGAGGTCCTGGATGCCCTCCACCAGTTCCTGCTTGAACAGTTCGAGGCAGCACTCGATGAGGATCTTCTCGGCGAACGGGTCGCCCACCTGGACGGCAGGGCGCTTGGTGGGCCCACCTTCCGCGAAGGTATCTGACGCCAGGATGGATGCCCCGCCGATGCCGTCGCCGCCGGTGCGGGCACCGAAGAGGACGACCTTGTTTCCGACGCCGCGGGCGTTGGCCAGGTGCAGGTCTTCGTGGCGGAGCACGCCGACCGCGAGCGCGTTGACCAGCGGGTTCGCCTGGTACACCGGGTCGAACCAGGTCTCCCCGCCGATGTTCGGCAGGCCGAGGCAGTTGCCGTAGAACGAGATTCCGGAGACGACGCCGTGCACCACGCGGGCGGTGTCTGGATCGTCGATGGCGCCGAAACGCAGCTGGTCCATGACGGCGACCGGTCGGGCGCCCATCGAGATGATGTCGCGAACGATGCCGCCGACACCGGTTGCAGCACCCTGGAACGGTTCGATGAACGACGGATGATTGTGCGACTCGACCTTGAAGGTCACCGCCCAGCCCTGGCCGACATCCACGACGCCGGCGTTCTCGCCGATGCCGACCATCAGGTTCTCCTTCATCTTTTCAGACACCTTCTGGCCGAACTGGCGCAGGTAGATCTTGGACGACTTGTAGGAGCAGTGCTCACTCCACATGACCGAGTACATCGCCAGCTCGCCGCTGGTGGGGCGCCTGCCGAGGATGGTCTTGATCTGCTCATACTCGTCCTGCTTCAGGCCGAGGGCGCCATACGGCTGCTCCTTCTCGGGCGTCGACTCGGCATTCGAAACGGTGTCGGCAACGTGGAGGGGGGTGGTGGAGGTGGTCACGCGAAGGCTCCTGGGTGGAAGGCGGCCGGATGCCTCGATTCTAGCCGTGCCGGATGTGCGGGTCCGCCCTACTGCCGGCCGCCGGGCGGGCCGAGGATGAGCAGCACGGTGAACACCACGACGACGCCGACGACCAGCAGGGCGCCGAGCACGAGCGGGTGGTTCAGGAACCATCTCAGCAGGCGGTCGATCCAGGTGTTGTCGCGCGGGTCATCCGTCGCTGTCGTTCTCCAGGCACCCTCGAGCTTCCCGTTCTTCTCCAGCCAGCGGTCGAACGGGATGGTCGCGTAGGGCACGATCGCGGTGAGGACGCCCATGGCGATGAGTCCGACCTTCCAGCGCTGGTTCACGCCGACGAGCACCGCGGTCGCCGCGTAGACCAGGAAGACGAAGCCGTGAATGGAGCCGCCGACGCGTACGCCGAGGTCGCCGGCGTCGAGCGCGTACTTGAGGATGAGGCCGGCGATCAGCAAGGTCCAGGTCACCGCCTCGGCGATGGCGACTATTCGGTAGAAGCGGCGGGGGGTCACACGGGTGGTGGTCAGTGGGGAAGTCACCACTTCATCCTCTCAAGCGCAGTCGCCCGGGCCATCCACCGAAAGTTCGACCATTGAGACGGGGCGTTCTGCGGGTCGTCACGCTGACGCACCCGCATAGTGGCCCGATTCGAGGCGCTTCGTCGAGAGGGGAGAGCGAATGGCAAAAGTCGTGCCGCCGACGCGACTAGCGAACCAGGGCCTGCTGGATAACGCTGGTGAAGAAGGTGAGCCCGTCGGTGCCGTTTCGCATGGCGAGAGCGGTGTCAGGGCCGAAGCCTTCTTCGACGGCGTGCTCCGGATGCGGCATCAGCCCGACGACATTGCCGCGGTCGTTCGATACGCCGGCGATGTCGTTCACCGAGCCGTTGGGGTTCACGTCGACGTAACGGAACACCACCTGGCCCTCGCCCTCCAGCCGGTTCACGGTCTCGGTGTCGGCGATGAAGCCGCCCTCACCGTTCTTGAGCGGGATGGTGATCTGCTGGTTCTCCTGGAACCCGGTTGTCCAGGTGGTCGATGTGTTCTCGACAACAAGCTTCTGGTCGCGGCAGATGAAGTTGCCGTGGTCGTTCCGCACCAGGCCGCCGTCGAGCAGGTGGGCTTCGGCGAGCATCTGGAAGCCGTTGCAGATGCCGAGCACCGGCATCCCCTTGTTCGCCGCGTCGATGACCTCGACCATGATCGGCGAGAAGCTGGCGATGGCACCGGCGCGCAGGTAGTCGCCGTAGCTGAAGCCGCCGGGCAGCACGAGTGCGTCGACGTCCTCCAGGCTGTGCGACCCGTGCCACAGGGCGACCGGCTCTGCACCGGCCAGGCGGATGGCGCGCCCGGCGTCCCGGTCGTCGAGGGAGCCGGGGAAGGTGATGACGCCGATCCTCATCAGTGGGTCTCCCCTGCGGCGAGGTCCTCCGGGGCGATGATGCTGACGACATCCTCGATCACCGAGTTGGACAGCATGGTCTCGGCGAGTTCCTTCACCTCGGCGAGCACATCATCCGTCACCTCGTCGACCGTGATCTCGAAGCGCTTGCCGATGCGAACACCGGTGAAATGGGTCTTGCCGAGGCGGGCCAGTGCACCGGCGACGGCCTTGCCCTGGGGGTCGAGCAGCTCGGCTTTCGGCATGACCTCGACGACGATTGTGGGCACCAGTGACTCCCGGAAGTTTCGCGCGGATGATTGCCTCCAGTCTACGTCGCGCAGACACACTCGCTGGTTGAGCGAGCGAAGCCGGATCTCGACGAGCTCGATCAGCTTGAGGGCGTATCTTGAGTTACTCAAAACAACTGGTAGAATGGATGCATGATCGCACCGGCCGCCGAAGAGCTCACCCTGAGCATCCGCGGCGCCGGTTTGAAGGTCACCGAGCCGCGGATCGCGGTACTGAAGGTGCTCGCCGAAAGCCCCCACGCTGACGCCGACAGCGTCTTCGGTGCCGTGAAGCGGGACCTTCCCGGCACCTCACTGCAGGCCGTGTACGGCGTACTGGCCGCGCTCACCACCGCGGGCCTGCTGCGCAAGATCGAGCCGGCCGGGTCATCCGCCCGCTACGAACGCCGGATTGGCGACAACCACCATCACCTGGTCTGCACCCAATGCAGTGAAATCCAGGATGTCGACTGTGTTGTCGGCGAGGCGCCGTGCCTGACACCGTCCCAGAGCGGCGGATACGCCGTTCACACCGCAGAGGTCACTTTCTGGGGACTCTGCCCCACTTGCCAACAGTCCAAGCCAACATCAACAATTAAGGAGACATCGTGAGCAACTACACGACCACCCAGAGTGGAGCACCCGTCGCCAGCGACGCGCACTCTCTTACCGCCGGACCGGATGGCATCACCGCCCTCCACGACCGCTACCTGGTCGAGAAGCTCGCATCGTTCAACCGGGAGCGCGTCCCAGAGCGCAACCCGCACGCCAAGGGCGGCGGAGCTTTCGGTGAGCTCGAGATCACCGAAGACGTCTCCCAGTACACGCGCGCGGCCGTGTTCCAGCCCGGCGCCAAGAGCGAGACTCTTCTGCGCTTCTCGTCGGTCGCTGGCGAGCAGGGCTCCCCTGACACCTGGCGCGACGTGCGTGGATTCTCCCTCCGCTTTTACACGACCGAGGGCAACTACGACATCGTCGGCAACAACACCCCGGTGTTCTTCGTGCGCGATGGCATCAAGTTCCCCGACTTCATCCACTCCCAGAAGCGCCTCACCGGCTCTGGTCTGCGCGACGCCGACATGCAGTGGGACTTCTGGACCCTCTCCCCGGAGTCGGCCCACCAGGTCACGTACCTCATGGGCGACCGCGGACTCTCCCGGTCGTGGCGCCACGTGAACGGCTACGGCTCGCACACCTACCAGTGGATCAACGCCGAGGGCGAGCGCTTCTGGGTGCAGTACCACTTCAAGTCGCGCCAGGGCGTCGAGCTCATGGAAGCCGCCGAGGCCGAACTGCTCGCCGGTTCAGACTCTGACTACTACCGCCGCGACCTCTACGAGGCCATCGAGCGGGGCGAGTACCCCACTTGGGACGTCCACGTGCAGATCATGCCGTACGAGGACGCGAAGACGTACCGCTTCAACCCGTTCGACATCACCAAGGTCTGGCCGCACGCCGACTACCCGCTGGTCAAGGTCGGGCACTTCACCCTGAACCGCAACCCGCAGAACTTCTTCGCCGAGATTGAGCAGGCCGCGTTCTCGCCGGGCAACCTGGTTCCCGGCGTCGACATCAGCCCGGATAAGATGCTGATGGCCCGCGTGTTCTCCTACCCGGACGCCCAGCGCGCCCGCATCGGCACGAACTACAACCAGCTGCCGGTGAACCAGCCGCACGCGGCCCACGTCACCACGTACATGCACGAGGGCAACATGCAGTTCAACTACAACGATGCGGCGTCACGTACCTACGCGCCGAACTCGTTCGGTGGCCCCGAGGCTGACCCGGCCCGCGCCGGTGAAGGCGGCTGGGAGACGGATGGCGAGATGATCCGCGCCGCGGCGACACTGCGCTCCGAGGACGACGACTTCGGCCAGGCCGGGACCCTCTACCGCGAGGTGTTCACGGATGAGTCGAAGGCGCGCTTCCTGGAGACGCTGGTCGGTCAGTACAACGGGCTGACCATCGATCGCATCAAGGACCGCTTCATCTGGTACTGGACCAGCGTCGACTCCGACCTGGGCGCCAAGATCGTCGAGGCTGTCGGCCACGGCGACGTGACCGCCAACGAGGCCGCCGAGCCGGTAGGCGTCGGCGAGTAACAGCACTATCGCTGGTCGAGCTTGTCGAGACCCCGCACGGTTGCCCGTCGGAGGTCTCGACAAGCTCGACCAGCTTAAGTAGGAGCTCGACCCGCTGCGCCCGACTGGCGGCATCCGTCAGCAGGATGCTTTCGGCGACCTGCCCCCCAGCGGGCACCCTGAGCGGGGTGTCGACCAATTCAGCCTGTTGAGGGTCTCGACGAGCTCGACCCGCCTAATGCAGGGTTTCGAGCAACTCCGCCGGCACCTCGCCGAGCGCGAACTCGACCCACTCGCGGTACCCATCCGGGCCGGGATGAAACCCGTCACTCGCCCAGAAGGTCGGGGTGTATGGCGGCGGCTTCGGGATCGCGAATACCCCGCCCATACCGACGACGGATGCGCGAGCCCCGGTATCCAGGCTGGCCGCGTGCAGGGCCAGGTTCCAGCGCACCGGGTTGCGGAGGCTCTCGAACCGGTCGAACCTGGGCATCAGGGAAACGAGAATCAGGGCATCCGGGTTCACCGCCCGCAACTCGTCGACGATGTGCCTCACGTCCCGGCTGAAGACGGTGCGACTGCGCATCCCGAGGGCGTCGTTCGCGCCGATGGTGAGGAAGACGACGTCGAAAACCTCGCCGGTCGCATCCGCCAGGTGATCGGTGATGACGTCGCGAGCTGTGGCCCCATTGCGGCCGAGTGCCCGCCAGGTGGTGCCGCGCCCGAAGCGCGCCTGGAACTCGCGGGCCAGGAACCCGGGAAGCGCCTCATCCTGCGTTGCAGCACCGACGCCGGCCGCAGTCGAATCGCCGAGCACCAGCAGCCGGATAGGAGCGGGTCCGGCGAGTTCACCGGTCCAGGGCAGCGCGGCATCCGGCAGCCGGGGAATGGTGCGCCGCAACCATCGCCCCTGCGCCAGCAGCACCGGCGCGAGCGGGATGGCGATGACCCGGCTGAACCGCTGCATCAGCGCCTGACCCTGGGACGCGCCGGCACGATGGTCAGCACCATGACGAAGGCGAGGATGGCGAAGCCCCACGGGTAACCGGTGGCGATAGCGAGGTACCCGAACGCCACCGAACCGATGCCCATGCCGGCGTCGAATGCGATATTCCACAGCACGCTGACCCGGGCGAAGTCGCCAGCGTGAGTGTTCTCCAGCATGAGCATGAGCGACAGGTTCTGCACCGCGCCGAGCCCCAGGCCGAAGACCGCCATTCCGGCGATGATCGCCACTGCATTGTCGGTGAAGAACAACACCGCGATGCCCAGCGATGCCAGCAACATGGAGGGAACCAGGAACCGGCGCGACCCGTAACGGTCGCTCAGCCGGCCGGCAAGCCAGCGCGCGCCGGTCGTCGCCAACCCCTGCACCAGCAGGGCGATCGCCGCAATGCCGAGCAGTGCCTCGGTGGCGAGCGGGAGGAAGGTGGCAGCAACCCCCAGCGCCAGAGTCGTGGCCGTGAAGGCGATGGTCGGGCGTACGATCGCGCGGGTGCGAAGCAGGGCGAGCGGGTTCGCGCTCTGCACCGAGTCGGACGGGTGGGCGCGGAGGAATGGCACGGCCACCAGGGAGGCAACGCCCAACGCTACAGCGACGATGAACGCGGTGGCGAAGTCGAACTGGTTCACCAACCACAGGCCGAGAGGGAGGGCTACCACGGCGGGGATGGCGGATGCGACGCCGTAAATCCCGACCACCTCACCCTGGCGATTACCGGAGCCGATCGCGGCGGCGATGGCTGTTCCGGCAACAACAGTGATGGCGAGCCCGGCACCCCGAAGGATGCTGACCCCGAGGATCATCGGGAGGGCGCTCGAAACGAGCAACAACAGGGTGGGGAGCGACAGGAGGAGCACCCCAACGGCGATGACCCTGCGCTGGCCGAACTTCGTGAACAGCTGGGCGGTGAACAACTCGGTGATCACCGTCGAGAGCATCATCGCGCCGGTGGTGAGCCCGGCCCCGACCATGCCGGAACCGGTCTCGCTGGCGAACAGGGGAACGACCGACAGCAGCATGAAGAAACTGCCCAACGCCAGCACCGCGAAGAGCAGGAGCCACAGCAGCGGCGGCGACATGATCTTCACCATCACAGGCTAGCGGCCGCGCAGTTCCACCTCGCCGGGTAACTTGGACGAATGCGACTCCGGCGAAACCGTGCAATGCAGCCCCCGGCCGACCTCCCCACGACGGAGAAAGTGAAGCTGACCGGGTCGCCGCGCGCCCTGTGGACCGACTCTCTCGGGAGGCTCGCCATCCGCTGCTCACAGGTGCTCCTTGTCCTGTTGGTCGCCGTGGTGATCGTCTACGCATCCATCCAGTTGAAGATCGTCGTGATCCCGGTGCTGTTGGCGCTGATCATCGCATCCGCGGTCAGCCCGTTCATCCGGTGGATGGAGCGTCGCCTCGTTCCGCGTGCCCTTGCCACCTGGATCGCCCTGCTCACCGGACTGATCATCTTCGGCGGGATAGTCACGCTGGTGGTCGCCGGCGTTCGCAGTGAGTGGGACACGCTGGTGGATTCTGTCAGCTCGGGTATCGAGACGGTGAACGAGTACCTGGTTTCCGGCGCGCTGCCGATCGATGCTGCACAACTGGATGACCTGCGGGTCACGGTGATCGACTTCCTGACCAGCGCCGAGTTCGGGTCAGGGGCGATCGCCGGCGTCGGCAACGTCGTGGAGATCGTCGCCGGCCTGGTGCTCACCATCGTGCTGCTGTTCTACTTCCTGAAGGACGGCCCGGTGATCTGGGCATTCCTGATCAGGCCGTTCCGGCCGGACCTTCACGCCCGGGCCGAACGGGTCGGTCATCGCGCAGTCGGGGTGCTCGGCGGCTACGTCAGCGGAACTGCGGTAGTTGCCGCCGTCGACGCGATCCTCATCGGCGCCGCACTGTGGATCCTGCAGGTTCCGCTGGCCCTGCCGCTGGCGATCATCGTGTTCGTCGGCGCCTTCATCCCGATTGTCGGGGCGACGGTGGCCGGCATCGTCGCCGCGCTGGTCGCGTTGGTGACGAACGATCTGGCTACCGCACTGATCGTGGTCGCCGTGGTCGTGCTGGTGAACCAGCTGGAAGGCAACCTGCTCGCGCCGGTCGTGCTGGGCAAGTCACTGCGGCTGCACGAGCTGGTCATCCTGCTCGCCCTCACCGCAGGCACGATTCTCGGCGGCATCGTCGGCACGTTTCTCGCGGTTCCATTCGCAGCGCTCGCCTGGGCGGTCATCAAGGCGTGGCGCGACCCGGATGCTGCCGTTCCGACTCCCGATTCACGCGTCGACTGACGCGGTTATCCCCGCCCAGTCGGGGCAATCTGCTGGTGCGTCCTCCGCACCACCCACAGACTGCCCCGACTGGGCGGATGCGTGGAGCGAGGGAGCGCAGATCAAGCAGCGGACACCCGCACCAGGTTCGCCCACGGGTCGTCGAACCTGAGCTCCGTCTCGTCGCGGGCAAAGGCGACATTCCGCGAGGTGAGGCGTTCGGCGAGGGCGCCGAGGTCATCCGCCCCCGGTACCCGGATCGACACCTCGCCGAGTCCGAGCGCGGGCGTGCGCGTGCCGGCACCCGACGACAGCCAGGTGTTCATCCCGAGGTGATGGTGGTAGCCGCCGGCGCTGACGAACAGCGCCTGCGTGCCGTACTCGATGGTGGTTTCGAAGCCAACCGTGTCGACGTAGAACTGCTTCGCGGTCTGGATGTCGCCGACCTTCAGGTGCACGTGGCCGACGCCGCTGGCGCTGGCACCGACATCCGTCGCTCCCGCCTCGGTGAGGTTCTCCTGCAGGAAGAGGTTCGGGTCGAGGTAGACGGTGCCCATCTCGATGGTGTTGCCGTTCCACTTCCACACGCTCGGGTCGCGGT
The DNA here is from genome assembly GCF_054489325.1 of Homoserinimonas sp. A447. Classification (NCBI taxonomy): domain Bacteria; kingdom Bacillati; phylum Actinomycetota; class Actinomycetes; order Micrococcales; family Microbacteriaceae; genus Homoserinimonas; species Homoserinimonas sp. A447. The sequence goes on along the minus strand of NZ_JBTMWW010000001.1, from coordinate 2,404,729 downwards.
CCCAATACAGCTCGACGCCGTTGCCCTCCGGGTCGTCGAAGTAGAACGCCTCGCTGACGAAGTGGTCGGAGCTGCCGGTGAAGGTGGTCGGATACTTCTGGGCGACCGAGTAGACGGATGCCGCCAGGTCGGCCTTGGTGTCGAAGAGGAAGGCCGTGTGGAAGAGCCCGGCCGCGTTCTGCGACGCGTGCTGGAGTTCTGGAGCCAGTTCGAGGATCAGCGACGGCTTGCCCGGGCGGCCGAGGATGGCGCTGTCGCCCTCCTGCGCGAGCAGGGTGAGGCCGACCCCGTGCTGGTAGTAGCCGATCATCCGGTCGAGGTTGGCCACCTTCAGGGTGACGGCGCCCATGGCGGTGTCGGCTGCGAGGATGTCCTGCGTTGTCGTCATTCGTTCACTCCCATTTACTTGAACGTTCAACTATCGTATCAGACGCAACCGGGCGAGTCGAGGGGTGCTTTTCAGGCGGTGAGCCGCTCGAGGAGTTCGCGGTAGCGCGCGGCTGTCTGCTCGACGATCTCTTGAGGCAGCACCGGTGGAGTCCCTGTCCCGTCCCAGTTAGCTGACAACCAGTTGCGCACGATCTGCTTGTCGAAGCTCGCGGTGCGGTCACCGGATGCGTACAGCTCGGCGTCCCAGTACCGACTGCTGTCCGAGGTCAGCACTTCGTCGCCGAGAGTGATGGTGCCGTCCGCGTCCGCGCCGAACTCGAACTTGGTGTCGGCAAGGATCAGCCCGCGGCTTTCTGCGATAGCGGATGCCTGGCTGAAGACCTGCAGGCTGAGGTCACGTAGCCGCTCGGCCACCTCCGCACCGACCAACTCCACCGTGCGCTCGAAGGTCACATTCTCGTCGTGCTCCCCCATCGGCGCCTTCCAGGCCGGGGTGTAGATGGGCTCCGGCAACCGGTCGCCGTTGCTGAGGCCGGCGGGGAGGGCAACGCCGCACACGCTCTGCGTTGCCTGGTACTCCTTCCAGCCGCTGCCGCTCAGGTAACCGCGCACAACGCACTCGACGGGGAACATGTCGAGCTGCCTGACGAGCATCGCGCGGTCGGCGACCTCGGCGGGAACCGGCGCCGACGCATCCGCGACCAGGTGGTTCGGCACCCCGCCGAGCTGGGCGAACCACCACAGGCTCAGCGTCGTCAGCAGCGCCCCCTTGCCGGGGATGCCGGGCTCGAGCACGTGGTCGAAGGCGCTCACCCGGTCGCTGGCGACCACCAGCATCCGCCCGGGCTGTGACGGGGAGGTGTACAGGTCGCGCACCTTGCCGGAGTGGGCGTGCTCCCAGCCGGGCAGTCCGGTCATGGTGCGTCCCGCTCGCCGGCCACCCGCAGGGCGATGTCGGTGCGGAACTGTCCGCCCTCCAACTCGATCGCCTCCAGGGCTCGGTAGGCGCGGGATCTGGCCTCGGTGAAGTCGACGCCCGTCGCGACAACGCTGAGCACGCGCCCCCCGGTCGACACGAAATCGTCACCGGCGAACGCCGTTGCCGCGTGGGCGATCGTGACCCCGTGGATGGCCTCCGCGGTATCTAGACCCGTGATGATTCGTCCGATGACCGGGCGCTCAGGGTAGCCCTCGCTGGCGAGCACGACGGTCACCGCGACCTCTGGCGAGAATTCGGGGCGCGGCAACGACCCCAACCCGCCGGTCGCGGCGGCGTAAAGCAGGCCGCTCAACGGGGTGACCAGCCGCGGCAGCACGACCTGGGTCTCCGGATCGCCGAACCTGGCGTTGAACTCGATGACGCGCGTTCCGGCCTCCGTCAGGATGAGCCCGCAGTAGAGCAGTCCGATGAACGGTGTGCCCTCCTTCGCCAGCTGGCGAACGGTGGGCAGGGCGACCTGGTCGATCACCTCGTCGACGAAACCGTCGGGCAGCCAGGGCAGCGGCGAGTAGGCGCCCATGCCTCCGGTGTTCGGCCCCTCGTCATTGTCAGCAAGCCGCTTGAAGTCCTGCGCCGGAGAGAGGGGGAGCACGTTCTGTCCGTCGGAGAGCAGGAACAGCGATACCTCCTGCCCGTCGAGGAACTCCTCGATGAGCACGCTGCCCTGGCCGAGGTAGTGCTCGGCGTGGGCGATGGCTGCTGCCCGGTCCTGCGTGACCAGCACGCCCTTCCCGGCGGCGAGGCCGTCGGCCTTGACCACGTACGGTGCGCCGAACTCGTCGATCGCGGCGACCGCCTCCTCCGCAGTGGTGACGCGTGAGGCGCGACCGCTCGGCACGCCGGCGGCCTCCATGATGCGCTTGGCGAAGTTCTTGCTGCCCTCCAGCTGGGCGGCGGCCTTGCTGGGGCCGAAGACCGCGATGCCGCGCATCCGGAGCCGGTCGCAGACGCCGGCGACCAACGGTGCCTCAGGGCCGACAATCACGAGGTCGATGCCGTTGTCGACGGCGAAGTCGGTGACCACGGCAGGGTTCTCGGAGTCGAGCTGGATCACCGGCACCACCGCCGCGATTCCCGCGTTGCCGGGGCCGGCCACGATGTCGTGCCCGGCATCCTCCGCCAGCAGGGCGGTGACGATGGCGTGCTCCCTGGCACCTGAACCGAGGACAAGGATCTTCACCCTGTCAGAGTACCGGTCGCTGCCGAGCCAATTCCCAGCGTGACGAAAATGAAGGAGTTGCGGCGGCGCATGCGCGTTGCGGCGTCCGAAAGCGATCAATTGCGGCGAATCTCCTTCGTTGTCGACGCCGCAAATATCATGGGCGGATGAGCGCTGTAGCCGAGCCGTGGGCTCCCTCCTATCCGATCCGAACGGAGCGGCTGCTGCTGCGGCCGCACCTGGAGACCGACCTCGACGACCTGGTACTGTTCCACTCCGACCCGGAGGTCACCAGGTACATCCCCTGGCCGGTGCGCAACCGGGTGGAGACCCGCGCCGCACTCTTGATGCGGCTCGACAAGGGCACGGCGGCGGCGGAGGGGGACTGGCTCATCCTCGCGATCGTCTATGCCCCCCAGGACCGAGTCATCGGCGAGGTGCTTCTGAAGCGCGAGGACGACACGCAGCGCATCGGCGAGCTCGGCTACGTGATCGCCCGGAGTCACCAGGGCCAGGGCCTCGCAACCGAGGCGGCGCGGGCGATGCTGGAGCTGGCGTTCGGCGAGTTCGGGCTGGAGCGTGTGACCGCGAGGATCGATGAGCCCAACGAGGCATCGAGGCGGATGATCGCCCGGCTCGGTTTCACCGAGGTTTCCCGGTCAGACCCGGATCCGGGTAGTGGCGAGACCGAGGTGCTGGTGCACTACTCGCTGCCAAGGGGTGCCGCGGCGCCCTGAGGTTGTTAGCGTTGAGGCATGGCCAAAGCGAAGATTGTCGCGCTCGTCGGGGAGGCCGCTGTTCGCCAGGCGCTCGGCGGCTCGGATGACCGCACCGTGGTGGCGACGGCAGTGCGCTACCTGCTCCAACTGCTTGCCGCCGAAGCACCGGGAAATACGGTCGAGGTGAGGGTGCCGCCGCACGGCGCCGTGCAGTGCATCGATGGCCCGAACCACACCCGCGGCACGCCACCGAATGTGGTGGAGCTGGATGCCGACACCTGGCTCGCCCTTGCCACCGGCTCACTGGCGTGGGCGGATGCTCTCGCATCCGGTCGCCTGTCGGCCTCCGGACAGCGCGCAGACTTCAGTGCCCACCTGCCGATCGTGTGGGAGCGGGAAGCGCAGGCATCCGGCGTCAGCGATGACTGACCGGATCGGCGACAATGGGAGTATGAGCGAAACGCCTGAGCCTGCCGCCCACGCCACCATCCGGCGGGCGCCGAAGCTGTCGATGTTCATGGTGGTCGGCGGCGGGCTCGGTGCCGTCGTCACGTTCATCCTCACCGCCATCCGGCCGGTCGACCCGCAGGTCGGGTTCGGTGCGCTGCTCGGTTACTTCATGCTCTACGGGATCCCCGCCGGGGTGGTCTTGGGCGCCGCCGTCGGGCTGATCCTCGACCGTCGCTCCCGCCGTCGGGCGACCGGTGTCTCGGTGGAGCGTGAGAACGTGGTTGAGCCCGAGCCGGTCGCCCCGCAGCCGGTGCAGCTCGACGCAGAGCCGCTCGCCGAGCCGCTTCAGCCTCGCGCCGGCGACCCCGACAACCCCAAGCCCTAGTCTTTCTGCCCCGCGCGGGCGGAAGCCCGATCAGCTCAGTTGCGTGCGCTCGACCCAGTCGAGGTACTCGGGGGTGACTGTTCCGGTCACGTAGTCGCCGGTGAAGCAGCTCATCTCGAGCGATTCGACAGCGGAGCCTTCGATGATGGCGGCCTCCATGTCGGCGACCTCCTGGAAGATCAGGTGGTCGGCGCCCAGTTCGGCGTTGATCTCGGGGATCTTCCGTCCGTGCGCCACCAGCTCCTGCCGGGTCGGCATGTTGATGCCGTACACGTGGGGGAAACGCACCGGTGGTGCGGCTGAGGTGAAGGTGACTTTGTTGGCGCCGGCCTGCCGCGCCATCTCGATGATTTCCTTCGACGTCGTGCCGCGCACGATGGAGTCGTCGACGATGAGGATGTTCTTGCCGCGGAACTCGCTGCCCATCGCGTTCAGCTTCTGCTTGACCGAGCGCTTGCGCTCCGCCTGCCCGGGCATGATGAAGGTGCGGCCGACGTAGCGGTTCTTGTAGAACCCCTCGCGGTACTCGATGCCGAGCTTCTGCGCGACCTGCATGGCGGCCGGCCTGCTCGAGTCGGGGATCGGCATGACGACATCGATGTCGCCGAGTGGGGCGTGGCGCGAGATCGTGTCGGCCAGCCGGTTGCCGAGGCGCAGCCGCGCTTCGTAAACCGAGATGCCGTTCATGATCGAGTCCGGCCTGGCCAGGTAGACGTATTCGAAGGAGCACGGCACCAGGCGGGGGTTGCGTGCGCACTGCCTGGACGTCATTTCGCCGTCGATCGCGATGAACACGGCCTCGCCAGGGGCGATGTCGCGAACGACCTCGTACCCGCCACTCTCCAGCACCAGGGACTCGGATGCGACGACCCACTCGGTTCCGACCAGTCCGGTTGCGCGGCGGCCGAGTACCAGGGGGCGGATGCCGAACGGGTCACGGAAGGCGAGCAAACCGTGCCCGGCGATGAGGGCGATGGCGGCGTAGGAGCCCTCCACCCGCTCATGCACGCGCTCGACGGCGGCGAAGACCTGGTCGGGATCGAGGTCGGTTCCTGACACTTTCTCCTGCAGCTCATGCGCCAGCACGTTGACGAGCAGCTCGGTGTCGGAGGTGGTGTTCAGGTGGCGGCGGTCGACGTGGAACAGTTCCTCGCTGAGCTCCCGCGTGTTGGTGAGGTTGCCGTTGTGCACCAGCACGATGCCGTAGGGCGCGTTCACGTAGAACGGTTGCGCCTCGCCCTCGTTCTCGGCTGCGCCTTTGGTCGCATAGCGCACGTGGCCCAGGCCCATGGTGCCGGGTAGCGCACGCATGTCGCGGGTGCGGAACGCCTCACGCACCTGGCCTTTGGCCTTGTGCAGGTGGAAGCTGTGGCCATCCGCTGTGGCGATACCGGTGGAATCCTGCCCGCGATGCTGCAACAGCAGAAGGCTGTCGTAGATCAATTGGTTGGCAGGTTCAGACGAGACGATGCCCACAATGCCGCACATTCGGTGCAGACTCCAGACCGTAGAGTTGATGGTGCTAACAGTCTTTCATGCCGCCGAACCCCCGAGGTACGCCCAGCGAGCCCGGGACGCTGACGAACAGGATCACACTCATGGCCGATGCTTACGCCGCCTCGGGCGTCGACACTGCTGCCGGCGACCTCGCCGTCGAAATGATGAAGGCGGCCGTGGCGAAGACGCATGGCCCGCAGGTTTTCGGTGGGGTGGGCGGGTTTGCCGGGATGTTCGACGTCTCGTTCCTGACCTCCTTCCGGCAGCCGCTCCTGGCGACGTCGACGGATGGGGTGGGCACCAAGGTGGCGATCGCCCAGTCCCTGGACAAGCACGACACCATCGGCCAGGACCTGGTCGGCATGGTGGTCGACGACATCATCGTGGTCGGTGCGAAGCCGATGTTCATGACCGACTACGTCGCCTGCGGGAAGGTGGTCCCCGCGCGGATCGCCGACATCGTTGCCGGCATCGCCCGGGCCTGCTCTGAGACCGGCACGGCGCTGATCGGCGGGGAGACGGCGGAGCACCCCGGGCTCCTCGGGCCGGACGACTATGACGTCGCCGGCGCCGCGGTCGGCGCTGTGGAGGCGGATGCCCTGCTCGGCCCTAACCGGGTGGAGCACGGTGACGTGGTCGTGGCACTGGAGTCCTCCGGGCTGCACAGCAACGGATTCTCCCTGGTCCGCCACATCCTCGCCGGGCGGGACCTCGGCTTCACCGAGCACTCGGATGACCTCGGCGGCGTCATCGGCGAGGTCCTGCTGGAGCCGACCCGCCTCTACACGACACCGCTGCTGCGGTTGTTCGAGGCTCACCCTGGAGTCGTCCACGCGCTCAGCCATGTCACTGGCGGTGGGATCGCGGCGAACCTGGCCCGCGTGCTGCCGGTCGGATCCTGGGTCGAGGTGCAGCGCGGCTCCTGGTCGCCGCAGCCGGTGTTCCGCGCGCTCGCCGAACTGGGTGGGCTGACGCTGGAAGACACCGAGGGAACCTGGAACCTCGGGGTGGGCATGTTCGCCGTCGTGCAGGCGAATGCCGCGGCATCCGTCATCGAATTCCTGGGCACCCAGGGGGTGCGGTCCTGGGTCGCTGGCGAAGTGTCGACCCACGCCAACGACCTGGCCGGCTTCGAGCAGGGCGCCAAGGGTGTCAACGGCGGCGCCGTGCGCCTGGCCGGGTCGTTCGCCTAGGAAGTTACGCCGGCTGCGGTTGCTCGGCTACTCGTACTGGACGCGGGACATCCGCCCACGCGCTGTGGCCCAGCCATGCCGGCACCGCCTGGGCAACGCCGGCTGAGCCGGTGATGACCACGCTGCCGGTCTTGAACGCTTCGGCCCAGGAGATGTCCCCTCGCCAGATTCTGGTCATGGTGCGCAGGCTCGTCGAAATTGTCGCGGTCACATCGAAGCCGGGGTCGAAATCACAGACGTCGGCGTGACCGTCGGCGACGACGATCCACCAACGTGCTTCACGCGCGGGCATGTCGTCGAAGGCGAAGTGCAGAATCGTGCGGGTGCGCGGCCAGGCATCGATGGGGACCCTGCGACGCATGTCCCACATCAGCAGGTGCGGGTCGAGTTCCTCCTCACCGAGTTCCGAGATCCACCGCATGCCCCACACGCCGAGTGCCTCAATCGCGACCTTGAGCTCATGTCCACTCTCGGTGAGCTCGTAGGAGATGCGCCCCGAGCGCTCCCTACGGCGGATGACGCCACCACGTTCCAGGGTTCGCAGTCGTTTGGAGAGGAGAGCCGGCGACATTTTGGGGAGACCGCGACGCAAGTCGTTGAAGTGGGTGCTGCCGGCAACCAGCTCGCGCACCACGAGGAGGGTCCAGCGCTCGTCCAATAGGTCCATCGCCTTGGCAACCGGGCAGAACTGGCCGTAGGTAGACATCGTTGCCTCCGAGAGTCATCGCATGACATCGACAAGTACACACCCTGATGCGCACGGTGACTAGTACACATCGTGTACCGCATCCGCTTCACATGTGAGACTGGATTGGCGATAACGGCGATCTGACACTGGGTGTACCACCACACACCACAAGGAGATTGGCATGAACCAGCAAGTCATTGACCAAACCGACCGAGAACTCAAGGCGAAGCACCGTGCGGTGTGGACGCTCGGAGACTACCCCGCGGTCGCAACCGAGATCATTCCGGAACTGGGCAGAACCCTGGTCGACGCTTCCCGCATCCGCCCAGGGGACCGGGTTCTCGACGTCGCAGCGGGCGCCGGCAATGTGGCGATCCCCGCCGCGCTCGTTGGAGCCCGCGTCGTGGCCAGCGACCTCACCCCCGCGCTGTTGGAGACGGGTCGCCGGCACGCCGCCGAACGGGGTGCCCAACTGGACTGGGTCGAGGCGGATGCGGAGGCCCTGCCGTTCGCCGACGGAGAGTTCGACGCTGTGCTGTCGTGCGTCGGAGTGATGTTCGCGCCACACCACCAGGCAAGCGCGAACGAACTCGTCCGTGTTGTCCGCCCAGGCGGAACGATCGGGCTCATCAGCTGGACACCCGAAGGCTTCATCGGCCAGATGTTCCGGGCGATGAAGCCCTACGTTGCGCCGGCGCCGACGGGGGCTCAGCCTCCGCCGCTGTGGGGCGACGAGAAGCACGTACGTGAACTGTTCGGCGATCGCGTCACCGACATCGTCGCGGAGCGACGGAATCTCGTGGTCGATCACTTCGCCAGCCCGGATGCGTTCCTCGACTACTTCAAGGCGAACTACGGCCCGACCATCGCGGCGTACCGGGGGATCGCAGGCGACCCGGAGAAAGTGACCGGGCTCGACCACGACCTCTCAGCCCTGGCGGAGCGCTACCTCGGCCCAGGTTCCGAAATGGATTGGGAGTACCTGTTGTTCACCGCGCGACGGGCCTGATCAGGCGCAGCGGTTCACGCACTCGCACCGCGTCACGCGGTGCGAGTGTCGCCGTCGGCGGCGAACTCCGGCCACTTCTCGAGATCTTCTTCGAGCTTCGGGTCGGTGAAGGCCGCCCCCGGCTCGCTGCTGGTCAGCTCGCGCTCGAGCGCGTTGTAGTTGGTGTCCGGGCTGAAGTACTTCAGCTCCCGAGCCACCTTCGTGTGCTTTGCTTTTTGACGGCCGCGCCCCATGGCTTGACCCCCTTACGATTCCTGCCCGGTTGCCGCATCCGCGGGTCCGGGGTTGACCAACAAGGTTCCTTCAAATCTAACTTCTTACTTTAGCATGAGGGCACAATTCGGGAGGTCGGCCATGTGCTGAAGGTGTGCCTCTCCCAGCGTTCCCCGGTAACGTGTTGGGGTGACCTCCGAGCCTGCCAGAACATCCGTCGTGGTGATCGGTGCAGGCCAGGCCGGACTCTCCGTCTCCTACTACCTGCAGCGCCTGGGGTTGACGCCCGGCGACGAGTTCATCGTCTTCGACCGCGGGCCGTCCACCGGCGGCGCCTGGCAGTTGCGCTGGGAGGCCCTGAAGATCGGGAGCGCCCACCGCATCAATGACCTTCCCGGGCTGGATGACCTTGGCCTCTCGTTCGAGAATGCGGATCGGTCCAAGCCGGCAAAAGACGTTGTCGCCGACTATTACCGCCAGTACGAGGAGCACTACAACCTGCAGGTGCACCGCCCGGCCCGGGTTCGCTCGGTCTTCGATCGCGGGCTCGACCTGATTGTCGAATACTCCGATGAGTACGGTGACGGCGAGGTCGCCACCCAGGTGGTGGTGAACGCGACCGGCACCTGGGGCTCCCCGTTCATCCCCTGGTACCCGGGAATGAACACCTTCGCGGGCCGGCACGTGCACACGACCGACTATGCCAGCGCGGATGAGTTCGCCGGCCAGGATGTCGTCGTGGTGGGCGGTGGCACATCCGCCATCGGTTTCCTACTCGAGTTGGAGCATCTTGCCGGCAGCACCACCTGGGTGAGCCGGCGCCCGGTCGAATTCCTCGATGAGGGCGAACTGAACCTGGAGGACGGCCGCCGCGCGGTGGCCGCCCAAGATGAGGCCGCGCGCTCCGGCCGAGCCCTTCCCAGCATCGTGAGCGGCACCGGGGTGCCGCGCACCCGGCGCATCCAGTCGGGCATCGAGCGCGGGCTGCTGACGCCCGGTCCGATGTTCACCGCGATCGAAGCGGATGGCGTGCGCCTCGAGGACGGCAGCTTCCAGCGCGCCGACGCCATCATCTGGGCTACCGGATTCCGGCCGGAGCTACGTCATCTGGCACCGCTCAAGCTGCGCGAGCGCGAGGGCGGGGTCAGCGTCGGGCAGGGGGCGTCGTGGAAGGATCCCCGCATCTTCTTCGCCGGCTACGGCCCGCAGGCATCGACGATCGGTGCGAATCGGTCCGGCCGTATGATCGCCCGCCAGGTCGTCGCGCAGCTCAGCAACCTCTAACCGTTACGCGGGCCGAGCCCTGAGGCGGGTCGAGCTTGTCGAGCGTTGTACTGAGCCTGTCGAAGTGGCCAGCCGAGCTTGTCGAGGCCCCCCTGCATCACCGGGGCCGCTCCGTGATCGACAGGACGAACTCGAACGGGGCATCGTCTGGCGACGCGATCCGCACCCCGACGGTGTTCAGGTCGGCCACCGGAATGGTGGTCTGGAAGGTGTACTGCTCACCGGCATCCGCATCCGTGCACACCGGATACAGGTCAGACTCCGGCGAGCCGTTGCCGTTGGCCATTCCCACCGAGACGGTGACCGTGACCAGCTCCGCCAGTTCGGCGGTCTTGTCCGTGTCGAAGTCGGCCAGGGTGTCGCCGTAGAAGCAGTCGCCCGTCTCCCTGACGCCGAGGTTGATCCGTTCGCCGTTGACGCTCAACTCGAGTGGGCTCAGGAGTGAGGTGTTGCGTCCAGGATCCGAGTCGGTGACCCGGTACCCGAAGTTCAGGAGCTTCTCGATCGGAGTGGTGCGAATCACGCCGACGCCCCAGTGGCCATCGGGGGAGCCGTCACCGTACGAGGTCACGGCGTCGCCATCGAACAGCTGCACACTCGCCCGGTAGTCGGTGCCGTGGCAGACATTGGCGAAGCGCACCCGCTGGGTGCCAGAGTCGTACTCGCCCGTCACCTCGGTCACCGTGCCTGGCAGGATGCAGTCACCGCTGAGCGTTGCGCTGAAGCGAACCGGCCGGTCCACCTCGAGGTCGAATTCCAGATGGAACCCGGATGCGTCGCTCACCTCTTTCAGGACCTTGCGTGTGTTCAGCTGCGCCCGGACGGCGACTACGGTTTCCGGGGTGCTCTCGGCGATCTCGCCGACCGCCCACTCCGACTGTCCGTTCTGGAATCCCTGATGCCAGTCGACGCGGAACGTTGCGGTTCCGGCCGCCACCTCGGACGTCGGGGGTTCGCAGTCCCCGAAACTGGAGCCGCAGAGGCCGGATGCGTCCCGCACGGTCGGCAACAGCAGCTGGTAGGTCGCGCTCGCCGGCAGGTCGCAGACTCCGGTGCAGGCTATGGACGACAGCGGCAGCAGCACGTTGTTCTTGTTTTCGCCGACCGTGGCCTGCAGGATCACGTCCCCCGTACGCACGCCGTTACCGCCGCTGAGGTGCCCCCACTGGCAGATCGGCTGTTCGAAGTCGCCAGAGCCGAAGAACGCCTCCACGGAGGCGAAGGTGAACCCGCGGCCGCTGCAATTCGACCGGCTGCGGTCCCACCCGCGGATGTACAGGTCACCGTCGGAGTGAAGGGAGGAGTGCAGGCTGATGTCGGTCAGCGTGACGGAAGGCACCGTGACATCCGGAGGCTGCACCACCACCGAGTAGCGGTACTCCGCGGTGTCCCACGACCAGCTCGGGCGGTCGGTGTCGTAGACGAACAGGCAGAGCATGGTGGTCGATCCCTCTTCGAGGAAGAACGCCTGCCCGGTGCGCTTGGTGAAGGCGGACTGGTAGCCGTTGCGCTCCAGGTGCTCGATGTCGATGCTGACGGTGCTCGGCTCGGTGAGCGGCTTCAGGTTGTACAGCCCCGTCTCCTCCTCTTCGCCGCACTCGGTCGGCCCGCCTTCGTCGTCGAAGGAGAGTGCCTTGACGCTGACGGATTGGCGGTCGCGGTGCGGCACCGAGAGGAACACCAGGTTCTGCAGCAGGGGCACGACGCGGACGGGAGGTCGGGTGAGTTCCTGCTCGAGGCCGAAGTAACGAGTCTCGGTATCGGTGGCGCCCGCATCGCCCTCTGCCGTGACGGTCACCTGGTAGCGGAGGCCCGGGTCGAGCTCGTCGAGGGTGAAGCAGTGGGAGATGAGCGGCCGGATGCTTCCGGAGACCCGCTCCCAGGCTGCTCGCTCGTCCGCGGAGGTTTCCGTCGTCAGCTCTCGCGCGGCATCCGGCTGCCCGATCGGGTGATAGACGACGGTCATGGATGCAGCCGGTGCGGTGGATCCGACACCGAGCCGCATCCGGTCACGGGTCGCCGGGTCGATCGCCGGCTCGCTTGCCGGACACACCACACCCAGGTTGCCTGCGCTGGGAAGTTGCGGATTGAACACGGGGAAGATCGCCAGCGACGCCCCGGTGAGACTGAAGATGGCCCCGCGGATGCCGTCAGGGCAGTCAGCAGGCGCGTCGGCTTCGCTCGCACAGGGATCGCCCTCCCCACCCAGCACCGGGAGGTCGTAGACCGTTGCCGGATCGTCGACTGTGCCGAGTGCCAGGGCCGCCGCAGCGACCTCATCCCGGGCGGCGTCACCGAGCGGCACATCGGCGTGGCCGACGGCTGGACTGACGTCGAAGGTGTCGGGGTCGCCGTCGCTGTCCTCCGGCGCTGCGTCGGCCGCGCGGCTCACTGGAGCGATAACCGGGAGAATCTCCGTCGCGATCGGCGCTGCCACACTCTCTACCGGAGCAGCAAGCCGGCTGCCGGCGAACCCTGCCCCCACGCCCAGGGCGAGGATGCCGAGTACCGCGGCGATGCGGGTTACTGCCCGCCTGCCGCTGAAGGAATTGCCTCGCATACGATCACCACCCGAGGTTGGTCAGCACGGTTTCGGCCACCGCGACGAGTTCGGCCCCGGTGATCGGGGAAGTCTGGCGGTGGATGCGCACGGAGAGGTGGTGCCCGTCGACGAGGATGTCGAGGCCCTTGGCCAGCGCGGTGTCGCCGAAGAACGCCTCGTCACCGGGGGAGCTCAGCTCCTCCGTCACGGTCAACAGGGCCTTCTGGTTCTCGTAGGTACGGGTGCCATCCTCATTGACCTGAACGTGGAGGGCTGCAGCGGACATCCCGGAGGTCGCCTTGACCTGGCAGGCCCCGCCTCCGCCGGTCGCCGCGCCCACCTCCTCGCCCATCAGCGCGACGAGGTCGATTCCGGCCAGGGCGGCACAGACGTCGATGGACTCCGACTCCTCGGCCGGCTCGCCATCGGCCGGAACGTCAACCGGAACCTCGGCGACCGACTCCGGGTCGAAGGTGGGTTCCGGTGTGCTGCACCCGGTGAGGGCGAGCAGCGCGACGACGGCGAGAAGGGCAATGGTGCGGGGACGTGACATGAGAAGGCTCCTTAGCCGAAGTGGATTAGCCGAAGAAGATTCCGGTGACGGGGACGGTTTGCGAGGGGCTGGCGTTGCCGGCGGCATCCCTGGCCGTCAGGGTGAAGGTGACGGTGCCGGATGGTGCTGAGGCGGGGAAGGTGTAGACCAATCGCCACTCCGAGCCCACCTTGGTGAGCGCGGCCGATCCGGAGTCCGGCCCCGTCCAGGTCGCGTTCACGGCAGAGACGGCGACGTTGTCGGATGCCGTCACACGGATCGTCGTCGACTCCGTGCTGTACACGGAGGTCGGGGTCGCCCAGGCCTGGATGATGGCCGGGGCCTGGCTGTCTCCGGCCGGCGGCTCGGGCGGTGGCACCGGCGCGGGCGCCGGGCCTGGCCCGGGTTCGGGCTGCGGAGCCGGCTCCGGTGCTGGTGCGGGAGCGGGGTTTTCCTCCCCTGCGGAGACGACCGGGATGAGGCATCCGCCGACCGGGAGGGAGTCGATGGCCGCCTGGCCGTGGTCGACAACCACCACGGCGGTCGGCAACCAGACCAGGCCGGCGGTGCTCGCCGGGTGCCGCACGGCAACCCAGCCGGAGTCGTCGCTTCGCTTGACGGCCAGCACCCGTTCGCCGCCCCCGAACGTCGCGGCCCCGGTGTCGCCCGGGCAGAGCCCGCCCGAAACGGACTGGCCAGCGGCAATCGCCGCTGAGGTCGAGGCAGTGGCAGGGCTGGCGAACAAGCCTGCACCGAAGAGGCCGGATGCTCCGACAGCGCCACCGAGGATCGCCACCGCGAGCCCCGTGCCCACCCACGGCATCCAGCCGCCGGAGCGCGGCAGGAGCGGCCCATCGACGGGGGTTCCGGTGTCACCGGCGTCCATCCGCGAACGGATGGCATCGGCGACACCGGTCGGGTCACCGGGTTCGGCGACGCGCTTCAGCGCGGTGCTCAGCAGCTCATCGATGTCGATGTCAGCGGTGTCGATCTCAGCCATGGTGATCCTCCCTCCTCAGCCGTGCGGCGAGCGCCTTGCGCGCCCGGTGCAGCTGGGTCTTGACGGTTCCGGGGGTCACCCCGAGACCCTCGGCGATGGTGTCGACGGACTGGTCCATCAGGTAGTGCAGGGTGCACACCTGGCGCTGCTGCAGCGGCAGCTCGCCGAGCGCCTTCATGACGTCCACGTCGAGCATGTGCCGGGCATCCGCCATCGCCTCCGGATCGATGCCCACCTTTGCGAGCGCGCGCTGCTCGGCGTCTTTGCGCCGGTACTGGTCCCGCACCCGGTTGCTGGCGACGACGGTGATCCAGGCGGAGACGTTGGTGACCGGATGCTGCGGAGGCTTCGCGAGGAACCCGACCAAGGCATCCTGAACCGCGTCGGCGGCATCCTGGCGGTTACCGGTGATCAGGCCAACCGCGGCAACCACCTTCGGGTACTCGTGCGTGACGAAGTGGTCCAGGTCTACCTGGGTCTTCTGCTGCACGGCCACGCTCATACCCGTACGACGCGGAACGCCCGGGTCTCGGTTGACAGCACAGCCGGTTGACAGCTACTCGGCGATGCGCTCCGCGAGCTGCGCCCGGTTGCGCACGCCCAGCTTGCGGAAGACCGACCCGAGGTGGTGTTCGACGGTGCGCCGCGACACGAAGAGGCGGGCGGCCGCCTCCGTGTTGCTGGCGCCACCCGCCACGGCCATCGCGACCGCGAGTTCGCGGGGCGTCAGTGTGCTGAGCGCACCGGAGGCGGCAGCGGTGTGGCGTTCGCCGCACGCCGCCAGCTCCTCCAGCACGGCGGATACCCAGGGCCGGGCACCGAGTGCCTGGAAAGCCGTGAGTGCCTGGTGAAGCGGCGCGCGGGCATCCGCTTTGCGTCGCTCCCGCCGCAGGCGCCGCCCCCAGGCCAGGTGGGTGCGGGCGATCTCGAACTTGTACGGCACCCGGTCGTGCATCGCGAGCGCCTCCGCGAAGGCGGCGTCCAATTGCTCCGGCGGAGCGACCATGGCCCGGCAACGCAGCGCGACCGCCGACGCGCTGTGCCGGGACGCCGTGCGTGCGCGCTCCTCGAAGTCATCGAGCTCCGTCTGCAACTGGTCCTGCGTTCCCATCCGCCAGGCCGACTCGAAGAGGTCGCCGAACCGGGAGTCGAACCCCGGCTCCCGGATGCCCATGCGGTGTTCCAGGGCGCCCGCATCCTGCAGGTGGCCGACAGCTTCCTCATGCCTGCCCAGGGTGAGCGCGAGCAGGCCGAGAACGCATCCGCTGAGGTGGCGGTGGATCGGGCGGTCCGATCCGGCCAGGGCCGCCATTTCAGCCACGATCTCCCGAACCTGCGCCTCATCGCCGCGTGCCGCCAGGAGGTAGGCGTGACGCAGGCGGATGTGCGGCATCGGGGCGGCGAAATCGGATGCCCGGGAGAGGTCGCCGGCTCCGGAGAAGGCCGCGTGCGCCTCATCCCAGTTGCCGGTCAGCTGGGCGATGACGGCGCGCTGGGCGAGGCAGAGGTCGATCAGGCTGACGCCGCCGCCGGCCTGGAGCGCCTCGTATTGACGGTCGATGGTCGCGCCGGCCCGAACGGCGTCTCCCATCCAGGCGAGGTGAACGAGCGGAGACGCGACCGGAATCGACGGGTCGCACAGTTCGGCGTCGCTCAGGCGCTCCGGCCAGTCCGACCGCAGGAATGCCCCAGCACCGGGCCGGCCGGCCAGCATCTCGGCATCGTCGTGCACCAACCGGTCGGCGAGCGAGAACTGGTGGTCGGGCAGCATGGCCCGCAGTTCATCGACCACCGCACACGCCAGGCGGGTTTCCCCATCGAAGATGAGGATGAGCGCGTAGGTGCTGAGCAGCCGCGAAGCCGCCTCCGGCGCAGCCTCGGCAATCGACTGCGCCAGGTCGCGCACCTCGGCGTAGGGCGGCGGCTCCGCACCAGAGAACAGTCCGGCGACCAGGTGCACCGCCTGCCACTGAGCCTTCTCCGCCGCATCGGCCGCGTTCGCCTGGAGCTTCGGCAGCAGCTCGGCGAGCGGGGCGAAGGAGCCCAGCCGCAAATAGGCATCTACAGCGCGGCCCCGACGCTGGTGCGCGACCGCGGGATCCGGGCAGCGGACGGCGGATGCGCTCCAGGCCCGGCCGGCCTCTTCGTAGGCAGAGCGACCCCAGGCGTCCAGAGCGGCGCGACCCAGGGCATCCGCCGTCGCTGCATTCGTTCCGGAGGCGAGCGCCTCCAGATGCCAGGCCGCCCGCGTGGACGTGGCGGGAAGGGCGTCCACAATCGCCGCGTGAGCGCGTTGCAACTCGGCGAAACTGGCAGCGCGCTGGGCGGCGGAGCGCACCGTCGGATGCGGGAATCCGTAGCCGTCGGGTGCCAACCGGATCAAGCCGGAAGTTTCAGCGGTTTCCAGTGTTGCCAGGGTCAGCCCGACGCCGGCCAGGGCGGCTCCCAACTGATCGATGGTCAGGTCGTCCAGGCTGGCCAGCGCGAGGGCTCGACGACCATCGCCTCCCAAGGAGGACAGCCGGCCGCGGTAGAACTCGTCGAGGGCGGTACCGGGCGGAAGAACTGTGGGGAGCGCTGCGCTCCCGGCACGCTGCTCCGCGGTGAGGTCGGCGGGGATCTGAAGCAGGGCGAGTGGCAGGCCGTCTGCCTCGTTCAGCACCCGCGCGGTCACCGCAGCACTGAGTTCCGGGTGCGCCTGTCGCAGGAGGGCACGGCTGGTCGCGGTGTCGAGAGGGCCCAGCTCGATCCGGTCGAATCCGGCCGCCCAGCCGATGTCACCGGCACCACTGCGGGAACTGAACACCATGGCCACGGCGTCGGCGTCCAGCCGTCGGGCGGCGAACGTCAACGCCCGGGTGGTGGAGTTGTCCAGCCAATGCACATCGTCGACGACGACGAGCACCGTGCGCTGCTCGGCCTCCAGTGTGAGCAGCCCGAGCAGGCCGACGGAGACGGCCAGGCGGTCGAGGGTCTTTGATGAGCCGAGCGCGAGGGCGGCCGAGATCGCATCCGCATGCAATTGCGGCAGTTCGGGAAGGCGGTGCAGCAGGGGCGACACCAGCTGGTGCAACCCGGCGTACGGAAGGTCGGACTCGGCGGGGTGACCGGTGCAGTGCAGCAGCCGCAGCGTTGATTCGGGAGCTACTTCGTCGATGAGCCGGCCGAGCAGCCAGGACTTGCCGACACCCATGCCCCCATGCACCAGCACAACGCTCGACTCGCCGCGCCGACCGCGCTCCACCGCGCCCCGCAGGCGGTCGAGACTTGCCTCACGGTTGGTGCTCACGGCATCCGGCTCCCTCAACGGTTCCAGAGTGGCACAACCGGTCGGCCGCGTGCACGCCACTATTCCGTAACGGTTACGGATGTACCGGCGGCGCCGATCGCCCACTGTGGGGTGGTGGGCAGCCAACTTGAGGCGTTCGTCAGCGAGGAGTACCCGGCCGTGGTGGCCGCCGTGCGCCTCATCACCGGAGACCGCGAGGGTGCGGCCGATTCGGTGCAGGATGCGATCGTGCGCTACCTCGAGCATCCGCCCACCGAGCCGGTACGCAATCTGGCCGCCTGGGTCACCGTCGTCGCGTCGAATCGCAGCCGCGACCGCTTCCGTCGGCAGCAATCCGAACACCGGGCCCTCGATCGGATGGAGGTGGCGGATGCCTGTGCGGCCGCTGACGCCCGGCTGCCAGACCCGCAGGTGCTCGGCGCGGTGCGAGCGCTCCCGCTCGGGCAGCGGCAGGTGTGCATCCTGTTCTACTTCCTCGACCTGCCTGTCGCGGAGATCGCCGAACAGCTGGGCGTATCGCCGGGCACGGTGAAGACCCAGCTGTTCCGCGCCCGCAGCTCCCTCGCCGAAACGCTGGCGCCGGCCCACGCGCTGCCCGTAGCCGTCGCCTGACCTCTGCGATAAACTCCTCGCAGGCTCCCTCGTGGGCCGCACTTCCCTGGTCGGCGACCCGCGCTCGCCGAACTCCGCTCGGCTTGCCGGACGTGGAAGCAAAGGTGACCACCATGTCATCGCGAGAGACACCGTCAACAGTTGCACTCATGATGCGATGAACGGGTCGAGGGCGCGGGCGCGACGCGTTCTGATCGCAGGAGAGCACTGAGATGACCGAGCACAACTCCCTCAAGAAGCTGGTTCGCGAGCGCATGGCCCGCACCGGCGAGAGCTACACCACCGCCCACCGGCAGGTGACCTCCCGACAAGCTGATCGCACGCTGGCCGGGTTGACGCCCGGGTATCCGGCGTTCGGGGCGGATGCCCACGGTCCGTCCGGCCTCGCCCGTCACCTCCTCGCGCAGGCAGGCATCGACATCTCGGAGGCCATGGCCTGCGGCCTGGGCGGCGGGATCGGCTTCCTCTACGCCATCTTCGAGTACAAGCAGGTGCCGCATCCGATGCTCACGGTCGTGGCGCAGCATCATCCGCAGCCCTGGCTGGAGGCGGTCACCGAGCACCTCGGTTTGACGCTGTCGATGGCAACCTCATCCAAGCCCGCACCGGCGCTGGCCAAGCTGGATGCTGCCCTCGAGTCTGGCCGTGCTGCACAATTGACCGTCGGCCGCGGGCTGCTGCCCTGGCACAGCGCTCGCCCTGAAGAGGCCGCCGACCCGTACGCCATCGTGGTGGCAGGTAAGCACGGCAACGAGTACCTGGTGGATGACCGCTCCGCGGAGCCGCACCGCCTCGATGCCGACACCCTGGCTGACGCCTGGGCCGCGCACCGCAAGGGCCGGTTCGCGCTGGCCACGATCGAGCCGGCTCCGGTCGACGCAGCACTGATCGACCGTGGTGCGGGCATCCGCTCTGCGGTCGCCACCACCCACGCCCACCTGACCGGCCCGGTGCTGGGAAACAGCTTCGATGTGAACCTGGGGCTCAGCGGCATCCGCAAGTTCGCCGACGAGCTCGCTGATACTCGCACCAAGGCGGGCTGGGCGAAGCGCTTCGCCGACCCGTCAGCGCTCGCCGTGGGTTCTCGGCGGCTGGCCGAATGCCTCACCTGGGCTCACACCGCGGCGGGCGCGACGAGGCTGCTGTACGCCGAGTTCCTGGCCGAGGCGGAGGGTGTCTCTGGGCTGAAGCTGGCTGCTGCAAGTCAGACCGCGGCGGCGAGCGGAGCCCGCTGGGCGGAGCTGGCGGATGTCGCCGGCGCGACCACCGAGGACGACGACCCCGCCGAGACCATCGCCGCCTACGCGGAGCTGGTCGCCGACATCCTGCCCCTCGAGGAGAAGCTGGCCGCGCAGTTGGCTGCCGCATTGGAGACCCAGAGCCGCGCCTCGGTCGACCGGCCGGAATGAGGGAGAAGTCGCGTTTCAGCCGCGAAAAACTCCCTCATTCGGTGCCGTATTCCGAAAAGGTCTCTCAATTCAGCTCACGGTGAAGACCCAGAAAGTCAGCGCATACGCCATCCCCGTGACGGCGAGCCCGACGCCCAGGTTCGCCCCGACGTTGAGCGCGGCGACCCGGGCTCGCCCGTCGAGCACCAGCTGAACCGTTTCCACGCTGAACGTGCTGAAGGTGGTCAGCCCGCCTGCGACGCCGCTGAGCAGGATGAGCTGAAAGTCGTCGGAGAGCCCACTGCCGAGGCCCAGTACCGCTCCGCCGAGAGCCGATCCCACCGCGTTCACGATCAGCACGGCCCACGGGAACCGGGTATCGCCGGAGAACCACACCGCGACGAGGTACCGGGCGACGGCGGCCACGCCGCCGCAGAGGATGATGGCGGCGGCCACGCCGGCGGTCATTCGTCCACCCAGTCGGGTGCGTCCGGTCGCCGGCCGAGACGAAGCCCGACGCCGGCCGCCAGCAGCCCGAGCACGACGGAGGCGACGAGATAGCCGGCCGCGAGCATCCACTGGCCGGATGCCGCTTGGGAGACCAGCGACACCATGATGGCGGAGAAGGTGGTGAAGGCCCCCAGCAGCCCGGTACCCGCGCCCGCCTTCAGCCAGTACGGAACGCCGGGGCGCCCCCACAGTGCAGAGATCAACAGCCCCAGCGTGAAGCTGCCGGCAGTGTTCACCAGAAGGGTGCCGACCGGGAATTCGGCGCTGCTGTGTGGCATCAGCACATCGAGTGCCAACCGGATGCCGGTACCCAGCATTCCGCCGAGCAGCACCGCGGCAACTTCGCGGCGGCCAACCGCTACCCGAAACCTCACGGAGCCGAGACTATCGCGGGTCAGCCAACGACGATGCGCACCGCGCTTTCGACCTTCTCCTTCAAGTCGTCGGATGACATGGAACCGGTCTCGGCATCCACCGCGAACTCCACCAGCCGATCGTCGGTGCAGACCCGGAGCTCGCCCTCGACCTCGTTGAAGTCGTCGAACTTCCACCAGGCCTGGTTGCCGATGCCGTCCACCGGGGTCACCTCGCCGACGCCGCCCGGCTCGATGCAGGCGATCTTGCCGTCCGGGAAGTCCGACGCTTCGGAGATGTCGAGGTCGATCTCCAGCTCACCCTCGCCTTCCCAATCGCAGCCGGTGCTCGTCCAGGTCACGCCGTTCTGGTCGCTGTCGCCGGTCGACGGATCCGGCCCCTCCAGCTCAACTCCGAAAATGCCCACGAGGTCCTCGGTGGTGAGCCCACCACACTCGCCTCCACCGGTGGCATCGCTCGGTTCGGCGGTCGCGGACTCGCTCGGTGCGGTCGGTTCGTCGGTGTCCCCGGCGGGCGCGGAGCATCCGCCCAATCCGATCACCAGAAGCGCGGCGCCGACCAGTGCAAGAGATCTCATGGTTCTGTCCTCCGTTGGGTAACACTTCGACGGATCAGCGTCCCCGGCCGGTTGACAGGGTCGTTCGCCGTCCGATCTACACTTCAGTCGTGGGCAAGTCGAAGCGCAAGGTGTGGCCGTGGATTGTCGGCACCGTCGCCGTGCTGCTGTTGGTGCCGACCGCCGTGGTGGTCCTCCCGATCCTCCTGCACCAGGACGGAGGGCAGTCCACCGTCGTCGAGACGGAGGAGGACTGGCCGCTCACCGCGACAGCGATCGGGGACGACGGGCGAACCCGCACGATCGACGTGCGTTCGGCCGAGCCGGGCGGAACGCTCGACACGTCCGCCCTCGAACCGGGTCAGCACATCGTGGTCAGCGGAACCGGGTTCGACACCGGGCAGGGCATCTATGTCGCCATCTGCAAGATCCCGGATGATCCGGCGACCAAGCCGGGACCGTGCCTGGGCGGCGTCCCGTCGACGGAGACCGGCGAGGAGTTCGCCGAAGGCACTGTGCAGTTCGCGCCCAGCAACTGGATCAACGACGACTGGGCCTGGAAGCTGTTCGGTGCCCGCAGTTACGACGACGCAGCGACCGGCACATTCACCGCCTACCTCGAGGTGCCGCCACCTACCGGCAAGGGCGTCGACTGCCGAACGGATGCCTGCGGCGTCTTCACCCGCAACGATCACACCGCGCTGAACGACCGGGTGCAGGACGTCTACCTCCCGGTCGACTTCGCCGGCTGATCCCGCTGCCCTGCCCTCTGCCCAAACGAGAGACCTTTTCGGACATCCGCACCGGTTGAGGGAGTTTTTCCCGCCGAAGTTGCTGTTTCTCCTGCTTTCACGCTGTGGCTGTGCGCGCCTCAGCGCCCGCCGAAGCCCGCCCTCACAGCGTCGAGTTGCTCCTTGAGCCGTGCTGCGGTCCCCGGAGCGAGCGCGTCGGTCGCGACCAGCGTCCGCAGCTCCGACCGCACGAGGTTGCGGAACTCGTTCACCACCAGCTCGGCCTCCTGAAGCTCCCGGCGACCCTGCACGCCGACCGTCTTGCGCTCGGCCCGCTTCTCGCTGCGAGCATCCTGCTGCGCCTCCCTGGCGGCTGCCGCGAGGTCCGCCCGCAACGACCGCATCGCGTTGTTCACGTCCGCGCGCACCTGATCGGCGAGGTGACGAACGCTGCCGGTTACGTCGGTCTCGATCCGGTCGAGCTCCGGCTTCCTGGCGTTAAGCTCGGCTCGACCGGCATCCGTGATCGAGTACACCGTCTTCCTGCCATCCGCTTCGTTGCTGATCAGGCCGTCCGCCTGCAGCTTGGCCAGCCTTGGGTAGATGGTGCCCGCGCTGGGAATGTAGGTGCCGCCGAACCGGTCACCCAGCTCCTGGATGAGCTCGTAACCGTGCATCGGCCGCTCGCTGAGCAGGCTGAGCAGGTACAGTCGCAGGTCGCCGTGCGCGAAGACGGGACTCATTTCACCCTCTCGTCGGCCGCGTGCATCACCGACACGTCACCGCTCACGGTGGTCGCCCTGAACTCGAGCCAGCTGTCGTCGAGTTGTCCGTACTTGCCGGAGTAGCCGCCGACCACGCCCGTGATGTCGGAGTCGTCCAGCTGCACCTTGCCCGAGACGGTGTTGATCTTGTACTCGGCCGGCACGCCGGGGGCGAGCCGCACGGTGACGTCGCCGGAGACCGTGCTCACCCTGGCCGTGTCCGGGATGCCGGCCAGGTCGAGCATGATGTTTCCTGACACGGTGTCGCCCGAGAACTTGACGATGTCACCAGTTGCCGCCACGTCGCCGCCCACCGTCCGGGCGTTCACGGTGCCCTGATGGTCGCGTACCGACAGTTCGCCGCTGACCGCGTTCAGGTCGAGTACCCCCGCGGTGTTGTCGATGACCGCCTCACCGCTGACGGTGCTGATCTTGCCGCCGTTCCGCAGCCCGCTGACGATGGCGGATGCCGACACCACTCCCAGCTTCAACTCGACGTTGCGGGGTACCAGGATGCTGACCTCGGCCCTGGCGTGCCCGCGGAAGTACTTGAACACGTCGATGAAGTTCTCCCAGTTGAGTTGCGGATGGTCGACTTCGAGCACGTCGCCTTCGATTGAGACCTTGATCGGCTTGCCGTCGACGGAGTGCACCTCGACCCGTGCTCCCGGTTCGTCGTGGCCGACGATGTCGACCCGGCCGGCCACCAGGCCGACCTTGAGGGCACGCACTTCGTGTACGTCGATGATCCTGGGGCCGTCTACGAGCCACTTCTGCCTGGCCATGTTCTCTCCCGCCGTAAGTCAAGCTATATCGCGTCTAATCCGGTTCACGCTATATCGCGTTTCAGAATCCCGCAAGATATTTCGCTTGACATTGACGTAGCGTCAACCTTTATCGTCGTAGTCGAGCAGGAAAGGGGTACGGCATGGACTGGTCCATCCAGGACATTGCGCGCCTGTCGGGAACGACGAGCCGCACGCTGCGTCACTACGACGACGTGGGGCTGCTGGCGCCTAGCCGCATCGGCGGCAACGGTTACCGCTACTACGACGAAGATGCCCTCGCCCGGTTGCAGCGCATCCTGTTGTTGCGGGAACTTGGACTCGGCCTGCCGGCAATCGGCGAGGTGCTCGCGGGGCAACGCAGGAATGCGGATGCCCTGCTGGGCCACCTGCACTGGTTGCACAAGGAGAAGGAACGGCTTGACCGGCAAATCGCCGCCGTCGAGACGACGATCACGAAGATGGAGGGGGGTGAACAACTGATGGCAGAAGAAATGTTTGACGGCTTCGACCACACCCAGTACAAGGATGAGGTCGAGGAGCGGTGGGGCAAGGATGCCTATGCGAAGGGCAACAAGTGGTGGACGTCCATGTCTGCCGAAGAGAAGCGCGGTTGGAAGCAGCGTGCCGAAGACCTCGGCAAGGCGTGGATCGCGGCGGCCCAGGCCGGAATCGACCCAGCCGGCGACGAGGCCCAGGCCGTCGCGCAGCAGCACTTCGAGTGGCTGCGCGGCATCCCGGGCGCCCCGGGCGGCGGTACGACCGGCCCGACGAAGGAGTACTTCACCGGGCTGGCGGAGATGTACGTCGCGGACGAGCGATTCGCCGCCAACTACGGCGGTGTGGACGGCGCGACGTTCGTGCGCGACGCGATGAAGGCCTACGCCGATCGCAACCTGTAGGTCATCCGGCCACGCTGTCGTTTCGGTGGAACGCGCCCGAATATTCGTGCGCGTTCCACCGAGAACGGCGCGTGGCTGGCGCCGTCACAGCCGGCCGACGTTCGCCGCGGCATCCACCTTCGACGGCTGCAGCCAGCGCCCCAGCCAGAGGTACCAGAATGGCCAGCTCAGCCAGGCGGTGAGGCCGGGGATGAGCCCGATCACGCCCAGCGTGAGTTGCGGCCAGGACAGCCACGGAAACAGGACCGCCGCCCCGACGAAGACGACCCCGGCGACCAGGCCGATACCGATCGCCTGGCCGAAACGTGCCAGCCGGCGCGGGTAGTCGGTGTCGGCCAGGAAGTGCCCGCTCACCCAGAACAGCCAGATCGCCTGCAGCAGGATGACCGCCACCGTGATCGGCGTGGCGACCTCGAATGACAGCACGTCGGTCACCAGGAGGAACGAGGAGATCGCCGCGACGGGCGACAGGACGATCACGACCCAGTTGAAAGCCCTGGTTCCCGGGGTGGTGGCTGCGTTCGCACCAACGTGAGCGATGAGGAATGGCAGAAGCAGATTGCTGAGGCCGGACAGGATGTCGCTCGCCGGCCCGAACCAGCGGGAACCGCCCCCAGGCAACTCGATCCCGTACATCAGGATGAGTGAGATGCAGGTGAACAGGGTGATTGCGAACAATGCGTAGCTGAGGGCGGCAAACCGGGCATCCCGGGCGGGGGCGGGCATCTCACAACCAACTCTCTGCTGCGACCGGCGCGGCAGGCTCTGCTGCGAGCGCCTCCGTCGGGTGCAGCCAGCGCCCGACCAGGAGATACCAGACCGGCCAGCCCAGCCACACGGATCCACCGAGGAGCACACCGACCCCGCCGACGATCAGCTGCGGCAGCGACATCCAAGGCAGCAACAGGCTGACTCCGACCAGGAGGAACCCGGCGATCAGGCCGATGCCGATGAGCCGGCCGAACCGAGCGAGGCGCCGCGGGAACGTGGGGTCAGCCAGAAGCCGCCCGTTCAGCCACGCCATCCAGGCGGCGAGGAACGCTGTCACCGTCACAGCGATGGCGCTCGGCACCCCCAGCGGCACCAGCTGTGCCGCGAGCAGGAAGGATGCGACCGCAGAGCAGATCGTGAGCACCACGAGTGCTCCGATGATCGCCCGCGACACGGCGGAGTTCAGCAGTCTGCGACTGAGATGAACGACGAGCGCCGCCAGGAGCAGCTTGCTGACGCCATCGAGCGTGTCGCTGGCCGCCCCGAAATAGTACGGTCCGCCGCGGGGGACCTCGATGGAATACATCGTGATGAGGCACACGCCCGCCAGCAGTGTTGTTGCGGCGAGGGCGAATGCGACTCGAGCGATGCGGACGTCGCGGGTGGGAACAGCCATGGTCCGGCTCCTTAGTGTCACTAGTGATGATCACTAGTGACTGTCACTAGTAGTGTAAGGAGGGTGAAGAGCAGCGTCAATGGGGAAAATGAGCCGAAACTCAGCCGAAAGGAGCGGGCTGGACGCACGCGTGCACGCATCCTCTCGGCCGCCCGCGAGGAGTTCACGGCGAGCGGCTATCACGCCACCACCATGGTGGTGATCGCGGCCCGCGCCGACGTTGCCGTGCAGACCGTGTACTTCGTCTTCGGCACCAAAGCGCAGTTACTCAACGACCTGCTGGGCGTATCCGTCATGGGTCAGTCCGAAACCGGTACCCCGATCGCTCGGCCCGAGGATTCGGACTGGTTCCGGGACGCACTCGAGTCGGGCGATGGCGCGACGGCGATCGCCCACTTCGTCCGGGGGACCGTGCCCATCTATGCGCGAGCAGCAGCCGTTGCGGAAACCGCGCGCGTCGCGGCAAGGACTGATCCTGATGTCGCCGAGGTCTATGAGGAATCGGAGCGCCACCGCTCCCGCGAATTCCGGAAGGTCACCGAAAGCCTGGGCGCGCACGGTCTGCTGCAGCCCGGGCTGACGGCTGCGCGGGCCGGCGACATCCTGGTCACCCTCCTCGGGCCGCAGAACTATCTGGCGTTCACTGCCCAGCATGAATGGACCGACGCCGAATTCGCGGACTGGGTGACGGATGCCCTGGCACGGCTGCTCCTGCCGCTCGTCGACTGACGGGAGTGTGACCCGACCCTGACGTCAGGGAGTCGCCGGAGCGACGGATGCCACGCTCTCGCTGGTCCGCGGCGCATCCGGTGCCCGCAACAGTGGCATCGTCACGTTGACCATCGGTCCGATGAACAGCGCGAAGGCGACCGTGCCCAGCCCCACCGTGCCGCCCAGCATCCAGCCGGCCGCCAGCACGACGACCTCGATGGTGGTGCGCACCACCCAGATGCGAACGCCGTAACGGCGATGGATGCCCGTCATCAGGCCGTCCCGGGGGCCGGGTCCGAACCTCGCTCCGATGTACAGGCCGGTCGCGATCGCCAGCAGTACCAGGCCTGCAGCGAAGAGCAGAATCTGTGCCCAGAGTTCTGTCTGCGCCGGGATCAGCCACAGGCCCACCTCCGCGCTCGGGCCGATCAGCAGCACGTTGAGCACTGTTCCGATGCCCGGCTTCTCGCGGATCGGGATCCACAGGAGCAGCACGGCCAGGCCGATGAGGTTGGTGACCAGGCCGAACGCGAGACCGGTCTGGATGGATACCCCCTGGGAGAGCACATCCCACGGCGAGACGCCGAGGCCGGCGCGAATCATCATGGCGATGGCCACCCCGTAGAGGAAAAGGCCGATGAGCAGTTGGGGGATCCGACGAAGCATGATGATATCCAATTTGACTATTGGCCTTATATCAAGAGGCCAATCGTCGTAAAGTGGCCTCATGGCATCACTGTCTGCTCGCGCACTGGCCGCCCTCCTCAGCGATTGGCGGGGAGAAGGGCCGTCCGCCTACGCGGCGCTCGCCGGCCGCATCCGCCTGCTCATCGTGGACGGTCGTATCCCACTGGGCACCCGCATTCCCGCCGAGCGAGACCTCGCGGCCGGGCTCGGCATCAGCCGGACCACCGTGACAAAGGCGTACAGCGAATTGCGCGAATCCGGCTACCTCACCAGTGTGCGCGGCTCCGGCAGCATCGCCCGCCTCCCCGGTCGTGCGCCGGTGTCCATCGACGCGGGCCTGAGCGACTACCTCGACTTTTCGAAGGCGGCCATGCCGGCAGCGCCCGGGATCGTGGATGCCGCCGAGCGGGCAACCGCAGACCTGCCCGCCTACCTGAGCGGCACCGGTTTCGATCCGGTGGGAATCCCGGTGCTGCGCGAGGCGATCGCCGAACGTTACCGGTTGAGGGGGCTGCCCACCGACCCGGACCAGATCATGGTGACGATCGGCGCGCAGCACGCCATCGCCCTGTTGGCCCGCACCCTGGTCGGCCGGGGCGACAGCGCGATCGTTGAGGTGCCCACCTACCCGCACGCCTACGAGGCCCTGCGCCATGCGGGCGCCCGGCTGGTTCCGGTGAACGTCTCGGTGGACGACGGATGGGACCGTCTCGCGCTCGAACAGGCGATCCAGCGCTCCAGTCCGGCGGTGGGCTACCTGATGCCGGACTTCCACAACCCGACCGGCCAGAGCATGCCGGTCGAGCTCCGGCAGCGGGCGCTCGAACTCGCCGAACGGCACGGCACCCGGCTGATCGCCGACGAGACGATGGCGGAGCTCTCCCTCGACCACGATCATCCGGTCACGCCATTCGCCGCTCTCGGCGACGCCATCTCGATCGGATCGGTCGGCAAGACCGTGTGGGGCGGCCTCCGGGTCGGCTGGATCCGGGCCGAGCGGCCTCTCATCCAGAAGCTGGTGCGGGCGCGGATGGCCGGCGACCTCGGCACGCCGATCCTCGAGCAGCTCATGGTCGCGCGGCTGCTGGCCGACTACGACGTCATCCTCGCTGAGCGTCGAGCCCAATTGCTGACCGGTCGCGACCACCTGGTCTCGGCGCTGCGATCCGCGTTTCCCGAGTGGTCGGTGCCGCACGTGCCCGGCGGCCTGACCGCCTGGGTGAACATCGGGCTGCCGGTCAGCTCCCAGTTGACGATCGCCGCCCGGAGCCACGGGCTGCTCATCACGGCGGGGCCGCGATTCGGCATCGATGGGGCGTTCGAGCGGTTCCTGCGCATCCCGTTCAGCTACGCGCCGGAGGAGACCGATCGCGCGGTCGCCGCCCTTGCCGCGGCCTGGGAATCGTTCGCCCAGCTCCCGGTCGGGGAGCAGCCCTACCTGACCGACGTCGTTTGAGCATCCGCCGCCGCGCTGTCGTTTGAGTGGTCCGCGCCCGCACCTGCGTGCGCGAACCACTCAAAACACCGCGTCGCGGCAGTGGGCAAGCTAGGCGCTCAGCGCCTCCGACTTGCGAGCGGCGTCCGCCGCGGTCGTCGCCGCGGATGCCCACACCGTCAGCGGGCTGCGCCAGACCGCCACGGCGAGGGCACCCAGGGTGCCGAGGTAGAGCAGCCCGGAGGCGAGGGTGGCCCACTCGGTGATGCTCGTGCCCACGAACTCGATGACCAGCCACAACCAGATCGCGTACGGCACCCAGCGCGGTCCAACCTTGGCCCGCAGCACGGCAACGCCGAGCAGCAGCATTCCGAGCACCGTGCCGACCGTGCCGCACAGCATCATGATCATCAGCGGCAGGGGCATCTCACCGTCGAGCAAGCCGGCGTAGACCGTGTGGTTCGCGGTGTCCGCCGCCATCGCCAGCTGCACGAGCTGGGTTCCGCCGAAGACCGCGTGCCCGAACCCGCCGATGACGGCGACGGTCCCGGCGATGACGGCGATGATGGGCGCGCGGATGCCGGCCAGGTGGGAGATGCCGAGCACCGCGATGATGAACGGCAGTTGGGCTACCACGAAGGCTGTCGCCGAGATGGTGGCCATGGTTCCTGCCGCATCGATCGCGGCGAGGTTCTCGGCGGTGCCCTGGGCGAACGCGGGCATCAGCGCAATGGAGACAACGCTCAGCACGGCGTTGAGCACCAGGCTGATGGCCGCGACGGTGCGGACATAACGGGCAGTGATCATCATGACTCCTTCGGTGGGGGTCGCGATGATCGCGACCTGCCATGACGGTAGGGAGCGCCCAGGGTGCGCGTCATCAGCCCCGGGTTGATGAACGCATCAACTTGCGGCTGATGCTGTCGGTCACCGCCGTCACTAGGCTTGCCCCGTGATGCAGCGGATGCTGGGAAAGCGGACGTTGGTGGCCTGGGTCATCGACGGGACGTTCGCTGTCGTGCTGACCGCACTCGCGCTCATCGAGATCTGGCTGCCGCTGCCATCCGTCGCCGGTAGTGGCTCACCCGTCACCAGCTCTGTTGTTGCGATCATCCTGTGCCTGACCCTCGCATTGCGCCGGGTCTGGCCGCTGGCTACGGCGCTGGTGGTCCTGTTGACCTGGCCGATCGCCTTCAGCATCCAGCCCGTTCTGGTGTTGTTCTGGGGGCAATTCGTTCCCATCGTGGTTGCCACCTATTCGGTGGCCAGGCACGGCAACCGGCGGGAGTCCGTCATTGGCGCGCTCGCGGCCGCTTCCTGCCTGTTGTTCTTCGACTTTCGCGTCACCGAACTGCAGGATCCTGGCGAGGTGTTCTTCCACTGGTTCGGGGTGGTGCTCGCCTGGCTGATCGGTCTGCTGGTCAACCGGGCGGAACGACGCGCTGTCGAAGCCCAGCACCGGGCGGTCGAGATCGAGACGGAGAGCCGCACGCGGATGCTGACCGCCATCGCCGATGAGCGGTCCCGGATCGCGCGCGAGTTGCACGACGTCGTGGCCCACGCGGTCAGCGTCATGGTGGTGCAGGCCGGCGCTGCCGAGCAGGTCGTCGACGATGACCCGGCATACGCACGGCAGGCCCTGTCGAACATCCGCAATACCGGGGCGGATGCCCTGGGCGAGATGCGTCGGGTGGTCGCCATGCTGCGCGACACCACGGACGAGCCGCTGCGGCCCCAACCGGGCCTCGACGGATTGTCCGCCCTGGCTGATGACGCGCGAAACGGCGGGCTGGATGTCTCGATCGCCATCCAGGGAACACCACGTGCGCTTCCTCCCGGCCTCGACCTCGCGGCGTACCGCATCGTGCAGGAGGCGCTCACCAACGCCAGGCGCCACTCGGGGGCCACGCGCGCCGACCTCACCGTCGACTACACGGACACCAGTGTGCGGGTTGAGGTGCGCGATGACGGCTCAGGCGGGCACGGGTCGACCGACGGGCACGGGCTGATCGGCATGCGGGAGCGGGCGGCCGTCTACGGCGGTCGGCTGGAGACGGTGCAGAGCGACGGCCGTGGGTTCACCGTGCGCGCCGAACTCCCGTGGGCGGTGACCGCGTGACCGATCCGGCCCAGATCCGGGTCCTCGTCGCCGACGACCAGGAACTGGTGCGCGGCGGTTTCCGGCTGATCCTGGAGCGGGCCGGGATGCTCGTCGTCGCCGAGGCAGGCGATGGCCAGGAAGCCGTCGACCTCGCCAGGGAGAATTCGCCTGACATCGTGCTCATGGACATCCGGATGCCCCGCATGGACGGCATCGAGGCGACCAGGGTTCTGCTCGCCGGGGATGAGCCCCGGCCGCGCGTGCTTGCCCTGACCACTTTCGACCTGGACGAGTACGTCTACCAGGCGGTTCGAGCGGGGGCGAGTGGGTTCCTGCTGAAGGATGTGTCACCCGACGACCTGGTTCACGCCGTTCAATCGGTGGCCCGAGGCGACACGCTGCTTGCGTCAGCGGTCACCCGGCGGCTGCTCGAGCGCTTCTCGAAGGCACCGCTGGACGGGGTGCTTCCGCCACAATTGACCGGCCTGCCGGAGCGCGAACTCGAGGTGGCCAGGCTCGTGGCCCGAGGGCTGTCGAACTCCGACATCGGGCGCGAGCTCTTCCTCAGCGAGGCGACCGTCAAGACCTACGTGTCGCGCCTACTCGGCCGGCTCGGGCTGCGCGACCGAGTGCAACTGGCCGTTCTCGCCTACGAGACCGGGCTGGTGCGCCCCGGCGCCTAGCCCTTGCATCCGTCCATCCGCTCTGGCACCATAGACCGTCGGCCCGCACATCGCAGGGCCTCGACACAGCAACCTCCGAGAGAGGGCCAAGCCAGTGAAGATCTCCGCCTCCACGCCTGACCCCAGGCGCTGACCGAACCTTCACGCGTAGCGGAAGGCCCCCCGCGTCAGTGCACCCTGACGTTTCGAGGAGGCCGTTTTGGCTCATACATCCACCCCTTCCATTGTCATCACCAACCTCAGCCTGAGGTGGCCTAACGGCTCGACGGCGCTCGAAGCCATCACGGCCACGTTCGGCTCTGGCCGCACCGGTCTCACCGGCCTCAACGGGTCAGGCAAGACGACCCTGTTGCGGCTCATCGCGGGTGAGCTGACCCCGACCACCGGCACCGTGACGACAACGGATGCTGTCGCCTACCTGCCGCAGAATCTTCCGCTGGTCACCGGCAGCACCCTCGCCGAAGCCCTCGGAATCGAGGGGAAGGTGCGAGCGCTGAATGCCATCTACTCCGGCGATGCCACGGCGGAGAACTTCGATGCGCTCCAGAACGATTGGGGCGTCGTCGAACGTGCCCAGGCGGTGCTGTCCGAGCTGGGGTTCACCACCGAGGCGAACCTGGACCGTGCGGTGCAAACCCTGTCCGGCGGGGAAGCGGTCCTGGCCGGCATCGCCAGACTGCGGCTGGCGGACGCCCCGATCGCCCTCCTCGACGAACCGACCAACAACCTCGACCGGCGCGCCCGCGAACTGCTGTACTCGGCGGTGCACACCTGGCGTGGTGCGCTCGTCGTCGTCAGCCACGATCGCGAACTGCTGGACCTCATGGATGACACCGCCGAACTGAGGGCGGGCAGCATCCGCATCTTCGGTGGGAGCTTTTCCGCATTCACCGATCAATTGCGCCTCGAGCAGGATGCGGCGGCGCGGATGCTGCGCTCGGCCGAGCAGGAACTGCGGGTGGAGAAGCGGCAGCGCGCCGAAGCCGAGGTGAAGCTGGCCAGCCGGGAGCGGTTCGGCCAGAAGGCGTTCGAGAACAAGCGCGAACCGAAAATCATCATGAACGCGCGCAAACGTGAAGCGCAGGTGTCCGCCGGCAAGTACCGGGGGATCCAATCGCAGAAGGTCGCGGATGCGTCGCACGCGGTCGCCGAGGCCGAATTGCGGGTACGCGAAGATGCTCGCATCCGTATCGACCTGCCCGGCACCGCGGTGCCCGTCGGCCGCATCATGCTCGAGCTTGCCTCCACGCCGCACCCGATCGAGGTGCGTGGACCGGAACGGGTGGCGCTCACCGGCGCCAACGGCGCTGGCAAGACCACGCTGCTCCGTGAGATCGTGCGTGATGCGCCGAGTGAGCGGGTGCCGTTCCGCATCGACAGCGTTGGTTACCTTCCGCAGCGGCTCGACGTGCTGAATGACGACTCCAGCGTGCTCGACAACGTGCGAGCAGCAGCGCCGTCGGCACCACCCAATGCGTTGCGGGCGCAGCTGGCGCGGTTCCTGATCCGCGGCGACCGGGTCGACCAGCTGGCCGGCCGGCTGTCCGGGGGCGAACGCTTCCGGGTGTCGCTCGCCAGCATCCTGCTCGCCGAGGTGCCGCCGCAACTGCTGCTGCTGGATGAGCCGACCAACAACCTCGATCTGCAGAGCGTTGACCAGCTGGTCGATGCACTGGACGCGTACCAGGGTGCCCTGCTGGTGGTCAGCCACGACCGGTTCTTCCTGGACCGGCTTGGGATCACCACGTGGCTGGAGCTGCGCGACGGGCTCCCGGTGCTCGCCTGAGGCCCGAAAACCGAGGCACTGTGGCGTGCCGCCGTACCTGCGAGTCCGTGAAACGATTGCCGGATGCGCCACGTCGTCTTCGTCCTGCTTGCTGCGATCTGTTTCGGCACGACCGGCACCGCGCAGGAGTTCGGGCCGGATGGCGCATCCGCTCTCTCCGTCGGGGCAGCCCGCATCGCCATCGGCGGGGGCGCACTTGCGCTCGTGGCGTGGCTCGCGCGGGCAATTTTTGCACGCGCGGGCGTAACTTCACCCGCGCTAGTCCAGAAGGCCAGCGCTCGACGCGGCGGCCTGTCCGCCAGCGCTGCGTCCGGCAGTATCCCCATCGCCCCCGAGGGCGCGATCGTCACTCCAGCCCTGTCGCCAACGATGGAGATCCGCGCAGGCAGCGGCGTGTTGGCGACGGATGCCCGGCGCGGCGCGAAAATCCCCGTCGTTCGCGACCGTCGAGCGGCCGCTCCCACCTGGCTCCTCATCGCGTTCGGCGCGGCCGGGGTGGTCGCCTACCAGCCGGCCTTCTTCCTGGGCACGAGCCTCAACGGGGTCGCGGTCGGCACGATCGTCGCGCTCGGCTCCGCGCCGATCCTGACCGGCGCGCTGGAGTGGGCGGTCACCAGGGTCTTCCCCGGAATCGTCTGGCTCATCGCCACCCTCGTCGCCACGGTGGGCGTTGTGCTGCTCACCGGCATTGGCGGGGCGGATGCGATCAGTGTCGAAGGCCTGGCGGCGTCGCTTGCCGCAGGTGCCTCCTACGCCGTCTACGCCCTGGCGAGCAAGCGCCTCCTCGTGAGGGGGTGGACGCCCACCGCCGCCATGGGGAGTGTCTTCGGGTGGGCTGCCGCGGCATCCGTTCCCCTGCTGCTGGTCACCGACCTGCGCTGGCTGGCAACCGGAAGCGGCATCGGCATGGCCCTGTGGCTCGGACTGGTGACCACGACTCTCGCTTACCTGCTGTTCGCGCGCGGGCTGATCGGCCTGAGTGCCGCCACCGTTTCTACGCTGACCCTTGCGGAGCCGTTGACGGCAACCCTGCTCGGCATCCTCGTCCTGAACGAGCAGCTCTCCGGCAACGCCGTGATCGGCATCATCGTTCTGGCGCTGGGTCTCGTTCTTCTCGTGTTACCGCGGCGGGCACCAGCAATATCGGCATGAAGAAGCCGGCGAGCGGGCCGATGAGCAATGCGAAGGCGAGCGTCCCGACTCCGACGTTGCCACCGAGCAGCCAGCCGATCACCAGCACGGCGACCTCGATGCCGGTGCGTACCACCCAGATCGGCCATCCGGTCACCCGGTGAAGCCCGGTCATCAGGCCGTCGCGCGGTCCGGGCCCGAAACGGGCTCCGATGTAGAGGCCGGTTGCGAAGCCGACCAACACCAATCCGAGTGCAAACGACAGCACGCTCCAGACCAGGTTCGTGGGGACCGGGAACCAGACGAACCCGACCTCCACGAAAACACCGATGAGCAGCGCGTTGGCGATAGTGCCGATGCCCATCTTCTGGCGGATCGGGATCCAGAGGAACAGCACCACGATGCTGATCAGGATGGTCAGGAAGCCGAAAGCCAATCCGGTCTTGAGCTGCAACCCCTGCGTCAGGACGTCCCACGGTGCGATGCCGAGTTCCGCCCGCACCATGAGGGCGATTCCGAGCCCGTAACAGAGCAATCCAACGAACAGTTGCGCGATGCGCCGGGTCATGGTGAGGGCTGGAGACACCAGATCATTCAACACTAAACCGGGGGCCTGAAATACTAGGACTCCCACCCCACCTCTTCCCGGGAGCGCCGTGCATCTCCTCTCCGTCTTCAGCCTGCGAAATCGCGCGCTGATCGCCCTGGTGACGATCGTCGTCGGCGTCTTCGGCAGCATCGCGCTCACCTCGCTGAAGCAGGAGTTGATCCCGTCGGTCAGCTTCCCGCAACTCGTGGTCGTCACGGCCTATCCGGGCGCCGCTCCTGAGGTGGTCAACGAGGATGTCAGCACCCCGATCGAAACGGCGATCCAGGGGGTGGCCGGGCTGGAGGGCACCACGGCGACATCGCGCACCAATGTGTCGACCATCTCCGCATCCTTCACCTACGGCACCAACCTGGCCACCGCGGAGCAGAAGGTGCAGCAGGCGATCAACCGCATCAAGTCGACGCTGCCGGATGATGTCGACCCGCAGGTGATCACCGGCAGCATCGACGACCTGCCGGTGATCCAGATCGCGGTCACCAGCAACCTCGACATTCGCGACCTCACCGCTCAGCTGGAAGCGTCGACGCTGACCGACATCCAGGCGCTGGAAAGTGTGCGTGAGGCGAGCCTGCTCGGCACGATCGGGCAGCGCCTGACCATCACGCCGGACCGCGCGGCGCTCGCCGCGGCTGGGGCAACCAGCCAATCCATCAATGACGCGCTCGACTCGAACGGGTTGCTGCTGCCGGCCGGTTCGATCACTGAGGGCGATCAGACCCTGACGGTTCAGGCGGGCACCCGGATCGAGTCCGCGGATGCCATCGGCAGCCTCCCCTTGTCAGGCGTCACCGGACCGGCTGGCGAGCCGTTGACGATAGCGGATGTCGCCAGCGTCGAGATCACGGACGACCCGATCACCGGTATCTCCCGAGTCAACGGTGAACCGTCGCTGACGATTGCCGTCACCAAGACCCCGGCCGGGAACACGGTTGCCGTGTCCGGGCTGGTGCAGGACCTGATCCCCGAACTGGAGGAGTCCCTCGGCAACGGCACGCAACTCACCGTCGTCTTCGACCAGGCCCCGTTCATCGAGCAGTCGATCGAGTCACTGGCCACCGAGGGCGTGCTCGGGCTGATCTTCGCGGTCATCGTCATCCTGGTGTTCCTGCTGTCGATTCGCTCGACGCTGGTGACCGCGATCTCGATCCCGGCATCCGTTCTCATCACGTTCATCGGCATGCAGGCGGCCGGTTACACGCTCAACATCATCACTCTGGGTGCGCTGACCATCGCCATCGGGCGGGTGGTCGACGACTCGATCGTCGTCATCGAGAACATCAAGAGGCACATCGGTCTCGGCGAGCACAAGCTGGTGGCGATCCAGACTGCGGTCAAGGAGGTCGCTGCCGCGATCACCGCGTCGACGGTGACCACGGTGGCGGTGTTCCTGCCGCTGGCCCTGGTCGGCGATATCACTGGGGAGCTGTTCCGTCCCTTCGCATTGACGGTGACCATCGCGCTGGCCGCTTCGCTGTTCGTGTCGCTCACGATCGTGCCGGTGCTGGCGTACTGGTTCCTCGGCAAGAAGGTGGACGCGAGGCTGGTCGAGCCCGTCGCGACCCCGTCCCCATCCCCGTCGGTTGAGCTCGCCGAAGGGCACACCCCGCCGGTTGAGTTTGTCGAAACCCCCACGGGCAACGTATTCCAGGTCGCATCCACGACCCCGGCGCTACCGGCGACCAGCCCGTCCAACGCGACGCCGACCTCCCGCCGCGCCATCCGCGACCGCACGGAGAACGCCGACCTCCACGAACTCGACACTCCGACCCGGCTGCAGAGGGGCTACCTCCCGGTCATCCACTTCACTTTGAAGCGCCCCGCGGTCACGATCCTCGCGGCGGCCCTGGTGTTGGGCGGCACTGTGG
The DNA here is from genome assembly GCF_054489325.1 of Homoserinimonas sp. A447. Taxonomy (NCBI): domain Bacteria; kingdom Bacillati; phylum Actinomycetota; class Actinomycetes; order Micrococcales; family Microbacteriaceae; genus Homoserinimonas; species Homoserinimonas sp. A447. Next base: position 2,368,360 of record NZ_JBTMWW010000001.1, on the reverse strand, counting down.
CGATGGTTCCGAGCATGAAGACGAATTTCATCGGCGACAGCGGCCAGAACACCCTCAGGGTGAGCCAGACCCTTCCCCTCGGTACCAGCCTTGAGGCGCAGGATGCGGCGGCCCAGGTGGTCGAGGACGCACTGCGCGCCATCGACGAGATCGAGACGGTGCAGTTGTCGATCGGTTCGGGGGGCAGTTCCCTCCGTGCGGCTTTCGGGGGTGGCGGTGGTGTGACCTATTCGCTGACGACCGATCCCGACGCCGATCAGGAGGCCCTGCAGGCCGAGGTCCGCGAGGCGCTCGCCGAGCTCGAGGACGTCGGCGAGGTGTCGCTTGCGGCCGCCGGTTCCGGTTTCGCCTCCAGCGACATCGCCGTGAACATCACCGCGAACAGCAACAGCGACCTGACCGAGGCAGCGGATGCCGTACTCGCCGCTGTCGAAGAACTTGGCGTGACGGCGGAGGCGGCGAGCAACCTGGCGGTCTCGCAGCCGTACATCGCGGTTCAGGTGGATCGGGTTGAAGCCGCCCGTCTGGGGCTAAGCGAGCTCGCCGTCGGCGGGATGGTGTCTAGTGCGATGCTTCCCCGCGTTGCGGGAACAGTTGTCATCGACGAGAAGACTTTGTCTATCTATATCGACACCGAGGGGGCGCCGGTCACGATCGAGGAGCTGCGCGCCTTCCCGATCCCGACCGCGCAGGGACTGACCCCGCTGGAGAGCCTGGCCACGGTAGCTGAGGTGGACGGCCCGGCATCCATCACCACCATCCGGGGCATCCGTTCGGCCACCGTGAGCGTCACGCCGAACAGTGACGACGTCGGTACAGCCTCGGCCGAAATCCAGGCTGCCGTCGACGGCGTCTCGTTGCCGGCCGGGGCCAGCGCCGAACTCGGCGGCGTGACCGCGCAGCAGGGCGACGCGTTCCAACAGCTGGGCCTCGCTCTGCTGATCGCCATCCTGATCGTCTACGTCGTGATGGTCGCGACCTTCAAGAGCCTGCGCCAGCCGCTGCTGTTGCTGGTCTCTGTTCCGTTCGCAGCCACCGGGGCGATCGCCTTGCAGGTGATCTCCGGCGTACCGCTGGGTGTCCCGTCGCTGATCGGCGTGCTCATGCTCATCGGCATCGTGGTGACGAACGCGATCGTGCTGATCGACTTGGTGAACCAGTACCGGGACCGTGGGATGAGGGTGGGCGATGCCATCGTGCACGGCGCCAGTCGACGACTCCGCCCGATCCTGATGACGGCGCTGGCGACTATTTTCGCCCTCCTGCCGATGGCTGTCGGGCTGACCGGTCACGGCGGCTTCATCTCGCAGCCGCTGGCTATCGTCGTGATCGGCGGGCTGGTCTCGTCCACCCTGATGACGCTGGTGGTGCTGCCGTCGCTGTACTACCTGGTTGAGGGCGCCAAGGAGCGGCGGCTCGAGCGGAAGGCCGGGAAGGCCGGTCCTGTGACGAGCGCGTAGCCCCGCTGGGTGAAGAATCGCCCTGCAAGCATTCTCGACACCGGTCCCGAGGTCAGTGCGCGGCGGCGACAGCAGTCGACTCGCGAACATGCAGCAGCCCCTGCAGGTTGTGCTGCCTTCCTGCTGGTGCGCCGTCGATGAGTGTGAGCAGCACATCGGTGGAGAGGCGGCCGGCCTGCACGATGGGTGAGGCGACCGTAGTGAGGGCGGGCTGGCAGAAGTCGGCACCGAAGGTGTCGTCGTAGCCTACGACGCTGATCCTGCCGGGGATGTCGATGCCGAGGTGGCGGAGCCGCTTGATCAGCCCAATGGCGAGCTGGTCGTTATATCCGATGATGGCGGTGGGATTGCGCGATAGCGCGGTCTCGGCGGCCGCTGCCCCTTGGTCGATGGTGGGCATGAACGGTCCGATCCGCTCGACCGAAATGCCGTGGAGCTCCGCTGTCTCACTGATGCCCTTCCACCGACGGGGTTCTGACCACGAGAGCTTGGGTCCGCCCACGTAGACGACGCGCTTGTGACCGAGCGATGCGAGGTGTTCGATGATTTGCCGGCTGCCGTGCTCGGTTTCGAGCACAACGCTGGTGACTCCGTCGACTTCGCGGTTGAACGAGACGACGGGGCGGCGGCGGCTGAGGTCGAGCAGGTCGCCGTCGGAGAGGCCGCGTGCGGCGACGATAAAGCCGCTCACCGAGCCCATGACGCGATTGATGTGCAGGCGCTCGATGTCGGCCGACTCGTCGGTGATGCCGAGCATCACCGAGTAGCCCGCTGAGCGAGCCTGCCGTTCGACGCCCTGGATGACTCCGGCGAAGAAGGGGTTGGAGATGTCCTGAACCATGAGGTCGATGCTCTTGCCGGCCAGAACAGGCATGCGGGTAATGGCGTTGGGGCGGTAGCCCAGTTCGTCGGCGACGCGCCGCACGATCTCGACTGTTTCCCGGCTGACCCGTTCGGGGTTGGAGAAGACGCGAGAGGCGGTGGAGGTTGCGACCCCCGCCGCTTCGGCCACGTCGACCAGGCGCACCCTCGGTGTGGCTCGGGCATTCGGCGACATGGCTCTCCTCTTGAACGGTTAACCGATTATGGCAAATTTTGGCAAACTGCGTGCAACAACTTGTCAAGTCGTCCAGACTGACCTGAATGCACCATCCTGCTCGCAAGAATCTTTTGGCAATTGACTGGAACACAGCGGATCTTTCGGGTGCCTGATAGAGGCATCGCGCTTTTGGAACGACATTCCGAAAATGTTGTTCCAACGGCGGGTCTGTGCAAGGCTACGGATCGCGCAGCGAAATAATCCTGCTGCAAGAACCGTGTACGTCGAGGCAAATGAAGGATGTAGCTCAATGAAGAGACTGGTTGACCAAGCGCGGGGGGTGACGCGAATTCTGGGCATCGCAGAGACCATTTTGGGCGCTCTGCTCATGCTGCTGATCTTCGCGCTCATGCTCCTGCAGGTTGCGCAGCGTTACCTGCCGATTGGCCCGGGGGTTTGGGTGGGCGAGCTGGCCCGCTTCGGACTCGTCTGGTTGACTTTCGCGCTCGCCGGCTATCTCGTGAGTAAGAACGAGCACGTCGCGATCGGCGTCATCGACACCTGGCTCAAGGGTGATGCCTGGCGTCGCGGAGTGATCGTCTTCGTCAATATCGTGATCGTCGTAGTCGCCATCCTCTTCGCCATCGACGCATGGGCGATGGTCCAGGGCGCGACGATGCAGAAGACACCGGCCACCGGCATCCCGCTCTCATTCATCTACATCATCCCGTTGATCGGGTTCGTACTCTCTGCGGTGCATGGAGTCGTCCGGGTGTTCTCTGGCATCACGCTGCCGCTCGCCGACCTGATTGACGAAGAAGAGAGCCTGGCCAACGCATGAGCCTCCTGCTGTTTGGCATCCTCATTGTCGTCCTGCTCATCGCCCGGGTTCCCGTCGCGTTCTCGCTTCTCGGCCCGTCGATCATCTACGTGCTCACGAACGGCATGTCGGACGGACTCGCCTCGCGGATTGTCGCCGGTGGCGTTAACAGCTTCGCGCTGTTGGCCGTGCCGCTCTTCATCCTCCTGGGTGTCATCGCCAACCGTTCGGGCATCGCCGATCGCATCTTCGACGCGGCCGTGGAGACCCTCGGCAAGCTGCGCGGCAGTCTCGGCTACGTCAACGTGCTCGTCAGTCTGGGTTTCTCCTGGATGAGCGGGTCGGCGTTGGCGGATGCTGCCGGGCTCGGCAAGGTCGAGGTGCCGGCCATGGTGAAGCGCGGGTACCCGAGGCGCTTCTCCGTCGGTGTCACGGCGGCGTCGGCACTGATCAGCCCGGTCATGCCCCCGAGCATCCCGGCCGTCATCTATGCGTCGATCGCTGCAGTGTCGACGGGGGCCCTCTTCGCCGCGGCCATCGTCCCGGCGTTCCTCATGGCCGCCGGCATGTTCATCACCGTCTGGGTCTGGGCGCGCAAGCACCCCGAGCTGCGCGGCGAGGACTTCAACTTCAAGCGCTGGTGGAAAGCCACCGTGCGGGTGCTTGGCCCGCTCGTCGCGCCGATCATCATCCTCGGCGGCATCCTCGGTGGATTCTTCACGCCAACCGAGGCAGCCGGAATCGGCGCCCTCTACGTGCTCATCCTGGGCTTCCTCTACCGCACGATCCTGTTCAGGGACATCCCGTCGATCTTCAAGGAGGCCGCCGTCACGACTGCGTCGATCACGTTGATCCTCGGCGCATCAGCGCTGCTGGGGTGGATCCTCGCTCGCGAACAGGTGCCCCAGGCGGTTGCCAAGTTCCTGCTGTCGCTCACCGACAACCCCTACGTGTTCCTGCTGCTCGTCAACCTGCTGCTGATCCTGCTTGGCATGTTCATCGAGCCGACGAGCGCGCTGGTCATCAGCGTGCCGATCCTGCTGCCCATCGCGGTGCAGTTCGGGATTGAGCCGGTGCACTTCGGCGTCATCGTCATCATGAACCTCATGATCGGTCTGCTGACACCACCGATCGGCGGCGTGCTGTTCGTGTTGAGTACTGTCACGAAGACGCCCATCGACGAGGCGTTCAAGGGCGTCGCGCCATTCCTCATCCCCTTGGGTGCCGTCCTGCTGATTGTCACCTTCGTACCGGCTCTTGCCCTGTTCCTGCCGGAGGCTCTCGGCATGCTCTGATCTCAACCCCTGTCCCTGTAACACAGCAATACATCAATTCAAAGGAGAAACAAGATGTCCATCTCACGTAAGCAACTGCTCGCACCGCTCGCGCTGCTTTCAGCGGCCGGGCTCATGCTCGCCGGTTGCTCCGCCGATAACGGCGGGTCCGGCGACGACGCAAACGGTGGCGAAACCATCGAGTTGACGCTCGCCAACAGCTACACCGATGATCACCCGCACAACCGGTGCGGGGCGACGGTAATCGCCGAGCGCATCAATGGCATGGATATCGGCCTGCAGATCGAGGTCTTCGCCAACAGCACCCTCGGCGGCGACGCTGACCGCTTCACGTCGCTGATGGCGGGTGACATCGACATCGACATGCAGGGCTCTTCGGCCATCGGGTCGACCTACCCGCCCATTGGGGTGCTCGACGCGGCCTATGTCTTCCGCGGCGCAGACCACATGTTCGACTACTTCGCCAGCGAACAGTCAGACACGCTGAAGGAGGATCTGCTCGAAGCGACCGGTACTCGGGTCATCGAGCCGTTCTTCTTTGGCATGCGCACGTTCAGCGCCAACTCCGCGATCCGCACCCCAGAAGACCTTGAAGGCCTGCGGATGCGCTTCCCCGACACCCCGGCCTACCTCCAGAACGCCGAGGCGCTCGGTGCCAACGCGGTAGCGGTTGCGTTCGAGGAGATCTTCCTGGCGCTGCAACAGGGAATCATCGACGGCCAGGAGAACCCCATTCCCACGGTGGCGTCGATGAGCCTCGACGAGGTTCAGAGCCACGTCAGCCTCAACAACCACCAGACAGGCTTCCAGCTTGTGCTGATCAATGAGGAAACGTGGCAGGGCTTGAACGACGAGCAGCAGGGGGCCTTGAACGAGGTTATCGCCGAGGTTCGCGACGAGAACCGCGTCTGCATCGACGAGGATCAGGAAGCGATCATCGCCGAGTGGGAAGAGGCCGGAACGGTTGAGGTCGTTGAGGACGTCGACATCGAAGCCTTCGAGGAGAAGGCAGAGGAGTACTTCCTCGAGAAGTTCACCGGTGCCGACCTGGAGCTCTACGAGAGCATCCGCGCTTCGGCTCCTGCCGCCTAAGTAATGTCCCTGAGGGCCCGGCCGTCGCGCCGGGCCCTCATCTTCCACCGCACCATTCCCTGAAAAGGAGCCATCGATGACCGAAACCGCCCGTCCTATTGTCAAGGTGCTCAACGGCCCCAACCTCAACCTCTTGGGCTTGCGCGAACCGCACCTCTACGGCTCCACCACTCTCGCGCAGGTGGAGAAGCTCTGCGCCACGACGGCCGCCGACCTCGGCATCGACATCGAGTTCCACCAGAGCAACCACGAGGGCGTCATCATCGACCTCATCCATGAGGCACGTGAGCGCTGCCAGGGCATCCTCATCAACCCCGCCGGGTTCACGTCGACGTCGATCGCGATCCTCGACGCGCTGCTCGCATCCGAGTTGCCGATCGTCGAGGTGCATGTCACGAACATCCACAAGCGCGAGGAGTTCCGTCACATGTCGTATGTCTCGAAGGCGGCAACGGCGGTCATCGCCGGCGCCGGACCGCAGGGGTACGAGTTCGGCCTGCGACACCTTGCCGCGCTGACCGCGAAGTAGCTGCGACCGTGAGCGTGCGCTGGGGAATTCTGGGAACCGGTTTCATCGCCGAGCTTTTCGCCGCCGACCTGAACCACGTCGGCGCTGAGCTGGTTGCCGTGGGTTCTCGCAGCGACGCATCCGCTCGACGTTTTGCCGAGCGGTTCGGCGTCCCCGTCGCCCACGATAGTTACCGTGCGCTGTGCGAGGTCCCCTCGATCGACGCGATCTATGTCGCGAGCCCGAACCCGTTTCATGCCGAGCATGCCCTGATGGCACTTCGGGCCGGCAAGCACGTGCTGCTCGAAAAGCCGTTCACAATGACGACGGATGCCGCACGCGCGGTGATCGATGAGGCGGCGGCACGCGGGCGGGTCGTCATGGAGGCGATGTGGACTCGTTTCCTCCCGCACATGGTGCGCGCCCGAGAGATTGTCGCGGACGGGACGATTGGCGAGCCGCGGGCACTCGAGGCCAACCTGAGCCAGGCCTTTGCGCCCGATCCCGAACATCGGCTCAACAATCCGGAGCTCGGCGGCGGCGCCTTACTCGACTTGGGCGTCTACGTAGTCTCGCTGGCCACCGATTTTCTCGGCCTGCCACGGCAATGGCATGCTGTCGTCAGCCCGGCGCCCACGGGCGTCGACAGTCAGGCGTCGATTGTGCTCGGCTTCGATGGCGGCGCCCAGGCGGCGCTGCACATCGGCCTCGACCATCGCGGCTCGATGCGGGCCACCCTGCTGGGCACCCTGGGGCGCATCGAGATCGATGATGCCTGGCACCGGGCGAGTGCCCTGAGCGTGTTCGACAACGAGGGAACTCTTCTGGAACGCTTCGAGCCGGTGGTCGAGAGCCGCGGGATGCAGTTCGAGGCGGCAGCGTTCGAGGCGTTGATCGCGGACGGCGTTCTGGACAGCCCTGTGATGCCGCAGGAACAGACTCTGGCTGTGCTCGAGGTTGTCACCGACATCCGCGACCGCTTTATGGCGGAGCAGCCACAGGAGCGTCCATGAGCAGTCTCGGTGAGAGCCATCTGGTCGGGCTGATCGGCAGCGGCATCACCCGCTCGCTGACTCCGCCGATGCATGAGCGCGAGGCCGATGAGCTGGGCTTGCGCTACCTCTACCGACCCATCGACCTCGACATCCTCGGTCGTCCTGCGAGCGACGTGGGCGCGCTGCTGAAGGAGGGCCGCGATTTGGGCTTCACCGCCTTCAACATCACGTTTCCGTGCAAACAGATGGTGCTTGAGCATCTCGACGAGCTGTCGGCCGACGCCCGGTCGCTCGGCTCGGTCAATACGGTGCTCATTCGAGACGGACGGTTCATCGGCCACAACACCGACCACTCCGGTTTTGCCTGGGGGCTGACCAACGGGCTGGCGGGTGCATCCCTGAACAGGGTTGTGCAGCTCGGCGCAGGCGGGGCCGGGACCGCAGTTGCCTATGCACTGCTGACGGCGGGGGCGCGAACGTTGCACATCAGCGACCTCGATGCCGACCGCGTGAGCGCGTTCGTGGCAACCCTGGGGGCGATTTTCCCCGATCGCGATATTGTGGCGATCGGCCCCTCTGACCTGCCCGGCGTCATGCCGCTTGCCGATGGGCTGGTCAACGCAACCCCGGTAGGCATGCACCACCACCCGGGGCTCCCGCTCGACGAGTCGTTGGTGCGCTCGCACCTGTGGGTTGCCGACGTTGTCTACCGCCCGCTCGAGACCGAACTGCTGCGCCTCGCAACAGATCGCGGATGCCGCGTGCTCGACGGCGGAAACATGGCGGTCGGCCAGGCGATCGACACGTTCGAACTCATCACCGGGGTCAGTCCCGACCCGGCGCGGATTCGCGCCCACTTTCTTGATCTGATTGCCCGGGAAGTCTGACGAAAGGGTCACCATGCGCACGTCCATCGCCACGGTCTGTCTGAGTGGCAAGCTCGAGGAAAAGTTGCACGCCTGTGCCGAGGCCGGTTTCGCGGGCGTCGAGATCTTCGAGCAGGATCTGCTGGTGTCGCCGCACAGCCCGGAGCAGATTCGCGACCTGGCGGCGCGGCTTGGCCTCTCGCTGGACCTCTTTCAGCCCATTCGCGATGTCGAAGGTGTCGAGCCGGAGGTGTTCGCCGAGAACCTGCGACGGGTCGAGGCCAAGTTCGTGCTGATGAACCGCCTCGGTATCGACCTGGCGCTCATGTGTACGAACGTGGCGACGGCCACGATCGACGACGACGAGGTGGTCGCCGACCAGTTGCGCCAGTTGGGTGACCTCGCCGAACGCTACGCCGTGCGGGTCGCCATGGAGTCCCTCGCGTGGGGCCGCTTCATCAGCGACTTCGAGCACGTGCAGCGCGTTGTGGGTCTGGCTGACCACCCGGCGGTGGGTCAGTGCCTCGACACCTTCCACGTGATCTCGCGCGACTGGGCGCTCGAGCCGCTGGAGAACCTCCCGGTCGACAAGATATTCTTCGTGCAGCTCGCCGATGCACCGCGGCTCAGTCTTGATGTGCTCTCGTGGAGTCGCCATTACCGTGTCTTTCCGGGCCAGGGCGACATGGATGTGCCGGCTTTCCTCGGCTACATCGCACGCACCGGCTATGACGGGCCCGTTTCGCTCGAGATTTTCAACGACACGTTCCGGCAGGCCGACCCGTTCCGCACTGCGGTCGACGGGATGCGCAGCCTTGTCTGGCTGCAGGAGCAGACGGCCCTGTGGCTTGCCGGCAGGCCGGGAACTGCGCCGCGCATGGAACTCGCCCCCCTCGTGCAGGTCGAGGAACCGAGCGGGTACAATTTCGTCGAAGTTCGGGCCGACGACTCCCATCGCCTCCGCGATGTGCTGGCCACCCTGGGCTTTCGGTCGCAGGGAAAGCACCGCAACAAGCCCGTGGAGCTGTGGGAGCACGGTGGTGCCCGCATCATCGTGAACGAGCAGCCGACATCGCGCACCGAGCCGGCGATCGCCGCTCTCGGATTCGATGTGCCTGACCCGGTGCGGGCCGCGTCCCGTGCGCTGCAGTTGCGCGCGTCGTCGGTGCCTCGAAGCCAGCAGATCGGCGAGGAGGTGCTGCAGGCGGTCAGCGCCCCCGATTCGACCGAGATCTTCTTCAGCCGCGTCGATTCCGAGGGGGTGCCGCCGTGGGCGGTCGAGTTCGGGGACGGTGAGCGCGTCACCGGCACCGATGACCTCATCACGCACATCGACCACGTGAATCTGGCCCAGCCGTGGCAGCACTTCGATGAGGCCGTGCTCTTCTACCAGAGCATCCTCGGCCTGCACCCCCAGCCTTCCCTCGATGTGCCTGCACCGGTCGGTCTCGTGCGCAGCCAGTCGATGAGCACAACGGATGCTGCGGTGCGTCTTGCCCTCAACATCGTCCCCGCCCTGTCGGGCGACGACGACGGCACCATCTATCCCCAGCATGTCGCGTTCCTGTGCCGCGATATCGTTGCCCTGGCCGAGCGCGCGGTCGAGCGCGGCCTTGAGTTCCTGCCCATCCCCCCGAACTACTACGAGGATCTCGCCGCGCGTTTCATCCTGAGCCCGGAGTTCCTCGCCGAACTTGAGCGCCTGCACCTTCTCTATGACCGGGACGAGCACGGCGAGTTCCTGCATTTCTATACGGGAGCAGTGGGCCGGGTTTTTCTCGAGGTCGTCGAGCGGCGAACCGGCTACGCCGGTTACGGCGCCCCCAATGCACCCGTTCGGCTCGCTGCTCAGCACCGGCTCCTGGAAGCCAAGTAGCGGGGTCGACGTGTCCAAGCATCTGTCATAATTGGAACCCCGTTCCAAAAAGCTGCTACCGTGTTGTAGCGGGGTACCCGCAACAACAGTGAAAGGTGACAATGGTGTCGACCAGTCCACGCAAGCCGCTGCGCATCGGCCTCATCGGCGCCGGCTTCATGGGGCGACAGCACGCCGAATACATCGAGAACAATCCCGACGCCCTGCTGGCCGGTATCGCCGACCCGTTCACCGCGACGGTCGCCGATGAGCGAAACGTTCCCCACTTCGGCGACCACCGCGAGCTGCTCGCGCAGCCAGGGCTCGACGCGGTCGTCATCGCCAACCCCAACAATCTCCACGTCGACACGGCAATCGATTGCATCGAGGCGGGCGTCGCCGCACTGCTCGAGAAGCCGGTAGCGCCCACCTACTCCGAGGCGCTGCGCCTCATGGCAGCAACCGCGGCATCCGCCGTACCGGTGCTCGTCGGCCAGCACCGACGCCATCACCCCTCCATCTCGGTTGCTCGTGACCTGGTTCAGACGGGTGGACTCGGCAAGCTGATCGCCGTCAACGGCATGTGGGCGGCGCGCAAAGAAGACAGCTACTTCGACGAAGAATGGCATCGCACGAAGGGTGCCGGCGTCATGCTCATCAACCTCGTGCACGACCTCGACCTGCTGCGCTACATCTGCGGCGAAATCCTCACCGTGCAAGCCGCTCTCGGCCACGAAGCCCGCGGCCTCGAGGTCGAAGACACCGTGAGTGTTGTGGTGCGGTTCGAGAACGGCGCGCTGGGCAGCTTCATTGCTTCGGATGCTGCGGCTTCCCCCTGGGGCTGGGATCAGTCCACCGAGGACTTCAATTCGTTCCCCTACATTCCGAACAATGCGAGCTTCTTCCTTGCCGGCAGCGAGGGCGCGCTCGCCGTGCCCAACCTCGCCCACTACTTCTATGCCGGCGAAGAAGCAAACTGGCATCATCCGCTCAGCCTTCGCTACGAGGAGAAGGGCACCGGCGACTCGTACACGCGCCAGATGGCCCACTTCGTCGATGTGGTGCGCAACGAGGCGACGTCGATCGTTTCGGTCGCGGATGCGGCACAGACCCTCGCCCTGATTGAGGCCGCCCGCGAGGCTGGCGAATCGGGCGGCACGGTTGTCGTGGCCGACTACATCAAGCGAATCGCCATGCTGGGCGGTGTGTCGTGAGCACAGCCGTACCCCGAAGTTTCGCCGTGCTGGAGCTGCTCGTCGGAAAGCCCGACGGCCTGCAGCTGGGTGAGATCGCAGAAGCACTCGAGCTACCGAAGAGCGCTGCCCACCGAGTGCTTGCAGAGCTCGTCGCCCTCGGGTACGTCAATCAGGAAAACGCCGACGGTCGCTACGCGCTCGGCCTGCGCCTCATCTCCCAGGCCGTCCGACACCTGGCGCGCATACCGCTCGTCGAACTGGCGAAGCCGCTGCTCGACCGTCTCGCCGAGGTCTCGGGCGAATTGGCTCGCCTGGGCCTGCCCGATCACGGATCACTCATCTGGGTGGCGAAGACGCAGGGCGCGCGGTCGGGCCTGCGCTACGACGCCGACGCGGGTCGCGAGGTCAAACTGGTACGCACGTCCAGCGGCATGGCCTGGCTTTCGACGATGTCCGACGTAGTCGCGAGTGCGCTCCTCGCCGCGCAGGGCTTCGACGACCTCGAGAACTTCGGACCCGACGGCCCGACCGACCTGGAATCCGCGCTCGAGTTGCTGAACCAGGTACGGGCGGATGGCTACTGTTACACCGACTCGACGTTCGAACTCGGCACAGCGACGATCGCGGTGCCCATCAGCTCAGAGGGAACCGTCGCCGCCGGCGTGCTCAGCATCTCCGGGCCAAGTGTGCGCCTGACGCAGGAGCGCGGGCTCGCCCTGGTGCCGCATCTGCGCGAGGCCGCCGCACAACTTTCCATATTCAGTGTCGACTCGGGGCGCGAGCCCCAGAAAGCGAGCGTTTCATGAACGCCATCATCATCACCGGCGCCGCCGGCGGCATCGGCCAGGAAGTGGCGCGCCGACTGGCCCGGGACCACGGTTCCAACGCGCGGCTCGCCCTCGTCGGACGCACCGAAGAACGTGTGCAGGCCCTCGCCGATGAGCTGCGGGAAGCCGGCGCCAATGTGCTGCAGGTCGGCAGTGACCTGGCCGCTGCCACCGGTCCCGGCGAGGCCGTCAAGGCGGCGGCAGCGCACTTCGGTGGCATCAGCGGCGTGGTGAGCGTCGCCGGCATCATGGGAAGCGCGCGCCTCACCGATGTAAGCGTCGAAGATTTCGATCTTGCCTTCGCCGTCAATGCGAGGGCCACTTTCCTGCTGGGTAAGGCAGCCTTTCCCCACCTTGCTGAGTCGAGCGGGTCCCTCGTCGCGATCGGGTCCATGGCCGGAAACGATGCCGCGCCGTTCGGGGCGTACAGCGCCACAAAGGCGGCGCTGCAGATGATCGTGGAGCTTTTCGCACGCGAGTGGGGACAGGCCGGAGTGCGGGCGAACGTTATCTCCCCCGGCATGATCATGACGCCCATGTCGCCGGCCGCCCACAACGAAGAGCTTCGACTGCGGAGGGAGGGGCGCATCCCCCTTGGTCGCATGGGTGCGCCCGACGACATTGCCGGCGTCGTCTCGTTCCTGCTCAGCCAGGACGCCCGGTACGTGACGGGCGCGAACATCGCGGTCGATGGCGGAGTGCGGGGCAACTACGTCTCCGGCGTCGTCGGCGTCTCATAGCCCGCAGCAGTGAAAGGACCCTCAACCATGATCAGACACGTCGCCGTACTCCGGTTCGTCCCCGAGTTCACTGAAGGGCAGCGCGACGAGTGGATCGCCCTTCTGCTCGACCTGCCCAACCACATCCCGCAGATCAGGGCCATCAGTGCCGGCAAGAACGTCGTGCCCGGGCCCGCCGCACATGAGGTGGCCATCGTCGCCGACTTCGACAGTGTGGCCGACCTGCAGACCTACTCGACCCATCCCGCTCACCAGCGCCTTGTCGATATCTCGGGCCCGGTCAAGGCGTCGCTTGCCGTCGTCGATTTCGAAATAGACGGATGACCGGGGCACGACTCCATCGAATTACCGAGTATCCCGACGGCACCGAATTCGATGTAGTCGTGGTCGGTGCTGGCGCGGGAGGCCTTGCGGCCGCGCTGTACGCAGCCATTCGGGGGGCCCGGATTCTGCTCGTCGAGCGCACGGACCTCGTGGGCGGCACGACGGCCTATACGGCCGGCACGCTCTGGATTCCGGGAACACACCTGGCGCGCGAGGCGGGGGGCCCGGCCAACGACATCGACTCGGCGGAACGCTATCTCGACACCGCAGTGGGTGACCGGTCCGACCGAAACCTGCGCACGGCGTTCTTGCGTGCCGGCCCTGAGGCGGTCGAAGTACTCGCCCGCGAGCACGGCATGGAGCTTCGGGTGCGCCCCCACCACCCCGACTACATGGGCGAGCTTGCGGATGCTGCGCTGGGTTGGCGTCCCGTTGAGGCCCTCACGGTGAATGGCTCCCAGGTGCCCGCGCTCGATGTCATCCGCCAGCAGACACAAGAGTTCACGGTTTTCGGTGGCATGATGCTCGAGCACCAGGAGATCGCTGACTTCAGCAAGATAGCCCGTTCGCCGTTCGCGCCGTCGAGCTGGCGGCCGCTCGTCAGTGCTGCCCGCGTGTTTGCACGACACCTGCTGACGCGCCCTTTTCATCGCAGGGCAACGCGAATGACGATGGGGAATGCCCTCGTCGGCCGCCTCATGATCGCGCTCGGCAACCGCGAGGTGCCGATCGTGTTGGACGCGACGGTCGACGAGATCGAAACCCGAGATGGACGCGTCGTCGGCGTCGTCATCGAGCAGCACGGCGTCCGTCGGCGTTTCGGGGTGCGCCAGGGACTGATCTCGGCAACCGGTGGGTTCAACCGCAGTGTCGAGCGCCGGGCGGCCCTCATGCCGAAGGTGCCGATGGAGTGGAGCCCCATCGCGCCTGGCTCCACCGGGCAACTGCACGACAAGATAGAGGAGCTGGGCGGCCACTACGGCGAGCTTCCCGACACGTCCGGATTCTGGGCCCCCGTCTCGCTGCCGCCAAGGGCCGATGGCACCACGGGGGTGTACTCGCACTTCGCCCTCGACCGCGCGAAGCCAGGTTTCCTCGTCGTCGATCAAGACGGCATCCGCTACCTGAATGAATCCCTGTCGTACCACCGCTTCGGCCTCGCCATGCAGCAGCGCGAGGGTGGCAAAGGCATGCCGAGCTATCTGATCGGCGACGCGCAGGCCGTCAGGCGCTACGGCATCGGAGCCGTGTTCCCAGGCGGGTGGGGCACCCGGCGCCGTCTTCGCGACGGCTATCTGGTGCGGGCGTCGACGATTGACGAGCTCGCGGCGAAGCTGCGGCTGCCCGCCGACGTACTGCGCGCCAGTGTTGAGACCGTCAATCGGGCGGCCGCCGATGGCGTCGACCCCGAGCTGCATCGCGGCACGACCGCGTATGAACGCAACCTCGGCGATGCGGGCCATGGACCCAACCCGTCGCTGGGCGCCCTTACCGAGGGACCGTACTTCGCCATTCGCCTCTATCCGGGCGATATCGGCGCCGCGCAGGGCTTCGTGACCGACCAAAATGCAGGCGTTCTACGGCGCGACGGGTCCGCGATCGGCGGTCTCTACGCGATCGGCAACGACATGCAGTCGGTCATGGGCGATCGGTATCCGGGCCCGGGCATCACCCTGGGACCGGCCGTCGTCTTCGCCTACTTAGCCGTGCGGGATGCCGTGGCCGGGCCCACTCTCAAACCATTTTCATAGCGAAGGAGCATCCATGATCAACGCCAATGCAGTCCTCTCGATCTGGCACGATATCGAGCCCACCGGGCAGGCCGACTACCTGGAGTGGCATGTCATCGAGCACACGCCGGAGCGGGCATCCATTCCCGGCTTCGTGCGCGGCCGCAGGGGTGTCGCCGTCGATCCACACCAGTCGCCCAAGTACGTGACGCTGTATGAGGCGACGGATGTCACCGTGTTCCGCTCGGCGCCCTATCTCGAGCGCCTCGACAACCCGAGTGAGTGGACCCAGCGCATCCAGCCGTCCTTCCAGAACTTCGTGCGCTTCGCGAACGAGGTGTCGGTGCAGCGTGGTTTCGGCGACGGTGCCTTTGTCACGACCGCCCGTTTCGAGACCGTCGGCGCATCATCGACCCAGTATTCGGATGTTCGGGGTCGCCTTGAATCACTCGTGGACGCCATCGAAGTGGTTCCGTTCGTGGCATCGGTCGCGCTCGCCCGCTCCCGGGACGATGTCACCGACTACGTGACGGAGGAGGCCGAGCTGCGCCCGGTCAACCCGGACCTCGACGGCGTCTCGCATGTGGCGCTGCTCTGCGTCGACACGCTCACGGAGGCGGCGGCCGGTGCCGTCCGCGCGCTCATCCTCGCTGCCGGCGGTGAACTCGGCGACGTTCGGGTCGGCCACTGCTCGACCTTCCTCGTCGACTACGTCGTCGCAGCCGATCAGGTGAACCGGGAGCCGTTCTCGGCCGCGGCGATGGACCAGCGTGGCCGGATATGACCGAATCCCTTCCCCTGCACCCGAGAGTAATGTTGCCCCTCCCGCCCCTGGGCATCGCCCCACTCTGCGCGATCGGTGCTACCCCGGCGGAGTACGTTGCGGCCGCTGCATCCGCCGGTTTCGATTTCGTGGGCATCCGCGTGTCGCCGGTGACCGAGGTCGACACCGTCTATACGCCGGATGGTGACGAGTTCCGCGAGCTCGAGCGGCTGATCGCCGATAGCGGGCTCTTTGTGCTGGACACCGAGGTGTTCCGCATGACGGAGCACGCCACTGCGGAGCTGTGGATGCCGCTGCTCGAGATGAGCGCACGTCTCGGCGCCCGGCTGTTCAACGTTGTCGGGGCCGACCCCGACCTTTCGCGCCTGGCCGACAGTGTGGGCAGCCTCACGCGCGACGCGGCCTCGTTCGGCATCACCCCGGTGCTCGAGCCGCTCTCCTACCTGCCCCTTAACTCGTACACGGCAGCCGTCGATATCGCGCTCGCGGTCGGCTGCGCGGTGGAACTGGACGGTCTGCACGCGATCCGCACGGGGCTCGATCCCCGGCTCGTCGCTGAGCATCCCGACCTGTTTCCCGTCTTCCAGGTGTGCGATGCTCCCGCCGTGCTGGTGGAATGGGGGGAGGAGCGACCGCCCGGTGCCCGCCCGGGTGACAGCGACATGATCATCGAGTCGCGGCTCAACCGGCTGCTTCCGGGGCGCGGCGACTCACCTCTCGGCGAGCTCATGGCCGCTCTCCCTCGCGCCACGCCTCTCGCCATGGAAGTTCCGAACCTGGAGCTCCAGGCGCGCCATTCGGTCGACGAGTACATCGAGTTGCTCCACCGCGAGGCCGTGGAGTTCGTCACACGGTTCTCGACTTCGGCGTGAGATTCGCCGCATGACTTGGCTTCGACAGTCAACTCTGCCAAGCTACGACTATTAGTTTCTGAAACAGCGTTCCAGAAAACGTAGGCCCATCATTTCAAAGGAGAAACCCTTGGCATTAACCCGTAGATCGGTGCTTGCCCCGCTCGCCATACTGTCCGCAAGCCTCCTGCTGGCCGGATGCGCCGGTGGCGACGGCGGAGACACTGCGGATGGGTCAGACGACATAGTCAGTCTCACGTTCGCGAACAGCTTCACCGACGACCACCCGCACAGCCGCTGCGGCGCCACCATGATCGCCGACAAAATCAACGAGATGGAGATCGGCCTGCAGATTGACGTCTTCACCAACAGCAGCCTCGGCAGCGACGTCGACCGTTTCACCTCGCTGATGTCCGGCGACATCGACCTCGACATCCAGGGCAATTCGGCGATTTCCTCGACCTATGGGCCCGTCGGAGTGATGGACTCTGCCTACGCCTTCACGGGCGCCGACCACGTCTTCGAGTTCTACGACAGCGGTGCTGCCGACCAGATGAAGGCGGACCTCCTCGAGGCCACCGGCACGCGTGCCATCCAGCCCTTCTTCTTCGGCATGCGCAGCTTCAGCGCGAACAAGCCGATTCGCACCCCCGAAGACCTCGAAGGTGTTCGGATGCGCTTCCCGGACACCCCGGCTTACCTCGCGAACGCCGAGGCTCTCGGTGCAGAAGCAGTCGCCGTCGCCTTCGAAGAGCTGTTCCTCGCGCTCCAGCAGGGCATCGCTGACGGCCAGGAGAACCCCATTCCGACCGTCTCGTCCATGAGTCTCGACGAGGTGCAGAGCCACGTCAGCCTCAGCGAGCACCACGCGGGATCGCAGCTCGTCCTCATCAACGAGAAGCGGTGGCAGTCACTGAACGACGAGCAGCAAGGCGCTCTCACCGACGTGATCACCGAGGTGCGTGACATCAACCGCAAGTGCATCGATGACGTGCAGCAGGAAATCATCGACGACTGGGAGGCGACCGGTGCCGTTGAGGTGGTCACAGACGTCGACCGCAAGGCGTTCGAGAAGAAGGCCGAGGCCTACTTCCTGAACAAGTACACGGGCGTTGAGCTGGAACTCTTCGAGAGCATCCGCTCTTCGGCCCCGGCCAAATAGTCACATCGTTATGAGAGCAGTGGTCAAGACCGCACCGGTCGACGGGGCCCTCGAGCTGGTTGAGTTACAGCGGCCCGTTCCGAAACCCGGTGAGGCGCTGCTCGCTGTGACGGCAGTCGGCATCTGCGGCACCGATGTCGCAATCTGGAGGTGGAAGGAAGCGGTCGTCGGCCAGTACGGCGCCCGCTTCCCCCTCGTCCCCGGTCATGAGATAGGCGGCCGGGTGGTCGAGTCGAGTTCCGGCGCCTTCGCCGTCGGGGCGGTCGTCGGCGTGAACCCGCAGATCTCCTGTCGGGTCTGCCAGTTCTGCGCCGAGGGCCGCCCCACGCTCTGCATCGACCGGGTGTTTCTGGGCGGGGGCGTCGACGGCGGCTGGGCTGAGTATGTCTGCGTGCCCGAGACGAACCTGTATGCGCTGCCCGACGGCGTGGACCCGGACGTCGCAACCCTGATGGAGCCGCTCGCCGTGGCGGCGCACGCCGTACTCGAGCGGGCACAGCCCGAACCCGGTGACATTGTCGTGATTATCGGTGCGGGGCCGATCGGGCTGGCCACGCTTATTCTGGCCCTGGACGCCGGGGCCGGTACGGTTTTCGTCACCGGCATCGGTGCCGACATCGCCCGCCTCTCCCTGGCGGCCGAACTCGGCGGAATCCCCATCAATGTCGACGAGCAGGACCCGCTCGCCGTCGTTCGCAACGCACAGGCGGACGGTGCCGATGTGGTCTACGAGACGAGCGGCAGCCCCCTCGTGTTCGGGCAGGCGCTGTCGCTCAGCCGGCGTGGCGGGCGCATTGCCATGATCGGGCTTGCGGCCGTGCCGAGCGAGGCGGTCATGACCCCCATCGTGCTGCGCGAGCTGACGGTGCTCGGGTCGCGTGGCTACAACGAGTCCACCTGGAACCGGCTTCAGCGCGTTCTGCCGCGCGTGCAGCAGCAAGCGTTGACGCTCGTGTCGCACCGAGTTCCCCTCGCCGAGTTCGGCACGGCTCTCGATATGCTCGCCGGTGGCCACCGGGCCAACAAGATCCTGCTGGTTCCCTGACTCGCGGCGGGAGGACGTCTCGTTTTGGCGTCCCCCGCTGGAGTAGAGTCTCAATGTTTGCACGCTCATCGATTGTGACTGTGCCGGACCCACTTCTAGTCGAGGATCAGATGAGTTCAACCCTGCTGCGCGCATTCACCATCCTTGAGTTGCTCACGGGCAAACCGGACGGCATGCGGCTCAGTGACATTGCGACCACGGCTGAGCTGCCCAAAAGTGCCGTGCACCGCACCCTGGCACACCTGAGCGATGTGGGGTACGTCAGGCAGGATCCGGTGCACGGCCGGTACATGCTGAGCCTGCGCATGCTTTCCCGTGCGGTGCGACACCTCGCGAACCTCCCGTTGATGGAGGTGGCAGCTCCGCTCCTCGACGAGCTGGCCGCAGCATCCGGCGAACTGGTGCGGCTCAGTGTCGCCGACGGTGACACTCTCGTCTGGGTCGCGAAGCGGCAGGGGGCACGATTCGGGCTGCGCTACGACCCGCAGGCGGGGCGCGAGATCAAGCTGATCCGAGCATCAAGCGGGCTTGCCTGGCTTTCCGGACTCGAGCACGATCGTGCCGTCGCCATTGTCGATGCGCAGGGATTCGACGACCTTGACGATTACGGTCCGCACGGCCCATCCACCCGCGGGGAGGCCCTCGCCGCCCTCGCCGAGGTGACAGAGCTGGGATACAGCTACACGGATGCCACGTTCGAGCTTGGCACGGCCGCGATCGCTGTGCCAATCCAGGAGCCGGGCCAGGACGCGGTGGGGGCGCTGAATATCGCCGGACCAAGTGTGAGGCTGCTACGCGAGAATGCTCTCGAACTGCTGCCGATGCTGCGGGATGCTGCCGACGTCCTCGCGGTGCTCAGCTCGACGACGTCGCCGGTGCCTCTGACCGACGAGCCGTGATGTCGGGCCGCCGCCCTTCGGTGCGCTAGCCCGCGGTGGTCGCCAGCAGCAGCGTCAGCGGCGCGAGCACCACGATGACGGCGGCGTTCGCGATGAGCACGGTCGCGATGATCCGCACGGGGTCGGCGGGAGTCTGATCGGGGGCGCGCAGCCCGTCGGCCACGCTGATGGCGAGCGCGACCCGCGACGGCGATGTCATGACGGCCGCTCCGGTGGCCACGTTTTGCGCTCCGAGTGCGACCATGGCGCTGGCCCCGAGGTTACTGGCGGCGGTGGTGACTCCACCGGCGAACATTGCCGCGGTGGCGGTGTTCGACGCCGTGACATAGCCCCCGATGAACCCGATGAGTGGGACGACGAGCAGGAACCCAGTGCCGAGGCCGGCGGCCGCCTGCGCGAGTGTTGAGCTAATGCCGTTGGCGGCGAGGAGCCCGCCGAACACGATGAACAGCACCGTGATCACGCTGACTGGCCAGAACAGCGCGAAGCCTTTGCGCGCGCTCGCCCACGCGTCACTCGGCGCGATTGACAAGAAGGCGGGGGCGGATGCTGCAGCTATGAGCAGCCACAACGCCGGGCTGGTGAGCAGCTCTCCCCACACGCCGAGTTGGACGACCGCCGTGATGCCGGTCATCACGAGCAGCCCGACGACGAGCAGTAGGTAGGGCAGCAGCGAGACGACGGTGTCGCGCCGCATCCCGGGGATGGGTCCGCCGCTGACCCGTGCGATGAGCAGCACGCACGCGATCGCGGCGAACGACGCGAGGATGCCGGCGAGTGCCACGCTCACCCATGCGTTCGCGGCGATGAGCGCCAGCCAGCTGACCACTGCCGTGGCGAGGGTTTCGCCGGACATGCGGAGTGCGGCCCGGCGTCCCATGCCGACGAGGGCGATGCCCGCGCCCATGATGATCAGCACGGGCAGGCTGAGGATGGCGCTCCACACCCCGATGTCCCGCAGGTCGACGCCGCTCATTTCGGCCATGACGAGCAGGCCGGGGCCGAGGGACCCCCACGGGGCGAGCACGATTCCGAGCAGCCCGATGGTCGCGGCTTTGGTGGTGTTGAGGCCGACGCGCATGAGTAGCGGCACCCCGATGATGACGCCGACGCCCCATCCGATGATGCATTCGGCGAGTGGGGTGACGCCGAGTCCGAGTAGCAGTACGGCACGGTCGCGGTTGTGTGCGGCGGCTCCCAGCCATCCGCCGATTTTTTCCTGGGCCCCCGACACGGCGAGGAATTCGGCGAGCATCACCCCGCCGAAGATGATCAGTACGACGGCCACCGTCAGCACGAGCAGCGACTGGGTTGTCGAGAGGAGGGCCTCCGAGGTGATGGGGAACCAGACCCAGAGCGCGAGGGTGACGCCGATGACGCCGATCACGGCTGGCACGGGTTTGACCCGCAGGGCGAGCAGTCCGGCGATGAGCGCAAGGGGCAGCGCGGCGAGACCGATTTCTAGTGGATCGGGCAAGGAATCCCCCGATCAGAGCGGCTAACTGCGGATCTAAATCTACCCCATTCTCTTGACCCCGGGCGACGCTTCCGCTGTCGAAGAACTCGGCGTGACGCCGGAGGCGTCCTGTCGCTGATCGGCGTGCTCATGCATTGGCATCGTCGCCATTGGCGGGCTGGTGTCGTCGACTTTGCTGACCCTGGTGTTGCCGTCGCTGTGTTTCCTGGTGGGGGGTGCAAGGGAGCGGGGGCTCGAACGTATGGCTGCCGTGTCGGTCGCATAACTCCGGCTGTTTCACCAGCCCCTTACGCACAGCAATTCGTCGGCCTAGCCTGCGCACCAATTGGGTATCTGCTCATTTTCCGGGTGGCGTGTTCTCCGTTTTCCCGGCAAGGCGTAAGGGAGCGTGTGATGAGTTCAATGAGTGATCGATCCGCGGCACGGCGGTTCGCCGAGACCCCCGTCCAGAAGGCGGCGCTGACCGTGGGAATCGTGTTCCTGCTGGTCGGCATCCTGGGGTTCATCCCGGGGTGACGTCGAATTTCGACCAGTTGATGTTTGCTGGGCATGACTCCGGCGCCCTGCTCCTTGGGGTGTTCCAGGTGTCGGTGCTCCACAATTTCGTTCACCTGCTGTTCGGGATCGTCGGTGTTGCGGTCGCCCGCACTGCTAGCGCATCGCGGCAGTACCTGATCTGGGGTGGTGTCGTCTACTTCGTGCTCTGGCTGTACGGCCTGTTCGTGCCGCACGAGTCGATGGCGAACTTCGTTCCGCTGAATGATGCGGATGATTGGCTGCACCTGGTGCTGGCCATCGGCATGGTCGCCCTGGGTCTACTGCTCGGGCGGGACCGCGACCGGAACCGTCGCACCGCGTAGCGACTGGAGCTGTAATGGCTCTGGTTGGTGGGCAGAGCTCTACCCCGTGAGCGGGGTTCGCCCTCTGCCTCGCCTTCGCCGGTCTCGTTCTTGTTGTTCCCTCTGGAGGTCGGCGAGGGCAGCGGATTTGTGGGGCATCAGCCGAGGCGTTCGGGTCGGGTCCACGGCGGCGGGCGGATGCAGCCAGTAGGTGCCGCCGGTACGGGTGATCTCCCAGTGGTTGTTGTGCAACAGCATGTGGTGGTGTCGGCAGAGGAGGATCCCGTCGGCGAGGTCGGTTTTGCCGTGGTCGCGTTTCCAGTGGTTGATGTGGTGGGCTTCGGTCCGGGAGGCGGGCTGGTCGCAGCCGGGCCAGCGGCAGCCACCGTCGCGGGCGGCCAACCCGATACGCTGCAGGGCACTATAGAGGCGTTGTTCCCGCCCCAAATCGATGCATTGCCCGTTACGGTCGAAGGTTACTGGCACCATCCCGGACTCACACAGGTGCCGTTCGACCGTTTCGATCGACACCGGGGCGGCCTGCCCTTCGATCCGCCCGTGCCCGCGGCGACCCGACCCGCCAGTACCGGTGCTGTCGGTAGTGCCGTCAGTGTCGACCGATGTGTCGGCGCTGTCCAGGGTGCTGCCGGTGACCAGCACGCGGACGGCGGGGCTGCGGGCACCGAGCACACTGCGGGTGGCGGTTTTGGCGGTGGTGTCGGCCCCGATACGCAACACCGCCATGATCCCGTCGAAGGAGAGTTGTTCGATGCTGCGCGGGTCGGCCTCGATTGCTTCATCGCGTGCCTTCTCGGTGGGGTCGACCATGCGGGGGCCGCCGCGGCGGGGGGAGGTCAACGCGTCGTAGATGCTGTCGAGGTAGGCGGCGTTCTCCGGGTCGGCGAGCATCGTGTAGACGGTCATCCCGTCCGGGCGCAGATACCGTTTGAAGGATCGGGCATTGTGCCGGGCGCGCTCTCGGTCGGCGATCCCGGCCTCATCCAACTCATCCCGCAGGCTCCGGGCCCGATCCAGCAGTTGGTCGGCGTTCAACGGGTCCGGTGCGGACGGGTCGGCTGGGTCTGGGTCGGCCTGATCCGGGTCGGACAGGTCGACGTTGCCCGGGCTGGCCAGGTCAACGAGTTGGGCGGCCGCGCCTGCCAGCAGCTCGGCGGTGATGTCCTCGGTCGGGGTGCCCAGTCCGAGCCGGATGGCTTCGGCCGCCTCGATCGAGATGGTGCCGGCGGCGACGGCCCGGCCGACCGGGGCCAGCCAGGGTTTGGTCAGTTCGGGGGAGGCTTCGCCGGTGCGTTCGGCTTCGGTGATTAGTTCGGCTTCGTAGATGATCCCGCCGGTGCGCACCAGTTTGGCCGCTTCCCGGGAGGTGGACCCGGTCAAATGCTGCACCAGTTTCTCCGCCGTGCGAAACCCGCCCTTTTGTGCCAGTCCGGCGTAGCCGAGCTCGTAGGAGGAGCGGCGAGCGATCTCTCCGGCCACCCGCGCTTCGCGGGCTTCCAGTTGGTGGCGGGCGGCGGCCAGTCCGACCGGAACCTCGGTCAATTCCTCGTCACTCATCCCGGTGAACGATTCGGCATCCGAGGGCAGCAACGCGATCGCGGCGTTGACCTCAGTGAGGGAATCGGTGAACTGGGACATGCTCCTATTCTCCCACATTCGAACGTTTATTCTAGTGCTTTTGGGGACTTCTTATCCACAGATTTGTTGTGGATAAAGGGAAGCGAGGGGGTTGTGGAGGAGAAGACGACGGGCGAACCTCGGTGGGTTTCGACAAGCTCAACCAGCGGAAGCGGGTTTCGACAAGCTCAACCAGCAGAAGCAAGCTCAACCAACGAAGACAAGCAACCGACGCGGAACCCCTACAGGTGCGCCCGCAGGAACCCAACGATCTGCGCGCGCAGCTCGTCGTTGAGCATCGCGATGGAGTGCAGCTTGCCGGGAACCTCGACGGAGACCGTCTCGACCTCGCCGAGAGCGAGCGCGTCCACCAGGGCCTCCGCCTGCTCGATCGGGATGAACTCCTCGAGCGAGTGTCCGACGAAGAACGGCGGGTCGCTCGGGTCGATCGAGTGGACCGGCGATGCGGCAACCGCGGCGTCGCATCCGTCGTAGTCCGCGCAGCCCAGGTAGTCGAGCTGTAACTGCCGGAACTTCTCGTCGTAGCTGTCGGCGTAGTCCCCGGTGAGGTCGATCGGCGCGCTCAGTTCGACCACCGCGGCGACCCGGGTGCCGACGTCCCACGGCCCGGTTCCGGATGCTCCGAGCAGGGAGACCAGGTTCCCGCCCGCCGATCCGCCGAACGCGCCGATCAGCGCCGGGTCGTACCCGTACAGTTCCACCTGCGCCGGCTGCCGCAGCCAGGTGACTGCCGCGCGAACGTCATCGATCCCGGCCGGGAATGGGGCTGCCGGCGCGAGCCGGTAGTTGAGGGAGAACGCCACGAAGCCTTCGGATGCCAGCCACTCGCAGGCGCTCCGCCAGTGCAGGCTGGCCTTGTCCCCTTCACGCCAGCTTCCACCGTGCACCGACAGCACCGCCCGCCGTGGTCCGCTGTTCAGGGAGCTGCTCTCGGCATCCGCCGGCTGGCAGACGTCCAGGCGTTGGAGGGCGTCGGTCCCGTAAGCCACGTTCTCGACGACCGAGACGTCCGGATAGATGGGCACCTGCTCTTCAACGGATGCCGGTGTCACGCGATCGGTGTCGGGCGAGCACCCGGCGAGGGTTGCGATCAGGGCAGCGGCGATCACCAGCGCGCCTGGCGCAATGCCGCCGCGTGCGGCACGCCGGAGGTGAAACATGTTGCGGACACTTTAGTTCTATTTCGCAAGCACCCTGTACACCTATTTTCGCGGCGGTTGCCTGATCATCCGCCGCTAAGCGGCCTTCCGGGCGCAGAATCCGTGCTAATTCGGGGCCGGTCCTGTAACGTAGACAGGTCGGCTCTAGACATCGCGGTTTCGCGAATGGGTTTGTAAGTCTTTCGGGCCGGTTCCCACACATCAACTACTCCTTGAATGTGCCTGGGAAAAATCACGTATGTGAACGGTCCTGGCCAACGGTTGCCCGGGTTCCTGCAGTAGTGCAGCAAAAAGTGCTGTGCCCTGCCATGCAATTTGAAACAACCCGGAAAAAGCACCTATGTCAATCAACAAATTCACCGGCAAGAAGTCTGCCAAACGCACCGACTCGACCCGAGGCGGTCACAGCCCGAACCATCGCGGTTACCAGGCGGATGCTGCGGCTCCCGCCAAGAAGCGCTGGAACGCGGATGAGCGTGCCGCTCGCACCGGCGACAGCCAGCACTCGGCGGACCGCCGCCCCAACTGGACGCCTCGCGAGGACCGTCCGGCAAGCCAGCAGCGCACCGAACGCCCGTCATACGGTGACCGTGCAAATCGCACGGAGCGTCCGTCCTACAACGATCGTCCGGCTCGCACCGAGCGTCCCTCGTACGGTGACCGTCCGCAGCGTTCCGAGCGTCCCGCATACGGCGACCGCCCGGCTCGCACGGAGCGCCCGTCGTACAACGATCGCTCCAACAATTCTGCTGGTCGAGTAGGCCGCGAGCGAAGCGAGCAGCCGTATCGAGACCCCGCCGAACAGCGTGGCCGTTCCAGCGACCGTCCCCAGCGTGCTGAGCGTCCGTCCTACGGCGACCGCCCGGCACACACGGAGCGCCCGTCTTACGGTGACCGCCCGGCACGCACGGAGCGTCCCGCATATAACAACGACCGCACCGAGCGTCCTTCGTACGGTGAGCGTCCGGCGCGCACCGGGCGTCCCTCCTACAACGACCGCCCGAAGCGTTCGTTCGACGACCGTCCGAAGCGTTCCTTCGACGAGCGTCCGCCGCGCCGCGATTCCGACCTGTACCCGGCGCGTGACGCGAAGACCCACGCCCACCACGAGGACGTCGTGCTGGAGCGCCTCGAAGCACAGGTGATGACTGCCGGTGACGTCGCGGGCAAGACCTTCCGCGACCTTGGCCTGGGTGACAACATCACCCGCCAGCTGGCATCCATGGGTGCCGAGGCGCCGTTCCCGATCCAGGCTGCGACCATCCCCGACGTTCTCGCCGGGAAGGATGTCCTGGGCCGCGGCAAGACCGGATCGGGCAAGACGATCGCCTTCGGCGCACCGCTGGTCGAGCGACTCATGGAGAACAACGGCGGCAAGGGCCGCACCGAGGGCCGCAAACCCCGCGCGCTGATCCTCGCCCCCACCCGCGAGCTGGCCATGCAGATCGACCGCACGGTTCAGCCCATCGCCCGCAGCGTTGGCCTGTTCACCACCACCATCGTGGGCGGCGTTCCCCAGCAGAAGCAGGTCATGACGCTGCGTCGCGGCGTTGACATCGTCATCGCCACCCCCGGTCGTGTCGAGGACCTCATCGAGCAGGGCCGCCTCGACCTCAGCCAGGTCACGGTCACGGTGCTCGATGAGGCCGACCACATGTGCGACCTGGGCTTCCTCGAGCCGGTGCAGCGCATCCTGCAGCAGACCAAGCAGGGCGGCCAGAAGCTGCTCTTCTCCGCCACGCTCGACAAGGGTGTTGCCACCCTGGTCAAGCAGTTCCTGGTCGACCCGGCCGTGCACGAGGTCGCCGGTGAAGACCAGGCGTCTTCGACCATCGACCACAAGGTGCTGCTCATCGAGCAGCGCGACAAGCGTGCCGTCATCGAGCAGCTCGCGGCAGGTTCGGGCAAGACCCTGGTCTTCGCCCGCACCCGTGCGTTCGCGGAGGAGCTCGCCGACATGCTCGACGATGCCGGCATCCCGGCCACGTCGCTGCATGGTGACCTCAACCAGTCGCGCCGTACCCGTAACCTGCAGATGCTGACCAGCGGTCGCGTCAACGTGCTGGTGGCAACGGATGTCGCTGCCCGCGGCATCCACGTCGATGACATCTCCCTGGTGATCCAGGCGGATGCCCCGGACGAGTACAAGACCTACCTGCACCGCTCCGGCCGCACGGGTCGCGCGGGCAAGCAGGGCACCGTCGTGACGCTGATCAACAAGTCCCGTCGTCGCAAGATGGACGAACTGCTGGGTCGCGCCGAGATCGACGCGACCATGGTCAACGCCGCCCCCGGCGATCAGCTGCTCGACCAGCTGGCCGCTCTGTAGTACCAGAACCCTTGCAACGAAGGCGCCTGCCCATCACAGGTGGGCGCCTTCGCTGTTCCGCGCCCGCCCACGCCCGCCCACAATCGAGGGACCTTTTCGGCCAGCAGCACCGTCTGAGGGAAGTTCTTGCTGAGAATCGGCAGATTCTCCCTCTTTTCCGCGGTCAGAACCCTGGTGCGACTGGAGTTACACCACCGCGAGCATCGCGGCGGCAACCAACGCCAGCACCAGCCCGACGACCTGGCTTGGCGCGAGGCGCTCCTTGAGCACAACGGCGGCCAGGATGATCGTGCCGGCGGAGTACATCGCGGTCAGCACCGACATGATCGTCAATTCGCCGAGCCGGAGGCCCAGCAGCATGAGCGCGTTGGCGACGGCATCCAGAACGCCGCAGATGATCGCGAGCTTCAGGCCGGACAGCCACGGGTGCGGAGAGTGGGTTTCGGCGACCATGGTGGAGGGCTCGGCTTTGATATTGCTACCGGCCTCGACGAGCTCGGCTGGTCTCGACGAGCTCGACCCGCTTAACTCGCTCGACCAGCTAGAGGTCGGCCGACGGCGGGCGGCGACCAGCGCCAGCACGGCGATCGTCACCACCATGATCGCAGCGTTCACCGACCGGTTCGCGATCAGCGGCAGCAGGCCGGAGTCGTCCGGTGTGAGGTCGATGAGGATCATGAAGACGCCGATCAGCGCACCGGAGCCGGTCGCCATGGCGAGGGCCTTCGCGCTGGGACGTACCGCGTTCTTCTCCGGAACGAAGCCGACGAGCACCACGGCGACCAGCGCCAGCCCGAGCGCGAGGTAGCCGAGCGGTTCGAGCCGTTCGCCCCGGATCAGCCCCGCCGTCATCGGCACGATCGCGGACACGACCGCTGTCAGGGGCGACAGGATGCTCATCGGCCCGATCGCGAGGCAGGCGTACAGAAGCACGATGGCTCCGGCCCCGGATATTCCGGACAGGCCGCCGTAGAGGATCGCTTCCCTCGACCATTCCCCGCCGATCAGCGGCAGGGCGAGCAGCAGCACGATGAGCCCGGCGACCGCCGCGATCGCGGTCACCCGGATGCTGCTGATCCGCTTCGATGCCAGCCCACCGAGGAAGTCGGCCGCCCCGAAAATGAGGGCGCCGCCCAGGCCGATGATGACGACGATGAGTGTGAGCACGAGGGATAATCTAAGCCACGGCGGTGAGGGCCTCGACGAGCTCGACAGGCTCGACCAGCTTAATTGACGAGTTCCATCCGCCTATGCAAAAGTGTGGCGGTCGTCTTGATTAAGTAATATGGTGTCGACCATGACGGATGCTGCTGCGGGCCACGAGAGAACAATCGAGGATGACATAGTCACCGACTTCCGTGACCGGATGAGTTACGGCTCCTACCTCCAGCTCGACCACCTGCTCTCCGCCCAGACCCCGGTCAGCGACCCGGTGCACCACGACGAGATGCTGTTCATCATCCAGCATCAGACGAGCGAACTGTGGCTGAAACTCGTACTTCACGAACTCGAATCCGCGCGCGCCCTGATCGCCGCCGATGAACTCCAGATCGCCCTTAAGCGCATCGCGCGGGTGAAACACATCCAGCGCACCCTCACCGAGCAGTGGTCCGTGCTGGCCACGCTGACGCCGAGCGAGTACTCCGAGTTCCGCGGCTACCTGGGCAACGCATCCGGTTTCCAGTCCTACCAGTACCGTGCCGTCGAGTTCCTGCTGGGCAACAAGAACGCCGGCATGCTGAAGGTGTTCGAGTCCAACGCCGAGGCGCACGCCCTGTTGTCCAGGCTGCTCATCGAGCCGAGCGTGTACGACGAGTTCCTGCGTTACCTCGCCCGCCACGGCCACGACGTTCCGACGAGCGTGCTCGAACGTGACGTCACCCAGGGCTATGCGTTCCATGAGGAACTGGTCGCCACCTTCCGCAACATCTACGAGAACCCGGATGCGCACTGGCTCGCCTACGAGACCTGTGAGGAGTTCGTCGACCTCGAAGACAACTTCCAGCTGTGGCGTTTCCGGCACATGAAGACGGTGATGCGCATCATCGGCATGAAGCGCGGTACCGGCGGTTCGAGTGGGGTCGGCTTCCTGCAGAAGGCACTCGACCTCACCTTCTTCCCGGAATTGTTCGCCGTCCGCACCGAGATCGGGCAGTCGTGACCGAAAGCTCCCCCCTGGTTTTCTCCGCCGACGAGTGCTGGGCCGGTGGCTGGCGCGGGCCGTCGACGATGGTGGCGGATGCCGGCGGCATCCGTTTGGCGACGGATGATGACGGCCGCCCCGAACTGCATCTCCCCGGCACGATCTTCCCCGGCTTCGTTGACTCGCACGTGCACCTGGGCCTCGGCGACGCCGAGGCACTGCTCGCCGGCGGGATCGCCGCGGTCGACGACCTCGGCTGGAACCCGGAGATCGCCCGCACCTGGGCAGACCGCCCCGAACTGCCCAGGGCACGATTCGCCGGAGCTTTCATCACGACGGTCGGCGGCTACCCGTCCGACCGCGAGTGGGCTCCGGATGGCGCGGTCGTCGAAGTGGCCGACGCAGATGCGGCCCGCAGCGCGGTCGACCGTCAACTCGAGGCGGGCGCAAGCTTCATCAAGGTTGTCCTCAACTCGGATGCTGGCCCGGTGCTGGACGACCTGACCCTGAGGGCAATCGTCGGTCACTCACACGTTCGCGGCCGCGAGGTCGTTGCGCACGTCGAGGGCGCAGGTCAGGCGGCGCGGGCGTTCGAGGCTGGAGCCGATCGCCTCGCCCACACGCCGTGGACGGAACGACTCGACGACGCACTGCTGATGGCGATGGCCGGGCCGAAGGCTCGCACGTTGAGTGGCGCCCAGAGCTGGATCAGCACCCTCGACATCCACGGCTGGGGGGAACCGACGCAAGAGTTCGTCATTGCGAAGGACAACCTGCGCCGCTTCCATGCCTTCGGCGGCAACATCAGCTACGGTACCGACTTCGGCAACGGGCCGCTTCCGGCAGGCGTCAACGAGC
The DNA here is from genome assembly GCF_054489325.1 of Homoserinimonas sp. A447. Lineage (NCBI taxonomy): Bacteria > Bacillati > Actinomycetota > Actinomycetes > Micrococcales > Microbacteriaceae > Homoserinimonas > Homoserinimonas sp. A447. The sequence goes on along the minus strand of NZ_JBTMWW010000001.1, from coordinate 2,338,410 downwards.
GGGAGCTCCGCGCGCTCATCGCGGTCGGCCTGAGCGAGAACGGCGTGATTCGCGCCATGACCCCGCACAAGTACGGCCACGCGATCAGCTACGTCGCCGGCGAACGACGGGACGAGCTGTCGGAGTGGCTGGCCGGCGCATCCGTCATCACTGCCCACCAACTCGTGTCCCGAAACTTGCCCACCAACGAAAGGTCTGCGGATGACTGATACAGCCACAGCGGCGGCCGGCCTCGACGCCGCGGACCCGCTCGCCGGGTACCGCGACCTGTTCGTGCAATCGGATGATGTTGTCGCCTACCTGGACGGCAACTCCCTCGGTCGCCCCACCAAGGCGAGCGCCGAGCGGCTCGGCCGGTTCGTCACCGACCAGTGGGCGTCACGCCTGATCCGTGGCTGGGATGAGTCCTGGTACGACCTCCCGCTCGCCCTGGGCGACAAGCTGGGGGCAACCGTTCTGGGGGCTGCGCCCGGGCAGGCGTTCATCGGCGACTCGACCACGGTCATCCTGTACAAGCTGATTCGCGCCGGTCTTGCCGCCCGCCCGGATCGCCACGAGATCATCGTCGACCGGGGCAACTTCCCGACCGACCGGTATGTGCTGGAAGGCATTGCCGCCGAATGTGGCAAGACGCTGCGCTGGATCGACGCCGACCCGAACGGCGGGGTGACGCCCGACGAGGTAGCCGAACTCCTCGGGAAGGATACGGCGCTGGTCGTACTCAGCCACATCGCGTACCGCTCCGGTTACCTCAGCGATGCCCCGGCGATCACGCGGCTCGCCCACGAGGCCGGTGCGCTCGTGCTCTGGGATCTCTGCCACTCAGTCGGGGCGGTCCCGCTCGAACTCGACGCCTGGGGAGTCGACCTGGCCGCCGGATGCACCTACAAGTACCTGAACGGCGGGCCGGGGTCGCCCGCCTTCGGCTACGTGCGGTCGGACCACCAGGCAACCATGGTGCAGCCGATCCAGGGCTGGATGGGCAGCTCCGAACCGTTCGAGATGGGTCCGCGTTACCAGCCGCATGACGGCATCCGCCGCTTCATCAGCGGAACGCCGGCGATCGTCGGCATGCTCGCGATGCAGGACATGCTCGACCTCATCGCGGAGACGGGAATGGACCAGCTGCGTGCCAAGTCGGTTCGGCTCACCGAATATGCGATCACACTGGTCGATGACCTGCTGGTGCCCCTGGGGGTAGAACTCGCATCCCCGCGCGACTCCGCAAAGCGGGGAAGCCACGTCACGATCGACCACGACAGTTTCCAGCAGGTGAATGCCCGGCTCTGGGAGCAGGGGATCATCCCCGACTTCCGCCGGCCGAACGGCCTGCGCCTGGGGTTGTCCCCACTCACCACCAGTTTCGCTGAAGTGCACCTCGGAGTTGACGCGATCAGACACGCGATGATCGAGTGATGGCGCCGTGATCCTCGACGATTTCGACGCCCGTCCGGGGAGTGCCACTTCGATGTTGCGCACCATCATCGGCGCGCACCTGCGCAGTATCGGCGGCTGGGCCTCGATCGCCGGCCTGATCACGCTGATGGGCGCCGTCGGGGTCTCGCCGGTCAGCACCCGAAGCGCGGTATTGCGGGTCAAGACGAAGAACCTGTTGACCGCCGAAACCGTCGGAGGCCAGGCAGGCTACCGGCTGAACCCCGAAGCAGTGCCGATGCTCGAGCGTGGAGACCGCCGGATCTACTCGTTCCGCCAACAGGGGGACAACGACCTGTGGTGCCTGATCTCGTATTCGATTCCCGAAACCAAGCGTGATGCCAGGCACCAGCTTCGGCGTCGCCTCGGCTGGATCGGATGCGGCACGGTCGCGACGGGACTCTGGATCTGCCCGGCGTTCCTCGCCGACGAGGTGGAGGAGATCCTGAACGACCTTGGGTTGCGCGAAACCGCGACTCTGTTCATGGCATCCGAGTCCCGGTTGTCCGGCACCCCGACCGAGGCTGCGGCTCGCTGGTGGGACCTCGACCGGCTCGCCAAACTGCACACCACCTTCCTGGAGCGGCATACGGATGCGACGCCGGCCGCTGACGAGAAGGAAGCCTTCTCGCGGTACATCCGGGCACTGGACGACTGGCGCATCATCCCGTACCTGGATCCCGGGCTGCCTGCGAGTGCGCTGCCGGCCGACTGGCCAGGGTTCGAGAGCGTGGCGCTGTTCGGTCGGCTCACCTCCACGCTGGCGCACCCCGCCGAGGCGTACGTGCACTCCGTGGTCGGCTGAGCGCGTCAGCCGACCCCTCCCGCTCGCGGCGCGCATCGATCGGAGGTTCGCTAGCGCATATGCGTGCGCGCCCCAGCGGTTCGTGCGCGTGGCGTTTCCGCGCCGCACGCATCGACGCACGCACCACAGATGCGTGCGCGCCGCCCGGAAGGCGGCCGGGGAACATCCGGTTACGCGCAGATGAGCAATTCGCGCAAACCCTTGGAATCGTCGTCCCTCAGGGTTAATGTAGCTTCGACCCCCGTTCGGGGGTAGACCTACTCGTTCCGTATCGTCATCTTCGAGGGGACCCCACTGCCATGCAGGATCACGAGCACACTCGCCGCCGCACACGCCTCAGCGTTGCGGCGGTTGCTGCGTTTGCCCTAGGACTCACCACCGTCGGGGTTCCGGCCGCGTTCGCCGCCGAACCAGACCAGACCATCGTCGCGGTCCAGGGCACCGCCGACACCCAGGGCAGCGGCGGCGCGAGCCCGCTGGTCGGCTCGACCGTCACCGTCGAGGGAATTGTGACGGCAGACCACCGCGGGGTATCCGGCTACCGCGGTATTTTTGTGCAGGCCCCCGGAACCGGAGGGGCGACGGATGCCACACCGGGTGCCTCCGACGGCGTCTTCGCCTACCTGAACAACACCAACCCGGCCGTCGCCCTGGGCGACCTGGTGACGGTGACCGGCGTCGTTGCCGAGAACTTCGGGCAGACCCAACTCGGAGCCGGCGCGACGCCGGCCGTGGTCGAGCTCGTCACCGCGGCCGCTGAGGTTCCGGCGGAGCAGCAGGTCAGCGCCTCCCCGCTCGCCGATACCGTCGTCGGCACCGACCGTGAGGCGTTCGAAGGCATGCTGGTCGCCCCGACCGGTACCTACAAGGTCTCCTCCAGTCACCAGCTGTTCAATTTCGGCAGCCTCTGGCTGAACGCCGGCGAGCTCGCCGTGAAGAGCACCGAGACCACGGATGCCGGCGCAGACGCGAACGCGATCGCCGCCGCCAACCGGGCTAACCGCATCCTTCTCGATGACGGCTACAACATCCAGGTCACCAACACCAGCCACCCTGGCACCCAGCCCTACTTCACCGCAGGCACCGTGGTGCGAAATGGTGACACCGTCGCCTGGCCGACCAACCCCTACGTGCTCGGCTACGGCTTCGATGACTGGCGCCTGCAGCCGACCGTCCCGATCAACGACGCCAGCGCGGCCGCGTTCAAGCCGACCTTCGATGCGACCAATTCGCGCCCGGTATCCGCCCCCGTTGTCGGCGGCGACCTGGCGATCGGCAGCTTCAACGTCTTCAACTACTTCACCACGCTGACCAGCGAGAACTCGAGTGCGCGCGGTGCCGACAACGCCGCCGACTTCGCCATCCAGCAGGCGAAGATCGCGGCGGCCATCAACGCGCTCGACGCAGACGTGGTGGCACTGCAGGAGATCGAGAATTCGATCAAGCTGGGCGAACCGGCCGATGAGGCGCTCGCCGACCTCGTTTCAGCGCTGAATGCCGCAGCCGGTTCCGCCGTCTGGGACTACGTGCGCACCCCGGCCGCACTGCACGATGCGGCCATCACCGACTTCATCACCAACGCCATCATTTTCAAGACGGATGCTGTTGAAACGGTGGGTGACAGCTTCACCCAGGTTGACGAGGCGGTGTGGGACATCGCGCGCGAGCCGATTGCCCAGACCTTCGAGGCGGTGAGCACCGGCAAGGTGTTCACGGTCGTCGCCAATCACTTCAAGTCGAAGTCCGGCACCGGGGCTGAACCGGCCGATGGCCAGGGTCACTTCAACGCCGAACGGGTCGAGCAGGCCACCAGCCTCGCCGCCCTGGTCGATACCATCACCGCCGACGAGGCGAAGAGCGCAGATGTGTTCCTGGTCGGCGACTTCAACGCCTACGCCGAGGAAGACCCGATCCAGGCCTTCACCGACGCGGGCTACGTCGACCTGGTACCGACGCACACCGACGACCAGTACACCTACACCTTCGACGGGGAGCTCGGCTCGCTTGACCATGTGCTCGCCACTTCGTCGGCTGCGGCATCCGTCACCGGCGCCGGCGTCTGGAGCATCAACTCGCCCGAGTGGTCCGACCGCGGGTACGAGTTCGACGCCGCCGACGCGACCAGCGTCTACCGCTCAAGCGACCACGACCCGATCAAGGTGGGTGTCAGCGCCGAGCTGGCCCCGATCGAGATCGAGATCCTCACGGTGAACGACTTCCACGGGCGCCTGGAGGCCGGCTCCGGAATTCCGGGGGCCGCACAGATGGGCGGGATGGTCAACTTCTGGGAGGCTGAGAACCCGAACACCACCTTCGTCGGTGCCGGCGACTTCATCGGAGCATCCACCTTCACCTCGTTCATCCAGAACGACCAGCCGACCATCGACGTGCTGAACGAGATCGGCCTCGACGGCAGCTCCTTCGGCAACCACGAGTTCGACCAGGGGCGGGCGGATGTCGATGAGCGCATCCTCGACGCCGCCGACTGGCCCTACGTCGCGGCGAACCTGTACGACGTCGATACCGGCGAGCCGGCCTACGACGAGTACTTCGTGCAGACCTTCGATGGGGTCGACGTCGGATTCATCGGCGCCGTGACAGAAGACCTGCGCGAGCTGGTCAGCCCGGCCGGAATCGAGTCGCTCGAGATCCGCAGCATTGTCGATGAGGTCAACCGCGTCGCCGAGTACCTGACGGACGGCAGCGATGCGAACGGTGAAGCGGATGTGCTGGTGCTGCTGGTGCACGAAGGCGCGGCAACCAGCGATATCAGCTCATCGACGGATGACTCGGCGTTCGGCCAGATCGTCATGGGGGTCGACCCGGAGATCGGCGCCATCGTCTCCGGCCACACCCACCTGGCCTACGACCACGAGGTCGAGGTGCCAGGAATGGACCGTCCGCGCCTGGTCATCTCGGCCGGGCAGTACGGCCAGAACTACGGCCACCTCGACTTGAGCATTGACGCGGAGACCGGCGACATCCTGTCCTTCACCGGTGAGGTCCTCCCGATCACCGGCTTCGTGCCAGATCCGGAGGTTGCCGCGATCGTCGCCGAAGCCACGAAGGTGGCGGACGTCCTGGGAAAGGTGAAGGTCGGCGAGATCACCGACGACTTCTACCGGGCAGTGCAGAACCCGTTCCTGGGTGTCCCGCCGAACCCGTTCCCCGAGAACCGTGGCGGTGAGTCGACCCTCGGCAACTTCGTCGCCGATGTTCAGCTCTGGGCAGCATCCGAACTGGGTGCCGAAATCGCGATCATGAACCCGGGCGGACTGCGAGCCGACCTGGTCTACGAGTCCTCCGGACCCGACGACCCGGACGGCAACGTCACCTACCGGGAGGCGGCCGACGTGCAGCCGTTCGCGAACACGCTGACCACCATGACGCTGACCGGTGCGCAGCTGAAGCAGGTGCTCGAGGAGCAGTGGCAGCCGGACGGCGCCCAGCGCCCGTTCCTGAAGCTCGGCCTGTCCGAAGGCTTCGAGTACGCCTACGACCCGGCCGCTCCGGCCGGTGAACGGATCACCGCGCTCTACCTGAATGGTGAGCCGATCGACCCGGCCGCCGAGTACAAGATCGTGGCGAACTCCTTCCTCGCGGCAGGTGGAGACAACTTCTTCACCCTGGCGGAGGGAACGGATCGGGCCGATAGCGGGCGAGTCGACCTCGCCAGCATGGTGGACTACTTCGAGGCCAACCCGGTCGCGTCGCCGTCCTTCGAGCAGCACTCGATCGGCGTGCACGTGACGCCGCCGGCGCCGTACAGCGCTGGTGACCAGCTCACCCTCGACCTGTCGTCCCTGGTCTTCAGTCGCGGTGGTCCCACCACCGGGATCGTCGAGGTCCGGGCGGGCGAAACGGTGCTCGGCACCGGCCAGATCGACGGAACCATCGTCGACACGACGGACGAACAGGGACGGGCATCCGTCACCATCACCATCCCGGAAGGCACCCCGGCCGGCACGCTCGTGCTGACCATTGCGGTGCCGGAGACGGGCAGCTCCATCGACGTGCCGATCGAGGTCACCTCCGACCTGGAGTCGATCGAGGTCGTCAAGGAGCCGCGCATCAAGGGCAACGCGGAAGTCGGCAAGACCCTGCGTGTCGACCCCGGCAAGTGGAGTGTGAAGCAGCCCGAGTTCAGCTACCAGTGGCTGCGCGACGGCCAGCCCATCGAGGGCGCGACCAACCAGCGGTACGAGGTGACCGTGGAGGACGTGGGCACATCCCTCAGCGCCCTGGTGACTGCCAGCAAGGACGGCTTTGCCGATGGCACCGCGGAAACGGCTGCTGTGTCGGTCGACAAGCTCGACTCGCGGGTGTCGGCGAGCACCAGCCGGTTCCTGATCTGGGGTGACCAGACCTTGACGGTGGATGCCCGGGTTAGCGTTCCCGGGGCGAGCGGAGTCGACGTGACCGGTGACGTGAACATCCTGGACGGCGGCGAAGTGGTGGCCACAGCGACGCTGGATGACCGCGGTCGGGCATCCGTCGACCTTGACGAGCTGGACCGTGGTTTCCACTGGATCACAGTCGAGTACGCGGGCACCGACCTGATCGACGGCTCCACCAGCTGGCCGCACCTGGTCCTCGTGCTGTAAGTGGCGGTCCGGCACTTAAGCGGGTCGAGCTTGTCGAGACCCGTCGAGCTTGCCAAGACAGCTAGTTCGCTGTATCAGCAATAGTTCGGGTCAGGGTAGGTCGCGGGGTGCGAGTTTTGAGCGTCTTGGATGGCCACGCTTTTCGGGACCTCCCTCGCAGGCTCGGTCGGCGCTGGGGTCGCGCAATCGCTGGCGCGATTGCCCCAGCTCCACCGCGCCAGACGCTCAATGTTTGAGTTGAGGAGCGAGCTGTCCTGTCCCGAACGCCCCGAGCATCCGCCACAAGGAAATAATGTTGCCGCTCCCAGCACAGGAAACTAGGGTGATCACGACTCATATCGCTCCCCACGACACGAAGGATCAGCTGAAACCATGGCCGGCCGCATTTACGAAAACGTCGCAGAACTGGTGGGCAACACCCCGCTGGTCCGTCTCAACTCCCTGACGGAGGGCATCGATGCGATAGTGCTGGCGAAGCTCGAGTTCTACAACCCCGCCAGCAGCGTGAAGGACCGCATCGGCGTCGCCATCATCGACGCTGCCGAGAAGGCCGGTGCCTTGAAGCCCGGCGGAACGATTGTCGAGGGCACCAGCGGCAACACCGGCATCGCACTGGCCATGGTGGGTGCCGCACGCGGCTACAACGTGATCATCACCATGCCGGACACGATGAGCCGGGAGCGGCGGGCGGTCATCCGTGCGTTTGGTGCGCAAATCGTGCTCACGCCGGGCAGCGAGGGTATGAGTGGTGCGGTGGCGAAGGCCCGCGAGATCGTGGACAACACGGAGAACTCGATTTGGGCCGACCAGTTCGGCAACCCGGCGAATGCCCTCATCCACCGTGAGACCACAGGCGAGGAGGTGTGGGCGGACACGGACGGTGCGGTCGACATCTTCGTGGCCGGTATCGGTACCGGCGGAACCCTGAGTGGTGCCGGCGGCCTGCTGAAGGAGCGGAAGCCCGGCGTCCAGGTGATCGGTGTTGAGCCGGTCGATTCGCCGATCCTCACCCAGGGCAAGGCCGGTCCTCACAAGATCCAGGGCCTCGGAGCCAACTTCATTCCCGATGTGCTCGACCGTGACGTGTACGACGAGATCATCGACGTCACCCTGGCCGAGTCGCTGGACACGGCGCGCAAGCTCGCATCGCAGGAGGGCATCCTGGCCGGGATCTCCTCCGGTGCCAGCGTCAGCGCGGCGTTGCAGGTGGCGAGGCGTGCAGAGAACGCGGGCAAGACGATCGTGGCCGTGGTGCCGGACTTCGGTGAGCGCTACCTGTCGACGGTGCTGTTCGACCACCTGCAGGACTGATGTTCTCCCGCGTGCGGGAGGACATCCGCACAGCGCGCCATCGGGACCCGGCCTCTCGCAGCAACGCGGAAGTGTTCTGGCTGTACTCCGGTGTGCACGCGGTGTGGGGCTACCGCGTGGCTCACCGGATGTGGCGGCATCGTGGCCTGAAGTTCCTGGCCAGGCTGGTGTCGCAGTGGACGCGTTTCCTCACCGGTGTGGAGATTCATCCGGGTGCCACGATCGGCCGCCGGTTATTCATCGACCACGGGATGGGCGTGGTGATCGGCGAGACGGCTGAGCTCGGCGACGACGTGATGCTGTACCACGGTGTCACTCTCGGGGGTCGGAGTTCTGCCCGCGAGAAGCGTCACCCGACGCTCGGCAACCACGTCACGGTCGGCGCCGGTGCGGCCGTCCTCGGCCCGGTGACGATCGGCGACTCCTGTGTGGTGGGCGCGCAGGCGGTGGTGACGACGGATGCGCCGGCCCACTCCCTGCTGGTCGGCATCCCCGCGAAGCCCCGCCCGATCGAACCGAAACCGCACGAGTTCGACCCGGAGTTCTTCGTCGATCCCGGCAACCACAGCATCTAGCAGGCCCCCTCCGCCGGGCTGCCTTCTCGGGCGCGTCAGCATCCGCTGCCGCGGCTCAACCTCCGCTGCGCGTACCGATCCGTGATCCGTGACTGTGGGCCTGACGACCGCGCGCATGCACCCGTGGCTCGCTATGGCATATGCGTTAGCGTGCACCGGATCCGTTCGCGGTGTCCCTCGCGCCGTTCTATGTCGTCCTGCCGGGTCTCGTGGCGAACCCCCGATCCGTGCGCGTTTAGCGCGTACCGGGCACCAACCCGAAGGGTCGAACCCAGGCAGCAAGTCGCGTCCGGTCGTAGGCGATGTCCCAGTTCCACCGGACGAAGCCCTTAACCAGGCGGCGCATCCGGTCCTCGCGTGCTTTCTCCGCCTTCTTCACCTCTTCGGCGGATAGGCCGGAGGGCGATTTCGCACCGTCGTACTTGAAGTCGCCGTCGCTCTCGCCAATCAGATCCAGCTCCGGCCAATAGAAGTCGGCATTGCCGATGAACCCCTGGACGTCGTGGAACGGAACTTGAAGTCGTGGAGCAGGAAGCCCGAGCAGCATGAACTGCACGCGGCTGAGCGACTCGAGCAGCGACCCGGCATCAGGATCGGCGAACTCGATGGCTTTCAATGCCTTGGCTGATCCCGAATAGGGAAGGAGTGAGATCACCAGATCGGTGAGCTCCTCTTTCGTTGGAGCACTGACGCCGAGCTTCTCCCGGAAGTCCCCCCTCTGCGGAGGCCGAAGCCCGTGATCGAGCATGCCGACGGCCCGGGCGAATCGGCTGTTGCAACTCACATCGACCAGCGTTCGAGCCAGCGAAGTCAGGCGGAGCCCGTCCATCTCGACCCCTGGTGCTTCCTCGCCAACACAGTGGCAACGGATGCCGGTGTGCGAGCGACCCCCGGAGGCCCGAGGGCCGAGCGTGTGCACGCTCTTCGACCACGATCCAAGCGTCGGTAGAGCCCACATCACCGCCGCAGAGTCGTGTGAGAACTGCGGCGTGCGAAGAACCTCGGCTGCAGCGTGAACCTGGAAGCGGTACGCATCGTCGCGTTCGACTGTGACACCGGGTGCCATCGGCAGGTATACCCCAGACCGCAATCGGGTGATGGCTCCGGATGAGTGCAGTCGACGAAGCTCACTCTCAGAGCCGGTAGCGCGGGCATTGCGGTACAGGAGGAATTCGGGGATCGTGCGTGTTGTCTGCATGGTGCAGTTTCGTAATGGCGCCGTCGCCGCAACGGGGGACTCCGGACATCCGTCAGCCGAGCGTCTGAAGCTGGGTTGTGGAGGACGGGACGCGCCCCTATGTCTGGTTCGGTTCGCGCATGCATCAGAGCTTCGCGACATTGCGCGCGCATGGATCCGCAGCCCGTGCACGCATATGGGTGGGCGACTCCCCGATCCAACCGCGCGGCGGTCCTAGCGACAGCAGAGCGACCCGTCCACGCCCACGCCCAGTCGCAGCAATTTAGGATTGACCCCGTGAATCTTGCCTATCACCGCCTGGCCCGCTCCTCGCCGAAGTACCGCTGGTGGAAACCCATCGTCACCGGGCTGATAGCGCTCGCGTTCTTCATCGTCTTGACGGTGATCGTGACTGTGCCGCTCGTCGTCCTTACCGTCATCGACCCGAACGGGTTCGGGGCTGCCTTCGGGCCGCTGATCTACGAGGGCGTCATCGACTCCACGGTCCCCGCCGTGCTGGCGTTCTCCCTTGTCGCGATCGCCATCATGCTGCCCGCCATCTGGTTGGCGAGGCTCATCATGGGGCCGCGTCCGGTGGGGTTGCTCTCCTCGGTGGCCGGGCGCCTCCGGTGGCGGTGGATGCTCCGGCTGGTCATCCCGGCGCTGGTCGCGTTCGGTGCATCCTTCGTCCTGTACCTGCTGGTTCTCCCGCCGATCATGGGCGAACCCGTCCTCGAGATCGTGGTCGGGCCTAACCTGTGGCTGATGCTGGCGATCATCGTGCTGCTGGTGCCGCTTCAGGCGACCGCCGAGGAGTATGTCTTCCGCGGTTACCTGATGCAGACGATCGGCGGATGGCTGAAGCATCCGGCGTTCGCCATCCTGCTGCCGGTGCCGTTGTTCATGATCGGCCACCTGTACGACGTGTGGGGCCTGCTCGACGTCGGTGTGTTCGCCGTCTTCGCGGCCTGGCTGACCTGGCGCACCGGCGGGTTGGAGGCGGCCATCGTCGCCCACGTGATCAACAACGCGTCGATCTTCGTGCTGGGCGAGTTCGGCCTGGTCGACACGAACACCACGGAGGGCAGCCTAGTCGGGGTGCTGGTGACCGGTGCCACTCTCGCCCTCTACAGCTGGTTCGTGGTCAGGCTTGTCCACAGGCACGGACTGCAAACGACGCGTCTCGTTGTGGAAGTCCAACCGGAGCCGACCACGGAGATTGTGGGAAACCACAGCTAGCCCGAGTGGTGGCTCGGTCTGCTTGTAGGCGCCTCACTGAACACTTTGGCACCGATGCCGCCATGCTTAGCCTGAGGGAAGTTGTTTTCCGCACCCGATAGATGAGGATGCCATGGCTATCTCCGAGCCCACCACGAAGTCGTCGAATTCCGCCGTGCCGCGCGCCGCCGCCGGCCTGGAGACCGAGGTCGACGGTCACCTGGATGCTGCCGCAAGCGGTTCCGCGCCCGCCGTCGATGTCGCGAGCCTGAACCGCCAGCTGCTGGGAACCTGGGCGGATGTCCGCAGCGAGGCCCGCAGGCTGGCCGCCGACCCCGCGCTTCACCAGCTCCCGGGCCTATCGATGGAGGAGCACCGCAAGCGCGTGTCGTCCCAGCTGATGCTGCTGGTGGAGAACGGCCACGTGCACCGCGGTTTCCCGAAGGAGCTCGGCGGCGAGGACGACAACGGCGGCAACATTGCCGCGTTCGAGGAGTTGGTCACCGCCGACCCGTCGCTGCAGATCAAGGGCGGCGTGCAGTGGGGCCTCTTCGGTTCGGCCGTGCTGCACCTGGGGACCGAGGAGCACCACAGGACGCTCCTGCCGCGCATCATGAACCTGGAGGTGCCTGGCGCTTTCGCGATGACGGAGACCGGTCACGGTTCTGACGTCGCATCCGTCGCCACCACCGCCACCTTCGATGTCGACGCCCAGGAATTCGACATCCATACCCCGTTCCGCGGCGCCTGGAAGGAGTACCTGGGCAACGCCGGCGTCGACGGCACGGCCGCCGTCGTGTTCGCGCAGCTGATCACCGGCGGTGTCAACCACGGCGTCCACGCGTTCTATGTGCCGATCCGCGATGAGGCGACCGGCGAGTTCCTCCCCGGTATCGGTGGTCTCGACAACGGTTTGAAGGGCGGGCTGAACGGCATCGACAACGGCCGCCTGCACTTCACGCACGTGCGGGTTCCGCGCATCGCCCTGCTCAACCGCTACGGCAATGTGGCGGAGGACGGAAGCTACACCTCCCCGATCGACAGCCCCGGCCGTCGCTTCTTCACGATGCTGGGAACCCTGGTGCAGGGTCGAGTGTCGCTGGATGGTGCCGCGACCGCAGCATCCGCCATGGGCCTCACCATCGCCGTGACGTACGGCAACCAGCGCCGCCAGTTCACGGCCGGCAGCGACACGGATGAGGAGGTGCTGCTCGACTACCAGCGGCACCAGCGCCGGCTCATTCCGCGCCTGGCCACCACCTACGCCCAGACGTTCGCGCACGACGAGTTGCTGGTGAAGTTCGATGCCGTGTTCAGCGGCAGGGAAGACACCGACGACGATCGCGAAGACCTGGAGACCCTGGCCGCGGCGCTCAAACCGCTGTCCACCTGGCACGCGCTCGACGCGCTGCAGGAGGCCCGCGAGGCCTGCGGCGGAGCAGGGTTCATGGCCGAGAACCGCCTGGTCGGGCTGCGCGCCGACCTCGACGTGTACGTGACTTTCGAGGGCGACAACAACGTGCTGCTGCAGTTGGTGGCGAAGCGACTGCTCACCGACTACAGCTCCAAGTTCAAGAATGCGGATGCCGGTGCGCTCGCCCGCTACGTCGTCGAGCAGGCGGCAGACCGGGCCTACCACGGCACCGGCCTGCGGCGACTGGCCCAGACGGTTCGAGATTTCGGCTCCACGGCCCGTTCCGTGCAGGAACTGCGCGAGACCGCTGTGCAGCGCGAACTGCTCACCGATCGTGTGGAGACGATGGTGGCGGAGGCCGCGCAGAAGCTGCGTCCGGCGTCGAAGATGTCGAAGAAGGATGCCGCGGAGCTGTTCAACTCGCAGCAGAATCAGCTGATCGAGGCCGCACGGGCACACGGCGAACTGCTGCAATGGGAGGCGTTCACCCGCGCAGTGGAGAACGTGCAGGATCCAGGAACCCGGCAGGTGCTGGAGTGGCTGCACGACGTCTTCGGGCTGGCCCTGATCGAGAAACACCTCGCCTGGTACCTCATCAACGGACGGCTCTCCCCGCAGCGGGCACAGGCGATCACGGCGTACATCGACCGGCTGATCGCGCGCCTTCGTCCGCACGCGCAAGGCCTGGTTGACGCGTGCGGCTACGGACCGGAGCACCTGCGGGCGCTCATCTCCGAGGGCGGTGAGGCTGAGCGCCAGGACGAGGCGCGCGCCTACTACCGCGAGCTGCGCGAGTCCGGAAACGCGCCGATCGACGAGAAGACCCTGCGCAAGAAGAAGGGCTGACGCCGCCTCCCTGGTCGATTTCGTCGAGACCTTCCCCTAGCGGTGCCCGACCACCGCCGCGCGCACGGATCGGAAGGGCGCCTATGCAAATGCATGCGCGTCCCTCCGATGTGGTGGCGCGTCCTTCCGCGCTTCGCCGTTTCATGCGCGCGCCACCGAGAGGCGCACGCCGCATAGGCGCAGGTTGCCCCGAGGCTAGGCCTTCCGCTGCCCTTGCCGAAGGCGCGTTGTCCACACCTCCGAGCCGAACTGTCACCCACCCCAGCTACCCTGAGTACATGACGTCGGCATCCGCTCCCGCCCCCCAGCTTGCGGAGACGGATGCTGCTCTCGACGTGCTCCACCGGGTGTTCGGCTACGACTCGTTCCGCGGTGAGCAGGCCGCCATCATCCGCCAGCTGGTTGACGGCGGTGACGCCCTGGTGCTGATGCCGACCGGCGGCGGCAAGTCGCTCTGCTACCAGATCCCCTCACTGGTGAGGGAGGGCACCGGCGTCGTCATCTCGCCGCTGATCGCCCTGATGCAGGACCAGGTGGACGCCCTCTCCGCGGTGGGCGCGAAGGCGGCCTTCCTGAATTCGACGCAGGGGGCGGATGAGCGCCGCCGGGTGGAGGAGGCGTTCCTCTCCGGCGAACTCGACCTGCTCTACCTGGCCCCCGAGCGTCTGAAGATCGAGTCGACCGCCGAGCTGCTCGACCGCGGCAAGGTCGCGCTCTTCGCGATCGACGAGGCGCACTGTGTTTCGCAGTGGGGTCACGACTTCCGCCCCGACTACCTCCGGCTGTCCGTGCTGCACGAGCGCTGGCCGACCGTTCCGCGTATCGCCCTCACCGCGACCGCGACGGAAGTCACCCACGCCGAGATCGCCCAGCGGCTGCAACTAGAAGACGCGAAGCATTTCGTCGCAAGCTTCGATCGCCCGAACATCCAGTACCGCATCGTGCCGAAGGATGACCCGAAAGCCCAGCTGCTGAACCTGCTGCGCACCGAACACGATGGCGATGCCGGCATCGTCTACTGCCTGTCGCGCGCATCCGTCGAAACAACCGCGCAATACCTGGTCGACCACGGCATCCCGGCCCTCCCCTATCACGCCGGTTTGGACGCGGCCACGCGGGCCTCGAACCAGTCCAGGTTCCTGCGCGAAGACGGAATGATCATGGTCGCCACCATCGCGTTCGGCATGGGCATCGACAAACCGGATGTCCGGTTCGTCGCCCACCTGGATCTCCCGAAATCGGTGGAGGGCTACTACCAGGAGACCGGTCGGGCCGGTCGTGACGGCCTCCCCTCGACCGCGTGGCTCGCCTACGGACTGCAGGATGTCGTGCAGCAGCGGAGGATGATCCAGACCTCCGAGGGCGACCTGGCCCACCGGCGGCGTCTCGGTGCGCACCTCGACGCGATGCTGGCCTTGTGCGAGACCGTTCAGTGCCGGCGAGTGCAGTTGCTGAACTACTTCGGGCAGGCCGGCACGCCGTGCGGCAACTGCGACACCTGTTTGCAGCCGCCCGAGTCGTGGGACGGGACCATCCCGGCCCAGAAGCTGCTGTCGACGGTGGTGCGCCTGCAGCGCGAGCGCGGCCAGAAGTTCGGGGCGGGGCAGTCGATTGACATCCTGCTGGGCAAGGAGACCCCGAAGGTGAAGCAGAACGGCCACGAATCGCTCAGCACTTTCGGCATCGGCACCGACCTCAGCGAGCAGGAGTGGCGGGGAGTGGTTCGCCAACTGCTCGCCCAGGGCCTGCTCGCCGTCGACAACAGCGGCTACGGAACACTGGTGCTCAGCGAGACGAGCGGCGAGGTGCTGCGGGGCGAGCGCGAAGTGCTCCTCCGCCGCGAGCCGGAGCGGTCGGCGTCGCGCAAGGTGAAGCGTTCGAAGGCCGCCGTCGACCTGCCGCCCGAATCGCTCGACTTGTTCGAGCGCCTCCGCGCCTGGCGTGGCGCGGAGGCCAAGGAGCAGGGCGTCCCCGCCTATGTGATCTTCCACGATGCGACCCTGCGTGAGATCGCGGTCGTGCGACCGCAGACGGTCGAAACCCTCGGCACCATCACCGGTGTCGGCGAGAGCAAGCTCGCGAAGTACGGCGAAGGCATCCTCGAAGTGCTGGCCGCGTAAGCGAATATTCCGCAGTTGGCATGCAGCCGCTCCTAAGCTTGACTGCCGCACGCTCACTCGGAAGGTCGCATGCTCAAGTTCCTGTCCCGCCTGATCCTGGCGCCGCTCGCGCGCCTGGTCTTCCGTCCGCGCATCGTCGGGAAAGCCAACGTTCCGACCTCCGGTCCGGTGCTGATCGCCAGCAACCACCTGTCGTTCATTGACAGCGTTGTGATCACCCTGGTCGCACCGCGGTCGGTCTCGTTCCTGGCCAAGGCGACCTACTTCACCGGCACCGGATTCCGCGGGTGGGTGTCACGTGTGTTCTTCACGTCGATCGGCGCGATCCCGGTTGAGCGCGGCGCGGGACATGCGGCTCAGGACGCCCTCGACAGTGGGCTCAGAGTGCTCCGCGAGGGCGGTGCCTTCGCGATCTACCCCGAGGGCACCCGGTCCCTGGACGGTCGCATCTACAAGGGCCGCACCGGTGTTGCGTGGCTGGCACTGACATCCGGAGCCGTGGTCGTCCCGGTCGCACTTACCGGAACCGAGAATCTGCAGCCGGTCGGTTCGCGGCGACTCAGGCTGGCGAAGGTGACGGTCGAGTTCGGCACACCGCTCGACCTGGGCTCTCACGGGCGTGCAGACTCGGGGCGTGCCCGCCGCAAGGCGACAGATCAGGTAATGGATGCCATCCAGCACATGTCAGGGCAGGTGCCGGCTGGTGTCTACAACGAGCCGCCGGCCACCGTCAGCGAGCGGATGCGCCGCGTACTTCGAAGCCCGTGGCAGCGTTAGATGATGCTGCGACCCTCACGTCGGGCCTGCTTGAGCTCGCGGATGAAGGCGCGGGCGATTACGAACAGCACGCCGGCTACGACGACGGGCCAGATCAGCACGTACAGGGTCAGCAAGACGATTTCCATGGGTGCTCCTTAGCGGGACGGTGTCGGGATCAGGTCGGCGGCCTCGCCGGTCGGGTCATCAGCTACGACCGGACCGGGAGCGTCCGGTCCTTCCGGGTCGAAGTCACCGGTGCGCTTGCTGATCAGCTCGAAGTCGAAATTCTGCTTGCTTCGGAACGACATGAAGTAGCAGATGATCGTGCTGACGGCGTAGGCGATCAGCGACCCGCTGAGCACGGCGTACTCGTGCAGGAATCCGATGGCGAATGGGGCCACCGCCACAGCGGCGATGCTGCCGGCGATGAGCGCTACCCGCTTGCCGAAGAAGCCGAACGCCATCAGTCCGATCACCACGCCGACACCGACAACCGAGAGGATGTCGAACAGGATGCCGGTGACGCCCGCCATCGAGAACCACTCGAATCGCACCGGGATGAACAACGCCAGCGCGGCCAGCACCGATACCGTGAACGCGGCGTTGGTGACTTTCTTCCAGTAGAAGCTGGCGATCACCGGGAACACCAGGGCACCCCAGAGCGCACCGACGAACACCAGCATGTCGAGGATGTTCATTTGCCCGGTGGCGAAGAACAGCGCCGCCGCTACAGCCACGATCATGGTGATGCGACCCACCAGCAGCATGACCTTCGGGTTCGAGTTCTTCCTTCCGGCGATGTTCTGGCCGTAGACATCCGCCATCATGATGGACGACAGCGCGGCCAGGTCGGAGTCGGCGGTTGATGACAGCGCGCCGATGACCATGAGGAAGAACAGGCCCAGGAGGATCGGGCCCAGGTAGGTCGCCGCCATCTGTGGGATCAGGTTGTTGACGTCGCCATCCAGCGGCTTAATGCCGAGGTAGAGGGCGATGACGCCGAGCATCCCGACGCCGATGACGGTTGCGCCGTACCCGATGGTGGCGGTGACGAACGTCTTCTTGATCAGGTCTTCCCGAACTGCGAAGAGCCGCTGGGCGATGGTCTGGTTGCCGATCGCGTAGGCGAGGACTGCGGCAATGTAGGGGGCGCCCTGGTTGAGGAAGGCGTCCGAGGAGAAGAAGTTCTTCTGCTCGGCCGAGAGGTTGCCTGCCCCTTCAATGAAGATGGATGGTCCGCCGGCGGAGATGAAGATGATGGGGATGATGATCACCACTGCGCCGAGCATCGCCATCACCTGCGCGAAGTCGGTGAGCACGGATGCGCGGAAACCCGACCACAGCGTGTACAAGAGAATGCCGGCGGCGATGATGAGGATGCCCTGGCCGAAACTGAGCGGGGAGAGCAATGCGATGAGCGCTCCACCGGCGATGAAGTTGGAGGTGAGGCTGATCAGGCTGCCTAGGATGTTCGACCCGGCGAGCATCAGCTGGCTTGAGCGGCCGTGCCGCGCGTACATGACCTCCGCCAGGGTGTGGGCCCGCGGTGCGACTTTGCGGATCCGCCGCCCGAACGGATAGATGAAGAGGATCATCAGCGCACCCCAGAGCCCGTAGTGGATGGGGCCGGAGATCCCGTAGGTGTAGCCGGAGGTTGCCGATGCGTACAACGATGACGCCCAGATCCAGGTGGCGGTCATTGACGCGGCGGAAATGCCGAAGCCGATCTTTCCGCCGGCGGTCATGTAGCCGTCAGCGTTCTCCTTCTTCTTTCGGATGGACATGGTGATGAGGAAGGTGCCGCCGAAGAAGACGAGCAGCAGTGCGATGGTCATCACTCCGCCCAGCTGAGTGAGTATTCCGCCGTTTTCTTGCATGCCTCTTCCATTCGTCAAGGTGGTCAGACCGCGTTTGTGGCGCGCGGGCGCGCCACATCGTTCCGCTCGATTTCGAGCTGGTGACCGCACAGGGGCTGTGGCCCACTTCGCGTGCGTGTCTTCCGCCGGCGCGTCTTGGTGGCCGGGTCACTCTGGCTGCCTCCCGAGCGAGCCCGATGGTCATGGGTGTGGCTCTAGGGTGGCGACTACAGTCCTCGAGGTTAGCAGGGCTCGGGCGTAACCCCTAAAGACGGTGTGATTCGACGCACCCGCCCGACCTCGGGACTAACTTCGGGTCATGACCTTCAACGACAACGCACGCAGTGGCGGCGGTCGCGTCTCCAAGCGCGGCCGCAACACCGGATTCGCGGTCGGCGGCGGCGGTATCGGCCTCATCGCGATCTTCCTGATCTCCCAGGCTTTCGGTGTCGACCTCAGCGGGTTGCTGGGCGGTGGCACCACCGGCAACAGCGCCAGTGACACCACTCTGCAGAACTGCGAGACCGGCGCGGATGCCAACGCGAACCTGGAGTGCCGCCTCGACTTCGCTGCGCAGTCGATGGACGCCTATTGGGAGCGCGAACTGGGTTCGGCCTACACGCCACCGCCGCTCGTGCTGTTCGAGCAGTCCGTCGGCACCGGATGCGGCAGTGCGACCAGCGCCGTCGGTCCGTTCTACTGCCCAGCCGACCAGACGGTGTATCTCGATATCGGTTTCTACGATGAGCTGCGCACCCGTTTCGACACGGATGCCGGCCCGCTGGCACAGATGTATGTCATCGCCCACGAGTTCGGGCACCACATCCAGAACCTGGAGGGCACCATGAACTCGATCAATCGAGGCGACACCGGGCCGACCTCTGATGCGGTCAGGCTGGAGCTGCAGGCGGACTGCTATGCCGGCGCCTGGGCGGGAGAGGCGTCGACCGTTCCGGACGAGTCAGGCACTCCGTTCCTAAAGCCGATCACCAGCACCCAGGTAGCGGATGCCCTGGACGCGGCATCCGCGATCGGTGACGACCGCATCCAGGAGTCGACACAGGGGCAGGTGAACCCGGAGGCGTGGACTCACGGTTCGAGCGAGCAGCGGCAGCAGTGGTTCGAGACCGGGTTCGAGCAGGGTGCCGGCAGTTGCGACACGTTCGCCGCCGGAGCGCTCTGACCTGATCCCTGACTCTCAGCCCAGGCTGCCGGTGGCGGCGGGCCGGTCGAAATCATCCAAGCTGTCGAGAGCGTGCCTCAGCGCTGTGCTGGAGGTGTCGATCGTGTACGGAAAGTAGACGACTTCGACGCCGACGGCCGCGAATTCGCGTTCGAGCTTCAACCCTTTCTGGGTTCCGCGCCAATCGTCACCTTTGAAGAACACGTTGAATCCGACCTCACGCCAGGTTTCGAGCTTGTCGGGTAATGACTCGATGACGACTGAGTCGACGTACCGGATGCTGCGTACGATCTCCAGCCGCTCCGTTAACGGGACGGTAGGGCGGATGCCCTTGGTAAGTTCCAGCATCTCGTCGGAGACGACTCCGGCGATGAGGTGGTCGCACTGTTCTTTCGCGCGCCGCAGGATGTTCAGGTGGCCGACATGGAAGAGGTCGTAAGCGCCGGCCGCATATCCGATTCGTAGGGTCATTTCACTCATCCGGGGGTGTGAGGAAAGGTTGACTAGGCGGATCAGCCTACGCTCCGGGTGCCGCCTGCACCAGTGGGTATCGCACTAGTTTCTGGCGCTGCACCGGGGAGCGGTGTCCGGGCTCGAGCAGGAGCGAAATGCAGAAGAAGAGAACGAAGATAACGCTCGACTCCACGAGTCCGTTCTCGGCAACGCTCCTGACGAGCAGCAGCACGAGCAGGGGGAATGTGAGGTTCCGCAGTTGGGGTGATCGCCCACTCTCGACGAGGGTGAGGAAGACCCAGACGAATACCAGAACCAGGCCGATGATCCCGGTCTGGCTGAGTACGGAGACCCAACTGCTGTCCAGTACCTGGGTTTCCCACCAGCGCTCGTCGACTTCGACCGTCTTGACGGCCAGGCCGGCGCCGATCCACTTGTGCCAGGTGTCCATCGGGATGTCCAGCACCGCCTGCCACGCGATGGTCCGGGAACTCAAGGTCGCCAGTTCCTGGAGGTTTTGACCGCGCACCGCCACCTGAGCCACAAGGTCGGTGAATGCCACGATCGTGTAGGCGACCGGTGCCAGCAGGATGAGCACGATGCCGGCCGACTGCGGCAAGGGCCACGACAGCATGATCGTGAGCACGATCGCGAGCACGGCAACGAACAGGGTGGTACGTGAACCGGTGGCGAGGACGATGACGCTGAAGCTCAGCATGAGCACGGCCGTATGGGTGCGCAGCCCGGCGCGGGTGATCTCGATGGCGAGCCCGACCAGCGGTGGCGCCGCGAGCCCGGCAAGCTCGTTGGGCCTCATCGCCGGGATCCCGCTGGCAAGCCTTCCCTCCGCGAGGAACTCGGGTATGCCGGTCACCGCTCCAATGATGCTGAGGATGCCCATGGCGATGAGCAGGGAGCGGAGCAGATCGAGCGGCGTCGTCGTGCAACTGAGGGTGTAGACGGTGGCGGCCACCAGGATGATCCGAACTGCAAGCACCAGGGACGGCACCGGGTCACCCGCGGCGAGTGCTCCGAGGCAGGACACCGCGACGATGGCGATGAGGAAGGACAGGGAGCGGATGCCGACCCGTCCGCGCATCCGATTCCGGTGGTAGATCGCCAAAGCGAACAGGAATGCCGTGAGCGCGACCAGGGCCTTCGCGATGACGACCGGGTCCGCCCCGCCGGCATACAACGTGTCCGGACGCCATGACACCACGCTCAGTACGACGAGGAACCAGGTGCTGACCAGGATGGGCAGTGTGGGGGTGGTGCCGGTTCGACTCGCTGTCGAAGCTGACATCAGCCCTGTACCACCTGTTCTTCCTTGACCTCCGGAAGGGTGCTCGACTCCGTGCTGGGTTTTGGGGACGGCTCGACAGCGCTGATTTCGTCGGCGTCGAGTTGGTCAGCCTCCAGCAGCGCCGGGGCGGTGTCAGTGGTGTCAACGTCGGGGGCAGCAGTCCGGGCCGGCTTGCGGCGAACTGCGATGAGCGCTTTGGCGGGCTTGGCCCGGAAGTCCTCCGGTCGCCAGGTCGCAGACAGGTCGATGTGCCGGCCCCGCGGCACGTCGAACAGCACGACACCGATGGGGCGTACGCCGACGATCCGCAGTTGACTGATGGCCCGCGCCAGATCGCCGTCGGTCGACCGTGCGTGGCGCGCGACCACGATGGCCACGTCGGCGTAGGGCCCGAGCAGGGGAAGACTGGCTGGGTGGCTGGTCTGGGTCGACTGAGCGATGACCACATCTGATTCGGAGACCAGACAACTCACCACGGCGCGCAGCGAGGCTTCGGCTCGGGTACCGGTGATGACGGCAGTTCCTGCCGGCAGCACGCGGATGCCCGGGCTCTCGAGCGCACGAGCACTCTCCGCGAGCGTGCTCGTGCCCTCGAGGAGTTCGGCCAATCCTGCTGCGTGGCGGACCGCTGCCAGCTCGGCGGCATCCGTCGAACGCTCCGTCTCCACCAGGAGGACCTCGCGGCCGGTCGAGGCGGCAGCACGGGCAAGACCAAGGCGGATGCGCGCGGGCGTCGCCCTCTTCCCCGCAGGGACGAGGAGGAGCAGGCGCGGCATCCCGCCACCGTTGGCTTGCCGAATGCTGAGCAAGGCATCCGCCATTGCCGCAGGGACGAGTGGCTCCACCTTTTCGTGGCGCCGCGGTGACCGACGCACCGGGATGGCGCCCAACACCGGGAGTCCGCTCGCGCGTCGCACGTCGGCGACGTTTCGAAGCCGACGGTCGAAGCGGGTCAGGAGCAGGGCGGCGACTGCGCCGAGCGCGAGCCCCGCTACAAGGCCCAGGCCGACGATGACGGTCTTCTGCGGGGCGCTCGGTGCCAGCGGTGGGGTGGCGGAGATCCGTTGATCCAGCAACACGTTGGACTTCTCGATGTCTGCTACGACCTTGGCCAGGTTGCTGGCTGTTTGATTGGCGATCGCGGCAGCAGTCTCCGGGTCGTCAGCCTGCGCAGTGACGGTGACGAGCACAGTGTTGTCGGGGTTCTTCGCCGACACCATGGTTTTCAGCTGTTCCAGCGTCACGTCGAGGTCGAGCTGGTTGATGGTCGGCCTCAGCACACCCTCGCTCTGCACCAGGTCGGGGTAGGAGGCGACCCGATCCTTGGAGAATTGCGAGCGCTCGGCGAGGGTCGCGTTCGAGTCCTCCACCGAGAGGAACATGGTGGCCGTGGCCGTGTAGGTGGGCGGGATGCTGAACGCGATGATGGCCGCCGTTCCCAGTCCGAGCGCGACGGCCGACACGATAGCCAGCCATCGCTGGCGGAAGATCTCGAGATAGCCCAGACTGTCCATACTGGGCACCCCCATTTCGGGTAGGGTCGCGCGGATTATTCAGGCTATCCGCCGATGCTCGCCATCGCCAGCCCTCCCGCCCAACGAGTTTTCTGCGGTGCCCATGGGGGATTCCGCCGCGGCAGCATCTGTGGCAATGTACCCGTGTACCCCTCTCTGGGGTGCGTTCGCCCGTCATGCCCGGTGACGGTGCGAACTCTGGAGGAGAGCGAATGTCCGCTACTGAATCGACTCCCGACAGAAAACCGCGTCCTCGCTGGCTGATCCCCGTACTGGTCGCGGCGGGTGTGGTGCTCGTGGTCGCTGCGGTCTTCGTGGCCTCGTTCGCCGGTCGCGGAAGCGCAGGGCCCCCTGGCGATCCGGGAGTGCCTCCGGTTCCTCATGTCGACGGCCTGGGGGCACCGGATAGCGCGGGCGCGGATGCCGCGGACGCCGGCTCCGCGGAGGTCGGCACCGCGCAGTACGAGCCCCCTGCTGGCGCGCTTTTCGTGTCGCCCGCAGGCAACAATGACCTTGAGGGCGGCGTCGATGACCCGCTACGCACCATCAAGGCCGCCATCAATCGGGCTGGTGCCGGCGGCACCATCGTTCTGCGCGCCGGCGAGTACCACGAGAAGATCACGATTCCCGAGGGAAAGCCGCTCACCATCCAGTCGTATCCCGGCGAGTCGGCCTGGTTGGACGGCAGCCGGGTCGTTGAAGGATGGACGGCGGACGGGGAGCTGTGGTCCACCGCCTGGGACTTGGCATTCGACTCCAGCCCCACCTACTCGCGAGGGGTCGACGACAACGACGAGGAGCATTGGCAGTTCATCAATCCGGAGCACCCGATGGCCGCCCACCCCGACCAGGTCTGGGTGGATGACGAACCGCTCCGTCAGGTCGGGGCGCTCGCCGAATTGGATCCACAGTCGTTCTACCTGGACGAGGACTCGGCCACGCTGTACCTGGGCGCCGACCCGACCGGTCACGTCGTGCGGGCGAGTGCGCTGCAGCGGGGACTCAGCATCCGCGCCGAGGGAACAACGATCCGCGGAATAGGGATCCACCGTTATGCGCCGTCGGTGCCCGACTTGGGCGCCATCACAATCGAACGTCCTGGCGTCACCTTCGAGAACGTCGTCGTGGCGGAAAACGCGACGACCGGACTCTTCGTGACGGCAGCGAAAACCACTCTGCGGAACGTCACGGTGGTCGAGAACGGGATGATCGGCATCGCCGCCAACTACGCGGATGAGTTCATCGTGGAGGGCGTGAAGTCATCCGACAACAACACTGAGTGGTTCAACAAGGCACCGGTCGCGGGCGGCCTCAAGCTGACCCGTTCCCGGATGGTCGTCGTCACCGGCTCGGAGTTCTCACGTAACAACGCCACCGGATTGTGGTTCGACCAGTCGTCCCGGGACATCGCCATCACTGGCAGCCGGATGGAAGGGAACCAGGGGCACGGGGTGTTCCTGGAGATCTCGGCACGGGCGGTCATCGCGGGCAATGTCATGGCCGACAACAGGGATCTCGGCATGAAGATCAACGACACCAGCAGCGTGGAGATCCGCAACAACATCGTTTCCGGCAACATGAACGCCATCTCCGTATTGCAGGACGAGCGCCTCAAGTCTGACGCGAGCGTGCCGGGACACGACGAACGTCACATGGATGATGCCAGGATGACCTGGCTCGGCACCGATGTGACCATCGTGGGCAACACGCTCGTCGGCAATGGCGAGCGCGGCCTGCTCTGGGTCGAGGACTACTCCCGCGAGCACAGTGCAGAAGACTTCGGCATAACCGTGGAGGGCAACCTCTATGCGCGAGCCGAGAACGGGGACCCGGCGACGATCGTCGCGTGGCCGATGAGTGCGAGTGGATCGACCCTGTTCAGCACCCTGGAAGACTTCACCGACAGCACGGAGCAGGAGAAGAGCGGGCGGGAGTTCCGAGGATCCGCAGAGCACAAGCGCCCCAGTCACTCCGGGGCGCAGCGACCTGACATTCCCGCATGGGTAGAAGCGACGTTCAGCGCCTACCCAGCGGTGAGCGAGGCCCTCGGTTAGCCTGCCTCCCCTGGTCCGCGCCGTACCAGCGGCACGAGGATGAGGAAGCGGATGGCGAGGCCCCCGAGAACGGAGGCCACCGCGAGCACTGCGGGGACCCAGTGAACGTCGCCACCAGCTGCCAGCAGCACCCACGCGAAGGCGATCGCGACGGCGGTGTCGCCGGCACGCACGGCGAACACCGCGGCCTGGCGACCGCCGACAGCCGCAAGGGCGCCGTAGGGCGTCACCGCTGCGATGGAGGCCGTATAGGCGATCCAGCCGATGACCGCCAGCACGTCGGGCGCCGTGCCGAAGAGCAGCGCACCGGCCCACGGCAGAGCAGCCACCAGAACCGCCCCAACCAGCACGGTGAACCCGACGAGGGCGAGCACGGAGCGGTCCGCCCGGCGCAGCTTCTCGCCCACCGGCTTGGCCTTGTCGCTGGCGAATGAGACGAACAGATAGGAGCTGAGCCCGCTCACCGCGAGGGTTGCCGGCGCCACATAGACCCTCCCGGCCTCGAGGAGGCCGGTAGCGGCCAGGCTGGCCAGCAGCGTGACCAGGGTGCGGACCACGGTCAGCATCGCCGGGCGCAGGAACTGCTGGCCGGAGCGCCAGGCACCGTACCGGAACACCTCGAGTGCCCCGCCGCGCTCCATCCGGGCCAGGAATCGTTCCTCCCGGGGGAGCAGCATCGCACCCAGGACAATGGCAACCACCTGGCCGATGGCGATGGCGGTGAAGAACGTGAGGAGGGTGAGCGTGCCGGTCAGGGCGACTGTGACGATCACCCCGAGCGCGACCGCGAACGACGCGAGGTCGATCAGCACGACCCGCCAGAAGCCGAAACCGGCCATGAGCAACCGGCGCATGAGTTCCTCCACCGCAAACAACGCGACGGCAACGCCGAAGACAGAGGCGGTTGCGCCGTCGAGGAGCCCGGAGGCCCAAGCGACCGCCGCGGAGGTGACAGCGGCGCCGATGGCGATCCCCAGGGCGAATAGCTGGAGCGCCCAGCGGATGCGGTTCAGGCGGCGTTCCAGCACGACCAGGGAGTCGCCCACCAGTCCACTTGCCGTCCCGGCGACCAGCACCATGACTCCGTAGGCGATCGCGAACGCGCCCAGTCCTTCGAAGCCGAGAGTGCGCGCGACGATGACCTGGATGGTGAAGCTCGCGAGCGCTTGCGTACCTTGTGACCCTATGGCTCCCAGGGCTGCGCTTTTCGGCCTCACCTTCGACAGGCTACTGCGGGGTGCGCGCGAGGACGTTGTCGTACCGGATGACAATGGGGGCGTTCGGCGACGAACTCGAGATGTAACTCTCGAACCCGATGGATCCGGCGGCCTGCAATGCGGCCGTCGCATCCGTCACGCTCAGTTGCCACGCCGCCGGCTCTGTGGTGCCGGCCCGCCACAGCTTCGCCTTGATCGTGGTGGGGTTCGTGCCGGTGACCTGCGCCTTCAGAATCAGGATGTCTCCTGGTGCGTAGGTCAGCCCCGGCACGGTCATGTTCGCGAGGACCGACGACGAGCCGGTAAGCAGCTGGAGCCCGACCACTCCTCCAGGCTGGAGGCGCGCCCGGGCCTGGTAGAACGCCGAACCGACCTGGCGTCCCACGACGCCGACCACGATGTGGCCGGACTCCGCTGCCTTGTCGCTGGAGATCTCCACCTGCGCTTCGACGTCGGTGACGCTCACCCCGCCGAGCAGGGCGCGGCGCGTTGCTCCGGCTGAACTGTGCACGAACGCTCCGGCGCCATCGGACACCGTGTAGGTGGAGTCCACGTTGGAACTCCAGTCTCCACCGGTGGTCGCTGTTCCCCACCCCGCGGCAACGGTCCGCTCGAAGTCATCGGCGGCGATCGGAGCAGGCGGGCCGCCGGGGGCTGTGACCTCCACGAGGTGGCTCACGGCGCCGGTGGAGCCGGCGGCATCCGTAACGGTCAGCGTCACGGTGTAGTTGCCGGCCGCCGCGTAGTCATGGGATGTCGTCACCCCGGTGCCCGCGGGTGATCCGTCACCGAAGTTCCACGCATAGGAGGCGATCGCCCCCTCTGCATCGGAGGAGCCCGAGCCGTCGAAGGATGCGCTCAGCCCGGTGGCAGCGGACGTGAACGCCGCAGTCGGCGCCTGGTTGGGGGTCGGGGAGTCCGCCACCGTGACCTGATGGCTCACCGTTCCGGTCGCGCCCTGGTCGTCGGTGACCGTGAGCGTCACCGTGTAGGTGCCGGCGGCGGCGTACGCGTGACTGGGGTTCGTCGCCGTGCTGGTCCCGCCGTCGCCGAACGCCCAGGAGCGGGAGGCGATGCTGCCGTCCGGGTCGCTGGAACCGGTGGAGTCGAAGTTCACCGTGAGTCCGGCCATCGTGTTGGTGAACGCTGCGGTGGGCGCGACGTTGACCGGTCCGGGTCCGGCTTCCTGGTCGTGCCCGGCGACGGCCAGGAGGCTGTCGTAGCTGATGGTGACCGGGGTGTTGGTGGCGGAACCGGACAGGTAGCTGATGGTTCCGACGGTGCCGGCGAATTGCAGGCCGGCCGACGAGGAGGTCGTCGACAGGGTCCAGTCGGTCGGTTCGGGGGTGCCGGCTTTCCAGAGCTTGCCGCGGATGGTCGTCGGGCTGGTGCCGTAGGCCTGCACTTTCACCAGCATGACCTCACCGGGGGTGTAGGTCATCCCGGGGATGGTGGTGGCTTCCAGGATGGTCGACCCGCCCTGCAGCAACTGGAAGGCCACGTCTCCGCCGGCGAAATAACGCACGCGGGCCTGGTAGAAGTCGCTGCCGACCTGACGGGCGATCAGCCCGGTGTAGGCGCCACCACCGGTGATCGTCTTATCGATCGACATGCTGCCGGTGACTGTCACATCGTTGCTGGACACGTCCGACAGCCAGGCCCGGCGGGTGGACCCGGTCGTGCTGTGGGTGAGCACTCCGACGCCGGAGCCGACCGAGGTGTTGCCGGCCGAGTTCGTCGTCCAGGAGCCACCGGCATCCGCGGTGCCCCACCCGGCGGTCACCGTGCGGGAGAACTCGTCCCGGGCCAGCACCGTCACCGCCGGCGGTTCCCCGGCGGTCACCACGTGCGTCACCGTTGCGGTGCCGCCACTGTTGTCGGTCACCGTCAGCACCACCGTGTAGTCGCCGGCCGCCGCGTAACTGTGGGCAGGGGTCTCCCCGGTTCCGGCCCCGGCGTCACCGAAGTCCCACTCGTAAGTGCTGATCGTGCCATCCGTGTCATCCGATGCCGACGCATCGAAGGAGACCACGTTATCCGTCACCGCATGCGTGAACTCCGCCGTCGGCAACACATTCTCCGCACTCACCGTCACCGGTGACGAGAACGTCGCCGTGCCATCCTGGTTGTCGGTGACAGTCAGGGTCACCGTGTAAGTGCCGACAGCGTAGACGTGACTTGTAGTGACGCCGGTGCCGGTCGACCCGTCGCCGAAGTCCCACGCGTAGCTGCTGATCGTGCCGTCGGGATCAGACGACGCGGACGCGTCGAAGCTGACGCTGGTGTCGGTGATCACGTTGGTGAATTGTGCGGTGGGGGCGAGGTTGGCTGGTCCGGCTTCCTGGTCGTGGCCGGCGATGGCGAGGAAGCTGTCGTAGCTGACGGTGACCGGGGTGTTGGTGGCGGAACCGGACAGGTAGCTCATGGTTCCGACGGTGCCGGCGAATTGCAGGCCGGCGGTCGAGGAGGTCGTGGTGAGGGTCCAGTCGGTCGGTTCGGTGGTGCCGGCCTTCCAGAGCTTCCCGCGGATGGTCGTCGGGCTGGTGCCGTAGGCCTGCACTTTCACCAGCATGACCTCACCGGGGGTGTAGGTCATCCCCGGGATCGTGGTGGCTTCCAGGATGGTCGACCCGCCCTGCAGTAGCTGGAAGGCCACGTCCCCGCCCGCGAAGTAACGCACCCGGGCCTGGTAGAAGTCGCTGCCGACCTGGCGGGCGATCAGCCCGGTGTAGGCGCCGCCGCCGGTGATCGCCTTGTCGATCGACATGCTGCCGGTGACGGTCACGTCGCCAGTGGACACGTCAGACAGCCAGGCCCGCCGGGTGGACCCGGCCGTGCCGTGGGTGAAGACGCCGACGCCGGAGCCGACCGAGGTGTTGCCGGCCGAGTTCGTCGTCCAGGAGCCACCGGCATCCGCAGTGCCCCATCCGGCGGCCACCGTGCGGGAGAACTCGTCCCGGGCCAGCACCGTCACGGCGGGCGGTTCCCCGGCCGTGACCACGTGCGACACCGTAGCGGTGCCGCCGCTGTTATCGGTCACCGTCAGCACCACCGTGTAGTCGCCGGCCGCCGCATAGCTGTGGGCAGGGGTCTCCCCGGTGCCGGCCCCGGCGTCACCGAAGTCCCACGCGTAGGTGCTGATCGTGCCATCCGGGTCATCCGAGGCGGATGCGTCGAAGGCGACCGCGTTATCGGCCACCGTGTGCGTGAACTCCGCCGTCGGCAACACATTCTCCGCAGTCACCGTCACCTGGTGGGCTGTCTCTCCCACCCAGCCGTCGTTGTCCGTCACCGTCAGGGTCACCGTGTAGTCGCCCGGCGCGGCATAGGTGTGGGACGTGGTCACTCCGGTGCCGGTCGACCCGTCACCGAAGTTCCACGCGTAGGTGCTGATCGTGCCGTCCGAGTCGGACGACGTCGACGCGTCGAAGCTCGCCATCAGGTCGTCCGCGCTGTGAGTGAACGCGGCCACCGGTGGAACATTCGCGGTGTTGCGACCCGAGAGGGTGAAATGGTTCTGGATCTGCGCGCCGCTCAACGGCTGCGGGTATATGGCCACCTCATCGATCTGCCCGTTGAAGTAGCGTGCGCCGCTCCAGGTGTTATCACCGCCGATGCGCCAGTAGCCCCAGTAGTTCTGGCCCCACGTGGTGTTGGGGTTCACGCCGGCGCGAACGCCGTCGACCCAGAGTTCCATCCCGTTCGGGCCGAGGCTGCCGACCACGTGGTGCCAGGCATTGTCGTTATAGGAGCTCGCACTGCGGATGATCTGAGTGTTGCCCGGGTAGACCCCGAAGTTCACCCTGCCCGCGGTGTCCATGTAGATGTGGCGATCGTAGTTGCCGGAGTTGTTCGACTGGGATGAGCCGAACCCGACGATCTTGCCGCCGGCCGTGGTGTTGGTCCTGAACCAGGCCTCAACCGACAGGCTGTTGTCACGCCACACCCGCTGGCTGGAAGCCGTATAGCTGTTCGTAGCGCCGGTGAAGTCGGCAGCGGTGTTGCTGTCGCCGACGATGGCTCCGGCCTCACCGAAGCCCACACCTGCTCGGGCAAGCGCGTTGGCGCGACCGACGCTGTCGATCGCCGTGCTGCCGCCGGAGTCCCCGAGTCGCCAGTAGTTCGTCGGCTGGTCGTTCATGACTCCGCGGGCATACTGGCTGAGCGTTCCCGAGCCGCCGGCGGTGAACGACACGGTGGAGCCCCAGCCGTTGTTTCCAAAGGGGTCGATTGCCCTCAGCCGATAGGTGTAGTTCTGCCCCGGGGTCAGTCCGGTGTCGAGGTAGGTCATCGTCGGCTGGTTGTAGAACCGGGAACTCTCGATCGTCTCGTAGATGGGCGACGCGGTCCTGCCGTCACGGATGATCTGGTAGGTCAGATGTTCGTTGTCCCGGTCGTAGTTGGCCGGCCAGCTCAAGCTGATCACTCCGGACGCCGGCGAGCTCATGCTGGGCACGAAGTTGTCTCCAGTGAGGCGCGGGCCGTCGAGATTGGGAGCGATCGAGGGAATGGCAAACCGCACCAGGCCCTGCTGGGCGCGGCCGTTGACCTGGGTGAACTCACCACCGTAGACGGCGTACTGATCGTTCGAGTCGACGTCCCAGGGGCCCTGGAACTGACCGGTGAAAGACCCCAGGTTGATGTTCGGGAAGAAGTTGAGGAGGGACGGCGCCTGGTTGCCCGCGAAGTTGTGGTAGCCGTACGGGTCGTTCGAGACGACACCTGTCGCCTCCTTGGTGAAGGCGATGCCGCGGTAGAAGGTCCACGGGTCGGTTTGCGGGTATCCGTCGATGTTCCCGCAGTAGTGCGCGTGGCCCGCCGCGTAGATCGCCCCGCTGGAGGATGCGGAGACCGAATAGGTGTCACCGTGGCAGTCGTTGATCCAGACGATTCGGCCGTCCGACCAATTGGCCCGGAAGATTCCCTCCAGGTTGCCCCCGGAACCGAAGACGTAACCGGAGCCGTAGAAGCTGTCGGAGTCGGATTCGAGCGCGAAGATCGCCGCATTGAGTCCGGCGTTGCGCACGGTGGTGTTGGCAGCGAACGGCGTTACGAGCTGACCGACGGTCGAATCAACCATGGCGAGTCCGTAGCCGGGATTGTTGGAGCCGTTGACGGTGGTGAAGTCGCCACCGATGACGACCTTCGATGCATCGGGGGAGATCACGACGCCGTAGGCGCGGCCACCGGCGAGCTCCGGTGCCCAGCCGGTGATACCGCCGTTCGCTGCGAGGGCAGCGGCGGCGCCCAGGCGGGTGTTTCCGCTGACAGAGGTGAACGGGCCGGAGAAGTACACCGTCGTATTGGTCGCCGTGACGGCGTAGACACGATAATTCGCACCAGGGTTGAACGACGGGATCACGTTGCCGGTTTGCGTGTCGAACGCGACGATGCGGTTCCGGGTTGCGCCATTGACCTGGGTGAAGTCACCCACCACGTAAAGCCGGGTGCCGTCGGGGGAGGCCGCAAGTGCGCGTACCTGGGCATTGAAGGTCGGCGCCCAGGGGAGCAGGGTGCCGGTGCTGAGGTTGTAGGCCAGCATGTAAGAACGGTTGACCTCGTTGGCTCCGGGGGCGGATCCGAACGGCCGGGCCCTCGAGAAGTCGCCGGACACGTAGACGGTGTCCCCGACGATCACCTGGTCCCAGACGACCCCGTTGATCTGGGGTGTCGGGAGCGGATCCGTTGACACGGTCGACGGCGTCGGTGCTGCCGGGGCCGTATCGGCGACCGCAGGCGAGGCCTGGACCATCGAGAGGAGGGAGGTGACAAGTACGGTGGCGGCAAGAACCGAAACGACTCGTAGTGGGGTAGGCGACATGAGTCCGGGTGAGCGCATGGTGTCCAACTGTTCGGGTTCAGTCGGCGGCTAGGGGGTTCCGCCGGTGGAACGAAACTATAGACCCCATACCCCCCAAACGAGTGTCCCCCAAACGGGGGACAATCCTCCGTTTCTACTGGACCGAGGTCGACGCGAAGTTGTCGTAGCTCACGGTGACCGAAGAATTGGCGCTGCTCGAGAGATACGACTCGATCCCGATCGAGCCGGGCGTCTGCAGGCTCGCGGCGGTGCTGGTCGCGTTAACCTGCCACGTGGTCGGCTCCGCCGAGCCGGTCGCCCAGATCCGGGTTCGCAGGGTCGTCGGGTTCGTTCCTGTCACGTGAACACGCAGCTCCACAGACTGCCCACCGGCGCAGCTGACTCCCGGAACGGTCGTGTTCGCCAGGACCGAGGACGATCCTTGCAGCAGCTGGAGCCCACAGGTTCCGTTCGATTGGAACAGCACTCGCGCCTGATAGAAATCGCCTCCCACCTGTCGTCCGACCACGCCGACGCGCGCGCCACCGCCCGTCGTGGTCGCGTTGACGGACAGGCTGACCCGTGAGTCAGTCGAGGAGGCCGAGATTCCCGACAGCAGTTGCCGACGCGTTGTGCCGGGCGAATGGGCGGTTGTCCCGGCACTGCCGTTGACCGCGGCGCCAGCTGTGGAGCCGGACCACGCACCGCCGACCGGAGCGGTGCCCCAGCCGTTCGCGACGGTTCGCGAGAACGCGTCACTGGCCAACTCGCCTCCCGGTGGCGGCGGGGGTGGTGGAGGGGGCGGGGTCCCTGTCGAAACCGTGACGCTCCGCGTGGTGGTTGCCGTCGCACCGTCATCGTCCGTCACCGTCAGGGTGATCGTGTATGTGCCGGCAGCAGCGTACGTTCGACTGGCGGTCTGCCCGGTGGCGGTGCCGCCGTCGCCGAAGTTCCACGCGTACTGCGCGATCGTGCCATCGGGGTCGCTCGACGCACTGCCGTTCACCGTTGCGGTGAGAGCGTTCGTCGAACTGGTGAAGCTCGCCACCGGTGGCTGGTTGGGCGGAGGGGTCACCCCACCTCCGGTCCGAAGCTGGTAGTGCTGGCTCACCTGTCCGGCCGAGAGGGCGGTCTTGTAGATCGCGACTTCATCGAGGTCACCGGTGAAGTTCTGGTTGCCGGCCGGAGTCGTGTCGCCGCCCACCTTCCAGTACCCCCAGAAGCCGCGACCGTAGTCCGTCGAGCCATTGCTTGCGACCAGCGTGCCGTCCACGTAGAGGCGCATTCCGTCTTCGTTCAGGGTGCCGACAGCGTGGTGCCACTGGTTGTTGTTGTAGCCCGTTCCGCTCTGGAGCGTGCGCGTCTGGGTGTCGAAGACGCTCCAGTTCACGCGGCCGCCGTTCAGGTAGAGCGAGCGATCCTGCGCGCTCGATGACGAGTTCCCGGTAACGGATCCGCTGTTGCCGAATCCGAGGATCTTGCCGCTGGAGATGCTGGTACGGAACCAGGCCTCGACGGTCATCGAATCATCCGTCCAGGTCTGCTGGCTCGAGACCGCTCGTCCTGAGCTCGTGCCGTTGAAGCGGGATGCCGTGTTCGAGTCCCCGGCGATCGCCCCGCCGACTCCCCGCGAGACGCCGCTGCCTGCCGTCGCATTCACCTGGGCGTTGGTGTTCGCAGTCTGGGTGACGTTCGCCGTCGGACCGGCCCAATTGACGACCGTCGATCCGCTGCTCTCGCCGAGTCGGTAGTAGTGCGTGGGGTGGTCGGCAAACACGCCACGGGCATAGGGGCTGAGGGTTCCGCTCGATCC
Organism: Homoserinimonas sp. A447; assembly: GCF_054489325.1. Classification (NCBI taxonomy): domain Bacteria; kingdom Bacillati; phylum Actinomycetota; class Actinomycetes; order Micrococcales; family Microbacteriaceae; genus Homoserinimonas; species Homoserinimonas sp. A447. The sequence goes on along the minus strand of NZ_JBTMWW010000001.1, from coordinate 2,304,954 downwards.
GGCGGATGCCGTGATGGTGTTGGACCAGGCGACGTTGCCGAATGGGTCGGTCGCGCTCACCCGATAGCTGTGACTGGAGCCGGGGGACAGCCCGCTGTCGACGAAGGTGAGAGTCGTCCGATCCCAGAACTGCGACAGTGCGGTCGTCGTGTAGATGGGCGAGCCGGTATTGCCGTCGCGGATCAGCCGGTAAGTGAGCTGTTCGTTGTCACGGTCGTGGTTCGCCATCCAGCTGAGCCGTACCGTGCCGCTGGAGTAGGCATTCGCAGTGAGCGGCCAGTTGCCGCCCGACGCCCGTGGGCCGTCGCTGTCCGGCGCGATCGCCGAGACGGCGAACCGGGTCAGGCCCTGCTGGTTGACCCCGTTGACATTGGTGAACTCCCCGCCGTAGACCACGTAGTTGCTGTTCGCCGCGACAGACCACGGACCCTGGTACTGACCGGTGAAATTGCCGAGATTGATGGTGGGGTAGAAGGCGAGTGGCCGCGGGCTCGGCCTGCCGGACTGCGCATTCGCCCGCACGACGCTGTACGGACTCTTCGAGAAGGCGAGCGCCCGATTGTGTGTCCACGGCTCCTGTTGCGGGAATCCGCCGACCCATTGGCATTGGTGGGCGTGGCCGGCGACGTAGACGCTGTTGCCGGAGGAAGCGATCGAATAGTGGTCGCCGCGGCAGTCCGCCACCCACTGCAGGTTCAGGCCGGCCCAATCGATTCGGAACGTCCCCTCGGTGTTCCCGCCTGTGCCGAAGATGTAGCCGGCGCCGTAGACACTGTCGGTGTCAGACGACATTCCGAACACGGCGGAGTCGCTTCCGGCATTTCGGATGATCGAATTCGCCGGCATCGCGATGCTGGCGCCGTTCGTGCTGTTGACTGCCCCGAGGCCGTAGCCGGGGTTGCCGCTGCCGTTCAGAGTGGTGAAGCTTCCGCCGATGACCACCTTGGAGGCATCCGGCGATACCTCCATGCCATAGGCCCGCCCGTTCGCCAGCGCGGGTGCCCATGCCGTGGTCGCGCCGTTCGACGCGTTCGCGGCCGCGGCACGACCCGGGCGCGATACCCCGGCGGCTGAACTGAAGTTGCCGGCGAAGTACGCGGTGGTCGCGCTCGCCGTGACGGCGAAGACCTCGCCATTGGCGGATGCTGCGAAGCTCGAGATCACGTTTCCGGAGGGCGTGTCGAACGCGACTATGCGGCTGCGGGCCGCCCCGTTCACGGTCGTGAACGCACCGACGACGTAGACCCGGCTGCCGTCGGGGGAGGCATCGATCGCGCGAACCTGGCCGTTGAGCGTCGGAGCCCAGCTGGTCAACGCACCGGTGCTGAGCCGATAGGACAGCAGGTGGGTTCGGGCGACGGTCCCGGAACCGGCTGGTGAGCCGGCCGGCCGCGCCGTCGTGAAGTTGCCTCCGACGAACACGGTGTCGCCGACGATCTCCTGATCCCAGACGACTCCGTTGATCTGGGCGGTGGGCAGGGCATCCGAGGTCACCGTGGTCGGTATCGCGGCCGACGGAGGCGACGAGTCGGCCGTGGCCGGAGTGGCGGCCATCAGCGACGCGATGAGGGTCACCGACGCGACGATAGCCAGCGTGGGGAGGCGAACAGGACGGTGTGGCGTTTCCATTTGGACTGCCTTCAGGGGGTAACGGCAGGGGGCCCACAGTGGCTCGGGTTGGCGCAATGCTAACCCCCCATTCGGGGGGTGTAAATACTCCGGCAGTACGAAAGTCGAAAGTGGTTCGCTAACCGTCTATCAGCGTGGCGATATCACCCTGGAAGACCAGCGGATCCACGTCGACCGAATAGTCGACCATGATCGTCACGTTGCGCCGTTCGTCCTCCGGAACCGTGAAGATGTAGACGCCGGTCGCGGTTGTTCCGGCGCCGACCACGGCCGGTAGCGGTGAGCCGCCGGGCTCGCGAAGCTCGGGGGCGGGCGTGAGGTTGGCCCCGTAATACGCGCTCACGACGGTGGTGCCCAGCGGGGCATCCGTCGTCGCCGAATTGGCGATGGTCACCGTCACGCGCAGCGACGGCCCGGCGACCTCTCCGGGCCCCCGCGCCGTGCCTTCGACTGCTTCGACGCGGGAGATCTCCGCGGTGAGGCTCGGAGTGATCGGTGCTGGCTCGTCGATGGCGGCTGGTGGCTTGTCGGTGGGCGCTGCGGGGCCTTCAGTAGGCGGGGTCGACGGGGTGGGCGTCGCGGATGGCGACGGTGAGCCGCTGGGCGAGACGCCCGGCGGCTGGCTCGGGGTTGAGGCGCCCGGCGCCGTCCCCAGCGCCGCGAAAACCGCGATCGCTGCGGCGATTGCGAGGAGCGCGGGAATGGCGATGAGGAGGATGCGGCGCCAGCGAGCGCTGAGCCCAGCCTGGGCAACCGCGTCGTCCGAGGCGTCTGCGTCGTGCGCGTCGGGCTTCGCGTCTGCCATTGCGGCTCCGGTGCGTGATCGGGTATCGGGCTGCTCATTGTACTCGCGATGAGCAAAATACGACCCCCCGTTTGGGGGTCAGGAAGGTGGTGAGGAAAGCGTAGACTTTCGACCTCAGCCGTGAGCGATCGGTTGACGAGGCCTGTATGCCATCTCGGTTCTGTGCCAGGAGAAAAGTGACCAGCGAGAGTTCCACCACCGACCACAGACCAGTGGTGCGCGTCCTGGGCACACACGGTGTACCCGCCGCGTATGGCGGGTTCGAGACCGCGGCCGAGAACGTCGCCCTTTTCCTGCGCGATCAGGGCTGGCGGGTCGTCATCTATTGCCAGGTCCCCGGACGGGGCAGCGTGACCGAAGACGAGTGGAACGGCATCGAACGCGTGCTCATCCCGGAGCCCCGCGAGGGTTGGCTCGGCACCGCCAGCTTCGACTTCACGTCGATCCGGCATGCCTCCCGCCATCGCGACGTGTGCCTCACCTTCGGTTACAACACCGCGATCTTCAACGTCATCCAGCGGCTCAAGCGCATCCCCAACGTGATCAACATGGACGGCATCGAGTGGTCTCGGTCGCGTTGGGGCAGGGGGCGGCAGACCATCCTGTGGGTCAACGAGCGGATCGCCTGCTGGGTGGGCAACCGGCTCATCGCCGATCATCCGGTGATCGAGCAATACCTGGCCACTCGCGCCAGGCGGTCGAAGCTCGTGACGATCACCTACGGAGCCCATGCGGTCGCGAGCGCGCCGACAACACCGGTGACCAGCCGGGGTCTCGAGCCGGGTAAGTACCTGACGCTCATCTGCCGCCCGATTCCCGAGAACTCGATCCTGGAACTCGTCACGGCATTCTCGGCCGAAGAGCGCGGGTATCACCTGGCCGTTTTCGGAACCTATGGCGACGACGACGAGTACCACCGCGCGGTCCGCGCCGCCGCCAGCGACGAAGTGGATTTCGTCGGCTCGATTTATGAGCCGGCGGATGTTGCAGCACTGCGGTTCCACAGCCTCGGCTACCTGCATGGTCACACCGTGGGTGGCACCAACCCATCCCTGGTCGAGGCGATGGCGGCTGGCAACGCGGTTATCGCCCACGACAACGTATACAACCGGTGGGTGGCCGGCGACGGCGCCCTCTACTTCACCGGCGTCGATGATGCCGCCCAGCACATCACCACACTGCTCGGCTCGGCAGAACGACGACAGGAGCTTGCGGCGGCGAGTCGGGCCAGGCACGAGGTCGAGTTCACCTGGGAGCACGTTGCCGGGCAGTACGAGCAAGTGCTCAGCCTCTACACGTCGCAATCGGCGACGGCCAGGGAGTCGCGGGGAGGAACGGCATGATTCGCATCGGCGTCGTTGGCCTGGGAAAGATGGGGCTGTCGCACCTGTCAATGATCCGGGCGCATCCGGAAGTCTCTGTGGATGCCGTGGTCGACTCGGCCGCCTACATCCTGGGGGTGCTCTCCAAGTACACCGGCCTCAAGGTCTTCACCGGCTATGAGGAGATGCTCGACACCGTTGAGTTGGACGCGGTGCTCATTGCGACCCCGACCCGCTTCCACGCATCGATGGTTCGCGCTGCCATCGAACGCGGACTGCACGTGTTCTGTGAGAAGCCGCTTTGCCTGACCGCGGCGGAGTCGTCCGAGCTTGCGGAGCTTGCCGCCGCCCGTGGTCTCGTGACGCAGGTCGGGTACCACAACCGGTTCGTCGGCGCCTTCCGTGAGGTGAAGAGGCTGCTCGAGCTCGGCGCTATCGGGCGCGTGACCCACATCCAGGCCGAGTCCTACGGGCCGGTCGTGCTGAAGTCGAAAGGCTCGACCTGGCGGAGCAAGCGAACGGAAGGGGGCGGATGCCTGTATGACTACGCTGCGCATCCGCTCGATCTCGCTACCTGGTTCGCCGGCAAACCGCTGGGAGTCGGCGGCACCATCCTCGGGAGCGTTTTTTCCGAGAACACGGAGGACGAGGTGTTCAGCACGCTGTACTTCGAGGGCGGGGTGAGCGGGCAGCTCTCGGTGAACTGGTCGGATGAGTCGTACCGAAAGATGACGACCCGGATGACCGTGACGGGCACAGCCGGAAAGATCGTCGCCGACCGGCAGGAGGTGCAGGCCTACCTGCGCAGCACCGCTCCCAGCATCGACGGCTACGAGCAGGGCTGGAACGTCAAGTACACGACGGAGCTCACCGACCCCGTCTGGTTCTACCTGCGCGGTGAGGAGTACAGCGCGCAGCTGGATCACTTCGTGCGTCGAACCATGAATCCTGCGCTGGATGCTACGAACGACTTCGCCAGCGCCGCCGCCACCGACCGGGTGATCGAGTTGCTGACCATCGACGCAGCGGCCGGGCCGGCCACGACCGATGTGGGTAGTGCCGTTACCGCGCCGGAGCCCGCCCGTCGCCGGAGCCTGCTGGGGAGGCGAGCATGACCAACATCGAAACCGTTCCCACCACACTCGACCGTCTGCTGTTCGGCGACAACCAGTTCTTCGGCGTCAACCACCGCTCGGAGGAGAAGGCGCGCGAGCAGTCGATGCGGTTCCAGAAGGTCGACGCGATAATGGAGGTCATCGACGACGCGTACGACAGCGGCATCCGCACCTTCATGTGCACCACCCATGACCGGATCGCGGAGGTGGCGGAGCGCGTGCGGGCGGAGCCGCAAAAGTACGAGGGCTTCAGCTTCTTCCCCTGCATGCCCTATGCGCACAAGTACGCGGACGCGGTGACGGAAAGCGGCATGGTGGGGGCGCTCGGCAAGTTCCTTCCAGACGAGGGTCTGCTGAACGCGATGATGCGCGGTGGCCGTTCGCTGGCGACGAAGGATGTCGAGGGGCTCATCACGCTGCTCATCGATGCGGAGATGGCCGCCTTCCGTGGCGTTCGAACGCCGGTGATCTGGCTGCAGAATGTCGTCGTCGACCTGCTGCTCGGCCTGGGGTTCACCGACGCCTTCGCTATTTTCGCGAGCCACGTGCGCGGAAAGTACGGCGCGGAGCCCGGCTTCATCACCATGAACCTGCCCCTGCTGCTCGGCGAACTGGATCGAGCCGGCCTCGAGAACCCGCTCGTCTGCTCCAACATCAACAAGATCGGGTTCCGGATGTCGGGTGGCATCGAGGCCTACCACGACGCCTTGGCGCGGCGGCCCTTCCGCGCGGTGGCGATGTCGGTGTTCGCCTCGGGCGCGATCCAGCCGAGGGAGGCGATCGAGTGGATCTTCGCCCAGCCCGGTATCGAGTCGATCGTGTTCGGCGCATCCAGCAGGCAGCACATCGCGGGCACCGTCGCCCTGGTGCGGGAGTTCGGTGGCTGACCGGCTACTCTGCCGGCCTGCTTGAGAGGGCGTCGATGGTGCGGAGGTCCCGCCACCAGCGCACCAGCACGGCGAACAGGATGACTGCGTTCGCGAGGAACAGCAGACCGTAGACCAGCACGAATCCGCTGCGCCAGCCGAAGATGAGGAACGCCAGGCAGAGCACCGCGTAGTCGGTGGGAATGGCGACAACCGTCTGCAACCAACCCCCGCCACCCGATGGCTTGGCGTATTTCTCGCCACGCTCCGAGGAGGCGATCCGGCGCAACTGGTCGGTGAGGATCATCCCGAAGAAGAACACCGAGGAGACGACGATGAAGCCCAGGGGAAGCAGGAGTACCGGTTCCGGCAGTCCGGTGCCGAACTGGTAGAAGGAGACCAGGATCACCCCGTGGAAGAGCACGATCTTGAAGGCGTCGACGACGTGGTCCAGCCACTCCCCCGACTTCGTTCCGCCGCCGCGCAGGCGAGCGAGTTGACCATCGGCCGAATCGAGCGCGTAACCGAGGAGGAGCAGGAAGGTCACCACGATCCCCAGCCACCAGGACGGCTGGGCAACCGCCACCAGCACGAGTGCGATCGCGGTCATCGTGGCGCTCGCCGCTGTCACCTGGTTGGGTGTTCCGCCCAGCTGGTAGGCACCGGCGGCGAGCCAGCGGCCGAAGCGCCGGTTCACCCAGCGGGAATACGGTGGTGCACCTCGCCCCGGTTTCTGCGCGGCGGCGAGGTTCGCGACGGTGGCGCGGTATCCGGAACTGCTGGCGTTGGTCGAGCCTTCAGTGGCCATGTTTCACTGTACGTCAGCGACCCAGTTGACGTGAAGGAAGGCTCGCTTCCGGGCCCGATCGACCATACGATGCAATCATGCGCGTGCTCTTCGACGGCTTCTGGTGGGTGCGGGGGCCGGTGTCGAACCGTCAGGTGCTGCGAGAGTTCATCTTCGCCTGGGCGAGAGAGTTCCCTGAAGATGAGGTGATCGTCGCCGTGCGGCGTCGCGATCGTGAGGTCGCGCGGGCAGAACTGCCCGCAGCGGTCGCTGTTGTCGGAACGTGCCTGTCACCCCAGGGGATCAGCGCGATCGCCGAGTTGCCGTTCATTGCGAGGCGGATGCGTGCCGAGGTCACCGTCACGCACAACTTCACCCCGGCATTCGGCCGCGCGGCCGTCTTCGTTCACGACTACATGTTCCTCACCACACCCGAATGGTTCACGCGCAAGGAGCGCGCCTACTTCGCCCTCATGCCCCTTACCGCGAGGCGCGCGAACTGGCTGTTCACCTCATCGAAGAGCGAGGCCGCCCGCATCAGTCGACTGAGCCGCAGTCGCGCGGTGGTTCCCGTCGGCTTGGCGGTCGGAAGTGGGCTCACCGGTGCGAGCCCGCGCCGTCCAGCCGAACTCGAAGGCCTAAGCGACGGCTTCCTGCTGTGCGTCGGCCGCCTGAACGCCCGCAAGAACCTCGCCAACACGATCGAGGCCGCCCTTGCCTCCGGGCGGGTGATGGATGCCGCGCCCCTGGTGATTGTCGGGGAACCCCAGGGACGGAACGCGGTACTGCCGGACGGTGTGGCCGAGGCGGTCGAGCGTGGGGCCGTACGGTTTCTCGGCTTCATCGATGATGGTGAGCTCGCCTGGCTGTATGGCAACGCATCCGCCCTGCTGTTCCTGACCCGCGATGAAGGCTTCGGATTGCCGGCACTCGAGGCGCTGCACTTCGGTGCCCCCGTTGTGGTGAGTGACCTTCCGGTGTTCCGGGAGATCCTCGGGGACCGCGCGGCCTTCGCCGACCCCGCGAACGTGGCGGCGATCGCCGCCGCCATTCGCGCCGTGCCGCGGAGAATAGAAGCTGTCGACACCACCACGCTCGGCTACTCCTGGGAAGAGAGCGTGCGCCGGATGCGGGGTGCGATCACCGCATCCGCCGGTTAGCCGGCAGAGCCTTCCTTCGCAGCCTCGTTCCCGGCCTCCTGCTCGGCGATCTTGGCGTGCACCTCATCCATGTCAAGGCCGCGCACGGCGTTGATGACCTCGTCGAGGGCGGGCCGCGGCAGGGCTCCCGGCTGGGCGAACACCAGCACGCCGTCCCGGAACGCCATCAGGGTCGGGATGGAGGTGATTCCGGCAGCACCGGCGAGGGCCTGCTCGGCTTCGGTGTCCACCTTCGCGAACGTGATGTCGGTGTTGCTGTTGCTGGCCTCTTCGTAGATGGGGCCGAACTGCTTACAGGGGCCGCACCATTCCGCCCAGAAGTCGACGAGCGTGATGCCAGGCTCGGTGACGGTCTTCTCGAAAACGTCGGCGGTCAGGTCGATGGTGGGCATGCAATCCTCGTCTCTCGCTACAGTGTCCTCGTTACAACGTAGCCTGAGGGCCTGATCATTCCCGGGGCGGCATCCGGTCAGTCGCTGGGTTCCGGCGGGTAGGTGATTTGCGTGCCATCGACCTTCGCGAAACTCCTGAGCGTGTGGGGCTTCGCGGACTTCGCGGTCATGATGTCGAGCACTTCCACCCCGCGCACCACCAGTGCGTCACCGATGAGAGAGCGGTGGCAGCGCCAGGGCACGGCCTCCGCGCACATGATGACGGTCGGCTTCTTGTCGCCGAGCGCGAGCAGTTCGGCCAGGCCGGCCTGGAACGCATCCGTCTGCATGTAGTCGGCGTAGCCGCGGAACGACGTGTTCCGCCAGCCGCCGTTGACCGAGTCCTTGGTGGTGTGCCGAAGCCCGCCGAGCGCCTCCAGCCGCTGGTAGGCGATGCCGTTCTTTGGAAGGTTTTCGCGAAGCTGGTCCTCACCGAACTGCGGGTTGTGGCGCGACTTCGCGATGGTGCGCACGTCGACCAGCTGTTCGACGCCGTGCGCCTTCAGCAGCTCCACGAATTCGTCGATCGGATGCGTGGAGTGTCCCACCGTGAAGATCCGCTCGGTCATGGCGCCACCATAGTCCGACGCCACTCAGCCGGTCAGCTCAGGTCACGCAGCCGTGCGGTGATGCTGTTCTGCTCACCCGCCCGTCGTTCGTAGGTGACGGCGATGATGAGCAGTACGGCGCCGACCACGGCGAGGGTGATCCACCACGGCATGGACTCGATGCCCCGGCCGATCTGCACGAGGAAGACAAAGACGTTCTCGATGGGGAGCACGATGATGCCGATCAGGAATGGTGCCGCCAGCCTCCGACTCGAACCGATCAGGATGGCGACGAGTGCGATCACGATCACGAGGATGGCCCGCCAGGTCAGTGGGTCGGTGAACGTGGCGATGATCGACGCCAGCAACGTGGTCACGATACCGGGGGCGAGCAGTGGCCAGGAGCCGGTCCAGCCGGCCGGCCAGCTGTTCACGGTTCTGGCGCCCGAAGGTTGCCGCAGGGCCAATGCGCCTGCCGCCAGCAGGAAAAGCCCCAGCGGCAGCGAGAACCACTCGACCCGCAGGTCGCGCGGGCTCCAGGCCACGATCGCGGTGACGAATGCGAGCCCGAACACGAACCACACCGGCGGCAGGCTGGAGCGGATGCTGCGCCTCCGCGCAATCGCAACCACCGCGACGAGGAAGGCCAGCATGAGCGCCCACATCGCCCAGATCGTGAACCAGTCGCGCTCGATCGCCGTCCAGGTGGCCACAGCGACGTAGGCCATGGCCGGGGTGTACAGCCAGCGGGTGCGCGCCAGGCGGGAGTCCTCGGGCGCGATCGAGCGGATGGCGCGTGCTGCTGCGACTGCGGGTAGTGCCCCGGCCACGCCGGTGGCGAAGCAGAGCAGCACGAGGGGCACTCCTCCGGTGTCAACCAGCTCGGCGCCGATGCCGAACTTCACTCCCTGCACCGCGCCGGCAGCTCCGGCTGCGATCGCGACGCTGAGGGTCGGCACTCGCAGTGCTTGCAGTGATTGCGCCCGCAGTGACGACCCCCGACCGAGAATCGTCCCGAGCGCGAGCAGCAACCAGGATGCGGCAATAAGCCCGTAGCCTCGCCAGGCCGCCGACGCGACCTCGCCGGAACCGAACGCCGCCAGCACGACGAGAATCGGCGCAACGGCCACGATGAGTCCCGTCGCGAACAGCGGCACTGCCGGGGTGCCTCGCGCCGTGAGGATCAGGCCGATGACCACCGCGGCCAGGCTCGGCGGCAGCAGGTACGGTTCCAGCGCGTCGATCCCGGCGAGCGCCCACAGGCACCACAACGCCCCGGTGAAGGCGGATGCCGCTACCCACCACCCGTAGCGCCGCTTCGCCCAGAACGAGGTGGCTGCCGCACCGAACCCGAGGATGACCAGCACGATGAAGGTCGTCCCCAGTCCCGAGGCTTCGCGTACCAAGGCGAGCATCACCGCGATCGCACCGGTCAGCAGGGCGGAGGCTTCGATTGCGATTCGGGCAACCGTGGCATCCCGCTCCGGGATGCCGCTTCGCTGCAGCGCCGAGCGGATCACGCCGGTGTTCGGGAGTACCAGCGCGACGATGGCCGCGATCACCGGCAACGTCACGGGGGACCCGCTGCTCAGCAGCACCTGTGCGCCAAGGCACACGACGACGACGGCGAGCGACGGAACGAGGATGCCGGCGGCGATGGCGCGCAGCCCGACCCCGAGCCCGGTGCGCCGCGTGACGAGGAGTGTCAGCGCGAGCAGGAAGATGAGTCCGGTCGACAGCGCCGTCCATCCGCTGCGCTCGAACACCACCTGGATCACGCCGATCATGAACGGCACCGAGGTCGCGACGAGGATCGCGTACCACGACGGGGGCCTCAGCCGGCGGATGAAGGTGGCCGCGATCGCGCCGACGGAGCCGAGCGACGTGGTGAGGCAGAGCATCGCGATCGTGCCCACGCCGAGCTGTCCGAGGGTTGTCGCGAACACGATCAGGGCGTAGGCGTAGCCAGCGCCGACGTGGAGAAAGCGCAGCTCGGCGGGCAGCGTCCGTGCGATGACGGCGATGGTTGCGATGATGGCGATGCCCGCCCAGACCATCGTCCAGCCGTCGACCCACGAGCTCACCGTGGCCAGCAGCACCGCGAAGTGCACACCGAGGATGAGCGGCAGCCGGTAGCTGAGGGCGGCAGAGCGGATGCGCGGCACCCCGACCAGCGAGGCGCTCGCTGCCACGGCGAGCCCCAGGGCGATGGCGATGCGCGACCACAGCGGAAGTAGGGGGGTGCAGGCAAGGGTCAGGCCGGCGAGGGCGGCGAGCCAGACCGCGAGCGAGCCCGTCGCCTTCGCCAACGTGCCGCTTCCGGCATCCGCAGCCGGGCCGCTTCGCTTGGTGGCGACCGCGAAGGCGGCCAGCCCGGCCGCCATGGCGACCAGGCCAAGCACGATGGCAAGCACATCATCCGTCGGCATGACCTGGCTGGCACCGTTATGGGAGCCGCTGAGGGCGCTCAGTACGGTGACTGCCCCGACCAGCACGGCAAGGAGCACCGGGGAGAGAACGCTCACTCCCGCAAGCGCGAACGCCCCAGCCAGGAACGGCCGCCGCTTCACACTGCGCACTTTCGGCACCAGCGTGCCGAGAACGACGAGCCCGGCGGCACCCGCGGCGGCCGTGACCGTGTGATACCACGCGCCGGCTCCGCTCGCTCCGAGGTCGAGGGCGTAGGGGAGGCAGACGAACGCGGCGACCCCGGCCCCACCGGTCGTGACGCTCCAGAAACCGCGAGCCAGCCCCTGCCGCGTCGCCAGCACGGCGAGGATCGCCACGCCGGCGAGCACGGCGGTGATGGCCAGCCAATACTCGGTGGTGTCCGGGAACTGGATGAACCACACCTGTGCGATCACGATCACGACCGCAACAATCTGGAGGGTCGAGATCGCCACCCGCTCCGAACGGAGTCGTCCGTCGAACCGCACGGCCAGAGTGCCGATCGCCGCCGTCAGGGCGAGCGCGGCGAACGCCGTACCGAGGTGCCCGATTGTCGCCGACAGTGTTGTGCCGCCCGCGTATCCCAGCATCGCCGGAACGAGGCCGAGCCCGAGCATGGAGATCCAGAGCCAGCTGCGGATGCGGGCACGCATCGATACGGCGACCATCACCGCACAGCTGACGAGCGTTCCGATCGCGGCAAGCACCCAGGCGCTGAGGCCGGATGGGGAAAGCTCCGACACCGCATACACGTCGAGCGCGACGAAGACCATGCCGAGCCCGCCGACCGCTTCGGCCGAGAACTGCAGCTTGCGGCGGGCCAGCAGCCAGGCGCTGCCGAGGAAGAGGATCGTGATGAGCCCGACGGTCACGCTGCGGAGCACCCGATCGCTGAGCTCAGGGTTGAAGAAGGTGAAGACGATCGCGGCAACGGCGAACAGCCCGGCGCCGGCGACGGCAAGCACGGACTGCACTGTTGCGCTGGAGCGCTGCACGGTGGCGCTCGCCGGCTTTGCGCGGTCGGGTTGAGCGGACTGCCCAGAGACCAGCTGTCGATTCGGCTTCGCCGCCACGGAGGGCGCGGTGGAGAGTTTGCGCACCCGGTCGACCACCGCCCGCCGCGCCATGAGCGCCTCAGCGGCTGCCTCGGACGCGGCCCAGAGCTCGACTGCCAACTCGTCGGTGAGGTGGGCCTCGCAGTTCCGGCAGCGCCGGTCGAACAGGGCGTCGACCCCGCAGACCGGGCAGGAGGTGCTGTCCAGGAGGTGGCGAATCGCGACATCGCTCCAGGGCTGTACCACTCGTGATGTGCTCATGCCCCGGTCGCCCCGCCACCGGCATCCGCTGCGTCGTCATCGTCAGGAACCCAGCTGAAGATGTCGCCGGGCTGGCACTCGAGAACCCGGCAGATCGCATCCAGCGTCGAGAATCGCACCGCTTTGGCCCGCCCGTTCTTGAGTACGGACACGTTCGCGGGGGTGATGTCGATGGCGGCAGCGAAGTCGGCGACCGACATCTTCTTCTTGGCCAGTTCGACGTCGAGGTTGATCACGATCGGCATCAGACCACCTCGGAGAGGTCTTGTTCCAGCTGGGACGCCTGATGAAGTAGGCCGCGCAGCACGACGACGAGCAGTGCGAAGCCGGCGCCGAGCACCACGCCGAACACGCACATCAGGTTGACCGAGCCCGAGGCGACCCCGGCCGCTTGGAGAATGATGAACGAGCCGAAAATGAGAAGCGTCGCCGCGATGACGAGGTAGAGAATCCCGTTCACCCACTTGAACGCGTCTTTGCTGAAGATGACGGATGCGCCTGCCAGAGTCAGCAATTGCCACACGCAGACGAGTGCGAGCTGCACGCAGAGCAGGAACGCGACGGTGATGAGGATGCCCGGAACCTTCAGATAGGCGAACTCGGGGTTGTAGTACGCCGACTGTTCAGCGGCTTCAGGAACGATGAAGATCTGACAGGCAAGCACGAGCACGATCATGACGACGATGAGTGCCTTGAGGGTGACGATCGCGGTGCGGTTCATCTCGTTCCTATCGTTTGTCGATATTCATCTATCGACAAACAATACACATAGTGCGAGACTACGGAACCGACCACCGGAAGTTTCGGGCCGATCGGCGCAGCATTCTCCATGCTCGTTCCGGCCCGTCAAGCCCCTGAATTTCTGCGTCAGAACCGGGTTCGATGGTGGAATTCGACCGCTCGAAGGGAGCGACATGACTGCAATAACGACTCAAACAGGAACCGGGCAGGTCCGTTCCGTTCCGCCTGTGATCGAGGCGCTGTCCCCAACCGAATGGCGGGTGCGCACGACCGAGCTGCCGGAGGGTGACGGCAGGTCTGTGCTCGGAGTCGTTCAGTTGATTGGGGACACTTACGAGGTCATGCAGATCGGAGCACCGCTGACCCGTTACTACTTCGCGAGCCTCGAGGATGCTGTCGGATACCTCGACGGCGCCCGTTGATGGAGCGTTGCCGCGTACTAGCTCTTGGCTCCAAGGAAGGTGGGTGACCAGGTGCTTGACCGGCCGCTAGTTGCTCCTTCCCGTAGTCGTCAGCTCATCGACGGAGCCAACTCGGCTCTATTCATCGCAGTGTGGCTGGGTATCGTCTACGCCCAGGTCATGGTCGCCTTCAAAGCGACGAATGCCGCCGCACATTGTTCGCTGTCACTTGTTGTCTGGAACGCGCACGCAACCGAAAACGCGACCATGGCGGTGGTTGTGATTGCTGCGGCCGGCATGAGCGGGTACTTGGTGTGCGCAAGACGGAAAGATTGGGGCGCCGGCGCGCTGGTCGGGTCGATCATCCTTTGCGGGATACTCACCGCCCTTGTCGCGCTTCTGGCCTCAGTGTCCATTTCGATGTTGCTCTCGGAGCCGGTTTTCGGCGAAGAACCGTTGTCTGCACCATTGACGATCATCGTGAAATGGCTGACCGTGCTCCCCGGGCTGGCGGCCATAAACACTTTGGTTGTTTGCTGGGCGCTGCGTCGATCGAGCGCTCGTCCGTGGGGTGCGGCTTGGAGCGCCGGCCTCGTGCCCGCCGTCTGGTTCGCGCTGGCAATCGTGGTGTTTTTGACCGCCACCGCGGCCTACTGCTAGAGCATTGTCCTCCCATCTTCATACCAAGGGTTATGCAGGTACCCTTTGGTATGGCTCGATCCTCGCCATGCATGACGCGCTGCTCCGGGACACCGCGCCGGAGTATGTCAGGCACTGGCGTGATGAGCAGGTATGGATCGGCGGCGGGAGCATCTCGCCGCACGCTGCGACGTTCGTACCCCCACACCAGGATCGGGTGACGCATTCGGTGCACGCGAGACGTCGGCGCAACTGAGCGGGGTGTGCGCGGAGTAGCCCTGACTGAAAACTCACGTACAAAAAAAAGAAGGCCACCCCATAACTGAACGGCTTTCCTCGGCCGCCTTCTCCCCAGCGGGTGGGCGATTCCGTTGATCTGTTAGAGATCTCGCAGACGTTCACGCAACTCGGCTAAAACCTTGGGATCCACAAGTGTCCCCGCCATGCCAGCCAGGACATCGAAGGGCATGGACCGAGCCATACTGATCATGGGATTGCTTGCAATCTCCAAACAAGTTCGTCGATAATCCCGCGAGACTCTGGGTCGTCGAGGAGCTCGCCCACTGTTGTCTGGTTGAGATCGAAGCGACCTTGGCTTTGATCAGGATCGAACATGGTGCCCTCCACGATTTGGAACAGAAACAGAACTTAAGCGGTGCTGAGGGACGAATATCGCGTTGGTGCGCTTTTGTGTTGAACCCGGTGCGCGACCTAGTGCGACCGAATCTAGCAGCAGGAGGATCGGCGACGCTGACGACCGCCCCTGGGGCTTGCCTGCATAGTACTTGCAAAAAACAAGTGGCTACTTGTTTTCTGCTACTGTTCGGGCATGCGAAGTTATTCCGACGCCTGCGGGTTGGCTCGCGCGTTAGACCTCGTGGGGGAGCGGTGGGCCCTTCTCGTAATCCGCGAGCTGGTTGTGGGCGCGAAACGCTATACCGATCTCGTTGTTTCGCTGCCTGGCGTGAGCACTAACATCTTGAGCTCGAGGCTGTCTGAGCTGGAGCAGGCAGGAATCGTTGCGAGACGAAAGCTTCCCCCGCCCACGCCGGTGAGCGTGTACGAGCTAACTGCTTGGGGCAAGGAGTTGGAGCCTGCAATTCTGGCCCTTGGACGGTGGGGGGCGCGGACCACGCTCGATTTGTCGACACAGTCCTTAAGCCCGGCGTCCTTCGTCTTGTCCCTGAGGACGAACTTCTCAGGAACGTTGGCTGAAGGAGTTCAGGTGCGGTTCGGCACTCGGCTGGATGACCAGCGTTTCGTCGGCGTCATTGACCATTCCGGCTTTGCTATCGAGCAAGACCAGCAAGCGCCGGTAGATGTCGAAATCTCGGGCGACCCGAAGTCCCTCGCGGCCGTGTTCTATGCGGGCGCCTCGCTACAGGCTGCGGTTGATGCCGGGTCTCTGACTGTGTCGGGCGACCGCAAGGTGCTGCCGCAGATTGTCGGATGTTTTCCGCTCCCTGATATGCCAACGCTCGAAGAAAGGATGCAACCTTGACCTCAGTAATAGTCGATATCTCCGTATCCCTCGATGGCTATGTGACAGCAGCCCACCCCGGTATCGAACACGGTTTGGGAGTCGGCGGCGAATGTCTTCATGCTTGGGCATCGTCAGCTGCGACGCCCGAAGATGTCGAGCTAATCGAGGCCGGTGTCGCAAGCACCGGCGCGGTACTCATGGGGAGGAAGACCTTCGACTTCGTTGACGGGCCGCACGGCTGGTCCGGCGACCTCGGTTACGGTGCGGAACGCGATCAAAGCGCGCCGCCACCGAATTTTGTGGTCACCCATGCCGTGCCGTCGACCGTGCGCCTGAGTGAGCGATTCACATTCGTGACTGACGGCATCCAGAGCGCTCTCGAACAAGCGCGAGCGTCTGCCGGAACGAAGGATGTCGTCATCATGGGAGGAGCCGACATCGCACTCCAATACCTTCAAAGCGGGCTTGTGGACGTCCTGTCGATCCACCTCGCGCCCACCATCCTGGGTGCGGGTACTCGCCTGTTCACGGAGGGCCAAGCCATCCCCATGGGACTCGAGCTCATGCAGTCGGTCACAACACCTGCCGCACAACATCTGACCTACCGGCTCAAATGAAGGACGTGGGGGTCGAGATGGTGCACCTTGACGGTGGTTCGGTCACTTTGCACGATGCCCGCCGTAAGATTCGGCGGGAAGTGGAACTCGATTCGTTTCAGATTGGCGTGCACTCCGTGACGCAGGCGCAACTTGCGCGGATCGCGGGGACCCCCGGGCACCCTTCACGGCGTCCGGTCGTTGACATCAGCTGGGTCGAGGCTGTGCGGGCGTGCAACGTCGCTTCGGAGCTGGATGGGCTGAGTCCGGCGTATCGGTTCGACGGGGACAGGGTGACGTGGACGTTGTCGGCCGACGGTTATCGACTGCCCACCGAGGCGGAGTGGGAGTTCGGATGCCGCGCGGGAACTGCTGGCCCCCACTACGGTTCGCTCGCTGAGATCGCATGGACGGATGCTGACAAGGTAGACAGTCCACAGGATGTCGGCGGCAAGCTGCCGAATTCCAATGGTCTGTACGACACGCTGGGTAACGTGTGGGAGTGGTGCTGGGATCTGCTCGATCCCGCCCGTTACGGGGACTACCGGGTGTTCCGCGGTGGCGGTTTCTCCGACGACGCATGGAACGTGCGGGCGTCTGTGCGTCGCGGGGGAGCCCCGGGGATGCACCATCCTGATCTCGGCTTTCGCCTCGCGCGCGGCGGGTTCGCCGGCGATGGTGTGCAAGGGTGGTCGGCCGAGTCCGATCTCGAACGCGCTCGCGTCGTCGGAGCGCTGCCATCGGGATGGACGCCGTTGCGTTGACGGCTCCCCTTCCTTTCGAGGCGCAGGTCGATTCTTATCGCCGCGAGTTGATCGCCTACTGCTACCGCTATTTCGGATGCTACGGAGAGGCCGAGGACGCCGTGCAGGAGACGATGATGCGCGCGTGGCAGCGCGCCCACGAGTTCGAGGGACGGTCGTCGCTACGCACGTGGCTCTATGCGATCGCCACGAATATCTGCTTGGACATGAAGCGCGCGCCCCAGCGACGTTCACTGCCCACAGACTTCTCGCTCCCAGGTCATACGCGGAACGATCCTTCTTCGCTCACCACGCGTGCCGAAGCAACGTGGGTCGGTCCCATCGCGGACTCGTATCTGCCCTCGACGGCGGATCCCGCCGATGTGGCGGCGATGCGGGAGTCCATTCGCCTTGCGTTCGTCGCGACACTTCAGCTGCTCCCGCCTCGCCAGCGGGTCATCCTCATCCTGCGTGATGTGCTCGCGTGGTCTTCCCAGGAATGCGCCGACTTGTTGGAGGCCAGTGTTGCCGCGGTCAACTCGGCACTGGCCCGAGCCCGCGCGACGATGGTAAAGCGCGACCATGAGACGCACACGACACAGTTCGAGTATGACGAGCAGTTGCTCATGAACTACGTGGATGCGTTTGAGTCTTACGATGTGGATCGCCTGGTTGCGCTGCTTGCCGAGGATGCCGTGTTCACCATGCCTCCGTTCGAGCTGTGGCTGCGGGGTGCCGCCGAGATCGAGCGGTGGTGGCAGGGGCCAGGAGAGATCTGCCGTAACTCACGTACCATCCCCACCCGCGCCAACGGGCAAGCGGCCGTAGCCGTCTATCACGACAGGGGCGGCGGCGTGTGGGAACCGTTTGCGATCCACCTGGTGGATTTCGTGGACGGCCGGATCGCGAGCATCACCCATTTCATGGGTCCAGCAGTCTTCGACGAGTTCGGTCTGCCATCTCACGTCACAGACGCGGTGGAGCTCGTGGCCTAATACTTTTCTGCCGCAGCGATCAGTTTGAGGCCCAGCCGTCGTCTACCCGATAAGAGCATTTCACTATCGAGGAGAGGCACCGCAATGAGCCGCAAGATCACCGCCCACCTGTTTCACTCTGTCAACGGGGTCGTGGAAAGCCCCAATCTCTGGCAGTTCGATGCATTCGGACCAGAGGAGGGGCAACTGATGGCAGAAGTGGTGACGCCGGTCACCGATGTCGTCATCGGTCGCAAGCTGTGGCAGGAATGGTACGAGTTTTGGCCACAGGCCGACGACCCCTTCGGGCAGTGGATAAATCCAGTACGCAAGCACGTCATTTCACAGACGCTGCCAGGCGACCTTCCCTGGAACAGCACCCGCATCACCGAGAGTCCAGTCGAGTACGTTCAGAACCTTCGCCAGCAGGACGGCGGCGACATCTCTATCGTCGGCGGCATCGACACCATCCGTTCGCTGTTCCTGGAAGGCCTCATCGACGAACTGACGTTGACCACGCACCCGGTAGTCACCAACGAGGGCAGGCGACTGTTCGACGACAGTGTCCCGTTGACGAGGCTGCGCCTCCTTCACGCCAATCAGACCGGTTCAGGAAACGCAATCCTGACCTACGGCCTGCGCCCCGCCGAATGATGATCATCCGCTAACAGGAAGGAACCCCACATGTCATTTCAGGCGTACCTCGACACGATCGAAGACAAGACCGGACTCACCCCGCGCGAGCTCCTCGATATCGCCAAGAGCCGTGGATACGACGACCCGTCGATCAAGGCCGGCACCATTCTGGAGTGGCTCAAAGCCGATTATGGGCTCGGGCGTGGACACGGGATGGCGCTTGTTCACGTGATCAAGAAGGGTCCCCAGATCGACGCGAAGTTCGTTGGCACGACGGGAACCCACCGTGACGATTCCGACACGCTGTGGCTCGACGGCAAAGCGAGCAAAATGACGGAAGCACTCGCATAGTTGGGATGCCCGAAGTGCTGACGCCCTGACCGAGTGCACCTCCGTGATCCCGCGGAATGCTCTACCCCACGCCAAGACATGCCAAGTGCTCCCATCGTTTGCGGAGGCACCTCGGCATGTGGGTTACTGAAGTGCGAGCACTACCGCAATCTCCTTCCATAGGGCAGCCCACTGGAGCGGAGCGACATCCCGCGGGAGGCACCTGGGGTCGACCTTCGCACGCGCCAGTGTCCCGGTCAGCGAGCCTACGGGGAGGCCAGTGGCGTGGCGAAGGATGTGCGTGAAGGTTGCGCCGCGGCCGATGAAGACTCGCCGTACGAACGCTTCGTAGGGGCGGTGCTCAGCGTGCGGAACAAGGGGAGTGTCGCGACGGGTGATCTCTAATCACCGTCAACCGACGGGCGCGGGGTGAAGAAGTGCGCGGGCACCCGTTTCTTGAGTTCGACCTCGAACCACGGTGCTGCCTGCGCGGTCATCATCGTCCCGCCGCCCACTCCGGCGCGCTTGCGTGCGACTTCCCACTGCGTAAGAAGGACCGCCGATCGCCACGTGCCTGCCTGCAACAACCGCCGCAGTATCGGAGTGGTTATGTGGAACGGGATGTTTCCGACCACAATGGGTCGATCCAAGGGATAGCGAAGAGCATCTCCATGCTCGTCACGCACTGACGGCAGTGCGTGACGTAGGCGGCGGGCTCGGTGTTCGTCGAGTTCGATCGCTGTCACTTCGCGCCCAGGCGGGCCAGCGTGTGGGTGCTTTCGCGATCCTGACCCGGCTATGTGGTCGTTGTCCGTCTTCATGATCGCTCTGGGCGTTGGGTCACGCGTCGTCCACTCTGCCGCATAGAACGCACCGTAGTGAGTGAATCCAGCGTCGGCGTTCACGAACGCGCTGTAGTCCTTTGGAGAACGCGTCGCAGTCAGCTGTGACGTCTGCGTCGAAGACCCACTCTTCCGTCGAGAAGCGCGGTGCAGCGACCCATTTGACGCCGTCAGGGATCATGACCAGCAACGTCGGACCAGTTCGGTCGGTCACCGGCCAAGCCAGTTGGTGCGTTCCGTCACAGACGCCGGTGAGCGGTGCTTGGCCGAGCATCATCGAGTCGCCCAGCTCGACGGAGAAGGGGTGGCCGCCAGAGCAGACAAAACCAACCACGACCGATCGGGCGCCCTCCGGGATAGGAAAGGCGACTCCAGGGAACCGCTCTGTCGGTCCCAATCCGGATACAGCCTCGCTCAAGAGCGCCGTGGCCGATGGTTCGGGCGACATAGAGACCGTAGCAACGATCCTCGACAAAGCGGGGCTGTCGGCCACTGAGATCGCCGATTATCTCGGTCACGAAAACCCATCTATGACCCAAGACGTCTACATGAACACCATCAAGGGATCAAAGCGGGCTGCTGAAGTGATGGAGCAGCGGCTCAGCGGTCTGTTTTGAATGTGCGGGGTTTTTGCGGAGTCGCTGACTGAAAACTATTGCGGGAATGAAGAAACCCCCGCAAGTAGAAGCCTTACGAGGGTTTCAGTGGCTCCGACCGGCGTCGATCCGGTGACCTTTCGATTTTCAGTCGAACGCTCTACCAACTGAGCTACAGAGCCGTGGCGAGCTGCACACAGCAGTGCATCCGTCACTAGGAAAAATAACCCACCCTTTCGGATGGGTTACTCACCTTGCGACCCTGACCGGACTTGAACCGGCGACCTCCGCCGTGACAGGGCGGCGCGCTAACCAACTGCGCTACAGGGCCAAGCTATGAAGTTTTTCTTGCAGAAACAATAAGTTTCGTGACCCCAACGGGATTCGAACCCGTGCTGCCGCCGTGAAAGGGCGGTGTCCTAGGCCACTAAACGATGGGGCCGTGAAGTCAACAACCTTCGTAGCTACCGAAAGAAAAGCATACGGGTGAGATGCGAATTCACCAAACCGGCGAACCACGAATATCCACCACACCGATCCCAGCGCTTTCGGCGGATGACGCATCCGGTTAGCCTTCAAGGTGCAGTTGAATGTAGAAGTCACAGATTCGGGGAACTATGACGCACGTGCCACATCGCCTGGGTCGCGTCTGGGCTCTCCTTGCGATCGTCGCGCTTGCGGTGACAGGCACCATTCTGGGGCCGACCCAGCCCGCGTCGGCCGCCGACTACCCGAGCTGGAGCGAAGTCCAGAACGCGCGCAACAACGAGGCCGCCAAGAAGGCGCAGGTCGCGCAGCTGGAGGCCCTGCTCAGGCAACTCGAGGTCAAGGTCGCCGAGACTGAGGCGGTCGCCATGGAGAAGGGGCAGATCTACTACGACGCCCAACTCGCTTACGACACCGCGGCGTACAAGGCGGGGCAGCTGCAGGCGCAGGCCGATGAGGCGCAGGTCGTCGCCGACGAGTCCATCCGCAAGGCAGGCCAGATGGTCGCCCGCGCCCAGCGTGCCGGTGGGCAGGACATCTCCGTTCAGCTGTTCTTCGATGAAGCCGGCAATAAGGATCTGCTCTCCCAACTGGGGATGGCGTCGAAGGTCAGCCAGCAGTCATCCGGAATCTTCATCAGGGCCAAGCGCGACCAGAACACCGCGCAGTCGCTGACCGACCAGGCGAACGTCGCCAAAGAGGCGCTCCAGGTGCTGGCCGACGCGGCTCAGGCCGCCATGGCTGAGGCGCAGGCGGCAGCGGATGCCGCGGCAGCGGCCCTGCAGGAACAAGAGGAACACCAGGTCACCCTGAAGATGCAGCTGGCGCTGCTGGTGGAAAACAGGATCGCGACCGAGGCTGAGTATAAGAAGGGTGTCGAGGTCAGGTGGGGTGCCGGTGCTGGTGCCGCCGGCCCGATCAGCGACTCCGGCTGGACTCGCCCGGCATCCGGTAGCGCGCCAGCGAACTCGTTCGGCCCACGCGTGCCGCCGGTCCCCGGCGCTTCGTCGCAGCACGCCGGCGTTGACATCGGCGCTGCCTGCAACGCCGGGATCTACGCCGCGCATGCCGGCACCGTGACCTACGCGGGATACAACGGCGGCTACGGCTACTTCATCGAGATCAACCACGGCAACGGGATCACCTCCAGGTACGGGCACATCGTGGCCGGCGGGCTCCGCGTGCACAACGGCCAGTCGGTCGGGCCGGGCATGCTGATCGCCCTGGTGGGTTCGACCGGAACCTCGAGCGGATGCCACCTGCACTTCGAGATCCGCCTCGGCGGCGACCCGGTCAACCCCGTCTACTACCTGCGCAACCAGGGCGTGAATATCTGACCCATCGCACGGGTTGCCGGCATTTTGTCCCCCGTTAAGGGGGAAAGACTGGCTATTTTCGTCCCCCTGTTGTTAGTGTGACGTTTGTTAACAGTGTTACGAACGTGACTTAGAGGGTCACAACACAGGGGGAAGCACGCGTGGGGGAGAAGATGGCGCAAGGTCGTGGCCGGTCGAGGGGGGTCCTCGCGGCGCTAGCGATCATCGCCATGGTGTTCGGCGGAGCCGTCGTCGGGCAGTCGTCGGACGCCGCCTGGGCAGCCAACTATCCCAGCTGGAACGATGTGCAGAACGCCCGTGCCAGCGAGTCCGCCAAGAAGGCACAGATCGCCCAGCTCATGGCGCTGTTGCAACAACTTGAAGCGAATGTTGCCGCCACTCAGGCCGAGTCGGAACGCAAGGGCCAGGAGTACTACGACGCCCAGGCCGCCTTCGACAAGGCGGCATACAAGGCCGAACTCCTGCAGCAGCAGGCCGACGAGGCCCAGGCAACTGCCGACGAGTCCATCCGCCAGGCAGGCCAGATCGCAGCGCGTGTGCAGCGGGCCAGCGGGCAGGACCTCTCAGTTCAACTCTTCTTCGGGGACGACAGCGAGTCCGACCTGCTCTCCAACCTCGGGATGGCCAGCAAGGTCAACGAGCAGTCGAGCGGCATCTACGCCAAGGCCAAGCGTGACCAGAACTCCGCCCAGTCGCTGACCGACGAGGCGAACGTAGCCAAGGAAGCCCTCAAGGAGCTGGCCGCGGCGGCCGAAGCTGCCATGATCGAGGCCCAGAAGGCGGCGGATGCCGCTGCCGCAGCCCTCGAGGAGCAGGCCGGCAACCAGGAGCGACTTGAGGCACAGCTGGCGTCGCTGGTGGAGAACCGCGTTGTCACCGAGCAGCAGTACGCCGTCGGCGCCGAGATCAGGCGGCAGGCCGAGATTGCGCGGCTCGCCGAAATCGCGCGACTGGCCGAGATCGAACGCAAGAAGCAGGAAGCGGCAGCCGGCAACGGTGGCGGGGGCGGCACAAGCTCCAGCGGCTGGGCCAGGCCGTCCTGGGGCTATGCGTCCAGCTCCTACGGACCGCGCGTCCCCCCGACCAGCGGCGCCTCGTCGTACCACTACGGCACCGACTTCGGCGCCGGCTGCGGCAGCGCGATCATGGCAGCATCCGCCGGACGGGTGATCTACGCGGGCTCCAACGGCGGCTTCGGCAACTTCGTGAAGATCGACCACGGCGGCGGTCTCACCACCAGCTACGCGCACATCCAGAACGGCGGAATCCGGGTCGGCCACGGCCAGCACGTGTCGGCCGGTCAGGTCATCGCACTGACCGGTTCAACCGGAATCTCCACCGGATGCCACCTGCACTTCGAGGTGCGGCAGTGGGGTACGGCCACCAACCCGGTCGACTTCCTGCGGGCCAGGGGCGTCGGCATCTAGCCCACCCGGCTCGTTCACTCCAGACTTGTCGCCAGCCCGGTTGGCCGCATCACCCATCACTCCGGCGCGCAGCAATCGGTGGGACGCTGTCGCATTTGCATGGGCGTTCCACCGATCCGTGAGCGCTGGATTCTGCGAGCTGCGGATTCGCACGCGCGGCTCCGAATGCTCCGCGCAACTGGAACCGTCGAGGCGACTTCTGCCTAGTGCCCTTCGGCCTTCAGCTTTTCGACCCCGGCGACAACGATCGCCTCAGCTTCTGCCGCGTCTCCCCAGCCTTCGGTCTTGACCCACTTGCCTGGCTCGAGGTCCTTGTAGTGCTCGAAGAAGTGCTCGATCTCCTTGCGGGTGTACTCCGGGATGTCTCCCAGGTCCTGGATGTGCTCCCAGCGAGGGTCCTTGGCCGGCACCGCGATGATCTTCGAGTCGATGCCCGCGTCATCCGTCATGTTGAACACGCCAACCGGGCGAACGCTCACGCCGACCCCCGGGAACAGCGGGTACTCGAGCAGCACCAGCACGTCGACGGGGTCGCCGTCGAGCCCCAGCGTGTTCTCGATGTAGCCGTAGTCGGTCGGGTAGACGAACCCGGTGAACAACACGCGGTCGAGGAAGACTCGGCCGGTGACATGGTCGACCTCGTACTTGTTGCGGCTTCCCCGGGGAATCTCGATTACGGCGTCGTACGCGGCCATGACTTGTGCTCCTTGTTTTTCGCGAGTGCTGCAATAACGTTACTGGATGACCTCCCGCCGCCCGCGCCTCACCCCAGCGATCGCCGACGTGCGCAGGGCCGTGCGGGAGTCGCTCGCGTTGGTGCCGTTCCGGTCGAATGTGCCCGGCGCAACGGGCACATTCGACCGGAACGGGCACAATGACGAATCGGATGGCCCGAGCGACCTGGTGCTGGTCGCCCTCAGCGGGGGAGCCGACTCGCTGGCGCTGGCCGCCGCAACGGCTTTCGAGGCGCCCCGCGCGCGGCTGCGGGCGGGTGCCGTCATCATCGACCACGGCCTGCAGGATGCTTCGGCCGAGGTTGCGGAGCGTGCCGCCGAGCAGGCACGGCACTTGGGGCTCGATCCGGTGGTGGTCACGCGCGTGCAGGTGGGAACCGTCGGCGGGCCCGAGGCTGCCGCCCGGGACGCCCGGTACGCAGCGCTCGTCGACATCATCCAGTCGACGGATGCCGCGGCGCTCCTTCTCGGTCACACCCTCGACGACCAGGCGGAGACAGTGCTGCTCGGCCTCGCGCGCGGAAGCGGCGCCGGCAGCATGCAGGGGATGGCATCGGTTGTGCACGCTGAGATCCGGAATCCGGCGGTTCCAGGTGCCGGTGAACCGCCGAATTCCGGATCTCAGCACCCGCACCTGCTGCTGCGACCCTTGCTGGGCATCCGCCGATCCACTACCGAGGCGTTCTGTGCCGACTCCGGACTGGAGCCGTGGCACGACCCGCACAACCTCGACCCGGTGTTCACCCGGGTCCGCGTGCGCACCACGGTGCTGCCGATGCTGGAAGACGAGCTCGGACCGGGGATCGCGCTCGCGCTGGCTCGCACCGCCGAACAGTTGCGCGAAGACGAGCAGGCCCTCGACCACTTCGCCGAGGAACTCATCGAAGACCTGGCGGAGCATGCCGAGGCGGGCATCGCCCTGGCGGTGCGCGGGCTGGAAGCGAACCCGCCCGCGTTGCGGCAGCGGATCATCCGCCTCGCCGTCTCCGCGGAGTTCGGCCTGGCCATCAGCCGTGCCCAAACACTGGAGGTGGCGCGCCTGGTGACCGACTGGCACGGGCAAGGCGCCGTTCACCTGCCGGGCGTTAGGGTTGAACGGCACGGGCACCTGCTGGTGTTCTCGTCGGCATCGAAAGATCGGGAGCCTCACTAACCATGGAATTCAGCGACGTCGCGGATGACCTGACCAGCACGCTTTTAAGTGAGGAGGAGATCCACGCGAAGATCGCGGAACTCGCCCGTCGCATCGAAGCCGATTACGCCGGCAAGGAGCTCCTGCTGGTCGGTGTTCTGCGGGGTGCGGTGATGGTGATGGCGGACCTCGCGCGTGAGCTGACCATCCCGCTCGAGATGGACTGGATGGCGGTTTCCTCATACGGGTCGGGCACCCAGTCGTCCGGTGTCGTGCGCATCCTCAAGGACCTGGACTCCGACCTGCACGCCCGCAACGTGCTGATCGTCGAGGACATCATCGACTCCGGGCTCACCCTGTCGTGGCTTCGGGCGAATCTGGAGAGCCGCGGCGCGGCATCCGTTGAGATCTGCGCACTGTTGCGCAAGCCGGAGTCGGCCAAGGTCGAGGTGGACGTGCGTTACGTCGGCTTTGAGATTCCGCCGGAGTTCGTCGTCGGCTACGGCCTCGACTACGCCGAGAAGTACCGCAACCTGCGCGGCATCGGCGTGCTGGCCCCCCACGTCTACGAGTAGCCCTCCGCGGGTCGCCCCTCAAGCGGGTCGAAGCCCGACGGGAAGTCGTCCTTAAAGCGGGTCGAGCTTGTCGAGCGCCGTAATGAGCCTGTCGAAGTGACCAGCCGAGCTTGTCGAGGCCCGCGGGGTTGTCTACTAAGCGGGCTTGAGCGAATGCAGGATGCGTTACGCCTCCAGCAAACAGGGGGGCGGCGCTCAGGGGGCGCACGATAGCCTTACAAGCACTATGAATCTGAAGAAGTTCCTCCGCGGCCCGCTGGTCTACATCGCCGTGGCGATCATTGTCGTCTCGGTGGGCTTCAGCCTGTTGGGGGGCTCCGGTTTCCAGGAGATCGACACCCAGAAGGGCATGGCGCTGCTCCAGGATGACAAGGTCGAGTCGGCCAAGATCATCGACGGACAGCAGCGGGTCGACCTGGTACTGAAGAACGCCGGAGACAACGGCAACCAGGTGCAGTTCTACTACGCGAGTGCTCGTGGCGCCGACGTCGTCGAGGCCGTCAACAACTCGAGCCTGAAAAGCTACGACGACGAGGTGGACAACGGCAGCTGGCTCACGTCCATGCTCGGCCTGATCATCCCCTTCATCATCATCGGCCTCATCTTCTGGTTCCTGATGTCGAGCATGCAGGGCGGCGGCAGCAAGGTCATGCAGTTCGGCAAGTCGAAGGCGAAGCTGGTATCCAAGGAGGCCCCGAAGGTCACGTTCGACGATGTCGCCGGAGCCAACGAGGCGATCGAGGAACTCGAGGAGATCAAGGAGTTCCTGACCGACCCGGCCCGTTTCCAGGCGGTGGGTGCCCGCATCCCGAAGGGCGTGCTGCTGTACGGCCCCCCCGGAACCGGTAAGACCCTGCTCGCCCGCGCCGTTGCCGGTGAGGCGAACGTGCCGTTCTACTCGATCTCCGGCTCCGACTTCGTCGAGATGTTCGTCGGTGTCGGTGCGAGCCGTGTTCGCGACCTGTTCAAGGAGGCCAAGGAGAATTCTCCGGCCATCATCTTCGTCGACGAGATCGACGCCGTCGGTCGTCACCGCGGTTCCGGGATGGGCGGCGGTCACGACGAGCGTGAGCAGACCCTCAACCAGTTGCTGGTCGAGATGGACGGCTTCGACGTCAAGACGAACGTCATCCTGATCGCGGCGACGAACCGTCCGGACATCCTGGACCCGGCCCTACTTCGTCCGGGCCGTTTCGACCGCCAGATCGGTGTGGATGCTCCCGACATGCTCGGCCGCAAGAAGATCCTCGAGGTGCACGGCAAGGGCAAGCCACTGGCGGCCGGCGTCGACCTCGAGGTGCTCGCGCGGAAGACGCCTGGCTTCACCGGTGCGGACCTGGCCAACGTGCTCAACGAGGCTGCGCTACTGACCGCACGCTCCAACGCGCAGCTGATCGACAACCGGGCACTGGATGAGGCTGTCGACCGCGTCATGGCCGGCCCACAGCGCCGCTCCCGGGTGATGCGCGACCAGGAGAAGCTGATCACCGCGTACCACGAGGGCGGTCACGCGCTCGTTGCCGCAGCGATGAACAACACCGACCCCGTCACGAAGATCACCATCCTGCCGCGCGGTCGCGCCCTCGGCTACACGATGGTGATGCCGCTGGAGGACCGCTACTCGGTCAGCCGCAACGAACTACTCGACCAGCTCGCGTACGCGATGGGTGGCCGCGTCGCCGAGGAGATCGTCTTCCACGACCCGACCACGGGGGCATCCAACGACATCGAGAAGGCGACAGGCACCGCCCGCAAGATGGTCACCGACTACGGCATGAGCGCGAACATCGGTTCGGTCAAGCTGAGCTCCGGTTCCGGCGACATGTTCCTCGGCCGCGACATGGGCCACTCCCGTGACTACTCGGAGAGCCTCTCCGAGCAGGTCGACGCCGAGGTGCGTGCCCTCATCGAGGCCGCGCACGACGAGGCCTGGACGGTGCTGTCGGAGAACCGGGACATCCTCGACAAGCTGGCATCCGAGTTGCTGGAGAAGGAGACCCTCGACCACAACCAGATCGCCGAAATCTTCCAGGATGTGAAGAAGCTGCCGGAGCGGCCACAGTGGCTGTCGAGCAAGAAGCGGCCGGTATCGACGCGTCCGCCGGTCGACCTTCCGGCGAAGGCGCCCATTGACTCCGGTGCCGTCGACGGTGGCGTCGACTCCGGCCCGACGCCCAAGCCGAAGCGCGCCCCGCGCAAATCGCCCGGTATCGCCACCGCGTAAGGGAAGACATGCCCCGCACCACAGGCAGTGTTGCCACGAC
Organism: Homoserinimonas sp. A447; assembly: GCF_054489325.1. Lineage (NCBI taxonomy): Bacteria > Bacillati > Actinomycetota > Actinomycetes > Micrococcales > Microbacteriaceae > Homoserinimonas > Homoserinimonas sp. A447. The sequence continues at coordinate 2,276,591 of NZ_JBTMWW010000001.1, read as the reverse complement.
CTCGACGTCGGGCGTCGACACCGAGCGCATTCAGGCGGCCGTCACCGAGTTGCTGTACGCGATCGGCGATGACCCGTCGCGCGCCGGCCTTCTCGCAACTCCGGGCAGGGTAGCGCAGGCGTACGGCGAGTTTTTCTCCGGCGTCGGCGTCGACCCGCTGACGCACCTGGCCCACCCGATCTCCGGTGACTCGGGTGGTGAGCTTGTCCTGCTGCGCGACATCGAGTTCCGTTCGATCTGCGAACACCACCTGCTGCCGTTCCTCGGCGTCGCCCACATCGCATACGCACCCGGCGACAGCATCGTCGGGCTGGGCAGCCTGGCACGCGTGGTCGACACCGTGGCGTCCAGGCCGCAGTTGCAGGAGCGGCTGACCGAGGAGATAGCGGATGCCCTGAACGATGGATTATCGCCGCGAGGAGTGCTCGTGGTGACCGATGCGGTGCACGGATGCGTGACCGCCCGCGGTGTGCAGCAGGTGCGCAGTTCCACGGTGACCGTCGCCAGCCGGGGCATTCTTTCCGACCCGATCGAACGCGCTGAGGTCATGGCGCTCATTGGGCAGGCTGAGGGGTCGACCAGTGCCTGAGACCCGTCCCCGCATCATGGGGGTGCTCAACGTCACCCCCGACTCGTTCAGCGATGGCGGTGAGTTCGCCCAGCTGGAGGCCGCGATCGACCACGCGGTGAAGATGGTGGGCGCGGGCGTTGACGTGATCGATGTCGGCGGTGAGACTACGCGGCCGGGTGCCGAACGCATCCCGATCGCCATCGAGCAGAAACGTGTGCTGCCGGTCATCCGCGAACTGGTGGACCGGGGAATTCGGGTGAGCGTCGACACCATGAATTCGAAGACGGCTGAAGCTGCCGCCGAGGCCGGTGTCGCCATCATCAACGATGTCTCCGGCGGCCTGTCCGACCCGGCCATGCGCCAGGTGGCTGCCGACAGCGGGCTCGACTTCATCGCGATGCACTGGCGCGGACACAGCTCCGGGATGGACGACCTGGCGGTCTACGACGATGTCGTGCGGGATGTTCGCAACGAGCTCGAGCAACGCGTCGCCGAACTGATCGTGGTCGGCGTGCACCCTGAGCGCATCATCGTCGACCCGGGTCTCGGTTTCGCCAAGACGGCCGACCAGAGCTGGTTACTGCTCGCCCACCTGCGAGAGCTTCACAGTCTCGGGTTCCCGATGCTGGTGGGCGCGTCTCGCAAGCGCTTCCTCTCGACATTGCTGCCGGAGGGTGCGGATCCGAAACTCCGCGATCCCGCCACATCCATCCTGAGCGCCCTGGCGGCGGAGGCCGGCGCCTGGGGCGTGCGGGTGCACGATGTAGCTGGCACGCGTGCCGCGCTCGACCTGTGGTCGCGGTTGAAGGATGATGCTGACCATGACCGGTGACCATCTCACCCTGACCGGGCTGAGGGCTTTCGGCCACCACGGGGTGCTCACCGAGGAGCGCGAGAACGGTCAGGAGTTCGTGCTGGATGTCACGGTCTGGCTGGACTTTCGCGCGGCATCCGGTGGCGACGACCTCGAGCAGACGGTGCACTACGGCGTGCTCGCCGAGCAGGTCGTGGCCGCCGTGGAGCGCGACCCGGTCGACCTGATCGAGACGCTGGCCGAGCGGGTGGCCGCGCTGGTGCTCGGGAACCGTGCGGCGAACGCCGTGCGCGTGACCGTGCACAAGCCGAGCGCACCCATCACCGTGCCGTTCGCCGATGTCTCCGTGACCATCACGCGGGTGCGCGAGTGACGGGCGCGGCGGTCGAACGCGCCGTGATCGCCCTGGGCAGCAACCTGGGCGACCGGGAGGCGACTATTCGGGCCGCTGTCCACGACATCGACGCGGTGCCTGGGGTTCGCGTCGTCGCAGCATCCGCTCTCGTCGAGTCTGGCGCCGTCAAGCCCACCGGCCTGGACGAGTCTGCGCCTCGCTACCTGAACGCCGTGATCCTTGCCGAGGTGACCATCACGCCGCTGGAACTGCTTGGCGCGGTCAACGCGATCGAGCAACGCCACGGCCGCGTGCGCGAAACGGTGTGGGGCGATCGCACGCTGGATGTCGACCTGATCGCTGTCGGCACCATGCGCGAGGACAGCGAACGCCTCACGCTGCCGCATCCGCGCGCCTGGCAGCGGTCGTTCGTCCTGACACCGTGGGCGCAGGTCGATCCGGATGCTGTGCTTCCGGAACATGGACGCGTCGCCGACCTGGTCGCCGGGCTGGACGACGCGGTGTGGGAGTTCCCGGCGGCGCCGCTGCTCGCGGCTGGAGAACGGACGCCGTCGTGAAGCGCACCTCCGCGCTGACGCTCGCCTTGTTCGCCGTGGTCGGGCTGGCGGTCGGCATCGCCGTTCAGGTGGGGCTCGCGCAGTCCGGGCAGCCCGGTGTTCGCCCTCCTCTCACGCTGGCGATCGGGCTGTCGCTGATCGGCCTCGTGGATCTCGCACTGGCCTGGCCGATTCGCAAGGTCGCGAACGGCACCGCGAAGGCCAGGGTCGACCCGTTCTACGCGACGCGAGTGGTCGTGCTGGCGAAGGCGTCATCGATCGCCGGGGCACTGCTGGCGGGTGCTGCGGCCGGTTTCGCCCTGTACCTGCTCTCGCGGACCATGCCGCCTGTAGGCTCGATCGGGTTCTTCATTTCGATGTTCGCCGGCGCCATTGTGCTGATGGTCTGCGGCCTGGTCGCAGAGAATATGTGCAAGCTCCCGCCCGAAGACACGCAAGAAACGCAGGACAAGAAACCAGCTGAGGCGTAGCCGTTACTAGTAGAGGGATCGATGACCAATCGACTTGAGGTTCCGGAACTGACCTGGCGGCGCATTTCGCCGAAGTTCATCGTCTCCGAGATCGTCAGCAACCTGGCCTTCTTCGGCGTGCTGGTCGCGGCGGGCCTGGTCTTCGTGGTGGTCGGCTGGGACTGGGCCTGGTGGGTGCTCATCCCGGCCGCCGTGATCCTGCTGGTCTCGCTCGCCATCACACCCCGCCGTGTTCGTGCCTACGGGTATCAATTGCGCGAGGACGACCTGGTCTTCCGCAAGGGGATCATGTTCCTGCGCCTGGTCGCTGTTCCGTACGGCCGCATGCAACTGGTCGACATCAACCGGGGACCGCTGTCCCGGGCCCTCGGGTTGAGCGAGCTGAAGTTCGTCACCGCCGCGGCGTCCACCGGGATCACCATCCCCGGCCTGCTGGCGGCGGATGCTGAGGAGTTGCGTGACCACCTGGTCGCGGTCGCCGAGAGCCGCCGGGCGGGGCTGTGACCGAAGTCGATCAGCCTGGCACGCCCGGGCCCACGCCGCCCGTTGCTGACGATCAGTCAGAGTCGACCGGCGGCGCGGGAATGGCCGCGTCCCTGACCGACGGAGAGTGGCACCGGATGCACCCGGCGTCGCCCCTGTTGAAGGGCGGCATCACCCTCATCGCCATCCTCGGCATCGTGGTGGCGAACATGCGCGAGCGCCTGATCAACATCTTCGTCCCCGGGTACGCCGGCGAGGGGGACCCGGTCGATTACGTTCTCGACAATGGCTATGTCGGCCTCGCCCTGCTCGTGCTCGCGATCTTCCTGATCATCCTCATCGCCGCGTTCTACGTCTCGTGGCGGATGCACAGCTTCCGCATCACCAACGAGGTCGTTGAGGTGCGGTCGGGCATCCTGTTCCGCACCAACCGGAAAGCGCGCCTCGACCGTATCCAGGGCATCAACATCGTGCGGCCGTTCTTCGCGAGGCTGTTCGGTGCGGCGAAGCTCGAGGTCAACCAGGCGGGGGCGGATGCCAACGTGCAGTTGTCCTACCTCGGGTCGGCGGCGGCGGATGACCTCCGTCGCGAAGTGTTGCGGTTGGCATCCGGTGCCCGTCGCGCCGACGCGCTGGCGGCACAGCCTGCGGAGGCCGGCCACGGGCTGATCGACCGCCGGGTGCACGAACTGCTGGCGCCAGAACTCGACCCGAACGCTGCGCCGCCGGAGGCAGTCGTCAAGATCCACCCTCTCCGCCTGATCGGGTCTGTGCTGCTCAGCGGCGCGACCATCTTCCTCATCCTGGCCATCGCCGGCGCGGTGGTCTCGGTGGTCGTCTGGGAGAACTTCGGGCTGCTCTTCACCCTCATCCCGGCGATCATCGGTTTCGGCAGTTTCTACGTGAACCGCGTGACCAAGTCGCTGCGCTACTCGATCGCCGGCACCCCGGACGGCGTTCGGGTCGGTTTCGGCCTGCTCAGCACCAGCAACGAGACGCTGCCGCCTGGGCGCATCCACTCGGTGCTGGTCAGCCAGCCGCTGCTGTGGCGTCCGGCCGGCTGGTGGGAGATCAAGGTGAACCGGGCCAGCCAGTCGACGGCCAAGGGCGCGGCCGGCCAGGCGAACACCACGATCATGCCGGTCGGCGACCGGGCGGATGTCATGCGCGTCCTGGCGCTGCTGCTCCCGAAGCTCACCACCGAGGAGATGACGAAGCTGCTCGAAGACGGCCTCACCGCGAAGGGCACCCAGGGCGACGGCTTCACCAACTCCCCGAAGCGCGCCGCCTGGTTGCGCTGGTTCTCGTGGCAGCGTAACGGGTTCGCGATCACTCCCGACGCGGTGCTGCTGCGCAAGGGCGTGGTGTGGCGCGGCCTCATCGTCGTCCCGACTCCGAGGGTGCAGAGTGTCTCCGTCAGCCAGGGTCCGCTGTACCGGGCGTGCCGGCTGGCCGCAGTGCAGTTGCACACGGTTGCCGGGCCGATCACGGCCGAGCTGGGTGCGGTCGATCAGGATGCCGCCCTCGGTTTCTTCACGGATGTCGCGACCACCACCATCCAGTCGGTCGCTGCTGACACCTCCCACCGGTGGCGGGCAGGGGAAGCCCCGGCATGAGCGATCCGCAGGGGTTCGGCGGGCCGAAGCGCCGGCAGTCCGGGCGGTTGGGGATCGGGATCATCGGCGCCGGGCGGGTCGGTCCTGTGCTGGGTGCGGCGCTCGCCGGTGCCGGGCACGCCATTGTCGGCATCAGCGCGATCTCCAGCGAGAGCCGCGACCGCGCTGAGGCCATGCTGCCCGGGGTGCCGGTGCTGGAGATCCCCGCCATCGTGGAGCGCAGCGAGCTTGTGATCCTCGCCGTGCCGGAGGCCGAGCTGGCCGACCTGGTGAGCGGGCTTGCCGCCACCGGCACCTGGCAGCCGGGCCAGCTGGTGCTGCACACGGCTGCACGGTTCGGCATTTCGGTGTTGACCCCGGCACTGGCCGCCGGCGCTATTCCCCTCGCGGTACATCCGGCCATGGCCTTCACCGGCACCAGCATCGACCTGGTGCGCCTGCGGGAGGCGTACTGCGCCGTCACCGCACCGGCGCCGGTGCAGCCGATCGGGCAGGCGCTGGTGGTGGAGATGGGTGCCGAGCCGGTGCTCGTCGATGAGGCCGATCGCGCCGCGTATGCGGAGGCCATCGACACCGCCACCAGTTTCTCGGCCGCGATCGTCGGGCAGGCGACCGCTCTGCTGGACGGTATCGGCGTCGAGGCTCCGGGGGCGGTGCTGGCGCCGCTGGTGCGCTCAGCCGTCGAGAACGCGCTCGCCGGCCCCACCCCGACCTTCCCGGAGGACGTGTGACTTCCGCCTCGCATCGGCCGCCGCGCGCTGTTTTCCGTGGGACGCGGCCGCATTCGCACGCGCGTTCCACTGAAAACGGCGCGCGCCGGGAAAGGGTAGTCGCATGACCGGCCCCATCACGACGATCGGTGAGCTGCGGATGCGGCTTGATGCGGAGCGCGCGGCCGGCCGCACCGTCGCCTTCGTGCCGACCATGGGCGCCCTGCACGACGGACACCTGGCGCTGGTGCGTCACGCGACCGAGGTGGCGGATGTGGTGGTCGTCAGCATCTTCGTGAACCCACTGCAGTTCGGTCCCAGCGAAGACCTCGACCGCTACCCGCGCACGCTGGAAGCTGACGTGGCTGCGCTGGCTCCGGCGACGATTGTGTTCGCCCCGACCGCCACCGACATGTACCCGGACGGCGAGCCGCAGATTCATATTGCCGCCGGACACGTCGCCACCCTGTTCGAGGGTGCCACCCGGCCGGGCCACTTCGACGGCATGCTCACCGTGGTCGCCAAGCTGTTCAATATTGTGCAGCCCACGGTCGCCGTCTTCGGGCAGAAGGATGCCCAGCAGGTCTACCTGGTGAGGCGGATGATCGCCGACCTCAACCTGCCGCTCGAGCTCGACATCGTGGAGACGGTGCGGGAGCCGGACGGCCTCGCGCTGTCCAGCCGCAACCGTTACCTGGGTGCGGACGAGCGTCGCGCCGCGCTGGTGCTGTCGGCCGCGCTGGAAGCAGCGGCAGCATGCGCTTCCCAGGGGGCGGACTTCGCCCGGGTGGCGGGCCGCAACCTGGTCGCCGACGAGCCGCTGGCTGAGCTCGACTACTTCGACCTGGTCGACCCGGCGACCTTCCTCCCGGTCCCTCCCGACTTCCGCGGCACCGCCACCGCGATCATCGCCGCCCGGGTAGGCACCACCCGCCTCATCGACAACCGGGAGATCATGCTGCCGTAACCAGCGTCGGGGTCAAGTGTTTTGCGGGGTGTCGAGTTTTGAACGATTGGGTCGGACACGCTTTTCGTCCGGCTCAATCGTTCAATGTCTGAGCTGAGGAGCAAATCGCTTGATTCCGACGCCACCCGGCTCAACCCATAAGCTTGAGGCTTGACTCAAGGAGAAGCCGCAGCGCCATGACAGACCCCGCAATCCCCACTGAACCGACCGAGGAAGAGCTGTCTGAACAGGCCCAGGTTCGGCTGGCCAAGCGTGAGCGGCTGATCGAGTCGGGCGCCGGTGCCTACCCGGTTTCACTGCCGATCACGACGACCGTCGCCGAAGTGCGGGCGAAGTATCCAGACCTGGAAGCGGATGCCGTCACCGGCGAGACGGTGGCGCTCGCCGGTCGCATCGTGCACCTGCGCAACACCGGCAAACTGTGTTTCGCCTCGCTCCAGTCCGGTGACGGGCAGCGCATCCAGGCCATGGTGTCGCTCGCCGCGGTCGGCGAGGAGTCTCTCGCGCTGTGGAAGGAGCTGGTCGACCTCGGTGACCACCTCTTCGTCTCCGGAGAGGTCATTTCCTCTCGTCGTGGCGAGCTGAGCGTGATGGTGGCGGAGTGGAAGGTCGCGGCCAAGGCCATCCGCCCGCTGCCGAACCTGCACGTGGAGCTCAGCGAGGAGACGCGGGTGCGCTCCCGCTACCTCGACCTGATCGTGCGCGAGCAGGCGCGGTTCACGGTGCGTGCCAGGGCGAAGGTGAACGCCTCCCTGCGGGCCACGTTCGACGCGTACGAGTATCTCGAGGTCGAGACGCCGATGCTGCAGACCATGCACGGCGGAGCATCCGCCCGCCCCTTCGTCACCCACAGCAACGCGTTCGATACTGAACTGTTCCTGCGGATCGCTCCGGAGCTGTTCCTCAAGCGTGCCGTCGTCGGCGGGATCGAGCGGGTGTACGAGATCAACCGCAACTTCCGCAACGAGGGTGCCGACTCCACCCACTCGCCGGAGTTCGCCATGCTGGAGGCGTACCAGGCGTACGGCGACTACAACCAGATGGCCGACCTGACGCAGGAGCTGGTTCAGAACGCGGCGATGGCGGTCTCCGGTAGTCACATCGTGACCTGGGCGGATGGCACGGAGTACGACCTGGGCGGGCAGTGGGACCGCGTGTCGATGTACGACTCGCTGGTCGCGGCGTCCGGGCTCGAGGTCACCCCGCAGACGGACCTCGCCTACCTGCAGGAGCACGCCGCGAAGATCGGTGTCGAGGTCGACCACCCCACCCACGGCAAGCTGGTCGAGGAGTTGTGGGAGCACTACATCAAGGTCGACCTGGTGCGGCCGACGTTTGTGATGGACTTTCCCGTCGACACGTCGCCGCTGGTGCGCGACCACCGCTCGGTGGAGGGTGTCGTCGAGAAGTGGGACCTCTACATCCGCGGCTTCGAGCTGGCCACCGGATACTCGGAGTTGGTCGACCCGGTCATCCAGCGCGAGCGGTTCGTCGCCCAGGCGAAGCTGGCCAGCCAGGGCGACCACGAGGCGATGCGCCTGGATGAGGAGTTTCTGCGGGCGCTCGAGCACGGCATGCCGCCGAGCGGCGGCATGGGCATGGGCATCGACCGGCTGCTGATGGCGATCACCGGGCTCGGCATCCGCGAGACGATCCTGTTCCCCCTGGTGAAGTGATTCTCAGCGCGGCACGCGTATCCTTGTACTCGTGTTAGAAGACTTCTGGGCGAATGCGGTGTTCTCGGTGACGCCGACCATCCTGATCGGGCTGGTGTTCTGGTTGATCCTGCGCTCGATCATCCGCGCAGACCGCACCGAACGCACGGTCTACGCCCGTATCGAGGCCGAGGAGCGGGCCAAGCGCGAGCTGCTGGCGCCGTAGCGTCGGCCACTGCGGCTCCTACTTGGCGCTCGCCGCGCCTGAGCGGTTTTTCAGCGTCTCCCTGATCGTGCCGAGGAACCAGGCCTCGGGCGCACCGCTGTCGCGGTGGGAGATCAGCCGGATCGAAGTCGACGGCGAAGGGAACGGCAGCTCCAGGATCTTCGTATCGTCGAGTTCAGTCAAATCGATGAAGCCGTCGATAGGGACGATCGCCACAAATCCGCACTGCGCGACGATCTTCGGAAGCGACGTGAATCGGTGCACCTCAACGTGCGGGGTGTCCGAGAGAATGCCGGCGCCGAGGGTCGTCACAGCTTCGGCGATCGCCCGGTGACCCGCCGAGGGGCCGACACGCACCTCGGGAAGCCGCCGCAGGTCATCGACACGGATCGTGCCGTCGTCGTCGGGGAGGTCGCCGCGCACCAGACATCCGTACCGATCCTGGAACAGGACCTCCTGGTTCACCGGTCCGTGCACGGGCGAGCTGGTGATCGCGGCGTCGATGTCGCGCGATAGCACGTCGCGTCCCACCGTTTCAATGTCGAGTGGCACCGTCTCTATCCGGATGCCGGGTCCCGATTGGCGCAGGGTGTCGAGAATCCGGGGCAGTAACCCCGCCTCTCCGAGGTCGGTGAGGGCGATCCGGAACCGCCGCGTCGACGTCCCAGGATCGAAGCGGGCTGTGCCCTCGGTGCTTTCGGCGATCTGCGAGAGTGGACCGCTGATCTCGGCGTAGACGTCCGTCGCCAGCCGTGTTGGCCGCACCCCCGTCCGCGTCCGAACGAAGAGGGCGTCGTCGAAGTGCAGTCGAAGTCGCTTGAGTGCATAGCTGACCGACGGCTGCGACATGTGCAGCGCCGCTGCGGCGAGGGTCAGATTCTTCTCGCGGTAGACGACAACGAAGGTGCGAAGCAGGTTGAGGTCGATGCTGGGTTGCATGTCTCATTATCTATCTGGTTGATAAGAAGAACGCCAATTATCTATTGGCCACGATTTCATAACGCGTCTACCGTGGTAACCACCTGGCTGTCTGACGGTCGGGGAGAAGGTGGGAATTGCGATGACGCAATCGATCAGGGTCTCCGACGCCGTTGGTCGCGTCCTCGCCGAGCTCGGGGTATCCCACGCCTTCGGTGTCGTCGGTAGCGGCAACTTCCGGGTCACGAACGCCCTGGTCGAAAACGGGGCGACCTTCATCGCTGCCCGTCACGAGATGGGTGCCGCATCCATGGCCGACGCCTACTCGCGCATCACGGGCCACGTCAGTGTCCTGACCGTGCACCAGGGATGCGGGCTCACGAATGCACTTACCGGCGTTGCCGAGGCCGCCAAGTGCCACACGCCACTGCTCGTCCTGAGCGGCGACACCGCGACCGGTGATGTCACCTCTAACTTTCACATCGATCAGGATGCCGCGGTCGCCGCCATTGGCGCGACACCGATGAGGATCCACTCGGCGCGTACCGCGATCGCAGACACCGCCCGCGCCTTCCACGTCGCAAAACTCGAACGCAAGACGGTCGTGCTCTCCCTCCCCATCGACATCCAGGAGGAGCTCATCGAGTATCCGGCCGCCCGTCCGGCGGCAGCACTCCACGTGGCGGGCACGACAGTGTCGGCCGCGGAGGTCGAACCCCTCGTGGAACTGCTTACCCGTGCCGAGCGCCCGGTCGTGCTCGGCGGGCGCGGGTCGCGTGGCGCGAAGGGTGACCTCCGCGAGTTGGCCGCTGCAGCCGGCGCGCTGCTGATCGCCTCGGGGGGCGCCCGAGGTGTCTTCGAGGGCGACGAATGGGCGCTCGACATCATGGGCGGCTTCGCCACCGAGGGCTCCGCAAATCTGGTCCGGGAGGCAGACCTCATCGTCGCATTCGGGGTTGCGCTCAACGACTGGACCACCCGCGGTGGCGACCTCACCAACGGCGCAACTCTCGTCCAGGTCGATGACCGTGCCGACGCGATCGGAAAGAACCGCCTCGTCGATCTCGGGATCGTTGGAGACGCCGGAGCGGTTGCCCGTGCCGCGCGGGAAGCGCTGCTCGTGGCCGGTCCGGCCCGCACGGGGTACCGCACCCCCGAGGTCGCCGATCGGGTCAAGAGCGCGCGCTACTGGTCGGAACAACCGGTCGAGCCGATGTCCGAGCCTGGGTACGTCGACCCCGCCCTCCTGACGAACGCCCTCGACGTTATGCTCCCGATGGAGCGCGTTGTCCTCGTCGACGGAGGGAACGTGAACTGCTACCCGGGCGCGCACCTGCGAGTCCCGGATGATCAGGGCTACTGCCTTCCGCTGTCGTTCCAGGCCATCGGCCTCGGACTGGGCAGCGCCATCGGCGCAGCGGTCGCCCGACCCGACCGCATGCCCGTACTCGGCGTCGGCGACGGATCCCTCCTGATGGCGGCGGCGGAACTTGAGACCGCCGTGCGGCTCGGGCTCGGCATGCTGATCATCGTCTACAACGACAGCGCCTACGGGGCCGAGGTCCATCTGTTCCCCGGGGCCAGCGCTGCTGAGCAGGAGATCGTGCGATTCCCGGAGACCGACATCGCAGCGATCGCCCGCGGGTACGGCTGCGACGCGATCACGGTCCGCACCCTTGACGACCTCGAGGGGGTGTCGGCCTGGCTCGACTCCGCTCGCGATCGGCCGCTGCTCATCGACGCCAAGATCACCGGGAGGCCGTCATGGATGATGGCCGCCGGTCACGACTTTGCCGGGGACGCACTCGACTAGAACGCCTGGCCGACACCCACACCACCAAAGGAACAAAGGAGTTTCACCATGAGGCACAGCATTTCATCACGAACGCGGCGCTCTGCGCTCGTCGCGGCGGGGGTCACCGCCGCCCTGATCATCAGTGGGTGCGCGGCCACCCCGGCTGCGGATGACGCAGAAGGTGGTGAGACCGGCGACGTCATCCGCGTCGCCTACCTGGCCACCGGATCGTCACTGCCGCTCTTCGTCACCGCCGAGAAGCACGCGGAGGAGGCGGGTATCACGCTCGAAATGATCGAGGTGACCAGCGGAAACGAGTCGATCACCGGCGTTGCGACCGGTCAGTTCGACGTCGGATTCGCCGGAATCGGCTCGGCGGCGTACAACGCCTTCGATGAGGGTCTGCCGGTGCGCTACGTCGCCCCGATGCACGCGGGCTACGTGGAGGACTACTTTATCCTCTCCTCACAGATAGCCGCCGATTCCGATGCCGCCGCCGAACTCGCGGAGGACATGTCGGACCTCGCCGGTGAGACGTTCGCGGTGAACGCACCCGGCGTCGTGACCGAGGCGCTCCTCGGTTTCGCCCTCGAGCGGGCCGGTCTCTCGATCAATGACATCAACGTCGAGCACATCCCCTTCCCAGACCAGGTGCCTGCGCTCGCGAACGGGGGGATCGCCGGAGGTATTCTCTCCGAGCCGTTCCCGACGCAGGCGGAGAGCAACGGCGCCGGGTACCGGCCGTGGGAGACACCGACCGACGCTGAGCCCATGCCGTTCACGGGGATCATCTTCAACACGGACTGGTCGGATGAGAACCCCGAGCTGGCGGAAGGGTTCATGGAGGCTTACGCCAATTCGGCGGCTGAACTCGCCGAAGGAGGCTGGGATACCGATGAGATGCTCGGCTTCATCGAGTCATACACTGGCGCCGACCCCGCCGTGGTCGCGGCGTCACGGCAGCACCACATCACCGCCGACCTGAGCGTCGACCTCGATGTCGTGCTCGGTTACCAGGAGTTCTTCATGGAGCAGGGGTCGCTGAACTACTCGGAGATCATCCCCGAGGAGGATATCTGGGACTTCACCTGGCGTGACGCCGTTCTCGATAACTAACATCAAGGATGGCCGGCATCGTGAACGACAATGTCAAAGTGCGGCTGACCGACGTCTCGAAGCGTTTCCCCGGCAAGCAGGAGGTGACGGCCCTCGAGAACATTTCGCTGGACATCGCCGAAGGGGAGTTCGTTTCGATCGTCGGTCCGTCGGGGTGTGGGAAGTCGACCCTCCTGCGCCTCGTCGCCGGCTTGCACGAGCCGACGTCGGGAACGGTGGACATCGCCACCTCGAAGCCAGGACGGCCGAAGACCGCAATGGTGTTCCAGGAGCATGCGCTGTTCCCGTGGCTCTCCGTGCGGGACAACGTGATGTTCGGTCCACGCAACCGGAGCGTCCCCAAAGCGGAGGCAGCGGACATCGCGGATGCCCAGCTGTCACGCTTGGGGATGGGCAAGTTCGCGGACTTCTACCCCCACCAGCTGTCGGGCGGGATGAAGCAGCGCGTCGGGATTGCGCGCGCCCTGGCGCAGGACTCCGAGATCCTGCTCATGGACGAGCCGCTTGGCGCGCTGGATGCGCAGACCAGGACGCTCCTCCAGGAGCAGATCCTGGAACTGCGCCAGGAGTCGCAACCGACCGTGCTGTACATCACTCATGCGATCGATGAGGCAGTCTTCCTCTCCGACCGAGTCGTCTTGATGTCGGCGCGACCCGGTCGGGTGCGCGAGATCATCGAGCTCGACTTCCCGCTATCTCGGGGGCCGGAACTGCGCGGCACCAAGGAGTTCGCTGAGCTCTCGCAGGGCATCTGGAATCACCTCCGCGACGAGGTTCAGGCCGCCATGGCAGTAGACAGCCGGTGATCGCCCGCTTCTTCCGCGAGAAGTGGGCGGCCATCGTCGGACCGGTTCTCGTACTCGGCATCTGGGAAGTGCTGAGCCGCACAGAGGTGCTCCGCCCGACGTTCTTCCCGCCGCCTTCTGAGATCGTCGCGCGGGGCACGATCATCTTCGACGTCGAATTCGGTCTGGGCGGGGACCTTGTCGCGACTGTCGTGCGGGTGCTCATCACGATCGCTCTCGCGATCGTCATCGGGGTGACATTCGGAATCGCCATCACCGCATCCCGCTGGACCGAGAGCGGATTCGGCACCGTGCTGGCCTTCCTGTACCCGATCCCCGGAGTTCTCTTCTTCCCATTCCTCACCTTCGTGCTCGGCCGCACCGAGGCGGCGATTCTCCTGACGGCGCTCGTGACGCCGCTGGTGGTCATGGTGCTTTACACGGTCGCCGGCGTGCGGAGCATCGACCAGACGCTCCTTGAGGTCGCGCACAACTACGAGTGCCGCGGGTCCCGGCGTTTCTTCCGGGTGCTCCTGCCGGGCTCGCTGCCGTCGATCGTCACGGGGATCCGGATCTCCCTCGGGTTCGCCCTGATCGCCGTCATCGCGATCGAGATGGTCGGCGCGCCGACCGGGCTCGGCAACTTCTTGTGGACGAACTGGCAGATCCTTCGGGTGACCGACATGTACGTCGCCCTCCTCTGCATCGCCGTCCTCGGCCTGCTCAGCTCCGCCGGGTTCGAAGCGCTCGCCGGTCGCCTCCTGCCTTGGCGCGTGGATACCCGGGTGGCCTCGTGAGCCCCGCCGTGCGGTCCTGGGCACAGCTGCTCGCGATCCCGATCCTCCTCGTCGTCGCCTGGGAGCTGACAACACGGTTGGGGCTGCTCGACCCGCGTTTCTTCATCCCGCTGAGCGATGTCGCAGCGGTGACGGTCGACCAGTTCCTGAACGGCCGCCTCGGGGTCGACCTCCTCGTCACGCTGCAGCGACTGGGCTTGGCGTTCTCGCTCGCGGCTGTCTCCGGGGTGATCATCGGCGTCGCATCCGGGCAATGGCGCATCGTGGAAATGTTGATCCGTCCGGTGACCGACACCCTCTACCCGCTGCCGAAGATCGCCATCCTGCCGCTGTTCATCATCATCGTCGGACGCGGTGAGGTTGCCTACATCCTGACCGCCTTCGCCACGGCGTTCTTCCAGATCATCATCAGTACGAGGGGAAGCGTGCGGAACGTCGACCCTGAGCTGATCGAGGCGGCACACAACTTCGGGGCCACCGGCGTGCGGTACTTCACCCGATTCCTGTTCCCCGCGATCTCCCCCGCGCTCGTGAGTGGCCTGCGGTTGGGCCTGGCGACGTGCCTCATCACGCTCATCGCCGCCGAATACGTCGGTGCCGAAAGCGGGATCGGGTCGATGATCCGCCGCGCGGGGCAGCAGTTCGCGGTCGATCAGGTTTACGCCGGCATCGTGCTGACGGGCGTGCTCGGCTTGTTCATCAACGTGCTGTTCCGCGTACTCGAGCCCGTTCTGCTGCCGTGGCAGAAGGGCGGGACGCGCACGGGTGCGCGCCTGCTCGGACCGGGTGCCTGAGCCCGTCGACGCTAACCCCGCGGCTTGAGCCGCACCGTCGGCATGGCCGGCGCCGGCAGCGGTGGCCCGTCGTAGCCCTGCACGACGCCGAAGTGCCCGGCATCCGTTCCCCCACCGACGACCTCTGACTGCCATTGCGCCCGATAGGCGACGACCTCGTCGTGGCTGCGCCCGATGAAGTTCCACCACATGACGATCTGCTCGTTCAGTGGCTCGCCGCCGATGAGCACGAGTCGCGATGCCGTGGTCGCTTCCAGTCGGAGTTCCTCGCGACCGGGGGCCAGGTAGGCGAGATGCGATTTCGGCACCGGGTTGCCCTCGACGCTGACCACGCCGCTGTCGACGAGAACCCCATGCTCGAAGCTGGAGGCGATGGGCAGCGTGATCGACTGCCCGGCCTTCAGGTCGACCTGCGCTCCGACCAGCGGACTGAACGTGGTGGCCGGCGACTTCTGGCCGACCAGGCTGCCGATGAACACGCTGATGCTGCCCTCCGGAAACTCGACGACCGGCGGCACATAGTGCTCGAACATCGGGCGGGTGTGCCGGGAGGCGTCGGGAAGTGCGGTCCACAGTTGAACGCCGTGCAGCATCCGCGTTGTCGATGTGGACACTTCGGAATGCTGGATGCCGCGGCCGGCCGTCATGAGGTTCAGCTCGCCGGGGCGCACCATCGCGTGGGCGCCGGAGGAGTCGCGGTGCTCGACCTCGCCGGCGAACAGCCAGCTCACCGTCTGCAACCCGGTGTGCGGATGCGGCGGCACGACCATGCCGCCGGTGACCGCGACGTCATCCGGTCCGTAGTGGTCGGCGAAGCACCAGGCCCCGATCAGGGAGTGCCCGCGCTGGGGCAGCGTGCGGCGTACGTCCATGGCGCGGGGGCCGCCGAGCGGTACGTCGCGTGGTTCCAGGATGCGGAAGCCGTTGGCATCTTCAGAGGTGCAGACCAGCTCTTCGGGGTCGCGTTCGAGGTTGCTCATGGCGTTCTTTTTGCTGGTTCCGTCGTGCCAGGGTTTGCCGGCGTCGTATCGGAGGGCGTGGGGCCTGGCTCTTCAGTGGGCGTCGGTTCCGGTTCTGGTTCTGGTTCCGGTTCTGGCGCCAGCTCGTCGGGCGGGCTCGGCTCGCTGGTGGGCTGCTCCGTCGGTGTCTCGATTGGAGGTATGGTCGGCGAGACCGACACGCTCGGGTCAGGTGAGGTCGTGGGTCCCGGGGTGTCGCCCGCCCACGGTTGCCAGAGGCCGATCGCGATCGCAGCGCCCATGATCAGCACGGCTGCGGCGATCAGCCAGGGCACCGGAGACTTACGGTCGGGGGTCGTTGGCGGCGGAGCAGCGCCGCCACCGCCGGCTCCAACCGTGGGTTCGGAGGAGTAGTCGGCGATCGGAACGTAGGGCGCGATCGGTTCCGTCGACGCCGGCACAGGCTCGAAGGCGACTGTTGGGGCATCCGCTTCGCCCGGGGCGGCGCCCGCGGCAGCGGCGGCTGCCGCTTCGGGAGGTATTTCCGGCAGCGGCTGCGTGGGCTGCTCGTCTGGGTCCACTCCGTGGTCGGGCGGGTCCTGCGGCATGGTCGGCTCCCATCGTCCGTGAAACCAGCCTAATCGCGCACGAGCAGGTCGCCCACCTCGCATTCGAGTGCGTCACAGATGGCAGTCAGGGTGGAGAAGCGGATGGCCCTCGCCCGGTCGTTCTTGAGCACCGAGAGGTTGACGATGCTCACCCCGACAAGCTCGCTCAGCCGGGTGAGCGTCATCCCGCGCTGTTCCAGCAGCTCGTCGAGGCGGCAGTGGATGCCCGTGCTCTCCTCGTCCACCTCGCCCATCAGACGAGCCCTTCGGTGTCGCGTTGCAGGCGCTCGCCGAGCTGGAACGCGATGCCGAGGGCCAGGATGGCGAAGCCGCCGAAGAGGGGAGCCGGATCGAACCAGAAGCCCGCCTCGAAGACGGCCAGAGCGGGATCGACGTCGAGTGCGGCCTGCATGGTTCCGAACCCGGTGGCGGCCTGGCCGAGAAGCCCGCCGACGCTCAGGGCCGTTCCGGCGATGATCGCGGCGACGGTGAGCGAGCGCCGGAACGGTCGTGCCCGCAACAGGGACCAGCAGAAGTAGGCGATTGCCAGCGAAACGGCAAGGCTCGCGACCAGCCCCACTGCGACCCCGATTGACAGCATGACCCGCGCGAAGGTGCTGAGCCCGCTCACTGTGAGGGAGGCATCCGTGAATGACCCGGAAACGATCGTTGCCTCCCCGTCCAGATCCGTCGGTACCGCCGCGGATGCCAGTAGCCCCACCGGTGTCTCGCCTGGTGCGAACATGACCTGTGCGCTGTGACCCACCCCGAAGATGAGTGTGGCGACGGAGTAGGCGAGTGCCGCCAGAAGCACAAGCCAGAGGGCTATTCGGTCACCTTGTGAAGACTTCACGTTTCGCTTCCTAACGATTATCGATAACAACGACAGTCGTTAACATAACGACTTTCGATATGGTGCGCAAGCGCATCCGCTGCCCGCATCCATCGAGCCGGGTCATCTTGTGAGTGATCCGCGAGGCACACCCGCAAAATGGCCCGGGTCGCGATGGTGGGGGTCTGTGCCGGGCGCCGGTCCGGTGCTTTAACGCCCACGGCGAACAGGGGAGCAAATCCAAGGGTGCGGTCGTTACTCTCTTTGTAACGGCATCCAACCGCCACGATGCCTGAGGAGATTCAGAGATGTTCGAACGATTTACCGACCGAGCCCGTCGCGTGGTTGTCCTGGCCCAGGAAGAGGCCAAGATGCTCAACCACAACTACATCGGGACCGAGCACATCCTGCTCGGCCTGATCCATGAGGGTGAGGGTGTCGCTGCCAAGGCGCTCGAGTCGCTGAGCATCTCGCTCGACTCCGTGCGCGAGCAGGTGCAGGACATCATCGGCCAGGGCCAGCAGCAGCCGACCGGGCACATCCCGTTCACGCCGCGAGCCAAGAAGGTACTCGAGCTGTCCCTGCGCGAGGCGCTGCAGCTCGGCCACAACTACATCGGAACCGAGCACATCCTGCTCGGCCTCATCCGCGAGGGCGAGGGTGTCGCAGCCCAGGTTCTCGTGAAGCTCGGCGCCGACCTGAACAAGGTGCGCCAGCAGGTCATTCAGTTGCTCTCCGGATACCAGGGGAAGGAGCAGGTGCAGGTGGGCGGCAACGAGCAGGCCAGTGCACAGGCCGGCAGCCAGATTCTCGACCAGTTCGGGCGCAACCTCACCCAGGCCGCCCGCGACGGTAAGCTCGACCCGGTCATCGGGCGCGAGAAGGAGATGGAGCGGGTCATGCAGATCCTCTCCCGCCGTTCCAAGAACAACCCGGTGCTGATCGGTGAGCCCGGCGTCGGAAAGACCGCAGTCGTCGAGGGCCTCGCCCAGGCGATCGTCCGCGGCGACGTGCCGGAGACGCTGAAAGACAAGCAGCTCTACACGCTCGACCTCGGCTCGCTCATCGCCGGCAGCCGCTACCGCGGTGACTTCGAGGAGCGCCTCAAGAAGGTGACCAAGGAGATCCGCACCCGCGGTGACATCATCACCTTCATCGACGAGATCCACACCCTTGTCGGTGCGGGCGCTGCCGAGGGTGCAATAGACGCCGCCAGCATCCTGAAGCCGCTCCTGGCTCGCGGTGAACTGCAGACCATCGGTGCGACCACGCTCGACGAGTACCGCAAGCACTTCGAGAAGGATGCCGCGCTCGAGCGCCGCTTCCAGCCGGTGCGTGTCGAGGAGCCGAACCTGCCGCACACCATCAACATCCTGAAGGGGTTGCGCGACAAGTACGAGTCGTTCCACAAGGTGTCGATCACGGATGGCGCCATCGTCGCCGCTGCCAATTTGGCAGACCGCTACGTCGCCGACCGCTTCCTGCCGGACAAGGCCATCGACCTGATCGACGAGGCAGGCGCACGCCTGCGGCTGTCGATCCTGTCCGCCCCGCCGGAGCTGCGCGAGTTCGACGACCGCATTGCGGGCGTTCGCGGGCAGAAGGAAGCCGCCATCGAAGACCAGGACTTCGAGAAGGCCGCATCGCTGCGCGATGAGGAGAAGAAGCTGCTCGGTGAGCGGTTGCGCCTCGAGAAGCAGTGGAAGAGTGGCGAAGCCGGCTCGACCGGCACCGTCGACGAGGGAATCATCGCCGAAGTGCTCGCCGCCGCGACCGGTATTCCCGTCTTCAAGCTCACCGAGGAGGAGACCGCGCGTCTCGTCTTCATGGAGAAGGCACTGCACCAGCGGGTCATCGGCCAGGAGGAGGCCATCTCGGCTCTCTCCAAGACCATCCGCCGCACCCGCGCCGGCCTCAAGGACCCGAAGCGGCCATCCGGTTCGTTCATCTTCGCCGGCCCGACCGGTGTCGGTAAGACGGAGCTGGCCAAGGCGCTCGCCGAGTTCCTGTTCGATGACGAAGACGCGCTGATCGCCCTCGACATGAGCGAGTACGGCGAGAAGCACACCGTCTCGAGGCTGTTCGGTGCCCCTCCCGGGTTCGTCGGCTTCGAAGAGGGCGGGCAGCTCACCGAGAAGGTGCGCCGCAAGCCGTTCTCCGTGGTGCTGTTCGATGAGATCGAGAAGGCGCACCCGGACATCTTCAACTCGCTGCTCCAGATTCTGGAGGAGGGCCGGTTGACGGATGGCCAGGGCCGCGTCGTCGACTTCAAGAACACCGTGATCATCATGACCACCAACCTCGGTACGAAGGACATCACGGGCGGCCCGGTCGGCTTCACCATCGAAGGCGACGAGGCTCAGAGCTACGCAGGCATGAAGGCGAAGGTTGTCGAAGAGCTGAAGAAGAACTTCAAGCCGGAGTTCCTCAACCGCGTCGACGAGACCATCGTGTTCCCGCAGCTGAACCCGGTCGAACTGCTCCAGATCGTGGACCTGTTCGTTGGGCGCCTGAGCGAGCGGATGCTCGACCGCGACATGACCGTGGAACTCACGGCCGCGGCCAAGGCGCAGCTCATCAAGGTCGGGTTCGACCCCGCGCTGGGAGCACGGCCGCTGCGCCGCGCGATCCAGTCCGAGGTTGAGGACCGCCTGAGCGAGCGCATCCTGCAGGGCGAGTTGCACGCCGGCGACCACGTACACGTGGACTACGTCGACGGCGACTACGTGTTCAGCACGACACGCCAGCCCGGCCGCGAGGCCATCGAGGAGCCGGCGGCCGCGCTCGAGGCGTAGCGCGTCTGTGGGTTGAGTAGGCGCGCAGCGCCGTATCGAAACCTGGAGGGGGCGTCGGGGAAACCCGACCCCCCCTTTTCGCCAGGCCAGCCCAACGATGACGGTGTTTGTCGACGTCGACGGTGTTTGTTGCACCGTCATCGTCGACAACCACCGTCATCGTCAGTGGACATTCCCGCAGGGCATTCGCCGATAGGGTCGGGGGGTGCTCGCCATGGATATCGCCCAGTCAATGTTGTGGTTCTGGATCGCCTATTTCGTCGTCACCGCGGTCGGCATCGGGCACACCGTTTTCAACTGGAAGGCCCTCGGTATGACCGACGAGGGCGTCGTGATCAGCTCGGTGTACGACGTGTCGTCGTACCGCGCGACGCTGCCGTGGCATCCGCTCTACAACATCGTGCTCTTCCCGCCGGCCGCGTGGGCGTACTTCTCGGTCGTCCGGCCGGATGATGTGTGGGCCCATGCCTGGACGCTTGCCGCCACCTGGGCGGTGGTGGCCATCGTGGTCGACGTGATCGGGTGGGTTCTCATCCGGCACCCGTGGAGCATGACCTGGCACGGCATGTATGTCGCATACCAACCGTGGCTGAGCCTGATCTACGCCGCCATCTTTGCCGCGCCACTGCTCGCCGCGGCATTCGCCTGAGGTATACGCAAACGTGTACGGCGCGCGGCCAGCGGCGACCCATAAGATCGAAAAGTGACTTTCTCCGTGCGGCCGGCTCGCACCAGCGATGTGCCAGACGTCCAACGGTTGATCAACCCCCTCGTTGACCGCGGCATCCTGCTCGGCAAGGAGCGGGTCGTCTTCTACGAGTCGATCCAGGAGTTCCACATCGCCGAAGACGAGAACGGCAACGCGATCGGCTGCGGTGCCCTCCACGTCATGTGGGAAGACCTGGCGGAGGTGCGCACGCTCGCCGTCGAGGAGAGTTGGCTGCGGCGCGGAGTCGGGCACGCCATCCTCGATCGCCTGGAGCAGAAGGCCACGCAACTGGGCATCCACCGCCTGTTCTGCCTCACCTTCGAGGTTGAGTTCTTCAAGAAGCACGGTTTCGAGCAAATGTCGGAGGAACCGATGGACCCCGAGCTGTACGCCGAATTGGTGCGATCAGCGGATGAGGGCGTCGCCGAGTTCCTGGATCTCTCCCGAGTTAAGGCAAACACGCTCGGCAATACGCGGATGCTGAAGAACCTCTAGCTACCCTTGGGTCATGTCGACGTTCCGTAACCCCGTCGGCCCCCAGCCACCACAGGTGTACTGGCGCCGCAGACTCCTCGTCGGCCTCGGCGCGCTCGCGGTCCTGATCGTCGTGCTGCTCATCATCTTCCGCCCCGGCGCCGAAGCAGCCGACGACGACAAGAAGCCGACAACCGAAACCTCGTCCACCACCAAGCCGACGGATGAGCCGGTGCAGAAGGAGGGGGAGGCGTGCAACCCCGAGAATGTGACGGTTGAGCCGGTCACCGACAACACGCAGTACGCGTCGGGAGTGCAACCGATGATCAGCATGTCGATCGTGAACAACGGCAGCGTCGCCTGCGTCGCAGACGTCGGAACCGACATGCAGTTGTACGAGATCACCAGCGGTTCAGAGACGTACTGGCGATCGACGGACTGCCAGGCCGAGCGCACACCGCAGAAGGTCGCCCTCGAGCCCGGGGTCAAGCAGACCACCACGCCCATCCCGTGGGACCGCACCCGCTCAGACCCGGCGACCTGCACCAGCGAGCGTTCGCCGGTGGCCGCGGATGGTGCGAGCTACCACCTGCGGGTGGGCCTCGGTGACATCAAGCCCGAGAAGACGGCGCAGTTCCTGCTCTACTGAGTTTGTTCGCATCCGCCGCACGCGGGTGAACTCTTCACGCGCCCGTCAAGTTTCACCGGCGCGTGAATGGAGGAGCCCGCTCTCGGCGTTGGTGCAGCGGATCGAGCAGCGCAGCGCAAAATACACGAGGGCGGATGCCGCGGCAGCCCCTAGAAGGACGGCACGTCGGGCTGGTCGAGCTGTGCGGTGGCGAACGCCGTGCGCATTGCCTCGCGCAGGTGGGGCGCGGTGTCATCGATCATGGTGGTGAATCCGAGTCGCCTGGCCTCGGCGACCCGCTGCTTCGCCTGCGACACCGGCCGGATCTCCCCGGCCAGGCTGATCTCGCCGATCGCGGCCAGAGTCGCCGGGAAAGCCTTGTCGCTGTAGGCGCTGGCGATGGCCAGCGCGATGGCCAGGTCTGCCCCCGGTTCGGTAAGGCGGATGCCGCCGACGGTTGACACGTAGACGTCGAACTTGCTGAGTTTGAGCCCCGCGCGCCGCTCGAGCACCGCCAGCAGCATGGACACCCGTGACGAGTCGACCCCGTTGGTAACCCGGCGCGGCTGGGGTGCGTTCGTCTCGACGATGAGCGCCTGCACCTCCACCGGGAGGGCGCGCCGACCCTCGGTGGCGATGGTCACACAGGTGCCGCTGACCTGAGCGCGGATGGCCCCGGTTCCGCGCGACAGGAACAGCCCGCTGGGGTCGGCGACCTCTGCGATGCCGTCACCGGTCATCTCGAAGCAGCCCACTTCATCCGTCGGCCCGAACCGGTTCTTGTGGGCGCGGATGAAGCGCAGCCCGCTCTGACGGTCGCCCTCGAACTGACAAACGACATCTACCAGGTGCTCCAGCAGGCGGGGGCCGGCGATGGTGCCGTCCTTGGTGACGTGTCCGACCAGAAGGATGGGCAGATTGCGATCTTTCGAGACGCGGATGAGGGCGGATGCGACCTCCCGCACCTGGGAGGTTCCGCCGGCCAGCCCCTCGGTTGCCGAGGAGGAAACAGCCTGCACGGAGTCGACGATGAGCAGGTCCGGGTCGATCTGCTCGACCTGGCCGAGGATGGTGGCGAGGTCGGTTTCGGCGGCGAGGTACAGGGTGGGCTGGAGGGCGTTGGTGCGCCCGGCCCGCAGCCGCACCTGGCTGGCCGACTCCTCCGCTGTGACGTAGAGGATCTTCTGCCCGATGGCCGCGGCCTTCGAAGCGACTTCGAGCAGCAGCGTCGACTTGCCGACGCCAGGCTCGCCGCTCAGGAGGATCGTGGCACCGGGCACGATGCCACCGCCGAGAACCCGGTCGAACTCGGCGATACCGCTCGGCCAGTGGGCAACGGATTCCGCCCCGATCTCGGTGATCGGCTTGGCGACGCGGTCACCGCCGACGGCGACGGCCTTGACAGCACGAAGGATGCCGGTCGCGTCGTGCGCTTCGACGACCGTTCCCCAGGCCTGGCACTCCCCACAGCGGCCCGCCCATTTGAGGGTCGACCACCCGCACTCGGTGCAGCGGAACGTGGGGGAGGTGCGGGCCATGCTGCCAGCTTAAGCGAGGCATCCGTCATCGGGCGCCGAGGCTCACACTCGTGTGGGCAACGCCTCCACCGCGCGGTCGACGAGGGGGAGGAACGCGGACGCCCATACCCGGTAGCCGCGGTCGTTGGGGTGGAAGAGGTCGGCGGATGCCTGGTTCAGTGCCATCCGCGCGGCACCCTGGCGGCGGGTCGCCTTGTAGAGGGGTGCCAGCGTGAAGCCGTACTCGCCGATGACCTGGTGCACGATGCCGTTGGCGATGCGCACCCGCCGCTCGGCCTCGCCGAAGAAGAAGGAGGGCAGGTCGGCGACGATCGCATGCGGCGGCAGGGCATCCGCCAACTCCCGCAGCTCACGATCGAAGCGGACCTCGTCAAAGCTGGCGATGTCGTTCGCGCCGATCGAGACGGTGATCACGTCAGGGGTCAGGCGGGCGAGCCGTGGCACCTGGGTTTCAAGGGTCTCGCGCAGCCGGGCGCCGGACACACTGAGGTTGACTACGCGCACGGTCTTGCCCGTGGTCTTGCGCAGGTGGGCGGCGACTGTGCCGACGTAGCCGCGATGCGGCTTGCTGGCGCCGATCCCCTGTGCGGCCGAGTCGCCGACTGCCACGTACAAGACTTCACCGTCGCGTTTCGCGTGCTCGCGCCACCAGGCTGAGTGCACCGGCAGGGTCAGCGCCAGTCGTGCCGATCCGTTGCGCCGGCGACTCTTGAACGCGCTGACGGCTGCCCATGCAGCGGAAAGGACCACACTGGCCGCAGCGGCGACGATGATGGCAATGCGTTTCACACCACGATCGTAGGTAGGGCATCCTCGTGTTCGGCTGGAAAGTCGCACATCGGGCGTGTACTACAATCGTCAGCGGTGACGTGTCCGAGCGGCCGAAGGTGCAACTCTCGAAAAGTTGTGTAGTGAAAGCTACCGTGGGTTCAAATCCCACCGTCACCGCCACTGCGAAGGTCCCGATTCTCCTATGAAACACTGGGAATCGGGGCCTTTCTTGTACCCGTTGAACGACGACCGGTAACGCAGCGGTAACAGCGTCGCTGAGAGCGCGTACCGCCTTGATACTCGAGGGGGTTGTCTAGAGCCAGTAACCTTGCGGCGTACCGAAGGAGACGGCTATGGATCGCTTTACGAGTCAGCACCGATTCTTGGCGCGGACGCGCAGTTCGTTTGGCACGGAGGATGTGGTTATCGTCCACAACGAGCAGATGAGGTCGGTCGCCAAGTTCTTACGGAGCTCACGAAGGTTGAGCCGGAGAAGAAGAAGATTAAAGCCGGCTTGGCTACGCTCCGGGGTTTTCTCGCTTCACTGTCCGGTGCGGCCACGGCTGGACTTGCGAGCGGCGCTGCCGAGGAAGCCATTCGGCAGCTCATCTTGAATTGAAGACGATTCCAGGCCGCCTCAGCCCAGATTCAAGCTCCTTCGAAGATTTGCCCTCGAACCAGACACCTCCAAGAGCACCTTCCCCTCGCTCGTGATGGGCCCGTATTGGCACGACTCGTGCTTCGTGCCGCGCTCATGGCCGAGCTCACGCTAGGGATGCGGAATGCTCCTGATCGCTCAGGAGCACTCCACCGTTTGAAGCTATCCGGCGATAAGTCCGCCGTCGATGACGTGCTCGGTGCCGCTGATGTAGGAGGATGCGTTGGAGGCTAGGAACAGCACCAGTTCGGAGACCTCGTTTGGCTCGGCCATGCGGCGCAGGGGGACCTGGTCCGCGATGCCGCCGCCGGTTTCGTCGGTCGCTGCGGCCATCATCGGCGTCTTGATGTATCCGGGGTGTACCGAGTTCACCCTGATGTTGTCGGGGCCGTACTGCAATGCGACGTGCTTGGTCATGCCGCGCGATGCGAACTTGCTTCCGACGTAGGCCAAGTTTGGCGAACCGACCACTGAGAGCATGCCGGCAGTCGATGAGATATTGACGATGGAACCGCCGCCGGCCTTCTGCATGGAGGGGATAACGCTCTTCATGCCGAAGAACTGCGAGTGCTGATTGACGGCGATTATCTTGAGGTAGTCTTCCTCGCTGAGTTCGACCGTTTCAACGACCGGGCCGATGATTCCGGCGTTGTTCACCAGCACGGTGACAGGGCCGAACTCCTTCTCGGCGGTGTCGACCACCGTCTGCCATTCCGCAAGCGACGCAACGTCCTGCTTAATAAATCGAGCATTCTCGCCCAATTCGCTCGCGAGCTTGTTCCCGCGCTCTTCGTTGAGGTCGGTGAGCACAACTTTCGCGCCCTCTGCGACGAAAAGACGCGCATGCGCCTCACCCATTCCTTGTGCAGCACCGGTGATGATTGCCACCTTGCCATCAAGTCTGGCCATGATATTTACTCCTTCTTCCGTTGTGCCCTGCATTGTAGAGCGGCGATATTAGTGACCGCCGTCAACTGATATTTATGCAAACGCATGGAATGAGTTATCTATTCCTTGCGCAATGGTGGGTCCGGCCGGACTCACGCTGCCGCTGGTAGTCGATCAACTCGGTTGAGCCAGTTTCTGGCCGTCCGCAGACCGCTCTAGGCTCGACTTGTGAGCACCCAGCGACGCCCAGGGCGACCAGCCGCCTCCTCGAGGGAGGCGGTAGAGGCCGCAGCGGTGCTTCTGTTTGCCGCCAAGGGCTTCGAGAACACGACGATCCCGGAGATCGCGTCCGCTAGTGGCGTGAGCCGCACCACTTTCTTCCGCTACTACCGCAGCAAAAGCGATATCTTGTGGGCGCCGTTCGACGCGCACCTTGTTCGGCTTGAGCAGGCGCTCAGGTCGCGACTACGTGACGAACCCCTCGCGACCGCCGTACTCCACGGAATCCTCGACGCCTTCTCAAGCGACGTGGACGCCACGGGCATCTGGCTGCAGCGGTTTCGGTTGCAGCGAGCGCCGGAGCAGCGAGCCGAAGAGGCTGTCCACTGGCAGCGTTGGGCCGCGGTGGTCTCCGACTTCGTTCGTACGCGTGCCGGCGCCGGCCCTGACGACTTCACCCCCGAGGCGATCGGCGGTGCGGTGCAGGCGGTTCTGCTGGCGTTCATCGGCGCCCGCGACGCAGACCTGATGCAGGAGCCGTCCGGGGTGCTTGCCGAACTCGAATTGCGGCTCGGGCGCTTTGTTGACGACCTGCAGCGTTGGGTCGACAATATGCCCGCATAAGCCCGCGCCGACGTGGCCCCTTGATTTCGGTACTGGGTACCGATACTCTGGACTTGAAGATCGACCCGATGCTGCACCAATTCCCGCCTGGTCGATACCAGACGGAGGAGCACATGAGCGAGAACACGTACGACTACATCATCGTTGGGGCCGGAGCTGCCGGCAGCGTGCTCGCGAACCGGTTGAGTGAAGATCCGAACAACTCCGTGCTGTTGCTTGAATACGGTGGATCGGACGCCAACCCAATGCACTCGATCCCGAAGGGGTTCTTCTTCACGCTCAACGGCGACCGCTACGCGTATCGCTATCCGACGCTGCCATTCCGCGCGGGTGGACTGGGCGAGGTATGGGCCCGCGGCAAAGTGACCGGCGGATCAACCACCGTCAACGGCATGATGTACACCCGTGGGTTTCAAAAGGACTACGACGAACTCGTCGAGCTCGGCAACCCGGGCTGGGGCTGGGACGAGATGCTGCCGATCTTCAAGAACATGGAGAACCATGTGCTCGGCTCGTCGCCGATGCGCGGAGGCGACGGCCCGTACGGAGTCTCTTTTGCCGAGAAGGACGACATCACGGAGAAAATCCTCGCGGCCGCCGCGAAGACCGGTCTCGACGTCGTCGAGGACGTGAACGCGGTCGAGCACGAACGAATCGGGATGACGCCGTCGAGCGTGCGCAACGGCCTTCGCGTCTCCGCGGCCAGCGCATTTCTACGCCCGGCAAGCAAGCGGAAGAATCTGACCTATCTGACCCGAACGCGGGTCGGCTACCTAACTTTCGACGGCACGCGAGTCACTGGCGTGCGTACTCAGCGGCGCGGACAGAAGCAGCATTTCCTTGCGCGCAAGGAAGTGATTCTCTCAGGTGGCACCGTCGAGAGCACGATGCTGCTCGAGCGGTCCGGAATCGGGCGCCCCGACATCCTGAATGGGGCCGGCGTTGACGTGCGGGTGGAGAGCCCGAACCTCGGTGAACGTGTCATCGAGCAGCGTGGCGTGGCAATGCAGGTCAAGTTCAAGGAGCCGATCGGTCTCACGCAGCGGCTCAACTCCCTACCGAAACAGGGCTGGGAGGGGTTCAAGTATTTGCTCACCCGGCGCGGCCCCATCTCGGATGCCGGATACAACATCCTCGCCGGATTCAAGTCGTCGCCTGAACTCGATCGCACCGACATCCAGGGACTGTTCGTGCCGCTGGCGCTCGATGCCGAAAGCTTCGACGCGGTGCGCCTCGCGAAGCATTCCGGGATTATGTACTTGGGCTATCAGATCAGGCCCACCACAACTAGTTCGATCCACATTTCGGGCAAGGGTCCGGACGACCTGCCGGTCATCGACGCGAACTACCTGCAAACGGAGGTCGATCGAAAAGTCACCTCGACCATCCTCGATCAGGCGCGGCGTGTGTTTGCGGAAAGCCCAATCGCCGAGCTCATTGCCGAGGAAGAGTATCCAGGTCAGGCAGTGTCGACTCCCGACCAAGTGATTCAATACGCAGTCGACAACGGCGCGACCATTTACCACGCGGTGGGTGCCAACGCGATGGGGCCAAACGATGACGACGTCGTGGACTCCCGGCTGCGAGTCCGCGGCGTGACGGGGTTGCGTGTTGTGGACGCTTCGGTCCTGCCCATGCAGGTCTCGGGTAACACCGCCGCGCCCACCATGGCCCTTGCCTGGCGCGCGGCAGACTTCATCACGGAGGACAACGGAAAGTAGAAGGCTGTGCCGAGCGGTTTGGTAATCGCGAGGCTGACCATCCCGTTTGTATTTCGGCAGCTATGGCCCGGCGGGCCGCAGAAAGTTGGAGGGCGCGCGCCCCAAGCCTGGGCCGCTGTGTGAGTGCAGCCGGTCAGAGTCTCCTACTAATGGGAAGATGACGGGCATGGCCGGTACATCCCCGAGTGACGACATGCACGTTCGCGACTTCGTCCGCCTGCTACGGCGGTTGGAGCCGCACCTCCCGATTTCGCGAGCCCAAGAACGCGAGCCGGGCCAAAATGCGGGTGGCCGCGGCGGGGCACTCGCGCTTTGGCCCGTCTCGCGGAGGGGGCGGATGCCCTACGCGCGTTCGCGAGTGAGGTACGCCTCGATGCGGTCGAACGCTCCCACCCAGGCCATGGTCTGGAAGAAGTCGCGGGTCTGCACGTCGGGGAAGCCGCTCTGCGCGACGGTGACGAGGGTGCCGTCGTCCTTTTCCTCGAAGGTGACCTCCACTTCGGTGGTCATCTCCCCGCCGCTGGGGTCGCTTCCGGTGGAGGTGGTGACCAGCCGGTGCGGTCGGTCGATGGCCTTGAACACCTGCGTCTCGTGGAACAGCTCGTCGCGGTTGGGCCCCCAGACGGCGGTCTGCTTGCCGCCGACCCGCAGGTCGACCTCGATCTCGACAATGCCGGGTTCTTCGTCCAGGATGCTGAACCAGATCTTCTGCTTCTCGGCGTCGGTGTAGGCGTCGAAGACTTCCTCCGGTGTCGCGGGCAGGAGCCGCGTCATCCGCAGCTCGATGGTGTCTGTTGTCTCTGTCACTTGTCCGTTCCTTTCTTGAGGGTGAAGTAGACCTCGAGACCGTCAAGGCGGCGCTCCCAGAGGCGTTGGTAGAACGTGATCCATTGCATGGCGTCATCCAGTCGTTCGGTGCCCAGCCGCACTTCCCGCGAACGCCCGACCTTCTCGCTGGTGACCAGTCCGGCATCCTCCAGCACCTGCACGTGCTTCTTGAGGCCAGTGAGGGTCATCCCGGCCGGCTCGGCAAGCTCGCCGATGGTGGCAGGGCCGCTACCGAGCCGGGTCAGGATGCCACGGCGGGTCGGGTCGGACAGCGTGGCAAAAGCGCGGTCGAGCTGGCTATCGACAACTTGTTGTTGAACCATGTGATTCAGTGTGCAACACTGAACCGAATAGTTCAATAAGTCTTGAGCCGCGGAAGGGGATGGTTCCCAACGACCGGGGTGCGTTATTTAGCGTGTGTACCGTTCAACTCAGTCGGGTGAGCTTACGGCCGATGATCTCCTTCATGATCTCGGTGGTGCCACCGAAGATGGTGGCGGCGCGGGAGTCCATGTAGTCGCCGGCAACAGCGTACTCGCGCATGAAGCCGTAACCGCCGTGGAGCTGGAGCGCGCGCTGGATGACGCGCTGGTGCAACTCGGTCGTCCACCATTTGGCCATCGCGGCAGTGACTTCGTCCAATGCGTGGCCCGAGGCGTCGAGGATGCATCGGTCGATGAACGTCTGCGTCACCTCGATCTCGGTTGCGAGTTCGGCGAGGTAGAAGCGGTTGGCCTGGAAGTCGGCGATGCGGGTTCCGAAGGCGCGACGCTCAGATGCATAGGCGAGTGCCTGCTCGAATGTCGCGCGCATCCGGGCCATGGAAGTGACGGCAATGCTCAGGCGCTCGATCCCGAGGTTGCGGCGCATGTTGGTGAATCCTTCCCCCTCGCCGCCCAGCACCTGTGACCGCGGGACGAGGACGTCTGCGAACGACAACTCGGCGGTGTCCTGCGCGGGCAGGCCGATCTTCTTCAGCGGTCCGGTGCGCGTGAAGCCCGGGGTGTCGGCATCCACGACAAGCAGGCTGATGCCCTTGCGGCCGGCCGCGGGGTCTGTGCGTACCGCGACGATGAAGAAGTCGGCGAGCAGGCCGTTGGATATGAACGTCTTGGCACCGTTGAGCACGAAGTGGTCACCGTCCAGAACTGCCGTCGTCGTGATCGCGGCGAGGTCTGAGCCGGTGCCTGGCTCGGTCATCGCGATCGCGCCGACCTTGTCTCCCGCGAGCATGGGGGCGAGCCAGCGCTCGTTCTGCTCTGGCGTGCCGAAGTTGACTAAGTACGGCGCGACCAGGTCGTTCTCGCCGCTGATGGACATGGACACGTCGCTCGCGCCGGCGCGAGCGAATTCTTCGATGACTATCGCGTTGAAGCGGAAGTCGTCCACGCCGCCGCCGCCGAACTCCTCCGGCGCGGTGATGCCGATCAGTCCTGTCTCGGCTGCCCGGTGGAACAGGGTGCGATCGACTCGGCCAGCTTCACCCCATTTTTCCAGGTTGGGCGTGACCTCGCGTTCGACGAATCGGCGGACTACATCGCGGAACTCGTCGTGCGATTCACCGAAGATCGTGCGGGGGAGCGATACAGAGGTCATAACCGGCTCTTCCTTATGGGCTGATATGAGGGAGGGGGGGCAACGCGCAGCACGCGCGGTGTCACTCGTTCGCGAACGCGAGTCTCCGGAGGACGTTGGCAAGCGCGTCACGCTCGTCTGCGGTGAGAATCGAGAGCACGGTGTCCTCCGCGCGGACGATGTCCACTCGGGCGCGGGAGTGGACTTCGAGTCCGGCGTCCGTCGCGACGAGCACGTTGAAGCGGCGGTCGCGTGGGTCTGGCACACGTTCGACGAGACCCCGCCCGGCCAGTTCGTCGATGAGGCTGACGACCTGGCTGGGGTCGAGCCTCAGGAATTCAGCGATCTCTTTCTGACTGGGCCTGGCCCCATCGCAGGCGAGCGCCAGGACGCAGTAGGAACGGACGCGCAGTCCGTGGGCAGCCAGACCTGCGTTCGCGGCGGACAGCGAAACGGCATTCGCGCGTGCCAGGAGGAAACTCAGGTCTGCTCCGATGACGCCTTGCGCCAGCCGCTCGCGGCGTGGCGGAGTTGAAGTGTTGGCGGTCATCCACCCACTATATATTCAGGTGACAATAATTGACAATGTCCACTAAATTGTGGTGGGATCGACTCACGAACGAAGGAGCCATCATGTCGTTGGACGGCAAAGTCGCAATTGTCACCGGTTCGGGCCGAGGTCTCGGCCTGGCCTACGCCCAAGAACTCGCCCGCCAAGGCGCGGCGGTCGTCATCAACGACGTCGACGAGCAGACCGCCAGCGATGCGGTCGCGTCGATCGAGGCCGCGGGCGGCCGGGCTGCTGCAGTCGTCGCTGCCGTCGGCTCGACGGACACGGCGAAGAAGCTCGTGCAGACGGCCGTCGACGTCTTCGGTCGCCTGGATATCCTCGTCACGAACGCCGGCGTCCTGCGCGACACGGTGCTCTGGAAGATGAGTGACGAGGACTTCGACCTCGTCACCAACGTGCATCTGCGTGGCACCTTCACTTGCGTGCGGGAAGCAGCCACCTACATGCGCGAGAACGGCATCCCCGGTCGCATCATCACGATCGGCTCGCCCACCGGTCAGCGCGGCAACTTCGGCCAGACCAACTACGCTGCGGCCAAGGCGGGCATCGTCGGCATGGTCCGAACCTGGGCGCTGGAGCTCAAGAAGGCCGGCATCACCGCCAACGTGGTCATCCCGGTCGCCGCGACCGCCATGACTGCCACCGTGCCCTACTTCTCGGCCGCGATCGAGGCAGAGGCCAAGGGCGAGCCGATGCCGGCGTTCTTCCGTCGCGAGATCGGCTTCGGCTCGGCATCCGATGTCTCCGGCCTCATCGCCTTCCTGGCCTCGGATGAGGCTGCGGGCATCAGCGGTCAGGCCATCGGCGTCGGCGGCGACCGGATTCAGGTCTGGACGCACCCGGAACCGGTCGTCACCGAGTACCAGGACGGCGGATGGACTTACGAGGCCCTCCTGGCCAACGCGACCGTGCTGACTGACAACCTGCAGGACATCGGCGAGAAGTTCCCGCCGCTCCCCGAAGAACTGCAGCCCAAGCAGGCGTGACACATGACCCGCTATGAGCCTGCGATCGACATCGCAGCGATCACCGCGATCGACGTCCACGTCCACATCGAAATCGATGGCACCGGTCACACATCGCTGCCGGGCGACCTCAACGAAGCGGCCACCAGGTACTTCTCGACGGACGCCGGTCGCCCCGACCTGGATTCGATCGCCGACTACTACCGTGAACGGAAGATGGCTGCCGTCGTTTTCTCGGTCGACGCCGAGACGAACCTGAACCATCCGCCGGTCTCCAGCGAGGAGATCGCGGAGGGTGCGGTGCGCCACAACGACGTACTCATCCCATTCGGGTCCGTCGACCCCAATCGTGAGGACGCCCTGGACCGCGTTCGGCGCCTCATCGACGAATCCGGAGTGCGGGGGTTCAAGTTCCACCCGACGGTGCAGGGCTTCGACCCGAGCGAGGCGCGGTTCCAGCCGCTCTATGCCGCGATGGCAGAGGCCGGCGTGGTGGCACTCTTCCACACCGGTCAGACCGGCATCGGTGCCGGCCTGCCCGGCGGGCGCGGGTTGCGCCTGGGTCTATCGAACCCCATGCTGCTCGACGGCGTCGCAGCGGAGAACCCCGGTCTACAGATCATCATGGCCCACCCTTCGGTGCCGTGGCAGGACGAGGCGCTCTCGGTGGCGACGCACAAGCACAACACCTGGATCGACCTTTCGGGGTGGAGCCCCAAGTACTTCCCGGCAGAGCTGGTGCGCGCCGCGAACTCGATGCTGAAGAAGCGCATCCTGTTCGGGTCGGATTTCCCGATGATCACGCCGGACCGCTGGCTGAACGACGTCACACAGACAGCGCTCAAACCGGAAGTGATGCCCGGCATCCTCAAAGACAACGCCGCGCGCCTGCTCGGACTCGCGGCGGCCGGTCCTGTGTCCGACGCAGCGATCGTCATGCACTGATCATCGGGCGCTTCCCACCGGCGCGTCCGCCCTCGCCTGACCCAACCGAATCAAGGAGAACACCATGACCACCACGGTCACCCATTCCGACCTGTCCACGCTCGTCGGCACCGTACTCGGCCCATCGAAGTGGATCGACATCACCCAGGAACGTGTCAACACGTTCGCCGACGCGGCCGACGACCACCAGTGGATCCACACCGACCCGGAGCGTGCCAAAGATGGTCCGTTCGGCGGCCCGATCGCGCACGGCTTCCTCAGCCTGTCGCTGCTGATCCCGCTGTGGGAGTCGCTGCTGCAGGTTGAGGGCGTCACGACGAAGGTCAATTACGGCCTCGACAAGGTTCGGTTCGTTTCGCCAGTGAAGGTGGGGTCCCGTGTGCGGGCGACCGCCGAATTCGTCGAGGTGACCGAGATCTCGGGCGGCTACCAGCTCACCGTCGACGTCACAATCGAAGCTGAAGGCAACAGCAAGCCAGCGGTGGTTGCCCGTAGCCTGCAGCGCTTCTACGCCTGAGCCGAAAATCCGGGCCGGCTGATCGCGTTGCCGGCAGGCTCACCGTGCTCGGTGGTGACCCACACACCAACTCGAAGAGGAGAGATATGCACAATCACGGACTCGGATCCTGGATGGCGAAGCGCCGGCTGAAGACGCCGGACAAGATCGCCCTTGTGCATGGCGACGGGCAGACGCTCACCTACCGACGCCTCGCCGACATGGCCGACGGCATCTCCGCGATTCTTGCGCAGCGCGACATCGGAAAAGGTGACCGGGTCGCGTTCCTGGGGGAGAACAGTCCCGAGTTCCTCGCCGCGCTGTTCGGCACCGTTCAGTTGGGGGCGGTCTTTGTTCCGATCAACACGCGACTCGCGCCGCCGGAGATCGAGCATGTGCTCACCGACTCCGGGGCGCGCGCGCTCATCCATGACCTGGAGTTCACCGAGCGGGTTGCCGAGGTCGCGGCATCCGTACCCCACCGCATCGTGACTGGCGCAGGGGGGCTGAGCGAACTGCTCGCGAAGGCTTCCATCGGTCGTGTCGCCGCCGCCGTCGTCACCCTCGACGACCCGGCCGCGATACTCTACACCTCCGGCACCACAGGCAAGCCCAAGGGAGCCGTCCTCACCCACGGGAATCTCACCTGGTCCGCGCTGAACGTGATCGTCGATTACGACATCGTCTCCACTGATGTGGCGCTGATGATCTCACCACTTTTCCACGTGGCTTCGCTTGGGATGGGGGCCCTTCCGATCATCTTGAATGGCGGCTTGATCATCCTCGAGAAGCGGTTCGAGCCGCGCCGGGCGCTCGCGCTGATCCAGCAGTACGACGTGAGCATGCTCGCCGGGGTTCCGACGACCTACCAGATGCTCTGCGACCACCCGGACTGGGCAACCACCGATGTGTCCACGATGCGCAAGCTCACCTGTGGCGGCTCCGCGGTGCCGAGCCGCGTCCTGAACGCCTACGAGCAGCGCGGCCTGTCATTCTCGCAGGGCTACGGGATGACCGAGACGGCGCCCGGTGCCACGTCGCTGTCCCCCGATCGGACACGCGACAAGCAGGGCAGCGTGGGGCTTCCGCATTTCTTCACCGACGTCCGAATCGCCGACGAGCGGGGACGGGTGGTTCCTCGCGGGACGGTGGGCGAGATCGAGATTTCGGGCCCGAACGTCTTCGCTGGTTACCACGGACTTCCCGACGCCACCGCGAAGGCCTTCACCGACGACGGTTGGTTCCGATCCGGTGACCTCGGTTATCTTGACGCTGACGGCTACCTGCATATCTCCGATCGGCTGAAGGACATGGTCATCTCGGGGGGTGAGAACATCTACCCTGCCGAGATCGAGAACCTCATCAACGACATCGAGGGGGTCACCGGCGTGGCCGTCATCGGCGTTCCGGACGACCGCTGGGGCGAGGTGCCCTGGGCCGTGCTCACCGTAGGTGACGGCGCGTCCATCGATACCGACACGGTGCGGGAGTACCTCGATGGTCGGCTCGCGCGTTTCAAGTTGCCGGTCAAGACGGTGGTGATCGACGAGTTGCCTCGCACTGCAAGCGGGAAGATCCGCAAGGCGGACTTGCGCGCGCGTTTCGCTGAGTCATAAGCATGCCCGCCCCCGCCCCCGTCCCCGCCCTCGTGGCAGCATTCGATGTCGACGTGCGACTCGGCCTACTCGAAGACCACGGTGTCACACGCGCCGGCCATCGTCGGGTCGCGCCCATCGTCGGTGGAACCGTATCCGGTGCCCTGGTTGCCGACATATTGCCAGGGGGAGCCGACTGGCAGCTTGTCCGCCCAGACGGTTCGATCGAGATCAACGGAAGGTACTCGGCTCGCACAGAGGTCGGGGATCTTCTCCTATTACACGTCGTCGGCGTACGCAGCGGACCCCCCGAAGTGCTTGAAGCGCTCCTGCGTGGTCATCAGGCGGAACCGTCGCAGTATTACTTCCGGACCGCGATCACCGTCGAGACGTCGGCGCCCCGCTTCGCGTGGATGGAGCGCGCCCTGTTCGTCGCCTCCTGCGTGCGCGATGCGGATGCTGTCAGATACACGGCATATCAAGTGACCTGATCGTCGTCTCCGGCGACTACCGGTCTGACGGACCGAGGAATGACGCCACGTATGCCACGACGGCTCGCGTCGCATGCTCGCCGGTCTGAACGGTGACCCTGCCGTGGCGGAGGTAGCCATGGCGGAACGTGGCAGCCGCAATACCCATTGCGTAACCGAACACATCCGTATGCCGTGGAAGGTCGATCCGGAGGCCCTGCATCACCCACCGGTCCAGTCCTTCACGCGCAGCGAGGCGTTGCAGCGGGCTCACGGTGCAGTACGGGCCGCCGAGCATCAAGGTTCTCGCAGGATCATGTGCCTCGAGGAACCGCACGGCATAGCTGATCAGCCTGTCGATTCGCTCTTCCCAGGTTGGTGGTGCCGGGTGCGTCCAGGCGCGCCCGAGTTCGGTACACAGCGCATCAAGGTATCGCTCCAGGAGCGCCGTGAGCACGGCGTGCCGGTCCGGGAACAGCTGGTAGATCGTGGGGCTCTCAATGAAGGTGAGGCGCACCAACTCGGGAATGGTGACGGCGGATTCGCCCCGGCGGGCCAGGATCACATCCGCCGCATCAAGCACAGCATCCACCCGCATGCTTGTGCGGGTGGACGCATCGAGGGTGGCGGCTATCGTCACGCCAGCGCCCGTAGGTGCGGAACGACGTCTTCGGAGAACTCCCTGAGGAATCGCTCCTGGTCATGGCCTGGATCGTGAAAGACGAGGTGGTTGAGTCCGGCAGCAATGTACGGGCGGATGCCGGCGAGCGCCTCTTCCGGCGTTGACGCCACTATCCAGCGTCGGGCAACCTGCTCGATCGGGAGACTGTCGGCCGCCCGCTCCATCTCGATCGGGTCGCCGATGGAGTGCTTCTGCTCGGCGGTCAGCGACAACGGAGCCCAGAATCGGGTGTTCTCGAGTGCTGCACTCCGATCGCGGTTGTATGAGATTTTGATCTCGATCATCCGGTCGATGTCCGACAGCCTTCGCCCTGCTTTTTCTGCCCCGCTGCTCACCGCGGGCAGGAGCTTGTCGGTGTAGAGGTCCATTCCTTTGCCAGAGGTGCAAATGAAGCCATCCCCCAGCAGTCCTGCGTGGTGCGCCACCACTGGTCCACCTGCTGCGATATAGACGGGAATCGTCGAGGGCGGGAGGTCGTAAATCGTCGCCCCGGAAACGGAGAAGTACTTTCCCTGAAAATCGATACGCTGGCCGGTCCACAGCTGTCGGATGAGGCTGATCGCCTCCCGCAGTCGCGCGAGCCGCTCCGCGAACGGTGGCCAGTCTCCCTGGAGGCCGGTGGCCATCTCATTGAGTGCTTCTCCAGTGCCGACTCCGAGGAGCACTCGCCCTGGGTAGAGACAACCCATGGTCGCGAATGCCTGAGCAAGCACGGCAGGGTTATAACGGAACGTGGGCGTCAGCACTGAAGTGCCGAGCAGAATTCTTTCCGTGCGCTCCCCTACCGCGGTCATCCAGGCAATCGAAAAGGGTGCGTGACCCCCCTCATGTCGCCACGGCTGGAAATGATCGCTTACGGTGACGCTGTCAAAACCATAGGTCTCGCACTGCACGCCGACCTCCACCAGTTCCCGCGGTGCGAACTGCTCTGCAGAGGCCTTGACGCCGAGCTTCAGCGAGCGAGGGATGGTCATGACCGCGTTGAGTCGAGACGGTTGATGAGGTTCCACAGCAGTGGAAGGGTCATTGCAGCAATGAGCCACTTGACGATGCCGCCGATGATGAAGGGCACAACCCCGAGTGCAATCACGGTCGCGAAGTCATTGGGCAGCCCGAGGCCGCCCAGTATGAACGCCATGTAGGGCAATCCGAATGCGAACGGAACGAGACTGGCGGCGAGGAAGCCCAGGAGTGCGAGTGAGGGTCGACGGTCCCAACGGCGCTCGGAGAGCAAGCCGATGAGCGCAGCGCTGAAGACGAAACCGATCACGAATCCAAAGCTGGGGGTGGTTACGGCGATGAGGCCACCCTTGAACCCGGCGAGGACGGGCAGCCCGGCAAGAGCGGCGACAATGTATAAGGCCAGTGCGGCGGCTCCGCGGCGTGCGCCGAGACTGGCCCCGACGAGCATGACCGCCAGGGTCTGGCCAGTCACTGGAACGGGCCAGAGCGGCACCTGGATCTGGGCGAAACCGGCGGTCACGGCAGCGCCTGCGACGATGAGCAGGACGTTGGTGGTGACCCGGCTGGTGGGGGCGACCCGGTCGATAATGGTCGAGCGTGAGGGAAGCGGCAGAGCGATGGCTGACATGGTCACGGTGCGTCCTTGCATTCTGGAAGTAGTTCATTCGGATAAGAGCGTGCGAATAATGAACTGTTCAAGATATATACAATCCCATCCGAGATTGCAAGGACTAGGCCCTCTGTGTGCCCTAAGTGCCGTTCAATGCGGATGCGTCGGCATCGATGGCAAGCATTCGCTCAAAGTCGTGAGCCTCAGACAGTTCACGAAGCAGTCGCACCAGTTCGGTGCGCCCCTCCGGGCTCAGTCGGGAGAGAAATTCGTCTTCGAAACTCGCGGCGAGCGGACGGAGTTCGGCCAGGACGCTCACTCCGGAGTCGGTGAGGAACAGCGAGTGTTCCCGCCTGTTCTCGGCATTGCGCTCCCGGGTGAGGTACCCGCGGGACTCCAGGTCGTCGAGCAGTGCGACCATTGCGCTCCGGTGGATGAGCAGCAGATTGCTTACAGCCTGCTGGGACATTCCGGGCGTGCGGGACAATTCGCTCAGGATTGCATAGTGCCGGGGATGCAGCTCATATGGCTTGAGTTTCTCTTTCAGGCCCCGCACAACGGCGTTGCCCAACTGGCCGAGCAGCATGGTGACGCCACTGGTGGCCAGATGCGATGACGATGGAGAGTTGGGCATGAAAGTACTATATCGCCCCGATGGTTTATGAACTGGATTGTTCTAAGTTAGAACACATGCTATCGTGACCGGGAAGTGCTAATTCCAATGGTGTGAAAGGCTTGTAGATGCTGTCAGGTGCTCAATACCGAGAGTCACTCCTGGACGGGCGATCCGTCTACTATCGCGGTGAACGCTTGGCGGACATCACGGCCGTGCCAGAGTTTCGCAGCACGATAGACCGCTTCGCCGACTCCTATGACCGATTCTATGAACCGGGCCCTGACGCGTTCAACCCGGTAATGGAGGTGCCGACGAGCACCGAGGCCATGCGGCATCGACTCACCGAGCTGCACGACGCGGACATGCTTGTTCACCTCACTTACCAGTCCTACATGTCGCTGCTGACCGCCGCGGATCGCCTGGAACCGGTGTTCCCACTCGGCTCAGAGCGCATCCGCAATTATGTTGCCGAGTGCAAGGCGCGGGACGTGCGGATGGTGCAGTGCATCACGGACTCGAAGGGCGACCGTTCGCTCGCTCCGGCAGCGCAAGCTGACCCTGACCAGTACCTGAGGATCGTCGAGCGTCGTGAGGACGGCGTCGTCATCCGTGGGGCCAAGCTCCACATCACGGGTGCGGCGATGGCCCACGAGATGATGGTCATGCCAACGAAGCGCATGAAGCCGGGCGAAGAGGAGTACGCCATCGCCTGCGGTGTTCCGGTCAACGCGCCGGGTGTCAAGATCGTGTCGGTGCTCCCGCTGAGCGAGGACTCCGCAGACCCGCGCGACTACCCACTCAGCTGGGATCGGGCGATTCCGGAAGGATTCGTGATCTTCGACGATGTCTTCGTGCCCAATGACCGCATCTTCCTCGAGGGCCAGACGAACGAGGCCGCCGTGTTCGCGCACAGCCTGGGCCTGTGGGAGCGCCTGGGCGCCACGTCAGGCCAGGTGAACCGCGCTGAGCAGGCGGCCGGGCTGGCCCAGCTGATCGCCGAAGCCAACGGAACGCAGAAGATCAGTCACATCAGGGACAAGATCAACGAGATGGTACTCAACGCCACTCTGCTGCGCGCCACGTTGGACGCGTCGATTGCGACCGCGACGTTCTCGAACGGGGTCTTCACGCCGAATGAGCTCTACATCAATGCGGCCAAAGTCCTCGCAGCGACCAAGTGGGCCACAACGGTTCGCGACCTTGTCGATGTCGCTGGCGGGTCGATCGTCACCACGCCTTCGATGGCCGACTACGACAACCCAGAACTCAGGGACTACCTCGACAAGTACATGGCCGCAGCCTCGGAGTCAGGCGAGTACCGCATCCGCCTGTTCCAACTGATTCGAAACCTCACCTCAGACGGTTTCGGTGGGTGGATCGGCGTCACCACCGTGCAGGCCGGCGGAGGGATCTACGCCCAGCGGCTGGTCATGCGCAACCACTTCGACATGGAGCGCGCCAAGAACATGGCTCTCGAGTTGATGGAGCATCGGCGGGAACCGATCGCGAGCAGCGTATGACTGACGTCGACGATTCCGTGAACGCGAAAACAACGCCCGTCCGCCTGCGGCTGAAGGATGAAGGCCAGCTGTTGGCGACGGAGGACCTGCTGCGCCGTCGCGAGGAAGTTCGCACGTTCAGGGGCAGGCAGCGCGTCGACCATCCGCTCGACGCGACCGTCAACACGGCGCGCGAACGCATCGACATGATCAGCGACGCGGGCTCGTTCGAGGAAGTGGGAACGTTCGTCGTCTCGGGGCGCGCATCCGACAGCGAGACGACTCCCGGTGACGGCAAGATCACCGGACATGCGAAGGTCGACGGTCGGCCGATCACCATCGTTGCCGACGACATCAACGTGAAGCGTGGCAGCACGGCGACCATGGGCAGCCGACGCAAGAAGCGGATGCTCGCCCAAGCGCTCAAGCGCGGAAACCCGTTTGTCGCCCTCGGCGAAAGCGCGGGAGCGCGCATCCCCGACATTCTGGGTGCCGAGGGGCTCACCGAAATGGAACTCGATTCGGCGTCGTCCATGCGTCAACGACGGATTCCGATGATCTCGGTGATCACCGGCCAGTCCTTCGGGGGGTCGTCGTTCGCCGCGGCTCACTCGGACCTTGTCGTGCAGGTGCGCGGCAGTTCCCTGTCGATCACGTCACCCCGTCTGATCGAGGTTGCGACGGGCGAACAGGTGACGGCTCTGGAACTCGGCGGGGTCGACGTGCACATGCAGATCACCGGACAGGTGGATTTCGGCGCGGAAGACGATGCGGATGCCGCTCGCATCGTGCGAGACATCCTGAGTTATCTTCCCTCCAACTCGTGGAGTGTTCCAGACCGTACGCCCTTCGACCCTGACTCCCTGATCGACGTCACTCTCGCCGACGAGGTGCCGAGCCGTATGCGTCGCGCCTACGACATGCGGAAGGTTCTGCGGAGACTGGCAGACGACGGCAGGTTCCTTGAGATCCAGTCGGAATTCGGTCGCCCCCTGATCACCGCACTGACCCGTATCGGCGGATTCTCCGTCGGCGTCATCGCCAGCCAGCCGATGTTCCAGGCGGGCGCCCTTGACTCGGATTCGTGCGACAAGGCCATCCGCTTCATGTGTCTGTGCGAGGCCAACAACATCCCGATCCTCTTCCTGCAGGACCTTCCGGGGTTCATGGTCGGCAAGAAGGTGGAGCACGAGCGCCTCCTCGCCCGCGCGATCATGATGCAGCAGGCGTTCGCGATGCTCACCGTTCCCAAGCTCACGGTCGTGCTGCGCAAGGCCTACGGCTTCGGGTACTTTGCCCTGGGCGGCATCTTCGAGTCTGTCGACGGGCTCTACGCCTGGCCCAACGCCAGGTTCGGCTTCATGGACCAGAAGGCCGGCGCCCAGGTGGTCGTCGGCAATGATCTGAGCGGTCTCGGCGCCGACCAGCGACAGCGCGTGCTCGCCGAGTCCGAGAGCGAATTCGAGACGGAGTTCGACGCCTACGTGCCGGCACGCCGCATGCGCATCGACGAGGTCATCAACCCCGCTGAATCACGCCGCGTCATTGTGCGCGACCTCGAGCGCCTTGCGCCGAACGCCTACGACGCGAAGTCCCCCAAGCCCCTCATGAGCTGGCCCACCCGCTGGTGAGCCCAGAGCCTAACCAAGGATGACCTACGACATGTTCAGCTATCAGGATCTAGTCCGGACGCTTGCCGGTGGAAACGCCTCCCGCATCGCCATCGAGGACGATTCGGTGCAGTACACCTATGCGCAGTGGCACCAGCGCACTTCCTCCCTCGCGGCCGGCCTGCGCGACCTGGGGCTCCGCAACGGGGACTCGGTCATGTGGCTGAGTCCGAACACCGCCGAATACGTCATCGCCTACCACGGAACGGCGAAGGCCGGGCTGCGATTCAGCCCGCTCAACTTCTGGCTGCGTGATGCCGAGCTCCGCGCCGCGATCTCACTGGTCCGGCCCGCGTGCCTCATCGTGCACCCGGACCACGTTGACAAGGTGGCTGCAATCTGCGACGAATTCAACGTCGAGCACCGCTTAACGGTCGGCACGGCGGATGTTCCGGTGCCGGCCGGCTGGCGACCCCTGGAGGAGATCTACCGCGAAGTCGATCCCGACCTGGATTTCGGGGGAAGACCCGACTCTCCGCACGAGATCATCTTCACCAGCGGTACGACCGGACAGGTCAAGGGCGTCGCCCGCACCCAGCAGCAGCGGATTCTGGAGGCTGTCGTCTCGGTGATGGTGCAGCCGCAGGGCAGGAGCGCCTTCGTGTTGCGCGGGGCACCGCAGTTCCACGTCGGCGGCGGGACGGGTCCGCTCCAGACGCTCATACAGGGTGGTCGGACCCGCATCATCCGCTTCAAGCCACAGGTCACCGCCAGCAACATCGCCGCAGGGGTTACCCACATTTCGGGTGTCCCGGCGCAGTTCCAGCTGCTCTTCGAGTCGGGGGCGCTGGAGGGCGTTGACACTTCGGGCGTGCGATCATGCGGAATCGGCGGGAACGGCGCCTCACCCGCCCAGTTCCTGAGAATCCAGGAGCACTTCCCGAATGCCGAGCTGATCCACTTCTACGGATCGACGGAGTCAGGAATGGTGTCTTCCATCGGTGGGGCCGAATTCCACGAGCGGCTCAACTCCGTCGGGCGCCCGGCGCCCGGCGTCGACGTGCGAATCGTCGCG
This sequence comes from Homoserinimonas sp. A447, assembly GCF_054489325.1. Classification (NCBI taxonomy): domain Bacteria; kingdom Bacillati; phylum Actinomycetota; class Actinomycetes; order Micrococcales; family Microbacteriaceae; genus Homoserinimonas; species Homoserinimonas sp. A447. The sequence continues at coordinate 2,234,038 of NZ_JBTMWW010000001.1, read as the reverse complement.
GACGACGGGACAATCCTCCAGGCTGGGGGAGTGGGGGAACTCGAGGTGCGCTCCGACTTCATGATGAGCGAGTACTTCGGCCGTCCCGACATCACCGCGGAAGCGCTGACACCGGATGGCTTTCTCAAGATGGGCGACCTGTCACGCATCGACGATGAGGGCTACATGTATATCGTCGGCCGGAAGAAGGACATGATCATTTCTGGCGGGGAGAACATCTACCCCAAGGAAATCGAAGATGTCGTGGCCGCCCTCGACTTCGTGTCAGAGGTGGCCATCATCGGTACGCCCGACGCCGTCATGGAGGAGCGCGTGGTCGGTGTCGTGCGGCTGGCCGACGGCTGCACTGACGCCGGAACCGAGCAGACGGATGCCATCACGGCCGCAGTGAAGGAAAAGCTGGCCGGGTATAAGGCACCCAAGGAGATCCACTTTGTGGAGGACTTCCCACGCAATGCCATGGGCAAGATCGATCGTGTTGCCCTGCGGCGGGAGTATTCGGTGGAACTCGCATGACCAGCGTTGGGGCGGGTGGTTCGAACAACTGGCAGCCCGAAGTCGATGAGATCGCGGCGAGAAAGGAGCGCGCTCTTGCGATGGGAGGGGACGTCGCGCTGGAGAAGCAGCGCTCCAGGGGCAAGTGGACGGTTCGGGAGCGCATCACCGGATTATTCGAGGAAGACTCCTTCGAGGAGATTGGCACCTTGTCCGGCTTCGCAGACGATGAGAGCACCGAGCTGGGCTCATCGTTTGTGCCGTCCAACGTCCTGATCGGAGTTGGACGGGTCAGCGGTCGCGACGTTGCGGTGTGCGGTGATGATTTCACCGTCGGGAACGGGACTCCCAACGAGGTGGGGTCGGCTAAGCGGGCCTTCATCGAGACTCTGGCAGTCGAGATGCGGATGCCGGTTGTGCGCCTCGTTGATATGGCGGGGGCAAGTCTCAAGGGCATGGAGGACCGAGGCTATACGTCAATGCCGGCGGCCACCCAGTGGCAATGGCTCTCGGTGCTGTCCGAAGTGCCGGTCGTGTCGATTGCCTGCGGTCCATGCCCGGGGCTGGGAGCTTGGCGGGTCGCCGCTTCGCATTTCTCCGTCCAGATCGAAGGTATCGGCCAGGTGTTCGCTGCCGGCCCGCCGGTGGTCGCAGCCGGAATGCGCCAACGGGTCACTGCCGAAGAGCTCGGAGGGGCCCAGATCCATGCGAAGCACAGCGGGGTGGTCGACAACTCTGCCGTCGACGAGGCGGATGCCCTCGCCCAGGCCGCCCGCTTTCTTTCGTACCTACCTCAGAGCGTTCACGAACTTCCCCAGCGCACGGAGCCGACTGACGACCCGGAGCGGCGTGACGACTTTCTGTTGGGCATCATCCCTCGCAACGTTCGCTCCATCTACGACTCGCGCAAGATCATCCGCGCGGTGTTCGACCACGACAGTGTGTTCGAGGTAGGTCGCGGCTGGGGTCGTTCGTCCATCGTCGGCTTCGCCCGCCTGGACGGTTATCCGGTCGGTTTCATCTCGAATGACCCCAAGTTCTACGGCGGTGGCATGGACGACCAGGCCGCCGAGAAACTCACCAGGCATATTGATCTGTGTGACACCTTCAACATTCCAATGGTGAACCTCGCGGACCAGCCGGGCACCGTGATCGGGGTTGATGCCGAGATGCGCGGGACCATCCGACGGGGCTTGAGGGCACTAGCCGCGATCGAGCAGTGCACCATTCCCTGGTACACCGTGGTCACCCGGCGCCTGTTCGGTGTCGGCGGTGCAGCCTACGGCCCGACGCGCAGGCTGAACAACCGCATCGCCTGGCCCTCCGCCCGCTGGGGCCCCATGCCGGTCGAGGGTGGCGTCGACGCTCTCTATCGACGAGACATCGAAGCGTCGCCAGATCCAGATGCGCGCCGGTCGGAGCTCGAGGCGAAATTCTCTGCCCTCGGCTCTCCGTTGCGTACGGCGGCCAGGTTCGGGGTCAACGATGTCATCGACCCTCGGGACACCCGCGCGATCTTGTGCCGGTGGATCGGTCCGGCCTATCGCACGATGGACCCTGTAGCAAAAAGACGGAGCCTGCGCCCGTGACGACCTCAATCAAGGAGAACTAATGGTGAAGATCGAGGCTGACCTGACGGCCGTCGTCTGGAAGATCGTCGTTGCCGTGGGCGACGCGGTCGAAGAGGGCGACGACCTGGTGGTCCTGGAGTCGATGAAAATGGAGATCCCGGTCGAGTCGGTCATCTCCGGTGTGGTCGCCGGAATCCACGTCGCAGAGGGGGACTCCGTCAGCCCCGGTACGTTGATAGCGACAATCGAATGACGTCCCCTGCACCGGTGCTGTTCGACAAGGTCCTGGTCGCCAACCGGGGCGAGATCGCCGTGCGTGTCATCCGGGCACTCAAGCGGCTCGATATCGCGACCGTGGCCGTCCACTCCGAGATCGATGCGCAGAGCGTGCACGTCTCGCTCGCAGACGAGAGCGTCCTGATCGGCGGCAATCCGGTGGCGGAGAGCTACCTGCGCATCGACCGCATCATTGCCGCCGCACTCGAAACCGGAGCGCAGGCCATCCACCCCGGTTACGGTCTGCTTGCCGAGAATCCCGCACTCGCAGATGCCTGCGAAGAGGCGGGAATTGTCTTCATCGGGCCGCCTGCGTCGGCGATGAGGGCCATGGGCTCGAAGATCGAGGCGAGACGCCTCATGCAACGGGCGGGTGTTCCGGTCGTTCCCGGTGTCATTGACCCGGTTGAGGATGTGGAGCAGGCTCGCTCGATTGCTGAGAGTGTGGGCTATCCGGTTGTCGTGAAGGCATCCGGGGCCGGCGGCGGCAAGGGCATGCGAGTTGCGCGCAACGCCGCGGAGATCGACGAGGCTTTCGAGGGCGCAGCCCAGGAGGGCGCCCGTTTCTTCGGTGATTCCACCGTGTACATCGAGCGGTATCTCGAGAATCCTCGCCACATCGAGGTGCAGGTGATGGCTGACTCGCAGGGTTCGGTCGTGCACCTGTTCGAGCGGGACTGCTCGGTTCAGCGCAGGCACCAGAAGCTCGTGGAGGAGAGCCCCGCCCCCGCATTGACGGACGAGATGCGTGAGCGTATCGGACGAATCGCGGTGCAGGCGGCCAAGGCGGTCGACTACAGGTCCGTGGGAACGGTGGAGGGCCTGTACGTCGATGGCTCATACTTCTTCCTCGAAATGAACACGCGCATCCAGGTGGAGCATCCGGTCACCGAGATGGTGACCGGTGTGGACCTCGTCGAGGAGCAGATCATGATCGCCGCGGGCAGGCCTCTGTCGGTCGCGCAGAATCAGGTCAGCCTTCGCGGGCACGCGATCGAGTGCCGCATCAACGCGGAGGAGGCTGCACGCAACTTCCTCCCACAGCCCGGGGTCATCACTCAGTATGCCGAGCCATCCGGCCCTCATGTACGCGTCGACTCCGGTGTTCAAGCTGGCTCCGAGGTCTCCGCTTACTACGATCCCCTTCTCGCGAAGGTGATCGTATGGGCTGAGACGCGGGACGAGGCAACGGCTCTGATGATGCGAGCCCTGGACGATTTCACTATCGACGGCGTGGCAACACTTCTGCCATTCCACCAGCACCTGCTCGCCTCACCACAGTGGAAAGCCTCTGAGACCTGTGCCGACCTCATCGAGGACCGGTCATGGCTGAAGGGGACGAAACTGCCCACTCCCGAGACTGTGCATTGACCATCACCTATGTTATTGTTTACAACAGTTATTTCCTGAACCATTCACTTATCTGCCTTTCAAGGCAGCGCTCGATGGAGAGTAGATGTCAATGACGACCAATGGAATCATGCGTACCCCTGTTCGCCGGATGCTGGCAGGAGTAGCGGCTTTCGCCCTCCTCGGCGGCCTCGCGGCCTGTGCCTCCTCGGAGCCGACCCCGGCTGCAAACCCAGGCACGGAGACCGAACAGGAGCTCATTACCGTTCGCCTGTCCTACAACGTGGGCACGTCGACGCTGCCGATCGTGGTGGCCGACCGTCTGGGGATGTGGGAAGAGAACGGCATCGACTTCGTCGGTACGGAGATCACCCCTGGCCCGGCCGGCATCGCCTCTCTGGGCCAGCAGTCGGATGTGCTCCAAACCACCCAGCAGTCCTCGTTCGAGGCGGTCGAGAAGGGCCTGCCTCTGAGGATCTTCGCCGGGGTCGGCAACTCGACCACCGAACTGCCCTCGTTCCCCGTGTTCACCAACGACAAGTCGGTGAAGGACTTCGGCGATCTTTCCGGAACCACCCTGGGTGTACCGAGCCTCACCGGGTTCGCGACCACCGCGATGGACTACATGATCGACAAGCAGGGCGGCGACTCCGCGAAGACTCCCAAGGTAGTAGTGCCATGGGAGACTCAGGCCGATCAGCTCAAGGCCAATCAGGTCTCAGCAGTGTGGAGCATCACCCCGCACGCAGTGAACCTGGAGAAGCAGGGCTATAAGGCGCTCGGTGACCCGACGCTGCTTGCCACCGGACAGGACGAACTCCTCGCCAGCGTGCTGGTGACCACCGCAGACTACGCGGAGGCAAACCCGGAGGCACTCCGACGCGTCAAGGCGACGATGATCGAAGCGGTGCAGTGGGTCAAGGACAACGATGCCGAAGCCAAGGACATGCTGATGGACTGGATTGGTCTCTCCAAGGACCTGGTTGTCGGACACCCCTTGACCAACTGGAAGATCGACATCACCGCTGACGACCTTGCGCCCATGCAGAGGCTGTACGCGGAGCTCGGAATGCTTCCCAACCTCCCGCCGATGAAGGAAATCCTCGTGGACCTGGGCTAATCACAATGAAGAGGGGGCCGGCACTGGCATCCTCTCTCCCCCGCTTGACCACTCGAGAGAACCCCGAGGTGCATATGTCTGACCACCAAGTGAATCGTGCAGGTTCCCCAGCAGGCGAGGTTGTCGATACCGACGCCTACCGGTTGTCGGGAGTCTCGGTCGACCTGACTATCTCCAGCGGCCAGCTCTCCGTGCTGACGGACATCGATTTCACGATGCGACCTGGCGAGATCGTGGGAATCGTCGGACGCTCAGGAACCGGCAAGACGACGTTGCTCCGAGTGCTTGGGGGCCTGCTGAAGGCCACAAAGGGTTCGGTCGAGGTCTACGGTCAGCAGATCTCGGGTCCGCCCGAGACGGTGGTCACCGTCTTTCAGGACTACGGCAACGCCATCCTGCCCTGGCGCACCGTCGCACGTAACGCCGGTCTCGGCCTCGAACGCAAGTTCTCTCGCCGGGAGCGTGAGGAGCGCGTGGACGAGGCACTCAACATGGTCGGGCTTTACTCCCGCCGGAACGAGTTTCCGTGGCGTCTCTCTGGTGGTATGCAGCAACGCGTCCAGATCGCGCGGGCCCTGGCCATGCGGCCTAAGGTCCTGCTCATGGACGAGCCGTTCGGGGCGCTCGATGCAATGACGAAGGCCTCGCTCCAGGACGAGCTGCTGCGCCTGAAGGAGCAGACCGGTTCCACCATCCTGTTCATCACGCATGACATGGATGAGGCGGTGTACCTGAGCGACCGCGTTTTCGTCATCGCCGGGACACCGGGTCGCCTCACCCTTCAGTACGACGTGAACCTTGCCCGGCCGCGCCACCAGATCGAAACGCGTGAGCTTCCCGAGTACCTTGCTGCCCGGCACGCGCTCGCGCTGGCAATTGAGGCGGACTGAGTTGGTGGAGGTCAAGCCTGCCAGCGTGAGAAGCGGGCAGAGGGCGGCGTGGTATCGACGAATCAATTTCGTCGGGATGTTCGTGCCCGTCGTCGTAATCGTCGGCTGGCAGGTGGCCAGCGTCACGGTGCTCAACATCGACTTCCTGCCCTCGCCGTTCGAGATCGGTGAATCCTTTTGGCAGCTGTTGATGGAAGGGCAGTTGGTGCCCCCGATCGTCCATTCCCTGGTGATCACGATCGCCGCAGCCGCCATTGCGATCGTGGCGGGAGTCATCCTGGGCTCCGCCATTGCACTCGTGCCGTTCGTGCGGAACTACACGCTCGGCACGGTCGACGTGCTGCGATCGTTGCCCGTCGTGGCACTCATGCCGATCGCATTGCTCATCTGGGGTCCCACCGGCACCACCGAACTCTATGTGGCGATCTTCTCGTCGCTCTGGCCGATAACCATCAACACCATCGGAGGCGTGTCACAGATTCACCCTCGCCTGCTGGAGGTGGCACGGTCATTCCGGCTCAACGACATGGACACCTTCCGCAAGATCGTGTTCCCTGCAGCGCTGCCGTCCATCCTGGTGGGGGCGCGCCTGGCGGTGATCCACGCGCTGGTCGTTGTCATCGTTGGTGAACTGCTCATGAACCCGCAAGGCATCGGTGGGCGAATCTTCTACTCGCAGCTTGCCCTGCAGCCCGCCCAAATGTGGGTGTGGATCATTATCTCGGGTCTGATCGGATACCTGCTCAACGCCGGAATGATCGCGGGTGTGCAAAAGGCACTCCCGGGCGGCGGCTCGGCACTAGGGAGAACCTCGTGAGCATCCTGCGCAGCAAGGATTCGCTGGTTCAGGCCAGACCGGCCTCGCCGTTCCTGAAGGCAGTCTCACGACCCGTATTCGCCATTCGCGGTGTCCTGTTGCTCATCATCCCTGTCGTGCTCTGGCAGGTCCTGGGCAGCCCCAACCCGTTCTCGTTTCCGGTACCGGATACGTGGTTTCCGGCGATCTACGACCTGCACCAGGCGGGCCTGCTGATGCCCGCGGTTGAGCGCACCCTCACCACCTTCGTGTTGTCGCTCATCATTGCGACGATCATCGGGGTCGCGATGGGGATCCTGATCGGGTTGATTCCCCTGTTGGACAGGGCGCTCACTCCGTTCATGGATTTCTTCCGAGCCGTGCCACCGCCGGCAATCGTGCCAGCACTTGGGCTGCTGCTAGGCCCCGATCTGCCATCGTCCGTCACGATCGTGGTGCTGGCCATCATCTGGCCCATCCTGCTCAACACGGTGACGGGGATTCGGAGTATCCCGCCGGTGCGCCTCGACATGGCTCGCAGTCTGGGGCTGAGCCGGGCGGAGCAGTTGTTCAAGGTTGTGGTGCCCTCGCTCGGACCCAGCGTCATGGTTGGTCTGCGCATCAGCGTTTCGATGTCGTTGATCGTCACGCTCGTGACCGACATCATCGGCACGGGGCAGGGCCTCGGGAGGCTTCTGATCGACCAGCAGCAGTTCTTCGAGTCTTCCGCCGTATGGGGCCTCCTGGTCATGATCGGGTTGTTCGGATACCTCATCAACGTGCTGTTCGGACTGGCGCAGCGGATCATCTTCAGCCGCTGGCCCGAGGGCTCCCGCCCGGTCGGATGAGTCTCCGGCCCGTTCAAAGGAAGATGCTCGTGACCGACGTTCCCCGCGCTACCACCGCCTCTCTTGGCGAGACTCCGGTGGTTCTCAGCCGAAGTGGCCCGGTGGCCTGGCTTCACCTCAATCGTCCGGAGCGCTTCAACACGGTCACCGCCGACCTGCTCGACCATTTGTTGGCGCGGGTGGAGGAGGTCGCCGCGACTCCTGAAGTCCGGGTGCTCGTTCTCACGGGGGCTGGGCGCGCGTTCTGCGCCGGCGGTGATCTCAAGACAGGTGTCGGTGGGGGTGTTCTCGACGGGATTGCGCCCGACCGGCAGCAGGACAGGCTGCGGTCGTTGATGCAGATCAGCCAGTTGCTGCGCACCATGCCTGCCATCACGATCGCGGCGGTCAACGGCGCGTGTGCTGGGGCAGGGGTTTCCCTTGCTGCCGCTGCTGATTTGCGAATTGCGCAGTCGAACGCTCGATTCACGACGGCGTTCCTCACTGCCGGCGTCTCGGGTGACTTCGGTGGAACCTGGCTCCTGACGAGGCTGCTCGGAAGCGCGAGGGCTCGAGAACTGTACCTGCTTCCCGCTCCCTTCGGCGCGGAACGAGCAGAACGGATCGGCCTCGTGTCTGAGGTCTGCGACGACGTGGTTGCCCGCGCATCCGCGATTGCCAACGAGTTGGTGGCTGCTCCACCGATGGCGCTCGCGCTGATGAAGCGAAACCTCGTGGATGCCGACGAGCTCACCTTCGAGCAATCGCTTGACCAGGAAGCGGCGCGCATGGTGCGGTGCATCGCAACCGAGGATGCCGCCGAGGCGACGCGAGCATTCGTCGAGCGACGAGCGCCGTCGTTCACCGGGAGGTGACAGAGATGGTGTCCATACTCCCTGACCTCGACAGGCCCCCAGAACGATTGTCCGCCGTCGAGGCGGGCGTTCGGCGGTCGTGGAATCAGTGGGGCGTGCCGGGTGCACCCGCTGTCGTACTAGTCCATGGTGCCGGTGCCAACTCGAGGTGGTGGGACCACCTTGCGCCCGCGATGCTGCGATCAGGTATCGGCCATGTCGTTGCCTGTGACCTGACGGGGCACGGGGACTCGGATTGGGTGCTTGGCTATTCACTGGACGGTTGGGCGCAAGACGTCGAGGCGATACGGCGGGCGAGCGGTGCGGCGCCGGATGCAGTGCTGATCGGCCACTCCCTCGGCGGCGTCGTCGCCTTGACTGCCGTGCAGCGGGACCCTGCCCCGTGGGGCGGCTTGGTTGTCGTCGACTCTCCGGTGGGGCGGCCGTTCAAGCCCGTACGAATGCAGTCGGATGGCGATGTCGGCGAGCGCGTGCGGTATGCGCTGCGCGAGCAGCTGCTCTCGCGGTTCCGGCTGGTACCAGACCAGCCGCTTCCCGATCGGGGTCTCCTCGACTACATCGCCGGTCACAGCGTCACCCGGCTCGACGACAATTCCTGGGTGTGGAAGTTCGACCCCGCCATTTTCAGCCGTCGCAAACCTCGCGATCCGGTTCATTGGAGCATCCCGGATCGGCTGGCTGAGCGAGTGGGCTTCGTCTGGGGAGAGCACTCTGGTGTAGTCAGGGTGCAGGATGTCGAAGCAGCTCGCGACGCGCTGGGTGACGAAGCAGTTTTCGCCATCGCCGGGGCCCACCACCACCTGATCCTTGACTCTCCTCAGGAGTTCCTCGACGCGATGGATGCGGTGCTGGCTCGGTGGGCGTCCTCACCGCGATCCTGACTGGATGCCCTACGCGTGCTCGCGAGTGAGGTACGCCTCGATGCGGTCGAACGCTCCCACCCAGGCCATGGTCTGGAAGAAGTCCCGGGTCTGCACGTCGGGGAAGCCGCTCTGCACGACGGTCACCAGTGTGCCGCCGTCCTTTTCCTCAAAGGTGACCTCCACTTCGGTGCTCATCTCCCCGCCGCTGGGGTCGCCCCCGGTGGAGGTGGTGACCAGCCGGTGCGGTCGGTCAATGACCTTGAACACCTGCGTCTCGTGGAACAGCTCGTCGCGGTTGGGCCCCCAGACGGCGGTCTGTTTGCCGCCGACCCGCAGGTCGACCTCGATCTCGACGACCCCGGGTTCTTCGTCCAGGATGCTGAACCAGATTCTCTGCTTCTCGGCATCGGTGTAGGCGTCGAAGACGTCTTCCGGCGTCGCAGGGAGGAGCCGCGTCATCCGCAGTTCGATGGTGCCTGTTGTCTCTGTCACTTGTCCGTTCCTTTCTTGAGGGTGAAGTAGACCTCGAGACCGTCAAGGCGGCGCTCCCAGAGGCGTTGGTAGAACGTGATCCACTGCATGGCGTCATCCAGTCGTTCGGTGCCCAGCCGTACCGACCGCGAACGCCCGACCTTCTCGGTGGTGACCAGCCCGGCGTGCTCTAGCACCTGCACGTGCTTCTTGAGTCCGGTGAGGGTCATGTCGGCCGGCTCAGCGAGCTCGCCAATGGTGGCGGGGCCGTTACCGAGCCGGGTCAGGATGCCACGGCGGGTTGGGTCGGACAGCGCGCCAAAAGCGCGGTCGAGTTGGCCATCGAGAACCTGTTGTTGAACCATGTGGTTCAGTGTAAATCACTGAACCAAATAGTTCAACGACGCGGCCATCAGAACTCGCTAGCCGTGTCCTGCCTCGACTTCTGTTCGTGGTCCGTCAAGGAAAGCTCCATCTTCCTGAGAAGTACCGTGAGCTGCTCTATCTCCTTGGGGGTGAGCCCTTGCAGCATCTGGCGCTGTGTCTCCAGGTGGTCCTCGAGCGCAAGATCGGCCACATTCTTCCCGTGTTCCGTTAGCTGCGCATAAACAAGGCGACGGTCCTGCCTTGTGCGTACCCGAACGATGAGGTTCTCGTCTTCCATTCTGTCCAAACGGAAGGTGATTCCACCGGTTGTCAGCATGGAGGACTTGGCAAGTTCCCCCGCTGTCTTGCCGCGAACTTCTCCTGAGCGGCGGAGGTTCGCCAACACATCAAAGGAAGCGAGGGTAAGCCCATGCTTCTGGTAGGTGGCGTCCTGGATAGTGCGCTGGCGGGAAACAAGTCGGGCGAGCCTGCCGAAGACCCCAATGGTGGAGACATTCAGCTCGGGCCGCTCGCGGTGCCAGTCGCGCAGGATTTCGTCGACAGCGTCGTGCCGCTCAGTGACTTGTTTCTTGGACACAGTTCCCTCACGCGATCGTTTGATAGGTAAAGCATCTCAGTACAAAGCAATTATGGACGGATTGGCTCAACTACATCGCACTAGCTTAGTCCTGTCATACCCGGTAGTCTTAGCGCTAAGATAGTTAGAGCATTACGGCTTTGCGCTGGAGCAGGCCGCCGACACTCACCGCGAGAAGGGCTGAACAATGACCACTGAACAGAGCACATCGGTCGATTTGGAAGAGATGATCGACGCATCCACCGCATTGCTCGAGACCCGAAACGTGGACTGGGGCGCCCTCGCGTTCCAGACCAAAATGGGTGAAAAGTTCCGCCGTGCGCAGGTGCGTTACATCGGATCGGGGGCCACCGGTGACCACTCTGCCGACACGAGCATCCTGCAGGCCGAGAACTTCACGTTTTCGAACATGGTTCTCCCATCAGGTTGTGTCGGACCTGAGCACACTCATCCGGACGTCGAAGAGGTCTTTTTCGTACTCGAAGGAGAAGTCGAGTTCAGTATCCACGACGTAGAGGACGGCACTCGCAAGGCAAGTCGCGTACTCGGCTACCGCGACCTGATTCGCGTGCCGGCAGGTGTCCCTCGCAGCCTCCGTACGGTCAGCGAGACCGATGCCATCATTTGCGTGATCATCGGCTCCAAAAAGCCGGAGTTGCCGTTCTACCCGAAGACCTCGGAGATGCACGGCGTAACCCGCTGATGAGCCGCTGGCCTGGGCGGTTTGCATGTGCATCGCCCAGGCCACGCGCTCGGGGTCCGAAGTTCCGCTGAGTAAGAGAGGAAGGCGTCGTGTTGCAACCGCACAGCAACGAGGCAGCAGGGCAAGTGTCTTCCGGGGACCTGACCGATGAGATTTTTGTCGGGGGTCGGTGGGCCCGTGGCAAGGGACATGAGATCATCTCGCGTGATCCTGCCACCGGCCTTCCGTTTGCGACCCTGCACTCGGCTGTCGTCGCCGATGTCGATACGGCCGTGGAGCAGGGACTGAGCACGGCACGGCAATCCGGGTGGGCAAGGGCCCTTCCTCACGAACGGGCGCACGTCCTGCATCGAATTGGCAACGCCATCGAGACAAATGCAGATCACATCGCAGCCTTGCAGACGTTGGACACAGGGAAGACCCTCGCGGAAACACGGGCCCTGGCCTTCAGCGCAGCCGCAACATTCCGCTACATGGCGGCAGCAGTCGAAACCATGGAGAATGCCGTCACCCCGGCCCGGGGCGACTACTTGACGATGTCAACGTATGAGCCGTTCGGCGTTGTGGGCGCTATCACCCCATGGAATTCACCGATCGCCACCGACGCTCAGAAGGTGGCGCCTGCATTGGCGGCGGGAAATGCCGTGGTGCTCAAGCCACCGGTTTGGGCCCCGTGGGTTTCTCTGCTTCTGGGTCGGCTCAGCGAAGAGGCAGGGCTGCCCCCTGGCCTGCTTTCCGTGCTGCCGGGTTCAGGGAAGACAGTGGGTAATGCTCTGGCTGCGCACCCGAATGTCGGCAAGATCTCCTTCACCGGCGGAACGGCAACCGGTCGTCTACTCGGTCACGTCGCGGCGGAGAAGATCATGCCTATCAGTCTCGAGCTGGGCGGAAAATCTCCCACAATCATCTTTGAGGATGCGGATGTCGACCAGGCAGTTGCGGGGGTGCTGTATGGGATCTTCTCCTCTTCGGGGCAAAGCTGCATAGCTGGTTCTCGTATTTTCATTCAGCGCTCGATCTACGCTGCGTTCGTCGAGCGACTTGTCGCAGGAGCTCGCCAACTCAGAGTGGGTCCCGGTCAGGATGCACTCACCCAAGTTGGTCCGTTGATCACACACGAGCACCGCGACCAGGTGGCGTCCATGGTTGAGGCTGCGCGTGACGGCGGTGCCGAGATTCTCTGCGGGGGGTCAGTTCCCGACTCCGTTGACCTGCGTGCCGGTGCATATTATCTGCCGACCATTATCGCGGGCGTGGACAACACCGCAGCGATTTGCCAGGAGGAGATTTTTGGACCGGTTGCGGTTGTTATCCCGTTCGATGACGAGACGGACCTTATTCGTCAAGCGAATGATTCAGTGTTCGGCCTTGCCTGCGGCATCTGGACTGTCGACTATCGTCGCGCCGCTCGCGTGGCGCGGGAGATCGAGGCAGGAACCGTGTGGATCAATATGTACAAGCGGTTCAGCATCTCAACGCCCTTCAGCGGAATGAAGCAGAGCGGTCACGGCACGGAAAAGGGTCGCGACGGGGTCAGATCGTACATGAGGCAGAAAAGCATCTATCTCGATCTTTCTGATCATCCCAATGAATGGGCGGGCCTCTGACGCGAGAGCGTCGTCCGTCACTCAACGAAAGGTATTCGCATGACTGATCACCCATACAGCCCGGCATACGAGGCTGGCGGCTTTGGCTTCGTGTCTGGCGCCCTCTCCGTAGATGAACACGGCGTAGCGGTCCCCGGCAGGGGAAGCGCAATGGCCGCCGCTCTTGCCCGGCTCACAGAACGGCTCGCAACCATCGGAATGACCCTTCAGGATGTGGTGAAGACGACCTACTTCGCCACCGACGTAACGCTTCGCGATGAGGCCAATGAACAGTATTCGGCGGTGTTCCAGGAGCCTCGTCCCGCCCGATCCTTCGTCGGCGTGGCTTCTCTGCCTTACGGCGCCACCGTCGAAATCGAGGCGATCGCCTTCAGGAAGCCGTAGCGGCTCCGGTGGATAATCGGCTCCGATGAGAACAGAACGATGGGTGTCATCTCACGGGACGTCAGTGGTGCTGCGAGGCAGCGGGCCGCTCGTGTTCCTCCTGCATGGAATCGGTGGAAACGCTTCGACCTGGGATGGCGTCGCGGTGGCCCTGAGTGAGAGCGGTTATCAAACCGCCTGCTGGGACGCGCCTGGATATGGCCGTTCGGCCGATCCCGTCGGTGATATCGATCATTGCCGACTCGTTTTCGAGGTCTTGGGGGAATTGGGAGTACCTCGTGCTCACCTCTTTGGCACGTCTTGGGGAGGCGTGATCGCCATGTCGTTCGCTCAGCGCTGGCCCGAGGCTGTTTGTTCTCTCGTAATTGCCGACAGCACGCGAGGGTCAGCGCGGGACGAAGGCGGTGTGCGTGCGATGCTCGCCCGGGTAGCCGAACTGGCCGACTGGGGTCCGGAACGCTTCGCTCGGTCAAGAGCCCGGCGGCTGGTCTCTAAGGGCGCCCCGCCGGCCGTCCTGGCCGACGTTGAGGTAGCAATGGGGGAAGTCCGTTTCGGGGGCTATCGCGCTGCTGCTCGCATGATGGCCAGTACTGATCTTTCGGATGTCCTCTCAAGCGTGGAGGCGCCCACCCTGGTTCTCGTAGGTGGGGAGGACATCGTCACCGGGGTTGCGGAGTCCGCCACCTTGGCCGAGTCGATCCCCGGCGCCCGCTTCACTGTTATCGAGAATGCTGGGCATGCGGCGGTTCAGGAGCGACCCGCGGAGGTCGCGAGCGCTGTCATTGCATTCCTCGAGGCGTCCGCCGACGTCTCGGATAGCGTGAACAAGAGTTCGTGACGGCAATACACCGTCGCCGATCGGAAATGAGGAGTCACATGTCCCCGCTCACCCCGCCCAAACTTCGAGGGCTACGCCACGTCGCCTTGCGCACGGTTGCGCTTGAGGAATCGCTTGCTTTCTACAGTGGCCCGTGGGGTCTTGAACTGGTCGAGAGATCTGAACGCTCGGCGTATCTCCGCGCGTCTGGTCCCGAGCACCACGTGCTTGAGTTGCACTCCAGCGAGAGCAACGGTCTTGACCACATTTCGTTCTCGGTTGCGACCCCGGCCGAGGTGGATGCCTGCGCAGAGTGGGTGCGTGCCGAAGGCGCCCGCATCGTGGAGGAGCCTGGACGAACCGGGCGCCCTGGTGGGGGATACACGTTCCGATTTGCTGATTTCGAAAACAGAGTGCTTGAGGTGAGCGCAGGGGTTCTAGCGGTTCCCGAGCGGGGTGATGCTGGGGCCGTCCCGAGGAAGGTAGCTCATTGTGTGCTCAACACCACTGACATCGACGCCGCTGTTGCCTCTTATGCCCGCTTGCTGGGTCTTCGCATTAGCGACTGGTCAGAAGACAAGATGGTCTTTCTTCGGTCGAACGCCGACCATCATGTAATTGCTTTCAATCAGCAGGAGTGGGCGGCCCCAAACCATGTCGCCTATGAGGTCTCCAGTCTTGATGCCTTCCTCCGGAGTATCGGACGCCTAAAGGTCGCCGGCCATGAAACGTCGTGGGGTCCGGGCCGGCACGGCCCAGGCGATAACGCGTTCGCCTACTACATCGATCCGGCCGGTCTCGTGCCGGAAGTCACGGCGGAGGTATTGCAGATCGACGAGGCCACCTGGATGCCGCGCGTGTGGCCCCGCACCGCCGAGCTGTCTGACCTCTTCCGCCTGGCGGGACCGCCCACCGCGAATATGCGGAAACACATGGGCGGCACACCCGACCCAGGGTGGACATGAACCCGGCACAAATTCTCTTAGAGCCAAGATACTTATTACTAATTGAAACTGGTACGGTAAACCAATGGACTTAGAACTGACGGGGAGCTCTGCGCTCATAACCGGCGGCAGCTCTGGCATCGGACTGGCGTGCGTAGCAACACTCCTCGCGGAGGGCGCAAACGTAGTCACCTGTGGCCGCAACGCTGGCACGCTGGAGCGCAGCCTCGCCGCCTATGCGGACGCCTACCCGGGCAAGCTTGTCTGGCAGACAGCCGACGTGCGGAACGCGGATCAGATGGAAGCAGTGGTGAACCGCGCAATCGATGAGTTCGGCGCACTGGACGCGGTGGTCAACAACGCCGGAGCTTCGCGCATGTCGACATTCGAATCCACCACTTCGGATGACTGGCTGGATGAACTCACCCTCAAGATCTTCAGTGTGACAAACACGATTCATGCGGCACGGCCGCACCTGGCGCAATCTGCTAACGCCGCCATCGTCAACGTCAACGCGGTGCTGGCGCGCCAACCAGAACGCCAGTTGGTTGCCACGAGTGCGGCACGCGCGGCTCTTCTGAACCTCTCGAAGTCACTCGCGACCGAACTCAGCGTTGAGAACATCCGGGTCAACTCCGTTTGCGTGGGCCTGATCGACACCGGGCAGTGGACTCGTCGGTACGACGCCGTCGCCACCGCTGAGACATTCCCTGACTGGTCGCAGGCTATCGCAGACGATCGCGGGGTGGTCTTGAGGCGGTTCGGCAGGGCCGACGAGGTGGCCGCCGCGATCGTTTTCTTGCTGTCTCGCCGCGCCTCGTACATCACGGGCACCGCCGTGGAGGTCGCAGGGGGAGTGAGTCGCTATGTCTGAACCAGGTCAGCGTTCGATATCCAACGGAGGCGAACTTCTGGTCGCAGTGATGGATGCCTTGGGCATCGATACCGCATTCGGTGTCGTGAGCGTGCACAACCTGCCTTTGGTCGATGCGATAGCGCGGGACCGAAGGTTCGTCCCAGTGCGTAACGAGGCTGCTGCAGTCAACGCTGCAGACGCCTATGGGAGGGTCCGCGGAACAATTGGCCTGGCAATCACGAGCACCGGCACGGGGGCGGGAAACGCTGCCGGGGCGCTCATCGAATCGCTCAGCGCTGGGACTTCTGTACTGCACGTCACCGGCCAAATTGAGAGCCAATACCTTGGTAAGGGACGCGGTTTCATTCACGAGACTCAGGATCAGTCGGGGATGCTCAAGTCCGTCAGCAAGGCCGCCTACACGATCTACTCCGCTGATTCGGCCGCAGATATCCTGTGTGGCGCCGCCGCAGAAAGCCTGTCGTCACCCAGCGGCCCCGTGAGCGTGGAATGGCCGATCGATCTCCAGTACTCTCCTCAATCCGTTACGGAGCTATCCATCACGCCGGCCGAACCGCGGTCGCCCGATCCGGCGGCTGTCGCCTTGGCGGTCGAGCTCATCCGTGAGGCTCGGCGACCGCTTCTGTGGGCAGGCGGCGGCGCGATCGAGGCGCGCTCCGAAGTCGAGGCCTTCCTTTCGACAACACGAGCCGGGCTGTTGACAAGCAACGCCGGTCGCGGGGTTGTTCATGAGGGACACGGGAGTTGCATTGGCAACTTCGCGAGTAGCCCAGCTTCGGCCGACATACTGGAAAAATCCGACTTGATGATCAGCATCGGGACCCACTTCAGGTCCAATGAGACCAAAGACTACGAATTGCGGCTGCCGGCCAGACACATCCAAATCGATGTTGACCCTGCGGCAATCGGCCGGACTTACCCCACGGACGTCGGCATAGTAGGAGATGCCGCGCTCTCGTTGCGGGCAATGACAGAGGCGCTGCCCACGCGGACGCAAACTGAGGACGACTGGCTCACCGAAGTTGCACGCGTGCGAAGGCTGGCCCGTCAGACGTTGCGCGGATCGATCGGGTGGCAGGCATCAATCTGCGATGCAGTCCGAGCGGCCTTTCCGCGCGGAGCGATTTTCGCGCGAGATGTCACAATCCCATCGAGCACGTGGGGTAACCGGCTCCTGGCAATCGATAGCCCCAGGGAGAATGTTTTTCCTAGAGGGGGCGGCATAGGGCAGGGCGTCGCAATGGGCTTGGGCGCCGCAATCTCGCAGCCAGCGCTGCCCACCTTGGTGATGGTTGGCGATGGTGGAATCTCGGTAAGCCTCGGAGAACTGCTCACATTAGCCCAAGAAAACCCTTGGGTGGTTGTCCTGGTTTTCAACGATCGAGGCTACGGCGTGCTGAGGAACACGCAGGACTCCCACTTCGGACGTAGATCGGGCGTAGATCTGGCCACTGCCGACTTTGGGATGCTTGCGAAATCGCTTGCGTTGCCATATTGGAATGTGTCATCGCTTGAGCAGGTGGAAGAGGCTCTGGCGGCGGCACTCACAGTCGGGGGGGCCGCGGTGGTCGAGGTTGATGTAGACGCCTTCGGCCCTATGCCGACACCATTTCTGCCTCCGGTCCGAATTCCGGACTCCTGATGGACTAGGGTACTCGCCCCAGATCACATCCCGCGCAGAAGGAGGGATAGGTCATTGGCGGCCGCTATCACGGCGTGCCGAGTGCGGTCGCGAAAATCCGGGTCGTCACGGAAACGCTCGCTCGGTCCGGCAGTGCTGATCGCGCCCACTCCGCGGCCCTCGCGGTCGACGACTGCCGCCGCACAGGCATCGATTCCTGCTTCGAACCCGGAAAAGCTCCAGGCGCAGCCGCGATCTCGATCCTCGTCGAGCACTCTCTCCAGATCTGAATAGGTCGTGGGATTGTGAATCGTCGCAGATTCGAATGGCTCGTCGCCAAGGAGTTCACGCAGTGCTTCCGGAGTCATGAGCGCCAGGAGAACTCGGCCAGGTGCGGTCAGGTGTGCTGGGATCATGCTCCCAATTGAGATGTTGCTGACCAGGAGCCTTTCGGGCATCTGCCGCACAAGATAGAGAACGCTGCGCCCCTCCGGGACGACGAAGTAGGAGGAGAGGCCGAGCTCCGTACTGAGCGCCGCCGTAACCTTTCGGGCCAAGGAGGGCATCCCCTCGCCGGACAGCGCCAGCGCCGATAGCTTCAGGAACATCATCCCGATGCTGTGCCCCCCACCCGGCCGCCGCTCGACCAGGTCGGCGGCCTCCAGATCCGCCAGCAAACGCATGGCCGTCACGCGGGTGATCCCAGTTGCGCGGGACAACTCGCTCAGATTCGAAGTCTCGCCGTCCGAAAGGATGTGGTGAAGGAGCCGTACGGTGCGTCCGGTGGGTGAATCCGATTCAGCACGACGGTTCACGAGAGAGGCACGCTCCATGCGTCGTAATCATAGACCCAGTCCGCATTTCCCCCCTCTTTGAGCCAGCTGTTCGCGCGCGAGTTGATCTGGATCATGGCCGTGCGCTCGATTCGCGACGCTTCGTATTTCGTGAGGGCCGCCGGGATGTCGTGTGGGTCGGCTGACCCGAGGTGGCGTGCCAGAACGATGGCGTCTTCGATTGCTTGAGCCGCGCCCTGTGCCATGAACGGCATCATGGGGTGGCAAGCGTCACCGAGCAAGGTCATTGAACCGACGCTCCAGGTCGATAACGGATCCCGGACGTATAGGGCCGACTTCAGAACTTCATCGCAGGTACTGAGAAGGCGTTGAGCGTCCGGATGAAAGTCGCGATATGCGCGCTTGAGGTCGGCAACGTCGCCAGGCTGAGTCCACGACTCTTCCCGCCAAGTGTCTTGGGGGGTGGTCGCGAAGATGAACATATCTTTGCCACTGTTGAGCGGGAAGGTCACAATCTGGGTTTCAGGATTCGGACCCCACCACTTGATGAAGGCGTCGCTGGGGTAGTTCACATCCAGACGATCCACCGGAACAACAGCCCGATAGGCAACTACGCCGGTGAAGGTTGGGTTCTCAGTTCCGAACATCGCCTCACGGACCTTTGAGTGGATGCCGTCTGCCCCAATGAGGACGTCGACATTGTCGCGCCGACCGTCAGCGAACGTGACGATGATACCTTCCTCGGTCTGCCTCGCATCCTCCAGCCGGCTATCGAAAGATACGGTCTCGCGGGGCAGCGCCGACTCGAGGCAAGACATCAGGTCCGCGCGGTGCATGGTCAGTTGAGGTGCGCCATAGCGAAGCTGCGCATCATCGGACATCTCTAAGCGTGAGGTTTCTTCGCCCGAGTCCCACGTCCGGCTAATGCGATACGCGGGGCGCGCCGCTGTTTCCCGAAGGCAGTCGCCCACGCCGAGACCATCGAGCGCGCGGACGGCGTTCGGCGTCAAGTTGATATCCGCACCAACCCGGGCAAATTTTGGCGCCTGCTCGTATACGGCGACGTCCTGCCCAGTGCCACGGAGCGCTATCGCGGCCACCAGCCCCCCGATGCCGGCGCCACAAATACCAATCCTCGTCATTACCGCTCTCTTCTTTGAATGCTCATATATGGACAATATGTTCAGAATATGACTAGTTTAGAGACAGTACAACAGTTAGAGTGGTGTTGTCGCCAATTCCTCTTACCGGAAAGAGTCTTAGCCCTAAATGAATTAGAGGCCGACCTAACAAGGAAGTTAGCAAAGAAAGATGAACGAAATGAATCCAGAGCAGACGTTCCGCTGGGACAAGACATACGCCTTCATGGATGAGCATGGGCTCGACGGTCTCGTGGTGTTCGGTGCCGACCGGAGCGACCGGTACGACGCAGGACAGTGGTTTGGACGCGACCGGCGCTACCAGCAGTTCGTAATTCCGCGCGAGGGGACACCCACGATGCTGGCGTTTGCTCCTCAGGTTGCCGCCCAGAACATGCTGTCGGTAGAGCGCGGTTTGGAAACTTGGGTGCAGGACATTCGAGTGGGCAAGCTCGTTCCCGGCATCGTTTCGTTGATTAAAGAAAAAAACCTCGACAACAAGCGCCTCGGGACGATCGGCACCGGATACGGCTCGGCGTTCTACCCAGCCGGCTGGGTACCGAACATTACCTGGAATGCCATTACCAAAGAGCTGCCCAATGTGGATTTCCAGGACTTCACCGCGGCCTTCGGAATGCTTATTGCGCAAAAGAGCGAGCAGGATATCGAGCACATTGCTCGGGCAGCGAGCGCTGGTGACGGAGCGATCGACGCAATGATGCGTATCGCCGCTCCCGGTGTGTCCGAAGCTGATCTCTATGCCGAGGGCGCTTACTCGATGATGCGGGCTGGCATGCGAGTGACATGGATGCTCTTTCAAACCGGTGCTGAGAACTACTCGTGGGGGGAGCCTACCTGGCTGACGCGGCCGGAGCAGGCTCGCCATTTGACTGACGCTGATCAGGTGTGGGGAGAACTCTTTCCCAACTACGCAGAGTTGAACACGCACGTCAACATGAGCTTCACCGTGGGCAAGGTGGCAGAAGAGACCAGGCTCTGCGGTGAGATCGCCGAGGCAAGCTACCGCCTCGGCGTCGAGAACGTCAGAGTTGGCCGAACGCTAGCCGAAGTTGCCCAAGCCATGGAGGAGCCGCTCAACGAGTTCAACGCCTGGCACATCACCCCGCACATCGCCTCGCTAAACCCTCTACTCGCCGGAGGAGACTCAGGCGTAGCCATTGACCAGCATCTTCCGGGTTTCGCCAAACGATTTGGCACCCTCAACCCAGAGCGCATGGGTATGGACTTCGAGATCAAGGAGGGGATGACCTTCTCCCTCCAGCCTGACGCGCGCCTGGGTACACGTGGCGCGATTGTCGGCGGAGTTGTCGTCGCAACGAAGGACGGCTGTGTGGAGCTCAACAAGGTGTCACCCAAGTTCAATCACGTCGAGCTCTAAACAACCCTTGGCGCGGTGGACAAAGCAGTTCATCGCCAGCCACCAAATGAAAGGTAGAGGCAATGATTCACAAGAGAAATCTCGCATGGGTAGGTGTTGTCGCCAGTGCGGCGCTGGTCTTGACCGGCTGTGGCACCGAGTCCGGGACCGAGCCGGGCGCATCCACTGGGCAGGAGATCGAACTGAGTGCGGCACTTTCGGACTTGGCGACGCGGGCCGCAGAGGAGGGCTCCGTCAACCTCTTCATCAGTACTGACGCGGTCACCCCCGCCGTCGGGCGATCGCTGAGCGAGGGGCTTGAGCGTGACTTTGGCGTCAAGATCACCATCAACCTGATCAATGGAGAGCCGGACCCGACCTATGTCGGAAAGCTCATGGAGCAGCTCGCTGCATCCCAGGCACCTGACATCGACCTCATCGCAACGGTGCCCGGAATCCTGCAATGGCTGGACGACGCTGACGCAATCAAGTCCGTGGATTGGAAGGCGCTCGGCGCAAACGATGACGATGTCTCCGAGGAGCTCAACGCTGTTGCGGTAGCCGAGATCGCGCGTGCTGTTTTCTACAACACCGACCTTGTTGACGCTGCGGATGCCCCGAAGTCGTTCGACGAGCTTCTTGAGCCGAAGTGGAACGGAAAGATCGTGACTGCGGCGCTTCCCGACGTGTTCAGCCCGCTGGCCGCCGGAATGGGCAAGGAGGGGATGGTGGATTTCACCGAAAGCCTGCTCAAAGACCAGAAGGTCGCCATTGCCCCGAACCCGACGGGCGTCCGCGCTCAGGTGATCAGCGGAGAGTATGAGATCGGCTACGGGATCCGCATCGGGAAGAATGAGCGAGAGAGCAACGCTCCGATCGCTTACGCACCGATCAGCGCGCCCGTGATTCCACGTGCTGCTGTGGTTCTCGACAAGGCCGCCAATCCGGCGGCAGCCGAGTTGCTCGGTTACTGGCTCTCGACCGACGCTGGAAGAACCTTGGCCTACGAGCTGCTTGACTGGACCAACCACACAACAAGCGGAACCGATCTTTCCGAATTGGACTCGCTTTCTGGTGGAGTTTGGTCAAAGCCACTCGACTGGTGGAGGGTCAACACCGGTGAGCTCAACGACGCAGTGAAGCCACTGCTCGCGCCGTAGTTCTCGGCAGACTGACGATCAAAGGGGATCAAGAAAAGTGCTGACGGATAAGGTCGTGCCCTCGCGTGCGAAGTCTCGGCTCGCCGAGGGTGACGACGTGCTGTTAGGGTCGGCATCGCGACCGAAGGATCCCGCGATCGCAGGCGTGACAGTCGCTATCGCGCTCGCTGCACTGATGCTGATCATCCCGATTGTTACCCTGGTCTGGACGGCTCTTACAGTGGATGGCCAGCCCTCGCTTGGGAACATCTCGCGAGTGGTGGATTCGCCGGCATTCGGAACAATCGTGATCAACACGCTGATCGTCGGCGTTGGCACGGTGGTTCTCGCCATGGCGATCGCAATTCCGTTGTGCTGGCTGTATGCGAGAACCGACTTTCGGGCGAAGAACTTCTTGTTGTTCACCTTGGTAGTGCAGGTGGGTGTACCCGGGTTTTTGATCGCCCTCGGGTACACCTACCTCGCCAACCCGAGCAACGGCATCGCCAATGTCTGGTGGCACGACTTGACCGGGTCGACCGAACCTTTATTCGACGTATACTCCTTGCCCTGGATCACAGTCCTACAGGGGCTCGGACTGGTTTCGCTGACCTTCTTCCTGCTGGTTCCCGCGTTCGGCTCGATCGACTCGAGCATCGAGGAGGCGGGAACTGTCCATGGAGTCGGAAAGTTCGTGACCGCCGTGCGGCTTTCCATTCCGGTCATCTGGCCGACAATCCTCGCCACAACGATTGTCGTCTTCATCATCGCGATAGAAATGTTCGACTACGCGGGCATGCTGGGCATGCCGAAGCGAATCTTTGTGCTTTCGACGTGGATTTACACAGCGATCCAGGGGTCCGGCGGCCTCCCCGACTACGGGCTCGCCTCCGCAGTCGGACTGCTTGGCGCCGCAGTAGTTGGTCTGCTCATGATCGGTTACTACCGTGCGGTCAAGAGCTCTGCGCGGTTGGCAACAGTCTCGGGCAAGCGCGCCGCCCGTCCACCGGTCGCGTTGAGCGGACGCACTCGCGTCTTTGCATTCACGTTGTTCCTGCTCTTTGTCGCCATCAGCGTTGTGATTCCCGTCGCAATGCTCGTTTGGACATCGTTGCTGCCCTATGTGCAACCCCCGAGCCTGGAGGCGCTGGCCCAGATCAGCTTCAAGGGGTACCAGAACGCGGGATACGAGTTAGAGGTGGTCGGCCTGCCCACCGTCATGCTCGTCGTCTCGGTCGCAACTGCCACCGTGCTCCTCTCGGCATGTGCCGCGTGGTTTGTTGAGCGCACTCGCGCACGCGGACGGCACTTGCTGGACCTCTTAATCATGATGAGTCTGGCGATCCCATCTATCGTGATGGCAGTCGCATTCCTGCGCTTCGGTCTTACCACCTACCAATTCCTACCGCTTGCTGGCACGGTTGCCTTCTTGGTGATCGCCGTCAGCACGAGGTTCATCGCCACTACCCACCGAACGATCAGTGGCGCGGTCATCCAGCTGCATCCCGAGCTGGAAGAGGCTGCCTCTGCCTCAGGGGTTCCGCGAGGGCGCACTTTCTTTCGCGTCGTCCTGCCTGCAATTCGGGAGAGCCTCATATTCTCGTGGTTTTGGGTGGCCCTGCTGGCATTGCGAGAGCTCACCATTGTTCTCATGCTGTCCAGCCCGAGTAACCAGGTCCTGTCGACGCGAATCTTCTTCTACAGCACCTCCGGTGATACCACCACGGCAAGCGCCCTCGGTGTTCTTCAGCTGGTGTTCATGGCGGTCCTTGTGGCTGGCTGTTTTCCTGCGTTGCGCCGAGCACGCGTCTAATTCGATTGGAGATGAGCTTCATGATCAAAGTTGACAACCTCGTCAAGGTGTTCCAGCCGAACCGCAAGGGGAAACCGAGTGTCCATGGTCTCGACCATCTTTCCTTCGGCGTCGAGGAGGGCGAGTTTTTTGTATTGTTGGGCCCCTCCGGCTCCGGCAAGACCACCTGTCTCAGGATGCTGGCCGGACTTGACCGCCCAAGTTCAGGACGCATCGCTATCGATGATCAGGTGGTGTTCGACGGTGCCGCCAATCGTTGGGTTGGACCCGAGATGCGGCCCCAGGCCATGGTCTTCCAAAGCTATGCACTCTGGCCGCAGATGACGGTGCGTAAAAATATCGAGTTCGCGCTCCGACACGGCGCCCGGAGAGTTGGAAGGGCCGAGAGTCACCGTCGCAGCTCGAACGTTATCGAACTTCTGGACCTTGGCCCGGTTGCTGATCGTTCGGTGACCCAGTTGTCTGGGGGTCAGCAGCAGAGGGTGGCTCTAGCCCGTGCGTTGGCATTGGAGCCGAAAGTCTTGTTGCTTGATGAGCCGCTGTCGAACCTCGATGTCGCGTTACGCGGCAGGGTGCGCGAGGAGATCAAGAGCCTGACATCCCGCCTTGGGATTACCGCGGTGCTCGTCACGCACGACCAGGAAGAAGCGTTTTCGGTTGGCGACAGGATTGCGATTCTCAACAAGGGCCGCATAGAGCAGGTAGGGCACCCGGAGAACGTTTACCGCCACCCCGACTCTGTGTTCGTAGCCAACTTCCTGGACAAGATGAACCTCTTCCCAGGGGTCGTGACGGAGTACGCAGAGGGCGCTGCGCACGTGGATCTCGGTCACGGCGTCGTGCTTCAGATTGCGGCGCAACAGGTGCCGGACGGATCAGGCGTAACGGTCGGCATCCGGCCCAGCGGATTCGCGTTCGGAACGGAGGCGCCCGGCAATTGCGCCGTGGATGCTCGGGTCTCATCGAAGGTGTTTTTGGGCTCGACTTTCCGCTACGACATGGAGACGCCGTGGGGAGTGGTTGCCGTTCGGAGCGGGATCGAGCCCGGTTTTGGGGTCGGTGATGTCGTGCGGCTGAGCCCGCTCGCCTCTGCGTCTGCAATCGTTGAACGAACAGCTGATCAGGCTCCTGCTCTCGTGCCCTAGCTGTACTACCCAGCACTTCTTCCATGTTTCGTGGCCGATAGCGAGGCGGTGGGCCGATCGTGACGGCGCTGCTGCAGATTGCAGAGAAAGGCGAAGTTTTTCGACTCGAGGCACAGGCGCACCGGACCTGCGAAGGTAGGAAATCTGAGCGATATCGCTCGAGTCGAACTGATGGATCAGCGGCTGATAGTAAGCGGAGAACGTGCCGGTCGGGGTGAACGAGAGGCCGTGCCGAAGCAATCTTGCTCACTGGTCACCGCCAGCTGCGGAGAATTGAGATCCTGGGAAGCCCGAGTTGGCGGACGTCAGTGAGGCCTAACGGGGTGTCGACCCTTCGATACGGTCGCGGAGCGACCTACTCAGGGGACCTACGCGTGCTCGCTGCGCTCGCCGGGCGACGCGGCCAGCAAGAGGCGGCGACTCGACCACCCAGAGTAGGGCTACGCGCGCAGCGCCAGCCCGGTAAGCTCACGCAGCTGCTCGATGGTGGTGTCGCCGAAGATCTCCCGCACCACGGCGCCATCCGGCCCGAGGTCGAAGACGGCATAGTCCGTGTACAGGGTGTTCACGCATCCGATGCCGGTCAGCGGATAGCTGCACTCCTCCACCAGCTTGCACTGGCCGTCGCGGGTGAACAGTTCCATGATGACGAAAACCTGCTTGGCACCGATCGCCAGGTCCATGGCACCGCCGACGGCCGGTATCGCATCCGCCCCGCCGGTGTGCCAGTTGGCGAGGTCACCGGATGTCGACACCTGGAAGGCGCCGAGCACGCAGACGTCGAGGTGGCCGCCCCGCATCATCCCGAATGAGTCGGCCTGGTGGAAGTAAGACGACCCGGGCAGTTCAGTCACCGGGATCTTGCCGGCGTTGATCAGGTCGTGGTCGATCTGGTCGCCCTCGGCGACCGGACCCATGCCGAGCATCCCGTTCTCGGTGTGCAGGATGATCTCGCGGTCGGACGGCAGGAAGTTCGCCACCTTCGTCGGCAGGCCGATTCCGAGGTTCACGTACGCGCCCCCGGTGATGTCCCGGGCGACGCGCTTGGCCATATCGTCGCGGCTGAGTGGCCCCTTCATTACTGCCCTTCCGTAGCGGGCGGCAGTGCGCCGCCGGTTTCGACCAACCGCTTGACGAAGATTCCCGGCGTCACCACCGTTTCCGGATCGATCGAACCGACCTCGACGATCTGTGAGACCTGGGCGATGGTGACTCCAGCTGCACTGGCCATCATGGGGCCGAAGTTGCGCGCCGTCTTACGGTAGACAAGGTTGCCGAGCCGGTCACCCTGGTGTGCTTTGATGAGGGCGAAATCGGCGAGCAGCGCGTCCTCCAGGACGTAGTCGCGTCCGTTGATCTTGCGCGTCTCCTTGCCCTCCGCCAGTGTTGTTCCGAACGCGGTTGGCGTGAAAAACCCGGCGATGCCGGCTCCGCCCGCCCGGATGCGCTCAGCGAGAGTGCCCTGCGGTACCAGTTCGAGTTCGAGCTTGCCCTCCCGATACAGGCCGTCGAAGATCTGCGAGTCGACCTGCCGGGGGAACGAGCAGATGATCTTCCGCACTCGCCCAGCGCCGAGGAGCGCGGCGAGACCAGTGGTGCCGTTACCCGCATTGTTGTTGACGATGGTGAGTCCGGATGCCCCCTGCTCGATCAGGGCGTCGATCAGTTCGACCGGTTGGCCGGCCGTGCCGAAACCGCCGATCATCACGGTGGCGCCGTCAGGGATGTCTCGCACGGCATCCGCCGCACTGCTGACGATCTTGGAAATCATGTATCAGGTTCCTGGTTTCTTTAGAACGGGTAGCGTTCGATATCGCTTTGCATCGTCACCCATTGGGTCTCGGTGAACGCCTCGATGTTGGCATCAGCACCACCGAACCGTGACCCGGTCCCGGATGCTCCGACCCCGCCGAACGGGATGATCGGTTCGTCATCGACGTTCTGGTCATTGATGTGCACGATGCCGCTGTGCATCCGGTCGGACAGTGCAAGGCCCCGGAGGGGATCCTTGGTGAGGATGGCGAGGGAGAGCCCATACTCGCTCCGGTTGACGATCTCGACGGCCTCATCGAGCGTCGAGAATTTCATGACCGGTGCCACCGGGCCGAAGACCTCCTGCTCGAAGGCGGGGTGGTCGAACTTGCTGTCGGCCAGCACGGTCGGGCGGTAGAACAGCCCCTCGTAGGTTCCGCCGGCGGTCAGCTTGGCACCGGCGTCCACACTGCCGGTGACAAGCGAGTGGATGCGGTCGCGCTGGCCGGCGTCGATCACGGGGCCGAGCGGAGCATCCGTCGTCGCCCCGTCGCCGACCGGAATCCCGTTCGCGGTGGTGGACAGGCGCTCGACGTATTCGTCGTAGATGCTCTCGTGCACGAGGTGCCGGCCGGTGGTCATGCACACCTGGCCCTGGTGAAGGAAGGAGCCCCAGGCCCCTGCCGACACGGCCTGCGGCACATCGACGTCGCCGAGCACCAGCATGGCGTTGTTCCCGCCCAGTTCCAGGTGAACGCGCTTGAGGTGCTTCGCCCCGAGCTGGCCGATGGAGCGGCCGGCATTGGTCGATCCAGTGAACGAGATGACGCGTACCCCGGGGTGTTCGATGAGTGCGGTAGCGGGCTCGACTGCGCCGGGGAGCACGTGGAAGAGCCCGGCGGGGAGGCCGGCCTCCTCAAGGATTGCGGCGAAGGCGAGGCCACCGGAAACCGCGGTGCGGGGGTCCGGCTTGAGGATGACGGCGTTGCCCAGGGCGAGTGCCGGCGCCACTGAGCGCATCGAGAGGATCTGCGGGAAGTTGAATGGTGCGATGACGCCGACTACTCCCACTGGGATGCGACGGGCCAGGCTGAGGCGGGGTTTGGAGCTGCGCAGCAACTGTCCATAGGGGGCCTGGGCGATGGCCGCGGCAGCGTAGAACAGGCCGGAGACCATGTGGTTCTCGAAGGCGGCCTTCCCCTTCGCGGAACCCGCTTCACGGATCAGCCAGTGGCCGAGAACCTCGCTCTGCGCTTCGATGAGGTCACCGGCTCGACGGAGCACCGCCGCGCGTTCGTCATAACTGGTCGCATCCCACGACTTCTGGGCCTCGGTCGCCACGTCGACCGCGCGGGAAACATCCTCCGTATTGGCAACACCGAACTTTCCGATGGCCGACTCGGTGGCAGGCTCCATGATGTCCTGACTGCCACCTTTGCTGGTGACCCAGCCCGAACTGTAGAGCTTGCCATCCCACTCACTGGGGTCGAAGAACGTCATTATTCCTCCCTGAAGACAAAATATGTACGCATAGCGAACGCGAGTTCATATATCGAACGTAACACGATGGGCCCGGTGCTGCAACGCGGCGGGACGGCCCAACTGGCGAGGTGTCCTCGAAACCCCCATTGACGCTACTTGGGCTCTCCGACGAACGCGTGCGCGTCGACCCAGGACGGGAACGAAATCGTCTTCGCGTCGATCACGATCGGGGTGGAACGGTCGCCGGCCAACCAGTCGCTCAACCCTGCGAGGTCATCCAGTGACCGCACGGTCACGCCGGTGCAGCCGAAACCGCGCGCGATGGAGGCGATGTCGGTCTCCGGGAATTCGACGATGTCGAGCGGCTGGCCGCTGTGCCGGAAGTGGTGCACCTCTGCCCCGTAGGCGCTGTCGTTGTAGACGACGACGACCAGCGGCAACCCGAGGCGTACAGCGGTGTCGAGCTCGACGAGGCTCATCATGAACCCACCGTCGCCGACGCCCACGACCGGCAGTCGATCGCGGCGTGCGACGGCAGCGCCGATGCCCGCGGCCAGGGAGAGGCCGATGCACTGGAAGGCCAAGGGCAGGCAGTAGCCCCGATCATCCGGAACCTGCAGGTACATTGCCGTGTACTCGGTGTGGCTACCGGCATCCGCCGTCACAATGCGCTCGGTCGGCAACAGCTCATCGAGAGCGACCGCGAGCAGACGCGGGTCGATGCGGTCGTCGGCGATGCGCGCCTCGAAAGACTGGTCGCGCCACAGGCGCCCCGCCGACAGCTTCTGCGCCACGGATTCGGTGCGGTAGCCGGCATCCTGTCGTTCCGGAAGCGCGTCGGCGACCGCGGAAGCCACCAGTGCAGCATCCCCGATGACGGATGCCTCCACCCGACGGTGCAGCGAGAATGCAGCCTGGTTGATGTCCACCTGAACGACGGGGGTGTCGCGGATGAGCTCGCCGTTGCGGGCTGTCCAGCGGTTGAGCGACGCGCCGAACGCGACGATCAGGTCGGCATCCATGATGAGCTCGGACATCGCCTCGTTCGCGAAGCCGCCCATAACGTCCACGTTCCATGGGTCATCGGTGAAGAGCCCACGCGCCATGGCGGTTGTCGCCAGCAGGGCACCGGATGCTGCAGCCAGCCCGACGATCTCATCGTGTGCGTTGAAGGCGCCACGGCCGCCGACGATAAGCGGACGCTGCGCCGAACTCAGTCGCGACACCAATTCGTTGACGCCGTCGACTGATGGCGCGGGGAGGGACGCGGGAGCAGGGAGATCCGGGGCAGAGCCGTTCCAGTCGACCTCGCCGGCCTGGACATCAAGCGGTAGTCCCAGCAGTACGGGCCGGCCGGTCCGGGCGATGGTGAATGCGCGGGCGGCATCCGCCAGAGCGGTCGCCGGCGACTCCAGCCTGATCGCAACGGCCCCGAGTGCTTCAGCGGCCGCGGCCTGGTCGATCCAGAAGTTGGAGGTCTTCATGGTTGCCGGAGTCTCGCCCGCGACGACGAGGAGCGGGGTGTGCGCCT
Organism: Homoserinimonas sp. A447; assembly: GCF_054489325.1. Lineage (NCBI taxonomy): Bacteria > Bacillati > Actinomycetota > Actinomycetes > Micrococcales > Microbacteriaceae > Homoserinimonas > Homoserinimonas sp. A447. Next base: position 2,204,414 of record NZ_JBTMWW010000001.1, on the reverse strand, counting down.
TCGCCGCCTCGGCGAGGCCGGTCATGGCGTTGGTGAGCCCTGGCCCCTGGTGAACGCTGGCCACCGTGACCTTCCTCGCGAGGCGCGCGTAGCCATCCGCCATCGTTGCAGCGCCGCCCTCGTGGCGAGCGGAGACATACTTCGCCCCGGCGGCGACCATGGCGGTCGTCACCTCGAAGTTGCCGCTGCCGGTAACGCCGAACACCTGGTCGACCCCCCACTGCACGAGTGCACGGCCGACCGCTTCGCTGACCTTCATCGCATTGCCCTTCATCTCCGGGCGACCTTCTGGACCGCGGTCACACCGGTCGGCTTCGATGCCTTCGCCAGCTGGATCTGCTCGTAAACATGGGTCCGCAACTCCGTGAAGCGCTTACTGGAGCGGGTCTCCAGCTGGTCGCGCTGGTCGGGGAGGTCGATCTTCAGGTCGTCCTGCACCACAGTGGGTGAGTTCGAGAGCATGATGACGCGCTGCGCCAGGTACACCGACTCGTCGATGTCGTGGGTGATGAACAGGATGGTGACCCCGAGCTTGTGCCAGATGTCGCGCACCAGGTCTTCCAGGTCGGCGCGCGTCTGGGCATCGACGGCGGCGAACGGTTCATCCATCAGCAGCACCTTCGGCCGGTAGGCGACCGCGCGGGCGATGGCGACACGCTGCTGCATGCCGCCGGACAATTGCCAGGGATAGCTGTCCGGCACGTGTTCCAGTTCGACGGCCTCCAAGGCGTCGGCGACCAGCTTGTCGCGTTCGGCCCTCGACACCCCGGCGTTCTTCAGCGGAAGCTCGACATTGGCGCGAACCGTCATCCAGGGGAACAGGCTGCGGCCGTACTCCTGGAAGACGACGGCCATGGCTTTCGGCGGTCCGGTGACCGGTGTGCCAGCCAGTTCGATGGTTCCGGCGGTCGGTGTCAGAAGGCCCGCGATGCACTTCAGCAGCGTCGTCTTTCCTGCGCCGGATGGTCCGACCACGCAGATGAGCTCACCCTCGGCGATGTCGAGCGTGATGTCGCGCACCGCCTCAATCTCACCGTCGGCTACCTGGTAGGTCTTCTTGAGGTTCTTGATTGAGAGCATCGGCGTCGTCATGGTGGGTCCTGTTCCGCTAACTGTCACGTTGCACCTCTTTCAAACCGTGGTACCAGCGCAGCACCTTGGCCTCGATCGCTTTCGAAATGAGGGAGAGGGCGATACCGATGAGTCCGAGCACCGCAATTCCGCTCCACATCTCCGGAATCGCGAAGCCGCGCTGGAACAGCACGATGGTGTAGCCGAGCCCGGATGACGCTCCGAACATCTCGGAGATCACCATGAGGATCAGGCCGATCGACAGGCTCTGCCGCACCCCGGTCATGATCTGCGGGCTGGCGGCTGGCAGCACCAGGTGCCGAAGGCGGGCGAAACCATTGATCCCATAGGTGCGGCTGGTGTTCATGAGCACCTCGTCGACGGCGCGAACTCCTTCAACCGTGTTCAGCAGCACCGGCCAGATCGAGCCGGAGATGATCACGAAAATCATCATCTGGTCGTTGATTCCGATGAGCAGGATGAACAGCGGAACGAGCACCGGCGGCGGTATCGCGCGGAAGAACTCGAGTAGTGGCTCGGTCAGGCTGCGCAGCCAACGGAAGGACCCGATGAGGATGCCGAGAACGATTCCGAGGGCGATCGTGGCGATCAGCCCGATGACGAGCCGGATGATGCTGGGCACGAAGTCTGTCGCGAACCGTTCGCCGGCCCAGACTTCCCAGAACGTGGCAACCAGTTCTTCCGGGGTTGGCACATAGAAGTTGGGTTCTCCGCGGGTGAGCACCCACCACATGATGATGAGCAACACCGGCAGGCCGACGAAGTACGCAATGCGCTTGAGGGTGCTCATGCGATGACCTCACTTCTGACTGAGGAGTGCCAAGCGAGCACTTTCTTCTCGATGAATCGCATGCCCAGGTTGATGATGATGCCGATGATGCCGGTCGCGACGATGAGCGCGTACATTTCGGGCACCGCGCCGCCGGAACGCGTCAACGCGATCTGGTAGCCGAGGCCAGGAGACCCGATGACCAGTTCTGCCGTGATGGCCAGGATCAGTGCCACGGCGGAGGCGAGGCGGATGCCGGTCATCAGGTAGGGGAGCACGGTCGGCCAGACGACATAGCGGGCACGGGCGAGCGGGCCCAGGCCGTAACTCTTCGCCGTGTTGTTGGCGACCGGGTCAACATCCGCCACCCCGTAAAGCACCTGCAGGAGCACCTGCCAGAAGGATGCGTAGATCACCAACAGCAGGGAGGACTCGATCTTCACGCCGAAGAGCAGGACGGCGAGCGGGATGAGGGCGACCGAGGGGATCGGCCGTAGGAACTCGATGGTGGTGTAGGTGGCCTTGCTGAGGAAGGAGCTCGAGCCGATGATGAGGCCGAGCACCACGGCGGCGATGATCGAGATGGCAAGACCGATGGTCCACGCCAGCATCGTCTCGCCGACGTCCTTCCAGAACGCAGGCTGGCCGAAGTAGTCGATCAGTGTGATCAGTACCTCGCTGGCTGGGGGAAGGAATCGTTCCTGCACGAGTCCCAGCCGGGGAGCAGCCTCCCAGGCGAGCAGGAACAGCAGGATGCCTGCCAGTCCTAGGAGCGGACCAGACACTTTCGTACTTCGCATCCTGCTGTTCGTACTCGACACTGGGTACTCGGCTTCTGCTTGGTTGGTACGGGTCGGGCTACGGGAGCAGCTTGTCCAGGTCCGGCTCTGCCTTCAGCGTTCCGTAGCCGAATGCGGCTGCGCCGAGTTTCTCCATAGCCTCGCGGTTGAACTCGACGTTGAACTTCGGAAGCACCATCGCATCCAGCTGCTCGAGTGACATCTTCGTGTACGTGGTCACGATCTGCTTGACCTCGTCCGGGTTGGCGTCAGCGTACTCCAGCGACTTGTTCATCGCGGTGGTGAACGCCTCGACCAGTTCCGGCTTGTTCTCGAAGGTGTCGAGCGTGGTGAAATAGCCGGCGATGTCCAGTGCCGGGTCGAAGTCCGAGAAGTTGTAGCTGATCACGCGGGCACCGTTGGCAACGGCAGAGTCGAGGAACGGGGCGAGGATCCATGCCGCGTCGACCTGCTTGTTCGTCACGGCAGCTTCGGCGTCGGGGAACGCGACCTCGACGAACTTGATGGTCGAGGAGTCGCCACCGTCGTCGTCGACGACCGTGCGGATGGTGGTGTCACCGATGTTCTGCAGGTTGTTCACCGAGACGGTCTTGCCGGACAGGTCCGCCGGGCTTTCGATGTCGGAGTCACCCGGAACGATCACGGCGCCGAAGTCGGGGTCGCCTGCCGTCGAGTTTCCGTTGGCGACGTACTTCAGTGCGAGGCCCTGGTCGTTGGCGACCATGCCTGAGACGTAGTTGCCGAACGCGAAGTCGTAGCTGCCGGCCACGACTCCGGGGACGGATGCCGCGCCACCTGTTGTCGGCTGCACCGTGACATCGAGGCCTTCGTCGGAGAAGAACCCCTTCTCGACGCCGAGCCAGATCGGTGCGGTGTCCACGATGGGGATGACGCCAACGGTGATCGCTGTCGGCTCGGCCGGGTCCGGAGCCTCACCGGTGTCCGGGGTTCCGCTCGCGCAGGCGGTAAGTGCGAGGACGGACGCGGCTGCGAGTCCGACCATCAGTGATTTCTTCATGTGTCACTCCTTTGTGAAACGTGCCGTGCGGTGCAGGCTTGTTCGGGATGTGAACAAGTGTTCTCTAAACACTACAGCGGATTGGTTTCGGGTCAAGGGAGCTTGATAACGTCCTTCCCGTAAAGCCAGTCGGTGTAACGGTAATCGTCGTGCTTGCGGTCAGAGAAGAGGATGTTCCGGATGGTGCGCCCGATGCCGTCCACGTGCCATGACTCGCCCCAGGTTCGGGCGTTCCGCTGCACGCGCGCCGTTCTGGGTGCCCGTTCGCGGTTGAAGAGTTCGGCGGCCGAAAGCCAGCCATCGACATCCGGTGTCGCGCTGACCTGGCGACTGACAGCATCCTGAAGCACGCGTCCGTCCTCGAGCGCCTGGCACGCCCCCTGAGCGAGGTACTGCAGCATCGGATGGGCGGCGTCACCCAGCAGCAGCAGCCGGTCGCTGATCCAGTGCTCGATCGGATCGCGGTCGAACATCAGCCACCAGCGCTCGCGGGGGATGAACGTGAGGGCGTGGCGGATGCTCGGAAGGCAGGTCGCGAACGCGGCATCCAGTTCCCCTGGGCGACCCCAGTCCTCCAGCTCGCCCCGAAGGAATGCGGGGGACTCGAAGACGGCCACCTGGTTGAGCAGGGCGCCCTGCTCGGCGGTGGCCTTGCGGATCGGGTACTGGACGAAGTGGCAGCCTGGGCCGATGTAGAGGGTGACGTTCTCGAGGTCGGCGTCAATGTCGACGTCGTTCATCAGGATCGTCCCGCGGTAGGCGACGTAACCGGAAGCGACGGGGGAGTCGTCGACGAGCTTTCCGCGCAGCCGGGAGTTCAAGCCGTCGGCCGCAATGGCGAGGTTGCCCTCGTAGCGGTTGCCGGATGCCGTGGTGACGACTGCCAGATCCCCTTCGGACGAGACGGTGTCGACCTGCTCGTTCGAGATCAACGTGACTCCGGCATCCTGCGCGGCCTTCAGCAGAAGGGCGAGCAGGTCGCTGCGATGGCCGACAAGGTAGGGGGCGCCGTAGCGCTCCTCGAACTCTGCGCCGAGCTCCATGCGGGTGAGCTCGCGGCCGTCGATGGCATCCTTGATCACCAGGGCGTTCGGCTGCACGCCGTAGCCGCGCATCTCATCGAGGAGACCCCAATCGGCGAGCACGCGGGTGCCGTTCGGGCCCAGTTCAAGGCCGGCGCCGACCTCCTTGAAGTCAGGCTCCCGCTCCAGCACGGTAACGGTGGCTCCGGCGCGGCTCAGGCCCACAGCTGCGGCGAGCCCACCGATGCCGCCTCCGGCAATAATCACGTTTGTCATGTGTCGACCGTCGCGGATGACGACTCGGACAGCAAGTAAATTCTGGCTGTAAGAATGACAGCGGGTAACACTAGGGCGAGTATCCTGTAGTTGTCTATACGATCCGCCGAGTATAATTCTGTTGTGCAGAATGCTACACAGCGGAGGAAACCGGCCTACTCACTGGAGTCCGTCGACAACGCGCTCCGCCTGGTGCAGGTGCTGCGCGATGAGGGGCGACTCCGGCTGAAGGACGCAGCGGAACTACTCGGCATCGCGCCATCGACCGCACACCGGTTGCTGTCGATGCTCGTGTATCGAGGGTTCGCCGAACAGGACGAGTCGCGCACCTACCTGCCAGGGCCGGCCATCGGGGTGCCACCGGTCGCGGCCGAGTGGACGAAGGAGTTCAAGAATCGGGCCCAGCCGCACCTCGAAGTGCTGCTCGGCCAGCTCGATGAGACGGTCAACCTGGTGATCAGGGTGGGGACGTCGGTGCGATTCCTGTTGACGCTCGAGTCGTCGAACTTCCTGCGCGTCGGGGACCGGCAGGGAACTGTCTTGCCGGCAAGGCTCGCATCCGGTGGCAAGGCGATGCTGGCGGAGTTGCCGCCCGCGCAGCTCGCCCGTTTGTATCAGAGCCCGTCGTCGTACACCGCCGACCCGATGAGCGAGGAGGAATTCGATGCGCTCAGCCGGGAGTTGCGCGCCGTCAAGTCGCGCGGGTATGCGCTCAACATCGGCGAGACCGAAACCGGGCTCGCAGCCATCGGGCTTGTGTTGCTGGGGAGTGACGGCAGGGCGATCGGTGGGTTCTCGATGGCCGCCCCCGCGGTGCGACTGCAGAAACTGACGGAGGACAGCACGATCGGGCTGCTGCTCGCCACCCGCGCCGCGATCGAGCGAGACATAGCCGACCTCCACTGACCCCCCTGACCGACTTCGTCGAACCCGCCCTTTCGCTGGTTGAGCTTGTCGAAACCGGCTGGAAACACGCCGCACGTGGGAAGGGTCTCCGTGCGAGGCGACAGCGGCGGCAGCCTTTTCCGGCGGTCTCCGGCCCCGAGGAGTGTGAGTACGTCTCCGCGGAGCAGGAGGGGTCGTGCCTAGGTGTCCGCGAGGAGGAGGGTCAGCAGGCGGTGCAGCTCAGCGCGGTCGGGTGCGCTGAGCCCGGCGACCAGCACCTCGTGCACACGGTCGGCTCGCGGGAGCAGCTCGGCCAGCACCGTCTCGCCCTGCTCGGTGAGGGACAGGATGTTCCTGCGCCGATCATCCGGATCCCGGTCGCGCAGGATCAGGCCGCGGCGCTCCAGGCGCGCGCAGACATCCGCGATCGTGGACCGATCCAGCTGCAGGTGCTCCCCCAGCATGCGCTGGTCGATTCCCGGGTTGGCGTGCACCAGGTTGAGTGCGCCGAACTGCACCGAGGTGAATTCGGCGGATGCTTCGCGCTGCCAGACGGCGGCGTGCAGTTGCTGCGCCCGCCTGACCAGGAACCCGGTGTAGTCGGCCAGCTCGACCGTCTCGCCAGTCACAGCCATCGTGGTGACTTCGGAACCGGCGAGCCGTTCGCGGTGTGAACGCCGAGACTCCCACGTCCGGTCGCCCAGCGGGTCAGGGCGGCCGCCGTGCCGAGCAGTTCGACGCCATCCTCCGTGCCACCGGTGACGGAGCGGATGCCGTCCCGGTCCTCCGCGCGGAGCACGAAGTTGGGGATTCCCTCCTCGGCCTGGCGACGGCTCCAGGCGCCCAGCACATCGGTCTGCAGCCGGTCGACCAACTCGGCAGGGAAATCGTTGACGCTCCCGCCGTTGTCCAGGTCGACGGCGTGCAACCACACTTCACGCGTGCGCATCCAGACGGTTTCGGAGGCCGGGACGGTGCGCCCCTGGGCGGTGCGCACCTCGGCGTCCCAGGCCTCCGGTTCGAGGTCGCGCCACTCCACGTTCAGGTGCACGGCCGCGTGTGCGCTCAGATTGCGCAAGGCGGCCGGGCTCAGGGTGGCGCCGTATTCGATCTCGGCGTTGCGGGCATCCGTCGTCGCGTACATCGGAGTCTCGACGCTGGTCGCCGCCCACTCGGTCAGGTGGGTGAGCGCCCGCGCGTTGTAACCGACGTGGGCGATCACGTGGCGCCGGTCCCAGCCAGGAAGCAGCGACGGCCCGTCGAACTCGTCGTCAGCCAGCTCGGCGAGCTTGCGCTCGAAGTAAGCGGTGCCGCGCCTGGCCAGCAGCAGGCCAGCGAGGATGTCCGGATCCTGCGTCTTGTCGGTGCGGGCGACCATGGTGCTACCCGGCCAACCCGGCGACGTTGCGCTGCGCGCCGAGGCCCTCGATGGATGTCTCGAGCACGGAACCGTTCTGCAGGTAACGCTGCGGCTTGCGGGCGTGGCCGACCCCACCCGGTGTCCCGGTGGCGATCACGTCGCCCGGGTTCAGGGTGACGATCTGCGAGAAGTAGGAGATGAGCGCGGCGGGCGTGAACACGAGCTCGCCGGTGGAGACTTCCTGCACCGTGTCACCGTCGACGACGGCCTTCATCGTGGGCCCGGGAGTCCATTCATCCGTCGTCACGAGGTACGGCCCGAATGGCGTGGTGTTCTCGAAGGTCTTGCCCTGCAGCCACTGCAGCGTGCGGTACTGGAAGTCCCTCATGGTCACGTCGTTGAGCACCGCGTAGCCGGCGATCGCATCCTCAGCCTCGGCTTCGGTGGCGTTCCGAACCGGCTTACCGATGACAACGGCGAGTTCCGCCTCCCAGTCGACGGCGTTCGACAGCGGTGACAGTTCGATGTCGTCGAACGCGCCGATCAGCGCCTCGGGGTACTTGGCAAAGAAGGTCGGATGCTCGGGAAGCTCGCGCCCCATCTCGAGGATGTGCTTGCGGTAGTTGAGTCCGGCGCAGACGATCTTGCTCGGCTGCGGTACGACAGGAGCCCAGGCGGTGTCCTCGATCGAGTCGAGCGCGTGCACCTTGCCGTCGGCGGCCTCCGCGACCGCGCGCCACTCCGGGTTGCCGAGCAGGGCGCCGACATCCGCCACCCCATCGATCTCGATGGCGCTGTCGTCGGTGACGACGACAGCGGTGTTGCCGGTCGTGGTGCGTAGGGTGGCGAGCTTCATGCGTTTTCTCCAGGGATGTAGGTGCGTGCGAAATTGAGCCGGTCGATGATGGGTCCGTCGTTGAAGCGGAACAGGTCGAACTGGGTGGTGGCGTGCAGCGACCACGAAACCCACGATGGCACCACGAAGAGGTCGCCGGTGACGAGCTTGTGCTCTGTGCCGCCGAGCACGACGCTGCCCTCGCCCTCGAAGACCTGCCACACGGATGACCCGACCTCGTGACGGGAGGGCGTGTCGGCGCCGGCGCGCAGCCGATGGAACTCGGCGCGGATGGTCGGCATGACGTCGCCACCGGTGGTCGGGTTGACGTAGCGGATGGCGGCGTGCCCCTGCTCGACGGTGGCCGGGTGCCCCTCGTCTTCCAGAAGCAGCTGCTCGCGGAGCGCGGCATCCGTGTGCTCCCAGCGGTAGGCGGCCAGGGGAGAGCTCGCCTTGTTCTCAAGTCCGGACAGCGGGCGCAGCCCGGGGTGTCCCCAAAGCCGTTCGGCGCGAGAGACCGCGGGGGACGCCTCATCCGTCACCCGCTCGGACCCGTACTCGAAGAAGCCGACATCGGTGTAGCTGGAGAACGGGATGTCGAGACCGTCGATCCAGGCCATCGGCTGGTCGGTGTCGTTGTGGTGGCCGTGGAAGTTCCAACCGGGGGTGAGCAGCAGGTCGCCTCGTCGCATGGCCACCGGGTCGCCGTTGACGACAGTCCACACCCCTTCGCCTTCGACCACGAAGCGGAAGGCGTTCTGGCTGTGACGGTGCTCCGGCGCGGTCTCCCGCGGCCCGAGGTACTGGATGGCCGCCCACAGGGTTGGGGTCGCGTAGGCGGTGCCGGGCAGTCCGGGATTAGCGAGGCCGATGGCGCGGCGCTCGCCGCCGCGGCCGATGGGCACCAGGTCACCGCTGCGCTTGGCGAGGTCGTAGAGGGTCTCCCACTTCCAGACGTGGGCGATGGCTGACGGCTCCGGCGCCATCGGCATGAGGCCTTCGCGCTGCGTCCACAGCGGGGCGAGCTGGTTCGCGTCGAAGTCGCGGTAGAGCTGCTCGAGCTCGGGGGTGTCGGCGTGGCCGTCCATCTGTTCCACGGGGTTCGTCCTCTCGTGCTGCGGTGCACCTGCAAACGCTCAGTACCCCAACTATATGCACAAACGCGCAGATCTCGCTAGGCCGGAACTAGCCGCCCCGCTCGACGATGACGGAGTTTCTCTTCGATGACACCCTTCACAACGCCGTCATCGAAGACAAACTCCGTCATCGTCGATCGGATGCCCGGCGAAAGTGGGCAGGCGGGGAGGTCTTGCGAGAAAAGTCGAGCGCTACAGCGGATGACTGGTCGGGCTGAGTCCGTGGTTGCTGGCACGCGTGAAAGGCCGGGAGGCGGTCAGGTCGCGACTGATCCGCTCGGCAGTCTGCTTCAGCGGGGGCAGGAGGTTCTCCTGAATGGACTCCACCGTGTGGCTGTTCGCGGTGGTCGACACGTTGATCGCCGCCATGACCGTTGAACCGTGCCAGATCGGCGCCGCGATCGATCGCAGGCCGTTCTCCAGCTCCTGGTCGACCATCGCCCAGCCCTGCTCCCGCACCCGGCCGAGCTCCACAACGAGTGCTTCGCGGGTCGTGATGGTGTGCGAGGTGAGGCCCGCGAAGTCGATGCCGTCCAGGTGGGAGTCGAGTTCTTCGGCGCTGAACGACGCGAGCAGCACACGGCCCATCGAGGTCGCGTAGGCGGGGAACCGGGTGCCGATGTTGATCCGCACCGTCATGATGCGGCGGGTGGGAACGCGGGCGACGTAGACGATGTCGGCACCGTCGAGCACCGACGCGGATGTCGACTCGTGGATGGTGGCGGCCAGGTGCTCCAGGTGCGGCTGGGCGATCTCCGGCAGCGACAGCGCGGACAGGTAACTGAAGCCGAGCTCGAGCACCCGGGCGGTGAGGCTGAACATCCGCCCATCCGTTTTCACGTAGCCGAGCTCCACCAGGGTCAGCAGGAAGCGGCGACTGGTCGCCCGGGTGAGGCCGGTGCGACGGGAGATGTCGCTGAGCGTCATTTCGGGGTGGTCACCGTCGAAAGCTCGGATGACGCTGAGGCCTCGCGCCAGCGACTGCACGTATTGACCGCTCGGATCTCGGGAACCGTCGGATTCGGTGCTGTCTGCGGAAAGCGTCATCCGTCTATCATCCTTCCTCTGGAGGGGTCCTCCGTGTCAGGCTCGCGCTCAGCGTTCGAGCACGATCGCCAGGCCCAACCCGACGCCGATGCAGATGGCGGCAACACCCACGCCGCCGCCGCGACGTTCCAACTCGTGGGCGACGTGTCCGACGATGCGGGAACCGGATGCGCCGAGCGGGTGCCCGATGGCGATGGCGCCACCGTGAATGTTCACCTTCGCAGGGTCGAGTTCTGGCCACAGTTTCAGGCAGGCGAGGCTTTGCGAGGCGAAGGCCTCGTTCAGTTCGACCACATCGACATCCGCCCAGGTCTTGCCGGCGCGGGCGAGCGCCTTGTTGGCCGCCTCGACCGGCGCGATGCCGAACACGTTGGGGTCGACGGCGTGCACGCCGCGGGAGACGATGCGGGCCAGCGGCTCCGCGTCGATCGGAGCGTTTTCTGAACCGATGAGGATCGCGCCGGCACCGTCGTTGAGCGGCGAGGAGTTGCCCGCGGTTACCGAGCCGTCGGGCCGGAACGCGGGCTTCAGCCCGCCCAGTGCCTCCACGGAGGTGTCAGCCCGGATGCTCTCGTCCCTGGCGAGGTCGACGCCCGCCACCGGAACGACCTCCCGGTCGTAGATGCCCTCGTCCCAGGCTGCAGCCGCATTGCGGTGGCTGAGCAGAGCGAACTCGTCCTGCGCCTCGCGGCTGATCCCATATTGTTCCGCGAGAATCTCAGCCGTCTCCCCCAGCGAGACGCTCCACTGTTCCGGCATCCGCGGGTTCACCATCCGCCAGCCGAGGGTGGTGGAGTGCATGGTCTCGTGCGCGCTCGGGTACGGGCGCGACTGCTTGAGCATCACCCAGGGCGCGCGGCTCATCGACTCGACTCCGCCGGCGATCATCACCTCGGCGTCGCCCGTTTCGATGGCCCGACTCGCCTGGATCACCGCCTCGAGGCCCGATCCGCACAGCCGATTCAGGGTGGCGCCGGGCACGGAGGTGGGGAAGCCGGCCAGGATGGCTGCCATCCGCGCTACGTTGCGGTTGTCCTCGCCGGCGGCGTTGGCATCGCCGAGGAGCACGTCGTCGACGGTCGCCGGGTCGAAGTTCGGATGCCGCGCCACCAGTTCGCGCAGCACGCCGGCAGCGAGGTCGTCGGGGCGCACCCCGGCGAGGGCCTTGCCGTAGCGGCCGAATGGTGTGCGGACGGCATCATAGATAAAGCTGGCAGTCATTTCAGAATTCCCATTGTGTGCGCATAGCGAACTTGTGTTCTAATGATGAGCGTATCATTGAGGAATATCAACCCGGCGAAACCCAGCGAACCGGAAGGACGGCAGTGTGGCCACGCGAACCAGCATCAGCACCCAGGTAGCAATCATCGGCGGAGGGCCGGCCGGACTGCTGTTATCCCACCTGCTGCGACGCTCCGGCATCGACAGCGTCGTGCTGGAAGCCCGTGACCGCGACTACACGATCCAGCGGGTTCGCGCCGGAGTCCTCGAGCACGCGGCCGTCGACCTGCTGACCGAGGCTGGCCTCGGCGGGCGGCTCGCGGTGGAGGGCCAGCGCCACGACGGCATCTACCTGCAGTACAACGGGAGCCGACACCACGTCTCGTTCCGCGAGCTCGTCGGCCGCTCGGTGTGGGTCTACGGCCAGCAGGAGGTCGTGAAAGACCTCATCGCCGCCCACGACCAGGCCGGAACCCCCGCCCGGTACAGCGTCTCGAGCGTCGAACTGGAGAACGTGGCCGACGGCCCGGTGACCGTGCGATTCACCCAGGACGGCGAAGACTTCGAGCTGACCGCCGACTTCGTGGCGGGTGCGGATGGCGCCCACGGCGTCTGCCGGCCGAGCATCCCCGCCGTCGAGAAGAAGACCTACCGGCGCGAGTACCCGTTCGGCTGGCTGGGCATCCTCGCCCACGTTCACCCGTCGACGGACGAGCTGATCTATGCCCTGCACGAGCGCGGCTTCGCCATGCACAGCATGCGGTCGGAGACCGTCAGCCGCCTCTACCTGCAGGTCGACCCGCACGACGACATCGCCAACTGGCCGGATGATCGCATCTGGGACGAACTGGACCTCCGCCTCGGCACCCCAGGCTGGAAGCTGGAACGCGGCGAGATCTTCGACAAGAACATCACCCCGATGCACAGCTTCGTGAGCGACCCCATGCGGTTCGGCAAGCTGTTCCTGGTCGGGGATTCCGCCCACATCGTGCCGCCCACCGGCGCGAAGGGCCTGAACCTGGCGATAGCGGATGCCAGCTACCTGCACGACGGGCTGGTCGCCTGGTATCGCAGCGGCGACGCATCCGGGCTCGACGAGTATTCACCGCGCTCGCTGCAACGGGTGTGGCAGATCCAGCACTTCTCCGCCTGGATGACGCGGATGCTGCACCGCTTCAACGAGTCGACCGACTCCGAGCATCCAGAGAATGTGGACTACGACTACCACGTGCAGCTCGGGCAGCTCAGCCAGCTCTGCGGGTCACCACGCGGGATGGCACACCTGGCCGAGATCTACACCGGGCTGCCGTTCCTCACGCACCCGCACTAGTCGCCGTAGACCTCCTGCGCGATGCGGAACGCCGAGTTGGCTGCCGGCACCCCGCAGTACACCCCGGACTGCAGGATGATCTCGGAGACCTCTTCCTTGGTGAGCCCGTTGCGCAGGGCGGCACGCAGATGCATCTCGAGCTCTTCCCAGTGGCCGTGGGCGATGAGCGCGGTGATGGTCACGGTGCTCCGCAGTCGGCGGTCGAGCCCGGGCCGCGACCACACGTCACCCCAGGCGTACCGGGTGATGAAGTCCTGGAAGTCCCGGGTCACCTCCGAGATGTTCGCGTTGGCTCGGTCGACGTGCTCGTCGCCGAGCACCTCGCGCCGCACGGTCATGCCCTGGTCGCGCCGTTCGTCGTCGGTGGCCATCAGCCGTCCTTTCTGAGGAAGTCGATCAACAGCCGCGCGGTGACGGCGGGCTGTTCCGCGCTGGCGAGGTGTCCGGCATCCGCCACGTCGACGGCGCGCCCGTGAGGCGTCGCCGCCGCCAGTTCAGCCATCGCATCCGGTGGGGCGACCGGGTCGTCGTGCCCGGAGATCGCCAGCAGCGGCCGGCTCAGTTCGCCGAGTTCACCGCGCAGGTCGTACGCCGCGAGCGCCTCGCAGCACAGCGCGTAGCTTTCGTCGTCTGCGTCGGCGAGGGTGTGCAGCAGCTTCCCGGTCACCTCGGGAAGCCGGGCGATCGACCCGGGGGAGAACCAGCGGCCGGCGGATGCTCCCACCAGCACCGAGGTCGACTGCGCCCGCACGAGGGCGGCCCGTTCCGTCCAGGAGCTGGCCTCACCGAATTTGGCGAGCGAGCAGATCATGGCGAGACGGTCGAGGCGCTCCGGATGTCGTAAGGCCAGTTCCAGCCCGACGGCACCGCCGAGCGACACGCCCGCGTAGTGGAAGGTGCGGTCGCCGACCAGCTCGAGCACCGCATCCGCCAGCTCGGAAACGGTGAAGGGTTCGCTGGCCGCGGGCGAGATGCCGTGGCCGGGAAGGTCCCAGGCGAGAATGTCGAATCGCTTTTCGAGCAGTGCGGCGGCGTCCTCCCAGACCAAAGTGGAGGTGCCGAGCGACGGGCCGAGCACGAGCAGGGGCGCGCCCGCTGTCCCGCTCCTGGCCGCGCGAATCGTGGGGACGCTCATCCGGTTGCCTGCACGTGTGCCAGAGCTCGGTCGATGAGTTCGCCGCTCAGGCCGAGGTAGTTCAGGGGGTCGAGCAATTCATCGAGCGAGTCTTCGCTCCAGTCGGGCAATTCGCTTCGGAGGCCGTCCCGCAGGCTGGCCGGGTTGCCCGCAGCCTGGCCGACGAGCCGTCGCACGGTGTCATTGCCCAGGGTTGGGCCGACGGCGAGCATGATCCGCTCGCTGACGATCAGCGGCCCGGAGATGGCGAGGTTGGCACGCATCCGCTCGGCGTCGACGCGCAGACCGGGCAGCAGTTCGGCGGCGAGTGATGCTGCGCCCCCGGTCACCCGCAGCAGTTCGCGGAGGGTCTGCCATTCCACGTGCCAGGCGCCGTCGGGGCGCTCATCGACCGCGATGGCACTGCGATGAAGTTCGGCGAGGAGTCCCGGCGCCTGGCGGGAGGCCGCCTGGATCAGGACGCTCAGCACCGGGTTCTGCTTCTGCGGCATGGCCGACGATCCGCCGCCGGAGGCCTCGCTCAGCTCCCCGATCTCGGTTCGTGCCAGCAGGGACACGTCGGCGCCGATCTTGCCGACGGCAACGCAGACCCCGCTGAGCGCATCCGCAAGCCGGGTGATCGGCGTGCGCATCGTGTGCCAGGGCACCGGCGCGGACTGCAGCCCGAGCTTGCTCGCGAACGCGTCGACGAGCTCGAGTTCGCGACCCTGGGCCAGCTGGGTGAAAGAGGCCAGCGTTCCGGCCGCTCCCCCGAGCTGCGCCGGCAACGCCGACGAGACGGCACCGAGGAAGCCGCGCGCATCCGCCACCCCCACCAGCCAACCGGCGGCCTTGAGCCCGAACGTTGTCGGCACACTGTGCTGGGTCAGCGTGCGCCCGGCCATGGCGGTCGAGCGGTGCCCATCCGCCAGGGCGGCAAGGGCCGACACCGCGGTGTCCAGGTCGTCCATCATCAAGCGGATGCTCCGCTGGGCTACCAGCATCAGGGCCGAGTCGAGCACGTCCTGGCTGGTCACCCCGAGGTGGACGAACCCGGCAGCGTCGGGTCCGACCGCCGCACGAAGCTCGGCCAGCAGCGGGATGATCGGGTTGCCTCCCGCCCTGGACGCGGTGGCGATGCGGGACGCATCCAGGGTGAGCTCGGCTGCGACGCTGCGAATCTTCTCGGCAGCGGCATCCGGAACCAGGCCAAGCGCCGCCTCGGCAGCGGCAAGGGCCACCTCGGCATCGAGCATTGCGCGGAGCACGGCGACATCACCGGTCGCCTCGGCCACCGGGGCGCCGGCCCAATAGGGGGACAGCAGCCCGTGATCTGCCGCGCTGGGATCATCCGAAGTCAAGGAAGACTGTCTCCTCTTCACCCTGCAGGTGAATGTCGTGGTGCAGCGATCCGTCACTCTGACGGCGTGCAATCAGGGTAGCCCTCCGCTCGGTGGGCAGGGACGCCAGGAAGGCATCCTCCGCTCCCGGCAGATAGATGCGGGTGTGCAGTTTGTCGGTCAGCCCGCGGGCGAACACGATGCAGGCGAAGAACGGGGTTGCCCCATCGACCGCGCCCGGCTCGACGGTGGTGAACGAGTAGCCGCCGTCCCGGGTGGTCGCCGACCGGCCGAACCCCGTGAAGGTGTAGCCGTCCCGGGTGAGCGAGCCGCGCGCATCCGGAATCGTGCCGGACGCATCCGCCTGCCAGATCTCGACAATCGAGTCCGGCACCGGCGTGCCGTCCCCGTCGTAGACGGTGCCGTGCAGGCGCACCGCGTTCGGGTGATGGGCCGGGACCAGGTCTTCGCCGCCGTCGTACGGTAATGCGTAGCCGAAGAATGGCCCGACGGTCTGTCCTGATGTGGGGAGGAGGCTCATTCGTCGCCCCCTTCCGGCTCGAACCAGGTTCGTTGGGGCCCGGTGAGCACGACGTCCCAGCGGTAGCCGAGTGACCATTCTGGCGAGGTGAGGTCGTGGTCGTAGGTCGCGACCAGGCGGTCGCGGGCATCCTGGTCGACGATTGAGTTGTAGATCGGGTCCAGCGGGAACAGCGGGTCGCCCGGAAAGTACATCTGCGTGATGATCCGCTGCGTGAACGCGTTGCCGAACAGGGAGAAGTGGATGTGCGCGGGCCGCCAGGCGTTGGTGTGGTTCTTCCACGGGTAGGCGCCCGGCTTGATGGTGACGAAGCGGTAGCGACCGTCGTCATCGGTGATCGTGCGACCGGTTCCGGTGAAGTTGGGGTCGATGGGAGCCGGATGCTGGTCCCGCTTGTGGATGTAGCGTCCAGCCGCGTTCGCCTGCCACACCTCGACCAGCTGGTTCCGCACTGGCCGGCCGTCGCCGTCCAGCACGCGACCGGTGACCAGGATGCGCTCACCGAGCGGTTCGCCGGTGTGCTGGAGGGTGAGGTCTGATTCGATCTCCGCGACGTCGTTGTGGCCGAACGCCGGTGAGACCAGTTCGATGGTCTCCGGGTCGGCGTGGTGCAGGTCTTTGGTGGGGTGCCGCAGCACGCTGCTCCGGTACGGCGGGTAGTCGAGTGTCGTGCGGTTGTTCACCGGCGCTCCACTCGCGCGTTCGGCTTCGTATTGGCTGCGTTTGGCATCGATCTCGCTGGTGATCTGCTGCTGGTCGCTGAGTGTCATGTCGTCCTTCATTCCGGCGCATTGATTCCGGCGCCCGATCGACCTTGGCACCCCAGCGAGCGACGGACAATGGAAGATTTCCGCTCAGCGGAACTAGGCCAGCGAGTCGGTTCCTTCCCGATCCATCAGCTCGAGCAGGCTCGCCGACATTCCTGCGGCGGCCTTCTGCAACACGGGAACCAGCCTCAGGGCATCTGCCCTCATCGTGTGGGTGACCAGCCCGACCGCAGCCAGCGGCGCACCGCCACGACCCATCACCGGGACCGCCAGCGAGGTGTTGCCGAGCGTCATCTCCTGGTGCGTCTGGCTGAATCCGCTGTGGCGAACCTCCGCGAGTTGGGCCCGAAGTCGTGGCTCCGAAGTGATGGAGAACTTGGTTGGGCGCTCCAACTCGCGAGCGAAGTACGCAGCCAGGAAGTCCTCGTCCTGCCAGGCGAGAAGCGCCTTGCCGACCCCGGTTGTGTGCAGGGGAAGCCGGCCGCCCATTCTGCTGATGGTGGGGACGGATCGGGGACCGACCAGCCGCGCGACGTAGAGCGCCTCCACGCCGTCCAGGATTGCGAGGTGCACGTTCTCCGCCGTGGCCTCATACAGCGTCAGCAGGTAGGGCAAAGCGGTCTCCCGCAGGTTGAGGCTCAGCGGGGAGACCTCGCCCAGTTCCCACAGGGCACGCCCGATCGAATACCGGTGGTCGGAGCCCCGTGACAGCAGCTTCGCCTCGACCAGCTCGCCGAGCATCCGGTGCGTCGTCGTCATCGACAGTCCGGAGCGGGCGGATGCCTCGCTCAAGGTCAGGCGCGGATGCTCACCATCGAAGGCGGCGAGCAGTTTTGCGGTGCGGGCGATGACAGTTGCTCCCGGTTCTGCCGTATTGCCCGCCATGCGCTGCAGTCTAGTGAGCGGGTCTCGCCGTCACGCCTCGTGCTCGACGACGACGTCGCCACCGGGGAACACGATGCTCTCGTGTCCGTCGTCGAACTTCACGACGAAGGGTGGATCGCCGTCTGCGCCACGCGTCTCGATGACCTCACCGTGCCGGTCCGGAGCGTCCACAGTCCTGCCCCGAATCGTGATCCGGTCGCCTGCTTGTGCTTTCATCGCAGTCACCTCCTGGCGCTAGGGTACGCCGAGAGGGCTGGTGCCAACAGGGTGTCGCTAGACGCCCTGCCAGGACGGCTTGTTCTCCCAGGCGTAGCGGTAATAGTCGGTGTTCTGCAGCCGGCTTGCCGCGGCTTCGTCGAGCACCACGGTGGCGCGAGGGTGCAACTGGATAACCGATGACGGGTGGGTGGAGGAGACCGGACCTTCGATCCCAGCGGCGATGGCCGCGGCCTTGGCCTCACCGAACGCGAGCAGCACCAGGTGGCGCGCCCGCAGGATGGTGCCCAGGCCCTGGGTGATCGCATGCGTCGGCACGTCATCGAGCGAGTCGAAGAATCGGGCGTTGTCCTGCCTGGTCTGCATGGCGAGAGTCTTCACGCGGGTGAGCGAGGCGAGCGACGAGCCGGGCTCGTTGAACCCGATGTGGCCGATCGTCCCGATGCCGAGGATCTGCAGGTCGATACCGCCCGCGTCGATGATGGCCTGCTCGTATTCGGCACCGGCCGTCTGCATGTGCTCAGGGTCTCCCGACGGCACCCGCACCAGCGCCGGCGTCAGACCGAGCCGTTCGACGACCTCCCTCCTGACCACCGAGCGGTAGCACTCCGGGTGCTCTTCCGGCAGGCCGACGTACTCGTCGAGCGCGAATCCGCGTACCCCGGCCAGGTCGACGTTCTCCGCAGCGACCCGCGTCGCCAGCGCTTCGTACACCGGCAGCGGCGTGGACCCGGTGGCGAGTCCCAGTACGGCATCCGGCTTCTGGGAGACCAGGTCGAGGATGGCGTCGGCGACCAGTTTTCCGGCGTCTTCGCGGCTCGGCACAATGACAATCTCAGGCATGAGTCGACCCTATCGGTGGCTCGCTGGTGTTACTTACGGCCGGTGAAGTCCTTCATGGTCGAGTAGACGCCGAACACGTTTCCGGCGAGAAAGTCCCAGGCGGGCAACGGCAGGATGCCCTTCAGCACCTTGCTGAGGTGCACGGTCCACGGCAGCAGCAATTGCGCCTTGCCGACGAGCATCGCATTCCAGGTGCGGTCGGTGACGTACTCGGGCGTCATCAGCCGGGTCAGCACCGGCGGTTTCGCACCCGCGAACATGCCTGTGCTGATGAACGTCGGGCACACCGTCGTGACGCCGACGTGGTCGTGGCCGGTTCTGGTGAGTTCCAGTCGCAGCGAGTCGCTGAAGCCGATGGCCGCCCACTTGGACGCCGCGTAGATGCTCATCCCGGGGTCGGACACCAGGCCGGCGGCGGATGCGATGGTCACGATCCGGCACTGGCTGCGGCTGGCCATCATGGCCGGCAGGAACTCGCGGGTCACATGCATCGGAGCGAGCGCGTTGATGCTCATCGTCGCGGCGATATCCCGTTCCTGGTCGTGCTCCCAGAAGTACTTGCCACGCACGATGCCGGCGTTGTTGATGAGCACATCGATCGGACCGCCGGCGAGGACTTCGGATGCCGCTGCCCGCACCGCCTCGAGGCTGGACACGTCGACCACCTGCACCGTGACATCCGTCGACTGAGAAGACAGGTCTGCCTTCGCCTGGTTCAGCAGCGCCTCATCGATGTCCCACAGCACCACGCGCGCGGCGCCTTCGGCGACCGCCTTGTTGGCGTAGATGCGCCCCATACCCATGGCGGCGCCGGTGATGAGCACCGACATTCCGGCAACGCTGGTCAGCTTCTCAGTCATCGGTTTCTGCTTTCGTCTGGCCGATCAATTTGCCGGGGTTCATGATGCCCACCGGGTCGAGGGTACGTTTGACGGCCGCCAGCACGGCGAGGCCGAGTTCGCCGATCTCGGCTGCCAGGTACGGCGCATGGTCGATTCCGACGGCGTGGTGGTGGCTGATGGTCGCGCCAGAGCGCACGATCGCCTCGGATGCGGCCGTCTTCATCCGCCGATATTGTTCGAGGCCGTCGCCCTCAAGCGGCGCCAGCACGGTGTAGTACAGGGAGGCGCCGCCCGGGTAGACGTGGGACACGTGCGTCTGGAGGTGGCAACGGGAACCGAGCGCGCTGGTCAGGGCGTCATGCACCGCGGCGTGGGTTTCCGCCAGCCGGGACCAGGATGCTGCGGTCTCCAGGGTCTCCACGAAGACGCCGCGGGTGAGCAGTTCGTCGCGACGGTAGGGAGCCAGGAAGCGGCCGTCGTCCCAGGAGGATGCCGGCTTCGCCGTGACGTAGACGCCGCCGTGCGCCCGGAACCCTCGTGCGCACCGGCGCTTGCGCCCGGCAGTCTGGCCGCGTGCTCCCTCCCAGACGAACAGGGCGAGGGCCGGATGCTGCAGTCCGCGGGCGGCCAGGTACCGACGCAGCAGCGCGACGGTACGCCCCCCGGCGACCTCGAAGTTGGCGGCCGTCTCTGCCGCGTCGCTGAGGCGGACAACGGCCGGCAGGTCACCGGCCGGGGTGTCCTGGATCAATGCCCGCAGTGCGGTCGCTCCGGCCTCGAAGCTCGGGAAGCCCCAGGCGCCGTACGACTTCTCGGCCGGTGACGGCACGATGGTGACTGTCACCTCGGTGATGACCCCGAGCACGCCTTCGCTGCCGAGCAGCAATTGCGTGAGGTGTGGACCGGTCGCATCCGCCGGCGCATGTCCACCCAGGTTCAGGGTGCCGCTCGGTGTCTCGACCCGGATCGCGGTGACCAGTTCGTCGCTGCGCCCGTAGCCGGTCGATGATTGCCCGGCCGACCGGGTCGCCGCATACCCGCCGAGTGTTGCCTGCTGGTGGCTCTGCGGCAGGTGCCCGAGCGTGAACCCGTGCTGGGCGAGCGCCGTCTCGATTGCCGGGCCGCGGACACCGGCCTGGAAGGTCGCGGTGCGAGATTCCGTGTCGATGGTCAGCATGCGATTCAGCCGCCCGAGGTCGAGGGTGATGACGGATGCGAACGGTCCCCGCAGCGGTTCGACCCCGCCGACCACGCTGGTGCCGCCGCCGAACGGCACGACGGCGATTCGCTCAGTTGCGCAGAACGCCAGGATCTCGGCGATTTCATCGTTGCTGCCCGGGAAGATGACGGCATCCGGAGCCCCCGCAATGTCGCCGCTGCGGCGACGCAGAAGGTCGGTCGTGCTCTTGCCGCCGGCGTGCACGACGCGGGTCACCTCGTCGGTGGCGACGTTCGCGTCTCCGACAATCGCGCCCAGGGCGTGGATCGCCGTTTCGGGAAGGCTGCTCGGGGCGGGGCGTACGTCCCTGAGTGCGACCGGCTGATGCGCCTGCGCGATCGACTGGAGGTCGAGCTCCCGCTGGAGGTAGGCCAGGGCGTTATCGCCCAGCGGATGCGCGTGGGCGGGGTCGCCCCACCCGTTCCAGACGGAGTGCGAGATCGACTCGGTGATGTCGGCGGCCATGCGTTACAGTGTTACACATGTCGTCACACAGTACCAACACAAACGGTACCAAGCACTCCCGCGACGACCTCATCCTGGATGCGGTGCGCGAAGCTGTCATCCGTCACGGTGTTCGCCGCACCACTGCCAACGACATCGCGGAGGGT
Organism: Homoserinimonas sp. A447; assembly: GCF_054489325.1. Taxonomy (NCBI): domain Bacteria; kingdom Bacillati; phylum Actinomycetota; class Actinomycetes; order Micrococcales; family Microbacteriaceae; genus Homoserinimonas; species Homoserinimonas sp. A447. The sequence goes on along the minus strand of NZ_JBTMWW010000001.1, from coordinate 2,183,245 downwards.
GCCGGAATCTCGCGCATGACGTTCTACCGCGCGATGGGCAGCGTCGACGAAGCCGTGCTGCGCACCATTACCCGTGAGTTCGCCGTCAGCACAGCCGAGGCGAAGTCGCATGCCACAGCGGCGACCGCTCGCGAGCGATTGATCGACTTCGCGGTCGACGGTGTGCGGAACTTTGCCGTGTCACCGCTCATCCGTTCGATTGGCGAGCGCGACCCTGAGCTGCTGGTGCCGTACGTGACCGACCGCTTCGGCAGCAGCCAAACCATCGTGCTCGACGCGATCGGCGCCTTCCTCGCCGAGGGCGAAGCGGATGGCACCCTCCAGCCCCGCCCGGGAATGGCGACTGCCATTCTGGTCACCCTCCAGGGCTTCGGGTTCTCCTCGAAGATCCTGGCCGCTCGCGGGGAACTCGAGAGTTGCTTCGCCGAGCTCCGCACCCTCCTGAACGCCTACCTGGCGGCGGAGGCGTAGACGGATGCCCGGCTCGCCCAGTTCGTGGATCAACGACTCGACGCGGGCGGCGTCGCTCGCCCACCTGGGCGATCACTCCGTGGACGTGATCATCGTCGGCGGGGGGATAACCGGTGCGGGGGTCGCCCTCGACGCCGCCAGCCGAGGGCTCAGTGTCGCCCTCCTCGAATCGCACGACCTCGCCAGCGGCACCAGTCGGTTCAGCTCCAAGCTGGTGCACGGCGGCCTGCGATACCTCGCGACCGGTGACGTTGCGCTCGCCTGGGAGTCTGCCGTCGAGCGCGCGCGGTTGATGACCACCATCGCACCCCACCTGGTGAAGCCGATTCCGTTCGTCATCCCCGACCTGCGCAGCGGGCAGCATGTCGAATACGCGCTCTCCACGATCGGCACCCTCCTCGCCGACGGCATGCGCCGGGCAACCGGGCTGCCGGGGAACGTGCTTCCCCGGCCACGAAGGGTGAGCTCGCGGATGCTCCACGCGCTGGTTCCCGCCATCCCGGCGGACACCGTTCGTGGCGGCACTCTCTACTGGGACGGCCAATTGGAAGACGACGCGCGGCTGGTGCTCGGCGTCGCTCGAACGGCGGCGTCGCTCGGCGCGCAGGTGATCCGTGACTTCCAGGTGACCGCAGCATCCGCCACCACTGTGACCGGCATCGACCGCCGCACCGGAACCCAGTTAACTGTGAACGGCGGCGTCGTGATCAACGCCACCGGCGTGTGGGCTGCCGACCTGGAACCGGCCCTGCGCATCTCGCCTAGCCGCGGAAGCCATCTGATCGTGCGGTCGCAGCGTCTCGGCAACCCGTCGGCGGCGTACACCGTGCCGGTTCCCGGCCGCTTCGGCAAATTCGTGTTCGTACTGCCGCAGCCCGACGGTCTCTGTTACATCGGGCTGACCGATGTAGAGGACCGCGACGCGGATGGCCGGGCCGGTACGGCGCCAGCGGTCGACATCGAGTTCCTGCTGACCGTCGTCGGGAGAGACATGGATGAGCCGTTGACGATGGCGGATGTCGTCGGCTCCTACGCGGGGCTCCGCCCCCTGGTCAGCGCGCACGGCACCGGTGCGGATGTCTCTCGCCGCCACCTGGTGCTGGACAAGCCGGGGCGGCCGATCACCATCGTCGGCGGGAAGCTCACCACCTACCGTCGGATGGCGGAAGACGCGGTCGACGCGGCGGTGCGCCGGCTGCCGCCGGCTGGCCGGTGCATGACTCGCACGCTGCCGCTGGTCGGTGCCGGCCGTTCTGCCGACGCGGAGTCTGCGCGGCTGGTGCGCCGGTACGGCTCAGAGGCTGCCGAGGTCGAACGGCTCGGCCGTGAACATCCGGAGTGCGCCGGCCCGCTAGTCGAGGGGTGCACGGTCACCGGCGAGGAACTGCTGTTCGGGGTGCTGGCCGAAGGCGCGGCATCCGTCGACGACCTGCTCGACCGTCGCACCCGCCTCGGCCTGGTCCCCGCCGATGCCGAGCGTGCCCGCCCGGCCGCCGAGCGCATCCTGGCCTACGCGCTCGCCCTCTAACCGGTCGGCCTATTCCGGTGACAGCGTGTTCAGTCCTACGTCTCTCGCGGCATCGATCTGCCGCTGGTCGTAGCTGATCATCACGTCGGCTCCCACCCTGAGGGCGGCGGCGATGTGGAGAGCGTCGAGGCTGCGGAGGTGTTCTCCAGGAAGTAGTCCGGCGGCGCGGAACACGGATTGATCCAACTCGAACATCTCGAGACGATCGAGGATTTCGGTTACGAGCGACTGGGGTTCTCTTGCCCGCGTGGCTGTCCTTCGCAGCTCGGTTTCGAGCAGCGAACTGCCCATGACGAGAAGACCGCCGACATGCAGCTCATCCAATTGGGCTTTCAGCGCGTCAGTCTCGGCCTCTCGCAAGAGGAGCTTCGAAGCAGCAGAGGTATCGAGGTAACAGATCATCGTTCTGCGCGAAGTTCTTCGAGAATCTCTGCGCTGGGTAGCTTGCTCGTACGGCTTTCGATCTCGGAGAACCGGCCTTTGATCGTCGCCCGTTTTACGCGAACGTTCGGCATCGGCTGATCCGTGACGGGAGAGAGCACCGCGACGGGTTCACCGTGGTTCGTGATCGTGATGGTTTCGCCGGCTTGGACGTCCCGAAGGATCGCGCTGCTGTTGTTGCGCAATTCGCGATGCGCAATAGTTCTCGCCATGGCTTAGGGCCTCCGTAGCAACTGTAGCAAATCCTTAGGCACAAAAGAGGGTGTGAGACCCGGGACGGTTCCTGTAGCGCGCGCGACTACGCTTCGGACTTCTCCGGCCCGGTGTCTTCCTTGCCCTGGTCGGCCAGCGCTGCCGCGCGCTCGGAGAGACGCCGCTGCACTTCATCCTGCGCGTCTTCGATGACTTTCTGGTCGAGGTGCGGGTTCACGTGGTCGTTGTGTCCATTGTGCTTCTCGATGTAGGCGTCGAGCTGCGGGCCGGATTCCCACGAGGTGATCAGGCTGTACCGGGGCTCAGGTCCCTTGTGCCACACGGCGTGCCAGAAGCGCTGGGTGTCGACGATGATCTGTGAGCCGGCGGGGAGCGGAATGCGGATTTCGGTGCTCGGGTCGAAGCGGTCTTCGCGCAGCGTCATGAACGATTCGGCATCATCCGAGAGGTTGAAGAATCCGCGGACGATCCAGCCGGTTCCGTCCGGGTTGAGGCGGTTGTTGTCGTCCTGGTGCAGGTTGTACAGCGCGCCCGCGTACTCGTTCGGCTGCAGCTCGATGACCCGGCAGCGGCCTACGCTCGCTCCCGGCTCCTGGGCGCGCCTGGCAAGGTTCGGCGCTCTGGCCACCTGCGACTCGATCCATACGCCGTCCTTGTCCGAGCGCGGCGGAGTGTGGTTCCAGAAACCGTTCACCTCGATCTCGCCCTTGGCGGATGCGAGCGGCGCGAACCGCGTGACACCGGACGACTTCCAATCGACGTACTCGAGGTCGAGCCACTCTCTCGGGTCCTGGGACTGGTCGTACTGGTCCAGGATGACGAAACCTTTTTCGTCGAGGAGCGCTGACTTGGTGTAGCTCATTGCGGAGAATGTGCCCTTTCGAGTTCAGGGAATTACGCGCTTGCACTAGTCCTTCTAGGGAACCTTAACACTCGGGCAACGCGAACGCTTGTTCGTGCCAGTACGAGGAGAGTGTCGCCGAACTCGTGCTCGACCATCCTCATCGTCGTAGGTTAGGATTGCCTAACCTATGCATGCCTCATCCCTCGGCGATGACCTCGGCAACGTGCTGCTGAGCGCCGGACCAGTCGTCTTCTATCTGGCCGTCTGGTTGTTGGTCTTCGCCGGAACCGCACTGATGCTGGGCCTCTTCATCCCGTTCATCACCGGCGACACCCTATTGTTCGCATCCGGCATTGTGGTGGCAGCGACGGACAGCCTGAACATTGCCGTCCTGGCCATCGGCGTCGGGATAGCGGCGATCCTCGGCGACCAGGTTGGTTTCATGCTGGGCGCGCGCTACGGGCGCGGCTACCTCGATCGTCACGGAGGGCGTTACTCGCTCAAAGCGATCGCCGCCGCCGAGTTGTTTTACCGCAAGTACGGGTGGTGGTCGGTTGTCATCGCCCGCTTCGTTCCCTGGGGGCGTGCGGTGGTACCGGTGATCGCCGGGGTTGGGCGGATGAACTACTACAAGTTCCTCAGTAGCAATGTCGTGGGCGCGCTTCTGTGGGGCGTCGGTCTCACGGTGATCGGATACTTCGCCGCGTCCATCCCCGGAGTCAAGGCGGTTGCCTATGCGATCGCGGGCATCGTGATCGCTATCTCGATTGTCGTGAGCGTACACACCTGGTGGGTCGACCGTGCTGAACGCAGAGGCGTCGTACCGGGCCAGGACTCAGTGGCTGCATCGCTGAACAGCAACTGACACCGGCGTCACTTCTGGCACACCTCGCAGTAGAAAGTGTTGCGTTCCTGCAGTTCGTTCTCGCCCAGCGCGCCACGCTGGATCGGCGTCCCGCAGCGGAAGCACGGCTTCCCCTCGCGGTCGTGCACCCACGCGGTCTCGCCGCGCAGCCTGCCGGTGGTGGTTCGGTTTGCGCGGTTGCGGTTGGCGTGGATGAGCCGCTGGCCGAGCTCCACCAGCTTCTCCGGTTCTGCGACCTTGCCGACTGGTCGGGTCGGCAGCACCCCGCGCAGGAAGCACAGCTCGTTGCGGTAGACATTCCCGAGCCCGGCGATGACCCGCTGGTCGAGAAGGGCGAGGCCGACCGGTCGATCGGGCTCCGCGAGCATCCGCCTCAAGGCTTCGGCCTCGTCCCAGTCGTCGCTCAGCGGGTCCGGGCCGAGGTAGCCGACGATGGACTCCTCGTCTTTCCGCGCCACCACCGCAACTTCGGCCAGGTCAAAGCCAACGGCGACCCACTGCTCGGTGCTGAGCACGGCCCGCGCCTGGTAGGCGGGCCGCTTCCACTTCGTGCCCGGGCGGTACAGGTGCCAGGAGCCCTCCATCTTCAGGTGGCTGTGCACGGTGGCATCCCCGATATGCATGAGCAGGTGCTTGCCGCGGGACACCACGTCGTGGATTGTCTCCCCGGTCAGATCCACGGTGGCGAACGCGGGAACCCGGATGTCGCATCCGGTCACCACCTGTCCGGCCAGCGCGGCGTTCAGGTTGGTGGCGGCCAGATAAACGGTGTCGCCTTCAGGCATGGGCGCTCAGCACCCCGACCACATTCCGGCTCCGCCTTGCTGTGCCGACCGCTCTGCGTCGACCAGGTGGCTCCAATAGGCCGAATTGGGTTCGATCCTCAGGGCAGTGCCGTAGCCGTCCGCCACCAACCTCAGGTTGAGGAAGTCGCCGGACTCTGTCCACAGGTAGAAGAGGCTGCGGCCGTATTGGTCCAGTGCTTCTGCATCGGCCGCCACCCGGAGAGTGCTGCCATCCGGGGCCAGGCTCTGCAGGTAGTTGCGAGCTTCGACTGCGTAGCATTCGGCTGTCGGCTGCAACTCCGGGGTGTCCACGCCGATGAGCCGCACCTTGAGTTCGGCGCCTGTCGCGTCGGCGAGAAAGAGGGTGTCCCCGTCGTGAACGTGGGTGACGACCATACTGACGGCGGAGTCCGGTGCGGTGATCGCAGTCGCCGGACCAACCGCAGTCGCTGGGGCAGGCGCTGCACCGACCGGCGGTGCTGCGCCGCCACCTCCGGCCGGAAGGGCGGAGACGAACGCCCACGACGCCGCGATCGCTATCGCGGCAACAACCAGCAGCCTTCCGGCGAATCTTCTCATCACCCAGATCCTATGGTCGGTCTGGCTGCGCGATCAGGCTCGCAGCCGCAACCCCTGCGGTGTCGTGCTGAAGCCGGCGGCGGTGAGGGCGGCGCCGAGGGGCGTGCCGATCACGAACACGCCGTCCACCTTCTCCACTCGGACCCGACCAACGCTGCGGCGGATGCTCGCGGCCAGGCTTTCGGCGGCGACGGCCAGCGTGGTGTCGTCGTCGGTGAACGTGAGCGTCGACTTGCCGCCGCGTTCGACGTAGAGCACGAGTGCCCCGTCGACCAGAACCACGAGCGCTCCAGCCTTGCGGCCTGGCCGGTGCGTGCCGTCGGTCTTCGGCCAGGGAAGGGCGGCGCCGTACGGGTTGGCCGGGTCTGTGGCGGCGAGCGTGAACGCCTGCAGCTGTGGCCTCGCATCCGCTTCCACCGTGAACGAACGCAACCGGTCGACGGTGGCACCGGTCGCGAATTGGGCCGCACCGAGTCCCTCGACGAAGTACCCGCGCCGGGCGCGGCCGGTCTCCTCGAACCCGCTCAGCACCTTGTAGACGGAGCTGAAACCGCCGATCACGCCCTCGCTGGTGACCGCTCCGCGGGTGACGACGCCGTGCCGTTCGAGCAGGTTCTCGGCGGTGGCCACTGCCCGGATCGTCGGGTCGTTCTCGCCGGCGGGAAGCAACGACCAGCGGCCGGCGACGTTCGGCGGCCCGGACTGCGCGGGCAGCGTGACGCGCTTGCCGCGATAGGCACGCACTCGGCGGGTGCTCGGGCGTGCCGGGCCGCCCAGTTGCGCTCGCAACGGCGCGAAGGTGTCGCCGGTGACGCGGCCAGCCCAGACCAGGCTCCAGAGGGCGGTGGCGAGGGCTTTGTCGTCGGTGCTGTCGAGGGCCGCCGACAGCTGGCGGAAGAAGAATGCACCACCGTTGGACAGCGCGTCGAGCACCGCCCGCTGCAGGTCGTCTACTTCGTCCTCTGCGCCTGCGTTCGGCGTCTCGCTACTTGCCAATGTCACGCTCGCGCCATCCGCCAGGTGCAGGCTCACCCAGCCGTCACTTCCGGGCAGGGCTCCGGAACCGGACCAGAGCACCTCGCCGGTCGCGGTCAGTTCGTCGAGCATCACCGGCGAGTAGTCGCGGAGCCTCGAGGGCAACACGATGGACTCCCAGGCGGATGCCGGCAGCGCCACCCCAGACAACTGGTCGATCACCTGCACCAGCCCGTCAATGCCGCGCAGTGGTTCAGCCACGTGCTGCCACGAGGCCAGGAACCGCCCGAGAGTCGGTGCATCGACCGGTTCAACCTGGTGGCGGAGCGCCGCCAGCGAGCGACTCCGCAACCGGCGCAGCACCTCAACGTCACACCACTCACTGCCGGAGCTTCCCGGCCGGAACTCCCCCTCGACCACGCGACGCTGCTGTTCGAGCCGGCGCAGCGTGTCGGCCACGACCGCGGTGCCGAGCCCGAGCCGCTCGGCGACGGCGAGAACCGTGAAGGGTCCGTGGGTGCGGGCGAAACGCGCCACCAGGTCGCCGACCGGGTCGTCGACCGGCTGGATGAACGCGCTCGGAACGCCGATGGGAAGGGGTGTGCCCAGCGCGTCGCGCAGGCGGCTGGCGTCTTCGATGACCGCCCACCGAGGCTGTCCCGCGATGGTGGCCCGCAGCACGCGGCCGTCCCGCTCCAGCTCCTCCAGAAGGGTCTGGCTGACCTCAGCCGTCGCTGCCGCGTCAGGGAGTTCCAGCCGCTCCGCAACCTCCTCCGCTGACAGCGGCCCCAGCATGCGAAGCAGGTCCACGATGCCCTCTGCACCCTTGAGCTTGCGGTCCGGGTCGAGGCGCTGCAGCTCCCGCTCGGTCTTCGCGATGACGTCGGCGTCAAGCAGTTCCCGCAGCTCGGCACGGCCGAGCAACTCCGCCAGCAGCGTCGAGTCGAGCGACAGCGCGGCCGCCCGACGCTCAGCCAGTGGGGAGTCGCCCTCATACATGAACGCAGCGACATATCCGAACAGGAGCGAGCGGGCGAACGGTGAAGCCTGCTCCGTTTCCGTCTCGACGATGCGGATGCGACGGCTCGCCACCTCGCCGGCCAGCACCGTCAGGGCGGGCAGGTCGTAGACATCCTGCAGCACTTCCCGCACCGTCTCGAGGACGATCGGGAAGCTCGGATACTTCGCCGCGACCGAGAGCAACTGGGATGCTCGCTGGCGTTGCTGCCAGAGCGGTGAGCGCCTGCCCGGGTTGTACCGAGGAAGAAGGAGCGCCCGGGCAGCGCACTCGCGGAAGCGTGAGGCGAAGAGTGCTGACCCGCCGACCTCGGCCGTGACGAGATCGCGCAGTTCCTCGGGGTCGAAGAGGAAGAGCTCGGCGCTGGGCGGCTCGGCGTCGGTGTCCGGGATGCGCAGGATCACGCCGTCGTCGCTCGCGATCGCGGCGCCGTCCATCCCGTAGCGCTCACGGATGCGCGATCCCACCGCGAGTGCCCACGGTGCGTGCACCTGCATGCCGTACGGGGAGTGCAGGATCACCCGCCAGTCGCCGAGCTCATCCCGGAAGCGCTCGACCACCAGCGTCCGGTCGGTTGGCACGTGCCCGGTCGCCGCTTTCTGCTCGGCGACGAACGCCAGCAGGTTGTTGATCGCCAGTTCGTCGAGGCCGACAGCCTGCAGGCGGTCGCGCGTTGCTCCCTCTGCACCGGATGCCAGCTCCCGGGTGAACCCGCCGATGGCGCGGCCGAGTTCTGCTGGGCGGCCGATGCCGTCACCCTTCCAGAACGGGACGCGACCGGGTTGCCCGAACGCCGGACTGACCAGCACCCGGTCGTGCGTGATGTCTTCAATGCGCCAGCTGGTCGCGCCCAGGGCGAAGACGTCTCCCACCCTAGACTCGTAGACCATCTCCTCGTCGAGTTCGCCGACCCGGCCGCCGCCGGCTCCGGTCCCTGAGCTCGTCGAAGGGCTGACGGCAGCACCCTCGACCGTTGTCGACGGACTGGAGCCGACCATGAACACCCCGAACATCCCCCGGTCCGGGATGGTGCCGCCCGAGGTCACTGCCAACCGCTGCGCCCCCGGCCGCCCCGTGATGGTGCCCTTCACCCGGTCCCAGACGATGCGCGGGCGCAGTTCCGCGAATTCGTCAGACGGGTAGAGGCCACTCAACAGGTCGAGGGTGGCGTCGTAGGCACTCCGCGGAAGGGTGGCGAACGGCGCGCTGCGCCGCACGGTGTCGAACCACTCCTCCACGTCGAGCTGGTCGAGGGCGACGGCGGCGACGGTCTGCTGGGCGAGCACGTCGAGAGGGTTCTGCGGTACGGAGAGTTCCTCGATGAGGCCGGCGGTCATCCGCTCGGAGGTGACAGCCGAATGCAGCAGGTCTGCCCGGTGCTTCGGGAACAGGATGCCGCGCGAGATTTCCCCCACCTGGTGGCCGGCGCGACCCACGCGTTGCAGCCCGCTGGCGACGGATGGCGGGGACTCCACCTGAATCACCAGGTCGACCGCCCCCATGTCGATGCCGAGCTCCAGCGAGCTGGTGGCGACGACGCAGCGCAACCGCCCGGACTTGAGGTCGTCCTCGATCATCGCCCGCTGGTCTTTCGACACCGACCCATGGTGCGCCCGCGCGAGCAGAAGCTCCGCCCCAGCGGTGGCGCCCGACTGCCCCATGATCGCCGCCGGTGGGCTCGCGCTTGCGCTGGTTGAGCTGGCATCTGCGCTGGTTGAGCTCGTCGAAACCTCCACCAGCGTAGTTCGTTCGGCCCAAATCTCGTTCAACCGGGCCGTCAGCCGTTCCGCCAGCCGCCGGGAGTTGGCGAACACGATGGTGGAGCGGTGCTCCAGGATGCGGTCGACGATCTGCTCCTCGACGTGTGGCCAGATCGAACCCTGGGTCGGGGTGTTCCCCGCCGCCGAACCTTCACGCACCGGTGCGGTGCCCAGCTCAGTCATGTCCTCCACCGGAACCACCACGCGCAAGTCGAACTTCTTGGACGCCGGCGGGGCGACGACGGTGATCGGTGCCCGTCCCCCGAGAAAGCGTGCCACCTCTTCCAGCGGGCGAACGGTCGCCGAGAGCCCGATCCGCTGTGCCGGCCTTTCGAGCAGGGCGTCCAGGCGCTCCAGGGACAGCGCCAGGTGGGCGCCCCGCTTGGTCGAGGCGACGGCGTGCACCTCGTCGACGATGACCGTGTCCACTGACTTCAGCGTCTCCCGGGCTGAGGAGGTGAGCATCAGGTACAGGGACTCCGGGGTGGTGATCAGGATGTCTGGCGGGCGACGCTGCAACATCCGCCGGTCGGCTGAGCTGGTGTCTCCCGAACGCACGCCGACCGTCACGTCTGGCGCGTGCACGCCGAGTCTGCGGGAGGTCTGGGTGATCCCGACCAGCGGTGACCGCAGGTTGCGCTCGACGTCGACGCCGAGCGCTTTCAGCGGTGAGATGTAGAGCACGCGCGTGCCTGGCTCTCGCTCCCCGGCACCGGCGGTCGATGGCGTTACTGTCGCCAGCCGGTCGATCGCCCACAGGAACGCCGCCAGCGTCTTCCCCGATCCGGTGGGGGCGACGACAAGTGCGTGGGTTCCGCCGGCGATCGCGTCCCACGCCTGCGATTGGGCATCGGTGGGCGCGGCGAACGCACCGGCGAACCACTCCCGAGTCGCGGGCGAGAACTTCTCGAGGGGGGCTCCCATCCCTCCATCTTCGTCTAACCCGCTGACAGTGACACTCGCCGGGTGCGCGGTGTCAGTGATATTCGCGCAACAATGGAGCATGAGCTCAACAGGCACCCCGGATCCCGAGAAGGCGTGGCTTTCCGACGTCGAGCTGCTGGAGATCCGCAGGAGGCTGCCGATTCTCTACGTCGAGGCGGTCCCGGTTCGCATCGATGGCCTCGGCCAGGTGACGGAGGTCGGCGTGCTGCTGAGGGCATCCGTCACCGGCGAGATGACGCGCGCCCTGGTCTCCGGCCGCGTCATGTACGGCGAAACCGTGCGCGAGGCGCTGTTCCGCCACCTCGAGAAGGACCTCGGTCCGATGGCCTTCCCCCAGCTGCCGACCAGCCCGGTGCCGTTCCAGGTCGCCGAATACTTCCCCATGCCCGGCATCAGCCAGTTCACGGATGATCGTCAGCACGCGGTCTCGCTGGTGTTCGTCGTTCCGGTCACCGGCACCTGCGAGCCCAGGCAGGACGCGCTCGAGATCACCTGGATGACGCCCGCGGAGGCCGCCAGCTTCACCGTCAGCGAAGAACTCGAGGGCGGTCGCGGCGCCCTGTTGCGCGCCGGACTCGCCTCAGTGGGCGTGCTCCCCTAACCAGCCTCGCTCGGCAATCCCGACCGCAGCTCGCTGGCCGTGCCCCGCCTCCAGCTCAGCTCCTCCGTCAACAGGATGCTTTCGGCGGCACGCCGCTCCGCTGGCTCCGACGCGCCGGTCGCACCCGAATTCATCCTGTTGACGGGGATGGTCGGATGGGTGGAGGGTCGGATGGATGGACGCGCTGATGCGACGCAGAACGCCCGGACTCCAGGTCGAGAACCTGATGTCCGGGCGTTGTTGCTGAGTCGGGGCTAGCCCTGGGCGCGACGCCCTGAGCGGCGCTCGCCGCCGGCCGGGGCCGCGGTCGAGCTGGAAGTGCTGTAGCTCGAGGTGCTGTAGTTGCGCGAGGAGTTACCGCTGGAGGCCGAACGGCCACCCGTGCGCGGCTGCCCGGCACGGCCACCGGCGCGTGCCGAGTCGCTTGCCCCGGAGCCAGAACCGGCGCGTGCCGGACGCCCCGAACGGTCGCGGCGCGGTGCGCCTGAGCCTGCGCCGCGTGCGGCGTGCTTGCGCTGGGCGTTGGCGCCGGTGGACTGCCCTCCGCCGTGCTGCGTCGCGGCCTTCGGGGAAGGCTTGACGTACGCGGCGACCTGACCGATCAGGGCGATCACGGCATCCGATGTCGCGGTGACGCGCTGCGGCGACACATCGATCGCGGCCTTGCGCAGCAGCGCCAGGGTGTCCTTCTTCTGGGTTGGGAGCATGATGGTGACCACGTCGCCGGCGCTGCCGGCCCGGGCGGTGCGGCCACTGCGGTGCAGGTACGCCTTGTGCTCGGCCGGCGGGTCGACGTGGATGACCAGTTCGATGTTGTCGACGTGCACGCCGCGCGCTGCGACATCCGTGGCCACCAGCACCTTGGCGTCACCGGCGGAGAACGCGGCCAGGTTGCGGTCACGCTGCGGCTGGGACAGGTTGCCGTGCAGGTCGACGGCCGGGATTCCGGCATCCGTCAGTTGCCTGGCCAGTTTCTTGGCGTGGTGCTTGGTGCGCATGAACAGGATGCGGCGGCCGGTTCCGGAGGCGAGGCTCTCGACCAGCTGGCGCTTGGCTTCGACACTGTCGATCTCGAACAGGTGGTGGGTCATGTCGGAGACGTGCGAGTTCTCGTCATCGACGGAGTGCATCACCTCGTTGTGGAGGAAACGCTTCACGATCTTGTCGACACCATTGTCCAGCGTCGCGCTGAACAGCAGGCGCTGGCCGTTGGTCGGCGTCTTGTCGAGGATGCGCGTGACGACCGGCAGGAAGCCGAGGTCGGCCATGTGGTCGGCCTCGTCCAGCACGGTGATCTCGACGGCATCGAGCGAGACGAAGCCCTGCTTCATCAGGTCTTCGAGCCGGCCGGGGCAGGCCACGACGATGTCGACGCCTGCCTTCAGGGCGGCAACCTGGCGCTGCTGGGAGACGCCACCGAAGATGGTGGTGCTCTTCAGGCCGTAGGCGGATGCCAGCGGCTCGAGTGCAGTGGCGATCTGGGTCGCGAGTTCACGGGTCGGGGCAAGGATCAGTCCGAGCGGGCGTCCGGAGCGACGCTGGCCGCCGGCCAGCTTGCCGCCGAGGCGCGCAGCCATAGGGATGGAGAAGGCCAGGGTCTTGCCCGAGCCGGTCTTTCCGCGGCCGAGCACGTCGCGCCCGGCCAGGGTGTCCGGCAGGGTGTCGACCTGGATGGGGAAGGCGCTGGTGATGCCGCTCGCGGTGAGGGCGTTGACCAGCGGGGTGGGCACGCCGAGCGCGCCGAAGGTTGTTTCAGACATTAAGGGGTGGTGCCTTTCGGGCATCATTACCGGCGGACGACAGTGCTGATCAGGCTTGTTCTCGCTGATCGAGCTTGTCGAGATCCGGTGAGAGTGGCGAAGGTGGCAATGGCCACATCCGTTCGCCGTGAGAAAGATGATCGGCCCGAATGGGCGAAGACGCGTTCTACGACGCAGGGAACCCAACGATGGATTCACAAGTAGCCCTAGCGTAGCAGTAACGGCCAGACATCTGCTCAGCTGAGGCGAGGCAGCCGGTAAAATGTCACACTGTACTAACCCCTCTGCGCACCACGCGCCTTGGGAATCTCGGAGTAGGACGGCATCGTGAAAGTGGAATACACCATCCCCGGAATGCACGTCATCGATCACACGGTCACTGTGCCCCTCGACTGGTCTTCGCCGGATGATGGCCGGGTCATCGAGGTGTTCGCGCGGGAGGTCGTCGACCTGGCGAAGCGGCGTGAGAAGCTTCCGATCCTGGTGTTCCTGCAGGGTGGGCCCGGTGGCAAGTCACCGCGGCCAATGCCTGGGGAAGGGTGGCTGGCGGATGCCGTGAAGACTCACCGGGTGGTGCTGGTCGACCAGCGTGGCACCGGCCGCAGTTCTCGCGTGCAGGGGTCCGCGATTGCGGCGATGTCCACCGCGGATGCTGTTGCCCACCTGCTGTGCTTCCGGGCCGATTCGATCGTGGCCGACCTGGAGCACCTGCGTCGCACGGTTTTCGGCGGAGTGAAGTGGCAGACGCTCGGCCAGAGTTACGGCGGGTTCATCACGCTGGCGTACCTGTCAGCGCATCCGGGAGCACTGGACGCATGCTATGTGGCCGGAGGGCTCACCAGCATCGACCCGTCGGCTGACGACGTGTACCGCCACACCTATCCACGGGTGGCGGCGAAGGCCGCGGAGTTCTACCGGCGCTTCCCTGCCGACGCCGAGGTGATCGGAAGGGTGGCCGACCTCATCGCTGGCGACGACATCCGCTTGCCGGATGGTGATCTCCTGACCGTTCGCCGCATGCAAACGCTGGGTATCGACTTCGGGATGGGGCCGGGCTTCGAGCGCATGCACTGGCTGTTCGACGAGGCGATCGTCGACGGAGCGCTCAGCGATACCTTCCTCGAGCAGGTCATGCAGAAGACCAGCTATGCCGACAATCCGCTGTTCGTGGTGTTGCAGGAGAGCATCTACGGGAACGGCAACGGCGCTACCGGGTGGTCGGCGGATCGCATCCGTGCCGAATTCCCGGTATTCGGCCCAGCGGCCCGCCCGTTGGTGTTCACCGGAGAGATGATGTTCCCCTGGATGATGGAGGAGATCCGTTCGCTACGCCCGTTCGCCGCCGCAGCGAACGCCCTGGCCGAGTACGACGACTACACGACGCTGTACGACCCTGAGCGGCTCGCGGTGAACGAGGTTCCGGTCGCAGCGATCGGTTACTTCGACGACATGTACGTCGACCTGGGCTACTCGCTCGAGACCGAGCGCGCGCTCGGCAACAGCCGCCTCTGGATTACCAACGAGTTCGAGCACGACGGCATCCGGCAGGATGCCACCATCGTGCGCAGGCTCATTGACACCGTCGCCGAACGCGGAGGGGTGCTCTAGCCGCGCCGGTAGACCTCTGCTGCGACCACCAGGTCTTCCCACGGCATGCCAGAGCTCTTGAACACTCGCGGCCGGCTGCGGTCGACCGCAACGTCGCCGACAACGAGGTCGCGGATGGAGGCCACATGGTCGATGGTGATCGCTCCTTCGTTGATCGGCATGATCACGTCGCCACCCTCGATCATCACGTGTTTCCGGTCTTCGACGATCACCTGGGACCGCACGATAAGTTGGGTGTCCAGTTCGCGGGCATCCGGTTCGTGACTTCCCACGGCGATCACACAGGCGTCGTCGGGCACCAGCGAGCCGTCGAACAGGGGCTCGCGGGCGGTGGTCGCGGCGACGATGATGTCGGCATCCCGCACGTCATCGGCTGACCCGACGGTGGCGGGTATCCCGCTTTCGGTGATCTGGTCGGCGAGCACCTGGGCGCGTTCGCGGTTGCGACCGACCAGGGTGACGCGCTTGATGTCGCGGATGGCACGAAGCGCTTCAACGTGGCCCCACGCCTGCGGGCCGTAGCCGAAGATGAGCAGGTGGTCGCAGGTCTCGGCGGCTAGCAGGTCGGCAGCGGCCGCTGACACGGCAGGCGTGCGGAGCGTGGTGAGCGCGACGCCGTCCATGATGGCAACCGGTGAGAGTGTCGCGGTGTCGAACAGCAGGTAGTGTCCCTGAATCCGTTCCAGGCCCTTCTCCGGGTTGGCCGGCGCTACGGTGACCACCTTGACGCCGAGGAACTCGGAGTTCTGGGTCGGCATGAGCAGTACCTGGCCGTTGGTGGTGTTGTCGATGTGCTTCGGGAGGTCCTTCGACGGGTCGACTCCGGCACGCAGGTCGCGGTGGTACGCGGCGACGGCGTCGGCGAAGCTGACGCGGGAGTAGACCTCTTCCGCTGAGATCCAGGGAATGTTGGGAGTGTTCATCTGAGTACGAATCCTGTTCCGACCGGGTCGGCCTGATCGAGGGTGAATGAGTGGGTTCCGGTTGCGTAGGCCATGCCCTCCACCTCCGGGATGATGCCGCCCTCCGCGACGCGGATGCGTCCGAGGAAGCGGGTGTCGACGATCGAGTCATGGGTGAGAGTGAGGCCTTCGCGCATCCGCCCGGAGTCGGCGAGGAGGGCGAGCCGTGCCCCGGTGCCTGATCCGCAAGGGGAGCGGTCGACTTCGCCGTCGGCGAAGACGGTTACGTTGCGCTGGTGGGGGCCGTCGGTGGTGTCCCCGAGGTCGTCGAAGAGGATGGTGCCGTAGACCCCGCTGAGGCGGTCGTCTATCGGATGCTTCGCCCACTCGGACTCATTGAGTGCCCACTTCACTTCGCGGCCGATGGCGATGAGGTCGGTGTAGTGCTCAGGGGTGACGGCCAGGCCGACGGATGCTGCGTCGACAGACGCGTAGATGGCCCCGCTGTAGCTGAGGTCAGCCTTCACCGTGCCGCGGGAGGTGGCCACCTCAATGTCGCGCACGATGGCGTAGCTCTCAACGTTCTCGAAGACGACGTGTGTCACGGTGCCTCCGCTGCTGTGCACGTACGCGGTCACCCGACCCGACGGCACATCGATGGTCACCGGAGTGACGCCGTCGGGGTCTGCCGTGACGCGACCGGTCTGCACTGCCCAGACCCCGAGCGCGATGGTGCCGTGTCCGCAGGCGGTTGAATAGCCGTCCTTGTGCCAGAACAGCACCCCGAAGTCCGCGCCTTCGTTGTCTGGCGGCATGATGAAGCCGCCGTACATGTCGGCGTGGCCGCGTGGTTCCTGGCAGAGCAGTTGCCGCACGGCGTCGAATTCGGGGGAGGAGGCAGCTAGGATGCGACGCTCGGCGACGGTGTTGCCGCCCAATTGGGGAAACCCGTCAGTGACGATTCGGAATGGTTCACCGGCGGTGTGAAAGTCGGTCGCCGCTATCGCATCAGTAATATGCCACATATTAGAATGGTACCCGATGCCCGCACGACTGGTCCCGCCAGCGGCGGGCCGGCAAAGAAAGGTTTGGGATTAATGAAGATCACGGCCATCGACTGCTTCGGCTACGAATTGCACTATGCCCATGGGGAATACGTCATGTCGGGCAACCGCGCGGCGACCTCCGAGGTCGGCACGCTCGTGCGGGTGCGCACCGATGAGGGGATAGAGGGCTGGGGCGAGGTTACACCCCTCGGCGACCTGTACCTGCCGACGCATTGGCGCGAGGTGCGCGCCGCTCTTCGCACACTCGCGCCCCGGCTGATCGGTGTGGATCCCACCAACCTGTCCGCCGTCCAGCGCACGATGAACGACACCCTGCTGGGTGGCGGGTATGCGAAGGCGGCCATCGACGTGGCCTGCTGGGACCTGCTCGGCAAGGCAGCGGACCTGCCCGTCTCGGTGCTCCTCGGCGGTGTGCTGCAGGACGACTTCCCGCTGTATGAGGCGGTCCCGCTGAGGGCTCCGGATGCCATGGCCGCCTTCGTCTCGGAACGTCAGGCCGCCGGCATCCACCGTTTTCAGCTGAAAGTGGGCAACGACCCGCACGAGGATGCGGCAAGGACGCGCGCCGTGGTCGAGGTGGCCGATCGGGACACCCTGATTGTCGCCGACTCCAACGGCGGCTGGAACCTGCGTGCAGCGCAGGTCGCGGTGCGGGAGATGGCCGACCTGCCGGTGTTCATCGAACAACCGTGCCGAAGCACAGAAGACTCAATCTTCGCGATGCGGCACTCGTCGCTGCCGCTCGTTCTCGACGAATCGATCCTCACCCCGCAGGACGTGTTCCACGCCAAGAACGTTGCGGGCGCCGTGTCGATCAACATTAAGATCAGCCGCGTTGGAGGGCTCACCCAGGCGGCACGAATGCGCGACCTCATGCAGGATCTCGACATGATGATCTCGGTCGAGGACTCGTGGGGCGGCGACATCGTCACGGCCGCCGTCAGCCACCTGGCTGCGAGCACGCGCCCGGAGAATTTCCAGAACGCGTCGTTCATGAACGACTGGACCGATGGGCACGTCGCCGGTTACAACCCGCGGTCCGTCGGCGGTCGTGGATCGGCTCCAACGGCGCCCGGGCTGGGCATCGAGGTCAACGCAGACGACCTCGAAGCCGTCTTCACGGTGTCGGAGGGCGCGGCGTGACGGTCACGGTGCAAGAACGCATCCGTACTGCCGCTCGCACCATTGGTCGCGGCTAACCACCGACCCGGCAGTATGGCACATACTATAAAGCACAGTGCGAGCCAATGGTTTCTGGCGCTCGGCACACCCCGGTAGGAGAACTATGGCTGTCTCATCCATCCAGAGAGTGGAGAAGTCCGCGAGCCTCCGCGACCAGATCGGTGCGTCGCTGGCCGCCGCCATCGTCTCGGGCGAGCTCGCTCCGGGCACTATGGTGTCGGTCCCGGGCTTGGCCGCAGAGTTCGGTGTCTCAGCCACACCGGTTCGCGAGGCGGTCCTCGATCTGGAGCAGCGCGGCTTCGTGCGCTCGGTGCCGAACAAGGGCTTTCGGGTCACCGAGGTCAGCAAGCGCGATTTCGAGGAGATTCTCGAGGTGCGAACAATGCTGGAGGCTCCCATCATGGCCTCCCTGGCCGGCACCATCTCCGAGGAGGACATGCCAACGTGGCGTCGGATGGCGGATCGGATCAGCGAGCATGCGGATGCTGGCAACCTGACCGCCTTTCTCGAAGCTGACCGGGATTTCCACTTGGGCCTGCTTGCGCTGCACGGAAACTCTCGACTGGTGTCCATGGTCAAGGAGTTGCGCTCGCAGACCAGGATGGTACGCCTGGCCAAGATGACGAACACTCCCGAGCTCAGCAAGTCTGGCCGGGAGCACCACGAAATGCTCGATCTCATGGAACAGGGCGATGGCGAACAGTTGGAGAAGCTGGTCGCAACGCACTTCGCCCACGTGTTGAGCTGGTGGGGCCCGGAGGCCGAATAACGGGCCAATAACGGCGCTTGCCCCCAGCTTTGTAGTATGTAATATTGTACCGGACGTGCAAGGACGCGGACACAGCCGCTGGAATATGCACATTTTCACCATCAACGGAGAGGCAGAAAATGAAGCTCGCAAAGCGCGCGGGGGTAATGCTCGGCATTGCCACAGCGGTAATACTCACGACGTCAGCCTGTAGCGGCGGTTTGCTTGGCGGCGGCGACGAGGGTGGCGATGACACCGGCACCATCAAGATCGGAATGATCGTGCCAACCTCGGGCAGTAGTGCGCCCACCGGCGCGAGCATGTCCAACGGTGCCCAGATGGCCGTAGACGAGATCAATGAGGCCGGCGGCGTGCTCGACGGCCGGATGCTCGAACTGGTTGTCGCCGACGGTGCGTGTGACGCGCAGCAGGCTGTCGCCAGTGCGAACAAGCTGGTCTCCAGCGAGGTCGTTGTCTCAGTCGGCGGCTACTGCTCGGGAGCCACGCTTCCGACGCTGCCGATCTTCGACAAGGCCGGCGTGCCGATGATCATCCCGGCCGCCAACTCGCAGGACCTCGTCAACGAGGGCCTCAAGTCCGTGTTCCTGATCAACGGCACCGGCCTGCAGCAGTCCACCGCGGCGCTCGACTTCATCAAGAAGCAGGGCTACGCGACGGTCGCACTGGTTGACGACAACACCTCCTACTCTGTCGACATCACCACCGAGACCGAGAAGCAGATCACCGAAGACGGCGCAGCTGAGGTCGTTCTCAACACCTCGGTGAACGCCGGTGAGAGCGACTACTCGTCAGTGGTGCGGGACATCGTGGGCTCCGGTGCGGAAATGGTCTACTGGACCGGCTACTACCAGGAGGGTGGCCTGATCACCGACCAGCTTCGCAAGGCTGGCTATGAGGGCGACATCATGGTCGCCGACGGAAGCGCCGACAGCACCCTGGCGGAGATCGCCGGAGCTGCTGCTGAGGGCGTCTACGCCACCATGACGCCAACCCCGAACACCATCGAGGGCGCGGAGAGCTGGATCGAGGATTACGAGGCAGCGTTCGGCGAGGAGCCGAAGCCGTACTCGACCCAGTCCTATGACGCAGTCCGCCTTGCCGCCGCCGCCATCGAGTCGGCAGGCAGCACGGCGACGGATGATGTCATCGCGGCTCTCGAGGCGACGGAAGGGTTCGACGCGTTCTCCGGGCCGCTCTCGTTCACGCCTGAGCACACCCTGGCCAGCGGCGGATTCGTCATCCTGGTCATGGAGAACAGCGACTTCGTCCTCTTCGACGACCTGCAGTAAACCCACCTGAGGTGTAACGCCGTGGCCGGCGAAACCTGAACCGGCCACGGCGTCACGCCGTGATTCTCTGCGACGGAGCAGGCTGCTATGGCACAAATCATCTGGGACGGACTGTTCGTCGGCTCGTTCTATGCCCTGATCGCGCTGGGTTACAGCATGGTCTACGGCATCATCAAACTTCTGAACTTCGCGCACGGCGACATCTACATGGTCGGCGCATTCATCGGCTACGCGATCCTCACTTCGCTGGGCGGCTTCGCCACCTCGCTGGGCCTGTTCGCGCTCATCATCGTGATGATGGTCAGCATGCTGCTCACCGGCACCATCGGTGTCATCGTCGAAAAGCTGGCCTATCGACCCCTGCGCGGAGCGCCACGATTAGCCGTACTCATCACTGCGGTCGGCGCATCCTTCGCCCTGGAGTACGGCGTGGCCGCCATCGCGAGCCCGAACCCGCGAGGGTTCCCGATTCGACTCGACGGCGACATCATCATGGTCCTCGGCGCCCGCGTCACCCTGCCCCAGATGATCCTCATGGTGATCGCGGCGGTGCTGATGTTCGCGCTCGACCGCTACATCAGGAAAACCTCGACGGGGCGGGCCATGCGGTCGATCTCGCTCGACATGAAGGGCTCCCTGCTGATGGGGGTCAACATCAACTCGGTGATCAGTCGTACCTTCTTCATCGGTTCCGCCCTTGCCGGGGCAGCCGGCGTCATGGCTGGTGCCTACTACGGCAAGATCGACTTCCTCATGGGGTTCATCATCGGCCTCAAGGCGTTCACTGCGGCCGTGATCGGCGGCATCGGCAACATCCGCGGAGCCATGCTCGGTGGGCTGGTGCTGGGGCTCGTGGAGGCCTTCGGTTCACAGCTGGTCGGTGGGCAGTGGCGGGACGCCTTCGCGTTCGCGGTGCTGATCCTCTTCCTCACACTGCGACCAACGGGAATTCTCGGCGAACGAGTGACGGAGCGTGTCTGAGATGACGATGGAAGACAAGACCGCGAGCATCGTGACCAACCGGCCGCCCGAGAAGAAGGGCAGTGTCGGCGTCTGGATGACCCGCATCTTCGAGAACAAGCACATCGGCTGGGCCGCCCTCGCGATCGCCCTGATCATGCCGTTCATCATCGCCACGCCGTACGCATTGAACGTGATGACCACCGCAGCGATCTTCGTCGTGCTGGCTGCCGGACTGAACATCGTCGTCGGTTACTGCGGGCTCCTGGACCTCGGGTACATCGCCTTCCTGGCAGTGGGCGCGTACACCGCGGGGATCCTGTCGAAGATGTTCGAGTTACCGGTGCTGTTCACCCTGCCGGCGGTCATCGTGATGACCATCCTGGCCGGGCTCATCATCGGTGCGCCGACGCTGCGACTGCGTAGCGACTACCTGGCGATCGTCACACTGGGCTTCGGAGAGATCACCCGGATCACGGCCAACAACCTCACGATCACCGGCGGCCCATCCGGGATCTTCGGCATCCCCGGAATCCTGAAGATCGGCAACATCGATTTCCAGCATCCGGTGATCTTCTACTACTTCACCGTCATCGTGGTCGCCGGCCTGGTGCTGGCCGCCGCCCGTCTGGGCAAGTCGCGCCTCGGCCGGGCCTGGAAGTTCGTGAAGGAAGACGAGGACGCCGCCGAGGCGATGGGCATCCACACCTACAAGGTGAAACTGCTCGCCTACATCTTCGGCGCAGTCTGGGGAGGCTTCGGTGGCATCCTGTTCGCGTCCCACCTCACCGCGGTCTCCCCGATGAGCTTCCTCTTCCTGCAGTCGGCCCTCGTGCTGATGGCCGTGGTGCTCGGCGGAATGGGCAACATGAAGGGGGTGGTGATCGGCGCGCTGGTCATCAGCCTGCTACCCGAACTGCTCCGCGACTTCTCCGAGTACCGCTACCTCCTCTTCGGCATCCTCCTGGTTGTCGTGATGGTGTTCCGCCCGCAGGGGTTCTGGCCGCCACACGCCTCCGAGGCTGAGCGGACGAAGCTGAAACGCGACAACACCGCGATCCAGAATGGACTGACCCGATGAGCGCCGTA
Organism: Homoserinimonas sp. A447; assembly: GCF_054489325.1. NCBI lineage: Bacteria > Bacillati > Actinomycetota > Actinomycetes > Micrococcales > Microbacteriaceae > Homoserinimonas > Homoserinimonas sp. A447. Next base: position 2,161,594 of record NZ_JBTMWW010000001.1, on the reverse strand, counting down.
CTCGTGGTCGAAGACCTGCAGATCGCGTTCGGCGGCGTCAAGGCCGTCGACGGCCTCACCTTCAGCGCCAACGCACGCGAGATCATCGCCGTCATCGGTCCCAACGGTGCGGGGAAGACTTCGGCCTTCAACTGCATCACCGGTTTCTACAAGCCGACCGGAGGCCGCGTGACGCTGGGCGGGGTCGACATCACCGGCAAGCGTCCGGCGGATATCGCCCAGGCCGGGGTCTCGCGCACCTTCCAGAACCTGCGGCTCTTCCACGACATGACGGTGCTCGACAACGTCCGCGCCGGAATGCACCTCTACGGCGGGCAGAACTTCCTCGACGCCATCTTCCACACTCCGCGCTTCAAGCGCAGTGAGGCGTTGTACACCGAGGAAGCCCACCACTGGCTCGACTTCGTCGGGTTCAAGGGGGAGCGCGGCGTTCCGATCCGCAACCTGTCGTACGGCCAGCAGAAGCAGGTTGAGATCGCCAGGGCACTGGCCCGCAAGTCCGGGCTGCTGCTGCTCGACGAACCGGCTGCCGGGCTCAACCACAACGAGAAGCAGTCCCTTCTCGAGCTGTGCCGGCGCATCCGCGACCTGGGAACGGCAATCGTGCTGATCGAGCACGACATGGGGCTGGTCATGGAGGTCTCAGAGCGCATCGTCGTCATGAACTTCGGCAAGGAGATTGCGGATGGCACTCCCGCCGAGGTGAAGGCGAATCCCGCCGTGATCGAGGCCTACCTGGGCAAGGACGAAGACGAGGAGGTGCGGGCAGATGGCGATGCTTGAGTTCGACAACGTCGAGGTTTTCTATGGCAAGGTGCAGGCACTCCGTGGGCTGAGCATCCGCGTCGAGGAGGGTGAGATCGTCGCCCTTCTCGGTAACAATGGGGCGGGCAAGACGACGACGCTGTCCACGGCATCCGCGCTGGTCAGTGCGCAGACCGGATCGATCAGCTTCAACGGAGCCGACATCACCAAGGCGAAGCCGTGGGACGTCGTGGGCTCCGGCCTGATCCACGTCCCAGAGGGACGCCGCATCTTCAGCACCCTCACGGTGTTCGAGAACCTGCAGCTGGGCGGCTACCTGGTGAAGGATCGTGCGCTGATCGCCAAGCGCATCAAGCACGTCTATGAGCTGCTGCCGCTGCTCGAGCAGCGCAAAGGCCAGCAGGGTGGAACGCTCTCCGGAGGTGAGCAGCAGATGCTCGCCATCGGTCGCGCCCTGATCGCCGGTCCCAAGATGCTGATGCTCGATGAGCCGTCGATGGGACTTGCTCCCCTGATCGTGGCGCAGGTCATGCAGGTGATCAGCGACATCCGCGACGAGGGCACGACGGTGCTGCTGGTCGAACAGAATGCCCGTGCCGCGCTGAAGGTCACCGACCGGGCCTACGTGATCGAGGATGGCGCTACCACCCTCGAGGGCCAGGCCTCCGAGCTGATCTCGGACCCCAGGATCATCGACGCCTACCTCGGCGCCTGACAAGATTCGCTCTCTGAGCGTGCTTAAGCGGGTCGAGCGAGCGAAGCGAGGCCTGCCCTGAGCCTGTCGAAGGGTCGAAACCAGCCGAGCTTGTCCAGGCTCCCGCCCTGTAGTATGTTACATATTATCCATTCACGAGGAGGAGCGGGGGCCACATGATGAACAGCGTGCTTGTCATCGGCGCCGGAATCGTCGGCGCATCCTGCGCCCGCTCCCTCGCCGGCGCCGGGCTGGCGGTCACCATCATCGATCGCACCACAGCGGTCTCCGGAACGACCGCCAGCGGCGAAGGCAACCTCCTCGTCTCCGACAAGGGGCCCGGAGCCGAACTGGAGATGGCGCTACGCGCATCCGCCCGGTGGCCCGAGCTGTCGGCTGAGCTCGCCGAAGAACTGGGGCCGGACTTCCCCGCCATCGAGTACGAGCAGAAGGGTGGCCTGGTCGTCGCGACGACGGATGCCGGCGCCGCGCCGCTAATCGCCTTCGCCACCCGCCAGCGCGGCTCCGGAGTACTGGCCGAAGAACTGTCCATCGCGGATGCGCTGGCGCTGGAGCCCGAGCTCAACCCCACCATCACGGCAGCCGTCTTCTACCCGCAGGACTCCCAGGTGAACCCGGTGGTCGTGGCCGAAGCACTGCTGGCATCAGCCAGGCGCCGTGGTGCTCGGCTGGTGCAGAACGCCAGAGTCACGGGGCCGTTGCTGAGCCGCGACGGCGCGCTGGTTGGAGTAACCACCGAGGCTGGCGAATTCCGGGCGGATGCCGTGGTGATCGCCGCTGGACCATGGTCGGGCACGGTGGCACAGACGCTCGGCGTCATGCTGCCGGTGCACCCCCGCCGAGGCGTCGTGCTGGTGACCTCCAGGATGAGGCACCGCATCTTCCACAAGGTCTACGACGCCGACTATGTCGGTGCGGTGGGGTCGGATGACGCCGCCCTGCAGACGTCCAGTGTCGTCGAATCGACGGCATCCGGAACCGTGCTGATCGGTTCCTCCAGGCAGCAGATCGGCTTCGACGCGTCCATGCGACCCGAGGTGATGGCAGAGATCGCCGCCAAGGCGCTCAGGCTGTTCCCATTCCTCGCCGCCCACCAGGTGATCCGCGCGTATGGCGGCTTCAGGCCGTTCATGCCCGATCACCTCCCGCTGGTCGGTCCAGACCACCGGTTGCCCGGCCTCTGGCACGCGACCGGTCACGAGGGTGCGGGCATCGGCCTCGCGCCGGTCACCGGCAGTCTTATCGCCGCAATGATGACCGGCACTGCACCGGAGCTCGATGTCGCGCCGTACTCGCCCGCCCGGGCGAGCCTCGCGGCGCACCTCGGTGAGGCCGCGTAGTGGCCGCGAGACTGCTCCCCTTCGCGGCCGACCCGATCCAGCCATCGGAGCCGACCCCGGTGGTCATCACAGTCGACGGGTCCGAAGTGCACGGAGTCGCCGGACAGAGCATCGCCGGCGTCCTGCTCGCCGGAGGCTGCCTGGGCTTCCGTCGCACCTCAGCGCACGACCGGCCGCGCGGGGTCTTTTGCGGAATCGGCGTCTGTTTCGACTGCCTGGTGGTCGTCAACGGTGTCGAGGATGTCCGCGCCTGCCAGCGCAGGGCGAAGGATGGCGACGTCGTGACGACTCAGCAGCATCCGCTGCCCGAACATCCGCTTCCAGGGGGTGACGCAGGATGACCCGGGTACTCGTGATCGGCGCGGGCCCCGGGGGTCTTGCCGCCGCCCGCTCGGCCAGGGCCGCCGGCGCTGACGTCGTGCTCCTCGACAGCTCAGACTCCCTGGGCGGACAGTTCTGGCGACACCTCCCGCCGAACCGCCCGGCGCGCAAGGAAGCACAACTGCACCACGGATGGTCGCGCTTCCAGGCACTGGCCACCGAACTGATCGCTGACCCGGGATGCGAGATCGTCCTCGGCGCGCACGTGTGGGCGATCGACGCAGGTGAGCGCCCGACAGTGCACGCGGTGCTCGGCGAGCCGGACGGCCACGGCCGGGAACGCGTGTCGTTCCAGCCGGATGCCATCGTGCTCGCCACCGGCGCCCACGACCGCACCCTGCCGTTCCCGGGCTGGGACCTGCCAGGCGTCTTCACCGCAGGCGCCGCCCAGGCACTCGCCAAGGGGGAACGTCTCGCCGTGGGTCAGCGTGTTGTCGTGGCCGGAGCCGGACCGTTCCTCCTTCCGGTGGCAGCATCGCTGGCCGCCACCGGCTCCCGGGTCGTCGCTGTCATGGAGGCCAATCGAACCGCTGCGCTGGTGCGCGGATGGCTGCCGCGGGCGTGGCAGCTGCTCCCCGCTGCAGGCAAGGGATGGGAACTGGCCGGATACCTCGCCGGGCACCTGAGGCACCGCATCCCGTATCTGCTCGGGCGAACAGTGATCGCTGCACACGGCACCACCCACGTCGAGTCGGTGACCACCGCAAAGCTCGACCGCGACTGGGTGCCGATTCCCGGAACCGAGAAGACCATCGCCGTCGATGCGGTGTGCGTCAGCCACGCATTCACGCCACGCCTCGAACTGGCGCTCGCCGTCGGGTGCGAGCTCGACGCCGACCGGTTCGTCCGGGTGGACAGGCGTCAGCAGACCACCATCCCGAACGTGTACGCGGCCGGCGAACTCACCAGCATCGGCGGGGTGGACCTCGCCCTGGCCGAAGGTGCCATCGCCGGTCACTACGCTGCAGGAGCGTCCGGCACCAACCCGGCGCTCGAACGCAGGCGCACCGTCTTCTCCCGGTTCGCCGCCCGCATTGAAGCCGCCCACGGCATCAAACGCGGCTGGCCGGCCTGGCTGACGGCGGAAACCATCGTGTGCCGCTGCGAAGAAGTCGACTACGGGAGCCTCTGCTCAGCGGCCGCGGCCACAGACTCGCAGTCCCTTCGGTCGCTGAAACTGAGCACCCGCGCTGGGCTCGGAATCTGCCAGGGCCGCATCTGCGGCCGCACCATCGAGCATCTCCTCGCGCAGCAGGCTCCCGGATCCGCACTCAGCGACGGCACCGTGAGCGACCGGCGCCCGATCGCGGTTCCGATCCGCATCGGCGAACTGGCCAGCGCCCCCATCCGCACTTCCACTACCCAACAAACCACCACACGGCAGCCAGTGAAGGCTCCACGAAAGGAAAAACCATGAGCAAGAATTTTGACCTCGGCGGAGTCGTCGTCGCGACGACCCTCCCGTTCAAGGAAGACCCGTCCGCTCCGGCCGGCCTCGCCGTCGACTACGACAAGTTCGCCGAGCACGTCGACTTCCTGATGAACAACGGATGCCGCGGCGTCGGCCCCAACGGATCGCTCGGCGAGTACGAAGCACTCACCGATGAGGAGCGCCGCAAGGTCATCCAGGTTGCCGTCAAGGCAGTGAATGGCCGCGGAATCGTCATTGCCGGCGTGCACGGCACCGGCTGGCACGCCGCGAAGAAGTGGGCAGAGTACGCGAAGGAGGACGGCGCAGACGGCCTCCTGCTTCTCCCCCCGACGATTTACAAGTCGAACGACGACGAGATCGTCGAGCACTTCGCGAAGGTGGCCGAAGTGGGGCTGCCCATCATGGCCTACAACAACCCGTTCTCGACCAAGATCGACCTCACGCCAGAGCTCATCGCCCGTCTGGCCGAGATCCCGGAAGTTGTGGCCATCAAGGAGTTCTCCGGGGACATCCGCCGCATCCTCGCCATTCGTGAACTGTGCGACATCGACATCATCTGCGGCACCGACGACCTGCTGTTCGAGTCGCTCGTCGTGGGCGCCCAGGGTTGGTTTGCCGGCTACCCGAACGCTTTCCCCAAGGAGGCCGTCGCAATCTACGATCTCGTCAAGGCGGGAGACATCGCCGGGGCGTTCGAGATCTACGAGCAGTTGATCACCGTGTTCCGCTGGGACACCAAGATCGAGTTCGTGCAGGCCATCAAGCTGTCCATGGACCTGACCGGCCAGACCTACGGTGGCGTCACCCGTCCGCCGCGTGGCCCGCTCAGCCCTGAGCAGCACGCCCAGGTGACCGCGGACACCAAGAAGGCACTCGACTACATCGCGAGCCGTAAGGTCTAAGCATGCGTTCCAGCCGGATGTACACAGCGGTTGACTCCCACACCGAGGGGATGCCCACACGGGTCATCACCGGCGGTGTGGGGGTCATCCCTGGCGCCACCATGAACGAGAAGCGCCTCTACTTCATGGAGCACCTGGATGACATCCGGTTGTTCCTGATGAACGAACCGCGCGGACACGCCGCCATGAGCGGTGCGATCCTGCAGGCGCCGACACGCGACGACTGCGACTGGGGCGTCGTCTACATCGAGGTCTCCGGATGCCTGCCGATGTGCGGTCACGGAACGATCGGTGTGGCGACGGTGCTGGTGGAGACCGGCATGGTTCCGGTCGTCGAGCCGGTGACCACCATCCGCCTGGACACCCCGGCCGGTCTGGTCATCGCGCGGGTGGCGGTCAGCGACGGCCACGCAGACTCGGTGACGATCGAGAACGTTCCCTCCTACAGCGTCCGGCTGGATGACACGGTGGACGTTCCGGGCTACGGCACCATCCCGTACAGCCTGGCGTTCGGCGGAAACTTCTACGCCATGGTCGACCTGGATGCCGTCGGCCTTGACTTCGATCGCGACAACCAGCAGGAGATCCTGTCGGCGGGCCTCGCGATCATGGAGGCGATCAACACCACCAATCCGCCGCAGCATCCGGAGATCGAGGGACTCGACCACTGCCATCACGTCGAGTTTATCGCGCCAGGGTCGACCGCCGAGTACTCCCGCCACGCCATGGCCATCTACCCCGGCTGGTTCGACCGCTCGCCCTGCGGCACCGGCACCTCCGCCCGCATGGCTGAGCTGTGGGCGCGCGGCGAACTTCCGCTCGACCAGGACTTCATCAACGAGTCGTTCATCGGTTCGCGCTTCACTGGACGCCTGGTGCGCGAAACCACCGTCGCGGGCATCCCAGCTGTCGTGCCGACCATCACCGGCCGCGCCTGGGTGACCGGAATCGGACAATACCTGCTCGACCCGTCCGACCCGTTCCCCACCGGCTTCCAGTTCTAGCTGATATTTCTGCGGGTTGAGACCCTGAAGCGGACCGAGCCGTCAGGCGGGTCGAGCTTGTCGAGACCAACTGAGCAAATAAGCGGGTCGAGCTTGTCGAGACCAACTGAGCTTGTCGAAGTAACTAAGGAGCACCACGAAAATGTCCCAAGACCTGAACCGCATAGCGGCCCGCGCAGCCGAAATCGCCCCCCTGTGGGCGACCACCACGCCTCAGCAGCGGGCTACCGCCCTGGTCGCGGCCGCGGATGCGCTCACCGCCGCCAGGGAATCCCTCGTCGCCACCGCGATGGAGGAGACCGGGCTCGCCGAGGCACGCCTCACCGGCGAGCTGAACCGCACGGCGGTGCAGCTCAAGCTTTTCGCTGAAACCGTCATCGACGGCGAGTACCTCGACGTGCGCATCGACGAGGCCGACTCCGACTTCGCGCTCGGCGTGCGCCCGGATGTCCGCCGCTACCGCATCCCGGTCGGACCGGTGCTGAATTTCGCTGCCAGCAACTTCCCGTTCGCCTTCTCGGTCGCCGGAGGTGACACGGCGGCTGCTCTCGCGGCCGGGTGCCCGGTCATCGTCAAGGCCCACTCCGGGCATCCGCGCCTCTCGGTGGAAACCGCGAAGGTGGTCTCGGATGCCCTGGTCGCCGCCGGAGCGCCCGAGGGCGTGCTCCAGCTGATCTCCGGGCAGCAGGCCGGGGTCGACATGCTGAAGGACCCGCGCATCAAGGCGGGCAGCTTCACCGGTTCGATCCGGGTAGGGCGGATGCTCGCAGACATCGCAGCAGCGCGACCCACCCCGATCCCGTTCTACGGGGAGCTCGGGAGCGTCAACCCGGCCTTCGTCACTCGCGCGGGACTCGCGGCCTCGGCCGACGCCATCGTGGACGGGTTCGTGACCAGTGTTGCCGGGTCGGCCGGCCAGCTGTGCACCAAGCCGGGATTCCTGTTCGTGCCGGGGCAGAACGCGCTCGCCGAGCGCATCGCATCCGCCGCTTCGGTGGTGAACGAGCACCGCCTGCTGAACCCGGGCATCACTGCCGGCTACCGCGGTCGGCGCGACGCGATCCTGTCGACGCCGGGCGTCACCGTGATCGCTGAGGGCGACGTCCGCGTCGATGAGGATGGCAACGGCTGGGCGACGCCGACCATCGTCAGTGTGCCGGCATCCGTGCTCCGTGAACACCACGAGACACTGCTCGACGAGGCTTTCGGGCCGCTCTCGGTGCTGGTCGAGTACGACGATGAGGCTGAGCTTGCGCCGCTGGCAGTCGAACTGTTCCAGGGCAACCTCACCGGCACGGTGCACGCCGCCGACGGAGAGAACACCCCGGAGCTGCGTGAGCTGGTGTGGTGGCTCACCCAGAGCACCGGCCGCGTGCTGTTCGGGGGTTGGCCGACCGGTGTCGCCGTCACCCCGGCGATGCAACACGGCGGGCCGTGGCCGGCAACAACCAACGACTCCAGCACCTCGGTCGGCAGCGCCGCGATCGGACGCTTCCTGCGACCTGTCGCCTATCAGGGCGCGCCGCAGGACCTGTTGCCGCCGCCACTGCGCGACGACAACCCGTGGGGTGTTCCGCAGCAGCGCAACCCGGCGGGCGTCTCCAGGAGCTGGGGCTCCCGCGTGTAACCCTCAAGCGGGTCGCGCAACTCAAGCGGGTCGAGCCCGTCGAGACCAGCCGAGCTCGTCGAGGCCCTTCGCCGGTAATCTGGTCCCATGACTCCGCAGGCCCAGTACCAGGTTCGCTTCGACTGGGGAACCTCTGGTGCGACGGCGGTGGGCGACGGCGCGGATGTCATCATCTGGGTCGATGAGCAGCCCGCCACGCCGCGGGAGCTGCCGTCTCTCCCCCTGGTCGTCGCGGGAGGCATCCGCAACTCTGCTGCAGTTGCCGAGTGGGTGCTGTCCCAGCAAGGGGAGCGCGGCGACCGGTTCACCGTCGCGGTGATTGCCGCGGGCGAGAAGCGCAGTGACGGCAGTCTGCGGTTTGCCGTCGAAGACCTCCTGGGTGCTGGCGCCGTCATTGACGCCCTCGCCGCCGTGGGGATCGACTACTGCTCGCCGGAGGCCGCAGCAGCGTGCGCCGCGTACACCAGCCTCTGCCGGGGAGCCGCGCACCTCATCAGCGCCTCAGAATCAGGCATGGCACTCGGCATGCGGATGCCCGACCTCGACCCGGTCGACGAGGTGCCCGTCTTCCGCCAGTGACCTACCCAGCCACACGCGCCCTGTACGCCCGAACCTTTGCCCGGTTCCCGCAGCGCTGCATCGAACACCACCGGCGGTTCTCGGAGCGCGAGTCGTCGTAGAACACCATCGCGCAGTCCGCTGCGGCGCAACTGCGGATGCGCCCGGCACCGCGCTCCCCGAACAGGTCGACGGCGTCCCGCGCCACCGAGGCGAGCGCCTGTGCGACCCGCACCTTCCCGGCGCCCGCCTGTCGGCGTCCGCCGGTGAGGGCGGGCGGAATGTCCGGCGTGGCGGCGTAGAGGTTGATCACGTCCACGTCTTCCGGCGTCGCCGACATTTCTCGGGTGCGCGCGATCGCCACCCGCGCGATGGCGTCCCCAAGCGCCTCGGCGTCTTTCAGCTCTCGGTCGGTCGCCGAATCGTCGACCCGGGAGAACCGCTGGCCGAGCCACTCTGCCAGGTCGGCCGGGTTGATGAATGAGGCGTAGCCGAAGTCGAGGCTGACGGAACCCGAGTCGAACCACCAGCGGGTGCCGCTGTCCGAGTTCAGCCACTGGCCGGTCGATCGGTGGGAGCGGTCAGCAGAATCCATGTAACCAAGGTAGCTGGTTACGGATGCCGCCCCAACAGCCCCATACGGCCGAGCTTTACCTCGAATGGTTGCACTTGGGTGCTGAGCGCAGCGAATACAGTTGGTCTCATGGATGCGAAGGGTGACCGGGTTGGTTTGACCAAAGACGCCGGCTGGGAGGTCGGGGTGCGAAAGACGGTGGCAGTGCCACTTGCGGTCGTCTGGGACTACCTGGTCAGCGACGGTCTTGCGCTGTGGTTGGGCAACACGAAGCTCGACCTTGAGAAGGGCTTCCATTATCAGACGGATGACGGCGTGCGTGGCGAGGTTCGCACCGTCACCCCGGGACGCAAGCTGCGGTTGACCTGGCATCCGGATGACTGGCCGCACGACACACTGCTGCAGGTCACGGTGAAGGAGGCGGCCACTGGAACCACGATTGCCTTCCATCACGAGCAGCTGGCCGATCGGGGGGAGCGTCACATGATGCTCGGCCACTGGAAGAACGTTGTCGACGAACTGGCCAGGGCGGTCGAAGGCTACTAGCGCCAGGAAGCATCTCAACGCTTACGCAGCCCGCCGGTTCTCCCAGCGGATGGCGTTGGCCGTGTCGAAACGCCGGGAGCACTTCCCGCACGACAACGCCCGCGCTGGCCTGCGATAGCGGTAGTGCACGTGACCGGCCGGGCAGGTGCCGACCCAGGGCGCAAACTCGGTGGCCACTTGCCCGTCATGGGTTCGCTTGCCGACGTAGCCGATCTCCCGGGCGATCGCCTTCCACTGCGGACCGTGCCCGGCCCTGGCACCGGCCAGGGCGTGCGCTACCTCATGCAGCAGGACCTGGTGGATCTCGTCATCCTCGAAGCGGTCCGCCAGGTAGCGGGACACCGTGATGCGCTTGCGGGTGTAGTTGCAGAGGCCCGCACGGGTTTTCGCGTTGTCGAAACCGAATGACCACTCGGTGGGGTCCAGGTGGAGCGCGATCAGGGCATCCGCCCACCGCCTCACTCGCATCAACTCAGCCACGAAACGACCCTAACCGGCGGCGCCGACGCTCAGCCTGAGACGGCGCAGGACGACACGAACTCTCACAGGACCAGGCGGGGGAGGAGTGGTCACGCGACCAGGAACGACTCCGCGATCGCGATGGCGACCATCGAGGCGTCGACCTGGTCCGCCGCGGCGCCGATGCGCACGCGGATGGTCACGGCGGTACGAAAGTCGAGCAGCGCCGACTTCAGCTCCTCCTGGTCGAAATAGACGAGACCCCGGGCGTGGAGGGCTGCAGCCTCGGCCCCCGCCCAGTCATGGCCGCGCGCCTCATCGACGCAGGACGTCAGCTCGATCAGCGCCGGATCGAGCTTGCCCAAATAGTGCTGCACCTGGGCGCGGCGGATGCGCGCCAGGCAGAGTTCCTGCCGATCCCCCGAGAACCGGGCCTGACGCAGCGCATCATTCGCCATGTCCCAGGCCTCGTCCAGCCGGCCGACCAGGCGAAGCAGGGTCACCTTCTCGTTGAGGGCCTCGGTGTTGCGTTGCACACCGATCTCGTCGAGGCGCTCGCCTGCAGCCCGCAGGTCGACCTTCTCCCGAAGGGTGATTGGGTCATAGCCCACGATGATGCTCACGTACTGCCCCGATCCGTTACTGTCTCAGGTTAACCCGTGACCTGCTCCACCAGCCGTATCTCGAGCAGCTTGTCGTCATCCGGTACCGGGTTCCCTCGGCCATCGGTGTTGTTGGTCAGCACCCAGAGGGTGCCGTCCGGGCCGGGGATGGCGTCGCGCAGCCTGCCGTACTCCGCAGTGAACCAGGCCACGGCATCCACCCTCGTGTCGACCGGGTAGATCGCCCAGAGCGCCTGCCCGCGCAGGGCCGCGAGGAAGAAGGTGTTGTCGACGTAGGCGAGGCCGCTCGGGCTCGCCTCAGCGGTCGACCACTGGTAGACCGGGTCATCGAACCCGGTGACGCCCGCAGCCCCCTCGACCTCCGGCCAGCCGTAGTTATGGCTGGGCTGGATCACATTGAGCTCGTCCCAGGTGTTCTGCCCGAACTCGGCCGCCCACAGCCGGCCGGTATCATCCCAGGCGATCCCCTGCGGGTTGCGATGCCCGAGCGAGTAGACGAGCGAGCCCGGCGTCGGGTTGTCTGCCGGCGCGGCCCCCTCCGGTGTCATTCGCAGGATCTTGCCGTTCAGCGACTCCGGGTCCTGCGAGCTGGACGCGTCCCCCGCATCGCCGGAGGTCGCGTAGAGCATGCCGTCCGGTCCGAACTTGATGCGCCCGCCGTTGTGGTTCCCTGCCTTCGCGATTCCGCTGAGAACGACGGATGCCTCCCCCAGGCTGAGCGATCCGGCCTCGCCCTCCACCGGCATCCGCACAATGCGGTTGTCGGAGTCGGACGTGAAGTAGGCGTAAAGCCACAGGCCTTCGCCGCTTTCGAGTACGTCGATGCCGAGCAGGCCGCCTTCTCCGCGCGGTTGCACACCGGCGATCGTGCCGACGTCGCGCACCTCACCATCCGGGGTCAGCTCCTTGATGAGCGCAGTGTCGCGCTCACTGATCAGCGCGGACCCGTTCGCCAGCCGCACCACCGACCACGGTGCATCCAACCCCGAGGCAATGACCGTGGGGGTGCCGTCCGGCTGCACCTGCGCGGTGTTGGTCGGGGGCGGCGAGGTCGGGCCCGGCAACGGCGCGGTCGGTGCACTCGGCGTCGTGCCGCATCCGGCCACCGCGAGCATCGCCGCCACCACTACCCCGACCCGCACACTCCTCCCGCGCATGCATCCATCATTCCGGATGCGCCCGCGAAAGTGCCCGTTCCGGAGTATTGCGTCCGTTCCGCGGGGCACTATTCTCCGGAACGGGCACTAGGGGGATCAGTCGCGGCGGTTCACCTGGAAGATGCTCTTCGACGGAGGCGGCGACGGGATGGCCGTGGCATCTGTCGCCACCGGTGCGCCGGCGATCCAGGAGACCAGCTCGGCACCGGACACCAGCTTGGCCGGATGCGGTCCGCCGGCCAGCAGACGCGGCATCCATTCGAGGGGGAGCGCAGTCGCAGAGCCGACGAGCACCACGTTGCCGAAGCGCCGACCCTTGAGGATCTGCGTCTCGGCGAGAGCCGCAGCATGCCCGGTCGCCGCCAGCAGGGTTGCCGCCTGACTTCGGGCGAATTCCAGGCCCGGCCCGTCGGCGATGTTGACGCAGACCACGCCGCCCGGCGCGAGCATGGCCGCGGCTGCCGTGTAGAACTCGAGGCTGGTCACGTGCGCGGGGATTCGCGCGCCGCCGAACACATCGACGACCAGCAGGTCGACGGCACCCCGCAGCCCGGCCGGAAATTTCTCGAGCACCGCACGCGCGTCTCCGTGCCTGACCCGGATGGGTGCAGTCCGCGACCAGGGCAGGTGCTCGCGAACGAAGTCGACCAGGTCACTCTCCAGTTCGACGACCTGCTGCCGCGAGCCGGGCCTGGTCGCTTCGACGTAGCGGGGGAGGGTGAGCGCGCCGGCACCCAGGTGCACCGCGGTGATCGGGCCATCCGGCAGCTGGTCGATCACGTGTCCGATGCGCTGCACGTATTCGAAGAACAGTTGCGAAGGGTCGTCGACGTTGACGTGTGATTGCGGCGTGCCGTCGACGATGAGCGTGTAGCTGCCTCGGCTCCACCGATCCGGTTCGATGACGGCGCGGTACCCGCTGTTCTTCAGCACAATCGACGGGTTCTCGCTCATGCCTACGACCCTGCCACACTAAACGGATGACGAACCCACCGAAGCGGGACGTAGCACCCGGCATGCAGGCCCAACTCGACGCCTCCTCTTATATGGGGCCGGCAACGTTCGGGATGCGCCCCCTCCTGACCGAACCCGAGCAGCTCGATGACTGGCGGCCCGATGTTGCGATCGTCGGATGCCCGTGGGACGACAGCACCACCAACCGCCCGGGCGCTCGCTTCGGCCCCCGCGCCCTCCGCGCGAACGCCTACGACCCGGGTACCTACCACCTCGACCTCGGCATCGAGATCTTCGAGAATCTCGAGGTGATCGACTACGGCGACGCGATCGTCACCCACGGCATGTGGGAGCTGTCGCGCGCGGCGATGCACCAGCGGGTCGCCGAGGTGGCCAGCCGCGGCATCATCCCGATCATCCTCGGCGGCGACCACTCGGTCACCTGGCCTGCCGCTACGGCCGTCGCCGAGCACCACGGTTTCGGCAATGTCGGCATGATCCACTTCGACGCGCATGCCGACACGGCGGAGAACCTGCGCGGCAACCTGGCGAGCCACGGCAGCCCGATGCGCCGGCTGATCGAGTCGGGTGCGATTCCCGGCCACAACTTCATCCAGGTCGGGCTGCGCGGTTACTGGCCGGGCGAAGAGGATCAGAAGTGGATGCGCGACAACGGCCTCCGCCACCACCCGATGCAGGAGATCTGGGAGCGTGGCGTCAAGGACGTGATGGCGGATGTCGTCGCCGAGGCTCTCGACGGAACGGATGTCATCTACCTCTCTATAGACATCGACGTTCTCGACCCCGCGTTCGCCCCTGCCACCGGCACGCCGGCACCGGGCGGTTTCGCCCCGATCGACCTGCTTCGGGTGGTGCGCCAGATCGTGCTCGACACCAATGTGGTCGCCATGGACGTGATGGAGGTTGCGCCGGCCTATGACCATGCGGATGTCACGGTCAACAATGCGCACGGCCTGATCTGGGAGGCTCTCGGCGCCCTCGCCTACAAGAACAAGCACCGCGACTCTGTGGGTTGAGTAGCGCGCCAGCGCGTATCGAAACCGGCCGAGCCTGTCGAGGCGGCATCGCCACCGTATCTAGTCGTCCGTACGGAACCCGGTCGCCTTGTGGGTGCCGTCGCAGAACGGCTTGATCGATGACATCCCGCACCGGCAGAGCGCAATGGTTCGCCTTCCCGGTTCGATCGCTTCGCCGTCGGCGTCAACCAGCTCGAAATCGCCACGCAAGAGCAGCGGCCCATTCGGACACGCCTCAATACTGACCGGAACAGAACTGCTGGTCATGCCGCAGCCGCCGTCGCACTCCGGCGCAGCGAGGTCTCGCCGCGCTCCCAGGATTCGAGCATGTGCCCTGCCATCCAGCCGTCGACGGTGAGGCAGGCGGATGCCCCGAACATCACGTCCCCGAGTAGTCGAGGGTCTGCCTCGACCAGCCCGCCGGCGAGGTCCCGCCCGGCGATCTGTTCGTGCACGGCATCCGCTTCGACGTGTTCGTCGAAGTAGTGGGTCGCCCGCTCGTCGTAGCCGTTTCGCTGGAACCCGGCGCTGACCAGTTTGCACGGTATCGAGGAGGTCATCTCGTACGCGGCGAGGTGCCCGACGATGGCTCCGCGCAGTCTGCGGTGCAGTCCGAAGAGTGACATGAGGTTGGTCGACGCGAACGTGATCGCCGACACCCGGTTGGCGTAGGCGCCGTACTCCGGGTCGAGCCCGAGCGCCTCCATCGTGCCGCGGTAGATGGTCTGGTGCACCCGCTCCGGGCGGCCGCCGCCGTATTCGTCCGACTGGATCTCGACCAGGGCTGCCTTGGCGACGCCCTCCAGCCGGGGGATCGCCCAGCTGTGCGGATCGGCTTCTTTCAGCTGGTAGATGGACCGCTGGATCAGGAACTCGTGCAATTGCTCGTCGGTTGCCGACCTGGCGACGTAGCGGGAGAGGCTCGGTCCGGCATCCGTCTCGGTGAGCGTGAACAGTGCGTCGGCGACCGCCCGCCTCGTCGGCTCAGGGGTCTCGGGCACCGGCACGACCTCCCGCAGCCTCGTCTCGAACGCGTGCTCGATGAACCGGCGAACGCCGAGCAGGCCGGGGTGCCACTCCCAGCCTTCATCGACCCCGTCGACTCCCCGGTAATGCAGTTCGTAGAGCACGAAGAGGGCAAGCTGCAGGTCATCATCGCGGAGGATGTCCCGGGTTCCGGCCAAGGCATCCGTCACCGCATCGCCGGCTGCCAACGTCGACGTCTCCGTGCCGCCGAGCAGCAGGTCGAACACCGCTTCACTGGCAGCGCCCCTGGCTTCCGGCATTCTCACGATCGGGTCTCCCGCCTGTCCACAACCCATCGCCCTGCGCGTCACGCCGAGCCTGTGCGGCGAGTATTGTCAGATTCGCTGTGCGGTTTCTGTGAGTTTGCGAACTGTGAACGTGACTATCCCGGTCTTATAGCCGAATTCGGCAAAGAGGTCAACAACCCGGGTAGACAAGTCGGAATGTTCGCCCTATAGTTGATCTTTGCGCTCCCAGAATTTCTATGCCTTCATATTGCGGTAGGCCGTGCATCCGGATGCTGTACCCAACTGGCTCCTGTAGTTAACAGTCAGTGGGTGTTGCCCTGTGATCCACCCAATGCAGGTTCTGGCGAGTCTCGCAAAACACACACCGCAAACTGGCATCGCACGAATGTATTGACCCATGGGGTCACCGGAGGTTATTTCCTTGGCTGCTGCGCGCAACGCATCCACCAGCTCATCCAAAAAAGGGACTCTCAAGAACGGCCGCGGTCACTCGCGCCTGTCGTTCGCGAAGATTACCGACAACCTGACTGTTCCCGATCTGCTCGCCCTGCAGACCGAGAGTTTCGACTGGCTGGTTGGCAACGACATCTGGAAGGAGCGCGCCGCCCAGGCTAAAGCCGACGGCCGCCAGGACCTCCCGTCGTTGACCGGCCTTGAGGAGATCTTCGAAGAGATCTCCCCGATCGAGGACCTCGGCGAGACGATGCAGCTCTCGTTCACCAACCCGTTCCTCGAAGAGAAGAAGTACTCGATCGACGAGTGCAAGGAGAAGGGCAAGACCTTCTCTGCCCCGCTCTACGTCGAAGCCGAGTTCATGAACCACCTCACCGGTGAGATCAAGACCCAGACCGTCTTCATGGGCGACTTCCCACTGATGACCCCGAAGGGCACCTTCGTCATCAACGGCACCGAGCGTGTCGTCGTGTCGCAGCTTGTTCGTTCCCCCGGTGTCTACTTCGACCGCGCCCAGGAGAAGACCTCCGACAAGGACATCTACTCCGCCCGCATCATCCCGAGCCGCGGCGCCTGGCTCGAGTTCGAGATCGACAAGCGCGACCAGGTCGGCGTCCGCATCGACCGCAAGCGCAAGCAGTCGGTCACGGTCTTCATGAAGGCCCTCGGCATGACCAGCGAGGAGATCCTCGAAGAGTTCAAGGGCTTCGCGTCCATTGAGGCCACGCTGGAGAAGGACAACATCCTCACCAAGGAAGAAGCCCTCAAGGACATCTACCGCAAGCTGCGTCCGGGCGAGCAGGTTGCCGCTGAAGCCGCACGTGCGCTTCTCGACAACTTCTACTTCAACCCGAAGCGCTACGACCTGGCCAAGGTCGGTCGTTACAAGATCAACCGCAAGCTCGGTATCGAAGCTCCCCTGTCGAGCTCGGTGCTCAGCCAGGAAGACATCATCGCGACGATCAAGTACCTGGTTGCGCTGCACGACGAGCAGAAGACGATCAAGGGCGTCCGCGGCGGCAAGGCCGTCGACATCCGCCTCGACATCGACGACATCGACCACTTCGGCAACCGCCGCATCCGTGCCGTCGGTGAGCTCATCCAGAACCAGGTTCGCACCGGCCTCTCCCGCATGGAGCGCGTCGTTCGCGAGCGGATGACCACGCAGGACATCGAGGCGATCACCCCGCAGACCCTGATCAACGTGCGCCCCGTTGTCGCCGCGATCAAGGAGTTCTTCGGAACGTCGCAGCTGTCGCAGTTCATGGATCAGAACAACCCGCTCGCGGGTCTCACCCACAAGCGCCGCCTGTCGGCGCTGGGCCCGGGTGGTCTGTCCCGTGAGCGTGCCGGCGTCGAGGTTCGCGACGTTCACCCCTCGCACTACGGCCGCATGTGCCCGATCGAGACCCCGGAAGGCCCGAACATCGGCCTGATCGGTTCGCTCGCATCGTTCGCTCGCATCAACTCGTTCGGGTTCATCGAGACCCCGTACCGCCGCGTCGTCAAGGGCAAGGTCACCACGACCATCGACTACCTCACCGCCAGTGAGGAAGACGAGTTCGTCGTCGCCCAGGCCAACGCGCCGCTGACCGACGACTCGCACTTCGCCGAGAACCGCGTGCTCGCGCGTTCGAAGGGTGGAGAGGTCGACCTGTTCCCGATCGAGGACATCGGCTACATGGATGTCTCGCCGCGCCAGATGGTGTCGGTCGCGACCTCGCTCATCCCGTTCCTCGAGCACGATGACGCGAACCGCGCCCTGATGGGTGCGAACATGCAGCGCCAGGCTGTCCCGCTGCTGCGCAGCGAGAGCCCGCTGGTCGGAACCGGCATGGAGGGCTTCGCGGCCATCGACGCCGGCGACGTCATCACCGCCGATAAGGCCGGTGTGGTCGCCGAGGTTTCTGCCGACTACGTCAGCATCCAGCTCGATGAGGGTGGAACGCAGGAGTACTACCTGCGCAAGTTCGACCGCTCCAACCAGGGCACCAGCTACAACCACCGGGTCATTGTCAGCGCGGGCGACCGCGTTGAGGCCGGCGAGGTCGTAGCGGATGGCCCGGCCACCGAGAACGGTGAGTTGGCGCTGGGCAAGAACCTCCTGGTGGCATTCATGCCGTGGGAGGGTCACAACTTCGAGGACGCCATCATCCTGAGCCAGAACCTGGTGAAGGACGACGTCCTCTCCTCGATTCACATCGAAGAGTACGAAGTCGACGCCCGCGACACCAAGCTGGGTAAGGAAGAGATCACCCGCGACCTGCCGAACGTCAGCCCGGACCTGATGGCTGACCTCGACGAGCGTGGCATCATCCGCATCGGTGCCGAGGTTCGCCCCGGCGACATCCTGGTCGGCAAGGTCACGCCGAAGGGCGAGACCGAGCTGTCGGCTGAGGAGCGCCTGCTGCGCGCTATCTTCAACGAGAAGAGCCGCGAAGTTCGCGACACCTCGCTGAAGGTTCCCCACGGCGAGGCCGGAACGGTCATCGGCGTCAAGGTGTTCGACGCACAGGACGGCGACGACGAGCTCGGCTCGGGCGTCAACCAGCGCGTGGTCGTGTTCATCGCCCAGAAGCGCAAGATCACCGAGGGCGACAAGCTCGCCGGACGCCACGGAAACAAGGGCGTCATCTCGAAGATCCTGCCGGTGGAGGACATGCCGTTCCTCGCCGACGGAACGCCGGTCGACATCATCCTGAACCCGCTCGGTATCCCCGGCCGCATGAACTTCGGCCAGGTGCTGGAGACCCACCTCGGGTGGATCGCCAAGCAGGGCTGGGAGGTCGAGGGCAAGCCCAAGTGGGCCGCCGGACTGCCGGAGGAAGCCCGCAAGGCTGCCCCTGGAACCAAGGTTGCGACCCCGGTGTTCGACGGTGCGCTGGAGACCGAGATCGAGGGACTCCTCGACTCGACCACCAAGACCCGCGACGGCGACCGGATGATCGGCGCCAGCGGCAAGGCGAACCTGTACGACGGTCGCTCTGGCGAGCCGTTCCCCGAGCCCGTCTCGGTCGGCTACATGTACATCCTGAAGCTCCACCACCTCGTCGATGACAAGATCCACGCTCGCTCGACGGGACCGTACTCCATGATCACGCAGCAGCCGCTGGGTGGTAAGGCACAGTTCGGTGGGCAGCGCTTCGGTGAGATGGAAGTGTGGGCGCTGGAGGCCTACGGTGCGGCATACGCACTGCAGGAACTCCTGACCATCAAGTCCGACGACATCCTCGGTCGCGTCAAGGTGTATGAGGCGATCGTCAAGGGAGAGAACATCCAGGAGCCGGGCATCCCCGAGTCCTTCAAGGTTCTGATCAAGGAAATGCAGTCCCTCTGCTTGAACGTCGAGGTGCTGTCCGCTGACGGCCAGGCTGTCAGCCTCAAGGACACGGATGACGAAGTCTTCCGCGCCGCTGAGGAACTGGGCATCAACATTTCCACCCGGTTCGAGAACTCGTCCATCGACGAGATCTAGACCCAGGCCCCTGCGCACATTAACTGCGCGTTTTCCACGTTCTGTCTCAAGGAGAAAAATTGCTCGACGTAACTACGTTCGATGAGATTCGTATTGGCCTGGCCACCGCCGATGACATCCGTCGCTGGTCCCACGGTGAGGTCAAGAAGCCCGAAACCATCAACTACCGCACCCTGAAGCCCGAGAAGGATGGCCTGTTCGGCGAACAGATCTTCGGGCCGTCCCGCGACTGGGAATGCTCTTGTGGAAAGTACAAGCGCGTTCGCTTCAAGGGCATCGTCTGTGAGCGCTGTGGCGTAGAGGTCACCAAGTCCTCTGTCCGCCGCGAGCGCATGGGCCACATCGAGTTGGCCGCACCGGTCACGCACATCTGGTACTTCAAGGGTGTGCCGTCCCGCCTCGGTTACCTGCTCGACATGGCGCCGAAGGACCTGGAAAAGGTCATCTACTTCGCTGCCTACATGGTCATCTCGGTGGATGAGGAAGGCCGTCACGCTGACCTGCCTGGCCTCGAGAACGAGATCCGCCTGGAGATCGCCGAGCTGGAGAAGCAGCGCGACTCCCGCGTCGCCGACCGCATGCAGAAGCTCGAGACCGACCTGGCCGCCCTGGAAGAAGAGGGTGCCAAGGCCGACCAGAAGCGTCGCACCAAGGACGGCGCCGAGAAGGAGATGGGCCAGACCCGCAAGTCCTTCGACGAGCAGATCTCCCAGCTCGAGCGTGTGTGGGAAGACTTCCGCACCCTCAAGGTGGGCGACCTGAAGCCGGAAGACTCCGTCTTCCACGAGCTGCAGGACCGTTTCGGCATCTACTTCGAAGCCTTCATGGGCGCCGAGGCGATCCAGAAGCGCCTGCAGAACTTCGACCTGGCCGCTGAGAGCGAAGACCTGCACGACCAGATCGCCAACGGCAAGGGCCAGAAGAAGATCCGTGCCATCAAGCGCCTGCGCGTGGTGAACTCGTTCCTGCAGACCGGCAACTCGCCGGCCGCCATGGTTCTCGAGGTCGTTCCGGTGATCCCGCCGGAGCTTCGCCCGATGGTCCAGTTGGACGGTGGCCGTTTCGCGACCTCCGACCTCAACGACCTGTACCGTCGTGTGATCAACCGCAACAACCGCCTCCGTCGCCTGCTTGACCTCGGGGCCCCCGAGATCATCGTCAACAACGAGAAGCGGATGCTGCAGGAGGCCGTCGACGCACTATTCGACAACGGTCGCCGTGGTCGTCCGGTCACCGGTACGGGTAACCGTGCGCTGAAGTCCCTGAGCGACATGCTCAAGGGCAAGCAGGGCCGGTTCCGCCAGAACCTGCTCGGAAAGCGCGTCGACTACTCCGGCCGCTCGGTCATCATCGTCGGTCCGCAGCTGAAGCTGCACCAGTGTGGTCTGCCCAAGCAGATGGCGCTGGAGCTGTTCAAGCCGTTCGTGATCAAGCGCCTGATCGACCTGAGCCACGCCCAGAACATCAAGAGCGCCAAGCGCATGGTCGAGCGCAGCCGTCCCCAGGTCTGGGATGTGCTGGAGGAGATCATCCGCGAGCGTCCGGTGCTGCTGAACCGCGCACCCACCCTTCACCGCCTGGGCATCCAGGCCTTCGAGCCTCAGCTCGTCGAGGGTAAGGCCATCCAGCTTCACCCGCTGGTGTGTGCCGCGTTCAACGCCGACTTCGACGGTGACCAGATGGCAGTGCACCTGCCGCTGTCCGTCGAGGCGCAGGCTGAGGCGCGCATCCTGATGCTCGCGTCGAACAACATCCTGAAGCCGTCCGACGGCCGCCCGGTCACCCTGCCAACGCAGGACATGATCATCGGCCTGCACCACCTGACCACCCTCAAGGAGGGTGTGGAGGGTGAAGGCCGTGCGTTCTCGTCGGTCGCCGAGGCGATCCTCGCGTTCGACCAGAAGTCGCTCGACCTGAACGCAAAGGTTCGCATCCGCCTGAGCGGGCTGACCTTCGCCGAGGGTGCCACCCCGGAGAACTTCGTGGAGGGTGTTCCCTACCTCCTCGAGACGACCCTGGGCCGTGCGCTGTTCAACGAGACGCTGCCGGCCGACTACCCGTACATCGAGGCGGTGGCCGACAAGGGCCAGCTCTCGGCGATCGTCAACGACCTCGCCGAGCGTTACCCCAAGGTCGAGGTCGCCGCGACGCTTGACCGCGTCAAGGATTCCGGTTTCCACTGGGCAACCCGCTCCGGTGTCACCGTTGCCCTCTCCGATGTCCTGACACCGCCTAACAAGCGCCAGATCATCGAGGGTTACGAGAAGCAGGCGTCCAAGGTCCAGTCCCAGTACGAGAAGGGCCTCACCACCGACGCCGAGCGTCGCCAGGAGCTCATCGAGATCTGGAACAAGGCAACGGCCGAAGTCGCCAAGGCGATGGAAGACAACATGCCGGAGAACAACAACATCAACCGGATGGTCACCTCTGGTGCCCGCGGTAACTGGATGCAGGTTCGCCAGATCGCCGGTATGCGTGGGCTCGTGTCTGACCCCAAGGGTGAGATCATCCCCCGGCCGATCATCTCGAGCTACCGCGAAGGCCTCTCGGTTGCCGAGTACTTCATCGCAACCCACGGTGCTCGCAAGGGTCTGGCCGACACGGCGCTTCGTACGGCCGACTCCGGATACCTGACGCGTCGCCTGGTCGACGTCTCGCAGGATGTCATCATCCGCGAGGACGACTGTGGCACCTCGCGTGGGCTCGACCTCCTGGTTGCGTCCCCGGATGCCAACGGTGTGCTGATCCCGGATGCCAATGTCGAGAACTCGCTCTACGCCCGCAGCCTCGCAGAGGACGCGGTCGACTCGAAGGGCAAGGTCATCGCGCCTGCCGGTTCCGATGTCGGTGACGTGCTCATCCAGCAGTTGATCGCTGGTGGCATCACTCACGCGAAGGTCCGTTCGGTACTCACCTGTGAGTCCGCGGTCGGCGTGTGCGCGACCTGCTACGGCCGTTCACTGGCCACCGGCAAGCTCGTCGACATTGGTGAGGCCGTCGGTATCATCGCTGCCCAGTCGATCGGTGAGCCTGGAACGCAGCTGACGATGCGTACCTTCCACACCGGTGGTGTGGCATCCGCTGATGACATCACCCAGGGTCTGCCCCGCGTCACCGAGCTGTTCGAGGCTCGCACCCCCAAGGGCGCGTCCCCGATCGCCGAGGCCGCAGGAAAGATCACCATCGAGGACACGGATCGCAGCCGCAAGCTGATCCTCACGCCGGACAACGGCGACGAGCCGATCGCGTACCCGGTGCTCAAGCGCGCCACCCTCCTCATCGAGGATGGCGAGCACGTCGAGCTCGGCCAGCAGCTGCACGTCGGCGCCATCGACCCGAAGGAAGTTCTTCGTGTCCGCGGTGTCCGTGCCGTGCAGCAGCACCTGGTCGAGGGTGTTCAGGGCGTCTACCGCTCGCAGGGCGTGCCGATCCACGACAAGCACATCGAGGTCATCGTTCGCCAGATGCTGCGCAAGGTCACCGTCGTCGACCACGGCGACACCGGCCTGCTGCCGGGTGAGCTGGTGGACCGCCAGCGGTACAACGAACTCAACCGCGGTGCGCTGACCGAGGGTCGCAAGACCGCTTCGGCCCGCCAGGAGGTCATGGGTATCACCAAGGCGTCCCTCGCGACCGAGTCGTGGCTGTCGGCTGCGTCCTTCCAGGAGACCACCCGGGTTCTGACCCAGGCGGCCATGGAGGGCAAGTCCGACCCGCTGATGGGCCTGAAGGAGAACGTCATCATCGGAAAGCTGATCCCGGCTGGTACTGGCCTCGCCAAGTACCGCAACGTGTCGGTTGAGGCCACCGAGGAGGCGAAGGCTGAGCGCTACCCGAACCGCATCTTCACGGATGAGGGCGGATTCAGCGAGGCCGACCTGAGCTTCGTCGACTTCGACAGCTTCAGCTCGGACGACTTCCAGCCCGGCACCTACAACTAGGCCGGTTAGGCGGGTCGAGCTTGTCGAGACCTGCCAGGGCGAACTCTGTGGATTGAGTAGGCCCGCCAGGGCCGTATCGAAATCTGCCGCGCAAGGCCCCCGCTCCGGCGGGGGCCTTGTCGCGTTAAGTGAGTTCTCGCCGCACGGGCCGACTCCAGCCCGCCACGCGCCCTTTTCGGTGGTTCGCGCACAATAATGTGGGCGCGAAGCACCGGAAACACCGCGTCGTCGCATCCGCCGTGCAAATCACCAGCCATGCTGCGGTGTGTCGCACGCCAACGACCCCCGATACTGGGTATGGCAATGCGGGCGCGGCTAGGGTAACTTGACACTCTCAGGGAATAGTCAAACCCGATGCCGCTGTTGCCTGAGGTTTACTGGGGGCTTTAATAGCAGGGGGCTGCATTGTCATCTCTAACCGAGATTCTTATCATCCGTGGCGCCATGCCGATCACCGCGATGGACAACATTGTCGACGGTTGGAAGGGCGACGAGGCGT
Organism: Homoserinimonas sp. A447; assembly: GCF_054489325.1. NCBI lineage: Bacteria > Bacillati > Actinomycetota > Actinomycetes > Micrococcales > Microbacteriaceae > Homoserinimonas > Homoserinimonas sp. A447. The sequence goes on along the minus strand of NZ_JBTMWW010000001.1, from coordinate 2,137,878 downwards.
CGGTCCGGCAGCTCGTCGAGAATGGCACCATTTCTGCCATCGACTTCGCGTCTGCGAAGGCTGCCCAGCAGGGCCTCCCGTTCGTCGAGCTGACCGAATACCCGGTCGACCGGGTTGCGGTCTCGCTGGTGCCTGCGGCCATCTGCCGTCGCCATGAGGTGCTGCCGATCGCATCCATTGGCAACACTCTGACTCTTGCCGTTGTCGACCCGGGCAACGTCTTCGCCGTAGATGACGTTCGCGCTGCCGTGCGGATGCAGGTCACCATGGTTGTCGCCGAGCGCAAGGACCTGCTGGCCGCCATCGACCGCTACCACCGTGCTGACGGCGAGCTGAGCTCGCTGACTACGGCGATCGAGGAGGAGAGCACCAGCACCGGTCAGGAGGTGACGCTCGCCGAGAACGAGCCGGGCGTCGACGACGCCCCGATCGTGCGGTTCGTGAACCTGCTGATCAGCCAGGGCATCCAGGACAAGGCGTCGGACATCCACATCGAGCCGGGCCAGCACGACATGGGCGTGCGGTACCGCATCGACGGTGTGCTGCACGAGATGCAGCGGGCGCCGAAGGCCATCCAGAACGGCGTGATCTCGCGACTGAAGATCATGAGCGACATCGACATCGCCGAACGTCGTAAGCCGCAGGATGGCCGTCTCTCGGTCAACCACGGCGGTCGCCAGATCGACCTCCGCGTCGCCACCCTCCCCACCGTCTGGGGCGAGAAGGTGGTCATGCGTATTCTCGACAACTCGAATACGACGCTGAGCCTGACCGACCTGAACATGCTCGACAACAACCTGGCGATCTACCGCAAGTCGTTCACGAAGCCGAACGGCATGATCCTGGTGACTGGGCCGACCGGTTCCGGCAAGTCGACGACGCTCTACACGACGCTTCACGCCGTGGCCAAGCCTGAGGTCAACGTCATCACCGTTGAGGACCCGGTGGAGTACCGGATGGCCGGCATCAACCAGGTGCAGGTCAACCCGAAGGCCGGCCTCACCTTCGCCAGCGCCCTCCGCTCCATCCTGCGTTCTGACCCGGATGTCGTGCTGATCGGTGAGATCCGCGACCAGGAGACGGCGCAGATCGCGATCGAGGCTTCCCTGACCGGGCACCTCGTGCTCTCCACGCTTCACACCAACAACGCGCCAGCAGCGATCACCCGCCTGATCGAGATGGACATCGAGCCGTTCCTGGTCGGTTCAGCGCTCGACGCGGTGGTCGCCCAGCGCCTGGCGCGCCGCCTCTGCGACCGTTGCAAGGACCCGTACCAGAGCACCGTCGAGGGTCTCGCCCAGCTCGGCTTCTTCATCGACCCGACTCAGCCTGCCCCGACCCTGTTCCAGCCGGTTGGGTGCACCCATTGCTCCAACACCGGATACCGCGGCCGTATCGCACTCCACGAGGTCATGGCCGTGACGGAGGACATCGAGCGCCTGGCGGTTGCACGCGCATCCAGTATCGAAATTTCGAAAGTGGCGGTCCAGCAGGGCATGGCAACGTTGCGTCAGGACGGCTGGACTAAGGCTTTGCTCGGCCATACGGCTGTCGAAGAGATCCTGAGGGTTGTGGTTTAGCAGATGAGTAAGAACGTGTTCGACCTGTCCGTCGACGGCGATGGCGGGGCCACCCCGACCGAGCCGAGCTACGAGCCAACCGCCTACCTCCCGTCCAGCGTGCCGAACCAGCCGACGGTGCCGCTCGCCGAGAAGGAAGCGCCGCTGCCGCCGGCCCCTCCGGCTCCGCCCTCGCCGCCGCCTGTTGCCGAATTCCTCCCGACCGCTGTGCAGCCGCAGACGGTCGAGGTGCCTTCGCCGCCTCCGGTTTCGGATGCTGTCAGCCAGGCCCTATGGAACGCGCCACCCCCACAGGCGGCGCCGGAAAACGTGGCACCACAAAGCGCCACCCCTGCACCAGCGCCGGCTGTGGACGCGGCTTCGCTTCAGCAGGCACCACCGCCCGAGCCTCCAGTTGCGCAGCCGGTTGCCTCAATGGCCACCATGGCCCCGCCCACCGGGTCGCCGGTCACCTCTGGCCCGGTTGCTCGGTCGTTCGATTCCTACCAGCCGGTGGCGGATCCGGTGAACCCGCAGCCACCCGTCGCCGATGCGCCAGCCCCCGAGCACGCAACCTACAATGCCACGCCTACCCCCGAGGAAGCACCCGCGGTTTCGTACGCCGAACCTGTAGTTCAGCCGAAAACGGAGGCACCGTCGATGTCATCACCAGAAGGTATCCAGCCAGCAGAGTTTCCGCCGCCGCAGCCGGCGCCTCCCAGTAACACCCCGACGCCATTCGAGTCCCGGCGTGATGCGACCCTGAACCCCGATCCCGACCTCGATGATGCCCTGCAGAAGGTGTTGATGACGAGCGGCTCCGACCTCCACATCACCGCCGATGCCCCACCGATGATCCGCGTGGATGGCGCTTTGAAGCCGATCGTCGGCGCCAGCACCTGGAGTGCGGAGAAGGTCACTTCAGCCCTGCTCAGCATCCTGACGCCCTCCCAGAAGGAGCGCTTCGACGAAGCACTCGAGTTCGACTTCGCCTACACGCTGTCGGCCAACGCGCGCTTCCGGGTGAACTTCTACTGGCAGCGCAACAACATGGGGGCGGCATTCCGCCTGATCCCGACCGAGATCAAGAGTCTCCGGGACCTCGGAGTTCCTGAGGTGATCGGCAACTTCGCCAAGCTCGCCCGGGGCCTCGTGTTGGTCACCGGTCCGACCGGGTCCGGCAAGTCGACCACGCTTGCCGGGCTCATCGACGTCGTCAATCGAAACCGAGCCGACCACATCATGACCGTGGAAGATCCGATCGAGTTCCTCCACAGCAACCACAAGGCGCTCGTCAACCAGCGCGAGGTCGGCCATGACACGCACAGTTTCGCCGCCGCGCTGAAGCACGTGCTACGTCAGGACCCTGACGTGATCCTGGTCGGCGAGCTGCGCGACCTGGAAACCATTTCGGTTGCGTTGACGGCTGCTGAGACCGGCCACCTGGTGTTCGCGACCCTGCACACCCAGGATGCCCCGCAGACCATCGACCGCATCATCGACGTGTACCCGCCGCACCAGCAGGGCCAGGTGCGCGCGCAACTCGCCGCCACCTTGCAGGGTGTCGTGTGTCAGACGCTGGTGAAGCGCGCGAGCGGTCAGGGCCGCGTTGTGGCCACTGAGGTGCTGGTCGGCACGCACGCCGTCGCGAACCTGATCCGCGAAGGAAAGACCTACCAGGTGCATTCAGCCATGCAGGCCGGCCGCGACCTGGGAATGCACACCATGGACCAGCACTTGGCCGACCTGGTCAACTCCGGGCAGATCACCTATGACGCTGCCGTGGAGAAGGCGCACGACCTGGAGGTGCTGAAGCGCCTGGTGACCCGCACGGACGCGCCTTCCCTCGGCGGTGCCATGTCTGACGGTGTCAACTACGGTGACCGCTACTCGGATGCGCAGTTCTGATGGCTGCCGTTAAAGAGTTCGACTACCGTGCGCGCGATTCGGCAGGCAAGGTCGTCAAGGGCCGTCTTGAGGCTGCCAGTGAGAGTGCGGTCCTGAACAAGTTGCGCACGATGGGAGTCGCCCCGATCTCAGTGGCTGAGGCAGGCACAGGCACCGGACTTCGAAAAGAGCTCTCGATACCCGGGATGCAAAAGCAGGTGTCGCTCAAGGACCTCGCCATCATGTCCCGCCAGATGGCGACAATGACCTCGTCAGGCCTGTCGCTGATTCGCACTTTGACCATCCTCGCCGATCAGACCGAGAACAAGATTCTCGGAAAGACCCTCGACACCGTGCGCTCCGAGGTCGAAGCGGGTTTGTCGCTGTCTGCGGCCATGGGCCGGCAGCAGAAGATCTTCCCGCCGCTGATGGTGAACCTGGTTCGCGCAGGGGAGACCGGGGGGTTCCTCGAGAGCACGCTGGTCTCGATTGCCGAGAACTACGAGAACGAGGTCAAGCTCAAGGCGACGATCAAGTCCGCCTTGACCTACCCCATCGCCGTTCTGATCATGGCTGTCGTCGCGGTGATCGGCATGCTGATCTTCATCGTCCCCATCTTCGAGAAGATGTTCGCCGACCTGGGCGGTGAGCTTCCGCTTCCCACCCAGATGCTCGTGGTCCTGTCGAAGAACATGATCTGGCTGGGACCGTTGCTGCTGGTCGGCAGCATCGCGTTCAACGTCTGGTGGCGCGCCAACAAGAACGAGGAGAAGGTGCGTAAGGTCGTGGACCCGCTGCGACTGAAGATCCCGGTGTTCGGAGCGCTGTTCACCAAGGTTGCCATCGCGCGCTTCACCCGCAACTTCGCGACCATGATGGGTGCCGGTGTGCCGATTCTGCAGTCGCTGAGCATCGTGGGTGAGACCTCGGGCAACTACGTCATTGAACAGGCGCTGAAAAAGGTTGCCGACTCGGTTCGGTCTGGCAAGTCGATTGCGGGTCCGCTCGCGCTCGAGCCGGTTTTCCCTTCGATGGTGACGCAGATGATCGCGGTGGGCGAAGACTCCGGTGCGTTGGAGACCATGCTGGGCAAGATCGCCGATTTTTACGACCAGGAGGTCGAGTCGACCGCTGAACAGCTCACCGCGCTCATCGAACCCCTGATGATCGGCTTCATCGGCCTCATCATCGGCGGGATGATCGTCGCGCTCTACCTGCCGATCTTCAGCATCTTCGAGCAAGTGCAGTAGGGCCGATTCCCTCGCCCCCACAACTGGGGGTGTGTTGCGCGCGGGGAACCCCCCTTGGGGGCTGCAAATGGAGCAACATGCGAGGCATAATTGCCGCAGGGGGTCAGTTTCATTGGGGGCCACCTGTCCGAATCTCCTTATACGACAGGAAGAAAACAATCATGATCACATCCATCCATGCCGCTATGGCGAAGAAGCGTGAGGACATCGAGAACGATGAACAGGGTTTCACCCTGATCGAGCTCCTCGTCGTCATCCTCATCATCGGAATCCTCGCTGCGATCGCCATCCCGGTCTTCCTCGGCCAGCAGGACCAGGCCAAGGATGCTGCGGCGAAGTCCGATCTCGCCAACGCCAAGGTGGCACTAATCTCTTATGCGACGGATAACAATGGCAACTACGCGGGTGCAAACGCTGCTGGTGCACTCGACAACTTCGGTTTCGTTCAGAGCACTACTGCGGCGATGACAATCCTGCCCGCTACGTTGGATAGCACCGGCGTGTTCTGCCTGAGCGTCGTTTCTGACACTTCGAAGAGCTTCGCCGTTAGCAGCGACACCAGCAAGGTCGAGGCGGGAACATGTAGCGCCGCTGGCGCATTCGTAGCGGCGACGCCGTAGCCACTGTGAAGTAGGGCTGTGGGGCGTCGCGGCGCGGCGCCCCACACTGCTCTACTCACCCGAAGTACGACGATCTGAGAGGGGGTCTCGGTCGTATGGACAACCAGCGATTCCACACGATCGGCGATACCCCGCGCTCGGATGCCGGTTTCGGCCTGATCGAAATCATCGTCTCCATCTTCCTTCTCGGGCTGCTGTCGATCTCGGCGCTTCCGTTGCTCATTACCGCGATGAAGTCGTCCCAGGTGACCACCAGTGTCACCACGGCCAGCCAACTCGTCAGCCAGGACATCGACCGGGTTCGCGCCCTGGTGCTCCCCACCTGCGCACAGGTGCAGGCGCTCGGCGGAACCGGGGCAGACGTCGCCGGTCCCGCCGGTGTCACCTACCGCCCGAGCATCACCGTCGAAGCCTGCCCGGCAGCCTTCCCCGGAGTGGTGCGGGTCACTGCGAAGGTGACCAACGCGGCCAGCGGCGCTGCGCTCGCCTCGGCGGTCACCAACGTCATGGTGGAATCCCCGTGAAGCGCCTGCTCGACTCGAGCGACCGGGGCATGACGCTCATCGAGCTCCTCGTCTACTCGATGCTCTCACTGCTGGTGCTCAGCATCGTCGGCGGTCTGCTGATCAGCTCGCTGAATGCGCAGGGCGCGGTGACCGATTCATCCGCCTCGACCAACAGCGGCGTGCTCGTCGCAGATTCGGTGGCCACCGGCGTGCGCAACTCCATCAACCTGCGGGTGGCTCAGGGGGATCCGAGCATCCTCCTGGTGCACCGGCTCGACGACGCCCTCGCCACACCACCCACCACCCACTGTGAGGCCTGGTACTTCGGCGATGGTGAGGTCAGAACCACCCGCTACGCCGCGAGCAGCGCGGTGGCTCCCGCCACCGATTCCATGGTCCCGGCGTGGATCGCCGGCAAGGCGGGTGCCTTCTCCGACTGGATTCTGCTCGGTACAGATGCCACCCTCACGGCAGACGCCAGTGGTACGCCGGTACCCGTGTTCGTGGCCACCGGAACCACGCAGGTGGAGGTGGCCCTTCAAATGTCCGTCGGTCGGGGTAGTACCGTGCTGGTGGAAACCACGGCGGTCAGCCGCCAGAAAGTCCCGACGGGAGTGACAGAGAGATGTTTCTAGACAAATTGCGGCCACGGCACCCTGGGAACGAAGACGGAAGCACTCTGATCGCTGTCATCGGGGTCATGGCGGTGCTCGCCCTCGTCGCCGTCACCGTCACCGTGAGCGCGACACAATCACTCGGAGTCTCGAGCTCCGCTCGGGCATCCGTGCAGGGCCTCGCCTCAGCAGAAGCAGGCATGGACGTGGGAACGGTTGGCCTCCGTACCCCGGGCGCCTGTGCCGCCGTTGCCGGGGTGTTCACGTCACCGGCCGGCACGACCCCTCGCTACACGGCCACGGTCGAGTACAAGACGGCTGCCGGGTGGAACGCCGGCTGTCCGACCACCACCGCGACCCAGGTGCGGGTCACCTCCACCGGCTACGCCCAGGCGAAAGGTGCGGCAGGGGTATCGGCCGGCGATGAAGAAGTCGTGCAATCCGTGTTCGCCTATGAACCGGTTTACACCAACGTGCCGATCGTCGGATCCGCTGTGTACGCGCACACCATGACCGGCATCCTGAAGTCATTCAACCTGACCTCGGAGGACAACAGTGTCGCGACCTCGGTGACGATCAAGAACGGTGATGTCACCTGCAGCAACAACGCGGTCATCGGTGGCGACCTCATCATGGGGAACGGCAACGCGGACCTGCAGAAGTGCAAGGTCACCGGCAAGGTCCACATCAACGGCAACCTGCTGGCCGAGAACTCGAGCGACATAGCCAGGGACATCAACGTCACCGGCAACGCAACCGTGAGGAACAGCGTGCTGGGTGGCGACATGCGCGCCGGTGGCGTCGCGACGTCCATCGGCAACACCCTGACGAAGCCCGGGGCGATCGTACAGTCCGGGGCAACCGTGGCACCACCCCAGATTCCCGAATGGTCTGACGTCCCCAGCGCCGCAGCCCACTGGAGCGCGCAGGGCTACAACGTCGTGAACTGGACCGGCCCGTGCACCATCGACAAGACCACGACGCAGTGGACCAACCTGTCGAGCTACACCCACAACACCGTTATCAACTTCATGACCAAGTGCGCGACGTCCCCGGTCGTCACCCTCAACAACTTCGACACGATCCCGCTCAACGCTGACCTGGTTTTCCTGGGGCACGAGTTCCGTTTCGACAAGTTGGGTTTCGCATCCTCGGTTGAGCGGAAGGTCGCCGTGATCGTGCCCGACGATGTTGCCGACCTGGCGCCCACCTGCACGCCACCGACCGGGCTCACCGGGAATATCACGCTGACCAACGAGACCGACTTCTCGCCGAACGTTGCGGCGATGATCTACACGCCGTGCAAGGTCACCAGCGAGCGAGACGGGTTCCAGGGCCAGATGTACGGCGGAGAGGTCGAGTTCAAGCAGCAGGCGAAGCTCATCTTCAAGCAGGTGGGAATCCCCGGCATCGACCTCACCGGCGGACTGACGGAGGCGGTCAAGACCGGCATGAAGCTGGGCGATCGCCTCACCTTCCGCGAGAACCCCTAATGGTCGTCGGGGTGTTTGCGGGCGCAGCCGGATGGATGGGCCTGCTCATTGGCTCGTTCCTCAACGTGGTGGTCTGGCGGCTACCGCGGGGAGAGTCGCTGAGCCGGCCACCGAGCGCCTGCCCGAAGTGCGGCCATGAGATTCGATGGCGGGACAACATTCCCGTCGTCTCCTGGCTTGTGCTGGGTGGCAAGTGCCGCGACTGCTCGCAAGCCATCTCGGCGCGGTATCCCCTGGTCGAGCTCGGCGTTGCAGGGTTCTTCGCCGCCGTCGCCTGGTGGGTGATGAGCGGGGGAGCCATCTCGGCCTCGGCGAGCGGGCTTGATGCCGCGACGATGATCTCCCTGGTCGCATTCCTGTACCTGGCCGCGATCTCGGTCGCGCTGACGCTGATCGACCTCGATGTGCACAAGCTGCCCAACAAGATCGTGCTGCCTGCCTACGTGGTCGGCGCGACGCTGCTCGCCGCGGCGAGCCTGTTCGTAGCGGACTATGACAGCATGCTGCGTGCGGCAATCGGCTGCGCGGCAATGTTCCTCGCCTACCTGCTGATGGCGCTGGCCTACCCGAACGGGATGGGGTTCGGCGACGTCAAGCTCGCTGGTGTGCTCGGCCTGTTCCTCGCCTGGCTGGGCTGGGGTTCGCTGGCGGTCGGGGCGTTCGCCGCCTTCGTGCTTGGGGGGTTATTCTCGATCATCCTGCTGGTGCTTCGCCGCGCCGATCGCAAGTCCAGCATCCCGTTCGGGCCGTGGATGCTCGCCGGCGCATGGGTGGGAATTTTCTGGGGGGACATAATTTCCTCCGAATATCTGGCATTGTTTGGTCTGGGGTGATCAGCGGATGCTGACAGCACGGGGGAAGAGGGAAGAATCGTGGCCAAGGGGATAGTCGGCGTCGATATCGGAAACGATTCGATTCGCGCGGTCGAGGTGATGGATGCGGCAAGCAGCCGTCCGACAGTGGCGCGCTTTCATGAAGTTCCGCTCCCGGAGGGCGCGGCCCGAAGCGGCGACGTCATCGAAGTGAATACTGTGGCCGCGGCACTCAAGCGGTTGTGGCTCGATGGCGGGTTCAAGAGTAAGGATGTCGTGCTCGGCATGGGCAACCAGCGGGTGCTCGCCCGAGACCTGACTGTGCCGAAGGTTCCGATGAAGCAGTTGCGGGAGTCCCTGCCGTTCCAGGTGCAGGACATGCTGCCGGTGCCTGTGGCTGAAGCGATTCTCGACTTCTACCCGATCGCCGAGGGAACCAGCGACGGTGGTCCGGTTGTGCACGGTCTGCTCGTCGCCGCCGTGAAAGAGGCAGTACTGGCTAACGTGACAGCAGCCCAGCTGGCGGGGTTGAACCCGGTCGAGGTCGACCTCATTCCCTTCGCCCTCACTCGGGCCCACATGCGAGGGCAGGTCACCACAGGCACCGTGGCGTTGATCGATGTTGGTGCGACCACGACAAACGTCATCATCGCCGCCAACGGTGTGCCCCAGTTCGTGCGCATCATTCCGGCCGGCGGCGACGAGATCACCAAGGCGCTGATGTCACGACTGGACATGACGAATGCGATTGCCGAAAAAGCCAAACGAGCGCTCGGCATCATCACGACGGGGGTTGCGCCGGAGCACCGGCCGGCTGTCGAGGTCATCCATGAGGTCACCGGCCAGCTTCTCAACGGGCTGCGCAACACACTCAATTACTATGTCAACGCTCGCCAGGACGAGACCATCGGGCGAATCATCCTGACCGGAGGCGGCTCGAAATTGCCCGGATTCGAGACGGCCCTGGGTGAACTGACCAGGGTGCCGGTGGCCTCGGATGACGCCTTTGGCGGGGTCAAGGTGATGCGCTCCTCAGAGAAGAACGAATCGGTCAGTCGCGGTGCGATGACCATTGCGCTCGGCCTCGCCTTGGGGAGCAAAGCATGAGCACTCGGAGCAACAGCGCAGGGATCATCGTTGGCGGCGAGCCGCGCATCGACTTTCTGCCGCCAGAGATCAAGGCCGCGAAGGAGGCTCGCAAGTCACGGCGGGTGCTGGGCGCCATGGTGGCGCTCGTCATGGTGCTCTGTGCCGCGGGATTCGTCTTCGCGACGACCCTTGCCGTTCAGAGCCAGGAACGCCTCGCCGCAGAGCAGACGAGAACCCAGGAACTGCTGCAGGAGCAACAGAAATATTCGGACGCACGGGCAGCAGCGAACCAGCTCGCGGCTGCCGAGGATGCACGCCTGGTCGGGTCTGCAGCCGAAGTGCTCTGGCGCGAATACCTGGCGGCTATCCAGGGCACGGTGCCCGCCGGCGTCTCCATCACCACCTTCACCGTCGACTCAGTGTCGGCCTTCGAGGTGCTGCCAGAGCTCACCGTTCCACTGCAGACGGAGCGAGTGGCCAGCCTGTCGATCAGCGCTGCCAGCCCCGGCCTCGCCGAGATCGACCAGTGGATGGTGGCTCTTCGCGGGCTGCGCGGGTACGCCGACTCCACGGTCACCTCGATCACATTGCAGGAAGGCGTCTACACGGCCAACGTCGTGCTCAACGTCAACGCGGATGCGTTCGAGAGGCGGTTCTTCGAAGAAGTGCCGGAAGAGACCACCCCAGCAGAGGGCGAAGATGACGCTGCCCCCAGTGCTGATGGCGAACCCGCCACAGAAGAGGAGGAGTGACCATGTCAACAAGCAGATTGTGGAGCTTGGGGGCAATAGCGCTCATTGCTGCTTTGCTGGTCGGATCCTGGCTGCTCGGCATCTCGCCGAAGCTCACCGAGGCGAGCGCGGCGAACACCGACAGGGAGGCAGTCGAAGTGCAGAACGCGGTGCATGAGGCCACCCTCACCGCGCTCGAGGAGCAGTTCGCCGACATGGACCAGCTCGAGGAGCAGTTGGCTGCGCTCCAAGTGGCAGTGCCCAACGCTGCAGAGTTGCCCGACCTCATCAGCCAGCTCAACGCGAAGGCCATCGCGCATGGCGTGGTCATTACCTCGATCACCGTCACCGATCCCGTCGCCTACGTTCCTGCGGCGGAGGCGCCGGCTGATCCGGAACTCGCCGCCGCGGCGAGCAGCGTCACCAGTGACAACTTTCTCGGGATCTCTGTGAACATGACGGTCACGGGCACGTATGCGCAGGCCATGAATTTCGTTGCCGACGTTCAGGCAGGTGAACGCATATTCCTGGTCCACGACCTGAGCCTTACCGAAGGCATCATGTCCGCTGACTCGCCAGTCATTCTCAACACAACAGGTCAGGTGTTCGTCTTGCTGGAGCCCGACCAGATTCCCGCGGCACCCGCGACCGAAACGGCAGCACCCGCAGCAGCCGAATAGCTGACGAAATGTCCCTCGTTCGGGTGGCATTGCTACAGTGGTCCCACTGCACCGATGGCCGTTTCGGCCCGTGAGGAGTTTTCTGTGAGCGACCCAACCCGACCTAGAGACAACGACGAGGTGGCAAACGGTACCGCGAGCCCCGCAGCTGAAGAAGCAACTGCCGAACGCGAGGCATCGGCATCCGGTGAAGAGGAAACCCCGGTTTTCGATAGTGTCGCCACCGAGCATCCGGAAGTTCAGGATGCCGCGCCAGACCTGGTCGAGCCTGCCCCGGCCGCCGAGCCCGCCGTTGGTGCAACGCCTGAGGTCGACGAGAAGCCGGTTCCCCTGGTCGAGCCGGCCACTCCGCAGCCGACCCCCGTTGTGCGCGAGACGGCCGCCCCCGAGCAGGAGGCGCCGCTCGAGACCACGGAGGCCGCGGGATATGACGAGCACATCGACGAGCCGCGCACTGTCGAGGCTCAGCCGGTAGTCGCGGCGTCGCGACCCCAGACGATCTACGTGGCTGCGCCGGTTGCCCCGAAGGCCAAGGGTAACCGCGGGTTCGGTCTGCTCTTCGCGTTCCTGGGGACATTAGTGTTCGCGGTCCTGTTGGCGGCGGTGATCGCGCTGGTCATGCTGCTCGTCCGGCCGCAGAACGCCTTCGGCGGGTCCATTCTCGGGTTTATCAGCAGCAGTGCCTTCTGGGTTCCGGTCGCGGTGTTCTTCGTGATGTTCGCGCTGTTCGCGCTAGTGGTGAATCGCGGCAGCTGGGTGGCCTGGGTACTCTCGAGCTTCCTTCTCGCTGTGGCCGTCTACTTCCTATCGATCGGGATTATTCTCCTGCTCGAAGGACTCTTCGGCATGACGCCCACAGAAGCCAACCAGGCCTTCAGCCAGCTGGCCCTGAGCGCGCCCCTCATCGTCGCCGCCATCCTGGCCCGTGAAGTCACCATCTGGTTTGGTGCCCCCATCGCCTCCCGCGGCCGCAAGGTCAAGGAGCGCAACCTCGAAGCCCGTGCCGCATACGAGCGTGAACTCGACAACCAGCCCCTCGGTTTCTCCTAGCCTCCAGGCTGGTCGAGCCCTTAAGCGGGGTCGAGCTTGCCGAGACGCCATTTGACCGCCGCCACCCCAGCGGATAGTATTTTCCGGTGTGCGCTTTGTTGTGCGATCACGCCGTGCCCAAAACACGGAGGATCGCCTGTAATCGGCACCAACCGGAATTGGGTCTGAACTCCTGGCCGAAGGGCTGAGTATTCGAACTGCGATATCTGACGATTCGCGGGGGCCCCCACGGCATACCCACCTCACCAAAATCAGAGTCCTTCTGTGCTGTTGGTGGGTCCACAGGCACTCGGTCCGGACATCCGGATCGAGAGTCAAATGCAGCAGTAACTGTCACCGTGCAGTCAATTCAAGGAGTTACAAGTAGTGCCAACTATTCAGCAGTTGGTCCGCAAGGGTCGCACTCCCAAGGTGGTCAACACCAAGGCGCCAGCCCTTAAGGCCAACCCCCAGCAGCGCGGTGTTTGCACCCGCGTCTACACGACCACCCCGAAGAAGCCGAACTCGGCTCTCCGCAAGGTCGCCCGTGTCAAGCTCTCCAACGGCACCGAGGTCACCGCCTACATCCCCGGTGAAGGCCACAACCTGCAGGAGCACTCGATGGTGCTGGTTCGCGGCGGTCGTGTGAAAGACCTCCCCGGTGTCCGCTACAAGATCGTCCGCGGCGCTCTCGACACCCAGGCTGTCAAGAACCGCAAGCAGGCTCGCAGCCGTTACGGCGCGAAGATGGAGAAGAAGTAATGCCTCGCAAGGGACCAGCACCCAAGCGCCCCGTGGTCAGCGACCCTGTATACGGCGCCCCCATCGTCAGCCAGCTCGTCAACAAGATCCTGCTCGACGGCAAGAAGGCGCTCGCTGAGCGCATCGTCTACGACGCACTCGAGGCCGTTGCGGCCAAGAATGGTCAGGATGCCGTCGTCACCTTGAAGAAGGCACTCGACAACGTCCGCCCCACCCTCGAGGTCCGCTCCCGCCGTGTCGGTGGATCGACCTACCAGGTGCCGGTCGAGGTCAAGCCGCACCGCGCGAACACCCTCGCGCTGCGCTGGCTCACCACCTACGCCAAGGGTCGCCGCGAGAAGACGATGACCGAGCGTCTCACCAACGAGATCCTCGACGCGTCTAACGGCCTGGGCGCCGCAGTCAAGCGCCGCGAAGACACCCACAAGATGGCTGACGCCAACAAGGCCTTCGCGCACTACCGCTGGTAACCCGTTCTAGCTGGTCGAGCTTGTCGAGACCGTCCTACGCAGGCACGCTCCCCGAGCATCCGCTTGTCGCAGGGCCGGATCTCGACAAGCTCGATCAGCGGGGTTCACAATCATTCACTCACCAAAAACTTCGGAGGAACCACGTGGCACAGGAAGTGCTCACCGACCTGAACAAGGTCCGCAACATCGGCATCATGGCTCACATCGATGCCGGCAAGACGACGACCACTGAGCGCATCCTGTTCTACACGGGCGTCAACCACAAGATCGGTGAGACCCACGACGGCGCCTCGACGACGGACTGGATGGAGCAGGAGCAGGAGCGTGGCATCACCATCACGTCCGCTGCCGTGACCTGTTTCTGGAACAAGAACCAGATCAACATCATCGACACCCCGGGCCACGTCGACTTCACCGTCGAGGTGGAGCGTTCGCTCCGCGTGCTCGACGGCGCGGTTGCGGTGTTCGACGGCAAGGAGGGCGTTGAGCCCCAGTCCGAGACCGTCTGGCGCCAGGCCGACAAGTACAACGTGCCCCGCATCTGTTTCGTCAACAAGATGGACAAGATGGGTGCCGACTTCTACTTCACCGTCGACACCATCATCAAGCGCCTCGGTGCGAAGCCGCTGGTTCTTCAGCTGCCCATCGGCGAGGAGTCCGGCTTCGAGGGTGTCGTCGACCTGGTCGAGATGCGTGCACTCACCTGGCGCGGTGACTCCAAGGGTGACGTCGAGATGGGCGCCAAGTACGCCATCGAGGAGATCCCGGAAGACCTCAAGGAGAAGGCTGCGGAGTACCGCACCGCCCTGCTCGAGGTTGTCGCCGAAACCGATGACGCCCTGATGGAGCGCTACTTCGGTGGCGAAGAGCTCACCGTGGCCGAGATCAAGGCAGCCATCCGCAAGCTCACCGTCAACAGCGAGATCTACCCGGTGCTGTGCGGTTCGGCGTTCAAGAACCGCGGCGTCCAGCCGATGCTGGATGCTGTCATCGACTACCTGCCGAACCCGCTCGACGTCGGTGCCATCGACGCCCGCGACCCGCGCGACGAAGACAAGGTCATCGAGCGCCACCCCGACGCCAAGGAGCCGTTCGCGGCTCTCGCGTTCAAGGTTGCCGTCCACCCGTTCTTCGGCCGGCTCACCTACATCCGCGTCTACTCCGGACACCTCGACAGTGGTGGCCAGGTCGTGAACTCGACCAAGGGCAAGAAGGAGCGCATCGGCAAGATCTTCCAGATGTACGCCAACAAGGAGAACCCTGTTGACAGCGTCACCGCTGGGCACATCTACGCCGTCATCGGGCTCAAGGACACGACGACCGGTGACACCCTGTGCGACCCCAACAGCCAGGTCGTCCTCGAGTCGATGACCTTCCCCGAGCCGGTCATCGAGGTTGCCATCGAGCCGAAGACCAAGGCCGACCAGGAGAAGCTGGGAACAGCCATCCAGAAGCTGGCCGAGGAAGACCCGACGTTCCGCACCGAGCAGAACCAGGACACCGGCCAGACGGTTATCAAGGGAATGGGTGAGCTTCACCTCGACATCCTGGTCGACCGGATGAAGCGCGAGTTCAACGTCGAAGCCAACGTGGGCAAGCCCCAGGTGGCCTACCGCGAGACGATTCGCCGCATCGTGGACAAGCACGACTACACCCACAAGAAGCAGACCGGTGGATCCGGACAGTTCGCGAAGGTGCAGATCTCGCTCGAGCCGCTGGACGTTGAAGGCGACAAGATCTACGAGTTCGAGAACAAGGTCACCGGTGGCCGCGTTCCGCGCGAGTACATCGGTTCTGTCGATCAGGGCTTCCAGTCCGCCATGGCGGTCGGCGTCCTTGCCGGCTACCCCCTGGTCGGCGTCAAGGGAATCCTTCTCGATGGCGCTGCCCACGACGTCGACTCCTCGGAGATGGCGTTCAAGCTGGCCGGTTCGATGGCGTTCAAGGAAGCGGCCCGCAAGGCCAACCCCGTGCTGCTCGAGCCGCTCATGGCCGTCGAGGTCCGCACCCCTGAGGAATACATGGGTGATGTCATCGGCGACCTGAACTCCCGTCGTGGTCAGATCCAGTCCATGGAAGACGCGACCGGCGTGAAGGTCATCCGGGCCAACGTTCCGCTGTCCGAGATGTTCGGCTACGTGGGCGACCTGAGGTCGAAGACCTCCGGCCGTGCCGTGTACTCGATGTCGTTCGACAGCTACTCCGAAGTCCCGAAGGCTGTCGCCGACGAGATCATCCAGAAGAACAAGGGCGAATAGTACCGGGGTAATCCCCATGTACTAGCGTCCCCGCTGTATCCCGTAACATAAATACACACTCCAACCCAAGGGCATCCGGTTACCATCGGATGCACTAAACGATCGTCCTGAGGAGGACCACTGTGGCTAAGGCCAAGTTCGAGCGGTCGAAGCCGCACGTAAACATCGGAACCATCGGTCACGTCGACCACGGAAAGACCACGCTGACGGCCGCCATCTCGAAGGTGCTTGCTGACAAGTACCCCTCGGCGACCAACGTCAAGCGCGACTTCGCCACGATCGACTCGGCACCGGAAGAGCGCCAGCGCGGCATCACGATCAACATCTCGCACGTCGAGTACGAGACACCGAAGCGTCACTACGCTCACGTTGACGCCCCTGGTCACGCCGACTACATCAAGAACATGATCACCGGTGCTGCTCAGATGGACGGCGCGATCCTCGTGGTTGCCGCAACCGACGGCCCGATGGCCCAGACCCGCGAGCACGTGCTGCTGGCCCGCCAGGTTGGTGTTCCCTACCTGCTGGTCGCACTTAACAAGTCCGACATGGTTGAGGACGAAGAGATCCTGGAGCTCGTCGAGCTCGAGGTTCGCGAACTGCTCTCCAGCCAGGAGTTCGACGGCGACAACGCCCCCGTTGTTCGCGTGTCAGGCCTCAAGGCACTTGAAGGCGAAGAGAAGTGGGTCAACTCGGTTCTGGAGCTCATGGAAGCCGTTGACAACAACGTTCCTGACCCGATTCGCGACAAGGACAAGCCGTTCCTGATGCCGATCGAGGACGTCTTCACGATCACCGGTCGTGGAACAGTCGTCACCGGCCGCGCCGAGCGTGGAACCCTCCCGATCAACTCCGAGGTCGAGATCGTCGGCATCCGCCCGACGCAGAAGACCATCGTCACGGGTATTGAGATGTTCCACAAGCAGCTCGACGAGGCGTGGGCCGGCGAGAACTGTGGTCTGCTCCTTCGTGGCACCAAGCGCGAAGACGTCGAGCGCGGCCAGGTTGTCGTCAAGCCGGGTTCGGTTACCCCTCACACCAACTTTGAGGGCACCGCCTACATCCTGTCCAAGGATGAGGGTGGGCGTCACAACCCGTTCTACGCGAACTACCGCCCGCAGTTCTACTTCCGCACCACGGACGTCACCGGCGTCATCACGTTGCCTGAGGGCACCGAGATGGTCATGCCCGGCGACACCACCGAAATGACCGTTGAGCTGATCCAGCCCATCGCCATGGAAGAAGGCCTCGGCTTCGCAATCCGCGAAGGTGGCCGCACCGTCGGCGCCGGCAAGGTAGTCAAGGTTCTCAAGTAACAACTTCTGCACGAAGGGGTCGGGCCGAAAGGCTCGGCCCCTTCGTCGTTAAGGCGTCACTCAGAGCGCCCCGCCGACTATCCTGTGCAGCAGAACAACAAAGGAGCAAGATGACCGGTCGAGCCATCGCCGAAACCGTTGTGGCGCTCCTTGTCGCCCTGGTGCTCACCATCGTCGGAATCGCCCTCCTCGACCTCGTCGACGGTGCGGATGCCACGACCGCCTTCTTCGATACGTCTCCCCGTCTCGTGTTCGGCGTGCTCTGGCCGGTGCTGGCGCTCTGGACCCTGCTGGTACTGATCGGCAATCTGCGCAACCGGCTCCGAGCATCCGGAATGAAGTTCCTGACCGGCGTTGTGAGCACCATCGTCGCCTGCGTTCTCACTGCGGTGGGCTGGCTGGTGTTCTCACTGGTCGGGGGCGGCTGGGGGTTGTTCCTGTTCGCCATCACCCTGGTGCCGACAGTGTTCTTCTTCGTTGCCGCCGTCATCTCGCTGCTGGTCACCCACCTGGGCTTCTTCCGCTCCAGTCCCACGCGAGCCTGAACGCGCCGATGCCGAGGCTCCGCCGAACCGACCTCTCCACTGCTGGAGTGCGCCGGGTCAGGTCCGGGCGGGGCTTCAGCTATCGCGACCAGAACGGGAACACGGTGACGGATGAGGCGCTGCGCGAGCGGATCGCGCACCTGGCGATCCCCCCGGCCTGGACGGATGTCTGGATCTGCCCGTACCCGAACGGCCACATCCAGGCCACCGGTGTGGACGCGGCTGGGCGTCGTCAGTACCTCTATCACCCGACTTGGCGGGAGCAGAAGGACCGGCTGAAGTTCGACCGCTCCCTGTCGCTTGCCGAGTCCCTGCCGGTCGCGCGGAGGCAGGTGACGATGGACCTGCGGGGCCCGGAACCGACGAAGACCCGCGCGCTGGCTGCGGCATTCCGGATGCTCGACACCGCCAACCTGCGGGTCGGCTCCGAGGAGTACGCCGAAGCCAACGGAAGCTTCGGGCTGTGTACGCTCCGAGGCTCACACGCGACAGTCTCCGGCGATGACGTGGTGCTCGAGTTCCCATCGAAGAGCGGGCAGGAGTGGTCGTCCGTCGTCAGCGACCCGGACCTGGCGTCAGTGGTTCGGGGGCTCAAACGTCGGGGCGGGCGTGCCCGCCTGCTGGCGTTCCGTGACGACGGTGGCAACTGGCATCCGCTGACCCCTGCCGACATCAACGACTACGTGCGGGAGCGCACCGGCGGCGATTTCACGTCGAAGGACTTCCGCACGCTCGCGGGCACAGCGGCCGCCGCTGTGGGCCTCGCCAGGCACGGCCCGGAGCGCACCAAGACCGGGCGAACGCGCGCTGTCGCCGAGGCAATGCGGGATGCGGCAGAGGTACTCGGCAACACCCCGGCGATCGCCCGCAAGAGCTACGTCGACCCACGCATCGTCGACCTCTACAACGCGGGTACCACGATCGACCCGGCCCGCACGGCTTCCGTCGAGTCGGAGCTGCGCAACCTGTTATTCACCTGAACATCTGCAGTGGGCGACCGGTAGGCGACGTATCGTGATCGGCAACGCAGTCCGCGAGCAAAGGAGTTCACCATGGCCGGATTCGACGACGTGACCAAGAAGGCGCAGGAGTTCCTGGCCGACGACAGGGTGAAAGATGCGCTGAACAGCGAGCAGGCTGAAGACGTGAGCGACAAGCTACTCGACGGCGCCAAGGATGCGGTCAACAAGGTCACCGGCGACAAGTTCGAACAGCAGGTGGATGACGCCCGGGACAACGCCGACAAGCGCGTAGGCAACAACTAGCCCGCCCCACCGCCCTCCGCCGACGGCGCGCCCGCCCCGCCGTCCCGTCCCGCCGCCGCATCCCGTCCCGCCCCCTCGCGCGCACGCCGCCCGGGCCACCGCCGACGATTGTGCCCGTTCCGGAGAGATGCACCCGTTCCGCCGGGCACTTCTCTCCGGAACGGGCACATTCGGGAAGTCGCTTTCCTCCCTCACAGGTGCGTCCCGCCCGGAAAAGTCCGCCGAAACGGCAACCGATGAACCGGCGGAATGGATGCTTGGCACATTCGTGTCATGAACAATGCCTTTCAGAAGCCCAATGGACTCATCCTCGTAGGCGATCTCGCTCGCGCAGGGGAGGACGATCGACCGCTCCGCGTGGCGTATCGGCATAAGGAGCTGTCGAGGATCCGCAGGGGCGCGTATGTACCCACAGACCTCACAGGCGACGCGACTCGTGACGAGCGGTACAGCCTGAGAATCGCTGCGGTGGTCGGCACACGGCGCAGCCCGGTTGTGGTCTCGCACTATTCAGCTGCCCGGCTCTGGCAGCTGCCGATCGTGAACAGGTGGCCCCACGAAGTTCATGTCACAGTCGAGCCCCAATCGGGTCGGCGATCCAAGGACGGTGTCATTGTGCACCGCGGCGGACTCAGTTCGGGTGAGATTGTCATCGGCGATGCTGCACTGACGACCAGCTTGGTCCGCACTCTGACGGATTTGGCCAGGGTGGCCCGATTTCGCGATGCGGTGGCTGCGATTGATCACGCTCTCCACAAGGGATTGGTCACGAAGGATGATCTGTTGTCAGCGATGGCACATCAAGATCTGGTCTCGGGGCAGCGTCGTGCCTTTCGCGCCATCGAGTTCGCGTCTCCGTTGGCGAAGCTTCCAGGGGAGTCTTTCAGCCGGGTACTGATTCACGAACTCGGTTTTCCTGCACCCGAACTCCAGCATGAGTTTCCCCGCAGTATTGGCGGTCGGCATTTCGCAGATTTCTGGTGGGAAGGCATCCGTCTCCTCGGCGAGTTCGATGGCAAAGACAAGTATCTGAAGCCCGAGTACACGCAGGGTCGAACAGCAACGGAAGTTTTCTGGGCGGAGAAACAGCGTGAAAATGAACTCGGCGAGCACGACGTGCAACTCCGGCGATGGGTGTGGCGTGATCTCGAGCTCGTTCAACCGTTCATCGACCGACTGGAGTCTGCAGGATTGCGTCGCGTCAGCATCCGTTCGCAGCATTAGTGTCCGTTCCGGAGAGATGTGCCCGGCGGAACGGGTGCATCTCTCCGGAACGGGCACTTTCAGGGGGATCCGCTCGTTGAGAGGCCCGACGGCGGGCGAGATGTGTGTGCGCTGGGCGCGACACGCCGAAGCGCGACACGCCCGGGTTGCAGCACGTCAAACTCTGTGACAGACTCTTCTAGTTCAACATTTCCACCGGGTGAAAATTCTCCCGGCCGGGATCACTGCCAGGCAGTGCATAGGTTCGATGCTCACAAGCATTGCCTAGGCCGCGGGTAGCAGAACAAAGCTTAACCAACCACCTCAGATTCACGCGGTTACGCGTGCGTCCAGCGAGGGCTCCGGCTCCCGCGCGGTGGCGGGTACGGCGTCGGATGAACATCCGGCGATTGACATCAAAACAGTGGTGCGACAGCAGAAGTGTTTCGCAGCGTGCATTCCAACGGATGCATTCGGTACTAAAGAGAGAGAGTCAGACATGGCGGGACAAAAGATCCGCATCCGACTTAAGTCGTATGACCACGAGGTCATCGACAGCTCGGCGCGCAAGATCGTAGACACGGTCACCCGTGCGGGCGCGACCGTGGTTGGTCCGGTGCCCCTTCCGACTGAGAAGAACGTGATCGTCGTGATCCGCTCTCCTCACAAGTACAAGGACAGCCGCGAGCACTTCGAGAAGCGCACCCATAAGCGTCTGATCGACATCATCGACCCGACGCCGAAGGCTGTCGACTCGCTGATGCGTCTCGACCTGCCGGCAGACGTCAACATCGAGATCAAGCTGTAAGGAATCCCATGTCTACAACTACGACCAGTAAAGGTCTGCTGGGCACCAAGCTCGGCATGACCCAGGTCTGGGATGCAAACAACAAGCTCATCCCGGTTACCGTCATCCAGATCACCCCGAACGTTGTCACCCAGGTGCGCACGCCCGAGGTTGACGGCTACAGCGCGATCCAGATCGCCTACGGCCAGATCGACCCGCGCAAGGCGAACAAGCCGGCTACTGGACACTTCGACAAGGCCGGCGTCACGCCGCGCCGCCACCTCACCGAGGTTCGCACCACGGATGCCGGCGAGTACACGCTCGGCCAGGAGCTCGCCGTCGACGTGTTCGAGGCAGGCAAGAAGGTCGACGTCGTCGGCACCAGTAAGGGCAAGGGCTTCGCCGGCGTCATGAAGCGCCACAACTTCCACGGAGTCGGCGCATCCCACGGTGCCCACCGCAACCACCGCAAGCCGGGTTCCATCGGCGCATCCTCGACCCCCAGCCGCGTCTTCAGGGGTATGAAGATGGCCGGCCGCATGGGTGGCGACCGTGTCACCGTGCAGGGCCTCCAGGTTCACTCGGTCGACCTCGAGAAGGGCCTGCTGCTCGTCAAGGGCGCAGTTCCCGGAGCTCGCGGCCGCATCGTTTTCGTCCGCAACGCAGTGAAGGGGGCCTAGTTCCATGGCTACCGCAATTGACGTCCTCGACGCGAAGGGCAAGAAGGTCGGCTCGGTCGAGCTTCCCGCTGAGACCTTCGACGTGCAGACCAACGTCCCACTCATTCACCAGGTAGTTGTCGCGCAGCGCGCGGCGGCTCGCCAGGGCACGCACAGCACCAAGGGCCGGGGCGAAGTCTCCGGTGCTGGTCGCAAGCCGTTCAAGCAGAAGGGAACCGGTCGCGCTCGTCAGGGCTCGATCCGCGCTCCCCAGATGACCGGTGGTGGCATCGTCCACGGGCCGACGCCGCGTGACTACGCGCAGCGCACCCCCAAGAAGATGATCGCCGCAGCACTTCGCGGTGCACTCTCCGACCGCGCACGCGGCGGACGCATCCACGTCGTCGACTCGCTCTCCGTTGGAGACGTTCCCTCGACCAAGGCCATCGTGTCGCTGCTCGAGGGCATCGCCACGAGCAAGCACGTACTGATCGTCCTGGAGCGCAGCGACGAACTCAGCTACAAGAGCGTCCGGAACATCCCGACCGTTCACGTGCTTCCCTACGACCAGCTCAACGCCTACGACGTGCTCGTGAGCGATGACATCGTCTTCACCAAGGGTGCTTTCGACGCGTTTGTCGCGCGCAAGGCCGACAAGAAGGAAGAGGTCAGCGCATGACCGCCGCCACCAGCTACAAGGACCCGCGCGACGTCATCCTGTCGCCGGTCGTCTCTGAGAAGAGCTACGGGTTGATCGACCAGGGCAAGTACACCTTCGAGGTGGACCCCCGCGCGAACAAGACCGAGATCAAGCTCGCCATCGAGAAGATCTTCAACGTCAAGGTCGCGTCCATCAACACGTTGAACAAGGTCGGCAAGACCCGCCGCACCAAGTTCGGCATCGGCCGCCGCAAAGACACCAAGCGTGCGATCGTCACGCTCAAGTCCGGTTCCATCGACATCTTCACGGCTGTCGGCTAGGGAGCAGAGGAAACTAATGGCTATTCGTAAGTACAAGCCCACGACTCCAGGTCGTCGCGGTTCTTCGGTTGCAGACTTTGCCGAGATCACGCGTTCGACCCCGGAGAAGTCGCTGTTGCGCCCGCTGCCGAAAACCGGTGGCCGCAACAACGCCGGCCGCATCACCACCCGCCACATCGGTGGTGGGCACAAGCGCCAGTACCGCGTCATCGACTTCCGTCGCAACGACAAGGACGGCGTCAACGCCAAGGTTGCTCACATCGAGTACGACCCGAACCGCACGGCTCGGATCGCACTGCTCCACTATGTCGACGGCACCAAGCGGTACATCATCGCGCCGGAGAAGCTGAAGCAGGGCGACGTCGTCGAGTCGGGCGCATCGGCCGACATCAAGCCGGGCAACAACCTTCCGCTGAAGAACATCCCGGTCGGTACCGTCATCCACGCGATCGAGCTGAAGCCGGGCGGGGGCGCGAAGATTGCGCGCTCTGCCGGGTCATCCGTTCGCCTGGTCGCCAAGGAAGGCGTCTACGCGCAGCTGCGCATGCCGTCCGGCGAGATCCGCAACGTGGATGCTCGTTGCCGCGCGACGATCGGCGAGGTCGGCAATGCCGAGCAGTCGAACATCAACTGGGGCAAGGCCGGCCGCATGCGCTGGAAGGGCGTCCGCCCGACAGTGCGTGGTGTCGTCATGAACCCGGTCGACCACCCGCACGGTGGTGGTGAGGGCAAGACCTCCGGTGGACGTCACCCGGTCACCCCCTGGGGCAAAAAAGAAGGCCGCACCCGTCACCAGAACAAAGAGAGCGACCAGCTCATCGTTCGCCGCCGCAACGCCGGCAAGAAGCGCTAGTAGGAGAGTCAGAAGATGCCACGCAGTCTTAAGAAGGGCCCCTTCGTTGATGACCACCTGTTTCGCAAGGTGGCCAAAGCGAACGAAGCCAACAACAAAAACGTGATCAAGACCTGGTCGCGCCGCTCGATGATCGTCCCGGCATTCCTGGGCCACACCATCGCGGTGCACGACGGTCGCAAGCACATCCCGGTGTTCATCACCGAAACCATGGTTGGGCACAAGCTCGGAGAGTTTGCTCCCACCCGCACCTTCCGTGGACACGTGAAGGACGACAAGAAGGGTCGCCGCCGCTAACCGCGGTGGCGCAAGGAGGTAGAGAAATGGTGGAGTCGATCGCACGCGTGCGACACATCCGCGTGACCCCCATGAAGGCTCGTCGCGTTGTCAACATGATCCGCGGCAAGCAGGCTCAGGAGGCCCTGGCCATCCTGAAGTTCGCCCCGCAGGGTGCGAGCGAGCCGGTGTACAAGCTGGTCGCATCAGCCATCGCCAATGCGCGAGTCAAGGCGGATGCCGCTAACACCTTCCTGGATGAGCAGGACCTGTTCGTCTCATCCGCATACGTCGACGAGGGTACGACCCTGAAGCGGTTCCAGCCGCGTGCTCAGGGCCGTGCGTTCCAGATCCTCAAGCGCACCAGCCACATCACCGTGGTCCTGGCCACGCCTGATGAGACCGACGCCCCCCAGAAGACGACTGCGAAGGCAGGAAAGAAGTAATGGGCCAGAAAGTAAATCCCTACGGTTTCCGTCTGGGAATCACCACCGACCACGCGTCGCGCTGGTTCTCCGACAGCACCAAGGTCGGTCAGCGTTACAGCGACTACGTGGCAGAGGATGTCCGTATCCGCGAGATGCTGAAGACATCCCTTGACCGCGCCGGCGTGGCGCGTATCGAGATCGAGCGCACCCGCGACCGCGTCCGTGTCGACATTCACACCGCCCGTCCGGGCATCGTGATCGGTCGTCGTGGAGCCGAGGCTGAGCGCATCCGCACCGACCTCGAGAAGCTGACCTCCAAGCAGATCCAGCTGAACATCCTCGAGGTGAAGAACCCCGAGGCTGAGGCTCAGCTGGTCGCGCAGGGGATCGCCGAGCAGCTTTCCGCTCGTGTGGCGTTCCGCCGCGCAATGCGCAAGGGTCTGCAGGGCGCCCAGCGTGCCGGCGCCAAGGGCGTTCGCATCCAGGTCTCCGGTCGCCTCGGCGGCGCGGAGATGAGCCGTTCCGAGTTCTACCGTGAGGGTCGGGTTCCGCTGCACACGCTGCGCGCCAACATCGACTACGGCTTCTACGAGGCCCGCACGACGTTCGGACGCATCGGTGTCAAGGTCTGGATCTACAAGGGCGACATCACCAACAAGGAACTTGCTCGCGAGCAGGCTAACGCCAAGTCTTCGCGCCCTGAGCGTCGCGGTGGCGACGACCGTCCCCGTCGGGGTGCCGGTGCAGGTGCCGCGCCTAAGGCCGAAGCCGCTCCAGTAGCAGCAGTAGGAGCAGAGGGCTAGTCATGTTGATTCCACGTAAGGTCAAGCACCGCAAGCAGCACCACCCGAGCCGTACCGGTCACGCGACCGGTGGCACGAAGGTGTCGTTCGGTGAGTATGGCATCCAGGCCATCACCCCCGCCTATGTGACGAACCGGCAGATCGAGGCAGCTCGTATCGCCATGACACGTCACATCAAGCGTGGTGGAAAGGTGTGGATCAACATCTACCCCGACCGCCCGCTGACCAAGAAGCCTGCCGAAACCCGCATGGGTTCCGGTAAGGGTTCGCCCGAGTGGTGGATCGCCAACGTCAAGCCGGGTCGCGTGCTCTTCGAGCTCGCCGGCGTTGACGAGACGGTCGCCCGCGAGGCACTCACCCGTGCCATCCACAAGCTTCCATTGAAGGCGCGCATCATCAAGCGCGAGGAGGGCGACGCATAATGGCGATCGGATCCAAGGAGCTCGCACCAGACGAACTCGACACTTTTGAAGACGATCGACTCGTCGACGAACTGAAGAAGGCCAAAGAGGAACTCTTCAACCTGCGCTTCCAGTCGGCCACCGGCCAGCTGGAGAGCCACGGACGCCTGCGCGCTGTCAAGCGCGACATCGCCCGCATCTACACGGTCATCCGTGAGCGCGAGCTGGGCATCCGGGCGACGCCCGCGCCGATTGAAGCCACTCCGAAGGCCACCAAGAAGACCAAGGCCAAGGCGTCCGACGCTCCAGCGTCGGAGGTCGAGCCTGCCGAGACCGCGGCGAGCAACGATTCCGCGACAAAGACCGAGGAGGCCAAGTAATGGCTAAGACCGATACTGCGAAGACCGCAGCACCAGTCGCCGACGAAGCCAAGCTCGTCCGCGGCTACCGCAAGACCGAGCGTGGTTACGTCGTCAGCGACAAGATGGACAAGACCATCGTCGTCGAGGTCGAGGACCGCGTGAAGCACCCGCTGTACGGCAAGGTCATCCGCCGCACCGAGAAGCGCAAGGTGCACGACGAGACCAACTCGGCCGGCATCGGCGACCTGGTTGTCATCAGTGAGACCCGCCCGCTGAGTGCATCAAAGCGTTGGCGCCTCGTCGAAATTCTCGAGAAGGCCAAGTAAGCCCCCGGGCTTGCTCTGAAAGGTAGAAGAGATGCTTCAGCAGGAATCCAGAGTCAAGGTCGCCGACAACACCGGCGCCAAGACGCTGCTCACGATTCGCGTTCTCGGCGGCTCCGGCCGTCGCTATGCCGGTTTGGGTGACGTCATCGTCGCCACGGTGAAGGACGCCATCCCGGGCGGCAACGTGAAGAAGGGTGACATCGTCAAGGCTGTCATCGTTCGGACCAAGAAAGAGACCCGTCGTCCCGACGGCTCATACATCAAGTTTGACGAGAATGCAGCGGTCATCCTGAAGGGCGACGGTGACCCCCGTGGCACCCGCATCTTCGGGCCGGTCGGTCGTGAACTCCGTGACAAGAAGTTCATGAAGATCATCTCGCTGGCACCGGAGGTTATTTAGTCATGGCGAACATCAAGAAGGGCGACGTCGTCCAGCTGATCAGCGGCCGCAGCCAGGCTCGCGGTGGCGACCGAGGCAAGCAGGGCCGTGTGCTCGAGGTGTTTGTTGACAAGAACAAGGTCATCGTCGAGGGCATCAACTACGTCACCAAGCACAGCCGTGTCGGCCAGTCGCAGCGGGGCACGAAGACCGGTGGCATCGAGACGTTCGAGGCTCCCGTTCACATCTCCAATGTCGCCCTGGTTGACCCAGAGACCAAGAAGCCGACCCGCGTCGGCTTCCGCAACGAGGTAGTGGAGAAGGACGGCGTTTCCAAGACCGTCCGCGTCCGCTACGCCAAGAAGTCAGGTAAGGACCTGTAATGACTGACACAGCAACTGTGACGACTGGCAAAATCCAGCCGCGCCTCAAGCTGAAGTACCGCAACGAGATTGCGGCACAACTGAAGAAGGACTTCGAGTTCACCAACGTGCACCAGGTGCCCGGCATCGTCAAGGTTGTCGTGAACACCGGTGTCGGTGAGGCTGCCCGCGACGGCAAGATCATCGATGGCGCCGTCAAGGACCTCACCGCGATCACCGGCCAGAAGCCGCAGGTCACTGCTGCTCGCAAGTCGATCGCCCAGTTCAAGCTGCGTGAGGGCCAGCCGATCGGCGCACACGTCACGCTTCGCGGCGACCGCGCCTGGGAGTTCCTCGACCGCCTGATCACGCTCGCGCTTCCGCGTATCCGTGACTTCCGGGGCTTGAGCGACAAGCAGTTCGATGGCCACGGCAACTACACCTTCGGCCTCAACGAGCAGTCGATGTTCCACGAGATCGACCAGGACAAGATCGACCGCGTGCGCGGCTTCGACATCACAATCGTGACCACCGCGAAGAACGACGCGGAAGGACGCGCGCTGCTCAAGGCGCTCGGCTTCCCGTTCCGCAACGCAGAGAACACTCCCTAGCATTACCAACGCTCCACCGATCGACCAGGTCGGCATTCGTGCACCGGATGTCGAAACCAATCGAGATTAGGAAACAAACCACATGACAATGACAGATCCGGTCGCAGACTTGCTGACCAGACTGCGCAACGCGAATTCGGCGTACCACGAGACCGTGTCGATGCCGAACAGCAAGCTCAAGTCCCACATCGCCCAGATCCTCAAGTCTGAGGGTTACATCGGCGACTGGAAGGTTGAGGATGCCCGCGTTGGCACCACGCTCACCATCGACCTGAAGTACGGCCCGAACCGCGAGCGCTCCATTGCGGGCATCAAGCGCGTTTCGAAGCCCGGCCTTCGCGTCTACGCAAAGTCGACGGAGATCCCCCGCGTTCTCGGTGGACTCGGCGTCGCTATCCTCTCGACCTCGTCTGGCCTCCTCACGGACCGCCAGGCCTCTAAGAAGGGCGTGGGTGGGGAAGTCCTCGCCTACGTGTGGTAATCCGTCATGTCACGTATTGGAAGACTTCCGATCGACATCCCGGCTGGTGTCGACATCAAGGTTGACGGTTCAGCCGTCACCGTCAAGGGCCCGAAGGGTGAGCTGTCGCTCACCGTCGCAAGCCCCATCGAGGTGAAGGTCGAGGACAGCCAGGTTCTGGTCACCCGCCCGGACGATGAGCGCGAATCGCGTTCGCTGCACGGTCTGACCCGCACCCTGATCCACAACCAGATCATCGGTGTCACCGAGGGCTATTCCAAGGGCCTCGAGATCGTCGGAACCGGTTATCGCGTGGCGGCGAAGGGCAACTCGCTCGAGTTCGCCCTCGGCTTCTCCCACTCGATCACGGTCGATCCCCCCGCAGGCATCTCCTTTGCCGTTGAAGGCAACACCAAGCTGACGATGCACGGCATCGACAAGCAGGCTGTCGGAGAGGCCGCCGCAAACATTCGCAAGCTGCGCAAGCCAGAGCCCTACAAGGGCAAGGGCGTTCGCTATGCAGGCGAGGTAGTCCGCCGCAAGGCCGGAAAGAGTGGTAAATAATCATGGCTCTCGGAACTAGAGGTAAGAGCAAGTCTGCTGCCAAGGCTCGCAGGCACGCACGCCTTCGCAAGAAGGTTGTCGGCACCGAGGCGCGTCCGCGCCTGGTCGTCACCCGCTCGGCTCGTCACGTCTTCGTGCAGGTCGTCGATGACAGCAAGGGACACACCCTCGCGTCGGCGTCGACCATGGAGACCGACCTGCGCGGACTCGACGGCGACAAGACCGCAAAGGCACGCAAGGTGGGCGAGCTCGTCGCCGAGCGCGCCAAGGCCGCCGGCGTAGCCGACGTCGTATTTGACCGTGGTGGTAGCCGTTACGCAGGACGCGTTGCGGCGATCGCCGAGGGAGCTCGAGAGGGTGGATTGAACCTGTGAGCGACGAAACAACTAACAAGGAGAAGGCTGTGGCTGAAGTTGCTGAAGTCGTAGCGCCGGTGGAAACCGCCGCAGCGACCGAGCCCGCCAAGAACGAGCCTCGTGAGGCCCGTCGTGGTGGACGCGAGCGCAACCCGAACCAGCAGCGTGGGAGCCGCGACTCTGACAAGAGCCAGTTCCTCGAACGCGTTGTGACCATCAACCGCGTCTCCAAGGTCGTGAAGGGTGGTCGTCGCTTCAGCTTCACCGCCCTCGTGGTCGTCGGTGACGGTAACGGCATGGTCGGCGTTGGCTACGGCAAGGCACGTGAAGTGCCTACCGCGATCTCGAAGGGCGTCGAAGAGGCGAAGAAGAACTTCTTCCGCGTTCCCCGCGTCGGCAAGTCCATCCCGCACCCGGTGCAGGGTGAGGCCGCTGCAGGCGTCGTCCTCCTTCGCCCGGCTGCTGCCGGTACCGGTGTTATCGCCGGTGGTCCGGTTCGCGCCGTACTCGAGTGCGCCGGAATCCACGACGTGCTGAGCAAGTCGCTTGGTTCTTCCAACACGATCAACATCGTTCACGCCACGGTCACCGCATTGAAGGCGCTCGAAGAGCCGTCCGCAGTTGCTGCCCGCCGTGGTCTTCCGATCGAGGATGTCGTTCCGGAGCAGATCCTGCGCATCCAGGCCGCGACGGCCAAGGCCGACGCCACAGCGAAGGCAGGTATCTGATGGCTCGCCTGAAGGTAACCCAGATCAAGTCCAAAATCAGTGAAAAGCAAAACCAGCGCGACACCCTGCGCAGCTTGGGACTCAAGCGCATCGGCGATTCCGTCGTCAGGGAAGACAACTCGCAGAACCGCGGGTACGTCAACACGGTCGCTCACCTGGTGAAGGTCGAGGAGATTGACTAATGGCTGACGAAAAGAAGCCAACGAAGGCGACCGCCGAGAAGGCGGATGCCCCGAAGAAGGCTCCAGCGAAGGCTGCGGCCGCCAAGTCCAAGGCTCCGGCCAAGGCCGCTGCAGCGAAGACGGATGCCCCGAAGAAGGCTCCGGCAAAGGCTGCCGCCGCCAAGTCTGAAACGAAGGCTCCAGCGAAGGCTGCTGCCGCGAAGTCCGAGACGAAGGCACCGGCGAAGGCTGCTGCTGCCAAGTCGGAGACCAAGGCACCCGCTGCCAAGTCGACTGCCGCAAAGGCTGAGACCAAGGCAAGCGAGTCCAAGGCGAGTGAGTCCAAGTCGGAGACGAAGGCTCCCGCCAAGGCTGCTGCGCCCAAGGCTGCTGCTAAGAAGGCACCCAAGGACGAGGTCGAAGCTCGCCCCCAGGTGCTGAAGATGCACCACCTGCGTCCGGCGCCTGGTGCCAAGACCGCTAAGACGCGTGTTGGCCGTGGTGAAGCGTCCAAGGGCAAGACTGCCGGCCGTGGAACCAAGGGAACCAAGGCCCGCTACCAGGTGCGTATCGGGTTCGAGGGTGGCCAGATGCCGCTGCACATGCGTACCCCGAAGCTGCGCGGGTTCAAGAACCCGTTCCGCGTCGAGTACCAGGTCGTCAATCTCGAGAAGCTCGGCGAGCTCTACCCCTCCGGTGGCGACGTCACCGTCAGCGACCTGGTCGCCAAGGGTGCGGTTCGCAAGAACGAAAAGGTCAAGGTTCTTGGCTCGGGTGAGATTGCGGTTAAGCTGAACGTTGCAGTAGACAAGGTCTCCGGCTCAGCTGAGTCGAAGATCGTCGCAGCGGGCGGCTCCGTCAAGTAGTCGTTCGGGTGGCCCTGCAGAGGGCCACCCGGTTGGCTCACCCGAAATACACCAGGAGGCCTCGTGTTCAGAGCAATCGCGCGTATTTTTCGCACGCCCGATCTTCGCCGCAAAATCGGCTTCACGATCGGCATCATCGCGTTGTTCCGGCTGGGGTCCTTCATCCCCACGCCGTTCATCGACTACGGCAACGTGCAGTCGTGCCTCGCTGGCGGACAGGGCGCATCCGGCCTCTATGAGCTGGTAAACCTCTTCAGCGGCGGCGCGCTCCTGCAGCTCTCCGTCTTCGCGCTGGGCATCATGCCCTACATCACCGCGTCGATCATCGTGCAACTGCTGCGCGTGGTCATCCCACACTTCGACGCCCTGTACAAGGAAGGTCAGGCCGGCCAGTCCACCCTGACCCAGTACACGCGCTACCTGACCATCGCACTCGCGGTGCTCCAGTCGACCACCCTGGTCACCGTCGCCCGCAGCGGAACGCTGTTCGGGGCATCCGGTGCAGCCGAGTGTTCCGCACTCATCACCAACGAGGCCTGGTACGCCATCCTGCTCATGGTCATCACCATGACCGCGGGAACCGGCCTCATCATGTGGATGGGCGAGCTCATCACCGAGCGCGGCATCGGCAACGGCATGTCGCTGCTGATCTTCATCTCGATCGCCGCAACCTTCCCGACCGCCCTCTGGGGAATCGCGGAGTCGCGCAACTTCGAGACCTTCCTCATGGTGCTCGCCGTGGGAATCGGGATCATGTTCGCCGTCGTCTTCGTCGAGCAGTCGCAGCGCCGCATTCCGGTGCAATACGCGAAGCGGATGGTCGGCCGACGTACCTACGGTGGCAACAACACCTACATCCCGATCAAGGTCAACATGGCCGGCGTCATCCCGGTCATCTTCGCCTCGTCGCTGCTCTACCTGCCCGCACTGGTTGCCCAGTTCAACCAGCCGGCAACCGGTGAGCTTCCGGCGCCGTGGGTCACCTGGGTCACCGAGAACCTGACCTCGGGCGACAGCGCGCTGTATATGCTCGTCTACTTCCTGCTCAACGTCGGCTTCACCTACTTCTACGTCGCCATCACCTTCAACCCGGAGGAAGTGGCAGACAACATGAAGAAGTACGGCGGATTCATTCCGGGCATCCGTGCGGGTCGTCCGACCGCCGAGTACCTCGACTATGTGCTGACCCGCATCACCCTTCCAGGCTCGCTGTACCTCGGTATCGTCGCCCTGATCCCACTGTTCGCACTTGCGATGGTCGGCGCCAACATGAACTTCCCGTTCGGTGGAGCCAGCATCCTGATCATCGTCGGTGTCGGACTTGAGACGGTGAAACAGATCGACTCCCAGCTCCAGCAACGCCACTACGAGGGACTCCTTCGTTGAGCCGGCTGTTGATTGTCGGGCCACCCGGCGCAGGTAAGGGAACCCAGGCGGCACGGCTCACGGAGAACTACGGCATTCCGGCCATCGCCACCGGTGACATCTTCCGCTACAACATCAAGAACGAAACGCCGCTCGGTGTCGAGGTCAAGGCCATCGTCGACGCCGGCGACTACGTTCCAGACAGCCTGACCAACGCCCTGGTCAGCAGCCGCCTGGACGAAGAGGATGCCCGTGACGGGTTCCTGCTCGACGGCTACCCGCGCACCCTCGATCAGGTGGGGTTTCTCGACCGACTGCTGGCCGCCAAGGGACAAAGCCTCGATGCGGTGATCCAGTTGGTTGCAGACACGGATGCCGTGGTCGCCCGCCTGCGCCGCCGCGCGATCGAACAGGGCCGGGTCGACGACTCGGAAGAGGCGATCCGCCACCGCCAGGACGTCTACGCCCGCGAGACCATGCCGCTGATCGCCGTCTATCGCGACCGCGACCTGCTTATCGAGGTCGACGGCCTGGGGGAGATCGACGACGTGAGCCAGCGCATCGCCGTCGCCCTCGCCGCTCGTGGAGTTCACCCGGTCGCCCGGGAAGCCCAGTAGGCCGAGCTATCCCTGTGAGCCTGCGCAAGAGCATTTACAAGTCACCGGCCCAGCTTCGGCTGATGGTCGCCCCCGGCCTGCTCACCGCTCAGGCGCTGGACGCGGTTCGTGCAGCGATCCGTCCCGGTGTCACCACGGGTGAACTGGATGCCATTGCCGAGAAGGTCATTCGTGATGGCGGGGGAGAGCCGAACTTCGCGCTGGTGCCCGGTTACCGGCACACGGTCTGTGCATCCGTCAATGAGGACGTGGTGCACGGAATTCCTGGCGACCGCGTTCTCCAGCCCGGCGACATCGTGTCCATCGACTGCGGTGCGCAGGTGGACGGCTGGAACGGCGACGCCGCATTCACCGTGGTTCTTCCCGATGCCAACCGCCCGGAACTGGTCGCGCAACGGGAGCTTCTGTCCGAAGTGACCGAGGGTTCACTGTGGCGGGGGATCGCTGCCCTGGCACAGGCGCGTCACCTGAACGAAGTCGGGGACGCGATCGAGGAGTACATCGAGTCGCACCCGTCCCGTGCAGACGGAACGGTCTTCGGCATCCTGGAGGACTACGTCGGCCACGGCATCGGCCGGTCGATGCACGAAGCACCGCCGGTGTTCAACTATCGCGTGCGCGAGCGGGGTCCGGCAGTGAAGCCCGGACTGGCCGTCGCGATCGAGCCGATGGTCACCCTGGGTGGCATCGACACGTTCACCCGGGAAGACGACTGGACGGTGGCGACCAGCGACGGAACATCGGCCTCCCACTGGGAGCACTCGGTTGCGGTGCACGCCGACGGCATCTGGGTGCTGACCTCACACGACGGTGGCGCGTCCGAGCTCGCGCCCCTCGGCGTGATCCCGGTTCCCATTCCCTAGGCAGGTTTCGATACGGCCGCGGGCGGCCTACTCAACCCACAGGGGTGCGGATCGAATTCGCGAAACGCCGCAGAATAGCCTAGGATTGTCCCTTGGTGTCTTATGGCCGTTTCTGCGAGCCACTTCCCGGGTGACCGGGCTCGACACCACAATCCAACGCACGACCAGCAAACAATACATTTAGCGATGAAAAGGTTATGG
Source organism: Homoserinimonas sp. A447 (assembly GCF_054489325.1). Taxonomy (NCBI): domain Bacteria; kingdom Bacillati; phylum Actinomycetota; class Actinomycetes; order Micrococcales; family Microbacteriaceae; genus Homoserinimonas; species Homoserinimonas sp. A447. The sequence continues at coordinate 2,104,380 of NZ_JBTMWW010000001.1, read as the reverse complement.
CCAAAAAAGACGGTGTCATCGAGATCGAGGGCGCAGTAGTTGAAGCTCTGCCCAACGCGATGTTTCGCGTTGAGTTGACGAACGGCCATAAAGTTCTTGCTCACATTTCGGGGAAGATGCGGCAGCACTACATCCGCATCCTGCCCGAAGACCGTGTGATCGTGGAACTGAGCCCATACGACCTGACCAGGGGTCGGATCGTCTACCGCTACAAGTAGTGCCGTAACAAGCGCCTGCTGGAAAGTAACGGCCCGCAGCACACTGCGGGTACGAAGACAGCGAAAATCAAGGAAACACAATGAAGGTCAACCCCAGCGTCAAGCCGATCTGCGAGCACTGCAAGGTGATTCGTCGCAACGGCGTCGTCATGGTCATCTGCAAGTCCAACGCCCGCCACAAGCAGCGTCAGGGTTAGCTGCCGGCTGGTCGAGCTTGTCGAGACCTCGGCGACGAGTAGCTCGTCAGTGAGATCTCGACAAGCTCGTTCAGCGAAAGACAACTGAATACAGAAAATACAGAAAGCAACACCAGAAGTTCCGCCAGCGGAACGGACACCATCGGTTGGAGGCCGGTGTACCGGTGTTGTGACAGACCTCCACTCATCATTTGAGGAGAAGCCATCATGGCTCGTCTAGCAGGAGTAGACATCCCGCGCGATAAGCGCGTCGAAGTCGCACTTACCTACATCTACGGTGTTGGCCGCACGAAGTCGCTCAAAGCGCTTGCGGACACCGGAATCAGCGGCGAGATCCGCGTCAAGGATCTCACCGACGAACAGCTGATTGCCCTTCGCGATTACATCGAGGGCAACTACAAGGTTGAGGGTGACCTTCGCCGTGAGGTCGCTGCCGACATCCGCCGCAAGGTCGAGATCGGAAGCTACCAGGGCATCCGTCACCGTCGCGGCCTGCCCGTGCACGGACAGCGCACCAAGACCAACGCTCGCACCCGCAAGGGTCCGAAGCGCACCGTCGCCGGCAAGAAGAAGGCCCGATAGCAGCCATTCGGCTCGCATCGCCAAACACAGTCTTAGGAGAGAACATTGGCAGCACCAAAATCGGCCGCTCGTAAGCCGCGTCGCAAGGAAAAGAAGAACGTCGCCGTGGGCCAGGCCCACATCAAGTCGACCTTCAACAACACGATCGTCACCATCACCGACCCGACCGGTGCGGTCCTGAGCTGGTCGTCATCCGGCGTCGTCGGCTTCAAGGGCTCGCGCAAGTCCACCCCGTACGCCGCGCAGATGTCGGCTGAGTCCGCTGCACGCCAGGCGCAGGAGCACGGCGTCAAGAAGGTCGATGTCTTCGTCAAGGGACCGGGTTCAGGTCGCGAGACGGCGATCCGTTCACTTCAGGCAGCAGGCCTCGAGGTCGGCTCGATCAACGACGTCACCCCGCAGGCGCACAACGGTTGCCGCCCGCCGAAGCGCAGAAGGGTCTAAGGCGCCGTCAGGCGCAGACCCCTCTGCGGGTCGAGTAGCGAGCGCCAGCGAGCGTATCGAGACACCGGGTTCGAGCAAGTCGTACCGAGGTTTCGATACGGGCCTGGCGGCCCTACTCAATCCACAGATTTCGACCACAACTCAACATGAATACCAGCGGGCCAGCCACCCGTTGAAACGCCTAAGTGTCAAATAGCGGACACTTTGCCGAAAGGAATACACGTGCTCATTGCACAGCGTCCCACCCTGACCGAAGAGAACATCTCCGAGTTCCGTTCACGGTTCATCATCGAACCGCTGGAACCCGGATTCGGTTACACCCTCGGAAACTCCCTCCGTCGCACCCTCCTGTCGTCGATCCCCGGAGCCGCTGTCACCAGCATCCGCATCGACGGCGTGCTCCACGAGTTCAGCACCATCGCAGGCGTGAAAGAGGACGTCACCGAGATCATCCTGAACATCAAGGGCCTGGTCGTCTCAAGCGAGCACGACGAGCCGATCACCGCCTACCTGCGCAAGCAGGGTGCAGGGCAGGTCACCGCAGCCGACATCTCGGCTCCGGCGGGTGTTGAGATCCACAACCCGGAACTGCTCATCGCCACCCTGAACGACAAGGCGAAGTTCGAGCTCGAGCTGACCATCGAGCGTGGCCGCGGCTACGTGTCGGCGACGCAGAACCGCAACGAGTACAGCGAGGCCGGCCAGGTTCCGATCGACTCGATCTACTCGCCCGTGCTGAAGGTGACCTACCGCGTCGAGGCGACTCGTGCCGGTGAGCGCACCGACTTCGACCGCCTGGTGGTGGATGTCGAGACCAAGTCGGCGATCACCCCTCGCGACGCGATCGCATCCGCCGGCAAGACCCTGGTCGAGCTGTTCGGCCTGGCGCGCGAGCTCAACTCGGCAGCTGAAGGTATCGAGATCGGCCCGGCTCCGGTCGATGCTGTTCTCTCCACCGAGCTCAGCATGCCGATCGAAGACCTCGACCTCTCTGTGCGCAGCTACAACTGCCTCAAGCGCGAGGGCATCAACAACGTCAGTGAACTGGTCGCCCTCTCGGAGACGCAGCTCATGAACATCCGCAACTTCGGTCAGAAGTCGGTGGATGAGGTGAAGGACAAGCTGGTGGAGATGGGCCTGTCGCTGAAGGACACCGTTCCCGGGTTCGATGGCGCGCACTTCTACAGCTACGACGACGCCGACGAGAGCAACTAGGTCCGTCGCTCGCGACTGGCTGAGACCACTTTGATTCTGGAGATTTAGAAAATGCCAAAGCCCACAAAGGGTGCCCGCCTCGGAGGAGGCCCGGCCCACGAACGCCTGATGCTGCGCAACCTCGCCGCATCGCTGTTCACCCACAAGTCGATCAAGACCACCGAGATGCGTGCCAAGCGCCTGCGCCCGGTCGCCGAGCGAATGATCACCTTCGCCAAGCGCGGAGACCTGCACTCGCGCCGCCGCGTACTCGGTATGATCAGCGACAAGACTGTCGTGCACGAACTCTTCACCGAGATCGCGCCGCTGGTCGCTGACCGCCAGGGCGGCTACACCCGCATCACGAAGCTCGGCTTCCGCAAGGGCGACAACGCGTCGATGGTGCAGATGGAGCTCGTTCTCGAGCCGGTCAACGCCAAGCCGAAGGCGAAGGCGACCACCAAGGCGGAGAAGCCGGCGAAGGCCGCTCCTGTCGAGGAGACTGTTGCCGAGGTCGCGGATGACGTGACCACGGAGCCGGAGGCCACCGAGGTTCCCATCGAGAACACGGCTGAGCCGGTTGACGAGGCTTCGGTCGAGGCTGCGGATGCTGCTGCACAGGAAGCGCAGGGCGCGAACCCTCCCGTCCAGGGGCAGGGCAAGAAGTAGTCCACTAAGACTCTGGTTCGGGCTCCGCTGAGAAGCGGGGCCCGAACTGCGTTAACGCAGGCGCTAGCGGCGAGCGAGTGCGGCGAGGCGGGGAAGCTGTTCGGGGTCGCCGAGCGCTGAGCCGACAGCCACGACGTGCGCGCCGCCGGCGAGGAAATCCTCGGCGTTGGACGCATCCATCCCTCCGGTGGCCACGAACTTCGCACCCGGGAACGGCCCGGCCATCATGCCGAACCATCGGGGGCCGAGTAGCGCTGCCGGAAACGCCTTCAGCCAGGTGAGCCCGTCTTTCATGGCCGCCTGCACTTCCGAGGCTGTCGCGACGCCAGGCAGTGGCGGCATGCCGGCTTCGAACGACGCATGGGAGACCGTCAGGTCGTAGCCGGGACTCACCGTGAAGGCGGCGCCTGCCATCCGTGCCTGCCTCACGTGGTCGAGGCTGACGACGGTTCCGGCGCCGACCGGCTTGCCGATCGCCTCCCCGGCTTCGACGACCGCGCGTAGCGCATCGACGTCTTCGTGGGACTGGATCGGTACTTCGACGCAATCGATTCCGAGTTCCCAAGCCTGTTGCGCCAGGGCAACACTCTTCTCGGCGCCGAAGCCGCGCAGGATCGCCATCAGTCGCTGGCCCTCGAACAGTTCCGCCAGTTGTGCGTTGGAGATCGTGGTCATCAGTTTTCCCTCTCGTCCAGGTGGTTGTCGGCGACGTAGTCACTCAGCGACCTCAGCACCAATGCGGCCCGCTGGTGGCCGGCGGTCAGGCGGTCGAACGCTTCCCGTCCGTCGAGGTCGGCGGCCAGGTACCCGGCGGCGAAGGCATCACCGGCGCCGACGGCTTCGATGACGTCGACTTTCAGCGCGGGCACAAAGAGTTCGCCCTCGGCGGAGTATTCGGTCGCGCCAACGTCCGAGTCCTTGATCACGAGCCTGCTGGGGGCGTGAAGAATGGCGCGCACCTCATCGGGCGTCTGCGTACCCCAGAGGGTCTCCGCTTCGTCCAGGCCCACGAATACCACATCCGCCCGCTGGGCCAGCCGATGCAGTCGCGGCGCAGCTTCGGCCACGCTCCACAGCGCCGGCCGGTAGTTGACGTCGAAGCTCACCAGTGTGCTGGTCTCCTCGAGACGATCGAGCACGGAGTCGATGAGCGCGCTGCAGCTCGCGGAGAGCGCTGGTGTGATTCCGGAGACGTGCACCAGCTTGGCGTCCAGCAAGGGAACCTGCTCGAGGATGCTGGGGTCCAGAGTGGATGCGGCGGAACCACGGCGGTAATAGAGCACGCCGTCTCCCGGGTTCTTGAAGTACACGCCGGTGGGGGCGTCGCCGCTGACCTCCACCATGCTGGTGTCCACTCCGCGCGCCCGAATCATCGCGACGAGCCGGCGCCCGAGGGCGTCATCACCGACGCGACTCACCCAGGAGGCTTCGTGGCCGAGTGCGGCCAGGTGCGTGGCGACATTGGACTCTGCGCCCCCGATGTCGAGCCGGAACGCATCCGCTGCCTCCAACGACTCGTTGGTCGCCGGCGTCACCAACACCATGGTCTCGCCGATGGTGATGACGCGGTGCTTGGCGTGGGACGGCATCCATCAACTATCTCACTTGCTCACGTGGGCAGCGGTGCCAGCCCAAAGTCGCGGGGGCCGAGCAGCGGGGGAAGCTCAGAGAGGCGTTGAAGGGCATCGCGTACCGCACCCACGTAGACCCGTCCTCCCGCATCCCCCGGGTGGATCTGGTCGCGCGCGAGCAGTTGAAGTTGGCCGGAGATGGAGTCGCGCCAATTCGCCAACTCGACCGCCCGGTACTGTTGCGCGAAGTCGGAGAGGTTCGCGTTGACCCCTTCGGTCCACCACCGTGGCGCGAAGACGTTCACGAGCACCAGTTGGTGATCGGTGCCGGCCAACTCCCGAAGACGCGCGAGTGCGGCCACGTCGATCGGGCCGTTGGTGCCCAGCCCGATGACGACGGTTGGACGAAGGGTGCCAGCGGCGAGCATCGATTCAACGATTTGCGGTGCCTGGGACAGTTGCCGGGACACCGTAGCGTCGATCTGGATGCCCGGGAACGCGTTCTGCAGTTCGGTTGCCGACGCGAGCATCACGGAGTCGCCGATCGCGGTGATCTGGTCTCCGCCGGGGAGGGCGGCGGGCGCGCTCTCCTCCGGAGCCTCGGCCGCGGCATCCGTTGGCGGCGTCTGCCGCTCGACCGCCTGCTGCCCTGCCTCGATCTGGGTCTGGGCCGCCCCCTTGCCCGGATCGGCCACGATGCCGGCCACGGTGGTCGCGCTGCCGGCGAGAACCAGCATGCCGACTATCGCCACCCCGACGGCGCGCATCCCCGACCGGTTCCATTGCGAGGCGAAGCCGGCGAACGATGCCCGGACGCCGTTCCGCCGGATCGGCTGCTCCACGAACCGGTACGAGATGGCCGCAGCCACCACGGTGATGACGGCGGCGATGCCTCCGAGTATCCAGCCGCCCCCGCCCACTCTGGGCATCGTCGGCAGCACGCCGACGACGAGGACGAACACCGGCCAATGCCACAGGTACAGGCCGTAGGAGCGCTCGCCGATCCAGCGAAGCGGCTGGATGTCGAGGGCACGGCCGAGATACGAACCGGGGACGATGGAACCCAGGATGGCCAGAGCGCTGAGCAGTGCGACGACCGCCAGGCCGCCCTGATAGGCGAGTGCACCATCCGCTGCCAACAGGAAGGAGGCGACGATGAGTGCCGCGACCGCAGCCAGGCCGACCAGCGGGAGCACGACCTTCGGCGCACGACGCCACTCGGATGACTGCCGCGACCAGCCGGCTCCCAGCAGCGCGAGCACCGCGCCAAGGGTGAGGCCGAAGCTGTGGGTGTCGGTGCCGTAGTAGACGCGCGTCGCATCCGCCCCCGGCGCGAAGAGGATGGTCATGCCCACAGCGGATGCCACGGCCGCCACGGCCACGATCGTCACCCGGACCCAGCGGCGCCGGGTGAGCAGCAGGAGCAGCACGGCCAGGGGCCAGAGCAGGTAGAACTGCTCCTCGACGGCGAGCGACCAGAGGTTGCGAAGGAGCTCCGGGGTCGTCGCGTCGAAGTAGCTGCGGTCTGCAGCGATGGCGAGCCAGTTGCCGCTGAACGTTGCCGCTCCCAGCACTTGTTGCCCGAGCCCGACGAGCAGGTCGGAGCCGATCATCCACGCTGCTGTACAGCAGGTCAGCAGCAGGACGCCGAGAGCGGGAAGCAGCCGCCGCGCACGGCGGCGCCAGAAGTTGCCGAGAGCGATCCGGCCGTTCTTCGCGTGCTCGCTGAGCAGCAGGCTGGTGATCAGGAACCCGCTGATCACGAAGAAGATGTCGACGCCGAGGAACCCGCCGGGCAACGCGCCCGGCGTCAGGTGGAACAGGATGACGGTGATGACGGCGATCGCCCGCAGGCCGTCGAGCCCGGCGTACCGCGGCGTGGACGTGGGCGTGTGTGGGGTCTGCGAAATCGTCGCGGGCGTCGCGACGCGTTCAGGGGCAGAGGTCGTTGCAGCCATAAGAGTGTCTATCGATCGTCCTCTGAAGGATGCCGGTGGGTCAAACCCGACAACTGCTCGCTCATGAAAGTGCTCGTTCCGGAGGGAAGTGCCCCGCGGAACGGGCACTTTCCTCCGGAACGGGCACTATGGCGCGAATAGACTCGGGGCGTGCACGACGACGCGACCACCCGCATCCGCCTGGATGTCGCCTACGACGGCACCGACTTCTACGGCTGGACCAGGCAGCCCGGCATGCGGACCGTCCAGGGCGAGATCGAGGCGGCGTTCGGCGTGATCTTCCGGCGCCACCCGCCGATCCCCACCATGGTCGTTGCCGGGCGAACGGATGCCGGTGTGCACGCGACCGGGCAGGTCGCCCACGTAGACCTCACCCCCGACCAGCTGGAAAGCCTAGCCCGTCCCCGGCGCGGCAAGCTGGCCGGGCGGGTGTTCGACGGGCCGGCTTCGCTGGGGCGCCGGGTCAACGGCATCGCCGGGCTGAACAGCGACGTCCATGTGTCCCGCTCGGTTCTCGCACCCGACGGCTTCGATGCTCGTTTCTCCGCGGTGTGGCGCCGCTACCAGTACCGCATCGCCGACAACCTGGCGCCCCGGAACCCGATCGAACGCCGTCACACGGTCTGGTACCCGGCCGTGCTCGACGTCGACCTGATGAACCAGGCCGCCGCATCCCTCCTCGGACTGCACGATTGGGCAGCCTTCTGCAAACCGCGCGAGGGCGCCACCACCATCCGAACCCTGCAGCAGTTCAGCTGGTCGCGGCAGCCGGACGGGGTGCTGGTCGCCGAGGTGAAGGCTGACGCGTTCTGCCACAGCATGGTGCGCTCGCTGGTCGGTGCCTGTGTCGCCGTCGGCCAGGGCAACGTTCCTGCCGAACGCCTGGTCGGCATCCGCGACGAACAGCTCCGCGGAAGCGAGTTCAAGGTGATGCCGGCGAAGGGCCTCACCATGGTCGAAGTCGGGTATCCAGCGGATGATGGACTCGCCGCCCGCGCCGACCAGACCAGGGCGAGAAGGCAGGCTGACGAGGCGCCACCGATGCTGATTCCCAGGGCGGCAACCAGTTTGACCGACTGAGCACGCGTGAGCTAGAGTTGATCCTTGGTGTCAGCGTCTCCGTGCGCGGCATCCGATCATGAGCCCTCCACCGGCACCGTTCCCCCAACACTCTGTTGCGGAACGACCATCGGAGCGGGATTCACGAACATCTCATTTCGATCAGAAAGCAGCTTTACTGTGACGCGCACCTTTTCCCCCAAGCCCGAGGATGTCCAGCGCGACTGGGTCATCATCGACGCAACCGACGTAGTGCTCGGTCGTCTGGCCAGCCACGCGGCGACCTTGCTTCGCGGCAAGCACAAGCCGACCTTCGCCCCCCACATGGACATGGGCGACTTCGTCATCATCATCAACGCCGAGAAGGTTGCCCTCACCGGCTCCAAGCTCGCGCAGAAGAAGGCCTACCGCCACTCCGGTTACCCGGGCGGGCTCACGGCCACCACCTACTCCGAGATGCTCGAGAAGCACCCGACGCGTGCCGTCGAGAAGGCCATCCGTGGCATGCTTCCGAAGAACTCCATTGGTCGGGCGCAGCTCACCAAGCTCAAGGTCTACGCAGGCGCCGAGCACCCCCACGCTGCCCAGCAGCCCAAGACCTACACCCTCGGCCAGGTCGCGCAGTAGCGCGCGCCAGTACAAGCAAGGATTCCCACAACATGGCGAAGATTTCAGACTCCATCGACACCACCGCGCTGGCCCCGGAAAGCTATTCGACCGAGACGCCGGCATCGGAGGCCCCCGCGGCACCGCGTGCAGTGCTCAACGTCCCCGGCGCCGCAGTCGGCCGCCGCAAGCAGGCCATCGCCCGCGTGCGCATCAAGCCGGGCACCGGCACCTTCACCGTCAACGGTCGTGAGTTCGCGGAGTACTTCCCGAACAAGCTGCACCAGCAGCTGATCAACGACCCGTTCAAGGTTCTCGACCTCCTGGGAAGCTACGACGTGATCGCGAAGATCACCGGTGGCGGCCCCTCCGGCCAGGCCGGCGCACTGCGCCTCGCGATCGCCCGTTCGCTGAACGAGATCGACCGCGAGAACAACCGTCCCGCCCTCAAGAAGGCCGGCTTCCTGACTCGTGACGCCCGCGTCATCGAGCGCAAGAAGGCTGGTCTCAAGAAGGCCCGCAAGGCGTCGCAGTTCTCGAAGCGCTAAGCAACGCGCGGTAGCGGGCTGCTGCTGTAATGGGGCGTTTGTTCGGAACCGACGGGGTCCGCGGTCTCGCAAATCGAGACGTCACCGTTGAGCTTGCCCTCGGGCTTGCCCAGGCGGCTGCAGTTGTGCTCGGAAAAGGGCGATTCGCGGACGGCCGCCGGGCATCCGGTCGCCGGCCCATCGCGGTGGTCGCTCGCGACCCCCGGATCTCGGGCGAGTTCATCTCGGCGGCGGTTGCTGCCGGGCTGTCGAGTTCCGGTGTTGATGTGCTCGACGCCGGTGTCATCCCGACGCCGGCCGCCGCGTTCCTGATCGGCGACATCGGTGCCGATTTCGGTGTCATGATCTCGGCATCGCACAACCCGGCACCCGACAACGGCATCAAGTTCTTCGCTGTCGGTGGAACGAAACTGCCCGACATCGTCGAGGATCGCATCGAGGCGGCGCTCAGCAACGGAAAGCTGGCTCCGACCGGTGTCGAGGTCGGGCGCATCACCCGCTTCGCCGACGCCGAAGACCGCTACGTCCTCCACCTGCTGGCGACGCTTCCGCATCGGCTGGACGGCATCCACGTCGTGCTCGACTGCGCCAACGGTGCCGCCGCGGGTGTCTCGCCCCAGGTGTTCACGGATGCGGGTGCTCGCGTCACCGTGATCGGTGCCGACCCGGACGGCCTCAACATCAACGACGGGGTTGGGTCGACGCACCTGGACAACCTGGCGAAGGCCGTGCTGGAGCACGGAGCGGATGTCGGCATCGCCCACGACGGTGACGCCGACCGCTGCCTCGCTGTCGACCACCGCGGCAACCACGTGGACGGCGACCAGATCATGGCGATCCTCGCGGTCTCCATGAAAGAGCGCGGCATCCTCGCGAAGAACACACTGGTCACCACCGTGATGAGCAACCTCGGGCTGCGCCTGGCGATGGCCGAGCACGGCATCGAGATGCTCACCACCGCTGTCGGCGACCGTTACGTGCTTGAAGCGCTGGGTGAGCACGGCCTGAACCTGGGCGGCGAGCAGTCGGGCCACGTCATCATGAGCAACCACGCCACCACCGGTGACGGCATCCTCACCGGGTTGCACGTTCTCTCCGAGATGGCGCGAACCGGCAAGAGCCTCGCCGAACTGTGCGACATCATGACGGTGTATCCACAGGTCATGGTGAACGTCCGTGACGTCGACCACCACCGCATCCGCGAAGACGAGGTCATCGCAGCCGAAGTGGCCGCATGGGAGGAGAAGCTCGGCGACAGCGGGCGCATCCTGTTGCGGCCCTCCGGCACCGAGCCGATGGTCAGGGTCATGGTGGAGGCGGCTGAACTGGCGACCGCTGAGAGGGTGTCGGCCGAACTGGCCGAGCTGGTGCGCTCCCGCCTCGCGCTGTAACTGCTGTCAGATCTTGCGCAGCAGGATGCTGTGCACCGCATGCTGTGAGTTCTTGCGCAGCACGGCAGTGGCGCGCGACCGCGTGGGGCGGATGTTCTGGGTCAGGTTGGGCTCGTTGATGCGGCCCCAGATGTCCCGGGCGGTGCGCCGGGCATCCGCTTCACTGAGCGAGGCGTACCGGTGGAAGTACGATTCCGGGTTGGTGAACGCGCCGCGCTGGAGCTTCAGGAACCGCTCCTCGTACCAGGTGGCGATGTCTGAGGTGCGGGCGTCGACGTAGACGCTGAAGTCGAACAGGTCGCTGACCGCGAGACGGTGTTGCGTGGTGGGCGGCTGCAGCACGTTCAGGCCCTCCATGATGAGAATGTCGGGCTTGTGCACCACGACCTGGGCATCCGGGACGATGTCGTAGCTGAGGTGCGAGTAGAGCGGCGCGCGCACCTCTTCCACCCCGCTCTTCACGTTGCTGACGAACCGCAGGAGTGACCGCCGGTCGTAGGACTCGGGGAAGCCCTTCCGCTCCATCAGGCCGCGGCGCTCGAGTTCGGCGTTCGGGTACAGGAAACCGTCGGTGGTGACCAGTTCCACTCGGGGGGTGTGCTCCCAGCGGCCGAGGAGCTCGCGCAGCAGCCTGGCGATGGTCGACTTGCCCACCGCGACGGATCCGGCCACGCCGATCACGAAGGGGGTGCTGGGGGCCCGCTGGCCCAGGAACTCGCTGGTCGACTGGTGCAGCCGCTTCGCGCCAACGGCGTAAAGGTTGATGAGCCTGCTCAGCGGCAGGTAGACATCCGCCACCTCGTCGAGGTTGAGCACGTCGCCGAGGCCGCGGAGCCCGAGCACTTCGGCCGGGGTGAGCGGGGATTTCGTCGAGCCGGCGAGGGCAGCCCAATCAGCGCGCTCGATCTCGACGAACGGGGTTCCCGTTCCGTTGGCGGGGGTGGCTTCGGACACCCGAGAAAGCCTAGTCTGATGCCGGCTGGCGGGTGGTTCAGCCGGCGTACCGTAAAATCAGGCCCATGTGTGGAATTGTGGGTTATGTAGGCAGCGCCAAGAGCATCGAAGTCCTCATGGGCGGCCTTCGACGCCTCGAGTATCGCGGGTACGACTCCGCCGGCGTCGCCGTCCTGGACGCGGATGGCACCCTCGGGGTGCGCAAGCGCGCCGGGAAACTGCAGATGCTCACGGACGAGCTGGAGTCCAACCCGGTGCCCAACGGGTCGACCGGTATCGGCCACACGCGTTGGGCGACCCACGGCGGCCCCAACGACGAGAACGCCCACCCGCACCTCGGCGACAACGGCAGGCTCGCCCTCATTCACAACGGCATCATCGAGAACTTCGCCGAGCTCAAGCAGGAACTGCTGGCCGAGCACCCGGACACCGTCTTCACCAGCGAAACCGACTCTGAGGTCGCCGCCATCCTGGTCGGACTGGCCTATCAGGAGCATGGCGACCTGGCCACTGCGCTACGCACCGTGGTGTCGCGCCTGCACGGGGCGTTCACCCTGCTCGTCATGCACTGCGACCAGCCGGGTGTCGTTGTCGGCGCCCGCCGCAACTCCCCCCTGGTCATCGGGCTGGGTGACGGCGAGAACTTCCTGGGGTCGGATGTCGCCGCTTTCGTCGAGCACACACGGCGCGCCATGGAGATCGGTCAGGACCAGCTGGTCACCATCACGCCGGACTCCGTTGTTGTCACCGACTTCGACGGCAACACCGTCGAGGCGACAGAGTTCGAGGTCTCCTGGGACGCGTCAGCTGCGGAGAAGGGCGGCTGGTCCAGCTTCATGGCGAAGGAGATCAGCGAGGAACCGGAGGCGGTGGCCAAGACGCTGCTGGGTCGTTCCGTCGACGGGGTTGTGCACCTGAGCGAACTGGATGCGCTGGGCGAGGATGTGCTGAAGGGCGTCACCCGCATCGTCATCGTCGGCGCCGGTACCGCCAACTATTCCGGAATGCTGGCCAAGTACGCGATCGAGAAGTGGACTCGGATCCCGGTGGACGTCGAACTCTCCCACGAGTTCCGCTACCGCGACCCGGTGCTGACGCCGACCACCCTGGTGGTCTCGATCAGCCAGTCCGGCGAAACCATGGACACCCTGATGGCGGTCAAGTACGCGGCGGCCAACGGCGCACGCACGATCTCGGTCTGCAACACGCAGGGTGCGACGATTCCGCGCGAGTCGGACGCCGTCATTTACACCCATGCCGGCCCTGAGGTGGCCGTCGCCTCGACGAAGGCCTTTGTGGCGCAGGTTGTTGCGCTCTACCTGCTCGGCCTGCACCTTGCCGCCGTGCGCGGCACGCTGTCCGATGCGGAGGTTGCATCGATGCTGGTCGAGTTGCAGAACGTGCCTGCGCAGATGGACACCGTTCTCGAGCAGCGCGACTCGATCAAGCAGCTGGCCGGCTGGATGGCGGACACCCGTTCGGTGCTGTTCCTGGGTCGCAACGTCGGCTTCCCGGTGGCACTGGAGGGCGCCCTCAAGCTCAAGGAGATCGCCTACATCCACGCGGAGGGCTTTGCCGCCGGTGAGTTGAAGCACGGTCCGATCGCGCTCATCGAGCCCGGTATTCCGGTGTTCGTCGTCGTGCCCAGCCCGCGGGATCCTGACTCGCTGCACAAGAAGGTCGTCTCGAACATCCAGGAGATCCGCGCTCGCGGCGCCAGGGTGCTGGTCATTGCCGAGCAGGGGGACGCATCCGTTCTTCCTTACGCGGATGTCGTGATCCCGCTTCCGCTGGCCGGCCCGTTGATCGAGCCGCTGCTCGCTGTCATTCCCCTGCAGGTCTTCGCCCTCGAGCTCGCCGCGGCGAAGGGGCTCGACGTCGACCAGCCGAGGAACCTCGCCAAGTCAGTCACGGTCGAGTGAGCGGTGGAGCTATGAAGATTGCGAAGCAATCTCGCGACCCCAGCTCCGACGGAGCCTGCGACGTCGGTTTCGCAGCTCAGCGCTCGAAAGAGCTCCGTTAAGTGATCGTCGGCATCGGCGTCGACCTGGTGGATGTCCCGCGGTTCGAACGGGCCGCGAGCCGGACGCCGAGGTTGCTCGACCGCTTGTTCGCCCAGAGCGAACAGCACCCGGATGGCCGCACCCTCCCACTGCGTTCCCTCGCCGCTCGCTTCGCGGCGAAGGAGGCACTCATCAAGGCGATCGGCGATTCCGAAGGGGTGCGCTGGCACGACATCCGGATCGTCTCGAACGACCTCCGCAACCCGTCGTTCGAGTTGGCCAATCGCGTGGCAGAGGTCGCAGATGAGCGCGGCATCGCCACTTTTCACCTGTCGATGAGCCACGATGCCGACCTCGCCATCGCGTACGTGATCGCTGAAGGAGCGGCATGAGCAGACCACTGCGTGAGGCGCGCATCGATCTCGGAGCCATCTCGGCGAACGTCGAGACGCTCCGGAGAATCGCCGGAACCCGGTTCGCCATGGCCGTGGTCAAGGCCGACGGCTATGGGCACGGCGCCCTGCAATCGGCACGAGCAGCCCTGGAGGGCGGGGCGGACTGCATCGGGGTCGCTGACGCCTCCGAGGCGTTCGCCCTGCGTTCCGCCGGCCTGACCGCCCCGCTGCTGGCCTGGATCCACAGTCCGGAGAGCACCTTCGACGCCGAGTTGGCGGCCGACATCCAATTGGGAGTCAGCTACGCCGAACAGCTCGAGCAGGTCGCGGCAGCCGGCGGTCGGGCATCCGCCCCCGCGCGCGTGCACCTGAAAGTCGACACCGGACTCGGCCGCAACGGCATGGTAGCCACCGAGTGGGAGCGGGTCTTCGAGGCCGCGGCCGAGCATGAGCGGCAAGGACGCATCCGCGTCGTCGGCCTGTTCAGCCACCTCTCCGGGACCAGTCGGGCGGATGACCTGGCACAGGTCGCGACCTTCGAACGGGCCGCGGCCATGGCGAAGCAGGCCGGGCTCGCGGTGGAACGACTGCACCTCGCCGCGACAGCGGCCACGATCCGGGTGCCGGAGGCGCGATTCGACATGGTGCGGCTTGGCGTCGGCATCTACGGGCTCTCCCCGTTCGAAGACACCACGGCGACCGAGCTGGGGCTGCGACCGGCGATGGAGTTGAGCGCGTCGATCATCTCGGTGAAGCGGGTTCCCTCGGGCAGCCCGGTGTCATACAACTACACCTATCGCACGACGCAGGAGAGTACCCTCGCCCTCGTGCCGCTCGGGTACGGCGACGGCATTTCGCGGCACGCCTCAGGCAAGGGGCCGGTGATGATCGGTGGCAAGGTGTACCCGGTCGCCGGCCGCGTGGCCATGGACCAGTTGGTGGTCGACGTCGGCGACGATCCGGTGAAGGTCGGCGACCGCGCTGTGCTGTTCGGCGACCCCGCGACCGGCGCGCCGACGGCCGCCGACTGGGCCGTTGCCGCCGGAACGATCAACTACGAGATCGTCACTCGCATCGGCGGCCGGGTGGAGCGGACCTGGCAGTGACCAGCATCACCATCGCAACCCCGGAGGAGATGGCGGAGCTCGGTGCCACCATCGCCACCGAATTGCGTGCCGGTGACGTGGTCGCCCTGAACGGTGAACTGGGCGCGGGCAAGACAACGCTCACGCGCGGGCTCGGTGAGGCGCTCGGCATCCGCGGCACAGTCACCAGTCCGACGTTCGTGCTGGCGCGCACCCATCCGCGGCTGTCCGGGGGAGCACCCCTGGTGCACGTCGATGCCTATCGGCTGGGTGATGCGGCCGAGCTTGACGACCTCGATATCGACTTCGACGCGTCGATCGTGGTGGTGGAGTGGGCGGCCGGCATGCTGGATGCGATCGCGGATGCGTGGCTGCAGGTGGACATCCGCCGCCCCATTGGCGGGCAGGAGACCGAAGAGGGAGTCGAGCCGCGGGAGGTTCGGTTGACCGGTCACGGCGAACGTTGGAGCGCTGTCGGCTGGGCCGGCATCAATTGGGGCGGGAATAGGCTGGCCTGATGCTCCTCGCCATTGACACGTCAGCGGGCACCAGCGTTGCGGTCGTCGACCGCGACCGCGGGGTCATCGCCGAGTTGAGCGAGCCGGACACGCGCCGTCACGCCGAAGTCATCGGTGAGCTGATCAACGGATGCCTTCGCGATTCCGGGGTGACTGTGCCCGAGCTGTCCGGCATCGCCATCGGCATGGGCCCCGGCCCGTTTACCGGGCTCCGGGTCGGCATCGCGGCAGGCAACGCGTTCGCCCTCGGGGCAGGGAAGCCGCCAGTGCGCGTGGTGAGCCACGATGCCATCGCATTCGAGAGCTACCGTGCCGGGGCATCCGGGCCGTTGCTGGTGGTGACGGATGCCCGGCGCCGAGAGGTGTACTGGTCGGCGTACGACGGTGTCGACGACGCCGGAATACCGGTGCGGGTCGGGGAACCGGGCCTCGCGCGCCCCGACGATCTCACGGAGGCGGTACCCCGGTTCGGCAGCTTCGCCCGGCTGGATGCACAGGTCGTCTCCGCGGGTGCCCTCGGCATGCTGGCGGAGACCATGTTCTCCGCCGGCCGGCCATTCGCCGGCTCAGAGCCGCTCTACCTCCGGTCGCCGGACGTGACGGTGTCCAGCGGTCCGAAGAGGGTGAGCTGATGGCCTGGATGCTGCGCCGCGCAGGCGAGGACGACCTGAACGCGATCATGGCCATCGAGACGGCAACCTTCGAGGCGGATGCCTGGTCCACCGAATCGATGCGTGCCGAGTTGCGGAGCCCGCACACCTATTACCTCGTCGCCGTGAGGGTCGACGAGCCGGACGAGGTCGACGGCTATGCCGGGCTTCTCGCCCCGGTCGGCGCCGGGGATGCCGACATCCAGACCATCGCCGTCGCGGCATCGGCCAGGCGTCAGGGTCTTGGCCGTACCCTTATGCGGCAATTGATGACCGAAGCGCACCAGCGGGGTGCGGCTCGGCTCTTCCTCGACGTGCGGGCAGACAACCCCGGCGCCCAGAAGCTTTACAAGGCGCTCGGGTTCGAACCGATCGCCGTTCGTGCCGGCTACTACCAACCGGACAACGTGGATGCCGTGGTGATGCGGCACACGCTCCTGCCGCTGGCGCCACGATTGGCAGGTGGGTCGTCATGAGCGCGCTCGTCCTCGGCATCGAGACCAGCTGCGACGAGACCGGTGTCGGCATCGTTCGCGGCACGCAGCTGCTTGCCAACGTCATCGCGTCCTCCATGGACGAGCACGCGCGGTACGGCGGCGTCGTGCCCGAGATCGCGGCGCGAGCACACCTCGAAGCCCTCACGCCAACGCTGGGCGCCGCCCTCGCTGAGGCAGGAGTCACGCTGGAGGACCTCGACGCGATCGCCGTCACCAGCGGCCCAGGCCTGTCGGGCGCCCTCATGGTGGGGATCGGCGCGGCCAAGGCGCTGGCGGTGGCCCTCGACAAGCCCCTGTACGCCGTCAACCACCTGGTCGGCCACGTCGGCGCCGATGTGCTCCAAACGGATGTGACTGCTCGCCCGCTGGAATACCCCACCATCGCGCTGCTCGTCTCCGGCGGGCACACCTCCCTCCTGCACGTGCGCGACCTGATCGCCGACGTCGAATTGCTGGGCGAGACCATCGATGATGCGGCGGGCGAAGCGTTCGACAAGGTCGCCCGGCTGCTCGGGCTCCCGTACCCTGGCGGGCCGCAGATCGACCGGCTGGCTGCGACTGGCGACCCCACGGCCATCCGCTTCCCCCGTGGACTGAGCAGACCTAAAGACCTCGAGAAGCACCGCTACGACTTCTCGTTCTCCGGGCTGAAGACCGCGGTGGCGCGCTGGGTGGAGCAGCACCAGGACGCCGGTGACGACATTCCATTGGCGGATGTCGCCGCCAGTTTTCGGGAGGCGGTCGTCGATGTGCTGCTCACCAAGGCGATCGCCGCCTGCCTCGACCGGGGCGTTCCGCGGTTGCTGCTCGGCGGGGGTGTCGTCGCGAACGCTCGCGTGCGGGAGCTTGCCGGGCAACGGTGCCGGGAGCACGGCATCGAGTTGCGGATTCCGCCGCTCTCGCTCTGCACAGACAACGGTGCCATGATCGCGGCGCTCGGTGCCCAGCTGATCGAGGCCGGGCATCCGCCATCGTCCCTCGGGTTCGGTGCCGACTCGACTTTGCCGGTCACCACGGTGCAGGCTTGAACGCGGTGCAGGCGTAACAGTCCGTCTCACGTTGACACTCCAATAGGGGTAGTGCCACGATTGGCAGCGCTGAATCGTTTTCACCAACCAAAGGAGCCAGCACCATGTCCGACACCACGCCTCCCGCCCAGCCGGAGCCGACCCCGCCGAACAGTGGCTACACGGCCGGGCCCGCTGGCACCCCTTACGCCAGTGGTGCGGCACCGGCCAAGGCCCCTGTGCTGAGCATCATTTCCCTGATCGCCGGAATCGTCGGCTTCCTGGGTGCCTGGATCGTCGTCATCCCGATCGTCGGATCGATCCTCGGCCTGTTCATTCCGGCGGCCGCCATCATCCTCGGTGTGCTCGGCAAGAAGAAGGAGCCGCAAGCATCCAAGGGCCTGTGGCTGACCGGCATCATCCTCGGAATCGTGAGCCTCGCCATCGCCGTTATCGGCCTGATCTTCTGGATCGTCGCGTTCGCGAGCGCGGGCGCATCCGGGGCCTTCAACTACTAGTACCGGACTCTGGTTCTGCAGGGGTGCGCTGTCAGCAGCGTGCCCCTGCTGCAGTTAAGTGAGGGTGGCTTCGCTTCGATAACATGTGCACATGACAACAGAAGACCCGAGCACGCCGGCCCCATCCGCGCAGCCGACCCAGGCTCCAGTCGCCCCGGCAGCGCAACAGCCCTATGGGCAACCTGCCTACGGCCAGCCGGGCCAATCCCCGTACTACGCCCCTGCCGGTTACGGCCAGCCGGCGCCCCCTCGCGGGCTGAGCATCGCCTCGATGGTGTGCGGCATCGTAGGACTGGTGCTGTCGTTCTTCCTCATGGGTTTCCTTCCCGCGCTCGCCGGGGTCATCCTCGGGCACATCGGAATGAAGAGGGAACCGACTGCCAAGGGCTTCTCCCTGACCGGGATCATCACCGGGTATGCCGGACTTGCGCTGGCGTTGATCGTTCTCCTTTTCACGCTGGCTCTCGTGTTCATCCCGCTCTGGTTCGTCGGCACGGCGGCGAGTACCGGGGCCCTCTACTCCTGAACTACGCCGAGCGCGGGTCGACCCTTCACGCGCCGGTCAAGTTTCGCCCGCCGTCGCAAGATTGACGCGCGCTCGGCGGCGCTCGCTCAGTCGTTCAGTCGCTCAGGCGCGCTGTGCGAGCAGGGCGACCCGCTTGCCGCCGGCCCTGGTGAGGATGAGAGTCGCCGAGTCCGCGCCCTTGAGCGACAGCTTCCTGCGGAACTCCGCCGGGTCGATGTCCACCCCGCGCTTCTTGATCTCGAGGGTGCCGATCGAGCGTGCCGTCAGCTCCTTACGGATCGACTTCACATCGAGCGGCAGCTTCGCGACCACCCGGAACCGCGCGGCGAACGGCGTGTCGGTGGCCGTGTCGGCGGTCAGGTAAGCGATGTCGTGGTTGAGCATCCGCCCACCGAGTGATCGGGCGAGATCGCCGATCAGGCGGGCGCGGATGACGGCGCCGTCCGGCTCGTAGACGAACTCGCCGAGGGTGCCGACTTCGGCGTCCTCGCTGTCAGCGCCCGCCGTCAGCTCCGCCCGCCCGTGACTGCCGATGACCAGGGCGGAGCGGCGGATGCCCGGCCTCGCCACACTCCCGAACCACAAGCCGAGCTCCACCACGTCGTGGTCGACGGAGACCCACTGCGCCTCGGCGTCCGCGGGGATCAGGTCGCGGTCGATGCCCGGTCCCAGCTTGATGCCGGTGGGCATCCGCTCGCCCAGGCCGAAGGCGAAATCCAGCGACGGCGACCAGTCGGCCGGGTCGGCCAGCCGCTTCTTCTCGTTGCGGCGGGCCGGGTCGAGGTAGACGCCATCGACATCGTCCAGGGCGACGGTGGTCGCGTCGGCGTGCACCACGGTGACCTTCGGCCAGGGTGCCAGATTGTAAGCGGCGATGGCCGCGGTCGCCTCGTCGGCCTCCACCGCAGTGACCTCGAGGTCCAGCGCGGCGAGAGCCAAGGCATCCGCCCCGATGCCGCAGCCGAGATCGGCGACACGCGTCACGCCGGCCGCCTGGAACCGGCCGGCATGGAGCGCGGCAACGCTCAGCCGGGTGGCCTGCTCGAGGCCGTTCTCGGTGAACAGCATCCGGGCGGCGAACGGCCCGAACTTGGCCGGCGCTTTCGCCCGCAGCCTCGACTGGGTGAGAACGGCCGCGACCATGGCTGGGGAGTGCCCGGCGTCGCGGAGCGCTGAGACGGTGCGCACGATATCCGCTTTCGAATCGAAAGCGGGCAGCGAGTCCAGAAGCCGAAGCCCGTCGGCGGACAGCAACTCGAGCAACTCCGACTTCTGCATCCCCCCATTGTTCCCGTTCCGGTCGGATGTGCCCCGCGCAACAGGCGCAATCCTCCGCAACGGGCACTTCCGGGTGGTGGTTGTTGGCACTCACGTTGCACGAGTGCTAGTCGGGCAGTACAGTTGTTCTGGCACTCTCATAGGGAGTGTGCTAACCGAAGTTTTCGAAGTAATGAGAAAGAGGTCAACCGTGTCGGTGTCCATCAAGCCGCTCGAAGATCGCATTGTCATCAAGCAGGTCGAGGCAGAGCAGACCACTGCTTCCGGCCTCGTCATCCCTGACACCGCGAAGGAAAAGCCCCAGGAGGGCGAAGTTATCGCTGTCGGCCCCGGCCGCATCGATGACAACGGCAACCGCGTTCCCCTCGACATCGCCGTTGGCGACAAGGTCATCTACTCCAAGTACGGCGGAACCGAGGTGAAGTACGGCGGGGAAGACCTGCTCGTGCTCTCGGCTCGCGACGTGCTTGCAGTGGTCGTTCGCTAGTTCCGCGCTCCACGCGCACAACAGGGGGCCCTCCGGTGAAAGCCGGTGGGCCCCCTGTCATTCAGTGACTCAGTGTCGTTCAGAGACTCTCTGTCGTTCCATGACTTCCTGCCATTCACCGGCTCGTGACAGACACCGGATGAGCACCGGTGGCGGTGGGCGACGGATGTGATTTCCCGGCCGGTAGGATTCAGCGAGTGGCCAGCCCTGTAACCCCCGCTCGCAGCGACGCCGAATCGCGTCAGCGGTCCGGCGTCTTCTTCGCCGTGGGAGCCTACGGGTTGTGGGGCGTGATCCCCGGGTACTTCCTGCTTCTCGCCCCAGCTGGCGGCGTCGAGATCGTTGCCTGGCGCATCCTGTTCTCCCTGGTCTTCTGTGCCATCCTCCTCACGGTGACCCGCAAGTGGCCGGCCTTCATAGCTGTTCTTCGCAGGCCTCGCCTGGTTTTCGCCACAGCCCTGGCCGGTGCTCTCATCTACGCGAATTGGCAGATCTTCGTGCTGGCCGTACTCGACGGGAAGATCGTCGAGACCGCGCTCGGCTACTTCATCAACCCCATTGTCACCGTGCTGCTCGGCGTCTTCCTGCTGCGTGAAAGGCTTCGGCCGCTGCAGTGGCTCGCGGTCGGGGTCAGCGCGATCGCCATCGTCGTGCTCGCTGTCGGATACGGTTCCATTCCATGGGTCGCCCTCGCTCTCGCGCTGTCCTTCGGCCTGTACGGACTTCTCAAGAAGAAGGCCGGAGTGTCCGTCGACGCCATCACCGGACTGACGCTGGAGACACTCTGGCTGTTGCCCGTCGCATCCGTGATCCTGGTCATTGTGGGCGCAACCAGCGGGATCGTGTTCGGAACGGTGAGCGCAGGGCACACGGCGCTGTTGCTCTCCGCCGGCGTGGTCACCGCGGTTCCCCTGCTGCTGTTCGCTGCAGCGGCCAGGCGCATTACCTTGGTGGCGCTCGGCCTCTTCCAGTACCTGGCACCCGTGCTCCAGTTCCTTTTCGCCGTCCTGATCATGCACGAAGAGATGCCGATCGAACGCCTGATCGGGTTCGGCCTGGTCTGGGTCGCGCTTGCGATCCTCACCTGGGACCTCGTTGCCCACGGCCGGGCGGCCCGTCGCACCCTCCCGCTCCCCGCATAAACGGTAGTGTTCTGCTGTTCCCGGCGAATGCCGGGTGACGAGAGGACTCCTGGCGTGTCGCGCACCCGACGCTTTCAAGCCGGTCTGGCAATAGTGGCTGCGGCCTGCCTGCTGAGCGGATGCTCGGCGGCCCCTGCCCCCACGATGAGCCCCACCCCCACAGCCACGCCGCTGCCGGCCGGCGACGGCATCCTGACGATCGGAACGCTGTTCCCGGTGACCGGGCCACAGGCGTTCATCGCGCCGGCGCAGGTCGCCGGCGTCGACCTCGCCGTGAAGGAGATCAACGAGACCGGCGGAGTGCTCGGCAAGTCGATCGTCGTCGTGCACGCCGACTCGGGCGAGGCGAAAGAGAAGAAGCTCGAAGCATCCTTCGATGCGCTCGTCGAGAAGCAGGTCGACGTCATCATCGGCCCGTCTTCATCGGTTCTGGCGGAGCGCATCCTGCCTCAGGCGGTCACCGCGGGGATCCCCCTCATCTCGCCGGCGGCCACAGCCCCGCGGCTGAGCGCCCTGGACGAAGACGGCATGCTGTTCCGCACGATCTCCTCTGCAGCCATGCAGGGCACGGTTCTCGCCGAGCTCGCCAGCGCTGGCGGAGAGGCACGCCTCGCCGTCATCTATTTCGATGACGACACTGGCCGGGCCACGGCTGCCACTGTCACGGCTGCGGTGTCCGAACTCGGCGGTCGACTGGTCGCCTCTGAGAAGTTCACGTCTCAGGTCAAGGATTTCGCCCCCATCCTGGCCACCGTGACGGCGTCCCAACCGGACGCCGTGATCCTGGCCAGCCCGTTCGGGGCGATGGAGCAGAACAAGGCACTCATCACTGCGCTGACCGCGGCGAGCCTGGGCAAGGAGCGACTGTGGCTGATCGGCGGGAACCTCGCCGACTACTCGCAAGCACTGCCGGCCGGGACCCTCATCGGCGCGCGCGGTGTCATCGAAGGTGCCGAACCGGACAAGGCGTTCCAGGAGAGAGTGAAGTCCGTCGGCGCACAAGTCACCGACTTCCGTTATGCGGCCGAAGCCTACGACGCCGTGATGCTGGCGGCGCTGGCCGCGGTCGTCGCCGGAAACGACAGCGGACTCGCGGTGGCCAGGAGCCTGGTCGACGCCTCGGCCGGCGGGATCAAGTGCCTCAGCTACGGCGAGTGCCGGACCGTTCTGAAGACCCGGGATGACATCGATTACGACGGTATTTCCGGGCCGGTCAACCTGACCAGGGACGGCGACCCGGACCGTGCCCACTTCGGGGTGTACCAGTACAACGCCGAGAACAAGTTCACCCGGGTAGACGGGGTTGTCGCGGGTTAGCGCCATTTGACGGGCGTTACAGGGCTGTAATGCGAATCACTTGTATCTGGCGCCATTCCCCAATAGCTTGGCATCAACGGCAGTGCCCTGCCGTGTCTCACATTCTGAACGCAAGGAGCAACATGAGCGTATTCGCGAAGGCCACGGCCTCCCGCTCACGGACGCGCAAGACAGTCATCGCTGGCATCGCCGCCATCGGTGCAGCAGCACTCGTGCTGACTGGCTGCGCCCCAACCGAACCCGACGCAGCGCCCGGTGGGGAAGATCGGGATCTCACCCTGAAGATCGGCACCCTGCTGCCACAGACCGGTGGACTGGCGTTCCTCGGCCCGCCAGAAGAAGCTGGCGTTGCACTCGCAGTCAAGGAGATCAACGAAGCAGGGCTCGGCATCACAGTCGAGGTTGAGTACGGCGACTCGGGTGACCCCGACAACAAGGCGTACGCAACCACCGTCCCGAACCTGCTCGGCCAGGACGTCACGGCGATCATCGGTGCCGCGGCATCCGGTGTCTCCAAGCTTGTGATCGACCAGATCACCGGTGCGGGCGTTCTGCAGATCTCCCCGGCAAACACCTCGCCGGACTTCACCACCTGGGATGACGACAACCTGTACTGGCGTACAGCACCGTCCGACCTCCTGCAGGGCGAAGTCCTCGGAAACCAGATCGCAACCGACGGCGCAAGCACGCTCGGCATGATCGTTCTGAACGATGCCTACGGCACCGGACTCCAGAAGGTCACGCAGGAGACGTTCGAAGCTGCCGGCGGCGAAGTTGTTGCTGCCCCGATGTTCAACACCGGTGACACCAACTTCTCGGCGCAGATCTCCGAAGTCATGGCTCAGAACCCTGACGCACTCGCCCTGATCACCTTCGACGAGGTCTACACCATCGCCCCTGCACTCAAGGACGCTGGCTTCGACATGTCCAAGGTGTACCTGGTCGACGGTAACCTCAAGCAGTTCGGTGCTGACCTTCCCCCGGGAACCCTGGTCGGACCTGACGGCGAAGGTGCCAAGGGAACCACACCTGGCCCGGTTCTGGAAGACGACTTCCAGGAGCGCCTGAGCGCCGCATGGATGGAAGAACTCGGTGGCTCTGAGCCGCTGAGCGACTTCAGCTACGCAGCCGAGTCGTACGACGCTGTCATCCTCCTCGCGCTGGCTGCACTCGCTGCCAACTCGGTGGATGGTGCGGACATCGCCAGCAAGATGCAGGAAGTCTCCGGCGGATCCGGCGACGGTGAGAAGGCAACCGACTTCGCGTCGGCCGCCCAGATCATCCTCGACGGTGACGTTGCCGACTACGACGGCTACTCCGGCCCGATCACGTTCGACGAGAACGGCGACCCGACCGAAGCCACCATCGGCATCTTCCAGTACGGCGAAGACAACATGCACACCCGCGTCAACTAAGTTCGCTTAGCTGACACAGGAGGGCCCCGGCTGATGCCGGGGCCCTTTGTCGTGCCCGGTGCACTTCTTGCGTAGTTCTTGCGCCAAGCAGGTCGAGCTCGTCGAGCGCCGTACTGAGCTTGTCGAAGTGACCAGCCGAGCTTGCCGAGGCGCGGAGGTGGCGTCTGGGAATGGATCGCTTGCTCCTCAGCTCAGACATTGAGCCGGTGGGACGGACGAAAAGCGTGTCCATCCCACCGGCTCAAAACTCGGCACCCCGCAAACCATCCACACCCAGCCGCCTGCTCAGGCAGGTCGGTCCGCTGGGCGTTGCTGCGCTGACCGATCCGACGGCCGCGGCCATCTAGGGGTGGGCGCTCCACAGATCGGTCAGCGCAGCGACGTGGCCGGCCGGGGGAGTGCACGACCGGCACGACCGCTACGGGGATGTAACAGCCTGCGGAGGGCGGGGTGCGGCCTCGAGGTCGCACGGCACACGAAAAGGGCCCCAGCACGCGGCTGAGGCCCTCCTCGTGGATGGTGTGGTTACGCGGCGTCTTCCTCGCCGAGGGTGCCCAGGTAGAGGCTGATCACCTTCGGGTCGTTCAGCAGCTCGCGGCCGGTGCCGGTGTAGGCATCCTTGCCCTGGTCGAGCACGTAGCCGCGGTCGCAGATCTGCAGGCAGCGGCGTGCGTTCTGCTCGACCATGATGGTCGTCACGCCGGCCTTGTTGATCTCAGACACCCGGATGAACGCTTCATCCTGGCGAACCGGGGACAGGCCAGCGGACGGCTCATCGAGCAGCAGCACGTGCGGGTCCATCATCAGTGCACGGGACATGGCGACCATCTGGCGCTCACCGCCGGAGAGCGAACCAGCCCGCTGCTTCAGGCGCGAACTGAGCTCCCCGAAGATGGACGTCACGAACTCGAGACGCTCGTTGTAGATCTTCGGGTTCTGGAACAACCCCATCTGCAGGTTCTCCTCGATCGTGAGCGAGGGGAACACGTTCTCGTTCTGCGGGACGAAGCCGACCCCGCGCGCCACCAGCTTATTGGCCGGCAGGTACGTGATGTCCTCGCCGTACAACGTGATCTCGCCGGCGCGGACCTGCACCAGGCCGAAAATGGCCTTCAGCAGGGTCGACTTGCCGGCGCCGTTCGGGCCGATGATGCCGATCAGTTCACCCTTGCGCGCCGTCAGCGAACACTGGTTCAGGATGTTCACGCCGGGCAGGTAGCCGGCGTCCAGGTTGGTCACCTGGACGACGACATCGTCGTTCATGCTGTCGCTCATAGCTTGTTTCCGTTCTCGTCGACGCGTCCGGTGACGACGCCGAGGTCGGTGTCCATGTGGCTGCCCAGGTAGGCGTCGATGACGGCCGGGTTGGTCATGACCACGTCGGGCGGACCCTCCGCGACGACCTTGCCCTCAGCCATCACGACCACCCAGTCGGCGATGTGACGAACCATCTGCATGTCGTGCTCGACGAACAGCACCGTCATGCCCGAATGCTTGAGGCCCAGGATGTGGTCGAGCAGTGACTGCGTCAACGCCGGGTTCACCCCGGCCATCGGCTCATCGAGCATCACCAGGTTCGGTTCGCTCATGAGGGCACGGGCCATCTCGAGCAACTTGCGCTGGCCACCGGAGAGGCTGGCCGCGAAGTCGTCCTTCTTGGTGTCGAGCTTGAACCGCGTGAGCAGCTCAATTGCGCGTTCCTCGATGTCGTTGTCCTGCGCGCGCCAGATGCCCGGAACCAGGGCAGTCCAGAAGTTCTCCCCACGCTGCCCCTTCGCCCCGAGCTTCATGTTCTCGAGCACGGTGAGCATCGCCAGTGACTTCGTCAACTGGAAGGTGCGCACCTGCCCCATCTGCGAGACCTTGAACGCCGGGATGCCTGAGAGGGCCTTCCCGTCGAACGACCAGGTCCCGGTGTCCGGCTTGTCGAACCCGGTGAGCAGGTTGAACAGTGTGGTCTTACCCGCACCGTTCGGCCCGATCAGCGCGGTGATGGCGTGGCGCGGAATCTCGAGGTGGTCGACATCCACCGCCTTCAGGCCACCGAACGAACGGGTGACGTGGTCGGCGATGATGATCGGGTCGACCTTGGCGACCCCAGGAGCGATCTCGCCGACGTGGAGTCCGGTCGTTTTTACTGTTGCCGTGTTAGCGGGCATTGAAGGTCAGCTCCTTCTTGTTACCGAGGATGCCTTGCGGCCGGTAGATGACGATGAGCATCAACGCGACACCAACCAGGATGAACCGCAGCACACCTGCCTGGATGCCGGTGATGCCGAAGAGGAAGCCCTGCTCCGCCATGCCGGGCAGGAACACGGACAGGAACGCCATGATCAGCCAGAACAACACAGAACCGAGCACTGGTCCGAAGATAGTGGCGGCGCCACCAAGCAACAGGATGGTCCAGAGGAAGAAGGTGAGCGACGGCAGGTAGACGGCCGGGACCACCGCGGAGGGGAGCGAGAGCACCACACCGCCGAGGGTTCCGAGAACGCCACCCAGCACCAGCACCTGCATCTTGTAGGCGAAGACGTTCTTGCCGAGGGCGCGCACGGCGTCCTCATCTTCGCGGATGCCCTTCACCACGCGGCCCCACGGGCTGCGCATGAGCAGCCAGACGAGCAGCAGGCAGACGGCGAGCAAGGCGATGCCGAACACGCGGATCCAGAGCCCGTCCGCGTTGTAGACCCACGGGCCGAAACCGTACGTGCCCTCAGGGAACGGGTTGGCGTCACGGAAGCTCGCGTGGTACCCGCCCAGGCCATCAGCCGAGTTGGTGTACTCGTCGAAGATGACCGACTGGAACAGCAGCCGCAGGACCTCGGCAGCCGCGATGGTCGCGATTGCCAGGTAGTCGGCGCGGAGCCGCAGCGTCGGAAGACCCAAGAGGAGGGCGAAAATCACGGATGCGCCGATGCCCACCAGGATTCCGCCCCACCAGGGGAAGCCGAAGCTGAGAATCGAGATGGCGTAGCCGTACGCACCCAGGGCCATGAAGCCGGCCTGCCCGAAGTTGAGCAGACCGCCGTAGCCGAAGTGAACGGCAAGTCCGACGGTCGCGATCGCATAGGCGATCGTCTCCGGAGCCAGCAGCCAGGATGCTGTGTTTGAGAGAAGAAAACCCCAGTCCATGGCGGTACCTACCCAATTCTTTCTTTACGACCGAGCAGACCCTGCGGCTTGAACAGCAGGACGACGATCAGGATGGAGAGGGCACCCACGTACTTGATGTCCGAGGGAACCCACAGGGTGGAGATCTCGACCAGGATGCCAACAATGATTGAACCGACGAGGGCGCCGAATGCGGTACCCAGACCGCCGAGCACGACCGCCGCGAAGACGAGCAGCAGGATCTGCCAGCCCATGTCCCACTTGATGCCGGGCCGGAAGTAGGCCCACAGGACACCGGAGAGTCCGGCCAGGACGGAACCGAAGATCCAGATCAGCCTGACAACTCGGTCGACGTCGATACCGGAGGCCTTCGCCAGTGACGGGTTGTCGGAGATCGCGCGCGTCGCCTTGCCGGTCTTCGTCTTCAGCAGCCAGTAGGCGACGCCCACCAGCACCACGGCCGAGATGGCCATGCTCACCATGTCGGTGATGGAGAGGGCGATCGGCCCCAGCAGCTGCACCTTGGTCGAGCCAGGGTTCGGCAACTGGTACGTGCCTCCGCCGTAGAAGAACTGGAAGATGTAGCGCATCGCCAGCGACAGGCCGATGCTGACGATCATGAGCTGCACAATGCTCAGGCCCTTTTTGCGCAGCGGTTTCCACAGAACAAGGTCCTGGGCCCAGCCGACGACTCCGGTGAGGACCAACGCTATGGGGATGGCGATCCAGATCGGCCAGGCCAGGAACACACCGAACGTCAGGGTTATCACCGCCCCGAACGTCACCATCTCAGCGTGGGCGAAGTTGGCGATGCCGGTTGTGCCGAAGATCAGCGAGAGGCCGATCGATCCGAGCGCGAGCATCAGGCCGAAGTTCAAGCCGTTGATGAGCCGCTCCACCAGCTGGTCGAAGAAGCTCGTCACCTCCCGGATACCTTCGCCGAGGAAGAAGTTGACCGCCTTGTTCTTGGTCAAGCCGAACTCGGCCTCGATGGTCGCACCCTCATTGGTGATGGTGACCCGCTCGTTGCCTTCCTCACTGACGATGACACCCTCGGGAAGGGTGGACTCGATCAGGGTGATGTCGTAGGCCTCCTTTTCAGGAACGCCCACCTTCCACTGCCCGTTGGCATCCGTCTCAACGTCCTCGTCGTAGCCTCCGCCGGAGACATTGATGGTGACGCCCTCAAGAGGCTCGCCGTTGTATTTGACGTTGCCACTGAAGATGTAGTCGTACTTGTCGACATTCACTTCATCCGCTGCTGCCGGGATTGCCGACAGAGTCATGGCCGCGACCAAGGAGGCAAAGATGACGACCAGCCATCTCGTCCTGTGCTTGTGCGCGAACGCCTTGCTAGTGATTCCCACGAAACCTCCAAGACGGGGCCAGTCGAGAAGGGTAATCTCGCGGGGCTGGCCGACCGTCGTCGTTGACGATACAGAGCCGATTATGTCCCATGTGGGGTTGCACACGAAACACAAGCGGTGTGGCAATTATGGCGGGGGAATACGCGTGAGCGCGAACCGGTTAAGATGGGATACCGGTAACCGAAGGCGTTTGGCCGGCACTCTTGCCACAGTTTCGCGATTAAGGGATTCCATGGACCAGCCCAATCCATTCGGCCTTATCGGCCTCACCTACGACGATGTCATGCTGCTGCCGGGACACACTGATGTCATCCCCAGCGAGGCGCAGACCTCCTCGCGCCTGACCAAGAGAATCAGGGTGAACACGCCCCTGATCTCCGCCGCGATGGACACGGTCACCGAAGGCAGGATGGCCATAGCCATGGCCCGAAACGGGGGCCTTGGTGTGCTCCATCGCAACCTCTCGATCGCCGACCAGGCGGCCTATGTTGACAAGGTTAAACGATCAGAATCCGGCATGATTACCAATCCGGTAACAACTACGCCGGACGCCACCGTCGCCGAGGTGGACGCCGTCTGCGGGCAGTTCCGGGTTTCCGGTCTGCCCGTCGTCGAGGGTGACGGCAAGCTCGTCGGAATCATCACCAACCGAGACATGCGGTTCGTCTCAGAGTTCGAGAAAGCGACGACGCTGGTCCGCGACGTCATGACCCGGATGCCGCTGATCACCGCCCCGACAGGAATCGACCCGGATGCTGCGGTCGCCATCTTCGCCGAGCACAAGATCGAGAAGCTGCCGCTGGTCGACGCCGAAGGCCGTCTGACCGGCCTCATCACGGTGAAGGACTTCGAGAAGACCGAGCAGTACCCGAACGCCACCAAGGACGAGGAAGGCCGCCTGCGCGTCGGTGCAGCCATGGGCTTCTTCGGCGATGCCTGGGAGCGCGCCGGCGTACTGCTGGATGCCGGTGTCGACGTGCTCGTCGTCGACACGGCCAACGGTGACAGCGCAGGGGTGCTCGAGATCATCCGCAGGCTGAAGTCCGACCCCGCGTTCGCCGGTGTCGACGTGATCGGCGGCAACGTCGCCACCCGCTCCGGTGCCCAGGCGCTCATCGAGGCCGGGGCGGACGCCATCAAGGTCGGCGTCGGTCCAGGCTCCATCTGCACCACCCGCGTCGTCGCCGGAGTGGGTGTGCCCCAGGTCACCGCGGTCTACGAAGCCTCCCTCGCCGCACGCGAAGCCAACGTGCCGGTCATCGCCGACGGTGGACTGCAGTACTCGGGAGACATCGCCAAAGCGCTCGTCGCCGGAGCGGAAACCGTCATGCTCGGCTCACTCCTCGCCGGAACAGACGAAAGCCCCGGCGACCTGGTCTTCGTGAACGGCAAGCAGTTCAAGAACTACCGCGGCATGGGGTCGCTCGGCGCCCTGCAGACCCGCGGCAAGAAGACCTCATACTCGCGCGACCGCTACTTCCAGGCGGACGTGCCCAGCGACGAACAGCTCATCGCCGAAGGGATCGAAGGCCAGGTTCCATATCGCGGCCCCGTCTCATCCGTCACCTACCAACTCATCGGCGGCCTGCGGCAGTCCATGTTCTACGTGGGAGCCCGCACCATCGAAGAGCTGCGGCACAAGGGCAAGTTCGTGCAGATCACGGCGGCCGGGCTCAAAGAATCGCACCCGCATGACATCCAAATGGTGGTGGAGGCGCCCAACTACCGTCGGTGACTCTTGGGTGATGACCTCCCTCGCAGGCTCGGTCGGCGCTGGGGTCGCGCAATCGCTGGAGCGATTGCCTTAGCTCCACCGCGCCCATAGAAGCCCGGCCCACCCGAAACCAACACCATCCGCCCGAAAACGCTGGTTACATGCGGCCGTTCGGGCTAGTGGGGCTAGGGGTTACGGCGGGTCAGGGCGGCGATGAGGCCGCCGACCACGAGCACCGCCCCTAGCGCGAGGATGCCCCAGGCGAGGATCACCCAGCCGCTCACCTCGTCGAGGTCGACCTGGGCCGTGGCGAAGTACATCGCCGCGATCGCCACCATGATGACGCCCCAGATGACGGTGCCGGGGCGCACCGGGCGGGCATCCGCCATCTTGGCCTCGGACGAAGTCGAGGCAACGGAATCGTGGATGGGCGTGGTTGGTTCACTGTTGTCAGTCATCGTGTTCTCCTCTTATCGGGTTGCCTGGGTGATGGTCACGTCGCCGCTGGCTACCCAGATTCCGACGTAGACGTCTCGGTGGCGCTCGCCGCCGCTACGCGGGACGGCCTTGTCGTGACCGTTGGCGAAGCTGAATTGCGAAGGGCGTTGGCTGTCGGTGAAGTCGATCGAACCGTCGTATACCTGTGCTTCGACCGCCGAGTACTCTTCCGCTGGAAGGACCACGGTCACGTCACCGCGTCCGACGTAGAGCCGCACCGCACCGTTCTGGTATCGGCCTGCGTCAACCGGATCAGTGAAGTAGTCGGTGAGGTCGAGCGTGACGTCGCCAGTGATGATGGTGCGACGATTCTCCTGCTCGCTCGGCGAGTAGTTCGGCGCCCAGGTGATGTCCTTGCCGACCACGGGCCCGTTGACCCAGCTGAAGAAGCTGGTCAGGCTGAGCGCGATGACCAACAGGAAGGCAACACCGCTCGAGCCGCCGCTGCGCTTGCCGCGGAACCCGTTGACGATGATCGCGAGCCCGAGCACGCCCAGGCTGACCGCCATGCCGGTGATGGCTGCGGTCGCATCGCCGGTCTCGCCGATGGCGAGGGCGGTCGCTGCTCCCGCGATGATGGCGAGCCCGATCGCGACCAGCGAGTAGACCGGGTTGGAGCGGGTGCGGCGTTGCTCCTCGATCGCGGCACGGTGCCGCTCAGCACTCTGCTCCTGGCGCTGACGACGCTGCTCCGCGGCGCGCTGCTGCGCCAATTCGCGCTCGCCGGCGGCCTGCTGCTGCTTCCACCCGTCGTACTCGCGTTTCCACGCGGCCTGCTGTTCCTTCCAGGCCGCCAGGTCGGCGTCGGTCGCACCGGAATCGGGGTGAGGGGGCGCCTCGGGCGCGGGGGGCAAGGCGACGCTACTGACCGTCGTGGCCGTGGCATCCGCCCGGCTGGTGGTGCTCGCGGCATCGGAGGCGCTGGCAGCGGATGCCGCCGCGCCCGCCGTCGTGCTCGAAGCGCCCTGGGGCGTTGACCTCGAGCGGGTGACCAGCCAGATGATGAGCCAGACGATGGAGCCGATGATGGCGAGCGTCCAGAACAGGCCCCACAGGGATGGCCAGGCAACCCAAGCCTGGTTGTTGGCAGACAGCTGCCACCACGAGAATCCCTGCGCGAGCGGCAGGAACGACAGCAGGAACATCGCACCGATGCCGGCGTGCGCCTTGTCGAAGTTTCCGCGGATCGCCTCTTGCAGGTGGATGCGGTCGTACTGATCCGGAAGCAGCAGCCAGGCCGCCGCGTACAGCAGCAGGGCGGGGCCGCCGAGCACGGCGATGACGACGGCGATGCCGCGGACGATGATCGGGTCGATGCCGAGTCTCGCCGCGATGCCGGCGCAGACGCCGCCGATCCAGCCGGGCTGGCGCGGGATGCGCAGGCCGCGCATCCAGTCGAAGAAGGTGTTGTCGCTGCCCGGCGGAGTCGGCTCGGGCGCTGGCGCTGGTGAAGGTGAAGGGTGATCTGTGGACATGCATCCATCGTGGCCGTCGCTGAGTCGGCCTCGCTATGAGGGACTACCCTGACCGGACCCTGAATTCGCGGTCCCGGTGGGTGAGGCGGGGCATCCGTCTGGTTGGATTCAAGGGTGAGCACCACCGCAATTCGCCCCCCGCTGACCCGGCCAAGCCGGTCGGTGCTGGGTGGCGTGTGCGCCGGCCTGGCCAGGCACCTGCACTGGCCGGTCGCCCGGGTTCGGTTCATCATCGTGGTCGCCTCCTTCGTGATGGGTGCCGGTGTGCTGCTGTACGCGTGGCTGTGGGCGTTGACGCCGCGGGATGAAACGGATGAACGTCAGGGGGTGCGCCGCGAGATTCCCACCAGTGCGCTGCTGCTCGGTGCCGGCGCGATAGCGGCGATCGTCGCGGTCGCCGTGGCCAACTCCGAGGGCAACGGGTACATCGCCACCATGCTGGCCATCGCGTTCACCGGTTCGGCGGTGGCGTGGAGCCTCACCCTCGACCGTGACGATGCCGCCCGCACCCCGCGCTACCTGTTCGTCGTGCGAACGCTGAGCGTGATCGTGCTGCTCGGTGCAGGCATCCTGCTCCTCTTCTCCGGCGGTGGCCGACCGAGTGCCGTCACGGCGGTGCTGGCGATCGGGATGCTCGTGCTCGGCCTGGGCGTCATTGTCGCGCCGTTCGTGGTCAGGCTCTGGCGCGACCTGATGGCCGAGCGCGCCGGCCGGGTTCGCGAGGAGCAGCGTGCCGAGATCGCCGCCCACCTGCACGACTCGGTGTTGCAGACGCTCGCCCTCATCCAGAACCGGGCGGGGGCGTCGAGCGAGGTGGCCAGGCTCGCCCGTGCACAGGAGCGGGAGCTTCGCGACTGGCTGTTCGCCGGGACCACCCCCTCCGGCACGGACCTGGTCACGGAGCTGCGCGACATCGCGGCGGCCATCGAACTCGAGCACCCGGCCAGGCTCGATGTGGTGACAGTCGGCGAACCGGGGGTCAGCAACCCGTCGTTGATCGCCGCAGCTCGCGAGGCCATGCTCAACGCCGCCCGCCACGCCGGCGGCGACGTGTCTGTGTACATCGAAAGCTCGCCATCCGCCATCGACGTGTTCGTGCGCGACCGGGGTCCAGGCGTCGACCTCGACTCCCTGCCGACCGATCGGCTCGGGGTGCGAGAATCGATCATCGGGCGGATGCTGCGGGCAGGCGGCACCGCGACGGTCAAGCCCGGCGTCGGCGGCGTTGGCACCGAGGTGCACCTGCACCTGGAGGTACCGAGTGAATAGGAATCCAGTTGAACAGGAACCCAACTCAGGAGCACCGTTGACCAGCGTGCTCATCGTCGACGACCACTCGATCTTCCGCTCCGGCCTGAGGGCGTCGCTCGACGACACGATCGAGGTCCTGGGCGAGGCAGCGGATGTCGATTCCGCCGTCGACCAGGTCGGCTCGCTGCACCCCGACGTCGTGTTGCTCGATGTGCACCTGCCCGGCGGCGCCGGTGGCGGGGGAGCCGAGGTGATCAGGCGCAGTAGTGCGCACCTGGACACCACGCGGTTCCTCGCGTTGAGCGTGTCCGACTCGGCAGAAGACGTGGTCGGCGTGATTCGTGCCGGCGCTCGCGGGTACATCACGAAGGGTTCGTCCGGCGACGAGGTCAGCCGAGCCGTGGCATCCGTCGCCGGGGGTGACGCCGTGTTCTCGCCCAGGCTGGCCGGATTCGTGCTCGACGCCTTCGGCGCGGTCACCGGTGAGCAGGCGGTGGCCGATGACGAGCTGGACCGCCTGTCGGCCAGGGAGCGCGAGGTGATGCGCCTGATCGCACGAGGGTTCTCCTATAAGGAGGTCGCGGCCGAACTGTTCATCTCGATCAAGACCGTCGAAACGCACGTCTCTGCGGTGCTGCGCAAATTGCAGCTCTCGTCGCGCCACGAGCTCACCGCCTGGGCTCTCGAGCGAAAACTGCTCTGATGTCCCGGCCGAGGTGCGAGTTCTCGCCCCACGCAGCGCGCTGATGGGGCGACAAGTCGCAACTCGCCGCTAGGAGCTGAGGGCCAGCGAGGCGGCCAGGGTCAGCATGATGGCGGCGATCACGCCGTCGAGGATGCGCCAGGCGAGCGGCGACGACAGCCAGCGCGACAGCAGGCGTGAGCCGTAGCCGAGCGCGGCGAACCAGGCGATGCTGCCGAGGCACGCACCCACCGCGAAGGCCCACCGGCCGTCGGCGCCGTGCGTGTTCGCCACCGAACCGAGAAGGATGACGGTATCGAGGTAGACGTGCGGGTTCAACCAGGTCAGGGCGAGAGTCGTGAGTACGACCGGCAGGAGTCGGTGGGTGCTGGCCTTCGTGAGGGTTACGGTTACGGTCCTGGCAGTGCTTTCCACGACGGTGCCTGCGATGGCAGTGCCTTCCACGGCAGAGCCTGCGGCGACTGTGGCCCCCGACCGCTCTGGGACCGCTTCGTCGCCATCCGCATCATCGACCTTCAAGCCTCCGCTGGTCGGGTTCCAGGCCCTCCTGGCCGCCAGCAGGCCATAGCCGACGAGGAAGGCAACGCCGAGCCAGCGCATCACCGAGACGACCCACGGCGCGTGCTCGATCACGGTTCCGAGGCCCACAACCCCGGCGAGGATCAGGGTCACGTCGGACAGGATGCACACCAGCAGCACTGCCAGCAGGTGCTCGCGCCTCGCCCCCTGCCGCAGCACGTAGGCGTTCTGGGCACCGATCGCGACGATGAGGGAGAGCCCGAGACCGAACCCGGAGAGGACGAGCGCCGGGTGGCTGGCGAGCAGGCTCAGGATGTTCATCCCACCACCGTAGGTCTGTCAGCATCCTCAGGCCAGCTCAATATTCTTAGGAAGCGTTAGCATCGCTAATCATGGATATTCCGCTGGATCTCGCCAAGACCATCGCCATCACCGTCGATGAGGGCACCCTCGAGGCCGCGGCGCGCGCGTTGCACGTCACGCCATCAGCGGTCAGCCAGCGCATCAAGTCGCTGGAGGAGCGGCTCGGGCGCGTGCTACTGGTGCGCTCCAAACCGGTGCGCCCGACCGAGTCCGGAGCGGCCGTGGTGCGTCTCGCTCGGCAGATGATGCTGCTCGAGCATGACGCGCTGGCCGCGGTCGGCGCGGGTGAGGGGGCGGAGAGGCCTACAACCATCGGCATCGCGGTCAACGCCGACTCCCTGGCCACCTGGTTCCTGCCGGCGCTCGCGGAAGTCGCGCGAGAGCATCCGGTCACCTTCGACCTGCATCGGGAGGATGAGGAATACACCACAACCCTGCTCGAGTCCGGTCAGGTGATGGGTGCGGTCACGTCAAGAGCCACTGCGGTGTCCGGATGCCTGGTGCGCCCGCTGCGCACCACGCGCTATCGGGCGGTGGCGGATGCCGGCTACGTGACGCGATGGTTCCCGGATGGCGTCACCGCCGCGGCGCTCGGGCTGGCGCCCCTCGTCAACTTCGACCGTCGCGATGAGATGCAGTCCGCGTTCCTGCGAACGCAGCGGGTGACGGTGGCGCCGCCTGCCCACTTCGTTCCGGCCTCCAGCGAGTTCTCCGCCGCAGTTCGGCTGGGGCTCGGCTGGGGGATGCTGCCGGACTTCCAGGTCGGCGACGCCCTGGACACCGGTGAGCTGGTCGAGCTGGTGCCAGGCTCGGCGACACAGGTTCCGCTCTACTGGCAGCAGTGGAACCTGAGGTCGGAACTGCTCGACGTGGTGGCAGACGCGGTCGCCGCGGCTGCGAGCAACCCCTAGCCGAACAGCTTCTGCAGGCGGCGCACACCCTCGAGCAGCGCGTCATCGCCGAGGGCGTACGACATGCGGATGTATCCGCTCGGCCCGAACGCTTCGCCCGGCACCACCGCCACCTCAGCCTGATCCAGGATGAGGTCGGCCAGTTCCAGCGAGGTGGTCGGCGTGACGCCGCCCCACTCGCGACCGAGCAGGCCGGAGACATCCGCGTACACGTAGAAGGCGCCCTCCGGCGTCGGCGTGACCATGCCCTCGATCTTGTTCAGCTCGGCCACGATCAGCTTGCGCCTGCGGTCGAAGGCGTCACGCATCGCGACCACTTCGTCCTGGGGGCCGGTGAGCGCCGCAATGGCCGCCCGCTGCGAGATGTTGGACACGTTCGACGAGAGGTGCGATTGCAGGTTGCCCGCGGCCTTGATGGCATCCGCGGGGCCGACCATCCAGCCCAGCCGCCATCCGGTCATGGCGTAGCTCTTGGCAACACCGTTCACCAGGATGGTCTGCTCGGCGAGTTCCGGCACCGCCTCGACGATGGAGGTCGCGTGGGCCGAGCCGTCGTAAACCAGGTTCTGGTAGATCTCATCGCTGATCACCCAGATGCCGTGCTCGAGCGCCCACTGACCGATGGCGCGGGTCTGCTCTGCGGTGTAGACCGCACCGGTCGGGTTGGACGGCGACACGAACAGCAGCACCTTGGTGCGCTCGGTGCGCGCGGCCTCGAGCTGCTCGACGGTGACCAGGTAACCCTGGTCCGCACCGGCGAACACCTCGACCGGAACACCGCCGGCCAGCTTGATGACCTCCGGGTAGGTGGTCCAGTACGGCGTCGGGATGATGACCTCATCGCCCGCTCCGACCAGCGTGGCGAACGACTGGTAGACGGCCTGTTTGCCGCCGTTGGTGACGATGACCTGGGAAGGCGACACGGCCCATCCGCTGTCCCGAGCGGTTTTCGCGGCCACCGCTTCGCGCAGTTCCGGGAGGCCGGCGGCCTGGGTGTAGCGATAGTTCCTGGGGTCCAGAACCGCAGCGGATGCCGCTTCGACGATGAAGGACGGCGTCACGAAGTCCGGCTCACCGGCTGCGTAGCTGATGATGGGGCGCCCCTCGGCCTGGAGCGCCTTCGCCTTGGAGTCGACTTTGAGGGTCGCCGATTCGGCGATAGCTGCGATGCGGGGGGAGATTCGAGTTTTTTCGGTCACCCCCTTAGCGTAATAGCTGGGACCTTGCCCCGACTGGCTCAGCTTTACAGCCTGTGGCGAGTAACCTAGACTGGTGCGCGGTAGTTGAAATCTGCCATGCTTTTCTATGCCCTTTTTTGGCAGCAAACCAAATCATCCTGCGGGGAAAGCGTGCGCGGTTTTGCACCGAAGGGCGGTGGCTCAATTGGTAGAGCAGCGGTCTCCAAAACCGCAGGTTGCAGGTTCGAGTCCTGTCCGCCCTGCAGCTTGGTTCACGCATCTGTGAATCAGCAATCGGTCGAGTGGTCAATCAGATCGCAAGACCAGTGTCCGGAAGGTAAGTAAAACTGTGGCGAGAAACAGCATCGACGAACCCAGCGAGGATGTCGTCGCCAGCGCCAAAACGGAGAGAGCGAGCCGTCGTGGTCCGTTCGCCGGCATTGCGCTGTTCCTCCGTCAGGTCATGGTCGAACTCAAGAAGGTCGTCACCCCGACCCGCAAGGAACTGCTCAGCTATACCGCGGTCGTGCTGGTGTTCGTCGTCATCATGATGGCGCTGACCAGTGGTTTCGACGTGCTGTTCGGTTGGCTGGTCGCCAACGTCTTCGGTGACGGCGCCTAACAGCCGTCAGCGGTCGGCCACGCGGTCGACGATCCTGCCGGGACCACCCGGAACAAAGACTTCAAGAAATGGAATGGAATTCAGTGTCTGACACCGAACGCGAAGAAAGCACCTCGGCCGCCGAGCAGATCGACTTGTCGACTGCGGCAGAGCAGTCCTCCGAGGAGGACGAGCAGCTGGGTGGACCGGTGCTCGCCGAGGCGATCGCCGACGTCGTCCCCAACGAGGAGCAGGCGATCCACGTAGTTGATGAGGACAGCATCGAGGAGAACAGCGCTGAGGAGAACCTCGCAGAGGCGCTGGATGCCGCAACGGTGGCAGCAGACCCTGCAGCGGATGCCGTCGCCGACGAGGCGCTCGCCGAGGTAGGCGAGGCTGAGGCCGAAGAGGCCGGGGTCGAAGAAGCTGAGGTCGACCCTTACGAGGAGTTCCGCGCCGAACTCAAGTCACTGCCGGGCAAGTGGTACGTCATCCACTCCTACTCCGGCTTCGAGAAGCGCGTGAAGCAGAACATCGAGAACCGCCGCGTCAGCATGACCATGGAGGACTACGTCTTCCAAGTCGAGGTTCCGATGGAAGACGTCGTCGAGATCAAGAACGGCCAGCGCAAGCTGGTCACCCGTGTGCGCATCCCCGGCTACGTCCTGGTTCGCATGGAACTCAACGAAGACAGCTGGTCCGTCGTGCGCCACACTCCGGGCGTCACCGGCTTCGTCGGCAACGCCCACAACCCGACTCCGTTGCGCTTCGAAGAGGCGTTCTCGATGCTGAAGAGCCTCGCCCAGATCGTCGAAGCTCCTGCGAAGGCCGGCGCCAAGGGCGGCAAGGCCGTCAGCCGCTCGATCCCGCAGGAAGTGGACTTCGAGGTCGGAGAGACCATCACGATCAAGGAGGGCTCGTTCGCGGGTCTTCCCGGTTCGATCAGCGAGATCAAGCCGGAAAGCGGCAAGCTCACCGTGCTCGTCTCCCTGTTCGAGCGTGAGACCCCGGTTGAGCTCTCGTTCGACCAGGTCACGAAACTGTAAAACCACCGCGGCCCGGAAATGCCGGGAAGGCGGAAGAGCATCCGGAACTCGGGTGCTCGAAACTGAAAGAAGGAAACAATGGCACCGAAGAAGAAGGTTACTGGTCTGATCAAGCTTCAGATCCAGGCCGGCGCCGCCAACCCCGCACCGCCCATCGGGCCGGCGCTGGGTCAGCACGGCGTGAACATCATGGAGTTCTGCAAGGCGTACAACGCCGCGACGGAGTCGCAGCGCGGCAACGTCATCCCGGTCGAGATCACCGTTTACGAGGACCGCTCGTTCACGTTCATCCTGAAGACCCCGCCCGCCGCTGAGCTCATCAAGAAGGCTGCCGGAGTCTCGAAGGGTTCGGGCACGCCGCACACCGTCAAGGTTGCCAAGCTGTCCCAGGACCAGGTGCGCGCCATCGCAGAGCAGAAGATGGCCGACCTCAACGCGAACGACGTGGACGCGGCTATGAAGATCGTCGCCGGCACCGCCCGCAGCATGGGCATCACGGTCGACGCGTAGTCGTCCCCAACTTGTATGACGCGCATAGGCGCGTCACCAGTGGAAGAGCCCGCCTGGCTCGCTACCCACGAACTCAGATTTAGGAGAACCAACATGGCACAGAAGTCAAAGGCCTACCGCGCCGCGGCCGAGAAGATCGAAGACGGCAAGTTCTACACCCCGGCCGAGGCTGTGGGCATCGCCCGCGAGACCGGCTCGAAGAAGTTCGACTCGACTATCGAGGTCGCGCTCAAGCTGAACGTCGACCCGCGCAAGGCGGACCAGATGGTGCGCGGCACCGTCATCCTCCCGCACGGCACGGGCAAGACCGCCCGTGTCATCGTCTTCGCGACCGGGCCTGCTGCCGAGGCTGCTATCGCGGCCGGCGCGGACGAGGTCGGCGGCGACGAGCTCATCGAGCGTGTGGCCGGCGGCTGGACCGATTTCGACTCCGCTGTCTCCACCCCGGAGCTCATGGGCAAGGTCGGCCGTCTCGGTAAGGTTCTTGGTCCGCGTGGCCTCATGCCGAACCCGAAGACCGGCACCGTGACGCCGGACACCGCGAAGGCCGTGTCTGACATCAAGGGTGGAAAGATCGAGTTCCGCGTCGACAAGCACGCCAACGTGCACTTCATCGTTGGCAAGGCGTCGTTCGACCAGGAGAAGCTGTCCGAGAACATCGCAGCAGCCCTCGACGAGATCGTGCGCCTGAAGCCGGCTTCGTCGAAGGGTCGCTACGTCACCAAGGCGACGGTCACCACGACCTTCGGCCCCGGCATCCCGGTGGACGTCAACGCCATCTAGTCCAGTTCATTGAGGAGGCCCGCTTCGGCGGGCCTTCTCTGTTCTATAAGGAGAATGCAGCGGATGAGCGTAGTGGTGCGAATTGCCGGGCCGGCGGATGCTGCGGCCCTTCACGAGGTGGCGGCAGTCACCTTCGGGCTGGCCTGCCCTCCCGGCACCGAGCAGCACCAGATCGACGCCTTCATCGGCGAGCACCTGTCCGAGGCCAGGTTCGCCGACTACCTGGCGGATGACTCCCGTCAGCTCCTCCTCGCCGAAGAAGCCGGCCGGCCGGTCGGCTACACCATGCTGGTGTTCGGCGAGCCGGCGGACCCGGGTGTTGCAGCATCCGTCTCCGCCCGTCCGACGGTCGAACTGAGCAAGGTCTACGTGTTGCCTGGACTGCACGGCTCTGGCACGTCGGCGCAGCTCATGGCGACCACCATGGAGGCGGCTCGCTCCCGCGGCGTTGCCAGCGTCTGGCTCGGCGTCAACCAGCAGAACACGCGTGCCAACCGCTTCTACGAGAAGAGCGGATTCGCCCAGGTCGGGGTGAAGAAGTTCCTCGTGGGCGACGAGGTGCACGACGATTTCGTACGGGAGTACGTCTTCTAGCGTTCTGCGCTGACCTCGAGCACGATCTTGCCTCGGGTGTGGCCCTTCTCCAGTTCCCTGTGCGCTGCAGCCGCCTCGCCCAGCGGGTAGACCCTGTCGATGTTCACGGTGACCTTGCCCGCCTCGATCAGGTCGGTGATCTGCTGCAGCACCCGGGCATCCGGGCTGACCTTGTAGTTGGTGGCGCGCATTCCGGCGGCTTCAGCGTCGTGCTGGAAGGTGGGCCAGCTGCCGGTCGGCACGTTGACGATGATTCCTCCGGGGCGCATCACATTGAGCGACCGGGTTCCGGTGTCGTCATGCACATTGCCGATCAGGTCGATGACGGCATCCAGTTCGCTGAGGTGGTCTTCGAAGCGGGCAGTCTTGTAGTCGATGACCGCGGATGCGCCGAGCGAGCGGAGCCAGGCGACGTTGTCGCCTGAGGCGGTCGTCACCACTTCAGCGCCGCGGTAGACGGCGAATTGAACGGCGAAATGGCCGACACCCCCGGCGCCGGCGTGAATGAGCACTCGTGTGCCTTCGCCGACCTCGGCCGCGTCGAGCGCGCCCCAGGCGGTCAGGGCCGCGAGTGGGACGCCCGCGGCTTCCGTCGCGGTCAGGTTCCGCGGTCGGCGGGCGACGCTGAGAGCGCCGACCGGCACGTACTCCGCATAGCTGCCCTGGGTGCGCGGCACCGACATCATGCCGTAGACGGCGTCCCCCGGTTGGAGCGGATGCGCGGTGTACGACGTCTCGATCACCACACCGCTGAAGTCGCCGCCGAGAATGGCGGGGTATTGGCCGATCGCGTATGACACCCCTCTGCCGGAGCGGGTCTTCGCGTCGATGGGGTTGATTCCGGCGGCCGACACTTTGACGAGGAGCTCACCGGAGACGATTCGCGGCGTGGCAACCTCGGCCAGGCGGAGCACTTCGGGGCCGCCGGTCTGGTCGAGGACAACAGCCTGCATGGTGTCGGGGACATTGCTCTGCATGGTCTTCGCTCCTGTGTGGTTGTCCCGATTCTATTCGCGCAGTGGAACCCCTCGACGGAAGCATGTTCTCCCCACTACGATTCCGCTGTGAATCCCTTCCACCGCCGCGACCCGTCAGTTGCTGTGGCGCGGCGCCTGGACTCCGTCGCGGCCGCCGTGGGCTGCGCCCTGGTGCTGACCGCACTGACCATCATCTGGGCAGCCAGGCTGAGCATCGGGCGGGATGTCTATGTGAGCGTGATGGGTGCGACCGGAATGCCGACGGCCGGCTGGTTCCAGTTCGCTTTGGTGCTGGTCGCCCTCGGGGGCGGGCTGATCGCGTTCGCGGCCCGGGACATCCGCGTCTCCCCGCCGGTTCTACGCTGGTGGCCCCCCGCTGTTTCGCTCGGTCTCGCCAGTTTCTTCTTCTTTCTCGCGTCCCAGGTGACCTGTACTCCCGGATGTCCGCTGCCGTACGGCCCGGAGTTCACCTGGCCGGATTTCACCCACACCACGTCGGCCGTTCTCGCCTTCGCGCTCGCCTGCTGGGCGATGTTGCAGCTGACGCGGGTATCCGGCCGGAGGATGATCGCCGCGCTTTCCCTCTGTTGCGGCGTTGCGGTTGCCTTGATCGCCGGAGCCGGGGGACTCATGTCGCTGGCGAATTGGGAGGTGGGCCTCGGGAGCCGGTTCGAGTTCGCGGCAGCGACGATCGCCATTCTCTGGCTAGTCAGCCTGGGGGTGGTGATCGCAAGGCCGAACTCACCGCTGCCCGCGCCCGGGCCAGGTATGGTGCCATTCCGTCGTCGCGTGCCGGTATCTCCGTCAGCGTCGAGCCGACCAGATGCCGGTGCCACTGTGTCGCGACAGCGAGCGGATGCAGGGGGTCTCTCGGCGCAGCAATGATCGTCGTGGGAACGGCCGGTGGTGGCTCGCCGGGCTCGAAGGCGCGGTTTCGCGGAAGCTCCATCAGGCGGATCGCGCGCGTTGCGGCATCCGGTCTGCGGAATTGTTCGATCACTCCGGCGGCGCCGAGGCGGGACGCGGTGCGGAGGCCCCGATAGAGCCCGGTCCGGCGA
Source organism: Homoserinimonas sp. A447 (assembly GCF_054489325.1). Lineage (NCBI taxonomy): Bacteria > Bacillati > Actinomycetota > Actinomycetes > Micrococcales > Microbacteriaceae > Homoserinimonas > Homoserinimonas sp. A447. The sequence continues at coordinate 2,061,492 of NZ_JBTMWW010000001.1, read as the reverse complement.
AACACGGCCTCCGCGCGGTCGGGCGGATGCCGGTGGAGGAGTTCGGCAATCACCGGGAACACCGCGAGGTTCGCAGGCAGCGGGTGGTCGGTGAACGCCGGCCGCAGCAACACCAACCGCTGAATCGGCAGCGCGCCGGTCTGGGCCAGTCGCAGCGACAGTGCTGCCCCGAGGGAGATGCCGATGAGTGTGAGCGGCTCGTCGTCGAACCCGCTCTCCTGCACGGCGTGCAGCAGTTCCCGGGTGATGGCTGCAAACGAGAAGTCGGCCGGTTCACCGATCAGCGGCGAGTCCCCGTGAGCACGGATGTTCGGCGCCAGAATCCGCGCATCCGCCGGGAGAACCGGCCCGACCAGGTCGAGCGGCTGGCTGCTGTCGCCGCCGAGGCCGTGAAGCAGCAGGAAGGCCATCAGCCGGGAATGCCGTGCCGGAGGGTGTCGAGAACGCGATTGGCGAGGCCGACCAGAATGTGGATCTCGTTGTCGTCGCGGTCCACCCACCGGCATTGTGGTTCGGCGGCAACCGGCACGAAGTTGTCGTGCTGCTCCCAGACCACGAGGGTGCGCTCCGCTCCCAGCACGTACTGCTGCCAGAACACCTGGCGGAGGTAGGAGCGGGGGATCGACTTCCATGCGGAGCTGGTGGTCTTGATCTCAGCGAGCACGACGGCGCCCGCGATCAGCCCAACGCCATCCGGGGTGGCCAGGTGAGCGGTTTCGCCGTGTGCGTGGTACAGCGCGGCGCTCGGGGCGATTCCGTGGTTGGCCCTGACCCAGCGGGCGATCTGGGGTTCGCGCTCCCGACCGTGGTCGGTGAACGCGTTACCGCTGAACCGGCTGCCGTAGTACTTGTCGCGGGCGACGGCGAGCACCGACCGCTCACTCGAGAGCTTGGCGACATCCGTGGCGGTGATGCCCCGGCTGCGCGCACGGAGCCAGGCGACGCGGTCCGTCGATTGCGCAAGCACCCGCTGGCGGTGGTCTGGTGCCGGCTCGTCCCAGAGGTCCAGGGTCGGCTGCACGATAGTCACTCGACCATTGTCTCCGACCGTCCGTCATTCAGCGGCACATAATCGAGCTCCTGGAAATCTGCTACTTCTTTTTCCCACCGGTTCGAGACGAACGACCGGTGCAGCGGATGCGCGTTGTACGCCTCGTACGCCGCCGCATCCGCGAATTGCATCGAGAACGAGAATTGGAAGTCGCTTTTCGGGCTGACCTGCCGCAACTGTTCGAACCGGTCTACACCCGGTATGGACGCCAGGACGAGCGCCGAATCGAGGAAGTCCGATTCGGCGGCGGAGCCGTTCTCGTGGTGCAACGAGAACGCGACGGTGTGGCGGATCATGCTTCCTCTTTCGCAGGTGACGCGTCAGCCGGCCATCGCGTCGATGTTCTCCGGCGAGAGCGCGTGGTGGATGGCGAGCATGCTGGCCCCGATGACGGCGGCGTTCGAGCCGGCGCTGGACTGCACGATGGACAGGTGTTCGGTGGCCAGCGGCATCGATCGCGTGTAGACGACTTCTCGAACGCCGGCGATCAGGTGCTCGCCCGCCTGCGCCATCGAGCCTCCGATGGCGATGACGGATGGGTTGACCAGGCTCACACAGGCGGTGAGGACTTCCCCGATGTCCCGCCCGGCCTGCCTGATCGCCTGGATCGCCTCGATGTTGCCTCGCTTGACCAGCGCAACGACCTGCTGGCCGTTCTCGACGTCCAGCCCGGCCTGGCGCAACGCACCAGCGATGGCTGGTCCGGATGCCATGGCCTCCAGGCATCCGCGGTTGCCGCAGTGGCACGGAACCCCGGCACCGCGCGCGATCTGCACGTGCCCGATATCGCCGGCGATGCCCTGGGCTCCGCGCTGCAGGAGCCCGCCGGAGATCACCCCGGATCCGATGCCGGTCGCCACCTTGACGAAGATCAGGTGCTCGGTCTGCGGCCAGGCGAATGCGCGTTCGCCGAGGGCCATGATGTTCACATCGTTGTCCACCAGTACCGGAACCTCCAGGTGCTGCTGCACCCAGCCCGGGACGTCGAAGCGGTCCCAGCCCGGCATGATCGGCGGGTTGATCGGCCGCCCGCTGGCGTGGTGCACCGGCCCGGGCAACCCGATGCCGATCGCGATGAGGTCACGCTGGTCGCGGTCGATGCTGGCCAGGAGCTCGCGCCCGGAGGCGACCATCCAGCCGAGCACCCGTTCCGGCCCGTCGGCGATGTCGATCGGGTCGTTGACCTCGCCGAGGCGTGTTCCGGCCAGGTCGGTGACGGCGAGCGTTGCGTGGGATGCGCCGAGGTCCGCGGCGAAAACGAGGCGGGCGGTCGGGTTCAGCGCGAATTGCGATGACGGGCGACCTCCGGTGGAGAGAGCGTCATCCACCGGGCTGATCAGGCCGAGTTCCATCAGCGAATCGACGCGGGACGCGATGGTTGAGCGGGCGAGCCCGGTGAGGGTGGACAGGGCCGCGCGGGTGCGCGGCTTGCCGTCGCGCAGCAGTTGGAACAGCTCACTGGCCCCGGAACTTCCCAGGGCTGAGCCCCGACTTATGTCGACCATGCGCTCAGTAAACCACACCGACAAACCCCGGCCAACGCGCGACTATTGGTTTGTCGACAAATCACTTTTGTACGTCGGGTGGTAAAAGGTGCGCATTCTGTGTCAGAATGCTCGGCATGACAACGGATGTCACTCGCTCCCTGCCAACCCCGGTGGTCGGCTTCATCGGCGGCGGCTTCATGGGCGACGTGCACAGCCGAGCATCCCGTTCAGCCCGTGCCTCCCTGCGCGGCGTGACCTCTTCCTCGCCTTCCAGCTCCGAGCGTGCCGCCGAACGTCTTGGGCTTCCGCTGTCGTATCCCAGCAGCGAGGACCTCCTCGCGGACGACACGATCGAGGTCGTCCACGTGTGCACCCCCAACGCGACTCACTTCGAGTTCGCGCTCGCCGCGCTTGACGCGGGAAAGCACGTGGTGTGCGAGAAGCCGCTGGCGACCTCCAGCGCGGAAGCCGAAAAGCTCGCCTCCCGTGCGCGGGCGGCCGGGGTGACCGCAACCGTGCCATTCGTGTACCGCTACCACCCGATGGTTCGCGAAGCGCGGGCGCGAGTCGCCCAGGGCGAACTCGGCACCCTGCTGACCATCCAGGGCGGCTACCTCCAGGACTGGCTGCTGTCCAAGGCCGACGATGACTGGAGAGTGGACGCGTCGTTGGGTGGGCCGTCCCGAGCGTTCGCTGACATCGGCTCCCACCTCTCCGACTTGATCGAGTTCGTCACCGGGGACCGCATCGTGCGGTTGGCCGCGACGATGCGCACCGTGTTCAACGAGCGCGCGACGAACCGCGACATCGCAACGGAAGACGCGGTCGCGCTGGTGGTGGAGACGGCATCCGGAGCCATCGGTACTCTGTTGGTGTCGCAGGTGGCGCCTGGGCGCAAGAACTCGCTGACCTTCGAGCTCAGCGGAAGTTCGGAGAGCATCCGTTTCGACCAGGAGAACCCCGAGACGCTCTGGCTCGGCCGGCGAAGCGGAACGCAGCTCCTCTCCCGCGAACCAGGGCAGCTCAGCGCCGATGCGGCCAGGCTCTCGCTGGTGCCCGCCGGGCATCCGCTCGGCTATCAGGACGCCTTCAACGCCTTTGTCGCAGACACCTATGCGGCCATCGCCGGCGGCACCCCAGAGGGCCTTCCGACCTTCGATGACGGTCTTCGTGCCGTGCAGGTGACCGAGGCGGTGCTGGAATCCGCCGCGACCGGAACCTGGGCTGAGCTTCGCAAGCCCCAGTATGCGACGGCCGGAGGAGCAGCATGACGGCCCCCATTCTGAGCGCCCGCGACATCAGCAAGTCGTTCTTCGGCGTCGAGGTACTGCACGGAGTCTCGATCGAGCTTCGGGCCGGCGAGGTGCACGGCCTCGTCGGCGAGAACGGGGCAGGCAAGTCGACCCTGATGAAGATCATCGCGGGCGTGTACCAGCGCGACGGTGGCCAGCTCGAGTATCTCGGGCAGGCGGTCGACTACACGCACCCGATCCAGGCGATGCATGCCGGAGTGGCCACCGTGTACCAGGAATTCAACCTGCTGCCGGAGCGCAGCGTCGCCGAGAACGTGTTCCTGGGCCGGGAGCCGCGCAAGGGCGGATTCGTCGACAACCGCGGGATGGCGGCGGCAACCGGCAAGCTGCTCGCCGAACTCGGCATCACGTTCATCGACCCGAACTCGGCGGTGCGCACCCTGACCGTCGCCGAGCAGCAGATCGTCGAGATCACCAAGGCGCTCTCATTCGACGCCAAGGTCATCTCCATGGACGAACCGACGGCAGCCCTCGCCGATAACGAGGTCGAACTGCTCTACGGCATCATCGAGCGGTTGAAAGCGCGCGGCGTCGCCATCCTCTACGTCTCGCATCGGTTGAAGGAGATCTTCGACCTCTGCGACACCATCACGGTGCTGAAGGACGGCGCCCTGGTCTCAAGCGGGCCGGCCGGCGAGCTCACCACCGACGAATTGGTGCGACGGATGGTCGGACGATCGATCTCCGCATACTTTCCAGGCCGGCTCGAGGGAACGGAACGCGGGGAGACCCGTCTTTCCGTGCGGTCAGGTGGCAATGCCTACATCTCAGACGTCGACCTCGACCTGCACGCCGGCGAGATCGTCGGCGTCGCGGGGCTCCAGGGCAGCGGTCGCACCGAACTGGCTGAAGCCGTCTTCGGTGCAGGCCCGTTCACCAGGGGAACCGTCACCCTGGACGGCAACACTGTCGCCATCACCAGCCCGCGACGCGCGGTGAAGGCCGGCATCGCCCTGGTGACGGAAGACCGCAAAGCGCAGGGCCTCGCACTCAGCCAATCCGTCATCGACAACGCGCTGCTGGTGATCCGGAGCGTGTTCGCCTCACGCACCCGTGCCGCGCGCCAGCGCGTCCCCGGCATTCTCTCCTCCCTCGAAATCAGCTCGCGCGGACTCGACCAGGAGGTGCAGTACCTCTCCGGTGGCAATCAGCAGAAGGTGGTGCTCGCCAAGTGGCTCGCCACCGATCCCCGTGTGGTCGTCTTCGATGAGCCGACCCGCGGTATCGATGTCGGCGCCAAGATCGCGGTCTACGACCTCATGCGCGCGCTGGCGAAGAACGGAGTCGCGATCCTGATGATCTCATCCGAGCTCCCCGAAGTCATCGGCATGTCCGACCGCATCCTGGTGATGCACGACGGACGCATCGCAGCCGAACTCGACCCGGGATCCGCGGAGGAGACCGTGCTGGCCGCAGCAACCGGCACCTTGGCAACCGCCGGCGGGGAGGTCACGCTATGAGCACCACGGTGGCGCCCAGGCGGCGGGTGCGTCTCGACACCACCGCGATCGTCTACATCGCCCTCGTCGGAGTCATCGCCCTCGGGGCAGTGCTGGTCTCCACGGTTGGACGGAACTTCTTCAGCGCCGGCAACATCCGCGACATCCTCACCGGGATGAGTGTGCTGGGGTTCGTCGCGGTCGGTCAGACGCTCGTCATCCTGATCGGCTCGCTCGACCTCTCGGTGCCGTACGTGATCAGCCTCTCCAGCCTGCTCGCGGCCGAGACGATGCGCGGGAACCCCGGAAATATTCTGTCTGCGGTGGTGCTGGCGCTCGGGGTGTCCGCGTTGATCGGGCTGGTGAATGGGCTCATCGTCACCGGGTTGAAGGTGCACGGCTTCATCGCAACGCTCGGCGTCGGGTTGATCGTGAAGGGCTACCTCGACACCTTCTACAAGGGCAGCAGCGGCAGCGTGCCACCGGAATTCCAGTACATCGGGGCTACCGGCCTCGGCCCGGTCCCGATCTCGACCATCATCATGCTGGCGCTCGCCGTTGTGGTGTTCCTGTTCCTCAAGAAGACTCGCACCGGACACCAGATCTACGCGGTGGGCGGAAACCTTGCGGTCTCCCGGCTCTCCGGCATCCGCACCTGGCACCCCATTGTGACGGCCCACGTCATCTGCTCGGTCACCGCCGGAATGGCCGGTCTGCTGCTCGCGTCGAGGCTCGGCGTCGGAAGCCCGACAGTGGGGAGCCAGGGCGGATACGACCTGCTCTCGATCGCTGCGGTCGTGCTCGGCGGCACCCTGCTCGCCGGCGGCCGAGGCTCAATCTGGGGCACCATCGGCGGCGTCGCGATCTTCGCGGTGCTGGACAACGTGATGAGCGTCATGCAGGTCAACCCCTTCCTGAAGGACGTAGTCCGCGGAGTCGTCATCGTCGCAGCCGTAGCCATCTACACCGGCCGAGCAGTGGAGAAGCGTCGAGCGCGGTTCGCGGCGAAGGAGGTGGCGAAGTGACGTCGCAATCGACGACCTTCGGGTCGCGCGCCGCACGCGCCGCGATCACACTGGTGAGCCCACGTGGTGCGGTGTTCCTGTTGCTTGCCATCCTGCTGATCGGGATCACCGTGCTGAACCCGAACTTCGCAGAGCCCAGCCAGTTCATCCGCTTCATCCAACGCGTCGCACCGATCGCAATCGTCGCGATCGGACAGTACTTCGTCATCGTCTCCGGCGAATTCGACCTCTCGATGGGCTCGTTGATCACCGCCCAGGTGGTCATCGCCGGAAACCTCATCGGACAGGACGCCAGCCAGAGCGTCCCGGTGCTGATCTTCATGATCGTCTTCGGTGCCCTGATCGGGCTGGTCAACGGCCTGGTGACGACGCTGCTGAAGGTTCCATCGTTCATCGTGACGCTCGGCATGATGCTGGCGCTGCTCGGCGGCGTGCTGTTCTGGACCGGCGGTGCTGCCACCGGCAACCCGGCCGACGAGTTCCGCCAGATCGGCCGTGGCGGCATCCGCGATGTGCCGATCGTTGACGTGATCCCGTGGTCGGTGATCATCCTGGCCGCGGTGCTGGCCGTCGCCATCTGGATCTCGAAGCGGCCATACGGGCGCACGCTGATCGCTGTCGGCGACAACGTCACGACCGCCCACTACGCCGGGGTTCGGGTGTGGTGGGTCAAGACCAGTGCGTTCATCATCTCCAGCCTGACCGCCACCATTGCCGGTGTCCTGCTGGTCGGCTACGCCGGCGTGCACCCATCGGTCGGCCGCGGCTACGAGTTCATCGCCATCACCGCGGTGGTGCTCGGCGGCGTGGTGCTCGGCGGTGGACGCGGATGGGTCGTCGCGGCGATGGCCGGCGCATTCGCCCTCGAGGCGCTGTTCACCCTGCTGAACTTCACCGGTATCCCGTCGACCCTGCGCGACGCCATCCAGGGCGTGCTGATCATCCTGGCCGTCGCCTACTCGGCCACCACTTTCCGAGCTCGCCGCAAGGAGCGCTCGGTCCTAGCTTCTCCCGCAATGGGGAAGGAGCCGGAACTCGCCCCCGAGCCGGCTCGTCCTGCACCACAACCAACCCCTGAAGGGGACTAGCTAGACATAACAAGGAGGTTAAGTGATGCGACGCCCAACACAGATGGCAATTGCCATTGTCGGAGCAGCAGCACTGTTCGCCCTGGCCGGCTGTACCACCGACCCATCAGTCACAGCGCCCACCGAAGGCGAAGAGACCGAGACGGTTGAGTGGTTCGACCAGGCACTGTTCGACAAGCAGCTTGAAGAGATCGGCACCACTCCGGAAGGTCCGGCAGACCAGCCGTACCTGCAGTACATCAACGCGGAGATGATCGATACATCCCAGTACGCGAGCGAAGGCGCGAAGAAGGCCTGCTTCGCGAACGCCTCCATCTCCAACCCCTGGCGCCAGACCGGCTGGATCACCATGAACGAACAGCTCAAGGTGCTCCAGGAGCAAGGCGTCATCTCCGAGATGGAGACCCGCGACGCGCAGGACGACGACAACACGCAGATCGCCGACATCGACTACTTCATCGAAGAAGGCAACTGCGATGCGTTCATCATCTCGCCGAACAGCACGGCGGCGATGACGCCGGCGGTCGAGCGTGCCTGCGAAACCGGCAAGCCGGTCGTCGTCTTCGACCGAGGAGTTCAGACCGAATGCCAGACCACGTTCATCCACCCGATCGGTGGATTCGCCTGGGGCATCGAGTCGGCGAACTTCCTCATCGACAACCTGGAGCCCGGAAGCAAGGTAGTCGCCCTGCGCATCCTGCCAGGCGTTGACGTTCTGGAACAGCGCTGGGCCGCGGCCGAGAAGCTGTTCGGTGAGAACGACATCGAAGCCGTCGACTACTTCACCGGTGCCGACCCGGCCGAGATCAAGAAGATCATCTCGGACGAGCTCGCCAAGGGTGACGTTCACGGCGTGTGGATGGATGCCGGTGACGGCGCCGTCGCAGCAATCGAGGCGTTCGAGGATGCTGGAGTCGACTACCCGGTGATGACCGGTGAAGACGAGTTGAGCTTCCTGCGCAAGTGGGAGGAGACCGGGTTGACCGGCCTCGGCACTGTGTACTCCAACTTCCAGTGGCGCACGCCGCTGCTCGCCCTGCAGAAGATCTTCGCCGGTGAGGAGATCCCCAAGGAGTGGGTGCTCCCGCAGGAGCCGATCACCGAGGAGGAGCTTGCTGCCGCCCTGGAGAACAATGAAGGAATGCCCGATGGCCACTACGCCCGCTTCGGCGGCGAAGACCTCCCCGGCTACCCGACGGTCTGGCAGGAGCGGATCATTCCGTAACCCGTAGCACCCTGGGGGTTGGGTGGCATCGGCTGAGTCGGTGCCACCCAACCCGCATGCTCGTACCAATGGAGGAACGTTGCGCAGAACCTTGGGAGTGAACACCTGGGTGTGGGTCTCCCCGCTCACCGACGACTCGCTCGACCAGCTGGCCCGCAAGGCGGCCACCATGGGCTTCGAGGCGATCGAGTTGCCGGTGGAGTCGCCGGGTGACTGGGATCCGGCGCGGGCCGCCGACCTGCTGGCCGAGCTCTCGCTGGCCCCGTACGTCGTCGGCGCGATGGGAGCCGGTCGTGACCTGGTGGAGGCAATGGATGATGCAGTCGCTGCGACGCAGCGTTACCTCATTCACTGCATCGACGTCGCACAGGCGCTCGGCGCATCCGTCGTCGCCGGCCCCTTCTATGCCCGAACCGGCCGGACCTGGCGGATGTCGCCAGAGACGCGGTCGGCCACGGTCGCCGAACTCCGCCGCAATCTGGCGCCTGTGGTTGATGCGGCGATCGACGCGGGTGTGACGCTCGCGATCGAACCGCTGAACCGCTACGAAACCAGCCTCATCAACACGGTCGAGCAGGCACTGGATGCGCTGGAGCCGCTCCTTGGCCCGGGTCTGGGCCTCGCGCTGGACAGCTACCACCTGAACATCGAGGAGAAGAGCCCGACTGCCGCCATACGGCTGGCGGGCGAACACCTCGCCCACGTGCAGGTCTGCGGTAACGACCGCGGGGCGGTGGGCGATGACCACACCGATTGGTCGGCGTTCCTGGATGCCCTGGATGACGCCGGATACTCCGGACCCCTGAACCTGGAGAGTTTCACCGGGGAGAACGAGACGATCGCGACAGCGGCGTCGATCTGGAGGCCGCTGGCGGCCAGCCAGGACGCCCTGGCCGAGCGCACGCTCGCATACTTGACTGAACTGCAGGATTCGAGGGAGCAACAATGACGCAGGACACCGCACGGCCCGACGCGCAGGAGAGTTCGCACCCGGTGACCTTGTTCACCGGGCAGTGGGCCGACCTGACACTGGAAGAGGTGGCGAAGTACGCCAGCGAGTGGGGTTACGACGGCCTGGAGATCGCCTGCTCAGGCGAGCACCTCGACGTCTGGCGCGCGGCGGAGGACGAGGACTACCTGCAGGGCAGGCTCGACATCCTGAAGAGGTACGACCTCGGCGTCTACGCGATCTCGAACCACCTCAAGGGCCAGGCCGTCTGCGACGACCCGATCGACTTCCGGCACCAGGCGATCGTCGGCTCGAAGGTCTGGGGCGACGGGGAGGCCGAAGGCGTGCGGCAGCGCGCGGCGGAAGAGCTGAAGCTCACAGCGAAGGTCGCCCGCAAGCTCGGCATCGACACCGTCGTCGGTTTCACCGGGTCGAGCATCTGGCAGTACGTCGCCATGTTCCCTCCGGTGGGAGCGGATGTCATCGAGGCCGGCTTCCAGGATTTCGCCGATCGATGGAACCCGATCCTCGACGTCTTCGACGGTGAGGGCGTGCGGTTCGCCCACGAGGTTCACCCCAGCGAGATCGCCTACGACTACTGGAGCTCGGTGCGCGCGCTCGAGGCGATCGACCACCGTGAGGCATTCGGCTTCAACTGGGACCCGAGCCACTTGATGTGGCAGAACATCGACACCGTGGCGTTCATCGTCGAGTTCGCCGACCGCATCTACCACGTCGACTGCAAGGACACGCGGATGCGCCCGGCCAACGGCCGCGCCGGCGTGCTGGGGTCGCACCTGCCGTGGGGTGACCCGCGTCGTGGATGGGACTTCGTCTCGACCGGCCACGGTGACGTTCCGTGGGAGGACGCCTTCCGGGCGCTCCGCTCGATCGGCTACACCGGTCCCATCTCGGTGGAGTGGGAGGACGCAGGCATGGATCGCCTGCACGGTGCGAAAGAGGCGGTCGGCTTCATCCGCTCCCTGCTCTGGAAGCTGCCCGAGCAGTCATTCGACGCCGCGTTCAGCAACCAGGACTAGCGCAGCTCCTTCACCATCTCGAGCTCCCGCTGCTCAGGGTTCAACGCGTAGGCTTCCGACTTTCCGGTCAGCCGATACCCGCTGCGCTCGTAGAACGCAAGCGCGCGCGGGTTGTCCTCGTGCACGTGCAGGTGGATCTTCCGGTTGACTGTTGCCGCCCATTCCTCGACAGAGCTCAGCAGGGCGGATGCCACGCCGTGTGCCCGCCCGCGGAAGTCGGGAGAGACGTACACCCCGACCAGCAGCGGCCCAACCACGTCGGGCCCGGACGCCACGAACCCGCCCATGCTGCCGACCCATCGCCCGGTCGCCTTGTCGATGGCGACCACCAGGATCTGGTCGGATGCCTCGCCGCGGGCCGAGCGCATCCGCCACTCCGCTTCGCCCCAGCGCCCGGCATTGGCCAGGGTCTCCCCGAAGGCCGATGGGGTGTCGGCCAGCATCTCCAGGCGCAACGCGCGGTACTCTTCCCAGTCGATCTCGCGGGTGCGGCGAACGGTCACGTCAGCGGATGTCATCCGTCCATTCAATCGTGGACGCGCGGCCTTTTCCGCGGGACGCGCGCGAAATTCCGGCCGCGCACCACCGAAAAGACCGCGTCGCCGGGTGAGGGGTACACCCAGCGGGAGTACGGCCGCTTCATAGGGTTCTCATAGCTTCGCCAACAGAATGGATTCATGACCTCCGACCGCGTTAACGCAGTCCCACGGCTGACCCGGCCGGACGGCTCGCCGGTGCGTGCCGTCGTCGTCGACGACGAGTCGACCCTGGCCGAACTGCTCACCATGGCGTTGCGCTACGAAGGGTGGGAGCCTCGCTCGGCGGGAACCGGCCAGCAGGCGGTGAAAGTCATCCGCGAGTTCAACCCGGACGTCGTCGTGCTCGACGTCATGCTTCCCGACATCGACGGGCTCGAGGTACTGAAGCGGATTCGAGCAAGCGGGCACACCATGCCGGTGCTCTTCCTGACCGCGAAGGACGCCCTGGACGACCGGATCGCCGGCCTCACCGCCGGCGGCGACGACTATGTCACCAAGCCGTTCAGCCTGGAGGAGGTCATTGCCCGCCTGCGCGGGCTCATGCGCCGCTCCACGCTGGTGGTCGCCGAGAAGCCGGACCCCGTGCTGCGGATCGGAGATCTGGTACTCGACGAGGACAGTCACGAGGTGCACCGCGGCGATCGTTCGATCGAGTTGACCGCGAAGGAGTTCGAGCTCCTGCGGTTCCTGATGCGCAACCCGCGCAGGGTGGTGAGCAAGCTGCAGATCCTGGACCGCGTCTGGAGCTACGACTTCGGCGGCAAGTCGAGCATCGTCGAGCTCTACATCTCCTACCTGCGCAAGAAGGTGGATGCGGGGGAGAAGCCGATGATCCACACGGTTCGCGGCGTCGGTTACCTGATCAAGGCGCCGAAGTGACTGACCACGCGTCGCAGCCTCCTGGTCGATGGTCGCTGCGGGCTCGCCTGCTGTTGAGCGTGGTTGCCCTGTTCGCTGCTGCCAGCCTCGTGGTGGGAGTGCTGAGCGTCGTCGCCCTGAGGGGCTTCCTCATGGACCGGTTGGACGAGCAACTGTCTTCGGCCACCGGTCGCTCGCAGGATGCCGTGGGCGGCGACCCGGGGAACGCCCCGGCGCCGCCGACCCCGGATGAGCTCTCCGAGTTCCGGGCAGGAGTGCAGGGCCCGTTCACCGTGACCGCGGTCGTCACCAGCGACAGTGTCCTGGCGGTGGTTGTCACAGCGGATGGCAACCTGCGGCAGCTTTCCGACCAGCAGAGCCGGATGCTCGCCGAGGTCGACGACGACGGCACCCCGGTCACCACCAACCTGGGCGGAGGGCTGGGCAACTACCGCGTTTCGGCTGTTCCAGTGACGCTCAACGGTCGCGACACGGTGGCCCGTGTGGTGACCGGCCTGCCGCTCGGGGAGGTTGAGGGGACCCTCGTGCAGCTCAGCGTCATTATCGGCGCTGTGACACTGCTCGCGGTTGGCGCTGCGACCGGCGTCGGTGCGCTCATCATCCGTCGGGCGCTCCAGCCGCTGGAGCGGGTGGCTGCAGTCGCCTCGCGCGTGACCGAACTCCCGCTCGACCGGGGCGAGGTGGCGTTGTCGGCCCGGGTTGCCGACGCTGACGCCGACCCGAGCACAGAGGTCGGCCAGGTGGGGGCGGCCATCAACCGGATGCTCGGCCACGTGGCATCCGCCCTCAGCGTCCGGCAGGAGAGCGAGAACAAGGTTCGGCAGTTCGTGGCGGATGCCAGCCATGAGTTGCGAACGCCCCTCGCCTCCATCCGCGGTTACGCCGAGCTGACCAGGCTCGGCAATCACAAGCTGCCCGACGATGTCGTGCACGCGATCGGGCGGGTGGAGTCCGAGGCGAAGCGCATGACCTCACTCGTCGAGGAGTTGCTGCTGCTCGCGCGCCTGGATGAGGGGCGCGACCTTCAGCGGCAGCCGTTCGACCTGACGCAGCTGATGGTCGACGTGGTGAGCGACGCCCACGCGGCAGCACCGGAGCATGAGTGGTCGCTCGACCAGCCGGAGGAGTCGGTCGTGATCGTGGGGGACGCGCCGCGGATTCACCAGGCGTTAGCCAACCTGCTGATGAACGCGAAGACGCACACGCCGGAGGGAACGCGGGTCGAGGTAGCGCTGGCCGCCCAGGACGAGCACGTCGTCATCACTGTGACGGATGACGGTCCCGGCATCCCGGCGGAAGTCCAGTCCCAGCTGTTCGAGCGGTTTGCACGGGGTGACGTCTCCCGGTCGAGGGCGGCCGGCGGCACCGGCCTCGGCCTGGCGATCGTGCGGGCGGTGGTGACCGGCCACGGCGGGACTATTGGGGTGAGCAGTCGTCCCGGCCACACCCGGTTCAGCATCCAGCTCCCCCGTTAACGGGGGCAGAACGGGTCGAATTCCGCGCATCCGTGTCACACTATTCCGTACCCCGCGCTATTCGAAGGACCCGAATTGAGAATCGCGTTTACCCTAGGGGCTGCCACAAAAGTCAGCCTTGCCATGCTCGTGAGCATTGGCGCGCTCGCTGCCGGCACTTCCGCCGCCGCAGACGAGCCATCACGAGTGCCTGAAGAGGTGGCTGAATACTTCTCGTCGCACCTGATTCCTCGCCTCGGCGACCTCTATGGGCCGGGCGTTGGGGGAGAGCCCGGTATCGCCTTCGACGAGTCCACCACGACGGTCGGACCGATCACCCGGGTCATGGTGTGGACCGAGGACTTCCGCGCCGGGGTCGATACCGACCTCGCGGTCGAGCTCAGCAACTCCTGGGTTGCTCCGATCACCAGCACCGAAGCGACGGCCGAGGCGGCAACGGATGCTGCTGTGCCTTCCGAACCCCCGGCCGAGGTTCTGCAGCTGGGCCTTGCCACCGTGTGGATCAGCCCCTATTCGAACCTGCCGGAGCTGGCGAACTTCGTTCCAGGCGCCGGGCTCGGCCCGGCCATTGCGGCGGCCCCCGAGGGTTCAATGCTGGTGCATGACGAGGAGCAGGATGCCTGGTACGCGCTCTCTGGCGACCAGCTCACCCCCTTGGCGCAGGGTGGCGAAGCCGTCTCCGGCGCGGCGATCGACCTCGACAACGCACAACAGACGCTCTGGCAGGAACTGGAGACGCTGCCGACGCCGCGCGCGAACAACGGGTTCGTGATTGCCGGGCTGACCCTCGCATTCGTCGTCGTGCTGCTGGCTATTTTCGTGCTGGTCCCGGATCGCCGGCATACCGCGCTCGACCCGGAGGTCGCCCTGGGCTTCGGGCCGTCCGACGGCAGCAGGAACTGATCTGGGCCGATTTGCGGCACACTGCGCCAACCCGTAGTCTTGACGGAGCCAAAGACCGCTGGTTGTTGGTGCGCCGAGCTGTAAGGCCCAGGCACATCGATCGAAGGTTGCTCGTGAGAGCGACGCCCGCGCAGGTGTGTGAAGTTCAGATTCCCTGCCAGTGCAAATGCCATTGCCAGGATTTCCAGCTCCGTGCGCTTGCGCCGGAGCTTTTCTAGTTTCTCCGGCGGATGACGGCTGAAGCACCACAGCACTGCGCAAACTGCAGTGCACAACGATTATTGAGGAGCCACATGGCGAACAAGGAAGCTTCGGTTGCCGAGCTTGCGGATCTTTTCCGCAACTCGACCGCTGTTCTGCTGACCGAGTACCGCGGCCTCTCTGTTGCCCAGCTCAAGGAGCTGCGTACGGGCATCAAGGAGAACGCAAGCTACGCCGTGGTGAAGAACACGCTGACCAAGATTGCGGCAAACCAGGCAGGCATTTCGTCGTTCGACGATGAGCTTGTCGGGCCATCCGCTATCGCTTTCGTGCACGGTGACCCTGTCGCCGTCGCAAAGGGTCTTCGCGACTTCGCCAAGGCAAACCCTCTGCTGGTCATCAAGGGCGGTTACTTCGACGGTAACGCCCTGACCGCCGCAGAGGTCAACAAGCTCGCTGAGCTCGAATCCCGTGAAGTTCTGCTCGGCAAGCTTGCCGGCGCCTTCAAGGCTTCGCTCTTCGGCGCCGCTTATCTGTTCAACGCACCGCTGTCGAAGACGGTTCGCACCGTCGAGGCGCTGCGTGAGAAGCAGGAGTCCGCGTCCTAATTCGGGACTCGACGAAGCAGAAACCGCTCTGAAGGTAACGGCCCAGCCGGCATCCGACAGAGCACAAAGAACTAACAAGGAGAAAATCATGGCAAAGCTGTCAAGCGACCAGCTCATCGAAGCATTCAAGGAGCTCACGCTCATTGAGCTCAGCGAGTTCGTCAAGAAGTTTGAAGAAGTATTCGAGGTCACCGCTGCTGCTCCGGTCGCCGCTGCTGCCGCTGGTGGCGGCGCTGCTGCTGCAGTCGAAGAGGTCGAGGAGAAGGATTCCTTCGACGTCGTCCTCGAGGCCGCTGGTGAGAAGAAGATCCAGGTCATCAAGGAGGTTCGCGCCCTGACCAGCCTGGGCCTCGGCGAGGCGAAGGCTGTCGTTGATGGCGCTCCGGGCAACGTGCTCGAGGGTGTCAACAAGGAGACCGCCGAGAAGGCGAAGGCTCAGCTCGAAGAAGCTGGCGCCACCGTCACCCTCAAGTAGTCACTTCCGTACCGCGTTCACCGCAGTACAGCCAAGGCGCCGCTCCTCCGGGAGCGGCGCCTTTGTGCGTTGGGCGGCGGATGATCGGCGCACGTCCGCGCAGGATAGCCAGAGCACTCAGGCCCGCCGACGCAGACAAACGCGGAGCATGTTTGACCACGAACATGCTCCGCGTTGCTGCCGCCTTCGCCGGGGTGCCTGGGATCAGGTTCGGGCACCCCAGCGTGTTACTACAGGGCCATCCGACGGCGGAGGCGACCCATGACTACAGCACCTCCCAGGGTGAGGAGCAGCGCCGCTACGCCGCCCAATGGAACCAGCACGCCAGGGCCGGTCATCGCCAGCGTCGGCAGGCACACATTGAGCACGACCGATGCCGGACTGGTGGCGGCCAGCTGTTTGCCCGGGTTGATCAGCAGTTGGGCCGTGTAGGTTCCCGCCGCGGTGACGGCCGGGAACGTCACCGTCGCTGTGGTCGAGCCGGTGACGGACTTGTCTTCACCGCCGGGTACCGTTGCGCCTGATCCGTCAACGATCCGCACGAAGTACGTCTTGGTCGCATCGAGGTCGATCATGCTGGCCGATAGGGCAGCGATTCCCGTACCCGAGGCGTCACACTGATCGGAGATCAACTCGATCGACGGTGGCGCCAGGGTGTCGAGGTCACAGTCGGCTGCCGTGACCGTGTTCGATACCAGCGGGCTGCTTCCCAGCACCTCAACCTTGTAGTCGCCCGGGCTCGGCACTCCGCCGAACGTGTGCGTGAATGTGCCGGCGGTGCCGCTCGGGACTGTCATCGAATCGATCTCGACCGCAGGCGTTGCTGTGGTCACGAGGCGAACCGTGTACGCGGTCGTCGCCGTCAGTCCGTTCACGGTCATGTTGATTTCACGGTCCGTTGCCATCTGGAGCGTTGCGCACGGCTCGAGCTCCACCGTCACCGTGAATTCGTCGGTGCACGCCAGGATGGTGGCGTTGGCCGATTGGGTGAGCAGCCCGCCGTCTGTGTCATAGACCGCGACGGAGTCCGAGGAAGCTGTCACGGTGTAGGTGCCGGGGCTGACCCCGGCGAAGCTTCCCGTTCCGCCAGAGCTCTGTGCAGTCGCCTTCACCGTCGAGCCGGCGAGCAGCGAGACCGTGTAGCTCTTCGACACTCCGCTGAGGCTGAAGGTGACGGTGCCACTCGGTGAGCTCGCGGTGGAGCAGGTCGACGCGGTGATGCCGATGGCTGGCTTGTCATCCGGGCAACCCTTCACAGTCTGGCTTTTATCGATGCTCCAGCCCTTGGTGTTGTAGGGGTCGTCCGGAGACTTGACGACGACCCGGTAGGTGTTGTCGACGTTCTTGTCCCAGGTGTAGGACTCGCTCCAATCGCCGCCGAATGAGATGTCGGTGACGGTGGTTCCGTTGATGACAACGGTGACCTCGGTGTTGCTCGGATATGACGTCAAAGTCACGCTGAGCCCATTGGTGCAATCAGCGTTGACAGAGGGGACGTGCGCGGATGCGCTGAGGGCCGGCGACAGCACGACGAGGCCTGCCGCGAGAAGAAGCGCGGCGACGGTGCCGGCAAGGGCGCGCCGAAGTCGCATGAATTCGGGTTTCATGTTCGTTCCTGTTCCTGCAACCCAACGGAGTACGGCTGGGGTGTGCCGGTGGTCATCCCGGGCTGCACCCCTCACACTGGCACTCGTTCGGGGGGTCGCACAGGGTGAGAGGGGGTTAGAAGGGGGTGATCTTCACGTCGAGGCCGAGCTCGTGCACTCGCCTGATCGCCTCTTTCCGGTTGGTGGCGGACAGTTTCCGATAGATGCTGCGAACGTGCGTCTTCACCGTGTTCGCCGAAATGTACAGTTCCGCAGCGATCTGGCCGACCGTCTTGTCCTGGAACAGGTGGTGTGCGATATCCAGTTCCCGATCGCTGAGCGGCTCGACCAGCTCTCCGGAGGTCGAACTGCCAACGCGCAATTCCTCGAGCAGGCGGTGCACGCAATCGGGTTGGTAGCGGTCGGCAGCCCGGTTCAGCATCCGGAGCATCACAATCCGGGGAACCGTGAGGAACGGTACGCGGATGCCGGTCTGGCTTCCGAGGTACAACGCCCGGTCGAAGGCGACGTCGGCGACGACCAGGTGACCCAGCTCGTAGTTCGCGGCAGCCGTCAGCAGGAGCACATCAGGAAGCACTCGATGGGAGTGGGAGTCGCCAAGCGCGGCGCAGTCGACCAGCGACCGGAGGCATCCGTCGAAGTCGCCGGCGGCAAACTTGATTCCAGCCAGCAGGCTGGACGGGCAGCTCACATGGTCGAGCAGGGGCGCCAGCTCGTCGAGTAGTTCCACGGCATGCTCGACCTCGCCCAGGTGCAGGTGGAGCCCGGCACGAAGGAGTTCGGCAAGCGACCGGATGGCGGGCGCGCCGTCCCAGCTGCGCACAGCGGCAACGCAGCGACGCTGGAGGTCCAGCGCTTCAATCAACTGGCCGTTGATCGCCGCTGTAGCAGCGCGAGCGTAGAAGGCCAGCGGCTCCCAATCGCTGAACTGCGCCGAAGCGGCTAAAGCAGCAGACCGGGATCGGGCGGTCGCCGCATCATTGCGATCGACGGCGATCAGCTGCTCAGCGACCAGGGCGGGTGCCCCGAATGGGCTGTACAGCATCCGTGTTTCGCCGGTCACCGCTTTGACTTCGCGGATGAAGTGCTCGGCCTGTTCGAAGTCGCCCAGGTAATAGGAAGCCAGCGCCAGTCCGCCGACGCACTCCGCGACATCCGCTGTCACCAGGCCGTTGTCACTCAGCCCGGAGGCGAGACGAAGCTGTTCCATGGCGTCGCCGACGTTGCCCTGATGCAGGTTGACCAGCCCGAGCTGCAGCGACACCTCGGCCTGCAGGGCGAGTCGCAGCGGCAATGTCAGCTCGAGATCGTCCTGGAGGAGGGCCCAGGCGGACTCCGCCTTGACCTTCGACGCGTCGAGGTGCCCGAGCACGCGGAGTGCGGCCGCATGGTGAAGCTGGATGGCCGGAAGGTCGGACGACCTGGCGACGCCGGATGCGATCAGCCTCTCGGCCACCTCGAAGTGGGGGAGGGCCGCCGCCTGGCCAAGCGAGTCGACCGAGCGGTAGCTGGCACCGAGGGCGGCGATGATCCAGGCATCCTCGTTCCACAGGTGCTCCGGAACCCGCCGGATCATGGCGCGCAATTGCGGGCCCCGGTCGCTGGAAAGGAGGGGCCAGGCCGCCGAGATCAATTCGAGCGCGCGGGTGAAATCGCCAGTGGTCAGAGTGGCTTCCACTGTCTCGTCGAACGACAGGTCGGGTCGGGTAAGCGGGTACACGGTGGGGCCTTCACGTCGCAAGGGGTAAGCGACCGCCGGCCGGGGGAGCACGACGGAAGCATGCGGCTATGAAAGTGAGGATAGCTGTATATCGGTTGCGCTGTCTACCCCGGATGGGGGGCAAAATCGCCGTAAGCGCTTGCAGTACCCAGCGCTATTGCGTAGCTTGATGCATGGAGCCACTCCCGCGATTTTCACGGCGTAGGAGCGGTTCCACACACACAGCAGAGCCCCGTATCGCGTCAGCCGTGCGGGACCTCATAGAGGAGGATTACATGCGTTCCACCTTGCATCGCAAAGCAACCGTCCCCATCGCATTTCTCGCAGCAGCAGGCCTTGTCCTGACCGGATGCTCCGCCGATGGCGGAGGAGACGGCGCCAGCGGACCAGGCGATTACGGCGACGCCGACGGCGTCGTTACGCTCTACGGCACCATCGCCGACACCGAGGCCGACCTTCTCAACGAGTCCTGGGCGGACTGGGAAGAGGAGAACGGGATCGACATCCAATACGAGTCGAGCAAGGAGTTCGAGGCCCAGATCGGCATTCGGGCCCAGGGCGGTAACGCCCCGGACCTGGCCATCTTCCCGCAGCCCGGGCTCCTCGCGGACCTCGCGAGCCGCGACTTCATCCAGCCCGCGCCGGAAGGCGTTGCGGCCAACGTCGAAGAGTTCTGGTCAGAAGACTGGGCCGGTTACGGAACGGTCGAAGACACCCTGTATGGTGCGCCGCTGATGGCGAGCATCAAGGGGTTCATCTGGTATTCGCCGAGCCAGTTCACCGAAATGGGTTGGGAAGTCCCGACCACCTGGGATGAACTGATGACGTTGACGGAGACGGCAGCGGCAGACCTGGGCGGACCGCCGTGGTGCGTCGGCTTCGGATCTGACGCGGCAACCGGCTGGCCCGGAACCGACTGGGTGGAAGACCTCGTCCTCCGTCAGTCCGGCCCCGAGGTGTACGACCAGTGGGTCAGCCACGAGGTGCCGTTCACCGACCCGGCCATCAAGAGCGCGTTCGACGCGGTCGGCGACATCATCCTGAACCCGGAGTACGTCAACGCCGGCCTGGGTGACGTCAAGTCCATCAACTCGACGCCGTTCGGTGACGCCGCCCGCGTGCTGGGCACCGGAGAATGCGCACTGCACCACCAGGCATCCTTCTATGACGGGTTCATCCAGGACCCGGCCAACGGGAACGCCACAGTGGGGCCGGATGCTGACATCTGGGCCTTCATCACCCCGTCCATCGAGGGCGGCGGAAACGCGGTCACCGGTGGTGGCGAGATCATCGGCGCCTTCGCAAACGATGCAGACACCATCAAGGTGCAGGAGTACCTCTCCAGCCCGGAGTGGGCGAACAGCCGGGTCTCCCTCGGCGGCGTGATCAGTGCCAACAAGGGTCTCGACCCGGAGAGCGCGTCCAGCCCGATCCTGCAGCAGGCAATCCAGATTCTGCAGGACCCCGAGACCACGTTCCGCTTCGACGCATCCGACCTCATGCCGGGTGCGGTCGGATCGGCGGCGTTCTTCGAAGGCATGCGCAACTGGGTGAACGGCGCATCAACGGATGAAGTGCTCGCCTTCATCGACGGTGCGTGGCCGTCCGAATAGTGCGGGTTGAATAAGGAACGCTGAGACGCCAGAGTTGACTCAGCGTTGATCGGGGTCGGATGGCACCAACCGCCATCCGACCCCGTCCTTCACTACCCAGCAGAGTCCATCGTCGCACTCGCCGGAAAGGGCGCGCATGTCTGATTTCCTGAACTGGATCGCCACACTCAACCCGATCGCGCAAATTCCCCTGGTTGTGCTGGCGTTCCTCATCGTCATGGCTCTCGTGCTCTTCTTCGTCGAGATCGCGCCCCGACCGGGCAGACGGTACACCGGCATCCGCCTGGCCGTCTGCATCATCACCCCGCTCCTGGTGATGCTGGTGCTGGGCTCGGTGCTCTGGGCCGCCGCCGTGGCCGCCGTGCTCGGCGGGGTATTCTTCATCCTGGACTACCGCGCCAAGTCGGGGTCCGGGTACCTGTTTCAGCTGTTCGGATTCCTCGGTCCGGCGATACTCCTGCTTGCCATCGGATTGATCTACCCGTCGATCAAGACGATCTTCGACTCCTTCTACTCGGGACGGGGCAACTTCATCGGCCTGGAGAACTACGTCTGGATCTTCACCAGGCCTGCCGCCCTCCGCACGGTGCTGAACACTGTCGTGTGGGTGCTGTTCGTGCCGACGGTGTCCACCATCGTCGGCCTCGCCTACGCGGTGTTCATCGACAAGTCCAGGGGGGAGCGGGTGTTCAAGGCCCTCGTCTTCATGCCGATGGCCATCTCCTTCGTCGGGGCGAGCATCATCTGGCGATTCGTCTACACCGCGCGCCCGGCCGGCCAGGAGCAGATCGGCCTGCTCAACCAGCTCGTCGTCTGGTTCGGCGGCGAGCCGGTGCAGTTCCTGCAGAACTCCCCACTGAACACCTTCTTCCTGATCGTCGTGATGATCTGGATCCAGACCGGATTCGCGATGGTGGTGCTGTCCGCCGCTATCAAAGGCGTGCCGGCCGACCAGATGGAGGCGGCAGAACTCGACGGAACCAACGCCTGGCAGCGCTTTATCAACGTCACCGTCCCCGGTATCCGGAACGCTTTGATCGTCGTTCTGACGACCATCTCCATCGTGTCGCTGAAAGTGTTCGACATCGTGCGCACCATGACGGCCGGCGCCAACGAGACCAGCGTCATCGCCAACGAGATGTACACCCAGTTCAAGACCTTCGAACTGGGCCGTTCGGCCGCTTTCGCCGTCGTGCTATTCCTGATGGTCATGCCGATCGTGATCTACAACGCGAGACAACTCAAGAAGCAGAAGGAGATCCGATGAGCTCCGTTGCGCCGATCAAGCTTCCGATTGACGGAGCCACCGAGGACCAACTCGAACGCGGCGAACAGTCGATGGCCAGAAGGACCAAGCGTCGACTGACCAACAGGTGGGCAACGCTCGCAGCGCTTCTTATTGCCGTGCTGTGGACCATCCCGACCTTCGGCCTGTTCGTCTCGTCGATACGCCCGGCGGCGCTCGTCAACACCAGCGGTTGGTGGACCATCTTCGAGAACTGGGGCTTCACGCTGGACAACTATGTCCAGGTGCTGCAATCGGGGAACGGCACGCTCGACCTGGCCGGCTCCTTCGTGAACTCGCTGGCCATCACCATCCCGGCCACGGTGTTCCCGCTGGTGATCGCCAGCCTCGCGGCCTACGCCTTCGCCTGGATCGACTTCAAGGGCCGCGACTGGCTGTTCATCGGGGTCTTCGCCCTGCAGATCGTGCCCATCCAGATGGCGTTGGTGCCACTGCTCAGCCTGTTCTCGCGGGGAGTGCGGGTCGGAGGAGAGCAGCTGTTCACCGGCCTCAACGCAAGCGGGTCGTACGGTCAGATCTGGATCGCGCACACCATCTTCGCCCTTCCGCTGGCCATCTTCCTGCTGCACAATTTCGTCTCCGAAATACCGCGCGAGCTGGTGGAGGCGGCAAGAGTCGACGGGGCCGGGCACGGCCAGATCTTCTTCCGCATCGTGCTGCCCCTCACCATGCCGGCCATCGCGGCGTTCGCCATCTTCCAGTTCCTCTGGGTGTGGAACGATCTGCTGGTGGCCCTCGTCTTCGCGGACGGCGCCGTGGCGCCGGTCACCAAGCTGCTGGCCGAGATCACCGGAAGTCGTGGCCAGGACTGGCATCTGCTCACCGCCGGCGCCTTCATCGCCATCCTGGTGCCGCTGATCGTGTTCTTCGCGTTGCAGCGGTACTTCGTGCGCGGGCTGCTCGCTGGATCCACCAAGGGCTAGCCCGTGCCTCAACCGGCTTTAGGCTGAAGGCATGAGCGGTGGGGGCGGACAGGTCGGGCGATACGGCAAGGCTCGAACCCGCATCAGCGGTCAGGACCGGGAAGCCCAGAAGCGGGAGAACGCTGAGGCGCCCAAAATCCCGCACCTGCTGCGGCGCATCCGCCACCTTTTCGAACCGCACAAACGCGCCATCATCGTCACCATCAGCCTGGTGCTCATCGGCGCGGCCATCAGCGTGCTGCCGCCGCTGCTGACCAAAGAGGCCTTCGACCGGGGACTCTTCCCGCCCGAGGGAACCCCGAACATGCCGGTGCTGATCCAGCTGGTGAGCATCATGGTGGTGCTGTGGATCGCATCCGCCGCCCTCGGTGTGTGGCAGACCTGGCTGACAGCGACCGTCGGCAACAAGGTGATGGGGCAGTTGAGGGTGCGGATGTTCGCCCACCTGCAGCGGATGGAACTCGCGTTCTTCACGCGGACCAAGACCGGCGTGATCCAGTCCCGGCTGCAGAATGACGTCGGAGGGGTCGCCGGCGTGCTCAGCAACACGGTGGCCAGCGTGATCGGGAACACGGTGACCGTCATTGCCGCGTTCGTCTCCATGCTGGTGCTGAGCTGGCAGCTCACGGTGGTCGCGGTCATCCTGCTCCCGCTCATCGTGGTCGCGCAACGGCGCATCGGGCAGGTGCGGGCCAGGATCGCAGCCAAGACGCAGGAGTCGCTCAGCAACCTGAGCGCCATCACCCAGGAGTCGTTGAGCGTCAGCGGCATCCTGCTGGCCAAGAGCTTCACCCAGCAGGGCGCCGAGGTCGACCGCTACCGTGACGAGAACCGGACCCAGGTGTCGCTTCAGGTGAAACAGACCATGAGCGGCCAGTGGTTCTTCGCCACGGTGCAGGTTTTCCTCTCCATCATCCCGGCGATCATCTACCTGGCCGCGGCGTGGCTGATCCTCGGGGAGGTGCCCGTCACGGCCGGCACGATTGTCGCCTTCACGACGGTGCAGGCACGTCTCACCTGGCCGCTGATGGGGTTGATGCGGGTTGCGCTCGACCTGCAGACATCATCCGCCCTCTTCGCGCGCATCTTCGAGTACCTCGACCTGGAGCCGGCGATCTCGGACAAGCCGGGGGCAAAGAAGATCGAGAGCCTTCAGGGACCGACCTCCGCTATCGGGCGCATTGAGTTCGACAACGTCGTCTTCCGCTACCCGGATGCGCCGGCAGACTCGCCCGCGACGCTCAAGGGGGTCTCATTCACGATCGAACCCGGCCAGTTCGCGGCCTTCGTCGGGCCGTCGGGCGCGGGCAAGACCACGGTCTCGTACCTCATCCCGAGACTTCACGACGCGTCATCGGGTGCCATGCGCTTCGCCGGAGTCGACGTTCGGGACCTGCAGCACGAAGACCTGATGCGCCACATCGGCATTGTCAGCCAGGAGACCTACCTCTTCCACGCGACCATCGCCGAGAACCTGCGCTACGCGAAACCGGATGCCACGCAGGCCGAGCTGGAGGCCGCGGCCACGGCTGCGAACATCCACGAGACCATCGTGTCGTTCCCGGATGCCTACGACACCGTGGTCGGGGAGCGAGGCTACCGGCTGAGTGGCGGCGAGAAGCAGCGGGTGGCGATTGCCCGGGTGCTGCTGAAGGATCCACCGGTGCTCATCCTCGACGAGGCGACCAGTGCACTCGACTCGGTGTCGGAGCGCGTGGTGCAGGATGCCCTGGACACCGCATCACACGGCCGCACCACCATCGCGATCGCGCACCGGCTGTCGACCGTGGTCGACGCGGACGTCATCTTCGTGGTTGACGGCGGAGTCATTGCTGAGCAGGGGTCGCACGACGAACTGCTGGCCGCCGGCGGCGTCTACGCCTCGTTGTACCGGCGCCAGGACGCACCACTTTGAGGGGGGTGTCGCCTCTTATGCAATTGCCGCTCAGCCGCTATGGTTGGCACTACCCGCATTACCCATAACCCGATCAACTGTCTGCGCCGCTGACACACCCGCCAGCGAGTCTGCTTGACGCGTAGAAGTAACATCGCG
Organism: Homoserinimonas sp. A447; assembly: GCF_054489325.1. Taxonomy (NCBI): domain Bacteria; kingdom Bacillati; phylum Actinomycetota; class Actinomycetes; order Micrococcales; family Microbacteriaceae; genus Homoserinimonas; species Homoserinimonas sp. A447. The sequence continues at coordinate 2,036,573 of NZ_JBTMWW010000001.1, read as the reverse complement.
CTTACCCGAAAGAGCCACATCGATGTCAACAGCCATCATGCCCTCGCGCGTGGTCACCACATCCGACCGCACTGTCACCCTGGAGTGCGAAACCTGCACTTCGACGGCAATGACCATCTCACCGAACCCGTACTTCGGTACCGGGCTCGCCGTGCATCGCCACATCGCCGTGTGCGACAGCTGCGGCGCCGTCGCCTTCGTGCCGGAGCCTGGGCCCGTTCCCAGCCTGGTCGAGCGGCTCGTCGCCTACGTACGCAGCTTCTTCACCGGTACCGCTGCCGCGTAGCTTCCGCTTTACCTGCGAGCGTCGAGCAACTCGTTCATGTAGTCGATCTCGCTCTGCTGCACCGCAACCATGCCCTTGGCCAGGTCGGTGACCGCCCGGTTCGTTGAGCGGTCGAGGATCGCCTGCGCCATATCGACGCCGCCGACGTGGTGCGCGATCATCAGCTCGAGATAGAGAATCTCGGCCGGCACCCCGTCGAGGGACTTCAGCTCTCGCATCTGCTCGGGGGTGGCCAGCCCGGGCATCGGCTCGCCCGGCACATGGGCGACCTCGCTGTTCTCGCCGCTGTGGTCGTGGCCCGCGCCCTCGAGCGTCGGGCGGGTCATCCAGGTCATCGATGGCTCGGGGGCCGCTTGCGGAACGCCCCAGATGCTCAGCCAGGCATACATCTGCCCCGCCTGGTGTTGCTGGGCGGTCGCGATGTCTTCTGCGAGCATCCGCAGTTCCGGGCTTTCGGTGCTGTCGAGCAGGATCATCGACATCTCGACCGCCTGGAGGTGGTGGTGCTGCATGTCCCGTGAGAAGCCGGCCTCAGCGCTGGTGGAGTCGGGGACCGGTGTCACCGGCGCCGCCATGAACCCGACCGCAAAACCGGTCGCGGCGACAACCGTGGCGCCGAGGATCATCCCGACGATCAGGCGAGTGCTGAGTGGGCGCTTAGGCGACTTTTCCGGGTCCATCGATTCCTCTGGTGCACAGGGCGCCCGGCTCCGGAACGGTCGGTGACTGCCAGTACTTCTCGACGAAGTCGCCGAGGCGCTCATCATCGACACCGTTGAGCTTCACCTGTGCACCCCAGGCAGATGCGACCACTGGCGTGGCCAGGTCGGGATACGGGGACAGGATGATGTAGCTGTCCGGAAGCTGGGACCGCAGCTCCTCGACATCCGCTTCGTCCAACTCGTCGGCGTCGTAGGTCACCCACACCGCGCCATGCTCAAGTGCGTGCACGGCGTTCTCGTTCTGCTGGGGCTCGGTGTAGACGCCGCAGTTCAGCCAGGCCGGGTTATGCACGCCGCCGGCTGGTGGATTCGTGCCGTACTGTTCCTCGTAGTCGACGCGGGTCTCCACGTGGCCGAACTCGATGTCGGGCCAGGTGTCGATGCCGGCGATCTCGATCGAGGCGGGGTCGCGCTTCGGGGTGGCGTTGGAGATGACGACGGTCACGATCAGCGCCACGACCGCCAGCGCGGCGACGGAGCTGAGGGTGATGGCGACGATGCGGTTGCGCTTGGCGCGTGCCTGCTGCTTCTTGAACTGCTCCACCTTCGCCTGCCGGCGGGCTTCGCGCTCCTGCTTGACGGTCAGCTTCTTCGCCGACGGGGGGAGCACTGGTTCTGGGGTGTCGCTGGGGGCCACGTGGAGGGTCCTGTCGTATCGGGGGCAGGGGTCAAGAGACAAATCTACCGAGTGTCACTGGGAACCAAGTACAGGGAGGCCCGAAGTATTCCCCCAGAGCCCCAAGTAACGCTGCAGACGCCGCTGGTAGATTGGCCGAACCATGAAGTTTGCAAACACCATCCTCGACCTGGTCGGCAACACCCCTCTCGTCAAATTGAACAGCGTGACCGATGGCATTGCCGCGACCGTGCTGGTCAAGGTCGAGTACCTGAACCCCGGCGGCTCGTCGAAAGACCGCATCGCCACGCGCATCATCGACGCTGCCGAAGCATCCGGCGAGCTGAAGCCCGGCGGCACCATCGTGGAGCCGACCTCCGGCAACACCGGCATCGGGCTCGCCCTGGTGGCCCAGCAGCGCGGCTACCGCTGCGTCTTCGTGCTGCCGGACAAGGTCGGCGAGGAGAAGCGCAACACCCTCACCGCGTACGGGGCCGAGATCGTCGTCACGCCGACGGCCGTCGCTCCGGAGAGCCCGGAGTCGTATTACAGCGTCTCCGACCGGCTGGCCCGCGAGATTCCAGGAGCCTTCAAGCCGAACCAGTACGCCAACCAGAACGGGCCGCTCAGCCACTACGAGACCACCGGGCCGGAGATCTGGCGAGACACCGACGGGAAGATCACCCACTTCGTGGCGGGCGTCGGAACCGGCGGCACCATCAGCGGAACCGGCCGCTACCTGAAAGAGGTGTCGGATGGCGCGGTGCAGGTCATCGGCGCAGACCCCGAAGGCTCCGTCTACTCCGGCGGCTCCGGGCGGCCATACCTCGTCGAAGGTGTGGGCGAAGACTTCTGGCCGACCGCCTACGACCCCTCGGTGGTCGACCAGATCGTCGCAGCATCCGATGCAGAATCGTTCGACCTCACCCTGCGGCTGGCCAGGGAGGAGGGATTGCTGGTGGGCGGATCGAGTGGGATGGCCGTCGCATCCGCCCTCAAGGTCGCCCGCGACCTTCCGGCCGACGCCGTCATGGTCATCCTGCTTCCGGACGGCGGACGCGGCTACCTGAACAAGGTCTTCAGCGACAAGTGGATGGCTTCGCACGGCTTCTCGAACACGGCGACCGGCACCAGCGTCGCCGAGGTTGTCACCGCAACGGCTCGGGACTTCGTGCACGTTCGCCCGGAGACGACGGTGCGCGATGCCGGGAAGCTGATGGCGGCATCCGGCCTGGCGCGGGTGCCGGTGACCTCGGCCGAGCCCCCCGTCGTCATGGGAGAGGTGCTGGGATCGGTGAGCGAGGAGTCGCTGAGCAACGCGATTGCCTCCGGACGAGTGCGACCCGGCGACCCGGTCGCATCCGTCATGGACGACGCCATTCGCCTGGTCGGAACCGGCCAGTCCGTCGATGACCTTCGCGACGCCTTCTCCGAGGTCGACACCGTCATGGTGGCCCGCGACGGCAAGCCGCTCGGCATCCTCACCCATCGCGACCTGCTCGCGTTCCTCTCCCGCTGACCGCGGAGCCTCCCAGAAACGGACGAACCATGAACCAGAACCTCGACTTCAGCACGCGCGCCATCACCGCCGGGCTGACACCGGATGCGACGACCGGCGCAGTCATCCAGCCGATCTACCAGACGTCCACCTTCGTGCAGGACGGGGTCGGCAAGCTGCGGAACGGCAACGAGTACTCCCGCGGCACCAACCCGACCCGCAGCTCGCTGGAAACCCAGCTCGCGTCGCTCGAGGGGGGAAAGTACGGCTACAGCTTCTCTTCGGGGCTCGCCGGTGAAGACATCCTGCTGCGTGCCGCTCTGAGGCCAGGCGACCACGTCGTCATGGGCAACGACGTCTACGGAGGCACTCACCGGCTGGTCAACAAAGTGTTCGTGCCGTGGGGGATCGGGCTCGACACCGTCGACATGACCGACCTGGATGCCGTGCGCGCCGCCATCACTCCGGCGACGAAGGTGCTCTGGGTCGAGACGCCGAGCAATCCGCTGATGAAGATCAGCGACATCGCGGCGCTCGCCGAGATCGGTCACGCCGCCGGAGTTCTCGTCGTCGTCGACAACACCTTCGCCTCGCCGTACCTTCAGAACCCGCTGGCGCTCGGCGCGGACGTGGTCACGCACTCGACCACCAAGTACCTGGGTGGGCACTCCGACGTGCTGGGCGGAGCGGTCATCCTGAACGACGACGAGCTGGCCGAGAAGGTCGGATTTCTGCAGTTCGCGGTCGGCCCGGTGTCCGGTCCGATGGATGCCTGGCTCACCACCAGGGGCATCAAGACCCTCGCGGTGCGCGTCGAACGCCACAGCGCCAACGCCCAGCACATCGCCGAGGCCCTGGTCGGGCATCCGGCGATCGAGCGCGTCTACTACCCCGGCCTGCCGGATCACCCCGGCCACGAACTGGCCGCCCGCCAGATGCGCGGATTCGGCGGCATGATCTCGGTCGGACTCCGCGGTGGGGCGGATGCCGCGCGCACCTTCACGGAGTCGACAGAGCTGTTCCATCTCGCCGAGTCGCTCGGTGGGGTCGAGTCGCTCATCAGCTATCCGTACGAAATGACTCACGCATCCGTTCGCGGAACCGCGCTCGAGGTGCCTGACAACCTCGTGCGGCTCTCGGTCGGCATCGAGGGCGTCGACGACCTGCTGGGCGACCTGCTCGCGGCGCTCCCGCGCGCGTAACCCACTATCCGACCGGGTGGGTAGTTGGGAGGGGCGACGCGCTCAGGTGATGGTGTGCGCGGATGCTTCCAGCTCGCTGGTTGGCCGGTCCCGTTGGGTGGCGATGGCGACTCCGGCTGCAGCGCACACCGCGACGATGCCGAGGACCTGCAGCAGGCCAAGCGATTCGCGCAGGATGAGCACTCCGAAGAGAGCCGCGATCGCCGGGCTGCAACTGGTGATGATCGCATAGAGGCGGGGCGTGATGCGGCGCAGGATGAAGGTGTCGAGGCTGTAGGGGAGCGCAGACGAGAGGATGCCGCCCGCCAGCAGCAGGCCGATCGCGAACCAGCTGAACGTCGACCAATCGACGACGAACAGTGCGATCGGCAGCAGGATCGCCAACGCAACAATGGTGGCGATGGAGAGCCCTTCCAGCCCGGGGAGCTGCATGGCGACGCGACGGGTGAGCAGGATGTAGGCGGCCCAGGATGCCGCGGCAATAAGCGCGAAGACCACGCCCAGCAGGTCGAGTTCGCCTTCCATGCCGGTCAGGAGCACCACCCCGGCGCCCGCCGCGATAGCGCAGGCGATGTCGAGCAGCCGGCGGGACGCTGCCAGCGCGAGGGTGAGTGGGCCCAGGAACTCGATGGTGGCCGCGATGCCGAGTCCGAGACGCCCGACCGATTCGTAGAAGGTGAAGTTCATGACGGCCAGCACGACGCCGAGGGCGATGGCCGGCCACAGCACCTTCAGCGACAGTTTGCGCAGATTCGGCCGGTAGAACGGCAGTACGAAGATGGCTGTCATGAGCTGGCGCGCAGTGACGACGGCGACCACGCCGACCAGGGGGATGAGCAGTCCGGCGAGGGCCGAGCCGAAGTTGATGCTGAACTCGGTGAAGATCTGGGTGCCCGCTCCTATGGTGCGGTCTCGCTTGGTACTCACCAGACGACTCTATGGGTGTGATGATGTCAGTGGTCACCATCACGCTGGCAGGAGATGAATGGCGTGTTCTCGCCGCCAGTTGACCGTTTTTCGATTGACGCCGAATTCCTGCCATTGAGACCATGGAGCCATGTTGCAAGCCCTCACCACCGATACCGCGGTCGAAGTCCCTGCGCACGATGCGGGAACCGTCGGCCTGCTGCAGGGTTCTGCCCTGTACATCGCGTCGGTGCTGGGAACGGGCATCCTGGTGTTGCCGGCACTCGCGGTCACCGCGGCCGGTCCGGCATCCATTCTCGCCGTCGCCGCCGTGCTGCTGCTCTCGATCCCGCTCGCCGGCACATTCGCGGCACTGGCAGCGCGGTATCCGGATGCCGGGGGCGTTGCCACGTTCGTTCGCCTGGCCCTCGGTAAGACGGCAGCACGGATGGCCGGGTACTGGTTCTTCTTCGGCGTCGCGGTCGGCGCGCCGGTGGTCGCCGTGCTGGGCGCGTCCTACATCGTGGATGTCTTCGGCGGGCCGCTCTGGGTCGTCGTCCTGGTGGCGGCGCTGATCTTCGTCCCGCCGTTCGTCTCCAACTTCTATGGCCTCAGGATGGCCGGCTGGGTGCAGTTGGCGCTCACCGGCGCTCTCGTCGTCATCGTCGTCGGTGTCGTGTTGGTTGCCGCCCCTGAGTCACGAGCAGAGAACTTCGAGCCATTCCTGCCGCACGGCTTCGCGGGCGTCGGCGCCGCGATCAGCCTCTTCGTCTGGGCGTTCGCCGGCTGGGAGGCGGTCACCCACATCGCCGGAGAGTTCAAGAACCCGCGCCGCACCATCCCGCTGGCGACAGCGATCGCGATCGCCGCGGTTGGCGTGGCCTACCTCGCCCTGCAAGTGGTCACCGTTGGCGTGCTCGGTGATGCGGCCGGCGACAGCGCCGTCCCGCTGCTCGACCTCGTGGCATCCGCAGCCCCCGGGGTCGGACCCGTCGCCGTGGCCGTGATCGCCGCCGTGGTCGCCCTCGGCGTGCTGAACCTCTACCTCGGTGCCTTCGCGAAGCTCGGTGCGTCGCTCGGGCGCGACGGGGACCTGCCCCAGTGGATGGCGGCCGGCGCAGAATCGGGGGGCATCCCGAGGCGCAGCCTGGCCGTGGTGGCGGGCGTGGTGGCGATCTACCTTGGTGCGCTGGTCGCGTTCGGGCTGAATCTGACGCCGTTCATCCTCGTGCACACCAGTTGCATGATCGCGATCTACGTGCTCGGGATGATCGCCGCTGTGCGGCTGCTCGAACGCTGGACGGTCGGCTGGTGGCTGGCGGTGATCTCCGTCGTGCTGGTTGCCGGGCTGGTCGTGCTCGCCGGGGCGAATCTGCTGGTCCCGGTGGCTCTTGGTGCCGCGGCGACCGTGGTCACTCTTGCGAGGGCGTGGCGCCGGCGCACGGCGCTGAGCCGAGCGGCCTAACTCTTCACCGACCCGCTCATCAGCCCGCCGATGAAGTACTTGCCGAGCACGATGTAGACCACCAGAGTCGGCAGCGAGGCCAGCAGCGCGCCGGCCATTGCCGCACCGTAGTTGGCGAGCTGCGCACCCTGGGCCAGGTTGTTCAGGGCGAGCGACACCGGGCCCTCGCGCTGGTTCGAGAGGAACAGCGCGAACAGGAAGTCGTTCCAGGCTGAGGTGAACTGCCAGATGATGGTCACCACGAAACCGGGCAGCGACAGTGGCAGCACGACGCTGCGGAAAGTACGGAGCATGCCTGCACCATCCACGCGGGAGGCCTCCATCAGCTCGATCGGGATACCGACGTAGTAGTTGCGGAAGATCAGCGTGCAGATAGGCAGGCCGTAGATGATGTGCACCAGCAGAAGGGTGCTGATGCCGCTCGGAAGGCCGAGCGAGGTCTTCATCTGCACGAGCGGCGTCATGATCGCCTGGTAGGGGATGAACATCCCGAACAGGATGAAGGTGAAGACCCAGTCCGCACGCGGGAACCGCCAGCGTGACAGCACGAACCCGTTCATGGCGCCGAGGAACGATGAGATCAGCGCGGCGGGGATCGCCAGCGCGAATGTTCGGCCGATGGCCGGCCCCAGGGCGTCCCAGGCGATGGTCCAGTTGTCGAAGCCGGTCGGCCCGCCCTCGGCGACGGATTCCCACGGCCAGCGAACCGGCAGGCCCCAGGAGGTGGCCGGGTTGACATCCTGTGGCGGCTTCAGGCTGGTCACGACCAGCACGTAGACCGGCATCAGCACCACCACGAGGAACAGCACCAGCAGTACGTACTTGCCGGTGCGACCCAGCCGGAACCGCGCCCGGGTGCCGGCGGGCGGCGCGGCGACCGTCGGCTTCTTCTCGATTCCCGTCGTGATCGTCATCGGTTCGCCTTCTCCGCGCGCGCGGTGTAGATCAGGTACGGCACGATGAGCACCGCGACGAGCAGCAGCAGGATGGTGGCGATCGTCGCCGACTTCGCGTAGTCGTTGGCGGTCAGCGCGATCCACAGGTAGGTGGCCGGAACCTCGGTCTGGTAGATGGCCTTGGTGATCGCCATGATCAGGTCGAAGACCTTGAGCGACATGTGGCCGACGATGATGAGGGCCGACAGTGCCACCGGGCTCAGCTGCGGGAAGATCACGTGCCGGTACAGCTTCCACTCTGAGGCGCCGTCCATGCGCGCGGCCTCGCGCAACTCTTCCGGAATCCCGCGGAAGCCGGAGAGGAAGAGGGCCATGACGTAGCCGGAGAGCTGCCAGATCGCCGGAAGGGCGATCGCAGCCATGCCCCAGGTCGGGTCGCTCCACCAGGGGTTCTGCAGGAACCCGAGCCCCAGGCTTTCGAAGATGCGGTTGAGGCCGGATGCCCGGTCGCCCTCTGCGCTGTTCAGCAGCCAGCGCCAGACGACACCGGATGCGACGAAGGAGATCGCCATCGGGAACAGGTAGACGGAGCGGAACACGCCCTCCGCGCTCACCCCCTTGTCGAGCATCCAGGCCCAGAGGAAGCCGAAGACCATGGTTCCGGCGATGAAGAAGACGGTGAAGATGCCCAGGTTGTACAGGGAGTGGAGGAAGCGGTCCTCGGTCAACAGCCGGATGTAGTTCTCGATGCCGACGAAGTTCTCGGCCGGCTGCAGGCTGTGGCGGTCGCTCATCGACACCGAGATGTTGGCGCCGATCAGACCGTAGACGAACACGCCGAGAATGATGATCGTCGGCGAGACGAGGAGGAGCGGCGGCCCCCAGTTGCGGATTCCCTTACGCACGCTTACTCACTTCCTCGTGTCTGGCTGACGGTGCTCGCCCGCGTAATGATGGGTGGGAGCAACCGGCACTCCCACCCACCATTGTCTACCTTCGGTACTGCTTAGCCGAGGGCCTTTTCTGCCGCTGCGACCAGCGCGCTGACCAGTGAATTCGCATCCTTGTCCGTGGCGAACTTGCCCACCGCGGACGAGATATCACCAGACCAGGAGATGCTGGCGGCCGCTCCGTGGGCGAGCGAGCTCACCACGGTGTCCTCAGCGAACGACTGGATCGCGGTCTGCTGGTACGCCGGGTAATCGCCGGCGTCAGCATCGGTGCGAGCCGGGATGGAACCCTTGGCCAAGTTGAACGCCTTCTGCCCGTCAGCCGAGCTGATGGTGGTCAGCCAGGCCTTGGTGGCCTCCTCGTGCGGTGCGCCCACTGTCAGCGTGAACGAGTCCGCCAGGAAGTCGAAGACGCCATCCGTGCCGGGTGTCGGCCAGGTCGTGTACTCCTGGTCGTAGGTCATTCCGGCCTGGGCGAACGCGGCCTCAGCCCAGTCGCCCATCAGGTTGTAACCGGCGTTCCCGTCGATCAGGATTTGCGTCGCCGCATCCCACTCGAGCCCGGCATAGTCGCTGTTCACGAAGTTCAGCAGCTCCCCGTAGTGCTCGACAGCCGTCTTGACGCCGTCACTGTCCCAGGCGGTGTCGCCGGTCCAGAGGCCGGAGTAACCTTCGGCGCCGAGGTCGGCGAGCAGGACGTTTTCGAGCAGCTGCATCTGGGTCCACTCGGTTCCGAGCGAGAGCGGCGACTCCACGCCGGCGTCCTTGAGGGTCTGCAGGTCATCGATCCAGGCATCCATGTCGGCTGGTGCCTCACTCGGATCGAGTCCTGCCTCCTCAAGCACCGCAGTGTTCACCCAGACCACGTTGGCGCGGTGGATATTGCTGGGCACAGAGTAGATCGCACCGTCGACCGTCAAGCGCTCGATGAGGCTCTCCGGGAAGACGTCGGTCAGTCCCTGCTCGTCGTAGAACGAGCTGAGGTCCTGCAGCTGGCCGGCATTGATGTAGTCGGTGAGTTCGGCTCCGGCGTGCGCCTGGAACGTGTCCGGCGGGTCGTTGGCCTCGAGGCGTGATGCGAGTGCTGCCTTGGCATTCGAGCCGGCACCACCGGCGACGGATGCGTTGATGAACTCCACGTCCGAGTTTTGCTCCCCGAAGACTTCGACCAGGGCGTCGAGACCGACCTTCTCAGAACCGGAGGCCCACCAGGTGAAGACCTCGACCTGGTCGGCATTCTCGGGATCCGGCGAGCCGCTATCGCCCGCGCATCCGGCCAGAGCGAGGCCGAGTGCGGCAGCTCCAGCGATTATTGACAATGACTTTCGCATGGGCAATTCCTCCGTTGGATTGCTGTGTGCCGGGTCCACGAACGAACCAGGTTCTGCCATTCAACAATGGAAACGTTCCCATAACAAGTTTGTCACTCGGATGGGGGCCAAAAAGATGCGGGACTGTGACTTCGTCAGGGATGCGTCTCGCCGGATCCGCGCGGGATCAGCGTGGTGCCGAGGCTGATTGTCTGCGTCGGCCCGGTGGCGCCATCGAGCCGAGCGAAGAGAAGTTCGGCCGCCGTGCGGCCCATGGCCAATGCGTCCTGGGCGACAACCGTGATGCCCGGTGTCATGGCATCCGCCAATTCGAAGTCGTCGAAGCCCACCAGGGCGGGCCGCTGCGGCAGCTTGGCCAGCTCGCGGAGGATCCCCACGGTCGACCGGTTGTTGCTGCAGAACAAGGCGGTCGGCGGATTAGGCAGGGCGAGCATTGTGGCGAGGGGCGCGGTGAAGTCGTAGAGGCCGTCCTCGCTCGAGTGCACCAGGGACGGGTCGAGCGGGATGCCGGCGTGCTCGAGCGCCTGGGCGTAGCCTCCCCGCCGATGGACGGTCGTGTACAGGCTCGCCCGGTCGCTGAAGAAACCGATCCGCCGGTGGCCGTGCGCGATGAGGTGCTCGACCCCGGTGCGAGCACCGCCAACGTTGTCGGTGAGCACGGTGTCCGCGTCGATGCCGGGCACCGGGCGGTCGACGAACACCATCTGAACGCCGGCGGCCAGTTCCGTGCGCAGGTAGCTGACGTCCTGGGAGTCGGACGGCGTGATGATCAGGCCGTCCACCCGCCGTGAACCGAATGCGAGGACCAGCTTCTTCGCCCGCTCGGCGTCCTGGTGCGACGACGCGGACAGCAGCAGGGAATCGCGCCCGAGCACCACCTCCTCCACTGCCTGGGTGAGCAGGGAGAAGAACGGGTCGGCGACGCTCTCGATGAGGAGGCCGATGCTGGCTGCGGCGCCCATTCGAAGGTGCCGGGCGAAGTCGTTGCGACGGAAGCCGAGCTCGATGATGGCGGCTTCGACCGCCTGCGTGCGTTTCGGGCTCACGCTGCCGTCGCCGTTGACGACACGCGAGACCGTGGAGAGGCCGACTCCGGCCCGCCGGGCGACATCGCGCATGGTCGCTCGCTGGCCACCGCGAACGCCGCCGGGAGACGACGTGATGCTGTCCTTCGTCATGTCACCTTTTTCGCGAGTTGCCGTGATTTCTTGGAAACGTTACCAAATGAATCCGTTCCAGCCGGAAACCGGCGACTAACGTGGAGCGGATGAACCTGCGCGACTCCCGGAAAGTGTCCCGCCGCTGGCCGCTGGTGAGCGGAATTGTGGCCGTCGTTCTTGCCGCAGCGCTCGGCGTGCTGATCGCGCAGCGCGCCGGCAACCTGCCATTCGAATTCGACACCGGCTGGATGGAAGAGGTGCTCGACGAGCGCTCTATCTGGCTTGACGTACCGGCCCGCGTGATGGACTGGCTGGGTGGCGGCCCGGTCGGCATTCTCGTGGTGCCGCTCGGCATCGTGGTGGTGCTGTGCCTGGCTCGCCGGTTCTGGGGGGCGGCGTACTACGCGATCGCGGCCGTGCTCAGTGTTGGACTGGTTCAGTTGCTGAAGGCGGTGCTCGACCGGCCGCGCCCTGAAGAGCTTCTGGTGGCGACGGATGCCGGTTCGTTCCCGTCCGGGCACGTCGCCAACGCGGCGACCCTGGCGGTCGTGGTCGCGATCATCGTGAACCGCTGGTGGGTCTGGTTCGTCGGCATCGGGTACGTCGTGCTGATGGCGCTCAGTCGCACCTACCTCGGGGCCCATTGGGTTAGCGACACCGCTGCCGGTGCGCTGATCGGCGCCGGGATCGCCGTGATCGTGTGGGCACCGTTCGCCTATCGCCTGGATCGGGAGCGACCCAGGCGGCGGTAGCAGCAGGCCTCGACCAGTCCGACCGGAGCCGATAGCGTGGCCGACATGAGAATCCTCCTGGTCGGTGCCGGCGGCGTCGGCAACGCGATCGCCAAGATTGCCGCACGACGAGACTTCTTCGATCTCATGGTGGTAAGCGACTACGACCTGGCTCGGGCGGAGGCCACGATCGCCTGGATCGAGCAGAAGCATCCCGACCGGGGCGAGCGTTTCATCGCCGCCCGCCTGGACGCATCCGACCCCGACAATGTGGCGGCACTGGTCAGGGACCACGGCGTCACGCACGTCATGAACGCGGTCGAGCCGAAATTCGTGCCGACCATCTTCGCCGGCGCCCTCGCCGCAGGCGCGGACTACCTCGACATGGCAATGAGCCTGTCTGAGCCGCACCCGACCAACCCCCACGAGGAGACCGGCATCAAGCTCGGCGACGACCAGTTCGCCCAGGCACCGGACTGGGAGAAGGCCGGTCGCCTGGCCCTGGTCGGGATGGGGGTCGAGCCCGGCCTGAGTGACGTCTTCGCCCGCTACGCCGCCGACCACCTGTTCAGCGATATCGATGAGCTCGGCACCCGCGACGGGGCGAACCTGGTCGTTCGCGATGAGGCGGGCAATGAGATCTTCGCGCCATCCTTCAGCATCTGGACCACCATCGAGGAGTGCCTCAACCCTCCGGTGGTGTGGGAGAAGCACCGCGGCTGGTACACGACTCCGCCGTTCAGCGAGCCGGAGATCTTCGAGTTCCCGGAGGGGATCGGCCCGGTCGAGTGCGTCAACGTCGAGCACGAAGAGGTGCTCTTGATGCCGCGGTGGCTGGACGCGAAACGGGTCACCTTCAAGTACGGACTCGGGGACCACTTCATCGGGATCCTGAAGACCGTGAACCAGCTGGGGCTCGACAAGACCGAGCCGGTGCAGGTGCGCTCGGCCGATGGTCCCGTCATGGTTTCACCGCGTGACGTCGTCGCGGCAGGTTTGCCCGACCCGGCCACGATCGGGCCACGGATGACCGGCAAGACCTGTGCCGGAGTGTGGGTCACCGGGACTGGAGTCGACGGGCATCCGCGGGAGGTATACCTGTACCACGTGAGCGACAACGAGTGGACGATGGCGGAGTACGAGTCGCAGTGCGTCGTCTGGCAGACGGCGCTGAACCCGGTCATCGCGCTCGAGCTGCTCTCCTCCGGGGCGTGGACCGGGCACGGCGTACTCGGCCCGGAGGCGTTCGACGCCACCGCATTCCTCGAGCTCATGGCCAGACCGGAGTCGCAGGGCGGTTACGGCCAGCAGTGGGGCATGGAAGATCGCCTGGCAGCCGATCGCTAGCGACGGGTCGTATGGCCGCGAGCCGTTCTCGGCACGGCGAGTCCGCCGCTGTGCAGGCACCTGACCGAAAACGCCTCGCGCGCGGTAACGGGCTGGACATAGGCTTTCGCTATGACGGATGCAGCGGCACAGGTTGAGGCAGCGAAGAAGGCTCTGGCGGACGCGGAGGCGGCGTTAGTGAAAGCCCAGGCGCAGGCCGAACAGGCCGCAGCCGAGCCCGGGAAGGAAGAACCGGCGGAAGCCGACTCCGGCCCGCTCGATGCGACAGCAGTGAACGCCATCCGGGCCGGCTACGCCATCGAGGGCCACGCCATCGAAGTGGGGGCACTGGTCAATGGTGAGGCGCTCGCCGACGTGCCGGTGCGCATCCCGATCGCCATGCTCAACCGCCACGGCCTGGTGGCCGGTGCGACCGGCACCGGCAAGACCCGTACCCTGCAGGTGATGCTGGAGCAACTGTCGACGCAGGGTGTGCCGGTGTTCGCCGCCGATATCAAGGGAGACCTGACCGGGGTCGCCACACCCGGTCCGTCGAGCGAGAAGCTGCTGAGGCGAACGGAGGGCATCGGACAGGACTGGGTGCCGGCATCCTTCCCCACCGAGTATTTCAGCCTGGGTGGTCTCGGCCACGGGGTGCCGATCCGGGCGACCATTTCCGGCTTCGGTCCCCTGCTGCTCTCCAAGGTGCTCGGCCTGAACGCCACGCAGGAGTCCTCGCTCGGGCTGGTCTTCCATTACGCCACGAACGCCGGCTATCCATTGGTCGATCTGGCCGACCTGCGCTCGGTGCTGCAGTACCTGACAACGGATGATGGCAAGGTCGAGTTGAAGAACCTGGGCGGCCTGTCGTCGGCGACGGTCGGGGTGATCCTGCGGGAGCTGATCACCTTCGGCGATCAGGGGGCGGATGTCTTCTTCGGCGAGCCGGAGATCGACACGGCCGACTTCATCCGCTCCACCGTGGACGGCAAGGGCGTGATCAGCCTGCTCGAGGTGCCGAGCGTGCAGGACAAGCCTGCGTTATTCTCCACCTTCCTGATGTGGCTGCTCGCCGACCTGTTCAATGACCTGCCAGAGGTGGGCGACCTCGACAAGCCCAAGCTGGTGTTCTTCTTCGATGAGGCACACTTGCTGTTCAACGGTGCCTCGAAGGAGTTCGTCGACTCGATCACCCAGACGGTGCGGCTCATCCGTTCCAAGGGTGTCGGCATCGTCTTCGTCACGCAGACGCCGAAGGATGTGCCGGGGGAGGTGCTCGAACAGCTGGGCTCACGCATCCAGCACCAGCTTCGTGCGCACACTCCGGATGCCGCGAAGGCATTGCGGGCGACGGTGTCGACCTATCCGCACTCCGGCTACGACCTGGAGGAAGTGCTCACCCAGCTCGGAACCGGCGAGGCGATCGTCACGGTCATGAACGAGAAGGGCGCGCCGACCCCGGTTGCCTGGACGCGCCTGCGAGCGCCACAGGGCTCTATGTCGCCGAGTGAGGACGCCGTGGTCGATGCGACGGTGAAGGCGTCCCCGTTGCTGCCGAAGTACGGTACGGTCGTCGACCGCGAGTCCGCCCACGAGATGTTGGCGGCGAAGATGAACGCTGCGGCCGCCCGCGCCCAGGCGGAGTCACAGGCTAAGGATGCGGCCAGGGCGCAGGCGGAGTATGACCGCATGCAGCGGGAATTCGAGAAGCAGCAGCGGGCGAACCGACCGCAACCGGCGCCGAATCGCCGCACGTCCACTCGGGCGCCGGACAACCCGTTGACCGACTTTCTCGGATCGCGCGAGGGTAGGTCGATCGTTGGCGCTGTGGTCAGAGGGATCTTCGGCACCTTGAAGCGTCGCTGAACTTCCGTGAGCATGATCCGCAGCTATCGCCCGACCGACCGGACGGATGTCTACGAGGTGTGCCGAAGGACGGCGGATGCCGGGAACGACGCCACCGGCAACTACACGGACGACGACCTCATGCCGGATATCTTCGCCGGGCCGTACCTGGAGTTCGAGCCGGAGCTGGCGTTAGTCGTCGACACCGGCCAGCGGGTGTCCGGGTACGTGCTCGCCACTTCGGATACCAGGGCGTTCGTCGAGTGGTACCGCCTTCAGTGGCTGCCGCGGCTGTCCCGATTCGAGCACGTCAGCCCGCCGCTGACGCCGGAGGACGCCATCGTCGACCTGGGCTACCGCCCCGAGCGGATGCTCATCCCTGAGGTCGACGACTTTCCGGCCCACCTGCACATCGACCTGCTGCCTGAGTTGCAGGGGCAGGGGTTGGGGCGTGAGTTGTTGCGCACCCTGCTTTCCGCACTGCGCGAGCGCGGCATCCGCGGTCTTCACCTGGGCATGGACCCGGCCAACCGGTCGGCGCGTGCATTCTACGACCGGCTCGGCTTCCGGGAGTTGCCGTCGAGCACGCCAACGGAACTGGTGCTCGGCATCGCAATCTGAGCGCCCAGCCGACGGCGCCTCGGTTTGTTGACCGCGAGGGGAACAAGGCGCCGCGCGGATGACAAACAGGCTCGCAGATAGCGGAGAAGATAGCGGAGTGGGGATATGAACTCGGGCTGTGGGCGCTGTGCTTGCACCCAACACGCTGGTTCTTGGCGGAGAATGGGGGATTCGAACCCCCGAGGGCTTGCACCCAACACGCTTTCCAAGCGTGCGCCATAGGCCACTAGGCGAATTCTCCTGGCAGTCGTGCGCTCGCGCGCTTTTCGACCTCCCACAGCATACGGGATAACCGCGAGAGCAGTTTCAGCTGCGGCTAGCATGGGACCGTGAGTTCGGTTCTGCGACCGACCGGTCGCCCTGGCAGTACACGTGCGCCCGAACGGACTCTTGTCGCCCGTCGGCTTCTTTTCCTGATCCCGGGCGGGGTCGCCCTCATCGGCGGGCTGGATGCCGCGCTGCTGCTTCTCGGCCTGCCGGCCCCCTTCACCACCGAGCGTCTTCCGCTGATCCATGCACCGCTGATGGTGTTCGCCTTCATCGGAACCCTGGTGGTGCTCGAACGGGCTGTCGCCGCCCGCCGCTGGTGGGGCTTCTTCGCACCGGCAGCGCTCGGCTTCGGCGGTCTCGCGCTGCTCTCGCCACTGCCGCTGGCCGTCGGGCAGGCCGGTTTCGTGGTCGGGTTCGTTGCGCTGCTTGCCGTCTACCGGGTGGTCTGGGCGCGCCAGCCGAGCATGGCCATCGCCATCCAGTCGCTCGGCGCAGTGGCCGGATTGGCATCCGCCATTTTGTGGCTTTCCGGCGTCGTCATCCCACTGCTCACACCGTCGATGACCGCGTTCCTGGTTCTCACCATCGTCGGTGAACGCCTCGAACTGGCTCGCGTCTCGCCGACCGTGAACGCGCAGGTGGAGCGTTCCGCGTTCGCCTGCGGCATCGCCATGGCGGTGACAGCGCTCGCCGCGCCGCTCTGGCCCTCGGTCGGTTACCCGTTGTTCGGTGTCGCCATGTTGGCCCTGGTCGTCTGGTTGTTCCGTCACGACGTCGCAACGCGGCTGGTGCGCTCCACCGGGCTTGCCCGCTACATGGCGGTGTGCCTGCTCCTCGGTTACGCCTGGCTGCTGGTAGCGGGAGGCATCTGGCTGGTCGGGGGGCCGGTGACCTCCGGCGCCGCCTACGATGCCGTGCTGCACTCGGTCTTCCTCGGCTTCGTGATGTCGATGATCATGGCGCACGCCCCGGTGATCCTGCCCGCGGTCATCCGCCGCCCGCTGCCGTACCGGTGGTTCCTCTACCTGCCGGTCGGGCTGCTGCACGTGTCGCTTGCCATTCGCGTGCTCGTCGGGGACGGTCGCGGTATTGCCGAAGTGGTGCAGTGGGGCGGGGCGCTGAACGTCGTAGCCGTGCTGCTCTTCGTGGTGCTCGCGGTAGCATCCGCAATCGCCGGAGCGCCCAAGGCAGCGCCCAGGGCCGAACGCGAGGGTGCACCGTGAACCGTCGCACCTGGTACCTGGCGATGAACTCGCTGATCGCGCTGTGGCTGGTTGCCGCCGCGGTGGTCGTGATCGTCCACCGGTTCGTTCCGGCAGGCGGCTGGCTGATGCTGCACCTGCTGCTGCTCGGCGCCGTCAGCACGGCCATCCTGGTCTGGAGCCAGCATTTCGCCGACACCCTGCTGAGGCGCACCGCCTGGGGCGGCCGCGCCTTCCACGGCGTGCGGCTGGCCGCCCACACGGTCGGTGCGGCTGCCGTGGTCGCGGGAATCGTGGCGGATGCCTGGCCTGTGGTTCTCGCCGGCGGCATCCTGATCGGCCTGAACGCCCTGGTGCATGCCGGAAGCCTTCTCGTGCAGGGGCGCGGTGGGCTGCCTGCCCGCTTCGCCCCGCTGGTTCGCTACTACGTGTTCGCCAGCCTCAGCCTGGCCGCCGGGGTGACGCTCGGTGTCATCCTGGCTCGCGCGTCGCTCCCGCCCGAACTCCATGAGCGTTTCGTGGTCGCCCACCTGGGCGCCAACCTCCTCGGCTGGGTCGGGTTGACTGTCATCGGCACGGTCATCCTGTTATGGCCGACCGTGCTGCACACCCGGGTGAGCGAGACGACGGATGCTTCGGCGAGGCGCGCCCTGCCGCTTCTCCTTGTCGGGGTGGTGGTCTTCATCGCCGGCAGCCTGATGGGCGTACCGCTGGTGGTCGCCGCCGCGGTGCTCAGCTACCTGGCCGGCTTCGGACTGGTGGTTGCCGAGGGCATCCGCTCCTGGCGTGCTGCGCCGGCAACCACCTACGCCGGTTGGAGCATCGCGGCGGCGGCCGGCTGGTTGCTGGTGTGCACGATGGCCCTCGGCGTGATCGTGCTGTTCGCGGACGGCTGGGAGGCAGCGGTCGACGGCCTCGACTGGCTGGTGGCGCCGTTCGCCGTCGGATTCGCCGCCCAGATCGTGTTGGGAGCGCTCAGCTACCTGCTGCCGGTCGTTCTCGGTGGTGGGCCGTTCGCGGCCAGGGCGTCGGCGGCCGAACTCGACCGCGGTGCGCTCTTCCGGGTGCTCGTCATCAATGCCGGTATCGCCGTCTACCTGCTGCCGGTGCCGAGCCTGGTCAAGGTTGTCATCTCGTTCGTCGTGTACACCGTGCTGCTGTCGTTCCTGGTGTTCGCGGTGCGCTCGGTGCTGGCGGGCAGGAAGTCGAGGGGCGGTCCGACCATTCCAGCGGATGCCGCCACTCGCAAGAACGCGGCCGGAACGAAGGCGGCACCGAAGCGGCACAGCGGGGCCGTGCTGATGACGGTGAGCACCCTCATCCTGGCGACAACGGTGGGCGTGGCACTGGACCCGGCGTCCGCGGGTCTGTCGACGGCGGTAAGTTCAGCCGTCGTGGAACCGACCGGTGACACCACCACCGTCGAAGTGTCCATGAAGGACATGCGCTTCACACCGGATGTCATCGAAGTGCCGGTTGGCGACCGCCTGGTGATCGAGCTGGCGAACGTCGACGACCAGGTGCACGACCTCGTGCTTCAGAACGGTACGACCTCGGGTCGTGTACCGGCCGGAGAGGCGGTCACTGTGGATGCTGGCGTGATCGCCGGCAACCTGGACGGCTGGTGCTCGATCGCCGGCCACCGCCTGATGGGCATGGTGCTGACCGTCATCGTGACCGGCAGCACCGCGGGCGATGATGTGCCTCCGTCTGCACACGACCACGGTGACTCGGATGAGCCCTCAGCCGCTGAAGACCTCGACTTGATGGCAGAACCCGAGCCAGGGTTCAAAGCGCGGGATGCCGTTCTGCCGCCGGCGGCATCCGCCACCGTCCATGACGTGACACTCTCGGCTGAGGACGTCGACGTGGAGGTGTCGCCCGGCGTCACGCAGACGCTGTGGACTTTCAACGGCACAGCCCCGGGGCCGACCCTGCGCGGCAAGGTCGGCGACCGGTTCAACGTGACCCTGGTGAACGATGGCGGGATCGGCCACTCGATCGACTTCCACGCCGGGTCGCTGGCCCCCGACCAGCCGATGCGAACCATCGATCCTGGCGAGAGCCTCAGCTTCAGTTTCACCGCGAACCGGTCCGGCATCTGGCTCTACCACTGCTCGACAATGCCCATGTCGGTGCACGTCGCCAACGGGATGTTCGGCGCCGTGATCATCGACCCACCAGGGTTGGATGAGGTCGACCGCGAATACCTGATGGTGCAGTCCGAGTACTACCTGGGTCCGCAGGGAGAGCCGGCGGATGCCGCCAAAGTGATGGCGAAAACGCCTGACCTGGTCGTCTTCAACGGGTACGCGAACCAGTACCAGCACGACCCGCTGGTGGTGAAGGTCGGCGAGCGGGTGCGGCTGTGGGTACTGGATGCCGGGCCCAACCTGGCGAGCTCATTCCACGTCATCGGCGGGCAGTTCGACACCGTCTACAGCGAGGGCGACTACCGGCTGAGGAACGGCGGCAGCACCGGAACCGGCGGGTCGCAGACGCTCGGGCTGCACCCGGCGCAGGGCGGGTTCGTCGAGCTGGTCTTTCCCGAAGCGGGCAACTACCCCTTCGTCACGCACGCGATGGCGGACGCCGAGCGCGGGGCATCCGGAATCGTCCGCGTCACCGGCTAGCCCGCATTGATAGTGCCCGTTCCGGAGGATAGTGCCTGTTTCGCGGGGCACATCTCTCCGGAACGGGCACTATGGCGACGGGTTATTCCGGTCGGCGCCAGTCGCCTGACCGGCCGCCGGACTTGGCGACGATCTTGACGCTGCTGATCTCCACAGTGCGGTCGATGCCCTTGACCATGTCGACGATGGCGAGCGCGGCGACCGACACCGCGGTCATCGCCTCCATCTCCACGCCGGTGCGGTCGGCGGTGCGGACTGTTGCCTCGACCCGCACCCCGTCATCCTGTACGGCAAGGTCGACCACGGCGCCGTGCACGCCGATCACATGGGCGAGCGGTAGGAGTTCGGCCGTGCGCTTGGCGCCCTGGATGCCGGCGATCCTGGCGACGGCCAGAACGTCGCCCTTAGGGGCGGTCCCCGACCGCAAAGTGGCGACGACCTGATCGCTGCACCGGACGAAGCCGACGGCGGTCGCCTCGCGAACGGTCGGCGTCTTGGCGGTCACGTCGACCATGCGCGCTTCGCCGGCCGAGTTCAGGTGCGTGAACGGCTGGTCAGTCATGGTTCTCCCCAGGGTGCGGATGCTGGTGGTGCCTCGAATGGAACCTCGCCGAAGAGCAGAACGTCGACGGTTTCGCCTTCGACCACCTCGGCCTGGTCCTCGGCGGTGATCGCCAGGGCGTTGGCGTGCGCCAGGCTCGTCACCAGGTAGGAGCCGGAGCCGCCGCTACTCGCCGGTCGCACCCGCAGCCCGTCGGCAGACCTGCTCGCCTCCGCCGGCATGTACTGGGCGCGACCCCGCGGACTATTCCAGCCGCTGCTCACGACCGCCCTGGCGAGCGGGCGACGAACGTCCGTGCGCCCTTGGAGGGCGAGCAACGCGGGGCGGACGAACGCCTCGAACGAGACGAAGACGCTCACCGGGTTGCCCGGCAGCGTGAAGATCGGGGTGCCATCCAGCCAGGTGCCAACGCCCTGGGGCTTGCCCGGCTGCATCCGCACCGGTCCGAACCAGACGCCGAGAGGGGCGAGTACCGCCTTGACGACGTCGTAAGCACCGACACTCACCCCGCCGGAGGTGACGAACGCGTCAACCTCCGACGCGTGGCGTGCGAAGGTCTGGTGCAGCAGCGCGTTGTCGTCGGAGACCGCACCGAGCTGCACTGGGATACCGCCGGCCTCGATGACTGCTGCGGCGAGCAGCAGCGAGTTCGAGTCATGGATCTCTCCCCTGGCCAGTGCCGCACCCGGTGCCTTCAGCTCGTCTCCGGTCGACAGCACCCCGACGCGAGGCGCCGGGTGCACCACCAGTTCGGCGACGCCGGCTGCGGCCGCCGCTGCGAGGTCGGTGGCGCGGAGCACTCGCCCGGCCGGCAGCACCAGCTCCCCACGGCGGATGTCGGTGCCGGCCCGGCGAATGTGGGCTGCCGGTTCCGGGGTGTGCGAGATCAGTACGGTGTGGGTGCCGGCATCGGTGTGCTCCACCGGGACGACGGCGTCGGCGTCGTCGGGGAGGGGTGCGCCGGTCATGATCCTCACGGCCTCGCCCGGCAGCAGCCGGGGGTTGGAGCCGGACCCGGCCGGAACATCGCCAACCACTCGCAGCTGGAGGGCAGCCCCTTCGCGGATCTCGAGAACGTCGGAGCGCCGGACGGCATACCCGTCCATCGCGGAGTTGTCGAACCCCGGCACGTCAACGTGGGCAACGACATCGGCAGCCAGCGTGCGCCCGAGTGCCGCGGCGAGCGGCGTTGCCACGGGGGAGAGCGGTTTCACGAAACCGAGGATGCGGTTCAGGTGTTCCTCAACGCTGCTGCTCTGAGGACTCTCCGACGCCTGGGCCATGACCCAACTCTAGCGACGGACGCTCCACCGAGGACTCGCCCCGGTGGACCACATAGGCTGGCGGTATGACCACAACGGCGGATGCGCCGCTCACCGACACCAGGGGCCGCCCGCTCCATGACCTGCGGATCTCGGTGACCGACCGCTGCAACTTCCGGTGCGTCTACTGCATGCCCAAAGAGGTCTTCGGCCGCGACTACGCCTTCATGCCCCGCGAGGAGCTGCTCAGTTTCGAAGAGATCACGCGGATCGCGACAATCGCCGCAGCCCACGGGGTGGAGAAGATCCGGCTCACCGGTGGTGAGCCGCTGCTGCGCCGGGAACTGCCCAAGCTGATCGAGATGCTCGGCACCGTGCGGACTCTCGCCGGGCATCCGCTCGATATTGCCCTGACCACGAACGGTTCTGCGCTCGCCCTCCTTGCCCCGGCACTGAAGGACGCCGGGTTGAACCGCGTGACCGTCTCGCTCGACTCGCTGGACGAGGCGACGTTCCAGGCGATGAACGACATCCGCTTCCCGGTCGCCAAAGTGCTGGCGGGAATTGAGGCGGCGCACCAGGCGGGCCTCGGACCGGTCAAGATCAACATGGTCGTCAAGAAGGGCCAGAACGACCACGACATTGTCGCCATGGCCAGGCATTTCAAGGGGACTCCGTTCGTGCTGCGGTTCATCGAGTTCATGGACGTGGGGACCACCAACGGCTGGAAACTGGACGAAGTGGTGTCATCCAGCGAGGTGATCCAGCGGGTCGACGCGGTGTTCCCGCTCGTGCCAGTAGCCCCCACCTACCCGGGCGAGACGTCGAAGCGCTGGCGCTACGCCGACGGCAGCGGCGAGATCGGCGTGATCTCCAGCGTCACCGAATCCTTCTGCCACTCCTGTTCCCGCGCGCGAATCTCGGTCGACGGCAAGCTGTACACCTGCTTGTTCGCCAGCGAAGGCCATGACCTGAGGGCGTTGATGCGCGAAGGCGGCTCCGACGAACAACTGTCGGCGATGATGGCGTCGATCTGGCGCACCCGCACCGATCGCTACTCAGAGCTGCGCAGCGCCAGCACGGGAGGGTTGCGGGCCGCCGGTAAGCGGATCGAGATGTCCTACATCGGCGGCTGACCGGCACGCTCGCCGCACAGGCGCCGCGCGACCTCGCTCGCCGCCTGGACCGCGGCTTCCGGTGTCGTGCCACCCGCTGCCGCCAGGCCGGCCGCGTACCCGACGACGAATGTCGTCAACGGTGCCGCCGGGCGGACGACGGAATGCGCCGCATCCGCCGCCAACGACAGCACGCCGGATACATCGACGGTGAGGCCCTGAACATCGAGTGCGGCGGTGAGCGTCTCCGCCCAGCTCGCCAGGAGGGTTTCTCTGTCGGCCTGCTCGCTCATGGTTCCTCCATTGTTTCCGGTCGGGTGATGCCGAAGCGGGCCGCGTCGTCCCAGGTATCCACATCATCCGTTGATCCGGGCGGAACCGCGATGTCGGTGAGCTGAAGTCCGGCGATCAACCGGAACATCGACAACCCCTCCAGGTGCCGACCGTGTGCCGTGATGGCCGAGGCGAGGCTGGCGGTGCGGTACACGGCGGCGAGGGGCTGCGGATGCTCGTCGGCATCGATCGCGATGAGGCCGTCCGACGTGACGCCGCTGCCCAGTGCTTCGCGGATGGCGGCAGTGGCGGTGGAGATGCCAGGCATGTCGCAGGCCAGCACGAAGGTGAACTCGCTGGGTGCCGCCTGGTCCTGCGCGAGCCGGTTTATGCCGGCGGCGACGGCGGCAGCAGGGCCACCGAAAGCAGGTTCTTCCCGCGCAATGAGAACACCGGGAATGCGGATTCCTGCGGGGTCGCCGACGATCACCGTGGTGCGGGCGAATCGCGTTGCGCCGACCGTGTGCTCCAGGAGGGTCTGCTGCCGATAGGCCAGCCCAGCCTTCGGCACTTCTCCGAGGCGGCTGGAGCGACCCCCGGCCAGCACGATCGCGTCGATGAACACGGTCCCACCCTAGCCAGCGCGCGCTCCCGGGAGGCGCGTCGATAGTCCGGCTCGCTGTTTCACGGCAAGATGGGACCATGAAGCGTGCAGCGCCCGTCAACGACATCAATGAAGATGACCTGAAGGTTAAGCCTCCCAAGACCACGGCGGCCGGAGTCGAGGCCGTCATGGTCGCGCTGGATCGTGGGGTGGCCCAGGCAGGTGTGACCCGCACCGCCCGCTCGTTGTTGCGGCTCAATCAGCGAGGTGGAACCGATTGCCCCGGATGTGCCTGGCCCGAGTCGATCACCGGCCGCCGCAAGCCGGCCGAGTTCTGCGAGAACGGCGCGAAGGCGGTCGCCGAGGAGAGCACCACTCGCACGGTGACGCCTCAGTTCTGGGCCGAGCATTCCATCGCCGACCTGGCCGGGAAGACCGAGTATTGGCTGGGCAACCAGGGGAGAATCACCGAACCGGTCGTCATCCGGCCGGGCGACACCCACTACTCTCCGATCAGCTGGACGGATGCCTTCTCCCTGATCGGTGAACGGATTCGCCAGACCACCTCCGACCGCTGCGTCTTCTACACGTCCGGCCGCACTGCCAATGAGACCGCGTTCATGTACCAGTTGTTCGCCAGGTCATTGGGGACCAACAACCTCCCCGACTGCTCGAACATGTGCCACGAATCGTCCGGAACAGCGTTGAATCCCACCATCGGGATCGGCAAGGGCACCGTCTCCCTCGAAGACATCCACGCCGCGGAGCTGATCTTCGTGGTGGGGCAGAACCCCGGGACGAATCACCCACGGATGCTTTCAGCCCTCGCGGAGTGCAAGGCCGGCGGCGGTCGGATCGTCGCCGTCAACCCGCTGCCGGAAGCTGGCCTTCTCGGGTTCAAGGATCCGCAGACCGTGTCGGGCGTGCTCCGTAACGGCACCGCCATCGCCGACGAGTTCCTGCAGATCAAGGTCGGAGGCGACCTCGCCCTGTTCCAGGCGCTCGGACACCTGCTGCTCGAGGCGGAAGCAGCAGCACCGGGAAGCGTGCTCGACCACGACTTCATCGAGTCCCAGACCGATGGCATCGCGGCCTATCGTGCGGCCCGAGCAGAGCTGGACTGGGCCGAAGTCGAAACAGCGACCGGCCTCGCGAGGGACGAGATCACGAAGGTCGCTGGGATGCTGATCGAGTCGAAGGCGACGATCATCTGCTGGGCGCTCGGCCTCACCCAGCAACCGCACTCGGTCAACACCCTGAAAGAGATCATCAACATCCTGCTGCTTCAGGGCAACTTCGGGAAGCCTGGTGCCGGCGCCTGCCCGGTGCGCGGGCACTCGAACGTGCAGGGTGACCGCACCATGGGTGTGTGGGAGAAGCCACAGGAGTCGATGCTGAACGCCCTGGATGCCGAGTTCGGCATCCGCTCACCGCGCGAACAGGGCTACGACTCGGTGGAGGCGGTCGAAGCGTTCGAGAACGACCAGGTCGATGTCTTCGTCTCGATGGGCGGCAACTTCGCCCTCGCCTGCCCGGACACGGGTGCGATCGAGGCCGCCATGCAGCGCGCGGGCCTGACGGTACACGTGTCGACCAAGCCGAACCGTTCCCACGTCGTGCACGGCCGCACCTCGCTGATCCTTCCGACGCTCGGTCGCACCGACACCGACGACAAGCATCCTGGTGGGCGCCAGATCCTCTCGGTCGAGGACTCGATGTCTGTCGTCCGGTCGACCCAGGGCCGACTGGCGCCGGTGTCCGAACACCTGCTGGCCGAACCCGTCATCATCGCGCGGATGGCGGTCGCCACCCTCGGCGAGGATCACCCCGTCGACTGGCGTGCGATGGCCGAGGACTACGACGTGGTCCGGGACCACATCTCGCGCGTCATCCCGGGCTTCCATGACTTCAACCGCCGCCTGCGCGGACGGGACGGATTCGTGTTGCCGAACCCGCCGCGCGACACCCGCTCGTTCGCCACCGACATCGGCAGGGGCCGCTTCACGGTGAGCCCGCTCGAGTACCTGACACCGCCGCCCGGGCATCTCATCCTGCAGACCATGCGGAGCCACGACCAGTACAACACCACCTTCTACGGCCAGGATGACCGGTACCGCGGCATCTCCAACGGCAGGCGGGTCATCCTCGTCCACCCGGACGACCTGGCCGAGCTGGGCTTCAAGGACCGCGACCTGGTCGACGTCATCAGCACCTTCCAGGGGGCGGAGCGTCGGGCGGACAGCTTCCGGCTCGTGGAGTATCCGACGGCTCGCGGATGCGCGGCGGCCTATTTCCCCGAGGCCAATGCACTCGTCCACCGTGAGCTGATCGCACGCGAGTCGAACACGCCCGGTTATAAGGCGATGGCGGTGCGGTTCGTCCCGCGGGCGGAAGAGCCGGTGGCCTCAGAGTGAGGATCACCGCCAGGCGCAAGGTCACCCGCATCACCGTCGGTTCTGCGCCGGTCGTGCTGGAGGACGTGCTGACCGTCGAGGAACCGCTGGAGATCCGCGTCGGCGGCCGTCCGCTCGCAGTCACCATGCGCACCCCCGGCCACGACTTCGACCTGGCCGCAGGCTTCCTGGTCTCCGAGGGCGTCATCTCCAGTTCCGACCACTTCAGTGCCGCCCGGTATTGCGCCGGTGCGACGGAGGAGGGGCTGAACACCTACAACGTGCTCGATGTGTCGCTCGCACCGGGCGTCGCTCCACCCGACCCCAGCCTGGAGCGGTCGTTCTACACCACGAGCTCCTGCGGCTTGTGCGGCAAGGCGAGCATCGACGCGGTGAAAACACAGTCGGCGTTCCAGGTGCGCGACGATGACGTGACCATCGATGCATCCGCCCTCACCGGGTTTCCGGACGTGCTCCGCGCTGAGCAGGCGGTGTTCGAGAAGACCGGCGGATTGCACGCCGCAGCATTGTTCGACGCGGCGAGCGGGCGGATGCTCGTGCTGCGCGAAGACGTCGGGCGGCACAACGCCGTCGACAAAGTCGTCGGCTGGGCCTTGAAGGATGGCCGATTGCCGCTGGCCCGCACCGTGCTCATGGTCTCCGGCCGGGCCAGCTTCGAGCTGACCCAGAAGGCGCTGATGGCGGGAATCCCGATTCTCGCCGCCGTCTCGGCGCCATCATCGCTGGCCGCGGAGCTCGCGACCGAATCCGGGATGACCCTGGTCGGGTTCCTGCGCGGAACGTCGATGGTCGCCTATGCCGGGGCCGAGCGCATCGTCGGCTTGCCGGTGCGTGCCTGAGACAGGTCGAAGGACCCTCGGGAATATGGTGGAGGAGCCGGCGGTCGTCGCCGAGCGCTAACGCCCAAGGAGTGTCTTCGTGTCTGAATCCGTCTATCCCGCCCGTTCGCCGCAGCTCGTTGCTCGCCGCAAGGAGCTTGCACCCGAAACGCATGAAGCATTCGAGGCGTTCAGTCGACAGGTTTTTTCCGAGGGCGCGCTCGATGAGAAGACGAAGCAACTGATCGCGGTTGCGGTGGCGCATGTGACCCAATGCCCGTATTGCATCGACGGCCACACGAAGCTGGCTAAGCGCAAGGGGGCGACCAGTGAAGAGGTCATGGAGTCCATCTGGGTGGCCGCAGAAATGCGAGCGGGCGGCGCCTACGCACACTCGATCCTCGCGCTGCACGCGCTCGGCGAGGATCAGCCCGCCACGCATCAGCCGGGCGCTCATGGGACTGGCGCCCATCAGGCCGCCGCGCACTAGCTACGGAATTCGGCGGGTCAGGAGCGGGTGAAGCGGAGCTTCCACTCATCCGGGCCATCGCTGAGGTAGGTCACGGTGAAGTCGCCCGGCTGTTTCGCCTCGAGCTGTGCGATCAGGGGGAGCGGATTGTGGTTCGCCACCAGGTCGAGGCTGAAACTCGGTGCGATGGCACCGAGTGCCCCGAAAATCGTGGCGTGACGGATGGCGTGCGGGATCGTGCGGGTGTCCAGCACGATCTCGGATTCATCCTCGTGACCGCAGGCGCAACTGCTGCCTGTCGGTGACGGATGCTGGGCAGCCTGAGCGGAGGTGTGCAATTCGATCGGTTCAACAGCCATGACTTCACCATAGACCTGTCGTAGCGTTGCATTCATGGACGACCACGAGCACGGGCACCACGCGCACACCTCGACTCGCATGACGGCTCGGGTCATCACGGTCTCCGATCGAAGCGCCCGCGGGGAACGCGCCGATCGCTCCGGTCCCCGCGCTGTCGAACTTCTCAGCGCAGCAGGGTTCGACGTCGACTCCGCAGTGGTACCGGACGGCGTGGAGAGTGTGCAGCAGGCGCTGGCTGACGGCATCCGCTCCGGGGCGAGTCTCGTGATCACCACCGGCGGAACCGGGCTCGGCCCGCGAGACCTGACGCCTGAGGGAACCCGTCCCGTGATCGCCCAGGAGCTTCCCGGCATCGCCGAGCTGCTGCGGCGCGAAGGTGCACTCCACAATCCGATGGCCGTGATCAGCCGCGGGCTCGCCGGCGTCACCGCAGGGAACGCTCGGGTGCTCATCGTGAACCTGCCTGGCTCTGTCGCGGCGGTGGAGGAGGGGCTGGCCGTGCTGCTGCCGGTCACTGGGCACATCCTGGATCAGTTGCGCGGCGGAGACCACTAACCGCAGACGTCTTCGAACCGTTGGTGTTGCCGTATTTGCGGTGATAACCTGCCAAACATGGCGCATTATCGGATCAGCGAGGCGGCTGAGCTCCTCGGCGTGAGCGACGACACGGTGCGGCGATGGGTCGCGGCCGGCGCGCTGGACGTGACGCAGGATGCCGCCGGCCGTCAGGTCGTCGACGGAGCCGACCTCGCTGCGGAGGCCGCGCGGATCGCGTCACCGCCCGACGATCCCACCGGAATCGGCAGCAGCGCTCGGAACCGGTTCACCGGCCTGGTCACGAAAGTCACCAGCGACACCGTGATGTCGCAGGTCGAGCTTCAATGCGGCCGGAATCGGGTGGTCTCCCTCATGTCGACGGAGGCGGTGCGTGACCTGGGGCTGGAAGTGGGCTCGCTCGCCGTCGCCGTGGTGAAGGCGACGACGGTCATCGTCGAGGTCCCCGCGGACCGGCGATGAGGCTGCGCTGGGGAGCGGTCGCCCTTGTTGTGGCAGCACTGGTGAGCGGATGCGGTGTGCAGCAGGCGGCCCGCCCCCCGTTGACGATCTACGCCGCGGCATCCCTCACCGCATCATTCACCGAGCTGGCCGGTGCTTTCGCGGAGGCGAACCCGCAGGTCGAGGTGCTCCCAATCGTGTCCGACGGATCATCCACCCTCGCCACCCAGGTGATCGAGGGCGCACCGGCGGACGTGTTCGCCTCCGCCGATCAGGAGACGATGGCGAAGGTCCAGCATGCCGGGCTCATCCACGGTCAACCGCAGGTGTTCGCCACCAACATCCTGCAGATCGCGGTCGCACCGGGAAATCCGCTCGGCATCGATTCGCTGGCCGACCTGGCCGACCCGCAGATCGCTGTTGTCCTCTGCGCGCCGGAAGTCCCCTGCGGTGTTGCCGCGGGCGAGCTCCTGTCCGGCGTCGATGGCCACGTGGTGCCGGTCAGCGAGGAGCAGAACGTCACCGCAGTCGTCACCAAGGTGCGGCTGGGTGAAGCCGACGCCGGCCTGGTCTACGCCACGGACATCCGCGGCGTAGACGGCGAACTGGATGGCATAGCCATTCCGGGTGCCGAGTCGGCAGTCAACCGGTACACGATCGGCGTCATCGAATCCGGGCACACGGACGCGGCAGGGCTGTTCGTCGACTGGGTCCAGTCGAGTGAAGGGCAGTCGATCCTCGCCAGGTACGGGTTCGGACAGCCATGACGCGCTCGGTCCCCGGCACTGTGCCGCGGATGCTCTACCTGCCGGCCGTGGTCGGTCTCGCCTTGCTCACCCTGCCGATCGTCGGACTCGTTGCCCGGGTCGACTGGGAAACGGTCCCCGCCGCACTGACCTCCCCGGAAGCCATGGACGCCCTGTGGCTGTCCCTGCGCACCGGGTTCGCGGCCACCGGGCTCTGCCTGGTGCTCGGGATCCCGCTGGCCGTGGTGATGGCGCGATCCGGGCCGCGCATCGCAGGCCTCCTGAGGGCCCTGACAACGTTGCCGCTGGTAATGCCGCCCATGGTCGGGGGCATCGCGCTGCTCTCCCTGCTGGGCAGGAACGGCCTGGCCGGCCAGTCCCTGGCGGCCTGGGGGGTGAGCATCCCGTTCACCACGCTGGCCGTGGTCATCGCGCAATCGTTCGTGGCGCTGCCGTTCCTGGTGATCTCGCTCGAGGGGTCGCTGCGCACCGCGGGTACCCGGTTCGAGACTGTCGCAGCGACGCTGGGAGCGGGGCGCTGGACGGTGTTCCACCGCATCACCCTGCCGCTGGTCTGGCCCGGCCTTCTCGCCGGAACAGTGCTCTGCTTCGCTCGGGCGCTGGGCGAGTTCGGGGCAACGGCCCTCTTCGCCGGAAACGCGCAGGGCGTGACCAGGACCATGCCGCTCGCGATCTACACCGCGTTCAACGGCGCCGGCGTGACGCAGGACTCGGCGATCGCGCTCTCCCTGCTGCTGGTCGTTGTCGCCATCGTCATCCTGCTGCTCATGCGCAGCTGGCGGACGGAGTTGCCGCGATGAACGGCGAACTGTCGGCCAGGGTGATCGCGCGCAGGGGCACTTTTTTGCTGGACGCTTCCATCAACGTCGCCCCGGGCGAGGTACTGGCCCTGTTGGGGCCCAACGGAGCAGGCAAGTCAACCTTGCTGCAGGTCGTCGCCGGGCTGCTGATCCCCGAACGCGGTGAAGTCGCCGTCGCCGGACGAACCCTCACCAGGCGGGGCTCCTCCACACCGGTGTTCGTGCCACCCCGGCACCGCGGAGTGGGGCTCCTCGGGCAGGACCCGTTGCTCTTCCCCCACCTCAGCGCCGCCCAGAATGTCGCATTCAGTGTGCGAGCGCAGGGCATCCGCCCCGCCCAAGCGCTGGCAGCGGCCGAGCAGTGGCTGGCCGCAGTCGGACTCGAAGGTCTCGAGAATCGCAAGCCGGACGCGCTGTCCGGAGGGCAGCAGCAGCGAGTGGCGATCGCCCGCGTGCTGGCCGCTCGCCCCGCGGTGCTGTTGCTGGATGAGCCGATGGCCGCCCTTGACGTCCAGACCGCCGCCGCGATCCGGGCCCTGCTGAAGGAGCGGCTTGCCGATACCGGAATACCAGCCGTACTGGTCTCCCACAACGTGCTCGACGCGATCGTGCTGGCGGACCGGGTCGCCATCCTCGATGAGGGGCGAATCGTGGAGGAAGGCGACACCGGCCGGCTGGTCGATGCGCCGGTGACTCAGTTCGCGCGCGATCTCGTCGGTACCGGCCCAGTCTCCGCCATCGCCGGCGCGGACGGTTCCGTGCGCCTGGAGGTCGGGGCCGAACCGGGTGAACGCGTCTGGATCGACATCCTGTCGCGATAGCGAACCAGTCGCAACGCGTTCAGGATGACCCCCAGCACGCTCGACTTCGTTGACAGTTTGCGAGGGCGCGGCAACGATGGGGTGATAGCGCATCTTCGCTAACAAGCCCGGCGAAAGCCGGTGGAGGCCTGTCATGACGGATTCTTTCGGCGCCCGTGCAACGCTCGCAGTCGATGGCGCCGGCTACGAGATCTACCGGCTCGACGCGGTGGACGGTTCGACGCGATTGCCATACAGCCTCAAGGTGCTACTGGAGAACCTGTTGCGCAACGAGGACGGCCGGCTGGTCACCTCCGACCAGATACGCGCTGTCGCCGACTGGGATCCCGCAGCCGAGCACGGCGCAGAGATCCAGTACACGCCAGCCCGGGTGCTGCTTCAGGATTTCACCGGTGTCCCCTGCGTTGTCGACCTGGTCGCGATGCGCGACGCCATGCTGTCGTTCGGCGGTGATCCGCAGAAAATCAATCCGCTCATCCCCTCAGAACTGGTGATCGACCATTCGGTCATCGCCGACGCGTTCGGCACCCAGAGCGCGTTCCGGATCAATGCCGACCTGGAGTTCCAACGCAATCAGGAGCGCTATCAACTCTTGCGCTGGGCGCAACAAGCGTTCGACGATTTCCTCGTTGTTCCGCCGGACACGGGCATCTGCCACCAGGTCAACCTGGAGTATCTGTCCCGTGTCGTCTTTACAAGAGAGCGCGAGGGGGTCACCCAGGCTTATCCCGACACGCTGGTCGGCACCGACTCGCACACGCCGATGGTCAACGGACTGGGAGTCCTTGGCTGGGGGGTAGGCGGCATCGAAGCCGAGGCGGCCATGCTGGGCCAGCCAATGAGCATGCTCGTTCCACCAGTGGTCGGTTTCAAGCTCAGCGGCGAGCTGCGAGAGGGCGTGACTGCGACCGACATGGTGCTCACTGTTGCCCAGATGCTCCGGCAAACCGGCGTCGTGGGCAAATTCGTCGAGTTCTACGGTCCGGGCGTTGCCAACGTCCCGCTGGCCAACCGCGCGACGCTGGGCAACATGAGCCCGGAATACGGGTCGACCTGCGCCATCTTCCCGATCGATGACGTGACGTTGGATTATCTCCGATTGACTGCCCGGCCCGAGAAGCAGGTGCAGCTTGTCGAAGCGTATGCCAAAGCGCAGGGGCTCTGGCACGATCCGGAGCATGAAGCTGAATACTCGTTGACGGTTGAACTCGACCTGGCCGATGTCGAACCATCGATTGCCGGGCCGAAGCGTCCGCAAGACCGCGTCCCACTGGTCAACGCCCGGAGCGTGGTCAGCGAAATCCTGGCCGACGGCTCGCGTGCGCCGGAAGAACTCAGCGGTCTCGATCAGGCCTCAGCCGATTCCTTCCCGGCCAGCGATCCCATTGAATTCGACAAACTCGGCCAGGGGCAGAAGCCGGTGGATCGGTCCAGGCCGGGGCTGGAGCGCGAGTGGCGGTCGAATCCTGCGAGCGTCGAGCTTCCGGATGGTCGGGATACCAGCGTGGACAACGGTCATGTCGTCATCGCCGCGATCACCTCGTGCACCAACACCTCCAACCCGTCTGTGATGATCGGAGCCGGGCTGATGGCGAAGAAAGCGGTAGAACGCGGACTGACTTCCCAGCCGTGGGTCAAGACCACACTGGCTCCGGGTTCGCGCGTCGTCACCGACTACTACGACCGAGCCGGGCTCACCCCTTACCTCAACCAGCTCGGCTTCGATCTGGTCGGTTACGGCTGCACGACCTGCATTGGAAACTCGGGCCCGCTCATCCCCGCAGTGAGCAAAGCCGTCGCCGACAACGACCTCACCGTGGCATCCGTGCTCAGCGGCAATCGCAACTTCGAGGGTCGCATCCATGCTGAAACCGAGATGAACTTTCTTGCCTCCCCGCCCCTGGTCATCGCCTATGCCCTGGCCGGAACAATGAATATCGACCTGCTCAGTGACCCGCTCGGGCACGATGGGGCGGGCGAACCGGTGTACCTTCGCGATATTTGGCCCAGCACCCAAGAGGTCGACAAGATCATCGGTGAGGTGCTCGAGGCGGAGATGTTCGCCGACGGATACGCGAATGTTTTCGACGGCGATGATAATTGGCGCGGCCTCGACATTCCAGCCGGCGACATTTTCGGCTGGGACGAGACATCCACTTATGTGCGCCGGGCGCCCTATTTTGAGGGAATGCCGCGCGATCCCCAGCCACTGCGCGATATTTCTGGCGCGCGAGTGCTCGCTCTACTCGGGGACTCGGTGACGACCGACCACATTTCACCGGCCGGAGCCATCAAACGCGATTCGCCGGCGGGCCGGTACCTGACAGACCACGGCGTCGCGTTCGGGGACTTCAACTCCTACGGGTCGAGACGCGGCAACCATGAGGTGATGATCCGTGGCACGTTCGCCAACATCCGCCTCCGCAATCAACTCGTCCCGGGTGTCGAGGGAGGCTTCACCCGGCATCTCCCCGGTGACGAGCAGATGAGCATCTTTGACGCTTCGACGGCTTATGCAGAGGACGGCGTGCCCCTGATCGTCATCGCCGGGTCGGAGTACGGCTCCGGTTCTTCACGGGACTGGGCGGCCAAAGGCACTCTTCTGCTGGGTGTTAAGGCCGTACTCGCCACGTCGTTTGAACGGATTCACCGCTCGAACCTGATCGGTATGGGCGTCCTTCCGCTGCAGTTTCTGCCCGAAGAATCAGCCGCCTCGCTCGGACTGACCGGCGAAGAGGTCTACTCGATCGTTGGTCTTGAAGGAGTGGAGGAGATTCCGAAGCGTGTCATGGTGAACGTGGAGCACCAAGGTGAGGCTCGGCAATTCGAGGCGATCGTGCGAATCGATACCCCAGCCGAGGCTGCATACTTCCAGCACGGCGGCATCCTGCAGTATGTGCTGCGGCAACTGCTTGCGAGCTGACGGTCGTCAGATGTGGCCCACGGGCTCCGGTAGGAATTGGCCAGGTGGATAGGGGCGCTTGGCTACGCTCATGAGCACAGCGGAGTCTTCGAGCGCTTCGAAACTATGACGGGCGTGGGGCACGATGAGGAGGCTGCCGGCGCGGGCCTTCCACGAATCCTCGCCCACTCGTAGCCGAACTCGACCCTGGAGCACATAGACGGTGGCGTCGTCCTGATTGTCGTGTTCACCCAGAGTGGTGCCTTTCACCATCGCGATAACGGTTTGGCGCAGCGACTTCTCGTGGCCGCCAAAAACAGTGTCTGCAGCACGCCCGCCGTCCGCATCAGACGCAGCCTGGAGTTGTTGGAGTGCGAGCGCCTTGATCGAGATCTTCGTCATGCGGACAGTGTACGGGCGACGATGACCGTGCCGGTGGCGTGCCGCTGTCGACGGCGGCGATGGCTTCTCCTGCGCGTTTGAGCGGGAACCGCGCGGCTGAGCTCCAAGCCAAGGGAGCCAGGGAACTGGCCGGTATGCCAGTGGTGTCCTGCCGGCTGCGGCGCAACAGGCGCATGGCGTTAGCGATGACGATCAGGACTGACGCTTCGTGCACGAGCATGCCAACCGACATTGTCACTCCGCCGAGGAGTACGCCGAGCAGAAGCACGGAGACGGTGACCACGGCGATTGTGATGTTCTGACGCATATTGTTCACCGTGCGCCGGGCGAGGCAGATCGCTTCGGGGAGCTTGAGAAGGTTGTCTCCCATGAGGGCGATGTCAGCCGTCTCCACCGCCACGGCAGAGCCGGCCGCACCCATCGCGACCCCGATATCCGCCGTAGCCAGGGCGGGAGCGTCGTTGACGCCGTCTCCCACCATTGCCACGACGTGGCCGTCAGCCTGAAGTGCGCTGACAATGTCGAGCTTGTCTTCGGGCAGCAGTGAGGCCCGGATCTCGTCGACTCCGGTGATCGACCCGATGGCGCTGGCCACCAGTGGTGAATCGCCGGTGAGCATGATGACTTTGTGGACGCCGGCGGCGTGCAGGTTCGTCACCATCTGGGCGGCATCAGGCCGAACTTCGTCAGCGACGCCGACCACGCCGGCGACGGCGTCATCGACTGCGACGATCATCGGCGTGCGGCCTGCCTGGGCCAGCTCGTCCGCAGCGCGAGAGGCGGCAACGGTGTCGGCCATCTGGTACTGCTCAAGCAGGGCCAGGTTGCCGATCAGAATTCGGTGGCCTGCGGTGGTGACCGCGATGCCCTTCCCCGGGACAGGTTCGGTCGACTCTGGCAGACCGGTGACGCTGAGGCCTTCGCTTACTGCGGCATCCAGAATTGCGCGGGCCAGCGGATGCTCGGAGCCGGCTTCGGCGCGTCCCGCCCAGGTCAATACCTGCTCGCGGGTCATGTCCTGATCCAGGACGATCACGTCGGTCACGCGGGGGCGGCCCATGGTCAGCGTGCCCGTCTTGTCCACCGCAACGACTGTGATTTTCGCGGAGGTCTCCAGGAACTCCCCACCCTTGATCAGGATGCCGTCTTTCGCGGCACGGCCGATGCCGGCGACGATCGAGACGGGGATGGAGATGACGAGCGCTCCCGGGCAGCCGATGACCAGCAGTGTCAGCGCCAGGACAACGTCATTGGCCAGAACACCGACGACGAGCGCCAGGATCATGATCGCGGGTGTGTACCAGGCCGAGAAGCGGTCCATGAACACTTGTGTTTTGGCCTTGGCGTCTTGTGCGTCCTCGACGCGGTGGATGATCCTGGCCAGGGTGGTGTCTGCGCCAACACCGGTGGCACTCACCTGCAGGAAGCCACTCCGCGAGATGGTGCCGGCGAAAACCCGGTCACCGATCACCTTCTCTACCGGCATGGATTCACCGGTAATGGATGCTTCATCGACGGCACCGGTGCCGCCGGAGACTTCGCCATCGACCGGTACCTTGGCACCGTTCTTGACGAGGACGGTCTCGCCCATGATCACGGCGCCGGCAGAAACCTCCACCTGCTCGCCGTCCCGCAGAACGACGGCGACGTCGGGTGCAACCGCGACCAGCGCGGCCAGAGCGGATCGAGTCTTGTTCAGTGTTGCTGCCTCGAGAGCGTGACCGATCGCGAAGAGGAAAGTCACCGCGGCGGCTTCCCAATATTCGCCGATGATCACTGCACCGATGGCCGCAACGGAGACCAGCAGGTCGATACCGACGATCTTCGCGCCGAGCGCGCGTACAGCACTTATCACGATGCGGGTGCCGGCCACGATTGCGGCGGCCACCATGACGAGGTTGCCGACAGTATCAATACGAGATACCTGAAGGACCACCAGCGCGGCAATGATCAGGAACCCGGAACTGACCGGGATTGCCCACGGGTTATTCATCCAGCTGCGTAGCGGGCTCACGGTACTTGCCTCTCTGGTAACGCCGGGTGTAGACCGTCAGAAGGTGGCCGGGCGTGACGTGTAGCCGGCCTTCGCGACAGCTGCAATCAGATCATCGACGCTCACGACCGTCGGGTCGTGGTCGACCTCGACGCGGGCGGACGCGAAGTGGACCTTGACGGCGGAGACGCCTTCCACGCGCCCGACCTGCTTCTCGATCTTCGACACGCAGGAGGGGCAGGAAAAGCCTTCGGCACGCAGGGTGGTGTGGATGAGCGGTTCGGTGTTGAATGTGGTGGTTTGCATGTGAACTACCTCCTGTGATTGAACTGATACCCCAATTACAGGCGAGCAGGCGAAACAGTTCCTTGACCCAGGTCAAGCGGGAGGAATCACGCTTTCGCGAGTGCCTGCTCGTTCAGGAGGTCGATGCGCCGGTTGCCCACCAGGCGCAGCCATCCCGCTTCTTCGAAGGCGGCCAGCCGTCGGCTCAACGTCTCCGGCGTCATGCCGAGGTAGGAGGCGACATCCTTCTTCGAGATCGGCAGCGTCACCCTCCTGGTGCCCGACTCCTCGGCAAGCCGCACCAGGTAGCCGGCGACGCGGTGCCCGGCCTCCTCGCCGGTGACAGAACTCAGCTGGCTCTCGGTGCTCTCCAGTCGGGCGCTGAGGGTTTCCAGCATCTTGACGGCTACACCAGGGGAGCGCAGCAGGTAGTCACGCATGTCGTCGCGATGCAGCGAACAGATCTCGGAATCCTGCAGCGTCACCGCGAAGTTGTCCGCGGTGCGGTCGCTCATGAACGTCGCCTCACCGAGGAAGTCTCCGACACCGAGCACCCGCACCACCTGCTCATGTCCGGACTCGGCGAGCCGGTACACCTTCACCCAGCCGCTGTGGATGATCATCAGGTTCGGGTTGTCGTCGCCGGCACCGAAGAGTTGCGTGCCGCTCGGTTGCTGTCGCGGACGCACCCGTGTCGCGACCTCGTGCAGTTCCTCCGCGTTCAGCTGGCTGAAGATCGGAACCTGAGAGACGAGGTGCTCGAGGGTGTGCTGGTGCATGCCACCATTGAATCAGGGGACCATCTAAGCTGCTGTCGATGGACACTGTATTGACTGAGCTGCGTGTCACCGTGCGCTACTTCGCCGCTGCGGCGGAAGCGGCCGGGCGCCAGGAGGAATATCTCGGGTTCGCCCCCGGGTCGACGCTGGGCGACCTCAAGCACACGCTCGAGGAGCGCTACGGGGAACCGATGGCCCGGGTGCTCCGCTCTGGCTCATTCCTGGTCGACAAGGTCGTGCGCCGGGACGCCGGTCATCCGCTGTCCGAACGCGTGGACGTCCTGCCGCCGTTCGCCGGGGGCTAGCCCTACAACCCGACCCATTCGGTCGCGCCGTCGGCCAGGAACTGCCGCTTCCAGATCGGCACGGTCGCCTTGATCCGTTCGACCAGGAGCTCGCAGGCGGCGAACGCCTCCTTGCGGTGGGCGGCGGATGCGGCGGCGTAGAGGGCGACGTCACCGATCGTCAGGTGGCCAACACGGTGAGCAGCTGCCACCATCAGGCCGGTCTCCTCCGCCACGGAGCGGCAACACTCGGCGAGCATGTTCTCGGCCTCCGGGTGGGCCTCGTATTCGAGGGAGTTGACACGGTGTCCCCCGTCATGGTTGCGGACAACCCCGACGAAGATGGCAACGGCACCCGACTCTGGCGCGCTGACCGCGTCCCTGACCGACGACTCGTTGATCGCTTCGGTCGTGATGGTGGCGAACGGTGTGTGCATCGGAGTCCTCAGTAGCGGGCGAGCGACGGGTCGACCTTCGTGGCGAAGGAGTCGATGCCGCCGCTCAGGTGGGTGGCTTTGGTGAATCCGCTGCGCCGGAGCAGTTCGAGTGCGCGGGCAGAGCGCGAACCGTGGTGGCAGTAGAGCACGAGAGGAGCATCTCGATCCAGGCTCTCGAACGACTGGCCCAGCATTCCGAGCGGGATCAGCTGGGCGCCCTCGATGCTGGCGATGGAGGCCTCCCAGGGCTCGCGGACATCGATCAACTGCACGCGACCGGTGCGAAGGCGCTCGGCGAGTTCGACAGGCCCGATCTCGTCTCCGATCAGCTCTTCGGCCTCGATGGCCGGGGTGCCGCAGAAGGCTTCGTAGTCGATCAGGCCGGTGATCGCATCCGCATCCGGTGACGGCTGGTACTCGACCTCGCGGAACGTGCCATCCAGCGCGTCGTACACCGTTACTCGTCCGATCAGCGGACGGCCGATTCCGGTGACGAGCTTCACGGTCTCGGATCCCATGATCGCTCCGATGGCTGCGCACACACCGG
This sequence comes from Homoserinimonas sp. A447, assembly GCF_054489325.1. Classification (NCBI taxonomy): domain Bacteria; kingdom Bacillati; phylum Actinomycetota; class Actinomycetes; order Micrococcales; family Microbacteriaceae; genus Homoserinimonas; species Homoserinimonas sp. A447. The sequence continues at coordinate 1,998,023 of NZ_JBTMWW010000001.1, read as the reverse complement.
GCAGCACGCCACCGTCGGCACAGTTGACGACGGAGCCGGGGTCTGGAGGTGTCGGGAACAGGTCGCGATAGGTCGGGCCGTGGTCGGCCCACGCCACGCCGACCTGCCCGGAGTACTGCAGGATGGCGCCCCACACCAGCGGCTTGTGCGCGATGGCCGCGGCGTCGTTCACCAGGTACCGCGTCGCAAAGTTGTCGCTGCCGTCGAGCACCAGGTCGTAGTCGGCCAGCAGGTCGAGGATGTTCGTGGAGTCGAGCCACACCTCGTGCCGGATCACCGTCGTCTCGGGGTTGCTCGCTGCGACGGCTGCCGCCAGTGACGCGGTCTTCGACTGGCCGAGGTCGTCCATACCGTGCGCGACCTGCCGGTGCAGGTTCGACAATTCGACGACATCCGTGTCGACGATGCCGATCGTGCCGACGCCGGCGGATGCGAGGTACGGCACGGTGGCGCTGCCCAGCCCGCCAGCGCCCACGACGAGCACGCGCGCGTTCGCGAGGCGCCGCTGGGCGTCTTCCCCGAAACCGGGAAGGCGCAGTTGCCTGCTGTAGCGCGCCGACTGGGCGGCGCTCAGGGGAGCGCCTGGCTCGACGAGTGGCTGTGGCACGGACATCTCCCTCTCGCGGCCGAGCCGGCCGCGGTTGTACGTATCGAATCTACCGGCTGCGTGTGTGAAGGAACCTGTCCGGTGGCCTTCCCCGTCAAGAGGCATAGTCTGGATGGAGCATCTCGTTGAAAGTGAGACTGTCATGGCGACCACAAGTCGTACCAGGAAAAAACCTGCGAGCACCGGCGGAACTGCCGAAGAACTGCGCAGCTACTACGAACGCATGTCCCTCGTGCGCGCCTTCGAACTGCGTGCCAGTGAGATGTACGCCCGCGCCAAGATCGGTGGATACTGCCACCTCAACCTCGGTGAGGAGGCCACGGTCGTCGGCCTCATGGAGGCGCTCGAAGACCGCGACTACCTCTACACGACCTACCGCGACCACGGCTATGCCATCCTGCGCGGCATGGAACCGTCAGCTGTGATGGCCGAACTGTTCGGCAAGGCGACCGGTGTGGTCGGCGGCTGGGGCGGGTCCATGCACATGTTCGATTACGAGAAGCGGATGCTCGGCGGCTATGGCATCGTCGGGGGGCAGATTCCGCCGGCAACCGGCGCGGCTCTCGCGATCAGCTACCGCAGCGAGGCCGGGCCGGAGTCGGAGGCCGTCATGTGCCTGCTCGGCGACGGCACCACCAACATCGGGGCCTTCCACGAGTCGCTCAACCTCGCCGGCATCTGGGACCTTCCCATCGTCTACGTCATCGTCAACAACCGGCTCGGCATGGGAACGACAGTGGATGCGGCATCCGCTGAACCCGATCTGTACAAGCGCGGATGCGCCTACCGCATCGAGGGCGTGCGAGTGGATGGGGACGACCCCGTCGCCGTTCGGGACGCCGCCCGCGCCGCACTCAAGACGGCCCGCGAAGAACGGAAGCCGGGGCTGCTCGAGCTGATGAGCTACCGGCTGAAGGGCCACTCGGTCGTCGACCCTTCGCGCTACCGCTCCAAGGAAGACACCGACGAGGCGAAGAGCAACGACCCGGTGCCCGCCTTCCGCGCGAAACTCATCGCCGACGGGGTGCTCACCGAAGATGATGCGGATGCCATCGACGAGAAAGCCGACACCGTCGTCACCGAGGCGGTCGCCTTCGCCGACGAGAGCCCGGACCCGGACGTCGACGAGCTCTTCGCCGGCGTCTACGCCAGCCCGGTCGCCAACGCACCGGCATTGTTCCCCGGTCAGCCGTTGATGGTGAACTCATGAGCGAACCGAGGATCATCACCTACCGGCAGGCGCTCAATGAGACGCTGCGGGCTGAGCTGGAGCGCGACGAGAACGTCTTCCTCATCGGTGAGGAGATCGGCGTGTTCGAGGGGTCGTACAAGATCACGGCCGGCCTGCTCAAGGACTTCGGGCCGAAGCGGGTCGTCGACACCCCGATCTCGGAGGAAGGCTTCGTCGGCGCCGCCATCGGCGCCGCCATGCTGGGCCTCCGCCCGGTCGTCGAGATCATGACGCTGAACTTCAGCCTGGTCGCCATTGACCAGATCGTGAACCACGCGGCGAAGATGCACGCCATGTTCGGCCAGCAGGTGAAGGTGCCGATGGTCATCCGCTTCCCGGGTGGTGGCGGCCAGCAGCTGGCGGCCACCCACTCGCAGAACCTGGAGGTCTGGTACGCCCACATTCCCGGGCTGAAGGTGCTGGCACCGTCGACGCCGGCGGAGGCGAAGGCGATGCTCACTGCCGCCATCCGCGACGACGACCCGGTGATCTTCCTCGAGAACCTCGCCCTGTACAACCTCAAGGGCGAAGTACCGGATGGCGAGCAGGTCGCGGAGATCGGCAAGGCCGCCGTCGTCAGAGAGGGAACCGACCTGACCATCGTCAGCTACTCCCGCGGCATGGTCACAGCGCTTGAGGTGGCAGCAGAGTTCGAGGAGAAGGGCGTCTCGGTGGAGGTCGTCGACCTGCGCAGCCTGCGCCCGCTCGACCGCGAGACGATCTGCGCATCCGTTCGCAAGACCAGCCGGGCCGTCATCTTCGAGGACGACATGCTCAGCTATGGGATCGGCGCGGAAATCTCGGCGACCATCGGCGAAGGAGCATTCGACTGGCTGGATGCCCCGGTACGCCGGGTGGCGGCATCCGAAGTCCCGCTGCCCTACGCGAAGCCGCTGGAGACGGCGGCCATGCCGCACGCCGAAGACCTGTTCAGGGTCGTGCAGGAAACCCTCGACGCCACGCGGTTCACGCAGTAGCTGATTCAAGCAAAAGGAGGCGACCATGTCAGAAGTGACGATGCCCAGGCTCTCCGACACCATGGAGGAGGGTGAACTCGCGCGCTGGCTGAAGAACGTCGGCGACATGGTCGAGAAGGGCGACGTGATCGCCGAGATCGAGACCGACAAGGCGACCATGGACCTTGAGGCTTTCGAGAGCGGCGTGCTGGAGAAGCAACTGGTCGAGGAGGGCACCGTCGTGCCGATCGGCCAGGCCGTCGCCGTGATCGGAGATGGCAGCTCGAGCGGGGCTGAGCCTTCTGCCGACGAGCCCGCTGAGGATGCCGCTGGTGAGTCCTCAAAGGACAAGGACACCGTCGCTGCTGAAGCGGAGGGCGAGACCGAGTCGAGCGCGCGTGAAGAAGGAGACCTCGAAGAGCCTGGGCAGCCAGCTGAAGCGGCGCAGCCGGAAGAAACAGCGGATGCCCGTGAACCGGCGGATGCCGACAAGGCGCCTTCCAGCGCCGACAAGCTGCGGATGTCGCCACTCGCCCGCAAACTCGCGCATGACAACGACATCGACCTGGGCTCCCTGAAGGGGACCGGGCCGGAAGGCCGGATCATCCGTGCCGACATCGAGGCCGCCATCCAGGCCAAGGGCGAGAAGCCGTCCGCGGAGCCGGCTGCGGCAGGTGCGGCAGCCGGCCCGTCTGCGAGCGAAGAGGATGAGGTCGTCCCGCTCAACAGGATCCGCAAGGTCACCGCCAAGAGGCTCACCGAAAGCCAGGCAGTACCGCACTTCTTCCTCACCAACGTGGTCGAGGTCGATCGGCTGATCGCACTCCGGGCCGACGTCAACCAGGGACTCGCCGACCAGGGGATCAAGGTGAGCCTCAACGACTTCATCGTGAAGGCCGTCGCCATCGCGTTGCGGCTGCACCCGGAAGCCAACGCGTCCTTCAATGGCGACAGCATCATCCGTCGCGGTCAGGTCAACGTCGGGGTCGCGGTGGCCACGGATGCCGGACTCCTGGTGCCCGTCGTGAAAGGTGCCGACCGCAAGTCGCTGAGCGAGATCGGCGCGGAGATCGTCGAGCTCGCAGGCAAGGCCCGTGACGGCAAGCTGGGCCTCGACAACATGAGCGGCGGGACGTTCTCGGTCAGCAACCTGGGCATGTTCGGCATCGACGAGTTCACCGCCATGCTCAACCCACCCGAAGCGGGCATCCTCGCGATCGGAGCGGCCAGCCCGGTGCCCATGCTGCGGGACGGCGAACTGGTGGAAGTGCAGAAGATGAAGATCACCCTCACCGTCGACCACCGCGCGATGGACGGGGCGACCGGTGCGGCGTTCCTGCGCGACCTGAAGGGCATCCTGGAGCAGCCGCTGCGCATCCTGGTGTGACCCATCTGGTCTATTCCTGAACCGCTATGTGGGCCCATCAGCTGTCCACGCGATTAGCTCAGCTAATCGAGCTATCGGAGAATGGCGATAGCTCGGCGATGCCGTCGACGCCATGCTGGGCTTATGGCTGACACACTTCCTAAGAAGCGAGCGCTGCGTCCGAACTCAATCGGACTTGCCGCGATCGTGTTCCTCATCATCGCAACCGTCGCTCCGATGTCGGGAACGATCGGCGCCCTTCCGTTGGCTTTCGGGCTTGGCACGGGTTCGGGCACTGCCGCAGCATTCGGCATAGTTGCTGTTGTACTGATCCTGTTTACCGTGGGCTACATGGCCATGAGCCGCCACATCTCTAGCGCCGGGGGTTTCTACGTCTATATCGGCAAGGGGCTCGGGATGCGCATGGGCCGTGCTGCGGGATACGTCGCGTTCTTCTCGTACAACGTCTTCCAGGTGGCGATCTGGGGCACCTTCGGCTTCTTCTGCAACATCTTCACCGCCGAATACTTTGGCTTCGAGCTCCCGTGGATCGTGTGGGTCCTCCTGGGCATCGTTGCAATGGGCATCCTCGGATACTCCGAGATCGATGTCAGCGCCAAGGTGCTCGGTGTCGCTGTAGTCCTGGAAATCGGCATGATTCTTGCGATGAACTTCGCGATTGTGATCCAGGGCGGTGCGAAGGGTCTGAGCGCAGAACCCTTCTCAATCGGAGAATTACTCGTCGGCAACCCCGCCATCGGCCTCATGTTCGCACTCATGCTGTTTATCGGATTCGAGGCAACAGCGATCTACGCGGAAGAGGCCCGCGAACCCCGCAAGACGATTCCCCGCGCGGCCATCATCGCCGTGCTCGTCATTGCTGGCTTCTACATGTTCACGTCATGGTCGCTATCGATGGCGTGGGGTGTGCAGGAGGCCGCAGGCATCGCTATGGACGATCCCGGGAACTTCATTTTTGGAGCTGCGGCAACGTATCTGGGCGAGTGGAGTGTAGCGGTGATGCTCGTGCTGTTCATTATCAGCACTTTCGCGACCAACCTCGGCTTTCACAATGCAATCGCCCGATACCAGTTCTCCCTGGCGCGTGACGGCTGGGCACCGCGAGTGCTCGAGCGCGTCCACCCGAAATCTCAGTCGCCATTCATTGCGAGCATGGTGCAGACAGTGATAGCCGCCGTCGTCGTTCTCATCTTTTTCTTCGCGGGCGCGCATCCCTATGAGCAGATGTTCACGTGGCTAATCGCCCTGGGTGGACTCGGGCTCATTGCTCTCATGGCCATCACTTCGGTCGCGGTTGTCGTCTACTTCGTACGCAGCCGGCGCGAGACGAATCCATGGATCGTGGTCGTAGCCCCTGTTCTGGCGGCGCTCGCGCTCGGCGCTGAGGTTGTGCTGCTGATCGCCAACTGGGGCCTGCAGACAATGGACGCAGGCGGGCTGGTGCCCTACCTGCCGGTTCTGCTGCTTGTGGCGGCGATTGTCGGCCTCGCATGGAAGCGCGGACCAGAGCCGGCCTGGATGGTTGACGCGCCCATAGCAATGGGCATAACGCCAGAGCGGACACGAGCATCAGAAGAAGTGGGATAGGAGACTAGAACATGGGCATCACGATCGAAGCCATCGACATTCTTCCGGCCTCTGGTCGAGCGTTGACGCTGAGGCGCGGAGACATCCTTCGGGTGATCGACGTAGAGGGAAGCCAGGTCGCGGATCTCGTCGCTTTCGACGCTGAGGACACCCAGGAGCACTTCTCGCAAGGTTTCACACGGCTGCTCCTCGACCGGGTAGACATGCGGGTCGGGGACAGCTTGTTCTCGAACCACAACAATCCGCTGCTCACGATCGTTGATGACACCGTCGGGGTGCACGACATCGTTTTCCCACCGTGCAACACCGTCATGTACGAGCGAGTGTTCGGGGTCGTCGGCAAGACGGGGTGTCGAGAGCACCTGGCGGAGGCATTGTCGGAGCATGGCATCGGCTTCTATCAAGTCACTGATCCATTCAACGTGTTTATGAACACGCGCATCGGGGATGACAAGAAGATGACGATTCTGCTGCCGACGAGCAGCGCAGGCGACCACATTGACTTGCGCGCCGAGCGAGACCTAATCGTCGCAGTGTCGGCGTGCGCTGGAGACACTAACGATTGCAACGGGGGCAAACTCACGAGCATCCGGTTGGAGATATCGCGGAGACTGGACGAATAGCATGTGGTGAATCCATACTGCAAGCACGGCTCAGCTTGTGATCGACATGCAAAACGACTTCGTGCTCGAGGGCCGGCCGATGGAGGGGCCAGCTGCGCGCGACGCGATCACAGGCATCCGAGAGCTGTCGTCGACGTGCGGTCGATCCGTGGGCTCAACGCGATTGACACCGTCATCATCACAGGCACTCTCACTGAGGTGTGCTGCGAGTCGACGGCCCGCAGCGGCGTTCATGCGCGACTACAAGGTCGCATTTGTACCGGAGGCGGCAACAAAGCGCGCGATTGGCACGTTCTTTGGGCGCGTCGTGACCTCTGTCGAGGTCGAAGAGGAGCTGCGCCGTCACGACGGTCTGCCAGCTCCGGGAACTACGCCGTAGTGAGATTCTGATAGGCGGCTCGCAAGTTCCAGAAACGCTTCCACTGCTGGCCGCGAGTCTCCTCGGCGACGCGCCGAAGCGACTGACGAGAAGCTTGCGTCGGCGAGTGGCACGAACTTGACGCCCGGGTGCTGGTGGTATCGGGTCGCTGTCAATGGCATGGTATCGACGACGTTGAGGAAGGCTACAGCTGCGAGACCCTCGTTCACGGAGTTCATTTCTGCCCTATTCGGATGGGTGGAATCGCCCGCCTCCCCGAGCGACCAGAACTGTCTCCACGAAACCGGGGTACCGGCGCGGGCCGTAACGAATGGCTCCGCCGCCAGGTCGCTCACTGACAGGGTGTAGGCATCCGCCATTTCATGATGGATTGGTACGGCAGCGCACCGCGGCTCCTCGAATAGCACCGATAGATCGATGTCGTCATTGTCGTAGAGGGGGTGGAGTATCGCGACGTCGACCCGCCCGGACCGGAGCTGATCGAACTGGTCTGTCATTGACAGTTCGTGGAACTCGAGTTCTATCTCTGGGAGGGCGCGGCGGAATTCCCCGATCAGCAGCGGGGTCAACTCACCCGCTCCCGCCCCGAACATGCCGATGCGGAGCAGGCCTGTGAATCCGCGAGCGATCGAATGGAGGTCGCCTTCGAGGGCGAGGAGGCCGGCGAGGATGCCCTGCGCATGCGCTACGAAGCGTTCGCCCGCAGAGGTTAGATCAACCCCCTTCGACTTGCGATCGAAGAGACGCAACTCCAGAGCGCTCTCGAGGTGGCCAATTTGCTGGCTGAATGCCGACTGGGTTATGAACGCACGTTTGGCGGCCCTGCCGAAGTGACGCTCCTCGGCCAACAACACTGCGTAGCGAAGCTGCCTCATCTCCATCACCGGAGCTTATCCGTTGGCCTTCACCGCGCAAGGGCAAGTTCAGGTACTCACCATCCGGGTGCGGAACCCATTTGCTTCCGCGGTCTGTAAACTAGGGAACGGCTCCCCACGTGGCGCCATCCAGGCCAACTCCCCCAGGACGGAAACGTAGCAAGGGTAACCGGGCTCTGGCGGGTGCGTGGGGGGCTGCTACATTTTCCGGGCATCATGGGTGGGGTGAACTCCAGACTCGCAGACGCGGTGCGCACGCTGCCGCCGGGCTCCTTCGCGTTCGTCATGGCGACCGGGATCGTGTCCACTGCGTTCCTCGCCGTCGGGTGGGAACCGGCATCCGTCGTCCTGCTGGTGATCGCCCTGGGCGGTCTTGTCGTGCTGACCGTGGCAACCGGATGGCGGCTCGTCGCACACCGTCAGGCAGTGCTCGCTGACGCCGTCAACCCGGCCAAGGCGTTCGGCTACTTCACGATCGTCGCGGGCATCAACGTGGTCGGCGTCAGGCTTTTCACCCCAGAAGCTCCGCTCGCCACGATCATCCTCGCGATCATCAGCGTGCCGTTGTGGTTGGTGCTCACCTACGGTGTGCCGGCGGCGCTGATGCTGCGCTCCAGCGAGAAGTCGGCCGCATCCGAAGTCAATGGCGGCTGGTTCCTGTGGGTTGTGGGAACGCAGTCGCTGGCCACGGCAGCCGCCGCGATCGCGCCCATCTCCGGCAACCAGGCGCTCGCCGCCATCGCCGTCGCGCTGTGGGGGATCGGCGTGATGCTCTACGTGATCCTTGCCACCCTGGTCACCCTGCGCCTGCTCACGGTGCGCAGCGACCCGCTGACCCTCGGTGCGTCGTACTGGATCTACATGGGCGCGACGGCCATCACGGTGCTGGCCGGTTCGCGCATCCTGGTGCTCTCCGATGATCTTCCGATCATGGCCGCCACCTCCGGAATCGTGTCGGGCCTGACCTTCGTGCTGTGGGCGTTCGGCGTGTGGTGGGTGCCGCTGCTGGTGATCTTCGGCGTCTGGCGGCACGCGGTTCGGCGGGTTCCGCTCCGCTACGAATCGGAACTCTGGAGCATCGTGTTCCCGCTGGGCATGTACTCGGTGGCGAGCATCCACTTCGGCGCTGAAACTGGCCTGCCACTGATTGTCACCATGGGGGAGGTCGGGGTTTGGATCGCCGGTGTCGCGTGGCTGGTGGTGGCCGCGGCCATGGTTCTCTCCCTCCGACGGATGGTTCAGCCCCGCTAGCCGGTCGAGCTGAGGACGGTTGCCCCATGAGGCCAATCTGTGGGGCAACAGCTCTCAGGTCGACGATGGGTTAAATTACACAAGAGGTATTGCACAAGAGTCCTTGTGGAGTTATCGTTGGCGCATGGAAAGCGCCATCAACCTCACCAGCGCCAAGCAGATGCGCGCCCTGGCCCACCCGCTGCGGATGCGCGTGCTCGGCGAACTGCGCATCAACGGGCCACGCACGGTTGGCGGCCTGTGCGACGTCTTCGACGAGGCGCCGGGCACGCTGAGCTACCACCTGGGCAAGCTGGCCGAATTCGGCTTCGTCGAAGAAGCTCCCGAACTGACCACCGACCGTCGCGAACGGTGGTGGCGGGCGGTCCACGAGTTCACCAACATCACGGTCGAACCGGATGCCCCGGCCGACGAACGCCTGGCCATCACTGTCGTGCTGCACCAAGTCATCGACACCTATTCGGCAACCCTTCACCGGGCCGTGGACGCCGAGGCGACCTTGCCGCCGGAATGGGCGAAGCCATCCGGCTCCTTCGATATCGCTGCATATCTCACCGCCGAGGAGTTCGCCAAGGCGAGCGACGAACTCCTGGCGGTGCTGCAGAAGTGGCACGCCCGCAGCGACCGCAACAGGGAAGGCGCCGAGGTCGTGCAGTTGATCGCCCACGCGGTGCGGATGCCATGAGTACCCCAACAACGCCGGGCGCCACGATCACACCGGTCAAGCCGCGAATTCGCCTGCTTCCGCTGGTGGCTTTGCTGTCCGCCCACGGGTTATCGCTCGCCGGCAACGCAATCACCATGGTCGTGGTGCCGCTTTACGTCCTGCACGACACCGGTTCGGTCTTCGCCACTGGCGTGGCCGGAGTGTTCGCCACCGTGCCGATGATCGTCGGGGGAGCGCTCGGCGGTGTGGTCGTCGACCGCCTCGGCTTCCGGCGTGCGGCGATCGCGGCAGACCTCGCCAGCGGGGTCACCGTTCTGGCCATCCCGGTGCTCGCCGCCACCGTCGGCCTGCCGTTCTGGGCGTTGCTGTCACTGGTCTTCCTCAGTGGGCTGCTCGACACCCCCGGCAACACGGCGAAAGCCGCACTCGTGCCCGACCTGGCCGAACTCTGCGAGGTGAAACTCACCCGCGCGACCGGTGCCGCCGGCGCCATCTCCCGCAGCGCCATGATGGTGGGCGCATCCGTCGCCGCGCTCGCCGTCGTCTGGCTGGGGCCGCTCAACGCGCTGCTGTTGGATGCCGCAACCTTCGCCATCTCCGCGGCACTCATCTGGGGCGGAGTGTCACGGGAGGTCAAGGGAACGGCGGATGAAGACCTCGCCGAATCCGCGGCGGGATTCTGGCGGGAGTTCCAGGACGGCATCCGCTATCTGGCACGCACGCCCATCATCCGCAACGTCGTGCTGATGGTGGTGATCACCAACTGTTTCGATGCGGCCGGGATCCTGGTGCTGAAGCCTGTTTACGCGAAAACGATCACGCCGGACGGAGAGATCTTCGGGATCATGCTGGCCTGCTTCGCCTTCGGGGCGCTATCCGGAGCCGGACTGTTCGGCTGGTTCGGCCACCGCCTTCCCCGCCGGGGCACCCTCGTCGTCTGCTTCGTGCTGTGCGGCCCGCCGCCATACATCGCCATGGCCCTGGACGTTCCGGTGCCGCTGCTGCTCGCCACCTTCGCCTTCTCGGGACTGCTGGCCGGCTCGATCAACCCGTTGCTCGACACGGTGCTGTTCGAGCAGCTGCCGAGGGCCATGCGGGCTCGCGTGCTCGGCGCGCTGACCACGGGTGTCACGGCCGGGATGCCGCTCGGCGCCCTGCTCGGCGGTGCTGCAGTCGAGGCGTTTTCGCTGGTTCCAGTGCTCGTCTTCATCGCGGTCGCCTACGGGATCGTGACGCTGGCGCCGCTGGTCGGAAAATCGTGGAAAGGCCTCGATGCGCGCCCCGCGACATAGGCTGGACAGGTGGCTCGCAACATCTACATCACCTCGATCGAGGGGCACGCGGGGAAGTCCACCGTCGCCCTGGGCATGCTCGACACCCTCAGCCACGAAACGGAGCGACTCGGCGTTTTCCGCCCGGTCGCCCGGACCAGCCACGAGCGCGACTACGTACTCGAGCTGCTGCTCGCCCACGACGGCGTCGACCTGCCGTATGAGGACTGTGTCGGGGTCGGCTATGACGAGGTTCACGATGATCCGGATGCCGCGCTCAGCCTGATCATCGAGCGGTTCAAGGCGGTCGAGGCCCGGTGCGATGTCGTGGTGATCGTCGGATCCGACTACACGGATGTGGGCAGCCCGACCGAGCTTTCATATAACGCCCGCATCGCCGCCAACCTGGGCGCCCCGGTGCTGCTGGTGCTGGGCGGGCAGGTTGAGGCCGGCAGCCGAACAGCAGATGATCTCGCCCAGGTCTACGGTTTGGCCCGCCAGGAACTGGATGCGGCCCACGCCCACCTGCTGGGGGTCATCGCCAACCGGTCGGATCCCGACAACCTCGCTGAGATCGTCGCCGACCTGGCAGTAGCGGTTGGCGAGGACGTGCCGGTCTGGGCGATCCCGGAAGACCCGTTCCTCATCGCCCCCAGCATGGGCGCACTGCTGGAGGCGGTCGATGGCGAGCTGCTGAAGGGCGACCCCGACCTCCTGCTCCGCGAAGCACTCGGCGTGGTGATGGCGGGCATGTCGATGGAGAACGTGCTCACCCGGCTGATCGAGGGGTCGGTGGTGGTCGTCGCCGGAGACCGTTCCGACGTGCTGCTCGCCATGCTGATGGCGCACTCGGCTGAGACGTTCCCGTCGCTGGCCGGCATCATCCTGAACGGCGGGTTCGACCTGCTGCCGCAGATCGAGCTGCTCATTGACGGCTTGGACTCGTCGCTCCCGATCATCCGCACCAAACTCGGCACCTACGACACGGCCCGCATCATCACCCGTACGCGGGGCAGACTGGCGGCGGACTCGCCCCGCAAGTTCGACACCGCTCTCGCCCTGTTCGAGCAGCATGTCGACGGCGAGCTGCTGCTGGAGAGGCTCGACGTCTCTCGCTCGGACGTCGTGACCCCGCTGATGTTCGAGTACGACCTCCTCGACCGCGCGCGCAAGGATCCGCAGCACATCGTGCTGCCGGAGGGCAGGGACGATCGAATTCTCCGTGCCTCCAGCACACTGCTGCGCCGGGGTGTTGCCGAGCTGACCATCCTCGGCGAGGAGGCGGAGATCCGCGCCCGCGCGACCGAGCTCGGCCTCGACATCTCAGCTGCGCGCATCCTGAGCCCCCTCGACGAGGAGCTGCGCGACCGTTTCGCGGCCGAGTACACAAAGCTGCGGGAACACAAGGGGATGACCCATGAGGTTGCGCGCGAGACCGTCACCGACGTCTCCTACTTCGGCACCATGATGGTGCACCTGGGGCTGGCCGACGGCATGGTGTCCGGGGCGATGCACACCACGGCGCACACCATCCGACCCGGCTTCGAGATCATCAAGACCGAGCCGGGGGTGTCGATCGTCTCCAGCGTCTTCCTGATGTGCCTGGAGGATCGGGTGCTCGTCTACGGCGACTGCGCGGTCAACCCCGACCCGAACGCGGAGCAACTGGCCGACATCGCGGTGTCGTCGGCGGCGACCGCAGCGCAATTCGACATCGAGCAGCGCATCGCGATGCTGTCGTACTCGACAGGGGCATCAGGAAGCGGCGCCGACGTCGACAAGGTGCGTCAGGCGACCGAGCTGGTGCGGTCGCGGCGGCCGGACCTCGCGGTGGACGGCCCCATCCAGTACGACGCGGCAGTGGACGCTGCGGTCGGCAAGTCGAAGCTGCCGGGCTCAGAAGTGGCGGGCCGGGCAACCGTGTTCATCTTCCCCGACCTGAACACCGGCAACAACACCTACAAGGCGGTGCAGCGCAGTGCCGGTGCTGTGGCCATCGGACCGGTGCTGCAGGGTCTGCGCAAACCGATCAACGACCTCTCGCGCGGGGCCCTCGTGCAGGACATCGTCAACACGGTCGCGATCACCGCCATCCAGGCTCAGGCACTGGAGGCGACATCGTGAAAGTCTTCGTCGTCAACTCCGGCTCCTCCTCGATCAAGTACCAGCTCGTCGACCTCGACACGGGTGAGGCGACGGTCAGCGGGCTGATCGAGCGCATCGGTGAGCCGGGCGGTGAGGCATCCGACCACACCGCCGGCATGAAGCTGGTGCTCGACGACCTGGGCAGCGACCACTCGTTCGCGGCGGTCGGCCACCGGGTCGTCCACGGCGGCCCCCGGTTCACCGAGGCCACGCTGATCACCGACGATGTCGAGCGTGAGATCGACGAGCTTTCCGACCTGGCGCCGCTGCACAACCCGGCGAATGTGCTCGGCATCCGTGCGGCCAGGGCGGCGCTGCCCGACCTCCCGCACGTCGCCATCTTCGACACCGCGTTCCACCAGACGCTGCCAGCGGATGCCTACACGTACGCCATCGACGCCGAGGTCGCCGAGAAGTACCAGGTGCGCCGCTACGGGTTCCACGGAACGTCACACCAATACGTCTCGGAGCAGGCCGCTGTCTTCCTCGGCCGCCCTCTGGAGTCGCTGAAGACGATCGTGCTGCACCTGGGCAACGGCGCATCCGTCACCGCTGTAGACGGCGGACGCTCGGTCGACACGTCGATGGGCCTCACCCCGCTGGAGGGCCTGGTGATGGGCACGCGCTCCGGCGATATCGACCCGGGGATCATCTTCCACCTTTCCCGGGTCGCCGGAATGAGCATCGACGAGATCGACAAGTTGCTCAACCGGCGCAGCGGCCTGCTCGGCCTGACCGGAACCGGCGACATGCGCGACGTGCAGGAGGCCGCCGCCCGCGGTGACGAGGCGGCTCTTGCCGCGCTTGCGGTCTGGCGTCATCGCATCCGCCACTACATCGGTGCCTACATTGCGACGCTCGGCGGCCTCGACGCGCTGGTCTTCACCGCCGGGATCGGCGAGAACAACGCGCTGCTGCGGCGGCGCGCGCTGGCCGGGCTGGAGTTTCTCGGCATCGAAGTCGACGACGACCGCAACGAGTTGCAGTCGAAGGTGGCGCGCCTCATCTCGCCCGACGGGGCATCCGTCGCGGTGCTGGTCATCCCCACCAACGAGGAACTCGAAATCGCCAGGCAGGCCGCCGCCTTCGCCCCAGCCTGACCCCGCTCACCGTGAAGAACGTGCTGTGGAGCAGCCGAGCGGAAGGTCAGCGGCGCCGACTATCCTGAGGGGGTGGTTACCGCCCTGTATCGCCGTTATCGGCCAGAGAACTTTTCCGAGCTGATCGGGCAGGCTCAGGTGACCGATCCGCTGATGACGGCCTTGCGCACCAACCGGGTCAACCATGCCTACCTGTTCAGCGGGCCACGCGGATGCGGCAAGACGACGTCCGCACGCATCCTCGCCCGCTGCCTCAACTGTGCGGAAGGCCCGACCGACACCCCGTGCGGTGTCTGCCCGAGTTGCGTCGAGTTGAGTCGCGACGGCGGCGGATCCCTCGACGTCGTCGAGATCGACGCGGCCAGCCACAACGGTGTCGACGACGCCCGCGACCTGCGCGAGCGCGCCGTGTTCGCGCCGGCCCGCGATCGCTACAAGATCTTCATCCTCGACGAGGCGCACATGGTGACGCCGCAGGGGTTCAACGCCCTGCTGAAGATCGTCGAAGAGCCGCCGGAGCACATCAAGTTCATCTTCGCAACGACCGAACCCGAAAAGGTGATCGGCACCATCCGGTCGCGCACGCACCACTATCCGTTCCGGCTGGTGCCGCCCGCCCAGATGCTCGAGTACGTGACCCAGCTCTCCGAGAGCGAGAAAGTCGAAGTCGAGGCCGGCGTGCTGCCGCTCGTCGTTCGTGCCGGGGGCGGCTCCGTGCGCGACACCCTGTCGCTCCTCGACCAGCTGATCGCCGGCTCCGACAGCGCGAAGGTGCTGTACGAGCGCGCCGTCGCGCTGCTCGGTTACACGCACGGCTCGCTGCTCAGCGAGGTCATCGATGCGATCGCCGCTCGGGACGCCGCTGCCGCCTTCTCCTCGGTCGACCGCGTCATCCAGACCGGTCAGGACCCACGCCGTTTCGTCGAAGACCTGCTCGAGCGCCTCCGCGACCTGGTCATCGTGGCGGCATTCCCGCAAGGTGCAAGCTCGCAGGCGGCGGCTGTGCTGCGCGGCGTGCAGCAGGACGAACTCGACCAGATGGCGCAGCAGGCGGCCAGGTTCGGCTCCGCGGAGCTCAGCAGGGCAGCGGATGTCATCGGTGCGGCCCTCACGGACATGACCGGCGCGACGTCCCCCCGACTGCACCTCGAACTCATGATCGCCCGCATCCTGGTTCCGGCATCCGACGAGAGTGAGCGAGGCACCCTGGCTCGCGTGGAGCGGCTCGAACGCCGGGTCGGGGTTGAGGGTGCTGCGGCGGCTCCGGCAGTTCCCGCAGTTCCCGCAGCTCCCGCAGTGAGTACACCCGCCGCTGCAATGCCAGCGGAAACAGCGCCAACGAGACCCGCGCCTTCGAAGCCGGCGCCCGCAACTGAGGTTCCTGCGTTGAAGACGGAAGCTCCGTTGCCACCAGCGGATGCCCGTACGCCCGCCGCTGAACCAGTTCCTGCTGCCGCTGAGAAGCCGATCCCCGTCGCAGCACCGACCCAGGCCGTTCCGGTCACGCTGCAACAGGTGAAGGATTCCTGGCCGCAGATCCTCGAGACCCTTGAGAAGTTGAAGCGCAGCGCGTGGATGGTGCTGGCCACCGCCCAGGTGCGCGACCTCCGCGACGGGAAGATCCTGGTGCTCACGCTGCCGAGCCAGCGCGATGTGGACGACCTGAAGGACCGCTCCAACCCGGGCAAGGGCACAGCCGACTTCCTCAAGAAGGCCGTTGCCGAAATTCTCGGCTTCACGCCGCTGCTCCTCGCGAGCGTCGATGCCGGAGCGACCGCACCCGCCGCCCCTGCGCAAGTGGCCACGACGCCTCAGTCGACTGCGACACCGGCGACGGATGCTGCCGGCTGGGCCACCGTCGCCATCCCCGGCTCCGAGCCGCGGGACGAGGACGCCCCGCCACCGGACGAACCGCCGGCCGAAGAGCCACCGGCAGCACGGAACAGCGCTGCGCCCGCAACAGACGCACCGGCCCAGAGCGCACCGCAGAGTTCACCGCAAGGCAGTAAGTCGAACAAGACAAGCAGCCGCCCGCCGCAGGCATCGAGCGGTGGCGGGGGATCCCGCGCACGGTACGGCGAAGCTGTCGTCCGCGAGATCCTCGGGGCGAGCTTCATCGAGGAGCAGCCGCACAGCCCTCGGGTGATTCCGGGAGCGAACTAAGCCGTGTACGAGGGAATCATCCAGGAGCTCATCGATGAGCTGGGGCGCCTGCCCGGCATCGGGCCCAAGTCGGCGCAGCGCATCGCGTTCCATATTCTTCAAACGGAATCCTTCGACGTCTCGCGGCTTGCCGCGGTACTGACCGAGGTACGCGAGAAGGTGCGTTTCTGCGAAATCTGCGGAAACGTCAGCGAACAGGACACCTGTGCCGTGTGCCGCGATCCGCGGCGCTCTCCTGCAACTATTTGTGTTGTCGAAGAGGCCAAAGACGTTGTCGCCATCGAACGCACCCGGGAGTTCCGCGGCCTGTACCACGTGCTCGGCGGCGCCATCAGCCCCATCGACGGGATCGGACCGGACGATCTGCGCATCCGCCAATTGATGCAGAGACTCGCCGATGGCACGGTGACGGAGGTCATCATCGCCACCGACCCGAACCTCGAGGGGGAGGCGACAGCCACCTACCTTTCCCGGCTGCTCATGCACCTGGAACTGCGGGTCACCCGCCTGGCGTCCGGGCTTCCGGTGGGCGGCGACCTCGAGTATGCGGATGAGGTCACCCTCGGCCGTGCCTTCGAGGGCAGGCGACTCGTTGAGGGCTGACACGTAACCAGCGCACGGCAGCCGGTAGAATCGGTTTCTCGACCGCTACCAATGACCAGCTGGCGATCGGATCACCCTTTCACTAGTGCTGGGAGTTTCGCGTGGCCCTGATCGTGCAGAAGTACGGTGGCTCATCCGTAGCGGATGCGGAGAGCATCAAGCGGGTGGCCGCGCGCATCGTGGAGACGCACCGCGCGGGCAACGAGGTCGTAGTCGTGGTCTCGGCCATGGGCGATACCACCGACGAACTGCTCGACCTGGCGCACGGTGTCACCGAAACCCCGACCGGTCGCGAGCTCGACATGCTGCTGACCGCTGGCGAACGCATTTCGATGGCGCTCCTGGCGATGGCGATCAAGCGTCTGGGCGATGAGGCCCGCTCCTACACCGGCAGCCAGGCCGGCATGATCACCGACGAAAAGCACGGCAGCGCGCGCATCGTCGAGGTGACGCCGGGACGCGTCCGCGCGGCGCTCGACCACGGAGCGGTGGCGATCGTCGCCGGCTTCCAGGGGTTCAACCGCATCACGGGCGACATCACCACGCTCGGTCGCGGCGGATCGGACACCACCGCGGTGGCGCTGGCCGCAGCGCTGGGGGCGGATGTCTGCGAGATCTACACGGATGTCGATGGCATCTACACAGCGGACCCCCGAGTCGTTCCGACGGCCCGTAAAGTCGATGTCGTCACCAGCGAAGAGATGCTGGAGTTGGCGGCAGCCGGTGCCAAGGTCCTTTATATTCGCGCAGTGGAATATGCGAGGAGGCACGGTGTCGTGCTCCACGTCCGCTCGTCGTTCAGTCATAACGAGGGAACCCTCGTCGTCAGCTCAAGGGATGGAGACCCCATGGAAGAACCGATGATCACGGGCATCGCGGCCGACCTGAGTGAAGACAAGATCACCGTCGCCGGAGTGCCGGACATTCCAGGCAAGGCGGCCCAGATCTTCACCATCGTGGCGAAGACGAATGCCAACATCGACATGATCGTGCAGAACGTGTCCAGTGCCGCCACCGGCAGGACCGACATCTCGTTCACGCTCCCGCAGTTCCAGTCGCAGGCGGCGCTCGACGCGCTGAACGGCGCCAAGGAGCAGATCGGTTTCGAGACCCTCATCCACGACGACCAGATCGGCAAGCTGGCCCTGGTGGGGGCGGGCATGCGCACCAACACCGGTGTCTCAGCGAAGCTGTTCACGGCACTGTATGAGGCGGGCATCAACATCGAGATGATCTCCACCAGCGAGATCCGCATCAGCGTTGTCATGCGGTCCGACATCATCAACGAGGCCGTGCGTATCGTCCACAAGGCGTTCGACCTGGACGCCGATATCGAGGCCGTCGTCTACGCAGGGACCGGACGATGACCCCCGGCGTGAACATCGGCGTGGTCGGCGCGACCGGTCAGGTCGGCATGGTGGTGCGCCGGCTGCTGGAGGAGCGCGACTTCCCGGTGGCAAGCATCCGCTTCTTCGCGTCTGCGCGGTCGGCCGGTTCGACGCTGCCGTGGAAGGGCGAAGAGATCGTCATCGAAGACGCCTCGACTGCCGATCCGAGCGGCCTGGACATGGCCATCTTCTCGGCTGGGGCGACGACGTCGAAGGCGCAGGCCCCGCGATTCGCCGCTGCCGGAGTCACCGTGATCGACAACTCGTCCGGCTTCCGGATGGACCCCGACGTGCCACTCGTGGTCAGCGAGGTCAACCCGCACGCCATCGATCAGGCGGTCAAGGGGATCATCGCGAACCCGAACTGCACCACCATGGCCGCCATGCCGGTGTTGAAGGCGCTCCACGCCGAGGCGGGCCTGACCCGGTTGATCGTCAGCACCTACCAGGCGGTGTCCGGCGCGGGGCTGGCAGGTGGCGAGGAACTGCTGTCGCAGACCAGGGCGGCTGTCGAGCAGGATGCCATCGGCCTGGTTCACGACGGTTCGGCCGTCACCATGCCTGCGCCCGAGAAGTTCGTAGCACCGATCGCCTTCGATGTCATTCCGCTCGCCGGGTCCATCGTCGACGACGGTATGAACGAGACCGACGAGGAGAAGAAGCTGCGCAACGAGAGCCGCAAGATCCTTGAGCTTCCGGGCCTGCTGGTGAGCGGCACCTGTGTGCGCGTTCCGGTGTTCACAGGGCACTCACTGTCGATCAACGCCGAGTTCTCGTCGCCGCTGTCTGCGGCGCGCGCGACGGAGTTGCTGGCGGATGCTCCCGGCGTCTCGCTGGCGGACGTCCCGACTCCGCTGGAGGCAGCCGGGAAGGATCCGAGCTTCGTCGGGCGCATCCGCCAGGACGAGGGTGTTCCGGATGGTCGCGGGCTGGCGCTGTTCATCAGCAACGACAACCTCCGCAAGGGCGCCGCGCTCAACGCTGTGCAGATTGCCGAGATCGTGGCGGCGCGAGTGCTCGCCGCGTAGCAGCGCTCCGAGTCAGCTTGCCCCGAACCGCCGCGCCGCCAGATCCTGGTGGGCGAGCCGGCGCATCGCCAGGATGACCGGCTCGTAGAGGGCGGTTCCCAGCACTGAGTGCTCGACGGCGTCGAGCACGCTGCTGGTCGGCACCTGGTCGATGTCGAGTTCGGCGATGCCCATGATGTGACGACCGTAGCCGAGCAGCCGCTCGTCGCTCATCGGCAGCCCGACCGCTTCGGCCGCTGCCAGCGCACGCTCGAATTGGGCGACCGCCGCGTACTCCGGGTCGTACACCTGACCGAGTTTCTCCAGCGCCGCTTTCGCCCGCGGGTACTCCGCGTCCTCGTTCGCCTCGGCGTAGGGAGGCAGTGCTGCGACGGCCTTGCCGAGGGTGTCGAAGAGATGGGGTTGCGGATGCTCGATCAGGCCGATCACGATGCCGGCCTTCTGCAGGGGGAGGCCGGCGACATCCGTCAGCGCCCGGATCAGGTGGAGCCGGCGCAGGTGCTCATCGCCGTAGTCGGCTTGCGTGGCGCTGGTCGTCGCCCCGGACATCAGCAACCCCTCCCGGATGTAGTACTTGATTGTCGCGAGCGGTACGCCGGAGCGCCTCACCAGTTCTGAAATGCGCATGACACCCCTTGACACTAGATATGAAAACTATCTAATATTAGACACTATGACTATCCAACCACAGACTCTCATCACCATCGGCATCCTGCTCCTCGCCCTGGTCACGGTCGAATCGGGCGGCTACTTCCTCACCAAGGTGGTGCGCGGGCACGTTCCGACCAACGCCCTGCAGAAGAACTTCTACCGCGCCGGACACGCGCACGCGGCGGTGCTCCTCATCCTCGGCATCGTCATCCTCATGGTGATCGACCAGACAGCACTGAGCGGACTCTGGCAGTTCGCCGCCCGCAACCTCGTGCTCATCTCGGCCATCCTGATGCCGGCCGGCTTCTTCCTCTCTGTGATCGGCAAGGACCCACAGAAGCCCAACCGGCTCATCATCCTGCTCTGGCTCGGCGCGGCCACCCTGACGGTCGGACTGCTGGCCTCGGGGCTCGGCATCCTGGTCGCGGGCATCGACGCCCTCTAGCCTCGCCTAAACTGGTGGGTGTGAGTTCATCTACCGCACCCATTGACGTCGCCCTGATCGGTGGGGGCATCATGAGTGCCACCCTGGGTGCCATCATCAAGCAGCTGCAGCCGGACTGGTCGATCCAGATCTTCGAGACGCTGTCGGATGTCGCGCTGGAGAGCTCGAACCCGTGGAACAACGCCGGCACAGGCCACTCGGCGCTCTGCGAACTGAACTATACGAAAGAGCAGCCGGACGGCACCTTCGACATCTCGAGCGCGGTCACCGTCAACGAGCAGTTCCAGGTCTCCCGCCAATTCTGGGCGCACCTGGTGAGCGCCGGCGTCATCCCCGACCCGCAGAGTTTCATCACCCCCGTGCCGCACATGAGCTTCGTCTGGGGAGACGAGAATGTCGACTACCTGCGCCGTCGCTATGACGCGTTGAAAGATCATCCACTGTTCGCCGGCCTCGAGTTCAGCGATGACCCGAAGGTCATCCGCTCCTGGACACCGGTTCTGCTGCCGGGACGCAAGAAGGCCCAGAAGATCGCAGCCACGCGGATGACCGCAGGCACCGACATCGACTTCGGCGCCCTGACCCGCAACCTCGTCTCCTACCTGACTGACAACGGCGTGAAGCTGAAGACCGAGCACAAGGTGGTCGGCCTCGCCAGGGAGCGCTCCGGCCTGTGGCGCATCAAGGCCCGCCACACGGTTGGCCACACTCCGGCGATCTACCGCGCCCGCTTCGTCTTCGTTGGCGCCGGTGGTGGCGCGCTCAGCCTGCTGCAGAAATCCGGCATCAAGGAGATCCGCGGCTACGCGGGTTTCCCGATCAGTGGCCAGTTCCTCCGCACCGACAACCCGGCGGTCGTTGCCAGGCACACGGCGAAGGTCTACGGCAAGGCGTCGGTGGGTGCTCCCCCCATGTCGGTGCCGCACCTCGACACGCGTGTGGTCGACGGCAAGCCGAGCCTGATGTTCGGGCCGTACGCCGGGTTCAGCACCAAGTTCCTGAAGACCGGTTCCATCCTCGACCTGCCGTTCTCCATCCGGCCGGGCAACATCGTGACGATGCTCGCAGTTGCGAAAGACAACCTCGACCTGGTCAGCTACCTGGTCGGGGAGGTGCTGGCGACCCGCAGCAAGAAGCTGGATGCCCTGAAGGCGTTCATGCCGAATGCGAACCCCGACGACTGGTACCAGATCACCGCCGGACAACGCGTGCAGGTGATGAAGAAGGATGCAGCCAAGGGTGGCGTGCTTCAGTTCGGGACCGAGGTGGTGGCATCCGCTGATGGCAGCATCGCCGGCCTTCTCGGAGCGTCCCCGGGCGCCTCGACCGCGGTGCCGATCATGCTGGCCCTGATCGAGCGGTGCTTCCCGGAGCAGATCGAATCGTGGCGTCCGAAGATCTCGAAGATGATCCCGACGTACGGCACTCGCCTGTCTGACAACCCCAAGCTCGCCGCGAAGCTCCTCTCGAGCACGGCGAAGTCTCTCGCAATCGGCTAGTAATCCACAAGGGATCCCCCGGGCGGCCGGCTTTTCGCTAGGCTCTGGTGCGACATCTCACGGCAGGACACGCCGAAAAGCTGAATCCCGCTGTTTCGGGGTACAAGATGTCGAGAACGCCCGATCTAACTCTCGAATACCCGCGAATTCGGGGTACGTCGATGAGCGATTGTCCTGTCATACTCAATCCAGTTACCCGAGCTGGAGAGGTGGAGTACTTGTCACTCGGTCTACCCAGCCACCTGGCACGCGTCACGCTGTCGATCGCCTTCCAGAAGGCGTTCCACGCGGTCGCATTCGCCTCTTTGCTGTGCGCCGGACTGGTCGTGGTCGCCTACATGGCGGACCGGCCGGATCTGACGCTCTGGCCGGCGCTGGCTGCCGTGGTCGGCATGGCGATCGCGCTGTGGCTCAACGACCGGTTCGAGTCGGTGCTCTTCGACGTCAGTTATGTGGCGGTTGGCGCGGCAGGGATCTACTGGTACTGCATGACCTTCTATACGCAGCTGCCGGATGCCGTCGCCGCCGACACAGTGTGGCTCGCCTTGCCGAAAATCGCCCTGGTCATGGTCGCCGGCGCCGGAGTCAGCGCCTGGTCGGCGATCGCCTGGGCGGTCACCGGGTACGCCACGGCAGAAACGCTCGCCCTGGTCTCGGCCGCACAGGCCGGTGCACGCACCGGGCTGGACAGCTACACCTTCACCGCCACCGTGATTGCGCTGGTGGCGATTGTGTTGTCCGTCTTCTCCCGGTCCCGGGCCCGCAAGGCGCAGCCGTTGCTTCACCGGGCGGCCCGCGACGAACGCATTGCCGCGCTCCGGTCCGGCATGGAGTTGAAGGCGGCCGCGCTGTTGCACGACACAGTGCTCAGCCACCTGGCAGCGATCGCGAACACGCCGAAAACGGAGCTGACGCCGGAACTGGCCGAACAGATCCGCCGCGACCTGGAGGTACTCGTCGGGGAGGAGTGGCTGCGCGAGGTCGAGCAACCTGCACCAGCCGCCGCCGACTGGCGGAAGTCACCGCTGTTCCTCGCGGTCCAGGATGCGAAGCTCCAGGGTCTCGTGGTGGACGGAACCGGCGACATCGCCGCGGTGTCGCGCCTCGACCGCGCGCGCTCCAACGCGCTCGGGCTTGCCGCCAAGCAGTGCCTGGCCAACGTCATCAAGCACTCAGGAACGATGAAGGCTGAAATCGCGGTGTACGGTTCCGACGCCGAAGTCTCGGTCATGATCGTTGATGAGGGCCGGGGTTTCGAGGTGACCGCGGTTGGGTCGGACCGGCTCGGGCTGCGGGCATCCGTTCGCCGGCGCATCGAGACCGTAGGCGGAACGGTGCAGGTGTGGTCGACGCCAGGCAACGGAACCTCCGTGCTCATCCGCGTGCCGGTCGCTGCGCCGAAGCCGGGAGCCGCCGCACCGGTCGCAGACGGCGCGGGCGATGTCGTCCCGCTCACAGACGGCGCGGGCGATGTCGTCCCGCTCGCAGACGGCGCGGACGATGTCGTCTCGCTCGATACGGCAGAGCCCGCCGAGGAACGCGGATGAGCACTCAGGAGCGAAGCCGGCAGCAACTCGACCCGATCGGCACTTTCGGCAATAACCTGGCGACCGCCCTGTTCACCATGAGCGCGTTCGCTATCGCCGCCACGATGGTTTCCAACGGCTTCGACCGGATAAGCACCCCGCCACTGGCGATAGTCGCCCTGCTGCTGCTCGGGGTGAGCTGCACCCACCTGGTATTCGCCTCCAACCCGATCCGTGCACCGTTCACCAGGCGAACCATGACGATCATCCTGCTCACCTGCCTCCTCGCCTGCGGGTTCGAGCTCGCGTCGGAGTGGGACGAAGCGCGCACCGTGAACGGATGGGGACCCATCGCGCTCGGGCTCCTGCTGCTTGCCATGGGACCGTATCGGCCGGCCCGGGAACTCGTGGCGGCCGGATCCATCGCTGCGACCTTCTTCGGGTTCCTGACCGTCGTGCACTCCGGCTCGTCCGATGGGCGGGCTCCGGTGCTCGCCATGGTCGCGGTGACGATCATGCCGATTCTCGCCTTCGCGTTCGCTGCGGCGGCCCATTCGAAGGCCGTCGTTGACGGGTTGGAGCGCTGGCAGCGCAAGCTGATGAGACCCGGCCGGGTCGTGTCGAGGGACGATGAGGACGGCATCGCCCGCTCGGTGCAGCAAGACCGCGTGACCATCCTGAACCGCGAGGTGCTGCCCTTCTTCCTGGAGATCATCGAGAAACCGGCGGTCTCCAATGGGGACCGCGAACGCGCCCGCGACATTGCATCCTCGATCAGGAAGGTCATGGTCGCCGAGGTCGACCGCAGCTGGCTGGAGCACGCCGTCGACCAATTGACAGCATCCGACCGGGTCGGTGGAGGGGTGAGCGCAGAACCGCTGGTGCGCGACGACGATCACGTCGCCAACCAGATGTCGTACGACCAGCGCACAGCGCTCCGCGCCTTCATCGTTGCCCTCCACGAAGGCTCTGCGCACCGGGCCGGTTTCATGAAGATCGAGCTGTTCCGGGACGGCGCGGTGTTCCGAGCGGTCATGATCGCCGAGCTGGAGATTGCCGACTACGCCATCAGATCGCGCTTCGCACCGTACTTCGCGGTACTCCGTGTGATGTTCACCGACCTGCGCCTCGAGTACCTGCACGGGGTGCTCACACTAAGCTTTTCGTATGAGCAGCGCTAACGAGAGCGACGGGACACCCGCATCGGGCGATCACGCCCTGGCCCGACGGGTCAGGCTTGCCCTGTTGGACGACCACGAAGTGCTGCTTGACAGCCTCAGCAGCTGGATCAACGCGAACGCCACCGACTTCGACCTGGTGCTCAGTGCGCACACCTGGCTCCAGCTCGTGCACAGCGACCAATTCCCGACCGACCTGGTCTTCATCGACTTCCAGTTGAAGGAGCCGGTGTCGATCGAGGCACGGGTTCGCACCTGCCGTGCGGCCGGCGCGAAGGTCATCGTGCTGACCAGCCTCGACACCCGGGAGGCGAGGGAGCGGGCACTGGATGCCGGTGCCGCCGCATTCCTGTCGAAATCGCTGCCGATGCACGAGGTCATGGATACCGCACGCAGCGTCATGGGCGTCGAGCGCAGCGGTCACCTGCAGAAGGACTGGCGACCACTTCCGGTCGGTGCGACCAACCACTCGCGCCCCAAGCTGAGCAACGGCGAGGTGGAGGCGTTCAAGCTCTATGTCTCCGGCTACAGCACCACTGAGGTGGCCAACCAGATGAACGTCCAGTATGAGACCGCGAAAACCTACCTTCGCCGCGTGCGTGAGAAGTACGCCAAGGCGAATCGACCGGCCAGCAAGAAGGCGGAACTGATCCGCCGCGCTGCCGAGGATGGATACCTGCAGTAGTGGCCAAGCTTTATTTCCGGTACGGGGCGATGAACAGCGGCAAGAGCACGGCGATGCTCCAGGCCGCGTACAACTATGAGGAGCGCGGCCAGGAGGTGCTCCTGGTCAAGCCGCAGATCGACACCAGGGGTGACAGTGACATCGTGTCGCGCCTGGGCGTGCGGCGTCCGGTCGACTTCACGGTGGCACCGGATGAAGACATTTACTTCGCGTTCGAAACGCACCGGGCGAAGGTGAAGCAGCGCACCGGCAAGGATGTCAGCTGCCTGCTGGTGGACGAGGCGCAGTTCCTGACGGAGAGCCAGGTCGATGACCTGCTGCGGATCGCCATCCAGGAGGATGTTCCGGTGATCGCCTACGGCATCCGCACCGATTTCCAGACGGTCGCCTTCCCTGGAAGTCGGCGGTTGCTCGAGGTGTCGCACTCCCTGGAAGAGCTCAAGACGATCTGTCGCTGCGGTCGCAAGGCGGTCTTCAACGCCCGCACCATCGACGGGCAGTTCGTCTTCGATGGCGACCAGGTGGCTATCGATGGCGTTCACGTCGGCTACGAGTCGCTGTGCGGCGCATGCTATCTGGAGGAGAGCAACGGCGTGCTGAACAATGGTCGCCGGGCGAAGGCAGACTTCGTCTACGACTCGGCTCCCGACCCGGACTTCACCTGATGCGGGTACTCCTCACCGGGGGAGCCGGTTTCATCGGCAGTCACGTCGCGATCGAACTGGCGACGGCCGGCCATACCCCGATCATCGTCGACAACCTGGTCAACGCGAGCGAGGAAGCCGTGCGGCGCGTTCGCGAGTTGACCGGTTCGGAACTGCCATTCCACCCAGTCGACCTTCGCGATGAAGCCGGGCTCCGTGCGGTCTTCGAGACTGAGCACCCTGAGGCGGTCATTCACCTTGCCGGGTTGAAGGCGGTGGGCGACTCTGTTGCCAACCCCCTGGAGTACTACCGGGTCAACCTGGAATCCACGCTCACGCTCGCGACAGTGATGAGGGACCGCGGTGTGCGCAAGATCGTGTTCAGTTCGACCGCGACAGCGTACGGGACGAAGGTCGATCCTCCATTCGTGGAGTCAAACCCCGGCGGCCTGGACATCTCACACCCCTACGGCAAGACCAAGTACATGATCGAGCAGATCCTGCGTGACCTGTCGGTGGCGGATGACCGCCTCGAGGTAAGCCTGTTGCGCTACTTCAACCCGATTGGCGCCCACCCCAGTGGGCGCATCGGAGAAGACCCTGCCCAAAAGCCGAACAACCTGGCGCCGTTCATCCTGCAGGTCGCTGTCGGGCGCCGGGACCGCGTGCAGGTGTTCGGCAACGACTACCCAACCCCGGATGGCACAGGTCTTCGCGATTACATCCACGTCATGGACGTCGCGGTGGGGCATGTGGCAGCACTGGAACACCTGTCGCCCGGAGCGCGCCTCTACAACCTGGGATCGGGTACCGCGACATCCGTTCTTGAGCTCATTGCCGCCTACAGTCGTGCCGTCGGCCGGGAGATCCCGTTCGAAATCGTTGGTCGTCGCCCCGGCGACGACCCCGCAACCTTCGCCGACGCGTCCCTCGCCAAGCGCGAACTCGACTGGTCAGCGACCCGAACCATCGACGACGCCTGCGTCGACTCCTGGAACTGGCAGTCATCGAACCCGCACGGCTACGAAAAGCGCTGATGGGCATCCGCTTTCCGGGCGCCAACTACTTCATCGCGTCGAGCCGTCTTCGCCCCGGGATGGACGGTGGCTACACCGTCTCCACCCTGCGCCGCGCGCAACAGTTCGCCGAGCACGCCGGGGTGAACCCGGTGCTGCTGACTTTCGATTTCTGGCCAGACTACGACCGGGTGGTCGACGAGTTCACGGCCATCGGGTTGATGAGCGGAGACACCGTGGTGCGCAACCTGCTGCAGGATGCGCGCGAGACGCCGTCCTTCCTGCGCGCGCGGGCGGCCACCGGCGAGATTCCAGCATCCGAAGCCGGGAATGTGGTGCTCGGCGACCCGGAACTCGACTCGCAGGGGAGGCCCTGGCGGGTTATCGCGACGGATGCGCAGAGCGGCACCATCGTCCACACCGACTTCTTTGATGTGCGCGGTCGCGTCGTGCTGCGGGTGCCCTACGTCACCGGACGCGCCGACTGGCACCAGGCCCCCATCCGCATCGTCGTCTTCGGTGAGGACGGGAACCCGGCCGGCTCCCTCGACGGTTTCGGCGAGCTGTACCGCACCTGGATGCAGCATGTGATCGACACCAGCCCGGGTGGTCGGCCATCCGTGGTGGTGTGCGAGTCGCGGCAGGTGGGGGAGTTGCTCGTCGACCTCCCGGCCGACGAACTGCGGATCGTGCACACGGTGCACAACGCGCACACCTCCGCCCCGTACCAATGGGACTCCCCGGTCGACGGCCTGTGGGCCAGCTGGTTCGACGTGATCCACCGGTTCGAGGCCGTCATCTGGCTGACCGAGACGCAGCGGCGCGCGGTCGAACGGCGTTTCGGCGCGCGAGACAACTTCTGGGTGGTGCCGCACGCCGTCGACGTCGAGGCGCGCCCGGGGGTTCAGCGCGATCCCCACCTGGCTGTGATGATCGGCCGGCTGGTGCCGCTCAAACGGCTGGATCACGCCCTCAGAGCGCTTCACACGGTGTTGCAGGCGAACCCGGACGCTCGCCTCGCCCTCTACGGCGAAGGCCCGGATGAGCCGCGGTTGCGGGCGCTCGCCGAAGAGCTGGGCATCCAGGAGTCCGTCGAATTCCGCGGGCACCAGCCGAACGCCGCCGACGCGCTGAACGAGGCCGCCGCGCTGGTCCTCACCGGAACCTACGAGGGCCAGCCGCTGGTGATCCTGGAGGCCCTGGCCCGCGGATGCCCGGTGGTGGCCTACGACGTCAACTATGGTCCGTCCGACATGCTGGTAGACGGCGAGAACGGCATCCTGGTGCCGAACGCCGACGTCGACGCGCTGGCCGGTGCCATCGGGTCTGTGCTCGGGGACCCGGAGCGGGGGGCCGCGCTGTCGGTCGGCGCACTGGCATCCGCGCCCCAACACACGCCGGAGCACTCGATGCGGCGGATGGCGGAGTTGTTCTCGGCAGTCGTGTCGCAACCGCGTCGCCGTTGAGGCCGCGTCTGGGAATGGACGGCTTGCTCCTCAGCTCAGACATTGAGCGATTGGGGCGGACGAAAAAGCGTGTCCGCCCCAATCACTCAAAACTCGGCGCCCCGCAACCCATCCACACCCAGCCGCCTGCTCGCGCACACACGTCGAGTTGCTCCCAGACGAGCAACATAGACTTGTGCGGTGATACTCGAAGGTTTAATCGCTGCCCTTTCGCGCGCCCAAACGTTCGAGGATTCCCTTTCCTACTCGTCGCGTGACGCGGACTTCTCCCTGGTCGAGGGCTTGCGAGCGCCGCTCCTCGCGGGGTTGCTCGGCCGGAGGGCGAAGGCGAAGGCGCTGCTCGCGATCGTCGCGACCGGCCGCGAATCCGAGTCGCTGCGGGAAGCATTGGCGTGCGTCGCACCCACCGCCGAGGTCATCGAGTTCCCGGCCTGGGAGACCCTTCCGCACGAGCGCCTGAGCCCCAGCACCGAGACGGTCGGCAAGCGCATCGATGCGCTGCGCCGCCTGCAAGCGTGGTCGGAACGCGAAGCGGTCGAGCCGCAGCATCCGGTCATCGTCGTGGCGAGTGTGCGCGCCGCGCTGCAGCCACTGGCCGACAACCTGACTTCGCTCCAGCCGATCAGCCTGATCGCCGGCGGGCGGGGCTACAACCTGGCAGAGTTGTCCGCCCAGCTGGTCGACCTCGCCTATACGCGAGTCGACATGGTCACCCGCCGTGGCGAGTTCGCTGTGCGCGGCGGCATTCTCGACGTGTTTTCTCCGATCGCCGAGCACCCGGTGCGGGCCGACTTCTTCGGCGACGAAGTGGAGAGCATGCGGTTCTTCTCCGTCTCCGACCAGCGCAGCATCGGCGACGACCTGCCCCAGCTCGACCTGCCGGCCTGCCGCGAGATGCTGCTCAGCCCGCAGGTGCGACAGCGTGCCCGCGAGATGCAGCACGAATTCCCGAGCCTGTCGCAGCTGCTGACCAAGATCGCGGAGGGCATCCCGGTCGACGGCATGGAGTCCCTCGCGCCTGCGCTGGTCGACCGGCTGGTTCCGATCACGCACTACCTGCCGGCGGATGCGGCCATCGCGGTCGTCGCACCTGAGCGGGTGGCGAGCCGAGCCCTCAGCCTGGTGGAGACCAACCGGGAGTTCCTCGGTGCCGCCTGGAACGCGGCGACCGCCGGCGCCGAGGCGCCGATCGACCTGGACGCCGGCGACTTCCTGTCGGTGAGCGCGCTGAAGGACGCGGCGGGAGACCGCGCCTGGTGGACCCTCAGCTCCTTCGACTCCGGTGCCGCTGACGACGACGACTACATCCGCATCGATGCGACCACCGTGCCGAGCTTCACCGGTCACGCCGACGGTGCCATCGAGCACGTCGCCCAGCGGCTGTCCGAAGGCTGGACAGTCGCCGTTACGGCGCAGGGCACCGGCCTGGTCGAACGCGCAGCTGAGGCGTTGAGCGAACGAGGGCTGGCTGCCCGAAACGTCGAAGCGTTCCCCGCGCAGGTGGATGCCGGCGTCGCGTACCTGCTGCAGGCATCCGTTGAATCCGGCTTCGAGTCTGCCGAGCTGAAACTGGCCGTGCTCAGCGAGTCGGAGTTCTACGGACGCGCGGTCGGTCACGATGCGCGGCAGGTGAAGAAGCTGGCATCCCGCCGCCGCAACGTCGTCGACCCGCTGCAGCTGAAGGCCGGCGACTTCATCGTTCACCAGACCCACGGCATCGGAAAATTCGTGGAACTGGTGCGCCGCGAAGTGAGTTCGGGTGGGCGGAATCCGGTCAAGACCGAACGCGAATTCCTGCTGATCGAATACGCGCCGTCCAAGCGCGGCTACCCGGGTGACAAGCTGTACGTGCCCACGGACCAGCTCGACCTGATCTCGCGCTACGTGGGCGGCGAGGCGCCGGCCCTCAGCAAGATGGGCGGCAGCGACTGGGCGGCGGCGAAGGGTCGCGCCCGCAAGGCGGTGCGCGACATCGCGGTCGAACTGGTCAAGCTGTACTCGGCGCGGATGGCGAGCAAGGGCCACGCCTTCGGGCCGGACACCCCGTGGCAGCGCGAACTGGAGGAAGCCTTCCCGTTTGCCGAGACCCATGACCAGTTGACCACCATCGACGAGGTGAAGGCCGACATGGAGCGGCCGATCCCGATGGACCGGCTCATCTCGGGAGACGTCGGCTACGGCAAGACGGAGGTCGCGGTTCGCGCAGCGTTCAAGGCGATCCAGGATGGCAAGCAGGTGGTCATGCTGGTGCCGACGACACTGTTGGTGAAGCAGCACCTCGAGACCTTCTCCGAGCGGTTCGCCGGCTTCCCGGTGCACCTGCGCGGGCTCAGCCGGTTCAACACCGAGAAGGAGTCGAAGGAGGTCATCGACGGGCTGGCGGATGGCACGGTCGACGTGGTCATCGGAACCCACCGGCTGCTGTCGAAGGGCATCGTCATCAAGAACCTCGGGCTGGTAATCATTGATGAGGAGCAGCGCTTTGGCGTCGAGCACAAGGACGCCCTCAAGAAGCTGAAGACCAACGTCGACATCCTGGCGATGAGCGCCACGCCGATCCCGCGCACGCTGGAGATGGCGGTCACCGGCATCCGTGAGATGTCCACGCTGGCGACGCCACCGGAGGACAGGCATCCGATCCTCACCTTCGTTGGGCCGTACAACGAGAAGCAGGTCGGTGCGGCAATCCGGCGGGAGCTGCTGCGCGAAGGGCAGGTCTTCTTCGTGCACAACCGGGTGTCCAGCATCAACCGGGTGGCCGCCCAGATCGCGGAGCTGGTTCCGGAGGCGCGCATCGCGGTGGCCCACGGAAAGCTGCCGGAGGGTGTGCTCGAGCAGGTAATGGTCGACTTCTGGGAGCGCAAATTCGACGTCCTGGTGAGCACCACCATCATCGAGACGGGGCTGGACGTCACCAACGCGAACACGCTCATCATCGACCGGGCAGACAAGTACGGGCTGTCGCAGCTGCACCAGTTGCGCGGCCGAGTCGGGCGTGGGCGCGAGCGCGCGTACGCGTACTTCCTGTACGACGGCGACAAGCCGCTCGGTGAGGTGGCGCACGACCGGCTGGCAACGATTGCCGCGAACAACGAGCTGGGCGCCGGCATGCAGGTGGCGTTGAAGGACCTGGAGATCCGCGGCGCGGGCAACCTGCTCGGCGGAGAGCAGTCCGGCCACATCGCCGGTGTCGGCTTCGACCTGTACCTGCGGATGATCGGCGAGGCGGTCAGCACGTTCCGCGGCGAGGTGGCGGAGGGGCAGACCGAGCTGCGGCTGGAGCTCCCGGTCGACGCCCGAATTCCCGAGCAGTATGTCGACAGCGAACGATTGCGCCTGGAGGCGTATCAGAAACTGTCAACGGCGTCATCGCCGGCGGCAGCCCCGGATGCCATCGACCACGTTCTCGAGGAACTCACCGACCGCTACGGCGAGCCACCGCAGCAGGTGCTCAACCTGCTGGCCGTGTCCCGCCTTCGCCTGCTCGCCCAGAAGTGCGGGCTGAGCGAAGTGATCGCGGTCGGACCGAACCTGCGCGTAGTCGGTGCCGAACTGCCCGACTCCCGACAGGTGCGGCTGAAGCGGATGTTCGCCGGAGCCCGCTACCTGGCCCAGACCCGTTCGGTGCTGGTGCCGCTTCCGTCACTGCACGGCGAGCGGCTGGAGGATTCGGCACTGATCGCCTGGGCCGGCGAATTGCTGACCGCGATCTTCGAGCCTGCGCCGGCATCCGTCGTCGTCGCTCCCGTCGACTAACGTCGCGCTGGTGGCGATCGTTATCGCGCCGCCGGTGCTGTCGTTCGGTGTGCTCCAACGGTGACGCGGTGCACGCGGTAGACGACCACCGGAATCAGCACGAGCGAGCGCAGGTCGATGAGCGCGTGCAGCAGTACAGCGATCAGGATGCTGCCGGTCGCCAGGAAGACGGCCATCAGCAGCGTGCCGATCACCAGTGACCCGATCACGCCCCAGACGCCCTGGTAGATGTGCAGGAGCCCGAAGAGGGCGATGCTCGCGGCGACCGCAACGGCGGCGTTGCCCGTTGCGGCGAAAATGAGCACCGGGAAGGCCAGCCGGAACAGCAGCTCCTCGACCACGCCGGCATTCACCGACAGTAGGGCGCCGTAGCGCAGCTCCATCCGGTTGCGGGGCAGGAGCGCGGCGATGTCGCCGATCGCCGGCACCTCGTCGCTGTGGCGGGCCAGGTAGATGCCGACGACACTGCCGACGATGAGAGTGACCGTGAGGCCAATGGCCAGGCCGGGGATGAGCCCGCCGGTGTCGGAGACCAGGTGCCCGAACTCCACGATACTGGGCAGCGCGTAGAACTCGTCGAAGAACAGCGGGATGTGCTGCCAGACCAGCACCGTCACCACCAGCGCGCTGCCGCCGAAGACCAGGAACGACTCGAACACCCACTTGCGGTAGAGCGCCTGGCGACGCTTCGTCGTGCGGTAGCGCTTGAACCTGCCGTACTCGCGGCGGTCCTTCCGAATCGCGCGCACCATCAGCCAGGCCAGCAGCACCGCCAGCACGGCCGCGGCGATGGCGGGAGTGGCGGCGAGGCTGGGGGAGAGCACGCTCCATTCTTTCAGCCCGGGCAGGCCGGCTCCGACGCCCACCTGCGTCACATTGCCGGGTCCATGACGTTCAAGCGGCAACGTGCCGCGGTTTGCAGCCACCGAACGGATGGAATGATGGATGCCATGACTGACACTGCACACCCCAGGCTTGAGGAACTGATCGCGGTGCTGCACAAGCTGCGGGCACCCGGCGGATGCGCGTGGGACCGTGAGCAGACGCACGAATCCCTGGTTAAGTACCTGGTCGAGGAGACCTACGAGCTGATCGACGCGATCGAGAGCGGCAACCGCGACGAGATGATCGAGGAACTCGGCGACGTGCTCTACCAGGTCATCTTCCACTCCGATATTGCCGCACACACCCCGGGCGAGGACTTCACGCTTGAGGATGTCGCGGCCCACATGACGAAGAAGATGATCGGCAGGCATCCGCACGTCTTCGGCGATGAGACGGTGCAGGCTGAGATGAACATCCGGTCGGCGGATGATGTGGTCGCCGCCTGGGATGGGCTGAAGGCCTCAGAGAAGCCGGCGCGAACCAGCGTGCTCGACGGGATTCCGCAGGGCATGCCGGCGCTGGCGCTCGCCGACAAGGTGGTCGGCCGGGCCGAGAAGCTGGGCGTTCTCGGCGCGGATGCCGGGGCATCCGTTCCGGTGGCGTCTGAAGACGAACTGGGCGGACTGTTGCTGGCGATCGTCGCATCCGCCCGCAGCCAGGGGCTCGATGCCGAGCGAGCGCTGCGTAGGACGCTGCGCGGGTTGCAGGACGAGATTCGTGAAGCAGAAACTGGCGACCCGTTCGACGCCGGGTTGATCGGGACGGTCGGCTGATTAAAGTGAGGTGCCCTCTCCAACCCGAATGGAGAGGGCACCCAGCCCGGGCCTCATTTTGCTGGAAATTTCACAACAAACGTCTGGCCCCGGCTCTGGCCGGCGATTTACCCGATCACCGGCCATGTTTGAATGAAAGGACGGCGACGTTCTTTCAGGGATTGTGTGCCAGTTCGACTCGGACACGTCAACGAGAGCGGTGCGGCGCGAAGCAAGAATAACATAACGACCGTTAGTGCAAACGACCGTTATGGCGAGCTCACCGGGAGTCCTGAGCATTGGGCGGATGCGACGCATCCCGCGAGAAGGTACCGTCTAGCCATGACGAATTCCACCTTCGACCAACTACTCGCGGATCAGATCGGCAATGAGTTCGAGGCGTCCCAGCAGTACATCGCCATCGCCGTCTGGTACGACAACCGCGACCTGCCGCAGCTCGCCAAGCACTTCTACCAGCAGTCGCTGGAGGAGCGGAATCACGCGATGATGCTGGTTCAGTACCGCCTCGACCGCGACATGGGCATCGTCATTCCGGCGGTTCCCGCGGTGCGCAACGACTTCGCCTCGGAGCGTGAGCCGATCGCTCTCGCCCTCGAGCAGGAGAAGCGCGTCACCGCGCAGATCGAGGGCCTGTTCGCTGCGGCCCGCGCGGAGAACGACGCGTTGGGCGAGCAGTTCATGCTCTGGTTCCTGAAGGAACAGGTCGAAGAGGTCGCCTCCATGGCGACGCTCCTCACCATCATCGAGCGCGCCGGCAACCTGTTCGACGTCGAGAACTACCTGGTGCGCGAGAACGTCGGCAACGGCCGAATGGAAGCGGATGCGCCGCAGGCTGCCGGCGGAGCAATCTAGCCCGTCCAGCATCCGCCCCGAACTGGGGCTGTCTCCGCGCCAATGATGGTGACTAATAGTCACACTTCGTGGCAAACGACTGTTATGTTAACCGCGTGACCAGAGAAGCGGATGCCTCACGCAAGCCAGTGCTGCTCGCCCAGATCCTGGACTACCTGCTCGACAAGCCGCTCGCCACGCTCTCCTTCCGCACCGTTGCCAAGGCACTGGACGTCAGCACGTTCACCCTCGTGTACCACTTCGGTTCGCGCGCCCAATTGCTGAGCGACATAGTGGCTGCAATCGCGGAGAGCGAGCAGGACATCGAGCCGGCACTTCGCGAGGACTACGGCACGGTTGACGCCTACTTCAAGAGGCTGGAGCGATCGTGGGAGTGGTCGGTGGAGCCCCGCAATCAGAAACTTCAGCGGCTGCAGTTCGAGGCCTCCATGATGGAGGTGCTGGATCCCGATCACACCTTCTCCCGAGAGTTGCATGCGGACTGGCTGGCGATCAGCACCCAAGCGCTACGCAGCCTGGGGCTGAGCGAAGCGGATGCCGAATTGGAATCGCGGCTGCTCATCGACACCGTCTTCGGCATCCAGTACGACCTGGTGGTCAACCAGGATGTGGAGCGGGCCACCGCCGCGTTCCGCCACATGATGGCTGCCGTTCGTACCAGGGTCGACGTACTGCTTGCGCAGCCGGGCTCCTCGGCCTGACCATACGTTGCGGCAGTTCGTCTTCGATGACGCCGCTTGCAACAGGCTCATCGAAGACAAGTGACGTCATCGTCGGTGCCAGGCAGGACCAGCTGGACCAGCGAACGACCGAGCTAGAAGATCTCCGCAACACAGCAACGCAGGGACCCGCCGGCCACCTCGATGCCGTCCAACTCCACCGACTCGACGCGGAAGCCGGCATCCGCCAGGTCGGCACGGTGCTGGTCGGTGAGTGCAGCATCCGCACCAGCGCTCATCCAAACTTGCGTCTCATTCAGCGAGATGGAGTTACCGACAAAGGCCAGGTGCTCCTCCGGCTCCAGGATGATCGTGTGAGGCGCGTACAACGACGCGATCGCATCCACCACGGCCGGATCGGCGAACGCGTGCGGACCGATGATCACAGCCCGCCCGGCCAGCACCGCAAGCACGACATTCGTGTGGTATTCCTCCGGGGAGAGGTCGAACATCAGCGTCGCACGCAGGCCGAACGCCTCGTGCATGAGCCGGGCGCCCTCCTCGTCGCAACGCTCCGAAAGGCCGACGAAACCGATACCGCGGGCACGGTCCACCACGAGAGCACCGGTGAGCTCACACGCGTGCGGCTGAGTCGACAGGTCGACCTCCTGGTAGCCCAGCACATCACCGAAGAAGTCACGGATGTCCGTGCGATCCGCCTCGGCGCGCCGCACCGGGTGATGCATTCGACCCACGACGTAACGACCGGCCGCCGTCGCAAACACGTTGTTCGGGAACACCGCATCGGGCGTCACCGGGTCACCGGCGAAGGTGATGGTCGGGATCACCGCAGTCAGGGCACGGTGCAACTCGCGATGCTGGCGAGCCGCGCGTGCCGGGTCATAGGCATCCGCCTCGGCCATGTAGCGGTTGTCCTCGGCGGACTCATCGGTACGGACAAAACCGTCGGGGGAGACCAGGAACGCGGCGCGGGCAGTCGCCGGACCGAAGTCGGTGTCGAGTGTGCGGGCGAACTCAAGGAACGCCGCAGAATCGCGGGTAATCACACCGCTGATCATAGAGAGCCGAACGCGCGAAAAAGTGATGATCGAAGCAACAATCTTGCGTCAATCGGCCCGGCGACGACCCCCTCGGCCCGCAACCCAGCAGAACGGGTGTCAGAAGGCGCATCCGGAGTCGCGGTGGACCGGCCCGCCGCACCTGCCAGAATGGGCTCATGGCCTCCCCGGTAAACCCGCCTCGCGGCATGCGCGACTTCCTGCCAGCAGACAAAGAACGACGCGAACGGGTGCTGGGCGTCATCCGGGACGTCTACCGCGCCCACGGCTTCGACGAGATCGAAACCCCGGTCATGGAGGACTCCTCACGACTGCACGCCGGTCTCGGCGGCGACAACGAGAAACTGGCGTTCGGTGTGCTGAAGCGAGGTTTGACTCCCGAAGACCTCCACGCTGCGACGGATGCCCTGCAATTGGCCGACCTGGGGCTCCGGTTCGACCTCACCGTGCCGCTCGCCCGGTTCTACGCCACCCACCGTGCGGAGCTCCCCAGCGTGTTCCGCTCCATCCAGATCGGCTCGGTCTGGCGGGCGGAACGACCGCAGAAGGGGCGCTTCCGGCAGTTCGTGCAGTGCGACATCGACATAATCGGCGAGGCGGGATCGCTGGCGGAAGTCGAGCTGATCACGGCGACCCAGGCAGCACTGACCGCGCTTGGACTCGGCGACTGCAGCATCCGCATCAACGACCGCCGCATCCTCACCGGGCTTCTGAACCACTGGGCAGTGCCGACCGACCTGCAGGAGCGCGCGCTCATCACCATCGACAAGCTGGACAAGATCGGGGCAGGCGGGGTCGCCGCGGAACTGGCCGAGCTCGGCATCAACACCGACGGGCTCTCCGACGCGCTCGAGGTCGGTGGCTGGGACTTGTTGGAGGGCGAACTCAAGTGGCTCGACCGTGACGCCTACCGGCAATTGCTGGACCTGCGCGCAGCCGTTCCCGGCTCAACGCTAGAGTTCGACCCCACCCTGGTGCGGGGTATGGGCTACTACACCGGCACCATTTTCGAGGTCGCGCATCCGTCGCTCGGCTACTCGCTCGGTGGAGGTGGCCGCTATGACGGCATGATCGGGCGATTCCTCGGAACGGATGTTCCCGCCACCGGCTTCTCGCTCGGCTTCGAGCGCCTGGTCGACCTGGTCACGCTCGACTCGACGGAAGACGTTGCGTCGATAGCCCTCCTGCACGACCGCGACGCCGACCCCGCCGCCCTGGTCGCGCTGAAGCAGTCGCTGATCGCCGACGGCAAGCGCGTGCGCCTGGAGCCGCGCGTCAAGAACCTGCGGGTTCTGCTCGACCAGCTGGCAGCATCCGGCTACACCCACTTCGCAACCGTGACGGATGCGACCACCCCCGACACACTGGAGCCGCGCCCCCTCGCCTAGCCCGCCGTCCCCTCCCGTTCCATCCCGCGAGACCGCAGAAACGGCCCCACCCCCGCCTGTTTTCGGGCCGAAGCTGCGGTCTCGAGCTCCAGCCGCGCGGTTAGGATTAGGGGCATCCACCCCCACTGCGTTGAAGGAGAACTCCTGTGTCGTTGATCGAGGCCGTCGAAGCTCGCGAAATCCTGGACTCCCGGGGTAACCCGACCGTCGAAGTCGAGGTACTGCTCGAAGACGGCACGGTTTCCCGCGCCGCCGTCCCCTCCGGGGCCTCCACCGGGGCGTTCGAAGCGTACGAGCTGCGCGACGGCGACAAGAAGCGCTACCTCGGCAAGGGCGTGCAGAAAGCGGTCGACGCGGTCATCGACGTGATCGGCCCGGAGCTCGAAGGCTTCGACGCCGCCGACCAGCGACTGGTGGATGCTGCGCTGATCGAACTGGACGGCACAGACAACAAGAAGGCACTCGGCGCCAACGCCATCCTCGGGGTGAGCCTGGCGGTGGCGAAAGCCGCGGCCGACTCCGCCGACCTCCCGCTGTTCCGCTACCTCGGCGGACCGAACGCCCACACCCTCCCAGTGCCGATGCTCAATGTCATCAACGGTGGATCGCACGCCGACAGCAACGTCGACATCCAGGAGTTCATGATCCTGCCGATCGGTGCCGAGACGTTCAGCGAAGGTCTGCGCTGGGGCGTCGAGACGTACCACGCCCTGAAGAGCATCCTGCACGGCAAGGGGCTCAGCACCGGTCTCGGCGACGAGGGCGGCTTCGCCCCGAACCTCGGCAGCAACCGCGACGCGCTCGACCTGCTGGTCGAAGCGATCACCAAGGCCGGCTTCACGGTCGGCACGGACATCGCACTCGGCCTCGACGTGGCCGCCACCGAGTTCTTCGAGAAGGGCAAGTACACCTTCGAGGGCAAGCAGCTCACGGCTGCCGACCTCAGCGCATACTACGCCGACCTCGTCGCCTCCTACCCGCTGGTGTCGATTGAAGACCCGCTGGCCGAAGACGACTGGGAGGGCTGGGCGCAGCTGACCAGCGAGCTCGGCGACAAGACCCAGATCGTCGGTGACGACCTCTTCGTCACCAACCCGGAGCGTCTGGCGACCGGCATCGAGAAGGGTACGGCGAACTCGATCCTGGTGAAGGTCAACCAGATCGGCACGCTGACTGAGACCCTGGATGCCGTTCGGCTCGCCCAGCGCAGCGGTTACACCGCGATCCTGTCCCACCGGTCTGGTGAGACGGAGGACACCACCATCGCCGACCTCGCCGTCGCCACCGACTGCGGCCAGATCAAGACCGGTGCACCGGCACGTTCTGAGCGGGTGGCCAAGTACAACCAGCTGCTGCGCATCGAGGAGGAACTCGACGCTGCCGCGGTCTACGCGGGACGCAGCGCCTTCCCGCGCTTCAAGGGCTGACGTTCGGTTTCAGCTTGCCCAGACCACCTGAGCCTGCCGAAGCCTCGCACCACATCTCGGCAAGCTCGATTGGTCACTTCGACAAGCTCAGTGCAACGCTCGACAAGCTCGACCCGCTGTCCTGCGGTCGTCAGCCGGGTAAGGGGCGGGTCAGCGGCGGTCTCCCGGCTGCCGCAAGTTAGGCTTTTCGCATGACCAGGCGGCCGCGTACCCAGAAGGTTGCCGTAGCCATGCCCGCACCCGGGGCGAGCGCGAACTGGCTGCGTGGCATCCGCCTGTCCGGTTTCACGATCATGACCCTCGCCATCATCGTGTTGTTCATCGTGGTGCTGGCACCGTCGCTGCGCATCTGGGTCGACCAGCGGCAGGAGATCGCCGCCCTCGAGGCGCAGGTGCAGGCTGCGGAGGACGCACTCGACGAGCTCGAAGACCAGCGCGCCCGCTGGGATGACCCCAGCTACGTCGAAACCCAGGCCCGCGAACGTCTCTACTACGTGAAGCCGGGGGAGTTCAGCTACCTGGTGATCGATGACGGCGCGACCGTCGTCACCCCGAACGGTGTTCCGATCAGCGACGAGCTGCAGACGACCGAGGTGGACTGGGTGAAGACCATGCTGTCGTCGGTTCTCACAGCCGGGCTGACCGAGGCTGCTCCGGATGAGATCATCGCCCCGGTCATCCAGGGTGCGCAGTGAGAATAGAACCAGAGAGAACAAGAACGCCGAGACAGGACTTTTCGTGACCACGCCACCCTTCGACGCTCCGACGGATGCCGACATCGCCACGGTGTCGCACCAACTGGGCCGTCCCGCGCGCAACGTGATCGGTATCGCGGCGCGCTGTGTGTGC
This sequence comes from Homoserinimonas sp. A447, assembly GCF_054489325.1. Taxonomy (NCBI): domain Bacteria; kingdom Bacillati; phylum Actinomycetota; class Actinomycetes; order Micrococcales; family Microbacteriaceae; genus Homoserinimonas; species Homoserinimonas sp. A447. Next base: position 1,957,984 of record NZ_JBTMWW010000001.1, on the reverse strand, counting down.
GGCGCCCCGACGGTCGTTGCCACGAAGCCGCGCCTCGACGACGGAACACCGTTCCCGACCCTCTACTACTTGAGCCACCCGGCGGCGACTGCAGCCGTCTCCACCCTGGAGGCGACGGGGGTGATGCCTGAGCTGGCTGCACTGCTCGAGGGCGAAACGGCGGTGGCGTACGAGGCCGCGCACCAGGCGTACCTCGCCGACCGCGCCAGCATCGAGGATGTTGCGGAGATCGCCGGCATCTCCGCCGGCGGAATGCCCAGCCGGGTCAAGTGCCTGCACGCGCTGGTCGGGCACTCCCTCGCGGCCGGCCCCGGGGTGAACCCGATCGGCGACCTCGCGCTCGAGCGTTGCGCCTGGTCACCGAGCGTCTGCGAGTGCGCCGACTATTCGGCGAAGGCAACAGGCCATTCAACAGCTGAGCCGGACAGCAGCGCCGGATGATGAGGCGTTGGCTGGCAGCGCTGGCCTCGTTGGGCATCGTCGCCTCGGTGCTGGTGATTGCCTCCCCGGCGGCGGCCGACTCCATCCGCGACCGCCAATACTGGCTGGACCAGTACGGCATCAGCCAGGCGTGGAACACCACCCGGGGTGCCGGCGTCACGGTCGCGGTGATCGACACCGGTATCGACGGAAGCCACCCGGACCTGACCGGTCAGGTCATTGCCGGAACGGATGTCTCGGGCGTCGGGGCAGCGAACGGCCAGGCCCCGGTCGGCGAGTCCAGCAACCACGGGACCATGGTTGCCTCACTGCTCGCCGGGCACGGTCACGGCAACGGGGCCGGCGTCATCGGCGTCGCGCCGGAGGCGAAGTTGCTGGCGATCTCGATGGGGTTCGGTGCGGGAAACGTCAGCTCTGACGACCAGATCGCGACGGCGGTGCGGTGGGCGGTCGACAACGGTGCGGATGTCATCAACATGTCCCTCACCCGCAACACGCTGGAGTGGCCGGAGAGCTGGGACGACGCGTTCCTCTACGCGATGCAGCACGACGTTGTGATCGTCGCGGCCGCCGGCAACCGGGGGAGTGGGACGACGCAGGTCGGCGCCCCGGCCACCATGCCCGGCGTGCTGACGGTTGCCGGTGTCGACCGGAACGGTTCGGCCAGCTTCGACGCATCATCCCAGGGGATCACCATCTCGGTTGCGGCGCCGAGCGAGGAACTGGTGGGTGCCGTGCCGGGCGGCGAGTACGTGCTGTGGAACGGGACCAGTGGGGCGACCCCGCTGGTGGCCGGCCTGGTCGCCCTGGTGCGCTCGGCGCATCCGGAGCTGGATGCCGGCAACGTGATCAACCGCATCACCGCCACCGCGACGCAGGTCGGCGGCGAAAAAGTGAGCCCGATCTACGGGCACGGCCGCATCAATGCCGCCGCCGCCGTGCTTGCCAATGTCGCGCCGGTCACTGACAACCCTGCCGACCAGTTGGAGGAATGGATCCGCCTCTACCGGCGCGCAGACTCGCAGCCTTCCGACGTGCCCACGGAAACCGTCACTCCCACGCCGACGCCCGCCCCGGCTCCGATTGCCGGGCCGGAGAATCCGCTGGGCACGCTACTGCCGACGGTGGATTCGCTGAGGACGGTTGGCGTGCCGCTCCTGGTCTACGGCACCTTCGGGGGGCTGCTGACGGCATCCGCTGTGGCCGCCGTTCGCTCGTTCAGGCGGGTTCGCGACAGGCGGTAAGCTATAGGTCGTGCCTAAAATCCTGATTGTCGGCGGCGGCTATGCCGGTTTCTACACTGCCCTGAAGCTTGACAAGTGGCTTCGCCGCGGTGAAGCGGAAGTCACGGTGGTCGACCCTCTGCCCTACATGACCTACCAGCCGTTCCTCCCTGAGGTGGCTGCCGGGTCGATCGAGCCGCGTCACGCCGTGGTTCCGCTGCGCAGGCACCTCTCGAAGTCGGCCGAGGTCGTGACCGCGAAGGTCACCGCGATCGACCACGCCAACAAGACGGCGACCATCACCCCCGAGGTGGGCGAGCCGTGGCAGCAGCAGTACGACGTGATCGTCGTGACCGCAGGCGCTGTGAGCCGCACCTTCCCGATTCCGGGTGTCGCCGACGAGGCGATCGGCCTCAAGAACATCGAGGAGGCCGTCGAGATCCGCGACCGCATCCTCACCAACTTCCAGAAGGCATCCAACCTCCCGGCCGGCCCCGAGCGTGACCGCCTGCTCACCTTCGTGGTGGTCGGTGGCGGATTCGCAGGTATCGAGGCGATCGGCGAGATGCGCAGCCTGGCCAGTTCACTGCTGCGCTACTACCCGACGCTGTCGTTCGACGACACGCACTTCCACCTCATCGAGGCCATGGGGCGCATCATGCCGGAGGTGTCGCTGGAGACCAGCCACTGGGTGATCAAGAACCTCGAGTCGCGCGGTGTTGACGTGCACCTCGAAACGCAGCTCACGTCTGCCGTCGACGGTGTCATCGAAATGTCGACCGGTGAATCGTTCGAGTCGGACACTATCGTCTGGACCGCAGGCGTCATGGCCAACCCGGTCGTGCGCAACACCGATCTTCCGGTGGAGGAGCGTGGGCGCCTGCGCGTCGGCACCGACCTGCGCGTCGTGACCGAAGACGGCGAGGTGGTTCCGGATGCCTGGGGCGCCGGTGATGTCAGCGCGGTACCCGACCTGTCGGGTGGCGGCGTTGGCGGCTTCTGCGTTCCCAACGCCCAGCACGCGGTGCGCCAGGGCAAGCTGATGGCCAAGAACATCGTGGCCACCCTCCGCGGCGACGAGCCCAAGGACTACTTCCACAAGAACCAGGGTGCCGTTGCCGGCATTGGCCTGGGTGAGGGTGTCTTCCAGGCTGGCAACCTGGCCATCAAGGGCCTGATCGCCTGGCTCATGCACCGCGGTTACCACGGCCTCGCCATCCCCACCTGGGAGCGCAAGATCCGCGTCTTCGTGGTCTGGTTCCTCAACTTCTTCCTGCGCCGCGACATCGTCTCCCTGGAGGCTCGCCGCTATCCTCGTGCCTCCTTCGAGGAGTTCGCCGCGCGCCCGAAGGCGGCCCCGGCCAAGAAGGCGGCACCCGCGGGGCCGGCGGCATCCGCCAAGGAGAAGGTTTCGGCCGGCAGGTAGCAGCCGTAGTCTGAGCCGCTGTAGTCTGCAACTGCTGTAAGTCCAGGCCGCTGTAGTCTGCAGCTGCCGTAATCTGCAGGGCAGGCTGGTCGCGGGCCCCCATAGCCCAATTGGCAGAGGCAGACGACTTAAAATCGTCCAAGTGTGGGTTCGAGTCCCACTGGGGGTACTCGCACGGAGCACTGGCTCGGTGTACTCGCTCGGCGCCGCAGTGTCAGACGCGGGACACTTCGACGTAGTTGGTCCAGGCCCAGACGGCCACGCACACTGCAGCGAACCCGATGACGGTCAGCAGCGTTGCGAGCATCGGGAAGGTCGGCTGGATGCCGCCCAACAGTACGGCTGCGGCTACCGTGCCGACCACGAGTGTGGCGGCGAACCACGCCTTCGGCGACCACTCGAGCACCACCCGGCCGGGTAGTGCGCCGATCGGGAGCATGAGGATCAGCGCGGATCCGAGTCCGGCAAGGCTCACGGTCGCCAACATTTCGTAGAGAACGGATGCCCAGAATCCTTCGACTGTGCCCATCAGGCTGTGCAACGGCCACGCCACCATTGCCAGCGCAAGCACCCCACCCACCTGGGCGAGGTTGACGAGGGCACGCGGTCTGGCCGGCACCGAGAGCGCGAAGCCGACGCCGATCAGCACGCCGCCGACCAGCGGCGTTTCCATTCCGGTGACGCGGGCCAGCACGGTGGCGATTGCTGCGATGAGCAGGAGGAGCGGGAGGAACCGCAGCCGGCCGGTCACCCCCTGGCCTCGGGAGGCGAATCTCGTGGCGATCGCGACACCGACGACGTTGAGGATTGCCAGCCCCGCGCCGACGGCGAAGAGCAGCCTCAGGTAGCGCACCTCTCCGTTGAGCCCCTGGGCGAGCACGATCAGCCCGGCCGTGGCGGCGAGCGGCACGGCTCCCATCAGCCACGGATTGCGTGGAACCGGCTCTTCAGCGACCACTGCTCCCCGATTGCGTCCGGCGAACTGCGGTTTGCGGAAGGTGAACCTTCCGCGGAGCGTAGTTGCCAGCAGGCGGAGGGGCAGGGCGATGAGCCCGATGAAGGCGATGGCGAGCAGTGGCGCCCACAACCAATTGCCAGTTGTGACCGTCTCCTGCGGGGTGGGGAGGCGCGACCCGAAACCGGTCGACGTGCCCCAATTGGTCAATGCCTCTCTGGCCGTTGGCCCCTCCCCACCCGGCCCCGGGAAGATGGGGCGGTCGAGCCAGGGAAGGGTTCCGGAATCCGCCCGCTCGTCAGGGGTCTGTGACGGTGTGGGCGTGGGAGCCGGCTCTTCCGGGACCACCGGTGCAGGCGGGGGGCGGATGGGTGCCGGCGGCGGGATCACCGGGGCCGGGGTCGCGGTGGGCGGCCCCGGGTTCACCACGATGGTCACCTGACTGCTCGGGTTCGAAGTCCTGCCGAAACCACCCATCATCGTGGTCTGTTCTGCCTGGACGTCGTATTCTCCCGGGCCGCCAGCGATGGTGCAGATCCATTTGCCGTTGGGGGCAACCAGGGCATTACAACTCTGAGCTGCCCCGTTCACGAACAGCGTGATGGCCGATCCCGGATATCCCATACCGGAGGCAACACCGCGTGTCTCCTGGGGGGATGTCGGAGTCAGGGTGGGCGGGCCCAGTACGTGCACGGTCACCGTTGCCTGGCTGGTGCTGTCGTCGGCGAGGGTTTCGGTCGCTGTGAGGGTGAGGTCTGACCCGTTGGGAAGAGTCCCGGAGCAGCCCCAGTCGGTGCTCGCCGGATCGGTCACCGGCGTGCTGCAGAAGGTGTTCCCGCCGGCGGTCACGACAACGCTGCCTCCAGCGGACTTCTTCCCGCTGACGGTGGCTGCGTTGCTCGGCAGGAAGTCGTCATCGGCATGCGAGGTGATGGTCACAGCGGGTGCAGGCTGGAGCTCTTCCGGAGGCGGGGTGGCTGACGGTGTGGACGTCGGTGGAGGGGTCTCGTCTGCCCATGTCGCGGACGCGCCCACTCCGCCGAAGGCGACCGTGAGGGCCAGGGTGGCCATGAGCATCCGGGCACTGCGAAGTCTGGCGTGACGTCTGCGGCGGCAAACGGGACGCGCTGACCTGGCTGCTGTGTGAAGGGGCACTGTCATTCAATCTAATGAGCGAAACTGACAGCAGCCAGCGATAGTGCCGCTGGGCGGCGAATCCATCTAAAGGATGAGGAATCGATACGTAGGGGTCAACCGCCGAGGTTCGCCAGTGCCAACGCCGCGATCTGCGTCAGGCCATCGATTCCGGCCTCCTTGTTCCCGTGCACGGTGATCCAGGTGCCATTCGACAGCACGTCGACGAAGCAGACATTCTCGTCTGTCGCGCATCCGGAGTAGGCCTGGTCGCCTATGCCGCCCAGCGGCGTCGCCGGGTTGCGGTCGGGTCGCGGTTTCGCCCAGGCGGCGTCCCATGCCCACTCTGCATCGGGTAGCGCTGCGGCACCGACCGGCATGGCCTGGACTGACGAGTACGAGTTGCTCCATGAGCATGCGAGGCCTCCGCTGAGCCCCTCGTTCAGGATGATCGGCATCGACAGCGGGTAGTCCCTCTCAGCGATTCCTTCCATACCAAGGGCAGTGTTGATCTCTTCGGCGGTCAACCAGTCGCCGCAGGCCGTCGGCAATATCGTGGTCGCGGACCAGGTCGCCTCCACCGGGTCGGCAGCGGCTACCGAGTCGGTCAGGATGCGGATGATCGGGGCGGCGTCTTCCAGGGCGTCCAGGTTCATCACTTCCGCGTGCAGCCAGTTCGCTCCGACCAGTACGTCATATGTGCAGGAGCGGTAGTTCGCACTTCCGTCGCAATCGGCGAACCCGGCATCGCCGTGCCCGGCGAACGGCTGGCTCCACGACGCGAGTTCGGACTGCTGGGCTTGCCACGCCTGCGCGGCACCGGGCAGCACGGTCACGATCAGGTAGCGCGCGTACTCGCCCTGCGGTGCGGCGTCATCGCCCCAATAGCATTCGAGCGCTCCCGCCTGGGCGATACCGAGTTGGCTGAGCGCCCAGGAACCGCCCGGCACCCGCACCGGGTCGGTGCCCGGCTCCACCGAACCGAGGGCCTCCTGCACGGCCGTCAGTTCGATCAGCTCTTCGCAGCCGATGGAAAGGAGTGGAACCGGGCCGATGGCAGTCTCGGCAGCAGTCTCGCCATCCGGTATCGACGGCGGGCCTTCGGTGGGTGCGGATGCGCATCCGGCCAGCAGCAGGCATCCGAGCACCAGCGCGGCACCCGGAAAGTTCACGGTTCTCATCGGCTGTCTCATGATCAGACGACGGATGCGAGCGGCCGGCCGGTTGACAGCACAACCCGTGCCACGCCATTATGAACCAACTCGGTCGACCGTCTTGGACGACTGACCCAGTTTGCAGGCAAGTCCTGTTCGCACCGCCGCGACGAAGGGAAGCCATGGCACGCGTGTCATCCGCCGACCGGCGCGCTGCGCTCGTGCAAGCCGCCTTGAGGGTGATCGACCGCGACGGCGTGCACGCCGCCAGCACCCGTGCCATCGTCGCCGAGGCCGGCATGCCGCTCGCGAGCTTCCACTATGCCTTCCGGTCTCGGGACGAGCTGATTCGCGAGGTCGTGGCATCCGTCGTCGAAGGGGAGAGGGCCGCCGCCGTCGACTCCCTCGAGCCCGGAGCCGACCTCGGCACCACGGTGCGCGCCGGTCTTCAGGCCTACTTCGACCTGGTGGTCGCGCGGCCGGCCCACGAGCAGGCGATGTTCGAACTGTTCCACTACAGCCTTCGCACCGACGACCTCGCCGACCTCCCGCGGGCCCAGTACGAGAGCTACCACGCCACCGTTCGCGAGGTGCTAGAGGTGGGAGCCCAGCTCACCGGGATGCGCTGGGCCATACCGGTCGACGATGTCGCCCGGCTCGTCGTCGTCTTCACCGACGGCGTGACCCTCGCCTGGCTGGCCGATCGGGACGCGGATGCCGCCTCCCGCACCCTGGACCTCGCCACAACCGCCATCACCGCCCTCGCCGTACCCGACCGCAAGGAGACCCCATGATGACCGTCAACGTTGACGTCGCACCGGCCCCGTTCGCTGAACCGACCAGGGCAGTGACGGGCGGGTGGATCGCCCTGTTCGCGACCGCCTGGCTCGGAATCTGGATGGCACAACTCACCCCGGTGCAGTTGCTGTTGCCGGTGCAGGTGGAGGCGCAGCTCGGCTCCAACTATTGGGTGGACAACGTCGTGGCGTTCGGCATCATCTCCGGAATCGCCGGGCTGTGTGCACTGGTCGCCTACCCGCTCACCGGCGCGCTGTCCGACCGCACCGTGTCCCGGTTCGGAAGGCGCCGGCCCTGGATTCTCGGGGGAGCGCTGCTGTTCGCGTTCGCCCTGCTCGCCCTCGGCACCCAGAAGTCCATGTTCGGCATCGGGCTGTTCTGGTCGCTCGCGCTGATCGGGTTCTGCATGCTGACGGCGGCGCTCACCGCCACCATCTCCGACCAGGTTCCGGTGAACCAGCGTGGCTTCATCTCCGGCTGGATCTCCGCACCTCAAGCGGTCGGCACCATCCTGGGGCTGATCCTGGTCACCGAGCTCTTCGTCGGGCAGTTCCTCGGGTACGCGGTCATGGCGGCCCTCCTGGTGCTGCTGGTTCTCCCATTCCTGCTGAGGATCAAGGACGAAGTGCTCCCGCTGGAGTACCGCACCGAGCTCACCCTCCGCACCCTGATCCAGGGGTTCTGGATCAGCCCGACCCGATTCCCCGACTTCGGCTGGACCCTCGCGAGCCGCATCCTGGTCAACTTCGGCAACGCGTTCGGCACCTCCCTGCTGCTCTACTTCCTCGCCTACGGGCTCGACCTGGGAATAGCGGATGCCGAGGGCAGCCTGATCGTGCTGACCCTGATCTACATGGTGTTCGTCATCGCGTCGTCGCTCATTTTCGGCCGGCTCAGCGACAAGCTCGGGCGGCGCAAGATGTTCGTCTTCCTCGCCGGAGCCCTGCAGGCGGTCGCCGCCCTGCTGCTCGCCCTGGTTCCTGACCTCACCGTAGCCATGGTGGCCGCCGGCATCCTGGGCCTCGGCTACGGCACCTTCCTGTCGGTCGACCAGGCGCTGGCCACCCAGGTGCTGCCGGATGCGCAGAGCCGCGGGAAAGACCTCGGGATCATGAACATCGCATCCGCCGTGCCTCAAGCCATCGCGCCGCTGCTGGGTGCATTCATCGTTGCCGCGTTGGCCGGCTTCCAGGGGCTGTTCCTGCTGGCCGCCGCTGTCGCGCTGCTCGGGGCCCTCGCCGTGCTCCCGATCAAGGGCGTGCGCTGATGTCGTTCCCACTCGAACGCCCAACAGCGACACCGTGGGAGCGTCCGGCCGACTACTGGCCGGCGCTGGAGGCGGCCACCACTGAGCTGGATCCGCCGTTCGGGGTGATCTCGCTCGCCGCGCTCGCCCACAACGCCCACTCGATGCTCGACCGGGCGAGCGGAACCACCATCCGGGTCGCCAGCAAGTCGGTGCGGGTGCGGCAGGTCCTTGACGCGGTGCTCGCTCTGCCCGGTTACCGCGGCGTGCTCGCCTACACGCTCCCGGAGGCGCTCTGGCTGGCGGGAGGGAGCATCGCCGACGTGGTTGTCGGCTACCCGACCGCCGACCGCACTGCCATCGCTGCGCTGGCCCGCGACGAGACCCTCGCGTCCAGGGTCACCCTCATGGTCGACTCGCTCGACCAGCTCGACCTCATCGACTCCGTGATCGCGCCGAACGCACGCAACCCGATCCGCGTCTGCCTCGAGCTCGACGCATCCTGGAACTCGCGCCTGCTCGGTCACGTCGGCACCTGGCGGTCCCCGGTGCACTCGGCAGCGGATGCCCGTGCGCTCGCCTCCCGGATCGTGACGCGACCCGGCTTCTCCCTGGTCGGGATGATGGCGTACGAGGGGCAGGTCGCCGGGCTGGCCGATCGCCCCGCGGGCAAGCCGGTGATGGGTGCTGCCGTCCGCTGGATCCAGCGTCAATCGGTTCGCGAATTGGCCGAGCGTCGTGCGCTTGCCGTGGCCGCCGTACGGGAGCTTGCACAGCTCGAGTTCGTCAACGGCGGAGGAACCGGCTCGCTGGAGACCACCAGCGCCGAGGAGGCGGTGACCGAGATCGCGGCCGGAAGCGGCCTGTTCGGTCCGCACCTCTTCGACAACTACACGCGCTTTCGCCCGGCACCAGCGGCCGCTTTCGCGCTCCCGGTGGTGCGGAAGCCGGCACCTGACAAGGCGACCATTCTCGGGGGAGGCTGGATCGCATCCGGGCCGCCGTCATCCGACCGTTTGCCCCGCCCGGTGTGGCCGGAGGGTCTTCGCCTGGTGGCGAGGGAGATGACCGGCGAGGTGCAGACGCCGGTGATCGGTGATGCGGCCGGCCGCCTGCAGGTCGGCGATCGGGTGTGGTGGCGCCACACCAAGGCCGGGGAGCTGTCCGAGCACCTGAACGAGTTCGCGCTGGTCGACGGCGGCGAGGTCGTCGCCATGCTTCCCACCTACCGCGGTGAAGGGAAGGCATTCGCATGACGACGACCGGGATCACCGCGACGCCGGGCACGCGCTGGCAGAACTGGGGCCGCAGCGAGAGCATTGTGCCGCAGTACGTCGTCCAGCCGACGAACGTCGGCGAGGTGCAGGCCGCCATCCTCTTCGCACGCGACCTCGGCCTGCCGGTGAAAGCGGTCGGTGCCGGGCACAGCTTCACGTCCATCGCCGCAGCACCCGGCCTGCAACTCGATCTCGCAGGGCTCGACGGCCTGCTCGACGTCGACGCGGCGACCGGTCGCGTCAGGATCGCTGCCGGCACCAACCTGCACCAGCTTCCTGCCCTGCTCGCCCCGCACCGGCTCGCCATGGAGAACCTGGGCGACATCGACACGCAGACCATCGCCGGGGCGACCTCCACCGGTACCCACGGCACCGGGGCCGGCTTCCGCGGGCTGGCCGCGCAACTCGTCGCCGTCACCCTGGTGACGGCGGATGGCTCTGTGCTCACGGTCAGCGAGACGGAGAACGCCGAGCTGCTCCCGGCGGTGCGGCTCGGCCTCGGGGCTCTCGGCGTGATCGTGGACGTGACGGTGCAGTGCGTGCCCGCCTTCCTGCTGCACGCCGTCGAGAAGCCGGAACCGCTGGCATCCGTCGTCGACAACTTCGAGGCACGCGCCGCTGCGGTCGACCACTTCGAGTTCTACTGGTTCCCGCACACCGAAACAGTGCTGACCAAGACCAACACCCGGTTACCGGCGGATGCTGTGCGCCAGCCGCTGGGGGCGACCCGCCGCTGGATTGATGACCGCCTGCTCGCCAACGGGGTCTTCGCCGTGACCTGCGCCGTGGGGCGGGCAGCCCCGATCACTGTGCCGGCCATCAACCGCGTGGCGACACGGCTCACCGGCAACCGCGAATTCACCGACCTGTCGACGTCGGTGTTCACCACCCAGCGCAGCGTGCGGTTCCGAGAGATGGAGTACGCGCTGCCCCTGGCCGCCGTGCCGCAGGCTGTGCGGGACATCCGCCAGCTGATCAACAGTCGCGGCTGGAAGGTCTCGTTCCCGATCGAGGTGCGGGCGGCGGCATCCGACAACCTGTGGATGTCGACCGCTTATGGGCGTGCGACCGGGTACGTTGCGGTGCACCGGTATTGGCGCGAGGACTACCGGGAGTACTTCGCCGCGGTGGAGCGGATCATGCGGCAGTTCGGCGGCAGGCCGCACTGGGGGAAGATCCACACGCTGAACTCGACGACGCTCGGGGAGCTGTATCCGCACCACCGCGACTTCGTCACCCTGCGGGATCGCCTCGACCCCGATCGCGTCTTCGCCAACCCGCACCTGGCCCGCATCCTCGGCCCCTCATAGTGCCCGTTCCGGATGGATGTGCCCGTTCTGCCGGGCACATCCATCCGGAACGGGCACTATGAGGGCTAGGGGGTGCGGCGGCGCAGCGTGATCGACCCGAGCACGACGGCCCCCACCGCGAACGCCGCGATGATGAGCAGCTTGCCGCCGATATACGCGTCATCCTCGCTGCCGCGCGACACCGCGTTGAGGGCGTCGATCGCGTGCGAGAGCGGCAGCCAGTCCGAGATCGCATACAGCACATCCGGCATCTGATCGCGGGGGAGGAACACGCCGCCCAGTAACACCTGGGGGAACACCAGCGCCGGCATGAACTGCACCACCTGGAACTCGGTCTGCGCGAACGCGCTCGCCAGCAGGCCGAGCGTGGTGCCGAGCACGGCATCCGCCAGAGCGACCGCCAGCAGCAACCAGAGCGACCCTTCGATCTCGAGGCCGCACACCCAGACGGCGAATCCGACGGCGATCGAAGCCTGCAGGATGGCGAGCAGGCCGAACGCCAGCGTGTAGCCGAGGATGAAGTCGAGCTTGCCGAGCGGCAGTGCGAGCAACCGTTCCAGCGTGCCGTTCCGCCGCTCTCGAAGCGTCGAGATGCTGGTGATCAGGAACATGATGATGAACGGGAACAGTGCGAGCATCGCCGGGCCTACCTGCGCGAACACCGGGGTGTCGTCGAACAGCCAGGCCATCAGCCCGATCAGCAGGCTGGGGACCACCAGCAGCAACATGACGGTGCGCGGGTCGTGGCGGATCTGCCCGAGCACGCGCCCGGCGGTGGCGAATGTTCGGATGACGTTCATGATGCCTCCTCCTGGCTGGCCGCCGCGTGCTTCGGATGGCTCCTGATCAGGGCGAGGAACGCCCCCTCGGCGTCGGCCGCCCCGGTCTTGTCGCGCAGGCCGTCGAGTGTGTCGTCGGCGAGGATGTCCCCGTCACGCATGAGGAGCAGGCGGTCGCAGCGCGTCGCCTCGTCCATGACGTGGCTGGACACCAGCAGTGTTGCACCCTGCTCGGCCAGCCGGTGGAAGATGGTCCACAGCTCGACCCGCAACACCGGGTCGAGACCGACGGTGGGCTCATCGAGCACGAGCAATTCAGGGGAGCCGAGCAGCGCCCCGGCGAGGGAGGCGCGACTGCGCTCTCCTCCGGAGAGCGTCGCCACCAACTGGTTCGCCTGCGGAGTAAGGTCGGTCGCCTCGATCACGCGGTCGACATCCGCCCGGTCCGAGCCGAGGATCGAGCTGAAGTAGGCGACGTTCTGGCGCACGGTGAGGTCGTCATACAGACTCACCTCCTGGGTCATGTACCCGACGCGATGCCGCAGCGACGCCTCGCCGGCGGGTGAGCCGAGCACCGTCACCCGGCCGGTCACCGCGCGCTGCACCCCGACGATGGCGCGCATCAGGGTGGTCTTCCCACAGCCGCTGGGGCCGAGCAGGCCGACCAGGCTTCCGCGCGGGACGCGAACGTCGATGCCGTGAAGCACCTCATTCTTCCCGCGGCGAACCCGAAGCCCCTGAATGTCGACGGCCGCATCCACTGAATTCATCATGCGATGAATTATTCTGCGTGACCAGCCGGATTGTCAATGGAAAGGTCGCCCGGGTACCCCGTGAGGTGCCACTGGATCACCGGTCCGACCCGTCTGGCCACCTCGTCGACCGACTCGGATGCCAGCGGCTCGGCCCTGACCCCGTACCGCACCACCATGAGGCCCACGATCTGGGTGGCCGCGAGGGTGGCCCGAAGCTCGCCGTCCGGAACGCCGAGCCCCTCCGCGATGCGGTGGAACACCTCCCGGAACAGGAACTGCCGCAGCATGGTGGCGGCGAAGTCGTGGCCGAGGGCGGTGCGGATGAGGCCGATCACGCGGTCACGGGTCTTGGGTGCCTCCATGGTCGACAACAGCATCCGCACCAGGCTGTCGCCGACCTGGTCGCGCGGGCCCTGGAGGATTTGCGAGACGATCTTGTCGGGCCGGATGGGCGCCTGAACCGTCTCGGTGAAGAGCTCGGCCTTGTCTGCGAAGTAATGGTGAACCAGCGCCGCGTCGACGCCTGCACGACGGGCGATACCGCGGAAAGACGTGGCGTCGTAGCCGTGGTCGATGAACTCCCTGCTCGCGGCCGCAACGATCTCGGCACGCGAATCAGTGCCGCCGCCCCGCCGACCGCGAGGACGGGCCGGCTTCGCGCCATCCTTCTCCACCGTCACGCTGCGAGCCTAGCTTCTGCCGAGGGCGCGGATGCTTTCACAGTCGAATAGCGGTTCAGGCTCGTTATAGTTATTCTCAGCGTGCAGCGAAGCGCGCCCACCCGAAGCAGGTCCGTGCAGCGCACGGGGAACGCAGCACAGAGGAGCTTTCAGTAATGGAACTACTAATCGTCGTAGGCATCATCGTCCTACTCGTCGTGATTGTCGGCGTGTACCTGTGGACGACGTACAACGGACTGGTCACCCTGAATGTGCGAGTGGATGAAGCGTGGAGCGACATCACGGTGCAGCTGAAGCGGCGTGCTGACCTGATCCCCAACCTGATCGAGACCGTCAAGGGTTATGCGGCGCACGAGAAGGGCGTCTTCGAGGCAGTGACCAAGGCGCGCGCCGAGTCGCTCACCGCGGGCACACCGGCCGAGGCCGGCGTCGCCGAGAACCACATGCAGCAGGCCCTCAAGAGCATTTTCGCCGTCGCTGAGGCGTACCCCCAACTGCAGGCCAGCCAGAACTACCTGCAGCTGCAGGGCGAGCTGGTCGACACCGAAGACAAGATCCAGGCATCCCGCCGGTTCTACAACGGTGGAGTGCGCGAGCTGAACACGAAGATCAAGGTCTTCCCGAACACCCTGTTCGTTCGCGGCCTCGGCTTCTCGGAGCGCGAGTTCTTCGAGGTCTCCGACTCTGCGGCCATCGCCGAGCCGCCGAGAGTTCAGTTCTGAAACCGCTGGTCGAGCTTGTCGAGACCTCGCGATGCGATACAAGAGGCCTAGATGTATAGCGCCATAGCCAAGAACAAGCGCAACACGATCTTCATCATCCTGCTGTTCGTGGTGATCATCGGCGTTCTCGGCTGGGCGGCATCCGTCATGCTCGGTGGCGACCCCTGGTTCATCACCATCGGGACCATCATCGGCGCCGGCGTCTACGCGCTCATCCAGTACTTCGCCGCCGGCCGCCAGGCTGTGGCGATGAGTGGTGCGAAGCAGATCCAGAAGGCGGACAACCCGCGCCTGTACCGGACCGTCGAGAACCTCGCCATCACCACCGGCATGCCGATGCCGAAGGTGTACATCATCGATGACCCGGCACCGAACGCGTTCGCCACCGGACGTGACCCGGAGCACGCCATCGTCGCGGCCACCACCGGTCTGCTCGACCTGATGACCGACTCCGAACTGGAAGGCGTGATGGCCCACGAGATGGGCCACGTCAAGAACTACGACATCCGCGTGACCATGATCGTGTTCGGCCTGGTCGTGGCGATCGGTTTGATTGCCGACATCCTGCTGCGGATGATGTGGTTCGGCGGCGGCAACCGGAATAACAACAACAGCAATCCGATCATGCTGGTCCTCGGCCTCGCCGCAATGATCATTGCACCGCTGGTCGCCACCGTGGTGCAGGCCTCGGTGTCGAGGCAGCGCGAGTACCTGGCGGATGCGACAGGGGCCTTGACCACGCGGCATCCTGAAGCGCTGGCCAGCGCCCTGCACAAGCTCGGCGAGTACGGGCGGCCGATGAAGCGGCAGAACTCCACCATGGCCCACATGTGGATCAGCGACCCGACGAAGCCGGGCATCATCGACAGGATGTTCAGCACGCACCCGCCGCTGCCCGATCGCATCCGTCGCCTGCTGGACAACGCGACCAAGTTTTAGCCAGCTCGGTGTTCCAGCAGTATCAGTCGGGCAGCAGCGCCCGCTGGCCGAGTTCGGCGGCGACCGCACCGGCGAGGTCGCCCCGCGCCATCACCTCGACCCGCTCGAGTCCCTGCCAGGCGGCGATTTCCCGCAGCAGCGGTGCCAGGCGGGCCGCAGCGTCCGCCGGGGCATCCGGCTCCGTCCAGGAGGCCTGCACTCGTAACAGGCTGTTCTGCCGATCGCTCTTCAGGTCGATGCGACCGACCAGCCGGTCATCGATGAGGAGCGGCAGCACGTAGTAGCCGTAGACCCGTTTCGGTTGCGGTGTGTAGATCTCGATGCGGTAGCGGAAGCCGAACATCCGTTCTGCCCGGGCTCGCTCCCACACCACCGGGTCGAACGGGGACAGCAGTGCGGTCGCCTCGATGCGGCGAGGGATTCGCGCGTCCCGATGCAACCAGGCACGCGCCGGGCGACCGGCTCGCTCCCACCCTCGAACGGTGACCGGCAACAGGATGCCAGCGTCCTCCAGGTCCTGCAGGGCAGGCAGGGCGTCCCTGGACTTCAGACGGAAGTAGTCGCCGAAGTCGCTCGCGGTCCCGATGCCGTGCGCGCGTGCGGCATGCTCGACCAGGCGCCTGACCGCATCCGCCCTCAGCACCTGAGTGTTCAGCACACGCGTCGGCAGAACCTGCTCTGGCAGGGCATAGGTGCGCTCGAAGCGGGTGCGGCCACCGCTCACCAGCTCGCCCCAGGCAAACAGCACCTCGAGGCCACGCTTCACATCAGACCACCCCCACCATGGGCCACTGCGCTTGTTGGCGTCGTGCTCGATCGCGCTGGCCGGTAACGGACCCTTGTCAGCAAGCTCGGCCTTGAGCCAGCCGATCATCTGACGGTTGTCGTGTGCCCAGTGGCTGTCGTCGTCGGCAATGCGCTGCCGATAGTCGTCCATCCGCCAGCGCATGAGCGGCCAGTTGTCGACGGGGATCACCGCGGCCTCGTGCGCCCAATACTCGATGTACGGACTCTTCTTCGTGAAGGTCAACCGGTCGAGGGTGGCCTTGTCGTAGGCACCGAGCCTGGCGAACGCCGGCAGGTAGTGGCTCCGCTCGAACACGTTGACCGAGTCGAGCTGCAATAGCCCGAGCCGCTCGATCAGGCTGTTCAACTGGCGGGTGCCCGGCTGGGGCGGGCGCGGTCGGCCCAGGCCTTGGGCGCCCAGCGCGATGCGCCGCGCCTGTGCTGCGGAAATTGTCTCGTGCATCACCTCCGAGAATAGCGAGGGGTGCCGACAATGGGGCTATCGTGGCCGACGGTCGGGGCGACCGTCGCGCTGGCGTCGCGGAAAGGCCAGAAATGGCCTTCCCCTGAGCTCCAGCGCGCTGTATATGCCTGTCTCGGTATGCCGGGCACGTTTAGACTGAACCGGTGCTGATAGGCAGAAGGAGAAGCGAGGCTCGCGCTGCGCGCCAGTCTGCCCCGGAAGAGCTGGTGCCCCGCGGGATGCTCATCGCCGGCGCCTGGTCCTGGCGGATCCTGGCGATTGCCGGCGTCGCAGTATTGTTCGTGTACCTGGTCATCCAGCTGCGCCTCATCCTCATCCCCCTTCTCGTGTCGCTTCTCCTGGCCGCGTTGCTGGTTCCGCTGGTGCAATTCCTGCAGCGCCACCGCTGGCCGAAGTGGCTCGCCGTTATCGTCACCGAACTCGGCCTGATCGGCATCGTCACCGGACTCGTCTACCTGGTGGTGTGGCAGGTCCGCACCGGCATTCCCGATCTCCAGGAGCAGTCGCTTCAGGCCTGGGATGATTTCAAGCAATTCCTTCTCGAGTCACCACTGCATCTGACCGGCGAGCAGCTCAACGCCTACGGCGACCAGCTCTGGGAGGCGATCCAGCGCGACAGCGAGGTGTGGATCAGTGGCGCCCTGTCTTTCGGCTCGACCGCGGGGCACCTGCTCGCCGGCGTTCTCCTCGTCCTGTTCATCACACTCTTCATGCTCATCGACGGCGACCGGATCTGGGCCTGGATCGTCCGCCTGCTCCCTCGCCGGGCACGGCCGGCCATCAGCGGCTCGGGCGACGCCGGCTGGCGCACCCTGACCCAGTTCGTGAAGGTGCAGATCTTTGTTGCGGCGGTGGATGCGGTCGGCATCGGTATCGGGGCCTTCTTCCTGGGGCTTCCCCTGGTCATCCCGATCTCTATTGCCGTCTTCCTGGGGTCGTTCATCCCGATCGTCGGCGCCGTGTTCACCGGGGCGCTTGCGGTCTTCGTTGCTCTCGTCTACAAGGACCTGTTCATCGCGCTTCTCATGCTGGCGATCGTGCTCGTGGTGCAGCAGGTTGAGAGCCACGTACTGCAGCCGTTGGTGATGGGCAACGCCGTGAAGGTGCATCCGGTCGCCGTCGTTCTCGCCGTCGCGGCTGGCAGCTACATCGCCGGGATTCCGGGCGCGCTGTTCGCCGTGCCGTTCGTGGCCACCCTGAACGCGATGGTCCTGTACATCGCGCGGGGAACCTGGCGATCGGATGCGCCGCCGATCCGCAAGGTCGTCATCACCACGAGGGATGGCGATCGCCATGCTTGATGAGCGGATGCCGGAGCGCCCGGTCGTGGCCGGACCCACCCTGCCCGAGTTCGAGGCTGCCCGGGTGCGGGTGGCACAGGTCGCCAAGGTGACCCCTATGGAGAGTTCGCAGTTCCTCTCCGAGGTGGCGGGCGTGCCGGTCTTCCTCAAGTGCGAGAACCTCCAGCGCACCGGCTCGTACAAGATCCGCGGCGCCTACAACCGCATCTCCCAGCTGACTGGCGAGGAGCGCGAGCGCGGGGTCGTCGCGGCGTCGGCCGGAAACCATGCCCAGGGTGTAGCGCTGGCGGCCCGCGAGCTCGGCATCAAGGCGACCATCTTCATGCCGGTGGGTGTCGCCCTGCCCAAGCTGCAGGCGACGAAACACTACGGCGCGGAGGTCGTGCTGCGCGGCCACAGTGTCACTGAGCCGCTGCGGGCGGCCGCCGAGTTCGCCCAGTCGAGCGGTGCCGTTCTCATCCCGCCGTTCGACCACGCAGATGTCGTCGCGGGGCAGGGGACACTCGGGCTGGAAATCCTCGACCAGCTTCCGACGGTGAAGACCCTGGTCGTGCCGATCGGTGGCGGCGGGCTCCTCTCCGGGGTTGCCAGCGCGGTCAAGCAGAAGCTCGCCCAGACCGGACGTACCGTGCGCATCGTCGGCGTGCAGGCGGAAGGCGCCGCCCCATACCCACCGTCGCTCGCGAACGGCGTCCCGACCGAGGTCAAGCTGCACCCCACCATTGCCGACGGTATCGCCGTGGCAAAGCCGGGCATCCTGAACTTCGACATCATCAAGCACATGGTCGATGACGTCGTCACGGTCAGCGATGACGACATCGCCCGGGCACTGCTGATCCTGTTGGAGCGCGCCAAGCTGGTGGTCGAGCCGGCCGGTGCGGCGGGCGTCGCCGCAATCCTCAGTGGGCAGGTGAAGGCGGACGGCGACACGGTTGTCATCCTCAGCGGCGGGAACATCGACCCGCAGATGATGGAGCGGGTGATCTCGCTGGGGCTGGCGGCATCCGATCGCCACCTGAAGATCAGGATCAAGCTCCCCGACCGCCCCGGCCAGTTGGCGCGCGTCGCCGAACTGGTGTCGGAGGCGAACGCGAACGTGGTCGAGGTGCTGCACACCCGTCGTGGGCGCAACTCGTTGATCAGCCAGGTCGAGATTGAGCTGAGTGTCGAGACGCGCGGATCCGAGCACGCCCAGCGGGTGCTGGAACGGCTTCAGGAAGCGGGCTACGACCCGCGCGTCGACACCTAGGGAGAGTTACACGCGGTAAGGCTTGACCGCGATGATCTCGACCTTGATCTCTTTGCCATTCGGCGCGATGTAGGTGGTCTTGTCCCCGACCTTCAGCCCCATGATGGCTTCGCCCAGCGGGCTGCCCTCGCTCCAGACGTCGAGGTCGTCGTCGTCGTTCTCGTCGACGATCTCGCGGCTGCCGATCAGGAACACCTCTTTGTCGCCCTGGATCTTGGCGGTGATCACGGTTCCGGATGCGACGACATCCGAGTTCTCGGGGGCGTCGCCAACCTTGGCGTGGCGCAGCAGCTCGGTGAGGACGCGGATGCGGGCTTCGATCTTGCCCTGCTCCTCCTTGGCGGCGTGGTAGCCACCGTTCTCCTTCAGGTCACCCTCTTCACGGGCCGCCTCGATCTTTTTCGCAATCTCAGAACGGCCTTGGCCGGTGAGGCGCTCAAGCTCGGCAGTGCGACGTTCGAAGGCCTCGGTGGTCAACCAGGTTTCGGTGAGCTCTTGAGACATAGTGCACTCCTAAAAGAAAAGGGACCGTCTGCGCTGGTTGCGGTACGGTCCACGGGCCTGTACGAAGACAGGATAAACAAATGAGACCGGCCCATTGGCCGATCTCCGGATCGAATACGTCAGTCTAGGGCAGCCAACACCGGTAGATCAAGCCGGTGACGCCCAACTGCGTCGTGCGTACCATGTCGGTGAACGCCTGCGTGTAGCTGTCTGAGGCGGCAATATCGACCACTTTCCAGCCGACGATGTTGTGGCTCTCGTTCTGCACCTGGAGTGCGCACCTGGCGCTGGTGCCTGGCGGCATGCTGACGTCGTAGCTGATGCTCACCGTGCGGTCGTCGATCACCTTGTGGCCGATGTCGCGCGAGCCGATGGTGTCGCCAGTGCCGTCGAACGCGACCCACACCACCCAGGCGGTGAACACGAGCACGAAGGCGATGGCCCCGACCCAGGCGATGGTGCGGTCGCGGCGGCTCTTCTGCCTGGTGCGCCCGTAGCGCGCGTCCAGGCCGCCGTCGCCTGCCGGGGCGGCGGATGTCGTCGGGTGGCCCGTCACTGTCGTCTCGTCCCTCTACTCTTGTATCAAGGCTATTCGCATTGGAGGACCTCAGGTGACACTGCGTTTGCTTGCCGTGCACGCGCATCCGGACGACGAGTCGAGCAAGGGTGCCGCAACCTACGCTTACTATGCCGCGCGCGGCGTCGAGGTGATGGTCGTCTCCTGCACCGGTGGCGAGCGCGGCGACGTGCTGAACGAGGGGCTGGCCAATCGCGCTGCGGCCGACCGCGACATGGGTGGTTTTCGTCGCGGTGAGATGGCAACGGCACAGGATGCCATGGGCATCCAGCACCGTTGGCTCGGCTACTTCGATTCCGGGCTTCCTGACGAGGGCGACCCGCTGCCGCCGGATTGCTTCGCCCTTATCCCGCTCGAGCACTCTGCCGCACCGCTGGTGAAGGTGATTCGCGAGTTCCGGCCGCAGGTGCTGGTGACCTACGACGAGAACGGCGGCTATCCGCACCCCGACCACATCCGCACGCATGAGGTGTCGGTGGAGGCGTTCGCCGCGGCTGCCGACCCGAGTCGCTACCCCGAGGCGGGGCCGGCCTGGCGGGTGTCGAAGCTGTACTACGACCGCATCTTCAGCACCAGGCGCATGGAAGCCATGTATGAGGCTCTGGTCGCCCACGACCCGCAGTCGCCGCTGATCGCCGAGTTCGAGGAGATGCGGGGCTGGATGCGAGACCGGCCGTACCTGGCGACGACGCAGGTGCCGTGCGGCGACTTCTTCGAGCATCGCGACCGCGCCCTCCGCGCCCATGCCAGCCAGGTGTCCCCGGACAGCTCGTTCTTCTTCTGGCCGAACGACCTGCAGCGGAAGGCGTGGCCGTTTGAGGACTACGAATTGGTGACAACACTGGTGGAGTCGCCCATACCCGAAAACGATCTCTTCGCCGGGATCACTGACCCCGAGAATGGCACGGTATGACCTTGCTCAACAGCTTTTTCGCGCTCCTGCCGACGTCGGTCCTCTGGGCGGAGGAGAAGCCGAAGTTCGACCCGAACTCGGTGACCCCGGGCGTGATCGGCTTCGTGGCGACGTTCCTCGTCATCGCGTTGGTCGTGCTGCTGGTGACCGACATGGTGCGGCGGATCCGGCGCACCCAGTACCGTGCGGAGGTCAACGAGAGGCTGGATGCCGAGGCCGCCGCCCTGTTCGACCAGGAGAATGGCACGCAGGACCGCCCCGCCGATGGGCCGGACGCCGATACACCCGAACGTTGACGCTTGTTGTCGTCGATGACGCCGCAATAAACAGGCTCATCGAAGACGAGCACCGTCATCGTGGAAGCGGGCTCAAGAGAGTACCGGGGGGTTGATGGCGACCAGCAGGATCGCCGTCCAGTGGCAGAGGAACGCCAGCAGGGTCAGCGTGTGGAAGATCTCGTGGAACCCGAACTTTCCGGGGAACGGGTTCGGGCGCTTCAGGCCGTAGAACACCGCGCCGAGCGTGTAGAAGAGCCCACCGGCGATGATCAGCGTCATCATCAGCGGGTTGGCGTTGAAGAAGTCGACGATGAACATGACGGCTGCCCAGCCGAGCAGCACGTACAACGGCACGTAGAGCCAGCGCGGTGCCCCGATCCAGAACACGCGGAAACCGATGCCGACCAGGGCGCCGCCCCACACCAGGCACAGCAGCAGCACGGCTTTCTCTTGCGGGAGGCTGAGCACGGTGATCGGGGTGTACGAGCCGGCGATCAGCAGGAAGATGTTGGCGTGGTCGAGGCGCTTGAGGACGCGCCGCGATCTGTCGCTCCAGTTGAGCCGGTGGTAGAGCGCGGAAACCCCGAACAGCAGGAGGGAAGACGCGACGAAGATCGCCGAGCTCACCTTGGCGGCAGCGCCATCCGCCAGCATGATGAGCACGGCGCCGAGCACGATGGCGATCGGGAAGGTGCCGGCGTGGATCCAGCCGCGCCAAGTCGGTTTCGCCTCCGCATGCGCCACCTCGTCTTCAACGAGCGGAACGTTCGGCAGGTCGCTGCCCGGCTCCGTGCTGACCGAGTCGTTTCCGGTGCGTGCGTCCCCAGCTGCCATGGGTGCGATCCTATTCCAGCGGGGTGCGGAATGTGCTGCACACCGCCCGGCCCGGGAGTGGACTAGCGTAGGCCTGTGCGAAAGCAGGAAGTTCCGTCAGGCCGCGGCATCCTCTATGGCCTGTACCAGAATCGTATCCGTCGGTGGTTGAGCAAGCAGGAGCTCCCCAGGCACGTGGCGATGATCCTCGACGGCAATCGTCGCTGGGCCAGGCAGCGTTCGCTGGACACTGCCGCGCACGGTCATCGCGCCGGGGCGGCGAAGTTCCGCGAGTTCCTGGTCTGGTGCGATGACCTCGACATCTCGGTCGCCACCCTGTACCTGCTGTCCACCGACAACCTCACCGGCCGCACCACCGACGAGCTCGACGGATTGTTCGAGATCATCGCCGACCTCGCCGAAGACCTCTCGCACTACCGCGACTGGAAGGTGCAGCACGTGGGTTCCACGGAGGGGCTTCCCGAGCCGCTGGTGCACGTGCTCGAGTCGGCGCAGCGCCGGACGGTCGGCAACAAGGGCCTTCACGTGAACCTGGCTGTCGGCTACGGCGGGCGCCGGGAGATCGCGGATGCGATGCGCAGCATCGTAAATGAGCACGAGCAGAAGGGTGGCACCCTCGATGCCCTGGCTGAGGTGCTCACCCCGGAAATGATCGCCGAGCACCTGTACACCGGCGGCCAGCCGGACCCCGACCTGGTCATCCGCACGTCGGGTGAACAGCGGCTGAGCGACTTCATGCTCTGGCAGAGCGCTCACAGCGAGTTATACTTCGTCGAGGCACTGGGCCCTGACCTGCGTGAGGTGGACTTCCTGCGCGCGCTGCGCGCGTATGCCACCCGCGAGCGGCGGTTCGGCGGATGATCGGCTCCCGCACGATTGACGACTACATCGGCGGGTTCTCTGAAGAACCCGGCTACCTCGACTTCGCCCGTTTCGGCCCGCTCGGCAACGCCGTCATCGCGGAGCAGCACGCGCAGACGGAGGCGTTGAGCCGCGCGAGGTTCGGAAGCCTCGATGTGGCGTTCAACCAGGATTCCCGGGTGCGGGTGGCCGTGGCCCGCCTGATCGGCTTCCCCGAGACCCAAGTGTCATTCCAGCCCAACACCAGCAGCGGGCTGGTCCACGCCATGTTCGGGTTGAGCGGCGTTGTCGCCATGTCTCCCGCCGAGTTCCCGAGCCTTCCGTATGCGGCGACCAGGGCATCCGACGCCCTTGGGCGCCTCGAGATCCGCTGGCTGGAGACCGAGTACGGCCGCGTCACGCCCGGAACGGTGCGCGACCAGCTGAGCGATGACGTGACCGCGGTCGCGGTGAGCCTGGTCGATTTCCGCACCGGCTACCTGGCCGACCTCGAAGGCATCCGGCAGGTGATCGGCGACCGGATGTTGATTGTCGACGCCGTGCAGGGTTTCACGGTCACCGAGGCTGCCTGGGCGGTGGCGGATGTCGTCGTCTCCGGTGGTCAGAAGTGGGCTCGCGCCGGCCACGGCACTGGCTTCCTCGCGCTCAGCGAGCGAGCGGCCGAGCAGCTGGATCCGGTGCTCCCCGGGTGGGTCGCCGACGATGGCGATATGCCACTCGATGAGGTTCGTGACGTGGTTCGCGGGGCGGCGGCGTTCCGGATCACCCACCCGAGCCCGCGCGACCAGGCCTGTTTCGCCGCGGCGCTGGAGGAGGTCGCCGCGGTGGGGGTCGATACGATCAGCGCGGCGGTGGCCGCCGGTGTGGATCAGGTGATCGCCCTCGCAGACGAGTTCGCCATTCCGGTCGTCTCGCCGCGGAGCGCCGCCGAGCGTGCCGGGATCGTGGTGCTCGCGCCGGACAACGACCATTCGACGGTGCTGAGCGCGTCACTGTACAACCACGGTGTGACGGTCACTGCGCGTTCCGGCACGGTCCGCCTGAGTGTGCACGCCAGCACCGACGACGAGACGCTGCAATTGCTGCGCAGCGCATTCGCCAGCTACCTCAGCGCGGCCAGCGCCTGATGCGCTTGCCCCCAAAAGGGGAGTGCTCGCTGATTCTGGCGTGTCGCTGCTGGGCTGTCCGCGGCCTGCACGTAGTTTCAAGTCATCAGGTATGGCGCCTGGTCGAAGCGGCCACATAAGCTCGTTTCGCGTTGATTGTGGCCCTTTGCAAACTGTTACCGCGGCCTGAGTGCCCCGGGGATGGAGCGCACGTGACCGAGTCAGCAATCCAGAAGCAGAAGTCGCCCAAGGCGTCGTCACCGGCCAAGCAGGCCGAGCGCACCTATGTGCTGGACACCTCCGTTCTGCTTTCCGATCCGCGCGCGATCTTCCGGTTCGCCGAACATGCCGTGGTGCTGCCGGTGGTGGTCATCAGCGAACTCGAGGCGAAACGCCACGACCCCGAGATCGGGTACTTCGCCCGACAGGCCCTGCGAAACCTCGACGAGTTGCGGGTGAAACACGAGCGCCTCGACTTCCCGATCTCCGTCGGCAGCGGAGGGTCGCTGCGGGTCGAACTCAACCACTCCAGCATGGCGGTGCTTCCGTCCGGCCTGCAGTTGGGCGACAACGATTCGCGCATCCTCGCCGTCGCACTCAACCTCTCCAACGACGGCCTGGCCGTCACCGTGGTCTCGAAGGACCTCCCGCTTCGGGTGAAGGCGGCGTCGATCGGGCTGGCAGCGGAGGAGTACAAGGCTGAGCAGGCTCCGGACTCCGGATGGTCGGGGATGGCGGAGATCGACCTCGGCTCCGACCAGATGGCCTCCCTGTACGAGGATGAGAAGCTCAGCACCCGCGCCGTGGGGGACCTGCCGATCAACACAGGGCTGGTCATCCACTCCGACCGCGGCTCCGCCCTCGGGCGGGTCACCGCTCGCGGCGAGTTGCGGCTGGTGCGCGGCGACCGCGACATCTTCGGCCTGCACGGGCGCTCCGCCGAGCAACGGCTCGCCATCGACCTGCTGCTCGACCCGGAGCTCGGAATCGTTTCGCTCGGTGGGCGGGCCGGAACGGGCAAGTCGGCGTTGGCGCTCTGCGCCGGCCTGGACGCCGTGCTGGAACGCCAGCAGCACCGCAAGATCATGGTGTTCCGTCCGCTGTACGCGGTCGGCGGCCAGGAACTCGGGTTCCTCCCCGGGGACGCCGGCGAGAAGATGAACCCGTGGGCGCAGGCAGTGTTCGACACCCTCGGCTCCGTGGTCTCGCAGAACGTGCTCGACGAGGTGATCGACCGGGGACTTCTCGAGGTGCTGCCGCTCACGCACATCCGTGGTCGCTCCCTGCACGATGCCTTCGTTATCGTCGACGAGGCGCAGTCGCTGGAGCGGAACGTGCTGCTCACGGTGCTCAGCCGGATCGGCCAGAACTCGCGGGTGGTGCTCACCCACGATGTCGCCCAGCGCGACAACCTCCGCGTGGGACGCCATGACGGTGTCGCCTCAGTGATCGAAACCCTCAAGGGCCACTCGCTGTTCGGACACGTCACCCTCACCCGCTCGGAGCGGAGTGCGATCGCCGCCCTGGTGACCGAAATGCTGGAGTCCAACGAATTGGCCTGACCGATTGGGCGCAAAACGTGCCGCGGGGCGCAGCGCACCCCGCGGCACCGCCTAGTCTCGATGTGTGGGGTTCTGGGCAGTGGTGATCGCGAGCGTCGTGTTCGTGTTCCTCTGGGGACTGTTCTCGCCGCGCAGCCAGTGGAAGGTGCTCGCAGCGTGGAGCTACCGCAACCCCCAGGCGGACGAGCCGAGCTCGTTCGCGTTCGCTGTCCAACGAGTGATTTCCGGCATCGGCGTCATCTTCTTCGGCGCTATCGGTGCCGTCGGCGTCGTGCAGTACCTGGCGGAGCTTCCACCGCCACGGCCACCGCTCACCGCCCTGCAGCAGATGTGGGGCGTCGCGCCGGAGCCGCAGGTGGTCAACCGCATCGTCGTGGCTGAGGATGCGGTTCCCGCCGGACTGGTGGAGGCACCGATCGGCGGATACCAGCTGGTCGAGAACGAGGAGCACCAGCCCCGCTACCTGCACCTGCTGAAGCGTTTCGAGCCCGGCGACTTTGCCCGAAGCGGCATGGTCGGCGTTACACCGGGGGAGGACTTCCCGGCGTTGGACAGCGCAGAACTGGTGGTCAACATCCGCACCTGGGGCGACTGCATTCCGCGTGATGCCGTGGTTATTGAAACCGAGACGACCGTGCAGGTCGGCTTCTACGTGGGGATGTCGAACCGGCAGGACGACATCCCGGTCGATCACCTGGCGTGTGACCGACCGGCATTCGTGCAGAACTCACTGCTGATGCCGATCGACCTGGCCGCGGAGGTTGGCGACCGGGAAGTGCAGACCCTCGATGGGACGCCGATCCCCGAGGTGAAGGAAATCCGCCAGTAGCGCGACGAAGTCGTGGGTTGAGTGCTCGCGCAGCGAGCGTATCGAAACCAGCCCGGCTTACGCCTTCGGCGGCACTGTCATGCTGAGCACGTCAAGGTAGGTGTCGAGTTGCTCCTCGGAGACTTCGCCGCGCTCGACGAAGCCGAGGTCGATGACCGACTCGCGGATGGTGATCCCCTTGGCGACCGCGTTCTTGGCCACCTTGGCCGCTGCCTCGTAGCCGATCACCCGGTTGAGCGGGGTCACGATCGAGGGGGAGGATTCCGCCAGTGCGCGAGCGCGCTCCACGTTGGCTACCAGCCCGTTGACCGTCTTGTCGGCCAGCACGCGCGACGAGTTGGCCAGCAGGCGGATCGACTCGAGCAGCGCGGTACCCATCACCGGGATGGCGACGTTCAGCTCGAACGAGCCGGATGCTCCGCCCCAGGCGATGGTGGCGTCGTTGCCGATGACACGGGCACACACCATGGCGACCGCTTCCGGAACGACCGGGTTGACCTTGCCCGGCATGATCGAAGAGCCGGGCTGCAGGTCGGGAATGGCGATCTCAGCGAGACCGGTGTTGGGGCCGGAACCCATCCAGCGCAGGTCGTTGACGATCTTGGTGAGGCTGACGGCGAGCACGCGAAGGGCACCGGATGCCTCCACCAGCCCGTCACGTGCGCCTTGCGCCTCGAAGTGGTCGCGTGCCTCGGTGATGGGCAGGCCGGAGTCCGAGGCCAGCAACTCGATGACCCGCTGGGAGAAGCCGGCCGGGGTGTTGATGCCGGTGCCGACCGCGGTCCCGCCCAGCGGAACCTCGGCAACCCGGGGGATCGACGACTGCACACGCTCGATGCCGTAGCGCACCTGGGCGGCGTAGCCGGCGAATTCCTGGCCGAGGGTGACCGGGGTGGCGTCCATCAGGTGTGTGCGGCCGGCCTTGACGACCGTCTTCCATTCGTCGGCCTTCGCCTCGAGCTCGCCTGCCAGGTGGTCGAGGGCCGGTACGAGATCGTTCAGCAGTGCACCGGTGACTGCCAGGTGAACCGATGTCGGGAACACGTCGTTCGACGACTGGGACGCGTTGACGTGGTCGTTCGGGTGCACGTTCTCACCGGCGATGCGGGTGGCGAGTGTGGACAGCACCTCGTTCATGTTCATGTTCGACGAGGTGCCGCTACCGGTCTGGTAGACGTCGATGGGGAACTGGTCGTGGTGCTCGCCCGAGATGATGGTGTCTGCGGCGGCGACGATCGCATCCGCCAGCTTCTGCTCCAGCTTGCCGAGCTCGGCATTGGCGACGGCAGCGGAGCGCTTGATCCGCGCAAGCGCCACGATCTGGGCGGGCTCGAGGCCTGCGCCAGAGATCGGGAAATTCTCCACCGCGCGCTGGGTCTGCGCGCTGTAGAGCGCATTCGCGGGAACGCGTACCTCTCCCATGGTGTCGTGTTCGATGCGGTATTCGGGGGTGCTGCTCACGGCGCTGCGCTCTCTTCTATCAAGACGGATGTGGGGTTGGGGGCTTCGATGTCTCCGACGACGACGTCAGGCACCACCACTCCTTCGAGCAGGCGGTAGTTCGCGCCCACGATAGCCAGCGTACCCGCGGCCACGGCGGCGCTGATCAGCTCGGAGCCGGTGAGCATGTCGGCGACGGTATCGCGCAGGTGCTCGCGGCCGACTTCGAGCGGGTCGATTGGGGCGCCCTCCACCAGTCGTCCTTTCACCCGCGTCACCGCTGGGGCGATGCAGTCGACGAGCCTGCGGATGTGCGGGGGCAGTGATGGGGGATCCGGCTGGCTCAACTGCACAGCGGCAGCGACGGCGCCACACTCGTCGTGCCC
This sequence comes from Homoserinimonas sp. A447, assembly GCF_054489325.1. NCBI lineage: Bacteria > Bacillati > Actinomycetota > Actinomycetes > Micrococcales > Microbacteriaceae > Homoserinimonas > Homoserinimonas sp. A447. The sequence continues at coordinate 1,930,035 of NZ_JBTMWW010000001.1, read as the reverse complement.
GAGTACGACGATCAACGGCACGTGCAACAGCTCGACGGCGTACTCCAGTGAACCGAGCGCGGAGTCAGAGATGACCTGGCCGGCGTTGCGGATGACGAACAGGTCGCCCAGCCCCTTGTCGAAGATGATTTCTGCGGCCAGTCGCGAGTCGCTGCACCCGAAGAGGGCGGCGTGCGGGAACTGTTGCATGAGCTTGCTGCGCCGGTCGACGTCTTGACGCGGATGCCGCGGCTCACCTGCGACGAAACGCTGGTTGCCCTCCACCATCTCTTCCCAGGCTCTTGCCGGGGTGGTTGGTCCCATGACGGTTCTTTCGATCACTGCTCGCCTTCCTTCAATTCAGCCGACACGGATGCCGCCAGGGTTTCGAACTCGCCAGTCGGCGCGGTTCCGAAGAGGACTACCGTGCTCTCGCCGTGCTCTGTCGTCATGACGTACGCCAGGTTTCCCGGGTCGTCTCGTGCGTCGCGGTTGTCGTAGAGCTGCCAGGTGATTCCGTCGATCGTTGCTTCACCCGTCACCCGCGCAAACTCGAGTTGTGCGGCCAGCCATGTCTCATTGGCGTCGATGCCCTGGCGAATCCCGATGAACTGGGTGCTCGGGGTGATCAGGCCGATGTACCAGCTGGTCACGCCTGACGAGGTTTTCAACTCTGCCGAGTTGGCGGCCCAGGCGTCCGGCAGCTCAGGCCTGAGCAGGGGTGCCGAGACGGTCGGCTGGGCCTGCTCCGCGGCCGCCGCGTAATCGATTGGCTCCCGCGGTTCGGGGTCGGGCCGCACCACAACGAGCACGATCAGGAGCACGACCACCAGGCAGACGATGAGTGCGGCAACCAGGTTCAGTGCGGTCTGGTTCGAGCGGTGCAGCCGGGACCTCTCGGCCTTCCGGTCCGCCGTCTCCTGCGGGGTCTCCGGGCGACCCAGTTCTGCGACGATCGGCCTCTCGGGCGCTCGGTCATTCCCTCGGGACATTACTGCCCGCTGGCGGCGCTGCGTGCCGCATCCAGCCGGGCCTTCGCCCCGATGAGCCACTCCTCGCAGCGTTTCGCAAGTGCCTCACCCCGCTCCCACAATGCGAGCGACTGCTCGAGAGTCGACGAACCCTGCTCCAGCTCTGCCACAACGCGAACAAGCTCGTCTCGCGCCTGTTCGTAGCTGAGGGTTTCTACGTCTACCGGGTTCGCTGCCACCCCTCCACTGTACCGCGCCGCCCTAGACGGATTCGCTGCGCGCCTCAACGGTGGAATGCACTGAACCGTCGGCAAGGGTGAGGAGCAGACGGGTGCCGCCCGGGGCATCCGCTTGCCGTCTGAGCACGCTGCCATCGGGGAGTTGGGCGATCGAATAGCCGCGATTCAGGGTGCCCTGTGGTGACAGTGCCCTCAGCTGGGATCGGAGGTCGTCGACCCGTGCGACCGACCGCTCGATCATCAGGTCGATGAGTTCCTGCCCGCGGCCCACGTAGCGCGAGAGCTCCTCCGCGCGCGAGTCCACCAGCCAGGCGCTCCCGGCCAGCACCGGGCGGGAGCGCAGCTGCTCCAGCCGGTCGATCTCGGTGGAGATCATCCCTGTCATCCGCGTGCCGATCCTGGCTCGGGCCTGGCGCACGTTGTTCAGCTCTTCCGCGACATCGGGCACGACTCGTTTCGCGGCATCCGTGGGGGTGGACGCCCGCAGGTCGGCGACATCGTCGAGCAGTGGCCGGTCGGCCTCGTGCCCGATCGCGCTCACCAGTGGGGTCACTGCCTCTGCCGCCGCGCGAACGAGCGCCTCATCGCTGAAGACCAGCAGGTTCTGGAAGTCGCCCCCGCCTCGGGCGACAATGATCACCTCGACGTCCGGGTCGGCATCCAGTCGGCGGATGGCGGCGATCACCTCGCCGACGGCACGGTCGCCCTGCACAGACGCGTACGCCATCCGGAACTCGACCGCGGGCCAGCGCAGTTGTGCGTTGCGGAGTACGTCTTTCTCCGCGTCGGAGTCCTTCCCCGTGACCAGGCCGATCACGGCAGGGAGGAAGGGCAGGGCGCGCTTGCGACCGGAATCGAACAGGCCCTCCGCCTTGAGTTTCTGCCGCAGGCGTTCCAGTCGTTCCAGCAGGTCGCCGAGGCCGACATGGCGCATCTCGAACACCTGCATGGTGAGGGTTCCGCCCTTGACCCAGTAGTTGGGTTTCACCAGCGCGACGACACGGTCACCCTGTTTCAGGTCGGCGGGCAGTTTGGCCCGCACCGACGACCACACGGTGAAGCCGACCGTCGCGTCAGCCTCGAGGTCTTTGAGCTTGCCGTAGATGTTGCCGCCGGAGACCCCCCATTGGGCGATCTCGCCCTCCACCCAGACAGAGCCCAGGCGGTCGATCCAGCCCTTGATCTTGGCCGACAGCAGGGCGACCGGCCATGGCGTGTCAACCGTGGGCGGGGCATCCGTGTTCGTCATCTGCTGGCTCCCTGCCTCGTGGAAATGTGCTGCCGACGTTCGTGCCCAGCACTCGACCAGCCGGGTCAGCCTAGAATCGGGTATGTGAGCAACATCACCAACGGCGCTCTCGCAGTGCACGTCGAGACGCCCCGAATTCCAGCCGTGCGAAACAGGCTAACGGATACCCCCGTCGCCGGGCACAAGCGTGTGCTCCTTGCCGCGCCCCGCGGCTACTGTGCAGGAGTGGACCGCGCGGTCATCGCCGTCGAGAAAGCGCTCGAGCACTACGGGGCGCCGGTGTACGTGCGCAAGCAGATCGTGCACAACATCCACGTCGTGTCGACGCTGGAGAAGAAGGGTGCCATCTTCGTCGATGATGTCGAGGAGGTGCCGCGCGGCTCGCACGTGGTCTTCTCCGCCCACGGGGTTTCGCCAGCCGTTGTCCAGGGAGCTGCAGATCGCGACCTGCAGGCCATCGACGCGACCTGCCCCCTGGTCACCAAGGTTCACCGGGAAGCGGTGAGATTCGCCAGGAACGACTACCAGATCCTGCTCATCGGCCACGCCGGTCATGAAGAGGTCGAAGGCACCATGGGGCACGCCCCGGAACGCACGACCCTGGTCAACAGTCCGGATGATGTCGATACCATCGTGGTCACAGACCCGGACAACCTGGTCTGGCTCTCCCAGACCACGCTGAGCGTCGACGAGACCATGGAGACGGTTCGCCGACTTCGCGAGCGCTTCCCCAACCTGCAGGATCCGCCCAGCGATGACATCTGCTACGCCACCCAGAACCGGCAGGTGGCGATCAAGAAGGTGGCCGCCGAGGCCGACCTAGTGATCGTGGTCGGTTCCGCCAACAGTTCCAACACGGTTCGCCTGGTGGATGTCGCTCTGGAGAACGGTGCGAAGGCCGCCTACCGGGTCGACTATGCCAGCGAGATCCAGCAGGAGTGGCTCGACGGCGTCGCCACGGTCGGGGTGACCTCCGGGGCATCCGTTCCCGAGGTTCTGGTGCAGGAAGTCCTGGCCGACCTCGCCGACGCCGGCTACACGGATGTCTCGCCGGTCGTCACCGCGGAGGAGGACCTCATGTTCTCGCTGCCGAAGGAACTGCGCAAGGACGTGAACGGCAACCAGGACGAACGCGCCCTCGGCGGCCGGAACCGCAAGCTCGACTGGCAGCTCCAGTAATGGCCGGCGCCGCCGAAACGCCCCGCCCCCGCGCGCAGTACGGCGAGTACGCGACTCCGGAGGAGCAGCAGCGTGCACGCGGTCTGCCCGAGCCGTCGAGCGAGGCCGTTCAGCCGCGGCCTGCCGAAGCGGCAGCACCCGCACCCGCCCCGGTTTGGGACAGCGACTCGCGAGGCGCCGAGCCTGCCGCGCGCCCGGCCGCTACCGGCTCCGCGCACCCGGTGGACCGTGTCGTGACCCTGGTACTCCTCGCCGTCGGGCTGTTCCTGGTACTGAACAGCATCCCCGGCTACCTGGCGATGCCCGAGGCCATGCAAACCGTTTACGACCAATTGGGTGCCGGAACCTACCCCGCAGCGGATGTTGCGGCCAGCCTGGGCATAACCGCCCTGGTGGTGCAGGTGGTTATCTGGGTCGCCACCGCGGCATCCGCCTGGTTCGCCATGAAGCGGGGACGTTTGGCGTGGTGGATCGCGCTCCTCGGGGGAGTTCTGGCCTTCATCGCCATGATGGTCATCGTGTCGGTCGCCCTGTTCGCCGACCCGGGCTTCATCGACAACGTTTCGTCGGAGAACCTGCCGCAGAGCTCGTTCTGATTCCTGCTCACAGCGTGGCTCGTCGCGCCCCGGCGTCCAGCCCGTAGCCTCGCAGTGTGCGCCTGCAGGTACCACCACGAGACGTTGCGTCGTTGGTCATCCTGCGTGCCATCACAAAGGCCGGGTGGGCTGCTGCGGCGGTGCTGCTGGTGGCCACGGTCGTGCTGGTGGCGGACGAATTCACGAACCGGGGCCTCGGCCTGGCGGTGATCGCGCCGATCGGGTTCATCTCGGCCCAGCTTGCCGCGCTGATCCTGCTGTTCCTGCGGCCCCGGCCGCGCACCGCGATCATCTACGTGGTGACCAGCGTTGTAGGCATCGCCGGATACCAATGGGCCCTGCTCACGGCCGACCCCACGATCGGGGAGACGTACCAATACCTCCTCAACCGCCCGATCGTCGCGCTCTGCGTCATCGGGGCCGTCACGGCCAGGCCGATCGGCGGCATCCAGTGGACGACCGGCGCGTTGCTGGCAGGAGAGGCGACGAGCGCCCTGGTGCAGCTCGCCCTCGGTCTTCGCGTCGAATTGGGTATCGGACCGCTGCTGGCCGCCCTCCTGATCGTCATCCTGATGCTGTGGCTTCGGCGCAGTGCCACCAACCAGGCGGCGCGGATGCCGGACGGCCGCAGCATCGACGAGGAGACGAAGCGGCTCGACGAGGAGCGCGACGCTGAGGCGAGGGCCGCGGCGATCGTCCACGACACCGTGCTGAGCGACCTGGCCGCGATCGTCCACGGCCGGGTGGTGCTCACCGCCCATGACCGCAGGCACCTGCGTGACAACATCCAGCGGCTCACCTCGGCGATGGCGGGTACCACCGAGCCGACGGCGTCCGGCCGGGTCGATCTCGAGCTGCTCGGTGTGGTGAGCGACCTGCGGTGGCGGGGCCTCACTGTCGAGATCAGTGGTTCCGGTTCCGCCCTGTCGTTGCTGGATGCGCCCAGCCGTTCCGCCGCCCTCAGTGCGATCAGCGCAGCCCTGGAGAACGTGCTCGTGCATGCCGGCACCACGTCGGCCGACGTGTTCATCGACGACAACGCCGACGAGGTGATGATCATGGTCGTCGACCAGGGCAACGGCTTCGAAACGGATGCTGTCGGTGACGACCGCCTGGGCCTGCGGCTCTCGATCGTGAAGCGTATCGAGGACTCCGGCGGGCGAGCGACCCTGTGGTCCAGGCCGGGTATTGGAACGTCGGTGCTGCTGTCACTGCCGAAAACGCCACCGAGCAGTCAGGGAATACCGAGGAGTCAGGGAACGCGAGACAGTCATGGCATCTGACCGGCCGCTGCTGACCACCATCACGCGATCGCCGCAATCGGTGGATCCCCTCAGCTGGTTCATCAGGCCATTCCTCCCGGTGACGTTCGCGCTGGCGATGGCGGTCTCCGGTGGCGTCTTCGTCCTCGGCACCGCGCGGGAGTTCGATAGTCCGGTGCTTCAGCTCACCGCCGTGCTGTGCTTTGTGCTGGCCTGCCTGACGATCCATCGTCCGGCGAAGCCCAGGCTGAATCCGTTCCTGATTCGACATGCCGCGTTGCCGCTGGCGCTGGCGTGGCTGGGTGTTGTCACTTCCGGGCTGGGGGTGGGCTCTGGCGATGTCGGGCGGTGGTGGGCGCCGCTCGGGATGGCGCTGGTGTTGGCTGCCCTGGCGCCCTTCAACTCCGCTGTGCTTCTGACCGTATTCGGCCTGCTGAGCACAGTGGTCTGCTCCGTTGTAGGGGTGATGGCCTTCCATCCGAGCGCCGACGCCAAGTCGCTGGTCTCGATCGTCGTGATCGCCGCGCTGGTTCCGGTGCAGGCCACGACCGCGACCGCGATGTTCAGCGCGTTCGTCGTCGAACGGGTGGTGCGCTGGTCGACGTTGCCGATCCAGGCCGAACTGTCGACCAATCGCACGTTCGACTTCTCGCAGTGGAATGCCGGCCGCGGTGAGTTGAAGCTGCTCAGCGACCGGGTGATCCCGTTCCTCGAACAGATGGCGCACGACGGGTTCATCGCCGCGCGTGACCGTACCCTCGCCGCGGAGTTGGGCCGGGAGGTTCGAGACGCGTTGCTGGAGACAGTGGACCGCAGTTGGCTGGAGTCGCTCGCCTCAGAGCACGGGCTGCGGGTGGTGGATCCGGGCAATCGTGCGGGTCGCCTGACCCAGGCGCAGCGTGGCGCCGTGCGAAGTCTCATCGTTGCCGTGCTCGACAGTGCGGCACTCATTCCGGACACGCTGTCCATCGAGCTTCGTGACAGCCCCGAGGGTGGGGTCGCCGTCGGGTTGACCATGCGCCTGGACTTGCCGGAAGGCAAGCGGATGATGTTGCTGGCTCCGTATTACCTCACCCTGCGCGCAACGGTCGATGACCTGACCTGGGATGATCGCGACGAGCTGAGCATGCGATTCCGGATTCCCGCGCCGGATCGCAACCAGGACTAGCCGATCGACTTGCCAGCGGAGCCCAGCTGGGTGGCTGCCTCGACGACGCGCGCGGCCATCGCCGTCTCGGCCTTCTTACCCCAGGAGCGCGGGTCGTAGACCTTCTTGTTGCCGACCTCGCCGTCGACTTTCAGCACCGAGTCGTAGTTCTTGAACATGGTGTCAGCGATGTTGCGTGTGAAGGCGTACTGGGTGTCGGTGTCGACGTTCATCTTGACAACGCCGTTGGCGACCGCGGTGGCGATCTCCTGGTCACTCGATCCTGACCCGCCGTGGAAGACCAGGTCGAGGGGCCGCGGGTCGGTGCCGTACTTGGCGGCCAGCCCATCCTGGATCTCCTGCAGCAGCTCCGGGCGCAGCTTGACATTGCCCGGCTTGTAGACGCCGTGCACGTTGCCGAAGGTGAGTGCAGCCATGTAGCGGCCGTTCTCTCCGAAGCCGAGCGCCTCGACGGTGGCGATCGCGTCTTCGAGAGTCGTGTACAGGTGCTCGTTGATGTCGTGGCTGACGCCGTCTTCCTCGCCGCCGACCACGCCGATCTCCACTTCGAGGATCGAGTGGATGGCCTTCATTCGGGGGAGAAGGGTCTTTGCAATCTCCAGGTTCTCGTCGAGGGGAACCGCTGAGCCGTCCCACATGTGCGACTGGAAGATGGGTCCACGCCCCGCCTTCACCTCAGCCTCGGAGGCTTCGATGAGGGGGATGACGAAACCGTCGAGGGCGTCCTTCGGGCAGTGGTCGGTGTGCAGCGCAACCGTGACGCCGTAGTTCTTGGCGGCCTCCGTAGCGAACGCCGCGAAGGCGAGGGCGCCGGATGCCCGCGCCTTGACGCTCTGCCCGGCGAAGTAGTCTGCACCGCCGGTGGAGACCTGGATGATGCCGTCTGATCCGGCCTCGGCCAGGCCCTGCAGGGTGGCGTTCACGGTCTGCGACGACGACACGTTGATCGCGGGGTATGCAAAGCCTTCACGCTTGGCCTTGTCCAGCATTTCGGCGTACTGCTCGGGGGTTGCGATGGGCATGTCGTCTCCTCTGGCGGTTCTTCTCGTACTTCGTGCGGGGGCTTGTGGTCAGTCTACCGAGAGGCCGGGCCAGTGTGACGGAGCCGCCCGCCGATAGGATTGAGCCCGGATGCCCCGGCTTTCGGGAGTGCATCCCCGCCCGGCCAACCTCCAACGAAGGACGACTCGTGGTCACCACTGACACCGCATCCATGTACCTGCAACCCGACCGCAACCTGGCGATGGAGTTGGTGCGCGCCACGGAGGCAGCCGCCATCCGTGCCTACCCGTTCATCGGCCGTGGCGACAAGAACGCGGCCGACAAGGCGGCGGTGGATGCCATGCGCAAGTTCCTGGGAACCGTCGACTTCGACGGGGTGGTCGTCATCGGTGAGGGCGAGAAGGACAAGGCGCCGATGCTCTACAACGGCGAGCACGTCGGCAACGGCCACGGCCCGTCGTGCGATATCGCCGTGGACCCGATCGATGGCACGTCGCTCACCGCCGCCGGCCGGCAGAACGCGATCTCGATGATCTCGGTCTCCGATCGCGGCTCGATGCTGGACGCGTCATCCGTCTTCTACATGGACAAGCTGGTGACCGGTCCGGAGGGCGTAGGAGTGGTCGACATCCGCAAGCCGATCGGTGAGAACCTGCGGGCGCTGGCCAAGGCGTCGGGCAAGGATGTGACCGACCTTCGCGTCGCCGTGCTCGATCGGCCGCGCCACGCGCAATTGATCGACGACATTCGCGCGGCCGGCGCTGGGACCAGGCTCATGCTCGACGGCGACGTGGCCGGCGGGATCAACGCCGCCCGCTACGAGAGCCGCATCGACATGTGTGTCGGCATCGGCGGCAGCCCGGAGGGTGTTGCCACTGCTGCGGCGCTGAAAGCGTTGGGCGGGTTCTTCCAGGGCAGGCTGGCGCCTGGCTCAGATGAGGAGAAGCAGCGCGGGATTGACGCCGGGCTCAAGTTCGACCACGTGTATGAGGCCAACGACCTGGTCAGCGGCGACAACACGTTCTTCGTCGCCACCGGGGTGACGGATGGCGAGATGGTTGCCGGCGTGCGACGCAAGGGCCCGATCATCCGCACCGAGAGTATTGTGCTGCGCTCTCGTTCCGGCACGATCCGTCGCGTCTCGGCGGATCACCTCATCGAGAAGTGGCTCGACGAGTAGCCGCTATTCTCGCCCGGCGAACGCTTCGTCGTCGAGCAGCTGGCCGTCGGTCATTTGATCATCGAAGGCGCTGTTGAGTTCCGTCAGTTCGCGCAACTCGTGTAGTTCAAGCGGCTCGTTGGATTCCGTCGAGCCGTTAGAGTCGCCATCCTCCGTCATCTCAGCCGACGTCAGTTTGCGCGGGGTGTCGTGAATAGCGGCGGGTTCGGTCATGAGCGCGATCTTGGTTTCGTCGATCCCTGGGAACTGCCGGGCAGTCACCAGCACGCGAGTCTCCAGCGAGTTGGCGAACTTGTTGTAACTGTCAACAGTGCGCTCGATGGCCTTGCGCATTCCCTCAGCGTGTCCGGCGAGGGTTCCCAGACGCTGATAGAGCGTGTTACCTAGATCGAAGAGCTTCTTGGCTTCGTCGGTCACGGCCTGCTGCTGCCACGTGAAGGCGACTGTCTTCAGCACCGCCCACAGATTCACCGGCGAGGCCAGAGCGACGCGCTTGCTGAACGCGTACTCGAGGAGGGAAGGATCGGCCTCCAGCGCCGAAGACAGTAGCGACTCACTGGGGATGAAGGCGATGACGAACTCAGGGCTCGCATCCAGTCCCTCCCAGTAGGTCTTCTTGGCCAGGGCATCGATGTGGCTCCGCACGGCTTTCACATGGCGATCGATGAGTGCCGTCCGCCGAGATCCCTCTTCGCCGGTGGCGGAGAGCGGAATTTGGCTGGCCTCGATGTAGTGCTCGAGAGGCACTTTCGCGTCGATCGCGATGGATTTGCGACCAGGAAGCCTGATCACCATGTCGGGCCGTCCCGCCCCGGCATCGGTGGAGATGCTCGTCTGGGTGTCGAAGTCCACATACTGGGCCAGCCCGGCCGCCTCAACCACCCGGCGCAGCTGCGTCTCCCCCCAGACACCGCGTGTGCTGTTGGATCGGAGGGCGCTTGCAAGTGATTCGGTAGTTGCACGCAATTGCTCGTCGGACACTTGCGCCTGTTTCAACTGCTCGGCAATCGAGCCGTACTGGGTCGCTCGATCCTTCTCCAACTCGGTCACCTTGTGCTGCATGGTGCGAAGACTTTCCTGCACGGGCGTGAGGGCCTGGAGTACTTTGCTTTCTGCGCGCTCCCGCTCAGTCAGGGCCACCTGCTCAGCTCGCTGACGCTCGATCAGGCCACGGTTCTGTTCCTGTAGCTCGGCCAGCCGCTCCCGAAGGCTCGATTCGGTCGCCTGCACGGCAGAGAGTTCCGCAGCGAGCTCCGACCTGGCGGCTTGTTCGAGTGCCCGAACCTCGCTGAGCGCGACCTGGTGGCGTGCCTCGAGCACCGCCGGGTCGACGCCATCGACTGCTGTCTTGCGGCTTCGGGCGACGAGCATGCCGATGATGCCGCCGAGGGCGACGCCGACGAAAAGGCCGATGAGCAGTGCGATGAACGGGTCCATGCATCCAGTGTCGCAGCGACCGCAGACATCCCGTCGCGCACGCGCCGCCCGCGCGGGGAGTGAGGCTAGCCGAGCGCCATCGCGCGAGCATCCGCCGCCGCAGCGCCGATCGCGCCGACCCTCAGACCGAGGATGGTGGCGAGGTGCTCCAGTGAGTCGGCCGCGTGCCGCCGTGCCGCGTGAACCATGATCGCCGCGCAGGCCTCGGAGTCGGCGAGCGCGTCGTGGTGGTTGAAGTCCTCGAAACCGGCGGCCATGGCGGCGACCGGCAGTCGGTAGGAGTCCAGGTGGTACGTCTTGCGGGCGACCTGGAGGCTGCACAGGTAGTTGAAGTTGGGGGTCTCGATGAAGCTCGCGGCGCACGCTCCGGAGATCACTCCCATGTCGAATCCGGCGTTGTGGGCGACAAGGTGGTCGCCGTCGGCGAAGGCGACCAGGTCGGGAAGTTGTTCGCTCCAGAGCAGGGCGTCCGCGACATCCGCCGCCATGATGCCGTGGATGCGCGTATTCCATTCGGTGAACGCGTCGTGACCGAGCGGCGGGCGGATGAACCAGCTCGCCTTGTCAACGACGGCACCATCGCGCACTTTCACCAGGCCGACCGAGCACGCCGAGGCGCTGGAGGAGTTGGCTGTCTCGAAGTCGATCGCGGTGAAGTTCAGTGCCATGCGTCGCATCGTCTCACGCACATCCGACGCCAGATCGGAGCGCGCCCGGTCTGTTGCGAAACGGGACGACCTCGAACTGGTCGCCGCGCCGGCGTCGCGGATCGCGTTCCACCGCGCACGGTACCCTTGACTCTCGTGGCTCTCACTATCGCAATCGTCGGACTCCCCAATGTGGGCAAGTCCACCCTCTTCAACGCCCTGACCAAGAACTCGGTGCTCGCCGCGAACTACCCGTTCGCGACGATCGAGCCGAACGTCGGCGTGGTGAACCTTCCCGACCCGCGACTGGGGAAGCTGGCTGAGATCTTCGGGAGTGAGCGCATCCTGCCCGCCCCGGTCTCGTTCGTCGACATCGCCGGAATCGTCAAGGGCGCGAGTGTGGGCGAGGGACTCGGCAACAAGTTCCTGGCGAACATCCGTGAGGCGGATGCGATCGCTCAGGTCATCCGCGGATTCAGCGATGCGGATGTGGTTCACGTCGATGGCGAGGTCAACCCGGCCAGCGACATGGAGACCATCAACACCGAGCTCATCCTCGCCGACCTGCAGACCCTCGAGAAGGCGGTCGAGCGGTATGAGAAAGAGGTCAAGACGAAGCGGGCAGAGCCGATCGTGCTGGAGACCGCGAAGGCTGCCGTCGCCTGGCTGAACGACGGGCATCCGCTCTCCTCGAATTCGAAGCTCGACCTGGAGCCGATTCGTGAGTTAGGGCTGCTCACCGCGAAGCCGTTCATCTACGTGTTCAACGTCGATGAGGACGTTCTCGGCAACTCCGCCAAGCTCGCGGCGCTCGCCGCTCTGGTGTCGCCGGCGAAGGCCGTGTTCCTGGACGCGAAGCTCGAGTCCGAGCTGATCGAGCTGGATGAGGCGGATGCTGCGGAGCTGCTGGCCAGCACCGGCCAGGAGGAGAGCGGTCTCGACCAGCTCGCCCGCATCGGGTTCGACACCCTTGGCCTGCAGACCTACCTGACCGCCGGCCCGAAAGAGTCGCGGGCATGGACGATCCCGAAGGGGGCCAAGGCGCCGCAGGCGGCGGGTGTCATCCACACCGACTTCGAGAAGGGCTTCATCAAAGCCGAGGTGATCGGCTTCGACGACCTGGTCACGACCGGCTCCATTGCGGAGGCGCGCGCCAAGGGCAAGGCCCGCGTCGAGGGCAAGGACTACGTCATGCAGGACGGCGACGTGGTGGAGTTCCGCTTCAATGTCTGACGCGCTGCCGGCCTGCCCTGAATGCCAGGAGGCGTTCACCTACGAGCAGGGTGCGCTGCTGGTGTGCCCCATGTGCGGCCACGAGTGGACCTCCGGCTCGGCTCCGGACGAGAGTGCGTCCGACGCGAGTCAGATCAAGGATTCCGTCGGTAATGTGCTCGCTGATGGTGACACCATCACGATTGCCAAGGATCTCAAGGTCAAAGGCGCGGGCGGCGGCGTCGTAAAGGTCGGCACGAAAGTGCGCGGCATCCGGCTCATCGAGGATGGCGTGGGCGACCACGACATTGACGCCACCGTTCCCGGGTTTGGGCGGATGCAATTGAAGTCCAGCGTGGTGAAAAAGGTTCTCTGAGCGGTCGGCGCTGGCATCGCGCGTGCTCATAGGGCTTCCTTCCGAGCAACCCTCAGACGAGAGATCCCAGATCGAGCGCGTAGTGCACTGTTTCCTGCTCGGCGCCGTTCTGCAAAACGGATGCTGGGCGCCCGGCGATTTCGACGAACCCCGACCGTTCCAACACCCTCCGAGATCCGACATTGGTGAGTGTGGTCATAGCTGTGATCATCTCTAGTCCGTAGTCCCGGGCAAAAACGGTCGCGAGTTTCACTGCGCGGCCAGCGTGGCCGACGCCGGTGGCTTTCTGTGCGATGCGGTAGCCAAGTGAGGCGGACCTGTGCGTGGCGTCCACCAGATTCACCCGGCCGACTAGTTGGTTGGATTCGTCGCGGACGACGAAGAAGAATGACCCTTCCGCCGATTGTTCGTCCAAGAGCGCCTGATTGCGCGTTTGGAATTGCGTGAAGTAGTCGTCCCCGCGGTCAGGTACCCACTCAGCGAAGTAGTCGCGATTCTCTCGCTCGAATTGGAGAAGTTCGGCGAGGGCTACCGTGTCCAGCATTTCTATCGTCGTCTTGGCTTGGGATTCGGCTCGCACGTCAGCATGCTATCTCGCGTCGAGAGGATGACTAGCTGGGGGATCCATCATGATTACTCGGCGCCGTAGCTCAGTCGAGTTTCGCTTCAACGTGTAGTCAGGTTCCGGTTCAATGGGGTGCATACAGCGCCGGTGCGGGAAACGCCGCAGATGAGATCAGCAAGCGGCTCGTTGCGGTGAAGGCAGCGAACGCCGTCACCACGTCGGCCGGTGCTGCCGCGGCACGAGCCGTGGCGCCGGCCTCCTGTCACGTGGCATCCTCGGCATGACGATCCGGGAGATCCAAGCGCAGATCAGCGCGCCGTCGCCCGGGCAGCGTTGATGCGGCTCGAGAGAGTCGGCGCATAGACTGGATGTCGGCAGGGATGGGGTAGACGTGCGGATCATAATTGGGGCTCCCGGCAATGGTGCGGCGTTGAAAGACGAGCTGAAGTCGCTGCTCGAGGCAGACCCCCGAGTCAGTGGCGTGGTGGACCTATCGACCGCGGAAATCACCTATCCCGACGTGTCTTTCCAGGTGGCAGAGGCCATCCGCGACGGGAAGGCCGACCGTGGGCTCCTCGTCTGCGGCACCGGCGTCGGTTCGGCGATCGCAGCGAGCAAGGTCACGGGTGTTCGGGCCGCGACAGCTCATGACCTCATCACGGTCCGCGGTGCGGTCGAGAACTACGATGCCCAGGTTCTCTGCATGGGTGAGAACGTGATCGCTCCCGCTGCAGCCAAGGCGCTCGTTGATGTGTGGCTGGACCTGCGCCACGACCCGTCGAGCGCCTACGGGCAGAAACTCGCAGAAATCACTGCTTACGAATCGCGCTGAAGTAGCCACTGGCGTTAAGAAGGCTGCCCCTGGTTCTTCCCCGCCCACGGGTCGTAGTCGGCCTCTAGTTCCGCCTGTTCGGGTCGCTCATCTTCGGGCACATGCTGAAGGTTCACCCGGATGCGATACCAGAGCGAACTGGAACCGCGCATCCCGTCGACCAGCACGTCGGCCGGCTCGAGCAGCTTCACGACCTTCGGGTGTTTCGACTTCCACCGTTCAAGCGCCTCGAGAGCCTCCGGCTTGGTCTTCGCCCTGGCGATCTCGATGAGGGGCATCGTTGACGCCCGTCTTCCTGATCCGTCCGATGATTTCGGTGGTTTCTCGGCCGGGCCGAGGTCGTCGGCCAGGGCGAGCAGCGCATCCAGGCTGCCGACGGCGTCATCGATTCCGGATGCCGGGTCGCCCCGTTCCGCGAATCGCTCCAGGACAGTGCGCACGGTGAACTCCTCCGGCCGGCATTTCGGCATCTCCTCCCAGTCGAGCGGCGTCGACACGCGGGCATCCGGAAGCGGACGCACCGAGTAGGCGGATGCCACGGTGCGGTCCTTCGCGTTCTGATTGAAGTCGACGAAAACGCTTTCGCCGCGTTCTTCCTTCCACCACCTTGCGGTTGCCAGGCCTGGCGCTCGCCGTTCGACTTCTCTGGCGAGCGTTTCGGCGGCGAGGCGCACCTCCCGGTACTTCCAGCGAGGTTCGATTCGTGCGTAGATGTGGATGCCACGAGAGCCGGATGTCTTCGGCCAGCCGACCAGGCCATGGTCAGTCAGCACGTCGCGGGCGATCATTGCCACATCCACGATCTGTCGCCAGTCGACGCCCGGCATGGGGTCGAGATCCACCCGGAGTTCGTCCGGGTGGTCGAGGTCGTCGGCGCGGACCGGATGCGGGTTGAGGTCAATGCATCCGAGGTTCACGACCCAGGCCAGCGCCGCGGCATCCCGCACGACAACCTCCTCGGCGGAGTTGCCCGATGCGTAGTGCAGTGTGGCGGTATCGATCCACTCTGGCCGCTTCTCGGGTGCGCGCTTCTGGAAGAACGCCTCCTCCTCAATGCCTTTTACGAAGCGCTTCAGCACCATCGGACGACCCGCGACACCTCGGAGAGCGCCGTCCGCGACGGCTAGGTAGTACTGCACAAGTTCGAGCTTCGTGATGCCCGGCTCAGGGAACACCACTTTGTCCGGGCTGGAGATCCGCACCTCGCGCCCATCGATCTCCAGCACCTCGGCCTTACTCGCAGTGGGGCTCATGCTCACAACGTAACCGTGTCAACGTTCGACCGACAGGTCTACGGCCACCCGTCCGATGATGCGCCGGAACGGTTCGCCGAGCCATTCCCAACGGGATGGGCGGGTCGTATGCTGGGCTCCCACAACTCCCGAACGATCTCCGAACAGAGAACGAGGAACAGCGAATGCCGGAGAAAACTACACCAGAACTGCTGGTGGATTTCATCATCACGCTCGATGGATACGCATCCGGCGAAGGCTGGCCAGGTTGGTGGGGGCTCCAGGGGCCGGAGTACCTGCGCTGGCTCGATGAGCAACCCGAGAACGAGTACACCATCCTGATGGGGGCGAATACCTATCGACAGATGTCTGGCTTCAGCGCACAACTCGACAAGGCGGATTCCGGGTTCACCTCGGAGGAGGAAGCCAGCATCGACGGCCTGGCCAAGTCTGACAAGGTGGTCTTCTCCTCCACCCTGCAGCCACCGTATGCCTGGCCCAACACGGAGGTCATTGGCGGAGATGCGGTGGATGCCGTCGCCGAGTTGAAACGGAGCGGCACCAAATCGTTGCGTACCATCGGCAGCCTGAGCTTGTGCCGCTCACTGATGGCGGCCGGGTTGGTGGACCGGTTCCGCGTGGTCCTCTTCCCCGTGATCACCGGCAAATCCGGGAGCGAACGGATTTATGACGGCTACCAGGATTACGCACTCGACCTCGTCGAGGCACGTACCTTCGACGGTCGGCTGCAGTTGCTCGAGTACGTGCCCACCCCGATCGACGGCCCGCCACTGACATCAACATCCTGATGCCATGAGGCAAGTGGCGATCATCGGAGTCCCCTTTGACGGCTACGGCCGCCCGGGGCATCAGGCCTCGGCCGCGCAGGCGATGAGGGACGCCGGCATTGCGGATGCCTGGTCTCCGCTGCACGTGGTTTCGGATGAAGACGTGCTGCTTCCCGCGCAAACCTCCGAGCGCGGGAGGGACACCACCCTCATGAACGAGGCAGCCATCATTGCCATGACTCAGGACCTCTCTGTCCGGGTCGCTGAAGCCGTGGCATCCGGTGCTTTCGCCTGTGTGATCGGCGGCGATTGTTCTTCGTTGCTCGGCATCATGGCGGGGGCACGGGACCATCCGGGCGGAGTCGGGCTGGTGGCGTTCGACGGGCACGAGGACAGCATCCCGTTGGACGCTTCGGAGGATGGCGAAGCTGCCAACACGGAGATCGGACTGCTCCTGGGTGTGACTGGGAGATCCATGCAGGGTCCGCTACCTGCCTTGCTGCGAACCATTTCGCCGGAGAGTCTCGCCATCATCGGACCTCGAGATGACGCGTGGCGGCAGCGGTTCAATGTCGCCTCGGTCGCCGGTCTCGGTGCCTACGTTCGTGACGCATCCGCCGCGTCCTCGGATCCCAAACGGGTTTCGCGCGAAGCGGTCGCATCCGTCACCCACACGAATCGGAGCTGGTGGCTGCACATCGACCTCGATGTGCTCGATCCCGAATATTTCCCTGCTCAGGGGCTCCCCGACGTACCCGATGAGCCAGGCGGTCTCACTCCTGACCAACTTGGTACGGCCTTGGCATCCGCCGGCCAGCATCCCGGGCTCATCGGCCTCAGCATTGCCATCTACGACCCCGCCCAGGACGTTGACCAGACGTGTGTGCGCACGATCAACGCCTTGGTTAGCCAGTTCGCCCAGGCGCTGGCCGGGTGAAGCTAGCGTCGATCTCCTGAACAACACCTAGCAGTGCAATGTACCTAGAACTGTTAGGTATACACTGGACCTCCGAGGAGGTCCCATGAACATCGACAAAGACCTGGTCGCCGCCATGGCGACGCCGCTGGTGCTGGCGATCCTGGTGGAGGGCACCAGCTACGGCTATGCCATCCTCAAGCGCGTCCGCGAGCTGTCCGGGGGCGACCTGGAATGGACCGACGGCATGCTCTATCCGCTCCTCCACCGCTTGGAGCGACTGGGATACATCCGCGCCGAGTGGGGAGTCTCCCCTGAAGGACGCCGCCGTAAGTACTACGAGGTCACGGATGCCGGACGCGGCCAGCTAGCCGAGCAACGCAAGCAATGGGAGACCGCCAACCGAACCCTCGGCGGACTGTGGGGCATGGCCCCAACGACGGCAGGAGCACCAGCATGAGTACCCTCGAGGCCCAGATCGGCCAGTGGCGCGCCGCCATCCTGCGCGGGGGTGCCGTCGATGAGGCGGATGCCGATGAACTCGAGGGCCACCTGCGCGAGCAGATCGCCGACCTCGAGTCGTCCGGGCTGGCCGACGATGAGGCGTTCCTGATCGCGGTCCGGCGCCTGGGGCAGGTAGACCTCATCACCGCCGAGTTCGCCCGCGAACACAGCGACCGGTTGTGGAAGCAGCTGGCAATGACCCATCAGGCGGATGATCGGCCTCGTCCAGTTCTGTTGATGCTCGGGTTCGCTGTGCTGACCGCGGTGCTCGTGCAGGTGGCGCGACTTCTGGCCGGAGTCCCTGAGGTGAGCAGCCCCTGGTTCATGCGCGATGTCACCTTGTTCGTGCTTCCGGTGCTCGCCGCCTACTTCGCCATCGTCAGGCGCCTGTCGTTGTCGCGTTCTCTCGCGCTCACCGGCGTCGTCGCCGTGCTGGCGCTCGCCGTCAACCTGTTTCCCTTCCCACCCGGGTCGAGCACCGACCTGCTGGTGGCCATCCACCTCCCCGTTGTGCTCTGGTTCGTGGTGGGCGCCGCCTACGTAGGCGGCGACGTCCGATCATCCGCTGCCCGCATGAATTTCATCCGATTCACCGGGGAGTGGCTGATCTACTACGCGCTGATCGCGCTCGGCGGTGGTGTGCTGCTCGGGCTGACCGGACTGGTGCTCGCACCCATCGCACCTGAAGCAGTAGAGGAGGTGTTCCTCTGGGTGCTGCCCTCCGGCGCCGCAGGAGCCGTGATCGTCGCGGCCTGGCTGGTCGAGGCGAAGAAGAGCATCATCGAGAACCTTGCACCAGTGTTGACGGCAATCTTCACCCCGCTGTTCGCGGTCATGCTGCTGGTGTCCGCCGTCGTCTACACGATCGGTGGGATTGGGCGCGAGTTCGACCGCGACCTGCTGATCGTGTTCGACGTGCTTCTTCTCGTGGTCCTCGGCCTCGTCGTTTACGGCATCTCCGCGCGCGACCGTACCCGGCAGGCCGGGCTGGCGGATGCCCTCCGCCTGGTCGCCGTCGGTGCGGCGATCATCCTGGACCTGCTCGTGCTCGCCTCGATGTTCGCTCGCGTCGGCGAGTTCGGTTTCACACCCAACCGGGTTGCCGCTCTCGGACTGAACGTCCTCCTCCTGGTGAATCTGGCCGTGGCGGCCTGGCTCATCGCGCGGATGCTGGCCGGCCGGTCCCCGGCGATCCGCCTCGAGCGCTGGCAGACCGGCTACCTCCCGGTGTTCGCCGTCTGGGTTCTGCTCGTGGTGCTTGCATTGCCTCCGCTGTTCGGCTTCGCCTGATCGAGGCAGCGGATGCGACAGGGCTGGACGTAAGGGAACGCCGGCTCTTACTGTTGGCATGACACCGAATGGGAGGCAGCGTGACAGTCAAGGATCAGGGTGTTGAGCCGGGGTCGGACCTCGACCTGGCCATTGAGCGTGCGCTTGAAGCCGCGAACCTCCGCGCCGGAGATTCGCTCGGCATCTCAACAGCAACCATCGTCGACGACTGGGAGCCGACCGCGGCGGAGACCGGCGACATCGGCGCCGGGCTCGACGGCGACTGACTTCAACGATGACCAAGTTCGTCAACGATGATGCCGTTTGGATCGGGCTCATCATCGACAAACCCCGTCATCGTCGCAGATAGTCAGCCGAGCATCCGCCGCATCAGGATTCGCGGGATGCCGCCGGAGACCGAGTCGGTATCGGCCACCTTCGTGAAACCTGCCCGCTCGAACATGGCACGGGTGCCGACGAACGCCATCGTCATGTCGACCCGCTGGTCGCCGTTGTCCACCGGGTAGCTCTCGACGGCCGGAGCACCGCACGCACGCGCGTACTCGACCGCGCCGTCGATGAGCGCACTCGTTATTCCTCGCTTGCGGTACCCGGGCCGCACGCGCACGCACCAGATCGACCACACCGGCAGGCCATCGACCTGCGGGATCTTCCTCGAGTTCGCAATCGGATAGAGCTCAGCGCGCGGAGAAACGCCCGCCCACCCGGCCACCTCGCCGTCCAGGTAGGCGAGCACACCGGGAGCGTGGTCCCGAGCCGCGAGATCCCGAACCTTGTCTGCCCGCCCTGTGCCCGTGAGCTCCCGGTTCTCCTTCGAACTCAATCTCCAGGACAGGCACCAGCACACCGAAGACTCCGGTTTCTTCGGCGCGAACATGGTCGCCAGGTCGTCGAAATCGTGTGCTGGTTTCACCTGGATCGCCAATTCGCCTACCCTCTGCTGCCGGCTCTGCTACCGCGGTAGAGCACCTCGATGGGTGCCACGTCGACGAGCTCCCGCGCGCTCGCGGCGAGCTTCTCGTCGAGGGTGATGAGGGCATCCGCCTGAAGCTTCGTCACCGCGATGTACTCCGCGTCGAACGTCTCGGTCCAGCCTAGCTGGTCGGCGATTTTCCAGGCGACGCTCTGCAGCACCCGGTCGCCGAGCAGGCGGATGTTCATGGTCCTGATGCGCGCGAGCAGGCCCTGCGCCTCAGCTTCGGTCAGCTCACCGCGCATCGCCGCCTCGTGAAGCGCCGACAGTGCCTGCGACCGCAGAAGCGCCGGTGCGACGAGGTCGTGCTCGGCGGGGATAGTGACATCGTCCTGGGCTAACCGGATCGCCACGCCTGCATCGATGCCGTACCTGGTCATCCGCGACCTCCTCCTGTGCGGGTGCGCCTCAGTGTACGAGCACTGCGCATCCTGCAGGAAGCGCTCGAGGAGCACGGCCTCAGCCTCGGCTGAACGGCCGCGCCCCGCTAGGCTCGATGGGGCGCGATGCACCGTCGCGCTCCGGCCACGGACAGGGAGTTTGTGAGCGCAGAGTGAAGCTCTTTCGTCGCACGAAGCGGCGGCGCAGGATGACGCCGTTCGACGAGTCGACGCTGCCATCGGCGGCACCGGCAACCGTGGAGGAGTCCACCTCTGAGGGCCTGATGCTCGCCGAGTACGCGAGTCGCATGCGGGTGAAGAACGAGATCATCGTCGGCGTGCTCACCCGGCGCGACGCCTACAACTCCGGCGATTACGTCGGGGCGGCGGCGGATGCCCTGGAGCACCTGGCCTCGGAATTCGCGGGTGCCGCCGAGCGCATCTCCAAGGAGATCTCCTCGATCGCCCACCTGCGAGGCAGTGCCGTGCACGCCCACGACTATCGGTCGGGCGATGCGGCCAACCTTCGGCACCGCGAGGCCGTGCTCGACTCCCTGGTTGGCGCCCTCCGCACCCGCCGCGACGATGACGCGTATCTTCTCAACCTGGTCGAGTCGGCGCGGCAGGACGCCTGGAGCGACATCGCCCGCGCCATGGGGGACTCCCTGGACCGTTCGACCATCGTCGTCGACGAGAACTACCTGAAGGAACGTGCCAGGCGGATGCGCCAAGTCTCAAGGGACCTGGCCAGGCTGGCCGCCAACTCCGCCGAGTGAGCGCGATGCGATAGCGGATGCCGTGGATGGTTTGACGAAGTTCCGTACCGCCGTGCTCGAGTGGGCGGCAGGCGGCCCTGGGGCGCCCGGAGCCGAGGCGAGCGCGCGGGCCATCGCGGCCGACCTGCCCGTCCGTCTCGTCGTCCTGGTGGAGGGGGTCAGTGACCAGGTCGCGGTGGAAACCCTGGCAGGTCGCCGTGGCGTTGACCTCGCCGCGCGGGGGATCGCCGTTCTGCCTCTTGGCGGCGCCACGAGTGTTGGCAGGTTTCTCGACATCGTCGGTCCGCCGGGGCTGGGCATCGACCTGGCCGGGCTGTGTGATGTCGGCGAGGAGCGCCACTTCATCCGAGGCCTCGAGCGCGTGGGGCTGGGTAAGGGGCTTACGCGGGCCGACCTGCAGCAACTCGGGTTCTTCGTCTGCGATACAGACCTTGAAGACGAACTCATCCGCTGCCTCGGCGTCGACGCTGTGCAGAGGGTGATCGAAGAACAGGGCGACCTCAGGTCACTGCGCACCCTGCAACGGCAGCCGGCCCAGCGCGGGTGGACGGTCGACCAGCACCTTCGACGCTTCATGGGTTCCATCGGAGGACGGAAGGCGCGCTATGCGAGGGCCCTCATGACAGCACTCGGCGACAACCCTGCGCCGCGACCGCTGGAGCTACTCGTCGAACATCTCGGAAGCGGTGATCGTCCGCGAGGCGTCGGCCGCTAGCCGAGCGCCGCCGCGTCGAGAGCGAAAAGGTCCCGTGAGCCGGCGGTTGCCGCGCCCAGCAGACCGCCGCTCGCGGGAAGTAGTTGCTCGGCGTAGAACCGCGCCGTCACCAGCTTCTCCTCTGCCACCGCAGCGTCGCCGCTTGCGGCGCCCGCAACCGCGGCCTTGGCAAGCAGCCAGCCGCCCAGGCAGAGGCCCCACATCCGCAGGTAGGGCACTGAGCCGGACAACACGGCGTCCGGATCCTGCATCCCAGTGCGCAGCATGTAGATCGTCGCGTCTTCGAGTGCGTCGAGCTGGGTGGCAAGTTCGGTGCGGATGCTCGAGAACTCGTCGCCGGCATCCGCCAACTCGCCGTCGATCTCGCGCATCTGGGCAATGAACTCACTGAAGGACGAGCCCATGCGCACCCCCAGCTTGCGACCGACCAGGTCAGCGGCCTGGATGCCGTTGGTGCCCTCGTAAATGGCGGCGATCCGCACGTCGCGGTAGTGCTGGGCGGCGCCGGTCTCCTCGACGAAGCCCATGCCGCCGTGGATCTGCAGCGCGATGGAGGTGAGCTCGTTGCCGAGGTCGGTGCCGAACGCCTTGCAGATCGGGGTGAGCAGGCCGACGATCTCGTCGGCGCGGGTGCGCTCCGCTTCGTCGGTGGCGTTGGTGCTGTGGTCGACATAGATGGCGTTGAGCAGCATGAGGTGGCGGAGCGCCGCCAGGTAGGCCTTCTGGGTCATCAGCATCCGGCGCACGTCCGGGTGGTCGATGATCGCCGAGTCCTTGCCGGATGCGCCGATCGCCAGGCCCTGCCGGCGCTCCTGCGCGAACGCGAGCGACTGCTGGTAGGCGCGCTCACCAACGGCGAGACCCTGCATGCCGACGGAGAGCCGGGCACTGTTCATCATGACGAACATGATGCGCATGCCCTTGTTCTCTTCGCCGATCAGGTAACCGGTCGCATCCTCGTAGCTCATCACGCAGGTGGGGGAGCCGTGGATGCCCAGTTTCTCCTCAATGGAGAGGCACTCGACGGCGTTGCGCTCGCCGAGCGAGCCGTCCTCCTTCGCCAGGCGTTTCGGCACGATGAAGCAGGAGATGCCCTTCGTTCCGGCGGGTGCGCCGGGGGTGCGAGCCAACACCAGGTGAACGATCTGCTCACTCAGGTCGTGCTCGCCGAAGGTGATGAAGATCTTCTGGCCGGTGATCCTGTAGCTGCCGTCGTCCTGCGGCACGGCGCGGGTGGTGAGTGCGCCGACATCCGAACCGGCATGCGGCTCGGTCAGGTTCATGGTGCCGGTCCATTCGCCGGTGACCATCTTCGGCAGGTAGCGCTGCTTCTGCTCATCGTCGCCGTAGTGGAGAAGCGCCTCGATCGCGCCCTGGGTGAGTAGCGGACACAACGCGAAGGCCATGTTGGCGGATGTCATCATCTCCTGGATGACGAGCCCCACCGTGCGCGGGAACCCGCCACCGCCGAACGCCTCAGGCAGTGGCACGCCGCCCCAGCCCGCATCGACGTAGCCCTGGTACGCGCTCTTGAACGAGTCCGGCGTCGTCACGGTGCCGTCCGGCTGGCGCTGCGCGCCCACCTGGTCGCCGTCGCGGTTGGTGGGGGCGACGACTTCCGACATGAAATCGGCGCACTCGGCGAGCACTTCGCGAACGGTGTCGAGGTCGGCGTGCTCGAACCCGGGAAGCTCGGCGACGCCGGGGTAGCCGACGACGTGCTCGAGGGAGAACAGGATGTCATTCATGGGGGGTCGGTAGTCAGTCACGCTCGCCAGCGTAGTGTCAGCCGCTGTCGGGTCTGAAGGGCGTTGTTCCGAACCTCAGCAGATGCACGCCACGGTCAGGTTTTTGTTGTGGATGATGCTGCACCGAGGACAATGGTTCCACCATGGCCGAACTCACCCTCCCGATCGTGACCGAGCGCCTCGTCCTCCGGGCGTTCAGCGTTGACGACACGGATGCCTATTACGCGTATCAGCAACTGCCGGAGGTCGCCCGCTACCTGTACCGGGCACCGCACACGCGTGACAAATGCCGGGAGGTCGTGGAGCAGGCGGCGACGCTCGCCTTCGAAGAAGACGGCCAGGTCCTCGCTCTTGCCATTGAGGGAGCGGATGATCGAGCCCTCCTCGGGGAGGCCGTGCTCAAGCTTGCCAACCGGGCTGCCGACCAGGGTGAGGTCGGCTACACGCTCGCACCATGGGCATCCGGTCGCGGGTACGCGACGGAGGCAACGCGCGCGATGCTCCGGCTCGGCTTCGAGACGTATGGCTTCCATCGCATCTTCGCCCGCATCGACGAAGAGAACACCGGGTCAGCGCGGGTCGCGGAACGGCTCGGGATGAGACAGGAAGCGCGTCTGGTCGAAAGCGACCTGCGCGAGGGGCAACGGGCGACCGAACTCGTTTTTGCGATGCTCTGCTCGGAGTGGCGCGATGTTGTCGGACCAGCAGGACGAGGCGCCCTCGCGTAGGCTGTCCACATGGGCAAAGTCGCTGATGGCGTCCGCAAGTTCGCCAACAAAATGGGGAAGTCGCTTCACTGGCCTCGACGTAAGCCGACGGTACCGAAGAAGCAGATCGATCGCTGGGAGGACGAGGGCGGCTCGCTACCCCCCGAAGAGCTGGACCACCGGTAGTGCTTCCGCTGTTCCCGATTCCGGCACCGCCGGGAACGCCGCCCTGGATCAACGTGGTCTTCGGCCTCGCCGCGATCACCGTGTTCGTGGTGATCGTCTGGCAGGCGGTGCGTTACTTCAGGGACCACCGCGACGACTGAACCCAGCGATAAGCCGGCGCCGTTCTTGCTAGGCTGAGCGGACAACCGAATACGGCCGCAGAGGCGATGCGGGAGAGCCTGACGAAGACAGTCGGGCACCGAAGGAGCAATTCTCTCCACCAATCTCTCAGGTACGCGTACCGCATCGATGAGGCCACTCTGAAAAGCGATTCGCTTCGCGAATCGGATTGAGCTCGTCGAAATCATTTGGCACTCGATTCGAGCAACGAAGGCAGAGTCCGCCCATGGTGAAAGCCGACCTACCGGTCGACGAAACTCTCAGGCTCCATGACAGAGGGAGAGTTCCCGCGTCGACGACGCCCATTTGGAGAACTCTTGACTGACAACGCCGTACCCGCCAGATTCAGCCCGCTGCACCAGGTGCACGTGGATGCCGGTGCCAGCTTCACCGACTTCGCCGGCTGGCAGATGCCCGTCCGCTACAGCAGCGAGTTGGAGGAGCACCACGCCGTTCGCAACACGGCCGGCCTCTTCGACCTCTCGCACATGGCTGAGATCATCGTCACCGGCGCGCAATCCGCCGCCTTTCTCGATTACGCGCTCTGCGGCAAGATCTCTGCCATCGCGATCGGCCAGGCGAAGTACAGCCTCCTGCTGTCCGAAGAGGGCGGGATCATCGATGATGTCATCGTCTACCGCACCCACGAGAACCGCTACGGGGTGGTCGCCAACGCCGGCAACCGGTTCCAGGCCGCCGGGGCTCTGGCCAGCAGGTCGGCGAACTTCGATACCACGGTCGTGGATGAGAGCGACCAACTCGCCCTCATCGCCGTGCAGGGCCCGGGCTCCCGGGCCATCCTGGAAGCCCTCCCCGGGCTCGAGCTGCCCAGCCCCCTCGCAGAGCTGAAGTACTACTGGAGCGTGCTCGGAGAGTACAACGGCGGTGAGGTGTTGGTGGCCCGCACCGGCTACACCGGCGAGGACGGCTTCGAGCTTTATGTGCTGGCGAGCCAGGCCGTCGCGCTCTGGAACAACCTGATGACGGTGGGCGCCGATCACGGCCTGGTGCCTGCCGGGCTCGCCTGCCGCGACACACTCCGCCTCGAGGCGGGCATGCCGCTGTACGGGCATGAACTGTCCGTCGACATCTTCCCGGCCCAGGCGGGTCTCGGCCGCGTCGTCGCGCTGAAGAAGGAAGGCGATTTCGTCGGTCGCGCCGCCAGCGAGATCGGCCCGCCGGAGGGTGCCCGTGTTCTCGTCGGCCTCACCTCGGAGGGTCGTCGCGCCGGCAGGGCCGATTATCCGATCTTCGCAGGCGAGTCGGATGGCGACACCGAAGTCGGCATGATCACCAGTGGCGCCCTCAGCCCGACGCTCGGTCACCCCATTGCGATGGCCTACGTTGACCCGTCACTCACAGAACCCGGCACCGAATTGTTCATCGACGTACGCGGGAAGAGAATTCCGGCATCCGTCACCGCTCTCCCCTTCTACAAGCGAAAGGCCTCAGAATGACCGAGCTCAAATACACCGCGGACCACGAGTGGATCCGCGTCGAAGGCAATGTGCTGACCGTGGGAATCACCGCGTATGCCGCGGACAAGCTGGGTGAGATCGTCTTCGCTGAGCTCCCCGCCGTTGGTGCGAGCGTGGAAACCGGGAAGGTCGTCGCTGAAGTGGAGTCGACCAAGTCGGTCGGCGAGGTGTTCGCCCCCGTCTCCGGCACGATCACCGAGGTCAATAACGACGTCACCGACAACCCCGACTTCATCAACGACTCCCCGCTCGAGAAGGGCTGGTTGTTCAAGGTCGAGGTGGCCGACGTTGCCGTGCTCGAGGGTGACGGATTCCTCACCGTCGAGGCGTACAACGCACTGGTCGGCGAGTAATGGCCAACGCCCCAACGTCGACAACACCGCGCTCGAAGACCGCACCGCTGTTCGACCCGTCTTCTTTCGCGAGCCGGCACATCGGCACCGAGGCGGATGCCCAGAGGACGATGCTCGACGCGATCGGCTATACCTCGACCGAGCAATTGGTGGAGGCGGCTGTACCCAGCTCCATCCGCGCCCAGAAGCTCGCCGAATCCTCCTTGCCGCCGGCAGCGACCGAGCGAGAGGCGCTCGCAGAGCTTCGTGCTTTCGCACGGCAGAACAAGGTCAACCGTTCCCTGATCGGTCTCGGCTATTACGACACGATCACGCCGGCAGTCATCAAGCGCAATGTGCTCGAGAACCCGAGTTGGTACACCGCCTACACGCCGTACCAGCCGGAGATCTCCCAGGGCCGCCTTGAGGCGCTGATCAATTTCCAGACCATGGTCTCCGACCTCACTGGGCTGACGACTGCCAATGCATCGATGCTGGACGAGGGCACCGCTGTCGTCGAAGGCATGCTGCTCGCCCGTCGGGCATCGAAGTCCGAGTCGAACGTCTTCATCGTCGACGCCGACTCCCTGCCGCAGACGAAGGCGCTGCTGTACAACCGCGCCGAGGCGGTGGGCATTGACCTGGTCGAGTTGCCCCTGGCGGACCTCGCCGAGAACCCGGGTGAGCTCCCCGCAGCCTTCGGTATCTTCGTGCAGTACCCCGGGTCTTCCGGCTGTGTCTGGAATCCGGCCAAGGTCATCGCCACAGCGAAGGATGCCGGCGCCGTCGCCGTCGTCGCGGCCGACCTGCTGGCACTCACCCTCATCCAGAGCCCCGGCGAGCTGGGAGCGGATGTCGCCGTCGGCACCAGCCAGCGCTTCGGCGTCCCCATGGGCTTCGGCGGCCCTCACGCCGGCTATATGGCGGTGCGTGCCGGCCTGGAGCGGCAGCTCCCCGGCCGTCTGGTCGGAGTGTCGAAGGATGCCGACGGGCACGCCGCCTACCGCCTCACCCTGCAGGTGCGCGAGCAGCACATCCGCCGGGAGAAGGCCACCAGCAACATCTGCACCGCGCAGGTGCTGCTCGCCATCATGGCGAGCATGTATGCCGTCTACCACGGGCCAGTCGGGCTGAAGCGCATCGCCGAAGAGACCACTCGCCGTGCCCGTTACCTGGCCGAAGCGGCAACAGACGGCGGTCACACCGTCGTCTGTGGCAACTACTTCGACACCGTGACCCTGGAGACCGACCGCGACGCCGACCGCCTGATCGCGGATGCGTACCGTGCCGGCTTCCTCATGCACAAGGTCGACGACAATCGCATTCAGTTCTCCGTCGATGAGACAACCAGCGACGACGACGTGGCCGCCATCGCCAAGGTGCTCGGGGCGGAGCGCGAGTATGCCGCACGGGAGGAGATCAGCGCCTGGATCCCGGAGCGGATCCTGCGCACCTCCGACTACCTGACGCATCCGGTGTTCAACACGCACCGTTCAGAGACCAGCATGATGCGGTACCTCAAATACCTGGCCGACAAGGACTACGCGCTCGATCGCGGCATGATCCCGCTCGGCTCCTGCACCATGAAGCTCAACGCGGCCACCGAGATGGAATCCGTGACCTGGCCCGAGTTCGCTGGGCTGCACCCGTTCGCGCCTGAAGCGGATGCGACTGGTTACCTGGGCCTCATCGACCAGCTGCAGACGTGGCTGGCCGAGGTCACCGGGTACGACACGGTCTCGCTGCAGCCGAACGCCGGCAGCCAGGGCGAACTGGCCGGCCTGCTGGCGATCAGGGGTTACCACCGGGCCAACGGCGCCACCGAGCGCACGGTCTGCCTGATCCCGTCGAGCGCCCACGGCACCAACGCCGCCAGCGCGGTGCTGGCCGGCATGAAGGTCGTCGTCGTGGCGACCAACGAGCTGGGCAACGTCGACCTCGACGACCTGCACGCGAAGATCGAGCAGCACCGCGACCAGCTGTCCGCCCTGATGATCACCTATCCGTCCACCCACGGGGTGTACGAGCACGAGGTCACCGACATCTGCCAGGCGGTGCACGACGCCGGCGGGCAGGTCTACGTCGATGGGGCCAACCTCAACGCGTTGCTCGGCTACGCGCGGTTCGGCGAGTTCGGCGGCGACGTGTCACACCTCAACCTGCACAAGACGTTCTGCATCCCTCACGGCGGTGGTGGTCCCGGCGTCGGTCCGGTGGCGGCCAAGGCGCACCTGGCGCCCTACCTGCCCGGCCATCCGCTCGCGCAGCGCCCCAACCCGTTCCCGGTCCAGGGTCCGTCGCACAAGAATGCCGTCTCGGCCGCGCCGTACGGAAGCCCGGGCATCCTGCCGATCACCTGGGCGTACATCCGCATGATGGGGTCCGAGGGTCTCAAGCAAGCCACCGGTGCGGCCGTGCTCGCGGCGAACTATGTCGCTGTTCGGCTGCGCGACCACTTCCCGGTGCTCTACTCGGGTGATAACGGGCTGGTCGCCCACGAGTGCATCCTCGACCTCAGGCCGCTGACCGCAGCAACCGGCGTCACCGTCGACGATGTCGCCAAGCGGCTCATCGACTACGGGTTCCACGCACCGACGATGAGCTTCCCAGTGGTGGGAACTCTCATGGTGGAGCCGACCGAGAGCGAGGACCTCGTCGAGATCGACCGCTTCATCGACGCGATGATCGCGATCAAGGTGGAGGCGGATGCTGTGGCATCCGGAACCTGGCCGACCGACGACAACCCGCTGCGGAACGCGCCGCACACCGCACGCTCGGCGATTGTGGGGGAGTGGGAGCACTCGTACACCCGCGAACAGGCGGTCTACCCGCTGCCCGGCGTGCTGCGGAACAAGTACTGGCCGCCGGTGCGTCGCATCGACAATGCGTTCGGCGACCGCAACCTGGTCTGCTCCTGCCCGCCGCCCGAGGCCTTCGAGTAAGCCAATAGTGCCCGTTTCGGCGGATAGTGCCCCGCGGAACGGGAACTATCCGCCGGAACGGGAACTATCGCAGGGGAACAAGCGACCTGCAATCAGGCGAACAGGGCGGGGAAAGCGGTGTACGCCCACGGGTACCCGATGAAGATGACGGCGTCGATCAGCACGTGCGCGATCACGAGCGGCAGCAGCCTGCCGTAACGGTCGTACAACCAGCCGAACAGGATGCCCATGGCCACGTTCCCGACGAACGCGCCGAACCCCTGGTACAGGTGGTAGGTGCCGCGGAGCAGCGCTGCGCTGAGGATGATCTGCCAGCGCCCCCAGCCGAGGTCCCTCAGGCGGGCGAACAGGTAGCCGACCACGATGACCTCTTCGGTGACCCCGGCGCGCACTGCGGACAGCAGCAGGATGGGGATCGTCCACCATGCAGCGTCGAGGGCCGTGGGTACCACGTTGACCGTCACCCCCCATGCGCGACCGCCGAAGTACAGGGCAAGCCCGGGCAGCCCGATCACGAGCGCCAGCCCCAGCGCCCAGAGCGCATCCTTCCCCGGGCGCCGGAAGTCGATCCCGAGTCGTCCCAGGTGCGGGCGCGAGGCACTCCAGAGCAGGTAGGCGATCAGGACGACGGGTACCAGGTCGAAGAAGATTGCGAGGAATTGGTAGATGAGGTCGAACACCGGGCGCTCGCTGAGCGACGGGTTCAGCGTCGCAGTTTGCTCCCGGAGTGCCTGCTCCCGCGTGAGCCGGTTGGCGATGGCAACGACGGAGTAGACAGCGGATGCTCCGAGTGACAGCCCGAGCACGATGGCGATCTCGACGCGGATCGTTCGAGGCGGCGCAGCCATCGCAGTCAGCGCAGTGGTCCCCGGGGCACGAATCACCACCCCATGCTACGCGGATGAGCAAGTGTTGCCCGGGTCCACAAAGTGCGTCGGAGCGGCGTATAGTTGCAGCCGCACTCTCACAGCGCACGATTACGCACCTTCACACAAACTTTTGTCCACTTTTGTTGCCGCTCGGTAACTATTCGGCCAATTGATTTGGTGAGCGGGTTGGGCCCTGTTTAGGGTACAGATACACACATGACGAGACTCAATCCGGTCCCGCCATGTATTCCACTTGCACAGGAGGAAAATTGAAGAGATCACGCATTGGCGTTGGTGCCCTTGCGCTCGTGTCGGCAAGCGCACTCGCGCTCACCGGCTGCGCGCCTGGTGCCGATGAGCCTGCAGGCGGCGACAGCGCCGCCATCATCACGGCGAACGGCAGCGAGCCACAGCAGCTGCTGATTCCGACCAACACGACTGAGACCGGTGGTGGCAAGATCCTCACCTCGATCTTCGCCGGATTGGTGTCATACGACGAGAACGGCGACATCCACAACGAGGTCGCGGAGTCCCTGGAGTCTGACGACGCCCAGAACTGGACCGTCACCCTCGAAGAGGGCTGGGAGTTCACCAATGGCGAGCCCGTCACCTCCGAGTCATTCGTGAAGGCGTGGCAGTTCGGCGGACTCCTGAGCAACGCTCAGAGCTCCTCCTACTTCTTCGACAACATCGAGGGCTTCAGCTACGACGAAGAGTCTGAACTGACCGGCCTCGAGGTCGTCGACGAGAAGACCTTCACGGTCGCCTTGAAGACTCCTGAGGCAGACTTCCCGCTGCGTCTCGGTTACACGGCGTTCATGCCGCTGCCCGAGGCCGCCTGGGAAGACATGGATGCCTTCGGCGAGAACCCGATCGGCAACGGCCCGTACATGCTGGCCGAAGAGGGCGCCTGGGTTCACGACCAGGGTATCGACCTCATCACCAATCCTGACTACGACGGAAATCGCAAGCCGGTCAACGGTGGCCTGACCTTCACGTTCTACGCCACACAGGATGCTGCATACGCGGATGCCCAGGCTGGAAACCTTGACGTTCTCGATGCTGTCCCGGACTCCGCGTTCGAGACCTTCGAGGCCGACTTCGGTGACCGCGCTGTGAACCAGCCGGCAGCCATCTTCCAGGCGTTCAACATGCCGTACTACCTCGAGCACTGGAGTGGCGAGGAAGGCGAACTGCGTCGCGCCGCCATCTCGATGTCGATCGACCGCCAGGAGATCACTGACGTGATCTTCCAGGGCACCCGCACGCCGGCAACAGACTTCACGTCGCCGGTTATCGCTGGTCACTCCGATGACCTCGAGGGCTCTGAAGTCCTCGATTTCAACCCGGAAGAAGCCGTGGCACTGTGGGCTGAGGCCGACGCGATCTCACCGTTCGGTGACACCGTGTTCGACATCGCGTACAACGCCGACGGCGGCCACCAGGCCTGGGTCGACGCTGTTGCGAACAGCATCGCCAACACCCTGGGCATCCAGGCAGTCGGAAAGTCCTACCCCACGTTCGCCGCGTCACTGGACGACCGTGACAACAAGGTGCTGACCGGCGCGGTTCGTGCTGGATGGCAGGCGGACTACCCGTCGCTGTACAACTTCCTCGGCCCGCTCTACGTTGAGGGTGCCGGTTCCAACAAGGAAGGCTATGCAAGCGCCGAGTTCGAGGCACTGCTTGCCGAGGGCGCCAGTGCGCCTTCGGTCGAAGAGGCAACTGCCAAGTACCAGGAAGCACAGGAACTCCTGCTGAAGGACCTTCCGTCCATCCCGCTGTGGTACTCCAACGTGACCGGCGTGTCCGCCGAGACCGTTGACAACGTGGTATTCGGCTGGGACTCCGTCCCGCTGTACCACGCGATCACCAAGGAGTAGTCGTAACCGACTAACCCAGAAGGATCAACTCAATGTGTGATGTCCGGGGCATGGAAATGCCCCGGACATTACACTGAGTAGGCACACTTAGCGATTGTGATTTTTATGCTTATTCGTTCCAATGAGGGAACAACCTGATGCTGTGGTACACAGGCAGGCGCGTCCTCCAGATGATCCCCGTCTTCATCGGGGCGACATTCCTGATCTACGCCATGGTCTTCCTGCTACCGGGCGATCCGATCGCGGCACTCTACGGAGACCGCCCTCCGGCACCGGGCGTCATTGAACTTGTCCGGGCCGAATACAACCTGGACAAGCCGTTCATCATCCAGTACCTGCTTTACATCGGCGGACTGTTCCAGGGCGACTTCGGAACCACCTACTCGGGCCGGCCGGTCGCAGACGTTATGGCCCAGGCCTTCCCGATCACCTTCCGCCTGGCCATGCTGGCCCTCGCCTTCGAGGCGATCGCCGGCATCGTGGTCGGTCTCATCGCCGGACTCCGCAGGGGAAAGCTGTTCGACACCAGTGCCCTGGTGGTCAGCCTGCTGCTCATCTCGGTGCCGACTTTCGTCATCGGCTTCGTCGCACAACTCGTGTTCGGCGTCCAGCTGGGCTGGGCGCGAACCACCGTGAGTGGCGCCGCCCCGTGGAACGAACTCATCCTGCCCGCGCTGGTGCTGGCATCCGTCTCGTTCGCCTACATCGTGCGGTTGACCCGGGCAAGCGTCGCCGAGAACCTGAACGCCGACTTCGTTCGAACTGCGACAGCAAAGGGGCTGTCACGGCGCCGTGTGGTCACGGTGCACGTGCTGCGCAACTCGCTCGTGCCGGTCGTCACCTACCTCGGCGTCGATGTCGGGGCGCTCATGGTCGGCGCCATCGTGACGGAGGGCATCTTCAACATCAACGGTGTCGGTGGAACGGTCTACCGGGCAATCAACCTCGGTGAGGGGCCGACCGTCGTATCCTTCGTGGCCGTCATGGTCATCATCTTCGTGTTGGCCAACCTGCTCGTCGACCTGCTCTACGCCGCGCTCGACCCAAGGATCCGCTATGCCAAATAACACGCCGATAGCCAACAACAGAACCGCTGGGCGAACGCGCACCGGTCAGGAGCACTACATCGCCCCACTGGAGGAGACTCCGGTCGCGGCGATCGACAAGCTGGATGAGACCGGCAAGGCCCGCAGCACCTGGGCGGATGCCTGGGACTCGATGCGCCGTCGCCCCATGTTCTGGATCTCCTCGGTGATGATCCTGATCATCCTCGTCGTCGCAGCGTTCCCGTCCTGGTTCGCCTGGGCCCCGCCGAACTCGGAGTGCTTCCTGTCCAACAGCAACGGCGGGCCGCAGGCCGGCCATCCGCTGGGCTTCACCCGCCAGGGCTGCGACATCTACTCCCGCCTGATCTTCGGCACCCAGGCATCCGTCACGGTCGGTGTGCTGACCACAGTGCTGGTTTCCCTGTTCGGTGGAATCGTCGGCGCCCTCGCCGGGTTCTACGGTGGATTCTTCGACGCACTCGTCTCCCGCATCGGCGACATCTTCTTCGCGGTTCCCACCGTTCTCGGTGCCATCGTGTTGATGTCGGTACTTCCGGTTCGCAGCGCCGCGACCGTCGCCCTGGTGTTGTCGCTGTTCGCCTGGCCGCAGATCGCCAGGATCATGCGCGGAGCCGTGCTGACCGCGCGGAACTCCGACTATGTGACGGCATCCATCGCGCTCGGGGTCTCGAAGTTCAAGATCCTGATCCGCCACGTGATTCCGAACGCGATCGCCCCGGTGATCGTCATCGCCACCGTGTCCCTCGGAATCTTCATCGTCGCCGAGGCGACACTGTCATTCCTGGGTATCGGGTTGCCCACCAACGTCATGTCCTGGGGCAACGACATCAGTCAGGCACGCACGTCGCTGCGGACTGAGCCTCAGGTGCTGCTCTACCCGTCGGCCGCCCTGTCAATGACGGTGCTGTCGTTCCTCATGCTGGGCGACGTCGTGCGTGACGCCCTCGACCCGGAAGCGAGGGCACGCCGATGAGCCAGGCCACTACGGAGACTGTGAACCAGAACACTCTGAACGATAACGCTCCGCTGCTGCAGATCCGCGGCCTCGAGGTCGCCTTCGAAACCCAGCGGGGTTTGATTCCGGCAGTACGCGGCGTCGACCTGACGTTGTATGCGGGCCAGACCCTCGCCATCGTCGGGGAGTCCGGGTCCGGCAAGACGACGACTGCACAGGCGGTCATCGACCTGCTGCCGGGCACGGGAAAGGTCACGGCCGGGGAGATCCTGTTCGGGGGCCGCGACCTGACCAAGCTTTCGGCGAAGGCTATCCAGGATGTCCGTGGCAACCTGATTGGGTATGTCCCGCAAGACCCGATGTCGAACCTCAACCCGGTCTGGAGCATTGGTTTCCAGGTCGAGGAGGCGATCAAGGCCAACAACGTGGCCCAGGGCAAGGAGGCGCGCAAGCGCACCATCCAGGTACTGCAGGAGGCCGGGCTCAGCGATGCGGGAGACCGACTCAAGCAGTACCCGCACCAGTTCTCCGGCGGTATGCGCCAGCGGGTTCTCATTGGGATCGGCCTGTCGGCCAGGCCGAAGCTGCTGATCGCCGATGAGCCGACCTCAGCCCTCGACGTGACCGTGCAGCGCACCATCCTCGACCACCTGGGCACCCTCACGCGTGACTACGGCACCTCAGTACTGTTCATCACGCACGACCTCGGCCTTGCTGCCGAGCGGGCAGAACAGCTGGTCGTCATGTACAAGGGCAAGGTGGTGGAGTCCGGGCCCTCGCAGGAGATCCTGGCCAACCCGCGGCATCCGTACACCCAGCGTCTGGTCGCGGCAGCACCGAGCCTCGCCTCGCGGCGCATTCAGGCGGCGAAGACGGCAAAGCCCGAAGATGACGATGCAGCGATCTACTCCGGCGGCTCGATCGACGACAAGTTGATCGCCCGGGCGAGTGAGCGGGAGACTGCCGATACCGGAAACCTCATCTCCGTGAAGAACATCACGAAGAAGTACCGCATCCGCAAGCAGGGGTTCAAGTACGACGAGCTGCTCGCCGTCAACGACATCTCTTTCGACGTCAAGAAGGGCACCACCACCGCGCTGGTGGGGGAGTCCGGTTCCGGCAAGTCGACGGTGGCGAAGCTCATCCTGCAATTGGAGAGCATCACCAGCGGTTCGATCGCCTTCGACGGCAAGGACGTCGCGGGGTTGAAGGGCGCGGAGCTGCTGAAGTTCCGTCGCCGGGTTCAGCCGGTATTCCAGGACCCGTACGGATCGCTCGACCCGCAGTACAGCGTGGGCAACACCATCGCCGAGCCACTCGTGGCGCACGGCGTCGGCAATGCCAAGGAACGCTTCGCGCGGGTGACCGAACTGCTCGATCAGGTTTCGCTTCCTTCTGCCACCCGGTATCGGTACCCGAGCGAGCTGTCCGGTGGGCAGCGCCAACGCATCGCCATTGCGCGAGCGCTCGCGCTGAAGCCTGACGTGCTCGTGCTCGATGAGGCGGTATCCGCGCTCGACGTGCTGGTGCAGGGACAGATTCTCAACCTGCTCACCGAGCTGCAGACCGAACTCGACCTCACCTACCTGTTCATCACGCACGACCTCGCGGTGGTGCGACTGGTGGCGGACAACGTCTGCGTCATGCAGCGTGGCAAGGTCGTCGAGGCCGCCACGACCGACGAAGTGTTCGACAACCCCCGCGAGCGTTACACGCAGGAGCTGCTCGAAGCCATCCCCGGCGGAAACTTCGTCTTCGGGCGGTAACCGTCGTTCTGAGTCTTGCCTCCCGTCCCATCCGCGTCGGCATGGTCGCCGCACTGGCGGCCATGCTGGCGCTGGCCGGCTGCACCCCGCTGTCCGAGGTGGTCGAGGGGACGTCGGTGACAGTCGCCGTCGACCAGGGAATGACGTCGTACAACCCCAATACCGGGTTCGGCAGTGCGACAGCGACCAACGCGAGCGTCTTCGCCGCGACCAACTCGTCGTTCGCCTCGTACGACGACGTGCCGAAATTGACCAAGGACACGTCGTTCGGCAGCTACGAGGTGGTGAGCACGGAGCCTCTGGTGGTCACCTACACGGTTGCCGACGGCATCCGCTGGTCTGACGGCACGCCCATCGATGCGGCCGACCTGCTGTTGGCCTGGGCCGCGAACTCGACCAGCCTGAACGACCCGGAGTTCGACCCGGCCGGGTTCATCGACCGGGACAGCGGCAGGTTCTCCGACGAGTTCCCGCGCGACGTGGTCTACTTCGACGGGTTCACCGGCAACGGACTGCAACTGGTCACGCAGACCCCGGCCGTCGGCGAGGACGGCCGCTCGATCACCATGACCTTCGACGAGTACTTCGCCGACTGGGAACTGGTGTTCGACCTGGGGCTGCCGGCTCACGTGGTGGCCGGGAATGCCCTGCGGATCGACGAACCGCAGGAGGCGAAGGATGCGTTGCTTGCCGCCATAGAAGGCGGAAACCGCGCGGATCTGGCGGCGATCTCCCGGTTCTGGAACTCCGGTTTCAACCTCTCAGAAGACGGGATAGACGAAGACCTGCTGGTGGGCAGCGGACCATACGTGATCAGCGCGGTGGAGCCGGGGGAGCACGTGACACTCACCGCGAACCCGCAGTACCGGGGCGAGCAGTTGCCGCACTTCGAGGAAGTGATCGTCACCTTCATCAGCGACCCGCTGCAGGCGGTCACGGCGCTTGAGGCCGGCGAGGTCGACGTGATCGCGCCGCAGACGACCGCGGATGTGCTGACCGCCCTCGATGAGCTGGATGGCGCAGGGGTAGAGCACGGTTTCTCCGGCACCTGGGAGAGGCTCGATGTGCAATTCGCGCAGAGCAAGAACGGCTACGTCGAAAACCAACTGGTGCGCCAGGCGTTCCTGCACACGGTGCCGCGGGAACGCATCCTGGACACGCTCATCCGCCCGATCAGCCCGGATGCCGAACTCCGCGACTCCCACATCTTCCTGCCCGGCGCGAAGGGCTATACCGACGCGATCGAGGAGAACGGCTCGAGCGACTATGCCGATGTCGACATCGATGAGGCGAAGCGGATGCTGGCCGAGGCCGCAAAGCTCGCGCCCGCCCTGGCGACACCGACGGTGTGCCTGCTGTTCGACCCGGCAAACCCGCGGAGGGTGGCCGAGTTCCAGCTCATCCAGGAGTCGGCGGCGATGGCCGCCATCACCGTCACCAATTGCTCCAGCCCAGACTGGCGCAACCTGCTGGGAACTCCGCACAGCTACGACGCCTCCCTCTACGCACTACGGGAGACGAACCTCGCCGTTTCGGCCACCCGGGCGAGTTTCGCCAGCGACTCGGAACTCAACAACAACGCCCGTTACGCGAATCCCGTCGCGGACTCCCTGCTGGCGGATGCCACGGCGCCGGCCAGTGCTGCAGAACGCCGGGACCTGCTGGTCGAACTCGATCGACAGCTCTGGGAGGACGCCGCAGGGCTCCCGCTCTACCAGTTCCCGACGCTGACCGTGACGAGCGGCCAGGTGGCCGGCGTCATTCGCTCGCCGTTCGCCGGAACAGCACTGTGGAGCCCGTGGCGGTGGGAGCCGGTCCAGGCCGACTGATCGCATGGGAGCCGGCTGAACGGGCCCGGTTTCCGCGAAGAGTACACTTGACGTGTAAGGGCACCATTGACGTGACCTTTCTCACACTCCCCATTTCTGTGCAAGGACACTATCCCTATGGCAATTGCCACCCGTAACGACCTGCGAAATGTGGCTATCGTCGCCCACGTTGACCATGGCAAGACCACCCTGGTCGACGCCATGCTCCGCCAGACGAACTCTTTCAGCGCCCACGAACACCTCGAAGAGCGCGCGATGGACTCCAACGACCTCGAGCGCGAGAAGGGCATCACGATTCTCGCCAAGAACACGGCGGTCTCGTACAACGGCATCCACGCCGGCGATTCTCCGATCACCATCAACGTGATCGACACCCCGGGCCACGCCGACTTCGGCGGCGAGGTCGAGCGTGGGCTGAGCATGGTCGACGGCGTCGTGCTCCTGGTCGACGCCAGTGAGGGCCCGCTGCCGCAGACCCGGTTCGTTCTGCGCAAGGCACTCGAGGCGAAGCTCCCGGTGATCCTCCTGGTCAACAAGACGGACCGGCCGGATGCCCGCATCGACGAGGTCGTCTCGGAAAGCCAGGACCTGCTCCTCGGCCTCGCCAGCGACATGGCCGACGACGTGCCCGACCTCGACCTCGACCTGATTCTCGACGTTCCGGTGGTGTACGCCTCCGGCCGCAACGGTGCCGCCAGCTGGAACAAGCCCGAGAACGGCTCCCTCCCCGACAATGACGACCTCGAGCCGCTCTTCGACGCCATCCTCAAGCACATTCCGGCGCCCACCTTCGATGACGAGCATCCGCTTCAGGCACACGTCACCAACCTCGACGCCTCGCCGTTCCTCGGCCGCCTCGCCCTCCTCCGTGTCTTCAACGGCACGATTAAGAAGGGCCAGACCGTCGCCTGGGTCAAGTACGACGGAAGCGTGAGCAACGTTCGCGTGACCGAGCTGCTGATCACCAAGGCACTCGACCGCTACCCGACCGACAGCGCCGGCCCCGGTGACATCGTCGCCGTTGCCGGTTTCGAGGACATCACCATCGGCGAGACCCTCGCCGACCCCAACGACGTGCGCCCGCTCCCGACCATCAAGGTCGACGACCCGGCTATCTCGATGACCATCGGAACCAACACGTCGCCGCTGATCGGCAAGGTCAAGGGCCACAAGCTGACCGCGAGAATGGTCAAGGACCGCCTCGACCGCGAACTGGTCGGCAACGTCTCGCTCAAACTGGTCGACGTGGGCCGCCCGGACGCCTGGGAGGTGCAGGGCCGCGGCGAATTGGCACTGGCCATCCTGGTCGAGCAGATGCGCCGCGAAGGCTTCGAGCTGACCGTCGGCAAGCCGCAGGTTGTCGTCAAGCAGGTCAACGGCAAGGTCCACGAGCCGTACGAGCACCTGACGATCGATGCTCCGGAGGAGTACCTCGGCGCGATCACCCAGCTTCTCGCTGCTCGCAAGGGCCGCATGGAGGGCATGGCCAACCACGGCACCGGCTGGGTACGCATGGAGTTCATCGTTCCGTCGCGTGGCCTGATCGGCTTCCGCACCGAGTTCATGACCATCACCCGCGGCTCCGGCATCGCCAACGCCGTCTCGCACGGCTACGAGCAGTGGGCCGGCGAGATCGTGACGCGCACCAACGGCTCGATCGTCGCCGACCGCGCCGGCTCGGCAACGCCGTTCGCCATGGTCGCGCTGCAGGAGCGCATGTCGTTCTTCGTCGAACCCACCCAGGAGGTCTACGAGGGCATGGTGGTCGGCGAGAACTCCCGCGCCGACGACATGGACGTCAACATCACGAAGGAGAAGCAGCTGACCAACATGCGCCAGTCGACTTCCGACACCTTCGAGCGGATGACGCCGTCGCGCAAGCTGACCCTGGAGGAGTGCCTCGAGTTCGCCCGTGAAGACGAGTGCGTCGAGGTCACCCCGGAGTTCATCCGGATCCGCAAGGTGGAGCTGGATGCGAACGCCCGCGCCCGCAAGACCTCGCGCCTGAAGAAGCAGAACGCTTAGCAGCGCTAAGTCCCGTCAACCTTTTCGGGTGCGCGGAACGTCGCTAGAGTGTGACCACCCCTGCATATCCACGATCGGAGAGCCGTGATGAATCGCACCCTTGACGCCCATTCGCCGGTGCGCCGCAGGCGCGTCTGGGCTGCCGTCATCGCGGCATCCGTGTTGATCGCCCCAGCGGTCAGCGGATGCTCGTTCAACCCCCTCGAGTCGGCAATCGAAGGGGTCACCGGGGGCAACGTCGACGTCGGAGGTACTTCTGTGCCGGATGACTTCCCGTCCGAGATTCCTCTAATCGAGGGTGAAGTCGCCGCTGCGTTCGCTGTCGGAAAGGCACCGGAGAAGATCTGGAACGTCACCATCAAGGTGCCGGACGCATCCGCCCTGGACACGATCAAGACCCAACTGGAGGGTGCCGGGTTCACCAATGACGTCGATGATGCGGCGGTCGGCGGAATCACCGGTGGCATGTACTCGAACGGCAACTACGCGGTGCTCGTCGTGGTCGCGGAAGACGGCAACGGCGGGTGGGCTGCCGCGTACACGGTGACGCCGGCCGTCGAATAGTCTTGCCGGATGCGCAGCATTTCCCGGCACGTACTGTTCGTGCATGCGCATCCGGATGATGAGACCATCGCCACCGGCGGAACCATCGCGACGCTGGTCGATGCCGGCATCGGTGTGACGGTGCTCACCTGCACCAGGGGTGAACGAGGCGAAGTGATCCCGCCGCACCTGGCACACCTCGAGGGTGATGGACCGAGCCTGGCCGAGCACCGTGTCGGCGAGCTGGCCGACGCGATGCGGGTGCTCGGCGTCACCGACCAGCGCTACCTGGGGGAGCCGGATGCCCGGCTTCTCGAACTGGAACCGCGCCGGTACCTCGACTCGGGCATGGTCTGGGGCGAGGCCGGGCCGGAACCGGTCACGGATCCCGATGAGGAGTCCCTCTGCGCGGCGCCGCTGGACGAAGTGGTGGGCGACATCGCATCCGTCATCGCCGACGTGCAGCCGAGCGCAGTGGTGAGCTATGACGCGAACGGCGGCTACGGGCATCCCGATCACGTGAGGGCGCACGACGCCGCCAGGGAGGCCGCCGCCGCCATGGCGGTCCCGTTCTTCCAGATCGAGTCGCCGGCCGCTGGGGCGCGGCCAGGAGGCTTCAGTGTCGACGTGAGCGCCGTGCTCGACCGGAAGACCCGGGCACTGCAGGCGCACCACACCCAGATCACGGTCGACGGCGGCCACTACGCGCTGTCGAGCGGCCCCAGCATGACGATACCGGCCGAGGAGTCGTACCGTCGGGTCGAGGCATCCGTGGTGCCGTTCAGGCAGCAGTCCCTGGGCTCGCGGGTGCTGGCCTGTGTCGTGTCGCTGGTGCTCGGCCTCGGCGTGGGACTGCTCGGCACCGTCACCCATCCGGCGACGATCACGGTGGCTGGTGCGGACCTGCCCACCGGCCTTGTTGCAGCGATGGTCGTGGTTGCCGCATTGATGGTGGGTTTGCGCCTGGTGTTCGGCAGCCGGGCCCCATCGACGTTCGCCGCACTCGGCCTGGTCGGGGTGCTGCTGGTTTTCGCCCAGCCCGGCCCCGGCGGTTCCGTCCTGATCCCGGCGAACGTGCCGGGCTACCTCTGGACGTTCGGCGTTCCGCTCATCGCGGCGCTGGTGATCGTGTGGCCCAGGCTCCACGTTCGGCCGGGCGGCTAAGCTGGGACTCCAGAGACCCGTTGTGGAAGGAACCTCCTCGTGACCTACGTCATTGCGCTGCCGTGCGTCGATGTCAAGGACCGTGCCTGTGTCGACGAGTGTCCGGTCGACTGCATTTACGAAGGCGACCGGATGCTGTACATCCATCCGGACGAATGCGTCGACTGCGGCGCGTGCGAACCGGTGTGCCCGGTCGAGGCGATCTTCTACGAAGATGACACCCCTGAGGTGTGGGCGGAGTATTACAAGGCGAACGTGGAGTTCTTCGACGACGTGGGCTCCCCGGGTGGGGCAGCCAAGGTGGGCATCATCCACAAGGACCATCCCATCGTCGCGGCACTGCCGCCGCAGTTGACTCCCGCAACCCCCTGAGCTCTTCGCGGTGGGTAGCTAGTTCTGTGGGTTGAGTAGCTCGCTCAGCGAGCGTGTCGAAACCGTTAGAGGTTTGCCCCAACAACTGGTGGCATCCTTTGGCGGTTGCGTCGATGACCCTTTCCCCCAATTAGGCTGTAGAGGTGAACGACGCTGCCAACTCCTCTGCCGACAAGGCCACCCTCACGTTTCCCGGTGGCTCCGCCGACTTCCCCATCCTGAGGGGAACCGACGGGGCGGACAGTATCGACCTGTCGTCGCTGACCAGGCAGACCGGCTACACGGCACTGGACAACGGCTTTGTGAACACCGCTTCGACGAAGAGTGCGATCACATTTATCGATGGCGACAAGGGCATCCTGCGCTACCGCGGCTACGCGATAGAAGACATCGCCAAGAAGTCCACCTACCTCGAGTCGGCCTGGCTGCTGATCCACGGTGAGTTGCCCACAGCATCCGAGTTGGCGGAATTCGAAGAGAAGGTGCGTCGCCACACCCTGCTGCACGAAGACCTGCGTAGTTTCTTCTCCGCACTGCCGCACGACGCGCACCCGATGTCTGTGTTGTCCAGCGCGGTGTCTGCGCTCTCGACCTATTACGAGGACTCGCTCGACGTGCACGATCCGGAGCAGGTGGAGATTTCGACCATCCGCCTTCTCGCCAAGCTGCCGACCATTGCCGCGTACGCACACAAGAAGAGCCTCGGTCACGCGTTCCTGTATCCGGACAACAGCCTGAGCTTCTCCGAGAACTTCCTGAAGATGAACTTCGGCAACATGGCGGAACCGTACGAGGTCGACCCGATCCTCGCCTCCGCGCTCGACCGCTTGCTCATCCTGCACGAGGACCACGAGCAGAATGCGTCGACGTCCACCGTGCGCTTGGTGGGGTCGACCGAGGCGAACCTGTTCGCATCCGTTTCCGCCGGCATCAATGCCCTCTACGGTCCGCTGCACGGCGGGGCGAACGAGGCCGTGCTGACGATGCTGGCCAAGATCCGCGACTCCGGCGAGGGCGTCGAACGCTTCGTGGAGCGGGTGAAGAACAAGGAAGACGGTATCCGCCTGATGGGCTTCGGCCACCGGGTCTACAAGAACTTCGACCCGCGCGCGACCCTGGTGAAGGAGAGCGCGCACGAGGTGCTCGCCGCGCTCGGTATCAAGGACGACCTGCTCGACCTCGCGCAGGAGCTCGAAGCAGTCGCACTCGCCGACGACTATTTCATTGAACGGAAGCTGTACCCCAACGTCGATTTCTACACCGGCGTGATCTACAAGGCCATGGGCTTCCCGAC
Organism: Homoserinimonas sp. A447; assembly: GCF_054489325.1. Taxonomy (NCBI): domain Bacteria; kingdom Bacillati; phylum Actinomycetota; class Actinomycetes; order Micrococcales; family Microbacteriaceae; genus Homoserinimonas; species Homoserinimonas sp. A447. Next base: position 1,887,248 of record NZ_JBTMWW010000001.1, on the reverse strand, counting down.
GCGGATGTTCACGGTCCTGTTCGCGATCGGCCGCCTTCCGGGCTGGATCGCCCATTGGCGCGAGATGAATGAGGATTCTACGACTAAGCTCGGCCGGCCTCAACAGCTTTATGTCGGTGCACCGGCAAGGGAGTGGCCGACCGGCCGCTAACCGGGCGTCCCCCGTTATGAGGTCGGTCTTGTACCCCAATTGTGGGCACAAATCGGCCTTCGGTCTTTCTGCGGATTGCGCGGACTGGCATAGTTGCACCACAGTTGTGCGCGGTTCGCCGCGCATGACGCTCCGCCGCCCCCGCGGAGGGCGCGTCTGGCCCGGCCCCCGCGGCCAGACGCGCCGCGCCTGCTTCTCGGCCTCCTGCTGCAGCGCTGTGCTTTCAGCGGAACGCTGCCGCATCCGTCCCCGCGATCCCCTGAAAAGGCCGCGCAGCGGGGTGGATTCGTCTCGGCGCGGAGTGCAGAGCGGCTAGCAGTGCGGTGTGTGCAGTGCGGTTTGTGCAGCGGCGGGCTAGTGCAGCGCGGCGTTGAGCTCGGCACCCGAGCCGGAGCGCGGGAGCACCTCGACGGCACCCGTCTGCGAGTTGCGGCGGAAGAGCAGGTTCGGCACACCGGACAGCGCCTCCGCCTTGACGGTGGTGCGGGCATCCGCCCCTTCTTGACCATCAGCACCGCCGATGACGACGACCTTCGTGCCGGCCGTCACGTACAGGCCGGCCTCGACGACCGAGTCGTCGCCGATCGAAATGCCGACGCCGGAGTTGGCGCCGAGCAGGGCGCGAGCCCCGATCGCCACCCGCTGCGTACCTCCGCCACTGAGCGTGCCCATGATGGATGCTCCGCCTCCGATGTCCGCGCCGTCACCGACCACGACACCCTGGGAGATGCGACCCTCCACCATGGAGGAGCCGAGCGTGCCGGCGTTGAAGTTGACGAAGCCCTCGTGCATCACCGTCGTGCCGGGAGAGAGATGCGCGCCGAGTCGCACGCGGGAGGCGTCGCCGATCCGCACACCGGCAGGGACGACGTAGTCGACCAGCCGCGGGAACTTGTCGACGCTGTGGGCGACGATTCCGGCGCGCTGCAGGGTCGGGCGCAGTCGCTCGAAGTCGGCGGCCAGCACCGGGCCGGCGTTCGTCCAGGCCACGTTCGCCAGCTGGCCGAAGACCCCGTCCAGATTGATGGTGTTCGGCTTCACCAGCAGGTGGCTGAGCAGGTGGAGCCGCAGGTAGGCATCCGGGGTGGAGGCTGGCGCCACATCCAGGTCGATGTCGACGGTCACGAATTCGACGGTCACGTTTCGCCGATCATCCGCCCCCGTCAGGGACTCCAGCTCGGCCGGCGCGATCCACGGGTCGATGGTCGTCGGCCGGGCGCCCAGTTGCGGAGCAGGAAACCAGGTGTCGAGCACGGTACCGTCGGCGGCGGTGGTGGCCAGTCCCTGGCCCCAGGCGGGTGAAGTCATGCCTCAAGGCTACCGACGAATAAACTCGGGGGATGTCTCCCACCGCGCCTCTCGACCTCGCCGGGTCATCCATCGACCTCACCCGTCAGCTGTGCGACATCGAGTCGGTGTCCGGCAACGAGACCGGGATAGCGGATGCGATTGAGGCCAGCCTTGCCGGATGCGCGCACCTGGAGGTCATCCGCGACGATGATGCGGTGATCGCCCGCACCAACCTGGGCCGGGCGCAGCGGGTGGTGATCGCCGGCCACATCGACACCGTTCCGCTCAACAACAACCTGCCGACGCGCTTCGAGACCATCGACGGCATCGACTACCTCTGGGGCCGCGGAACCGTGGACATGAAAGCCGGCGTCGCAGTGCAGCTGAAGCTCGCCGCCGAGCTGACGGCGCCATCCGTCGACGTGACCTGGATCTGGTACGACCACGAGGAGGTCGCCGAGTGGGAGAACGGCCTCGGCCGCGTCGCCCTGAACCGGCCCGACCTGATGCTGGGCGACTTCGCCATTCTGGGGGAGCCCACGCGGTCGGAGATCGAGGGCGGATGCAACGGCAACCTGCGCGTCGAGGTGCGCACCTTCGGCCTGCGGGCGCATTCGGCCAGGGCGTGGGTCGGGCACAACGCCATCCACGATGTGGCGCCGATCCTCGGGCTCCTGGCCGACTACCAGCCGCTGGAGGTGGAGGTCGATGGCCTCGTCTACCGCGAGGGGCTCAATGCGGTCGGCATCTCCGGGGGCATCGCCGGCAACATCATCCCGGACGAGTGCATGGTGCATATCAATTACCGTTTCGCCCCGAACAAGACGGCGGATGACGCCGAGCGCTACCTGCGGGAGGTTTTCGACGGCTACGACGTCACGGTCGTCGACAAGGCGGAGGGCGCGAGGCCGGGCCTCACAGCCCCGCTGGCGGCAGGATTCCTGGAAGCGGTCGGCGGGGTGGCCAAGCCGAAGTACGGGTGGACGGATGTCGCCCGCTTCTCTGCGCTGGGCGTCCCGGCGGTCAACTACGGACCGGGCGACCCCCTGAAGGCACACGCCGATGACGAACGCGTCGAGCTGACCCAGATCACCGATTGCGAGCGCGGCCTGCGTGCCTGGCTGACCGCCTGACCGAGTTGCAATAGTGCCCGTTCCGGAGAGAAGTGCCCGGCGGAACAGGCACTTCTCTCCGGAACGGGCACTTTCGCGGGACCTGAGGTACGGCAGCGGGTCCCTTAGGCTGGTCGCATGGTGAGCGACGGGCTGCTGAGACGGCCGGTCTCCCTCACCGTCTGGTACCGGCTCACCCCCTGGTGGGTGCGGGTGATCGCCATCTGGGTGGCGTCCCGCATCGTCACCACCGGCCTGCTGCTGTGGCTCGCCAGCCACCAGGCGAACAACGCCTGGACGGATGCCCAGCCGGACTACTTCTCGTTCGCCTCCCTCTGGGACGGCACCTGGTACTACGTCATCGCCGTCTCCGGGTACCCGTCGGAGTTGCCGGTCACCGCAGACGGGCACATCGCCGAGAACGCCTGGGCGTTCATGCCGGTCTACCCGATGTTCGTCCGTGGGCTGATGTTCGTGACCGGATTCTCCTGGCACGAGATGGCGGTGATCGTGTCGTTCGCCTTCTCGCTCGCGACCGCGATCGTCTTCTACAAACTGATGCGGCAGGTACTGCCTGAAGGCAACTCCCTCTTCGCGGTCGTGCTGCTCTGCGTCGCCCCGCTGACACCGATCACCCAGGTGGCGTATGCCGAGTCGATGCACGCGTTCCTGCTGACGGCCTCGCTCTACCTGCTGCTCAAGCGCCGGTACTGGACGCTGTTCCCTGTCGTCGCCATCATGGCGCTCACCCGTCCCACCGGACTGGCTTTCGCCCTCGCCCTCGCCCTGCACGTCGGGTATCGCTGGTTCACCCGGGATCGTGACCCGTTCCCGATGCGCCAGCGCTGGGCATCCGTCGGCCTCGCCTTCTTCAGCGGATTGATGGGGCTCGCCTGGCTGCTGATCGCCTGGGCGGTCACCGGCTCGCCCACCGCGTACACCGACACAGAACTGGCCTGGCGTGCACCATACATCGGCTACCAGGAGCTCATCCCGTTCACCGCGTGGCCGCAGGGGGCGGCATTCTGGTTCGGCGGCGCTCTCGGGCCGATCGTGCTGGGTATCGTCGCCGTCGGATTCATCCTGTTCATGGTCACCCCGTGGGTGCGCCGGCTCGGCTTCGACCTGCGGGCCTGGGTGATCAGCTACGTGCTGTACCTCGCAGCCGTGTTCTTCCCACAATCCAGCACCTTCCGGCTGCTGATGCCGATCTTCCCGCTGCTGGGAGCGCTCGCCGTACCGCGGTCCCGAATCTTCCGGATCGCCCTGGTGATCGCCTCGGTTGCCGGCCAGGTGCTGTGGCTGCACTGGTGCTGGTGGGTCGACGGATACGACTGGACGCCGCCGTAAGCGGATACCAGAAATCATCACGATTTATGGGATTGGCTCGCATACGGGATAATGGAAGGACATCCACGAAAGGGGACCACTCATGGCGGCCATGAAACCGAGGACCGGCGACGGACCAATGGAGGCTGTTAAGGAGGGTCGGCTCATTATTGTGCGTGTTCCGCTCGAAGGCGGTGGCCGCCTGGTCGTGTCGGTGAACGACGCAGAGGCGAAAGAGCTTCACGACGCGCTCGCAGGAGTCGTCGCGGGCAGGTAACCCCCGACCGATGCGGGGGTTAACCCCCGCCAGAATCGACTGCTGACCGGCTCACCCGGCTGGTACGGATGCCCGTACGGTGAACCTGTGAGAAATAAGCCAATCCGAAACCACGCTGCGTTCTTGTGGGCATCGACGATCGACCTCCTGATCGACTCGGTGCTCGCAACGCTGTGGTTCACCGTCATCATCACGCTGATCACCACCGGGATCTTCACCGTGCCGGCACTTGGCATCGGCATCATCCTGCTGCTCGCGGCCAGCGCGCTGACCAGGGCCAGCGGCTGGGTGGAGCGGCACCGGGCGATGGCACTCTACGAGGTGACCATCGCGCCGCCGGTTCGCCGGCAGACCAGGCAGACCGGTGGCATCCGCTATGTGGCCCAGGCGTTCGTCGACCTCGTCGACCCGGTGACCTGGCGTACCGTGCTGCACCACTTCCTCAGCATGCTGCTCGGGTCGTTGATGGTCGCGCTGTGGGGGCTCGGCATCCGCCTGGTCACGATCACGGAGGGCGGCTTCGCCTGGCTCGTCGGACTGGCCTTCCTGGCCGTCCTGCTCGGCTACATCTACTGGGCCGGCCGGCTCGACCGGCGGATGTCGGTGGCGTTGCTCGGCCCCAGCTCCAACGCCGTGCTGCTCGAGAAGGTGGACACCCTCGCGGATGCCCGTCAGGGCGCTGTCGACGCGGCCAGTATCGAGCGTCAGCGCATCGAGCGCAATCTGCATGACGGCGTGCAACCGCAACTTGTCTCCGTCGCGCTCACCCTGGGCATGGCGCGCAGCAAGTTCGACTCCGATCCTGAAGCGGCCAAAGCACTCCTCGAGCAGGCACACACCGAGGCGAAGGCGTCGATCACCGAACTGCGCCAACTGGCCAGGGGCATCCACCCGGCCGTGCTCACCGATCGCGGGCTGGACGCCGCCCTGTCGGCCGTCGCCTCCCGCTGCCTGGTCCCCACCACCATCTCAGTCACCGTTCCCGGGCGTGCGGCGCCCGAGGCCGAGGCGGTCATCTACTTCGCCGTCGCTGAGGCGCTCACCAACGTCGCCAAGCATTCCGCGGCATCCGAGTGCACGGTCACCGTCGTGCAGGAGGGGGCGGATGCCGAGGACTGCCGGCTGATCGCCCGCATCCGCGACAACGGAGTCGGCGGTGCCCACCTGGGCGACGGTCTCGGCCAGGGTGGCCTGGCCGGCATGCGCGACCGGGTGCGAGCTGCCGGCGGAACCATGCTCATCGAGTCTCCGAACGGCGGACCGACCCTCATCACCGTGGAGGTGCCATGCGCATCGTAATTGCCGAAGACTCCGTACTGCTGAAGGCGGGGATCGAGCGGCTGCTCAGCGACGCCGGCCACCAGGTGGTGGCGGCGGTCGAGAACGCGGAGGACCTGCTTCAAGCGGTCACCGAGTTCTCACCAGACCTCGCCATCGTCGACGTGCGGATGCCGCCCACGTACACCGATGAGGGCATCCGTGCGGCGGTACTCATCCGCGCCCAGAGTGCCGCGGTCGCCGTGTTGGTTCTCTCGCAATACGTCGAGGAGCGCTACGCCGGCGAGCTGATCGCCGACAACTCGAGCGGGCTCGGCTACCTGCTGAAGGACCGGGTGGCCGACGTCGACGAGTTTTTGGCAGCGGTCGCTGAGGTGGGCGCAGGTGGAACCGTTCTCGATCCAGAGGTGGTAGCCCAGATCGTCATCCGCTCCCGGCGGGGCGATGACCTGGGCGCGCTGACCACCCGGGAGCGAGGCGTGCTGCAGCTGATGGCTGAGGGACGCTCCAACAGTGCCATCGCCAAAGAACTGTTCATCGCCGAGGGCTCGGTCGAGAAGCACATCTCGGCCATCTTCGCCAAACTCGGCCTCCCGATCGAAGACAGCGGCAACCGCCGCGTGCTGGCGGTGCTGCGCTACCTGAACAGCCAGCCCGACCGCACCTGACCTACCCGAATCCCCAACTCACAGACCAAGGACAGAACATGACTACGCAAGACCAGACCGCGCCCTCCCCGGCACCCGCTCCCCGGCAGCCGAACACCCTCCGCACCGTGCTGCTGGTGGTCGGATCCATCGTGCTGGCGATCATCCTCGTCGGCACGGTTGCTCGGGTGGCGTTCTCACTGAACCGCGATGACACCTCCGGCACCTTCGCGGTCGAGGACGCCTTTGACACGGTCGAGCTCCGTACCAGCGCGGCCGACGTCAAGGTGCAGTACACCGACGTCGACGAGCCGCAGATCCGCTTCGACCAGGGCGGGACGAACCTGAGGCTCGACTACGAGGTCTCCGACGGCGTATTGAACGTTCGCGTCGGCCACCCCGGCTGGGGCTGGTGGGGCTGGGGCTTCGACGGCTGGGGCTGGAACGACGACGCGAAGGTGAACATCTCCCTCCCGGCCGCGATGGAACGCGACGGCATCCAACTGGCCATCGAGACCACCGCCGGCGACCTGAACCTGTCCGGCGACTACGGCGATGTGACGGTGGATTCGACGGCGGGCAACCTGCGGATGTCCGGGGCAACCGACGACCTGCAGATCTCCACGACGGCCGGCGACGTACGGCTGGACGATGTCGCGGTGAACGGGTCGTTCCGCAGTGAGAGCACCGCGGGCGACGGCACCTTCGAGTTCCGTTCGCTGCCCGACAGCATGGAGGTCACCTCCACTGCCGGTGACGTTCGGGTGGCGCTGCCGAGCGGCAGCTACCGCATCGAGACGGACACCACGGCCGGCGAGGTGCGGCAGAACGTGTCGAGCGACCAGAACTCCGACCGCGTCTACCGCTTCGAAACCACGGCCGGCAACATCGAGTTGAACGAGCGTTAGCCGCGGATGCGAGCTACTCAACCCGCAACTTCTGTGGGTTGAGTAGGTCGCGAAGCGACCGTATCGAAACCGCGCGCCACTTGCGGCTAGCGCTTCACCAGCTGAAGCAGGCCGTCGCCGACCGGTGAGAGCGAGCTGAGCACGGCATCCGATGCCGCCACCTCGTTCAACAGGGTGCGGAAGCCGGTGACCACATCGTCGCGTTTCACCGGGTCGGCGACGCGGTCGCGCCACAGCACGTGCGGCACCAGCACGGTGCCGCCCGGTCGCGCGAGGCGAAGACCGTGTTCGACGTTCTCGATGACCGACAACGGGTCGGCATCGACCAGGACGAGGTCGTAGGACTGCTCGTTCATGCGCGGGAGAACATCGTGCGTGCGACCGGTGATCAGCCGCACGCGATTCGCGGGCACGCCGGCGTCGCCGAACGACTTGCGGGCAGCCTGCTGGAAGTCGGGCTCGATGTCGATGGAGGTCAGCGTGGCCTGCGGTGCTCCGGCGAACAGCCACAGCGCGCTGACCCCGACGCCGGTACCGATCTCGATCACATTGCCGGCTGCGGATGCGGCGGCCAGCACGGCAATCGCGGCACCTGTCGCAGGGGAGACCGCTTCGACCCCGAACTCGATCGACTGCGCGCGGGCAGCCGAGATGGCATCGCTCTCGGAGACGAACTCTTCGGCGTACTTCCAGGCGGATTCCTTGTCAGGCACGGGCAACTCCTTGTTCCCCTCAACGATAGAGGTGATGACCTGTCTTACCGGTTAGCATGAACGAGTGTTCGGCCTGACTATCGACAAGATCCTCCTGATCGGAGTCATTGCCGTCTTCCTGCTCGGCCCGGATCGGCTTCCGCACTACGCCGCGCAACTGGCGAGGCTGACCAGGTCGCTGCGCGACATGGCGAACGGCGCCAAAGACCGGATGCGCGACGAGCTCGGCCCCGACTTCGACGACGTCGACTGGAAGAAGCTGGACCCCCGGCAATACGACCCGAGGCGCATCATCCGCGAGGCCTTGGTCGATGAGCCGGAGCCGGTGGTGAGGCCGGTGATCGAATCGGCGTACGCCAGGCGCAAGCGGCAGTTGGCCGAAGGCGCGCCGACCCCGTTCGACTCCGAGGCGACCTGACCGGTTCGGTCAGGCCGTCGTGGCGTGCTGCGGTTCCGGCTCGCTGTCGGCTTCGGCTTCTTCTGCCGCTGTCGAGCCTGCGGCTGTCGGCTCAGCGTCGACCGGCGGCTGCGTGGCGGCCGTAGGCGCCGGGATGTCATCGACGCGCTCGGAGAAGTCCGGTGCCGCTGGTGCCGCCGGGGCGGCAGCCTGCGTCGGACGACGACGGCGGAAGAGCACCAGGTGCACAACGTTGAGCACCACGAGGGCGACCAGCGCGAGGCCGAAGTCGTGCATGATGACCGGCACCAGGCTCATTTCCACGGGAATGTTCCCGGTGAAGAACATCACCAGGTGTGCACCCATGACGGCGACGCTCGCGCCGACGCTGAGGCTCAGCCGGTAGTGGCGGCGGCGCCTGGCGAAGGCGAGGTGGATCAGCAGGATGGTTCCCGCCCAGATCGCGTAGTAGATGCCGCTCAGGGCCATCAGGCTGTCCATGCCGAGGAGGGCGGAGAACGCACCGATGATGACGGCCAAGGTGGCGGTTATCGTGACGACGGCTTCCAGTCCCGCGCGAACCAGCTTGCTCATGTCGGGTGTCCTTTCCTTCGGGCAGAAAGACTTGGGTGAGCAGAGTTTAACCGCGACGGAACAACTTAAGTGCGAAAAGCAGCGCGATCATTACCCCAGTTAGGGTCGCAAACTCTTTTCCGAACCTCGGCAATTGCACCAATCCGGTGGCCTCGGCGATGGTGCGTGAGTCGACGAAACGCAGCAGGCCTTCCGGTCCGTTGCGGCGTCCGAGGCCCGACTGCTTCATTCCGCCCATCGGCGCATCGATGGAGGAGAAGCTGGCCCGGTAACCCTCGTTGATGTTGACACTGCCGGCGGCGAGCGCTGATGCGACGCGTCGTGCCCGCTTCCTGGAGGCACTGAAGACGGATGCGTTCAACCCGAAGTCGGAATCGTTCGCCGCAATGATGGCCTCCTCTTCGGTGTCGACGATCGTGATGGCGACCAGTGGCCCGAACGTCTCACCGCGTGCGCAGTCCATGTCGTCGGTCACTCCGGTGAGCACCGTCGGCTGGAAGAACAGCGGCCCGAGGTCTGGGCGCGGTTTGCCGCCGGTGAGTACGGTCGCGCCCTTGGTGACGGCGTCGTCGATATGGCGATTCACGTTGTCCATTTGGCTCGCCAGTGTGAGGGAGCCCACGTCTGTCGAGTGGTCGAACGCGCCCCCCTGCACGAGCGCGTCTGTTGCGGCAACGAACTCGCGGATGAAGGCATCCGCCACCGTGCGCTGAACGTAGATGCGCTCCATCGAGACGCACAGCTGGCCGAGGGCGGCGAAGCTCGCGTACACCGCGCTGCGGGCAGCCTTGCGAGGGTCGACGTCGTCCAGCACGATCATCGGGTTCTTACCGCCCAGCTCGAGCGATGCCCCGCGCAGGGCGGATGCTGCGCGCTCGGCAACCGAGCGACCGGTCGCCGTCGACCCGGTGAAGCAGACGTAGTCGGAGACATCATTGACCGCAGTGCCGATGACGGCACCATCTCCCGTGACGACCGCCCAGACCCCCTCGGGCACCCCGGCCTCAATGAACGCGCGCCGTGAGGCCAGGATGGTGAGCGCACCCTGATGGTCGGCCTTCTGCACGACGGCGTTGCCCGCGGCGAGGGCGGGGATGACATCCATGACGGACAGGCTGAGGGGGAAGTTCCACGGGGTGATGACGCCGACCAGGCCCTTCGGCCGATAGCCGACCCTGGTCTGGATGACGAACGGGATGCCGGCGCGACGACGGCGAGTGCGCAGGGTTCCGCGCGCCTTCACCGCGTAGTAACGGGTCGCGTTCGCGGCCTGGAAGACCTCCTCGAAGGCCTGCCCGCGGGTCTTCCCCGTCTCGGACTGCACCGCATCCAGCAGCAGTTCGCGCCGCTCCAGCAGCAGGTCGTGCGCTTTCAGCAGCACCGCCCGGCGATGCGCGAAGCCGGCATGGTGCCACGCAAGCTGGGCGAGTCGGGCGCGCGCCGCGGCATCCTCTACATCGCGAACTGTGCTCAGTGGGAGGTCGTGCAGCACCTCACCGGTGAAGGGGGCGACGACGGATGCTGTTGTGCCGCTCGACGCCGTCAGGTCACGGTCGAGGTCATCGGCGATGGCAGGCGGGATAAGGGAACCGGACATGGTGCTCATCCTAGGTGCAGCGTGCCCCGGCGCTCCGGGAGCGTCGGCTCCGGCAGCTGCATGACGTGCGCTACGCTCACGAAATGGTCAATGCGGACCCCACCCTCGATCCGACCCGGCCGGCGCCCGAGCCGCTCACCCGGACCACTGTCGCGCGCTACGCGCTCGGCTCACTCGGCACCGGCGGTTTCGCCACACTGCCGGGGCTGGTGCTGGTGTTCTACCTGACAGACACCCTCGGGGTCGCGGCGCTGGCCGCCGGCCTCATCGTCACTGCCGCCAAGGTCTGGGATGTGGTGATCGACCCGATCCTGGGGAGTCGAAGCGATCACGCTCAGGCGACCACCGGCACTCGTCGCCGGGGAATGGTGCTCGGCTCGTTGCTGCTGCCGGTCTTCTTCATCCTGACCTTCGCCGTGCCTGCTGGGATCGGGCCGCTGCTCTCCGGCCTGTGGGTGCTGGTGGCGTTCCTGCTGACCGCGACGGCGTTCAGCCTGTTCCAGGTGCCGTACATCGCCCTCCCCGCCGAGATCGCCGTCGGGTACGACCAGCGCACCCGCCTGCTGACCTGGCGCGTCGTCGTGCTCACGGTCGCGATCCTGCTGTTCGGCGCCGGAGGTCCGGCCCTGCGCGACATCACGGCTGACGAGAACCTCGGCTACCTGCTGATGGCGGTCGTCGCCGGGCTTGCAATCGGTGCCGGGATGCTCGGCTCGAGTTTTTCCGCACCGAAGATCGGCGCTCCGGCCGGCGCCCCGGTGGCTCGCGCTTCCATCGCCGCGCAGTACGCGGATGGTGCACGCATCCTGAAGCGGAGCGCCGCCTTCCGCGCACTGCTGCTGACCTTCGTGCTTCAGGGGCTGGCGACCGGGATGATGCTGGCCGGTGCCCAATACGTTGCCAAGTACGTGCTGCACAGCCAGGGCGCTGTCACCTTCCTGTTCCTCGCGCTGATCGCGCCCGCAGTGTTCTTCGCACCGGTGTGGCAGGCCGTCTCGCGCAGGGCGGGCAAAGAGCGCGGGTTCGCCCTCGCATCCGCCGTGTTTGCTCTCGCTGCCCTGTCGATGACGGCACTGATCTGGGCGCCGGGGGAGTGGGTCTACCTGCCGGTCGCTGTTGCCGGGGCCGCCTACGCCGGCATGCAGTCGCTTCCGATGGCAATGCTGCCGGACGTCATCTCCCACGATGCCGCCAGCCACGGGGACGGCCAGGCCGGCATTTTCGGCGGGGTGTGGACGGCGGGCGAGACCACCGGGATGGCGCTCGGTGCGACTGCGCTAACCGTCGTGCTCGCCGTCACCGGGTACGTGGCGACGACCGGCAGCGAGTTGGTGGAGCAGCCCGCCGCTGCGGTCGCAGGCATCGTCGTGAGCTTCAGCGTGGTGCCGGCGGTGCTGATCGGCGGGAGCTTGCTGTCACTGGCACGCTATCGCTTGCGGCGAGCCGACATCGACGATTCGCTTTCTGTGGGTTGAGTAGGCCCGCCAGGGCCGTAGTTCCCCTGAGTGGGCGCTTAGCGCCCGTATCGAAGGGTCGAAACCGTCGGCGTGCAAGGTTTCGATACGCGCGGGCGCGCTACTCAACCCGCAGTACGGGCCTGATCACCGCAGCGTGAGCGGCAGCTTGCGCCCGGCCAGGCCCCGACCGCGGGTGGCCAGCTGGGCGGCGATCGCGTCGATGGCGACAGCCGCAGCATCCGTGGGCCGCTCGAGCACGACCGGCCGTCCGGAGTCTCCGCCCTCGCGTAACGCGACGCTCAGGGGAACCGAACCGAGTACCGGAACCCCGAGCCGCCTGGCAACCTCCTCGCCGCCGCCGGTGCCGAACAGGTCGAGCACCGTGCCGTCATCCTGAACCAGTCCGGCCATGTTCTCCACGATGCCGAGCACCTGCTGGCCAGTCTGCCGGGCGACCAGCCCGCTTCGTTCGGCGACCTCCGCGGCGGCCGCCTGCGGTGTCGTCACCACGATGACCTCGGCCTGCGGCAGCAGCTGGCCGACCGAGATCGCCACGTCCCCGGTGCCGGGAGGCAGGTCGAGCAGCAGCACGTCGAGGTCGCCGAAGTACACATCGGTCAGGAACTGCTCGATGGTGCGGTGCAGCATCGGCCCGCGCCACGACACCGCCGTGCGCTCCTCCACGAACATGCCGATCGAGATCACCTTCACCTCGTGGGCGATCGGCGGCAGGATCATCTCGCCCACACGGGTGGGCTTCGCATCCGGTATGCCCAGGATGCCCGGAATCGAGAACCCGAAGACATCAGCGTCGATGAGCCCGACCTTCAGGCCCCGCGCCGCCAGCGCGACCGCCAGGTTGGCGGTGAGGGTGGACTTGCCGACACCACCCTTGCCGCTGGTGACCGTGAAGATGTGGGTGAGCGAGTCCGGCCCGAACTGCATCACCCGCCCGGTGCCGCGCAGCTTCTCGGTGAGGGCGCGGCGCTCCTCCTTGGTCATGATGGTCACGTCGACCGCGGTGCTCGTGACGCCGGGCACGCCGGCGACAGCATCCAGGACGTCCCGTTCGATGGTGTCCGCCGCGGGGCATCCGATGATCGTCAGCTTGATACCCACCGTGGCGGCACCGTCCGCGCCGACCGCGATGGAGCCCACCATGTCGAGGTCGGTGATCGGCTTGCGGATCTCCGGGTCGATGACGCGGGTGAGGGCGCGGTGGATGAGCGTGGGTAGATCCTGGTCAGTCAACCCGATCAGGGTCCTTGTCGGCGTCATCCCTGTTCAGCTCTTCGAGCAGTGCCCGAAGTTCAGCGCGGATGAAGTCCTTGCTGGCGACATCCTTCATCGCCAGGCGCAGCGCCACCACCTCGCGGGCCAGGTACTCGGTGTCGTTCAGGTTGCGTTCGGCACGCTGGCGATCCTGTTCGATCTGCACCCGGTCGCGGTCGTCCTGCCGGTTCTGCGCGAGCAGGATCATCGGGGCCGCATACGACGCCTGAAGCGACAGGATGAGGGTGAGCAGCGTGTAGTTGAGCGCGCGCGGGTCGAACTGCGCCTCTTCGGGCGCCCACGTGTTGTAGGTCAGCCAGGCGACGCAGAACAGGGTCATGCCGACCAGGAACCACGGCGTGCCCATCCCGCGGGCGAACGCCTCCGAGAAGCGGCCCATGCGGTCCTTGCGCCCACCGAGGAACGGGACGAACGACGTCCTCAGGCCCTTGGGCGAATCCAGTCCTCGATCAGTTCGGCGTGCCACTGACGTTCCTCCTTCCGGTGGGGATGATTATCGGCTGCGGGCGGGTGTCGGCTGAAACCGTCACAACGCCGGGTTCATCGTCGTGACTTCGCCAGTCGTCTGGCAGCAGATAATCGAGGACATCGTCAATTGTCACCACCCCGACCAGTCGGTGGTTCTCGTCGACGACCGGGACGGACACCAGGTCGTAGGTGGCGAGGATGCGCGCGACCTCGGCCGCTGAGGCGTCATCCTGGACCGGTTCGAGCTTGAGGTCGAGCAGCGTGCCCAGGCGTTCGTTCGGCGGGTACCGCAGCATCCGCTGGAAATGCACCATGCCGAGGAATCGGCCGGTCGGTGGCTCGTACGGCGGGAGGGTGACGCAGATAGCAGCGCCCAGCGCCGGCGCGGTCTCGTGGCGGCGGATCAGGGCGAGGCCCTCGGCCACCGTCGCGTCGGCGGAGACGATGATCGGGTCGGTGGTCATCAGGCCGCCGGCGGTGTCCGGCTCGTAGAGCAGCAGCATCCGCACGTCTTCGGCCTCTTTGGGCTGCATCAGCTCGAGCAGGGCCTCCCGGCGCTCCTGGGAAAGCTGGGCGATCAGGTCGGCCGCGTCATCCGGCTGCATCTGGTCGAGCACGTCGGCGGCGCGGTCGTCTTCGAGCTGGTTCAGGATGCCCACCTGCTCGATTTCGGGCATCTCCTCCAGGACGTCGGCCAGGCGCTCGTCGCTCAGCTCTTCTGCGACCTCCAGCATCCGCTGCTCCGGCAGGTCGAGCAGGGTGTTGGCGAGGTCGGCGGGAAGCAGGTCTTCGTAGGTGGCCAGCAGTTGGGCGGCCGACTGGGCCTCGCCACCTGCGGTGTCCTCCCGAACGGATGCCCACCGGGCGAACATGGTGTGGCCTTTCGCGAAGGGGGAGGCGCTGGTCTTGGGCCGGCGGAGGAACAGCTCGGACACCTGCCACTCGCCAGGGCCGTTCTGCTCGATGGCGACGTCCTCGATGGTGGCCGTGCCGGAGCCGTCGACCAGGCTCACCTTGCGGCCGAGAACCTCCGCGATCACGCGCACCTCGCCGCCGCGCTGCTCGAAACGGCGCAGGTTGATCAGGCCGGTCGTGATGATCTGGCCTGAGCCGATGCTGGTGACCCGTCCGATGGACAGGAACACGTGGCGGCGACCGGAAACCTCGACGATCAATCCGACAACGCGAGGCGACTGTTTGGCGCGGTAGACGACCAGGACATCGCGTACCCGGCCGACCTTGTCGCCGGCGGGGTCGAAAACGGAGCACCCGGCCAAGCGGGCGACGAAGACTCTGGTCGCGCTCACACTAACAACCCTAGCCGCCGCATGGGAGAATGGCCTGGTGAGCAACCAGAGTCCTTTTTCGCGTCGTGGTCAGGTATTTCCGAGCCTCCCCAAGGGTGAGGTGCTGGGAACCTACGACACCTACCTCGAGGCGCAGGCGGTCGTCGACCGGTTGTCGAAGGCCGAGTTCCCGGTCAAGCAACTGGCGATCGTCGGCAACGACCTGAAGACGGTCGAACGGGTCACCGGCAAGCTGACCTATGCACGCGCGGCAGGGGCGGGTGCCGCCAGCGGCGCCTGGTTCGGCCTCTTCTTCGGGCTCATCCTGTTCCTGTTCACCAGCAACCCGAACTCCCTCGCGTTCGTCGGGGCTGCGGTGCTTATCGGTGCCGGTTTCGGAATGATCTTCGGCATCGTCAGCTACACGATGAGCCGTCGTCGCCGGGACTTCACCTCGATCCACCAGGTGCTGGCCAGCAACTATCAGATCATCATCGATCCGGGCCAGCTGGTGCGGGCGCAGGAACTGCTGGCCCGCCCGGCGCCCACCGAGTAGCCGGCCGCCACCGGGGCGGCTGTGCTTCAACTGAAGGAGCAACGATGAGCGACAACATCGAACCATCCGACCGCCAATACATGCGCAACTACAAGACGGCCAGCCCGGACCTGCTCAAGGCATACACCGACTTCAGCGGCGCGGTGTTCGCGGAGGATGGGCGCGAAATCCCCAAGAAGTACCGCGAGCTGATGGCCGTGTCCGTCTCGATCTCCATGCAGTGCCCGTACTGCATCGAAGCGCACACCAAGGCCGCGGTGAAGGCTGGCGCGACCGAGAAGGAGGTCGCCGAGGCCATCTGGGTCGCGTCGGCTATCGGCGCAGGGTCGTCGTACACGCACGGCAGGCAGGCGTTCAAGCTCGTGCCGCACGAACACTGAGCCTCCGCAAACACTGAGCCGCGGCAAGCTCTGATTTTGCTGAAGCGCTAGCATGAGTGCTAGCATGCTTGCATGGGTCAGGTCAGTTGGCGAGCAGCGGATGCACTTGTGGAGCGGGTGCAGAAGACGGCTGCCGCCCAAAAGCGCAGCATGAACGATTTCATCACGCAGGTTCTCGAGGTCGCTACGTCTCCCGACGCTGTGGATCCTGAGGAGGTCCGCCTGCGGGGGCGGTTGGAGCGCGCCGGGCTACTCGTCGTGCCAATGCACTGGGACCAGGTTGTTCCCAGCGCCGCGGAGGTCGAAGCCGCCCGTAAGGAGGCCGGCTCGGGTACTGCACTCTCCGACCTGGTCTCGCACGATCGCCGGTGAGTGTCTACGCCGACTCGTCGGCGCTGGTGAAGCTATACGCCGACGAAGAAGGTTCGGAGACCATCCGAGCCCGCACAGTGTTCGCTGTCTCCGAGATCGCGCGAGTCGAAGTGTGCGCCGCCTTCTGGCGTAAACATCGAATGGGAGAACTGTCACTCGGGTCGGTCGGCACCCTTGTGCGCCTGTTCGAGGGAGACTTCGCCGGACACGCCTTGACCGGCACACTGCTTCTCCCGGTAGCCGTCACCAGTGACATCATCGTTGGTGCAACCCGACTGCTGGCCAGCACTGGGTTGCGCGCTTACGACGCGGTGCAACTCGCGAGCGCGCACGCAGCCAGAGACGCTGATCCCGAGTGCTCAGTAGTTGCCGCTTTCGACGACCAATTGCGAACTGCTGCCGCGCAGAGCGGCTTCACGCTGCTGCCGTGAACGCAGCGCTCGCTCCCTTCCGACACCGCCGATCGGTGCTGGTCCTTGGGCCGAGGCTCGACAAGCTCGCCTGGTCACTTCGACAGGCTCAGTACAACGCTCGACAAGCTCGACCCGCCTAGGGGCTCGACCCGCCAAGAAGCGCGAACCGGTCAGCGCAGCCAGGCCTCCACGTCGTCGGCGGTGCGGGGAATGCCGACCGACAGGTTCTCGGCGCCATCCGCCGTCACCAGGATGTCGTCTTCGATGCGCACGCCGATACCGCGGTACTCCTCCGGCACGGTCAGGTCGTCGGGCTGGAAGTACAGCCCTGGCTCGATGGTGAACACCATTCCCTCTTCGACCACCCCGTCGATGTACAACTCGCGACGCGCCTGGGCGCAGTCGTGCACGTCGATGCCGAGGTGGTGGCTGGTACCGTGCACCATGTAGCGGCGGTGGTACTGGTTGTCCGGCTTGAGCGACTCCTCGGCCGACACCGGCAGGATGCCCCACTCGGCTGTCTTCTCCGCGATGACCCGCATCGCCTCAGCGTGCACTTCGCGGAACCGGATGCCAGGACGCACGATCGCGAACGCCGCATCCGCCGCCTCCAGCACGGCCTCGTAGATCTTCCGCTGGATCGGGGTGAAGGTTCCGCTGATGGGCAGTGTGCGGGTGATGTCTGCGGTGTAGTAGCTGTCGAGTTCGATGCCGGCGTCGAGCAGGATCATGTCACCGTCACGCACCGGTCCGTCGTTGCGGGTCCAGTGCAGCACGCAGGCGTTCGGCCCGCTCGCCGCAATCGTGTCGTAGCCGACCGTGTTGCCGTCGGCGCGTGCTCGCCGGTTGAAGGTGCCCTCAACGAGTCGCTCACCCCGCGGATGCGCGACGATGGCCGGCCGGTCGGCGATGACGTCGTCGAAGCCCTTCTTCGTGGCATCCACCGCCTGACGCATCTGCTCGATCTCGTAGGTGTCCTTGACGAGACGGAGCTCGGAGAGGTTGCGGCTGAGCTCGGCATCGCCGGCGTGGTCGTCGAAGGTAGTGGTTTCCCTGTCGCTGGCGATGAGGCGGGCGCTGTCGACCTGCTCGGTCACGTTGCGGTCGGCGTCGCGCACGATGAGCGTGTTCAGATCGGTGGAGGAAAGTTCGCTCTCCAGCTCTGCGATCCCCCGGGTGGCCAGGCCCAGGTCGCCGGCCACCTGAGCGAGCGACGGGCGGGCTCCGATCCAGAACTCACCGATCTCCGGGTTGGCGTAGAACTCCTCCGAGTCGCGACCGGCGCGCTCGCGGAAGTACACCGTCGCCTCGTGGCCATCGGCGCTCGGCTCCATCACGAGCACCGCACCTGGCTCGGAGTCCGAGCCCCAGCCGGTGAGGTGGGCGAAGCCGGAGTGCGCGCGGAACGGGTAATCGGTGTCGTTGGAGCGCACCTTCGCCGAGCCGGCCGGGATGATCAACCGCTGGCCGGTGTGAAGCGCGGACAGCTTTGCCCGCCGGTCGGCCGCAAACCGGGCGTGTTCACGGGTCTCGGGGACGACGTCCGTTCGCTCGGCCCAATTCGATCCGATGTAGTCCTTGAACTGCTCGGACGCCGGGGTGGTGGACCGGTTCGAGGTGGCGCGGGGAGCTTCGGTGGGGAGGTCGGTGGAAGACATGCCTCTATTGTCCCCCTGATCGCTGGGCAATGTTCCACTCCTCTTTCTCGCCGGCAGTACGAGCGGATGGGGCTGGCCAGAAATGTGCATGCGCGTGCGAAAGCCATGGCGCGGATGCTCATCCAGCAGTTCCGCGACGCCGGCTGAACCGAAAGCTAGTCCCGCCTGGTCAGCTGGGCCACCACCGGCCGGTGGTCGCTGCCGTTGTCATCCAGCGACTGGATGACCTCCATGTCGCTCACGGTCCAATCGGATGTTGCCATCACGTGATCGATCGGCGCGCCCAGGATGGCGGGCAACCGGGTCGGCCACGTTCCCAGGGCGCCATTGCCGGTGACCATGGCAGCATCCGTGCACTCGCCCAACGTCTTGCCCGGTTCGGCGCCGAGGCCGGTCATGTGGTCGATGGTGGCGTTGAAGTCGCCGGCCATGATCACGTTGGGACCGCTGCAGAACCCGGCAAGCAGTTCGAGGTCGGTCCGCCAATTGTCGAACTGTTCGACCAGGGGTGCGACCGCGTGAACGGCCACGATGGTGGGGCCGTTGCCGTCGCGGGGAGTTGCGACGACCGTTGGCAGCACGGCAGTGGTCTCGGCGAGGCTGTCGTAGTCGTATTCGCCCAGGGCAGCACTGGTGAGCACCGACGTGGACCGGGCGGGGGAGATCTGGTCGTAGGCGAGTGTGTGTGCCCACATCGGGCTACCTCCCTCTCGCATCAGCACGGCCACCTGGGTCGCGTTCTCGAGGATCGTCTCGGGCAGCACCACGACGTCGGCCCCGGTGTCGAGTGCAAGTTCCGCAATGACCTCAGGGGTGGTAGCCGGACCGAGCGTGTTCCAGGACAGCACGGTGAGCTCCGCGCTGTCGGAAGCCTGGCCGCTCACCGGCTGGTCTCCTCCGAAGCCCCGCGTGGAGAGCACCGCGGCGTTGACCAGCACGAACGCGATCAACATCACCGCCAGGGATGCCGCCATACTGCGGAACCCGCGGCCGAGTGTCGCGCCCACCACCACAAGAAGCAGAAACCCTATTGCCACACAGGACGCCATGGCGCGAAACGAGACGGCATGCGCGACCAGCGGTGTTCGCTGCAGCCCGAGTAATTGGGGCCAGGCCGCCACGAGCAGCACCGCGGCCACACCGAGGATGAACACTGCGGCAAGGAGACGACGAATCATGGCCTAGCAACCCTAACCGGTGAGCCCCCGAGCTTCCGCCTAGAGTTGCATCATGCCTGGAGCAATCGACCTTCACACTCACTCGAGTGTGTCGGACGGAACGGAAACGCCCGCGCAATTGGTGCGGGCCGCTCTCGCGGCGAGGCTCGGCACGATAGCGATCACCGATCACGACTCGACGGCGGGATGGCACGAGGCGGCGGCGGAAGCATCCGGAACCGGTCTCACGGTGATTCCCGGGATGGAACTCAGCACCCGGTACGGCTGGCAGAGCGTTCACCTGCTCGCCTACCTGCTCGACCCGATGAACGCCGACCTGATTGCGGAGACGGCGCGGATTCGCGCGGCCAGGCTGTCCCGGGCGGAGAGCATCGTGGGGCGGATCGCAGCCGACTACGACCTCACCTGGGAGGACGTGCTCGCCCAGACAGCGAATGGGGCGACCGTCGGGCGGCCGCACATTGCGGATGCCCTGGTGGCCAAGGGGCACGTGCCGACGCGGAGCGCCGCGTTCGCGAGCATCCTTCACCCGAGCACTGGGTACTTCGAACCGCACTACGCACCCGACCCGCTGACGGCTGTCAAGCTGGTGCGGGCAGCCGGTGGCGTGCCGGTGCTCGCCCACCCGGCAACGCACGGGCGTTCAGGGGTGATCCCAGAGGGACGCCTGTCCCAGCTGGTGGACGCCGGGTTGTTCGGCCTGGAGATCGAGCATCGCGAGAACACCGAGGACGGCAAGAAGCGGCTGCGGCAACTGGCCGACCGGTTCGGCCTGGCCGTTACCGGATCGAGCGACTACCACGGCGCAGGCAAGCCGAACGTGCTCGGCGAGAACACCACAGCGCCCGAGGTGCTGGAGCAGATCATCGCCGAGGGCACCGGTTCGAAGCCGTTCCTGCCGTAGGTGTCAGCCCCGAGCGGCTGGGTGTGGATGGGTTGCGGGGTGTCGAGTTTTGAACGATTGGGGCGGCCACGCTTTTCGGCTGCCCCAATCGTTCAATGTCTGAGCTGAGGAGCAAGCCGTCCATTCCCAGACGCAACCTGCTAGCGCTCGGCGTCGCGCCGCCGGTCGCGCTCGGCATCCGCCGCCGCGGCCTCGGCAGGTGTCGGCGCTGTGCCGCCGAGGTCGCGAGGCTGCCACCACTGGCCGGTGCCGTCGACCGGGTAGGCGCGCTGGCACTCGTCGGTCAGGTGCTGCAGTCCATCCCTGAGCACGCTGGTGGCCTCGCGGACATCCGCCCCAGGCTCCACGCGGATGGCCCCGCCGAACGCGAAGCTGACCGGCATGCCGAACCGCTCGCCGAACCGAATCTTGCGGTTCTTCGTCATCAGCCGGTGGCCACCCCAGATGGCGACCGGAACGATCGGGACGCCGGCTTCAGCAGCGAGGCGGACCGCCCCCGATTTCAGGTCGCGGACGGAGAAGGATGCGCTCACTCCGGCCTCCGGGAAGACCCCGATCAGCTCGCCGGAACGCAACGCGTCGACTGCTGCTCGGTACGCGTCAGCGCCCGCCTTCATGTCGACCGGGATGTGCCGCATTCCCCGCATCAACCAACCGACGACCGGCTTGTCGAACACGCTCTTCTTCGCCATGAAGCGGATGCGACGCTTGTTGTGCAGCCAGGTCGCCCACTCGACCAACGCGAAGTCGAGGTAGCCGAAATGCGTCATGGCGACGACCGCCCCGCCGGAGGCAGGAATGTTCTCCGCTCCGGTCACCACGCGCTTGACGCGCCAGAAGCCGAACAGCGCGCGCCCGGCCACAATCGCAGCGGTGTAGATGGGCTCGCGGCGGCGTTTCATGGTCGGGTCAATCGGTTACGCGGCTGGTGGTGGCGGCGTGTTTCCGGTGCTCGGGCGGCGCGTGCGGTTGCGGCGACGGCGCGCTGGGCCGGCTCCGTCGTGGGTGCCCGAGCCCTCTGGGCGCTCTCCGCCTTCCGAGCGGGGCGCATCCGCCGACCCGGTGCGGGTGCGGCTGCGCTGGCGGCCACCCTCTGAGCGGACGCCTTCTGAACGTCCGGCCTCCGGACGTCGACCGCGGTTGCCGTCGCGTCCGCCGCGGGACACGCCAGCCGTGGCAGAACGCGGCTCGCGCTCGCGAGCTGGACCGGCCGTCTTGAGGCGGCCCTTGGTTCCCTCCGGGATGTCCAGGTCGGTGAAGAGGTGCGGTGACGACGAGTAGGTCTCCACCGGCTCCGGCTGGCCGAAGTCGAGCGCCTTGTTGATCTGGACCCACTTGTGCAGGTCGTCCCAGTCGACGAAGGTGACCGCGATGCCGGTCTTCCCGGCGCGCCCGGTGCGGCCCGCGCGGTGCAGGTAGGTGTCGTGATCATCCGGGATGGTGTGGTTGATCACGTGGGTGACGTCGTTGACGTCGATACCGCGAGCCGCGACATCCGTTGCGATCAGGATGTCCTTCTTGCCCGCCTTGAAGGCGGCCATGGCGCGCTCGCGCTGCTCCTGGTTGAGGTCACCGTGCACGGCGGCGGCGTTGAAACCGCGGTCGTTGAGCTCCTCGACCAGCTTGGCGGCGGCGCGCTTGGTGCGGGTGAAGACCACGGTCTTCCCGCGGCCCTCGGCCTGCAGGATGCGGGCGATGATCTCGTCCTTGTCCATGTTGTGCGCGCGGTAGATGACGTGCTTGATGTTCGCCTGCGTCAGGCCCTCATTGGGGTCGGTGGCGCGGATGTGGATCGGCTTGTTCATGAAGCGGCGCGCGAGGGCCACGATCGGCCCGGGCATGGTGGCCGAGAACAGCATGGTGTGGCGGGTCGGGGAGGTTTGGGCGAACAGCTTCTCGATGTCGGAGAGGAACCCGAGGTCGAGCATCTTGTCGGCCTCGTCGAGAACCATGACCTTCACGTCTTTCAGCGACAGCATCCGCTGGCTGGCGAGGTCAAGAAGACGACCCGGGGTGCCGACGACCACCTGGGCGCCGGCCTTGAGCTGCTCAACCTGGCCCTCGTACGCCTTGCCGCCGTAGATGGCCGCGACCTGGGTGCCACGGTTGGATGCGGCGAGGACGAGGTCTTCCGCAACCTGCACGCACAGCTCGCGGGTCGGAACGACGACGAGCGCCTTCACGCCCGGTTCGGGGTTCAGCCCGAGGGACTGGAGGAGGGGGAGACCGAACCCGAGCGTCTTGCCGGTTCCGGTCTTCGCCTGGCCGATGATGTCCTGCCCGGCGAGCCCCATCGGAATGGTCTGGGTCTGGATCGGGAACGGCGAAAGGATGCCCTTGGTCGCCAATGCGTCGACCATGTCCTGTTCGATCCCCAGGTCGGAGAAGGAGCTGGATTCGACCGGTTCGTCCAGCGGCAGGTCGGCGGGAATGGTGGTTTCTGAAAAAGTCAAAGTGATTGTGCCCTGTCTAACAGCGAGTACGCCCGCTTTCACCTGGGGCGTAGAAGCCTCCACCAGAAATGGGAGGCGTTGCGGCCAGTTTAGTCGAAGTACCTGAATGAGCCGACATTAAAGGGGTACGGGCCTGCCCCGCTACGCTAGTGCACGTGTTCAAGCTATTCGGTCGGCCCAGAAAAGCGGTCGTTGCACCCAAGCTGAAACCGCGTACGTCGGCGGTCGCTGCGGTCAGCGTGAACCGCGTTGCGCTGGCCGAACTCACCCCGGTGCTCTCGCGTTACCTGGGCCAGGCGACCTGCCTGCAGCTCCTCAATTTCGAGAACCTGACCGGACTCATCGCTTCGGCGCCCACGTTGGAGAACAAGACCGCGCTGGCCAGGGTGGCCTCCCTGTCGCTGGAGAAGTACGAGGGACTGGTCACCGAGATCGAAGTCGCCGGGGGAACCGCCGCCGGCTACCTGGAGCCGTTTGCACCCCGCATCGAGAGCTTCCAGCAGGCGACGCAGGGCGGTGACTGGTACGAGGGGCTGGTCACCAGCTACGTGACCGCCGGCATCCTGGACGACTTCTTCATCGCGCTGGCCGAGGGGCTTCCGGATGGCCCGGCCACGCGCATCCGCACCCTTCTGTCCGGCAATGAGGGTAGCCGCATCATCGTGGAGCAGTTGAGTGCTTCGACTGCCACCAACCCGCGACTCGCGTCCCGCCTGGCATTGTGGGGGCGGAGGCTGGTCGGCGACACGCTGCTCATCGCTCGGTCGGCGCTGGCCGTTCCCGAGGACCAGCACCCGGATGAGGCCCGCCTCGAGCCGGTCTTCACCGAACTCATCGCAGCACACACCCGCCGGATGGATGACCTCGGGCTGACCGCCTAGCTCTTCAAGTCCCGGCGATTCAGCGCCACCACGGCAATCAGGACCAGCACTGCGGCCAGACCGTACAGCAAGGCCAGCCCGCCCCAGTCAGCGCCATTGGCCAGGGGGGATTCGCCGAATGCCCAGTGGTAGGGCGACCAGGTATGCAGCGCCTCAAGTTCTTCGCTCTGGTTCGCCACAGCGTTGATGGCGTAGCCGAGCACCGCAATGCCGGCGCCGGCGGCTGTGGCGTACAGGCGCCGCCCGGTCAGGGCACCGACGGCGACGGCGGTCGTTCCGGAGAGCAGGGTGAGCCCCACGATTGCTGCGGCGCCGGCGAAAGCGTTCACAGGCAAGATGTCCAGTTGTGCCGTTTCGTTCATCGCAATCACGAGCAGGGCGCTCAGCACGCCGAGCCACGCCAGGCGGATGACCAGGGCGGCACTGCGTTCAAGGACCACCTGGGTTCGGCTGACGCCATGGGCGAGGGTCAACTCAAGGGAGCCGGTCTCTTCGTCTCCGGCGACAGCGGCGGTGCCCCAGGACGTCGCGGCTATGGTCAGCAGCACAAAGCCGATCAGCCCATAAAAGGTGGACTGCGCATAGCCGGAACCGGTGGAGATCTGGTCGTAACCGAGCGCGTTCACCAGCTCTGGAGGAAGGCTGTTCAGCAGCTCCTGCATGTCCGGGTTGCCCCCGAGGGAGGGGAACAGCGGCAGGTACAGCATGATGGCCGCGACGACGCCGAGGCTCCAGGCGATCAGCGAACGCCACGTGTCGGCCAGGGTGCGCCGGAACAGGGGGAGGCTACTCATTGCCGGACTCCTCTTCCGTCGGCCCGTACAGGCGCAGGACCGACTCCTCCAGGTCCGGTTCCTCGACCACGAGGTCGTTGACGTGGAAACGGGCGACCGCCTTGATGAACGGGTCGATGTCGCCCTCGATGGTGGCGCTGACCCTGGCTCCGTCACCGTTCGTCACCCGCAGGTCGGTTACTCCAGCGAGCGGGGCGATGGCGGCGTGCACGGCTTGCGCCGTGGCATCCACCACCCCCACCCTCACCCGGCGGATGGCGGTCAATCGCAGTGATTCGACGTCGCTGACGCTGACAACCCGCCCGGCGCGGAGGATTGCCACGGTGTCTGCCGCCTGCTGGATCTCGCTGAGCACGTGCGAACTGAGGAACACGGTTTGGCCCTCGGCGCGTGCCTCCCGCAGCATGGCCAGGAACTCTTGCTGCACCAGCGGGTCGAGCCCGCTGGTCGGTTCGTCGAGGATCAGCAGCTTGGGTCGATGCATGAACGCCTGCACCAGGCCCAGCTTCTGTTTGTTGCCTTTCGACAGGGTGCGCACCTGGCGGCCGAGGTCGAGGCCGAGGCGGTCGGCCAGCGCGTCCACCGCCCGTGGTGCGACCGGCCCGCTGATGTCGGCGTAGTGGCGCAGTAACTGGCGACCGGTGACGCGTCCCTCCAGCCGCAGTTCGCCGGGAAGGAAGCCGATCTGGCGACGCATGGCGGGGCCGGCCCGCCGGGGGTCCTTCCCGAGTACCTGCGCCGACCCTGAGGTCGGGCGGATGATGTCGAGCAGCAACCGCATGGTCGTGGTCTTCCCGGCGCCGTTCGGCCCGATCACACCGAACACGGTGCCCTCCTCGACGGACAGGTCTAGCCCGTACAGGGCGGGATGCTTGCCGTAGTGCTTGGCCAGTTGGCTTGTCTCTATGGCGAGGCTCATGCCGTGTTCCCCTGTTCTGTGTTGTCTTCGGTGCTGTCGAATGCGGCACGCGCGGCGTTCAGGAAGGTGTCATCGGTGTAGAGGCCGTGAGTGTAGAGCTCGAGGGTGGGGACGGTCATCCGCTTGATGACCTGCCTGGGTTGTCCCTCAGCGCCGAGCACCCGGCCGATGTGGCGCTCGAGGAGGAGCGGCACGAGGCTCTGACTGGCGACGAGCACCGCGGTCATGCGAGGGTCACTGCTGGCGTGCATCCGCCCGAGTTCCACTTCGTCGCCGATCATCTTTTCGGTGCGGTCGACGAGCAGGTCGAATAGCTGGTCGCCGAGCGCGGAACCGTCGGTCAACATCCGCGTCAGGTAGTCGAGTGTGACCCGGTGGGTGTCGACGTCGGCGAGCCAGCGCTGCATGGTGGAGGCCAGCGCGTCGCTGCTCTGGTCGGGGTCGGGGTCGAGGTCGGTGGTGCGTCCGAAGATCTCGGTGACCACGTGCTGGTCACACTCCTGACGGAGGTTCTCTTTGGACCCGAAGTGGTGGATGACCAGTCCGGGACTCACCTGGGCCTGAACGGCGATGGCGCGGATGCTCGTGGGCGTGTAGCCGTTGTGGCCGAATAGCCCGATGGCGGCATCCCTGATTCGCGACCGGGTGGTCGCATCCGCTGCCGGCATTGAACGCATGTTCAGAATACTAAACACTTGTTCAGCCTGGGTCAAGATGGTGTGCTTGCATCGCAATGCGGGGCAGGATTGAAGCATGATCCCGATGAAGACGCTCAACGACGGACACCAGCTGCCGGCCCTCGGTTTCGGCACCTACAAGCTGCGCGGCGATGAGGGGATCGACGCGATCGTTTCGGCGCTGGAGACCGGTTACCGCCTGCTCGACACTGCGCTCAACTACGAGAACGAGCACGAGGTGGGGGAGGCGGTCAGGCGTTCGGGTATCCCTCGCGAGGAGATCTTTGTCACCACGAAGCTGCCTGGACGTCACCACGGTTTCGATGAGACGCTGCTCAGTTTCGAGGAGTCGCGGATGAACCTGGGGCTCGACTACGTCGACCTGTACCTGATCCATTGGCCGCTTCCCCGCGTTGACAAGTATGTGGAGACGTTTGGCGCGATGATCGAGCTGCGGGAGGAGGGGCTGGTGCGTTCGGTGGGCGTCAGCAACTTCACCGAGGCGTTCCTGACCCGGGTCATCGATGAGACCGGGGTCACTCCGGCGGTCAACCAGATCGAACTGCACCCCCGCTTCCCGCAGGGCCATCTTCGCGAGTTCCACGCTCGGCACAACATTGTCACCGAGAGCTGGAGCCCTCTCGCCCGCGGGAACGATGTGCGGGAGGAGCCGGTTGTGACCGCGATCGCGGAAGCGCACGGGGTCACCCCGACGCAGGTGGTCTTGAGGTGGCACGTGCAGTTGGGGGCGGTGCCAATCCCGAAATCCTCGACGCCGGAACGGCAGCGGGAGAACTTCGATGTGTTCGGGTTCGAGCTGTCGCACGCCGAGATCGCGTCGATCTCGTCGCTCGAGTCGGGTCGCCTGTGGGATGGGGACCCGGAGACGAACGAGGAGTTCTGAGGTACCTCCCTCTCGCTCGCTGAGCGTGAGATGCACTGAGCTTGTCGAATTGTCGAAACCCGCCGTGTTGAACGGGGTCAATGCGCTCCGCTGGTTGAGCTCGTCGATACCCGGCCGCTGCTGGTTGAGCTCATCGAAACCCGGCCGCTGCTGGTTGAGCTCATCGGAACCCCGCCCTCGCTGGTTGAGCTTGCGGTGTACTGAACTTGTCGAAGTGTCGAAACCTGCTGAGCCTTCGGGGTTCCGCATGGTGGGCAGAGTGTGGGGCAGAGTCCTACCCGGTGAGCGGGATCCGTTCTCGTTCTCGCCCGTCTCGCTCTTGCCGTTCTTGTTGTTCTCGTTGGAGGTCGGCGAGGGCGGCGGATTTGTGCGGCATCAGCCGGGGGGTGCGGGTGGGGTCGATGCTGGCCGGTGGGTGTAACCAGTAGGTGCCGCCGTCACGGGTGATTTCCCAGTGGTTGTTGTGCAGGAGCATGTGGTGGTGGCGGCAGAGCAGGATTCCATCGGCGGTTAGTCGTTAGTGTGACCTCATGAGCGAAGGCGAAGCGGCTGCCATCTATGCGCGTATTTCTCGTGACGTTACTGGCGAGGGAATGGGCGTCGAGCGGCAACTCGCTGACTGCCGAAAACTGGCCCACGCTCGAGGGTGGACAGTGGCCGAGGAGTACGTCGACAACGACATCTCGGCCTATCGTGGAAAGCGCCGCGAGGGTTACGAGCGCATGCTCGAGGACATCACCGCCGGTCGACGAGACGCGGTCGTCGTCTACAACACCGACCGACTGACCCGCCGCCCAATCGAGTTGGAACAGTTCGTCGGAATCTGCGAGACCGCAGGAGTCCGACAATTCGCCACCGTCACCGCCGACATCGACCTCGGAAACGACGACGGCATGTTCATGGCCCGCATCCTCGCTCGATCCGTGCGCCGAGCTAAGCTCATCCCGTGGCTGGCCGTCGTGAACAAGTATTCGTTAGTTCGACCTACCTCGACCTCAGGGACGAGCGACAATCCGTCATCCAGGCGCTTCTCATAGCAGGTTGCATACCCGCAGGCATGGAGCTATTCGTCGCCGGAAATGATGAGAAGTGGCGCCTGATCCAAAGAGTGATCAGCGAATGCGATTACTACGTCCTCGTCATCGGTGGAAAGTACGGGTCGATCGACCCAACGACGGACTTGAGTTACACCGAAATGGAGTACGAATTCGCCGAGTCGATTGGGATGCCTATCATGGCGTTCTTGCATGGCGAGCCCGGGCTACTCAAGGGAGATCAGCTGGAGCTGGAGACCCTCAGGCGAGAGAAGCTCGACGCATTCCGAAGGAAGGTCGAAGCGGGTCGCGTGGTCCGCTACTGGACCAATCCGGCGGAGTTGCCGGGCCATGTCGCCCTCTCGATGATGGAGACGCGTGAGCAGTACCCAGCAGAAGGCTGGGTACGGGCCGGTCAGGCGATGACTCCTGAACAGAAGACGGAGATCGCAGAGCTTCGGGCACTGGTGGCCGAGCTTACTCACGAGGCGGAATCTCGATCATCAAAGAGTTTCGACGATACTTCGGACCTCGCGCAAGGAGAGGATATTTACAGGGCGCAAGTGAAGGCGAGTGGTTACAAGGAGGATGCCGTCTTTGCGGATGGCAGTACGGCCTGGGACGCGCCTTCATTCACCTGGACGTCGTATATCTCGGTGACGTGGAACGAGCTACTCCAGGCAGTGGGCCCGACTCTCTTGCACGAGGCGAGCGAGCCAGAACTGACCCGGTTCTTCCAGACATGGCTAAGTCAGAAGTGGAAGGAGAATCCGGAGGTTCACTCGAAGGCGATGGCGAAGCAAAAAGGGGCGCTCGTTGTGTCGAGCAGTGTGGTTGAGGATGTCCTCGTCCAGTTCTATGCCCTTGATGTGATCTCTCGCGGAGTGAAGAAGCGAACGGTGAGCGATAAGGGCAAGTACTGGGCCCTGACCAACCTTGGCCAAGACCAGATGATGAAGCTACGGGCAATCAGGCGCAACTAGCAACGCAGAGGTGCTTCGGGGGAGTGCGCCGCGTCAACTGACCGGCCGCAAGCAGAATAGGAAGTAGCCATGAGAATGATTCCTGTTTGGAGTTGGATACTGGGGGTAGTTGGACTGGTGGTCGTTGTTGGTGGTGCCTTTCTCGAGGATTCCTACCTCCAGGACGTGCTTCTCCAGTTGGGAACAGTGGCCCTGCTACTGGTCCCGATTCTCGTGGCCGAACGTTCTATCGGTCAGCGGCTAGTGCGGCAGGCAGACGATTATGCCGTCATACAGCGAATGGAGCGGTCATCCGAGCGCGAGGAGTTCTTCAAGGACTACGGTCAGAAACTTGGCTCGAAGTGGATCGCTCAACCCCGCGATGTGATTGAGGCGAAGCTCATCGAAGGAAAGTGGATCAAGGATCGAAATCTGAACGGCTACACGATTTGGCGAAAGGGCAACGCCAAGCTCGCGCTCTCAACGGAGCAACAAATATCCGGACCGCATGTAAGAGCGCTTATCCGCACAGCGGGATGGAGCGACAAGGATTTCGCCGTGCCTTGGAGCGACGCTTCTGATGAGAAGTAGGCGAGGACGTACTTAGAACTTGTCCCGTCAGCCATATCGGTTGTGCCGTGGTCGCGTTTCCAGTGGTGGATGTGGTGGGCTTCTGCCCAGGAGGCGGGACTGGTGCAGCCGGGCCACCGGCAGCCACCGTCCCGAGCGGCCAGGCCGATGCGTTGCAGGGCACTGTAGAGGCGTTGCTCCCGCCCCAAATCGATGCATTGCCCGTCCCGGTCGAAGGTGACCGGCACCATCCCGGATTCACACAGGTGCCTCTCGACCGTTTCGATCGACACCGGGGCGGTCTGGCCTTCGATCCGGCCATGCCCGCGACGGCCAGCGCCGCCAGTACCGGCGGTGCGGCCAGTGCCGAGACTGTCAGCGGTGCCGTCGTCGCTGGGTTCGGCGGGTTCGCCGGCGGCATCCAGGGTGTCCTTGGTGACCAGGACGCGGACGGCGGGCCGGCGGGCGCCGAGCACACTGCGGGTGGCGGTTTTCGCGTCGGTGTCGGCCCCGATCCGCAGCACGGCCATGAACCCGTCGAAGGAGAGTTGTTCGATGCTGCGCGGGTCGGCCTCGATCGCCTCATCGTGGGCTTTCGCGGTGACATCCACCATCCGGGGACCTCCCCGGCGGGGCGAGGTCAGGGAATCGTAGATGGAGTCCAGGTAGGCGGCATTCTTCGGTCGTGCCGAAAGGCTCTCAGGACATGGTCGCCTCGATCATCCGCACGATCTTCGCCCAGCCCGACGCCGAGCACGTCCAGGCCCAGTTCGCCGAGGTCACCCGCATGCTGCACCGCTCCCACCCCAAGGTTGCCGCCATGCTCGATGAAGCCCGCGACGATCTCCTTGCTTTCGCCGGGTTCCCGCAGCGGCACTGGCGTCAGATCTGGTCCACGAACCCGCTGGAGCGGGTCAACAAGGAGATCAAACGCCGCACCGACGTCGTGGGCGTGTTCCCGAACCCGGCCGCCCCGCTGCGGCTCGCTGGAGCCGTCCTGGTCGAGCAACACGACGAATAGGAAGCCGGCGACCGCCGCTACTTCTCCAAGGCCTCCATGCTCGAGCTGCAGGCTATGACCGCCCCGGTCAGCGAGTTGATCGAGGAGGTGACGCCCATCCCCGAACTCCTTGCGGCATAATCAAAACAACTGACCGCACGGTGTCGAGAAACTCCACCACTCAGCGGGACGTGACCCTTGTGTCCGTCAGAGTGAGTCACTTTCGCGAGAGGAAATGAGTTCATCACCGCGGTACAGCAAGCAGCGCTCGGCGGGTACGGTGACGAAGACACGCTCGCCGGGGACGAGAGAGTCCGCCGAAGCATTGTCCGCAAACCATAACGTGCCTCCGACGTCGACGATGTACCTAGGCCTCCCGCCAGAACCCAGCACTATCTGGGTCAATTCACCCGTTAACGTCAGCCAGCCCGGTTTAGGCATGAGTCCTGACTCCCGGCCGATAGTGACGTCTTGATCGCGCGCAAACAGAGTGAGGCGTTCACCCTTGACGAGACTCACTCCCGAGAATGCACCCCAAATTCGGCCGCCCTGGTACTCAAGTCCGTCACCAACGACTAGATCAAGGCGATCCCGAACGCCAAGGAAAGTCGCGGCGTACGGCGACACCGGTCGCGCGTACACCTCAGCGGGGTGCCCGATCTGCTCAATACGTCCTTCCCGCATGAGCACCACCCGGTCACCCATTTCCAAGGCCTCCTCCTGATCATGAGTGATGTGGATTGCAGTGAATCCAATTTTCCGGTGTAGGCGAAGAAGTTCTGCGCGCAATGAGACGCGCAATAATGCGTCAAGGTTGCTCAATGGCTCGTCTAATAGGAGGATCCCCGGCTCGGACACAAGAGCTCGTGCGAGCGCAATACGTTGCTGTTGGCCTCCACTGAGTTCAGAGGGAAGCCGTTTAGCCAATTGAAGGCAGTCAACAGCCCCCAGCACCGTCTCGACACGCTCCGGTCGCTGGTTGCGCGGAACCTTGCGCATGCGCAATGGATAGCCAACATTTCGTTCTACCGTCATATGCGGCCATAGCGCATAGTTTTGAAACACTAGTCCCACGTTTCGCTTGTCAGGCGCCAAATCAACCGACGTCCCGCGGTCGAAAACCGTCTTCCCCTGCAATACCACACGGCCCGCGGTGGGGCTCTCCAAGCCGGCGATTGTCCGAATCAAAGTAGTTTTTCCACAACCACTTGGACCCAGGATCACGACATACTCACCGGAGCGTACAGAAAGATCGATCCCGCTTAGTGCCGCCACCGATCGATTCTTGGATTGGAACGTCTTGTCAACGCCTTCAATCGAGGCTGCGATTGCGATGGATGGCGAACGTCCATGTCCGTCAACACGATCCAACTGCGTAAGACTATTAGTCATGATTCTCCAAAGTTTGAGTCAAAGATTTTTTAGTGCCGATCGGCCACCGGCCCAGAGAGATGCAGCGAGGATGACTCCAGTCACAGCTGTCATGATCACCGACATTACGGCGACCTCTGGGTATACCCCGTTCTCCCAAAACTCATAAAGTTTTGTGCCCATTACATGTTTTCCGGGGGAACGAACCATCACAGAAACGGCAAAGTCGTGAGAAAGGAGCATTAAACCTAGTGTTGCTCCGGACGCCATGCCGCGCCGCACAAGTGGCAAAGCGATGTCGAACACGGCTCGCACCGAGCTCGCCCCTGAGACACGCGCAGACTCGAAGAGCGAAGGACTAAGCCCAACGAGACTGCCTTGTTGTGCTCGAAGCATGAACGGCAGGATGACGAACACGTACCCAATGACAAAAAGCCAGATAGTGCCATACATAGAAAACGGTGGCCGGAGGAACACAAAGAGGATCGCCATACCCAGAATTGCACGCGGTATCGCAAGGGGCGACTGAAACGCGAACTCGAACATCATCTGAGCGAGACGCGGGGCACGGAACGGACCAGTTGTCGCCAAGGCCGCAATGAATCCGATAGGTAGCGCAATTGCGACAGCAATCAGTGACGTGACTAGCGTTGTCGCGACCGA
Source organism: Homoserinimonas sp. A447 (assembly GCF_054489325.1). Taxonomy (NCBI): domain Bacteria; kingdom Bacillati; phylum Actinomycetota; class Actinomycetes; order Micrococcales; family Microbacteriaceae; genus Homoserinimonas; species Homoserinimonas sp. A447. The sequence goes on along the minus strand of NZ_JBTMWW010000001.1, from coordinate 1,854,762 downwards.
GTCCCATACACCTGCATTTGCCATCGTGGTTGCGAAATGACTGAGCGTGAAGTCAATGGAACTTAGGTCCCCAGACCAGTACGGCGAGAAAGCGACAAGGACGATTGCCGCGAATGGCAAGACGACAGCAAAAAGCGCATATGTCGCCACCACAATAAATGCCCACACCGACGACTTCTCAGCAGCTCCGCCACCAGCGCCGGTCTGGGTCACATACTTACGTTGGTCTCCAATAATTCGACGCTGGAGTAGAACTGCTCCAGCACCGAGCAGGAGAAGCGGAAAGCCCAAGGCTGCAGTTGTCGCGTAAGGAATTGGGAACGATTCGCGCATGAAAAAGATGGTCGTCGTGACGACATCGATACCCTGTCTGCTACCTAAGAGTAGTGGCGCGGTAAATTGCCCTAACCCCATGAGGAACACTAGGACTGCTCCTGCAATCACCGAAGGCTTCAAGAGTGGGAGCGTAATGGTGAGGAAGCTCTTTGTCGCGCTCGCCCCAGCCAGCCGAGCTGCGGCTTCCAACGGTCCACGTATCTCCATGAGCCGTGCCGACACAAGTAGGAACACGATTCCAGTCATATCGAACCCGGTCACAATGATGATGGCGGGAAGCGTGTATATGTCGATTGGCCCCTCCGCCATGTCCGATAGCCACGGCAAACTGCGCAGTAGTACGTTGGCATACCCAACCGTTGGCGAGAACAGAAAGACCCAACCGATCACGATGGCTATAGGTGGGGCCACCAAAGGGAGGAGGGGAATAAACGTCGCGAGCCCCTGCAAGCGCCGGGGAATATGTAGAACGGCTTTCGCAAGGGCAATGGCAGCAATTGTCGCAACCAATGTCGATCCCAAGGCAATAACGAGGGTGTTGACAATGATCTGCGCAAGATTCGGCAAAGCCATCATGGCTTTGAATCCTGCGGCACCGTCTGCGAACGCCTGCACGAAGTAAATGACGATCGGTACTAGAACAAATCCCCCGACCGCTATCGCGGTCAAATACCAAGCAGGTGTTCTCGCGAATCGGCGCATGACTCCCCGGCCCCCACCAGTAGTGAACTCCGTACTGGTGGGGGACGACCCTTCAGCTAAAGTGATCATTACTCTTGAAACATAACATTCCAGTCAGCCATAAATTGATCCTGACGATCTTGTGGCCAATCTGCGGAATCGTAGACTTCGATGTCTTCGAAGGCGAGATCCCCTGAAGGTACGAGGAAGCCTGCCATTGGGGCCCATACATTGGAGAATACCTGCTGGGAAGCTGGCTTCATTAGCCAGTTGGCAAACACTTGCGCAGCGCTCGGGTGGGGAGCGTTAGCAGGCACACCGGCACCGAGTTCGACTCCGGTCACTGCTTCGTTGGGGACGACCTCGGCGACCGGGGCTCCTTGCTCGGTCAATGGGGGAATGACACCAGGGATCAGTGCGACAGCGTAAGCAATCTCACCGGAGGCGAGGCTTTGTCCCATCGGCACCGAACTTCCGAATACTGCATGCGGCAGACTCATCAGCCTGTCGAACAGCGCAGGATAGGCCTCCTCCCACGTATAGAACTGGTTCTTGGTGGCGATGGATGATTCTGCACTCAGATAACCGATAGTCCCGCCCGTCTCGGATGCCGCATCCGCAAGGTCCTCCAAGTTTTTTACTGCCTTTCCTGTGCTCGTGTTGTACGCGATCAGGAAGGGGTACCGCACGATAGGTGCGCGGAAGTCGCCAGAATATGCACGGTAAGCCTCCTCATTCTCCGGCGCTACGACGATCGGCGCGAGCAACCCTTGCTCACCGCGTTGGGCGTACCAGGGAACTTGGCTGTGGAAAATCACGTCTGCGCTTGCAACACCTGCGTCTAGCTCCTGATCAACTTGTGCAACGAGGGCCCCAGCGGGTTGCCTCAGAACCGTCACCTTGATCCCGGGGTAGTCGTCTTCGAACTGCTTGAAGATCTCGTCGCTACCGGCCTGCGAGGAGTACACAGTCACCGCGCCTTCTTTGTTGGCAGCATCGACGACCGCATCCCACCCTGACGATCCAACATTGGCGGGCGCATCCGGTTCGGTACCGCCAGCGCACCCGGTGAGTCCCAGCGTGCCAATCGCTACGGTCGCGATCAGCCCAAACAGTCGGGGCCGATTTGGTTTATTTGCTCTCATGAACTTGCTCCACTCTTCTTGTCGAGGCAGGGGATGCATTGCTAAATCAGCGCCTTTGCTGAGACGACGCTGGTTCACCAATAGCTCGTAATTCTCGAACCTATACCGTACTGCGAGCACTTTCAACTGATTGCCCTCTGTTGGAGATGTGAGTTCCGGGGTTTCAGCCATCGACCCGCCGCCGAGGGAAGCCGTCAAGGGGAGGCCCGCGAGAGCCGACCACGACCACCCTTATAGGACACCAACCAAGGTGGATCTAGATCAGCTCCTGATAGAGCTTCTCGGTCGCGACCCGGATCCTGTCGGTGACATCGGTGAGTTTCAACTCCGCAAGCAAGTTGAGCAGGGCAGACTGGTCTAGAGCCATCGTGTGTTTGTGTCTTTCTGTGAGTGACTTTGATCGGTTCTCACTGACCATCGCACGATGGCTCGCTACGTCGACGACGCGACGCTCACCAGCCGAGATTTACACCACTCCACGGGACGTGACCTTCAGTCAACTACAAGTATGAGTATCTCAGTACACATCTGAGGACTGGAAGGAATTCACTTGACCACGCGCCCTTATTCGACCAAAAGCCAAGAAAACGTTTTCGGCGAACTCAACTTATGGGTGTTAGTAAACCGTTGAACTCGCGGAGTCAGCGAGAATTTGCGTCACGGACGCCGCAGCCTTTAGCACTAGCGGTGCCACTCGCTCTTCGAATTCGCGCACCGGTGCCTGGCTGCTGAGCGCCACATTCACCGCGGCGGCAGGCCGATTGTTTATGTAGCGAATTGGAGCAGCGATGCCGCGCAGACCGAGTTCAAGCTCCCCGTCATTGACTGCATACCCGTTGTCGCGCACTCGCATTATCGCCTCACGCAACTCTTCGCGGTCGGTCACTGTCCTCACAGTAAATGCCTCGTATGTTGTGGCGTTTAGAAATGACTCTATTTCGCTATCGCTCAAACACGACAACATCGCGCGCCCCATTGACGTGCAGAAGGCGGGTCGTCGACTACCCACCTCGGCCCGCAAGTCCATCAGACTCGTGCCCCGTACTTGCGCAACGTAAACGATGTCCTTGTCGTCGAGCGTCGTGAGACTCACCGTGTAGCCTGTCTCATCGCGAAGCTTTATCAGCGCCGGCGTTGCCAACTCTGCAACATCAAGGCTGCGCAGCGCGACTTGGCCCAGCGTGACAGCTCGAAGGCCAAGTCGATAACGGCCAGAGCCGCTTGCGACTAGATACCCAAGTCTACGAAGCGTCTGCGTTTGCCGATAAACGGTACCCCGAGTGAGACCCGTCGCAGCAACGATCTCCTGCTCTGTCCATGAGGCCTTATCAATTGAGTAAAGGCCGAGTATTGCGGCTGCCCTCTCGACGGACTGAATCAGCCAACTTGGCTCTTCACCCATTCGTGGCCCCCTCTGGCTCGCCAGCCTGCATTATATCTTGTCCTGTCCAAATCCTCTCAGACCGCCATCGTGGGTTGTCTAGTAGTGCTTGGCTAGGTGTAAGTAAGCCAGGTCGGGGATAGTTGATCTCGCGGCGTTGCCGGAGGCGGAACCATCGAAGGCCACTTCCACACCACATGGAGGTTCCAGCTCAAACATCACTCGATCGACACGTTAACGAGGAGCACCATCTTGCCGAAGTTTCGACGTTGTTCCATGTACTGGTGGGCCTCCGCTACTGCTTCGATTTCATACGAAGAGTCAATGACCGGGCTCACCTCTCCCGACACAAGTAGGGGCACGATGGTTGAACGGGTGCCATCGACGATGCGCGCTTTGTCGCTTACGCTGCGTGCCCGTATCGTGGAGCCCCGCAGCGTCAACCGACGACGCATAAGTGGCGAAAGGTCGATCGCCGACTCAGCCCCGCCCTGAAGCCCAATCACCAGTACGGTCCCGTCGTCAGCGGTCGCGCTGAGGTTTCGCTCAAGGTAGTCCGCGCCAACGCAATCTAGGACCATATCCACGCCACGACCGCCAGTGAAGGAACGCGCTTCACTTACAAAGTCGACGGAGTTGTAGTTGACCGCCAGATCGGCGCCGTGATTGCGACAAAGCTCCACTCGTTGGTCAGATCCCGCTGTCACTATCGTTTTCGCCCCGAATGCCTTCGCAACGCTGATCGCCATCGTCCCTATGCCTGAACCGCCACCGTGGATCAGAACAGTTCGACCCTCGGCTAACCCACCGTCCACAATTAGGTTGGAATAGACAGTGCATGCGGCCTCCGGAAAGGCAGCAGCGGTCACCATGTCGATGTTTGCGGGCACGTGCATGACCTGTCCTCGAGGAACAGCGACGCGCTGAGCATATCCACCGCCCGTTAGCAGCGCCATAACTCGATCCCCAACGCGAAACTCCGTCACCGCGCTCCCGACCTCGGAGATGATGCCGGAGCATTCAAGTCCGAGGATGGGGCTGGCCCCCGCTGGCACGGGATAGTTGCCTTTCCTTTGGGCGAGGTCTGCTCGATTAAGCGCCGTCGCAGCAACTTCGATGACGACCTCGTCGTCTTGCGGCTCTGGGTCTTCGACTTCAACCCAGCTCATTTGTGAAGTCCGCTCTAAACACACAATTGCCTTCATGATGATCTCCTTTCATCTGGACAAAGGCGTGTACCTCTAGTCCGAAGTAAGCGAAAGCAAATACCACTTTCTTAAGATTTCATAATCTTCTGCCGCGTTAACACTCGATGCTGATCAAGAGGAGGGCTTTCCAGGTTCAATCTGACGCGGGCGTGGGAAACCAGTTCCCCCATTGACGGGGTCGCCTCAGCCAGACGGGATATTCGGTTGCATCGGGCCGCTTCCATTCCTAGAAGATTGAAAGTTCGCGAAGTTCGCGCACTATGCGATCTACGGTCGGGATGATGCCTTCTTCCAAACGGCTTCCGGCTGGGATAGGCACGCGGGCGGCACCAATTCGAATTATCGGCGCATCGAGGTCAGTGAATCGCTCGTCGGCCGCCCAGGCGGCTACTTCCCCGCCCCATCCGGCGAAACTAACAGCCTCGTGCACTATGGCGAGTCGGCTCGTTCGAGCCAATGATGTGGCAATCGTGTCCCGGTCAAGCGGCCACAGGTAGCGGAGGTCTACAACCTCGATCGAGATTCCCTCGGCCTCGAGCAGCTCCGCGGCCTCTAACGTGCGCCCCACCATGCGCCCGGCGCTTACCACTGTGATATCTGTGCCGTGACGAGCAATTCTCGCGTCAAAGCCGATACGTTCATCTGAGAAGTCGACTTCGCCCTTCGTCGCCAAATACAATGCCTTGTTTTCGAAGAAGACCACTAGGTCATCAAGTCGAATAGCATTTCGCATCATCCAATATGCATCTGCCGGATTGCTCGGCATCGCAACCACAATCCCGGGAATGCCAGCAAACCACGTCTCAAAACTCTGGGAGTGTTGAGGGCCGTGGTTCGTGCCAGCACCGCCCGGAAGTCGCACGACGAGAGGCATGCTGAACTGACCGTTACTCATATATCGCGCTTTGGCCGCAAAGTTGACGAGCTGATCCATCGCCAAGGTTACGAAGTCACTAAACATGATCTCAACCACAGGACGCATTCCTTCGGCTGCCGCTCCGGCGGCGAACCCCGCGAGTGCACCCTCGGCAAGCGCTGAGTCAAACACGCGCTCGGGACCGAAGCTTTCAAGTAGCCCTTTGGTCACGGTGAAGACTCCCCCTAGTGTGCCGACCTCCTGGCCCATGACGACTACCGTGGGGTCGATCTCCATTTCATCATTCAGAGCTTGGCGAATTGCTTCAGCGAATTTCAGCTCGGGCACGGCGGTTCAGCTCCTCGTTGGTGTAAATGTGGTTATAGATTGAGTCAATTGGGGGATGCGAGCCGGACTCGGCCAGCTCAATGGACTCCGCGACGATGCCTGCTACCTCGGAGTCAATTTTGTCGGCTTCTTGTGGCGCAAGTGAGAGTCGAAGGGAAGCAACTGGGTCGTTTGCTGCTAGCCAATCCGCTCCGTCGGTCTTTGCGCGGTAGCGGTAATCGGCATCGTTAAGGCTGTGGGCTCGAACACGGTAGACGGCACATTCCAGGAATGCGGGGCGGCCGCCTCTCACATACTCGACAAGTTCGAGGGAAGCCTCACGCACCGCCATGGCATCGCGTCCATCGACATATTCAGCTCGAATGCCCATCGCTTTCACCGACTTCGCGATCGACCCGGGCGGTCCGAACATCCGTTCAGCTTGCATCGAGTGGGCCCAGCCATTGTTCTCGCATACGAAGAGAACTGGGGCCTCCCACAGCCGTGCTGTGCGAATAGTCTCACTGAAGACCCCATGTGCGAATGCGCCATCTCCGGCAAAGGCGACCGCAATGTCATCGCTTCCGGTCAAGCGACGCCGAGCCCAAGCTGCCCCCGCACCCCACGGCAGGCCTCCTCCTACTATGGCGGTCTCTCCGTAGAACCCGCTTTCGCGGTGGTGCAGGTGCATCGAAGCGCCGCGACCACCGCTTGTTCCCTCCACGCGTTTGAACAGCTCAGCCATCAACATTTCAGGCGGCACGCCTTTGGCGAGCGCGTGACCGTGTCCTCGGTGGGTGCTCGTCACAATATCTCGCAAGCGAAGCGCTGAGCAGACACCTGCCGCACAGCTCTCTTGCCCAAGTGACGAGTGGAATGACCCGTCAATTTTCGCGGAGCGATGAGACCGTTCGATACCGTTCTCCACGCCACGGATAAGAATCATCATGCGATAAAGATCTCGCCGAACTTGTCCGAGTTCAGTTGGCGTCGACGTCTCGGACGCCATCTCTGCATCAGTAGTCACCATTGTCTCCCGTAACTCTTGCTTGTTCACACAGCGCATACGTGTGCTCGTAGTTTACATACTACGATCACCATGCGAGCAAATGAGTCGCACTGCGACTTGTCACCCCATGAACGGCGACAGAACGCCGTAGGGAATCTCCTTTGATTTTTGCTTCGACATCCAGCGGATGGGGAACTCCGGCAGTGCGTACCACTCATGTGATCGGGGTCGCGTCCCGTGGGGTGGTGTAAATCTCGGCTGGTGAGCGTCGCGTCGTCGACGTAGCGAGCCATCGTGCGATGGTCAGTGAGAACCGATCAAAGTCACTCACAGAAAGACACAAACACACGATGGCTCTAGACCAGTCTGCCCTGCTCAACTTGCTTGCGGAGTTGAAACTCACCGATGTCACCGACAGGATCCGGGTCGCGACCGAGAAGCTCTATCAGGAGCTGATCGGTGCCGAGGCGACCGCGTTCATCGGCGCCGCCCCGTTCGAGCGCTCCAGCGACCGCACCGCGCAGCGCAACGGCACCCGCCCGCGGGTGTTGACCACGACCGCAGGAGATCTGGACTTGAAGATCCCCAAGCTGCGGGCCGGATCATTCTTCCCAGCCCTACTGGAGCGGCGCCGCCGCGTCGACCAGGCGCTGTTCGCGGTAGTGATGGAGGCTTACCTGCACGGCGTCTCGACGCGGAAGGTCGATGACCTGGTCAAGGCGCTCGGTGCCGAGTCCGGTATTTCTAAGTCCGAAGTCTCGCGCATCTGCGCGGGGCTGGACGAGGAGATCGCGGTGTTCCGTGACCGCGACTTGGCAGCGCTGGACTACCCGTATGTGTTCCTCGATGCGACCTACTGCAAGGCGCGGGTGAATCATCGAGTGGTGTCTCAGGCGGTCGTTGTCGCTGTTGGAGTCGCCGCCGACGGGCGCCGCGAGGTCCTCGGCTTCGATGTCGGCGACACCGAGAATGAGGCCTTCTGGACGGCGTTCCTGCGGTCGATGAAGACCCGCAGACTTGATGGGGTGAAGCTGGTAATGTCCGACGCTCACAGCGGATTGAAGAAGGCGATCGCCACCGTGTCCCAAGGGGCGTCCTGGCAGCGTTGCCGGGTGCACTTCATGCGCAACGTGCTCTCATTCTCCGGATCCGCCAGCATCGTGTAGACGGTCATCCCATCACCGCGCCGGTACCGTTTGAAGGAGCGGGCCTGGTGGCGGGCGCGTTCCCGGTCGGCGATGCCCGCCTCATCCAACTCATCCCGCAGGCTCCTCGCCCGATCCAGCAACTGGTCGGCATTCAACGGACCCGCGGTTGCCTGCTCCGGGTCATCCGGGTCCGACGAGTCGAGACCGCTGGGGCTGGCCAATTCAACGAGTTGGGCGGCCGCTTCGGCCAGCAGCTCGGCGGTGATGTCCTCCGTCGGGACCCCCAGGCCGACCCGGATCGCCTCGCCCGCCTCAATCGACAACACCCCGGCGGCCACCGCCCGACCCACCGGGGCCAGCCACGGTTGGGTGAGCTCGGCGGAGACTTTGCCGGTGCGTTCGGCTTCGGTGATCAGTTCGGCTTCGTGGATGATCCCGCCGGTGCGCACCAGCTTCGCCGCCTCCCGGGAGGTAGACCCGGTCAAATGCTGCACCAGTTTCTCCGGAGTGCGAAACCCACCCTTCTGCGCCAAACCCTGGTAGCCCAAGTCGTAGGTGGAGCGGCGGGCGATCTCCCCGGCGGTGGCGGCGAGGGAGGGCTCCAGTTGCCGGGTGATGTTCGCGAACAGGGCCGGGATGGCCAACAGTTCCTCTTCGGGCAGGCCGGCCAGGGTTACCGAATCCCGCGGCAGCGAGGCGGCGGCGGCCGCGATGCTGCTGAGGGAATCGGTGAACTGGGACATGCCACTATTCTCTCACATTCGAAGGTTTATTCTAGTGAATGTGAGTACTTCTTCTCCACAGATTTGCTGTGGATAAAGGGAAGCGAGCGGGTTGTGGAGGAGAAGACGAGATGCGAACCTCGGCGGGTTTCGACAAGCTCAACCAGCGAAGCCAGGCTCGACCAGCCGAAGCAACCCTGAATACGCGGGCACGCTCAGGAGCCGGCACGCACGGAGCCGAAGCGCCGAGCGCGCCAAGCACCTGCCTTTCCTTTCACAGCACACAGGTGTAGACCTTTCGCATGACTGACACAACGAATCGGGGCACGCTCACCCGGTGGGTGGAGGCTTATCGGCGGGCCTGGGAGTCGAACGAGCCGGACGACATCCGCGCCTTGTTCACGGAGGACGCCGAGTACTTCACCGAACCGTGGGAGCAGCCGTGGCGCGGACACGATGACATCGTCGCCCAGTGGCTGAAGGCAAGGGACGAGCCGGGCGACACCACCTTCAGCTGGGAAGTCGTCGCGGTCGACGGCGACACCGGGGTGATTCGCGCCATCACTCCGTACACCGGCCGCGCGACCTACCACAACGTCTGGGTGATCCGTTTCGCGAACGATGGGCGGGCGACCAGCTTCACCGAGTGGTGGATGGCGCAGAATCCCACCAGCGAGGATCCGGCAGAGAATTGACGGATGCGTCTTCGCCGACCTCTGCTCGCCGTGGCGACCGCCTGCTATCTGGCGTGGGTCGGCTGGTTGACGCTGGGACCCCAACCGCTGGACGCCAACGGCCGGGGGCTGCTGCACCGCATCATCCGCTATCTGAGCGGTGAGAACACGCTCGACTGGATCACCTACGCCCTCGTCGAGTTCACCGCCAACGTGGTTCTGTTCGTGCCCGTCGGCGTGCTTTTCGTGCTGCTTCTCGGTTGGCGTCTCTGGTGGCTGGCAGCGTTGCTGGGCTTCGCATTGACGGCATCCATCGAGTTCGTGCAGCTGTTCCTGCCGGACCGGGTGACCGACCCGCGCGATCTCATCTCCAACTCGATCGGAGCCGGTATCGGGGTGGTACTGGTGCTCATGGTCACTGTGCTGAGGTCCAGGGGTTCTGTCCGAGCGGATGCTGCGGAGCGCACGCTCGTCGGCTGACGGCCTGACCGGCGGCTGTCGACTAGTAGCTTGATGGCATGCGTGCTGTCATGTTCCGTGAGTTCGGTGGTGTGCCCGAATTGGTCGACGTTCCGAAGCCTGAGGCCCGGGCATCCGGTGCCGTCATCGCGGTGAAGGCGACCGGGCTGTGCCGCAGCGACTGGCACGGCTGGATGGGTCATGATGACGGCATCCGTCTGCCCCATGTTCCGGGTCATGAGCTGGCCGGCGTGGTGGAGGCGGTCGGCTCTGCCGTGACCCGCTGGAAGGTCGGCGACCGGGTGACCGTCCCCTTCATCTGCGCCTGCGGCCGGTGCGAGCAGTGCACCACCGGAAACCACCAGGTATGCGACCACCAGGAGCAGCCCGGTTTCACCCACTGGGGCTCTTTCGCCGAGTCGGTGGCCATCGCCGAGGCTGACGTCAACCTGATCGCACTGCCGGATGCCATCGACTTCGTCTCGGCGGCGGCTCTCGGCTGCCGGTTCGCGACCGCCTACCGCGCGGTGATGACGCAGGGCAGGGTGCAGCCCGGGGAGTGGGTGGCGGTGCACGGATGCGGCGGTGTCGGCCTGTCAGCGATCATGATCGCCGTCGCTGCTGGCGCACACGTTGTCGGCATCGACATCTCGACGGCGGCCCTGGAGCTGGCGGCGCGGCTGGGAGCCGAGACGATTGCCGGCGCCGGTGACGTGGCATCCGCTGTCCGGGAGTTGACGGATGGCGGTGCCCACCTTTCGCTGGACGCCTACGGGAGCACCGCGACGGCGGTGAACTCGATCCGCAGCCTGCGCAAGCGCGGGCGCCATGTGCAGGTGGGGCTGATGCTTGGGGAGCACTCGTCGCCGCCCGTGCCGATGGACCTGGTCGTGGCCAACGAACTCGAGATCCTCGGCAGCCACGGGATGGCGGCGCACGAGTATCCGCAGATGCTGGACGCGATCGCCTCCGGCCGCATCGACCCGCAGCTGCTCGTCGGCCGCACGATCAGCCTGGACGAGGCGCCCTCCGCGCTCGCCGGAATGGACGGCGCGCACCCCGGCATGACGGTCATCGAGCTGTCGTAGCCGCAGTCGGCGGGTGCTATCCAGCGCGCACGTGGGCGATGGCCAGCCCAATCGGGATGCTGGCCAGGATGATGACCAGCAGCGCGCGGTAGGTGACCAGGGCCCAACGCGGTTTGGCGTTGCCCCGCACGGTCACGATCAGAAGAACGAGGGCGGTGATGAGCAGCAGGCCGCCGACGTGCACCAGTGCCAGCATGGTCAGGACGGTACCGAGGATGACGGCCGCGCATCCGCCGTTCCAGGTCGCCAGCTGAGCGACAACCACGCGCCGGGTCGGTTGCTTCGATGCCAGCGCTGCCTGCACAACACCGATGGCGTACTGGGCGACGCCCGCCACGAGCACGCAGAACGCCGCCGCCCAGGATCCGTTCTCCAGTTGCAGCGGACCGGTCACCGCGGCGACCAGGCCGCCGGCGATCACCCAACCTGCACCAAGGATGCGGAAAAACTGTTCAGGGGAACGGGCCATGTTTCTCAACATACTGGGTCGCGATTCCCGTGAATGTCATAAGAATCGACCGCTGCGGTCGAGGAGTGGAGCGCCTGTACCCCAGACTGGACGCATCCCGTTTCTTTCTTTGTGAGGTCCCCTGTGCGCAAATCTGCCACACTTTTCGTCGTTCTCGGCCTGGTCGCCGGGCTGACCGCGTGCAGCGCACCGGAGGAGGCTCCGGAGAAGAAGGATGCCGCTGTTGGCGCATCCGATTGCCTGGCAGCCAGCGGCGCCAGCTCCGAAGCGGTGAAGGTCGACGGCGAGTTCGGTGCCAGCCCGACGGTCAAGTTCGACTTCCCGGTTCAGGTGAAGAAGACTGAGCGCACCGTTCTGCTGGAGGGCGACGGCGACGTCGTTTCGGCCGGCGACGTGATCTCCACCGGTTTCGCCATGTACAACGCCACGACCGGCGAGGAGATCTCGAACAGCATCGCCGAGGGCCAGGCCGCCGAGTTGACGGTCAGCACCGACTCGATCCTCGAGGGCCTGGTCAGCACGCTCCAGTGCTCGACCGTCGGTTCGCGCGTGATTTCGGTCATCCCGCCGGCTGAGATGTGGGGCGAGCAGGGCTACGCCGACCTCGGCATCGAGGGCACCGACAGCGTGGTGATGGTGGCGGATGTCGTCAGCATCGTTCCGCCGCTGACGCCTGCAACCTGGGCGGACAACGTTCCCGAGGTCGAGTTGGGTGATGCGCCGGTGGTGACCCTTCCTGAGGGCGACGCTCCTGCCGAGCTGCTGCTGGCGGTGCTGGAGGAGGGCGACGGCGAGGTTGTCGAGGCGACTGACCCGGTCACGCTGGACTACCAGGGCACCAGCTGGGAGACCCGCGAGGTGTTCGACCAGAGCTACGGCAAGGAGCCCATCACCCTGCAGGCGAACGGCTTCGTGAAAGGCTTCACTGCGGCGCTCGTCGGCCAGAAGGTCGGTTCGACGCTGCTGGTGACGATCCCGGCCGAGCACGCCTACGGCCCGGACCCCGCCGCCCACGAGCTGGGTGGCCAGAGCCTGGTCTTCCTGATCGAGATCACCGGCGTCGGCTAGACGGATGCCGCGCCCACCCGTCAGCTGCGGACACACCCGACCGCGTTGCGGGTACCTGCGTGTCGCTAGCTGACGGATGAACGCAGCGCGCTCTCGAATGCCCCGTACGACTCGTCGCTGAAGAGTACGAAGGTGACCAGCTCGACGGTGACCAGTTCGACAGCGGTGTCCGCGTCGCGAACCGTGCTGATCGCGATGCGGGCGGCATCCGCCATCGGCCAGCCGTAGACCCCGGCGCTGACGGCGGGGAACGCGATAGTTCTCGCGCCCAGCTCGTCGGCGACGGCCAGCGCTGAGGTGTAGCACGAGCTGAGGGTCGCGCTGCGGTCTTCGCTGCGGCTGTAGACCGGCCCGACGGTGTGGATCACCCAGCGTGCGGGCAGGTCTCCGGCACCGGTGGCGACCGCCTGGCCGGCCGGCAGCCCGTCGGGAAGCGTCGTCTCCCGCAGCGCCCGGCACTCCCGCAGGATGCTCGGCCCGCCCACCCGGTGGATGGCACCGTCGACCCCGCCCCCGCCGAGCAGGGAGCTGTTGGCCGCGTTAACTATCGCATCCGCCTCGAAGCGGGTCAGGTCACCGCGATGCAAGCGGATGTCCACGGCCATGCAATCGTTCCCGTGCCTATTTCTCACCCGGAGCGGGATCGCCGGCGAGCGGAGCCGGCGCAGGCATCCGCGTTTCGGCTTCCTGGATGGTGCTGGCCTCAGCGGTGGCCGGGCGGAACGCCTCATCGAGCGCTCCGAACGCCCCAGCCAGCCCGCCACGCCGGCGCTTGCCCTTGGCGCGGGCTCGGCGCTCGGACACCACGGCGACGTACGCGATGGCAACCGCGGCCGCGATGACGATCAGGAATTCCATGCCGCAAGGCTACGTCGGGCTCACTGAGATCCGGAAGTTCGGGCTTCGACGCGACAGGACGTCTGATGTTGTCAGATGAAGGCGCTTCCGGTAACTGGTCCAAATCGCGAAGCGCCTGCCAATTCTCTCAGGACTCTATGATCGCCGAAATCGATTACGCGCGCATCGTGACTGTCCGACGGGAAGAACTCGGCTGTTGGCGACGACGTCGTTACGATCACTTGCCCATACGCCGCGCCGACCTCCAGGAAATGTTGCATGAGTGCCTCAAAGTCGGATGCTTCCATGTCCTGTTGCCTCGGCTCATCGAGGACAAGAACTCCAGGGTGGTTCCCAACAGTTGATGCAAGCTCCCGGAGTGCTTCTAGGTACGCGAGTTTCACTCTCACGATGTCACTAGCGCTGACATCAGTATTGAGGTCGAACCCTTCGCGCGACGGTACCAAGCTGTCCGGATCGATTTGGATCCTGTCCGACCCATAGCTACCGAACCCCCAACCCGCAAGTAACTGCTGCACTCGCGCGGAAAGGGCACCCAGTCGAGCCTGATCGCTCGGTGGTGTCGTGATCTCCAGCGCGATCACTTCGTTTCGGCTCTCTGCGATTGCGGCCGCCGCCAACTGAAGGGAAGACAGTAGCTCCTGTGCGGAAAGGAGCGCTCGACCTAGGTCATTCACCCTGTATTTGAGGCGTACTTTTCGGGCAACATTCGACTCCAGAGACGAACCATTAAGCGTATCCCGCCGCAGAGCGGCAAGTTCGATAGTCAGGCCGCTCGCCCGCTCTGTAAGCGCGGCTTCGAGGCTTACGTACTCGTCCACCGCATGAATTGAACGTTCATGCATACGCTGAGTTGTCAGTATTTGTGCATTCAGTAGTTGGACAGTGTCCCCCACCGTCAAGACTGAATCTGGATCGATTGACTCAAGATTGTCCAGCGACTGACTGCAAGTTGGGCAACTATGGTGCATTAGGTGTTCAGCCTTGATTTCCGCTCCGAGCCTTTCTAGGGTTCGAAGATCAACATTTCGGTTGCGTTCTTCTTGCAGGGAGACCAAACGGCCGTCGAGGGCCGAGAGCCTTGCCTGGTTCAAGTCGAGGTTCTGCTGCACAAGTTGCGTTGCGGACTGGATCTCTCTTAAGGTTCCCTGCAATTCGGAAAACCTCGCTGCGGAAGCTCCGTCCAACGATTCGGTTGTGGCCAACCGCTCGTCCGCTTCGATTCTCGATAGCTCGGAGTTTAGATTTTCAAGCTCAACGTCCGCATCGACCCACTCGTCACCCATGAGGGTTTGAATTGTTATCCCCTCTAAGTGCGTCGCGGATACCGTCGTCCTCGATCTTCTTGACCCTGCCGGACTCGAAGGTAAACCAGAGACGCGCCCCCCAACTGCGCGGGTGATCGCGTTGAGCGCGCTAACGCTCGCGTTCCAACTCGCGGTCTCCTCTGCGATCTTTCTCTCAAGCTTGCTTACCTGGCGTTCCGCGATTGGTCCATCGAGTGATAGCAGGAATTCAGCAGCCTTGCGGTGAACGTCCCTGATCTGGTATCTACTTACTTTCCTGGGCGCAACCCCATTCCAAGCTTGTTGATCGACGATAAGAAACGGAAAAATCGTATCCATATAAAGCTTGATGTCTCGCGATGAAAAGGTGTCGACGTTCGGCGTATCCCATCCGAAAAATCGCTCGAGGATTGTGTGAAACCCAGCGTCATGGGATGCGCTTCCAGGTGCATGGAGGAATGCATATTCACCGTCTTCAAGACGGGACGTCCCAGTGATCTGTTGGCTCCGCCAGAACCGGACCAAGTTTCGCTCGATGTTTTCGCCGGCAACCATCCTCTGAACCGTGAGGAATTCGTTGCGGTCGTTTCGCAGTTGGATGACCACCCAGCTCTCCACGACTGCCTCTGTGGTTTCTGAACCATTAATTGCGATTTCGTTTGTCACAGCGCTACCCATGGGTGCGTTTGCGCGTGCGTTTAGCATCCGCTCCATCCCAAGCCCGTAAATGAGAGCCTGGATAATTTGAGTCTTGCCGCGATTGTTCGACGCTCGGATGACATTCAGACCGCTCCGCAGTTCAACGGTGGTGCCGAGGTTGCGTGTGGGTGTAGCCACAAAGATCTCTATGGCTTCGATAGTGACTGAGGTCATGAGAGCCGGTCCATTCTTCGGTCAATGCCCGAGTCGCTTATTGCCCCGAGGCCTAGGAGAAATTGCTTTTCAATCCTGAGAAGGGAGTCTGCTCCCTCCACGGCTTTAGCCAACTCTTGACCACTGACAGTCAACTTGAGGCGATCGCGTCGAGATCCAGCGAGTGTCACGAGCCCGTCGGCGAGGGAAAGGCGGATGCTTGAATCGAGAAGTGGGTCAATACGCTGGGTCACCAAATCGATCGAATTGGGTTTAGTCCACCAGTTAACGAAAATTCGGCGTGTTCTTGCTGATCTCAGGGCCCATAAGAAAATATGGAGGTTGGCCACTTTCGCCGTTTTGCGGGAGAAGGCGTTCAGTACAACAACTAGTAGTGCTGTCCGGTGCGTTATTCGATTGCGCGCTGGCAGAATTCGACGTTGCTGCCGAAATTGAACTTGGAGGCTTGCTCCGTCGCCCTCTTCCAATATCGGCCGGGCATTCTCCAACCAGTAGGGCGAGCTTTCCACAGGTTCGTCAATGACCATCTTCGTCGCCATTCTGAACGAAGTCCAACGGGCAATTCATCAGCCATTCGGCAACTTGCCCTTCTGCAATTATTCGTGCCTGATCTGGTGCAACGTTGGCCGTGGAGCGAATGATCGCTTCGGTGTCTTCGAGGATTGTGGAGAGTAGCGCATCATTTCCGTTGTTTAGGAGGGAGTATTGCAAGGACAGTCGTTGCTCGAGGTCTCGGAACTCCGACTCAAGCGCATCCCCGACCTCGGTGTATTGGTCGAGGATGAACTCCCTGTGCGTTCGGCCAGCCAGATGATTCTCAAGCAAGCGGGAAACCATCTCTCCTCGGCGAACCTTGTCACTGAAAATCGATGTGTTTGCCAGCTTTCCTGCCATCGTCTCACTCCTCGGGTCGCCAAGGTCGGCGAAAGAGACCTTTGGTGCGAGCGGGAGATTCATCCGCGAAAGTGCGTTGTCGAGCACGGCGCGCCTGGCCAACTCGAATGAATCTAGAGTCAACGCAGTGACTGTGATGCTTGGTGAGGCGTATGGAAGTGCCGCGTTTCGTATTTTCTCAGTCAGTTCATTGCATTTGACGGTGACAGCCTTGCTGCTCAGGAAAGGCACCAGGAGAATCCAGCGTTCGATTACTAACCCAGGAGTAATGATTCTGCTAAGTAGCGCCCGGTTGGTGATGAATTTCTGAGTGTCATCGTTGAGTTTTGTCAGGTGTTTCTTCCGCCTAGAACTGACTGACAAGGGCTCCATTTCCGGTGCGTAGCACTGGTATGCATGACCGTTACTACCGAAGGCTTCTAGGCCGCCGTCCCCGCGATCCATATCCGGGATCTCGATGAGATTCCCGGGACCGTGATGTTGGCGCAAAATCCTGAGGCAAAGACTCTGCCATTCATCCCCGCTGAGTGTTTCGAATCCGGATAGCCGCCCGCTCATCTAAACCTCCTATCCAACACTCGAACTTGCCGGACCCCGCGCAACGATCCCTACACCGACTTCGCGTATCAGCCCCATAGCTGATGATTGCATGTCTTCAGTTTGATTAATCACATTGGGGCTCAGCGGAGTGTGCGTGCCTGATCAATACGAGCATCATGCCTCTGTCAGACTCATAGCGGCCTCGCGGCAAACACAGGTCGATTGATGAAGGGAATGTTTTGGTAACAGGCGAACTACGATCCCAGGTCGACAAAGTCTGGAACGCCTTCTGGTCCGGCGGCATTGCCAACCCGCTTGAGGTGATCGAGCAGATCACCTACCTCCTCTTCATCAAGCGCCTCGATGAGTTGCATACGCTCGCGGAGAACAAGGCGAACACGCTGGGCAAGCCGATCGAGAAGCCGGTCTTCCCCGAGGGTATGGACGACACTGGACGTCGACCGCGCCCCTACGCCGACCTGCGGTGGTCTCATTTCAAGCACTTTTCCCCGCAGGAGATGTACGAAGTCGTTGACCAGAACGTCTTCCCGTTCATCCGCAGCCTGGGCGAGGCCGGTTCCAGCTTCGCGACCAACATGAAGGACGCCCGCTTCACCATCCCCACCGCGGCGCTCCTGTCTAAGGTTGCCGACCTGCTCGAGGACATCCCGATGGAGGATCGCGACACCAAGGGCGACATCTACGAGTACATGCTCGGCAAACTGGCGACGTCTGGGCAGAACGGGCAGTTCCGCACGTCTCGCCACATCATCAAACTCATGGTCGACATGGTCGCGCCCACACCGCAGGACACGATTATTGATCCGGCGGCGGGCACCGCGGGCTTCCTGGTGGCGGCAGGAGAGTATCTGCACGAGCACCACCCCGAGCTGTGGGCCGATGCGAAGCTGCGCGACCACTTCAACAGCACCCTGTTCACCGGCTTCGATTCGGATGCTGCTATGAGCCGCATCGCCAGCATGAACATGCAGCTCCACGGAGTCGAGAACCCGACGATTGAGCGCCGCGACTCCCTTGCCGAGGAACACACGGATGCCGAGGGCAAGTACACGCTCGTGCTCGCCAATCCGCCGTTCGCTGGCAGTCTCGATTATGAGACCACGGCCAAAGACCTGCTCGCGATCGTCAAGACGAAGAAAACGGAGCTGCTGTTCCTGGCGTTGATGCTTCGGTTGCTCAAGAACGGAGGGCGTGCCGCCGTCATCGTCCCCGACGGCGTGCTTTTCGGCTCGTCGAAGGCGCACAAGGACCTGCGGCGGATGCTCGTGGAAGACCACAAACTCGACGCCGTCGTCAAACTGCCAAGCGGAACATTCAAGCCGTACACCGGAGTCTCGACCGCGATCCTGTTCTTCACCAAGACAAGCTCGGGCGGAACCGACAACGTCTGGTTCTACGACGTGCAGGCAGACGGCTTCACCCTCGATGACAAGCGCACTCCCACAGACTCCAACGATCTTCCCTATGTGCTGACGCGCTGGCGTTCGCTGGTCGAGCTTGTCGAGACGTCCCCGGAACACGCGCGCACCCGCACTGCCCAATCCTTCCTCGTCCCCAAGGAGGAGATCGCCGCCCAGGGTTACGACCTCAGCCTCAACCGCTACAAGGAGGTCGAGCACGAGGAAGTGGAGCACCGAGCCCCCGCCGAGATCCTTGCCGACCTCGCTGCCCTCGAGCAGGAAATAGCGGAGGCGACGGCTGCCCTGACCCGCTCCTTGAGTTCGTCAAAGTGAGGTGGAGCAGTGCCACGCTCGGTGACGTGGCCGAAATCGTCAGTGGTTCGACACCGAAAACGGGAACTCCGGATTATTGGGACGGCCAAATTCCTTGGGTCACGCCGGCCGACCTGACCAAACTGAATAGCCAGACGATAGACGACACCCCTCGCAAACTCACAAAGTCGGGATTGGCTAGTTGCGGTGCGCGGCTGCTGCCGGTCAACTCTGTGCTGTTTAGTTCACGCGCTCCCATCGGACATGTTGCTATAACGGGCGTGCCAATGGCGACGAACCAAGGCTTCAAGAGTTTCGTACCGGATCGCGACAAGCTCGACGCAAAATTCCTTTATTGGTGGCTGAAGTCGAACAAAGAGTACCTGCAGGGGCTGGGAGTCGGCGCCACATTCAAGGAGGTGTCGAAGTCAATCGTTGCCGGAGTTCGCGTGCCCCTTCCGCCACTTCCCGAGCAGCGCCGAATCGCCGCAATCCTCGATCAGGCCGACGACCTCCGCGCCAAGCGACGCCGGACTTTCAAAATCCTCGAGGAGCTGGAAGGGTCAATCTTTCAGGGGCTACCAGAGCGGGTCCCCACAAGCGACTGGCGAACCATGTCCCTTTCGGATGCTTACTGGTTCCAAGAAGGACCCGGGATTCGAAAATGGCAGTTCACCGATTCCGGAGTCAAGCTTCTTAATGTCGGAAACATATTGAAGTCCGGCCAACTCGATCTGTCTCGAACGAACAAGCATGTCTCGGACTTCGAAGCCCACGGCAAGTACAAGCACTTCTTGGTTGATGCGGGTGACTTTGTTGTTGCTAGTTCCGGCATCAGCTTCGACGACGATGGTCTCTTGCGCACCCGAGGCGCGTTTGTAACGGGCGCGGACCTACCTCTGTGTATGAACACAAGCACCATCCGGTTCAAGGCCAAACAGGGCGTTTCGACTCTCGCTTACTTGCGAAGCTGGTTGTCTTCGAAGTCGTTCCGGGTGCAAATTTCGCGTCTTGTTACTGGGTCGGCGCAGCAAAACTTCGGCCCGAGCCACCTAAAGCAAACGGAAATTGCTCTGCCGCCACTGTGGCTTCAACATCAGCACGAAGCTCAACTGCGCGAGATCTCTAGCGTTCGCCAACACCACGCAGCGCACCTGGCCAAGCTCGACGAACTCTTCGCCTCGCTTCAACGCCGTGCATTCACCGGCCAGCTGTAGCGGACAGAAGCATGTCGTCCATCGAAGACTACGAGCCGAGCAGAGACGAGCAAGACGCCGCAAACTCGATCAGTAAGTTGCTGGCCAAGCTCCCGGACCAAATTGAGGACTACGCCAAGCTCGCGCCATTGAAGCCGGGACTCGGTTCGGAACTCGCCGAAGACGACGCGGTGCTTGCTCCGCTGCCGGCGAGCCAGCTGGTCGAGACGTGCCTCGTCGCGGCAGCCGATTGCCTGATGGCAATTGAGTTGCTGCTCGTCGAGGACGACGGCATCTTCCTCTACTCATTCGCGCAATACCCGCTCTTGAGAGCGGTCATTGAGGCGTCCACCCAGGTGCTTTGGCTACTAGGACCAGACGACCGAAGGCTGCGAGTCATCCGAAATTTGCGGGCCCGCCATGCCGAAAGCAGGCACGACGAAGTCTTGTACGGGGCCATCCCGGGCGTTCCTGCCCGACTCGATGAGCTTGGCAAGAAGAGAGCTGACGCAGAACGTGCAGCCCGAGCCGCCATCGCCGATCGCCTGGATATCGCGCTCAAAGAATATGAGAAGGTTCAGCTCAGCTATTCCGAGATCGTCCGCGATGGGGCCAGGCACACCGGTGACGACATCGGTCACACTGTCACCGTTTGGCGCCTCATCAGTGGCCTCGCCCATCCGTACACGAGCAGGTTCAATAGCCATTCAATACATCACCCGCTGCAGGAGATGGAAGACGGCTCTGTGCTGTCTGCCCGATTGCCCAGTGCGTCGACAACCTTGCACGCGCTCGCGGCTGCCCAGGCAATGTTCGCAGATGCGCTCGAATTGACCACGGCGCGGCTGGTGCCGCCCCAGTAAACCCGTGACTGGCGCGACCGTGATACGGGATCTAAACGAGGATGCTGCGCACCTTCAGCTCAGGGAACCGGCTGAAGTCTCGATCCAGAGTGATCAACTCGGTGACCCGATGGCTGAGGCAGATGGCGGCGATCCGAGCGTCGTGAACGGCTGGGCCGGCGATCTTCGCATCCGCGAGCAGTCTCTTGAGAGCCATCCAGTGGTCTGCAGTCTCGCCGAGTAATTGCAGTGACGGTGAGGCCTGCCAGGCATCCACCTGGCGGCGTGCCCTCGCGGGTAGTCCCCGGGTGGTGAAGATCTTTGGGTTCGTGGCCACGGCGTAGAACTCGTGGACACACGGCCACGGAATCGCCCATGGTGCTGGACCTTCAGCGAGCTCAGTGACGACCTTGCTCGCCGGTTCGTGGAACGGGGAGTCGGCGAAGAAGGCGTAGATCAGCACGTTGGTGTCGACGGCCCTCATGGGCTACGGCCGCTCGTCGTACGAGCGAAGCACCAGGTCGTGCAAGGAGGTATTGCGCACCTCCGGGTTCATCGACTGCCAACCGGCGGTACTCGCATCCGCCAACTGGAACGGCGTCACATTGTGCTGCTCCTCGACCACACGAGTCAATGCCTGCTGAACGATCGCCCGGGCAGTAGTTCCGCGGTCGCGCGCGATCTTCTTGACAGCACGCACCAGCGACTCCGGCAGGTCGAACGTCGTTTTCATGGCCACACTTTATCATCCGATACTGCTAGCAGTATTCTTACCGTCGATCGGGATGGGTGAAGAGTCGACGAATGGCAGCGGTGGGAGGGATAAGAGGGGCCGCCGATTCGGGTTCGACGACCCCTCGCTCATGAGGAGCTATCCCACCGTGATGCTCCAATTCCCATCAGCAGAGACGACGACCAGCGACGTCCGGCCATCCAGCGCGTGGTGCCCGTGTATGCGCCGATCTCGTTCACCACGAGATCGCTTCCATCGCCATAGGTCCACACGGCGAAGTTGCTGGCACCGTCGTGCGTGATGCTGGCTGCGCCCGCGCCGCCCCGATAGATGACGACGTCGTCTCCGACACCGGTGACTGCAGCACCGTCGAACTCGCGCAGCGACAGCAGCGAGCGAACCGTCACCGTCCACGCGCCGTCCGCACTGATCTCCAGAGACGAAATGTCGACTCCCGAACTGTTGTTGAACAGCACGGTTCCGTTGTAATTGCCAATCGTGTTCACCATGAGGTCGTCCTGGTTCATGGCGGCATCGAGCGACCAGATGGCGAAGTTGCTCGAACCGACATGCGAGATTGTGGCGGCCGCAGCGCTGTCCACGCCATCCGGCAGCGTGATCGGGAGAATCGAGTCGCCGGTGCCGCTATAGACGGCGTCGGCCGGAACAACCACCGGCTCAGGCTCTGTGACTTCCTCCGGCTCTTCGACTTCTTCGACCGGTTCGTCCACCGGCTCGCCGATCGCAGTATCGCCAGCAGTGTCGGCGTCCTAGGCACTGTTCACACCAGCGGAGATCGCGGCGACGCTCACAATGATCGCCACCAAGAGGGCGATCGGGCCGAGGATCACTCCGGTCAGCGCACGGCCGCGCCGAGGCTTCTTCGTCGCGAGGGCAATGATGCCCAAAACCACGGCAGTGATCGCCGGAAGGAAGGCAACGAAACTGAGGCCAGGGATCACGGCGCACACCATTGCCACGATTCCGACCACCATGGCGGATGTTGCCAGCGGGCTCTTCACCTTTGCGGCGGGAGCGGCCGCAGGTACCGCCGGTTCCGTCACGACGGTCGTCGACTTGCCCGCTTCCGCCGGCTGGCCCTCCGGGTTCTCGTCGTTATTGGTTGACATGGTTACTCCTTCGAACGGCTCCCGGGAGCCGGAAGCGTGGGGCGCCAGCGTTGCGCTCGCGTCACCTGCCGCCCGATCGGAGGCAAGTAGAGCAGTTGACCAGCAGCCACCGACATTGCTGAGTGAATCACAGCTCCTCACCCTCGTTCTGGGGGTGTGGCCACGACAACGAACCCGCGCACCATCGCCTTCGACCGAACCTGCCGGATAGTCTGACTGTGGAAGCAGCGAGCGTCGAAGGAGAAGCCTGTGCCCAGCAACTTCGACTTCGTGCGCGCCGGCTGGCCGGAGATCGCCGAGGAAGCGCTCCGAGCCGAGTTGTACACTCACGGCGACCCGCGATCGTCCGTCTTCTACGCCCGGCGTACGGCCGAGTTGATGGTCCACTGGCTGTACCGGGCGGATGCCACGCTGACGCCGCCATACAAAGACGACCTGGTCAGCCTGCTGTACGAGCCCACCTTCAAACAGCTGGTCGGCCCAAGCATCCTCACGAAGCTCGACCTGATCCGCAAACGCGGCAACCACGCCGTGCACCGCACCACGCCGGTCACGTCATCGGACAGTCTGCCCATCGTTCGCGAACTGTTCCACGTGCTCATCTGGCTGGCCTCACGCTATGCGAGCAGCACGGTGGAACGGCCGCAGCCAGGCCAGCCGTTCGACGCATCTGCCATTCCCAGGCCGCAACCTGGAGCCGCGGCCAGGACCATGGCGCAGCTTCAGGAGCTCGCGGCCGAACTGAAGGCCAAGGACGAAGCCCTCGTCGCGGCGCAGGACCAGAACGCCAAGCTGGCCGCCGAACTCAGCGCCCTCCAGGCGGAGGTTGCCCTCGCCAAGGCGCAGAACGCGGTCATTCCCGACACCCACGACTACCGCGAGGATGAGACGCGCGACCTCTTCATCGACCTCCTGCTGCGCGAGGCAGGCTGGGCGCTTGGCGACGAACGCGATCGCGAGTTCCCTGTCGTCGGCATGCCAAACAACAGCGGCGACGGTTACATCGACTACGTGCTGTGGGGCGACGACGGCTTGCCGCTCGGCATCGTTGAGGCCAAGCGCACCCGCAAAGACGCGAACGTCGGCCAGCAGCAGGCCAAGCTTTACGCTGATGCCCTGGAGGCCAGGTACCAGCAGCGGCCGGTCATCTTCTACACCAACGGCTACGAACACTGGATCTGGGACGACAGCACCTACCCGCCGCGTCAGGTTCACGGGTTCTACACGCGCGACCAGCTCGCCCTGCTCATCCAGCGGCGCAGCGCGCAGAAGCCGCTCGCGTCACTCACCATCAACGAGAAGATCGCCGACCGGCACTACCAGCAGCGAGCGGTTCGGAAAGTCGCTGAAGCTTTCGAGCAGAAAGAACGCCGCGCCCTGCTGGTGATGGCGACCGGCAGTGGCAAGACCCGCACGGTGATTGCGCTCACAGATCTGCTGATCCGCGCCAACCGGGCCAAACGCATCCTGTTCCTGGCCGACCGCGTTGCGCTGGTCAACCAGGCGACCGGCGCATTCAAGAGCCTGCTGCCCGACGCTCCGCCGGTGAACCTCGTTACCGAAAAAGACACCGAGGGGCGGATCTACCTGTCCACCTACCCGACCATGATGGGGCTCATCGACTCTGGTGAGGACGGCCTGCGCCGGTTCGGGCCAGGCTACTTCGACCTGATCGTCGTCGACGAAGCCCACCGGTCGGTGTACCAGAAGTACGGCGCCATCTTCGACTACTTCGACTCGTTACTGGTCGGCCTCACCGCAACGCCGAAGAACGAGATCGACCACAACACGTACGGCCTGTTCAACCTCGAAGACGGAGTGCCGACCGACTCATACGACCTGACGGATGCCATCGCCGAGGGCTACCTGGTGCCTCCGGTCGGACGCTCGGTCGCCACCCAATTCGTGCGGGAAGGCATCCGCTACGCGGACCTCAGCGACGAGGAGAAGGAGGCGTGGGACCTCCTCGACTGGGACGATAACGTCGTTCCGGATGAGGTCGACTCCAGCGCCATGAACACCTGGCTGTTCAACGCAGACACGGTCGACAAAGTGTTGGCGACGCTGATGACGGATGGCCGCAAGGTCGCCGGGGGAGACCGCCTCGGCAAGACCATCATCTTCGCCAAGAACGTCAAACACGCGGAGTTCATCGAACGGCGCTTTAACGCGAGCTACCCGGAATACGCAGGGCACTTCGCGCGAATCATCGTCAGCGGTCTCCCGTACGCCCAGAGCCTCATCGACGACTTCTCGCTCACCGACAAGCTGCCCCAGATCGCGATATCAGTGGACATGCTCGACACCGGCATCGACGTGCCAGACATCGTCAACCTGGTGTTTTTCAAGCCGGTGCACTCCAAGACCAAGTACTGGCAGATGGTCGGGCGTGGCACGCGGTTGCGGAAGGATCTCTACGGCCCGGGCGAGCACAAGAAAGACTTCATCATCTTCGATGTCTGCCAGAACATCGAATATTTCAATGAGGACTACCCATCGGCAGAAACCTCGGCTGGTGAGTCCCTCGGCCACCGACTCTTCACCTCGCGTCTGGCACTGCTGGCCGGAATCGATTCGAACGATGGGGACGCAGAGTTAACGGCGCTCCGTGAGGGACTTGCCGCCCGCATGCACGGCAACGTCGCAGGCATGAGCCTCGACAACTTCGTCGTGCGGCCCAGGCGGCGGGCAGTCGAGCGGTTTTCAGACCCCGCCGTTTGGCTGGATATGAGCGGCGAGGACTACGAGCAAGCAGCCGGGCTGGCCGGGCTGCCATCGGCAGCGGATGTCCTCGACACCGACGAACAGGCAAAACGGTTCGACCTGTTCGCGCTTCGAACCCAGCTCGGCATTCTTCTCGGCGACCCCGGCTATGCCGCGGCGAAAGCCCGCATCCAGGCAATCGCCAACGCGCTGGCGGAGCAGAAGAGCATCCCGAAGATCGCTGACAACCTCACCCTGATTGCGGCCGTCGCCAGCGAAGAATGGTGGGACGACATCACAGTACCGATGCTAGAGATGATGCGTATTCGGCTGCGCGGACTCGTCTACCTGATCGATTCGAAGAAGCGAGCCATCGTTTACACGAACTTCGAGGACACCGCCGCCTCGCCGACGGAGGTTGCCATCAAGGATGTCGCGGTGGGTGTTGATCGGGCGCGCTTTCGGGACAAGGCGTTGGCGTTCCTCCGCGCCCACGAAGACCATGTGGTGCTCGCGAAACTTCGGATGGGCCGCCAGCTGACCGCCGTCGATCTGGAAGAACTCGAACGCATCATGCTCGCCAGCGGCGATTTCCGTCCGGACGAACTCGCATCCGCTGTTGCCGAGGCGCACGGACTCGGTCGCTTCGTGCGTTCGCTGATCGGTATGGACCGTACCGCTGCCACGGTGGCTCTGAGCGCATTCGCCGCTGGAACGACACTCAGCGGGAATCAGCTCACATTCGTAAACCTCATTGTCGACCAGTTGACCCGTAGCGGTGACGTGGACCCCGGACTGCTGTACGAAGCGCCCTTCACCGCGGTTGCGCCTACCGGGCCGGAAGGCCTCTTCACCGGGGCGCAAGTGATCGCGCTGATCGCGACGCTGAAGCGACTTCGGGAATCTGCTGAGGCATCCTGATGCTGTTGGTTGCAGACATCGGAGATTGGGCAACTTGGGTCGGCTCAATCGCTGCAGTAGGTACTGCTGCAGCGGGAATCATCATCGGTGCGGGGCTGCACGGTCGTGAGCGCAGGCAGGCTCTTGCGCAGATTCACAGGGACCTGACAACCGGAGAGGTGGAATACGCCCGGCATGTAATTGGAACAGTGTTGTACGGAAAGCACGGACTGAAGAAGTTCGAATCCGAAGACGTTATTCGCGCTTACTTCGTGCTCCTTTTCGCTGTTGAACGCGTAGGTAACCTCAAGCTTGCGATGGGTTTCTACCTGCCATCTACTTCTGACAAGTTCTTGCGCTGGAACCTTGACGAGGTTGTGAACAACATAATCGTGATTCGAAATCTCTACGGCGAGAAGCTCGGCATCATGGACGAAACCGCATGGTCCTCATTCCAGTCAAAGCTCAGGAAGGTCGATCGGCGCTTGCACAAGAAGTACTTCCTAGCCATGGCTGATTCGGATCTCCGCGACCTCGCATAAGGGCGCTCGCTATATGGGTCGACGCATGCGGCTAGGCAGACATAGCGCCTTAAGCGGTACCCTTTCCCCTAACGGAAGGACTCCTCATGGATTTTCTGTTGATGATCTTGGTCGGCATACCGGTAGCCGGGGTGATCGCTGCCGTCGTCGTGCAGTTCCGCCGTGAAGCCCGCGACCGCCGCATCGAGAGCCATGCCGGTCCGGCCGGCGCCGCCGAGCACCTGGACGGCAACATCGAGGCTAGGGCGGCCGCTTACGCGGCGTACATCTCCCGCGGTGGCAACAGCCTGGGCTACTAGGGAAGGGACAGAACAGTGACCGAGTTTCTCTTGCTCGTCGGATTCACTACCATCCCCGTGATCGTGATCACCCTCGTTCTCGCCTGGCAGGGTCGCCGTAACCAACGCGCGGAAGCGCGAAGCGGGCACGCCTGGGCGTCCAGCGATCAGGCCCGGCAGGAAGCGGCGGATGACTCCGCCCAGGTGATCGACAAGGTGCGCAAGGCCAGCTGGATGCACCTCGGCGCCTAGAGTCCTCAACTCGAGAACACCGGCACCCGCGACTCGCTGACCGAGGTGATGTTCGTGACGGTGGCGTAGCCCTCCTGCAGCAGTGCGGCATCC
Organism: Homoserinimonas sp. A447; assembly: GCF_054489325.1. NCBI lineage: Bacteria > Bacillati > Actinomycetota > Actinomycetes > Micrococcales > Microbacteriaceae > Homoserinimonas > Homoserinimonas sp. A447. Next base: position 1,827,338 of record NZ_JBTMWW010000001.1, on the reverse strand, counting down.
GTTCCCACGTCCTGGTCGGTTGGCGTGTCCGAGACGGACAGGCGCACGTGCTGATCGCCGGCCTGCGCCATCAGCGTCTGCACGATACCGAAGGATGCCAGCGGTCCCTCCCGCAACTCGAGCGGGGTGGTGACATTGGGCACGTTGAGGTTGAACACCGTTCCGGCTGGCTGCTTGAGGAGCGCGGGGACGAGCTGCTCGATGAAGGGCGCGGCGACGTCCCAGTGGCAGACGTCCGGATCCATGCCGACGTCAAGCGACACCGCCAGCCCGCGGGCGCCGTTCACGCCCGCGGTGAGCGCAGCGCCGACCGTACCGGAGTGGAGGATCGCCCGGCCCACGTTCGCGCCGCGATTCACCCCTGAGAACACGATGTCCGGCGCGGTGCCGAACGCACCGTGCGCGGCCACCAGGGAGATGAGCGCCGGGGCCGCGTGCACGGCGAACACGGGGATGTCGAAGCCCTCCAATTTCCGGTGCTCGAAGGGCACACGGCCGTCGGCCTCGGTGCCCAGAATGGATGCGCTGCTGCCGCTGGACTGGGCAGCGGGGGCGGCGATGGTCACGTCCAGTCCGGCAGCCATGGCCATCCGTGCCAGGCTCAGCAGACCGGGCGACTCGATGCCGTCATCGTTCGTGATCAGTGCGGTCGTCATTCCTCCACCGCCCTGGCCGCCAGTTCATCCGGTGTGAAGCTGGCGGATGCCTCGGACTCCCCGTACCGACGCACGGTGACCAACGCACGGAGCTTCTCGATCGCCTCCGGGTCGCCCGTGCCCAGCCCGTGGCGAGTGACGTTGAGCGCCCCGGCCGCAGCGCCGAGCGTGATCGCCTCCTGCATGGTGGCGCCGTTCGCGAGGGCCGCCGATACGCCGGCGGTCAGGGAGTCCCCGGCGCCTTTCGTGTCGGCGACCTCCAGCGTCGGCGTGGTCACCTCGCTCACCACCCCGTCGGACAGCATGAGGATCGGCTTGTCCCCCCGAGTGATGATGACCGACTCGGCGCCCTCCTCGGCGATCGCGTGAATGGCGGCGAGGATGCGCTCGGTGGTGTTCTCCTTGATCCGCCCGTCCGCGAGCAACTCCTCATCACTCACCTTCGCCAGCGTCACGCCGCCGGCCAACGCCGCCGTCAGGCGTTCGCCGGAGAGGTCCACGACGACTTTCGGTTTGCCCGCGCGAAGATCCGCTGCCAGGCGTCGGTAGACATCCGCCGGCACCGTGTCGTCACCGGCCGGGCCACTCAGGATCACCAGCCCCGCATCCAGACCCTCGCGGAGGGTCACACCGTAGAGCTCGTCGAAGTCGTGGCGGGAGATCGGATCGCCGTCGATTTCCACGATGCTCACCCGCTCGCCACCCCGGCGGTCGTGCACGTAGGCGCCGCTGCGGGCGTCGCGCTCCACCGCGACGACGCGGATACCCTCATCGGCGAGAAGGTGGCGAAGCACCGTCCCGCTCTCACCGGACAGCACGCAGCACATGGCCACGTCGATGCCCATCCGCAGCAGCATCCTGGCTTGCCAGACGCCCTGGCCGCCCGCGTGAAGGTGCAGATCCGGGCCGTCCGGCTGGTCCTCAACGGTGACCGTCAGAACCGGGGAGGGGGCGAAAATCACTACCTCAGTCATACCGAGAGGCTAGGTCGAGGCTGACAGCGGGCGCTGAATATTCGGCCAACTCGCAAGTTCAGAACGGGGAACCGGAGCGTAAAATTTACATCGGAGAACCGCATCGTGGACGCATTCCTCGCGCTGATCGTCGGCACCGCCGTGGTGGTGGTGTTCATTACCGTGCGCCTGGCCTGGCGTGAGCACCGCGACCGAAGGCTCGGATCCAGACTGGGCTACTCCTGGGGTGCGAGCTTCAACGACAAGCAGCAGGCGGCACGCGCGGCACAGCGGGAGACAGAGCCGGCCCGAATGGCCGGCTGGCCCTTCTAAATGTCAGGCCTTGCTGAGCGAGTCGAGCATGGCGGCATCCGCCTTCTTCCGCCGCTTCGGGAGGAACAGGCCGATGAGCACGCACACCACGGGGCCGGCGATGAGCGAAACGACCCAGATCCAGCCGCCGTCGAACGGCCACCCGAGCCAGGTGAGCCCGGCCCAGACGACGGCTGCGACGGCCGCACCGACCGCCGGGAACATCGCCTCGCCGAAGGTCTCACGCGCGCGGAAGATGTAACGCACCGCGAGGGAGAGGCATGTCGCCAGGAGCACGACGAACAGCAGTTCCATGCTCACGCGACGAAGCCGACCTTGCGGGACATCTCCGAACCGACCTCCATGTAGGTGAAGGATTCGGTGGGGACGACGAAGACGCGACCCTTCGAATCGGTCAGCGTGAAGAACTTCGCGCCGGACTCGAGGGCGGTCGTGACGATCTTTTGAACCTCCGCAGCGGTCTGCTCCGTCTCGAAGCTGAGCTCACGCGGGCTGTTGGCGATACCGATGCTTATGTCCACGACCCCAGATTACGACAATCCGGCGGATGCCCGGCACACGTTCGCCCGCGGCGGAACGCCAACCGGGGATGTCGTAGCGAGGCGATAGCTTGGAGGCCATGGCCACCCTTCCTGACGACGCGCACGCCGCCCTGCAGGATGTGCCAACCCTCGACGCCAGCCAGCGTGCCGTGATCGAGCTGGCCGATGTCGCATCCGCCACCGTCATCGGGGCGCCGGGCACCGGCAAGACCACCACCCTCGTCGAGTTGGCTGCCGACCGCGTGCTGAACCGCGGCTGGGCGCCGAACGAACTCCTGGTGCTCACCACGGGCCGCCTTGCCGCCACGAGACTTCGCGACCGGCTCGCTCTGCGGCTGGCGCGGCCGAGCACCGGCCCGCTCGCCCGCACCGTGAACTCCCTCGCGTTCGACCTGGTCGGGCACGCGGCCCGCGAGGCCGGCCGCACCCCTCCGCGGCTGATCACCGGTGGCGAGCAGGACAGCGACGTGGCCGAGCTGCTCGGTGGCCACCTGGAGGACGGCACCGGGCCGGCCTGGCCCGTGCACCTCGGCCCGGAGGTTCGCCGCTTGCGCGGCTTCCGCACCGAGCTGCGCGAGCTGATGATGCGCGCGACAGAGTTCGGAGTCACCCCGCGCCGCCTGGCCGAACTCGGCAAGCAGCTCGACCGGCCGGAGTGGGTCGCAGCAGGCAGCTTCATCGCCGAATACCGGCAGGTGCTCGAGCGGCTGCGCCCCGACCAGCTCGACTCCACCGAGCTCGTGCAGCAGGCCATCGACATCGTTGCCGACGGCGTCCTCAGCGAGACTGTATCGCGCCTGAAGCTGGTCATGGTCGACGACCTGCAGGAGGTCACGCAGTCCACGCTGTCCCTGCTTCAAGCGCTGGCCGCCCGCGGCGTCACCGTGATCGGATTCGGCGACCCGGATATCGCCGCCAACGCGTTCCGTGGTGGCGAACCGGATGCGCCTGGCCGGCTGGCAACGCACCTGGGCATCCCGGTGCAGACTCTCACCCTGTCCACCGTCCACCGGCACAGCAGCCAGCTCCGCGCGCTGATCAGCCGGGTAACCGACCGCGTCGGCACGGCAGCCGCGGGCACGCAACGAAAGGCAACCGCATCCGCGACCGGCGACGGGTCGGTGACCATCGTGCAGGCGACGACGCAGGCCCGGGAGTGGGCGTCCGTTTCCAGCCTTCTGCGCGAGCGCCACCTGATCGACAACGTCGGCTGGAACGACATGGCCGTCGTGGTGCGCAGTGGGGCGCAGGTGCCGGCGATCGCCCGCGCTCTCGCGCTCGCCGAAGTGCCGACCCGAACCTCCGTCGGGGCACGCGCGTTGCGTGACGATCACGCTGCGCGCGCGTTGCTGACCATGGTCGATGTCGGGATGGGGCGCACGCCGCTGAACGCAGAACTGGCATCCGGCCTGCTGCTCGGGCCGTTCGGGGGGCTCGACCGCCTTGGCCTCCGCCGGTTGCGCCTCGCCCTGCGTGCCGAGGAACTCGCAGGCGACAACAACCGGCCGGCCGACGAACTGGTGGTCGAGGCGCTCTCCGCACCCGGGCGGTTCGCCACCATCGATCATCGCGTCGGGCGTCAGGCCGAGAAGCTGGCGGCGACGCTTGCGGCGCTGCGCGAGGCCGCCGACAGCGGGGCGACGATCGAAGAACTGCTCTGGCTGGTCTGGGAACGCAGCGGCCTGGCCCGCACCTGGTTCGACGCCTCCCTCACGGCAGGAATCGCCGCAGCCGAGGCGAACCGCAACCTCGACGGCGTGCTCGCCCTCTTCTCCGCGGCGAAGCGCTTCGTCGAGCGCACGCCGGGGGCGCCGGCCCGCAACTTCCTCGAAGCGGTACTCGACGCCGAAGTGCCAGAAGACACACTCTCGCCCCAGGCGCGTGGCGACGCCGTGCTGGTCACCACGCCGTCCGGGGTGGTCGGCCTCGAGTTCGACACCGTCGTCGTCTCCGCCCTCCAGGAGGGGGTCTGGCCGAACCTGCGCATCCGCGGTTCACTGCTCGCACCCCAGCAGCTGGTGGATGCCATAACCGGGCTGTCCGCTGACGTCGACGCCCGCGCCCAGGTGCGTGACGACGAATTGCGGATGTTCACGCTCGCCGTCTCCCGCGCGAGATACCGGGTCATTCTTTCCGCCGTCGCCAGCGATGACGAAGCACCCAGCGTGCTGTTCTCGCTGGTGCCTCCAGGCGCCACTCTTGCCGATACCGCGAGCCTGATGCCGCGCTCGCTGCGCGGGCTCACCGGCCGGTTGCGACGCGAGGCGACCAGGGCCAGGTTGCTGTACGAGCGGGAGGCGGCGGCATCCGCCCTCTCCCGACTCGCCTCCGAACGCGTGCCAGGGGCCAGCCCTGACGAGTGGCATGGGCTCATCGAACCGTCCACGACCGGACCCATTTTCGGCGAGGAAGACACAGTGCCGGTCTCCCCGTCGCGCCTGGAGGCGTTCGAGGATTCGCCGGTCGACTGGTTCATTGATTCGGTGTCCGGCACGCAGAGCAGCACCGCGATGGGTATCGGCACTATCGTTCACTGGGCGATGGAGCATGCCACCGACCCCAGCGTCGATACCGTCTGGCAGAACATCGAGAGCCGCTGGGACGAACTGCTCTTCGAGGCCCCCTGGGTGGGTGAGCAGCAGAAGCGGGCGGCGCGCATCCTGGCCGCCGGCGTCGCCGAATACCTGGGCGACTTCGAACGGGACGGCAAGGCGCTGGTCGGGGCGGAGAAGCGCTTCGAGCTGGAGATCGGCACCGCCAAGGTCAACGGGTCGATCGACCGCGTTGAACGTGCGCCAGACGGCTCGGTCGTCATCGTCGACCTGAAGACCGGGTCGGCAATCACCCGGCAGGATGCCATCAACGAGCATCCGCAGCTCGGCGCCTACCAGCTCGCCTACGCGGAGGGGGTGCTCGACCCGTTCCTCGACGAGCTCGGCGAACACCACAGCGGTGGGGCGAAATTGCTCTACGTGAAGAAAGGCATTCGCGGAAAGAGTTACCGCGAAGGCGTGCAGGCCCGACTCGACGACGAGCACCTGGAGGGATTCCGCCGTCGCATCCGGCAGGCGGCGATGGCGATGGCCGCCGCCGAGTTCACCGGCGTCGCCGACCTGGACGCCTGGGGCGGATTCAACACGGCAGCACGGATGCTGCACCGGGTGGGGGCAGTAAGCAGTGGTTGAGCACAGTGCAGTGATTGAGGCGGTGACCGAGCAGGCAGTGACTGAGCAGACAGCGTTGCCGGTCACGATCGGCGCGAACGAGATTGCGGATGCCCTCGGCATGTTCCGCCCGACCGAGCAGCAGCGGGCCGTCATCGAGGCCGACCTGTCACCTGCCCTCGTCGTCGCGGGTGCGGGCAGCGGCAAGACCGAGACGATGGCGGGGCGCGTGCTCTGGCTGCTAGCCAACGGGCACGTGAAGCCGGGTGAGATTCTCGGGCTCACCTTCACCCGCAAGGCGGCCGGTGAACTGGCGGAACGCATCCGTCAGCGTGTCGCCCAACTCGCACACCAAGGGCTGATTCCCGGCGGCTACGACGAGTTCGACCCGCCCGCTGTCGCCACCTACAACTCCTTCGCGAACACGATCTTCCGTGACCACGCCATCCTGCTCGGGCGGGAGAGCGACGGCGCGGTGCTGGGGGAAGCCTCCGCCTGGCAGCTCGCCCGCAAGATCGTGGTGGCCAGCAGTGACCCGCGCCTGCCCGAGCTCGGCAAGAGCGTCGACGTGGTCACCAGGGCGGTGCTGCAGCTGAGCCACGCCCTCAGCGAGAACGTGGCGGATGCTTCGGAGGTCGCCGCCATGGCCACCAGGTTTGCCCAGCTGGAGGACTTGCCGTCGGGCGATCGTCACGCCCGGGAGCAGGCGGTCGAACTCGCCCGCACCGTCGGCGCCCTCCCGCTGCTGCTCGAGTTGGCCGAGGAGTTCTCGGGCATGAAGGCCAGGCGCGGTTTCGTCGAGTACGCCGACCAGGTGGCGCTCGCCCTCCAGATCGTGCGGCGGGTGCCCCAGGTCGCGGAAGACTTTCGCAGCAAGTACAAGGTGGTCCTGCTCGACGAGTACCAGGACACCTCAGTGGTGCAGACCTGGTTGCTCTCGGAGATGTTCGCCGGGCATCCGGTCATGGCGGTCGGCGACCCCAACCAGTCGATCTACGGGTGGCGCGGGGCCAGCGCAGCCAACCTGGAGGACTTCGCAACGCAATTCGGTGGGGGTTCGGTGCAGAACTTCACCCTCTCGACCAGTTGGCGCAACGGCCACCAGGTTCTCGCCGCCGCCAACACCCTGGTCGAACCGCTGATGGCCCAGACCCGGGTGCGCGTGGAGACGCTCGGGGCGGGGCCGAACGCATCGAACCTCCCGATCGACGTTGTCGTCGAGGAGACCCTTCCCGAGGAGGCGGAGGCTGCCGCCCTGTGGCTGAAGGCGAAGCTGGCCGGGCCGGCCGAGGCGAAGCTCTCCCAACAGGCACAGGCACAGGCCAAGCCGACGGCAGCCATGCTGTTCCGGGCGCGCAAGACCCAGACGGTGTTCATCGAAGCGCTGCGCAAGCACGACGTACCATTCCACGTTCTCGGCATCGGTGGGCTGATGAGCGAACCGGAGATCGCCGACCTGGTGAGCGCGCTCACCGTGCTGAACGACCCGGCCGCCGGCTCGGAACTGGTGCGTCTGCTCGCCGGTTCGCGGTGGCGCATCGGTGCGAAAGACCTGCGCGCGCTCAGCCGGCTCGCATCCGTTCTTCGCGACAGGGACTATGCCCACCGCCCACTCGAAGACGACCTGAAGAAGCGGATGCGCGAAACCGTCACCGACGGGGAGGGCGGCTCCGTCGTCGACGCACTCGACTTCATCGGCGGTATGCGCGAAGACCACAACCTATTCGGCTTGCGTCCCCTGTTCAGCGATGTGGGCCTCGAGCGGATGCGCGAAGCCGGCCAGACGCTGGCACGGTTGCGTTCCCGCGCAGGCCTCGACCTGCTCGACTTCGTGACGGTGGTCGAACAGGAGTTGCTGCTCGACATCGAGGTTGCCGCCAACGAGTCCCGGGTGCTCGGCATGGCGAACATCGAGGCCTTCTTCGACGCGCTGACCGGCTACCTCGCGGTGGATGACAACGCGAGCCTGGGAGGGTTCCTCGGCTGGTTGAAGGAGGCGGAGTGGCGTGACGGGCTGTCGCCCCGGCCGGAAGACGCTGAACCGGGAACGGTTCAGCTGCTCACCATTCACGGCTCGAAGGGGCTCGAGTGGGACTTCGTCGTCGTGCCGCGGATGGTCGCCGACGAGCTGCCGAGCAAACCCAACGGGGGCACGAAGGCGTGGCTGACGCTCGGTGAGCTGCCGTACCAGTTCCGCGGGGATGCGGCGGAGCTCCCCGAATTCGACTGGCAGAACGTGCAGACCCGCAAGGAGCTGCTGGACAATTTCGAGACCTTCAAGCTACAGGTTGGCGAGCACTTCGGGCGCGAGGAACGGCGGCTCGCCTATGTCGCCGTCACCAGGGCCAGGCACTCGCTGCTGCTGACCGGGTCATTCTGGGCCACGCAGACCAAGCCGCGGGTGCCGAGCCCGTTCCTGCGTGCCCTCTCCGAAGCGGGAGTCATTGGGCCGATGCCCGACTCCACTGAGCACGAAGCGAACCCGCTGGGGGAGGATGTGAACCTGTTCACCTGGCCGATGGACCCGCTCGGTCACCGCCGGGAGGCCGTCGAGCGCTCGGCGGAACTGGTGCGCGCCGCCGTACCGGGGAACGCCGGGCGCTGGGAGCAGGATCTCGACCTGCTGCTCGAGGAACGGCGTCGCCGGCTGACGGAGAGCGACGAGGTGGAGGTGCCCAGCCGGGTGCCCGCCTCCCGCTTCAAGGACTACGTGACCGACCCGGCATCCGTTGCCGCCGCCCTTCGTCGCCCCATGCCGGAGCGACCTTACCGGGCCACCCGCCTCGGCACCCTGTTCCACGATTGGGTGGAGAACCGCTACGGCGTGCACGGCAGCATCGAGGCGCTCGACGCCTTCGATGGTGAACTCGACGCCGACGAGGTGCCGCTCGAGCAGGAACAGTTGCAACTGCTGCAGGCCACCTTCGAACGGTCACCCTGGGCGACGCTCAGCCCGGTCGACGTCGAACGTGAAATTCACCTGCCGCTGGATGACCGCATCATCATCTGCAAGCTCGACGCCGTGTATCGACTGGAGGACGGCCGGTACCAGGTGGTCGACTGGAAGACGGGCAAGGCTCCGAAGGATGCGCAGGACCTGCAGGACAAGCAGCTGCAGTTGGCGCTGTACCGCCAGGCGTACGCCGAGTGGAAGGGCATTGACCCGGAGCGCATCGACGCCGTCTTCTACTACGTGGCGGATGATGCGATCATCCGCCCGGAACGCATCTTCAGTCGCGCCGAGCTGGTGTCCCTCTGGCGCGCCTCCCGCCCGTAAGGGGGTCGAGCCCTTAGGCGGGTCGAGCTTGTCGAGCGCCGTACTGAGCTTGTCGAAGTGACCGTTCGAGCTTGTCGAGCGCCGTACTGAGCTTGTCGAAGTGACCGTTACGGAAGCAGCAACGCGACAAACGACACCAGAAACGCCAACACCCCGACTCCGAGCAGGATCAGCCCGAGCATCCGCAGCACCCCTTCAGCGTGGTCCACCGGCTGCAGGTCGACGGTGTCGGGGGAGTGGCGCCGATAGTAGACGAGCAGCTCGTCGGGGTCGCCGATCTCGGCGCGTTCAGCCTCGGTAAGCGGGCGACTGCGCAGTAGTCCGTCGTCGGCCAGCCAGCGGAGTTGCGTGCCGTCCTCCGACTCGGCGAGCACGCCCTCCGACGAAACCGACTTTCCCTGGAACGCCCGCACGAACAACAGGATCAGGAAGCAGAGCGCTGCGCCGCCCAGACCCAACCAGATGAACAACTCCGCAGCGATCCCGAGGACTTCCTGCGCGCTGGTCACGGAGTGATCTTATTCACTAAAGCTGGTCGAGCTTGGGCCCACGCCGCCGGTTCCGCACGATGCGCCAGCATCGGGCGGCCGTGCGGTGGGGAGCGAGACCCGCTGACCCTCGGAACGACTACTCCGCTGAACCGGCGGCGCGCTGACGCTCGTCGAGCATCGACTCGACCTCGTCCACCGTCATCACCGGCATGGTGTTGTGGCTGATCGTCTGGTCGAGGTTGCCGTCCACGCGGTCGACCAGGCCGTGCAGCATCCGAACCGCATCGTCCACGATCTCGGTGTTGCGCTCCTGCGTTCCGTGCAGCAGCCACTTGGCGATCTCCAGTTCGGCGTAGAGCCTGGCGCGCTTGCTGAGTTGCCGGTCGGTACCGCCGCGCACCTGGGTGTACGCGTCGATCGCCGTGTCGATCACGGCCTCGTCGGGGGAGCCGAGCAGCCAGCACAGGTCGCGGGCCGGGTCACCGACACTGAGCCCGTGCCAGCCGAGTACCCCGCTCACCTCACCGTCGGCGTGCAGGAACGAGTCGGCGGTCAGTTCGCCGTTCACGGTGGTCGGCGCGAATTGCCAGAGGGCGGAGTCGTCGGCAGCCTTCTCCCAGCGGCCGAGCAGGGTGGTGGGAACCAGGTTGGTGGCCGACGCGCGGTCCATGATGGTTACGGTGCTCCGCAATATGTCGTGCGGGGCGAGAACCGGGAGTCCGGCATCCGCCACGAAGCTGGTCGGCAGCAGGTGGATTGCGGCGATCGCCCGCCCCACGGAGGCGGCGAGACCATCCGGACGCAGCGCTGCAAGGCTCAGCTTGGTGCCGTACACGAACTCGTAGACGACGGCTCGGGTGTTGTCGACCGGCGCCTGGCCGGCGTACGACGACACCGAGAACGGGAGGCGGGTGCGGATACCCTGGCTGAGTGCACGCAGCGCCTGCAGGTCCGCAGACTGCTCGGCTTCCGCCCGCTCGGAGTTGGGCACGCGCACAATCCAGTGCCGGCCGTCAGTGCCGGTGACCAGCGCAGAATCGAAGTCGCTGTTCGCGCCGGAGCCGAACCGGCTGGCGCCCTGGGCGTCCAACCCGTCTACAGCGGAGGTGGCCAACGCGGCTAGAGTGAGATGGGATCTGGCCATACCTGACAGGGTAGGTCGACATCTGCCGCCCGGGGTCCAACGCCACGCTGTTCCCGCTCCCTTCACGAGATTGGCCGCCCATGGAAGACCGGTTCCCTCCGCGGCTTCACGCGCTGGCAACCTCGCAGCTTCCGCTCTCCCGCAACGAGCTCGACCGCGACTACCTGTCCCGCAGTCGCGCCGACCTGTTCGAGGTCCTGATGGCCCAGTCCGAAACCCGGGTGCTGCCGCTGTGGAAGCGCAAGGCGCTGATGGCCGGTGGTTCGCTGGCACTCTTGTCGGTCGGCGACCTGCCGCCGAAAACCACCCGCACCGCTGAGGTGCTCGTCTACCTTGGGCGCACGATCACCGATTCCGCCGACCTGCCGGAGGGCACGCCGATTGTTGCGGCGGTGGTGACGGATGCTGTCGCCGGCCTTCTCGATGACGGTCCGGAATCCTGGGGTGACCTCCGCAAGATTGCTGGAAGTCTGGGCGACCGGGATGCCGGCCTGCTCACCCAGGCGGTCGCCATGGCGAACTGGCACGACTCGCACCGCTTCTCCCCGCAGACCGGTGAGCCGCTTATCGTGGCGCAGGGCGGCTGGGCGCGAACCGACTCGCGCGGTGAGGTCTTCCCGCGCACCGACCCGGCTGTGATCGTGGCGGTCATCGACGACGACGACCGCATCCTGCTCGGCTCCAACTCGCAGTGGGAGGCGAACCGGTACTCGCTGCTGGCCGGCTTCGTTGAGGCGGGCGAGTCCCTGGAGGCTGCCGTCGCCCGCGAGGTGTTCGAGGAGTCGGGCATCCGCGTGGTCGACCCGGTGTACCTCGGATCGCAGCCCTGGCCGTTCCCGGCGTCGCTCATGCTGGGTTTCGCCGCCCGCGTCGACCCCGACCGGGAGTCGACGCTTGCCCCCGACGGCGACGAGATACTCGAGCTGCGCTGGTTCAGCCGGGACGAATTGCGTGCAGCCCTCGGCGAGATCACCCTCCCCGGCCACAGCTCGATTGCCCGCGCCATTCTTGAGCAGTGGTACGGCGGCCCGATCGAGGACGGTGAGCGGGCATGACGATTGCCGCAGGCGCCGAATCGCTGCTGGGCAGGCTGGACACCGACCAGCGGCTGGCCGCCGAAGCCACCCTCGGCCCGGTCTGCCTGCTCGCTGGAGCCGGCACCGGCAAGACGACGGCCATCACCCACCGCATCGCTTATGGCGTCGCCACCGGCGTCTACCCGCCCAGCCGGGTGATGGCCCTGACCTTCACCGCCCGGGCGGCGGCGGAACTCCGCGGACGGTTGCGGATGCTCGGCACGACCGGTGTCGCAGCCCGCACCTTCCACGCATCCGCCCTCTCCCAGCTCGGCTACTTCTGGCCTCAGGTGGTCGGCGGAACCATGCCCAGCATCCTCGACAGCAAGGCGCGAGTCATCGCCCAGGCGGCCGATTCGGTGAGCCTGAAGCTCGACACCGCCACCCTTCGCGACCTCGCAGCCGAGATCGAGTGGCGCAAGGTGTCGATGCTCACCCTCGGCCAGTACGCCGCCGCCCTGCCCGGGCGCACCATTCCGGCGGCGCTGGATGCCGACAAGATGATCGCGCTGCATCAGGCCTATGAGGCGGCGAAGGATGCCAGGAGGCAGCTCGACTTCGAGGATGTGCTGCTGGCGACGGCGGGCATGATCGAGTCGGAGCCGTGGGTCGCGCAGCAGGTGCGCGAGCAGTACCGCTTCTTCGTGGTCGACGAGTACCAGGACGTCTCGCCCCTGCAACAGCACCTGCTCGACCTCTGGCTGGGAGATCGGCAGGACCTGTGCGTTGTCGGCGATGCCAGCCAGACCATCTACTCGTTCGCCGGTGCCTCGTCGTCGTTCCTGCTCGGGTTCGGCAGCCGCTACCAGAACGCGACGGTGGTGAGGCTGGAGTCCAACTACCGGTCGACGCCGGCGATCGTCGCGACAGCCAACCGCCTGATGCGCGACCGCCCCGGTGCGCTGGTGCTGAGCGCTGCCGAGTCAACGCGAGGTGTCGAACCGGAGGTGCGCTCCTACCCGACCGACAGCGCGGAGGCACGCGCGGTCGCCGGCCGCATCACCGAGCAGCTCGCCGCCGGGGTACGTCCGCAGGACATCGCCGTTCTCTACCGCATCAACGTCCAGGGGGCAGCTCTCGAGACCGCGTTGAACGATGCCGGGGTGAGCTACCAGCTGCGGGGCGGCCGGCGCTTCTTCGAACTTCCCGAGGTCAAGCAGGCGCTGATGATGCTGAAGGGTGCTGTCATCGCATCCGTCGGTGAGCCGCTGTTCAAGACGGTGAGCGACGTGCTGCGCTCACTCGGCTGGACCCAGGACGCACCAGAGACCCGAGGCGCGGTGCGCGATCGCTGGGAGTCGCTGAACGCGGTCATGGGCCTCGCCGAGTCAGCGCCGCGCGAAACCACGCTGCGCCAATTCGTCGAGGACCTGTACGAGCGGGCATCCGCCCAGCACGAACCGACGATGGAGGCGGTAACCCTCGCCACGCTGCACTCCGCGAAAGGCCTGGAGTGGGACACGGTCTACCTGGTCGGCCTCAGCGAGGGGCTGGTGCCGATCACCTACGCCAAGACGTTCGAGGCCATCGACGAGGAGCGTCGCCTGCTCTACGTCGGCATCACGCGGGCACGGAAAGAACTGCACCTCTCCTGGTCGCAGGCCGGTCAGGGGCGTTCCGGCGACCGGGCGCCGAGCCGTTTTCTGGAAGAGCTGCGCAACCGCAATCCGGGTGCTGCACCCACTCGTGGTGCGTGACCTGACCTGAGGCCGCATCCAGGAAAGCGGATGTCGCCACATCTGCAGCCGCGCCGGCCAGCCTCTGAACAATCATCCGCATGACCAGCGCAGCAACCTCGGAGACGGCCAGCGCACTCTCCACCGCACTGGTTCTGCCCCAGAGTTGGGCGGCGATCGCCGGCCAGGCCGGGTCGGCATCAGTTCGGTGGCGTTCCAGGCAGTACAGGCACGGGCCATTGCCCGGCTCGATGAACGGCCCAACATGCACGCCGGTGTCGGAGTAGACGATCGGCAGATGCGGCACGTCGCGGCTCAGCCAGTAGCCGAACAACTCCGGTTCCACCACGTAGTGGCTGACCAGGATTCCCAGGTCGGCGTGGGCATCCGGCGGCATCAGCGTCAACCCGAGTGAGGCGACGGAGGAGCGGAGGCGCGCAGCGGTCGCAGTGGTGCCGATCACCGAGACGTGCCCCTTCGGCGGCGGCGGAGTCTTGCCGAGCACCGGGTCGAGCAGCGTGAGCAATTCGGCCAGCTCGGCCTCTCCGAGTTGCGCTGTCGTGGCGATCAGGTCAAGGCCGGGGCGCGTGGCGCCGCTGACCAATGCGGCGATGAGCCGCTCCTGCGCGTTGGTGACCTGGTCGATGCGCACGGGCGGCGACTCGACCCCGAACTGCAGGCTGTTCGGGCTGCGCCAGACGAGGGGAAAACGGGGATTCAGTTGCAGGACCATGCCCCCGAGGATGCCGGAACGACGGATGCCGCGAGCAAACCTTCCACAGCCAGCCCGCCTCCCTCAGCCGCGCGCCGTTTTCAGTGGAACGCGGCCACGGATGCGACGGCGTTCCACCGAAAGGGCAGCGCGGCGGCTACACGACGGGCGGCGGCGGATCCTCTGCCGCGCCGTTGCTGCCTTCGCGGGGGCGGTCGCCGCGGTCGTCGCCGAGGAGGTCCTCGATCGCGCGGTCGATGTCGTCCAGCTCGGGCTCCCCGGCGGTCAGCCTGACGATGAGCGCCTGCGGGTCGTCGATGTCCGCTTGCGTGGGAACCAGGTCGGGGTGGGACCACAGGGCATCGCGCTGTTCGGCGCCCACGGCATCCGTCACCGCCTGCCACATGGCAGCCGCCTCACGAAGGCGGCGCGGGCGAAGCTCCAGGCCCACCAGGGTCGCGAAGGCGGACTCGGCCGGCCCGCCGGCAGCACGGCGGCGGCGGACCGTCTCGGCGACGGCAACCGCCTTGGGAAGGCGTGAGGTCGCCTGGGCGGTCACGACGTCGACCCAGCCCTCGACCAGCGCGAGTGTGGTCTCCAGCCGCTCCAGCGCAGCCAGTTGCTCGTCGGACTTGGGGCGGATGAGGGCACCGCTCGCCATTGCCTGCTGCAGGTCGGCCGCGTTGTTCGGGTCGAAGTCGCTGGCCAACTCCTCCAGGCGGGCGGTATCGATGCCGATGCCGCTGGCCGACTTCGTGATCGAGGTCATGAACTGGAGCCGCAGCCACTTGGCGTGCCGGAACAGCCGCGCGTGAGCGAGCTCGCGTACAGCGATGTAAAGCTGCACCTGGTCGCTGGGGATGTCGAGCCCGGCGCCGAAAACGGCCAGGTTCTGCGGCACGATCGCCGCCTGGGTGTCGGATGCCGCGCCCGCGTCGAGCAGTGGTATGCCGATGTCCCCGCCCGAAACCACCTCGGCGGCGAGCTGGCCGACCACCTGGCCGAGCTGCATCGCGAACAGCGTGCCGCCGACATTGCGCACAACACTGCTCGCGCCAGAGATCATGCTCGACATCTCCTCAGACGCCTGCTCCTCGAGAACGTCGGTGATGGCATCCGCAATGCTGGATGCGACAGGCTCAGCCAACTGGATCCAGACCGGCATGGTCGCTTCGACCCACTGGGCGCGGCTCAACAGCTGGGGCGTCGCCGTCAGTTCCGAGATGGAGGTTGCTTCGCTCAGCCACAGGGCGGCCACGTTGAAAGCCTGTTCCAGCTGGCCGCTGTCGTCGACTGCCGCAGCCGGCTCCATGGCGGCGCGAGCCTTCGCCTGCTCCAGGGCAAGGCCCCAATTGATGCCATCGCCGCTGTTCTGCAGGGCGCTCTGCAATTGCCCGATCAGCTGGGCGATCAGCTCAGGGTCGTTCGGCAGGCCGGCGGCGCTGGCGAGCTGTTGCGGGTCAAGCCCGGACTGGTTGGACAACATCTCCCGCAGCATGGCGAGAAAGTCCTCATCCGGCTCCTGCTTGTCATCGTCTGGCATGTCATCCACGCTAGCCGCTGTGAGGCTCGCTTTGCTGAGTTTGACCTAGGCTGTAGCGGCGAGAATGTGCGCCTGTGGCGAACAGCCCGACACGATAGTGCAAACCGCTCCGATCAACCTCGGGCTGCAGCGAAAGGACGGCGGTGGCTTTCTTCTTCGATGATGAGCCGCGCCCACGCCGGCGCAGCGTGCGGGTTGGCTGGACCCTGCTGCTGGTCGCCATCCTGGGCGCCACGACGCTGGCGTGGATGCCATCGTCGTATGTGATCCAGCAACCCGGTACGACCTTCGACACCCTCGGTTCGGTGACCATCGACGACGAAGAGGTCGAGCTGATCGAGGTCCCCGGCCAGACCGTCTACCCGACCGATGGCTCGCTGCGGTTACTGACGGTCGGCGTCGTCGGGAGCCGCCGGACACCGATTCCGTGGCTCGACATCGTGAGGGCGTGGTTCGACCCCAGCAAGGCGGTCATCCCAGTGGATGTCGCCTACCCGATGGGCCAGACCGTCGAGCAGTCGAACGAGGAGAACGAGCTGCTCATGAACGAGTCGCAGCAGGCGGCTGCTGCCGCCGCGCTGGTGGAACTCGGGCACGACATCCAGACGGTACTGACCGTGCGCTCCGTTGTGCCGGATTCACCAGCGGATGGCGCAGTTCTTGAGGGCGACCAGATCGTCAGCGCCAACGGTGTCGAGCTGATGGATGCCGCCACCCTGCAGGCGGAGGTCGCGGAGAGCGTGCCAGGTGAGGACATCGAACTCACGCTGATCCGCGACGGCCAGGAGCTGCAGCTCGCACTCACCCCAGCCGAGGGTTTCGCCCCGCACCCGATCATCGGCGTCTCGGTGGAGACCAGCTACGACTTCCCCTTCGAGGTGAACATCCAGCTCGACGACGTTGGCGGGCCATCCGCCGGCATGATGTTCGCGCTCGGCATCGTCGACAAGTTGACGCCGGGTGCGCTGACCGGTGGCGAGGAGATTGCCGGAACCGGAACGCTCACTGCGAGCGGGCAGGTGGGGCCGATCGGCGGCATCCGCCAGAAACTGTACGGTGCAGTGAACGCCGGCTCCGGCTGGTTCCTGGCGCCAGAGCAGAACTGCGACGAGGTGATCGGCCACATTCCCGACGGACTGACGGTGTTCTCTGTCGCGACCCTCGAAGAGGCGATCACTGCGGTCGAGGCGATCAGTGAGGACGACACGAGTGCGCTGTCGACCTGCGCCGACGAGGGCCGATCAGCTTAGGGCGAAACCCACAGGCACTATTTACCAGCACGTCCCCCTTAAGATGGGTGAACCCCGTCCTCTCGTGCCAGGAGCATCCGCTTGTCGTCAACAGCATCACAGCAGCCAGCGCCCCGATCCCGGGGAACACTGGTCATCGCGGCCATCATCATCGCCGCGTTCGTCATCGCATTCTTCATCTTCGCCGGCCTCTACACCGACTGGCTCTGGTATGAGCAGCTCGGCTTCCAGAGCGTGCTCGCTACTGAGTGGATCGCCGGTGCGGTGATGTTCCTGGTCGGGTTCCTTGCCATGGCGATCCCGGTCTGGATCAGCATCGATGTGGCGTTCCGCTTCCGACCGGTCTACGCGAAGCTCAACTCGCAGCTTGACCGCTACCAGCAGGTCATCGAACCGCTTCGTCGCCTGGCGATGCTCGGCATCCCGGCCGTGCTCGGCTTCTTCGCCGGTGTCGCTTCGGCGTCGTCCTGGGAGCTGGCGCTGACCTGGCTGCACCGCACTCCATCGGGCAAGACCGATCCGCAGTTCGGGCTGGACATCTCGTTCTACCTGTTCGAGCTGCCCTTCTACCAGGCGGTACTCGCCTTCGCTTCGGCCGTTGTGCTGCTCTCCGCCATCGCGGCCGTCGCCACCAGCTACCTGTACGGTGCCCTCCGCTTCAACGGCCGTGAGGTTCGCATCTCGAAGACTGCGCGCATCCAGTTCGCCATCACCGGCGCGATCTACCTGCTTCTGCAGGGTGCCAGCATCTGGTTCGACCAGTACGCGACCCTCACGACGAGCAGCAGTGGCCTCCTGGTCGGAGCCTCTTACGCCGACGTCAACGCGACCATCCCCACCCGCGCCATCCTGGCCGGCGCCGCGGCGTTCGTCGCCATCCTCTTCATCGTCACGGCGATTGTCGGCCGCTGGCGCCTGCCGATCGTCGGCACCGCGCTGCTCATCGTTGTTGCCCTGCTGCTGGGTACGGCCTACCCCTGGATCGTGCAGCGCTTCCAGGTCGACCCGAGCGCGCGCTCGTACGAGGCCCCATTCCTGGAGCGCAACATCGAGGCCACCCGCGTCGCCTATGGGATCGCCGACGTAGTCGAGACACCGTATGCGGCGACGACGGATGCCGAGCCCGGCCAACTGAGGGACGACGCCGAGACGACCACCAACATCCGCATCCTCGACCCGGCCCTGGTGTCTGACACCTTCGCCCAGCTCGAGCAGATCAAGCAGTACTACGACTTCGCAGACCACCTCGATGTCGACCGCTACGACATCGACGGGCGAATCCAGGACACCATCATCGCGGTGCGCGAACTGAACGTGAACAACACCGGTGCGGCCGCCACCTGGGACAACGACACCGTCGTGTACACGCACGGCTACGGCGTCGTGGCTGCCGCGGGCAACGAGCGCACGGCCGACGGCCTGCCATCGTTCCTCGAGTCGGGTATCCCCAGCACCGGTGTCCTCGGAGAATACGAACCGCGTATCTACTTCGGGGAGAACTCCCCGCCGTACTCGATAGTCGGCGCCCCGGCAGGCAGCACTCCCGTCGAGCTGGACTTCCCGTCAGGCGATGAGGAAGACAGCCAGAACGCCACCACGACGTACGAGGGCGATGGCGGGCCGAAGCTCGACAACTTCTTCAAGCAGCTGATCTTCGCCATCAAGTTCCAGTCCGAGCAGATCGTGCTGTCGAACTTCGTGAACGAGGAGTCGCAGATCCTCTTCGACCGCGACCCCCGTACCCGCGTACAGAAGGCCGCGCCGTACCTCCAGCTCGACAGTGACGCCTACCCGGCCATCGTCGATGAGCGGGTGGTCTGGATCGTAGACGGTTACACCACGAGTGCGAACTACCCGTACTCGGACATCCAGTCGCTGTCTTCGGCCATTGCCGACACGCACACCCAGGAGACTGGTCTCGCGCTCGACAACATCAACTACATCCGCAACTCGGTGAAGGCCACGGTCGACGCGTTCAGCGGTGAGGTGACGTTGTACGCCTGGGACAAGGAGGATCCGATCCTGCAGACCTGGCAGAAGATCTTCCCGACCACGCTGGAGCCGATGAGCGAGATGAGTGACGAGCTTCTCGACCACGTGCGCTACCCGGCCGACCTGTTCAAGGTGCAGCGCACCATCCTGGGCAAGTACCACGTCACCAACACGAACTCGTTCTACTCCGGTGACGACGCGTGGGTGGCACCGGTCGACCCGACCCAGCCGGCTGCTACGGCCAAGTCGCAGCCGCCGTACTACCTGACGATGAGGCTCCCCGGCCAGGAGCAGTCGGCGTTCCAGCTGTACTCCACCTACATCCCGCGTTCCCTCGGTGAGGGCACGCGTAACGTGCTCACCGGGTACCTGTCGGTGAATGCGGATCCGGGCGAGAACTACGGAAAGTTCACGCTGCTGGCGCTGCCGAAGCAGACGACCGTGCGTGGCCCGGGCCAGGTGCAGAACGACTTCAACGCCGACCCGGTGGTCTCCACCGAGTTGAACCTGCTCGACCAGGGCTCCACCACCGTGCGCAAGGGCAACCTGCTCACCCTGCCTGTCGGCGGCGGTCTGCTCTACGTGCAGCCGGTCTACGTGCAGTCGACGGGTGAGACGAGCTATCCGGTGCTGCAGAAGGTGCTCGTCTCGTTCGGTGATGAGATCGCCTTCGAGTCGACACTGGATGCCGCGCTCGACGTGATCTTCGGTGGCGACTCCGGTGCGAACGCCGGCGATGAGGATGTTCCGGCCACGCCGGTCGAGCCGGGCGAGGAACTGCCAGAAGACCCGACGACACCCACCGAGCCGACCGAGCCGGGCGGCGAGACCACGCCGGAGTTCGACGCGGCTCTGGCCGACGCGAAGAAGGCACTCCAGGATCGTGAGGCAGCGTACGCGGCCAACGACCGGGTGGCGGCGGCGCAGGCGGATGAGCGCCTGCAGGATGCCCTCGAGCGCCTGTTCGCAGCGTCCAGCTAGCCCCGAGCGACCTACTCGACCCGCAGGGTGCGCTCTGCGGGTTGAGTAGCTGGCGAGCGCAGCGAGCCGGCGTATCGAAACCTCGTCCGAAACCCTGTGCTAAGATTGATTCTTGTGCCGCGGGGTGGAGCAGTTCGGTAGCTCGCTGGGCTCATAACCCAGAGGTCGTAGGTTCAAATCCTGCCCCCGCAACCAAAACGCAGTACAGAGAAGGCCCGGAATCCCCGTGATTCCGGGCCTTTTTCGTGCACCGAGCACGCCACCGTAGGCTGGTCGTATGCCTGACACCTCGCACAAGCTTGCCGTCGCCGTTGCGCAATTCGCCCCCGGCGCAGACAAGGAAGCCAACCTCGTCGCGGTGAGGGACCTCGCGACCGAAGCCGCCCAGCTGGGCGCGAAGCTGGTGGTGTTTCCCGAGTACTCCTCCCACTTCATCCCGGCGCTGGGACCGGACTCAGTCACAGCCGCCGAGCCGATCGACGGTCCGTTCGCCACGGCACTGGGCGCCCTCGCCAAGGTGCTCGGCATTCACATCGTCGCCGGCCTGCTCGAGGAGGCCTCATCCGCTGACCGCGTCTCGAACACTGTCATCGCCGTCAACCCGCAGGGGGAGCGGGTCGCCAAGTATCGCAAAATGCACCTCTACGACGCCTTCGGCCAGAAGGAGTCGGACTGGGTGGTGCCCGGCGAGATCGAGGCGCCCGAGACGTTCGACGTGGAAGGCGTGACCGTCGGAATGCAGACCTGCTACGACCTCCGCTTTCCGGAGGTGACCAGGCGGCTGGTCGACGCCGGGGCAGACGTGGTTGCCGTGCCGAGCGAGTGGGTGCGCGGGCCGCTCAAGGAGCACCACTGGCGAACACTGGTCATCGCGCGCGCGCTCGAGAACACCATCTACGTGCTGGCGGCCGACCACGCCCCACCGGTCGGCGTCGGAAACAGCATGGTGGTCGACCCGATGGGCGTCGAGTTGGTGACTATCGGCGACACCACGGATGTCGCAGTCACCAAGGTGTCAACCTCCCGATTGGCTGAGGTGCGGCGAGTCAACCCCGCCCTCAACCTAAGAAGGTTCAGAATTTCCGAACTGTAGACGACCTGCTGCCGATAGTCTCGGTAGAGGCACTCGAGGGGTGGCAGGGGGAGTTTGATCGTGGTTGAGCCTTATCGGGTCATCGTTGTCGAGGATGACCCCGACGTCGCGTTCTACATCAAGACCGTGTTGACGAAGAACGGATGCATCGTCCAGACGTTCGTAGACCCAGCGTTCGCCCAGCAGGCGATGAGGTTGTATGAACCGGATGTTGTCATCACCGACATCGAGATGCCCGGCATCAGCGGCCTGGAACTGATCAACCTGGTACGCCTGGTCCGGCCGGGAACCCCCGTGGTCGTGATGACGGCCCACGCATCAGCCGACTATGCCATTGAGGCGCTGCGCAACAACGCCGATGAATTCCTGACCAAGCCGATCGCATCCGCCGAGCTCATCTCCATCGTGTCCCGCCTGGCTGAGGAGTTCCGCGCCGCGAAGGGCACCATGACCGAGCCCGAAACCGTACTGGCGATCGGCGCCCACCCGAGCGATATCGAGGTCGGTGTCGGCGGCATCCTGGCTGCACACAAGGCGGCCGGCGACAACATCAACCTGCTGATCATGTCCCGCGGCGGACGCAAGGGAAACGTGGGCTCCCGGCAGAACGAGGCGTTCATGTCGGCAGAGTTGCTCGGTGCCAGGCTCATTCTCGAAGACCTGGTCGACACCGAAATCAGTAGCGCCGAGCCCACCGTCGGCCTGATCGACAAGGCCGTGCGAGAGGTCAACCCGACGATCGTCTACGTGCACAGCGACCGCGATCTGCACCAGGACCACCGTGCCGTGCACGCAGCAACTCTGCTCGCCACGCGCGGAGTGCGGACGGTCTCCTGCTACCAGAGCGCGTCATCGACCGCCGACTTCCGCCCCAACCGGTTCATGAATGTCGACGGTTTCATCGAGGCTAAGGCCGAACTCGTCGGATGCCACAAGTCGCAGGTGGAGACCAGCCGCTACTACGCGCTCGACTTCGTCACGGCCACCGCCCGCTACTGGTCCCGTTTCGGCGACGGCGACTACTGCGAACCGCTCGAGATCGTTCGCGACTCGACGGATGTCTCGGCTGGCACCCAGGATGTCGCCCAGGCCCTGAAGCAGCACCGGCTTGCCCAGGGCCGGCTCCGTCAACTCCCGCAGTGACCGCACCTCGCATGAAATTCCGTCGGCTGGCGCAGGCGTTCACGCCGGAAGACGTCTCCCCGGTCATCAAGCAGGCTGCGACCACCCTCGCGTTCGCATTCGCGCTCTACATCGTGTTCACGGTGCCTGGGTATGAGATCACCGACTGGTTCAGCATCTGGGCGTCCATTGGCCTGATGGTGCTCGCCGTCGCGTTCTCGGTGGCCTTCTCGACTACCAAGTCGAAAACGCACTGGACGATCATCATCCCGGTGATCTCGCTGATGGCAATCGGCGTGCTGCGCGCTGGTGCAGGCGGACTGTTCTCCGTCGTCGCCATCCTCCCGCTAGTCTGGATCGCCTCCGAGGAGGGCCGTCGTTGGGTGGTGCTCGCCATCGTCGCCACCGCCGCGTCGCTTTCGCTGGAAACCACCTGGCATGGCGAGACCCCGACCGATAGCGACCTTGCCAGCACGATCTTCACGCCGTTGGTGTTCGGTCTCGCCGCGCTGGTCATCAACGAGATCGCCCGTCAGAGCCGCAAACGCATCAAGGCGAACCGAATACTGATGGAGCAGCGTGAAACGATGCTCGCCCAGGCAGTCGAGTACGTTCGCCGGCTTCGCGAGAACGAGCGGCGGCTGGAGGAGGCGGAACAGTTCACCCGCAGCATCCTGGACTCCGTCACGCTGCAGGCGGTCATCGCCACCAACCTGACCGGCCTGATCGATGCGTTCAACGACGGTGCAGAGTCGATGTTCGGACTTGAGGCTGCCGCTGTGAAGTTCAAGCGGCACATCTCCGACTTCCACGATCCGGATGAGCTGGAGGCGCGTGCGCGCGAACTGAACTACCCGGCTGGTGCGACGGTGCTGAACCCCGGGTTCTCTGCGCTGGTCGAGAAGGCAAGGCTGGGCGGCGCCGAACAGCACGAGTGGACCTGGATCAGGGCGGATGGCACACCTTTCCCGGTCGAGGTCGCTGTCACCCCGCGCTTGGACGAAGAAGGCAAGGTCGTCGGCTACATCTTCCTGGGCACCGACATCACTGAGCACAAGGAGGTCGCCAAGCTGCAGGACGACTTCGTCGGCCTGGTGTCGCACGAACTCCGAACGCCTCTCACGTCGATCCTCGGCTACCTCGAGTTGTTGCGCGATGACGCCACCGAGCCGCTGTCCGACGTGCAAAAGCAGTACCTGGCGGTGGCCGAGCGCAACGCGCAGCGGTTGCTGCACCTGGTCGGCGACCTGCTGTTCACGGCGCAGGTGGCATCCGACAAGTTCCCGATCGAGATCGCCGACGTCGACCTCTGTGCGGTGATCGGGGCATCCATCGACACCGCGCGCCCGTCGTCGCAGGCTTCGAACGTTCTTCTCCTCTATAAGGAGGCTCCGGAACCGATCATGATTCGCGGGGACGTGGTCAGGCTCGGCCAGGCCGTCGACAACCTGCTGTCGAATGCCATCAAGTTCACCCCCCGTGGGGGCACGGTCACCGTCAAGCTGGACCAGGCGGATGACACGGTCACCATCTCGGTGAAGGACACCGGTATGGGGATCCCGGCTGACGAGCTCTCGCTGCTCGCCTCACGTTTCTTCCGGGCGTCCACCGCCACCAGGAACGCCGTTCAGGGCGTCGGCCTCGGCATGTCGATCACCAAGGCGATCGTCACCTCGCATCGCGGCCAGCTGGACGTGGAGAGCGAGGTCGGCGTCGGCACGACGTTCCGGGTGGTGCTGCCGATTCGCATGGCCGACGAGGAGCACGCGGCCTGACCCCGTGCAGCCTGGTGTTGCGCGTCTTGATGTTGCTCGTCCTGAGGTCCCGCAGCCCACCCGTCAGCTACGGACACGCTCGTACAGGCGCCCGCGCCGGGTGTGTCCTCAGCTGACGGGTGGAAGCTCGGCGAGCTGAGCGGATGCGCGTTCCAGCAGTTCCCGCTTCTTGCAGAACGCGAACCGCAGGTGCGTGTTGAACGACTCCCGCGTTCCCGGGCGTACGAAAGCGGTGACCGGAATGCCGACCACGCCGGCCAGGCCCGGAAGTCTGCGACTGAAGTCCGCAGCATCCGTCACGCCCAGCGGCGCGGCATCCGCAACGATGAAGTAGCCGGCATCCGGGAGTGAGATGGTGAAGCCGGCCTGCCTCAGGCCGTCGGCGAGAATGTCGCGCTTGGCGCGCAGGTCGTCGGCAACACCGTGGAAGTAGCTGTCTGGCAGGCCGAGTCCGACCGCCATCGCCGGCTGGAATGGGGCTCCGTTCACGAACGTCAGGTACTGCTTCACGGCGAGAATCGGCTGCAGCAGTTCGGCCGGGGCGGTGAGCCAGCCGATCTTCCACCCGGTCGTGTTGAATGTCTTCCCGCCGCTGGAGATGGTGACGGTGCGCTCACGCGCTCCAGGCAGCGTGGCGATCGGGATGTGCGGAACGCCGAAGGTGAGGTGCTCGTACACCTCGTCGGTGACGATGATCGCGTCGTGCTTGTGGGCGAGCTCGACGACCAGCTCGAGCGTTTCGAGGGGGAGCACGGCGCCGGTCGGGTTGTGCGGACTGTTCAGCAGGATGAGCCGGGTGTTGTCGTTCACGGCGGCCCGCAGGTCGTCGTGGTCCGGCTGGAAGTGCGGCGCCCGCAACTGCACGGTGCGGTGCACGGCCTTGTTGAGCGCGATCACCGCGGCGTAGGAGTCGTAGAACGGCTCGAGCGTGACTACTTCGTCGCCCTCATCGGTGAGGGCGAGGATCGTCGCTGCCAGCGCCTCCGTCGCGCCCGCAGTGACCAGCACATCGGTGTCGGGGTCGATCTCGAGGTTGTAGAAGCGTCGCTGGTGGTCGGAGATGGCGTGACGCAACACGGGGAGCCCGACGCCAGGCGGGTACTGGTTGATCCCGTCGCTGATCGCCTGGCGGGCAGCCTCGAGCACCTCGCTGGGGCCGTCCTCGTCGGGAAAACCCTGGCCGAGGTTGATGGCGCCCGTGGTGTGGGCCAGCGCCGACATCTCCGCGAAGATGGTCGGCTTCAACTCGCCGTCGTCACTGAGGAGCATCGCCCCGCGGGCCGTCCGTGCCCACGCCCCTGCAACCGTCACTGTCGCCCCTTCGCTGTCTGCCGTTGTTGTGCGTTGCTCGCCGACCTGTGTTTCGCTGGTCGAACCTGACTTCCGCAGGTCGAGCTTGTTTTCCGCAGGTCGAGCTTGTTTTCGCTGGTCGAGCTTGTCGAGACCAACCTATCGCGGCCGCCGTTCGAGCCCGTTGCGTTTCGCTGGTTGAGCTTGTCGAAACCCCCACGGGCAACCCGACCCCTTCTCGGCCCCTGTGGAAAATTCGCGCGCAGTCAACGCCGCACCCCCTACCCTCGTTCCTATGCGCTCAGCCCTGCCACTCGCGGCCGTCACCATCGCGGTTGCGGTGCTTCTGAGCGGATGCGTTCCGGTAGACCCTGAGGTCACGCCACCACCCGAGCCCAGCACCGAGCCGATCTTCGCCTCCGACGAGGAGGCGCTCGCCGCCGCGACGGATGCCTATGCGGCGTACCTGGCGATGTCAGACCTGATAGCGCAGGAGGGTGGGGTGAACCCGGAGCGCATTGCCCCGTATGTGACTGAGGAGTGGTTGGAACGCGAATTGACTGGCTTCAGTGCAATTTCGAACTCGACACGGCATCAAGTGGGCGCATCAGCGTTTGAGGACGTAACGCTTCAGCACGTTGAGGACACGATCGATTACAAGGCAGTCACCGTGTACGTGTGTCACGACGCGACAGGCGTTCGGATCTTCGACAGTTCGGGAATGGACGTGACCCCTCCGGCCCTTGCCGATCCGTGGAAATCTGAGGTCACGTTCGAAGTAGATCCGGCTGCTGACCATCTTCTATTAGCAGGGAATGATCCATGGGTCCGCGAAGACGGTTGTTAACTTGGCTGGTTTTTTGTTCTGCATTGGTTCTGGTGTTCGGCGCGTCTCCAGTCGTTGCAGAGCCGTCTGGCTGCTCGCTGGGTGAATCCTACGCAGGGATTTGTCCCACGGTCGGCGGAGAGATCGTTGACGGTGGCGTGGAGCTGGGCGGTGAGGTGGCAGTCCCTGGATCCGGCAACGGTGGCGGCAACGGCCCCGGGGGTACCGGAAGCACGACCCCGGTTGTCGCCCCGCCGCAACCGGGCCAATGGCTGCCGGGCAGCGATCGCGGCGCCCCCACGGTGACCGGTCCGGTGACGCTGAGTGACCTGGTGAACTTCCGGCCTGCGCCGGGCGTCGACCATATGGAGCCCAACGGTTGGATGATCGTCGGCCTCGACACCAACTTCTATGCCAGGTCCGCCGTGCAGGTGCAGGACGGTCTGCTGTTGGGGGAGCCGGCATCCGTTCGTTTCACCCCGGTGCGCTACCACTGGACCTACGGCGACGGCACGCGAGCATCACGCTCGATGCCAGGCACGACCTGGCGCGCTCTGGGAGTCGATGAGTTCGATCCGACGCCGACCAGCCACGTTTACACGTCATCCGGCACCTACTACATCGATCTCACCATCGACTTCGCAGCCGAATACCGGTGGGCCGGGGGCGGCTGGACCACCATCGCCGGAACCATCCCGGTGCCGGCGAACCGGCTGGTCGCCACCGCCGGCGGAGCCAAGACGGTGCTGGTCGAGCACGAGTGCACGCTCAACCCGACCGGTCCCGGCTGCTGACAACCCGATCCGCCCTCGAACGAGCGCAGCTGGCGAAAATGCCCCTGCCCGCGCCGCCGTTCAACCAACGAGCGGCGCGCTCTCAGTGTGCGCAAATAGAATGCTCAGGTTGCCGGTGAAAGCTGGCTGCGCCGCCTGAAAGGAGCACCCGATGTCCGACAACACACCGTCGCAGCCGAAGCCCGAGTCCGAGACCCCGAGCACCGAACCGAACACCGACCCGAGCATTCCGAACCCGAACCCGGACCCGACCGAGCCCGAGACTCCGCAAACAACGCCGAGCACTGAGCCCGACGCCCCGCGTAGGGAACCCAGCAACCCGAGCGCACCAGACCCCACCACGCCGACCACGCCGGCACCGAGCCCCGGGGCGCCACCGGCACCCCCCGCTCCGCCAGTACCGCCGACCGGGTCGCACCCGCAGCAAGCGTCCGCGACACACCAGTCCACGGCACACCCGTCGCCGGCACAATCGGCGTCAGCGCCACAAACGGCGCCAGCCGAGAAGCGCAACGGCAACGTCGGCGTGATCGCCGCGCTCGCCGTCGGTGCCCTGATCGGTGGTGTGTCCGGGGCCGGCGTGACCGCCATCGCCTTCAACAACAATGGCGGCCAAAGCTCCACGATCAGCCCGACCGACACCAACATCACCGTCAACGACCCGGGCAACGCGACCACCATCACTGCGGTGGCTGCGGAAGCCGCCCAGTCAGTCGTGACGATCTCGGTTCGCGGCGAAGGAGCATCCGGAAGCGGTTCCGGCGTGTTCCTGAGCGATGACGGTTACGTTCTGACCAACGCCCACGTCGCCACCCTGAGTGGCGCGACGGCCGACCCTGCGCTGAAGGTGCAGACCTCTGACGGCCACCTCTACGACGCAAAGCTTGTCGGCAGCGACCCGATCGCCGACCTCGCCGTGGTGAAGATCGACGCGGAAGGGGTCGAGTTCAAGCCGGCGAAGTTCGCCGACTCGTCCCACCTCAACGTCGGTGACACGGTGGTCGCACTGGGCGCCCCGCTCGGCCTCCCCAATACGGTCACCAGCGGGATCATCAGCGCGCTGAACCGCAGCATCACCGTCTCGTCGTCCGCCGTTCCGGAGGAGACCGAAGACTCGGCGCCGCCGCCCGAGGATGACGGCAACAACAACGGCCCGTTCGATTTCTGGGAGTTCGACGACGATTCGGCGGAGCGCCCGGCGCCCACCGCCACGATCGCCCTCCCGGTGATCCAGACGGATGCCGCCATCAACCCCGGCAACTCCGGTGGTGCGCTGCTCGACTCTGACGGCAACGTGATCGGCATCAACGTGGCCATCGCCAGCGCGGGAGGCTCGCAGCAGGCATCCGGCAACATCGGCCTCGGGTTCGCGATCCCCTCCAACCTAGCCGAACGCGTCGCGGAGGAACTGATCGAAGACGGAACCGCGAGCCACGGCCTGCTGGGCGCGAGCGTGCTCAGCGTCTCCGACGACCAGGAGGCGTCAAGCATCAGCGCCACCGTCGGCTCTGTCATCAAGCAGGTCACGCCCGGTGGCGCTGCGGATGCCGCGGGGCTGCAGCCTGGCGACATCGTGACGCAGTTCAACGGTATGCCGATCACCAGCAGCACCGACCTCACCGCACAGGTGCGCGTGCTTCCTGGCGGGGCGGATGCTGAACTCGTCTACGTGCGCGGCGACCGCACCGAGACGGTCACCGTGACCCTCGGCGAACTGTAGAAACGCACCAGCCAGACAGCGACGTGCCGCCCGCTTCGGTGGGCGGCACGGTCGTGTTCACGTACCGGAATCACCGAGGTACGGAATACTAGGCTTAGCCTGGCCCACCTGCCGGGCCACCCATGACAAGGCGACGACTGGACAGAATGACGCGCGGAACCCCTGAGCATCCCGACAACGCCGGGACACCTCACGCTGACGGGCCCGCCGACCCCGACACCTTGCCCGGAGTGTCCTACGTGATGCCCGTGCTCAACGAGGTGGAGCACATCGAGGCCGCCGTGCTCAGCCTCGTCGACCAGGACTATGCCGGACCGTTCGAGGTCGTGCTGGCGCTCGGCCCCAGCGTCGACGGAACCAACCAGGTCATCGACGAACTGGCGAAAGCCGACCCGCGCATCCGCAGCATCCCCAACGAATTAGGTTCGACACCGGGCGGACTGAACGCGGCCATCCGGGCATCCAGCTACCCGGTCGTGGTCAGGGTGGATGCGCACTCCGTGCTTCCGCGCGACTACACGCGGCTCGGCGTTGCCACACTCCTTCGCAGTGGTGCAGACAACGTTGGCGGCATCATGAAGGCCGAAGGGGTGACCCCGTTCGAGAAGGCGGTCGCCCACGCCTACGGGGCGAAGGCGGGCCTGGGGGGCACGCCGCACCACGTCGGCGGGAAAGAAGGGCCGGCGGATACCGCTTACCTGGGCATCTTCCAGCGGCACCGCCTGGTCGAGGTCGGCCTCTTCGATGAGGGCATCAAGCGCGGACAGGACTGGGAACTGAACCGGCGGCTCCGGGCTAGCGGCGGGACCGTCTGGTTCACGCCCGAACTGGTCGTCGTCTACCGGCCCAGGTCGAGCCTGTCGAAGCTGGTGCGGCAATTCGTCGCGACCGGCATCTGGCGCGGCGAACTGGCGAGGCGTTTCGCTCGGGAGAACGGCATCCGCTACTTCATCCCGCCGGCGATGGTGCTCACGGTGCTGACCGGGATCGTGCTTGGGATTGTCGGGGTCGTGAACAACAACTGGCTCACGCTCGCGTTCATCCCGCCGGTGGTCTACGGCCTCTTCGTGCTGGCGGCGACCATCCCCGTGCTGACCGCCCATGGCATCCGCACCGCTGCGTGGTACCTGGTGGTGCTGCCCTGCATACACTTCGGGTGGGGAACCGGTTTCATCCTCGGGTTCCTCAAGCTCACGCGCAACATCACGGCACACACGGGAAGGTGACAATTGACGTCATCCGCCGGCGGCACCGCCCGCCCCACGTCCATCGCGCAACTGCGTGAAGTGTCGCAGCCGCCCGAGGTGCGCTCGCGTGCGAACGCCGAGCACTGGACCGCATCGCTTTACCTGCGTGATGTGTCGCCGTACCTCACCTGGCTGTTGCTGAGAACGTCGATCTCGGCGAATGGCGTCACCGGGCTGATGATCCTGGTCGGCTGGGCGACCGCACTCTCGCTGCTCGTGCCGGGGATCGCCGGTGCCGCCCTGGCGCTGGTGATGGGCCAGCTGCAGATGCTGGTGGACTGCTGCGACGGCGAGGTGGCACGCTGGCGCGGCACCAGTTCGCCAGCGGGGGTTTTCCTCGACAAGGTCGGGCATTACACGACGGAGGCGCTGATCCCGATCGTGATCGGCATCCGCGCCGCCGGCTACCCCTTCGAGGCCCCCGACGACTTCTTCTGGACCACCCTCGGTTTCGCCCTGGCGGTGTTCATCATCCTCAACAAGGCGCTCAACGACATGGTGCACGTCGCCCGCGCCAACGCCGGGCTGCCGAAACTGGCCGACCGCAAGGGGGAGGCGGAACCCAGCCAGCGGATGATCGCGAAGCTTCGTCGCGCGGCCCGCTTCGTGCCCTTCCACCGCCTGTACCACTCGGTCGAGTTGACCATGCTCGCGTTCCTGGCCGCCATCGTCGGCCTCTTCGTCGGCGCCGAGGTGGCCGACCGGGCCCTGTTGCTCGTGCTGGTTCCCCTCGCGCTGCTTGCGCTGCTCGGGCACTTCGTCGCCATCATGGCGTCGCGTCGGGTGCGCGCGTGACCGCTGAGAACCACCCAGAGTTGCCGTTCCGGAGAGATGTGCCCGTTCCGCCGGGCACATCTCTCCGGAACGGGCACAATCGCAGTGTCGGGGTGGTGGTACTCACCCAGGGGACGCGTCCGGATGACCTCGCAACGGGCATCCGCAGCGTGCTCGCCCAGACCGGGGTGGCCCTCGACGTGGTGGTGGTGGGCAACGGATGGCAGCCGACCGGACTCCCCAAAGGGGTGAAAGCCCTCGCCCTCGACGAGAACCTGGGCATTCCGGCTGGCCGCAACCGCGGCGTCGCCCAGGTGAGCGGCGACTACATCTTCTTTCTCGACGATGACGCGAACGTTCCGTCGCCGACTTTCCTGACGGATGCGATCGGCCTGATCGAAGCGGACCCGGGCATCGGCCTGGTGCAGCCGCGCGTGGTTGACCCGTCTGGCGTCACCAACCCGCGGCGCTGGGTTCCGCGCATCCGCAAGGGGGAGGCCACCCACTCCAGCAACGTCTTCTCGGTGTGGGAGGGCGCGGTGCTGTTGCCGCGCGCGGTATTCGACGCCACCGGAGGCTGGGCCGAGCCGTTCTTCTATGCCCACGAAGGCATAGAACTGGCCTGGCGGGTGTGGGACCAGGGACTGCGGGCCTGGTACGCGGGCGAGCTGGTGGCGCATCATCCGGCGATCGAGCCCACCAGGCACAGCTACTACTACCGGTTGAACGCGCGTAACCGCGTGTGGCTGGCGAAACGGAACCTGCCAGCGGTGTTCGTGCCGCTGTATGTCGGATGCTGGACCGGTGTGCAGGTCATCCGCTGGGCGCGCAGGCCCGCCGCGCTGAAGGCCTGGTTCGGCGGCTGGGCGGCCGGCTGGCGGGAGAGCGCAGGCGAGCGACGGAGCATCGGGTGGGTAACGGTTTGGCGGATGACGCTCGCCGGTCGCCCCCCGTTGATTTAATGTCATGGTGCCCTTGATCCACGATGTGAAGACCGCGACGCGGGTCGCCCGCAACCTGCTGCGATCGCGGCGGACGCGCCGGGAGCTGGCCAACCGTCGTGACAGCTTCGCCCCCCAGAGCCCGGGCAGCATCCAGATCGCCGTCTACTTCGCCGACACCAAGGTGAACCTCTACCAGTTGCGGCAGTGGTACGCGCCGCTCGCCGAGCTGTCGAAGAGCTGGCCGGTCGCCATCATCTCCCGCTCGCCCAGCGCGGCACTCCGCCTCATCGATGAGGCTCCGGTTCCCACTCTGTATCTGCGCAAGGTGGCCGACCTGGAGAGCTTCGTCAACGAGCAGGATCTCAAGATCGTGTTCTACGTGAACCAGAACGCGCGCAACTTCCAGATGTTCCGGTACGGGCGCATGTGGCACGTTTTCATCAACCACGGTGAAAGCGACAAGATGTACATGACCACCAACCAGTTCAAGGCATACGACTACAGCCTGGTTGCCGGCGATGCCGCAGTGGAGCGGCTGCGTCGCAAGCTCTGGGATTTCGACGTCGACGGGCGAACCATCAAGATCGGCCGGCCACAGGCCGACCATTTCGCCGGCGAGTTTCCATACACACCGGATGATCGCATCGTCGTGCTCTACGCCCCCACCTGGGAAGGTGACCGCGAGGCCGCGGCCTACGGCTCGGTGCAGTCGCACGGCGTGACCCTGATGGGCAAGCTGCTGGCTTCCGGCAAGCACCGGGTCATCTACCGTCCGCACCCCCGCAGCGGCGTGCTCGACCCGGGCTTCAAGCGGGCGAACGAGCAGATCATCGCGGCCATCGCGGCGGCTAACGCCCGCGACCCCCAGGCCCAGCACGTGTACGACGACGGCCCGACTCTCGGCTGGCAGCTGGCCGCCGCGGACGTCGCGATAACGGATGTCTCGGCCATGGTCTACGATCGCCTCGCCACCGGCAAACCGCTCCTGGTCGCGCGCCCGGTATCGGAGACTGCCGAAATCGATGAGAGCGGGTATCTGGGCGCAGCGGAGTGGCTGAACGCAGACCAGGCCGGTGACATCATCGACCTGATCGAGCGTGTGCGTACCAGTGACGAGGCGCAACGGCGTCTCGAGTACTGGGTGGAACGCCACTTCGGCGACACGACGCCCGGCGTAACCACCGCCCGGTTCCATGCGGCGGTCGAGCGACTCGTGACCGAGTGGCACCGCAACGCCGCGCTGCACGTCGGGGAGAAGCGGGTTCGGGAGTCCGACCCGTTCGACGCCGACGCCGATCAGGAAGACGACAGCCCCTCCGCCGACTGAGCACCAAGGCTGCTCGAGCTCGTCGAGACCCTGGCCCACGCCGAGGCCCCAACGCTGAACTCCTTCTCAGCTTCGGCTCCTACGCTCGAACAATGTCATTCGCAGACGATGTGCGCGCCGCACAGCGGGTCCTGCGCAACGGCTGGCGGTCTATGCGATCGCGAAACCGGCTGGCCGCAATGCCGGGTGCGTTGGAGCATCCGCCCCCCAATTCCGTACGAATCGCGGTCTACTATTCGGACAGCAACGTCAACCTCTACCAAGTGAGGCAGTGGTACGCGCCGCTGCTGGAGCTGTCGAAGACCTGGCCAGTGGTGGTCATCGCCCGGTCCCCGGGGGCGATGCTGCGCCTGCTCGAGGAGTGCCCGCTCCCGGTCGTCTACCTCCGCAAGATCGTGGACCTCGAGAATTTCGTGCTCGAGCAGAACCTGGCGGCGGTGCTGTACGTCAACCAGAACGCCCGCAATCTTCAGATGTTCCGGTACGGGCGCATGTGGCACGTTTTCATCAACCACGGTGAGAGCGACAAGGCCTACATGTCGAGCAACCAGTACAAGTCGTACGACTACGCCTTCATTGCAGGGCAGGCCGCAAGTGACCGCCTGCGCCACGCCCTATGGAACTACGACGTCGACGCTCGCACGTTTATGATCGGGCGGCCCCAGGCGGACTATTTTGCCGGGGAGCCGCCCTTCCCGCCAGACGGCCGAACGGTGGTGCTGTACGCGCCGACCTGGGAGGGCGACCGATCGTCGATGAACTACGGGTCCGTCGCGTCGCACGGCGTGGAGCTGACCAGCTCGCTGCTGGCCGACCCGAATTATCGCCTCATCTACCGGCCACACCCGCGCAGCGGGGTCGTCGACCGTGAGTATGGCCGCGCCAACGAGCAGATCATCGCAGCCATCCGCAAGGCGAATGCGACCGACCCGGATGCCCACCACGTGTACGACGACGGCGGCGCGATCGGCTGGCAGTTGGTGGTGGCGGATGTCGCTATTTCGGATGTCTCGGCGATGGTTTACGACCGACTGGCGACGGGAAAGCCGATCCTGATCACCCGGCCGGTGTCGCCGGACGCCGAGATCGACGACTCCGGCTACCTGGGTGCGTGCGAATGGCTCACCGTCGACGGGGCGCGGGACGTGATCTCCCAGGTGCACGCGGTGCTGAACAATCCGGATGCTCGAGAGCGGTTGCAGTTCTGGGTGGAACGGTACTTCGGCGACACCACCTCTGGAGTGGCAACCCAGCGCCTGCACGACGCCGTCGCCCGGCTGGTCGCCGAGTGGGAGCGGCACGCGAGGCTGCACGTGGACGACCCGCGAACCCGTGAGCCCGACCCCTTCGTGGAGGACGCCGAGCACGAGGAGGGCCTCCCCGCCACCTAGCCCCACGCCCCTGTGGGTTGAGTAGTCCGCGAAGCGGGCGTATCGAAACCGCGCTTCGGACTACCCGTTCGTCCCAGGCGGCAACTGCTTCCGCAACGGCACCACACGCATCCGTCGCTTCGCGCCGGGTTCCCGCAGTACCCTCACCCGCGGCTCAAGGTTTGCCGGGAACCCGGCCGGTGCAGGGCCGAACGCCTGCCGCGAGCTCTGCACGATCTTGCGCCCCAGGATGTTGCTGCCCACTCCGCCGATGACGGCGCCGATGCCGAACGGAAGCAGACGTCCGATCGCGTTGGTGGTGGTGGTCCGTGCGAACCGGGCGAGGAACGCGCGCTTGACCCGGTCGGCGATCGGCCCCATGAACGCTTGCGGCACGTTCCGGCCGATCACGTCGCCCCAGAAACGCGTGCGCGGCACGGCCTGACCCGTGGCCTGTGCAGCCAGGTTGCGCACCAGGTCGGCGCCAGACGTTCCGAGCATCATGGCCATGACGATCGTGCGTGCGCGGTCGGGGTCGGTGACGGCGATGCCGTGGATCTCGGTCACCGACTGCGCGAACAGGGCGCTCGCCTCCAGGAATACTGCGGTCTCGACCCCGGTGAGCGCGAGCCCGATGCCGGTTCCGACTCCAGGGATGACGGCGGATGCCCCAACTCCGGCACCGCCGGCCGTCACCGCGGTGAGGAAGTGGCGCTCCAGGATACGGATGATCTGCTCGGGCGAGGCATCCGGATGCCGCCGGCGAACGTTGCGTACATGCGCAAGCACGGCCGGCCGCTGTGTGGTGAGCAGCCGGTCGAAGCCGCGCACCGCCATCGGATGCTCGGCGACGTGCTCAGGGTTGATCTGGTTCGGGTCAACGACCTGCATGGCATCCTCTCGCTGGGTTCACCATCATAAGTCGCCGCGCTGATGGGTTGTCGGTTGCCCCCACTTGCCAACGATGACCGGCCTTTCATCGATGAGAGGTTATGCCGGGTTCATCGAAGACAAGCGAGGGCACGCTTCAGCGACTACCGTGGTGACACCATGAATCCCCAATCGCTTACCGACTCCTACTCCGCTGCCTGGGCTGAATGGGAGCAGTCCGGAGAAGACGAACTGTGGGAGTGCGTCGCAGCCGACTTTTGATCGTAACGATGACGAGGTTTGTCGTCGATGACGGTGTTTAGAACAGGCGCATCGTCGACAAACACCGTCATCGTCAGACGACTCGCTTGTGAGCCTCGACGAACTGAAGTTACGCGGGCTCGCCGTAATCGGCGTTGTAGCGGTCGAGCACCTCGCCGATCGAGGAATCCAGCACGAGCGCCCCCTTGTCCAGGTACAGGCCGCGGGTGCAGAACCGCTTCAGGTCTTTCTCGTTGTGGGACACGAAGAACAGGGTGCGACCACCGGTGAGCAGTTCCTCGATGCGGCGGTAGCACTTCTCGCGGAAGGCCTTGTCGCCGACCGCCAGCACCTCGTCGACGAGGATGATCGGCTCCTCCAGCCGGGAGATCACGGCGAACGCGATGCGCACCTTCATCCCGCTCGACAGGTGCTTGTACGGGGTGTCCAGGAAGTCGCCGATCTCGGCGAAGTCGATGATCTCGTCGAAGCGGGCCTCGATCTCGTGCCGCTTCATGCCGTGCAGCCCGGCAGTGAGGAACACGTTGTCGCGCACGGTGAGGTCATCGACGAAACCGCCGGTGATCTCGATCAGCGGCGCAACACCGCCGTGCACGCTCACCGAACCCTCGTCGGGCAGGATCACCTCGGCGACCAGCTTCAGCAACGTCGACTTGCCCTGGCCGTTGCGCCCGACCACGCCGATAGCCTCGCCGGCGGCCACCGTGAAGTCCACATCGCGCAGCGCCCAGAACTCGCCGGGCCGGCTGCGCCGCCTGCTGCCGGCGAACAGGTCCTTGAACGAGCGGCGGGCGCGACGATTCCTCTTGAAGCGGATGCCGGCATCCGCCACCGTGATGACCGGCGCCCCTTCGACGTGCTCGCTGACCGTGGTGGACATCAGATCTCCTTCAGCACGGCACGCTCGGTGCGTTTGAAGATCATGAGGCCCAACACCAGGAACAGCACGCACATCGCCCCCCCGATGCCGACGGTCAGCCAGTCGAGCTGGTCGGGGAAGAACGCCGCGCGGTACAGGCTGAAGATGCCGGCCAGCGGGTTGAAGGACGCCCAGAAGCGCAGGTCCTCCGGAAGGTCGACGACGCCGTAGATGATCGGCGAGGCATAGAAGAGGAACCGCAACGCCAGCTTGGTGGCGCGCTCCAGGTCGCGGAAGAAGACCACCAGCGGTGCGACGATCAGGCCGATGCCGGTCACCAGCATCGCCTGCAACAGCAGCGCGAGCGGGAAGAACACGACCTGCCAGTGCAGCTGGGCCCCGGGGGAGAAGACCGCGAACACGACGAGCACCGGGATGCTGGCGATGAACTCGATGCCCTTCGACAGCACCAGGCGATTCACCCAGATCGTGCGTGGGATCTTGGTGGAGCGTACCAGCTTCGCCTCGCGCAGGAAGGCACGCGTACTGTCGGAGACGGCGCCGTTGAACCACATCCACGGCAGCAACGCGGTGAGCAGGAACACGATGTACGGCTCTTCGCCCACCGGGCGTTCGAACACCTGCGTGAACACGAACCAGTAGATCCCGGCCATGACCAGCGGGTCGAGGATCGACCAGACATAGCCAAGGGCGGATGTCGAATACCGCACCCGGAGGTCGCGAACGGTCAGCAGCCAGAGGGAATGGCGATACCGTTCGAACGGCGACCACGCTGGTCGGGTTGGGGCGAGTGCGGACACGACCACTATCGTATGGTCTCGCGCATGCGGGTTGAGTAAGTCGCTTAGCGACCGTATCGAAACCGAGGTCTCGATACGCGTCTTCGCTGCGCTCAGGCGCTACTCGACCCGCATGAGGAATGCGGGTTACACGAAGAGGTTCGCGCGCTCCAGGTCTTCCTGGAAGTCCACCTCGACCGCGTACAGGTCGGAGATGTCGACCGGCTCGAAGCGCAGGCCGTTCTGCTCGATCGCCAGCTCGATGCCGCGCTCGAAGTAGTCCTGACCGCCGACCCGGCCCAGCTGGCGGAGCAGCACGGCCTTGTCGTCGCGTGAAACGTAGTTGATTCCTACGGCCTCGCCCAGCCCGCCCTTGACGGTCTTGGACAGTTCGCGGATGTAGCCCTCAGCATCCGTCGTGTACTTGACCTCTTCATCCGCCACCCGTGAGGTGTTGACGGAGATGAACGACTGGTCGCGGGCGACCAGCTTGGCGGCACGCTCCAGGGTCTCGGGGTCGAAGACGACGTCACCGTTCATCCACAGCACGCCACCGGGGGCGGATGCCCGCAGCGCGCGCATCAGGGACTTGGACGTGTTCGTCTGGTCGTACTGCTCGTTGTAGACGAAGTTTGCCTCGGGGAACGCCTCGATGATGTGCTCGAGCTTGTAGCCGACGACGATCGTCACCTTCGCGTTGTTTCCGAACGCGTAACGGATGTTGTCGAACTGCTGCTGCATGATGGTGCGGCCGTCGCTGAGTTCAGTCAGGGGCTTGGGCAGCGAACGACCGAGACGGCTGCCCATTCCGGCTGCCAGGATGACGATCTGCGTGCTCACGAGTTTCTCCTCAATGTCTGTGACCTGCCGCACTCGGCAATCCGTGGGGTTCACCGATTGTTGGGGGCGCGACTGTTGACTAGACACCTCGTTGTGCTCTAAGTACGTTACCGGCGGATTCACCGTTCTCACAGGATTCACAGGTGCTTGTAGTCAATTTGTGATGAGCCCGTCAGCGTGGCTCCCGATGCCCGGCCGCGTTGGTACGGTTGCTGTGTGGCCACCGAACCGATCGCATCCGAGACCCGGTATTCGCTGGAGGATGCGCTGGCCCGCTTCGACACCCTCATCGATCAGCTGTCGTCGGCCACGGATGATGCCGTCACCGACGAGGTCGATGAACTGCAGGCGGATGCCACTGAGCCCGTCATCGAGGAGCGCGCCCCGGTCACGAGGCCGGCGAAGCGCCCCACCGGCGAGTTGGTGTTGCAGGTGAGCGGCCTGGTGAAGTCGTTCGGCGACACTGTCGCCGTCGACCGCATCGACCTCGACGTGCGTCCCGGAACGATCTTCGGCATCGTCGGCCCGAACGGTGCGGGCAAGACCACGACGCTGTCGATGGTCACCGGGCTGCTGCGCCCGGATGCCGGCGAGATCAAGCTGGCCGGCGCCGACGTGTGGGCGGATGCCTCGCGAGCGAAACGGGAGATGGGCATTCTGCCCGACCGCCTCATCCTGTTCGACCGCCTGACCGGCCGCCAGCTGCTGCACTATGCCGGCCTGCTTCACGGGATGGACACGAAGACGGTGAAGGCGCGCACCGCCGACCTGGTCTCCACCATCGGCCTGGACGAGGCGCAGCACCGCCTGGTCACCGACTACTCGGCGGGCATGACGAAGAAGGTGGCGCTCGCTGCGGCGATGATCCACGCCCCGCGCCTGCTGGTGCTCGATGAGCCGTTCGAGTCAGTCGATACGGTTTCCGCTGAGCGCATCATCGACATCCTGAACCGCTACGTCGCTGCGGGCGGAACGGTCATTCTGTCCAGCCACAGCATGGACCTGATCGAGCGCATCTGCGATGCGGTCGCGGTGATCGTCGACGGACGCATCCTGGCGACCGGCACGGTGGCGGATGTTCGTGGTGACCAGTCGCTGGAGGAGCGGTTCGTCGACCTGGTCAAGACGAACAATGCGGGGGAGGACCTGGAGTGGTTGCGGTCTTTCTCCGACTGAGGCTCGCGCAACTCGCGAACTCGCTGCGTCGTCCGCCGGTGCACCTGCTCGGACTCGCCGTGCTGCTCGGCTACGCCATCGCCGGCACCATGACCGCTCTGGGCGCTGTTGACGACTTGCGCATGGCCGACACCGACTTCGCGGCAAGCGTGATCGTCGTCTGCGGCTCACTGACCATCTTCCTGTTCCTCTTCATCCCACTGTTCTTCGGGTCTGACGACCCGGCAGACCCGCGCGCCTGCGCGACCAGCGGGTTGCAGCCGCGGCAGATCGCCACCGGACTGGCCGTTTCTGCGCTTCTCAGCGTCCCGGCGCTGCTGCTGGCAGTTCTGGCTGGTTCGCAGGTCCGTGCCTGGCTGGAGCATCCGGATGCCGTGGTCGTCGCCGTCGTCGCTGCCATCGTCATCGTCGCTACCGGGGTGCTCGGTGCCAGGCTCACCCGGTCGATCGCCGCGTTCTGGCTGCACGGCAGGCGGGCCCGCGAGATCGTCGGGCTGATCGTGACCGGCATGCTGCTGGTGGTCAGCCCCGGCCTGATCGCCATCGCGTCGACCGACTGGTCGACTCGCGACGCGCGGTCGAGGCTGGCGGATGTCGCGCAGACGCTCAGCGAGACACCCCTCGGCGCGCCGTGGGCGGCTCCGGCACTGGCTGCCGGCGGCGACTCGGAGGGAGCCTGGCTGCTGCTCCTGTACGGGGTGGTCGTTCTCCTGGTGCTGTGGATTCTCTGGCAACTCCTGGTCGCACGGATGCTGGTCACCCCCCACCGGCCGGAGACGGTGATTCGCGCGACCGGGCTCGGCTGGTTCGCCGTGATGCCGGGCAATCCGCTCGGCGCGATCGCCGCCCGCAGCCTCAGCTACTGGATGCGCGACGGCCGGTACCGGCTTGCCCTGCTGGTCGTCCCCGTCGTCCCGATCCTGCTGATCGTCCCGTTGCTTATCGCGGGGGTCTGGTGGCAGAACCTCGCCCTGATTCCCCTTCCGGTGATGTGTCTCTTCCTGGGCTGGATGATCCACAACGACATCTCCACCGACAACACGGCCCTCTGGCTGCACCTGGCGACCGAGACCTCAGGCTGGGCCGACCGTATCGGCCGAACCGTCCCCCCGCTGCTGTTGGGCATCCCGCTCATCGCCATCGGAGCGCCGATCACCGCGCGGCTCTACGGGGTTCCGGATGTCCTGCCAGCCGTTTTCGGAGTCAGCGTCTGCCTGCTGCTGGCCGGGCTGGGAATCTCCAGTGTCGTGTCTGCCCGGCATCCGTACCCCACGGTGCGCCCAGGGGACAGCCCGTTCGCGCAACCGCAGTCGACTGCGTCGTCGCCCGGGCAGGCGCTCTCATTCTTCGGCACCATCCTGGTCACCTCGCCCGTGCTGGTGCTCGCCGGCCTCGGGCTGGGCGTCGGTGAGGACTGGAACCGGCTGGCGCTCATTGCGGGGCTCGCCATCGGCGTCGGCAGCTACACCCTCGGGGTGAGTATCGGGGCGCGGACGTTCGCCAAGCGCGCCCCCGAACTGCTCGCCTTCAACCTGCGCAACTGACCGCGGCGTCTCGCGCATTTCTGATGCACCAGCTCGTGCACGTGCTGGCGCGCCTGTGCCAGTTGGCAACCGATACCTTCTCGGTGCAGCCGTGCCTAGACTGGATGCCATGAGTGACACCGAACCCGGAGGCGGCACCACCACCATCGACCGCGAGCTCGAGGAGCTCCTCAAGCAGGAGCAGGTGGACGATGGCGACCACGAGCGCTACTCGCACTACGTGCAGAAGGAGAAGATCCTCAAGTCGGCGCTGAGCGGCAAGCCGGTCATCGCGCTGTGCGGCAAGGTGTGGACTCCCGGCCGCGACCCGCAGAAGTTCCCCGTCTGCCCCACCTGCAAAGAGATCTACGAGGGCCTGAAAAAGTAGCCCGGGCGAGCTTCTCCCTGAGAGATGCTTGGCGCGCACGCTTCCGTGGTGCGAACGAATGCGTGAGGCCGGAACAGGTGGCGCGGTCTGACCGATGAGCCGCGCAAGGATATGCGCAAGCGAGCCACGGATCGGTGCGTGCTGCTGAAGATCTGGGCAGGCTCGAGCCGCGAGCGACGCGCGCGGGCTACGCGTAGACGGTGGGGATGACCGGCTCACCGCGGCCCAGCCGGAAGGCCTCCGGGGGGAGCTCGGCGATGGCAGATGCCCGGTGCTCGCGGGCGAGCACCGTTCCGGCCGGCCCGCGGTAGCGATCATCCGCCACCCCACCGGTCACCAGCGGCACCAGCAGCGGGCGCCCGCCATGATCGTCGCGTTTGCCGACGTGGATGGTCTCCTCGACTGCTACACCGCCCTCGAGAGTGCGCACGGGAAACTTGCGGCCGCCGACGGAGATCTTGTTCGCCGACTTCTTGGCGACGGCCACCCATTCGCCGTCCGAACCCTGGCGGGCCACCAGCTTGTAGACCATCCCGGCGGCGGGGGATCCGGACCCGGTGACGACGGATGTCCCGACGCCGTAAGAGTCGACCGGCGCCGCACGCAGGGCAGCGATGGTGAACTCGTCGAGGTCGTTGGTCACGGTGATCTTCGTTCCGGTGGCTCCCAGGCCGTCGAGCTGCTTGCGAACCGCTGCGACCTGACCGGGGAGGTCGCCGCTGTCGATCCGGACGGCGCCGAGCCCCGTCCCGGCGACCTTGACGGCCAGGTCGACCGCGGTGGTGACGTCGTAGGTGTCGATCAGCAGCGTGGTCCCGGCGCCGAGGGCTGCGACCTGGGCGCGGAAGGCATCCTCTTCGCTGTCGTGGAGGAGGGTGAACGAGTGGGCGGCCGTGCCCATCGTCGGAACACCCCAGGTGCGGCCGGCCTCCAGGTTGCTGGTGGCGCTGAAGCCGGCGATGTACGCAGCCCGGGCGGCGGCTACCGCGCTGTGCTCGCCGGTGCGGCGAGAACCCATCTCGGCGAGGGGGCGCCCGTTCGCGGCGCTCACCATGCGGGCGGCCGCGCTGGCGACCGAGGAATCGTAGTTGAACACGCTGAGTGCCAGGGTCTCGAGCACCACGGCTTCGGCGAAGGTGCCCTCGACGATGAGCAATGGCGAACCGGGAAAGTAGACGTCGCCCTCCTGGTAACCCCAGATGTCGCCGGTGAAGCGGTAGTCGGCCAGCCAGTCCGCGGCCTTGTCGTGCAGCACGCCGTTGTCGCGCAGCCAGCCGATTTCGGCATCCGTGAACCGGAACCGGTCAATGAGGTCCAGAAGTCGGCCGGTGCCGGCAACGATCCCGTAGCGGCGTCCGCCCGGCAGGCGCCGCGCGAACGCCTCGAAGACGCACTGGCGTTCATGGGTGCCGGCGCGGATGGCGGCATCCACCATGGTGAGCTCATACCGGTCGGTCAAAAGTGAGGAAACACTGTTCGCGCTGGTCACTCGGCAAGCCTACTCACGGGCGAACACTAAACTGGAGCGCGTGACTGACGCGCCGATCGGCATTTTCGATTCCGGGGTCGGCGGGCTGACCGTCGCCCGGGCGATCATCGACCAGCTTCCCGGCGAGTCGATCCTGTACGTCGGCGACACCGCCCATTCCCCGTACGGGCCGAAGCCGATCGCCGAAGTGCGTGGCTACGCGCTTGAGCTGATGGACGACCTGGTCGCGCAGGGTGTCAAGCTGCTGGTCATCGCCTGCAACACGGCATCCGCTGCCATGCTCCGTGACGCCCGCGAGCGGTTCACCGAGGCCCACGGCATCCCGGTGGTCGAGGTCATCCAGCCGGCCGTGCGCGCCGCCGTGCGCCAGACCCGCAACCAGCGCGTCGGTGTCATCGGCACCCACAGCACCATCAAGTCGAAGGCGTACGAGGATGCTTTCGCCGCAGCTCCCGACCTGCAGATCTTCACCCAGGCCTGCCCCCGTTTCGTGGAGTTCGTCGAAGCCGGCGTCACCTCGGGCGACGAGCTGTTCGCGGTCGCCCGCGAGTACCTGAAGCCGCTCGTCGATGCCGAGGTGGACACCCTGGTTCTCGGCTGCACGCACTATCCACTCATGTCAGCCGCCATCCAGTACGTGATGGGGCGTGACGTGACCCTGGTCTCCAGTGCGGAGGAGACCGCCTACGACGTCTACCGCAAGCTGGTCAAGCACGGGCTCCAGCGCACAGCCCCGGAGCCCCCGACCTACACTTTCGAGGCCACCGGGGAGAGCAAGAGCGAGTTCACCTCCCTGGCGAGGCGGTTCCTCGGCCCCGAGGTTTCTACCGTCGACCTGGTGCAGACCGGCGCCATCCACCTTCCCGTCACGAACTAGAACACCAACCTGAGAGCAGACGCCACCCATGACAGAACTCCGCGCCGACGGCCGCACCAACGACGCCCTGCGGGACATCACGATCGAACGAGGCTGGAGCGACCAGGCGGAAGGCTCGGCGCTGATCTCGTTCGGCCGCACCAAGGTGCTCTGCACGGCATCCTTCACCAACGGCGTACCGCGCTGGATGGCTGGCAAGGGCAAGGGCTGGGTCACGGCCGAGTACGCGATGCTGCCGCGTTCCACCAACGAGCGGATGGGCCGTGAGTCCGTGAAGGGCAAGATCGGTGGCCGCACCCACGAGATCTCCCGCCTGATCGGCCGTTCGCTGCGCGCCGTCGTCGACATGAAGGCACTCGGGGAGAACACCATCGTCATCGACTGCGACGTTCTGCAGGCGGATGGCGGCACCCGCACGGCCGCCATCACGGGTGCGTATGTCGCTTTGGCGGATGCCCTCGACTGGGGCCGCGCGAACAAGTTCATCGCCCAGAGGGCCACCCCCTTGATCGACAGTGTCGCCGCAGTATCGGTCGGGATCATCGCCGGCACGCCCATGCTCGATCTGGCATACACCGAGGACGTCCGCGCCGAAACGGACATGAA
Organism: Homoserinimonas sp. A447; assembly: GCF_054489325.1. Classification (NCBI taxonomy): domain Bacteria; kingdom Bacillati; phylum Actinomycetota; class Actinomycetes; order Micrococcales; family Microbacteriaceae; genus Homoserinimonas; species Homoserinimonas sp. A447. The sequence continues at coordinate 1,783,556 of NZ_JBTMWW010000001.1, read as the reverse complement.
CGTGGTGACGACCGGCCGCGGGCTGTTCATCGAGGTGCAGGGCACAGCCGAGGGTGCGCCGTTCGACCGCACCGAACTGGATGCGCTGCTCGACCTGGCGTTGGCAGGCACCACCGTGCTCACCGAGTTCCAGAAGGCGTCCCTGCAATCGTGACCGGTGTGAAGGTGGTTCTCGCGACGCACAATGCGCACAAGGTCGTTGAACTGCGCAGGATCCTGGGGGAGCAGCTCGCCGGGTTGGACCTGGTGGGCTACGACGGACCTGAGCCGGTCGAGGATGGCGAGACTTTCGAGGCGAACGCGCTGATCAAGGCCCGCGCAGCATCCGCTCACACCGGGTTGCCGGCGATCGCCGACGACTCCGGGATCAGCGTCTACGTGCTGGGCGGCGCACCGGGCGTGCACTCCGCCCGTTACGCGGGCACGCGGGACGACGCAGACAACTACCGGCTGCTCCTCAAGAACCTGGGTGAGAGCACCAACCGTGACGCCGACTTCATGTGCGCCGCCGCGTTCGTCGATGGCGACTTCGAGCATGTCGAACTCGGCGTCTGGCCGGGGACCGTGCTGCTCGAACCGGCGGGGTCCGGAGGCTTCGGTTACGACCCGATCTTCCAGCCGGCCGGGCTCGAGGTGGCTTCTGCGGAGTTGACGGCCGACGAGAAGAACGCGATCAGCCATCGTTCGCGTGCATTCGCGGCGCTGCTGCCGGTGGTACGCGAGCGGTTGCTCTCCCGATAGCGCTAAAGTTTCGGTATGCCGAAACTTTGGTCCGGTGTCAGCCGAAACCTGTTCACCGTCGTAGTGCTGACGGGGGTGCTTACGGCGTGTGCACCGGTGGCCACGCCGGCAGCGCAGGACACCGGCAAACCGGTCGTGCTGACGACCTTCACGGTGATCGCTGACATGGCATCCGTCGTCGGGGGAGATATCGTCGACGTCCAGTCCATCACCAAGGTGGGGGCAGAGATCCACGGCTACGAGCCGACGCCCTCCGACCTGAAGCGCGCGGCATCCGCAGACCTCATTCTCGACAACGGTTTCGGGCTGGAACGCTGGTTCGAGTCATTCGTCGAACGGCTGGACGTTCCGCACGCCGTGCTCACCGATGGCATCGAGCCGATCGACATCGAGGTGGGCGACTATGCCGGTCGCCCGAACCCGCACGCCTGGATGTCGCCACTGGCCGGACAGCGCTACGTCGACAACATCGCCGAGGCGCTGAGCGAACTGGTGCCAGAGCACGCGGCGACCTTCACCGCCAACGCGGATGCTTACAAGGCCCAGTTGCAGTCCCTCGCCGATGAGCTGAAAGCAGCGGTGGATGCCATGCCGACGCGGCAGCGGGTGCTGGTGACCTGCGAGGGCGCGTTCAGCTACCTGGCTCGGGACATCGGCCTCACCGAGGGCTACCTGTGGCCGGTCAACAGCGACACACAGGGCACGCCGCAGCAGATCAAGGCGGCGATCGAGCTGGTGCGGGAAGCGGATGTCCCGGCGGTCTTCTGCGAGACAACGGTGAGTGACGAGTCCCAACTCCAGGTGGCCAGGGAGTCTGGCGCTGAGTTTGGCGGCAAGCTCTATGTCGACTCGCTCAGCGAGCCGGGCGGGCCGGTGCCCAGCTACCTGGACCTGCTGCGCTTCGATGTGGAGCTGATCGCAGAGGGGCTGTCCCAATGACCGGGCCGATCATTTCTGTCACCGGCCTCGCCGTTCGCTACGGCACCGTGCAGGCGCTCAGCGACGTGTCTCTTGAGCTGCTGCCTGGGCGCATCATCGGCGTCATCGGAATGAACGGCTCTGGCAAGTCCACGCTGTTCGCGTCGATCATGGGCACGGTGAAGGTGGCCGGTGGCACGGTCCGGTTGTTCGGGGGAGACCCCGCCAAGGCGCGCCGCAACAACCTGGTGTCGTACGTTCCCCAGTCCGAGGCGGTGGACTGGGACTTCCCGATCTCCGTTTCCGACGTCGTCATGACCGGCCGCTATGGCCGGCTCGGCGTGACCAGGCGGCCGCGTGCCGGTGACCGCGACGCGGTCGCCAAGGCGATCGAACGCGTCGGCCTCAGCGAGTTCGCCGACCGGCAGATCGGCGAGTTGAGCGGCGGACAGCGCAAGCGGGTGTTCGTCGCCCGCGGCATCGCGCAGGAGGCGTCCCTGATGCTGCTGGATGAGCCGTTCGCCGGCGTCGACAAGGGATCAGAACACACCATCATCCAGCTCTTGCGAGCCCTCGCCGACGAGGGCCGTGGCATCCTGATCTCCACCCACGACCTGGCGGGAGTGCCTGAGCTCTGCGATGAGGTGGTCCTCCTGAAGAACCGGGTGCTCTTCCACGGACCGCCGGAGGAGGCGTTGAACGCGGAGCGGCTGGCGATGGCGTTCGGATGGGAGCCGACGACATGATCGACTGGATTCTGGAACCGCTGCAATTCGAGTTCATGACCCGCGCTCTGCTGGTCACGGTCGTCGCCGCGGTGACCTGCGCGCTGCTGTCCTGCTGGCTGGTGCAGATCGGCTGGTCGCTGATGGGCGACGCAGTCTCGCATGCGGTGCTGCCCGGGGTCGCGATCAGCTACATCCTGGGCTGGCCGTTCGCGGTCGGCGCCTTCATTTTCGGTGCCGGCGCGGTCGCCCTGATCGGCGGGGTGCGGGCCACCACGAAGATCAAGTCGGATGCTGCGATCGGCGTGGTCTTCACCAGCCTGTTCGCGCTCGGCCTGGTGATCATCTCGGCCACACCCAGCCAGACCGACCTGATGCACATCCTCTTCGGCAACGTGCTCGGGGTGAGCGACAGCGACATCTGGCAGGTGGTCGTGATCGGCGCCGTCGTGATCGCCGTGCTGCTGGTGAAGCGGCGCGACTTCACGCTGTTCGCATTCGACTCGGCGCACGCCAACGCGATCGGCATCAGCACCCGCTGGTTGTCAGTCGTGATGCTCGGCCTGCTGGCACTGACCGTGGTGGTCGCCCTGCAGGCGGTGGGCATCGTGCTCGTCGTCGCGATGCTGATCACCCCCGGCGCGACGGCCTACCTGCTGACCAAACGGTTCGACCGGATGCTCTGGCTGGCCATCGCGGTGACGGCGATCGCCTCGGTGCTCGGCGTGTACGGAAGCTACTACCTGGATGTTTCCACCGGTGGTGCGGTGGTCATCGCGCAGGCCGCGGCGTTCATGCTCGCCTACCTGTTCGGAGCGCGGGGCGGAGTGGTGACGACGTTGGTGCGCGAGCGGAAGGCCCTGGCGACATGAATATCGTGATCGAGGACTACGTCAAGACCATCTACTCGCACACCGAGTGGCAGGATGACCCGATCACCCCGTCGGAGTTGGCCGCGAGGCTGGGGCTGGCCGCCTCGTCGGTGACGGAGATGGTGAAGAAGCTGGCGGCATCCGGCCTGGTCACGCACGTGCCGTATGGGGCTGTCACCCTGACCGAGAGCGGCCGGATGCTCGCCCTCCGGATGCTGCGAAGGCACCGGCTGATCGAGACCTGGCTGGTCGACTCGTTCGGGTACAGCTGGGATGAGGTGCACGACGAGGCGGAGGTGCTGGAGCACGCGTTGTCGGACCGGTTGCTCGAGGCGATCGCGGACCAGCTCGGGCACCCGGTTCGCGACCCGCACGGGGACCCGATTCCGTCGGCGGATGGCGTGGTGGTGCGACCGGATGCCGTGCAGCTGGCAATTGCCGCGGACGGCCGGCGGGGCAGGGTGGTACGGATCAGCGACCGTGACCCCGGACTGTTGCGCTACCTGGAGGCGGAGGGCATCCGCCTGGATTCTTCGGTAGAGGTCGTCGGGCGAAAGCCGTTCGGTGGTGCTCTCGCGGTCCGGGTCGACGAGTCCGCGCACGACGTGGGTCACGAGGCTGCGGCGGCCATCTGGATTTCGCTCGACTAGCGTTGAGGGTGCCATGAATGACAATGAGATCAACCTCGAAGCCCCCCTCGCCACCCGCATCGCGCTCGCCGTCGAACGGTTCGGGGAGGACGCATTGGTGAAGCACGCGATCGGCCTGCTCCGGGGCCGCAACGAGGGGGAGGAGACCCTCCTCTACCTTGGTGGCCGGCATGCTCGAGGGATCCTGGACGGTGCACCCGCGCTGTACTGGCCGGAAGTGTGGGGTGCGCGGGCGCTGCTCCACGTCTGGGACGACTCCGCAGCATTCGCGGTGCTGGAGAGTGTGCAGAATCAGGCGTGGCGGGTCCGCGAGATGTGCCTGAAGGTGTGTGCGGTGCGAAAGCTCGGTGATGCCGGGCTGCTGAAGCGTCGCCTGACGGACGAGAACGCGCGGGTTCGGGCTTCTGCAGCGCATGCGCTCGCTGCGGTGGGAACGACGGATGACAGTCCCCTGCTCGAACCCCTGCTTCGCGACCCCGACAAAGACGTGCGGCGGGCAGCCGGCGAGGCGCTCAAGGCGCTGGCCTGACCGCTTCGGATCGTCTCGCTACTTCGGGTCGTTGCGGCGGTCCTGGTCGAAGAGGGCGGGGTCGAGCACGACCTCTTCCGCGGTGAGGGGCTGCACGCCGTCGCGCACCGCCTTCCGAGCCTTCATCGTCGACTGCACGTAGTGCCAGACGGTCGGGATCAGCGTGATGGTGACCGCACCGAGAAGGATGACGTCGATGTATTCGCGCACGAAGTCGGCGACCGGCGGGATGTAACCGAGGAGGTAACCGAAGAAGGTGAGCCCGGCGCCCCAGATCATCGCGCCGATGAGGTTGTACAGCGAGTACTTCTTGTAGTTCATGTGCCCGACGCCGGCGGCGACCGGAACGAAGGTGCGCAGGATGGGAACGAAGCGGGCCAGGATGACGGCGAGTCCGCCGAAGCGCACGAAGAAGGCGTTCGTGCGTTCGACGTTCTTGCGGCTGAACAGGCCGCTCTCCTTGCGTTCGAAGACCTTGGGGCCGAACTTGTGCCCGATCAGGTAGCCGACCTCACCGCCCAGGAAAGCGGCCACTCCGATGGCCAGGCACACCCACCAGATGTCGATTTCGATGACGCCGGCGAAGGTGAGCAGGCCGGTGATGACCAGGAGGGTGTCACCCGGCAGCAGGAAACCGACGAGGAGGCCGGTCTCGGAGAACACGATGGCGCAGACCCCGATCAGGGCGAATGCGCCGAACCCGTTGATCAGCTGCTCAGGGTCAAGCCAGGGAATGAGTGCGTAAGGCAACAAGCGGGGGGACTCCAGTCGGTGAGCTGGTGGAACGCGGGTGGTTCAAGGGTAACGGCACGATGGTCGGAACCACCTCGGGGTTAACCCTGGGCTTCAGTACGGGAGAAGGGACTTGAACCCTCACGCCTTTCGGCACCAGAACCTAAATCTGGCGTGTATACCAATTTCACCACTCCCGCGGGAGAATCCAGTTTAGCGGGCGGCTACCGCTCAGGATGCGTCGGCGGCGCTGCAGGCATCCGCCAGCGTCTTCGGCAGTTCCAGCGTCTTGTGGATGCGCCAGGTCGCCTCATCCGATCCCGGGTAGGCGAAGACGAACGGCTTGTCCCCGATGGTGCCCGGTGCGGCCAGGGCCTGCAGTTTCTTCAGGTCCTGGGCGTAGGCATCGTGGAGGGTTGCCACGTCTGCGGGGTCGATCCCCTCGGCCCAGGTGGCGCTCGAGGAGAGGTCGGCGATGGTCGTCTCCAGCGCTGTGGCAAGGAGCCCGGCCTTCGTGGTGGCCGCCGCCAGGTCCTGGGCGTCGAGGGCTGCCTGGTATTCGGTGAGCGCGAGCTCGGACGGGCAGACCGCTTCAAGGTACTGGTCGCTGCCGCCTTCGCTGGCGCCGCTCGCGCATCCGGTGACGGTCAGTGCGAGCACGGCGACCGCCGCGAGTGAGATTTTTTTCAACGTCGTTCCCCCTGCTTTCCGACAAGACCGGGGTTACAGCCTAGGGGAGGGCGGATGCCGTGTCAGCGCTTGGGGGGCCCCAGAACGGGTCTGTGCTGCGGGCAGAGTGGCCTGTTCGGGCCATCCGCCGCCGTCAGCTGAAATGGCCCGTGCTGGCGAAGCAGGCAATGGGCAACGCCGCGGACACTAGATGCAGTCGTCCCCATCCGGGAACGTCAATTCAGAAAGGACCGGCTCATGCCGTTCATCGAAGTCAATGTGATCAAGGATGTCTTCACCCCTGAGCAGAAGCGGGAGATCATCACCAACCTCACCAATGCAATGGTCGGAATCGAGGGCGAGAACATGCGCCCGGTCACCTGGTGTGTCGTTCGCGAAGTGGCGAGCGGCGATTGGGGAATCGCGGGCAATGCACTCACCACTGACGACGTGAAAGCCCTCGCTGCCGGAGTAGGAGTCTGAGCTTGTGGCAGCCGGGCCCCGGTGACACCATTGCGGGGTGTCCGTAACACCCGAGGACGTGGCTGCCGCCAAGGCCGCCCTGAGAGCGGGTCGCTGGCCAGAGGCTGCGGCCGCGTACTCAGCGCTCGCGGTAGCGACCGACGATCCGAGCGCCCATGACGGTCTCGCTCAGGCAAGCTGGTGGCTTGACGACTCAGAGACGACCCTCCAGGCTCGGGAGGCGGCATACCGCGGTTTTCGAGCGATCGGCAAGGATCGTGACGCGGTGCGGACCGCCGCCACCCTCGGCTACGACTCCATGCTCTTCAGCATGGGCATCGCGGTCGGGCGCGGATGGCTGAGCCGGGCGGCGGACCTGCTCGACGGACGCTCAGACCTGGTTGAGGCAGGGTGGCTTGCTGTCAGGAAGGCCGAAGTCGCACTCGCGATAGACCACAACGCCACCGAGGCGCTCGCGGCGGCAACGTCGGCGCAACGGGTCGGCCGCGGCACCGACGACGACGACCTGGTCGTGGTCGGGCAGGCTCTTGCCGGGCTCTCCCTGGTCAGGCTCGGTGACGTGTCCGCGGGTATGCCGCTGCTGGATGCGGCCGCCACTGCGGCGACTTCCGGTGATGTCGATGACATCATGTGGATCGGCAAGATCTGCTGCTGGCTGATCAGCGCCTGTCAGGAGACTCATGATGTGGACCGTGCCACGCAGTGGTGCGCCCGGGTCGATGAACTCTGTACCCGACAGGAACTCGCACCGCTGTTCGCCGCGTGTCGCACGCTCTACGCCTCAGTTCTCGTCGCCCAGGGGGAATACGCGGAGGCGGAGGAGAAGCTGGTCGACGTGCTGGCCCTGCTTGAGCATTCCCGTCGGGTCGGACGACTGGATGCGGTCGTCCAACTGGGGGAGCTCCGCCGTCGCCAGGGCCGGCTCGCAGATGCCGAATCGCTCCTGAGACAGGGCGGGTTCGACACGCGTGCCATGACCGGCCTGGCCCAGGTCAAGCTCGCCCAGGGAGACGCGGCAAGCGCCTGGTCGATCATCAGCGAGCTGCTCCGTTCCGTGCCCCCGGAGCAGCAACTGGAGCGGGTTGACCCGTTGGCCGCGGCCGTCGAGATCGGAGTGACAGCCGGGCATACCGCTGAGGCACAGGATGCCGCCCGGGAACTACGAGCCATCGCAGAGCGGATTCGCACCGATTTCCTCGTCGGAGCGGCCGCGGCGGCTGAGGCTCGGTTGAGCGAACCAGAGCAGGCAGTGGTGCTCTGGCAGGTCTCGGTCCGGCGGCTCAACGCCGCGAGACTGCCCTTCGACGAAGCCGATTGCCGACTCGAACTCGCCGAGGTGATGCTTGCCCTGGGTGACCGAACCGGTTCCCGGGAGCACGCCGCGCTCGCCCTTGACGTGCTTCTGCCGCTCCAGGCGGGCCAGGCCATTGATCGCGCACGACGCCTGCTCGGCCAACACAATGCCGGCCCGCTCACCGGGCGCCAGACCGAAGTTCTCCGCCTGGTCGCGCGCGGACTGTCCAATGTCGAGATCGCCGCGGCGCTGCACCTCAGCGAACACACCGTGCACCGTCACATCGCAAACATTTACAGTGCACTCGACCTCGGTTCCCGCGCCGCCGCCGCCGCGTACGCGGTCAACCGGAGGATTATCTGAGTGGCTACGAAGCTCCTAGCAATTGTGCCATCGCCTTCTCGAGCTGCTGTTCGGGATTCGTTCCCTCGCCCTGTGAGCGCCAGGCCACGACTCCGTCCGGTCGCACAATGACTGCCCCCGAAGGGGACAAGCCGTACGCCAGTTCGAAGGTGTCCGCTTCAGCCAGGAGATCCGCGCCGTCGCCGACGCGGTAGGAGCGCAGCGGCACCGAGCTTTTCGTCTGGACGGCGGCCGCAGCATCCGACCACGCCTGTCCGGCGGATGCTGCCAGCAGCACGAAGGAATCGGTGAACAGGTCGTGAATCGGCACGTCGGCACCACCCTGCCGCAAGGTCAGGTGGGGGGCCCGTGCACCGACCTCGGTCAGCGGTTCGCGCGGGTGCACTGTTGCGGATTCGCGGTCCGGGTCGACCGGGCCGCCGCTCGGGTCGATGACCGCCGATGAGCGGTACACGCTTCCCAACTCGACCGCTTCGGCTGCGCGAGGGGTGGCCAACGGCTTGGTGTCGTCGGTTGCCCTCTCCGCATAGCGGCCCGCGTAGATCGCGTAGGCCTGCTCCATGGTCATCAGGCCGGCCGGGCGACGCTCGGCGTCGTAGCTGTCGAGCAGTGAGGGGTCGGCGTGGCCGTTCAGCACCATGGCCAACTTCCAGGCCAGGTTGTGGGCATCCGCCACCCCGGTGTTGCCGCCCCAGCCGCCGGTCGGTGGCATGGTGTGGGCTGCATCACCGGCCAGGAACACGCGGCCGTCGCTGTAACGCTCGGCTGAGGTCGCCGACGCCTCCCAGCGCTGCACGCTCTCGATGTCGACCGGTGTGTCGTCTGCGCAGCCGAGGGCGGTTCGCACATAGCTGGCGCAGGTCTCATCGCTCAGGTCGGCGATGAGGTCTTTCTTCTCGCCGGTCGTAGGGTCGTTCGCCGAGAATACGGAGAGGAACCCGGAACCGCGGTCAAAGGAGAACCGGAAGAAACCGAGCAGGTTCGGGTTGAGTACGTAGATCACGCTCAGGTTGCGGTCGCCGATCATCTCGGTGAGGTCGGCCTTGAAGTAGATGGTGATGCACTCGGAGCTTCCGTGCCCCTGCATCGCGATACCCAGCTGTTCCCTGATCGAGCTGTGGGCGCCATCCGCCGCCACCAGGTATTGGGATCGGATGGTGCTGGTCGCCTCTGAATCCCGATCCTTGACGACCGCGGTGACGCCGTTGTCCTCCTGCTCCAGCGAGACCAGTTCGGTGCCGAAGGCATGGGACGCTCCGTGATCGCCGGCGGCCTTCTGCAGCACCGGTTCCAGGCCGACCTGGGTGATGAACAGCCGCGACGTGGCGCTGAGGTCTTCGACGCCCTCGTTCCAGGACTTGTAGAAGTACTGCAGCTCTTTACCGCAGAGGCTCTCGACGGCGACGATCGCGCCGTTCTGCACGAACTCTTTCGCGGCCGCCTCTTCGACGACGTCCTGCACGCCGGCGTGGCGGAACACTTCCATGGTCCCCTGGTGGAATGACGCCGCTCGGGGGTGGATTGCCGTTCCGCGGTGTTTTTCCACCACCAGGTTCGGCACCCCGTACTTGGAGAGCAGCAGGGAGGTGGTCAGCCCGACCAGGCTTCCTCCGACTATGAGTACGGGTACTTCCTGGTCCGCTGTGGTTGCAGTGTCGCTCATCTTGTGACTCCGTTGTCTTCTCAAGAGGTGCTCGCGTCCGCTGTGCGGGGCCTTGGGCCGAGGCGGGGGAGTAGTTGAATTATGGGATCGCCGAGCGCTCGCTGTCAAGTGACACTGTACAAACATCAGCAATAGCAGACATTCTGGGCTGTGGATAACTGGCACGGGCGGTTCCGGGTTTGCACCATGATTGCCGCATGTCCAAGGCCGTGGCGATCATTACTGACCGCGTGCGCGAGCGCATCCGCCTGGACGGGGTCGACCTCGCTGCGGACCGCACGCTCGCCGGTCGCTACGTGCACGACGAGGTGCAGCGTTACAGCGAGCACGCCCTCGGAGGCTCACTGCCGCTATTGGTCGATGAGCAGCAGGCCGCCCGCGACGTCGTCGCGGCGATCGCCGGGTTCGGCGTACTCCAGCCGCTCTTCGACGACCCGGAGATCGAGGAGATCTGGATCAACGGGCCCAGCAAGGTGTTCGTGGCGCGCAACGGCATCCCGGAGCAGACGCCCATCGAACTGACCGACTCCGCGGTGCGGGACCTAGTCGAGCGGATGCTGCAGTCCACCGGGCGCCGCGTCGACCTGTCATCGCCGTTCGTGGACGCCTCGCTTCCGGACGGTTCCCGACTTCACGTGGTGATTCCGGATGTGACGCAGAAGCATTGGGCGGTGAACATCCGCAAGTTCACCCAGCGCATCAAAGACCTGCAGCACCTGGTGGAACTCGGTTCGCTGACGGTGCCGGCCGCCCAATTCCTGCGGATGTGCGTGCTGTCGGGGCAGAACATCCTCGTCTCCGGTGCGACGCAGAGCGGCAAGACGACCCTGCTGAATGCGCTTCTCTCCTCCTCCCGCCCGACCGAGCGCATCGTCACCGTGGAAGAGACCTTCGAGCTCGACCTCTCCGCGCGAGATGTCGTGTCGATGCAGTGCCGCCAGCCGAGCCTGGAGGGCACCGGTGAGATCACGCTGCGCCGGCTCATCAAGGAAGCGCTGCGGATGCGCCCCGACCGCTTGGTCGTCGGCGAGGTGCGTGAGGCGGAATCACTCGACCTGCTCATCGCGCTGAACTCCGGCCTGCCCGGCATGTGCAGCATCCACGCGAACGGGGCGAGGGACGCCCTGTCGAAGCTGTCGACCCTGCCGCTCCTGGCCGGGCGCAACATCGACTCGTCCTTCGTCGTCCCGACCGTCGCCTCAACCATCGACATGGTGGTGCACTGCGAGTTGGAGCGCAGCGGCAAGCGAAGGATCACCGAGGTCGTCGCGCCGAGCGGTCAGGTCAGCGGGTCGGTGATCGAAACCAGCACGATCTTCACCCTGCAGGACGGCGTGCTGGAGCCGACCGGCAGCTACCCGGTGCGAACGTCGAAGTTCCGGGCATCCGGGCTCGATCCGATCACGGTCTTGGCGCGGGCGGCATCGTGACCCTCCTGATCGGATGCGCGCTCGGTCTCGGGCTGCTCCTGGCCGCGTCACCATTCCTGTGGCCGAACCGGGATCGCCGCGTCCGGCTGCACCCCCGCAAGGTCGGCGCGCTCGAGCAGCGCATCGCGCTGGCAGGTTTGCACGCGGTCAGCGTGCCAGGGCTCATTGCGGTTTCGATGGTGCTCGGCCTGGCGGCTGGCGCTGCGACGCTTGCCCTGGTGCCGGTGCTCGCCCTCGCCGTTGCCGCCGGAATCGTGGTTTCCCTGGCGCCGGCGGCCATCGTCAATTGGCGGGCGGCAGCCCACCGCCGGGCGAATCGGATTCTCTGGCCCGACCTGGTCGATCACTTGGTCTCCGCGGTGCGCTCGGGCCTCGCGCTGCCCGACAGTGTCGTCACCCTGGCGCACAGCGGGCCGGCGCCAACTCGCGAGGCATTCGCTGCCTTCGAGCGGGACTACCGCGCCACAGCCAACTTCGGTGCCTGCCTTGACAACGCCAAGGCGCGGCTGGCCGACCCGGTCGCCGATCGCATCCTGGAAACGCTGCGGATGTCCCGTGAGGTTGGCGGAAGCGAACTCACCACGGTCCTGCGCAACCTCTCTGCCTACCTCCGGCAGGAGACCGCCATCCGCACCGAGGTGGAGGCCCGCCAGTCGTGGGTGCTGAATGCGGCGCGGCTCGGTATCGCCGCACCGTGGGTGATCCTCCTCCTGCTGGCGACGCGGCCTGAGGCTGCGGCCGCCTACAACACGGCGGCCGGGGCGGTGCTCATAGCGTCCGGCGCGGCCGTGACGTTTGTGGCCTACCGGGTGATGGTCGCGCTGGGCAGGTTGCCGGAGGAACGGCGGTGGTTCCAATGAACCCACTCATCGGGTGGGGCGTGCTGCTCGGGGCCATGCTCGGTCTCGGCTTGTGGTCCCTCGTGAGCCTGGTTCCCAGGCTCGGCCGGCCGAGCCTGGCCAGTCGGGTTGCCCCGTATGTCGCCGACTTCTCCGACGGGGCGAGGGCCATGCTGGGGAGGCGCACGGTGGACCCGTTGCCGATCATTGGTGCGCTGTTCTCGCCCGGGGTCGACCGTGCGCGGAGCGCGCTCTCGCAGGTGCTCGGTGGCAACGCGACCATCGCGCTGCGGCTGCGCCAATCCGGGTCGACGCTGGGCGTCGATGCGTTCCGGTCACGGCAATTGGCCTGGGCACTCGCCGGTGGTGCTGTTGGTGTGCTCGCGGCTTTCGCGTTGAGTCGCAGCCAATCGTTGCCACTCATCGCCCATGTCCTGGTTGTTGTCGTGTTCGCCGCTGCGGGTCTCGTGGGCCGCGACCATGTGCTGCAGCGGGCCGCCTCCGCCCGCTTGGCCCGGATGGCGAGCGAGCTTCCCACCGTTCTCGAGTTCCTCACGCTGAGCATGTCGGCCGGAGAGGGAGTGCTCGACGCCATCCGCCGGGTGTCCCGCATCAGCCGCGGCGAACTCGCCTCCGAATTGGGCCGGGTCATCTCCGAGGTGAATACCGGGCTTCCGCTCTCCGAATCGTTGACCCGGATGGCGGCCGGCGTGCAACTCCCCGCCCTGACCCGATCCGTCGAGCAGATCACCGGGGCACTGGAGCGGGGGACGCCGCTGGCCGAAGTGTTCCGGGCTCAGGCGCAGGACTCTCGCGAGGATGCCAAACGGCAACTGATCGAGATCGCCGGGAAGAAGGAGGTCGCCATGCTCATTCCGCTGGTCTTCCTCATTCTGCCCACCACCATCATCTTCGCCATCTTCCCTGGGATCCTCGTGCTCCAGGTCGGATTCTGAACCCGTCAACCCGAAAGGAACCCCGTGATGAACGATCTCGTCCCAGAGAACGCGCTGGCGCTGAACCCTGACCGATTGCTCGCCGAAGAACGCGGGGATGTTCCCGGCTGGGTTCTCATTACACTCATGACTGCTGGTTTGGTCGTGATCATCTGGAGCCTGGCCGGGCCGGCGCTGAGCAGTGTGTTCCAGCAGGCCATCGAACGCGTCACCGGATTCTGAAGCCACCGTGCGGTGGGGCAGGCTTGCAGATGACACCGGCACCGCGGTGGCCGAGTTCGTCATGGTCAGTGCCCTGCTCACCATCCTCACCTTGTCGGTGATCCAGCTGGGGCTCGCCCTGCACATCCGCAACACGGTGCTGGATGCTGCGGCCGAGGGTGCTCGGTTCGCCGCGCTCGCCGACAACGAGTTGGCGGATGGCGTCGCCCGAACCCGTGACCTGATCAGCGTCGCGCTCGGGCCCGACTATGCCGCCGACGTGACGGCGTCCACCGGAAGCTATCTCGGGCATCCGGCGGCCGCGGTCACGGTGCGCACGCCGCTGCCGCTGATCGGATTGGTCGGCATCGACGGCGGTTTGGAGGTGGTCGGCCATGCGGCGATCGAAACCCTCGACTGAACCCGTCTCGCCGAAGTGCCCGTTCCGGAGAGATGCACCCGTTCCGCGGGGCACATCCCTCCGGAACGGGCACTATCGCAGCGAAGAAGGATCGGCGTCGCTCGAGTTCATCACCGCCGGCATGCTGCTGTTGCTGCCGCTCGTCTACCTGGTGCTGGTCATGTCCGCCCTGCAGGCCGGGGCGCTCGCGGTTGAAGGTGCAGCGCGGCAGGCTGCGCGCGTGTTCGTGCAGGGTGACACCGTGGCGAGTGCGACCGCACAAGCCGAGCGGGCCATCCAGTTCGCGCTCGCCGACTACGGGCTGGACGCGGCGGATGCGACGGTGGCGGTCAACTGCGCACCGAACCCCTCCCAGTGCCTCACCCGGCTGGGAACAGTGACCGTCAACGTCGGCGTCGAGGTGACCCTGCCGCTGGTGCCTCCTGGCCTCACCCTCGACGTGCCGCTCGCCGTTCCGCTGGAGGCGACTGCGACCCAGCAGGTCTCCCGTTTCTGGAGCGGACGATGAAACGCACCGACTTCTCCGACGAGTCCGGCTCCACGCTGCTGCTCACCATCTTTTACGGGTTCCTCGCACTCGTGCTGGTGCTGCTCGTCGTCGCGGCCACCTCGCTCTACCTCGAACGCAAGCGCTTGTTCACGCTGGCCGATGGTGCCGCCCTTGCCGGCGCGGAGGCGTTCGAGCTCGACAGTGTCACCATGACTCCCGACGGGCCGCGCCCGCTGCTTCGCTCGCCGGATGTCACGGACGCGGTGAGCGGGTATCTCTCCATCGCGCCGCACGCGTTCCAGAACCTCGCGGTCGAGAGGGCTGAGACCGTCGACGGGCGCAGCGCCACCGTGCAACTCTCCGCGGATTGGCGTCCACCGATGGTGTCCCTGTTGGTGCCGGACGGCATCCGCATCGACGTCACCGCTGTCGCCCGCTCAGTCTTCTCGTAGCTGCCTGGGACCACGGCACCCGCTTCGTGGGTCCACGCGCACCGATCGGTGGATCGCCGGTGGATATGCACCCGCCCGCCACCGATCCGTGCGCGCCGTGGTGTGACCCGCCGCGGATTCGTACGTGTGCCTGCGATGCATGGGCGCTCCCACGCTGAACGCAAGCTGCTTCAGGCGGCCTTGCCGTGCCCGAGGAAGAGAACGGATGCGCCCAGCCCGATCATCATGACGCCACCGGTCGCGCTGAGCCCGGCCATCCGGTTCGGTGACCTGCCGAACCATTCGCGGGCGGAACCGGCGACCAACGCCCAGATGCTGTCACTGGTGAGCGCGACTGCGACGAACACGGCCCCCAGCAGCATGATCTGCCCGGGGATGCCGCCGCTCGAATGGTCCACGAACAGCGGAAGAACGGCGACCAGGAAGATGATCGTCTTCACGTTGGTGACCCCGACCACGAAACCCTCCCAGAGGGTGAGTACCGGCCCGCGCCGAGCCGCGATGGTGGTGGCGGCGTCCGCCTTCTGGTTGCGATGCCGGATCGCCTGCACGCCGAGGAAGGCGATGTAGGCGGCTCCGAGCACCTTGACGATGGTGAACAGCGCGACGGAATCCTCGAGGATCGCGCCCAGCCCGAATGCGATCGCCACCGTGATGATGAACGCACCGATCGAGTTGCCGACCACGGTGAGCAGCCCGCCCACGCGCCCGAGGGACAGGGAACGACCGATGGTGAACAGCACGCTCGGCCCCGGAATGATGATCAACGGGATGGATGCCAAGCCGAACGCGATGAGGTTGGCGGCAGGAATCATAAGCAATGCTAACGCCGGTGCGGCACGTATTTCGGCACGTAGCGCAGCAGGATTCCAGCGCCCACGAACCCCAGCACTCCCATGGTCGCCGCAGCGAACGGGAGCGACGCGAGAGCGGTGATTCCGGCGATGGCGAGCGGGGCTCCCGCGGAGCCGATCCCGCCGGTGAAGCGCCAGGCGCCCAGGAACGGCGCCGGGTTCCGCTTGTCGGCCAGATCCGCCCCCAGTGTCATCAGGATGCCGCTCCCGATGCCGTTCGCCAGCGACAGGAACATGGCCGCGGCGATGAACCACTCCACGTTCTGGGGGAGGTCGTGGGTGAGCGAGAGCACGAGGTGGCCGAGGCCGAGCCCGACCATCGACGGGAGGGCGGTGAACAGGCGGCCCCAGCGGTCCATGATCTGGCCGCTGGCGTAGAACAGGGCGAAGTCTGCCGCGCCGGCGATCCCGATGATGAGGGCGGTGTTGGCGTCCCCGATGCCGATGCTGACCGCCCACAGCGGCAGGATGACCGCCCGACTGGCCCGCAGCGCGCCGATGAGGGCGGCCCCGGAGCCCAGCTTGGTGAGAACAGCGCGGTTCGCATAGATGGTACGGAACAGCCCGCGCGCTTCGCCGGCGACCAGCGCCTCACCCTCGCGCATCCGCTTTCCGTCTTCGGCGCGCACCGTGTTCAGCGTGCCGAACGCGGCGGTCGGGTCCCGCACCAGGATCAGCACGGCGGCCGCGGCCAGGCAGGCGACGATGTGGATCCAGAAAGCGGATGCCACGGTGCCGAACAGGTGGATGGCGCCAGCCGTGATGAAGGGCCCGATGAAATACCCGAACCGGAAGATGCCGCCCAGGCTCGAGAGGGCACGGGCGCGGTGGGTGATCGGCACGAAGCTGGTCATGAAGGCGTGGCGGGCGAGGGCGAACACGGCTGTGGCCAGGCCGACCAGGAAGACACCGAAGCTGAGGGCGACCGCGCTGGCCGAGAGCAGGCAGATCACCAGGCCGATCACGCTGAGGAACGCCGCGCCGATCATCGCCGGGCGCTCGCCGATGCGGCTGACCAGCCAGCCGCTCGGAATGTCGCCGACCAGCTCCCCGATCATCAGGATGCCGCCCACCAGGCCCGCGACCGCCAGCGTCGCCCCCAGGTTCTCGGCGAACAGCGGGATGATCGGGATGATCGCGCCCTCGCCGATCGAGAACAGCAGGGTTGGCACCAGGGCGGGTAGCGCGATGGACCGCCAGCGGAATGACGGGTCCGGCGCGGTGCTCACGGATCAACACTAGGCGCGATCAACCCGCGATCAACGCCGTGGTGCTGGCCGGTAGGCTTGTCTCGACATGGACGAGCTAGATCTTTCCGGGCAGATCGCCGCCCTCCGCGCGACCTTCAACGACATCCGTTCGGTGGTGGGTGTTGAGCGCCTCGAGGCGGAGATCGTCAGGCTGAGTGCCGAGGCGGGCGAGCCCGACCTCTGGGACGACACCGACAAGGCGCAGAAAGTTACCAGCGACCTCAGTCACCGGCAGGCGGAACTGGCCAAGATCACCAGCATCGCCGGCCGCCTCGACGACCTTGAGATCATGGTCGAGCTGGCCAACGAGGAGGGCGACTCCGACGCGGCCGCCGAAGCGCGGACCGAGCTGACCAGCATCCAGAAGATCCTCGGTGACCTGGAGGTGCAAACACTGCTCAACGGCGAGTGGGACTCGCGCCCGGCCGTCATCACCATCCGCGCGGGAGCCGGTGGAGTCGACGCCGCTGACTTCGCCGAAATGCTGCAGCGGATGTACCTGCGCTGGGCCGAACAGCACGGCCACCCGACCCGGGTGCTCGACACCAGCTACGCGGAGGAGGCCGGCATCAAGTCGACCACCATCGAAGTGGATGCCCCGTACGCGTTCGGCACGCTCAGCGTCGAGGCCGGAACCCATCGCCTGGTGCGGATGAGTCCGTTCAACTCGGCAGGCAAGCGCCAGACGTCGTTCGCAGCCGTCGAGGTGATCCCGCTGATGGAGGAGAAGGAGGCGATCGAGATCCCGGAGAACGACATCCGGGTCGACGTCTTCCGCTCCAGCGGACCGGGTGGCCAGTCGGTGAACACCACAGACTCTGCTGTGCGCCTCACCCACATCCCGACCGGCACCGTCGTCTCCATGCAGAACGAGAAGAGCCAGATTCAGAACCGCGCGGCGGCCATGCGAGTGCTGCAGTCCCGGCTGCTGGTGTTGCAGCACGAGCAGGAGGCCGCAACCAAGAAGGAACTGGCCGGCATCATCACCGCCAGCTGGGGCGATCAGATGCGCAGCTACGTGCTCGCGCCGTACCAGATGGTGAAGGACCTGCGTACCGAGTTCGAGGTGAACAACCCGTCCAATGTGTTCGACGGAGACCTCGATGGGTTCATCAACGCCGGTATCAAGTGGAGAAAGCGCGACAAGGGGTAGTAGCGCGGCCTGTCGCTCCGGGCGAAAGGCGGATGCTTGCCTAGGCTCGTAGAGCCATGATTCGCCTTGACAACGTCACCAAGCTGTACCGGGGTAACACGAGACCCGCTCTCAACAGCGTCACCCTCGAGATCCTCCGCGGGGAGTTCGTCTTCCTGGTCGGCGCATCCGGCAGCGGGAAGTCCAGCTTCCTCCGCCTGGTGCTGAAGGAGGAGAACCCGAGCAAGGGGCAGATCCATGTGCTCGGCCAGAACCTCGGCTCGCTGTCCAGCCGCAAAGTGCCGTACTTCCGCCGCAACCTGGGTGTGGTGTTCCAGGACTTCCGCCTGCTGCCGCAGAAGACGGTCTTCGACAACGTGGCGTTCTCGCTGCAGGTGATCGGCAAGAGCAAGGGCTTCATCCAGGAGGCCGTTCCCGACGTGCTCAAGATGGTCGGCCTGGCAGGCAAGGCCGGTCGGCTCCCGCACGAGCTTTCCGGCGGTGAGCAGCAACGCGTTGCCATTGCCCGCGCCATCGTCAACCGGCCGGCCATCCTGCTCGCTGACGAGCCGACCGGTAACCTCGACCCTTCCACCAGCGCCGGCATCATGACCCTGCTGGAGCGCATCAGCCAGAGTGGCACCACCGTCATCATGGCCACCCACGATGCCGGCATCGTCGACCAGATGAAGCGTCGCGTCATCGAGCTGGTGAGCGGGCAGGTGGTACGCGATGAGCGCCATGGCGGTTACCAGACGCAGGCAGTTCCGATCCAGGGCTTCGGTACAGGGACAACAAAGGCTGGTCCAGCACAGTCGGGGGCAGCACTGTGAGGTTCAGCCTGATCATGTCGGAGGTCGGCAACGGCCTGCGACGCAACGTGTCCATGGTGATCTCCGTTGTGCTCGTCACCTTCATCTCGCTCACCTTCGTCGGCGCCGCGATCCTGCTGCAGATGCAGATCGGCGAGCTGAAGGGTTACTGGTACGACAAGGCGCAGGTGGCGGTCTACCTGTGCACGGCGACGACCGGATCCGAAGCCTGCAATCTGACCGAGGCGACACAGGCGGAGAAGGATGCTGTGGCCGGCGTGCTGAAATCGCCGCAGCTGGCGCCGCTCATCGACCACTACGAGTTCGAGAACCATGATGAGGCGTACGCCAGGTATCTTCAGTTCACGGATGCCGGCGACGCCGACTTCATCACCCCGGAACTGATGGCCGAAGCGTTCTGGGTCAACCTGGTCGACCCGACCCAATCCGACGTGCTGGTGGAGACCCTCTCCGGTCAACCCGGTGTCGAAGAGGTCGTCGACCAGCGCAAATACCTCGACCCGATCTTCGACGCGCTGAACGCCGCCAGCTTCACCGCGATCGGCATTGCGTCATTGATGCTTGTTGCCGCCGTGCTGCTCATCGCCACGACCATCCGCCTCAGTGCGTTCAGTCGCCGCCGGGAACTCGGCATCATGCGGTTGGTCGGCGCATCCAACCGGTTCATCCAGACGCCATTCATCCTCGAGGGGGTGATCGCCGCGCTGATCGGGTCCGTGCTGGCCGGTGCGGCCACGGTGGGTATCGTGCACTTCTTCGTGCAGGGCTATCTCGGTTCGCTGATGGTGTCCACTTCGTTCGTCGGGTTGTCGGAGGCGTTCGTGGTGGTGCCGATCCTGCTGGGTATCGGCGCGGTGCTCGCGGCCGTTTCGGCGAATGTGGCGATCAGCCGCTACCTGAAGGTCTAGCGGCGGGCGGTTCTTTCCCGATAGCGTGCTGAGTGATGTTCGGCTAAAGGGGGAGCTGCATGGCGGTCGTCCCCGGCCCTGTTCGCAGGGTGGTGCGCAATCGCGCGCGTGTCATTGCGGTCGCCATTCTCGCGCTGGTGAGCCTTGCGGCAGCCGGGATCAACGTCACCGCCGCCGACCGTCTTCAATCTCTGCTCGATGAGAACTGGCGGGGTGCCTACGACATCCTGGTGACCGCAGAGGGCAGCGAGGTGGCTGGACTGCTGGCGCCCAACGCGCTGGCCGGGGGCTCCGAAACCATGACGCTGGAAGACCTCGCGAGCATCCGTTCTGTCGCCGGAATCGACGTTGCGGCGCCGATCGGAGAAGTCATCATCCCGGCGCTCGCGTCGCGGCAGGAGAGGTTTGTGCTGCCCCGGGGTGCTGCCGGGGCTAATCAGGTACCTCAGGCGTTCCGCCTGACGGTGACCCGCCACACGGATGACGGACTGGGTGAGCGCCTGGTCTCCGCCGAGGTGTATCCGCTGGTGGTCGATGAGACCGATCATCCAGAGCAGGAGTGGCCGCCCTGTGTCTTCGACGACTTCGAAGTCGACCCGGAGAAGTATCCGCTGCTGGCAGCCAGCTGCGGAAACCGCACGCCTGAGGCGACCGTCTCCTATCCGATTGGCGGTGGCTGGGCGAGTGGCGGTGAGATCGACGGTGACCAGGTGTTGTTCACGCTGGGCAGCGCCGTCAACGCCAGCACCCGGGTCACCCTCGTCGACCCGGTCGCCGAGCGTGCACTGCTCGGCGAGGCCGGCGACTTCCTGAAGCCGCTCGAGGCGCTCTCGGGAGACGGGCCAGCGTCGACGGCCGCGGTCGAAGCCTGGAGCGCATCGGTCGACAACGACTTCACCCGGGCGTTTGCACAGCAGAAGGAGGCGCTGGATGCCCTGCAGAGCGGGCACTACCGCTGGCTTGCTGAACTGAAACAACTCTATGAGGACAACGGTTCGACCATCGACTTCGAGTCCTCTGAGGCGGAATACATCCCGCTGGTGGTGCGGAAGACCGGGCCGGCTCCGCTGACGGTCACCATCACGGTGGAGGCGTTCGGCCCGGCGATCGCGTCAGGGCCGCCAGCCCCATTCGCGTCACAGCTGTTCGAACTCCCCGCGGCGCTGGAAGCGGGCGACCCGGGAAGACCGATCGGATCCACCACAGTGGACGCGTCGGCCCTCCTCAACCCGTTCAATGACCGGGAAGTCCGGATCCCGTGGCCCGGCACTTCGACGGAGGTGGGGGAGGGGCGACTCTCACCGTACGGAATGAACATCTATGCCTTGGGCAGCGCTAAGCCCCCGAACTACCGGGTGACCAGCGACGAGAAGGACGGCGTCGAAGTCGACGTGCGATCGAGCGGATACCTGGCCCCCCTCCTGTCGATGCATGACCCGAATAATATGGTCCCCCTGCAGGAGGACGGCACGGTGGCCGGGGTGGAGAGTACCTTCATCTCAGAGCTCCGGGCCAGGGCGATCACCTCCGGCTACGGGTTCGCGGCCGTCCCGGTCGGCGGTTTCTCCCTCGACGGCATCGCCGACCTGCAGACCGAACTGGGCCACGTTCCGCTCGGTGCCTACCACGCCCTGGGGTCGACGGTCGCGCTCGAGACACCACGCGGCGGAACCAGCACAGTGGAGCTGAACCCGAGCGTTTCCGGCCTGGGGCTGGTCAGCGCCGATACCGTGGCGATCGCATCCGTCGATTCCGCGGTCGCAATGGGCCAGCTTTCGCCGATCAATGCGGTGCGGGTGCGGGTCGCGGACGTGGACGCACCCTCCGTCGCCGGGTTCGGAACCATTGCCACCGTCGCGCAGGAGTTGCAGGATCTCGGGTTCGTGGCCACCATTGTGGCTGGATCGTCGCCGACGGATGTGACGCTGCACGTCGACGACTACGCGTTCGGTGTGACCAGTGCCGATGACGAGCAGGAGATCGGGTATCTGGGCGCGGTCACCCAGCGGTGGTCGGAACTGGGTGCGGCATCCCGCGTCGACCTGGCCGTCTCCTTCTCGAGTTTCGGCGTACTCGCCGTGGCGCTCGCGGCATCCGCGCTGTTGCTGGCGTCGGTTCCTGGTCGCCGGGCGCAGGCATCCGTCATGCGTACCATCGGCTGGGACCGCAGGCAGGTGTTCCGCTGGATGGCGGCCGAAGAGCTGGTTTCACTCGCGCTGATAGCACTGGCCGGTATTGCCGCGCTTGTCGTGTCGGGCATGCGACCGAGCGTGGGTCTCGTGGTCGGCGCCTCGACGGCGGTGCTGGTGCTCACCTCAGCGCTTGCCGTTGCGCTCGGAGCGCGCCCGACGACGGAGGGTTCCCGGTGGTGGCAACGCGGTGCGCGCGTCCGAGGGGAAGGCGAGCTGGACGCGTGGGTGACGTCGAGCCCACGCTTCGCGGTGCGCCAGTTGGTGGTGCATCCGACGAGCGCCATTGTCCAACTGCTCGCGACCGTCGTTGTCGGGGCATCCGCAGCTGCGGTGGCTGTGACGGTGCTGGAGGGTCGCAGGGCAGCCGGAGACTCGGTCCTCGGCGAGTTCGCATTCACCCAGGCTTTCGTCTCGCAGGCCGGCCTTGGGCTCCTCGCCCTGATTGCCGGAATCGTCCTTGCGGTGATCGCCCGCCGCATCGGGCTGACACGCAGGCGTGAACAGTGGGCGACGATGAGCGCGATGGGGTTCAGCGCTGGCCAGCTTCGGATGGTGCAGCTGGCCGAAGGTCTCCTGGCCGGGCTGCCGTCGCTCGCCCTGGCCGGCGCCACTGCCTGGATCTATGTCGGAGCCGTTGCCATCGAGTTCCGCGAGCTGAGCCTGCCGGTTGCCGCCGGTGCGGCAGGAGTATTGACGGTCGCGCTCGTGCTGGCCGGCTGGAGGGAGAAACGATGACGGATCAGGCCCAGGCAGGTCCGCTGCAGTCGACACGGAGGCAGTCGGTGTCGTCGGCGACCAGTGCCCCGGTCGTCGAACTGGCGGGGGTGACCATCCGTTACCCAAGGGCTGACGGGCATCCGCTGGACATTGTGACCAACTACGACCTGCGGCTGGTACGCGGTGAGATGCACTGCCTGGCCGGGCGGAGTGGTTCGGGCAAGACCAGCATCCTGCGAGTGGCAGCCGGCCTCGCCGCGCCGACCACCGGGGAGGTGCGCTGGAACGGCGACAGCATCGCCGCGCTCGGCAACGCCAGGATCACCGCCCTGCGACGCGATTTCGTCGGCTACCTCGACCAGAACGGGACCCTGATTCCCGGCCTCAGCGCGATCGAGAATGTGCTGCTGCCTGCTGTCGCCGCGCGGCGAACCCGCGAACTGGCATCCGTCGCCCTCGACCTGCTCGATGTGCTCGGAATCGGCGGGCAGGCCAGGAACCGGCCGGACCAGCTCAGTGGCGGGGAGCGGCAGCGGGTGGCTTTCGCCCGATCGCTGCTGCTCAGCCCACGGGTGCTCATGGTGGATGAGCCGACGGCCAGTCTCGACCGGGCAAGTGCCGACTCGGTCATCCGACTGCTGAAAGAACTGTCGGCGGATGGCATCACCGTGCTGGTCTCCGCCCACGATGAGAACCTGATCGCGGCGGCCGACAGCACGACCAGGCTTGCCTGAGGGGCACGAGCAGGGCGTTAGACTGATGGGCTGCCGAACGCAGCATCAACCAACCAGGAGTGAATCGTGCCCAGGGAACGTGGACAGAAAGTTGTCGCGTCGAACCGCAAAGCACGCCACGACTACACCATCGAAGACACCTATGAGGCCGGCCTGGTCTTGACGGGCACCGAGGTGAAGTCGCTGCGTGCCGGTCGGGCGAGCCTGGTCGACGGTTACGCGTTCATCGATGGCGGGGAGGCGTGGCTGGATGCCGTTCACATTCCCGAATACACCGGCGGCACCTGGAACAATCACCCGCCGCGGCGCAAGCGCAAGCTGCTGCTGCACAAGGCGCAGATCCTGAAGATCCACAACAAGGTCAAGGAGGGTGGATACACGCTGGTGCCGCTCTCGCTGTACTTCAGCGACGGCCGCGCCAAGGTGGAGATCGCCGTCGCGAAGGGCAAGCGCGAGTACGACAAGCGCCAGGCGCTGCGTGAGCGGCAGGACACCCGCGAGGCGCAGAGGGCCATGTCGGCCCGCCGTAATCTCGGCGAGTAAGGCCTATCCGAGGTAGGGGTACTCGGCGCCTTTGCCCTCGAGTGAGCCGGTGACCGGGCCGTTCATGTCGAATGCCAGGCAGACCACCTCACGGTCGCCCTGATCCCAGCTCTGCTCACTCGGGTAGTACGGGAAGTAGTTCAGTGACGTCTCTTCGTATGGTGCGCCGATCCAGCTCCCGAAGTCCGCGAAGCACCCGTTGTCGGCATCACCGGAAACCGTTTCGTCGCCGGGATATGCGGTACCGGCGGGGAACTCATCGGCGTCGAACTCCCAGGTCAGGTACACCTCGTTGTCATGAAGGTCGTCGCAGGACGCGTCCCTGACCGCAGTCACTTCGGTCGCTTCGCTGTCGTCATCGTTCATGCAGTCACCGACCTGGATGCTGAACACATCCTTCTTGCCCTGGGCGGCATCCGTCACCTGGGTGACCAAGGCACACCCGGTCAGGCCGAAAGCCAGAATTGCACCGGTGGTGGCGGTAGCGAGCAGCATTTTCGGCACGGGCATGCCTTTCGGGGTTGGTCAGTCGTGATGAGGGGTCGACGCAACTCCGCAAGGGAGCTGACGACCCCTCACCGTATCAGCCGATGCGGATCAGCTTCTTGTTGACGAATTCGGCAGCACCGAAACGACCCAGCTCGCGGCCCATTCCACTGCGCTTCACCCCGCCGAACGGCAGCTCTGCGCTGTCCGCGCCGACGACGTTCACGTAAACCATGCCGGCTTCGATGCGGTCGGCGACCCGAAGAGCCTGCTCCTCGTCAGTGGTGAACAGGTAGGAGCCGAGCCCGAACGGGGTGTCGTTGGCGAGCTCGACAGCGTCCTCCTCTGATGCCGCCCGGTAGAGGGTGGCGACCGGGCCGAAGAACTCCTCGTGGAATGCGTCGTTGTCGCGCGTCACATCGGTGAGCACGGTTGCCGGGTAGAAGGCGCCATTGCGCTCACCCTTGACGGCGACAGTGGCGCCCTGCGCCTCCGCCCGCTTCACCTGCTCTTCGAGGTGCTCTGCGGCATCCAGCGACGACAGCGGCCCGTAGTCGGCACCATCGACGGTGGGGTCACTCGGGGTGCTGTCCAGGAGGGCCGCGGTGAACTTGTCGCGGAACTCGTCGAACAGCTCGTCGAGCACGATGAATCGCTTCGCCGCGTTGCACGACTGGCCACTGTTGTCGAGGCGACCGGCGATGGCTGCCTCCACCGTGGCGTCCATGTCATCGGTGCTGAGAAGGATGAACGGGTCGGAGCCGCCCAGCTCCAGCACCACCTTCTTGAGGTGACGGCCAGCAACCTCGGCGACGGCGGCGCCGGCGGCCTCCGAACCGGTGAGGGAGACGCCGGCCAGCCGCGGGTCGGCGATGGCCTTCGCGACCTGCTTGCTGTCGGCGTAGACGTTCGTGTACGCGCCTTCCGGGAATCCGGCGTCCCGGAAGACCTGTTCGATGGCAGCAGCTGATTCCGGGCACTGGGAGGCATGCTTCAGGATGATCGTGTTGCCGATCATCAGGTTGGGGCCGGCGAAGCGGGCCACCTGGTAGTACGGGAAGTTCCACGGCATGACCCCCAGCAGCACGCCGAGGGAGTTGGTGCGCATGAACGCCGAACCCTCCCCGCCCAGCAGGGTGATCGGCTCATCCTTCAGGAACTCCTGCGCGTTGTCGGCGTAGTAGCGGTAGATGTCGGCCGAGAAGTCGACTTCGCCGAGTGCCTGGTCGACCGGCTTGCCCATCTCGCGCACGATGATCGCCGCGAGCTCGTCGCGGCGCTCCTCGTGCAGGTCGCCGACCTTCCGCAGCATGGCGGCGCGATCGTCGATGGACGAGTTGCGGGACCAGGTGCGGTGGGCGTCATGGGCGGTGGCAATCACTTGCTCGAGTTGGTCATCCGTGATCTGCGGGAACGTCTGGACAGTGTCCCCGGTGGCGGGGTTGACAACGGCATAACGGCTCACGAGCCATCTCCTTTCACGTCTCGGGCAGCACTACCCGAAATCCTTCTGTATGAGCTAATCATGTCTGCGGAGCCGGTGGGGACAGCGGATGTCGACCTGGCGGGCCAGTGGCGCATCCGGTCCCGATGACGTAGACTAGAGGGCTGCCCGGGGCACACTGAAGCGTCGGCGGCTTGACAACTCAACAGCGCGCGATAGTGACTAACTCTTCACAGGGTTGCATGGGGATGATCGGTTTCGACATTGCCTGCGCAATTGTGAGAAGCGGGTCGAGGATGCCGGCTTATCTCGTAAACGATGCCTGCAAACTATAAGTGCCAATAAATCACGCACTGACTTCGCCCTCGCTGCCTAAGCGAGCGCACTAAAGAAGTCCGTCAGTCCGGGAATGCTCTCTACCCGGGTCCTGGCGTTATCTAGAGAGATTGCTTCGTAGAGTCGTCAGAGGGCTACGAGGGACTTGAACTCTGACTGGGCTTGTCGGTTTGGCTGTTAGTGGCAAATTCCGGAGCCGAGTAGAACGATTTCACTGACTACACCCGTAGAAGGCACATGACCACAGCAGTGGACCGGGGTTCAATTCCCCGCATCTCCACCATGGGATTGCTATCGCGCGCTGTTCGAGTCACCTATCCCGCTGGAGCCTGCTCGGCCAGTTCGCGCCATTCATCGAGCGTGCCGTCTTCAATTGCGCGTCGAGCCTCATCGACTTCGTCGGGCGTGACCAGCCCTTCCGCGACGGATGCCTCGATGTCGGCGGTCGACAGCAGTACGGCTGCAAGCACGACGCCTTCAGCGCTCACCGTGTCGCTGACCGGGAGAACGGATGCGGCTGTCCCGCCTGGACCGCAGCCGGTCAGGGCCAGGGCGGTCGCCAGCATAATAGCGACCATGGCGCCGGTGGGGCGCGGCCGACTCATCGTCCGCTCTTGCCGTTCCCGGAACCCTTGTTGCCGTTTCCGTTGCCCCTGTCTGTCTTGTCAGGCTTGTCTGCCTTGTCAGGCTTGTGCGCCCTATCCGCCTTGCCTGGCTTGGTGTCGGTCACGTCGTCGGACATCCCGTCCAGCGAGATCGGAGCATCCTCGAGCGGTTCGCCGGTCTTCTTCTCGAGCTGGACGCGAGCACGGTCCAGGCGAGCGGCGGCGTGCTCGCCCTGACGCTCAAGTTTGGCCAGGGCTGCGGCCTGCTCGTCTTCCGGCAGTGCGGTGATGTCGCCGACCTTTGCCGCGTGTCTGGCCAGCCAGGCGGTGACGTGGTTCACCTGCATCTCGTAGCGAAACTGGTGCGCACACAGGTTGGCTCCGGCTTCCGCAGCTTCGCGGCACTCGGCGAAGTCGGCTTTGATGGTGTCGAAGGCGGCGTGCCAGGCAGTCGCGACTTCGTCCCAGGCGTCGCCCTGTTCGCCGAGTTCTTCGGCGAGTGCTTCCTCGATCTCGCCCTTGTCAACGGACTCCGGGTCATCGATGGCCTGTTCGGCCAGCTCTTCCACGCTGAGTGAGATCACGCCGGCTTCGAGCGCGGCGGAAATGGCGGCCTGCAGGGCCGCAGCCAGGTCTGCGTCCGGGGCGGTGACGTTCAGGTTCTCCAGCGTCGACTCAGTGATCCAGGCGGCGACATCTTGCTCGGTGGCCGCGTTCGCCGGTGCCGCGCCAAGTGCTACTGAACCGACCACCAGGGCCAACGCCATCCCGGCCGGCCGAAGAATTCCCCACGATTTCACGATGCCCCCAAACGAAGAATATTCGGAGCGTAGCAGTCTTGGGCGCGTACCGCACCTGGGGACAGACCGATCGGTCCGCGCGGCGGACGCTCATCCCGGCTCGATCAATCGATCGGGGAGAATCGAGGCGCTCGTCGCGGTGGAGGAGGCGGTACAGCCTTGGCCGCGGTGACCTCGCTCAGCGTTATGGTGACCATCCCGCGGCGCGTTTCGATGGTGCATTCGTGGTCGCTGCGTTCGCGGAGGTAACCGACTGCGTCGGTGAATCCGTCCTCGATGCGTTTGCGCACCGTCATCCGCGTTCCCAGCGGCGCATTCCTGATGAACTCGGCCGGATTTGCCATGGCCATCAGCCTACGTCGACCCACTCTTCGCCCGCCGGCTCGACGGTGCCCGCGCCTGAGGTGATACCGGAAACCAGCGATGCGAGGTCAACGCGGTCGCCTGCCGTCATCCGTAACATCGCCGTTCGCCCATAGTCCGTGCCGAGGACGGTGACGCCGCGCTGGCGAAGCTCAGCCTCGACGCGTCCGGCATCCGCGTGGGCCAGCGAGAGGCTGAAGAGTTCGCGCCGCTGGCGTTGTACAACGAGGCCGGCGACGATGGCGTCGTCGATGCTGCTGAGCACTGCGTCGGAGTACGCACGCGCCAGGCCGCCGGCACCCAGCAGGGTTCCGCCGAAGTACCGTGTCACCACGGCAACGGTGTCGATGAAGCCTCGGCCGCTGAGTACTTCGAGCATCGGCCGACCGGCCGTTCCGGACGGTTCGCCGTCGTCGTTCGAGCGCCGCACCTGGGTGGGGGCGGATGCCGGGCCGAGCACGAACGCTGAGCAGTGATGCCTCGCGGCGAAATGCTCGCGACGGGCGTCATCGATAACCGAGCGCGCTGCCTCCTCCGTTTCGACCCTGACCAGCCGGCAGAGGAATCGCGATCGCTTGACCTCGATTTCGGAGTCGACGCGGACGCCGACCCCGCCGCGCAACGTCACGTCCGCCATGCGGCTATTCTCGCGTACTGCCGCTCCGGTCCGAGGGGGTGGCGACCGGGTTGTCCGAAGTGATCAGCAACTGGCCCTCCGCAACCGACTCCGGCATGATGTCGCGCTCGATGGTGGTCGCCAGTGGGACCTCCTTGACGAAGAGCAGCAGCACGAACGCCGCGAGCGCGAGCGGCACCATGTACAGGAACAGGGGAGCCAGCGCGTCGTTGTAGGCCAGGTCGATGACCTCCCGCAGTGGGCCAGGAAGCTCCTTCACCGCACCGGGCGTCAGCGAGTTGATGCCGCCGACAGCGGATGGCCCGCCGGCGGGCAGCCGCTCGATCAGCAGGTCGCTGAGCCGGGTGGCGAAGAGGCTCCCCACCACGGCGCTTCCCAGGGACGCGCCGATCTGGCGGAAGAAGTTGTTCGAGGCGGTCGCCGTTCCGACCTGGCTGTTCGGGAACGAGTTCTGCACGATCAGCACCAGGATCTGCATACTCGTGCCGAGGCCCATACCCATGATCGCGATGTAGGTGCAGAACAACCAGAGCGGCGTGTCCGGAGTCAGCGTGCCCAGCAGCCCCATACCGACGGCGACCACGAGGGAGCCGACGATGGGCATCCACTTGTACCGTCCGTACTTGCTCACCAGTGCACCCGTGCCGACCGAGGTGATCAGCAGCGCACCCATCATCGGGATCATCAGGAGGCCGGCCTGGGTGGCATCCGCGCTGAAGGTCATCTGCAGGTAGGTGGGGAGGTAGCCGATCGCGCCGAACATGGCCACACCGGTGAGCAGCCCGGCGATGGTGGTCAGGTTGAAGTTGCGGTCCCTGAACAGGTGGAGCGGGATGATCGGCTCCGCGGTCTTGCGCTCGACCAGCACGAAGGCAATCGCGGCGACAACGGTCAGCACCGCGAGGCCGATGATGGTGATCGAGTCCCAGGCGTAATCCTTTCCGCCCCACGAGGCGACCAGCACCAGGGCGGTCGTCGCCACGGCGAGCAGGGCCATGCCCCAGCCGTCGATCCGCACCTTGCCCGGGGCACGCTTCGGCAGGTGCAGGAAGTAGACGGCGGCGAAGAGAGCCAGGATGCCCAGCGGAATGTTGATCCAGAAGGTCCAGCGCCAGCCGATGCCCTCGGTGAACCAGCCGCCGAGCAGCGGTCCAGCGACGGATGAGACGGCGAAGACCGCGCCCATCACGCCCATGTACTTGCCGCGCTCCCTGGCGGGCACGACGTCGGCGATGATCGCCTGCGAGAGGATCAGCAGTCCTCCGCCCCCGAGCCCCTGAACAACGCGACCGATGATGAGCACGTTCATGTCACCGGCCAGCCCGCCGACGACGGACCCGGCCATGAACAGCAGGATCGCCGCGATCAGCAGGCTCTTGCGGCCGATCAGGTCACCGAGCTTGCCGTAGATGGGCATCGTGATGGTGGACGCCAGGATGTAGGCGGTCATGATCCAGAGCATGTTGTCGACGCCGTTGAGCTCGCCGACCATGGTCGGCATGGCGGCGCTGAGGACGGTCTGGCTGAGGGAGGCCAGAAGCATAGACAGCATGAGGCCGATGAACAGCAGGATGAGGCCGCGCCTGGATTCGTGCGATCGGGCTGGTGGACCTTTGGTGGTGGTGGCGCTCATTGGATGCGTGCAGCTACCTCTCGGAGAGTGGAAAGTGATGCCTCGAGCGCGCGATCGTCGTCAGCGTCGGTCGAGGACAGGTCGGGGGATTGGGTGACATTTCGAATGGCGATACGGATGCTGCTGGTCGCGAGCATGACCAGCATCTGGGCGGAAGCCTCGTGATCGGTCACGTCCGCGAAGGTGGCGAGCGTGCGCATCCGCTGTGCGACGACGGGCACGATTCTCTGCTCGACCGCGAAGACCCGTGCCATCTGGCGCTGCAGGAGTTCCGGATGCTGGCGCAGCAACTCCCGTCGGTCGCGCATGATGTGATGGTCGGTGGGAGACGACGAGAACACGTTCCGCATCAGCAGCACGAGCTCATGCAACAGGTCGGTCCCAGTAGATGCCGTGAACTCTTCGAGTTCATCGTCGGTCGGCAGAGCCTCGTGGAAGCCGAGCATGGCGTCTTCCTTGCTGGGGAAGTAGTTGAAGAAGGTGCGAGCCGATACGCCGGCTTCAGCGCTGATCTCCGCAGCGGTCACGCTCTGTGGCCCGTCGGCCAGCGCGCGCCGTACCGCAATGCGATGGATGGCCTCTCGGGTGGTGCGCTGCTTGCGCGCTCGCAGGCCATCATCCGTCACGGTCATTCGACCAATTCTTGCATAGTGTGCAATTTTGCACAACTGCAATTATCTACAGAAGGTGTCCAGCATAGGATTGCCCCTTGATGAGAGACGACGGCCCAGAATCCAGGCATGCGGACAGGGTCCGCTGGGAGGCATTTGCCGTCTGCGCGGCCGTCGCTTCGCTCACCATCATGGACCTGTCCAAGATCAACGTCGGCCTGCCGACCATCGAGCTCTCCCTCGGCGGCGGGCCAACCGAACTGCAACTGATCGTTGCCGGCTACGCCCTCGCATTCGGCCTCGCGCTGGTGCCGGCCGGCCGGCTCGGAGACGTCGGATCCCGCAAGGCCATGTTCGTCATCGGCCTGGTCTCGTTCACCCTGGCGAGCGTGCTGTGCGCGCTGGCGCCGAACATCCAGGTCCTCGTCATCGGGCGCATCCTGCAAGGGGTGGCAGCCGGCATCCAGATGCCGCAGGTGCTCGGGCTCATCCAGCAGCTGTTCCAAGGGCACGAGCGGGGCAAGGCGTTCGGGCTGTTCGGCGCGATCATTGGGCTTTCCACCGCGTTCGGGCCGACACTCGGCGGTCTCCTCATCGCGATCGGTGGGGAAGTGGACGGCTGGCGGCTGATGTTCTGGATGAACGTACCGCTGGGAATCCTTGCCCTGATCTTCGCCATCCGGCTGTTGCCAGCCCAGCAGCAGCACGAGTCGCTGAAGACGGAGCTCGATGTGGTCGGCATCCTGCTCCTCGGTGCTGCGATCTTCAGCCTCATGCTGCCGTTCGTGCTCACCACCGGAGGGCCCGACGACGACCCGAACCGCTGGTACTGGCTGATCGGTTTCGTGGTGGCGGGCGTCGCCTTCGTGCTCTGGGAGAAGAACTTCCTGGCTCGGGGAAAGTCGCCGGTGATTCGCTTCAGCCTGCTGGGCCTGCAGTCGTACCGGAACGGCATCCTGGTCGCCACCGCGTATTTCGCGGCAATGCCCGCCATCTTCCTGCTCACCACCCTGTACCTCCAGCAGGGGCTCGGGCTGGCCGCTGTCTTCGCCGGGATGGTCACCATCCCCTTCGCGCTCGTCTCGGCGTACACCTCGTGGATCGGCGGGCGGCTGGTGAACAAATTCGGACGGTGGCTCGTGCTCGCCGGACTGGGCCTGGTCATCACCGGGTTCGGGCTGGCCCTCCCGATCTCCGCGTATGCCCCGAACGAATTGGTGCCCTGGCTGCTGTCGGCCGCGATGATCGTCTCCGGTGCCGGTGGCGGACTGGTCATCTCACCGAACCAGACCCTCACCCTGCAGGACGTGCCTGTCGTGCAGGGAGGTGTCGCCGGCTCGGTGGCGCAGGTGGGGCAACGGGCTGGAACTGCGATCGGTGTCGCGGCTGCCACGTCCACCTACTTCGCCACCATTTACGGCGAGCCCGGCGCACCAGCGATCGCCGTGTACGCGGATGCTTTCCACAACGGGCTGTATGTCGCGCTGGGGCTGGTGGTGGTGGCGCTGGTGTTCAGCCTGCTCGACCTGAAGAAGCCGGCTGCGGGCGTCGAAATTCGCTAGGAGTCGCCCGCTGGCTCGCCTTCAACCGGTACCACCGCGGCTGCACGTTCGGCACCCTTGCCCTTGAGGCTGTACGTGGTTTGCGCCGCCGAATCGTAGACATAACAGAGCACCTCGCGGTCGCCCAGTTTCCAACTGGCGGCACTAGGTGCGAAGAAGTCGAACGTCAGGGTGCCGGCCTCCGCGAGCGGCACCCCGATGAACTTCTCGAACTCAACGAGGCAGTCCGCGGTGCTCTGCAGGGTCACGGTGTCGTCGCCGGGAAACTTCTCGGCATCCAATTGGATGCTGGCGATGGCCTCGTTGTCGTGATCGAGCGTGCAGTTCTCGCGCGGAACATCCACTACGGCGTCCTCTGCGGTCAGGATGCTCACGGTGTTGTTGAAGCATTCGCCGACCACCAGTGTGTGGGCGCCGATGCGCTCGGGCAGGACCTGTTCGACGACAGCGGACACCTGGCTGCATCCGGTGAGGGCGACGGATGCCAGCAGTACGCTGACGAGAGCCACCGGCCGGGCGAAGCGCAGGGAGAAGGTCAAGAGGGACTCTGCTTTCTGCTGGCACTCGAACGGACGGCTACATCCTATTGAGGTTTCGGCGACTTTCGTGTCAACCGGCCGAGACGACCTGCAGAACGGCGTCGTGCAGCAGGGTGTTGGTCGCGAGGGCCGATCCGTGCCACGGGCCCGGCCTGCCCGCCATCGACGTGAACCGGCCACCGGCCTCCTCGACGATCGGCACCAGGGCCGCCATGTCGTACGGTTGCAGGTCGTACTCCCCGGCGACATCGATGAGGCCCTCCGCCAGCATCATGTATGACCACATGTCGCCGTAGGCACGAGTGCGCCACACCTGGCGGGTAAGGGCGACCAACTGGTCCAGGTGCCCGTGCGCGTCCCATTGCTGGATGCTGTTGTAGCTGATGGACGCGTCGGCCAGCCGCGAGACGGCTGACACGCGCATCCGCCGCTCGCCGTCGACGTCGCGGACCCAGGCGCCGCTCCCCGCCGCGGCCCACCAGCGCTTGCCGAGCGCCGGCGCGCTGACGACGCCGACGGTCGGGGTGCCGTCGATGGCGAGGGCGATCAGGGTCGCCCAGACCGGCACCCCGCGAAGATAGTTCGCGGTGCCGTCGATCGGGTCGATGATCCACTGGCGTGACGAGGAACCTTCGGTGCCGAACTCCTCGCCGAGGATCGAATCGTCCGCGCGGTCGGCGGCAAGCCGGCCCCGGATGGCGTGCTCGACGGCGCGGTCCGCATCCGTGACCGGCGTGCGGTCGGGCTTCGTGGTCACTTCCAGGTCGAGAGCGCGAAAGCGGGTGGCCGAGATCTCGTCGGCCGCGTCGGCCAATTCGTGGGCGAGGGCGAGGTCGTCGGCGAGGGAATATTCAGGCACCTGCCAAGGCTATCGCCAGCCTCGTTTCGATACGGCGCTTCGCGCCCACTCAGCCCGCAGAATTCGCGCCTGCTCAGGCGAGGGACGCGAGGAGCCGCTGGAACGAGTCCAGCCTGAGCTTGCCGGTCTCACCCAGCTCACCGCCCCCGACCCTCTCGTTCAGCTCGCAGTCCGGCGCATCCGCCAGATGGGTGCAGCCGCGCGGGCAGTCCTCGGCGATGGCGGCCAGGTCGGTGAACGACTTCAGGATGTTCGCGGCGTCGACGTGCCCCAGGCCGAATGAGCGCACGCCTGGCGTGTCGACGATCCATCCGCCTGCCACCCGGTACGACACCGTCGATGACGAGGTGTGCCGCCCGCGACCGGTCACCAGGTTCACCCGGCCGATCGCCCGGTGGGCATCCGGGACGAGCGCATTCACCAGGGTCGACTTGCCGACGCCGGAATGGCCGACCGCGACGGTGGTGTGGCCGGTGAGCAGCTTCTTGATCTCCTCGGTGGGCATCGCGCCGTGCCCGCTCGTGACAACCTTCACGTCGAGTGCGGCGAAATTCGCGAGGAACTCGGTCGGATCCTTCAGGTCGGTCTTGGTCACACAGAGGATGGGGGAGATGCCGGCGTCGAACGCGGCGACCAGGTACCGGTCGACCAGTCGGGGGCGCGGCTCCGGGTCTGCGGCCGCGACGACGATCAGCATCTGGTCGGCGTTCGCCACGATGATGCGCTCCACCTCGTCGGAGTCATCGGCGCTCCGTCTCAGCACCGTGGTGCGCGGCTGGATGCGCACAATCCGGGAGAGGCTTCCCTCGGAGCCGGAGGTGTCGCCGACCAGGTCGACGCGGTCGCCGGTGACGATCGCCTTCTTGCGCAGCTCGGAGGCTCTGGACGCGGTGGCCTCGCGCTCATCCGCGCCGTCCTCATCGATGAGGACCGTGTAGCGCCCGCGGTCGACCGTGAGCACCCGCCCGGTCACGGCGTCGCTGTGCTCCGGGCGGATCTTCGTGCGGGGCTTGTTGCCCTTCGGGTTGGGGCGATTCCGCGCCTCATAGTCGGCGTACTTGTCGTCCTCATCGTCCTCATCGGTGAGCCAGCTCATGGGGAGGGATCAGATGAGGTTCAACGGGTCAGTGGGCTCTGCGCCGATGCCCAGGAGGGAGCGCTGCCAGAGTTCAGGGAACTGTGGCAGCGTCTTCGCGGTGGTGGCAATGTCATCGATCTCCAGGCCCGGAACAGCGAGGCCGATGATCGCGCCGGCTGTTGCCATCCGGTGGTCTTCGTAGCTGTGCCAGAGGCCGCCGGTCAGCGGCTTCGGGTCGATGGCGAGGCCGTCATCGAGTTCGGTGACCGAACCGCCCAGGGCGTTCAGCTCAGCGGTCAGCGCTGCCAGGCGATCGGTTTCGTGGCCGCGCAGGTGGCCGATTCCGGTGATGCGGCTGGGGCCGTCCGCCAGGGCGGCCAGGGCGACCAGGGCGGGCGCGAGTTCTCCGCCCAGGCTGAGGTCCAGTTCGACACCGCGGATGCGCCCGCCGCCGGCGAGCCCCACCCCGCCATCCACCGTGAAGTTGCCGTCGGCCCTGGTCACCGTCGCACCGAAGAGGGGGAGCAGGTGCTCGAGGTGCGCACCGACCTGCGTTGTCGCATCCGGCCAGCCCGTGATGGTCACCGTTCCGCCGGTGACCAGAGCGGCGGCCAGGAAAGGGGCGGCATTCGACAGGTCGGGCTCGATGTCGATCGAGCCGCCGGCAATCGGGCCAGCCGCGATGGTCCACTGGCCGGGGGCGGGGTTGACGACGGTGACTCCACGACCGGCAAGCGTGGCGATGGTCATCTCGATGTGGGGCAGGCTCGGGAGGGTGTCGCCCGTGTGAGTCAGCTGCAGGCCGTTCTCGAACCGGGCACCGGCCAGGAGCAGTCCGGACACGAACTGGCTCGACTGGGAGGCGTCGACCTCGATTGCCCCGCCGGCAACGCTGCCGGTGCCGTAGAGGCTGAACGGGAGCTTGCCCCGGCCGTCGTCGTTGACGTCGACGCCGAGCGCCCTCAGCGAATCGATGGTGGGGCGCATCGGGCGGCGGCGAGCCGACTCGTCACCGTCGAAAGCCACCGGACCCAGCGCGAGGGCAGCGACCGGGGGGATGAATCGCATGACGGTGCCGGCGAGACCGCAGTCGATGAAGGTTCCCCCTTCGAGCTCTCCCGGGGTGACGAGAAGGTCAGGACCGTACGGTCCCTGGCCGGTTTCCTCGATGATGACGCCGAGCGCGCGCAGCGCCTGCATCATGAGCGCGGTGTCCCTCGAGTGCAGCGGAGACCGGAGGATCGTCGTCTCGCCCGCCAGCGCGGCAAGCACCAACTCCCGGTTGGTCAGGGACTTCGAGCCCGGAAGCGACAGCTCAGCGGCAATGGGGCCGGATGCGGTCGGCGCGGCCCACGGCCCGTCGGCGATGACCTCGACCAGGTCGTCATTCTCGTACGGGTCGAACTCGGGGTTGGAATATCTGGAGATCAACATTGGTTACCAGAGTATCGGCAGTCGGCCGCTGTCAGGCAGGAGAGTTGTTCGTGATCGTCTTGGAGCATGCACCCACAGTCGCTCCCCACCGCGGGCAACTAAGCTGGTCGGCGATGACGAACACGCCTGAAGACCCGCAGTCCGGTGACGCTCTGGCGGATGTCGAAGCCGAGGGGGCTGCCCTTCCGGAGCCTTCCGCCGACGAGTTGCGCGCCCTCTTCGAAGAGCAGGCGCTCCCGTACATGGACCAGCTGTATGCCGCTGCCATGCGGATGACCCGCAACCCATCAGACGCAGCCGACCTGGTGCAGGAGACCTTCATCAAGGCCTTCGCCGCCTTCCGCCAGTACACGCAGGGGACCAACCTGAAGGCCTGGCTGTACCGCATCCAGACCAACACCTTCATCAACACGTACCGCAAGAAGCAGCGCGACCCGTACCAGGGCACCATCGATGAGCTCGAGGACTGGCAGCTGGGCGGAGCGGAGTCGGCGACATCGTCGTCGACCAGGTCGACCAGGTCTGCCGAGGCTGAGGCGATCGACCACCTGCCGGACAGTGCGGTGAAGGATGCCCTGCAGGCGATCCCGGAAGACTTCCGTCTCGCGGTTTACTTCGCGGACGTCGAGGGCTTCTCCTACCAGGAGATAGCCGACATCATGAAAACGCCGGTGGGAACCGTCATGAGCCGCCTGCATCGTGGCAGACGACTCCTGCGCGGCCTGCTGGCTGAATATGCACAAAGTCGCGGCGTGGCATCCGCGCCGAGTTCCGGAGTGAAGAAATGACCGATTGCGGTTGCGAGAAAGCGAAAGCCGAACTCGAAGAGTACCTGCACAACGAGTTGCGTAAAGAAGACGCCGCAGACATCGCCGACCACATGAAGAACTGCATCGAGTGCTCAAGCGAGGCGGAGGTCGGCAAGGTGCTCACGCTCGCCGTGCAGCGGGCGTGCCGCGAGACTGCGCCGGAAGACCTGCGTGCTCAGGTTCTGCTCAAGCTGAGGCAGATCCAGACCCACTGAGCTCCAGCCGGGGTTCGATCGCCTGAATCCGATGAGAATGCAAAAAGTCACCCAACCACGCTCGGTTGGGTGACTTTTCGCCTTCTCGCGGCGGGGATTCGCCGGCAGAGGACTAGTCGACGATCACGATGGCGGAGGCGAAGTTCGTTCCGCGCGTGAACTGCAGCTGCATGTGCAGCCAGGCAATGGCCTCGAGGGTGGCGGCTTGGCCGAGGGCACCGGTGTCGATGACGCGGAAGCCGGCCTTCTCGGCGAAGGCGACGAGCGCTGCCTTGGCTCCAGCATCATCCGCTGCCACCAGCAGGTCGAGCGGCTGGCCGTTCTTGTTGCCGGCGATGACGTTGGTCGCGAAGACGGTGTTGAACGCCTTGACGACGTTCGCATTCGGCGCGAGGGCGGCGATGGTCTCGGCGCCCGAAGTGTCGGGGGCAGTGGCCAGGCCGGTGAACTCCTCGTTCAGCGGGTTGGTGGCGTCGACGAGGGTCTTGCCGGCCAGGTCGCCCAGGGCCGGGACGACTTCGGAGGCGACCAGGTAGGGGATGGCGAGGAAGACAAGGTCTCCGGAGACGGAGGATCCGATGGCCGAGACGGTGACGGAACCGCCGAGCTCTGCGGCGAGGGCCTCGCCCTTGGTCTGATCGCGGACGATGAGCTGGACGTCGTCGCCTGCTGCGATGGCGCGAGTGGCGATTCCGCGGGCGACGTTTCCTGCTCCGACGATGCTGATGGTGCTCATGTTCTCCTCCAGGGTGTTTAGTTGAATGTTCAACTAATCCGACCCTAGCCTGATCTAGTTGAATGTTCAAGTAAATGACTAGAATGGTCACATGACCGAAGAGACGAAGCCTTTTCGCTGGCTGGACGACCGCGAGCAGCGGGCTTGGCGCGCCTACCTGGTGGCCAGCAGCCGCCTGCAGGAAGTACTTGATCGCGACCTCCAGGCACAGAGCGGCATGCCGCACACGTACTACATGATCCTCGCCATGCTGTCGGAGGCCCCGGGGCACGGGATCAGGATGACCGAACTCGCCCAAGTGCTGAAATCATCCGTCTCCCGACTTTCGCACGCCGTGCGGAAGCTGGAAGAAGCCGGGTGGATCCGCCGGGATGCCGACCCCGCCGACGGCCGGGTGACTTACGCCTGCCTGACGGAGGAGGGCCTGCGGGTGCTCACGGATGCTGCCCCCGCCCACGTCACAACCGTCGTTGACAACGTCTTCGACCGGCTGAGTGAAGAACAGGTCGAACAGCTCTACGAGATCTCAGCAGCGATCCTCGGCGCAGTCTCGCCCGGGACGGACCCGGGCGAGATCCTGCGGCCCCGTCACTAGTCGATCGTCAAGGCGCGGTTGATCAGGTCAACCTGCTCCTGCGCGCTGCGCTTCGTCGAACCGGTCGCCGGTGAGGCGGATGCCGGGCGTGACGCCACCTTCAGCTCCAGGTTCTTCAGGTTGCGCAACAGCTCCATGCAGATGAACGGCCAGGCGCCCTGGTTCTCCGGCTCTTCCTGTGCCCACAGCAGCTCGGCGTTCGGGTACTGCTGAACGACCGAGACCAGCTCGCGCAGCGGGAGCGGGTAGTACTGCTCCACGCGTACCAGCGCCACATCCGTCTGGCCGCGCTTGTCGCGCTCCGCCAGCAGGTCATAGTGCAGCTTGCCGGCGTGCAGCACGATCCGCTTCACTGCCGCCTTGTCGGTGATGGACGCGTCGTCGATCACCGGCTCGAACTTGCCTGAGGTGAACGCCGCGATGTCGCTGGTGGCACCGCGAAGGCGAAGCATCGCCTTCGGGGTGAACACCACGAGGGGGCGGCGCGGACGGGCGTAAGCCTGCCTGCGCAGGAGGTGGAAGTATGACGCCGGGGTCGACGGACGCGCGACCGTCATGTTGTTCTCGGCGCACAGCTGCAGGAAACGCTCGATGCGGGCGGACGAGTGGTCCGGGCCCTGGCCCTCGTAACCGTGCGGGAGCAACAGCACGACGCTGGAACGCTGGCCCCACTTCTGCTCGGCACTGGCGATGAACTCGTCAATGACGATCTGCGCACCGTTGGAGAAGTCCCCGAACTGGGCCTCCCAGAGCACCAGCGCATCCGCTCGCTCCACCGAGTAGCCGTACTCGAAGCCCATCGCCGCATACTCGCTGAGCAGCGAGTCGTAGATCCAGAAGCGGGCCTGGTTGTCGCTCAGGTTGAGCAGCGGCAGCCACTCCTGGCCGTTCTCGCGGTCGTGGAGAACAGCGTGCCGCTGCACGAACGTTCCACGACGGCTGTCCTGGCCAGCCATCCGCACCGGGGTGCCCTCCAGCAGCAGGGATCCGAGTGCCAGCAGCTCGCCGAAGCCCCAGTCGACCCCGCCGTTGCGGCTCATGTCGACCCGCTTCTTGAGCAACTGCTGCAGCTTCGAATGAACGGTGAAGCCTGCGGGCGGGTTGTCGTGGGCGTCACCGATGGTGGTGATGACGCCTTCGGCAACGCCGGTAGTCTCCGGCTCGCCTGCACTGTCATCCCTCTGGGAGTCCGGCCGTTCGAGGTCGGACATCGCGGAATCATCCTGGATGACGATTGGCGTCGAATTCGTCTGTGCCGCGTGGGTCTCCGCGAAAGCGCGCTCCAGACGATCCTGGAAGTCGGCCTGCGCCCCGGCGTACTCCGCTTCGGTGATGTCGCCGCGACCGACCAGCGCCTCACCGTACAGCGTTCGCACTGAGCGCTTCGCCTCGATCAGGTTGTACATCAGCGGCTGCGTCATCGAGGGGTCGTCACCCTCGTTGTGGCCTCGGCGGCGGTAGCAGAGCAGGTCGACCACGACATCCTTGTGGAACTCCTGGCGGAACTCGAGCGCGAGCTCGGCCACGCGCAGGACAGCTTCAGGGTCGTCGCCGTTCACATGGAAGATCGGCGACTGGATGGTCTTGGCGACATCGGTGGAGTAGACCGAGCTTCGGCCCTCCTCCGGCGGGGTGGTGAATCCGACCTGGTTGTTGACCACCAGGTGAATGGTTCCGCCGGTGCGGTAGCCGCGCAGCTGCGACATCTGCAGGATCTCGAGCACGATTCCCTGGCCGGCCATGGCGGCGTCACCATGAATCATGATCGGTACGACCTGGAAGGTGCCGATCGGCTTACGGTCCTGCTTTGCCCGCACAATGCCTTCGAGCACACCGTCGACAGCCTCGAGGTGGGACGGGTTGGCGGCAAGGTACACCGGAATCTGGTCGCCGGTCGCGCCGGTGAAGGTGCCTTCGGTGCCCAGGTGATACTTGACGTCGCCGGACCCCTGCACGGTCCTCGGGTCTTGCGTACCCTCGAACTCTCGGAAGATCTGGCCGTAGGTCTTACCGGCGATGTTCGTCAGCACGTTGAGGCGACCGCGATGGGCCATGCCGATGGCGACCTCTTCGAGGTTGGCTTCTGCAGCGCCCTGAAGGATGCGGTCGAGCATCGCGATGATCGACTCACTGCCCTCGAGGCTGAACCGCTTCTGGCCGACGTACTTGGTCTGTAGGAAGGTTTCGAACGCTTCAGCCTCGTTG
The DNA here is from genome assembly GCF_054489325.1 of Homoserinimonas sp. A447. Lineage (NCBI taxonomy): Bacteria > Bacillati > Actinomycetota > Actinomycetes > Micrococcales > Microbacteriaceae > Homoserinimonas > Homoserinimonas sp. A447. Next base: position 1,743,018 of record NZ_JBTMWW010000001.1, on the reverse strand, counting down.
AGCTTGGCCAGGATGCGCATCTGCTCGTCGTGGGTCGGCTTGGTGTACGGCCGTTCCAGGCGGTCCTGAAGCCACTTGCGTTCATCCGGATTCTGGATGTGCATGTACTCGACGCCGACGGTACGGCAGTAGGCGTCGCGCAGCATTCCGAGGATGTCGCGCAGCAGCGCAGTGCGCTTGCCGCCGAAACCACCGGTGATGAACTCCCGGTCAAGGTCCCAGAAGCTGAGCCCGTGGGTGGCGATGTCGAGGTCGGGGTGCGAGCGCTGCACATACTCGAGCGGGTCGATGTCGGCCATCAGGTGACCGCGCACCCGGAAGGAGTTGATGAGCTCCTGCACGCGCGCCGTCTTGTCGACGGCCGACGCGAGGTCGACGTGGATGTCCGCGGCCCAGCGAATCGGCTCGTACGGGATGCGCAGGGAGGCGAAGATCTCCTCGTAGAAGCCGTGCTGGCCGATCAGGCGCTCGTGCACCATCTTCAGGAACTCGCCCGAGCCCGCCCCCTGGATGACCCGGTGGTCGTAGGTGGAGGTCAGGGTGACCGTCTTGCCGATGCCCAGGTTCGCCAGCGTCCTCGGCGACGTGCCCTGGAACTCTGCCGGGTACTCGAGGGCTCCGGCGCCGATGATGCAGCCTGCCCCCTTCATCAGACGAGGCACCGAGTGCTCGGTGCCGATGCCGCCGGGGTTGGTCAGCGAGATGGTGTTGCCCTGGTAGTCCGCCATGGTGAGCTTGTTCTCACGCGCGCGCTTGACGACATCCTCGTAGGCTCCGAGGAACTCGCCGAAGCCCATGGACTCCGTGCGCTTGATGCCCGGAACCACGAGGCTGCGGGTGCCATCCGGCTTCGGCAGGTCGATTGCGATGCCGAGGTTGATGTGCGCAGGCGAGACCACCGACGGCTTGCCGTCGATCTCGTCGTAGTAGACGTTCTGGCTCGGGAACTCTTTCAGCGTCTGGATCATGGCCCAGGCGATCAGGTGCGTGAACGAGATCTTCCCACCGCGGGCCCGCTTCATGTGGTTGTTGATCACGATGCGGTTGTCGACCATCAACTTGGCCGGCATGGTGCGCACGCTGGTCGCGGTCGGCACGGTGAGGCTGACATCCATGTTGCTGGCGATGGACTTGGCGGCGCCGCGAAGCGGGGTTACCTTGTCTTGCGGCTCTTCAGGCTCGTCCGCCGCCTGCGGTGCGCTGGCGGGCGCCTCAGCCGGGATCGGCTGCGGCCTGGCCTGGATGGATGTGGTCTTCGCAACCGGCTGCGACCCGTTCGTGGAAGCCGTTTCAGCTGCGGCGCTGGTCTCGCTGGTGCCGTTCTCACCGGTGACGGCGCGAGGTGCCTGCGGCTCCTGTGCCGGGGCGTCCTTCACGGCCTCAGCGGCGGGTTCCGGTGACTCGGAGATGGGCTCCTCTGCGGTGACCTCCGCCGTCTGCGCAGCGGTCGGCTCGGCACCGGCGGTGCCGGCGGGTGCTTGCTGCTCGGCCGGTTCGCGCGGAGTCGCTGCCTCCTGCTGGGTGCCCGCCGGGGCATCCGTCGACACTTTCGACTGGTGATAGTTCTCGAGGATCGGCCACCACGACTTGTCCACAGAATTCCTGTCGACCTTGAAGCGTTCGTACATCTCGTCAACGAGCCACTCGTTGGCTCCGAACTCCGAGGTCTCGCCCTCTGGAGTCTCTAGGCTAGGCACAGCCGACCGCCCACTCTCCGTTGTCAGTGTCTATGTCATGCATGCGGCGAAAAGCTGCCAACACGCCTGTTCAAGCGTAATCGTTTTACTGTGGGCCCGCCGACCCGCCGCCGCGGGGGCTACCCTTAAAAACATGAAGTTTTACGAGGCGGCGCCGACCCACGACCTGACCTACTCCGACGTGTTCCTGGTACCCAGCCGATCGGATGTCACCAGTCGCCTCGACGTCTCCCTCGCCACCGGCGACGGCACCGGCGCCACCATCCCCATCGTGTCGGCCAACATGAACTCGGTCACCGGGCCACGACTGGCGGCATCGCTGGCCCGTCGCGGCGGACTATCCGTGCTGCCCCAGGACATGCCGCTGCAGGAACTGGATGCCGCCATCCGCTGGGTGAAGGAACAGCCGGCCGCCTTCGACACACCGGTGCACCTGGCAGCCGACCAGACGGTGGCCGACGCGCTCGATCTTCTCCCCGCCGTTGCCGGGCACGGCATCGTGGTGAGCGACGGCGACGGGGAGTACCTCGGCTGCATTCCGGCCTCCAGGCTGGGTACCGCCCTCGAGGATGCCCGGCTCGGTGACCTGATCCACGGGCAGCTCGCCGCCATCGACGCCGACGACGTGACGGATGATCGCGCCGCTTTCGACCTGATGGTGGCCGCCGAACTCGAGTTCGCGCCCGTGCTCCACCACGGCAAGGTGATCGGAACCCTCAGTCGCCGCAGCGCCCTCCGCGGCACCCTGTACCAGCCGAACGTCGACGGCTCAGGGCGGCTTCGGGTGGCGGCGGCGGTCGGCATCAATGGCGACGTGGGGGTGAAGGCGAAGGCCCTCGCATCGGCCGGCGTCGACGTTCTCGTCCTCGACACCGCCCACGGCCACCAGGAGGCCATGGTCCGAGCCGTGCGGGAGGTTGCCGCGTTGGAGCTCGGGCTGCCCATTGTGGCGGGCAATGTGGTCTCGGCGGATGCGGTGGACGACCTGGTCGCCGCAGGCGCAACCATCGTCAAGGTGGGAGTCGGACCGGGAGCCATGTGCACGACGCGCATGATGACCGCCGTCGGTCGGCCACAATTCTCCGCCGTGCTGGAGACCGCTGAGGCGGCCCGCGCCACCGGAGCCCACGTCTGGGCTGACGGCGGTGTGCGGTACCCCCGCGATGTGGCGCTCGCGCTGGCAGCCGGGGCGGCATCCATCATGATCGGGTCGTGGTTCGCTGGCACCATCGAGGCTCCGGGGAGGCTGCAGACGGATGCGCAGGGGCGCCTCTACAAGGAAAGCTGGGGCATGGCATCCACCAAGGCGGTGCAGCAGCGGTTCGAGCGGCTCGACCCGTACGAGCTCGCCCGCAAGGAGCTGTTCGCCGAAGGAATCTCGAGCTCGAAGATCTACCTCGACCCGCTGCGGCCGTCGGTGGAGGATCTGCTCGACATGATCACCTCCGGCCTGCGCAGCTCGTTCACCTACGCGGGCGCCCGCTCGGTGGCGGAGTTCCACGAGAACGCGCTGGTCGGCATCCAGTCTGCTGCCGGCTACGAGGAGGGCAAGGCGCTCCCCGTTTCCTGGTAGGCCCGCCGGCGCTGCCTTCCCGCGCCACCATCAGCGTTCACCCGTCAGTTGCCGACACAACTGCACGCGGCGCGTGTACGAGCGTGTCCGCAACTGACGGGTTAGCGGTGGTTCGTGGGGCGCAAACCAGCCGCGAACAGCAGTGCGTACAGCCGGGGAAGCTCAAGCGCCGTCATCCAGTCCCAGCGTGAAACGTCGACCTTGGTCGCCCGGATGCGGTCCTCTCGCCGCTTCTCATCCATGAAGGCCTGGTGCGGTGTTCGGCCACCGAGGAATACGGGGTTCTTGTACTTGTCCTCTCCGTCGAATTCACCCAGAAGGCGGATGCCCGGCCACCAGAAGTCTCCGCGCCCGATGAATCCCTGCCGGTCGTAGAACTCGTGCTGAAGCTCAGGCGCAGGAAAGCCGAGGAGGTGGAATCCGCAGCGACTCAACGATTCTCCCGGCGACTCGGAAAGGTGGGTCGCGAACGCGATTGCCTTCTCCGCACGCCGCAGATTGCGCACGGGCGCGACCTGGTGCAGCGCATCCATCAGCAGGTCCTTGAACTCTGCCGCAGCCTGGGTGGCTTCCGGCGACACGAGGGACTTACTGCGCACCCCGTGATTCGCCGCCAGAGCGACGCTACGCAGGGCGTGGTCGATGCTCATCGTCGCTGACCTGAAGCCTGAGCTGAGGGCCACATCTACCAGCGTGTCGGCGAGTGAGGTGCAGGCGAGTCCGCCGATCAAGGCTGGAGTCCTGCCGGCAAGCGCCTGGTGGTATGAAACGCCATTTCGCGATCGGCCAGGAGGGTCTGCGGATACGTGACCGTTTCTGGGCCACGCGCCGAGAACGGGAAGCTCATGCAAGGCAGCTGCCGACGCGTGGCTGAAAACCGGTTGTACCGCGCGGGTTCCATCGATGGCCCGCAGTCGAAGGATGTGCCGTTCACGAGCATCCGCCTCTGCCCAGACGGCACTCTCGGCATAGGCGCCTCGCAACAGGCGACGCATGGTTCCTTTGCCCACTTCGCGCGAGAGGCTCCGAGTGTCGTAGCCGAGCCGCCGCAGATCGGATGCGAGGAGGACACCTTGTCGAGGGACGGCAACGGGATGCATGGCGCCAGCATGGTGGAACTTATGCCAGCTGCTCGTCGAAGCAAGCCCTTTCGTGGGTGCATCTTGGTTGCCCCACTTGTGCGGGACGAGTTCACCCGTCAGCTACGGACTCACCCGCTCAGGGTGCGTGTACAGCCGTGTCCGTAACTGACGGGTGGGGAGCGCCGAGGGGTGGGGACCGACGGGTGGGGACCGGCGGGTGGGGACCGGCGGGAGGTGACGGGAGGGGGCGGTCGGATCGGGCGGGCGACGGCCGCAGGGCGCTCCGCGCGGCGCATCCGGATATACTCAGTCGAATAATGGACGACCCCCCCTCTAGTTACTGTGCCGGTGGCCGCGATGTATGAGTTGCTCATGCTGGGCGCGGGTCTGATCCTCACCATCGGCACCGGACTTTTCGTCGCCTCCGAGTTCGCGCTGGTCAACCTCGACCGCCACGACCTCGAAGCGCGACAGGCTCGCGGGGAGACCAGGCTGGCGATGACGATCGCCGCCCTGAAGATCACCTCGACCCACCTCTCCAGCGCGCAGCTGGGCATCACGCTCACCACGCTGCTCACCGGCTACACGCTGGAGCCCGCCTTCAGCAGCATGCTTCGGGGGCCGTTGTCCGGCCTGGGCCTGCAAGCCGGAGCGGTCTCGGTGGTGGCGTCCATCATCGCGATCGTCATCGCCACATTGCTGTCGATGATCATCGGTGAGCTGGTCCCCAAGAATTTCGCCCTCGCGCTGCCGCTGGGCACGGCAAAGCTGGTCATCCCGTTCCAGGTGGCGTTCACCTGGGTGTTCCGCCCGGCCGTCGTGCTGCTCAACGACACGGCCAACGTCATCCTGCGGTCGATCGGAATCGAGCCGAAGGAGGAGCTGTCGTCCGCTCGCACGGCGGAGGAACTCACCTCGCTCCTGAGCCGGTCGGCGAAGGAGGGCACGCTCGAACGCGACACTGCGACACTGCTGGCCAGAACGCTGATCTTCAGCGACCACACCGCGTCGGATGTGATGACCCCACGCCCGCGAGTGGCCAGCGTCGACCGCAGCGATTCGGCGCAGGTGGTCATCGACCTGGCCAAGCGCACCGGACTGTCCCGCTTCCCGGTGATCGACGACAGCATTGACGAGGTTGTCGGCCTGGTGCACGTCAAGCAGGCCGTCGCGGTGCCGAGGGAGAAGCGGGCGGAGGTGCCGGCATCCGCTTTGCAGACGGATGCGCTGCGGGTGCCCGAGACGATGAAGCTCGACACCCTGCTGGCCGAGCTGCGTCAGCGCGGCTACCAGATGTCGATCGTGGTCGACGAGTACGGCGGCACGGCTGGCGTTGCGACCCTCGAGGACCTCGTCGAAGAGCTGGTCGGCGAGGTGTCCGACGAGCACGACCGCACCAGGGCGGGCGTGGTGCGCTCCCGCAACTGGCTGACTTTCCCCGGGATTCTCCGCCCGGATGAGCTGCGCGAGCGCGCCGATGTCGTGGTTCCGGAGGACGGCCCGTATGAGACGGTCGCCGGGTTCATCATGAGCGAGTTGGGCAGGCTTCCGGTGGTCGGGGACACGGTGACAACGGATGCCGGCGAGTTCCGGGTTGAGCGTCTCGAGGGCCGGAGGATCGACCGCGTTCGGTTCACCCCGACGGTCGAACCCGATCCTGAAGCGGGTGAGGGCTGATGTCGGATTGGTGGGGTATCGCCTGGCTGGTCATCCTGCTCGTGGTGAACGCGTTCTTCGTCGGCGCTGAGTTCGCCGTGATCTCGGCCCGGCGGTCGCAGATCGAGCCGAGGGCTGAGGCTGGTAGTCGCGCAGCGAAGACCACCCTGTTCGCGATGGAGCACGCGACCCTCATGCTCGCCACCAGCCAGTTGGGCATCACGATCTGCTCGCTGTTGATCCTCAACGTGTCTGAGCCTGCCATCCACCACATCCTGGAGGCGCCGCTGGCCCTGACCGGCTGGCACGAGGATGTCATCGGTGGCGTCGCCTTCGGAATCGCTCTGGCGATCGTCTCCTTCCTGCACGTGGTGCTCGGCGAGATGGTTCCTAAGAACCTGTCCTTCTCGCTTCCCGACCGGATGGCGCTGATTCTGGCGCCGCCGCTGGTCGCCTTCGCCACCCTGTTCCGGCCGGTAATCTTCAGCCTCAACGCGACGGCGAACGGCGTGCTGAGGTTGTTCGGCGTCGAGCCCAAGAACGAGGCGACCAGCACCTACACCTTCGATGAGGTCGCCAACATCGTTGCCCACTCCACCCGCGAGGGGGTACTGACCGACAACACCGGTGCGCTGTCGGCGGCCTTCGAATTCTCCGAGAAGAAGGCGAAGGACGTCGCTGTCGGCATGGCGAACCTCGTCAGCCTGTCTGAGGCGGCGACTCCGGCCGAGGTGGAGCGGGCTGTGGCGCAGCACGGCTTCTCGCGTTACGTGCTGGTCGGCGACGACGGTGAGCCCAGCGGCTACCTCCACCTGAAGGACGTCATCGACCTGGAGGACGCCGGCGAGTTCCACGAACCGGTGCCACCGAAGCGCATCCGCCAGCTGATCACGATTTTCCGCGAGACCGACCTGGAGGACGCCCTGGCGGCCATGCGACGCTCAGGCGTGCACCTGGCGCGGGTGTTCGATGAGGACGGTGCAACGACCGGCGTGCTCTTCCTCGAGGACATCATCGAAGAGCTGGTCGGCGAGGTCCAGGACGCAACGCGTCGCATTTAGGCAGGACGCTACGCGTCGGATCTAGCCCCGGTGCGCCCGGTGGTACTGCCGCGGTGCATAGTCGATCTCGGCTCCCAGTTCGTGCGCTGCCAGCAACGGGAAGTGTGGGTCGCGCAGCAGTTCCCGACCCATCATGACCGCGTCGGCCCGGCCTTCGGCGATGATCGCGTCGGCCTGTTTCGCCTCGGTGATCAGGCCGACGGTGCTCACCGGAACGGATGCCTGCTCCCGCACGTATTCGGCGAGTGGCACCTGGTAGCCGGGCCCGAGCGGGATGTTCGCACGGCCCAGGATCCCACCGGAGGACACGTCGAAGAGGTCGGCTCCAGCATCCGCCGCCCAACGCGCGACACGCGCCGTCTGTTCCGGGTCCCAGCCATTCTTGTCCTCTGGCGCCCAGTCGGTCGCCGACAGGCGCACGAACACGGGTACGGTCTCGCCGACTGCGGCGCGAACTGCAGAGACCACGTCGATCAGCAGCCCGGCCCGGTTCTCCAGCGTGCCACCGTAGTCATCGGTGCGGGTGTTCGACAGCGGCGAGAGGAATTGGTGGAGGAGGTAGCCGTGCGCGGCGTGCACCTCGACGACATCGAACCCGGCGGCGACGGCGCGGCGGGCGGCATCCGCGAAAGCTGTGACAATCGCGGGGAGTTCCGCGGCGTCGAGTTCCCGCGGAAGGTCGAGGGTGGCGAACGGTGCGGGGGAGGGTGCGATGGTCTGCCAGCCGCCATCGGCGACCGGGCGGGTCCCCTTGCGCGGGCCCCACTCGCGCCAGACTGACGCCTTTCGCCCGGCGTGCGCCAACTGGATGCCCGCCTGAGCGCCCTGCGAGTGGATGAAGGCGACGATGCGGGTCCAGGCGTCGCGTTGAGCATCCGTGTAGATTCCGGTGTCCTCGGCGGAGATGCGTCCCTCCGCGGTGACCGCGGTGGCCTCGGTCATGACCAGTCCGGCACCCCCGCGCGCGAATGAGCCGAGGTGCACCAGGTGCCAATCGGTGGGAACGCCGTCTTCGCGGTCGACCGAGTACTGGCACATCGGCGACACCCACAGGCGGTTTCGAAAGGTGGTCGAGCGGATGCCGTAGGGCGAGAAGAGGCCGGAAGTCACCCGATCAAACTATCGTGTCACCATGACCGGTTACCGGCAGTGGACGGATGCGGAGTCGGCGGCGCTGATCGCGGTGCCCGGCCCGGACGCAGACAAGTATTCGCGCGGCGTGCTCGGCATTGTCACCGGCTCGGAGCGGTATCCGGGTGCCGCGGTGCTCGGTGTGGAGGCGGCGATTGGCACCGGTGTCGGCATGGTCCGTTACCTGGGCGCCGCCGCCGACCTGGTGCTTCAGCGTCGTCCGGAGGCCGTCATCGTTCCCGGGCGCGTGCAGGCCTGGCTGCTCGGATCGGGGATCGACTCCGGTGACCGGGACCGGGAGACAACCGATCAACTGCTGTCCGCAATCGCGGAGGGCCTGCCGACCGTCATCGATTCCGGGGCCCTCGACCTGATCGACCGGGTGACCGGCCCGACCGTGATCACCCCGCACTTCCGGGAGCTGGCCGGCGTGCTGGGGGCGGATGCCGGCGAGGTCGCCGCTGATCCCGCACTCTGGTGTTCGCAGGCGTCAGACCGACTCGGCGTCACCGTGCTGCTCAAGGGCACCTACACCCGGGTCGCCGGCCCGGACGGTTCCCGGCTGGTGGCCGGCCCGGCGACCGGCTGGCTGGCCAGCGCGGGGACCGGGGACGTGCTCGGCGGGGTGCTGGGCGCTCTGCTGGCGACGCACTCCGAAGCCGTGTTGGCGCGTCCGGAGCTGCTGCCCAGGCTGGCCGCATCCGCCGCCCACCTTCATGCCGCTGCGGCGGAGTTGGCGAGCGCCGGCGGACCGTTGGCTGCCTTGGACGTCGCCGACGCCCTGCCGGAGGTCGTGGCGCACCTGTTGCGGACGCATCCGCCACAGTGAGTGGCTGCTAGAAGTCCGACCGCGGGAGGTCGCTGCTCAGCAGGATGCCGTCGGTGATGGCCTGCTTGCGCAGCCCCACCTTGGTGCCGACATCGATTCCGGCAATGCGGTACTTCTCGCGGATGCGCTTCAGGTACGACTTCGCGGTCTCTTCCGAGATGCCCAGCTGGTAGGCGACGGCCTTGACCGGCTCACCGCCCCCGTACAGCGCCATGACGCGTCGCTCCTGTGCGCTGAGCTTCGGTGAGCCACCGATGTCACCAGAATTGAGCGCGAGGTCGAGCTCGGCCGAGACGAACGACTCGCCCTTGGCCGCAGCGCGGATCGCCTCGACGATCATCGTCGCATCCTCGCTCTTCACCAGGTAACCCAGTGCACCGGCCGCGAGGGCCTCCCGCACCACGTTCGGGTCTGAGTACGTGCTCATCAGCACGGTCTTGACACCGGTGGTCTTCAGGGTCGAGATCTTCAGCGAGATCGGGATGTTGTCCTTGAGGTCGAGGTCGAGAAGCACGACGTCGACCGGGAACTCCGGATGAGTGAGCAGTTCCGGCCAGCTGGAGACTGCTGCCACCATGGTGAGATCGTCCGTCGCAGTGCGGACCCACTCCGTCAAGGCGCTGAGCAGCATCTTGTGGTCGTCGACTATGGCGAGCCGGATGGGGTTGGATGCTGGGAACAAGGGATTCCTATCTCTTCACTACAGGCATGCTATTGGTCTGCCGGGTTTTCCACGATGCACTGGATGTCGACACGCAGGCTGGACGACTCGACGCCATCGTTAAAGTCGCCAACGCGGCTGAGTGCTTCCCATACTGCGGGTCCCACCCGATTCCGTGCCACCCCGGTGGTGCTGACGACGACGGGAACGCAGATCTTGCCCATCGGGATTCCGGGCACAGCCGCGTTCGCCGGGCCAAGGGTGAGCTTGATGTTTGCTGGGGACTTGCGCTTCTCGCTCACCAGCAACCAGATGGCAGCGAACAATCCGTCACGCTGACCGGGGTTCAGCAGGCCGGCGAGGCTGCCGGGATCGGTAAGCACCACCGACTTCCCGAGCGTCTCGGATTCCGTGACCGCGTGGTACAGCCAGGTCTCCCGACGGCCTTCGATCAGGTGCAGGCGCAACTCGGTGGCGAGCGACGCCGCGGTCGAGGCGATCTTCGGCGTCAGCGGAAGCTTGGTGCGTCCCGTCGCGACAGAATCGAGCAGCTCTTCTGCCGCGAGGTCGAGCCTGGCCAGTTCCTCGGATGCGAGCATGCCCACCGCGAATCTCGGGGCAGACACGGTGCTCTGAACGAGTACCCGGTCCAGCTCGGTCTGCACCAGGTGGCGGAACATCCGCACCATGTACACCCCGATCAGTGGAGGCACGGCGGCCAGGGCGACGACGGCCAGCTGGGAGGGGAGGGTCTCGACCGATGGGGGCGAGCTGAGCGGGAACGCGACGGCGAACACGGCGACGAGCGCGACCGTCGGGATGAGGATGTCCCTGGTCGACCGCAACGTGACGGCGATCAGGAGCCCGGCCCCGGCGGCAGCGGATGCTGACGACCAGGCGGCGACGTTCCCGAGCGGCCAGATGGCGATGAAGTCCAGTGCGATGACGACGGCGATCATGACCAGGATGCCCGCATACATCCAGCCCGGAAGGTTTTCGCCACGGGCGGCGATGGTGACCGCGACGGTACCGAGTGACGAGATGAGCAACAACCAGGCGACGGAGACGAGGAGGATGTCCGGGTAGTGGTCGTAGGACCAGGCGAACCGGGCGAGGCCGATCAGCACCAGGAGTCCTGCGACGATGCCGGTCCCGATGCCGAGCCGTCCGGTGCCGAGCCTGGCTCCCATCGCCTTGGCCTGGCGCATGGCCCGCGTGGTCGTGGTGCCGCCCTGCCCGTTACGGCCGCGTCGGCGCCCGACGATCACGCCGAGGGTGTTCTCTTCTGTGTAGCTCACGCGCGTGGTACCTCCAGCACGACGGTGGTGCCGGCACCGGCGGCCGAGAACAGCCGGGCGCTGCCGCCGACTTCCTTGAGCCGCCCGACAACAGAGTCCTTCAGGCCGAGTCTCGCCTCGTCGACGTCTTTGATGTCGAACCCCACCCCGGAATCGGTGACCATGGCGCGGATCATGGTGTCGTCGTCGGTGATGGTGACATGGGCATCCGTCACCCCGGAGTGACGCCTGACGTTCTCCAGGCATTCCGCGAGAGCGAGCAGGAAGGCGTCGAGCACGTCGCTCGGCAGCAACACCTGCCCGGTGCCGTGCCAGCTCACCTCGAGCCCCATCCGCCCGAAACGCTGCTTCACCGATTCGAGGGTGGTTCCGAGCGCCGTCTCCTCGACCGGTTCGAGGTTGTAGTCGCCGGATGCGGACGGCATCGGCACCGTCCCCAGTCTCAACTGGCGCAGGAGCCGTGCGTCGTCTGCCGCCTGCTGCCGCATGGCCTCCGGGGCGACCCCGACACCGGAGTGCGCGAGAAGGGTGAGCGTTGCCAGCACAGTGTCGTGGAGCAGGCGGGCCGACTGGCGGCGTTGCGCCTCAGTCTCGCTGGCACGGCGCTCGGCCCGGTGGGCGCGGCCGATGCTGTAGATGCGGCGGGCGGCCAGCGGAATACTCGAACTCAGCCAATAGGCGACTATGGCGACCATCGCCCAGCCGACCATGGTGATGAACCAGACGCGGCCCAGCGTCTCCCCGGTTGCCGTCCAGGAGACCACGGCGGTCGTCGCTGCCACCGCGACAAGGAGTGCCAGCATCCGGATCCGGGTGTCGAGAAGGACCATCGCGAACGCTGCCACGCCCCCGCCGGTGAGCGGGATGATCGCGGTCAGGGTTGCGGAGCTTGCCGGTTCGGTGAACGGGTAGAGGGTGGCGGCCACGATGCCGAGCCCGGCGGCGATACCCCCGAGCACCAGCGGCAGCGCCCTGGTCGCGGCCACGAAGTAGAGACTGGCCAGCAGGGCGATGAACAGGGGGACGATTGCGACGAGACGCCCCGGCTCGACAACGCCGGGCACGAGGAAGATCGCCAAGGAGACGATGCTGAAGCTCATGCCAACCATCCGTGAAGACCGCTGCAGGAGCCGATCCCGTTCCTTGGCAAGGGTTTCCACCGTGCAATAGTCACATACTGTGACCTCAACTGGGGGTGCAACGCCGTCCATACGGGCATTGCAAGCGCGTACAGTCAATTCGTACAAGAGGGGCAGGTCGGGTAACCGACCGTCACAGTAGGGCCAAATGGGGTGCGAAACAGCCTGCGGGTTGTTGGCGCACGTTGCGAAGAGGGTCGCGGGAAACCGCGACCCTCTTGCCGTTCCCGCGACCCTCTTGTTCAGCGATCGGTGCAGGCGTCGCCCAGGTACGAGTACAGCTCGCCCTTGCGGTCATCGGAAAGTGCGAAATAGCGGATGCCGGTGGCATCCCCGATTGCCACCCTCAAGGGGAGCAGCGTGCCCCGTTTGTCCTCGGCGACAGCGTGGGCGTCACAACGGGCAGGCACGAGCGGGACGGTGAGCCGCATTGGCGCGTCCGTTCCGTCGACCATCAGGTCGACCGGCAGCGAGTCCCGCGGTGTCGCGCTCGCCGGGTCGAAAAGCCCGAACAGCACGGTGTCGTCGACCGATTCGATGGTGAAGGAGCCTGGTGCGCCTGTCGGGGTCACCGTCAGGTCGACGAAAGCGACCAACCGGCCGTCGACCGACTCGACTCTGAGCTGGTCGGGTTCGGCCAGGGTGGCGACCTCGTCCATCGAGTGCTGGAGGCAGTCGCGCTCGGTCACGCCATCCAATTGGTCCAGCGGGTCGTCCGGCACCACCGCGATGCTTCCGGCGCGGCCAGACTCGAGTTCGAAGTCGAGGCGCACTTCAGTTGCTCCCTCGCTGCTGTCGCACACCGGCGCGGTCAGGGAGACCGGCAGGTCCAGCGTGCCGCCGGCCCTGACCGTGCTTGGTGCCTTGGCGTAGCGCGCTGGCTCGGCGAAACGGGGAGAGGAGAACGCCATCGCGGTCACGGTGAGCGGGGCATCCGTCCCGTTGACGATCCGCACCTGTAGGCGACGGTCTTCAGTATCCGGTCGGTTCTGGTGCACGCTGACCTGCACGCCGGAAGGCAGGCTCGCCTGGGCACTCGGCGAGCATCCGAACAGCGGGCACAGGGCGACGGCGAGCAGCGGCACAACGGCGGTCCGCAGCATCCGAACAGGCATGCACACATGGTAGAGCCGCGGCTTGGCCCGCAGCAGCTATTCGGGGCTCAGCCAGCCCTCAACGGTTGCCTGGCGCCGGAGGAGAATCCGGGTGCCGATATCGATTCCGGCAGCCCGGTACTTGCGGCGGCCGCGCTTGATGTACGACTTGACGGTGTCCTCAGTGGTGCCCATCGCGACGGCGACCTCCTTCACCGGCCGGCCGGCCGCGTAGAGCATGAGCGCGCGCCGCTCCTGGTTTCCGAGCCGAGGCGTCGAAGCGTCGCCGACAGTGGCGAGCGCCTCCGCCATCGGCCGGTTCCCGTATTGGCGACCGGCCGCCGCGCACTCGATCGCCTTCACCAACTCGTCGGTCGACTCGCTCTTCGGGATGAAGCCCTTGGCGCCGTAGCCGATCGCGGTGAAGATCGTCGCCGCGTCGGCGTGACGGCTCATCACCACGGCGTGCGAACCCGCAGCCGTCAGCGTCTTCAGCTTGGTGCCGATCGAGAGCTGGTCGCGCAGGTGCAGGTCGAGCACGACCACGTCCACCGGGAACTCCGCATGGCACAGGAGGCCGACCCAGGTGGCCTCACTGGCGACGACGCGGATGCCGGCCTGGTTCGCCAGCCGGGCGGTGATGCCCTCGAGGACCAGCGCGTGATCGTCCACCACCGCGACGCGGATGGCGGACTCCCGGGCCGGTTCGCTACCCACGACGGTGCCCCCTCACGAGCTGGCGACCCGCTGGCAGGGTCACGACCTACTCACTGAGGGTCACTCTAATATCAACTGGCGAGAAGCCGCAGCAATTCGGTGCCGACAATGTCTTCTTCGATCAGGAATCCGTCGTGGCCGAAATCGGAGTGGATCACCACGGCATTGCCGCCGTCGATGTTGTTGCCGAGGTGCCGGGCGATCTCGGTCTGTCCTTCGACGGGGAACAGTCGGTCGCTGTCGATGCCGAGCACCAGGCTCTTCGCTGTCACCGCTGCGAGTGCGGCGGCCACCCCGCCGCGGTCCCTGCCGATATCGTGCGAGTTCATCGCATTCACCAGCACGATGTAGCTGTTGGCGTCGAACCGCCGGCTGAACTTGTTGCCGTGGAAGTCGAGGTAGCTCTCCACGGCGAACTTGCCGCCGCCGCCGAGCGGGTCGATGCCGCTCTGCCAGCTGCGCTGGAAACGGTTGTTCAGTTCGGCGGGGGAGCGGTAGTTGAGCAGGGCCATGCGCCTGGCCAGTGCGAGGCCGCGGTGCGGGCCGTCGCCGTCTGCGGCTTCGTAGTATTCGCCGCCGTGGAAGGCGGGGTCCATCTGGATCGCCTCGAGTTGCACCGAGTTGAGGGCGAGCTGGTCGGCGGATGCCAGCGGCGGGGCGGAGAGGACGGCAACCCGTTCGACTCGCTCCGGATGTCCGACGGCCCACTCGAGGGCGTGCATGCCGCCCATCGAACCGCCGACCACGGCGGCCCAGCGGTCGATGCCGATGTTCGTCGAGAATCGCGCCTGCGCCTCAACCTGGTCGCGAATGGTGACGTACGGGAACCGCGAGCCCCACTCGAAGCCGTCGACGGTGTGCGATGCGGGCCCGGTGCTGCCCTGGCACCCTCCGAGGATGTTCGGTGCCACGACGAACCACTTGTCGGTGTCGAGGTACTTGCCCGGACCGATAATGCCCGACCACCAGCCGGCAGTCGGGTGCCCGGTGCCGGCTGGCCCGATCAGGTGGCTGTCGCCGGTGAGGGCGTGCAGCACGAGGACGGCGTTGGTGCCATCCTCATTGAGGTCGCCCCAGGACTCCCAGGCGATGCGCACGAACGGGAGGTGACCGCCGCGCTCCAGGTCGAGGGCGCCGATTCCGACGAACTTGCGGTCTCCGGGTGGGTCGCCGTCGCGCCAGGCTCCGGTCGCCGGGGGCTTCCCGAGCAGCGCTCGGCTGTTCGCCTCGGTGACGAAGCTGAGCGGAACGCTGTCTTCTGGGGTCTGCCAATCCATGTCTTAGCCAGTATCGCCGGTGTGCGCCGCTCGCAGGAATTTGTTACATCGCTTCCGCCGCGAGAACGCAAAAAGTCACCCAAACACAGAGTTGTGGGTGACTTTTCGCGTTCTCGTGATGACGGACGGATCCGCGTACCTGCTGTTTACGCGTTGCGTGCCAGCTCCACGACGCCACGTGCTGCGGCCAGGCCGGCCTCGAGGTCGGCCTTGATGTCCGCGATGTTCTCGAGTCCCACCGACAGGCGCACCAGCCCAGGCGTGACGCCGGCGGTGAGTTGCTGCTCCGGCGTGAGCTGCGAGTGGGTGGTCGATGCCGGGTGGATGATGAGGCTGCGAACATCCCCGATGTTGGCGACGTGGCTGAACAGGCTGACGCCATCGACGAGCGCGCGCCCGGCATCCACACCGCCCTTCAGCTCGAACGACAGCACGGCCCCAACGCCCTTCGGCGCGTACTCGTTCGCCTGCTTGTACCAGGGGCTCGACGGCAGGCCGGCGTAGTACACGGTGTCGACGTCATCACGAGCATCCAGCCACTCGGCAATCTCCTGGGCGTTCTGCACGTGACGCTCGACCCGCAGGCTCAGCGTTTCCAGACCCTGGATGAGCTGCCAGGCGCTCGCCGGAGCGATCGCCGGGCCGAGGTCGCGGAGCAGCTGCACGCGGGCCTTGATGATGTAGGCGATCGCGTCGCCGAGCACGGTGGTGTAGCTGGCGCCGTGGTACGACGGGTCCGGTTCGGTCAGGCCGGGGAACTTCTCGACGTTCTTCGACCACTCGAACTTTCCGCCATCGACGATCACGCCGCCCATGACGGTTCCGTGGCCGCCGAGGAACTTGGTGGCGGAGTGCACGACGATGTCCGCCCCGTGCTCCAGCGGGCGGATCAGGAACGGTGTCGCAATCGTGTTGTCGGCGATCAGCGGGACCCCGCTGGCGTGGGCGACATCCGCAACCGCACGGATGTCGAGCACGTTGATCCGCGGGTTGCCGATCGTCTCGGCGAAGAACAGCTTGGTGTTCGGGCGAACGGCACGGCGCCACTCTTCCGGGTCGTCCTGGTTCTCCACGAACGTGGTCTCGATGCCGAGCTTGACCAGCGTGTACTTGAACAGGTTGTAAGTGCCGCCGTAGATGGAGGACGACGAGACGATGTGGTCGCCGGCCTGGGCGATATTGAGCACGGCGAGGGTCGTCGCCGATTGGCCGGAGGCGAGCAGGAGTGCCGCGGTGCCTCCCTCGAGCGCCGCGACGCGCTGCTCGACGACGTCCTGCGTCGGATTCTGGATGCGCGTGTAGATGTTGCCGAACTCGGCCAGTGCGAACAGGTTCTTCGCGTGCTCGGCGTTGTTGAAGACGTAGGCGGTGGTCTGGTAGATCGGTGTCGCCCGCGAGTTGGTCGTCGGGTCCGGCTGCGCACCGGAATGGATTTGCTTGGTCTCGAACTGCCAGTTCGCTGAGGTGTCGCTCATCGGGTGCTCCTTAGATTGTCTGCAAGTCTCGTGCAGCGAGCCTAAGAACCGCCGAGTGCCGGGTCAACGCCGGGCGAAACATGACGTAACCATTGCCTTAGCGGTCGCGGCGGGATCCGGTGGGGTCGACCCGGGACGCGGCGGGCTGGCGGTCGTCGGGCGCCAGGAAGAGCCAGTGCGGCTTCGGTTCGATCAGCGGCCGGAACAGCCTGCGTACCGGCCTGGAGGCGAGCGCGAAACTGATCAGGATGCAGACGACGATCATGCCGCCGAGCCAGGGGAAGGTGGGGTGGTCGCCGCGCAGCACGCCGGTCTCCCTCAGCGGGTAGAGCACGAAGCTGTGCAGCAGGTAGATGTACATGGTCGCCTGGCCGAACTGGGTCAGCCAGGTCTTGTTGCGGGGAACCAGTACGAAGAATGCGGCGCTGAGGAGCGTGGCGAGCACGATCAGGCCAAGGCGGATGAGGCCGGCATACCAACTGTCCTCGCCGAGTCCGACATAGGAGTCGTCGTAGAAGAACCAGAACCGGAGGTCGATGGTGCGCCACGTGTCGATGAAGACCCAGACGACGACGAGCCAGGCGGCGAACACCACCAGGGCGCCCGTCCGCACCCACCACGTTGGCCGTTCGGCGAACCGCCACTTGTCGACCAGCCCCCACTCCTTGAGCTTCCAGCCGAGCACGAAGAACGGAAGGATCCCGATCGCGCGGGAGAGGGAGAAGGTGCTGTCGACGTTGGTCAGGTAGCCGACCCCGACTGAGAACACCAGGGCCCAGACCAGTGGCAGGCGGAGCAGGGCGAGGTAGGGCAGGATGAGCCGGAAAATTCCGAGCGCGAGCAGGAACCACAGCGTCCACGACGGTTGCGACGGGTTGAACTCGCGCTTGCCTTCGACCAGGAACTGCACGAGCGTCCAGATCGTCTCCATGATGAAGTAGGGCAGCAGGATGTCGGTGAGCACCTTCTTCATCTGGCGCGCGCTGGGCGGTCCCGGCCGAGAGAAGTAGCCGCTGATCATCGCGAATGCCGGCATGTGGAACGCGTAGATGAACAGGTACAGAATGAGGGCATAGTCATCGTCGTAGGTGATCCGCTGGATGCCGTGGCCGACGACGACGAGAGTCACGCAGAGGAATCGGGCGTTATCCCACACCGGGACACGCTTCTTTCTCGCCGCTACCTGACCGGTCCCCGTATCCGTCACCTGCCCACCGTAACCCGCTTCGTTGTGGAAGGCTGGGAGTCCGGACTCTGAGGGGATGCGATGAGCAACAGGCGTGTGGTGGTGACCGGAGCGAGTTCCGGAATTGGTGCGGCGACGGTCCGCCTGTTCCGTGAGCGCGGCTGGCAGGTCGTCGGGGTCGCCCGCCGAACCGAGCGGCTGAAGGAGCTTGCCGCCCAGACCGGTGCAGACGTTTTCACCGCAGATCTGACCGATCAGTCCCAGGTGGATGCCCTGCGGGGTTACCTGGAATCACTGGGCCCGGTTCACGCGCTCGTCAACAACGCGGGCGGCGCCCTCGGTGTCGCATCCGTCGAACACAGCGATCCGGAGGACTGGACTCGCATGTTCGACGTCAACGTGGTCGCGGTCAAGCGGGTGACGAGTGCCCTGCTTCCGCTTCTGAGGCGCGCCGCGGCTGAACCGGATGCTGACGGCGTCGCTCACGCCGACATCGTTACCGTCACCTCGATCGCCGGGCACGTGGCCTACGAGGGTGGCGGCGGGTACAACGCCGCCAAGTTCGCCTCCCACTCGCTGATGGGCGTGCTGCGTCTCGAGCTGGCGGGCGAGCCGATCCGAGTGATCGAGATCGCTCCGGGAATGGTGAAGACGGAGGAGTTCTCCCTGGTGCGACTCGGCGGTGATCGTGCCAAGGCCGACGCCGTCTACGACAACGTGCCGAATCCCCTCTATGCCGAGGACGTCGCATCCGCCATCGTGCACGCGGTCGAACTGCCAGGGCATGTCAACCTCGATGTGGTGACCATCAAGCCGGTGGCGCAGGCGGCACCCCACAAGGTCATCCGTGGTGAGTTGTCCCCCCGCCTCTGACCGCTAGACCGTGGCCGGCTCATCCTCCAGCTCGTCAGCCACATCGGCGAACGCCAGCTTCGGCACCACGAAGAGCAGCAGCGCTGCGACGAGGGCCCCGCTGCCGCAGATGATCCAGACGAGCATGTACCCGAACAGGCTGGATGCTGTGCTTCCGGCGACCTGGACGGCACCGATCACCAGCACAATGGCGAACACGGATGAGGCGAACGAACCTCCGATGGTCTTGGTCGTGTTGGTGAGCGCAGCCGAGATGCCGGTCTGGCCGCGCGGTGCCGCAGCGGCCGCGGCGGCGGGCATGGCGCCGACCAGCACCCCGGAGCCGAGGCCGGCGATGAACATGTTGGTAAAGACCTGCCAGGTTTCGAGGTGGAACGGGATGAAGAGGAAGTATCCGGCTGCAACGAGGAACGCCGCGATGATCAACGCCACCCGTGGCGAGGTCTTCCTGGACAGCCAGGGGAAGATCAGCGCGCCGATGATCATCGAGATCAGGTAGACACCGATCAGGATGGAGCGCTGGCTGGTGCTGAGCCCGAGGCCGTAGCCGTTGAACTCCGGGTCGGTCCCGGCGTAGGCGGCGAGCGGGGCCTGGGCTCCGAGAAGGCTGATGCCGATGAGTCCGGCGGTCAGCTGCACCGGCCACATGGTGGGCTGCGCGAGGACGCGCAGGTCGATGGCCGGGTCTTTCTGCCGCAGTTCGTAGCGGGTGAACGGAATGAATGCGAGTACGCCGGCGATGATCAACACCCACACCCACCAGGTGTCGATCGGGTTGATCTTCAGCAGGCTGAGGCCTGAGGTGATCATCAGCAGTCCGACGGTGAGGATGCTGAATCCGACCCAGTCGAGGCTGCGGTCCGGCAGCGGGGTGGACTCCGGTACCCCAAACAGGATGACGAAGAACACCAGGGTGACGGCGATGGCCGGGACGACCATGGTGGGCACGATGGCCGTGGACAGGGCATCCGCACCACCGAAGAGGTCGAAAACCATGCCGCCGCCGAGGGCGCCCAGAATGGCACCGGTTTCCAGGCCCACGACGAGGAGTCCTGCCGCCTTTCTGGTCTGGGATGCGCCGGTTCCGGTGGTGCGCCCGCGGTCGAAGATGAGCGCCACTTCGAGGGGGAGCCAGACGGTGTAGAAGCCCTGGAGGGTCCAGGCGATGAGGAAGCTGGTGAAGTCGCCGGAGAATGCGAGCCACCAGGTCGCTCCCGCGGTGAGGGCGGTGGAGACCAGCAGGATGCGCTTGTGCCCGTACATGTCGCCGAGCTTGGCCAGCACCGGCACGACGATCGCCGAGAGCAGCAGTTGTGTGCCTTCGAAGATGTTGAAGTCGGCGTCGTTGTCGAGGTCCAGGTGGTTCACCAGGTCCGGGATGAGGGGCACGTAGTACCCCTGCAGCATTCCGCTGACGATCTCAACGAAGAAGAGGTAGCCGATGAGCGCTGCAGTGACTGCTCCGGCTTTTCCACGGAACGCCCTGGCGACGAGTGACTCGCCCTTCACCTGTGAAGTCATGTACGGATGCTAGTGGTTCTGCACCGTACAACCGGTTAGGCGGCGTTGTCTTGCGGTTGCTCGGGCTCGTCGCGCTTGGGTGGGTCGGGCTCTGACTGCGCTTGTTGTTCGCGTTCACTCTTCACGCGCTGTTGTTGTTCTCGTTTGCTGTAGCGCTCTCGTTGTTCTTGTTTGAGTCGTTCGACTTGCCGGGTGGGTGATCGGCTGGCGGGGTGCCATTGGCCGTCGCCGCGCAGCCAGGCGGGTGCTTTCAGGTGGGGGGGTCTTGTTGATCATCTTGATGTGCCAGCCGGAGGTGGTGATGGTGCGGTGGTGGTACCAGCAGAGCAGGACGCCATTATCTGTGTGGGTGGGGCCGCCTTCACTGTCGGGGGTGACGTGGTGAATTTCGGTGGAGGCGGCGGGGATGGTGCAGCCGGGGATGATGCACCCGCCATCGCGCAGGGTGATGGCGCGGCGTTGGTTCGGGGTGAAGCAGCGTTGTTCGGAGCCGAGTTCGATGATCGCGCCGTTTCGGTCGAGGGTGACCTGTTGGGTGCCGCCGGTGCAGATCATCTGGTGGACGGCCCGCAGGGAGATGGGGATGGTTTGACCGCCGAGTCCGCCGAGGGAGACGAAGCCGGCGCCGTGCCCGGATTCCAGGGTGTCGGCGGTGACCTGGACGAGGACGGTGGGTGAGGCGCCGCCGATGGTGGGCGCCGCCCCGGAGCGGGCGAATCCGTCGATCATGGCAGCGAACACGTCGTGGCGTTGCTGATCCGGGGTGCGGGTATCCACCGGCCCGGGCGCCGGCTCGGTGGATACATCTCCGGTGGTGATGCCCCCAGTCGAGGCACCCTCTTCCACAGGCTGGTGCCCTTCGGGGAGGAAGGCGGGTGCGGTTTTGGGGGTGAGGCAGGCGTCGAAGACTTTCCCGAGCCGGCCGTGCACTTCGGGCATCAGCGCGTACCGGCCGTGGACCAGGCCATCGGCGCTGTTATAGCTGCCTGGGGAAAACATCCGCCTGCCCATGGCCTTTTCTTCGGTGGGGAGGGTGCCGTCCTGGTCGAGAAACACCCGCCACACCGATGCCTGGCCGCGGATCTCTTCGGCCGTGCACGGCACCGGGGAGTCCGGGCCGGTGCCGGTGGCCGCGGCGACCAGTTCGGCTTCGGCCCGCTGCACGTCGGCGACGTCGGCGCGGACCAGCGTCGGGGATAGTTCGGTGACGATCGCGCTGGCCGCGTCGACGCCTAGGGTTCCGTCGTGGAGGGCGGTGGCGATGTGCGGGAACCGGGGCGGGAACAGGTCACCGGACAGGGCGACCTGCACCCGGGTTTCGGCGCCGAGTTTCACCCGGCGGCGGACCGTGGCGGTCGAGCCCAGGGTGACCCGGCGGAGCAGTTCGACCGCATCGCGGCAGCCTTTGCGCACCGCCAGTGACGCGGAACCGAGGGTGGGGCGGGACCGGTGGTGGAGTTCTCCGGCGGCTTCCACCCGGCGGGCGTCCACCACCCGGCCGAGGCGTTCCAAATGCCCGGTGGTGACCAGCAACGTGTCATCCGAGACCGGGCGGAGGACTCCGGTCGGCAGCACCGTCTCCAACGAGGTGACGAGAGTGTCGATCAGTTGATCGACCTCGTCTTCGAAGGTAGTAACGGAACTGGACATGCGTCTATTCTCCTACCTTCGCACCTGTATTTGAAGGAGATTCAGCAATCTGTGGAGAACAAATCCACCGACAACTGGGGAGGAGAAGACGGCGAGTCGCGTCTCAATGCAGCATCGACCGTGCTTCGAGCAGAGCGGCTTCCACACGCTCGCGGTCATTAGTAGCCAGCAAATCCAGCAATAGGCCCCGCACGATAGCGATCGCTAGAGTTGCTCGTGATCTAGCCATGCCCTCTGGCAGGTTCGCACGCCGGTAAGCGCCTTCGAGGGGTGGGAGCCAATCAGACACCACTGAGTCGAGAAACAGTGCGTACTCCTGCGGCCTTCGGAGGGCTGTCCCATACACCTCGAAGAACAAGACGTAGAGAGTCCGGTGCGCAGGGTCCGTAGCCCATCGCCACACTCGATCCAGCATCTCGCCCGGTGTCGCGGGGGTCGCTGGCACACCGCCCTCGTCCGCGATACTCCTCAATCGGTCGCGGACGCGGTTCATCACCAGGGAGAGCAACTGCTGCTTCCCACCGAAATGATGGGTCAGCAGCGATGGGTCGACCCCGACTGCCCGAGCGATTGCTCGCAGACTGAGATCGCCCAGACCCACTGACACGGCGTGGTCCACCGCGCCATTAAGCAACTCGTCGCGCCGCTGCCAGTCGACAGAGCGAGCCATGGTGCCCTCCTTGACCAATTCATTGAACGTGTGTTGAATGAATGATTCCACATCAACCCCTCAGCTGCGACAAGGGAAATGCAATGATCGAACAAGAGAGCGTGCGCACTTCGCGCCCAGATGGTTCAAGGTTTTCTTTCCAGTGGTGGCCGCCACCAACACCGCGAGCACCGGTCTACCTCGTGGTACCGGCCATGGGAGTCGGAGCGCGTTTCTATCGACCGTTCGCAACTGCGCTTGCTGGCAGCGGTTGCGGTGTTGCCGTCACGGAGCAGCGGGGGCACGAAGAGGTTCACCCGTCGATCCCGGGACGTCGGCGTGACTTCGGCTATGCGGATCTGGCGGATGACCTCGACGCCGCGATAGATGAGGTGCGTGTACGCGCACCCGATTCTCCTATCGTGGTCACGGGTCATAGCCTGGGTGCCCATGTGGCGTGCGTGAGCGTGGCACGCGGGCATAGTGCGGTTGACGCACTGGCATTCGTCGCTGCTGGGTCGGTGTACTGGCGACTGTGGCCGCGCCGCTATCTCCTCATCACTCAGCTGTTCGTTGTCCTCTCCACGATCGTCGGATATTTCCCTGGGCAGCTTCTTGGCTTCGCTGGTCGGGAGGCGCGCGGTGTGATGCGAGACTGGGCTCGCTTGGCGCGTTCCGGCCGCCTCAGCTATGGCCGCCCTCCCGCTGACGCCGGTCATGCGCTAGCCGGCCTGGAGCTCCCGGTGCTGCTTCTCTCCCTTGAGGGCGACACCCTTGCCCCCCAGCGGGCCGCCGACGGACTGGCGGCGCTCCTGCCGAGCGCTCAGGTTACCCGCCGCCACGTGGCGGTGCACACGGAGAAGTCGCCCCACTTCGGCTGGGCGCGTCAGCCCGACGTCGTGGTCTCCGAGTTACGTGACTGGACATCCCAGTGGGTGCGGTCGGCATGATCACTCACTCAACATTAGGCTCGACGCATGGTGCCAGCTAGCCCATTGCGGGAGCTTGTCGACCCGCAGTGGGCCGAGGCGCTTGAACCCGTTGCCGACGATGTGGCGCGGCTGGGCGACTTCCTCCGCGCCGAGGTTGCGGAAGGTCGCGGCTACCTTCCCGCCGGGCCCAACGTGCTGCGCGCGTTCACCTATCCGATGGCGGATGCCCGGCTCCTGATCGTCGGACAGGATCCGTACCCGACCCCCGGCCACGCCGTGGGGCTCGCGTTCTCCGTCGACCGGGCAGTGCGACCCGTTCCGCGGAGCCTGCAGAACATCTACCGCGAGTTGTACGACGATCTGGGCATCGAGGTTCCGCAGCACGGTGACCTCAGCCGCTGGGCCGAGAACGGCGTGGTGCTGCTCAACCGGGTGCTGACGGTGCAGCCCGGTGCTTCGGGCTCGCACCGGGGCATGGGCTGGGAGGCTGTCACGGAGGCAGCCATCCGCGCCCTCGTCGAACGAGACGCCCCGCTGGTCGCCATCCTGTGGGGCAACGACGCGGCACGCATGCAGCCCCTGCTCGGCAGCACGCCTGTCGTCGCGTCCGCCCATCCCAGCCCGCTGTCAGCCTCCCGGGGATTCTTCGGTTCCCGTCCGTTCAGCCGGGCCAATAGGCTTTTGGTGGAACAGGGTGCCAACCCGATCGACTGGAGACTCGAGTGAGCGCGACGCTCGCAGAATGGTTATAGTTGTTATATGCCAACTAGAACAACAATAGAGATCAACCGACTATCGAAACGGTTCGGTGCTGTGGAGGCCGTCTCCGACCTCACCTTCAGGGTGGAACCCGGCACCGTCACCGGCTTCCTCGGCCCCAACGGTGCAGGCAAGACGACCACGCTGCGGATGCTGCTCGGGCTGGTGCGACCCACCGAGGGAACCGCCACGATCGGCGGCACCAGTTACCGCGACCTGGGTCGGCCCATCGCCACGGTGGGCACCGCCCTGGAGGCGGCAAGCTTCCACCCCGGCCGCACAGCGCGCAACCACCTCGCGGTGTACGCGGCTGCCGCAGGCATCCCGCGTGCCCGGGTCGGAACCGTGCTCGAGACGGTCGGCCTCGGCGCCTACGGCGACCGTCGCGTCGGCGGATACTCGCTGGGGATGAGGCAGCGCCTCGGCCTGGCGATGGCACTGCTCGGCGACCCGCAGGTGCTGGTGCTCGACGAGCCGGTCAACGGACTCGACCCTGAGGGCATCCGCTGGATCCGGACCTTCCTGCGCGAACTGGCGGCAGAAGGGCGCACCGTGCTGGTCTCGTCCCACCTGCTCAGCGAAGTACAGCAAAGCGTCGACCGCCTGGTCGTCATCTCGAAGGGCAAGCTCGTCTACGAGGGCGGCCTGGCCGGCCTCGACACCGAGACCCGCGTGATCGCAGACTCGCCAGACCGCGGCATGCTCGACGCCGCGCTGCTGGCAGCCGGCGCCGAGATCGAATCATCAGCGAGCGGAGTCATGGTTTCTGCCCTCACTGCACTCGAGGTCGGGGCCATCGCACACCGTGCCGGCGTGCAACTGAGCCTGCTTCACACCCAGCAGGGCGGGCTTGAGAAGGCCTTCCTCGATCTCGTCGGAGAAGGGAGCCAGCCATGAACGCCATCCGCGCAGAATTCGTGAAACTGGTGACCACCAAGATGTGGTGGATACTGCTCGTCGTGCTGCTGGCCTACGTCGCGTTCACCGCCACCATCCTGGCCTTCGCCTTCAGCTCCGGCACGACCTCCGCAGACGCCGGTGGAATGCCCAGCCAGGGCGCACCGCAACTGCCGGCGGATGCCCTCCCACCGATCATCTACAGCATCGCCCATTCGATCGGCTACGTCTTCCCGCTGCTGCTGGGGACGCTCGCCGTGACCGGTGAATTCCGGCACCAGACCCTCACGCCGACCTTCCTGGCCACGCCAAGGCGGGGGAGGGTGCTGGCCGCGAAACTCGTGGTGATGGCGCTCTTCGGCGCGCTGTACGGGGTGGTCGCCGTAATCGCGGCAGTCGGTCCCGGCGCCGCAATCCTCTCGATCGATGATGGGGTCACCGGGCTCGATGATGGTGACCTCTGGTCGATGTTCGCAAGGATCGTGCTCGCCATGGCGCTGTGGGCGATCATCGGTGTCGGTGTCGGCGCGTTGATCCCCAACCAGGTCGCCGCCATCGTGGTGGTGCTCGCGTTCACACAGTTCATCGAGCCGATTCTCCGCACCGTGGCAGCCGTCGTCGACTGGGCGGCCACCATCGGCAACTACCTTCCGGGAGCGGCCGGCGACACGCTGGCCGGCGCGAGCATCTTCACGGCGCTCGGGATGAGTACCGGAGAGACACCGGCGCTGGAGTGGTGGCATGGCGGACTGCTCCTGTTGGCGTACGCCCTCGTCACCACCGTCGTCGGCTACCTGGTCGCCTGGCGCCGGGACGTCACCTGATGCCGTACGCCCGGCGATGACTGGCGAATCGCCCCGCCTGCGGGAGCTCCGTGATGAGGATCTCCCGCAGGTGCTCGCGATCTACAACCACTACGTGGCCACGTCGACGGTGACCTTCGACGAGCATCCGCTGTCACCCACCGCCTTCCAGGCCAAGGTGGACCAGGTGCTGGAGCGTCGCCTTCCCTTCATCGTGGCGACGGATGCCCGTGGCGACGTTCTCGGGTACGCCTACGCGTCCGGGTGGAGGCCCAAGGCGGCGTACCGGCACACGGCGGAATGCTCGATCTACCTGGCGGCCGATTCCACCGGTCGTGGCCTCGGACGTGCGCTGCTCACGGAGCTGATCGAGCGGAGCCGGACGGCGGGCATCCGGGAGCTCATCGCCGTGATTGCCGACGAAGGCGCTGAGGCGTCGGTCGCCCTCCACCGGAAGCTCGGGTTCCGCGAGATCGGGCATCTCACGACGGTCGGCTACAAGTTCGAGCGCTGGCTGGGAACCATCCTCATGCAGAAATCGCTGCACGCCGACTGACCCGAGTCGGGCGGCGCGGGACGTGGCTACCATCGGTGTATGCCCGAAGCACCCCGGGAGCGCCCCGAGAATTACACCCTGCTCCACTCGTTCAGCGGCCACGTGAAAGCGCGGCCGCGCGACGTGTTCGACGCGATCGCCCGGCGGCTCGACCCCGGAAGTGGTTCGGGCAGCTACTTCACCGCCGATCCGCGGGCCTACCTGGTAATCGCGCAGGGCGGCTGGTGGTATCGCGGCGAGTACCGGGTGGTGCCGGATGACCATGGCTCCCACGTCGAGCACGTCATCCTCAACGTCGCCCAGAGGGGTCACAAACTGGGCGCCTGGACCGGACGGAAGGTCATCGCGGACGCACCGGTCGAGTTCGCCAAGCTGTTGCGGCAACTGCGTCTCGAGCTGGAATGAGCGCAGAGGCGCAGTTCAGTTCTTCGGCGTCGCCTTCCGCAATAACCTGAATCCGGTGAGCGCCGCGAGCGCGGTCGGGATCAGGCTCCACAGCGCGACACCCATGGCGCCGTTGGCAAGGAACCACTCACCGACCAGCGGCCAGCTCTCGGTGAACGTGGTCAGCGCGACCAGCCCGACCAGGATGATGGTCAGCGCCGCGAAGAAAACGTACATCCCATTGGCCCGCCATCTCACGTAGACGGATGCTGTTGCGGCCCCCACGAAGAAGAAGAAGAGGAACACCAGCAAGAAGAGGACGAACTGTTGCAGTGGATTCTCGGCGCTGAAGTAGATCACGTCGAACATGGCTCCGCCGAAGCCCCAGCCGTCCGTCGCCCGCTCGATGGTCGCCATGATGGTCATGATGGCGGCGTAGTACACGCTCAGCAGCACGAACATCAGGGACGAGCCGAGATAGAAGTCCCGCCTGGTGACGCTGTAGCCGAGCGCGAACGGGAACGTGAGGTTCACCGCCTGCACAGCCACCACCATCATGTACACGAAGATGAAGGTGGATGCCCCGCTGAACTGCATTCCCTGCGATGCGTCGGCGGCATCGTCGGTGCCGACCGCCGAGAAGATCAGCCACCAGATCGTCAGGTTCACCAGGAAGATGAACCCCAGGATCAGCAGGGGGAGCACCATCATCGGGAACTTATTGGTCAGGTGGAGGCGGGTGACGTTCAGGATTCGCTGAAGCTCTCCGCCGGAGCGTTGTGCCTCGGTTCCTGGTGTGGTTGTCGTTGTCATGCGCTCTGCTCGAATTCTGTGTTCGACGTGTTCGTCTTGCGGACAATGAGTTGCTGGAGGGACACCGGCGACAGTTCCAGCCCTGCGGCTGAAGCATCCTGTCGCTCGGCGGGGCTCAGTGAGCCGATGGTGACGGATGCCAGGCCGCCGATGCCTTCGCGGTGCAGCACTTCGCGGCGCCCGACGAAGGCGTCGACGGCGGTACGCGTGCCGACCACCGTGGTGGCTGACCCGCGAACATCCTCGGCATCTTCATCGATGATGATGCGGCCATCGTCGATGACCAGCACGTGCTCCAGCAGGTTGCTGACCTCGTCGATCAGGTGGGTGGACAGCACGACGGTGCGCGGATGCTCGGCGTAGTCCTCGAGGAGGCGGTCGTAGAAGATCTGGCGTGCAACCGCATCCAGCCCCAGGTACGGCTCGTCGAAGAAGGTGAGTGGCGCGCGCGAGGCCAGGCCGACGATGACACCGACCGCCGACAATTGTCCGCGGGAAAGCTTCTTGATCCGGCGCTTCACCGGCAGGCGGAAGTCTGCCACCAGGCGGTCGGCGTAGTCGGCGTCCCAATTGCGGAAGAACCAGGGGGCGCTCTTCAGCACGTGCTTCACCTGGAAGTCGTCCGGGTACTTCTGGCTCTCCTTGATGAATGAGACGTTCTGCAGCACTCTGGCTGTCTCAACCGGATTCTCGCCGAAGACCTTGATGCTGCCGCTGGTCGGGAAGTCCTGCCCGGTGAGCAGTTGCATGAGCGTGGTCTTCCCGGCGCCGTTGCGGCCGAGGAGCCCGTAGATCTTGTTCTCCTCGATCGAAAAGCTGACATTGCCGACAGCGTTCAGCGTGCCGAAGGTTTTGGTGAGGCCGGTGACCTCGACTATTGCGGTCATCGCGTTCCTTCTCTCTTGATCATGTCGGCGAGCTGCGTGTGGGTGATGCCGAGCTTGGCGGCCTCCGCGACGAGTGGTTGCACGTACTCGCGCTGAAACTGGTCGCGGCGCGTGGCAATGATGGTGGATCGTGCGCCTTCAGCGACGAACATGCCGATTCCTCTTTTCTTGTACAGGATTCCCGCGTCGACGAGCAGGTTCACGCCCTTCCCGGCCGTGGCGGGGTTGATGCGGTAGAACGCGGCGAACTCGTTGGTCGACGGCACCTGGGTTTCCTCCGGAAGGGCACCGCTGATGATGTCGTTCTCGATCTGCTCAGCGATTTGAAGGAAGATCGGCCTGGTTTCATCCACTGCGCCTTCCTCCTTCCTTTGTTTATTGGTTAGCTACTGAACTAACTAACCACCTAACCGGCCGCAGGTCAAGTGGTGGGCTGGCATAGGCTCGGAGGGTGTTCGAACTTCACCACCTCACGGCCCAGGAGCAATGGGATTGGCTGCAGCGCGGCGAGATTACGCCCGCCGAGCTGACCGACCACTACCTCGCCAGGATCGAGCGGCTGGACTCGGAGTTGGGGGCGTTCGTCACGGTGACGGCGGATGCTGCCAGGGACCGTGCCCGCAGTCTGGCGGATGGTGACGACCGGACTGCCATGCTCTGGGGACTCCCGTTCGCCGACAAGGACCTGTATCAGCGCGCCGGAGTGCCCACCCGGTACGGGTCACGACTCATGGCGGACTTCGTTCCGGACCTGACGGATGAACTGCCAGCCGCCCTCGACGCCGCCGGGGGAATCAGCCTCGGCAAGACGAACACGCCGGAGTTCGGGCTTCCGTCGTACACCGAGACGATGGTCGGCCCGCCGGCCCGCACCCCATGGGACACCAGCCGCGGAGCTGGAGGCTCCAGCGGTGGCGCTGCGGTCGCCGTGGCGGCCGGGCTGCTGCCGTTCGCACCTGGCTCAGACGGTGGAGGTTCCATCCGCATACCGGCAGCAGCCACCGGGCTCGTTGGGCTGAAGCCGTCCCGGGGCCTGGTGCCCGGTGGATCAGGGAACGCCGGCCTGGGCGGCCTGTCGGTTGCCGGTCCGATCGCCCGCACGGTGACGGACGCCGCAATGCTGCTCGATGCAATGATCGGCGATGACGATTTCCCGTACACCCTGCGGGCGCCCCGGTGGGATGGCGGACGGTTGCTGAACGCAGCAATCCGCGGCGAGGGACGCTTCCAGGTGGGAGTCATGACGACCTCGCCCTGGGATGACGCGTATGACATCCGTATCGCTCCTGAAGCCACCGCGGCGCTGGAGATTGCATTGCGTGAACTGGATGGCCTGGGTCACGGCATCGAGCAGTTCGCCCTGGAGCCGGACGAGAACTACGCACCCAACTTCCGTACCATCTGGCAGGCCGGGGCGGCCGGTATCGCCGCCGAGGGTGACCAGGTGGAGCTGCTCGAACCGCTCACACAGTGGCTGGTGGCGAGGGGCCGCGAGCTGAGTGCCAGGACGCTGGCCGAGGCGCTGGGCGGCCTCGCGCTGTTCGAGCGTTCGGTCATCCGCCAATTCTCCCGAATGGATGTCGTGCTCACCCCGGCGCTCGCGATGACCCCCCGGCCGCTCGGCTGGTACGACGCAGCGGATGGTGAACGCAACTTCGCCCAGCAGGTCCAGTACACGCCGTTCACCTCGTTCGTGAACGTGAGCGGGCTTCCGGCAATCACGCTCCCGGTTCACCAAACTGAGGAGGGATTGCCGATGGGCGTGCAGTTGATCGGCCGGCCGGGCGGCGAGGCGACGCTGTTGTCGCTCGGTGCGCAGCTGGAGCGGAAGCTCGCCTGGCAGCACCGCCATCCGCCGCAGTGGTGAAAGCGAGCAGTTAGCGCGCGACCTCTTCGATGTTCAGGCGGATCTGGTCGACCGCCTCACGCGTTGTCGAGTGAAACCACTCGCTGGCGGTGAAGAGGAAGACATCCCCGACTCCCATCGGTCCCGTTTCCGGGTCGACGCTGAGGATGACGTCAGCGCCCTCTTCGGTGCGGAGATAACCGTCTGCGGCCAGTCTGTCCTGCGCGATAGCGGCGTCAGCTGGTGAGATCTCGGAGTATCCGAACGCGACCAGGCTGTCTCCACCACCGGCGATACCCCACAGGCAGTCGACGCCTCCATTGTCGAAGAACATGGTCTCGACCCGCTGTTCCACCGCGAGCTTGTGCTCGTGCTCCTCGATCAGCACGAATCCCTCGGCCTGCAGCGTCGCCAGGGTGTCCTCACTGATGATGGTCAGGCAGTCGGGAACGAAGGGCGTCGGCGTTGGCGTGGGTGTCGGGGTTTCGGAGGACGGCGCCTTGGTGGCCTCTGGTGCTTCCGCTTCCAGTTCTGGCGAGGCCGCGCAGCCGGTGATGACCATGGACACCAATGCCAGGGCGGTCACGGCCCCGGCGAACCTCTTGCTCATCCTTCTCCTTGGTGTCATCGCTGAGTGACAGCGAAGGCAGACCATCGCGAACAATCGGTCTACCGTGAGGGTATTACACGCGCTCGCGCCATCAGCGTTTGCCGTCAGACCCGTTACGAGATTGTGGTCTCGTGTAGCCCGCCCTGGCCAGGCCGGCCTCGATTTCGAAGCGGTTGCCGAAGGGGTCCTGCCCTGCCGCAACGTAGAGCAGGATGAATGCCAGCCCGTAGCGACGCCACTGCGCTCGGTGCACCTCTTCGTGCTCCAGCACACACGGCGTGAGGCGATCGTGCGTCAGGTAGACCGCGCCGATCGTCGTGCCGCCCCGGCCGAAGGCCCACCGCGGGCACTTTCGCGCAACGATGAGCCCGTCATGCCTGCTGAGCCGCCCCAGGCTCAGTATGGTTCCCCACACCACGGCGGCACAGGTCGCGAACCAGTACCCTGGCCGGACAACGACCGGATGCAGCAGCACGGCTCGCAGCCACCGGACGCGGGCGACAGCGACCGTCACCCGGCGAACGCCGGATTCGAGCCGGGAGAACGCTGGAGCCATAACACGTTTGTAGCACGCGAAATCGGCGATCAGCGTTGCACCTGGATCACCGCGCGGCAGCATACAGTTGGCTGCATGGCCGGGAGCGTGAAGCGAGTTGCCCTCGTCTCAATGCACACGTCACCAGCGGAACAGGCTGGCACGGGGGACTCCGGCGGCCTGAACGTGTCGCTGATGTCGACCGCGACGGAACTTGCCGCCCGAGGGGTCGAAGTCGACCTGCTCACCAGGGCAACCTCCGTTCCGCAAACCACGCAACTCAGCGATGGGGTGGTTCTCCGGGAACTGGCGGCCGGGCCGCCGACCGTGCTCGACAAGTCCGAACTGCCGGGGGTGGCTGATGAGTTCGGTGAGGCCGTGGCCAGGGTGGCAGGTCGCCCCGGATCCCGGTACGACCTCATACACGCGCACTATTGGCTCAGCGGCCTGGCTACGCTGCCGGTGGCCATCGAGCTCGGCACCCCGCTGGTGCAGAGCTTCCACACCCTGGGCGCCATGAAGAACAGCCACCTGGCTCCCGGGCAGGAGCCGGAGCCGGCCGGCCGTTTGCTGGCCGAACGCTATCTGGCCAACCAGGCGAACGCGGTCGTGGCATCCTCGGCGTCTGAAGTGACGAGCCTGATCGATCAGGTCGGGGCGCCGGCCGATCGAATCTGGGTGATCCCACCCGGGGTGGACGTCGACCTGTTCCGACCGAACCGCGGCGGAGCTGCCGAACGGATTCGCGAGCGGTTCAGCATCGAACCGGGTCGCCCGATCGTTGCGGTCGTCGGCCGCGTACAGCCACTGAAGGACCAGGAGCTGGGCGTGCGGGCGCTGGGGGCACTCAACGCGTTACGTGGCTGGGCGCCCGTTCTGGTCATCGCGGGGGAGTCGACACCGGGGGACGAGGGTTATCTTGCATCACTGCGCACCCTTGCGGCGCAGCTGGGAGTGGGCGACGAGGTGCGGTTCGCCGGCGCCCTGGGACGTGACGAACTGGCTGACCTGCTCGCCGTCGCATCCATCACCCTGGTGCCCTCCCACTCCGAGACGTTCGGGCTGGTGGCGCTCGAGTCCGCGGCGAGCGGCACCGCTGTCATCGGTTACCGCGGCACCGGGCTGGTCGAATCGATCGCGGAAGGCCGGAGCGGGGTGCTCATCGACTCGCGGGAACCGGACGCCTGGGCGCGCGCCATGGTCGCACTGCTCGACGACCCGACAGCGCGCTCGCGCCTGGCGGAGACGGCACGCGAGCACGCGCTCGGCTACACCTGGGCCGCGACGGCCACCGCACTGCTCGGGGTCTACACCAGCCTCGTCGGCTAACAACCCTCCTCACAGTGCCCGTTCCGGACGGATGTGCCCCGCGGAACGGTCACAATCCGCCGGAACGGGCACTATTGCGCAGCGGTTTGTCGCGGGTTGCTAGCGCCCGACGAACTCTGCAGGCGTGCGCGTCGCGAAGGACTCCATTCCGATGCGCGCGTCTTCGCTCCGAGCGAGGCGCACGAGCTCCGGCTGCAGCGCAGCAGCGGCCGCGGCCTGATCCGAGATCGCCGTCCTGGCGTTCGCCAGAGTCGCCTGCACGGCGAGCGGTGCCTGCGCTGCAACGCGGCGGGCCAGTTCCAGGCCGCGAGCGTATTGCTCGCCATCCGCCACAACCTCCTGCACCAGCCCGATGCGGTGCGCCTCCTGTGCGTCGAAGGTGTCACCGGTGAGGATCCAGCGCATGGCGTTACCCCAGCCGACCGCCCGGGGGAACCGCAGCGTCGCGCCACCGAACGGCAGGATCCCCCGGGCCACCTCGATCTGCCCGAACGTCGTCCCGGCCGCGGCGACTGCGATGTCGCTGGCCAGCATCAGCTCGATCCCGAGGGTCAGGCAGGTGCCTTGCACCGCGATGACGACGGGCTTGGTTCGCGGTGAGCCCGACACCTGCCACGGGTCGATTCCGCCATCCGGCACGATATTCAGGCCGTCAGCACCGATGCGCGGTGCGACATCGGCCAGGTCCAGTCCGCCGGTGAAGTGGTCGCCGTGCGCGAACACCAGCCCGGCACGCAGCTCCGGGTTCCGCTCGAGTTCGCCGTACGCGAGGGAGAGCTCCTGGAGCAGCTGGAAGTCTGCGGCATTGCGTTTCTCGGGGCGGTTGAAACCGATCAGCAGCAGGTGGCCGTCACGCTCGACGGTGATTCGTGGTGTCATGCCCCGATGCTAGACGGTGTTGTTGGACCGACCGTTGTTGGACGAGCCCGCCGAGGCAGAGGTCAGCGCCCCGATGATGCGGAGGATCGTCGGCAGCTCGTCATCCGCCTGCGCAGGTGATCGCGGTGAGAACTCGGTGAGTCCGGCCCCGGCGAGCGGGAGGGTCGCCTTCGCTGTGCGGATGAGTTCGATGAGTTCGGTGACCGAGACGCCGAACGGTTCTGGGAAATCGAGCGCCCCGAACTCGCCGGGGTCGAGCACGTCAAGGTCGATGTGCAGGTACACCGCGTCGGCGCCGGAATCGCGCAGGGCTTCGGCCAGGGCTGCCGGGGTCAGCTCGCCCGGTGGCAATGAGCGGATGCCGCTGTCGGCTATGAAGTCCAGCTCTCCGCTATCGAGCGCGCGGGTCCCGGCGAGGACGACCCGCGCCGGATCCAGCGCGGTCTCCGGCACCAGGGTGGCCGGGCCATCTCCCAGGAGGGTGCGCAACACCATGCCGTGGAACGCGCCGGACGGCGAGGTCTGCGTGTTGTTCAGATCGGCGTGGGCGTCGAACCACACGACCGCGAGCTTGTGCGTACCCGCCGCATGGGCGATGGCTGCGAGCTCGACCCCGCAGTCGCCGCCGATGACGATCGGGGTGCCGTTCGCCTTAGCCAACGCCGTGCGAAGTTCGTCGCGCACGGTCTCGACGGAGGACAGGCGCCTCACGCCACTGCCCTGGTCGCTGCCCGCTCCGGGAGGAATGGGAACAACGACCGTGCGCGACAACGGAAGGTCGCCGCCGATCGCTGTTGCGCCTTCGACGAGCTGCATCGCCCGGGAGGAGCTGGAACCCTGCCATTGGGGGACGACAAAGAAGCTGGAGGCCATCCGACCAGTATGACGCGTCGATCAGGGCCGCCGGATGTTCGTCCTCGGCCCTCTGCGCTCTGGGACCCGGTCGAACCCGGCCAGGCGGCGAAGCATCC
This sequence comes from Homoserinimonas sp. A447, assembly GCF_054489325.1. Classification (NCBI taxonomy): domain Bacteria; kingdom Bacillati; phylum Actinomycetota; class Actinomycetes; order Micrococcales; family Microbacteriaceae; genus Homoserinimonas; species Homoserinimonas sp. A447. Next base: position 1,708,248 of record NZ_JBTMWW010000001.1, on the reverse strand, counting down.
GCTCGAGCGGTCCTGCCCCCAGGAACCGGCGCCACACCAGGCTGAAGACGATGGAGGCGATGATCAGGCCGAACATCAGCGGCAGGCTCGGGTACTCGGGGATCCAGGCGGCGCTGTCGGCGAAGGCGACCAGGCCGGCCAGCAGCAGGATCTGCAGGGTATAGATGGTGAGCGGCATCGACCCTGTCGCCGCGATCGGCTGAAGTACGAGACGGCTCGCCCGAAAGCGGTCGAGCCAGAGCAGCACGCCGATGAGGGCGATCGCGAAGCCTCCGGAACCGACGATCTCGGCGGTGCTGCCGGAGTGGGCCTCGGCGGAGACGGCAGGCAGCGCCAGAGCGCTGCCGTACCCGACCACCATGGCAGTGACACCGCCCAGCACCATCCAGCGCTGTGTCACCGGACTGGTCAGGCCGGAGCGGGTGCACAACAACCCGATGAGCAGGAAGGGCAACCACACCAGCGCCGGGTAGTTGCCGACCAGGAAGTACTCCGCCCCGACACCCGCCCAGCCGGTCTGCTGGCCGGCATCCGTCACCGCGGCCGCCGCGAGCGGCGCGGCCACGGCCAGGAGCGCCGCAAGTACTGCGAGGGCGATCCGCGGCAGGAAGAGGGCCGGGATCATCAGCGCGAACATGACGCCGTAGTAGTCCAGGATGATCGCGATGTGGCTGGGGAGCATCGTGAGTGCTATCCCCAGCAGGAAGAGGAAGAGTGCCCGGATGGTGACGCCGCGGCGGGCGGCCCTGCGCCAGGAGCGGTCGGGGTTCTCCCCGCCGGTCAGCAGCCCGAGCGACACCCCGGCCAGCGTGGCGAACAGGATGGCCGAGCGGCCATCGACGATCAGCTCCTGGTCGGTCTCCTGCGGGAAGGTGTGAGCCACGAACATGCCGAGAACGGCAAGGCCCCGCGCAACGTCGATGCCGACAATGCGCGGGGCCCGAACTCTCATCCGATTACTGGCCAGAGGGGAGCGCCCTGGGCCCGCCGGAGCCGGCCTTCAACGCGGCCAGCCGCGCCTCCAGCTCGACCGACTCATCCGAGGCATCCAGCTGCTCGAACTGTGCGTCAAGGCTCGATGCCGCCAGCTCCTGGGCCCCCACCACCCTGGCTTCCTCGCGGCGCACCTTCTCCTCGAACCGGCTGATCTCGCTGGTCGGGTCGAGCAGGTCGATGCTCTTCATGGCATCCATCACCTGCGCCTGCGTCTCGGCCGTCTTCGCGCGCGCGATGAGCTGGTCGCGCTTGGCAGACAGCTCCCCGAGCTTGCCGCGCATGGCGTCGAGGCCGCGCTTGAGCTGGTCGACGACGGCGGTCTGCGACGAGATGGTCGGCTCAGCGTCCTTGGCCTCCTTTTCGGCTGCCAGCTGGCGTCCGAGCGCAACCTTGGCGAGGTTGTCGAACTTGTCGGCGTCTGCCGAGTTGCCTGCCGCGCGGAGTTCGTCACCCTTGCGGCTGGCTGCGATGGCCTTGCGGCCCCAGTCCTCGGCGTTGGCCACGTCTTCGGCGTGGTCCTGCTCGAGCAGGCGCAGGTTGCCGATGGTCTGCGCGATCGCGCTCTCAGCCTCGGCGATGCTGTTCGAGTAGTCGCGAACCATCTGGTCGAGCATCTTGGCAGGATCCTCCGCGGAATCCAGGAGCGCGTTGATGTTGGCTTTCGCCAATTGGGCGATACGTCCAAAGATCGATTGCTTAGCCATGCGTCGTCCTTTCGGTGAGTTCTGTTGCCGGAACCGACTGTACTGGACTGGCCTGTGGCTGCGAAGGGAGTCGGCTAGCGCAAGGTGATGGCGGATACCGGTCCGCTGACCAATCTGGACGGTCCGGCATCCGGACGCAACTCGACCTCAGCCGACAGCGTGTAGGCGCCCGCTTCGAGCGCCGCACCGGTCGCTCCGCCCTCCGCATCGCACTGGAAGGCGTCGAATGAGAAGGAGAGGGAGATCGACTCGCCCGGAGCCAGGTCGACACGGGTTTCAGTTGCCCCACGGTCGCTGTACAGGATGCGCTCGCCGTGCCGCACCAGCGTCACTGTCGGGTTGGCGGCAACGCCCACAATCCGCAGAGAACCGGTGTTTGTCAGGTTGAGGGTGCCGACAACCGCCTCCCCGGTTGGCGCGACCGTCGAAAACACCGGCGTGATCTCGAGGGCCTCATCGACCCGACCGTCGGCGACCGGTACGTCGCACGAGGTCTGGCGGAGTGACGTCCCGCTGTCCATCCATGGAACCGCACCGTCTGCCCCCTGCCCGGATTCTTCCGAGGACTCACTCGCCGGGGCATCCGCCATCGTCTGGGAGGCGCCCATCGGTGCCAGCCCCTGCAGGCCATTGAGGCTCGCCACCCCGATACCCGCGACGGCCAGCGTCAGCACGCTGCCAGCACCCACCTGCTGGGGGAGCCGGCGGCGCTTGCTGCGGCGGATGATCGCGGCAGCATCGAGGGACGCGACCGGTGCCGCAGCGTTATGGAAGGCTGCGTCGTGGAACAGGCTGCGCAGTTCGGCGTCAGTGGGCATGGTGTGCTCCTTCGGAAAGCTCGGGAACGGCATCCTTCTGGTCGGCCATCGAGTTCGACAGCTTGGCGAGACCATCACTGAGGTAACGCTTCACGGCACCGTCGCTGATGTCGAGCGTCTGGGCGATGTCGGCCACCTTGAGGTCTTCGTAGTAGCGGAGCACCAGGCAGGCGCGTTCGCGTGGGGCCAGCTTCATCAGCTCGCCGCTGAGGTCGATGCGGCTCTCCGTGGCCGGCGCGGTCGACTCGACCGTTTCGGGAACCGCCGTGAGGTGCGAGATCTTGCGCCACCGGCTGGTGCGCCGGCCGCCGTCCAGGTACGTGTTGAGGATCGCCCGGCGCACGTACGCCTCGGCACTGCGCACCGTGAAGCCGTTGCGGAGGCGTCCGAACGTCTTCACCAGGGCATCCTGAACCAGGTCGGCCGCATCGTCTCGGCTCCCGCTGATCAGGTAGGCGTAACGGGTCAGCGCGTCACCACGCTCAGCCACCAGCGTGGTGACGACGTTCTCCCAGTCGGCCCCTGCCAAGAATCAGTCCTCTTCGTTTCACGCGTGCAGGTCATCGGTATGTGACCAGAGTCGCACGTCTACTGGGTTAGACGAACGACATGCCGAAAACGTTGTGAAATGGACCCGGCGAGGGCTACGCGCCAGCTTCCTTCGCCTTCTCCAGGCGCTGGCGGATGTCCGCGAGCTGCCTGGTCAGGGTCTCCGGGAGGCGGTCGCCGAACTTGGCGTAGAAGCCTTCCGTGTCATCGAGCTCCGCGAGCCAGGCATCCGGGTCGACAGCGAACAGTTGGTCCCAATCGCCGTCGTCCAGGTCCAGGCCGTCGACGTTGATGCCGCCGGCGATCGGGGAGAGACCAAGGGGGGTCTCCGCTGCCGGGGTCTGGCCGTCAACGCGGTTCAGGATCCACTCCAGAACGCGGGCGTTCTCGGCGAAGCCGGGCCAGAGGAACTTGCCGTCCTCGCCCTTGCGGAACCAGTTCACCTGGAAGATCCGCGGCATGCTGCCCGACTTGCGCAGGTTCTCGCCCACGCTCAGCCAGTGCGACCAGTGGTCGGCCATGTTGTAACCGCAGAACGGCATCATCGCGAACGGGTCCCGGCGCAACTCGCCGACCTTTCCTTCCGCAGCAGCGGTGCGTTCAGACGACACGGTCGAACCGAGGAACACACCGTGCTCCCAGTCGCGCGCCTCAACCACGAGCGGCACGTTGTGGGCGCGACGACCACCGAAGATGATGGCATCGAGCACGACACCTTCCGGGTCGTCCCAGCTGTCGGCGATCGACGGGGCCTGGTGGGCGGCCACCGTGAAGCGGGAGTTCGGGTGGGCGGCCGGCTCACCGGAGTTCGGGTCCCAGAGGTTGCCCTTCCAGTCGGTGAGGTTGTCCGGGGCGCGGTCGGTCAGGCCCTCCCACCACACGTCGCCGTCCTCGCGCAGGGCGACGTTGGTGAAGATGGTGTTGCCCCACAGCGTTTCGACAGCGGTGGCGTTGGTCTTGGGGCTGGTGCCGGGCGCGACGCCGAAGAAGCCGGCTTCCGGGTTGATGGCGCGCAGGCGGCCATCCGCACCGGGACGCAGCCAGGCGATGTCGTCGCCGATTGTCTCCACCTTCCATCCGGGAAGGGTCGGGCGGAGCATGGCGAGGTTGGTCTTGCCGCAGGCGGAGGGGAACGCCGCGGCCAGGTGGAAGACCCGTCCGGCCTCGTTGGTCATTTTCAGGATGAGCATGTGCTCGGCGAGCCAGCCCTCCTCCCTGGCGATGACGGATGCGATCCGCAGGGCGAAGGACTTCTTCGCCAGCAGGGCGTTGCCACCATAGGCGGAGCCGAACGACCAGATCTCGCGGGTCTCCGGGAAGTGGGTGATGTATTTGTGCTTCGAGTTGCACGGCCAGGAGACGTCATTCTCGTCCAGGTGATTGCCTTCAGCGTCGAACAAGGGGGCGCCGACGCTGTGGACGGCCGGAACCCAGTCTTCACCGGCGTTGATCAGGGATAGGGCGGCACTGCCCATGCGGGTCATGATGCCCATGCTGGCGACCACGTAGGGCGAATCGGTCACCTGGATGCCCAGCTTCGCCAGTGGGCTGCCGAGCGGACCCATCGAGAACGGGATGACGTACATGGTGCGCCCGCGCATGCTGCCCTCGAAAAGCCCGTTCAACGTGGTGCGCATCTCGGCGGGGTCGGCCCAGTTGTTGGTGGGGCCGGCATCCGCCTCGTTCTCGGAGCAGATGAAGGTACGCGATTCGACCCGTGCGACGTCTTCCGGGTTGCTGCGCGCCAGGAAGCTGTACGGGCGGAACTCCGGGTTCAGCCTGGTGAGGGTTCCGGCGGCGACCATCTCGCGGGTGACACGATCCCACTCCTGGGGGGAGCCGTCACACCAGACGACCTGCTCCGGCTTGGTGAGGGCCGCGATCGAATCAACCCAATCGGCGACCTTCTTCGTTGTGCCGGCCGGCCGGACGCCGTACGGTTCGGCTTGCGAAATCTGGTCGTCTGCTGTCGCTGGCCTCGTGGGGGTGAGTGTCATGAGCTTGTCCGTCCGTTCGATTCCGCCGCCACCGTAAGAAATGGCGTCTCATTCCATTCTGCGCCCCGAATTGACCATTCCCACCCCTAATGAGGCATAAAGAAGTGCGCTTCTTTCGCTACGATAAAGATCATGACCGACCTTGCCACCCTGGGCCAGCGCATCCGCCACTACCGCACCGGTGCCGGAATGACACTGGACCAACTCGGCGCGCAGGTCGGAATCGCCGGTAGCCAGCTCTCCCTGATGGAGAACGGGAGGCGCGAACCCCGACTGTCTCTGCTCCAGACGATCGCAGGGAACCTGAACGTGCAGGTCTCCGACCTGCTGAGTGAGGAACCCCCAACGAAACGGGCGGCGCTCGAAATCGAACTCGACCGGATGCAGCGCAGCCCCGTCTACGCCGGACTCGGCCTTCCCACCGTGAAGGCGCTCCGGTCGACACCGGACGAAACACTGGAGGCCCTCGTCGGGCTCCACAAGGAACTGGCCAGGCGCGCCAGGCAGGCGATCGCAACGCCAGAGGAGGCGAGGCGGGCGAACACCGAACTGCGTCAGTACATGCGCACCCAGGACAACTACCTGCCGGAGATCGAGGAGCTTGCCGAGGAATCCCTCCGTGGGGTCGGCCACACGACGGGCGCACTCACCCACCGCGAGGTCAACCTGATGGCGAAACGACTCGGTTTCGACCTCATCCACGTCGACGACCTGCCGCACTCCACCCGGTCGGTCACCGACCTGGAGAACGGGCGCATCTACCTGCCGCCGGCATCCATTCCCGGCGGGCACGGCCTGCGCTCGATGGCGTTGCAGGCGATGGCGCACCGGTTGCTGGACCACCACGAGCCGGAGAGTTACGCGGAGTTCCTTCGTCAGCGACTCGAGATCAACTACTACGCCGCCGCCTGCCTGATGCCGCTCCAGCAGTCCGTCGAATTCCTCGCGGGGGCGAAAGAAGACCGAAACCTTGCCGTCGAGGATTTCCGCGATGCGTTCGGCGTCACGCACGAAGCTGCCGCCCTGCGGTTCACCAACCTGGCCACCAGCCACCTGGGGATGACGGTGCACTTCCTTCGCGTCGGCGACGACGGTGCCCTGTACAAGGGGTACGAGAACGACGGCCTGCGCCTACCCACCGACATCACTGGTTCGACGGAGGGGCAGCCGGTGTGTCGCCATTGGAGCGCCCGTACGGCGTTCCTGCGCACCAACCGCACCACCGAGTTCTACCAGTACACCGACACCCCGACCGGAACCTACTGGTGTTCCACCCAGACCGGTACCGCGTCTGCCGAAGAGTTCTCGATCACCTTTGGTGTTCCGTTCGCCGACGCGAAGTGGTTCCGCGGACGCGACACCAAGAACCGGCAGGCCTCCAAGTGCCCGGATGCCAATTGTTGCCGACGCCCGGGCACGGAGCTGACCGAGCGGTGGCGACACCGGGCCTGGGCCAGCGCCAAGCTGCACGCCCACATCCTGTCGCCGCTGCCCCAGGGAACGTTTCCCGGCGTCGACGACTCCGAGCTGTACGCCTTTCTCGACGCCCATTCCGGCGAGGCCGACTAACCCATTCAGGGGTCGGAGTGGCCGAAGTGGAGCGCGGCGCTGCGGCCGGCCGCCCTCAGCCAGTGCTCCGGCTCGGCCATCGCGGCCTCCGCTGAGCCGGCCAGTTCGGTGAGGCTCACCGTCCACGCGTCGTGCTCGATCGCGACCGAGCCGGCCGCAACGCCCACACGGGCAGCGCCCGCCAACCGGATGACGTTGCCGACGACCTTGCCGGTGAGTGAGGTGGAGTCGAACCGTCCCTCGCCGGTGATCACGACATCCGCTGCCCCGATCGCTCGGGTGAGTGCGGTCGCCTCCGCGATCCAGTCGGCGCCGGGCTTGACCGTCGCACCCCAGGCCGCGATGAAACCGTAGGCGGTGCCCCCGGCAGCACCGGCACCCGGCACACCCGGATCGCCGCCGAGCAGTTCGGCGTACCTGGTGAGAGCGGTTTCCAAGTGCCGCACGTCGTCGGGGGTCGCGCCTTTCTGCGGACCGAACACGGCGGCAGCGCCGGTCATGCCGAGCAGGGGAGCGGTGACATCGGTCAGCACTGTGACGCCACCAGGCGGGGGTCGGAGCAGGGTGCCGGTGTCGATGCTGTGCACGCGGGAGAGCCCGCCGCCGCCATGGGCGACCTCCGAACCGTCCTCATGAAGTACGCGCAGGCCGAGTGCCTGCAACGCGCCCGCCCCACCGTCGGTGCTGGCCGAGCCGCCGAGGGCGATCACCAGGGAGTCGGCGCCGGCCTCAAGCGCCAGCCGGATGACCTGGCCGAGGCCGCGGGTCGTGGCACCGAGGGCATCCGGTGCTGCCATCAGCGGAAGACCGCTCGACTCGGCAAGCTCCACGACGGCGATACCGCCGGGCAACTCCAGCCAGGCCGCGTCGACGGGCCGGCCATCCGGCCCGGTGACCTGGCGCGCCAGGTGTCTCCTGGCATCCGGAACCGCAGCCGCTATGGCGTCCAGGGTGCCCTCGCCGCCATCAGCCTGCGGCAGCAGGAGCACGTCGTCCAATGACCGGACCTCGCGCCACCCCGCTGCAATGGCGGATGCTGCCGCGTCGGCCGGCAGTGACCCCTTGAACGAGTCCGGTGCGATGACTACTGAAAGGCCCATGCCGACACTGTAGGTCCCGCCCAGCGGGCCGGACGGTGCGAATGGCGGGTCGCGGAGCCGGGACACCCGCAATTCGCACCGTTCCATCGGAGGGATCTCGGGATACCGTCATGTCATGCCCATGATCGACAACGGCGTGTATGTGGCTGGCCACCGCACCGAAGACCCGAAAAGCCTCGAGGAGACCTTCGAGGTCATGCGCGAGCGGAACGGCATGGCTTGGATCGGGCTCTACCGTCCGAACGAACAGGAAATCCGGTCGATCGCTGACGAGTTCGGCCTGCACAGCCTGGCGGTGGAGGATGCGCTGGCCGGCCATCAGCGCTCGAAGCTGGAACGCTACGGGGACACCCTCTTCATCGTCCTTCGTCCCGCTCGCTATCTCGATGCCGACGAGCGCGTGGAATTCGGCGAACTGCACATCTTTGCCGGTCCCGATTTCGTCGTCACCATTCGCCATGCGGAGTCGCCGGATCTTGCCCGGGTTCGTCACAGAATGGAGGGCAGTCCAGGATTGCTGGCGATGGGGCCGGATGCGGTGCTCTACGCGATCCTCGACGAGGTGGTCGACGAGTACGGTCCGGTCATCGCCGGGCTTGAGAACGACATCGACGAGATCGAGGATGAGCTGTTCGGCGGGGATCCGGATGTCTCCAGACGCATTTATGAGCTCTCCCGCGAGGTCATCAGGTTTCAACGCGCGGCACATCCGTTGGCGACGATGCTGGAGGCACTGCTGGGCGGAGCTGAAAAATACCAGCTCGAACTCGAGCTTCAGCGGTTGCTGCGCGACGTCCATGACCACGTGCTTCGGGTGGGCGAGCGGGCGGACGGCTTCCGCGCCCTGCTCGACAACGCCCTGATCGTGCATTCCACTCTGGTCGCCCAGCGCCAGAACGACGAGGTGCAGCGGATGACGGAATTCAACCTGACCCAGAACGAGGAGATCAAGAAGATCTCATCCTGGGCCGCGATACTGTTCGCGCCGACCCTGATCGGCACGGTCTACGGGATGAACTTCGACGTCATGCCGGAACTCCACTGGCCGTGGGGTTATCCGTTCGCCATGGCGTTGATGGTGGCGATGGGCGTGTCGCTTTACCTGGTGTTCAAATCCCGGAAGTGGCTCTGAACCCAGTCGCACGGTGCGTCATTGGGTGCCACTAGCATGATGCTGTGCGCGCCCCTGACGATCGTTCACTTGTGAACGACACCGTTCCCGAGGAGTTCCTGGAGTTGTCCGGGCTGATCGAGCGGGCCGAAGAAAGCGCCGAACGGCAGCGTGAGAACGAGCTGATGCCCGAGGTTGTCGCGGCGCGCACCAGACGTCGCCGGCGCAGGTTCATCATCACCGGGTCCATCGTGCTGGTCATCGCGGCTATGGTCGGCACCTACATCCCGCTCACCCTCCTGGCCCCCGTCACCGTTTCGTCGGCGATCAGGGAGGCGGTGAGCGTCGACCTTCCGGACCCAGCGACCGTGGTTCTCCCGGAGGTGGGTGCCAGCGCGATCAGCATCGCTGGAGCCGACGATTTCCCGGGGGTCGCAGGCGTTGACGGCATCCTGGCGGCCACTGGCGGCAACGATCCCCGACCGATAGCGAGCATCACCAAGATCGTCACCGCGCTCGTCATCCTCGACGCCAAGCCGATCGGGCCAACCGAGTCGGGGCCGATGATCACCTTCAGCAAGGCCGACGCCGCCCTCTACGACCAGTATTACGTGAAGCAGACCAGCATCTGGCCGATGAAGTCCGGCTCGAGCATGCCGCTGCGCGATGCGCTGCAGGTGATGCTGGTGATTTCGGCCACGAATTATGCGGATGCCGTCAGCAGCTGGGCGTTCGGGTCGCCGGCCAACTTCCGCAGTGCAGCACGCACCTGGCTCGATGCGAACGGCTTCACCGGCACCACCATCGTCGAACCGACCGGACTCGACCCGAGGAACCTCAGCACGCCGACCGACCTGATCGCGATCGGGAAACTGGCGATGGCCAACCCGGTGCTGGCTGAGATCGTCGGCACGCGATCCGTTGCCGGCGCCGACGGCAGGGCGGGGGCGAACACCAACGACCTGCTCGGTGTCGACGGCGTGAACGGGATCAAGACCGGAACACTCGACGAGTCCGGGGCGTGCCTGCTGTTCTCCGCCGTGATCGACGTCGGGCATGGCGTGCAGCTCACGGTCGTCGGGGTGGTGCTCGGCGGGGACAACCACTATCAGGTCGACAACGCGGTGCGCGCCATGCTGGGCAGCGTGCGGGGCGGATTCCACGAGGTGCCGGTCTTGACGAAGGGGCAGAAGCTGGGCTCGTACTCGACGCCGTGGGGTGAGGAGGCGTCCGTCGTCGCTGCGGAGGACGCATCCGTGTTCACCTGGTCCGACATGCCGGTCAGTTCCGCCGTCACCGTCGATGACGTGTCGACGGCCCGCTCCGGAAGCGTGGTCGGCTCGGCCCGTTTCGTCTCGGGGGAGTACTTCGTGAAGGTCCCGCTCGAACTGGACGGCGATATCGTCGGGCCGGACGACTGGTGGCGCCTGACCCACCCGGCCGAGCTGCTCGGCGGCTAGGCCTGCTGCGGGTCGCCCGAGGCGGCGCGCGCCCGGTGCTCGACCATGTTCATCCGATTTCCGCAGCGGATGCTGCAGAACCGTTTGGACCCGTTGCGCGAGAGGTCGACGAACAGCCCGGTGCAATCACCGGCGGCGCAGTAGCGAAGGCGCTCCCATTCGCGCGCGCGGATAACGTCGATGAGGGCGAAGGCCACCTCGACGCGGATGCGTTCGGCCAGCGGCGCGGCGTCCTCCGTGGCGTGCAGGTGCCAGTCGAGTCCGTCGTGCTTCACCAGGTGCGGGAGCGCATTCGCCTCCTGCAGCATCCGGTTCACGACGGGGACCGCCTCGTCCCGGCTGTGTGTCCAGATGTGCCGCAACAACTCCCGGGTCTCGGTCACTTCGGCGAGCTCTGTGAGGTCACGATCGAAACGGCCACTGTAGGAATGCTCGGTCAGCAGGGCGGTCAACTGGGGCGGGGTGGCGAGTTCGTCCTCGCCGCTCCGGGACGCTCCAGGAACCGTATTCGCGAGCGCGACGGTGAACGCCAGAGTGTCGACCGTGTCAGGGGCAAAATGCAAATTGACTCCTTACCGATCTGCACACTAACGTGGTGATCCTGAACAGTCAAACCACGTCCTGAAGGCCGCACCATGTCACGCTCCTCAACTTTCACCGGCCTCAGTATCGCCGTGGCCGCAGCCCTCGCCTTCGGAATGTCCGGCCCGTTCGTCAAGCCGCTCCTCGAGGCGGGCTGGAGTCCGGGTGCCGCTGTGACCGTTCGTGCGCTCGTCGGCGGCCTGGTGCTCGCCCCATTCGCCCTCATCGCGTTGCGCGGACGCTGGATTGCACTGTGGCGGGCACGCTCCCGCATCCTGGCGATCGGCCTGATCGGCGTCGCGGCAACGCAACTGGCCTATTTCGCCGCGATCGAGAGGATCTCGGTCGGCACCGGCATCCTCATCGAGTTCATGGCGCCGCTGCTGCTGGTCGCGTTCGTGTGGGCCCGCACGCGGAAGGCGCCGAAGCTCGTCGTTCTCTTCGGCTCGGTATTCGCGTTGTTCGGGCTCGGAATGGTGGTGTCGCCGGGAGGCGACGGCAGCATCGACATGCTCGGCCTCGCCTTCGCTGCGGCTGCGACGGTCGGATGCGCCGTCTACTTCGTCGCTGCGGCGAGGGTCGACGACGACCTGCATCCGGTCGCCGTGGCATCCGTCAGCCTGGTTCTCGGAGGCATCGCGATCGGGCTCGTCGGACTGACCGGCCTGATGCCGTTCACGGCGACGTTCGGCACCGTCCAGCTCTTCGGCGGCTCGACGGCCTGGTGGATTCCCATGCTGATCGTCGCGGTTCTGGCCACCGGAATCGCCTATGCCACCAGCATCAAGGCGAGCCAGTTGCTCGGGTCTCGACTAGCGTCCTTCGCCGGCTTACTCGAGGTTGTCGCTGCCACCTTCTACGCGTGGCTCCTCCTGGGCGAACAGATGACCGTGCTGCAGCTCATCGGCGGGCTGCTCATTCTCATTGGCATCGGTTTTGTGCGCTCAGAGAAGGCGGATGCCGACCTGCTCACCCCTACCGGGCCGATCACGCTGGAGCGCGCCGCCTGACGAAGCTCAGGAAGCGTCGGGGCGGATGACCTCGTCGTGAAGGATGGCGTAGATTTCCACGTCGTGGTGCCGTCCGCCGTTGTACCAGGCGCCGCGCGAGGTGCCCTCGTGCCGGAAGCCGCAGGTGACGGCGAGTTTTCGGGAGGGTGCGTTGTCCGGGTGAATAACCAGACGGATGCGATTGACCCGTTTGGTCTCGAATAGGTAGCGCGTCAGCAGCTTCACCGCCTGGGTGGCTATGCCCTTGCCGCGTTGTTCAGGGTCGTAGACCTGGTAGGACAACTCGAACTCATCCAGGTAGTTGACCGTCTTGAAGAACTCGATATGGCCGAGGACCTTGTCGTCCGGGGAAGCGATGACCAGCATGCCTTCGTCCCGGCTCCAGCAGCCGTCCTCGTCGAACTGCTTACGGAACGCTGCGTGCGACGTGATGTTGCGGGGAAAGAATTCGCCGCGGTTGTCGATGTCGACGTGGAACGCGTAGAGCTCGTCGAGGTCGGTTTCCCTGACCGGACGCAGCACGATCGACGTGCCCTTCAGCATCCGCCCTCCTTCGCAAGCCAGTGTGGGCCCCACCTGGTGGAGGGGCCCACAATGGCCCTGTTACTACTTGGCGTTCCCGGTGTTCTTCACGGTGAGCGTGTACTCCGCGTCGAGGAACATCAGGTCACCGGTGGGAAGGTTCGACACCAGGGTTGCGAAGTCCCGGTTCGGGCCGTTCGCACACATCGTGTTGAAAGGCTGGCTGATGGCATCGCCCTCGAGCCTGTAGACGTAGTTGCCCGCGCCATCCGTGATCTCGAAGTCGGAGTCGGTGCCGGGAGTCAGGTCGCAGCTCGCCACGACCTGCAGCGTCCAGTTGTTGTCCTGGAGCCCCGTCGTTTCGAACCACTCGCCCTCGGCCGAACTCACCGCTGCAGCTGCTCCGTTGACAAGCACGTCATCGATGAACCAGCCGGTGTCCAGGTAGGCCGCGTCCGTGGAGTAGCGGAAGCGAACATCCGTTGCCCCCTCGGGAAGCTGCGCCGTGTAGTGCACGTAGACCGGCTCGTCGACGAAGTAGGCGCCGCCGGAGGTTCCGGTGAGGCCATTGCCCTCGGTGTTGTTGCCGTGCGGGTCGTCGTTGCTGGTGACGACGGTTCCCGCGTCGTTCACCAGGGGAACGGTGACCCACTCGCCACCGACGAGGGCTTCAGCGAAACCGTAATCCCAGCCCTCCTCGATGAAGTGCCAGGTCCAGAAGTCGAGGGTCGTCGCTTCCCCGGTCACCTCGACGTCGAGCACGTTGTCGGACTGGCTCTCATAACCCGCATACCAGTGGGTGTCCCCGGAGTGGGGCGCGACCTGCGTGGTGTCCTCACCGTCAAGCGAGACCGTCACATTCGGACCCGGGTTGCGGAACCGCTCGACCTGCAGCCCGTACGGCAGTGCCGTCGGCGACTGGGCGTTGGTGCGCTTGTCCCACTTCGGCGAAGGCTGGGCGCCCTGGCTGTTCCCACGGTCACCCCAGAACTGGTCGTCGGCGATGTCGATCGTCCACGTCGTGAACGCCGGGTCGCCGAAGTCGACAGCCTTGATGTCGAAGAGCTCCGACTCCTCATCGTCGAGGTAGACGGTGACTGCCCAGTCCTGGAACAGCTCCTCGGCAGAGCGCAGGTCGGCGCCGGTCTCCGCGTTGAACGCGTCGATCGCCGCCTGGACACCGTCCATACCGTCGGCCTGGTTCTCGAAGATCCGCTGGATCAGCAGGTCACCAGCGGCTCCGTCGTTCTGGAGGTCTGGGGTGAACGTGCCGTCACCGTTGCCGCCTGCCTGCTCCCAGACGTACTGGAAGAAGGTGTACGCGGCGCCGTAGTTCTCGAGGCCGCCACCCCAGCGGGTGAGCGATGTCTCGGCGTAGAACACCTGGTGATAGGTCAGATGCGAGCCGCCAACGTCGTAGCCGTTGAGGAACACTGCGAAGTCGGCGAGCCCCTCATCCACCCATGACAGTTCGCCCGGGTCGCTGTAGTTGTGCAGCAGGTGCTCGAGCTCATGGGCGATGACACCCTCGTACAGCGTCGCCTGGTCGTTGTCCGGGTTGTCGTCCCGCCACTCGGAGTCATCCGGCCCCACGCGGTTCGCCCAGTCGAAGGCATCGATGACGATCACGTTCATGCCGGCCGATTCGATGAAGTCCGGGGCGAAGTATCCCGCCGTGTAGGTGGTCTCCGCGCAGTCGTAGTAGTTCGCATCCTGCACGTTGTAGACGACCATCACCAGCGAATCGCTGGCCGGCACGTCCGCATCCGCCGCATCCATCGGGCCGAAGTGTTCCTCATCGACGGCCACGATCTGGCTGGAAAGCTGGTTGCCCATATAGTCGATCTGCGCCTGCGTGAGCACGTATTCGGATGCCGCGTGGTCAGCACACGGAGCGAACTCGTCTGCCGGGTTGTGGTCGAACGCCGGATCGAGGCTGGCGACGCCGGTCGGCTCTGACCCGTCGAGTGGCGTGCCTTCCGGAACGTAGATGTAGACCGGGGTGCCGTCAGGAGTCGTGCCGGCGTAGGCGCGGTCGAAGTCCTGATCGTAGGTGCCGCCGGCCTCACTGTCGTTGATCGGCAGGGTGATGCTCGGCTCGCCTGGCAGGTTCTCGTGGTCGTCGGCGACCGCCGGAACCGTCGCCGTGGCGACGAGGGTGAAAGCTAACGCGCAACCCAGTGAAACACCGAGTGCGCGTGCGCGGGGCTTATGCACAGTTGTACCTCCTGATGAAGGTCCCAACCGTCGGCAACTCGTGATCTCCGCAGGGTGGGACCGATGAGGGGCAGACGAATGCCTGCCGATGGTTGCCAGTACACACCCAAAGTGCCTTCGCCGGAAGGCCGGATCGAAATTGGTGGCAGATGCCGCCTCCGGCATTGCGCCGTGTTTTCGGTGCTGCGCGCCAGCATCCGTTGCCGCGTGTCACTCAACGGGCAGCGTGCCAGTTTCCGTCGCTCGACTGGGAGGTGTCCCGTTCCCACAGCACCGGGTCCCCGTTCTGTTCCAGAACATCACTCAACCAGTACGTCTCATCTGCATTCCAACCGGCCAGCATGGTTCGGGACTCGCCAACCGGCAGCGCCCTTCCTGCTGTGGTCAGGTAGCCGGTCACGCTCAGGTGAACGGCATCGAAATCGGATGCGACAGCAGACCAGTCGGGAAGCAGCCAGGAGCCGTCGTGACCGCCCGACCGCCACCAGTCCTGGCGGCGTGAGAATGTCACGTCCATCGGATACTGGGCAACCAGCTCGACCCAGGCGCGAGGCCCGGTGATCTCGTAAACCCGGCAGTCGTCAGCAGGTTTCATCGGCCAGACGTCTGCCGTGGTCCAGCCGAAGCCATCTTCCACGAGCATCAGCTTCACCGCAGCCAGCCCCGGCAGGCTCCGCGTGGTCATGACCAGGCCGACAATCGCCGGCGTCGACCACCACTCGCCGCTGAGGTTGGCCGTGACCGGCTTCGGGCGCATCGCTGCTAATCGCTCGTTCTCGAGAGCACCCGCTTTCCACCGGTCAAGGCGAACGGCCGCACCGGTCAGCTCGGGTGGTGAGTCAAGCGGCGACTGATCGGTCCATTGCACGAAGTGTTGGTTAGCTGCTGCCATCGGCGACGACCACCACTGTGTCGCGGGCTGGCTACTGACCTGGAGCGAAACGGGTTCGAGCGCAGCGCGGAGCTGTGGATCCTGCAGCAGCACGTCCTCTTCGTCGGGTTCCTGCCAGTACCGCGCGGCACCAGTACTGGCAACGAGAGCATCCATGAGCGCGGCATCAGTCCATACTTCCGGCGGTGCGAACTTTGCGATGTGATCGGCGAGATCGGTCACCAATTCTGTGTTCGCTGGAGTTCTCGCCGCGTGGAACGTAAGCGTCCACAATGACGGTTCAGCCGACGTCAGCAGGCTCAGGCAGAAACGGCGCCCCCGCGGACCGCTCAGGAGGCCGTCGCCGAATTCATCGTCGCTCACGGCACGAGACTATCGGCCGAGAAACTCTCAGGAAAAATGGTGTCCCGTGACGCCCGGAGTTTGCTCTGTGCTGGCCGCCGTACTTTGTGTTCCAATGCTGTAGTAGTCGAAGCACGCACGTTCCATCTCGATTTTTCTAGAGAGGCAGCGCCTGTGATCGAGTCCGCAACTTTCGTGATTGGTGCATGGCACCATGTCGTGGACTTCGTCATAGCGCCCTTTCCGCGGGCAGACCCCGTAGCTGCCCTGCAGGCGGCGATGCGCGGCGAGATGAAGGAGTCTGCGCTGATAGTGCCGTTGGTTTTCACAGGCGTATATTCCGGTCCCATTGATTTGACTGTCGAGGTCCTCGACGCGAGGCCGGACGCACCCGCGCCAGAGTGGGAAGACATCCACGAGCTGTCCCTGATGCTCCCGGAAGGACAGGCCTATTTCAACCGGCCGGAAAGCTTCGAAAGGAAGGATGTCGGGACCATCACGGGTCATGAAAAGGGCAGCTATCGTGCGCGGCTCCACGCCAGCGGCCGGGACGCAGCATATGACGGGGTTGTGGAGTCGCCCGTCGAGCGGCACCTCGTCCAGTTCTGGAAGGAACCGCCAACACCCTTGTCTGTTCTCTCCTCGCGCTCACAGAGCGGCAAGAGCCGGCCCCGTTTCATCGAGATGTGGCAGGAGCTCCCACCGGCATGAACCACACCGAACCACGCCCCGTAGCATGCGAGCCTCGGCTTGTCGCGTGACAGGCCAGTTCGGACATATTGCCAAGTCCGGACACGCCAACTGCGCGGGAATCGGGACGGGAGTTTTCACGCGAGGAGGTCGGGCAAGCTGTTCCCTCTGATCTTGGCGCGCAGCTGACCGGTACCCGTTCACCCGTTCCTTGTCAGGAGAACCCCTGCGTGCCTCGACCGCCCGCGGAAACACGGGTGCCCCAGCCGGTGAGCGGCAAGGTGGTGGGAGTGCCGAATCGTTGAGTGAGACTGCCAAGATTGTCGATCGCGATGGTGTACTCTTCGCCCGGTTCTAGCCATTCGTCGCGGTCCAGTCCGCAGCAGCCTGGGATGGCCCCCATGCCAATGAGCGTGCCTGCCGGGAGCGAGCGACGGCGCAGGATGTGGGCGAGTAGCTGAGCGGGGTGGAGTAGATAGTCGTTGGTGGTCCCGGTCCAGTCGGGGCGATCGTTGAACGTCACTGTCACGGCAAGATCGAGCGGGTCGGGTATCTCATCGGGGGTGACAAGGTAGGGGCCGATGCCGTTACCGGTATCGAAGTCTTTGCTGGTGGAGGGTCCGGTGAATAGCATCTCGCCTAGTTGCACGTCTCGGGCACTGGCATCGTTGTAGATGACGTAACCGGCAGGCTCAACCCAGTCAGAGTGTTGTTGTTGCTCAGAAGCGGTGACGATGGCCAGCTCGGGTTCGATGTCGAGGTAGGCGGTGTAGTCGGGCCAGGTGATCGTGTCGCCGGGACCGCTGATGGAGTGGTGATTCCCTTTGTAGAATCGCACCGTGCGGGATCGTGACGCCACGCGTCCGAGAATCGCGCCGAGTGGTCGCCCGAGCCCGGAGGGCAGACTGCGGCGCAGCAGCGTCCGGGTTGATGCGCGCAGATGCTTCGGGCTGAGGCCGCAGTCCAGTAGCCCCGCCGGGTTCGGCACCGGTGCAAGAAGTTGGACCTCGGTGAGCGGCAGTGCGGGCAGGGACGGGTCGCCAACGATGGCCGCGGCGCGGTCGAAAGTACCTGGGAGACCGGCGAGATAAGCCTCTACAGATTCCAGGCCACGAATATCATGATCGAGAGCGGACGTGAACCGGACGACCTCGGTACCGCGCACGGCACCGAAGGCGATCTCAGAAGGTCGACCGGTGCGGGCAAGTCGATAGGTTACGAGCTTCATGAACGTCTCCGTCGCCCCTGCGCAGCTTGGGCACTAATCCAGATTGCGCTGCCTAAAGCGAGTACCCACTTCGTACGTGTGGCGGCACCGGATAAGGCCGCGGCACGCGGTGTGATCTCCTGTGGGCTGGCACAAAACCGCGCGTGGAAGGCATTCTCGATCAAGTCGCAGAGAGCCGAGATCGCCGGCGCCACGATCAAAGTCGTCTTCACCCATCGCGACTGAGCGGGGTGCTGAACTGTACGCCCCGCCGCGATCAACGCTGCGGCATACAGCAGTGGGTGCACAGTATCGGGACCCAGATGGCGTCGATATTGCTCACGTTGCGCGGGCGTCCAGCCACCCATAATCTCGCGGAAAACCGCGGCGTCGGCGGTGCTTTGCAATCGAGCGACATCACGACCCAGCGGCAAGAGCAACCTTGCGATGTTCACCTGGGACACCGTATACACCGCGAAAAGAGCGGCGGTCGTTTGCCTGTACCTTTTTCTCTCGGACATGCTGACCTCCACTATTAGATGCCGTGTTCAATAAGACTGAGCGTACACTATTGAACTGATGTCTAATAAAATTGAGCGACCAGCACCTTCCGCAATGCGTCGACGGTTGACGACCGCGCGGCGGCGCGAGGAATTGATCACTGCCGCCGCCCATCTATTGGGCACCCGACCCGACGATGAGGTCTCGATTGATGAGATCGCCAAGCATGCCGGTGCTTCACGGGCCCTGCTTTACCACTATTTCTCGTCCAAACAAGAACTTGTGCGAGCGGTTGTCGCGCATGAGGCGACTGCCCTGCGCGAAGCGATCGAAGGACAAGAGCTATCTGCTGCGCTGGCTGCCTATCTCGATTACGTCGAGTCCCATCCCCATGGCTACCGCTTACTGCACGAAGGCGCACTTCGTCTCGATAGCGAAGTCCGAGACTTGATCGCGGAGAGTCGAACCCACATCGAACGGACCGTGCTAAGCCTTCTTCGCACCCCGCACTCAGATCCCGTGACCCGATTGGCCATACGCGGCTGGACAGGTTTCGTCATCACTATCTGCTTGGAATGGGTCAACGATGAGAGCCTCGACCGGCAGACTGTGGAAGCCCTCCTGAAACGGTCGCTAAACAAGATCGCGGCCATGGTTGACGACCCGTCCGACGTGTCAACCGGTCAATGACAGCGAAACCAGGGTGCACCCGAGCCGCGTGGTCCTCGGTTACCGTGCGTGGGGATCCTTCAGCGTAGGTCGTCCGCGACGCTGATGAGCACCTTTCCGGTGACTCCGTCTTCAACGGCATCGTGAGCGGATGCCGTGTCCTCGAGTGAGAACCACGTCAGCGGCAGCCCGGCTTCTGCGCCCACGGGAAGAGCACCCGCCTCGAGCGCGGCAGTGATGTCTTCCGCGGCGACGGCGAGTGCCTCCCGCCCGACGGTGTAGAGCAGCAGTCCCTGCCAGCGAACGTTCTTCGCAAAGCTAGTCACGATCGGAGCGGTGAACTCGTCGCCGTTGTTGTTCGCGTAGTACGCGATGCTGCCGTGGTTGGCGAGCACCTCTACATCGAGCGCGGCGTTCTGAGCGGGCGCGACTTCGACAATGTGGTCGACGCCGCTTGGAGCGACGGAATACACCTTGGCCGAGAGCTCGCCATCCGGGTATTGAAAAACGTGATGCGCGCCCGCTGCGCGGGCGAGTGCTGCCTTGTCGTCGTTGCTGACCGTGGCGATCACGGTCGCACCCGCCCATACCGCCAGTTGGATCGCGGCGTGCCCGACGGCCCCTGCTCCGCCCTGCACCAGCACCACACGGCCGTCGAGGGTGCCGGGTGCGAGACGCGCCGGGCCGAACTCGTGCACGGTGAGCGCACGGTGGGCGGTCATCGCGGGAACGCCCAGGCTGGCGGCGACGTCGAACCCGATACCGTCGGGCAGACGGACGACGCGGCTAGCCGGCACGACCGTGAACTCCTGCGCTGTCCCCGTCGGACGCTGGTGGGCGGCGAGGAAGATCCATACGCGGTCGCCGATCCTCAGATCCTCGACATCCGAGCCGACAGCATCGACGACGCCGGCGCCATCCTGGTTCGGGACAACCTCTCCGAACTCGACGGGCTTGAACCACGACAGCCGATGAGGGCTGGTTGTCCGAACTACAAGGCAGAAGTCCGGAATAGCGGGTCACGCGACACAAGGTGTCGCGTGACCGCGGGGTTCGGACAATTTGCCAATCTCGGACAACTGAAGAACCGGGGATTTGAAGCATCGCCCCTCTCGGAATCTTGCCAACCTACTTCGGACAAGGTCTTCCTAAGACTAGACAGCCTGCTTCTAGCGGCTTCGCTCGTCCCCCAGAACTGCATGAGAGCACTGATAGACGTTAAATCCGACTCAGACTTCTTCACCATCGCGGTGCAGGAACATCTGGATCTATCGACATGACCAATCAGAATTGCAGGCGACAAGGTCGTTCCTCCAGCGAGGTGGACCTACAGCGCAGAGCGTTACTTCCCCAGCATTCTGAGGATCAAGTCCTGCAGCCATGCAGGTTCAGGTTTTTCTCCTTCGAAAATATTCATAGTGGCCGCGTAGAGCGTGCCTAAGGGGTTGGCAGGCCAATCCGGATCCTCAAGTACTAGCAGCGTTTTGCCGTTGCGGTAGTCTCGCGCTTCCCCTTGATAGATGGCCCAGCGGGCATGGGGAGACTCGCTCAGAAGAACATCGGCCATGTAGGCGTGTACTTCGTCGATCAGCCGCAGCTGCTGTGCTGTGAACGGACCGTCCCGATCGGAGCCGGTACCGGCGGGCGGGAACTGAGGGTCCCACCAGACCGGCACGTCATTGTGGCCATCTTCCTTGCTTGCGAGCAACTGATCAACGAACCATTCGCCAAGCGGCTTGAGGCTTGCCAAGCTTCCATCGAGCCGTACCTCGGGCCGATTGCCTATTTTCTCCCGCAACCGATCGAGCGCGATTGGTAACTGCTGAAGGTAGCTTCGGTTGTACTCATCGATCTCCTCCGAGGAGGCGTACGTCAGGTACTTCATTTGCTCACGGTACAGCGTTGAGCAAAACTTTGAACGATGGATCAACGGTCACGCGTTGATCCCGTAGCGCGAATCTCGCTTCCACGCCTCGGCCCCTGAACGGTTGTAACGATCGGTTCTCCCACTTGTGTGAGCGGCTGTCATTGTTCAATGTAGGCGGAAGCGCCACACTTGCCGTATCGAGCGAAAGGCTGGTAGGTGAAATGGCACAGCAGTTTTCAGTGCTTCGAGGCCCATTCCATCGGTTTTTTGAAGGAGATCTCAGCAAGATTCCGGCCCTGAACGAGCGTCAGCTGAACAGACTTGCGTCCGAACTGGGGGTCCGTCTGTACGACTCCCAGGGCGACGAGGGCATCATGGATAGGGCCTCCGTATTTTGGGACTTCACAATCATGCGCACCGAGGACGGCAAGGCCCGCGTGCTGACCGGAGACTTACACATCCAATCTAATGCTGGCGCAGAACAGATCCGGGAAATCCTGAGCGATCTTGTGCGCTTGGCTCACAATCTAAAAGCCCGGTTGTGGCACGGCTTCGGAGCAGACGACGACGAATACGGAATCGTCACTCCGGAATACATCCAACTGCACGCTGCCGGCGACCCTCGGGCCACTTCGTAGGGCGGGCAAGCGGGTCCCCATGCTGCGCTGCATTGGTTCTCCGACCTCTTGCGGGACGGTGAAGCACGCACGTTCCACCTCGGCTTTGCCAGAGAGGCAGCGCCGTGATCGAATCCGCAACCTTCGTGATTAGTGCATGGCACCATGTCGTTGACTTCGTCATAGCGCCCTTTCCTCCGGCAGACCCGGTAGCTGCCCTGCAGGCGTCGATACGCGGCGACATGCACGAGTCTGCGCTGATGGTGCCGTTGGTTTTCACGGGCGTATATTCAGGTCCCATCTATTTGACTGTCGAGGTCCTCGACGCGAGGCCGGAGGCAACCGCGCCAGAGTGGGAAGACATCCACGAGTTGTCGCTGATGCTTCCGGAGGGACGTGCCTACTTCAACCGGTCGGCAAGCTTCGAGAGGAAGGACGTCGGGACCATCATGGGTGATGAGAAGGGCAGCTATCGTGCGCGACTCCACGCCAGCGGCCGGGACGTAGCATGGGACGGGGTTGTGGAATCGCCCGTTGAGCGGGCACCTCGTCCAGTTCTGGAAAGAACCGCAAGCACCCGTGTCAGTTCTTTCCTCGCAATCACAAAGCGGGAAAAGCCTGCCCCGGTTCATCGAGATGTGGCAGGAACCTGCCGCCGACATGAGTCCCACCGAACCTCGTCCCAAAACTCGCGAGCCTCGCGTTGTTCCAGTACTGCCCAGTGATCGACTCATGGACGCCCGCAACCGCGAACTTCCGTTGAGCGACGGATGAACGCCCAATTGTCCGAACTAGGTGGCAAAAGTCCGAACTAGCCCGACACGTGACACAAGGTGCCCCCAGCAGGATTTGAACCTGCGGCCTTCTGCTCCGGAGGCAGACGCTCTATCCCCTGAGCTATGGGGGCCAGGAGTGCCTGAACAGGTTACCAGCACTGACCCGGCACAGTGGCCATTCACCCGGCTACCCTGTCACAGGGGAGGCTGCCATGGTCGCGGATGACGCACTCAAGATTCTCAGCGACAACTCCGGGCGCGATCTGCTCGCGCAGTCCCGGGCGCTGGAAGAACTTCGCACCAGCGAGATCGTGTCGCTGCTGGGGCGGGTGTCCGCCAAACGACGCGCGCTGCTCTTCCGGCTGTTGCCGAAGGCGCGGGCCTTTGCGGTCTTCGAGTCACTGGACGCCCGGCTCGCCTCCGCGCTCCTCACCGAACTCAAGGACGAACGGGTCGGCCAGCTGATCGAGCGCCTCGATCCGGATGATCGCGTGCTCCTGCTGGACGAGCTGCCCGCGAACGTGGCCGGCAGGCTCCTGCTGGGGCTCTCACCCCGAGAGCACGAGCTCACCGCTGCCCTGCTCGGGTACCCGGTCGGAAGCGTCGGGAGGCGCATGAGCCAGGAGTACGTCAAGGTGCTGGAGTCGATGACCGCCGGTGAGGCGCTCGACCACATTAGGGCGACCGGCGCTGAAGCGGAGACTATCTACTTCCTTCCGGTCGCCGGGGACAACCGGCAGGTGGTCGGCGCCATCGAGTTGCGGGATCTTCTCCTCGCCGAGCCGGCTGCCATCGTCGGCGACCTCATGCACGAGCCCATCCTGATCCGTGCCGACGACCCGGAAGAGGATGCCGCGCGCCTGGTCATCGAGGCGAACGTCATCGCCACCGCAGTAGTCGACTCTGAGGGCCTGCTGGTCGGCCTGTTCACTTTCGATGACGCGGCTGCGATCCTGGGGCGCGCCGAGGCTGAGGACGCCGCTCGCACCGGCGCATCCGAACCGCTGCGTCGTCCCTACCTGGCCGCACGAGTGCTGGACCTGGTGCGCTCCCGAGCTGTGTGGCTGCTGGTCCTGGTGGCGACGTCGACCCTCACTGTCGCGGTGCAGGACGTGTTCGCCCCCACACTGGAGAAGTCGCTCGCGCTCGCGTTGTTCATCCCGATGCTGATCGGCACCGGCGGGAACATCGGCTCTCAGGCAGCAACAACACTCACGCGGGCGCTCGCCCTCCACGAAGTACGGCCGCGGGATCTGGCACGCGTGGCATTCCGGGAACTCCGGGTTGGAGTGCTGCTCGGCGCCACCCTGGGACTCCTCGGCTGCATCCCGGCCGCAATCCTGGTCGGGCCGGAGATCGCGCTGGTGCTGCTCTTGACGGTGACGTGCATCGGCGCCGTGGCCGCCACAGCCGGTGGTGCGATCCCGCTTGCAGCACGCGCCGCGAGGGTGGACCCGGCGATCGTGTCTGCACCGTTCATCAGCACGCTGGTCGACGCATCCGGTCTGGTGATCTACTTCCTGATCGCGCGGGCCGTGCTCGGCATCTGACCGTTAGCCCGCAAATGCAGCCAATGCGGCTTCCACCAGCGGCTTCGGCTCGGCTACCTCGTAGAACGCGGCGGACGTAGCGACCACCCAATACGGCCCGTCGAAGACCTGGGCCACGCCGACACCACCGGATGTCGTGAAATAGGCGGCGTCGCCGATCCCCGAGACAGCGGTACTCCCAGCAGCCACGTCTGCCTCGACGGTTGCCAGGTCATCTGCCGCCAGTTGGGCGACCGCGACGACGAAGGTCACCCCACTCGTCTGGTTCACCCAGTTGCAGGCAACACCCTGGTTCGCCACGATGGTGGCGACATCCGTATTGGCGGGCGCCGTGAACGCCGGCTGGTGACCGTAGTTCGGGTTGTAGTCGTACACGGCCTGCGGCGACACCAGCTCGTTGCAGTCGATCGTCACCGGCGTAGAGCTGAAGCCATCCGCCGGCACCTCGGTTACCGCCGGTTCTGGTGTATCCGCTGGTGGCGTGGGCCGCTCGTACTCGGCCGGACCAGAGGAATCAACGGGTTCCGGCGCTCCCTGCGGGACGCACCCCGAGAGCCCCAGGACCAGGACGGCGGCAACGGTGAGGGTGGCGGGGAGTGAACGCATGGGGTCCATCCTTGCCGATTATCGGCAGGGTCCGGATGCCGAAACGCCTCCCGGTAGAATTCTGAAGTGACTCCAGCCGAACTTTCCGCCGCAATCCTCCGCATCGTGGCCCCCGCGGTCGCAGCCCGTGACGACTCGATCACCATAGCCATCGACGACGTGCTGCTGGAGCGGCCCAAGAACCGCGACCACGGCGACTGGGCCTCCAACATCGCGATGAAGCTTGCCGGTCGCCTCGGGATCAACCCGCGCGAGCTCGCCGCTGAGTTCGCTGAAGGCATCCGCACCATCGATGCCGTCGCATCCGTCGACGTCGCGGGCCCCGGTTTCATCAACATCACGCTGGATGCCGCTGCGGCAGGTGCCGTCGCGAAGGCGATCGTGGAGGCTGGCGACAGCTACGGCAACAACGACGCACTCGCCGGCCAGACCATCAACCTCGAGTTCGTGTCCGCGAACCCGACCGGGCCGCTGCACATCGGGCACACCCGCTGGGCCGCCCTCGGCGATTCGATCGCCCGCGTGCTGACCGCATCCGGTGCCCGCATGGTCAGCGAGTTCTACATCAACGACGCCGGCAACCAGATGGACAACTTCGGAGCATCCATCACCGCGGCGCTGAAGGGGGAGCCGACCCCCGAGAACGGCTACCCGGGCCAGTACATCGCCGACCTGGCCGCGAAGGTCAGCGAACTGCACCCGAACATCCTGGAACTGCCGGCGGATGACGCACTCGCCATCGCGCGCGAAACCGGCTACCAGCTTCAACTGGCCGAGATCCGTGAATCCCTTGAGCGGTTCAACGTGAACTTCCACGTCTGGTTCAGCGAGCGCAGCCTGCACGAAGGCGATCCCAGCCCGGTGCAGTCCGCCGTCAAACGGTTGCGTGCACAGGGCCACGTCTACGACAAGGACGGTGCGGTCTGGGTTCGCACCACCGAATTCGGCGACGACAAAGACCGGGTGATCCGCCGCGCCAACGGCGTCTACACCTACTTCGCCTCGGACGCCGCCTATTACCTGGACAAGGGCGACCGCGGCTTCGCGCACAAGATCTACCTGCTCGGCGCCGACCACCACGGCTACGTGCACCGCCTCAAGGCGCTCGCCGGTGCTGCCGGGGATGACCCGGAAACCGACGTCGAGATTCTCATCGGGCAGCTGGTGAGCATCAACGGGGCGCGCCTGTCGAAGCGCGCCGGAAACGTCATCGAGCTGAACGACCTGCGGGAGTGGCTGGGCACGGATGCCCTGCGCTACTCGCTCGGACGCTACCCGGCGGACTCTCCCCTCACCCTCGACCCCGAACTGCTGCGCAAGCGCACCAACGACAACCCGGTCTTCTACGTGCAGTACGCTCACGCGCGCACCCATTCGGTCTCGAAGAATGCGGCGTCGCTCGGCGTTGACCGTTCGGTGTTCGTCCCTGAACAGCTCACCCACGAGACCGAGAACAACCTGGTAGGCATCCTGGCCGGGTTCCCGCGCGTCGTCGCCCAGGCGGCGGAGCTGCGCGAACCGCATCGGATCGCCCGTTACAGCGAAGAGCTCGCTGCCGCCTACCACCGCTGGTACGACGTCTGCCGCGTTACGCCACTGGGTGACGAGGCGGTCAGCGACCTGCACCGCACCCGACTGTGGGTCAACGACGCCACCGGTCAGGTGCTGAGGAACGGTCTCCGCCTGCTCGGCGTCAGTGCACCGGAGCGGATGTGACTGTGAGCGAAAGGGCCGGCGGCAGAAGCGGCAGTGCTGTCGACGACGGTGACTTCGGCGGACTGTTCGTCGAGTCGGACGTGCGAGTGTCGCGCAAGCGACGTGGTGTGACCGCGATAGTCGTCGTCGTGATCCTCGCCATCCTGGCGGGTATAGCGGTCTGGGCGGACGGTGCGGCCAGGGCTGCTGCGGAAGACGTGGTCGCATCGGAGCTTGCAGACCGTCTTCCGGCTAGCGCCGGGCCCACGCAGGCGACGATCGGCGGATTTGCCTTCTTACCGCAGTTCTTCTCCGGCACCCTGGACGAACTCGACGTATCGTTCTCGCTCGACGCGGAATCCATCCTCGCGCTCGCCGGCGGAACTGACGCGGCGTCAGGGTTGCAGTTCGCCGACGGTGTCATGACCAAGGTGGGCACGGTTGCGTTCCTCGGACTCGAGATCGGGTACACGGTCACACTGGAACCCAGCGTCGAGGGAGGAGCGATCGTGCTGACACCGACCGCGGTCGAAGCGAACGCCGATAACGCCTCAGTCGACCTCAGCCAGCTCATCGACCTGAGTGCGCTCACCGTCCGTGCCTGTGCCGCCAGCCGCCTGCCGGAAAGCCTGGACCTGACCAGCGTCGAGGTTGTCGGCTCCGAGCTGCACTTCGCGGTGTCCGGCCAGGAGGTTCCGGTCAACCTGTCCGAGCTGCGCACGCGCGGCAGCTGCGAATAACCCCGCCCCAGCTAACCCGGGCACGGCTCCAGCCCATACAATTCATAGGGTCAGGAACCACGCCCGGTTCACCACAACAAACCGCGACAGCTTCGAGGTTCCCCTTTTGTCCGAAGACTTGCTGCACGGCAACCCCCTTGCCCCCCAGTGGCTTCAGGTTCCGTCGGACCCGAACGCGTTGGCACCGGCTGTGTGGTCACGGAACGCCGCCCGCAACGGGGTGGGCGCGATCGACGTCGCCGGCGTTTCGGCAGTCGAGCTGGCCAGGCAGTTCGGCACGCCGCTCTACGTCATCGACGAAGCGGATGCCCGTGCCCGCGCCCTTCACGCTCGCACCGCGTTCGACCGGGAGTTCGCCCGCGTCGGCAGCGCCGCCCGCGTCTACTACGCGGGTAAGGCGTTCCTCTCATCCGAGGTCGCCCGCTGGGTGACTGAGGCGGGACTGCACCTGGATGTCGCCAGCGGGGGAGAGCTGGCCGTCGCCCTGGCCGCCGGTGTGGACCCGAGCCTGATCGGGCTTCACGGCAACAACAAGTCGGTCGCCGAGATCGACCGCGCCGTGGCATCCGGTGTCGGCGTGATCATCATCGACAGCCTCATCGAGATCGAGCGGATCGCGGATGCCGCACGGCACCATGGCAGGCACCAGCCCGTTCGCCTCCGGGTCAACAGCGGCGTGCACGCCCACACCCACGAATACCTGGCCACCGCGCGGGAAGACCAGAAGTTCGGGATCGCGCTGACGGATGCCCCGGATGCGGTGGCGATCATCCGCGCCCACAGCGAACTGGAATTCCTCGGGCTCCACTGCCACATCGGCTCCCAGATCTTCGAGACCGACGGATTCGCCGAGTCGGCCAGGCGGCTCATGGCCGTGCACGCCCAACTTCTGCAGGACGGGCCGGTTCCGGAGCTCAACCTGGGCGGTGGTTTCGGTATCGCCTACACGAACTCTGATGCGGCCCTGTCTTTCGACGAGATCGCCGCAGCCCTGGCGAACATGGTCGCGGCGGAGGCCGAGCGCCTCGGCGTGCCGGTGCCGGTCGTCGCCGTGGAACCCGGCCGGGCGATCATCGGCCCCGCCGGTTTCACGCTGTACGAAGTCGGCACCATCAAGGACGTGCTCGTCGATGGCTCGGCCGTCAGGCGGTATGTCAGCATCGACGGCGGCATGAGCGACAACGCACGAACCGCCCTCTACGGCGCCGACTACTCGGCGCGCATCGCCAACCGGGTGTCGGATGCCGCACCTGCCTTGTCGCGCGTGGTCGGCAAGCACTGCGAGAGCGGCGACATTGTGGTCGACGCCGAGTACCTGCCGGCCGACGTCACACCAGGCGACCTGCTGGCAGTCCCGGCGACCGGTGCGTACTGCTTCTCCCTGGCGAGCAACTACAACTACCTCACCCGGCCCGCGGTCGTCGCGGTCCGCGACGGATCCGCTCGCGTGATCGTGCGCGGCGAGACCGAATCCGATCTGCTGGCCCGCGACGCCGGACTATCGACCCCAACCCCGAACGGAATGACCACATGATCGAGTACCGGAACCTGCGAATCGCCGTCTTGGGAGCAGGTGCGGTCGGCGCTCAGGTGGTGCGCCTGCTGCTCGAGCAGGGTGACGACCTTGCCGGTCGCGCCGGTGCCGGGCTGGAGCTGGTCGGCGTCGCGGTGCGCAACCTCGACGCGCCCCGCACCGCGGACATCCCGCGCGACCTGCTGACCACCGACGCCGAGTCGCTGATCCTCGGAGCCGACGTGGTCATCGAACTGATGGGCGGCATCGAGCCGGCCCGCAGCCACATCCTGCAGGCGCTCAATTCCGGGGCGGATGTCATCACCGCCAACAAGGCGCTCATCGCCACCCACGGCCCTGAACTGTTCGCGGCCGCCGAGCAGGTCGGCGCGCAGATCTACTACGAGGCAGCAGTTGCCGGTGCCATTCCGATCATCCGCCCGCTGCGTGACAGCCTGGCCGGCGACCGGGTCAAGCGCATCCTCGGCATCGTCAACGGCACGACCAACTTCATTCTTGACCGGATGGACTCGGAGGGCGACAGCATGGAGGCCGCACTGGCTGCTGCGACCGAGCTCGGCTATGCCGAGGCCGACCCGACCGCAGACGTGGAGGGCTATGACGCCGCGCAGAAGGCGGCCATCCTCGCCAGTCTGGCGTTCCACACGACTGTGCCGATCGAGAGCGTCCACCGGGAGGGAATCACCTCGGTGACGGCCGACCAGGTCGCGGCCGCCCGCAGCGCCGGTTACGTCATCAAGCTCCTCGCCATCTGCGAGCGGCTGACGGATGCGAGCGGCACCGAGGGCGTGAGCGCGCGGGTGTACCCGGCGCTGGTTCCCCGCTCCCACCCGCTCGGCAACGTGCGTGAGGCGAAGAATGCGGTGTTCATCGAGGCGGAATCGGCTGGCGACCTGATGTTCTACGGCGCGGGCGCCGGCGGCAAGGAGACCGCATCCGCGGTTCTCGGCGACCTGGTCTCCGCCGCCCGTCGTCACGTGGTCGGTGGCCCAGGCGTCGCAGAGTCGACCCATGCCAACCTGGCAGTGCTCCCGATCTCCAGCGTCACCACGCGCTACCAGATCACCCTCGAGGTGATCGACCAGCCCGGAGTGCTCTCCCGCATCGCCGCGCTGTTCAGCGACCATGGGGTCTCGGTGGAGACGGTGGCGCAATCGGTTCGCCCGGTCGGTCGTGGAGAGGCCGCGGCCACCGCTACCCTTGTAATCGGTACTCACGAGGCATCCGAAGCAGACCTGTCGGCCACAGTCGAAGGTCTCGAGCGCAACGACGTTGTCAGCTCTATCACTTCTGTTTTGCGAGTGGAAGGTTTGTAATGGCCCACCAGTGGCGCGGAGTCCTCCGCGAGTATGCCGATCGTCTCGATGTGACGGATGCCACGCCGATCGTCTCGCTGGGGGAGGGCGGCACACCGCTCATCCCGGCACCCGCGCTGTCCGCGCGCACCGGCGCGAAGGTCTTCGTCAAGTACGAGGGCATGAACCCGACCGGGTCGTTCAAGGATCGTGGCATGACCATGGCGGTGTCGAAAGCCGTAGAGGCCGGTGCCCGCGCGGTCATCTGCGCGTCGACCGGAAACACCTCGGCATCGGCCGCCGCCTACGCCACCCACGCCGGCATCACCTCTGCCGTCCTGGTGCCGGAAGGCAAGATCGCGATGGGCAAGCTGGCTCAGGCCATCGCCCACAACGCACAATTGCTGCAGGTGCAGGGCAACTTCGACGACTGCCTCGAGATCGCCCGCGAGCTGGCGGACAACTACCCGGTGCACCTGGTCAACTCGGTCAACAATGACCGCATCGAGGGGCAGAAGACGGCGGCATTCGAGGTCGTCGAAGTGTTGGATGACGCTCCGGACTTCCACATCGTGCCGGTCGGGAACGCGGGCAACTACAGCGCATACTTCCGCGGTTACAGCGAAGAACTCGAGCGCGGACGCACCACCAGGCTGCCACGGATGTTCGGATTCCAGGCCGAGGGCAGCGCACCGATCGTACTGGGCCACATCGTCACCGAG
The DNA here is from genome assembly GCF_054489325.1 of Homoserinimonas sp. A447. Classification (NCBI taxonomy): domain Bacteria; kingdom Bacillati; phylum Actinomycetota; class Actinomycetes; order Micrococcales; family Microbacteriaceae; genus Homoserinimonas; species Homoserinimonas sp. A447. The sequence goes on along the minus strand of NZ_JBTMWW010000001.1, from coordinate 1,677,910 downwards.
CCCGACACCATCGCCAGCGCCATCCGCATCGGAAACCCGGCATCCTGGCAGTTGGCGATCCAGGCACATGAGACCAGCAATGGCTACTTCGGCGCCATCTCCGACAAGCTGATCCTGGAAGCACACCGCATCCTCTCCGCCGAGGTCGGCATCTTCGTGGAGCCGGCCTCCGCGATCAGCGTCGCCGGCCTCCTGGAGCGGTCGGCTGCAGGCGAGATTCCGCAGGGAGCGACCGTCGTGCTCACCGTCACCGGGCACGGGTTGAAAGACCCGCAGTGGGCGTTGCGTACAGCAGACGGCTCCGACGTCACGCCGACGATCGTGCCGGTCGACACGGACGAGATCGCCGGCGTGCTCGGCTTGGCGAAGAACAGCGCATGACCACCACCGTTTCGTCGCTCATTGGGCGAACGGTCACGGTGAAAGTCCCGGCAACCACAGCCAACCTCGGTCCAGGGTTCGACACCCTCGGCCTCGCCCTGTCCTTGTACGACGAGCTGACCGTGACGGTTCGCGAACAGCCGGGCGTCCTGGTTCGGGTGAGCGGTGTCGGCGAGGGTGAGGTGCCGACCGACGAGACCAACCTCGTCGTGCAGTCGATCGGAGCCACACTGGCCAGGTTCGGCCAGGAGCTCCCCGGCCTCGACGTCGTGGCCACCAATTCGATTCCGCATGGGCGGGGACTCGGGTCATCCGGTGCCGCCATCGTCTCCGGCGTCATGGCGGCCAAGGGCCTCCTCGACGGCATCGTGGAGTTGGATGCCGAAACGCTGCTCGCGATCGCCAGCGAACTCGAGGGGCATCCAGACAACGTCGCCCCGGCCCTGTTCGGTGGGCTCACCATCGTGTGGACAGCGGATGATCGGCCACAGCACAAGAAGCTGATGGTGCACCGTGGTGTCTCACCACTGATCTGCGTGCCGGAGAGCACGATGTCGACCGCTCTCGCCAGGAGCCTGCGCCCGGCATCCGTCCCGCACGAGGATGCGATCTTCAATGTCTCGCGCTCGGCACTGCTGATCGCTGCACTGATCCAGAGCCCGGAACTGCTGCACGCGGCGACCGAGGACAAACTCCACCAGAGCTACCGGGCCAGCGCCATGCCCGATACGGCTGCCCTGATCGACGAGTTGCGGTCGGCCGGTCACGCGGCCGTGGTTTCCGGCTCAGGCCCGTCCATCCTGGTGCTGTGCAGCGACCCTGCCCAGCGCCTTCAGGCGGCCGAAATGGTGCGGCAACACACCGCAGCGCGCTGGCAACCGCTCATGCTGGCCGTCGACTTCAAAGGTGCTACAGTGAATTTGCACCCAGCCGAATCCGGCTAGTCGCGGCCAGCGGGCAACAGCCAACTGGCCAGGCCCAGGGTTGCACAATCACTAGCATCGCCTCATCTGTCGCTTACCCTGCGCATCCGCACAGACCAGTAGCCGCGATGGGCGTCTAGCTCTCCGACAAATCCCCCCGCGCGTTCATTGTTCACGCTGGCGGAAAGCTCGGAGAAAGGAATCCTCTTAGTGACTGATCCCACTGCTCGTGCCATGAGGCCGAGTTCACGCGCCGACCTGGCTGCCCTGCGCCTTCCTGAGCTTCAGGCTCTGGCTGCAGAACGCGGTATCACCGGCGCATCCAAACTTCGTAAAGGAGACCTCGTGAACGCAATCGACGAGAACCAGAACACCCCGACGGATGGCGCAGCAAGCGCCGCCGATTCAGCAGGCACCACCACCACTGCAGACCCGCAGCAGGCTCCGGCAGCATCCGCTGCGCCGGCCACGAAGCGTGCACCGCGCCGCGCCACGGCGACCGCTGGTGTCGTGACCACGACAGTGCAGCCAACGAAGGCCCAGCCTGCCGAGTCGGCACAGCCTGTCGAGTCAGCGCAGCCGTCCGAGGCGGCTCAGTCGCCTGCACCGGCACAGGCGCCGGCCGGCGACGAGCCGGCAGCGACCGATACCGCCGACGCTGCGCCCAAGCGCACCCGCAAGGTCGCGCCGAAGCGGGCCGCAGAGCACGCCAACGGTGGCGAGACCGCCGCCCCGACCCCGGTTGCCGCCAGCGGCTCGGAGTCTGCCGACGACACAGCCGGCCAGGCAGCGTCGTTGAACGAAGCCAAGCACGACGACGCCAAGCAGGGCACCAAGCAGGGCACCAAGCAGGGGGCCGGCCAGGACAAGCGCGATTCGGCGAAGAAAGACTCGAAGCAGGCCAAGCACGACGACCAGGTCTCCGATGAGGCCGGCTCGCGCGACTTGTCCGAAGATGACGGTGCTAACCAGAACGGTGCTAACCAGAACGGCGACAGCCACGGCGATGAGGACGGTTCCGATCGTCCTTCGCGCAACTCCCGTGGACGCGGCCGTGGCCGCAACGGTGGCGACCGCCAGAAGTCGGATGGCGACGACCAGCAGGGCGAGGGCGGCCGTCAGCGTCGTCAGCAGGGTGACCGTCAGCAGGCTGATCGCCAGCAGGGTGACCGTGACCGCCAGGGTGACCGTGACCGCCAGGATGGCGACGAGCGCGGAGGCCGCGGACGCTACCGCGACCGCAAGCGGCGCGGCCAGGGCGGCGGCGACGAGTTCGAGCCGGAGATCACCGAAGATGACGTGCTCATCCCGGTGGCCGGCATCCTCGACGTCCTCGACAACTACGCCTTCGTGCGCACCAGTGGCTACCTGCCCGGAAACAACGATGTCTACGTCTCGCTCGGCCAGGTCAAGAAGTACAACCTGCGCAAGGGTGACGCCGTCGTCGGCGCCATCCGCCAGCCGCGCGACAACGAGAACAGCGGTCGCCAGAAGTACAACGCGATCGTCAAGATCGACTCGATCAACGGACTCCCAATCGAGCAGGCCGGTGAGCGGGTCGAATTCGGCAAGCTCACACCGCTCTACCCGTCGGAGCGCCTGCGCCTCGAGACCGAGCACCAGAAGCTGACCACCCGCATCATCGACCTGGTGTCGCCGATCGGCAAGGGCCAGCGCGGACTCATCGTGTCGCCCCCGAAGGCGGGCAAGACGCTCGTGCTGCAGGCGATCGCCAACGCCATCGCCAAGAACAACCCCGAGGTGCACCTCATGGTCGTGCTGGTGGATGAGCGTCCAGAAGAAGTCACGGACATGCAGCGCACCGTCAAGGGTGAGGTCATCGCATCCACCTTCGACCGTCCGGCAGAAGACCACACCATGGTCGCCGAGCTCGCCATCGAGCGTGCCAAGCGCCTCGTCGAGCTCGGCCACGACGTTGTCGTGCTGCTCGACTCGATCACCCGACTGGGGCGTGCATACAACCTGGTCGCGCCGGCATCCGGTCGCATCCTCTCCGGTGGCGTCGACTCTGCGGCCCTCTACCCGCCGAAGCGTTTCTTCGGTGCCGCGCGCAACATCGAAGACGGTGGCTCGCTCACCATCCTCGCCACCGCGCTGGTCGAGACCGGCTCCAAGATGGACGAGGTCATCTTCGAGGAGTTCAAGGGCACCGGCAACATGGAGCTCCGCCTGTCGCGCCAGCTGGCCGACAAGCGCATCTTCCCTGCTGTGGACGTGAACGCATCCGGAACCCGCCGCGAGGAGATGCTCATGGGCGTCGACGAGGTCAAGGTCACCTGGAAGCTGCGGCGCGCACTTGCCGGCCTCGAGCAGCAGCAGGCGCTCGAGATCGTTCTCGGCAAGCTCAAGGAGACCAACTCCAACGTCGAGTTCCTCATGCAGATCCAGAAGTCCCTCCCGGGCGCCGCGAGCGCGGGCAAGGACGACTAACCGTGTTCGAGTCAGTAGCGGTGCTGCTGGCCGAGCATGAGGATCTGCAGACGCAGCTGTCGGATCCCGCCGTTCACGCGGACGCGGCCAGGGCCAAGAAGATCAACCGGCGGTATGCCGAACTGAGCCAGATCAAGGCAGCGCACGAGCATTGGCTGCAGGCGGCCGACGACCTCGCGGCAGCGCGGGAACTGGCGAAGGAGGACGACGCTTTCGCCGCCGAGATCCCGGCCATGGAAGAGTTGCTGGTGACTACGCAGGAGAAACTGCGCCGCCTGCTCATCCCGCGTGACCCAGACGACGGTCGCGACGTGATCATGGAGATCAAGGGTGGCGAGGGCGGCGCCGAGAGTGCGTTGTTCGCCGCCGACCTGCTGCGCATGTACCTGCACTACGCGGAGTCGAAGGGGTGGAAGACGGAACTGCTGGAGCGCACCGAGAGTGACCTCGGTGGCTACAAGGATGTTCAGGTCGCGATCAAGTCGAACGCCTCTGACCCCTCGCAGGGCGTGTGGGCGCACCTCAAGTACGAGGGCGGCGTTCACCGTGTGCAACGGGTGCCTGCCACGGAGTCGCAGGGGCGTATCCACACCTCCACCACTGGCGTTCTGGTGTTTCCCGAAGTGGACGCCCCGGAGGAGGTCGAGATCAGTCAGAACGACCTGAAGATCGACGTCTACCGCTCCAGCGGTCCCGGTGGGCAATCAGTCAACACCACGGACTCCGCCGTGCGGATCACCCACCTTCCGACCGGCATCGTCGTCGCCATGCAGAACGAGAAGAGCCAGCTGCAGAACCGTGAAGCCGGCATGCGGGTCCTCCGTGCGCGCATCCTGGCCAAGCAGCAGGAAGACCAGGCGGCCCTCGACAGCGTCGCGCGCAAGAGCCAGATCCGCACCATGGACCGGTCCGAGCGCATCCGCACCTACAACTTCCCGGAGAACCGCATCGCGGACCACCGCACCGGGTACAAGGCGTACAACCTCGACACCGTGATGGACGGCGCTCTTGAGCCGGTCATCCAGTCGTGTATCCAGTTCGATGAGGAAGCACGCCTGGCCGACATCGGCGATCAGTCCTGACCGAGCATCGGTCAGGCAACTCAGGCTGGTCGATCCGAAAGGCTGGTCGAGCTTGTCGAGACCCGCGGCCAAGGAGAATCAGCCTGTGACTACCACCATCGCCGTACTCCGCACCGAGGCGCTCGAGCAGCTCGCCATCGCCGGCATCGAATCCGCTGACGTTGATGCCGAGCTGCTGATCGGCCACGCGCTGGGCGTCAGTCGCGGCGAGGTGCAGGCGAAAGCGGTGACCGGGGCGGCCGTCTCCGCTGAGGACGCAGCGAACATCCGGATGCTGGTGGCCCGTCGCGAGGCACGCGAACCGCTGCAGCACATCACCGGGCGTGCGCCGTTCCGCAACCTCGAACTGGCGGTCGGTCCCGGCGTCTTCGTGCCCCGGCCCGAGACCGAGCAGGTCGTGCAGTTCGCGATCGATGCGCTGTGGGCGATCCCGTCCGAGCATCCGATCGCTGTCGACCTCGGTTCTGGCAGCGGGGCGATCGCGTTGGCCATGGCGACGGAGGTTCCGCACTCCGTTGTCTACGCAGCGGAGAACTCCCCGGAGGCGTTCCCGTGGACGTCCAGAAACTTCGAGGAGACCGGCGCAGTGAACGCACACCTCGTGTTCGCTGACCTTGCGGATGCCTTCCCAGAACTCGATGGAACCGTCGACGTTGTCATCTCCAACCCTCCCTACATCCCTGCCGAGGCGATTCCGCGCGACCCGGAGGTTCGACTGTTCGATCCGGAGCACGCCCTCTACGGGGGAGCCGATGGTCTGGATGCTGTGCGCAAGGTGTCACAGACCGGACTCCGACTCCTGCACAGCGGTGGCACCCTGGTGATCGAGCATGGCGAGCTTCAGGCTGCGGAAATCGCCGCACTGCTGCGCGCCGACGGCTGGGCTGCCGTCGCTTCACACCGCGACCTGCTCGGTCGCGACCGCGCCGCGACCGCCCTCCGCCGAGCCGCGACTCCCTCGCAGCGTTGAGTCGATCTGCCGCTCGTGCCAAGGAGGGAAAACGTCACCGACCTGGGAAAAAGTTCCCTCTTTCGCTGAGGTCTTCGCAAAAGAGCCCTCAATTGCGCCAGGCGAAAGAGCGACTCAGCACTCGACGACGTTGACGGCGAGTCCGCCCTCGCTGGTCTCCTTGTATTTGGTCATCATGTCCACCCCGGTCTGGCGCATGGTCTCGATGACCATATCGAGGGAGACGATGTGGGTCCCGTCGCCGTGCAGTGCGAGCCTTGCCGCCGATACCGCAGTGGAGGATGCGATCGCGTTCCGTTCGATGCAGGGGATCTGGACGAGTCCGCTGACCGGGTCGCAGGTCAGCCCCAGGTGGTGCTCCATGGCGATTTCGGCGGCATTCTCGACCTGCTCAGGCGTTCCGCCGAGCACCGCACAGAGGCCAGCGGATGCCATCGCGCAGGCGGAGCCGACCTCGGCCTGACATCCGCCCTCCGCACCGGAAATCGAGGCGTTCGCCTTGGCCAGCGACCCGATTGCAACAGCGGTGAGCAGGTAGTTGCGGATGCCTTCCGCGTCTGCCCCTGGAACGAACCGAAGGTAATAGTGGCCGACAGCGGGGATGATCCCGGCGGCCCCATTGGTGGGTGCCGTGACGACTCGCCCGCCCGCGGCGTTTTCCTCATTGACCGCCAGCGCGAACGCGTGGAGCCACTCGGTGGAAGTGTCCCGTTCGCGCTGCGGCAGCTTGTCGTAGAGGTCCAGGGTGGCGCGCACCGCGCCGGCCCGCCGTTTAACCCCGAGTCCGCCCGGGAGTGTGCCGTCGGCATTCAGCCCGGCCTCGACACAGGTGTGCATGGCCGCCCAGATGGCGTCCAGCCCGGCGTTCAGCTTCTCGGCGCCGTGAACGGCTTCCTCGTTCGCCCTGGCGATACCGCTGATGCTCAGTCCGGTCTCGCGGCAGAGCGCGAGCAGTTCGGCACCGGAAGAATAGGGGTAGGGCTGGGAGATGGGCGACTCGGTGGTGGTGGGGTCCCCGTCGCGGCGGATGAAGCCGCCTCCGATGGAGTAATAGGTCTCCTCGTAGATGGGGAGCGCATCCGCCTCGCTCCAGGCCGACAAGGTCAGGGCGTTGGGGTGGCCCGGCAGCCGGGTGCGCGGGACGAGCGACACGTCGTCCTTGCTGATGGCGATTTCGTGGACTCCGGCGATCTTGAGGGTGGCGCCCTCCGCGAGGTTCATCCACGCTCCTCGCACGTCATCCGGCTCGCAACTTTCGGGGCGGAATCCGGCGAGGCCGGCCAGCACGGCATCCGGGGTGCCATGCCCCAGCCCGGTCGCGCCCAGGGAACCGTAGAGGGAGCAGGTGACTCGCGTTACGGACTGGAGGTTGCCGGTGGCGACCAGGTTCTCGGCAAACGCTCGCGCCGCCCTCATCGGGCCCACCGTGTGGGAGCTGGATGGACCGATCCCGATGGAGAACAGGTCGAGGGCAGAGACATACGCGGTCATGGCTGTATCGTACGGCGGCTGCCATTGCGGTTTTCTTGCTGGGATGGCGGTTTCTTGCGTGACGACCGATTTTCCGACGTTTATCGTCCGTGCCTTCGACACTGGCAACGCCCGCGGGCTCAGGGTCGCGTTCTCGGCGGCCAAGTAGGATGGCTACCGACATGGCGACCATTCACGACTGCTCGAACCCCGACGAGCTCCTCACCGGCATGCGGCTCGCCAGAGTGGCGATCGGTCGCGGGGAGCTCGTGGTACTGCCGACCGACACGGTCTACGGTGTTGCAGCCGACGCCTTCAACCCGGCCGCTGTCCAGCGCCTTCTCGACGCGAAGGGGCGCACCAGGCAGTCCCCGCCGCCGGTGCTGATTCCGGGCATTCCGACCCTGGATGCCCTGGCCAGCGAGGTGCCGGACCAGGTGCGTGCCCTGGTTGCCGCGTTCTGGCCGGGCGGCCTGACGGTCATCCTCCCCGCCAGGGACTCGTTGCAATGGGACCTCGGCGAGACCGGTGGCACGGTGGCGTTGCGGATGCCCGACAATCGTGTCGCGCTCGAACTGCTCTCGGAGACCGGCCCGCTCGCCGTCTCCTCCGCCAACCTCACCGGCGAGCTGGCTGCAACGACCGCCGCAGCGGCGCAGGCGATGCTGGGCGACTCCGTCGCCGTCTACCTCGACGGCGGTGCCGGGGGAGCGGCCGGCTCGACCATCGTCGACGCGACCGGCCTGCTCAAGGAGGGTGGCGAGCTGACGATCGTGCGCCACGGCGTCATCTCGGACGAAGCCATTTCGGAGGTCATCGGCAGGGCGGACGAATGAGAATCGTCTTCTACGCGCTCGCCGGCGGAATCTCCGCCATCGTGACCTTCAGCCTTGCCATCGCCATCTACAAGCTGAGCAACCGGTACCGCCTCTACCCCAAGATCCGGGAACGCGACGTCCACACCAGCCCGACTCCGAGGCTGGGTGGAGTGGCGATGTTCCTCGGCATCCTGGTCGCGTTCGGTGTGGCGTCCCAGCTCCCGCAATTCCAGGTGGTCTTCGCCAACCCGGGTCCGGTCCTGGCCATCCTGGCTTCCGCGGCACTGATCGTGATCATCGGTGTGGCCGACGACCTCTGGGACCTCGACTGGCTCACCAAGCTCACCGGCCAGATTCTCGCTGCGGGCATCCTCGCCTGGCAGGGCGTTCAGCTCGTGACGGTGCCCATCGGCGGAGTCACCGTGGTGCCCCCGGTGATCGGCCTCGTCGTGACGGTGTTCGCGGTCGTGCTGGTGATGAACGCGGTCAACTTCATCGACGGCCTCGACGGCCTCGTCGCCGGTGTCGCGATCATCGCCAACATCGTGTTCTTCGTCTACTGCTACATCCTCACCACCAGCATCGGCGAGTCGGAGTACTTCAACATCGCATCCCTGATCACCGCGGTCCTGATTGGTGCGTGCGTCGGCTTCCTGCCGCTCAACTGGCATCCGGCGAAGATCTTCATGGGGGACGCCGGCGCCCTACTCGTCGGGCTCATGATGGCAGCGTCGGCGATCTCGGTGACCGGGTCGGTCGACCCATTCACCCTCGTCTCTTCGCGGCAGCTGCTTCCCGCATTCATCCCGATCCTCCTGCCACTGGCGATCCTGGTGATGCCGCTGCTCGACTTCTCCCTGGCGGTCAGCCGCCGACTGCGTGCAGGCAAGTCGCCGTTCTCCGCCGACCGCAAGCACCTCCACCATCGCCTGCTTGACATGGGCCACACCCACTTCCAGGCGGTACTCATCTTCTATAGCTGGACGGCCGTCTTCGCTATCGGCACCCTGCTGTTCGTGTTCGTCCCGAACGTCCACAACGGGGTGGCGATCGGCTTCATCGCCGTCGGGTTCATTGTCAGTGCCTGGTTCACCGTCGCACCGATGACCAAGCGCAAACGGCAGGAACTCGACGTCCAGTCGATGAGTGCCGACCAGCCTGGTTCGATGATCGCCGCCCAGCTCGACCCACTGGATGCCGCATCCGCCAATTCCTCTACCCCTTCCGACCAGGAGACCCCATGACCGCCGCCCCCATCCTGAAGAAGGTGCTCCTCTACGGCGCCATCCTCGCCGTCGCCATTGCCGTGATCGGTTCGATCGTCGGCTACGTGACCGTCGGATCGGTCGGGATCTCCAGCGCATTGATCGGCACCGTGATGGCGGTCGTCTTCCTCGCCATCACCGCGCTGAGCATCCTGGTGGCGGGGAAGTACAGCCTGGGGGCCTTCTTCGGCATCGTCATGGGTGCCTGGTTGCTCAAGTTCGTGCTGTTCCTCGTGCTCATCTTCATCCTCAAAGACCAGCCGTGGCTCAACGCCCAGGTCATGTTCCTGAGCATCGTCGCAGCAGTCGTCGGGACGCTCGTCGTTGACGTCGTGGTCGTGGCCAGGTCGCGGATGTCGTACGTCAGCGACATCGAACTGCCGGGCGACGACAAGCCGGCACAGCGGGGCTGACGACCGTTCATGGGCGCCGAAATCTCTTGATAGAGTTTCTAACGGACATCCCACCCATTCTCTCGCCGCGTGGTTGCACGCCCCGATCTTGGAGATAGAGCTGCTAGTAAACGCTCTCACCGCATTGATCCCGTTCGCCACCGATGGCGGTCACGAGGATGGTGGCTTCCACCCACCCACGATCATGGAGTTCTTCCCCGACGTGGTGCTCTTCGACGGCACGATCTTCGCCATGAACCGCATCATGATGATGCGCTTGCTGGTCGCCGTCCTCATCTGCGTGCTCTTCTGGCTCGGCACCCGCAAGATGACCCTGGTGCCCGGCCGCGGCCAGTCTCTGGTGGAGATGGGGCTCTCCTTCGTGCGCAAGAGCATCGCTCACGACCTGCTGGGTGAAAAAACCGGCGACCGCTTCCTGCCGGTCCTGACGACCATTTTCTTCATGGTACTTGGGATGAACCTCACCGGAATCATCCCGGGATTGAACATTGCCGGTACATCCGTCATCGGCATTCCCCTGCTCCTGGCCGTGATCGCCTATGGCGTGTTCATCTACGCGGGCCTCAAGCAGAACCCGAAGGCGTTCATCCGCAACTCCCTGGTCCCGCCCGGGGTTCCCAAAGCCCTGATGCCGCTGATCGCCGTGATCGAATTCATCTCGACCTTCATCCTGCGACCGATTACGCTCACCCTTCGACTTTTGATGAACATGGTGGTCGGACACCTCCTGCTGGTGCTGTTCTTCGCTGCCACGCAGTTCTTCATCTTCACGGCGGGGGGCTGGTATTCCCTCTTCGGCATCGGCACCTTCGCCTTCGGCCTGGCATTCACGTTGTTCGAGATCCTGATCATCGTGCTGCAGGCATACATCTTCACCCTTCTCACTGCCGTCTACATTCAGTTGGCAGTGCTCGAAGAACACTAGATCCGGCACCCGTCGAATCTGCTCATTACGGAAGGAAACACCCAACGTGGATGTAACTAACATCGCTGAACTGTCCGGCAATATCGCGACGGTCGGTTACGGTCTCGCCGCTGTCGGCCCCGGTATCGGTATCGGCATCGTCGTCGGCAAGACCATCGAGTCCGTCGCACGCCAGCCAGAACTGCAGGGTCGCCTCACGGTGCTCATGTACATCGGTATCGCCTTTACCGAGGCGCTGGCGTTCATCGGTATCGCGACGTACTTCATCTTCACCAACTAAGGAATCTCTATGCTTCACGCACTGATTCACGCCGCAGCCGAAGGGGAGGCGGCGCCCAACCCGCTGTTCCCTGCGGCCTATGACATCTTCTGGTCGGCGATCTGCTTCCTGCTGATCCTCGGCGTCTTCTGGTGGAAGGTGCTGCCGGCGCTGAAGAAGCTGCTGGATGAGCGTGCCGAGGTCATCGAGGGCGGCATCGCCAGGGCTGAGAACGCCCAGGCCGAGGCCGCCGAGCAACTGGAGAAGTACAACGAACTCCTCAAGGAAGCTCGCTCCGAAGCAGGCAAGATCCGCGAGCAGGCGCGCCTTGACGGCACCAAGATCCTGAGCGAACTGAAAGAGCAGGCATCCGCTGAGGCTGCCCGCATCACCTCGTCAGCAGTTGCGCAGATCGAGGCGGAACGTCAGGCAGCCCTCGTCTCCCTCCGAGCCGAAGTGGGCAGTCTTGCTCTCGACCTCGCCTCCGGCGTGATCGGGCAGAGCCTGTCCGACGACAAGAAGGCATCGAAGCTCGTTGACAGCTTCCTGGCCGACCTTGAGTCGTCCGACAGGCGTGCAGTGAGTTCATCCTCGACGAGCAAGGTGAGCAAGTAGTAATGGGATCAACGACCAGGGACGCTCTTGCCGCGTCGAAAGCGGCTCTGGCCGCGATCAGCGGCACGGTAGATCTGGCCATCGCGGAACAACTCCTGTCCGCCGGTCGCATCATCGGGGACTCCAGCCAGCTCCAATCGGTCCTGAGCGACCCGGCCACCGAGCCAGACACAAAGGTCGCTGCGTTGAAGGCCGTCTTCGGATCGTCCATCAGCTCACCGGTTTTCGGGATTCTCGGCACGGTGGCGGCAAACCGCTGGTCGTCAGAGGATGACCTGCTGGCCGGCATCGAGGAACTCGGACTGCGTGCGGCGGCGGACTCCGCTGAGGCGGGCACCGACATCGAGGGCGAGCTCTTCGCGTTCGGCAAGACGGTCGCCTCCAGCGCGGAACTCGAGTTGGCCATCAGCAGCAAGCTCGGCGACGCGACCTCCAAGGTCACGTTGATCGACCGCTTGCTCTCGGGCAAGGTGTCCCCGCAGTCGTTGACCATCCTGCGCCACCTGGTACGCCAGCCCCGAGGCCGTCGCATCAACTCGCTGGTGCGCAACGCAGCGGCAATCGTGGCGGACCAGACCGGTCACGCCATCGCCACCGTCACCACGGCAACGCCCATTGCTGCAGATCAGCTCGCACGGCTGCAGTCCGGCCTCTCGGCCAGCTACGGCCGTCAGCTGAGGGTCAACCTGGTCGTGGACCCGTCCCTGGTCGGCGGCGTCCGTGTGCAGATCGGTGACGACGTCATCGACGGCAGCGTCGCATCCAGGCTCAAGGAACTCAGACTTCAACTCGCTGGCTAACAGCGCCACATCCGTCGGTGCTGGATTGCACCGCGAAGACAAGGAAACGCAAATGGCAGACGTAACGATCAGCCCGGACGAGATCCGCGATGCTCTGAAGGACTTCGTCAAGTCCTACGACCCCACCAAGGCAACCAAGACCGAGGTCGGGTATGTGGTGGATGCCGCGGACGGCATCGCCCACGTCGAGGGCCTTCCCGGCGTGATGGCCAACGAGCTCATCAAGTTCGCCGACGGCACGCTGGGCCTCGCCCTGAGCCTCGACGAGAGCGAGATCGGTGTCGTCATCCTCGGTGAGTTCAGCGGCGTCGAGGCCGGCCAGGAAGTCACCCGCACCGGTGAGGTTCTCTCCGTGCCGGTCGGCGACAGCTACCTGGGCCGCGTGGTCGACCCGCTCGGCAACCCGATCGACGGCCTCGGCGAGATCAAGACCACCGAGCGCCGTGCGCTCGAGCTCCAGGCCCCGGGCGTCATGGCCCGCAAGTCGGTGCACGAGCCGATGCAGACCGGCATCAAGGCGATCGACGCGATGATCCCGATCGGCCGCGGACAGCGCCAGCTGATCATCGGTGACCGCCAGACCGGAAAGACCGCCCTGGCGATCGACACGATCATCAACCAGAAGGCCAACTGGGAGTCAGGCGACACCAACAAGCAGGTTCGCTGCATCTACGTCGCCATCGGCCAGAAGGGCTCGACGATCGCCGCCGTCCGCGGTGCGCTCGAGGCCGCAGGCGCCATGGAGTACACCACCATCGTCGCCTCGCCGGCCTCCGACCCGGCCGGCTTCAAGTACCTCGCCCCGTACACCGGTTCGGCCATCGGCCAGCACTGGATGTACGACAGCAAGCACGTGCTCATCGTCTTCGATGACCTGTCCAAGCAGGCCGAGGCCTACCGTGCCGTGTCGTTGCTGCTGCGTCGTCCGCCGGGCCGTGAAGCCTACCCGGGTGACGTCTTCTACCTGCACTCCCGCCTGCTCGAGCGTTGCGCCAAGCTGTCCGACGAGCTCGGTGCCGGGTCGATGACCGGCCTGCCGCTCATCGAGACCAAGGCGAACGACGTGTCCGCCTACATCCCGACCAACGTGATCTCGATCACCGACGGCCAGATCTTCCTCCAGTCCGACCTGTTCAACGCCAACCAGCGTCCAGCGGTCGACGTGGGAATCTCGGTTTCCCGTGTCGGTGGTGACGCGCAGGTGAAGTCGATCAAGAAGGTCTCCGGAACCCTGAAGCTCGAGTTGGCCCAGTACCGCTCGCTGCAGGCGTTCGCGCTGTTCGCGTCCGACCTGGATGCGGCCAGCCGCCGCCAGCTTGCACGCGGTGAGCGACTCACCGAGCTGCTCCGCCAGCCGCAGTACTCGCCGTATCCGGTCGAAGACCAGGTCGTCGCCATCTGGGCCGGCACCAACGGCAAGCTGGATGAGGTTCCGGTGGAAGACATCCTGCGTTTCGAGCGCGAGCTGCTCGACTACCTGGGTCGCAACACCAAGGTGCTCGACACGCTGCGTGAGACGAACGTCCTCACCGACGAGACCGTCGCCGACCTGGATGCCGCCGTCGACAAGTTCAAGCTGGAGTTCCAGACCGGTGAGGGCAAGCCGCTTGCCTCAGCCGGCAAGGAGGTCTTCGAAGAGCTTGAAGAAGAAGACGTCAACCAGGAGCGCATCGTCAAGGGCAAGCGCTAAGCGCTGACCGCAGAACCAGGACAGAGAGAGAAACATGGGATCGCAACTTCGGGTCTACCGGCAGAAGATTCGTTCTGCCCAGACGACCAAGAAGATCACCCGAGCCATGGAGTTGATCGCAGCATCGCGCATCAACAAGGCGAAGGCCCGGATGGCAGCATCCGCTCCATATTCGCGCGCCATCACGCGCGCGGTATCCGCTGTCGCCACCTTCTCGAACGTCGACCACGTGCTCACCACCGAGCCGGAAACGGTCGAACGGGCAGCTGTCGTCATCTTCTCGTCCGACCGCGGACTGGCCGGCGCGTTCAACGCGAACGTGCTGCGTGAGGCTGAGGAGCTGTCGACACTGCTGCGCAGCCAGGGCAAAGACGTCGTCTACTACCTGGTCGGGCGCAAGGCGGTCGGGTACTTCAACTTCCGCAAGCGCGCATCGGTCGACAACTGGGTCGGTGGAACAGACAACCCGGAGTTCGATACGGCGAAGGAGATCGGTGACGCCCTGGTGTCGTCCTTCGTGACTCCGGCGGCCGAGGGTGGTGTCGACGAGATCCATATCGTCTACAACCGCTTCGTCAGCATGCTCACGCAGACGCCGGAAGTCGTGCGGCTGCTTCCGCTCGAAGTGGTCGAGGGGATCGAGGAGCCTGAAGGCAACGAGATCTTCCCGCTGTACGAGTTCGAACCGGAGGTCGGCGATGTGCTCGACGCACTCCTGCCGGTGTACATCGAGAGCCGTATCTTCAACGCCATGCTGCAGTCGGCGACGGCCAAGCACGCCGCCACCCAGAAGGCGATGAAGTCGGCCAGCGACAATGCTGACAAGCTCATCACGGACTACACGCGCCTCGGAAACAACGCCCGCCAGTCCGAGATCACGCAGCAGATTTCAGAAATCGTGGGCGGAGCAGACGCCCTTTCAAGCTCGAAGTAAGTATCAGGAGAAACAGGGAAGCCCTATGACTACTACAACCCCAGCTTCAAAGAAGCCGGCAACCCGCAAGGCGCCGGCCAAAAAGGCCGCTGTGCCCGCGAAGCCGGTTGCCCCGGCCGCAATCGGTCGCGTCGCCCGAGTCAACGGCCCGGTCGTCGACATCGAGTTCGCACACGATGAGATCCCCGGTATCTACAACGCGCTGAAGTTGACGATCACCATCGCCGGCGAATCGCACGAGATCACCCTTGAGGTCGCACAGCACCTCGGTGACGACCTGGTTCGTGCCATCGCACTGAACCCGACCGACGGCGTCGTCCGTGGCCAGGAAGTGCGCGACACCGGCGAGCAGATCACCGTCCCGGTCGGTGATGTCACCAAGGGCAAGGTATTCAACGTCATCGGCGAGATCCTGAACGCTAAGCCCGGCGAGAAGATCGAGATCACCGAGCGCTGGCCGATCCACCGCAAGCCCCCGGCGTTCGACCAGCTCGAGTCGAAGACCGAACTGTTCGAGACCGGCATCAAGGTCATCGACCTCCTCACCCCGTACGTGCAGGGTGGAAAGATCGGCCTGTTCGGTGGTGCAGGTGTCGGCAAGACCGTGCTCATCCAGGAGATGATCCAGCGCGTCGCCCAGAACCACGGTGGTGTGTCGGTGTTCGCCGGTGTCGGTGAGCGTACCCGTGAGGGCAACGACCTCATCCACGAGATGGAAGAGGCGGGCGTCTTCGACAAGACAGCCCTCGTGTTCGGCCAGATGGACGAGCCGCCGGGAACGCGTCTTCGCGTCGCCCTGTCTGCACTGACCATGGCTGAGTACTTCCGTGACGTGCAGAAGCAGGACGTCCTGCTCTTCATCGACAACATCTTCCGCTTCACGCAGGCCGGCTCCGAAGTGTCGACCCTGCTGGGCCGCATGCCTTCTGCTGTTGGTTACCAGCCGAACCTGGCGGATGAGATGGGTATCCTCCAGGAGCGCATCACCTCGACGCGTGGCCACTCGATCACCTCGCTGCAGGCGATCTACGTTCCTGCTGACGACTACACCGACCCGGCCCCGGCGACCACCTTCGCCCACCTCGACGCCACGACTGAGCTCAGCCGTGAGATCGCGTCGAAGGGCCTGTACCCGGCCGTCGACCCGTTGACCTCGACCTCGCGCATCCTCGACCCGCGCTACCTGGGTGAGGACCACTACCGTGTGGCGACCAACGTCAAGCAGATCCTGCAGAAGAACAAGGAACTCCAGGAGATCATCGCCATCCTCGGTGTCGATGAGCTTTCCGAGGAAGACAAGATCACGGTTGCCCGTGCACGTCGCATCCAGCAATTCCTGTCGCAGAACACCTACATGGCGAAGAAGTTCACCGGTGTCGAGGGTTCGACCGTTCCGCTCAAGGACACCATCGAGTCGTTCGACGCGATCACCCGTGGTGACTTCGACACCGTCGCAGAGCAGGCATTCTTCAACGTCGGTTCCATCTCCGACGTCGAAGAGAAGTGGGCTCAGATCCAGAAGGAGAACGGCTAGCAATGGCCGGTCTCAACGTCAGTCTCGTCTCGGCCGACCACGAAGTGTGGTCGGGCGAGGTGAAGATGGTCGTCGCCCGTACCACTGAGGGCGAGATCGGGATCCTTCCCGGCCACGAACCGATGCTGGGCATCCTGTCGACCGGTGAGGTCCGCCTGACCCTGGGCGATGGCACGACCGTGACGGCTAACGCCGATGACGGCTTCCTGTCGGTGGAGCACGACACCGTCACCATTGTGGCGCGTCACGCTGCACTGGTAGAGCACTAAGCGCCTCCGGCGGCTTTCCGCCTTCTCTGCACGACTGATGCTTATTCTGCTGCCCCCGTCCGAGACCAAGCGGGACGGGGGAGTGGAAGGCACCGCTCTTGAGCTGGCGTCCCTGGCCTTTCCCGAGCTCGGGGCTGCTCGTCGGGCGGTCAGTGTCGAGCTGCGCAAGCTATCGGGCAACCTGACCACGATGGCGGCGGCGCTGAAGGTGGGCGCCGGCCAGCGTGATGAGCTTCTGCGCAATCGCGTGGTGCGCACGTCGCCGACCATGCCGGCGATCGATCGCTACACCGGTGTGCTCTACGACGCTCTGGGCGCCTCATCGTTGCCGGCGGATGCCCGGGACTTCGCGAGCGGTCATGTCGCCATCCACTCCGCCCTGTTCGGGCTGGTTGCCGCTGACGACCCGATACCCGCGTACCGGTTGTCCCACGACTCGCGCATGCCGACATTGTCGTTGAAAAAGGTGTGGCGTGAGCCGGTGTCCCGGGTGCTGGACGGCTACGAGGGCTTGATTCTCGACCTGCGGTCTGAGGCCTACGTGGCGCTGGGGCCGGCACCGTCCGGGCCACGCTCCTTCTACCTGCGGGTGGTCGCTGAGGGGAGCGACGGCGCCAAGCGGGCGCTCAACCATTTCAACAAGAAGGGCAAGGGCGAGTTTGTCCGCTCCGTGCTGCTGTCCGGTGTCGATCATCCGCACGTCGATTCGCTCCTCGACTGGGCGACGTCCTCCGGCCACGCTCTGGGCCCCGGCAAACCCGGCGAACTGCAGCTCGAAGTCGTGAACTCGCTGGCCGGTTGAGCCCGGTCCGAACAGGCCTGCACCACGCGTTCCCATTCCTGTTGCGCCTGGGCTGGTTTCCGGGCGGTTGCCCTGTCTGCGTGCGGGCCTAAGACCGGTGGACGATGCCCTCGTGGTCGAGGAGCCAAACCTTGGTCGGCACACCGTTCCCTCCGCTGTAGCCGGTGATCTTCCCGTTCGACGCGAGTACGCGATGGCAGGGCACGATGATCGGCAACGGGTTCGCGCCGACAGCGCCACCGACGGCGCGGCCGGCCGTCGCCCTCCCGGTTGCGGCACCCAGTTGCCCATACGTGGTGGCCTCACCCCAGGGGACCTCTGTCAGCCCACTCCAGATCTGGCGCTGGAACTCCGTGCCACGCGGAGCTGTCGGCAGGGCAAAGGTGTGACGCTTACCGGCGAAGTACTGCGACAACTGCTTCACCGCGCGATCGAGCACGCCGTTGCTGTTCTCGTCGAGCTCTTCCAGCGGAAGGTGGCCTTTCCGCTCGATGGTCAGCGAGGTAATCGACTTGCCGTCGCTGGTGAGTTCAAGGCGCCCGATCGGGCTGTCGACTCGACGGATGTACGTGGGGGAGGTGAGCTGTGCCATGGCTCGAGGCTAACGCCGGCAGCAGCCGGCGATTCGCCGGAGCGGTGCGGCCGGGGAGAGAGTTTCCGGTGGCGACAGTGGGGAGGAGGGGTGCGACAGTGGAGCGCGTCGGCGGGGGGCAGGTAGTGGATGCTTCGGGCGGAATAGAGTGGGTTCATGGCTGATATGGCGTACCGCAGACTCGGAAACTCAGGGCTCGTCGTGTCGACGATCGGGCTGGGATGCAACAACTTCGGTCGCGCGAAGACGCGAACCGAGACCCAGGAGGGAACGGATGAGGTGATCAGCGCCGCCATCGACGCCGGCGTGACCTTCTTCGATACGGCGGACATCTATGGCGCCGAACGCGGGCTCAGCGAAACGCTCATGGGCAACTCCCTGGCCGGCAGGCGGGATGACGTGGTGCTGGCCACCAAGTTCGGCATGGAGATGGACGGGCTCGCCGGCCCGGAATGGGAGGCGCGCGGCTCCCGCCGGTACATCCGGCGTGCCGTTGAGGCTTCCCTGCGGCGGCTCCAGACCGACTGGATCGACCTGTACCAACTGCATCAGCCCGACCCGCTCACCCCGATCGAAGAGACCCTGGCGACACTCGACGACCTCATCACCGAGGGGAAGGTCCGCTACATCGGCCACTCCAATCTCGCCGGCTGGCAGGTTGCAGAGGCCGAGTTCACCGCCCAGCTGAACGGGCATCCGAAGTTCATCTCCGCCCAGAACGAGTACAGCCTGATCGTCCGGGATGCGGAACTCGACCTGCTACCGGCCGTTCGCGCGTACGGGCTCGGCTTCCTGCCGTTCTTCCCCCTCTACAATGGATTGCTCACCGGCAAGTACCGGCGTGACTCCCAGCCGGCGGATGCTCGCATCACCGCTCAGAAGGCCCACCTCCTGGAGGATGCCCCCTGGGACGCACTGGAGGCCTACGAGGCCTTCTGCGCGGAGCGGGGAATCACGATGGTCGAGGCGACCTTCGCCTGGCTGCTCGCCCAGCCGAACCTCACCAGCGTGATCGCCGGTGCGACCAGCCGCGAGCAGGTCACCCAGAATGCGGCAGCCGGGACCGCGTGGACACCCGACGCCGATGAGGTCGAGCAGATCGGCGGCTTCTTCGACGCGGCGGCCGATTAGCGAACTCGCGTAGCCGAGGCCAGAGTGCGGGTTATGGGACGGTGAGAACGATCTTCCCCAGACCGTGGCCGGTTTCGAGCAGCCGGTAGGCATCCTGCACCTCGGAGAGCGGGAACGTTGCGAGGATGGGGAATTGCAGTTCACCGCTTGCCGCACTGTTCGCCAGCCAGGCGAGTTCCTCTGCAGTTTTCCCGCCGCCCCCCACCGTCTGGATGCCTAGTTCACCAGAATCAGCGATCGAGTTGATGCGCTCCGGGCGGATGCCCAACTCGAGACCGAGAAGCACACTGCTGCGCCCGTGGTTGTCGAGCATGGCGGTGTAACCGTGCGGCGAGGCATCACGAAGGCGCTGCAGCTCGCCCTCACCATAGGCGACCGGAATGGCGCCGATGCTTCGGAGGAACTCATGGTTCGAGGGACTGGCCGTGGCGATCACGGTTGCCCCGGTGGCCTTGGCGAACTGCACGGCAAGCAAGCCGACGCCCCCGGCTGCAGCCGAGATGAGAACCGTGTCTTTCGGACCGAGGCCGAGGGAGTGGCTGGAGCGCAGTGCAGTATTGCCGACCAGTCCGATCCCACCGGCGACTGCCCAATCGAGCGTTGCCGGCTTGGGGGCGACCCTCTCGCCCTTGACGACGACGTACTCGGCCTGGGCCGCGAAGGAGGTCCAGCCCAGTACTTCATCACCCACCGAAACGCCCGTCACATCGTCGCCGACCTGGTCGACGATTCCGGAGAACTCTGCCCCCTGTCCACTGGGCAGTTTTCGCTCCCCATAGACCGCGCGACGGGCTTTGGAATCGTAGGGGTTGAGGCCGGCTGCCTTGACGGCGACCCGGACCTGTCCGGCATCCGCTTGCGGTTCCGGAACATCGACGACCTGGAGCACCCCGACATCGCCATGCTCGGCATACTTGACGGCTAACGACATCCTGCGACCCCCACTGTTCGGTACTGAAACACCAGTTTACGGCGCCGCAGAAGGCTCGACTTGGGAGTGAGCGCTCACTCAGTTAGACTCGGCGGGTGAACCTTGCGACGTCGATGGCACCCTCCGGCAGGGCCCGCCCGCTTCCGGTCGATGAACGCAGGGCGATGATCATTCACGCGATCACGCCGTTGCTGCTGACGCACGGACGTGACGTGACCTCCCGCCAGCTGGCCGAAGCCGCCGGTATTGCCGAGGGCACGATCTACCGGGCGTTCGGCGACAAGGAATCGCTTATCGAGGCGGCGATCGCGCACTACCTCGACCCGGAGCCGATGCGGTTCTCGTTGCGCGCGATCGACCCGGACCTGCCGCTGGAGACCAAGATCTTCGCCATCGTCCACGTGCTGCGAGAGCGATTCAACCTGGTGTTCCGCATCATGGCGGTCCTGGGTGCGGAGCGGCCGCCGATGCCAAGCCAGCGAAAGGTCTACTCCGAGATCATCGGGCAATGCCTCGCCCCGGACCTTGCCCGGCTGAACTGGCCGCCAGAACAGGTGGGCCACGTCATCCGCCTCATCACCTTCTCCGCCGCGTTCCCACAACTCAACGACGGGGTGGAGTTCACGACGGAGCAACTCAGCGCGATCGTCTTGTACGGCGTCGCCGGAAGCGCGCCCTGCGCCCACACAGAAAGCAACTGATGCTCCTTCGCATACTCCGCAACCACCTGAAGCCCTATGGGCAGTTGCTCGTCGCGGTCGGGGTGCTGCAGCTGGCACAGTCGCTGGCCTCGCTCTACCTGCCCAGCCTGAACGCCGACGTGATCGACCAGGGTGTCGCCAAGGGCGATATCGGCTACATCATCGCCGTCGGCGGCATGATGCTCGGAGTCACGCTGCTGCAGGTGGCCTGTGCCATCGCCGCCGTCTATTTCGGCGCACGGGTTGCCATGCTGCTGGGGCGTGACCTGCGGTCGTCGGTGTTCGCGAGAGTAAGCGAATTCTCCGAGCGTGAGGTGTCGCTGTTCGGGGCGCCATCGCTCATCACCCGCACCACCAACGACGTGCAGCAGGTACAGATGGTCGTCTTGATGACCTGCACGCTCTTCGTTTCCGCGCCGATCCTGGCGATCGGCGGGGTGATCATGGCGCTTCAGCAGGATGTCGGCCTGTCCTGGCTGATGGCCGTCAGTATTCCGGTGCTGTTGCTCTCGATCGGGGGCATCATCATCCGCATGGTGCCGATGTTCCGCATCATGCAGGAGCGCATCGACACGGTGAACCGGGTGCTGCGGGAGCAACTCATCGGCATTCGCGTTGTGCGGGCGTTCGTCCGGGAGAAGCACGAGACGGCACGGTTCGCCACCGCGAACCGCGAATTGACGGATGTCGCCCTCGGGGTCGGGAAGCTGTTCGCGCTGATGTTCCCGGTGGTGATGCTGGTGATGAACGTGTCCAGCGTGGCCGTCATCTGGTTCGGCGGCCTTCGCGTCGCCGAAGGCGACATCGAGGTGGGGACGCTGATGGCCTTCCTGCAATACCTGATGCAGATCCTGATGGCGGTCATGATGGCCACCTTCATGGCCGTGATGCTCCCGCGCGCTGCGGTGAGCGCCGAGCGTATCGGCGAAGTGCTGGAGACCGAGACCTCGGTCGTTCCGCCGGCGAACCCGGTGACGGAGCTGGTCGAACACGGGACTGTTGAGTTGGTGGGGGCATCGTTCGCCTACCCCGGCGCAGAAAAGCCGGTGCTGCACGACCTGAACCTCAAGGTGGACGGCGGTCAGACGGTTGCCATCATCGGCAGCACCGGCGCCGGTAAGACCTCCCTGGTGAACCTCTTGCCACGGCTGTTCGATGCGACCGGCGGGCAGGTACTGGTGGACGGTGTCGACGTGCGCGACCTGGACCCCGACCTGCTGTGGAGCCGGATCGGTCTGGTACCGCAGAAGCCTTACCTCTTCTCCGGCACGGTTGCGACCAACCTCCGCTACGGGAATCCGGATGCCACGGACGACGAACTCTGGGAGGCGCTCGAGATCGCGCAGGCGAAAAGCTTCGTCGAGGCCATGGACGGCGGACTTGACGCTGCCATTGCCCAGGGCGGAACCAACGTCTCCGGCGGGCAGCGCCAGCGCCTGGCGATAGCACGCGCGCTGGTGAAACGCGCAGAGACCTATGTCTTCGATGATTCGTTCTCGGCGCTGGATTCGGCGACGGATGCCCGGCTCAGGCAGGCCCTGCGCGTCAACGTTGCCGATGCCACCATGATCATCGTCGCGCAGCGCGTGTCAACCATCGTGGACGCGGACCAGATCGTGGTGCTCGACGATGGTGCGATCGTCGGTCGCGGAACCCATCAGGAGCTGCTTGATGGCAATGAAACCTATGCGGAGATCGTGTCGTCGCAATTGAGCGCCGAGGAAGCCCTATGAGCCAGACAGCTGTAGAAGAGACTCCTTCCGGGAAAGAGCCGGAGGCCGACGTTTCGAGCACTCGTGGCCCGGCTGTGGCCCGCGGGCAGGGACCGCACGGGATGCTCCCGCCGGAGAAGCCGCTGAACTTCTGGCCGTCGGCGAAGAGGCTGCTCTCCAAGCTGGCGCCCGAGTGGCTCTCACTGGCCTGGGTGTTCCTGCTCACGGTCGCCAGCGTGGTGTTCACGGTCATCGGCCCGAAGCTCCTCGGCGAGGGGACCACGCTCATCTTCGAGGGCGCGATTTCTGCCGGTCTGCCGGATGGCCTGAGCCAGCAGCAGATCGTGGAGGGCCTGCGCGCCCAGGGCGACAACCAGATGGCCGACCTGCTGGCTGGGATGGAGCTCACGCCCGGCGTTGGGATCGACTTCATGGCGCTCAGCACCGTGCTCTTCTGGGTGCTCGCCCTCTACATCCTGGCGTCCGTTTTCGGTTGGCTGCAGGCGTACGTCCTCAACTTCGTGGTTCAGCGGACCGTGTATCGACTGCGTGAAGACATCGAGGCGAAGATCAACCGGCTGCCGCTCGGCTACTTCGACCGGATGCAGCGGGGTGAGCTGCTGAGCCGGGTCACCAACGACATCGACAACGTCGCCCAGAGCCTGCAGCAGACACTGAGTCAGATGCTGACGTCGCTGCTGACGGTGATCGGTGTCATCGTGATGATGTTCATCGTGTCTCCATTGCTGACGGTGATCGCCCTGGTCACGATTCCGCTCACCGTGCTCATCACCGGGCTGATCGCCAAGCGTTCGCAGAAACTGTTCGTGGCGCAGTGGAAGCACACCGGCGAACTGAACTCGCAGATCGAGGAGAATTTCACCGGGCACGCCCTGGTGAAGGTGTTCGGTCGCCAGCGGGAAGTGTCGAAGGTGTTCGCGGACAAGAACGAGGAACTCTTCGCGGCCAGTTTCGGTGCCCAGTTCGTGTCCGGCATCATCATGCCGGCGATGATGTTCGTCGGAAACCTGGTTTACGTTGCGATTGCCGTGGTCGGCGGCCTGCAGGTCGCGAATGGTTCGATGCGGCTCGGTGACGTGCAGGCGTTCATCCAGTACTCCCGGCAGTTCACGCAGCCGCTCACCCAGCTGGGAAGCATGGCCAACCTGGTGCAGTCTGGTGTCGCATCCGCTGAGCGTGTCTTCGACCTGATGGATGCCGAGGAGCAGTCACCGGATGTCTCGCCCGCCCAGTCAGTCGGCGTGACGCGCGGACGGCTGGTCTTCGAGGACGTGTCGTTCCGGTACCAGCCGGATGTCCCGTTGATCGAGTCGGTGAACCTGGTGGCGGAGCCCGGTCAGACCATCGCCATCGTCGGTCCGACCGGCGCGGGCAAGACCACGCTGGTGAACCTGATGATGCGCTTCTACGAGCTCGACTCCGGGCGCATCACCCTCGATGGCGTCGACGTGGCGTCGATGACCCGTGACGACCTGCGGTCGCGCATGGGAATGGTGCTGCAGGACACCTGGCTGTTCGGTGGGACGATCAGGGACAACATCGCCTACGGTCGCACGGATGCCACGGAGGAGGAGATCCTGGACGCGGCGAGGGCCACCTATGTCGACCGGTTCGTGCACTCCCTGCCGGACGGCTACGACACGGTGCTCGACGAGGAGGCCTCGAATGTGAGCGCCGGCGAGAAGCAGTTGCTCACGATTGCACGGGCGTTCCTGGCGAAGCCGAGTGTGCTCATCCTGGATGAGGCGACCAGTTCGGTGGACACCCGCACCGAGGTGCTGGTGCAGCGGGCCATGTCGGCGCTGAGGTCCGATCGCACCAGTTTCGTGATCGCTCACCGGTTGTCGACTATTCGTGACTCGGACCTGATCCTGGTGATGGAGGCCGGGCAGATCGTCGAGCAGGGCACCCACACGGAACTGCTGGAGGCGGATGGCGCGTACGCACGCCTCTACGAGGCCCAGTTCGCGGGGCCGGTGACCGACGAGGTGTAGCTGTTTTCAGGGGAGGCTCAGCGGTTGCTGGTGCGCACGCATCGCTGGCGCGCGTACGGATCCGCGGCGCGTGGAAAGCGGCGCGGTCCGATCCGCGGGGCGCCGGTGCATATCTGCTAGCGGCCCACCGATCGGTGCGCGCACCCTGCGCGAGCGGATGCGACGCGCCGCTTTCGGGGCGGGCGCGCCCTAGCCGGCCTCTTCCACGCTGGCCTCGCCGCCGATGTTGAGGCCCCGCTGCAGGTCGGCGCTCACCTCATTCAAGCCCTCAAGTTCGATCATCGTGGCGTCGAACCGGTCGGAGCGTTCCTGTACCGAGGCGTAAAGGCTGTCCAGCTCGGCTTTCCGGCGCATCAACTCCTCGCGTTCTGCCTGCAACTGCCGGAACTCTTCCGGGCTGTTCGCCCGCGTGCGCGAGTTGAAATCCTCCACGTCCCGGTTCAGGTCATCGGTGCCGGCTGTATACCTGGCGTAGTCGGCCTCGATTTCGGCGCGGAGCGCATCCATTTCGGCGACCAGCTGGTCGGTGCGCGCCTTCAGCTCGACGAATACCGCATTGGCCGACGCGTGCAGCGCGGTCACGGCTGCGCGGTCGGTGAAGTACTGGGCGTAATACTCCTCCAACTCAGTTCCGAGCTCGGCGACTTCCGTTCCCAGGATGGAATGCAACTCGTTGGCGTGTTCGCCCGGCTCGATCCGCGCATAGATCGCCATCCGCTCGCTGAAGGCCGCGTTGCTGCTGTGCTTCTCATACTCCGCCTCGAGGAGTGCGCCGAGCCGTGCTCGTTCGTCGGCTCCCATCCGGTCCCAGGCGGCATGGAGCATCTCGTGCGCTGCCGTGATCTCCTCCGTGCCGTCCAGTCGCTCATCGGTGACGTCGTAGAGGTAGATGGTCTTGTTCGACGGCAGGTAACAGCCGAGAATGCCGAAACCGTCTTCGCCCTCGTGCGTTGGGCAGGACTCGGCGAACGCCATCGATGACTCGATGCTCGGCCTGCTGGCGTAGTAGAGGAATGTGCCGTGCTCGGTGAGTCCGAGGCGCTCGACGTGCCCTTCGACGACCGGGGTCGGCTCATACTGCCAGACGGTCACCTGGTCGATGATGGGTTGCGGATGCTGCACCAGGTAGATTCCGCCGAACACCACAGCGATCGCCAGTACGGTGGAGAGCCCGCTGGCGACCATGGCGCGCCGGGCACGCTTGCGGCGACCTTTCCGCACAGGAAGCAACGGCTCGGACTCGAACAGTGTCACCGGTGCCCCTCGCCTCTACGCCGATTTACAGGATACCAAGCCGCACCGACGCCGGGCGAGCACGACGGGCGCGCTCAATGCCCGGTGAGAGGCGCCATGACCATCGCGGCGATGGATGGCCGCCTGGTCAGCCTCTCTTCGGTGTCGGCGATGGTCATGGCGAGCAGGCCGAGGTTGGAGCCGATGAAGCGCAGCGGCTCCGGTTCCCACGCTGGTGAGTTGTGGCCGACCCAGGGCAGTCGGGTGAGGTCGGACTCTGTTTCGGTGATGAGGTCTGCCAGGGTGCGCCCGGCCAGGTTCGTGGTGCTGAGCCCGTCCCCGACGTAGCCGCCCGCCCAGGCGAGTCCCCGTTCCGGCTCGTAGCCGACGGTGGCATGCCAGTCACGTGGTACTCCCAGGGGGCCGCCCCAGGTGTGGGTGATCGCAGCATCCGCCGTCTGCGGGAAGAACTCGATAAGCGTCTTCCGCAGGTGTTCGAAGACCCGGGGTGCCCGGTCGTATTCCGGGCGGATGCTGCTGCCCCAGTGGTACCGGGCACCCCTCCCACCGAAGGCGAACCGGTTGTCGGCCGTGCGCTGCCCGTAGACCAGCAGGTGCCGATAGTCGGCGAAGGTCTGGCCGTGTTCGATTCCGATCTCAGACCAGGCCTCGTCGGTCAGGGGTTCAGTCGCGATCATCAGCGAGTAGAGCGGCAGTACCCGTCGGTGTGTCTTGGGAAGGGAGGCGCCGTAGCCTTCGGTTGCGATCACGACCGTAGTGCAGCGAACAGTTCCCCGGGTGGTGACCACCGCGCGCGGTGAGTAGTCGAGTACTTCGGTCTGCTCGTAGATGGTCACGCCGAGCCGTTCGACCACGCTCGCGAGGCCGCGGACGAGTTTGGCGGGGTGCAGGCGTGCACAGGCTGGGTCGAGCACGTAGTCGCGGTTTTCGGACCAGCTGAGCAGGTCGACGCCATACGCAGATGCTTCCGCGATGTCGGCCTCGGCGCGGGTGCGCTGGGCGTCCGAGTGCACGAAGGTCAGCGTGCCACCTCGGGCGAAGTCGCAGTCGATGCCGTTCTCGGCGGTGACCCGGCCGACCTCATCGACCGTCTCCACCATCGCCCGCCGCATTCGGATGGCAGCGTCTCGGCCGTGGCGGCGTTCCAGTCCCGTTGTCGAGGTCGGGAACAGCGCGGAACACCAACCGCCGTTGCGGCCGGACGCCCCGAAACCGGCGATCTCCTTCTCCAGGATGACGATGTTCAGCGATGGGTCACGCCTGGCCAGGTAGTAGGCGGTCCACAGCCCGGTGAGCCCACCGCCGACGATCGCTATGTCGGCGGTGAGGTCACCAGGTAACGGGGTGCGCGGCGACAGGTCGCCCGGCACGGTGTCATGCCAATACGACAGTGACCGGTACTGGTCACCCACGCTGCGTGCCTCGGTCAGAGCCGGGACCACGCCTCGGTCAGCACACCGCGCAGGATGCCTTCGATCTCGTCGAATTCGGCCGGCCCGATGGTCAGTGGTGGCGCCAGCTGGATCACGGGGTCTCCACGGTCATCCGCCCGGCAGTACAGGCCGGCGTCGTAGAGGGCCTTCGACAGGAAGCCGCGGAGCAGGCGCTCCGATTCCTCGTCGGTGAAGGTCTCCTTGGTCGCCTTGTCCTTGACGAGTTCGATACCGAAGAAGTAACCGTCACCGCGCACGTCTCCGACGATCGGCAGGTCGAGCAGCTTCTCGAGGGTCGCCCGGAAGATCGGCGAGTTCTCGCGAACCCGTTCGTTCAGCTTTTCCTCGGCCATGATGTCGAGGTTCTCGAGCGCGACGGCAGACGACACCGGATGCCCGCCCCAGGTGTAGCCGTGGTAGAACGTCGTGTCGCCGTGCTTGAACGGCTCGTAGATCCGCTCATTGATGATGGTCGCGCCGGCGGGGGAGTAGCCGCTGGTGAGTCCCTTCGCGCAGGTGATCATGTCCGGAACGAACCCGTAGGTCGTCGACGCGAACGTGTTGCCGATGCGGCCGAACCCGGTGATGACCTCGTCAGCGACGAGCAGCACGTCGTACTTGTCGCAGATCTCGCGAACGCGCTGGAAGTAGCCGGGGGGCGGTGGGAAGCATCCGCCGCTGTTCTGCACCGGCTCCAGGAACACCGCGGCGACCGTCTCCGGGCCTTCGAACAGGATCATCTCTTCGATGCGGTTGGCCGCCCACAGCCCGAAGTGCTCGAGCGAGCCCTTGTCACTCGAGGTGTCGAACCCCATCTCATCGGCGCGGTAGTAGTTCGTGTTCGGCACCCGGAAGCCTCCGGGGGTAACCGGTTCGAACATCTCCTTCATCCCGGGAATGCCGGTGATCGCCAGCGCTCCCTGTGGCGTGCCGTGATAGGCGATCGCGCGGGAGATGACCTTGTGCTTGGTGGGCCTGCCCTGGAGCTTCCAGAAGTACTTCGCCAGCTTGAACGCGGTCTCGTTGGCTTCACCGCCGCCCGAGGAGAAGAACACGCGGTTCAGGTCGCCGGGGGCCTCCGCGGCCAACCGGTCGGCGAGTTCGATGGCGGTCGGATGCGCGTACGACCAGGTGGGGAAGAACGCCAGCTGCTCCGCCTGCCTGGCTGCCGCCTCGGCGAGGCGTTTGCGGCCATGTCCCACGTTGACGACGAAGAGGCCGCTGAGCCCGTCGAAGTACTTCTTGCCCCGGCTGTCCCAGACGTGGTGGCCTTCACCGCGCACGATGATGGGAACGCCGTGGCCGTCTTCCATGACGGACTGCCTGGACATTGCCATCCAGAGGTGGTCTTTCGCCTTCTGCTGGAGTACCGCATCCGTGGCGTCGCTACCGGACGGGGTGACTGCTTGTTCTGTGATTGTCATGGTTATCGTGTTCCCCAGTTGTAGAACTGTTTCTCGAGTTTCAGGTAAACGAACGTTTCGGTCGATTGCACGCCCGGTATCCCGCGGATTTCCTTGTTGAGCAGGTCAATGAGGTGCTCGTCGTCTTCGCACACCACCTCGGCGAGGACGTCGAAGTTGCCTGCCGTCATCACCAGGTAGTCCACCGCCGGGATGCGTGCCAGGCGTTCGATGACGTCGGTCGTGTCTCCGGATACGCGGATGCCGACCATCGCCTGTCGATAGAAGCCCAGCTGCATCGGGTCGGTTACCGCGACCACCTGCATGACCCCGGATTCGGTGAGTCGCTGCACGCGTTGGCGTACGGCGGCTTCGCTCAGCCCGACCGCCTTGCCGATTTCGGCGTACGACCGTCGGCCATCCACCTGCAGCTGTTCGATGATCGCTTTCGAGATATCGTCCAGCTGATTGTGCTTGGCCTTGGGAACCGGTGTCATATTCCGATTGTGTCAGTGAAATGATATTCAGACAAGTGATTCCGCACGCTCACAGCTGATATTCAACGAAATCAGTGGTCGCGGTAGTGCGCCGCGAGTACAAGCTGGCTATCGTGGATGGATGAGCGAACGCGAACTCCAGAACTTCGTGGGCGGCGACTACGTCGATTCCACGTCCGATTCTTCTTTCCCCGTCATCGATCCGGCCACCGAGCAGGTCTATGCGTCCTCGCCGGTGTCGAATGCCGCCGACGTCGACAACGCCTACCGTGCCGCTGAGGCGGCATTCGACGGGTGGCGCGAGACCACGCCTTCCGAGCGCCAGCTCGCCCTGTTCCGGATAGCGGATGCGATCCAGGCCCGCGCAGAGGAATTCGCGGATGCCGAATCCCAGGACACCGGGAAGCCACGCGCCACCCTGGTCGACGACGAGATCATGCTGTCGGTCGACCAGATCCGCTTCTTCGCCGGGGCGGCGCGCAACCTCGAGGGCAAGTCCGCCGGTGAGTACCTGAAAGACCACACCTCCTTCATCCGGCGAGAACCGATCGGTGTTGTCGGGCAGGTGACCCCCTGGAACTATCCGCTGAACATGGCCGTATGGAAGTTCGCCCCCGCGCTCGCGGCCGGGAATACCACCGTGCTCAAGCCGAGCGACACCACCCCGCTGTCCACTCTGCTGCTCGCCGAGGTCGCCGCCGAGTTCCTGCCGCCAGGCGTGCTGAACGTGATCACCGGCGACCGCACGACCGGTGCCGCGATGATCGAGCACAAGACGCCGCAGCTGGTTTCGATCACGGGCTCCGTGCGAGCCGGCATGGAGGTGGCGAGGGCGGCGTCGGCCGACCTGAAAAGGGTGCATCTTGAGCTGGGAGGCAAGGCTCCGGTCATCGTCTTCGACGATGCCGACATCCAGAAGGCTGTGGAAGGCATCACGGCGGCCGGATACTTCAACGCCGGGCAGGACTGCACCGCGGCAACCCGGCTGCTCGTGCAGGAGGGCATCCACGATGAGTTCGTGGCGGCGCTCGCTGCCTACGCGCGTGACAACGCGAAGACCGGGGCGCCCGGTGACTCCGGCATTCTGTTCGGTCCACTCAACAATGCCGGGCAATTCGAGCGGGTCTCCGGAATGATCGACGCCCTTCCCGACCACGCCAACCTGGAGCTGGGCGGAAAACGACAGGGCACGAACGGGTACTACCTGGAGGCCACCATCGTCTCCAACCTGCGGCAGGACGACAACGCAGTGCAGAACGAGATCTTCGGGCCGGTGATCACCGTGCAGAAGTTCAGCGACGAAGCACAAGCGCTCGCCTGGGCGAACGACGTTCAATACGGATTGGCGTCGTCGGTCTGGACCCGCGACCACGGTCGTGCCATGCGCTGCGCCAAGAACCTGGACTTCGGATGCGTGTGGATCAACACCCATATCCCCATCGTTGCCGAAATGCCCCACGGTGGGTTCAAGCATTCGGGTTACGGCAAGGACCTGTCCCAATACGGCTTCGAGGACTACACCCGCATCAAGCACGTCATGTCGTTCATCGGGGCATAATCCGGCCGGATACTCCGGCACTGTCGCTAGGCTTGCCCTGTGGAGCAAGATCTTGATGACACCGTCATCAAGCCACCGCGCCCGCTGGACCATCGCCTTCCCGACGAGAGCGACACCTTTGTGCGGATGCGACATCCCGCCCAGGAGGGGGTCGACCGATCCTCGTCTCTCGGCTCAGAGCCACGGCACGGTTCGGCCGATTACGGCTTCGTCGTCAATTCGCACCAGCCGATCGGACTCGACCGGCCGGCGTACCTTGGCCGCAAGCCGAGCGCTCCGCGGATCACGACCGGCAGCACTCCGCGCCTGGTGCGCGTCCCGTCACCGCTCGGCGAGGTTTCCAGCACCCACCTCGAACTGCGCCAGGTGGGTACCGTGGTGATCGCGACCGACCTGGGGTCGACGAACGGAACCCAGGTGCGGCAGCCGGGCTCAGCACCGATCCGGTTACGCCAAAGCGAATCCGTCGTCGTCACTCCGGGGTCCGTGATAGAAATCGGCGATGGCAACGTGATCGAAATCCATTCACTGAGGCGGTCCTACCCGCCCGATCCCCACCCTGGAGCAACACACTCGTGACCGTGATCGGACAGAGTACGACCAACCACACCGTCAAGGTGCCGGGTGCAGAGCGTCCGGCGGTGCTGTCCTGGGGGCTCGACACCCACACCGGCTACCGGCGCAGGCACAACGAGGACAGCCTGGTGGCGAAGCCGCCGATCTTCGCCGTCGCCGACGGTATGGGGGGCCACTCAGCCGGAGACGTGGCAAGCAAGGCGGTTGTCACGCGGCTCGGCGAGGCTGCGGAGGGTGAGGTCACCACCGCAGAGATCATCGACGCTGCGCTGAAAGCCGCCACCGGCGACATCTCCCTCGCAGCCGATCATTCGCACCTCGGCGTTGGCACGACAGTGACCGGCGCGGCGCTGATGGCGAAGGGGGGAGTGCCGCACTGGGCCATCTTCAACGTCGGCGACTCCCGGGTCTATCTCAGTGAGAACCGGAAGCTGAACCAGGTGACCGTGGATCACTCGGTCGTCCAGGAACTCGTCGATGCGGGCATGATCAGCGCGGGCGAGGCTGAACAGCATCCCGACAGCAACATCATCACGCGTGCGGTCGGGTTCAACGCCGATCCGGTCACCGATTACTGGCTGATCCCGCTGCGCAAGGGCATGCGGTTGCTTCTGTGCTCCGACGGCTTGACCAAAGAGGTTGCCTTCGAGCAATTGGAACAGCACCTGGCGGCTGGACACCCCCCGGACCGGACCGCGTCGCTGCTCGTCGACGCCGCCCTGGCTGCCGGCGGTCGCGATAATGTGACGGTGCTCATCGTCGATGTGGTCGAAGGTCCGACCGGCGACGACGAGTGACCCACTCTTTGCTGGCATGATTCCGGATGTCCATGTCCCCAGATTGGGGGGTGAGGGATACCCTGCGGTGTTGGTGAACATCCGCTATATGGCGATGCGCGATGCTTAGAATGAAGGGCGACGGGGGCGATTGCACAGCGTCAATCGCGCTGTCTGTTGAGGCGGCCGGAACGAGAGAGTAACTCTGGGGGGAACATGGTCAGAAGACTGCCGTCGCAGCCTCCCGTGTTGCCCGGGTTCTCGCACATCCACATTCTCGGATCCGGCGGATTCGCCGACGTCTTCCTGTACGAGCAGAACATGCCCAGGCGCCAGGTGGCAGTCAAGGTGATGCTCAGCGAGATCGTCAACGACCAGGTGCGCCAGATGTTCCAGGCCGAAGCGAACCTGATGGCCCAGTTGAGCGCTCATCCCTCCATCCTCACGGTGTACCAGGCGAGCGTCTCATCGGACGGACGCCCGTACCTGGTGATGGAGATGTGCTCTTCCGCCCTGAGCGAGCGCTATCGCCGAGAGCGGGTTCCGGTTCCCGAAGTGCTGAAGATCGCGGTCAAGATCGGAAGCGCGGTCGAGACCGCTCATCGCGCCGGGGTGCTCCATCGCGACATCAAGCCGTCCAATATTCTCCTGACCGCCTACGGGCATCCGGTGTTGTCCGACTTCGGCATCGCAGCGACGCTGAGCGAGGCCGAGAACCAGGAGTCGGTGGGGATGTCCATACCGTGGACCGCCCCCGAGGTGCTGCTGGATGAGACGCCAGGGACGGTCCAGAGCGAAGTCTGGTCTTTCGCGGCGACCGTGTACTCGTTGCTGGCTGGCCGATCGCCGTTCGAGGTGCCGGGGTCACCGAACAAGTCGGCCGACCTCATCAATCGGATCAGCCAGGCGAAGATGCAACCGATCGGCCGACCGGATGTTCCCGCCAGCATCGAGCGCATCCTCAAGAGGGCCATGTCGCGGAACCCGGCCTCCCGACCGGACAGCGTGCTGGAGGTGGTGCGCGAGCTGCAGTCGATCGAGACGGAACTCGGGCTCGCGCAGACACCGATCGAGGTCGCGATGGACGATTGGGCGCTCGCGACCGTCGCCGACCTGGAAGACCGCACTCGGGTTCGCGGGGTTGCCGGGGCAGTGACAGGAAGCGGCAAGCGCCGGCGCCGTCGATCGCGCCAGGATGCGAGTTTCGCGCCCATCGGAACCGTTCACCGTCCGACGGAGGGCGGGGCAAGCACCGTATCCCGTATCGCCACGCACCCGAAGGGCATCAAGCTCCTGGCCTGGGGCATGGTGGTCATCGCGCTCCTGGTGCTCGCTCTCGGCATCACGGCGACGTTCGTGCTCATCCAGTCCGGGACCTCGACGATTCCGACTGTGCAGGGCATTCAGGCCAGTCAGTCGGAGGATTCGATCGAGTTCACCTGGGAGGACCCGGGAATCGCCGCGGACGACCTGTACCAGATCACGACGCCGGATGGCACGCTCAGTCCGCAGAAGGCGCCATCCTTCGTGGTCGACGCGCAGCCGGGAGAACGTGTCTGCATCACCGTCAGTGTCAACCGTTCAGGTACGACGGGTCCCGCGAGCAGCCAAAAGTGCGTCATCTTCTCGGAGTGACCGACGATGTTTAGAAGGTGGGCCGCACGGCACAGGTCACTGGTGTCCACGGTGGCCAGCGGGTTCGTGATCGCATCGCTGATCGCGACCATTGCGGTGATCTCCACCGGCTATGCGTCGCAGCGCATGGACCTGAACGACTCGTCGGTGTGGGTCGCGAACGGCACAGAGCAGGTGATCGGTCGCGCCAACACCGCGGTGCTGGAACTCAACACCGTCGTGCAGGCCGCCGGCAATGAGATCGAGGTGGTGCAGCGCGGCACCGAGGTGCTGCTCTTCGACCGCGAGAACAACACCGTCGATATCGTCGACCCTGCGACATCCACGATTGAAGACAGTGCGCCAATGCCGACCGATTCTCCCGAGGTCTACCTGGCCGGCAACAACGTCGTCATCCACGCCACCAGGACGGGAGCGGTCTGGATTCTCCCGTACACCGAGTTGGCCAACTTTGACGCGGCAACGGAGCCGACCCTGAACTTCGGTGAAGACTCCATCGCCACGGTGTCCGACCAGGGTGTGGTCTTCGCATTCTCGGCAGACACCAGCAAGGTCTACCGGGTCGACGCGACCGCGCCCGCCGTCGTCAGCCAGAGCCAGGATGTCGATGTTTCGGCTCCGGGCGACGACTTCGAGATCACCTCGGTCGGGGATGCCTGGGTGCTGTTCAACCAGACCACTCGCGAGTTGGTGACCCAGGAACGAACCATCGATCTTGCCGACGCAGCCCCGTCCACGGAAGATGCTGCCATCCAACGCCCGTCGCCAGCCGACGATTCCGTACTGGTGGCGACCGGGCCGGCCCTGTTGTCCGTACCCCTGGACGGCGGAACGATTCGCGAACTCGTCTCCGGGCAGTCCGGCAACGCCATTGCGCCCGTCATCGTCGACGGCTGCAGCTTCGCAGCCTGGACCGGCGGGAACGCCTGGCGCCAGTGCGCCGGCGCTGAAGGAACGACACTGGCGCTGATCGGGCTGGAGGCGGGAAGCAGGCGGACGACGTTCGCGGTCAACGGTGATCGCGTCGTGCTGAGCGATCCGGCCAGTGGCAACGCCTGGGCGGTGCAGCAGGGCGGTGAACTCATTGCGAACTGGGATGAACTGATCCTCGCGGAGGAAGACCAGCGCGAGGTAGAGGAGATCGAAGAGGACACGCCGCCGGAGTTCGAGAAGGACCAGGTACCACCGGTCGCCATCGACGACGCATTCGGCGCCCGCCCCGGGCGAACCAGCGTGCTTCCACTGCTGCTCAACGACTACGACCCCAACGGCGACGTGCTGGTCATCACCGAGGTCGTCCCCATCGATCCGAACCTCGGCCGCATCGACGTGATCAACAACAGTCAGCAGGCACAGCTCAGTCTCGCGCCCGGCGCAAGCGGCGAGATCTCGTTCGGCTACACGATCAGCGACGGACGCGGTGGGGTCGCGCAGGCCACAGCAACCGTCACCATCCGCAGCCCTGAAGAGAATTCGCCACCGGTGCAGGTCCGGCCGACGAAGGCATCCGTCGCCCAGAACGGCAGGGTGTCCACCCCCGTGCTCGGCGACTGGCTCGACCCGGACGGCGATGCGTTCTACCTGGCCGACGCGGGTGGATCCCTTCCCGACCAGGTCAGCCACAAGCCGGAGGGAACCGTCGTCTTCCAGGAGGGCGGTGCAGCGGGTCAGCTTCGCTCGATCGCGCTGACCGTGTCAGACGGGTCGGCGCTGGGCTCCGGATCTATGTCGGTCACCGTTCGTGCCGCCGGCGATGTGCCGATCATCGCCGACCCCTTCGTAGTCCAGACCTACGCGGGCCGAGAAGCCACGGTAGAACCGCTGAACCATGTGCGCGGCGGAACCGGCGTCATCCGGCTGAGCGGCGTCCCGGCGAAGACCGGGGCGACCATCGAATCGAGTGTCGAGACGGGCACGTTCCGATTCACCAGCGACCAGATCCGCACGCACTACATCGAATACGTGGTGACGGATGGCGACCAGACCGCCACGGGACTGGTACGAATCGATGTGGCAGCGCCACCAGACGCCAACTCGAAGCCGATCACCATCCCGAAGACGATTTTCGTGAAGACGCTGAGCAGCGAGACCATCCGCGTGGCTGCCACCGATATCGATCCGGCCGGCGGCGTGCTCATGGTGACCGGAGTCGACGACCTGGGCGTGGCATCCGGAGTGCGGGCGGAGGTGCTCGAGCAGCGGGCCATCCGGGTGACGCTGACCGCGCCGCTCGACGCCGGCACGCTGAGCTTCGGATACCGGGTCAGCAACGGCCTCGCCGAGTCTGAGGGCGTGGTCACGGTGGTCGAACTGCCACAGCCGGTGCGGGCACAAGCGCCGGTGGCGACGGATGACACCGTCTCCGTGCGGCTGGGTGACGCTATCGACATCCCGGTGCTGGCCAATGACGTGCACCCGGATGGCGAAGAACTGACGCTCAACCCCGAACTGGTCTCAGGGCTGAAGCAGGGTTCCGGACTGCTGTTCGCATCCGGGAACAAGCTGCGTTACCTGGCGCCGAAACAGACCGGCAACTTCACTGCGGTTTATGAAGTCGCAGGGCCCGACGGGCAGGTAGCGCAGGCGCAGGTGCGTATCGCCGTGCGGGAGGCCATCGAGGCAACCAACACCGCGCCCGTGCCACAAGTGGTGACGGCGCGGGTGCTGGCAGGGGAGAAGGTCAGCATCCGGATCCCGCTCACCGGTATCGACCCGGACGGGGACTCCGTCCAGTTGATTGGGCAGGAATCGAACCCGGAGAAAGGCGCCGTCAGCCAGGTCGGAGCCGACTTCATCGCGTACGAGGCCGGTGGCTACTCGGCTGGAACCGACACCTTCACCTACACCGTGATGGATGGCCTGGGTGCCCGGTCCATCGGAACGGTACGGGTCGGAATCAGCCCCGTCACCAGCGGACCCCGCAACCCGGTGGCGAACCCCGATGTTGTGCGGGTGCGGCCAGGGGGCACTGTGTCGGTACTGGTGCTCGCCAATGACTCGGATCCAGGCGGGTCGCCGCTGACGGTGACCGGCGTCGAGCCGAACTCGCCAGACATCGTCGCCGTGATCGAGGACAACATCGTCACCATCACGCCGCCGGAGGAGCCGGCTCGCTATGGTCTCGTCTACACGATCGAGAATGAGTTCGGCGGCACCAGCTCCAACTTCATCACGGTCGAGGTCGACCCGGTCGCGCCATTGGCGTACCCGGTCGCGTTGGACACCGTGCTCACTCTCACCGACATCCTCGACCGTGAAGTCATCGATGTGGACGTGCTTCGCAATGTCTTCTTCGCGGATGGCAACTCCTCGGCACTCCGCCTCGGCCTGCTCGCCGGTTACCGGAGTTCCGCGGTCATCACCGCTGACAAGCGCATGCAGGTCACGGTCGAGGATGCCAGCCAGATCATCCCGTTCTCGGTCGCTCACCCAGAGGACCCCGACATCGTCTCCTATGCCTTCGTATGGGTGCCTGGCTACGACGACGCACTGCCACAGCTCGACCGGCGTGCCAACCCGCTCACGGTGGAGAGCGAGTCCGAACTGATCATCGAGCTTGGCAAGCGGGTGATCACGATCGGTGGGCAAGCCGTGCGCCTGACCGACAGCGCGACCGTGCGGGCGACACACTCCGACGGCGGGGACCTGGTCGTCGACGAGAACACACTGAAGTTCACCTCGGCAGACAAGTATTTCGGCCCGGCCTCCATCTCGTTCGAGGTGACGGACGGCACATCCGCTTCCGATCCGAACGGGCGGAAGGCGACGCTGGTGCTGCCGATCACGGTAACGCCGCGCGAGAACCAGGCACCGGTGTTCACCGGCGGGGTCATCGACTTCGAACCTGCAGAAGAGAAGGTGCTCGACCTGGTCAAGCTGACCAACTATCCCTACGAGGACGACATCGATGAACTCGCCTACACGGTCATCGAACCCCTGCCGGTCGGTTTCAGCTATTCACTGAGTGAGAACACCCTGACTCTGCGCGCGAACGCCGACGCCAGCAAGGGAGCGAGTACCGGGCTCACCCTCGGAGTTCGGGACGACCTGAGCGTTGGCCAACCGGGTCGGATCCAGCTGAACGTGGTGGCGTCGAGCCGGCCCCTCGCTTCACCGGCGCCGGATACCGCGATCGTGAAGCGTGGAGAGACCACCGTCGTCAATGTGCTGGCGAACGACGAAGCGACCAACCCGTTCCCCGGCCGGGCACTGAAGGTGGTCGACATCCGCGGGCTGGGCGGTGGAAGCCTGCCTGACGGTGTCACGGTCGTGCCGAGCGCCGATCGGAGCCGTCTGACGGTCACCGTCTCGGATGGTGCCCTCCCAATCGACACCTCGTTGCAGTACCAGGTCGCAGACGCCACCAGCGACCCGGACCGCCGCGTCTGGGGGACGGTAACCCTGTCGGTGCAGGATGTGCCCGACGCACCGATCGCGCCGACCCGCGCGGTCGCGGAGTATGTCGGAGGCGTCGTCACCCTGAGGATCACGGCTCCAGCATTCAACAACTCCCCGATCACCGGCTATCGCGTCGTCAGCACCAACAACGGCGGCTACAGCAAGGATTGCGGGCTTCAGCTCCGCTGTGACCTGACTGACCTCACGATCGGTGCGATGTACGAGTTCCGCGTGATCGCCACCAACGGGATCGGCGACTCTGAGCCGAGCCCGGCGAGTACCCCGGTCAGCGCCGACTACCTGCCTGCCCCAGTCGGAGGTATCACCGCTGTTGCCACCAACGCCGCGCCCGCCGGCGGGGCGATCACCGTCAACTGGAACCGGGTAGCCGACCCCAACCCGGGAACCGCGGTCTCCGGCTACACCGTCAGGATCACCGGCAGCAACGTCGATGCGGCCATCAACGTCGGGCCGGGCGCCAACTCCCTGGTCGACACCACGGCCGGCGGCCAGCTGGTTGCGAATCAGCAGTACTCGGTGACCGTCTATGCGCGAAACAGCGCGCAGGCTTCTGATGCCCAGTGGAACCGTAACCCGGCGGTCACCGTCACGACGGTCGGTCCGCCTTCTGCCGTGCCAGGGCTCGCTGCCGTCGTGCACGACACCTCGGGCAATATCAGGGTGGAGTGGGCGCCGGCTTCCTGGAACGGCGCAGTCTCAGGTACCTACTCGATCGGTAGGGTCGACGTCGGTGACCCGGTTCCCACCAGCTGCGACGGTACCGGCCTCAATAAGGGAGTGAGCCCCGCGTCCAGCGGCTGGGTGGACACCCACGTCAACGACGGCGACCAGTATGTCTACATCGTCTATGCGGACAACGGAATGTATTGCACACCCACGGTTTCCGGACCGGTCGAGAGCAAGCGGCCCCCCGGCCAGGCGAGCGGAAGTGTCGCGGTGGCGCATAGGGGCGGCGGATTCCATGATGTTGCAATCACATCGCTCTCGGTGGCATCCGGGACCGCTGTTCGGTACGAGTACTCGCTGGGTGATGGCGTATGGCACAATGCGACCGTCGGCGCATTCATCTCCGTTCCCGGGTCTCTGTACGGGTCAACGGTAAACGTGCAATTCAGAGGTTGCCGCGACGCGTCGGCAAGCTACTGCGGAGCGTCATCGAGTGTGTATTCCGCGATGCCCATGGCAACGCGGGCTGATGTCGCGAGCTGTGCCTCCGGAGCCCCGCTTGAGGGAATCGTCATCCTTCCGCTCAACCCCGGGGCGAGCGCCAGCACAGTGACCTACCAAGTGTCCTATGAGCACCTCGGACTTCTGTGGGGCGCCTTCAGAACTCCTGACCCGGGCGAAACGGTACCTTGGGACGCCACGGGAATCCGGGTCAAAGCGACCGTGACCATCGACGGAACCACCCGCACCGACCCCGACTTCGCCGAGTCGCGATGCCCGACTCCATGACACCGACAAGCGCCGGAAAGGCAACACAATGAGCATGACCCCTGAGCAGGCCAGCTGGTTCGCTGACATCTTCAACCGTCTGGTGGC
Source organism: Homoserinimonas sp. A447 (assembly GCF_054489325.1). Taxonomy (NCBI): domain Bacteria; kingdom Bacillati; phylum Actinomycetota; class Actinomycetes; order Micrococcales; family Microbacteriaceae; genus Homoserinimonas; species Homoserinimonas sp. A447. The sequence goes on along the minus strand of NZ_JBTMWW010000001.1, from coordinate 1,638,134 downwards.
CAACGTCGACCAGGTCCTCCTGGGCAAGACGTTCGTCATCCGGCTGTCGTTCACCGCGCTGCTCAGCGAAGGACACCTGCTGCTGGAGGACTTTCCGGGCACCGGCAAGACGTCACTCGCGCGCGCAATCGCCGAGAGCGTTGAAGGCACGTCCAGCCGCATCCAGTTCACCCCCGACCTGCTGCCCGGTGACATCACCGGGGTGAGCGTGTACGACCAGAAGTCGGGGTCCTTCGAGTTCCATGCCGGGCCGATCTTCGCGAACATCGTGCTGGCCGACGAAATCAACCGGGCGAGCCCGAAGACCCAGGCCGCACTATTGGAGGTGATGGAGGAGGGGCAGGTCACCGTCGACGGCGTGACGCACCCGGCCGGGGTGCCTTTCATGGTGATCGCCACCCAGAACCCGATCGAGCAGGCTGGAACCTATCGTCTCCCCGAGGCGCAGCTCGATCGGTTCATCATGAAGGCATCGATCGGCTACCCCGATCACGCGTCAACACTGCGCATCCTCGAGGGTGCCGGAGTGCGAGCGCACGAGACCGAATTGGCGCCGATCATCACCGCGGAGGTCGTCACCGAGATGGCGGCGATCGCGCGCACAGTTCACGTCGACCCCACCATCAACGACTACGTCTCCCGGCTGGTTGAGTCCACCAGGAGCGCAACCGAGGTGCGCCTCGGCGTCAGCGTGCGAGGGGCGCTCGCCCTGATTCGCACGGCGAAGACACTCGCTGCTGCCAGCGGCAGGCACTACGTCGTGCCGGACGACGTCAAGGCCCTCGCCGAGCCGGTGCTTGCCCACCGCCTGGTGCTCGACCCTGAAGCAGAGTTCGACGGTGTCACCTCGTCGAGCATCATTGCGCAGATCCTGATGGAGACCTCCCCGCCCAGCGAGAGGCAGGCGGTTTGACACCGAACACAGGATCGCCACAGGCGCGACAGGCCCTATCCGCTCACAGCCGAACGGCTTTGACCGGGCGAGCGGAACACACCAGCACCGAGACTCGCGGCCTCACCAACGCGCGCACCCGTATCGTGGGCTATCGCGAGGGCATCCTTGCCGATGCCATCGTGTCCTTGGTGCGGTTCACGCGCACCGCCGGAGCCCGCGTCGCAATCTGGACCGGGCGCATGGCCACCGTCATCACGCCTCTCGGCTGGGCGATGCTGGTTATCGTGCCGGTGAGCCTGCTGGCGGGTTACCGGTTCGGATGGACAGAGCTGGTTGCCGTCGGATTTGCCGGCGGTGTCATGATCCTGATCGCCGCCGTCTACCTGATCGGTCGCAGTTCCTTCACCCTCACCCTCGACCTTCCCCACCGACGCGTGGTGATCGGCGACGACGCGAGTGGGATCGTCTCGGTGGTGAACCCAACCAGGAGACGGGTTCTCGGTGTGAAGGTCGAGATCCCGGTGGGACGGGGCCTGACTGAAATCGTCCTGCCGAGCGTGGCGCGCGGCTCCTCCTTCGAGCAGGAATTCTCGGTGCCGACGACCAGGCGAGGGGTCTACCAGGTCGGTCCGGTACGAACCGTGCGTGCAGACCCGATCGGCCTGGTGCGACGCGAACTCGTCTGGACCGACGTTGCAGAACTCGTCGTCCACCCGCGAACGATAGCGATCCCGAGCACCAGCACTGGGCTCATTCGCGACCTGGAGGGAAACGCCACCCGCGACCTGACGAACAGCGATGTTGCATTCCACGCACTCCGTGAGTACATGCCGGGGGATGAACGTCGTTACATCCACTGGAAAAGCACGGCCAAGACCGGTACGTACATGGTGCGCCAATTCGAGGAGACCAGGCGCAGCCACCTGGTCGTCGCGCTCAGCCTCGCGTCGGGCGACTACGCGGGCGACGAGGAGTTCGAGCTTGCGGTCAGCGTCGCCGGGTCCCTCGGCGTGCGCGCCATCCGGGATGTGAGAAACGTCTCTGTCGTCGCGAGCGCCGAGACTCCGGAATTCGCCAAGCGTAAGACCCTCGCGGTCCGGCAGCTCAGTACGCTCACCAGGGCGAGGCTGCTTGACGACCTGGCCGTCGTCGGGCACTCGCAGTCCGCGTTGGCCATAACGGATGTCGCGCGGGTGACGGCGGAGCAGGTCACCGGAATCTCGGTCGCCTTCCTGGTCTGCGGCTCACTTCCGACGCCTGGCCAGCTCCGTTCTGCATCGACCCAGTTCTCGGTGGGGGTCGAGGTCGTCGCCATCGTGTGCGATCCAGAGACAGTTCCGGGCCTCCGCCAGGTATCCGGCCTCAGCGTGCTGACCATCGGGTACCTCGAAGACCTCCAGAAGAGCCTCGCCAAGGCAGCAGCCGCCTGATGGCCAGGTCCACAGTTTCTCCCGGGTTCATCGCCATCAACACCGTGATGGTGTGGGCGACGTTCGCGGTCGCCGGAGCGACGCTGTGGCCCATCTACCAGTCTGAGCGCCTGATCATCCTGATCGCCGCCTCGCTCATTGCCGGGTCTGCGATTGCCATCCTCGGGGCCGTCTATCGCTGGTCGAGCATCGTGGTGATGCTGGTGGCCATCGCGTCCTACCTGCTTCTGGGGGTGCCACTCGCAGTGCCCGATCAGGCACTCTACGGCGTCCTTCCCAGCCTCGGTGGAATGGTCGACCTGCTCGCCGGGTCCGCGGTGGGCTGGAAGCAGCTGCTCACCATCACCCTGCCGGTCGGCAGTTTCGAAGCGCTCCTGGTCCCGGCTCTGCTGCTCATGCTCTTCGGCACGGTGATCGGACTGAGCATCGCCCTTCGCGCCCGGTACGGCGAGGTCGCGGTCATCGTTCCCGCCATCATCCTGGTTCTTGCCGTGACTTTCGGCCCCGAGTCGACCGACTGGCCGATGCCGCTGACGCTCGCGTTGCTCGTTCTCATCCTGGTCTGGCTGATCTGGGCCCGGTGGTATCGGAGGCGGGCGTCGATTCGCCTCCTGGTCGGACAGCCCGCCTCAGGTAAGGGGAGGGCCGTCGAGTCCCGGGACACCCGACTCGGCTTTCGCGCCCTTCTGGGTTCTGCCCTCACGATGACGCTGGCCGTTGGCATCGCACTCGGTGGCGTCTGGTTGTTCCCGGTCGACACCGGGCGGCAGGTGCTGCGTGCGGCCGTCGAGGAGCCGTTCGATCCCCGAGATCATGCCAGTCCGCTCAGCGGGTTCCGTGCCTACCACCAGGTGCAGTCGGCCAACCGGCCGATGTTCATGGTGGAGGGGCTTCCCGAGGGCGCAATGCTCCGGGTCGCGGCTCTCGACACCTATGACGGGATCGTCTACTCGGTCGGCAGCGACCAGGTGAGCAGCCTGTCCGGCTCGTTCGTCAGGGTTCCCACCACCTTCGACCAGTCAGGGGTTGCCGGCGATGAGATTTCGGTGCAGGTCACGGTCGACCAGTATCAGGGCATCTGGATGCCGTCCATCGGCAAGCTCGAGAGCGTCACCTTCGCAGGGCCGGACGCCGCCGACCTGCGCGGCTCATTCTTCTACAACGACAACAGCGGCACAGCGGTAGTCGTCGAAGGGCTCTCTGAAGGGGACTCCTACCGTTTCCAGGCAGTGGTACCGTCGTCGCCGACCCCCGGGCAGCTGGCCGCACTCGAACCGGGAAGTGCCACCGTTCCGCAGCCGGCACAATTGCCGGATGAGCTGGCACTGGCCCTCAGCGGCTACGTCGGCGAAGCCGAGACAGCCGGTGCCCGGCTCCAGGCCATGATCGACGGGTTGCGTGCCGACGGCTACATCAGTCACGGCGTCGATGAGGATGAGCCGGCCAGCAGGTCCGGTCATGCCGCCGACCGGATCACCCAGTTGCTGACCGGTCAGCGGATGATCGGCGATGCGGAGCAGTATGCGGTGACGGCAGCCCTGATGGCCGGCCAATTGGGTTTCCCCGCCCGGGTGGTGCTCGGGTTCGCTCCCGATCACCAGGACAGTGATTCTGTGGTGACGGTACTGGGCGAAGACGTGTCCGCATGGATCGAGGTCAACACCTCGAGGCATGGCTGGGTGGCGATCAACCCGAATCCGGATCCGCGGGAGATCCCGGAAGAGGAGCCGGAAGACCCGACCCAGGTCGCACGCCCGCAGTCGCCGGTGCAGCCACCGCCCACCGAGCCCGACTTCACCGTGGAGCAGGTGCAGCCGGACAGCTCGCAGGAGGACCCGGAGTTGCCGAACGAGGTCCTCGCGATCCTGCTGGCGATTGCGCAGGTCACCGGGATGGTCCTCCTCGGTGCCGCCATCCTGATGTCGCCGTTCCTGGCCGTGGCGGTGGCCAAGCTGCGCAGAAGGTCGTTGCGAAGGCGTGCGACGTCACCGATCACCCGGGTGGCCGGCGGATGGCAGGAGTTCGAGGACGCGGTTCTCGACCACGGCTACAACCCCCCGCCGATGCCCACCAGGGCCGAGGTCGCACGAACGGTGGGCGGAACCCGTTCCCTGGTGTTGGCATCCGTTGCGGATCGCGCCGTCTTCTCGCCGGATTCGACCGAGGACTCCGAGGCGGAGAAGGTGTGGCGGGCCGTCGATGAGCTGCGGCAGGCGCTCGGGCAGGGGCGCACCCGATGGCAGCGCATCAAGGCGCTCGTGTCGGTGCGATCACTGGGTGGATATAGTGTCAAGAGCCTGTTCAGGCGCAAGGATTCGCGGCTGAACGTCAGGGGGCGCAGGTGAATTGCACGCATTGCGGCACAACGCTGCCCCCCGGCGCGCTCTTTTGCGGAGAGTGCGGTCGGTCGGTCGCCAGTGCACCGAGAACCGCCGTGACGGATGCAGGCGGCCAGTCACATCCGGTGCTCAGGTCGGCTCCCGCGAATTCGGTCGAGCGGAGGTCAGCCGAGGTTCGGCAGACGACCCCGGCGCGCTGGGTTGAGGACCCGGTCACCGGCGACTCCTTGACGGATGACGCGGATGAGATCGATGTCGAGCTCTCGGCCGGCGACCTTCGCTGCGAGCAGTGCCAGAACGTCATGAGCAGCGACGACATCTTCTGTGGCGAATGCGGTTTCGTCTCACGATCGATCACCCGCGCGTTCTCGGTGTCGGACTTCACCGGCGAGACCCGGCAACTCGACCTGTCACCGATGACCCGTGAGCCCTCGATCGAGCGGGTGCGGGAGTTCCTTCCGGAGCCGGAGTCGGAGTCGGAGTCGGAGCTCGAGCCGGCGCCAGAACCAGAACCAGAACCAGCGGACCACGAGTCGGACCCTGGGCCTGAGCCGACACAGGAGGCCAAGCCAGAGCCGAGACCACTGTGGGCAGCCAGCCGGCCCGAGCTGGTCGTTCCGCCGGCGTCATTGCGGCCGGCTGTGCCCAGCACCCCGCCGGCGCCGACGGCACCACCCGCTCCGCCGGCGGCAGCGCGGCAGCGGTTCCGTGACACTGGCGAGTATGACGTCGCCGGCGAGTACGACGACCTCGAGGCCACCCGCATCGTCAGCCGGGTGTCCGGCGACCGTTTCGTGCTCCAGTTCAGCACGGGGGAGAGTTTCACCGTCCACGGCAGCGGCCTGATCGGACGCAACCCCCAGCCGGAACCGGGCGAATTCTTCGAGCATCTCGTTAGGGTGCTCGACACCGGCAAGTCCGTGTCCAAGACCCACCTCGAGTTCGGCCAGGAGGGGGGAGCCTTCTGGGTGAAAGACAGGTTCTCCGGTAACGGCACCATCATCCGGGAGCCCGACATCAGCGCCAGGAGGGCGGAGTCCGACCGTCGCTACCGCGTGATCCGGGGTACCAGGATCGACATCGGCGAACAATTCTTCGTGGTCAGCTGAGCACTCCTCCCCCCGACAGCGGGCCGCGCGCCACACTCCGCCATCTTCGTCGCGGCCGCGAAGCCGCCCCAGCGCTCCTGCTTGGCTGGCCGCATGGCTGCCCTGTACCACTCCTCCGGCTACAAGCCCGATCGCATCACCCTCCCAACCCCGCCCGAGAAGCGCCGCCGCCGGGAGTTTCCCCTGCTTGCCACCGCTGCACCGGTGGTGGGTTCCCTGGTGATGTGGGCGGTCACCGGGTCACCGTTCGCCCTGGTGTTCGCCTTTCTCGGGCCGGTGGTCGCCGTCGGCAGCCTGATCGACGATGGCCGGCAGTCCAGGCGCAACGCCAGGGCCGAGGGGGTTCGGTTCCGCGCTGACGTCGAGGCTGCGTTTCGCGCGATCGACGCCGCCCACCTGCGTGAGCGGGACGCGCTTTCCGAGGTGGCGCTGTCGCCGCACCAGCTCCAGGGGAGCTCCGCGAGGGACCCCGAGTGGTGGCGCCAGGACTGGAGCCTTCCTGTTCCCATCTGCCTCGGGACCGGCGCCATTCCCAGCAGCGTGGAGCTGGAGGCGGCAGACGCGATTGCGGATCCGCTGGTTGCCGAGGCGTACGCCGGGCTGAGGGCTGCAGCCGGCACGCTGGTGGACGCACCGGTGTGCGTCGATGCGAGGGATGGCATTGGCATCATCGGGCCGCCGGTGACCGCCTTCGCGCTGGCACGGGCGATCGTCGCTCAGCTCGCCTTCCGGCTGTCCCCGGCGGACTCTGAAATCACTGCGGATGCTGGCGGGGGCCTTGACTGGGTACGCGGCCTTCCGCATCCGGTTGCCACCCGGGCCAGCGGAGGCCATCGCGTCGGATTCGCTCCGCTCAGCAGCGGATCGGAGCCGGCCCGCGTCGAGGCCAGCTGCGTCGTTGCGGATTATGACGGTGGGCTGCCGCGCGCCTGCCGGGTGGTCGTGCGCCTGTCCGCGAGCGGCTTCGCCTCGGTCGAGCGAAATCCCTCCGGTGTGCCGATCCCGGGATTTCGCCCCTGGTTCACCTCCGAACCCGAGGCCAGGGCGCTGGCTGCGCACGCGATGGCCTGCGCAGCATCCGCAGGCTTCACGACTGCCGATGCGTTGCCAGCTTCGGTCGAATTCGCCGACCTCACCCCCGCAGCCGCAGCGGACGGTGCGCTCCCCGCCGTCTTCGGTATCGGGGCGGGCGGTGCGATGGCGATCGACATTGTGCGCGACGGCCCGCACGCCATCATCGGCGGAACGACCGGCAGCGGCAAGAGCGAACTGCTGGTGTCCTGGCTGCTGGCGTTGGCGCGGGTCGCATCTCCGGCGGAGGTGAATTTCTTGCTCGTCGACTTCAAGGGGGGCTCGTCGTTTGCGGCGGTCAGCCGACTCCCGCACACCGTTGGGCTGCTCACCGACCTCGACCAGGCTGCAGCCGAGCGTGCGCTGTCAAGTCTCCGGGCCGAACTGCGCCACCGCGAACGGGTGCTCGCAGCAGCAGGCGCCCGGTCGCTCGACGAGCTCACCGGTGACGAACGGATGCCACGGCTGGTCATCATGGTGGACGAGTTCGCCGTCGTGGTGAGCGAGTTTCCCGAGCTCCAGGCGCTCTTCGCCGATCTGGCCAGCCGGGGGCGCTCGCTCGGAATCCACCTCATCCTGTGCACGCAGCGTCCAGCAGGTGTCGTTCGCGACTCCGTTCTCGCCAACTGCTCGCTGCGCCTGTCGCTGCGGGTGAACAACGGCGCGGACAGCACTGCCGTTGTCGGGACACCACATGCTGCCGAGCTTCCGGTGCACCCGGCCGGCCGCTGCCTGGTCAGTATCGGCGGAGGGCCGCCGGTTGCGATCCAGGTCGCGCTCGCCACAGGCGACGATGTCGCCGAGGCCTCCGAACGACACGCCTCCGAACGACACGCCGCTGATCGACACCGTGCCGACCGGCATCCGGTGCGCCGGCCGTGGTGCGAGCCGTTGCCGCCGGTCCTTCCGCTCGACGTCGTCCTCGCCGGGTACACCGGACCCGGACTGCCGTTCGGCCTGGCAGACGTTCCGGAGGCGCAGAGCCAGCCTCCTGCCGTCTACGACCCGGAGAAGGACGGCAACCTGGTCGTTCTGGGCGCGCTGGGCTCGGGGAAGACCGGAACCCTGTCGACCCTTCAGGAGGCGTGCCGGGTGCGATCCCTGAACACGGTGCTCATCCCGTCCGACGTCGAGGGCGCATGGGACACAGTCGCTGCCGCCGTCGATGAGCTCGGCGCCGTCGATGAGCTGGGCGTGGCCGCGGGAGCCCCCAGGCTGTACCTGCTCGACGACGTCGACACGCTGGTCGGGCGGTTCGGCGTCGATCACCAATCGGCGTTCATCGACCTGCTGACCCGCCTGATGCGAGAAGGCGCGGGCCGGGGACGCGCGACGGTGCTGAGCGCCGGCAGGGTGACCTCCAGCATCCAGTCGGTGGTGGCGGGCTGCGACACCCGGCTCATCCTGCGAATGCAGAACCGCCAGGAGCACCTGCTGGCCGGCGCCGATGCGGCACTGTTCAACGTCGAGTCGGCGCCGGGGGCGGGCGTATGGCGCGGTCACCGGATGCAGGTCGCCCTGGGCCCTGCCGAGCCGCTGCGATCGCCATCCGCCGGCTCGGCCAGGGCCGAATGGCCGTTACAACGCGAGCAGGGTTTCGCGCTGGTCGCCCCGGCTCCAGCGGCGACCGCCGAGCGGATTCGGTCCGCGCACCATCCGGAGCCGGCAGCGCTCACGGTCATCGACGTGTCAGGCCAGCCTGATCGAAGCCTCCAGATCACCGCTGACAGGGGTGCGCAGGCGCTCATTCTGGCGGCCAACCCGGGGGACTGGCAGTCGCAATGGGGCCTTTTCGCAACGGCGAGGTCCACCGGCCCCGTCGTGTTCGTCGGCTGCACTGTCGCGGAATTCCGCACGCTGGTCGGTACCAGGCAACTACCGCCGCCGCTGGGTTCCGCCCCCGGGGCCGCGTGGGTCCTGGGACGTGACGGGTCCGTCATCCGCGCACAATTGCCCTAGTGGATGACATTTCCGCACCGGCGCATGCTGAACCTCCTCGATCGCAATTGATTCCGCATCAAAACCGTCCCAACTCTGCTGATTTCGTTAGAAATTCAAGGTATCGAGGATGTTTCCGAAGTTTTCGGGTACAACTCTCCCCGCGGTTGTGCCAGTATCGACAGACACGGAACACTGCAGTTCCGCTACCCGGCGCTGAGTAGGTCAGCAGCACGTCGAGAAGGAGCAGCCATGACGAGGCAACTGCCAGAAGACCCGATGATCCGCGAGCTGATCAGGCAAGCACGCCGGGCCCAACTCTCCCGCCGCACGGTACTCGCCGGTGCCGGTGCTGGAGCGACCGCGCTGGCGCTCGCCGCGTGCTCCACCGGTGGAGACGAGGCACCGAGCGCCGCGAAGGACAACTCCGCCAACGACAAGACCCTCACCTGGGCGAACTGGGCCGCCTACATTGACGAAGACGACAATGGCGACTACCCGACAATCATGAAGTTCGAGGAACAGACCGGGATCAAGGTCACCTACGACGTCGCGGTAGACGACAACAACACCTACTACGGCAAGGTCAAGGACCAGCTCGCGCTCGGCCAGGACATCGGTGCGGACGTGGTCTGCCTGACCGACTGGATGATCAGCCGCCTGATCCGCTTCGGGTATGTCCAGGACCTCAACCACAGCAACATCCCGAACATCAAGAACCTTGTCCCTGACCTGGAGAACCCGGACTTCGACCCTGGACGCAAGAAGTCCATTCCGTGGCAGGGCGGCTTCGCCGGCATCGCCTGGAACAAGGAGAAACTGCCGGATGGCCTGAAGTCGGTGTCCGACCTCTGGGATCCCTCGCTCAAGGGGCGAGTCGGCGTGCTCTCCGAGATGCGCGACACCATGGGCGTGCTGATGGCCGAGAACGGCGTCGACATCAGCAGCGACTGGGGTGGCGACGAATTTTACGCCGCACTGGACACCTTCAAGGAGCAGGTGGAGAACGGCCAGATCCGCAACATCAAGGGCAACGCCTACCTGGAAGACCTGAAGAGCGAAGACACCCTGGCCGCCATCGTGTGGTCCGGTGACATCACCATTATCAATGCCGAGGCCGGCGACAAGTGGGAGTTCGCCATCCCCTCCGGGGGAGGAACCCTGTGGAACGACAACTTCGTCGTTCCCATCGGTTCGACGCGCAAGGCCAACGCTGAAGCGCTGATCAACTACTACTACGAGCCGGAGGTCGCCGCCGAGGTTGCCGCCTGGGTGAACTACATTCCCCCGGTCGTCGGTGCGAAGGAGGCAGCCATCGCGATCGACCCTGAGCTGGCCGACAACCAGCTGATCTTCCCGAGCGACGAAACGCTGGCAACCACCAAGATGTTCAAGACGCTGGACGGCTCAGAAGAGAGCGAATACGGCGCGGCATTCCAGGCTGTGCTCCTGGGCTCCTGATCATGGTTGGTTCATTCGCTGAGGCCGGCGCCGACCTGGAACTGATCGGCATCCACAAGCGCTTTCCCGGGTTCACCGCGATCGAGGAACTCGACCTGAAGATCCCGGCCGGGTCCTTCTTCGCGCTTCTCGGGCCGTCCGGTTGTGGCAAGACCACGACCCTCCGCCTGGTCGCCGGGCTCGAGGACGCGACCGCAGGCAAGATCCTGATCGGTGGGAAGGACGTCACCAGGACCAAGCCGTTCCAGCGTCCGGTCAACACCGTGTTCCAGAGCTATGCACTCTTCCCGCACATGACCATTCTCGAGAACGTCGCGTTCGGGTTGAAGCGACGGAAGATCGCGGATGCCGTTGCCAAGGCCCACGAGGCGCTGCGCCTGGTGGAACTCGATCACCTGGCCGGCCGGAAGCCTTCCCAGTTGTCCGGCGGGCAGCAACAGCGGGTCGCCCTGGCCAGGGCCGTGGTGAACCGCCCAGCCCTGCTGCTGCTGGACGAGCCGCTCGGCGCCCTCGACCTGAAGTTGCGCAGGCAGATGCAGCTGGAGCTGAAGTCGATCCAGGAGGAGGTCGGCCTCACCTTCCTGCATGTCACCCACGACCAGGAGGAGGCCATGACCATGGCTGACACGGTTGCGGTCATGAACAAGGGCCGCATCGAGCAGCTTGGTGCACCTGAGCTGCTGTACGAGCTGCCGCGGACCGCCTTCGTCGCCAACTTCCTCGGCCAGTCGAACCTGTTCGGCGGGGAGGTGGTCGCCACCACGGCTGACAGCATCACCGTCGCGGTCGCCGGCGGCAAGATCGTGGTACCGAAGTCCAGGGCCCACCGCCACACCGGGGACGTGACCGTCGGAGTGCGACCTGAGAAGCTGAGCCTCCACGAAACCGAACCAGCCGCATCCGCCAGCCGCAACTCGCTCGGCCCCGGCCGCGTGATCGACGTCTCGTTCAGCGGCGTGAGCACCCAGTACCTGATCGAGGTCCCCGGGGCGGGCAGGGTCGTCGTCTTCGCCCAGAACATGGCCTTCGGGCCGACGGTGAACGAGGGCGCCGAGGTCTGGGTGTCGTGGCAGGTGGAGCACGGTTTCGGACTGGAAGACGAACCGGAGGCCGCTCCCCGTTTCCCGGCGGATGCCGACACGGCCACCATCGCCACCGAGCGCAAGCGTGCGCTCGCCTCGGAGCTCGGGGAAGCCTGAGCATGGCATTCGGTGCATTCGCGTCCGGCGTCGAGGTAGAGCAGAAGCCACGGAGATTCAGCAAGATCGCGCTCCTGCTGCTGTTGCCGGGCATCCTCTACCTGGCGCTGTTCTACCTGGTACCGCTGGTCTCCCTGTTGATCACCTCGCTGCAGGCTCCTGCGGAGTTCGGCGACATCGGCGAGTACGAGACGGCCTTCCGGTGGGAGAACTACCAGACCGTCATCGGCCTCTACGGCGAGCACATCATCCGCTCGTTCGTCTACGCGATCCTCGCGACGATCTTCGCCCTGCTCTTCAGCTACCCGCTCGCCTACTTCATCGGTGTGGTCGCCCGCCCGTGGCCGCTGGTGCAGAAGCTCGCGCTGGTGCTGGTGATCGCCCCGTTCTTCATCAGCTTCCTGCTTCGTACGCTCGCCTGGAAGCAGCTGCTGTCCGATGAATCGCCGCTCGTCGGCATCCTGAAGAACCTGACGATCCTGCCGGCGGACGCCCATGTCACCGGTACCGCGTTCTCGGTGGTGTTCGGCCTGACCTACAACTTCATCCCCTTCATGACGCTGCCGATCTACGCATCGCTCGAGCGCCTCGACACCCGCTACCTGGAGGCCGGAAGCGACCTGTATGCGAAGCCGGCCACCACCTTCTTCACGGTGACGGTGCCCCTGTCGATGCCCGGCATCGTCGCAGGCGTGCTGCTGACGTTCATCCCGGCGGCCGGCGACTACATCAACGCCAGTTCGGCGTTCCTCGGCGGCTCGGGTACGGCGATGGTGGGCAACGTGATCGAGAGCAACTTCCTGATCGTGCTCAACTATCCGGCGGCGGCTTCACTTTCGATCATCCTGATGGCGGCGATCCTGGTGATGGTCGTCGCCTATGTGAAGCGAAGTGGAACGGAGGACCTGCTGTGAACCGGTTCTCCTTCGGCAAGTGGCTACTGCCGATCTACGCCGTGCTGGCGCTCGCGTTCCTGCTCGTTCCGATCGTCTACACCTTCGTGTTCTCGTTCAACGATTCGATCAAGTCGAACATCGCCTGGCGCGGTTTCACCTGGGAGAACTGGCTGAACGTCTGCAACAAACAGGATGTCTGCGAGGCGTTCGGAAACAGCCTCCTGGTCGGAGTCACCGCCACTGTCATCGCGACAGCGCTCGGCACGATGATCGCCATCGCCCTGGTGCGGTATCGGTTCAGGTTCCGCTCCTCGATCAGCCTGCTGCTGTTCCTGCCGATGGCGACCCCGGAGGTCGTGCTCGGTGCCGGACTCGCAGCCGAGTTCCTCATGGTGGGCATGCAGAAGGGCATCGTGACGATCATCATCGCGCACACCATGTTCTGCATCAGCTTCGTGGTGGTAACGGTGAAGGCGAGGGTGGCCAGCCTCGACCCGGCGCTGGAGGAGGCCGGACGCGACCTGTACGGCTCCCCACGCCAGGTTTTCTGGCGCATCACCTTCCCGCTCCTGCTTCCCGGCATCGTCGCAGCGGCATTGCTGTCGTTTGCCCTGAGCTTCGACGACTTCATCATCACCAGCTTCAACTCGGGCTCGGCGACGACGTTCCCCAAGTTCGTCTATACGGCGGCCGCTCGCGGGATCCCGGCTGAGGCGAACGTGATCGCGTCGGCAGTGTTCCTGCTCGCGATCATCCTGGTCGTCAGCCAGCAGGTGACCTCCGCCCTGCGGGCGAAGCGCATGCGGTCCAGGTAGCTAGAACGCCACGCGCAGCTCGCCGACCGGCTCTCCGCCACCGAGCACCCGCTCCGTGGCGAGTTCGGCGACGCGCCTTGCCTGCGCGGCGTCCACCGCGCCGACGGAGGCCAGCAACTCGAGCGCCACCATGGTGGTCGCTCGTCCATTGCCGTCCAGCATCTTCACGGCGACCGATGTGCCGTCCCTGGCAGCCATGACGTTGACCCCTTCAGCACCCAGCTTGGCGACCAGCCCTAGTTCCTCGATCACGATGGTGTTCGACCTGCCTGGACCGTCGATCGCCCAGGGGTGCTGCAGGAGCGCCGACACCAGGCGGGCGGTGGCGTCCTCCGTGCCGCGGGCCACCCGCGACAGGGCGATCGCCAGGGCACGCAGGCTGATGCCGAAAAGCGGTGCGCCGCACCCGTCCGTGCCGAAGTGGGCAATCGGTGCTCCGGTGAATTCTTCGACCACAGCCTGGATGCGCCTCTGCAGCGGATGCAGCGGATCGAGGTAGTCGTCGATCGACCACCCGTTGTGCGCGCAGGCCAGGAGGAACGCGGCGTGCTTACCCGAACAGTTCATGGCCAGTCGTCGTGGCCCGCCGGAGGTCCGTGCCGTCGCCTCGGCCGCCGGGTCCGATGGCCAGTCCTCAAGGCAGCCCAGGTCGTTTTCGCCCAGCCCGGCCCTGGCCAGCATCTCGCCCGCGACGCGCTGGTGGGCGGCGGTACCGGAGTGGCTGGCGGTCGCCAGGGCGAGCTGCTCTCCGTCGAGATCGACGCCAGAGCGCAGCACCGCGACGGCCTGGAGCGGCTTGAGGGAGGACCGCGGGTAGATGAGCGCATCAGCGTTGCCGAGCATCCGCAGTTCTTCGCCATCCGGGGACAGCACGATGGCTGCGCCCAGGTGGCGGGACTCGATCATTCCGCTGCGTTCGAGGACGGCCAGTTCGACGGTGTCGCGTGTGGTGAGTGGTTGGGAGGTCATGATCTTCCGAGCCTAGCGCCGGTGTAACCTGCCCCTATGGGGTTGGAACATCACTACGCAATCGGCTTGGTCTGGACCGGCAACCGCGGAACGGGAACCAGCAACTACAAGGCGTACGGTCGGGACCACGTGCTGTCGTCGGCGGGGAAGCATGACATCGCCGGGTCGAGCGACCGCCCATTCCACGGTGACGCCGACCGCTGGAATCCCGAAGAGATGTTGCTCGCCGCCCTCAGCCAGTGTCACCTGCTCAGCTATCTCCACGTTGCCGCATCCGCCGGCGTGGTGGTGACCGACTACCGCGACGAGCCGGTCGGGGTCATGGAGCAGGGCGCGGATGGCGGCGGCCATTTCACCTCGGTGACGCTCCGCCCCGTGGTGACCGTCGCCAGCGCCGACATGGCAGAACGGGCCACGGCACTGCACCACGATGCGGCACAGAAGTGCTTCATCGCGGCGTCGGTGAACTTTCCGGTGGGTCACGAGCCGCGGGTGACTGTGGCCGTAGGCTGATTACTCAACCCGATCCGGAGAGCAACAACCGTGCAGAAACCCTTCGCCCTCGTGGCAATCGCCAGCATGGCGCTGTTGCTCGCGGGATGCCAGAGCGCGCCGAGCGACCTCGTCGGCGACCTCTCCTGCCAGCCGACCGCGCCCGGCACCGCCTCCGACGCAGTAGTGGTGCTGGGCGGTGCCGATGCCGTGCCGAGCGTGCGCTTCGAGGAAGCGCTCGCACCCGCCAGAACGCAGCGCACCGTGGTGAATCCCGGTGAGGGCAGGCTGGCCGAGCCTGGGTCGCAGGTGACATTCGCCTACGCCGCGTTCGATGCGGCGACCGGCGACGTCATCGACGCCGTCGGGTATGGCACCCCGCACGCACAGGTCGTCCTCGACGGCAGGTCGATGGTGTCCGGGTTGGAAGACGCGCTCCGGTGTTCGGCCGAGGGCTCCCGGATCGCCGCCGTGGTTCCTCCGGAGGAAGCGTTCGGCGACGCCGGGAGCGAGAAGCACGGCATCGCAGCATCCGACTCTGTCGTGCTCATCGTCGATGTCGTCTCCATTGCCGCTGACCGCGCCCTGGGTGAGCGCCAGCCCGTGATGGACAGCCTTCCGCAGGTGCACGTCGGGGCAACCGGCGAGCCGCAGGTCACGATCCCCCCGAAGTCGCCACCGACCGCATTCTCGGCCACCGTGCTGAAGAAGGGCGAAGGGCTGGTGGTCACCGAGGGCGCCACTGTGACCGTGGAGTACCGCGGGGTTGTCTGGGCGAGCGGCAGGACCTTCGACTCCAGCTGGCAGCGGGACGATCCCGTCCGAATGCCCACATCGAGCTTCATGAAGGCGTTCGGGGATGCAATCGTGGGGAACACGGTCGGATCCCAGGTGCTCGCCATCATCCCGCCGGCGTTGGGGTTCGGTGACGAGGGCAGCCGCGAGTTCGGCATCGACGCGGCTGACACCATGGTCTACGTGATCGACATCCTGGCCGTGGTGCAGCCGATTACGCCTGCGCCGATTACTCCTGGGGAAGGGGAGTGAACCGCGTGCGACGCGTCATCATCCTCGGCTCCACCGGGTCGATCGGCGTGCAGGCGCTCGACGTGATCGGCGCAAACCGCGATCGTTTCGAGGTGGTCGGCCTCAGCGCCGGCTCCAACCGGGAGTTGCTGGCCGAGCAGGCCGCCGCGTTCGGTGTGGCCGACACGGCCATCGGGGCGGGGGAGTCCGAACGACTGGTCAGCTCGGTACAGGCCGACGTCGTGCTCAACGCCATCACGGGGTCGATCGGCCTGGGCTGCACCCTGGCCGTATTGGCGACGGATGCCACGCTGGCGCTCGCCAACAAGGAGAGCCTGATCTGTGGCGGGGACCTGGTGAAACGTGCGGCGGCCCCGGGCCAGCTCGTGCCGGTCGACTCGGAGCACTCGGCGATCGCGCAGGCACTACGCAGCGGCACGGAAGCCGAGGTTCGCCGCCTGATACTGACCGCATCCGGTGGCCCGTTCCGGGGCAGGAGCCGCGAGAGCCTCATCGACGTCACCCCTCGTGAGGCCCTCGCCCACCCGACCTGGGACATGGGGCTGGTGATCACCACCAACTCGGCAACCCTGGTGAACAAGGGGCTCGAGGTGATCGAGGCGCACCTGCTCTTCGACGTGCCATACGACCGCATCGAGGTCACGGTGCATCCGCAATCCGTCGTGCACTCCATGGTGGAGTTCGTCGACGGGTCCACCATCGCACAGGCGTCGCCGCCCGACATGCGCCTGCCCATCTCTCTCGGACTCGACTGGCCGAACCGGGTGGCCGGGGTCGGGCGACCGCTGGACTGGACGGCGTCGCACAGCTGGACCTTCGAGCCGTTGGATGCTGCGGCCTTCCCTTCGGTCGAGCTGGCCAAGGCCGTCGGTCGCGCTGGCGGGACCTACCCTGCCGTGTTCAACGCCGCGAACGAGCAGGCTGTGAAGGCGTTCCACGCCGGCGGCGTCGGCTACCTGGGCATCGTCGACACCGTCGCAGAAGTGGTGGACGCCCACGACGGAGGCGACGTCAGCCTTCCGGGGATCATTGAAGCCGAACGCTGGGCGCGGGAGACGGCGGACCGGATCATTGCCGGCAACTGACAACCGGGTCAGTCGTCGTCTCCGTTGTCGTTGCCCTTGCCCTTGTCTCCATTCCCCTTACCGCTATTGCCCTCGCCCTCGTCGTCGCCACCGTCGCCGCCCTCCTCAGGCTCTGGTTCAGGGGCCGGGGGCGGCGCCTGAGCCGCAATCGCAGCTTCGAGGTCGGCCTTCACCAGTGCCAGGGCGGCCGTGATGCTCTCAAAGCGTTCCTCGGTGAGCAACCCACGCGCACGCGCATCCTTCAGCGACACCTCCAGTTCGCTCAGTGCGAGCAACGCCGCCGCAAAGTCGGAGCCTGCCGACAGCTCCGAGATTTCAAGCACCTCACCCTGCAGGAGCTCTGCCGTGTCCGCGCCGTAGCCGGACTGCTGCGGCGCGCATCCGGTCAGCGCGACGGCGACCACGAAAACGACGGCTGTCAGCATTCCGCGCAGCATCGTGGTGGGCGTCATGGTTCAACGCTCCTCTGCAGTTGTTCTAGGTGGGTACCCAGCGTGCCGTCCACGGGCGGGTACTCGACCCCGGTGTCAGGTTCGGTCGGCGGGAACATCGACGAGACGGCGAGGGTGGCCGGCCACACCAGCAGCAGGGCTGCGACGACCGCTGCCACGATCAGCACCGTGCGGCGCCGCGGGCGGCGCGGCAGCGGGTTCTTCGCCATCTTCGGCATGAGCGGGTCCTCCACCGGGGCGTATGCCTTCGTCGGAGCATCCGTCGCCGCGAAAACCTCGGTCGGCGCACCGGTGTCGGCGAGGCGTCCGAGCACGCCGGCAACATCGCGCGCGGTGGGGCGGGCTTCCGGTGCCCGGTGGGTCATCCCCTTCAGCAGGCCGACCCAGCTGTCGCCCAGTTCGGCCGGCACCTCAGGGTCGCGCGCGAGCCGCGCCATCATCGACTCGACGGCGGACCCGGCAAAGGCCTTCTCGCCGGTCAGGCACTCGAGCAGCACCAGACCGAGAGAGTAAACGTCGCTCGCCGGAGTGAGCGGATCGCCGAGCGCCTGCTCTGGAGAGAAGTACGTGGCGGTGCCGAGGATCTTCCCGGTGGCAGTCAGCCGGGCGCCGTCGACGATCCGTGCAATTCCGAAGTCGGCGAGCTTCGCGCTCGGGCCGCTGTGGTCGGCATCAGGATCGGGAAGCAGGATGTTTCCCGGCTTGATGTCTCGGTGGATCACCCCGTTGGCGTGCACATAGACGAGGGCGTCCGCCAGGTTCGCGCCGATGGTCGCCACCAGCACGCGCTCGAGCGCGCCTTCGCGCAGGCGTGAATGAAGGTCCGTGCCGTCGACCAGCTCCATCACCAGAAAGGCGTTTCCGGTTTCATCGGTCGACGCATCGAACAGGGTGACCAGGCTCGGATGGTTGAGCGCCGCCAGCAGCTGGATCTCATCGTTCTGTCTTTGCAGGTCGTCCCCGTCGGCCAGGTCGCGGCGGAATACCTTGACGGCCACCGCTCGCCCCAACGCCTCGTCGTCGGCAAGGTACACCGTTGCCATACCGCCCCGGCCGAGGAGGGCCGAGATCCTGAAACGTCCCGCCAGCAGGCTGCCGATCAGGTTGTCTACATCTGTTCCGGTCATTCGCACCTCACGATGTTGTCCTTTCAGGTTACCCACCCTCGCTGGATCGTGCCCGCGCGGTCTTCTGCGTGCGCCGTTACGCGCCGGTCACGGCGTCGCACTCGAATCGCCGCGCCGCCTGGCAGCAAGTTCCGAGCGAGCCGAAGGTAGTCTGTGCAGGTGGAAACGGCCCTGCTCTATATCTTCGGCATCCTGGTCGTCTTCGTCGGCCTCGCGGTGTCGATCGCGCTGCACGAGGTGGGGCACCTGGTTCCGGCGAAGCTCTTCGGAGTGCGGGTCGGGCAGTACATGGTCGGGTTCGGGCCGACACTGTGGTCGAAGAAGCGCGGTGAGACCGAGTACGGCGTGAAGGCGATCCCGCTGGGCGGCTACATCTCGATGGCCGGCATGTACCCTCCGGTCGACTCAGGCGGCAACGGCAGGACGGCGAGCACCGGGTTCTTCCAGACCCTGGTGCAGGATGCGCGTTCCGCCAATGCAGAGACCATCCTGGCGGGCGAGGAGGAGCGGACCTTCTACCGCCTCCCCATCTGGAAGCGCGTCGTCATCATGCTCGGCGGGCCATTCATGAACCTCGTCATCGCGGTCGTTCTGTTCGCCGTCGTGCTCTGCGGGTTCGGCGTGCAGCAGGTGAGCACCACGGTGGGGAGCGTCAACGAGTGCCTTCTGCCTGCGACCAGCGAGCGGCAGGAGTGCGCACCGGGCGACCCCATGGCGCCGGGAGCGGAAGCCGGACTCAAGCCGGGGGACACCCTGCTCAGGGTGAACGGCGCGGAGGTGACCTCGTGGGAGCAGGCAACCGAATTCATCCGCACCTCTCCAGGCCAGCCGCTGACCATCGTCGTGGAGCGCGATGGCTCCCAGGAGACCCTGACCGCGACGCCGTTCCTCACCGAGCGCTACGTCGCGGCCGATGACGGCGGAATCAAGACGGATGCTGCGGGAGACCCGGTCACCGAAGAAGTCGGCATGCTCGGGATCACCGGCGCCTGGGAGCTTGCGCCCCAGCCGGTGACGGCGGTGCTGCCTGCGGTCGGTGACAACATTGCATCGGTTTTCAACATCATCCTGAACCTGCCGCAGCGGCTGATCGACGTGGCGGAGGCGGCCTTCGGGCCGGAGGAACGCGACCCGAACGGTCCGCTCAGCGTGGTCGGTGTCGGCCGCATCGCCGGCGAGATCTCGAGCATCGACACGATTCCGATCGCCGAACGGGCCAGTTACCTGATCGGGCTCATCGGATCGGTCAACATCGCGCTGCTCGTGTTCAACCTCATCCCGCTCATGCCACTCGACGGTGGCCATGTCGCCGGGGCGCTGTGGGAGGGGATCCGGCGCTTCTTCGCCAAACTGTTCAAGCGGCGCGACCCTGGACCCGTAGATGCGGCGAAGCTGATCCCGCTGACGTTCACGGTGGTGATCCTGCTTGGCGGCATGAGCCTGCTGCTCATCTACGCCGACATCGTGAAGCCGATCAGCATCCTGTAGTCGCGGCGCATTCCTGCTACCCCGCGTCTCTGGATTCCCGCTCGATGATGACGGCCTTTGTCGTCGATGACGCGAGTTGAAACACCGTCATCGACGACAAAGGCCGTCATCGTTTGGGCTCGAAGAGCTCGACTGCCTCGCTACCCCACGTCTCCTGATTCGCGAAGCGCGTCTCTGAGTCGTGCTCGTGCTCGCGAATATCTGGTTCGTGCGGTCGAGGGGTTGAGTTGCAAGATCTTGGCGGCCTCGATGATGCTGAACCCCTCCCAGTGCACAAGCGACACCAGGTCACGCTCTCTCGGGTCGAGGTCTGCGATCAGTCCGCGGACGTGCTCAAGGAGATCAGCCTCAGCGCCGCCCGCTTGACCATCTCCTCCGCCCACGCGGTGGGCTAGGTCGGATCGGAGCTTGTCGGCAAGCGCGAATTGACGCACCCGGCTGCGCCGGTGATTGGCGAGCACGTTGTTGGCTATGCCGTACATCCACATTCGCGCACCTGCGTCATCGCCCGGGATCGACCTGGCGCGCCGCCAGACAGCAAGCAGCGTCTCGCCGAGCAGGTCGGCGGCATCTTCCGGCTGCTCGACCCGCCGTGAGAAGAATCGAAGTAGGGCCGTGGCGTTCAGTTCGACAGCTGCGGTGACTCGCTCGGCACTGGTTCTGGGCGCCGTGCGCGCCACAGTGGCGTGAATTATTGTCTCCTGACTCGACGAGGCACTCACCTCAACTGGCCCGTGCAGTCGCTCGTCCCGGCGCTGGAGGTACCGGCTGGCGTCAATTCTTCGGGAATCTCCCCGTAGATGACCCTGGACTCGGCGCTGCGGTACGAGAAGGAGTCGAAGACTTCTTGCGACGCATTCTCGAAACCGTGGTCATTCGGGCCCGGGACGAAGGGATTGCGGACCGCCTCCTCATAGATCTCCTGTCCTATGCCGGTCCAGTCGTGTTCACCGAGGAACGCACTGAGTTCCGCTACGTCGCCCGGGTTGTCCTGCGGCGGGACAGCAATGGCGTAGCTGCAGGAGACGACCACCCCGGAAGCCGTCTGATAGTTGATCGGAATGACGGCATCCGCCTCGATCGGTACGCCGTCCGAAGTCCAGCCGTCCAGGTTCAACTGCGGGATCACCGTTCCAGCCGTGGTTCCCAGAGCCAGGATGCCAGCAGCGGCGAGAATAACGCGTCGCCTCCTCCAGAACGGAAGTTCAGTGCGCTTCCGCTGCTCGGCTTCAACGCCGAGCGCCATTTCCCGCACCCGGACTGCAAGGGCCGGATCCTCGTCAACGCTGCTGTCCGCGCTGAGCGCGAGTAGCGCATCGAGATCGTCGCGTTTGCTGTCCATGGGCTCTCCTTGCCGGTGAATCAGGCTATTACCCCTGTTCATGTCCGGCTAAGCCGAAAACGTCCCACCCTCCACCACTGCACGCTGACGATGACGGCCTTTGTCGTCGATGACGCGAGTTGAAACACCGTCATCGACGACAGAGGCCGTCATCGTTGGATCTCGACGAGCTCGCGCCCCTCAACCTGCAGCTTGAGCTAGAGGGAGAGCAGGAGCGCCTCGCCCTGGCCTCCACCGCCGCAGAGTGCGACGGCTGCACGACCCGAACCTCGCCGGGCGAGTTCGTGCGCCGCGTGAACGGCCAGGCGGGCACCGGATGCCCCGATCGGGTGCCCGATGGCGATCGCACCACCATGAATGTTGACCAGGTCGTGGGAGACGCCCAAATCCCTGGTCGACTGGATGGCGACGGAGGCGAAGGCCTCGTTGATCTCGATGAAGTCGAGGTCGGACACCGACCAGCCGGCTCGGGTCAGCGCGGAGTTGATCGCGTTCGACGGCTGCGAGTGCAGCGAGTTGTCCGGCCCCGCAACCTGGCCTGACGCCTCCACCACCGCGAGAATGGTGAGCCCGTTCTTCTCGGCGTAGTCACGGCTGGTCAGGACCAGCGCCGATGCGCCGTCGCTGAGCGGCGACGAGTTTCCTGCCGTGATCGCACCGTCCGGGCTGAACGCCGGGCGCAGCTTCGCGAGCGTGTCGACGGTGCTCTCGGCCCGGATGCCCTCGTCCGCCGTGATGGTCGTCTTGTCGCCCTTCCGGTCGGTGATCTCCACGGGGGCGATCTCGGCGTCGAACACGCCGTCCGCGATCGCCTTCGCGGCGCGCTGGTGCGACGCCGCCGCCACCTCGTCCTGCTCGGTGCGGCTGATGGAGAGCTTCTCGTTGTACTTCTCTGTTGAGCTTCCCATCGACTCGTTGTCGAAGGCATCCGTCAGTCCGTCGTGCGCGACGGAGTCGACGGCGGAGATGGCTCCATAGTTCCAGCCCTTGCGTGAGCCGGGAAGCACGTGCGGCGCATTGGTCATCGACTCCATACCGCCGGCCACCACGACATCCGCTTCACCGCCGCGGATCATGCGGGCAGCGTCGATGACGGCCGCGAGCCCGGACAGGCACACCTTGTTGATGGTGACCGTCGGCACATTCCAGCCGATGCCGGCCGCGATCGAAGCCTGCCTGGCGGGGTTCTGCCCGGCGCCGGCCTGCAGCACGTGGCCCATGATGACCGCCTGCACCTCGCCCGCGGCCACACCGGAGCGCTCGAGCGCGCCCGAAATGGCGATGGCTCCCAGCTGCACTGCGGAGAGGGGTGCCAATTGCCCGAGGATTCGCCCCTGGGGGGTTCGCGCTGCTGCGACAATGACTACGTCGTTCGACATGGTGAGCTCCTTTGCCTGTGATCCACGGCAATTCTAGTGAACCTATTTGACAGTACCGCCCTAGCGGACCTATCTTTACTGAAACCTGAATCAACTGTCAGGTTAGCACCGACTCCTTCAATGACAGCAGGAAAGGCTACCTCCATGAGGGCTACAAAGAAGTACCTGATACCGGCAATCATCGCGACGGCCGGCATTGCGCTGGCCGGCTGCGCCCCGACCACCCCCGAAGCAATCACCGACGACCTCGCCCCAGTCAACATCGCCATGGTCTACTCGCAGAGCGGACCACTCGCCGCCTACGGCGAGGCCTACATCAACGGCTTCGAAGCCGGCCTCGACTACGCAACAGAGGGCACCGGAGAGGTCGACGGCCGCGAACTGAACATCGAGCGGGCGGATGACGCCGGCGACGCCGACAAGGCCGTCAGCCTGGTCAAGGACTACATCGGCCAGGGTTTCAAGATCATCGCGGGCACGGCATCGTCCGGCATCGCGCTCGCGGTCGCCGAGCAGGCGGAGCAGAACAAGATTCTCTACATCTCAGGGCCGGCGGCAGCGGATGCCATCACCGGCATCAATGAGTACACCTTCCGTTCCGGCCGCCAGACCCAGCAGGATGTGGCAACTGCCGGAACGTTCGTCGGCGACCCGTCCGGCAAGAACATCGTCGTCTTCGCCCAGGACAACGCATTCGGGCAGGGCAACGTCGCCGGTGTTGACGCCGTTCTCGGTGCCAAGGGCGCGACTGTTTCCAGCGTGCTGGTTCCGGAGGACGCGACGGAATTCACCCCGTTCGCCCAGCAGGTGCTGCAGTCCGACGCGGACCTGGTGTTCGTCGCCTGGGCTGGCGCAACATCCGGTGCAATGTGGCAGTCGCTGTCGCAGCAGGGCGTCTTCGATGCCATGCCGGTAGTGACCGGACTCGGCGACATCTCCACTTTCGGAGCCTACGGTGAGGCCAGCGACAAGATCAGCTTCCTCAACCACTACTTCGCAGGCGCCAGCGACAACGCCGAGAACCAGGCGATGATCGAGTACCTCGAGGCGAACGGTCACCAGGCCGACCTGTTCTCACCGGACGGCTTCAACGCGGCGCTCATGATCGTGCGTGCCATCTCAGAGGGCGGCGGCGAGGATGTCGACAAGATGATCGAATCGCTCGAGGGCTGGAGCTTCACCGGGCCCAAGGGTGAGACCACCATCCGGGCGGAAGACCACGCCATGATCCAGCCGATGTACCAGGCAAAGCTTGTCGCCGACGGTGACACCTGGAAGCCTGAACTGGTCGAGGTAGTCGACGCCGAAACCGTGGCGCCGGCCATTGTCAAGTAATCACCTCAGCTAGGAATAGGCAATGACCAACCAGCCCGTGCTCGCCGTCGACCATCTCGGACTGCAGATCGGTGGCGCACGCATCATGGATGACGTGTCGATCGCCGTGACGCAAGGCGAGCTGCTCGGAGTGATCGGCCCCAATGGGGCAGGCAAGACAACCCTGTTCAACCTGATTTCCGGAGTGCTCATCCCCACAGAGGGCACCGTGAAGCTGCAGGGCAGGGATGTCACCGCCGAACCGATCCACCGGCGCGCACGGGCTGGCCTGGGCCGCACCTTCCAGACCTCCAGCCTGTTCCCGGCGCTCAGCGCGCTGGAGAACGTGAGACTGGCGGCGCAGGTCGCCCTCGGCAACGAGGTGTCTGTCATCCGCTTCCCGCGATCGACGGATGATGCCACCCGCGTTGCCAGGGAGCGGCTCGATGAGGTGGGGCTCGCCCACCACCACGCCACCGATGCCGGCGTTCTCTCGCACGGCGACAAGCGCAAGTTGGAGATCGCGATGCTGCTGGCAACGGAGCCTCAGGTGATCCTGCTCGACGAGCCGATGGCCGGCGTCGGTTCGGCTGACGTGCCGGGGCTGGTGGCGGTCATCCGCCAGGTGCACCGGTCCGGTCGAACGGTACTCATGGTCGAACACCACATGGATGTCGTGCTCGGCCTGGTCGACCGGGTCGCCGTCATGCACCACGGCCAGCTGCTGGCCATCGACACACCGAGCGCCATCATGGCCAACCCGGCCGTGCAGAGCGCTTACCTGGGGGAGACCGTATGAGCACCACCGCGCCCATCCTGAGCGTGAAGAACCTGAGCGCCCGGGTCGCCGGTCAGCAGGTGGTTGAAGATGTGAGCTTCGAAGTGCCAGCCATCGGCGTAACCGCACTCCTCGGGAGGAACGGCGTCGGCAAGACGTCGACGATCAAGGCCATCCTCGGCCTCATCGAGCGCAAGGGGATGGTGCACTTCGCGGGCGACCGCATAGATTCCGAGCCGACTCACCGGATCGTCAGGCGCGGTGTCGGCTACGTCCCTGAAGACCGGGAGGTCTTCTCCAAGCTGACCGTGGCTGAGAATCTCCGCCTGGCGGAGCGGGACGGCGCGCCCGGGCGCGCGCTTGTCGCCGAACTCTTCCCCGACCTCACCCAGCGCGCGGCACAGGCCGCAGGCACGCTCTCCGGCGGACAGCAGCAGATGGTCTCCCTGGCCAGGGCGCTGCTCAATGCGAACCGGCTTCTGCTGGTCGATGAACCGACCAAGGGCCTCGCCCCGCTCATCGTTCAGGACGTAGCAGTCGCCCTGGCGAAAGCGGCCGAAACGGCACCGATCCTGCTGGTGGAACAGAATCTCCAGGTGGTGCGGCAGCTTGCAAGCACGGTGGTGGTCATCGAAGGCGGCAGGGTCGCGTTCACCGGGCTCGCCAGCGAACTACTGGACGACGACGAACTCACCAGGAGACTGCTCGGCGTGCACTCCAGCACTGCGGATGCCACACCGAGCGATCCGCGCAGCGCGCGGTCCGATGGCGAGGCCACCCGATGAGCACCGTCATCCTTCTTCTGATCACCGGACTCGGCCTGGGAGCGCTCTACTTCCTGGTCGCATCCGGCCTCTCGCTCATCTACGGACTGATGGGCGTGCTGAACTTCGCCCACGGCTCCTTCCTCACCCTCGGCGCCTTCGCCGGCTGGGAGGTCGCCCGCCGAATGGGTGACGGCAGCTGGGCGAGCTTCCTCGTCTCGATCACGGTCGGAGCCATCGTCGGCGCATTGATCGCCGCCGCGACCGAGTTCTTCCTCATCCGGCCCCTGTACCTGCGCCACATCGAGCAGGTGCTGGTGACGGTCGGGCTCGCGCTCGCCACCGTCGCCCTGTTCGAGGGCATCTGGGGAGTCGACCCCATCTACGTCACCGGACCCGAGTGGTTCGGGCAGACCACGAACGTGCTCGGGGCGCTCATACCGAACGACCGCTTCGTGCTCATCATCGCCGCGGTCCTGGTGCTGCTCGCGCTCGTGCTGTTCCTCAAGTTCACCAGGTACGGGCTCATCATCCGAGCCGGCGTGGAGAACCGTTCGATGGTGACGGCCCTCGGCATCGACGTGCGCCGCGCCTTCACGCTGATGTTCGCCATCGGTGGTGCCGCAGCCGGGCTCGGCGGTGTGCTGGCGTCGCACTACTTCGGCTACGTCTCACCACACATCGGCGGATCGCTGCTGATCTTCGCCTTCATCGTCACCGTGATCGGTGGTCTTGGCTCCCTCGCCGGGGCTGCCATCGCATCCGTCGTCGTCGCCATCCTGCAGCAGTTCGCCAACTTCTACCTCGCCGGAACCGGTGACCTGGTAGTCGTCCTGCTGCTCGCCGTGGTGCTGCTGATCAAACCCTCCGGACTACTGGGGAGCAAAGCATGAACAAGGTCCGCACGCTGATGGAAAGCCGCTACACCCCTTGGATCGTCGGTGGTGCCCTGGTTGCCCTGTTCGCGATCATCCCGTTCCTGAACGTGTCGATACCGGGAGTGCTGCCAGGGCCGACATACCTGCCGGGCACCCTGCAGCTCCTGGCGCTCAGCCTGCTGTTCGCGTCGCTCGCGCTCAGCTACCACCTGCTCTTCGGAACAGCCGGCCTGCTGTCGTTCGGCCATGCCCTCTACTTCGCTGCCGGCGCGTACGGCCTCGGAATCCTGCTGAAGAACACCGACCTGGGCCTCGTGCCCGCCATGGGGCTGACCCTGGCCGGGGTGGTCATCGTGGCATACCTACTCGGAGCGGTCAGCCTTCGCGTCACCGGAATCTCGTTCGCCATGGTGACTCTCGCATTCGCGCAGGCCGGCTCGGTGCTGGTGCGACGCAACCCGCAGGTGACCGGCGGTGAGGAGGGATTGACCCTCAACACCGACAACGTTCCGGACTTCCTCGTCGGGGTGCTCAACACCCGCAACCTCTACTGGGTGGCGCTCGTCCTCGTCGTCGTCGTGTTCCTGATCGTCACCTGGTTCGAACGTTCCAGGGCGGGCCACGTCGTCACCGCCAGCCGGGAGAACGAATTGCGGGTACGCGTGATCGGCATCCGCCCATTCGTGGTGAAACTGATCACCTTCGTGATCGCATCAGCGCTCGCCGCGCTCGTCGGAATGGTCTACATGCTGCTGCAGAGCGGGGCGACACCGCGAGCAACGTCGGCAGACTTCACGCTGACCATCCTGGTGATCGTCGTGCTCGGCGGGGTCGGGTCGCGCTGGGGCGCTGTCGTCGGCGGCATCGTCTACACGATCCTCGACCAGCGCCTGACCACGCTGGCCAGCTCCGACTTCATCGAAGGGCTTCCCGCGGTGCTGCGGATCCCGCTGTCCGAGCCGCTGTTCATCCTCGGTACCCTGTTTATCCTGGTCGTTCTGTTCCTCCCAGGAGGTCTTGCCGGCCTGGCCAGGAGAGCCGGCAACCCGCGCCGGAACACGACGGCTGACCGTGATGCACTGGAAGAGGTCGTCTGATGCCCCAGTACGACAGCAGCAGCGACGGCCTGCACACCCTGGGCCGCTGGACGGCGGACCGCGCGCTCGCAACCCCCAGCCGGGTCGCCGTCGACGACCGCGGGGTCGTGGTGACCTACGCCGAGCTCGACGCGCGCGCCTCCCGGCTCGCCGCAGCCCTGCTCGACGCCGGTTACGGGGTAGGCGACCGGGTGGCAACCGTAACCGGCAACAGCTCAGACCACGTCGTGGTGTTCTTCGCCTGTGCGAAGGCCGGACTGGTGCTCGTTCCCCTGTCCTGGCGCCTCTCGCCGCGCGAATTGGCGATACAACTGGACACCGCGGACCCCGCCCTCCTGCTGGTGGAGGAAGAGTTCTCCTCCCTGGCAAGCGCCGCCTACCGCAGGCTGCCCCAGACCCTTGCGGTCTCCAGCCCCGGAGCACACGGCATCGAGCGAAGCGTGCCGGCACCGAGCCGCAAACTGGATGCCGCGCTCATCCGCCGCCCGGTGCAGGATGACGACCCGCTGATCATCGTCTTCACCTCGGGAACGCTCGATCGGCCCAAGGGCGCGATCCTGACCCACGCCAATTGCTTCTGGACCAACCTGGCGTTGTCGCGCACGGTCGAGATCACCAGCGTCGACGTTGTCCTGGCTGTCATGCCGCAGTACCACGTCGGCGGCTGGAACGTTCAACCCCTGCTCGCCTGGTGGACCGGCGCGACCGTGGTGCTGGAGCGCACCTTCGACCCCGGTCGCATCCTGCAACTCATCCAGGAACGCCGGATCACGACCACCATGGGCGTGCCGGCCAACTACCTGTTCCTCGCCGAGCATCCGTCCTTCCAGGCTGCCGACCTGACCAGCCTCAAGCACGCGGTCGTCGGCGGCGCACCCATGCCGGAACCGTTGCTTCGCACGTGGCACTCGCGCGGCGTCGCCCTCACCCAGGGATACGGGCTCACGGAGGCCTCCCCGAACGTGCTCTGCCTGCCGGACGAGGACGCCCGCACCAAGATCGGCCTGGCCGGGAAGCCGTACCCGCACGTCGAGGTCGCGGTCGCCGACCCGGTCACCGGGGAACACGTGGATGGCGCAGCGGAGGGTGAACTCCTGGTGCGCGGCCCGAGTGTCTTCGCCGGGTACTTCCGTGAGCCCGAACTCACCGACGCAGCGCTCCGAGGCGGATGGCTGCACACCGGCGACCTGGTGATCCGCGATGCCGAGGGCTACTACCAGGTGGTCGATCGCATCAAGGACATCTTCATTTCGGGTGGAGAGGGCGTCGCCCCTGCCGAAGTCGAGTCGGTGTTGTTCGCACACCCGGGCGTCGCCGACGCAGCCGTCATCGGTGTTCCTGACGACCGGTGGGGAGAAACCGGTGCGGCATACATCGTCGCGCGGAAAGGTGTCGCCACCGACGAGCAGGAACTCATCGCCTGGTGTGAGAGTCAACTCGCCAGGTTCAAGGTGCCCAGGTACATCCGCTTCGTCGCGGAGATTCCCCGATCATCCTCGGCAAAGGTACTGAGACGCGAACTACTGCAGCGGTGGAGCGCCGAGCAGCCGGCCGAGAACGAGGTCATCCGATGAACCGCACGCCCAGAACCGCCAGGGGCACCGCCACCCGGGCGAAGATCCTTGCCGCAGCAGAGACAGTCTTCGCACGGCTCGGCTATACCGAGGCGTCGATCGTGCGCATCACCGAAGAGGCCGGCGTCGGGCAAGGCACGTTCTACCTGTACTTCGAGAGCAAGCTGCAGGTGTTCGAGGAGCTGGTCGAAGACCTGAACCGCCGGGTGCGCCACTCCATGTCCGAGGCGGCGTCCCGCGGAACCACCCGGCTGGAGGCCGAACGCCTCGGGTTCCTGGGCTTCTTCGAATTCACCGCCGAGCATCCTGCCCTCTACCGGATCGTGCGCGAAGCGGAGTGGGTGTCCCCACGAGCGCTCCGATTGCACTACACGCGCATCGTGGAGGGCTACATCGAGGCGCTCGGCAAGGCCAGGGATTCCGGCGAGATCAGCAGCATCGACCCGACCGTCGCCGCCTGGATGCTGATGGGCATCGGCGAGATGATCGGCATGCGGTGGGTGCTGTGGGGTGACGGATCCGTCGAGGGCGACGGAAGTGACCCGTCGGCGAGCGGCACCAGCGCGGTCCCCCCGGCCGTGCTCGAAGAGATGATGCGGTTCATTCGGGGCGGGCTGGGGACTTCAGCCGCCGGGCAGGAAGAGGAGACTGGGCGATGACAATCGATCTGAGCGGCAAGAAGGCGCTCGTCACCGGTGCGGCCAGCGGCATCGGGGCCGCCTGCGCGCGCACACTAGCCGCGGCAGGGGCCCACGTCGTGATCGCCGACCTGGACGGGGATGCTGCCAGGTCGGTGGCGTCGGAGATCGGCGGGGAGGCCTGGCAGGTGGACCTGGCAGACACGAGCGCCCTCGTGTCCCTGGAACTCGACGTGGACATCCTGGTCAACAACGCAGGAATCCAGCATGTGAGCCCGATCGAGAAATTCGATCCGGCGAAGTTCCATCTGATCATGACGCTGATGCTCGAGGCGCCGTTCCTGCTGGTCCGCGCGGCGCTCCCGCACATGTACCGCAACCGCTTCGGCCGCATCGTCAACATCAGTTCGGTGCACGGGGTGCGGGCCAGCGAGTTCAAGTCCGCCTATGTCGCGGCGAAGCACGGTTTGGAAGGGCTGTCCAAGGTCGCCGCGCTCGAAGGCGGTGAGCACGGCGTGACCAGCAATTGCGTCAACCCCGGTTACGTTCGCACCCCGCTGGTCGAGAAGCAGATCGCCGACCAGGCGGCGCTGCACGGCATACCCGAATCGGAAGTGGTCGAGAAGGTGATGCTCACCGAAAGCGCGATCAAGCGCCTGTTGGAGCCCAGCGAGGTCGCCGACCTGGTGCTGTGGTTGAGCGGCGATAACGCCGGCATGGTGACCGGAGCCTCATACATGATGGACGGCGGATGGAGCGCACGATGAGCAATACGGACATCAGCTATCGCACGGTGCAGGTGCCGGTTCGCGGCGGGATGCTCGCGGTGGGCCTGTGGGGGCCGGACACCGGCCCAGCCATCCTGGCCATCCACGGCATCACGGCGACACACAAGGCCTGGCAGACGCTGGCGGAGGTCATGCCGCACCTTCGCATCATCGCCCCGGACCTTCGGGGGCGCGGCCGAAGCAGTGAGCTTCCCGGCCCGTGGGGCATGCCGTCCCACGCTGATGACATGAAGGCCGTGCTGGACGAGCTCGGCGTTGCACGCACCGTCGTGCTCGGCCACTCGATGGGCGCCTTCGTGGCGTCGACGCTCGCCCGGCGCTATCCCTCCACCGTGTCAGAAGTGATCCTGGTCGACGGCGGGCTTCCCATTCCCGCTCCAGTCGGGGTGTCGGCTGAGGACCTGCCGAAGGCGCTGATCGGGCCAGCAGCAGAACGCCTGTCGATGACCTTCGAGAGTCCGGAGGCGTATCGCGCTTTCTGGCGCAATCATCCGGCACTGAGCCCCGACTGGTCGCCCGCCATCGAGGCTTACATCGACTACGACCTGCGCGGCACAGCCCCGGAAATGTCCCCGTCAGCCAGCTACCAAGCGGTGCTCGAAGACACCCTGCAGCTCAGCGGAGATGTCGGATACGCGGATGCGCTCGCGGCCACCCCGGTGCGCATCAGCTTCCTGCGGGCGCCCCGCGGCCTGCTCAATGAGCCACAGGCGCTCTACTCGGCGAGTACTGTCGAAGAGTGGGAGGCTCGCGTACCGAGCCTGACCGCCTATGACATCGCCGACGTCAATCACTACACCATCGTGATGTCGAGGCGAGGAGCCGACCAGCTCGGCACCTTTGTCACGGATGCACTGGCACGGGCGACACAGGACGCCGACACCCGGGCCCGCTAACCGAGCGACGATGCGAAAGCCGCACCCCACATCAGAACCATGGAGGCATGAATGACGATCAACAAAGAGGTTGGCTCGGCCCTGGAGGCGGTAGCGGACATCCCGTCCGGAGCATCCATAGCGGTAGGCGGATTCGGGCTCTCCGGGAACCCGATGGTGCTGATCAACGCGCTGCTCGAACAAGGCGCCGAAGACTTGCGCATCGTCAGCAACAATTGCGGTGTCGACGACTGGGGCCTCGGCGTGCTGCTGGCAGCGCGTCGCATCCGCAAGATGACTTCGTCCTATGTGGGGGAGAACAAGGAGTTCGAACGGCAGTTCCTGTCTGGCGAGCTCGAGGTCGAGTTGACCCCGCAGGGCACGCTGGCCGAGAAGCTGAGGGCCGGAGGCTCCGGGATCGCTGCGTTCTTCACGCAGACCGGAGTGGGAACGCAGATGGCGGAAGGCGGGCTGCCGGTTCGGTACGACGGATCAGGAGGCGTTGCGCTGGCATCCGAACCCAAGGAAGTGCGCAGTTACGAGTACCGCGGCGAGGAGCACGATTTCGTGCTGGAGACGTCGATCACCACCGACTTCGCCCTGGTGCACGCCCTTCGCGGCGACCGCCACGGCAACCTGGTGTTCAACAAGGCGACGCGCAACTTCGCGACCCTGGCCGCCATGGCAGGCAAGGTCTGCATCGCCCAGGTCGAAGAGCTGGTGGACGCCGGCGCCATCGACCCCGATCAGGTGCACCTTCCCGGGATCTACGTCCACCGCGTTGTCGAGGTCGGCAGCGACATCGAGAAGCGCATCGAACGCCGCACGGTCAGGGAAGGAAAGTAACCATGGCTTTGACACGAAACGAGATGGCGGCCCGCGCGGCGCTTGAGCTCACCGACGGCTCCTACGTGAACCTCGGCATCGGGCTTCCGACCCTGGTGCCCAACTACGTTCCGGACGACCTGACCGTCGTGCTGCAGTCGGAGAACGGCATCCTCGGAGTCGGGCCATACCCGACAGAGGATGCGGTGGACCCCGACCTGATCAACGCGGGCAAGGAGACGGTCACCGTCCTTCCCGGTTCGGCGTTCTTCGACTCATCAATGAGCTTCGGGATGATCCGCGGCGGCAAGATCGACGCGGCCATCCTCGGCGCGATGCAGGTGTCGGCATCCGGCGACCTGGCCAATTGGATGATCCCGGGAAAGATGGTGAAGGGCCCGGGCGGCGCGATGGACCTGGTGCACGGAGCCCGGCGGGTCATCATCCTCATGGAGCACGTGGCCAAAGACGGCTCGGCGAAGATCGTGAACGACTGCTCGCTGCCGCTGACCGGCAGGGGGGTCGTCGACCGGATCATCACCGACCTGGCCGTCATCGACGTCACCCCTGAGGGACTGGTGCTCACCGAGCTGGCTCCGGGAGTGACCGTGGAGGAAGTCATCGCAGCGACCGAGCCGCCGCTGACCGTCGCCCTCAGCGCATGACCGACACGATCTTCGACGGGATCACCCAGCACGAGGTGCGAACCCCGCGCCTCCGGGCATCCGTTCTGGAGCGTCCGTCGACTGCGCTGCAGAAGACTGTCTTGTTCATTCACGGCAACGTGTCGTCCTCGCTGTTCTGGCAGCCCACCATGCTGGCGCTGCCGGATGATGTTCGCGCGCTTGCCGTGGACCTTCGCGGTTTCGGTGACAGCGAGACGCTGCCGGTGGATGCCGCGCGGGGCCTCGGCGACTACGCGGACGACGTTGCGTCCGTGCTCGACGAGCTGGGCATCCGCTCGGCACACCTGGTCGGCTGGAGCATGGGTGGTGGCGTCGCAATGCAGCTGCTGCTCGACCGGCCGGAGCTGTTCGCGACCCTCACCCTGGTGGCGCCGGTGTCCCCTTACGGATTCGGCGGCACCACCGGGCCGGACGGGCGGATGCTCACCGCCGACGGCGCCGGAACCGGTGGTGGTGGGGCGAACCCCGACTTCGTGGCGCGGCTGGCCGCAGGAGACACCTCGGCGGACGAGCCGACGTCGCCCCGTTCGGTTCTTCGTTCGGCGTATGTGAAGAACGGCGAGAGCCTGCCCTTCGAGGACGTGTGGGTGCAGTCGATGCTGTCGACGAAGACCGGCGACGGCAACTACCCGGGCAACTCGACTCCGTCGGAAAGCTGGCCAGGGTTCGCCCCCGGCAATTCCGGGGTACTCAACACCATGGCGCCCACCCGCTTCAACGTTTCCCGCATTGCCGATGCCGCAGCGAAACCACCCATCCTGTGGATCCACGGCACCGATGACGCGATCGCCTCAGACACCTCGTTCTTCGACCTCAACTACCTGGGTCAGCTCGGAGCCATCCCCGGCTGGCCCGGCGAAAAGGTAGCGCCACCGCAGCCGATGAAGGCGCAGACGAGGGCGGTGCTCGACCGCTATCAGGCGAACGGCGGGGAGTACCGCGAGGTCGAACTCGCCGAGTGCGGTCACTCGCCGCACCTCGAGCACCCGACCGCGTTCGCGGAGGCGTTCCACGCCCACATCGCCTGACCGTCCAGCAATCCCTCCAGCGCCGCGAAGTAAGCTGGGACCGTGGCTGCAATCAACTTAGGTATCCCGACAACCCCTCCCGTACTGGCTCCCCGTCGCAAGACGCGCCAGATCATGGTCGGCAAGGTCGCCGTCGGCAGCGACTCCCAGATCAGCGTGCAGTCGATGACGACGACGCAGACCACCAACATCAACGCCACGTTGCAGCAGATCGCCGAGCTGACGGCATCCGGATGCGACATCGTGCGTGTCGCTGTCCCGCACCAGGACGACGCCGACGTGCTGCACATCATCGCGGCGAAGAGCCAGATCCCGGTGATCGCCGACATCCACTTCCAGCCGCGCTACGTGTTCTCGGCGATCGACGCCGGGGTCGGCGCCGTGCGGGTCAACCCGGGGAACATCCGCAAGTTCGATGACCAGGTCGGGGCGATCGCGAAGGCGGCGAAGGCCGCCGGGGTGAGCATCCGCATCGGCGTGAATGCCGGTTCGCTGGAACCGTCGCTCCTGCAGAAGTACGGCAAGGCGACGGCGGAGGCGCTCGTTGAGAGCGCCGTCTGGGAGGCGAGCCTGTTCGAGGAGCACGACTTCCATGACTTCAAGATCTCGGTCAAGCACAACGACCCGATCGTCATGGTGAAGGCGTACCGGCAGCTCGCCGAGCGCGGCGACTGGCCGCTGCACCTCGGCGTCACGGAGGCCGGGCCGGCGTTCCAGGGCACCATCAAGTCGGCGACCGCTTTCGGCATCCTGCTCTCGGAGGGGATCGGGGACACCATCCGGGTCTCCCTGAGCGCTCCGCCGGTCGAGGAGGTCAAGGTCGGCCTGCAGATCCTGCAATCGCTGAACCTGCGTGAGCGCAAGCTCGAGATCGTCTCCTGCCCCAGCTGCGGGCGCGCCCAGGTGGATGTCTACACGCTCGCCGATCAGGTCACCAAGGGCCTGGAGGGTATGAGCGTTCCGCTGCGGGTAGCCGTGATGGGCTGCGTGGTGAACGGTCCCGGTGAGGCTCGCGAGGCCGACCTGGGCGTCGCATCCGGTAACGGCAAGGGCCAGATCTTCGTCAAGGGTGAGGTCATCAAGACCGTTCCGGAGGCCGACATCGTCGCGACATTGATCGAGGAGGCGAACCGCATCGCCGCCTCCATGCCGGATGCCCCGGTAGGCGAGCCGGTAGTAACCCGGGGCTGATGCCGCACGCTGGTTGACCGGCGTCGAACGGCATGACATCCTTTACAGAACGAACGGTCAGTCAGTTGCTGGCCCAATCCGGCGGTGAAGGCGGACAGATGGCTGAAGCATTCCTGGTAGGCGGCGTACGAACCCCGATCGGCCGCTACGGCGGCGTATTGGCCGGCGTCCGGCCCGACGATCTGGCCGCGCTGGTGCTCCGTGAGGTCGTGAACCGCACCGGTGTCGACCCCGACGCCATTGACCAGGTGCTGTTCGGCGCTGCGAACCAGGCAGGCGAGGACAACCGCAACGTGGCCCGCATGGCCACCCTGCTCGCGGGGCTCCCCGACCACATCGCGGGCGTGACGGTCAACCAGCTGTGCGCATCCGGTCTCCAGTCGGTGACCATGGCCGCGCAGGCGATCAAGGCCGGCGAGGCAGACCTCATCCTGGCCGGCGGTGTCGAGTCAATGACCCGTGCTCCCTGGGTCCAGGCCAAGCCCGAGAAGGCGTTCGCCAAGCCGGGAGAGCAGTTTGACACCTCGATCGGCTGGCGCTTCACCAATCCGCGATTCGCGAACCGCGACAAGGCGACCTACTCCATGCCGCAGACGGCAGAAGAAGTCGCCACAGTCGACCAGGTTACGAGGGCGGATGCCGACGAGTTCGCATTGGCGTCCCACCAGCGGGCGGTCGCGGCCATTGATGCCGGCCGGTTCGCCGACGAGATCGTGGCCGTGCCCACGGCGAAGGGCGACGTCAGCACAGACGAGGGGCCGCGTCGGGATACCAGCCTGGAGACTTTGGCCGGGTTGCGCTCGGTCGTCGGATCGAACGGCGTGGTCACGGCGGGCAACGCGAGCTCGCTCAACGACGGAGCTGCCGCGATCCTCGTCGCCAGCGCCGAAGCGGTCGAGCGTTACGGACTCACACCGCGGGCTCGGGTTCTCGGCGGCGCCAGCGCGGGAATCGCACCGGAGATCATGGGCCTCGGCCCGGTCCCAGCCACCCAGAAGCTGCTCGCACGACTGGGTCTCTCGATTGACGACCTCGACGCCATCGAGCTCAATGAGGCGTTCGCCACCCAGTCGCTGGCCTGCATCCGCCGGCTCGGCCTCGACCCGGACCTGGTGAATCAGGACGGCGGCGCGATCGCCCTCGGGCACCCGCTCGGCGCATCCGGCACCCGCATCCTGGTCACCCTGCTGGGCAGGATGGACCGTGAGAGTGCCAACGTTGGACTCGCCACCATGTGCGTCGGTGTCGGCCAGGGTGCCGCCCTCGCGGTGGAGCGCGCCTGATGGCCGCTGAGCCCGGCAAGACCCTGATCGTTGATGAGCGGCCGGACCGCCTGTTCGTCACCCTCAACCGCCCGGACGCTCGCAACGCGATCGACCAGGCGATGGTCGACGAACTCCACGAGGTGTGCGGGCGGCTGGAGCGCGAGCCGAAGGTGCTCGTCATCTCGGGCGGCGGCGGCATCTTCGCCTCGGGCGCGGACATCCGCCAATTGCGCGATCGTCGCCGTGATGACGCGCTGGCCGGTATCAACACCACCCTGTTCTCCCGGATCGCTGCGCTGCCGATGCCGGTGATCGCCGCCGTCGACGGGTATGCGCTGGGCGGCGGCGCTGAGCTGGCCTACGCGGCCGACTTCCGGATTGCGACACCGAGCCTGAAGATCGGCAACCCGGAAGTCTCCCTCGGCATCATCGCGGCAGCCGGCGCCACCTGGCGCCTGGCTGAGCTGGTGGGGGAACCCGTTGCCAAACAGATCCTGCTTGCCGGGCGCGTGCTCACCGCCGATGAGGCGCTCGCGCTGCACCTGGTGACCGAGATCCATGAGGCCGACGAGTTGCTGCAGGCAGCGGATGCGCTGGCCGACCGGATCCTGCGCGGCGACCCCGCAGCGCTGCAGGCCACCAAGCGCGCCCTGGCCGCACCGCGGTCGGCGCACCCGGCCATCGACCTCGAGGAGCAGTCCATCCTGTTCGAATCCGACGCCAAGTACGAGCGGATGACCGCATTCCTGGAGCGAAAGAAATGACCGGGGTCCCCAACAGCGCCGTCCCAGGCAGCACTGTCCCGAGGAATGTCGGCGTGCTGGGCGGCGGGCGGATGGGCGCCGGGGTTGCGCACGCCTTCTGCCTGGCCGGAGCATCCGTCACCGTGGTGGAACGTGATGCGGCCAGCAGCGACCAGGCTCGGGAGCGCGTTGAAGCGTCCATTGCCGCCAGCGTGAAGCGCGGCAGCACCCAGGAGAGCGCGGATGCGCTGAACGCCCGCATGCGCTACTCGACCGACTACGCCGACTTCGCCCCGGCCGGGCTGGTCGTCGAGGCTGTTCCGGAGTCGCTGGAGCTGAAGCTCCCCGCGCTCGCGGGCGTCGAGGCGGTCATCTCACCTGACGCCTGGCTGGCCAGCAACACCTCATCGATCTCGATCACCTCGCTGGCGACCAACCTGTCCCGCCCTGAGCGGTTCTGCGGACTGCACTTCTTCAACCCGGTGCCGGCATCGAAGCTGGTCGAGATCGTCGTCGGCGAGTCGAGTGCTGACGAGCTGATCTCCCAGGCGCGGGGCTGGGTCGCCGCACTCGGCAAGACGCCGATCGTGGCGCGAGATGTGCCCGGATTCGCGAGCTCTCGCCTGGGCGTTGCGCTGTCCCTGGAGGCAATGCGCATGCTCGAGGACGGCGTGGCCAGCGCTGAAGACATCGACGCTGCAATGGTGCTCGGCTACGGGCATCCGATGGGCCCGTTGAAGCTCACCGATGTTGTGGGCCTCGACGTGCGCCTCGGTATCGCCGAGTACCTGGAGGAGTCGCTCGGCGAGCGGTTCAGCCCACCGGAAGTCTTGCGCGCCAAAGTCGCGCGCGGAGAACTCGGGCGCAAGTCCGGCCAAGGTTTCTACACCTGGAACGAAGGAGACAAGTCATGACGCTAGTTGCCAGCCACGTGAGCGGTTCGTGGTGGACCCCCAGCCATGCAGCGGATGCGACCGAGCTGCTCGACGCCAGCACTGGCGCGTCGCTCGCGTCGGTCAGTGTCGACGGCATCGACCTGTTCGCGGCCGTCGAGTACGGCCGCAGTGTCGGGCAGGCGGGCCTCGGGAAGCTGACCTTCCACCAGCGAGCGCTCAAGCTCAAGGAGCTCGCCCTGTACCTGAACGGCGTGCGGGACGAGTTGTATGAGGTCTCCGCCCAGACTGGTGCCACGAAGATCGACTCGATGGTCGACATCGACGGCGGTATCGGCGTGCTGTTCGCCTATGGCTCCAAGGGTCGCAGGGAGCTGCCGAACTCGCAGATCGTCATCGACGGGCCGGCCGAGATCCTGTCCAAGGATGGTTCATTCCTCGGGCAGCATATTTTCACGCGCATCCCCGGTGTCGCGGTGCAGATCAACGCCTTCAACTTCCCGGTCTGGGGCATGTTGGAGAAGTTCGCACCCGCATTCCTCGCCGGTGTCCCCACCATCGTCAAGCCGGCCACGCCGACCGTGTACCTGGCCGAGGCCGCTGTCCGCCACATTCTCGCGTCGGGGATCCTGCCCGAAGGCTCCATCCAGCTGGTCGCAGGGCCTGCCCGTGGCTTGCTGGACTTCCTCGACTACCGCGACCTGGTCGGCTTCACCGGCTCGGCATCGACCGCCAACACGCTGAAGGCGCATGCCAGCGTCGTCACCGGGGGAGTGCGCTTCACCGCGGAGACCGACTCGCTGAATGCCGCCATCCTGGGGCCGGATGCAACACCGGACACCCCGGAGTTCGACGCCTTCGTCAAGTCACTGGTCACCGAGATGACCGTCAAGGCCGGGCAGAAGTGCACGAGCATCCGCCGCGCCATCGTGCCTGCCGAGTCGGTGGATGACGTGATCGCCGCCGTTCGCGACCGCATCGCCAGTCGCGTGGTGGTCGGCGACCCGCGGGCCGATGGGGTCACCATGGGTGCCCTGGTCAGCCGCGGCCAGCGTGACGAGGTCGTCGCGCGGGTTCGCGAGCTGCTGGCGGCCGGGGGAGAACTCGCCGTCGGTTCCCTGGACGCTCCGGAAGTCCGCCTCGCGGACGGGTCGACCGGAGTCGCCCCGGATGGTGCGTTCCTCGAACCGATCCTGCTGAAGTTCGCGGATGCCCGCACCCCCGCCGTCCACGAGATCGAGGCATTCGGACCGGTGTCGTCGGTGATCGGCTACCGCAGTGTGGACGAAGCCATCGAACTGGCCGCGCTCGGCGGTGGATCACTGGTGGCGACCGTCGCCACCCACGACCAGGACGTCGCACGCCAGCTCGTCATCGGCATCGCCGCCCACCACGGACGCACCCTGGTGCTCGACCGCGATGACGCCCGGTCGAGCACCGGCCACGGTTCGCCCGTGCCGCATCTCGTTCACGGTGGCCCGGGGCGTGCCGGTGGCGGGGAGGAACTGGGCGGCATCCGCTCGGTCATGCACCACATGCAGCGTACCGCCGTGCAGGGTTCGCCTGACATGCTGACGGCCATCACCGGGCAGTGGGTCAACGGTTCCGCCAGGCGCGCCGACGGTGTGCATCCCTTCCGCAAGTCCCTCGCCGAGTTGCGGGTGGGGGATTCCCTGGAGTCCGGCCTGCGCGAGGTCACCCTCGACGACGTGAGCGCGTTCGCCGAGGAGACCGGAGACAAGTTCTACGCCCACACCAACGCGGAGGCGGCGGCTGCGAACCCGTTCTTCCCCGGCATCGTGGCGCACGGCTACCTGCTGGTGTCGTGGGCCGCAGGGCTGTTCGTTGACGCCGAGCCTGGGCCGGTCCTGGCAAACTACGGCCTGGAGAACCTGCGGTTCATCACGCCGGTCTCGCCCGGCGACAGCATCCGCGTGACGCTCACCGCCAAGAAGATCACGCCGAGGGAGACGGATGAGTACGGCGAGGTCTGCTGGGACGCCATCATCCACAACCAGAACGACGAGATCG
Source organism: Homoserinimonas sp. A447 (assembly GCF_054489325.1). Classification (NCBI taxonomy): domain Bacteria; kingdom Bacillati; phylum Actinomycetota; class Actinomycetes; order Micrococcales; family Microbacteriaceae; genus Homoserinimonas; species Homoserinimonas sp. A447. Next base: position 1,598,232 of record NZ_JBTMWW010000001.1, on the reverse strand, counting down.
TCGCCACCTACGACGTGCTGACCCTCGTCGCGAAGCACAACTAGGCGCCTACTCCCGCAGGTCGTAGAGGCGCTTCAGCTTGCCGGCGCTCCGCTCGAGTGATCGCGGTGCCACCACGACCACCTGGACGCTGCAGCCGATCAGTGTCTTCACCCGGTGAGCCAGTTCCCGACCACCGGCGACCCCTTCGGCCTCCTGTCCACCGTCGCGCCGTTCGACCCGCACGGTCAACTCGTCCAGGTGCCGCACCCGAGTCAACTCCAGCACGAAATGCGGCGAGAGGGACCTGACTGCGAGCACGATCTCCTCGATCTGGGTGGGGAACAGGTTCACGCCGCGAAGGATGATCATGTCGTCGTTTCGGCCGGTGATCTTCTCCATGCGCCGCATGTTCGGCCTGGCCGTCCCTGGCAGCAACCTGGTCAGGTCGCGTGTCCGATAGCGGATGACCGGCATCGCCTCCCTGGCCAGAGTGGTGAAGACCAACTCGCCGCGCACGCCGTCCGGAACGGTCGTTCCGTCCTCGGCGATGACTTCGGGGAGGAACTGGTCCTCCCAGAGGTGAGGTCCGTCCTTCGTCTCGATGCACTCGTTGCCGACGCCGGGCCCCATCACCTCACTCAGGCCATAGATGTCCAGTGCGTCGATGTCGAGGCGGTCCTCGAGTTCCTGCCGCATCTGGTTCGTCCAGGGCTCAGCGCCGAGCACCCCGACCTTGAGGCTCGATGAGCGGGAGTCCATGCCCGCCTCCTCCATGGCATCCGCGATGGTCAGGAGATAGCTGGGGGTGCAGAGGATCACATCCGGCTCGAAGTCGCGGATCAGTTGCACCTGCTTGGCGGTCTGTCCTCCGGACATCGGGACGACGGTCGCGCCGAGCGCCTCGATGCCGCCGTGGAGGCCAAGCCCGCCGGTGAAGAGCCCATAGCCGTAGGCGTTGTGCACCATCATTCCCGGGCGCACCCCGCTCGCTTTCAGGCTGCGGGCAATCAGCATCGCCCAGTTCTTCAGATCGTTGGCGCTGTACCCCACGACGGTGGGCCGGCCGGTGGTGCCGGAGGAGGCGTGGATGCGCGCGATCTGGTTCCTCGGCAGCGCGAACATGCCGAAGGGGTACGTTTGGCGCAGGTCCTCCTTCGTGGTGAAGGGCAACTTCTCGACATCCTTCAGTTCCCGGATGTCATCCGGATGCACTCCAGCCTCATCGAACTTTGCGGTGTAGAGCGGGACATTCTCATACGCGGACCGGACAGTCTGCTGCAGACGACGTAACTGGAGTGCCTCGAGTTCGTCACGGGAGAGTCTCTCCTCCGGGTCCAGCTCTTCTCGCTCGGGAGCCCTGAGTCGGGACTTCTCAGTGCCTGTCATCGATACCTCCATTGGTTCGATCGTTTCTATGGCGACTCTATTCCTGCAACCGGCATGTTCGTCAAACCGTCAGGCTGTCCCCCGAATTGGTGCCGTGGGGGCCAGATCGCGGGCATAATGAAAGCTCGGGCGTTCGGGTTCCTCGATCGCTGTCGTCAAGGAAAGAGATTCCAATGAAGAAGTCTCGTAATCGTTCATTCGTTCCCATCGCCGTCATGGCATCCGTCGCCCTCGCGCTCACCGGGTGCGGTGCCTCCAACCTGGGTGGTGGCGACGACGACGCGACTTCCGATGACGGCCCGATCAGGATCGGCGCTGTGCTCGACATCACGGGTGTCGGTGCCAGCCTCGGCGTTCCGGAGCAGAACACGCTGAACATGCTCGCCGACCAGCTCAACGAGGATGGCGGCCTCGACGGACGCGAAGTCGAGCTCATCATCGAAGACAACCAGTCGACGGAGGACGGGGCCGCACGGGCGACGACCAAGCTCATTGAAGGCGACGATGTCGACCTGATCATCGGTGCCTCCCGCACCGGCCCGAGCATCGCGATGCGCCCGATCGCGGAATCCGCCGAGATCCCGATGATCTCGATCGCGGCCAACGTGGCGATCGTCGAGGGTTCCGAGTGGGTGTTCAAGACAGCGCAGAACGATGTCATCGTGCTTGAGCGGATCCTCGCCGACGCCGAGGAGATGGGCTATACCAAGCTGGCGCTGATTCGTGACGCCACCGGATTCGGTGAGGGCGTTGCCGACACCATCACCGAGCTTGGCGCAGACCACGGCGTCGAACTGGTCATGACCGAGGCCTTCGAGCCGAGCGCGACGGACTTCACCCCGCAGATGACGAGTGTCCGCGGTTCGGATGCCGACGCCGTCCTCATTTGGGGCATCACCCCGTCGGCCGGACTCGCGCAAGCGGCGTATATGAAGCTCAGCGTGAACAAGCCGGTGTACCAGTCGCACGGCGTCGCCAACGCGGCGTTCTTCGACGCGGCCGGGGACGCGGCAACCGGTGCGATCGCGCCGATGGGCCGATTGCTCGTGGTTGACCAACTCCCGTCCGACGACCCGCAGCGCGAGGTCATCGAGCAGTTCAAGGCCGACTACAGTGCCGAGTTCGGCGAGCAGCCGTCGAGCTTCGCTGGACACGCTTACGATGCCTGGCACATCGCGATCAACGCGATCTCCGAGGTGGGCACCGACCCGGATGAACTCCGCGACGCCATCGAGAAGACCGACGGTTTTGTCGGGATCTCCGGGATCTTCACCATGACGCCAGAGGACCACTCCGGACTGGATGCGTCCGCCCTGATCCTCGCCGAAGCGAAGGACGGTCGCTGGAACCTGTACAAGGACTGACCCGGTGCTCACCGACTTCCTGCAGTTGACGGTGGCAGGGCTGTCGCAGGGAACTGTGTACGCCCTGCTCGCGGTCGGCCTTATCGCGGTGTACACCGTGCGCAATGTGATCAACATTGCGCAAGGTGACTACGCAACCCTCGCCGGTTTCGGCGCGATCTGGCTGACCGTCGCAGGCATGCCGTTGCTGCTGTCAATCCTGGTGGCCATCCTGTCGGTCATCCTCGTCTCGATCCTGGTGGAGCGACTGGTGATCGCGCGCGTGAAGAACATGACGGTGCTGGTATCGCTCATCGTCACGCTCGGCGTGTCGATCCTGCTCGAGGCGACGATGCTCGTCATCTGGGGGCCCGAGGCCCGGCGGCTGCCGGCCTTGCCGGGTGAAGACATGCTCATCGGTGGCGTGAGCATCCGTTCCCAGGACCTGTGGATGGTCGGAGCGCTGGTCGTTGTCGGCGGCGGTATCGTGCTCTTCTACGAGAAGTCGCGCTGGGGCAAGGCGCTGCGCGCCTGCGCGGAGCAGCCGGTGGCGGCCCGGATCGTCGGGATCTCGCCGGTGATGGCATCCGTCATCGCGTTTGCCATCGCCGGGCTGGTCGGCGCGGTTGCCGGAGTCGTCTACTCGCCGATCTACCTCACCATCTGGTCTGGTGGCCTGCTGCTGGGGCTCAAGGGCTTCGTGGCCGCCGTGCTTGGCGGGCTGACGTCCTTCCGGGCGGCGATCGTCGGGGCGCTGCTGCTCGGGGTCCTCGAGTCCTACGTGGCGGCATACCTCCACTCCGGCTACCGGGACGCGGTCGCATTCTTCATCCTGATCGCGGTGCTGGTCTTCCGCACCGAAGGTCTCGTGCTGAAGCCGCGCGACCGCCGGAAGGTGGCGTCATGACGGTGGCACCGGGCCTGATTCGCGGGGAAGCGGCGGCAAGCAGCTTCTGGGCGATCAACCGCGGCACCATCATCGGCTGCGGGATCTTCCTCGCGGTGATCATCGCGATTCCGTTCACCGCAAGCACGTCGATGATGAGCATTGCGGTGTTCGCGATGATCTTCGCCCTCCCGGCGATCGGCTTGAACCTGCTGATGGGGCTGGGCGGGCAGGTCAGCCTCGGCCAGGCGGCATTCTTCGCGGTCGGTGGATACACCCACGCGATCCTGTTGACCAAGTTCGACGTGCCAGGGGTCCTTGCCGCGATCGCCGGGATCGTTGCGGCGATGCTCGTGGCACTGCTCGTCGGGCTCCCGCTCATGCGCCTCCGTGGGCACTATCTCGCCCTGGCGACACTCGGCCTCGGCTTCATCGTGACCATCGCGGTGCGCGAGTGGGACTTCACCGGTCGCACCACCGGCATCTATGGCATCCAGCGGCCGGAAATCTTCGGAATCACGATCAGCAACAACGGGTTCTTCTTCTGGTTCGTCGCCCCGTTCGTGATCATCGGCATCATCCTGGCGCTTAACCTCACCCGCAGCCGGGCCGGACGGGCGCTGTCCGCGATCAATGATTCAGAGCTCGCGGCGGAATCACTCGGCGTGAGCACCTATGCGCTCCGGCTCAAGGTGTTCGTCTTGTCCGCCGGATTCGCTGGCATCGGCGGCGTGTTCTACGCCTACCAGGTGGCAATCGTCTCTCCGGAGATCGCCCATTTCGAACTCTCCGTCGAGATGCTGCTGATGGTGGTCATCGGCGGCCTCGGCTCGGTGTGGGGGGCGCTTGCCGGCGCGTTCCTGATCACACTGCTGGGGGACGGCCTGCGCGAACTGATTCCGACCCTCATCCCCGGCGCGACCGGCGAAGTGCAGCTGCTCGGCTACGGCCTCGTGCTGATCCTGGTCATCCTCCTTCTGCCTGGTGGGCTCCACCAGGCGGCAACGACAGTATGGCGGCTGATTCGCAGGCAGCGGCCGGCTGTCGCAGCGGATTCCGGCGCTGAGGGGGAAGACGTTCCCCTTCCGGCGGTGAGCGTGCCCCTCGCTGTCGGTGAACCGATGCTCGAAGTCTCCGGCCTGACCAAGCGCTATGGCGGGGTGGTCGCCCTGGACAACGTCAGCTTCACCGTTCCCGCCGGCAGGATCCTCGGCCTCATCGGACCAAACGGTGCAGGCAAGACGACCTGCTTCAACATCATCTCCGGCGCCCTGGCGCCGACCGAGGGCACCGTTACCTTCCTCGGGAAGCAGATACAGGGGAGAAAGCCGCACGTAGCCGCCGAACATGGGTTGACCCGTACCTTCCAGAACCTGCAGGTGTTCACCTCGACGGATGTCCTGGGCAACGTCTACATGGGCCGGTACCGGAAGGGCCGGTCCGGGATCGTTCGCGGGATGCTGGGTCTGCAGGGAGCGGAACAGAACCGAAACCGTGCCATCGCCCGCGACATCCTGAAATCGATGGAGTTGACGGATGTCGCGGACTTCGCCGCCGTCTCGCTGCCGTTCGGCCGGCAACGGATGATGGAGGTGTGCCGGGCGCTGGCGACCGAGCCTGCCCTGTTGCTCCTGGATGAGCCAATGGCCGGGCTGAGCGGGGCGGAACGGGACGCGCTGGCAGCGCTGCTGAGGCGGTTGCGGGATGCGGGGCTCACCATCGTGCTCGTCGAGCACGATGTGGCGCAGGTCATGTCTCTCGCCGACGAGGTCGCCGTGCTCGATGACGGTGTGCTGATCGCCATGGGCCTGCCCGAAGCTGTGCGAAACGATCCAGCGGTCGTGGTCGCCTACCTCGGCACCGACCGCGATGAAGCCGAGTCCGAACTGATCGAACTGGAGGAGCACTCGTGAGCCTCGTCGTCGCGGGACTCGATGCCGGCTACGGCCAGCTCGAGGTGCTGCACGACGTCTCGCTGGAAGTGGGCGCCGGGGAAATCCTCGCGGTGGTCGGATCGAACGGCGCGGGGAAGAGCACCCTGCTCCGGGCGGTCAGCGGGTTGATCAGGCCGAGCGCCGGGACGGTGACCCTGGACGGGCGGAACATTACTGGGCGTCCCGCCGAGAAGATGGCAGCGCTCGGACTCACCCACGTGCCCGAGAACCGACTCTGCTTCCCCACCCTGTCGGTGCGCGACAACCTCGCGCTTGGAGCGTGGACGAAGAAGGCAAGCGGCAACCTCGACCCGGTGCTGGAACTCTTCCCCCGGCTGAAACCCCGGCTGGGCCAGCTTGCCGGAACGCTGTCGGGCGGGGAGCAGCAGATGGTGGCCATCGGTCGCGGATTGATGGCAGAACCGACCGCCATCCTGCTCGATGAACCGTCGATCGGTCTCGCCCCGAAGATCGTCGCGGAGATCATGGAGGTTCTCGGCCGGCTGCGCACCGAGAACCAGTTGGCCGTGCTGCTGGTCGAACAGAACGTTCGGGCGGCATTCAAGATCGCCGACCGGGCAGTCGTCATGCAGCGCGGGAAGGTGGCGCTGAGCGGCCCTCCGGCCGAACTGGTCGAGCTGCCCGAGGTGCGGAATGCGTACCTGGGCAACCCCGTCGTTTCTTAGGGAGTTCGCAACCCACCGAACGCGACCTTCACCACGTCGTCCGCCAGCTTCTGGGCGGTGAGCGGTCCGGTCGGGTTGAACCATTCGACGATCGAATTGATCATGCCGAACAGCAGCCGGGTGGTGGTCCTGGCGTCGATGTCGCTTCGCAGGGTGCCGTCGCTGCGGGCCTGGTCGACGAGCGCGGACACCGCGCGGTCGAACGCACGGCGACGCTCCAGGGCGGTTCGCTCGATCTCGGTGTTGCCGCGGAGCCGCAGCAGCAGGGTGACGAAAGGGAGCCTTTCGGTGAGCACGGCGACAGCGGAGCGGAGCACGAACTCGAGCCGGGCATCCGCTGCCCCATTCGCCGCCCGATCATCGGCGAGGATCGCCTCCAGGGCGCCTAGAGCCTGCTCGAGAGCAAGCTCCAGCAGGTACTCCTTGCTGGGCACGTGGTGGTAGATGGCCGACTTGGTGATGCCGAGGTTCTCGGCGAGCACGCCCATCGAGGTCGCCTCGTAGCCGTGCCGGTTGAACACCTCGACGGCGACCGTGAGGATCGATTCCTGGTCGTAGCTGGGCCGCGGCGATCTGCTGCGCCTGGCGACCGGTACGTCAACCATTGTCGGTTGCATTGGAGGCGGGTCGCATGGTGCGGCTGTGACCACGAAACTCGGCGACCAGCCCGGTCTCCGAGCGCACGTCAACGTCGTAGATTCCGCTGCGGCCCCGTTTCGACCTCAGCTTGGCTGTCGCGGTGAGCGTCTGGCCGGGGAGGCTCGGAGCGAGGTAGGTGATCTCGGCGCCGGATGACACGGTGACGCTGCCCTCCTCGTTGCAGGCTATGGCGAATGCGGTGTCCGCCAGCGTGAACACCAGGCCGCCGTGCGCGATCCGATGACCGTTCAGCATGTCGTCGCGGACGGTCATGGTCACGACCGCGTGCCCCTCCGCCATCTCGACGACCTCCATGCCCAGCAGCTCGGTGGATGCGCGATCGTCGCGCAGCATGGTGTCTGGTGGGGTGTAATCCGACCGTGTGTCGCTCATCGTTGACCGCCTATCTCTTCGGTGTTAGCCTAAAGCCACCACAAGCCTAAACGAACGGTCGGTCAGTTGCCTAGCATTGATCCGGCCGGGCCACGATCGAAGGTGATTTCCCATGGCGACGGACAACACTGTGACCGCCGAGGTCGACGAAGCGGGCGAGGCCCGGTTCAACGAATTGATTGCGGCCGACAAGCGAGTGGAACCGACCGACTGGATGCCTGACGACTATCGCCGCACCCTGGTGCGTCAGATCTCCCAGCACGCGCACTCCGAGATCATCGGTATGCAGCCGGAGGGCAACTGGATCACCCGTGCCCCGAGCCTGAAGCGCAAAGCCATCCTGATGGCCAAGGTGCAGGATGAGGCCGGCCACGGACTCTACCTCTACTCGGCCGCGCAGACCCTCGGCACCCCGCGGGAGCAGATGACCGCCGACCTGATCAGCGGCAAGGCGAAGTACTCCTCGATCTTCAACTACCCGTCCCCGACCTGGGCCGACATGGGCTCCATCGGCTGGCTGGTCGACGGGGCGGCAATCTGCAACCAGGTGCCGCTCTGCCGGGCGTCCTATGGACCATACGGTCGCGCCATGGTGCGCATCTGCAAAGAGGAATCGTTCCACCAGCGCCAGGGATTCGAGATCCTGCTGCACCTGATGCGGGGCACGGATGCCCAGCGCCAGATGGCCCAGGAATCAGTGAACCGCTGGTACGCACCGGCACTGATGATGTTCGGCCCGCCGGATGGCGACTCCCCGAACTCCGCCCAGAGCATGGCCTGGAACATCAAGCGCTTCAGCAACGACGACCTGCGCCAGCGTTTCGTCGACATGCTGGTTCCCCAGGCGGAGGTGCTCGGTGTGACCCTGCCCGACCCCGACCTGAAGTGGAACGAGAAGCGCGGCCACTACGACTACGGCCAGCTCGACTGGGACGAGTTCACCGAGGTGTTGAAGGGCCGCGGGCCGATGAACGCGGTGCGCCTGGAGCGCCGCCGTACCGCCCACGAGGACGGCTCCTGGGTTCGGGAAGCCGCAGCAGCCTATGCGTCGAAAATGGCCGCGCGCACCGAGAGGATCGCCTCATGACCAGCCCCGGCGCATCCGCTGCAGAACAATGGCCCCTCTGGGAAGTGTTCATCCGTTCCTCCCGCGGGCTGTCGCACGTGCACGCCGGCTCCCTGCACGCCCCAGACGCCGAAATGGCGGTGCGCAACGCCCGCGACCTGTACACCCGCCGCAACGAGGGCGTGTCGATCTGGGTGGTCGCGGCCAGCGACATCACGGCGTCAGATCCGGATGCCCGCGGCGCGTTCTTCGAGTCGCCGCAGGGCAAGGACTACCGCCACGCCACCTACTACAAGGAGTCTGAAGGGGTGAAGCACCTGTGAGCGAGACCGCCACCCGCATCACCCCCGGCACCGGGCTGCGGCCGGAAGATGTCATCGAGTCGAGCGAAGTGCCGACGGATGCTGTCGCCCAGTACGCCCTCCGCCTCGGCGACGACGCGCTGATCCTCGCTCAGCGCCTCGGCGGGTGGATCGCCCGCGCGCCCGAACTCGAAGAGGATGTCGCCCTCGGCAACATCGCCCTCGACCAACTCGGGCACGCGCGGTCATTCCTGAGTTACGCCGCGAAAGCCTGGGGCAAGACCGAAGATCATTTGGCCTACTTCCGCGACGAGCACGAGTTCCGCAGTGCCTGGCTGTTCGAGCAGCCGAACGGTGACTTCGCCCGCACCATCGCCCGGAGCTTCGTCGCCTCGTTCTACCAATACGAGCTCTACCGCCGCCTGACGGAGTCGACGGATGCCACGCTCGCCGCCATTGCGGCGAAGGCCGTCAAAGAGGTCGACTACCACCGCGACCACGCCGGGCAGTGGGTCTTGCGCCTGGCGCTCGGCACCGACGAGTCCCGCCGCCGGATGACGGTGGCGCTCGCGGACACCTGGCCGTACGTCGACGAACTGTTCCGCGACGACGCGCTCATCGACGAACTGGCTGGCGTCGCTGTTCGGCCGTCTGAACTGCGCGAAGACTTCGACCGACTCGTCGGCACTGTGCTGACCGAAGCCGACCTGGAGGTCCCGACCGGGTTCGTCGCCCGCGGTGGCGGCCGTATCGGCAACCACACCGAGCACCTCGGGCCGCTGCTGGCGGAGCTGCAGGTGCTGGCCCGCGCGCATCCGGAAGCCACCTGGTGATCGCCATGGACAGCACGCTTGAGAGAACCGCCCGACCCAAGCCCGCCGAGGGTGAGGCTCTCCGGGTATGGGAGATCGCCGCGACGGTTCCCGACCCCGAGGTGCCGGTGCTGACCATCGAAGACCTGGGCGTGCTGCGTTCGGCCGAGGTGGTCGACGGTGTTGCCGAGGTGACGATCACCCCCACCTACTCCGGGTGCCCGGCCATGGACGCCATCCGCGACGACGTGGTGAGCGCCCTGAAGGCCGCCGGCTTCGAGGAGGCTCGGGTACGCATCGTGCTGTCCCCGGCCTGGACCACCGACTGGATGTCAGAAGACGGCAAGCGCAAGCTGGCCGAGTACGGCATCGCCGCGCCGACCGGAAAAGCAGCGCACAGCGGACCGATCAGGGTGCGAATGTCCGTCAAGTGCCCACAGTGCGGGTCCCTCGACACCAGGGAGTTGTCGCGATTCGGCTCCACCTCCTGCAAGGCGCTCTACGCCTGCCAGGCCTGCCAGGAGCCGTTCGACTACTTCAAGGTGATCTGATGACGGATACCCCTGTGCTGGCTAACGATCCCATCCGCACGCGGAAGCGTGCCGAGTTCCACCCGCTGGCGGTCAGCGACGTACGACGGCTGACCGAGGACTCCATCGAGGTCGCGTTCGAGGTTCCGGAGGAGTTGTCCGGCCACTACGACTACCTGCCCGGCCAGTATGTGGCGCTTCGCAAGAAGTTCGACGGACGGGAGCTGAGGCGAAGTTACTCGATCTGCGCCGTTCCGACGGCGGGGGAGATCCGGGTTGCGATCAAGCGGGACCTCGGCGGCGAATTTTCCACCTGGGCGAATGAGTCGCTGAAGCCGGGCGAGGTGCTCGACGTGATGAGCCCGCAGGGTACATTCACCACCGAGCTCGGCACTGGGAAGCACTTCGCCGCGATCGTCGCCGGTTCCGGGATCACCCCGATCATGTCCCTGGCGCGGAGCGCGCTCGCGGCATCCCCGGGAGCCAGGTTCAGCCTGGTCTACTCCAACCGCACGGCTCAGGACGTCATGTTCCTCGAAGAGCTCGCCGACCTGAAGGACCGTTACCCCGACCGGTTCGCCCTGTTCCATGTGCTCACACGCGAGCACCGCAACTCCGAGCTGCTGTCCGGCCGCGTCGACGAGGAGAGGCTTGCGACCTTCCTCGAGCACCTGGTGCGGCCCGCGGATGTGGATGAGTGGTTCATCTGCGGCCCATTCGACCTGGTGCAGCTGGTCCGGGACACCCTCGAGGCAGCGGGCGCACCACGCAGTCAGGTGCACTTCGAGCTCTTCACCACGGATCGCCCCGACCGCCCGTCCGGGTCGCACGGCCGCTCCGCCCCGGTCGATGACGGTGCGGGAGTGCACACCATCACCTTCACGCTCGACGGGCGCACGGCATCCGTCACCACTCCGGTTCACGGTCAGGAGAGCATCCTGAACGCCGCCCTCCGACTGCGGTCCGATGTGCCGTTCGCCTGTGCTGGCGGTGTCTGCGGCACCTGTCGCGCGAAGCTGGTCACCGGTACGGTCGACATGGCGGAGAACTACGCGCTCGAGCCGGAAGAGCTGGAGCGCGGGTACATCCTCACCTGCCAGTCCCACCCCACCAGCGAAACCGTGACCGTGAACTACGACAGCTAGGGAGCCCGCTTGATCGACCTCACCATCACCGACGGCCTGGCCGAGATCACGCTGAACGCCCCGAAGAAGCTCAACTCGCTGGATGCTGACGACCTCGACCAGCTCGGTGCCGCCTATCTTGAGGCAGCGGATGCCGATGTTCGCGCGCTCGTGCTGCGCGGTGAGGGCCGCGCGTTTTGTGCCGGCCGTGACATTTCCCAGGTCGACGCCGCAAACGATGACGGTACGGCGTTCCTGCGCGACATCGTTACCCCGGTGTTGCGCACTATTGCTGCGTTCCCTGCACCAACCTTCGCAGCCGTTCAGGGCGGATGCCTCGGGGTCGGCCTGGGGCTGGCGATCGCCACCGACGTGGTCTACGTGGGGGAGAAGTCGATGTTCGGTTCTCCCTTCGCGTCCCTCGGCGCCGCCCTCGACTCCGGCGGGCATGCGCTGTTCTTCGAGCGGCTCGGTGCCCACCGCGCGCTTGACCTGATTTACACGGGCGAGATGATGAGTGGTGCGGATGCGGTGGACGCTGGGCTCTTCAGCCGCGCGGTTCCGGATGACGAGCTCCTCGAGTTCACGCGGGGGAAGGCGCGGGCAGCAGCATCCGGTGCCACGCAGGCGTTTCTCGCCAGCAAGCGGATGATCGCCCAGTTGCGCGACGAACGGGTCGGTCTCTGGGCATCCGTCGAGGCGGAAAACGCGGCGCAGGGCGATCTCGGTCGCACCTCGGACTACGCGGAGGGCTTCCGTTCGTTCCAGGAGAAGCGCAAGCCGACGTTCATCGGCCGCTGAATCTCGCGTGCCCGTTCTGCTGAGATCCGGAAATTGGCGGCTCCAGAGGGTTGGAAGGGCCAGTTTCCGTATCGGAAGCCGAGCGTTGGCTCCTGGGAAGCCAACTAGGCCACGAAGTGCTCAGTAACGAACTTCAGGGTTCAACTGCTGAAGGCGTCGCGTGACACCTGCGGTGGCTACAGCTCGGCGAGCAGCGAGATCGGGTTCTCGATGCAGCTCGCCACGAAGGTGATGAATTGCGACGGCACGTCGCCGTCGCAGACCCGGTGGTCGAACACGAGTGAGAGCACCACGACCTTGCGCACCACCACCTGCCCGTCGACCACCCAGGGGCGGTCGATGATCCGTCCGATGCCGAGGATGGCGACCTCCGGGTGGTTGATGATCGCGGCCGAACCGTCAACCCCGAACCCGCCGTAGTTGTTGAGCGTGAAGGTTCCGCCACTGAGCTGTGGACCGCTGAACGAACCGGTCTCCGCCGTGGAAACGAGCTCGCCGATACTGTCCCTCAATTGCCGAGTGGTGAGCGAACCGGCGTCGTGCACTACCGGCACCATGAGGCCGCGGGCAGTCTGCGCCGCCAGGCCGAGGTTGATCTGTCCGTGCTGCACGATCTCGCCCGCTTCGGTGTCGACCGAGGAGTTGAGGATCGGGTACTGCTTCAGCCCGGCGACGACGAAGCGGGCGATGAGCGCGTTCAGGCTGAACCGTTCCCCGGTGCTGCGCTGCAGGGCGTCTTTCGCCTCGATCAGCGCGGTGGCGTCCACGTCGAGCCAGATGGTCGCTTCCGGGATCTCCCGCCGCGACGTCGACAACCGCTCCGACACGATCTTCCGCAGGCCGCTGATCGGAATCCTCCGGTCAGCCAGCCCCAGCAGTGGCAGGCCCTGGTCAACGGATGGTGTCGGCACCACAGCAGGCGCGTCACCTTCCGCGATGCGGGCCTCGACATCGGCCCGCATGACCAGCGAGTTCGGGCCGCTGCCGGCGAGGTCACTGGCATTGAAGCCGTGGTCGCGGGCGAGCTTGCGCACCAGCGGGGAGACGACGGGGGAGGGGCCGGAGGTCGCTTGCTCAGTTGTCCCAACGGTTGGGACAGATGTCGGTGCTTCCGATGCCACGGCCGTTCGCGCACCGAACCGCCCCGACCCGGCCTTGCTGGGCCCGCGCTTCCGCGCCTGCGTCCCGTAGCCGATGAGCACCGCGCCGGAGCCTTCTTCCGCAGCATCCGCCACCTCACGCACCGCCGTACCGGGCACGACGTCCGGTGCCCCTGCCTCTTCGGCGTTCCCGGCCATGGTGAGCAGCGGCTGTCCGGCATGCACGGTGGTGCCCGCCTCGGCGTGAAGCGTCTCGACCACGCCGCCGAACGGGCTCGGCAGCTCGACGACCGATTTGGCCGACTCGACCTCGACGACCGGCTGGTCGATGCTGATCGTGTCGCCAGGCGCAACCAGCCAGCTGACGATCTCCGCCTCGGTCAGGCCCTCGCCGAGGTCGGGCAGGATGAACTGCTTGCCCATCACGCCTCCCAGACCCAGGTGTTGAGCGCGTTCAGGATCCGCTCCGGCGTCGGCAGGTAGTACTTCTCCAGCTTCGGCGAGGGGTAGGGGATGTCGAAGCCGGTGATCCGCAGGATCGGCGCCGCCAGGTGGTAGAACTCGCGTTCGGTCACCCGGGCGGCCACCTCGGCGCCGTAGCCGCCGAACTGGGCTGCCTCGTGCAGCACGGCGGCGCGCGACGTCTTGCGAACGGATGCTCCGACCGTCGCGTCATCGAAGGGGGAGAGGCTGCGCAGGTCGACGACCTCGACGGAGAGTCCCTCCTCCTCGGCGAGTTCTGCGGTCTCCAGCGCGGTCTTGACGGTCGGCCCGTAGGCGATCAGCGTGACATCCGTGCCCTCGCGGCGCACCACCGCGGTGTTCATCGGCTCGGTGGTGACCGGCAGCGTCAGTTCCTGCTTCGACCAGTAACGGCTCTTCGGCTCCATGAAGATGACTGGATCGTCGGAGCGGATGGCTTCGCGCAGCATCGAGTAGGCATCAGCCGGATTCGACGGCGTGACGACGGTGAGCCCAGGGGTGTGCGCCCAGTAGGCCTCGGAGGAGTCCGAGTGGTGCTCCACCCCGCCGATGTCGCCGGCACACGGGATGCGGATGACGATGGGCAGCGTGACGCGGCCCCGCGTGCGGTTCCGCATCTTGGCCAGGTGGGAGACGATCTGCTCGAACGCGGGGTAGCTGAAGGCGTCGAACTGCATCTCGACGACCGGGCGCAGGCCGTAGATGGCCATGCCGATCGCGGTTCCGACGATCCCGGATTCCGCCAGCGGCGAGTCCCAGATGCGCTCCTCGCCGAACTGCGCCTGCAGGCCGTCGGTGATGCGGAACACCCCGCCGAGCGGACCGACGTCCTCACCGAAGACGACGACGCTCTCGTCCTCGGCCATGGCGTCGCGCAACGCGGTGTTCAGCGCGGCGGTCATGGTGACGGATGCGGTTGCCTGGGTAGTCATTCGGCGCCCACCTCAGACAGTTCCTGCTCCAGCAGCGCGCGCTGCTCGGCCAGGTTGGAGCGCGGTGCCCCGTAGACGTTGGCGAACAGTTCCATCGGGTCGACGACCGCTTCCACGTTCATGGCGTCGCGGGTGGCGGATGCGAGTTCCTCGCCCTCCGCTGCAATGGAGTCCCGGTCTTCCTGGCAGAGGATCTCTTCGCTCAGCAGGTACTTCTCGAGGCGCTCGATCGGGTCGCGCCCCTTCCAGACGTCGACCTCTTCCTTGCCCCGGTACCGGCTCGGGTCATCCGAGTTGGTGTGTGCTTCGATGCGATAGGTGAGGCATTCGACGATGCTGGGGCCGCCTCCGCTGCGTGCACGCTGCATGGCCGCCGAGACGACGGCGTACACGGCTGCCGCATCGTTGCCGTCGACGTAGTACCCCGGCACGCCGTAGCCGATCGCGCGGTCGGACAGCGCACGAGCCCTGGTCTGCTTGGAAATGGGCACACTGATGGCGAACTGGTTGTTCTGCACCAGGAAGACGACGGGAGCCTGCCAGACGCCGGCGAAGTTGAACGCCTCGTGGGTGTCGCCTTCACTGGTGGCGCCGTCACCGACGAAAGTCAGGGCGGCGACCGGGTCCTTGCGCAGCCTGGCGGCGGTGGCGAGGCCCACCGCGTGCAGGGCCTGAGTCGCCAGCGGGGTGGACTGGGGCATGGTGCGGTGCTCGTGCGGATCGAAGGCGCAGTGCCAGTCGCCGCGGAACGCCTGCAGGATCTCGCCGGGAGCAACCCCGCGCGTCATCACGGCGATGGAGTCGCGGTAGGTGGGGAACAGCCAGTCGGTCTGCTCCATGGCCAGCACGGCACCGATTTCGGATGCCTCCTGGCCGAGCGCCGAAGGATAGGTCGCCAGGCGTCCCTGGCGGGTGAGGGCACTCACCTGAATGTCCCAGCGGCGCGCGATGACCATGCGTCGGTAGAGGTTCATCAGCGCTTGCGGGTCGGGCAGCACGAAGCCGCCGGACTGCGCGGCGGGCGCTGCGTGGCCGGAATCATCGATCAGGCGAAGCGGCTCTGCGCTCGGAAGCGTCACCGAATCCGGGGTCTCTACTTTGAGGCTCATAACCCCATAGTCGGTCGCCGTCACGGCTGGTGCCAACCCGGAAAATCAGGTCAGCACGAGTGGCTCGTTACTTGTACCTAAGTGTGCCATTCGTCCGGATTTCCGGGCCTAAAGCTCCCAACTGTCCGTCGACTGCTCGGGGGCGGTTCCGGCCAGTTCTTCCAGAACGATGTACGACCTGGTCGAGGCAACGCCTGGCATGTTGTGAATGCGACGCAGGATGGTGTCGGACAGTTGTTCCTGGGTGGGGGCGCTCACGGTGAGCAGGATGTCGATGTCGCCGCTGAGCGCCTGTGCCTTCTCCACGAAGGGCAGTGAGGCGAGCGCTGCGGACACGGTCGGCCAGTCGGCGTCCACCTTGACGATGACGATCGCTGAAACGCCGAGGCCCAGCGCCTGCCGGTCGACGGTGGCGGTGAAGCCGGTGATCACGCCGTGCTCGATGAGCGTGTTCAGCCGGGTGTTCACCGCGGTGCGGGAGATGTGCACCCGTTCGGCGAGTGCACGCACCGACAGCCGGGCGTCGCGGCCGAGTTCGGCGATGATCCGCCGGTCGATCGCGTCAACCTCGTGTTTGCGGGTGCGCTCCATGCTCCACAGCGTACCGGCGGCACCGCGCCGGGGCCGCTCGCCTCGCGCCGGTAGAATCACCTGTTGTGACCACTCGCCTTTCGCAACTCTTTGTCCGCACGCTCCGTGACGACCCGGCTGACGCAGAAGTGACCAGCCACCGGCTGCTGGTACGCGCGGGCTACATCCGCCGCCAGGCTCCGGGCATCTTCGCCTGGCTGCCGCTGGGACTCAGGGTGCGCCGCAAGGTTGAGCAGGTCATCCGCGAGGAGATGGCCACTGCTGGTGCACAGGAAGTCCATTTCCCGGCGATGTTGCCCAGGGAGCCCTACGAGCAGACCGGCCGCTGGACCGAATACGGTGACGCGCTGTTCCGCCTCCAGGACCGCCACGGGGCCGACTATCTTCTCGCGCCGACCCACGAGGAAGTGTTCACCCTGCTGGTGAAGGACTTGTACTCCTCATACAAGGACCTGCCGCTGTCGATCTACCAGATCCAGGACAAGTACCGCGATGAGTTTCGTCCTCGCGCCGGACTTCTTCGGGGCCGTGAGTTCTCGATGAAGGACGCATACTCCTTCGACTACACCGACGCCGGCCTGGACGCCAGCTACCAGGCGCAGCGTGATGCCTACGAGCGGATCTTCCAGCGCCTCGGCCTGGAGTACGTCATTGTGAAGGCGGATGCCGGTGCCATGGGTGGCTCGCGCAGCGAGGAGTTCCTGCACCCCACCCCGGTCGGCGAAGACACCTTCGTGCGCACCGCCGGTGGGTACGCTGCCAATGTTGAGGCGTACGTCACGCCGGTGCCGGATGCGCTTCCGATCGACGGGCTGCCCGAGGCGCAGGTCTTCGACTCGCCAAACACTCCGACGATCGACACGCTGGTCGCGCTGGTCAACGCCGAGCATCCGCGCCCGGATCGCGAGTGGACCGCCGCTGACACCCTCAAGAACGTCGTGCTCACCCTGGTGTCGCCCGATGGCACGCGTGAGCTCGTCGTCGTGGGGCTCCCCGGCGACCGTGACGTCGACCTCAAGCGCGCAGAGGCAGCCTTCGGGCCCGCGCAGGTGGAGACCGCGACGGAGGCCGACATCGCCAGGAACCCCGGGCTGGTGAAGGGCTACATCGGGCCGTGGTCGCCGGCGGGCGCAGTGCTCGGAGCGTCCGATGACCGCCCGGCGTCAGCCACCGGCATCCGCTACCTTCTCGATCCCCGCATCGTGGACGGAACCCGGTGGATCACCGGCGCGAACGTCGACCAGAAGCATGTGCTCGGCCTGGTCGTCGGGCGTGACTTCGTCGGCGACGGCGTCGTCGAGGTGTCGGATGTTCGCGCAGGCGACCCGGCGCCCGACGGTTCAGGGCCGCTGGAGACCGCACGAGGCATGGAGATCGGCCACGTCTTCCAGCTGGGACGCAAATATGCGGATGCCCTGGGCCTCAAGGTGCTCGATGAGAACGGCAAGCTGGTCACCGTGACCATGGGGTCGTACGGCATCGGTGTCACCCGCGCAATGGCCGTGATCGCCGAGACCAACAATGACGAGCGCGGGCTCATCTGGCCGCGAAACGTCAGCCCGTTCGACGTGCACGTTGTCGCGGCGACCAAGGAGGAAGTCGTCTACGAGGCGGCCGAGAAGCTGGTCGCCGACCTGGAGGCACGTGGCGCCGACGTGCTGTTCGACGACCGCCGCAAGGTGTCACCGGGTGTGAAGTTCGGCGATGCCGAGCTGATTGGCGTGCCCATCATCGTGATCGTCGGCAAGGGCGCAGCCGACGGCATGGTCGAGCTCTGGGACCGCCGCACCGGTGTGAAGACACCGGTCGCACTCGACGGCCTGGTCGAGGCGTACCTCGCCCTCGACCAGTAGGGCGGTACGCCAGCCCAGCGCGACTCGGGTACCGTAGAAGGACGACTGCGGGAGAAGACTTCCCCGGCGTTCAGACCTGAATAGTGGAGGCCCTCCGTGGACATTGACCTCAGAGTGCTGCGGCTCATGGAGAGCGAGCGCGAGATTCCGTTCGAGGAACTCGTGCAGATCATCGAGCAGGCCATCCTGACGGCCTACCTCAAGCACACCGCCCCTGATGACCACCACAAGCACAGCGCGGATGAAGAACCACAGGCCCGCGTCGTGCTGGACCGCAAGACCGGTCACGTCTCGGTGTTCGTTCCTGAGCTGGATGAGGAGGGCAACGTCGTCGGCGAGTCCGAGGACAGCCCCAGCGACTTCGGCCGTATCGCGGCGTTCGCGGCGAAACAGGTCATCAACCAGCGGCTGCGCGATATAGCGGATGACGCCGTCCTCGGCGAGTTCCGCGGTCGCGAGGGCGACATCGTCGCGGGGCAGATCCAGCAGGGGCCGAACCCGCGGATGATCCACGTCGACCTCGGCTCGGTGGAGGCCATCCTGCCTCCGGAAGAGCAGGTCGCCGGCGAGGAGTACTCCCACGGTTCGCGCATCCGGGTCTACGTGACCGGTGTGAGCAAGGGGGTCAAGGGCCCGCAGATCACAGTGTCACGCACGCATCCGTCACTCGTGCGCAAGCTCTTCGCCCTCGAGGTTCCGGAGATCGCCAGCGGCGCGGTGGAGATCATCTCCCTGGCGCGCGAGGCCGGCCACCGCACCAAGATCGCGGTGCGCGCCAACGAGCCGGGCATCAACGCCAAGGGCGCGTGCATCGGCGAGCTGGGCCAGCGGGTTCGAGCCGTGACGGCGGAACTGAACAACGAGAAGATCGACATCGTCGACTACTCCGAAGACCTCGCGACCTTCGTCGCCAACGCGCTGTCCCCGGCAAAGGTGAGTTCGGCGTTCGTGATCGACCAGTCGACGAAGGCGGTTCGGGCACTGGTGCCCGACTACCAGCTGTCCCTGGCGATCGGCAAGGAGGGCCAGAACGCCCGCCTCGCCGCGAAGCTGACGGGCGCGCGCATAGACATCCAGCCGGACAGCATCCTCGAGGACCCGGCCTAGTCCCAGCTAGGCGTGTAGGATGGTCCCCGTAAGAACCTGCCTTGGCTGCCGACAGCGGGCCGCCGCCTCAACTCTATTGAGGTGTGTGGCGCAAGACGGTGAAGTGGTACCGGATGCTTCCGGAGCCCTTCCTGGTCGAGGTGCGTGGGTGCATCCCACCCTCGAATGCGTTGACAGCTCCATCAGACGCCGAGCCTTCGGGCGGGCGCTGAAAGTCGCCGACTCACTCGACACGCGCAAGCTGAGACTGCACATCGCGTCTCAGGCAGGCAATTCGCCCCACCAATAGCACCACCAGTCGGAGCTCCGTCCGGAGTTCCATGAAGAACAGGCTGATTGACCTATGGACAACTAATGAGCGGCTCGAAATGAGACCCGTCCGTAATTAACGGCTTACTCCTGTCCGGAGTGGGCCCGAGACAGGAGAACAGTGGCAAAACCACGCGTGCACGAGATCGCAGCAGAACTCGGCATTGAATCAAAGCAGGCCCTTGAGAAACTCAAGGAAATGGGCGAGTTCGTCAAGGGACCGTCGTCCAGCATCGAGCCGCCAGTGGCTCGCAAGCTTCGCGCTGCGCTGGAAGCAGACGGCGTCAAGGCCCCCGTCAAGGAGGAGCCCAAGGCTGCCCCCAAGGCACCGGCGAAGCCGGCACCGGCCGCCCCGGTAGCCGCTGAAGCTCCGGCGCCTGCCCCGAAGGCTGAGGCACCCCAGGAGGCCGCGCCGCAAGCGCAGGAAGCCGAGAAGGCAGCGGATGCTCCTGGCGACGCCCCGACGCCCGGCACCACCCCATCATCCATTCCCCGCCCGGGCGCCGCGCGTCCTGGCAACAACCCGTACGCGAGCACGCAGGGCATGCAGCGCCCGGGCGCGCCCCGCCCGGGCAACAACCCGTATGCGAGCGCCCAGGGCATGAACACCCGTCCGACGCCGTCGCCGAGCGGGATCCCGCGTCCGGCGGCACCGCGTCCGGGCAGCCCGCGCCCAGGGGCTCCGCGCCCCGCAGGTGCAGGCCGTCCAGGCGCCGGTGGCTTCCGTCCGGGAGCCCCAGGCGGAGCACGCCCAGCCGGTGGCGGCTTCCGCCCAGGCGGAGCACCGGCCGGTGCACCAGGATCCAACTTCGGCCCGAACCGCCCAGCCGGTGGTGGCGGCCGTGGCCGTGGCCCCGGCGGTGGAACCGCTGGAGCGTTCGGCCGCGGAGGCGGCAAGAGCAAGGCCCGCAAGTCGAAGCGTACGAAGCGGGCAGAGTTCGAGCTGCGCGAGGCCCCATCGCTGGGAGGCGTGAGCGTTCCCCGCGGTGACGGCAAGCAGGTCATCCGCCTGCGTCGTGGCGCATCGATCACCGACTTCGCCGACAAGATCGACACCAGCCCAGGCAACCTGGTCACGGTGCTGTTCCACCTCGGCCAGATGGCGACGGCGACGGAGTCCCTCGACGAGGCCACCTTCGACATCCTCGGCGAAGAGCTCGGCTTCAAGATCCAGATGGTCTCTCCGGAGGACGAGGACCGCGAGCTGCTCGCCGGCTTCGACCTCGACCTCGACCAGGAACTCGAAGACGAAGACGACGAAGACCTGGCGGCACGCCCGCCGGTCGTCACCGTCATGGGTCACGTCGACCACGGTAAGACCAGGCTGCTCGACGCCATCCGCAACGCGGAGGTCGGTGCAGGCGAGGCCGGCGGCATCACCCAGCACATCGGTGCCTACCAGGTGATGGCGCAGCATGAAGGCGTCGACCGCAAGATCACCTTCATCGACACCCCGGGTCACGAGGCGTTCACCGCCATGCGCGCCCGTGGTGCGCAGGTGACCGACATCGCCATCCTGGTGGTCGCAGCCGACGACGGCATCATGCCGCAGACGGTTGAGGCCCTGAACCACGCCCAGGCGGCGAACGTGCCCATCGTGGTCGCGGTCAACAAGATCGACAAGCCAGACGCCAACCCGGCCAAGGTGCGCCAGCAGCTGACCGAATTCGGCCTCGTCGCCGAAGAATACGGTGGTGACACCATGTTCATCGACGTGTCAGCGCTGAACAAGATCGGAATCCCGGAACTGCTCGACGCGGTACTGCTGACAGCGGATGCCGGACTCGACCTGCGCGCAAACCCCAACAAGGATGCGCGCGGCGTGGCCATCGAGGCCAAGCTCGACAAGGGCCGTGGTGCGGTTGCGACCGTGCTCATCCAGTCGGGAACCCTCGAAGTCGGAGACCCGATCGTCGCCGGAACGGCCCACGGCCGCGTTCGTGCGATGTTCGATGAGAACGGCGAATCCGTCGAGAAGGCGACCCCGGCTCGTCCGGTGGCCGTGCTCGGCCTGACCTCGGTGCCCCGCGCTGGTGACACGTTCCTGGTCACCGACGACGACCGCACCGCCCGCCAGATCGCCGAAAAGCGTGAGGCAGCAGAGCGCAACGCCCTGCTCGCCCGCAGCCGCAAGCGCATCAGCCTCGAGGACTTCACCAAGGCCCTCGAAGACGGCAAGGTCGAATCGCTCAACCTCATCATCAAGGGTGACGTCTCCGGTGCCGTCGAGGCTCTCGAAGAGTCGCTGCTCAAGATCGATGTCGACGACTCGGTTCAGCTGCGCATCATCCACCGTGGTGTGGGTGCGGTCACCGAGAGCGACATCAACCTCGCCACGGTCGACAACGCCATCATCATCGGCTTCAACGTGCGCCCCGACCCGAAGGCCCGCGATCGCGCGGCCAGGGAAGGCGTGGATGTGCGGTTCTACTCGGTCATCTACAACGCGCTGGAAGACGTCGAGAACGCACTCAAGGGCATGCTCAAGCCCGAGTACGAAGAAGTGCAGTCCGGTGTCGCCGAGATCCGCGAGGTGTTCCGCTCCTCCAAGTTCGGCAACGTCGCAGGTGTCATCGTCCGCTCCGGAACCATCACCAGGAACGCCAAGGCGCGGGTCATCCGCGAAGGCGTCGTGGTGGGGGACAACCTGGCGATCGAGTCGCTTCGCCGCTTCAAGGACGACGTCACCGAGGTGCGTACGGACTTCGAGGCTGGTATCGGCCTCGGCAAGTTCAACGACATCCAGGTTGGGGACGAGATCGAGACGATCGAACTCAAGGAGAAGCCGCGCGTGTAACTCGTGATTGGCTCAGGATGCCGGCATCCGGCACGGAACTTTGCGGGGCCCCGACCCCGAGGTTCCTTAGCCGGATACCGGCATCCTGAGCCTTGAGTTCCCGTAAGGCAGCAGCCGGAGTTCGATCGCCGACTGCAAGGAACGGCGAAAAAGCGGGTCGAGCTTGTCGAGACCAATCGAGCTTGTCGAGACTGGAACGCACACTGAAGTAGAAGGGCAGGGCAGCACCATGGCTGATCCAGCACGCGCGGCCAAGATGGCCGACCGCATCAAGGTGATCGTCGCCAAGACGCTCGAGCGCGGGCTCAAGGACCCGCGGCTGGGGTTCGTCACCATCACCGACGTGAAGGTGACCGGCGACCTGCAGCACGCATCCGTCTTCTACACCGTCTACGGGAGCGACGAGGAGCGCAGCGACACCGCCGCCGCCCTCAAGTCGGCCACCGGCATGCTGCGGAGCGAGGTGGGTAAGAACATCACCTCCCGCCTCACGCCGTCACTCGAGTTCTTCGCGGACGCCATCCCCGAGAACGCCAAGCACATCGAATCGCTGCTCGCCGAGGCCCGCGAACGCGACAACGCGACCGAGAACCAGGCCGCCACCGCGCAGTACGCCGGCGACGCCGACCCGTACGTCAAGCCGCGCGTCATCGGAACCGACGAGGCCGATGACGTCGACGATGATGAGCTCGACGACGAAGAAGGCGCCTCCGGGCGCTAGCCTTCGCGGCCAGCAGGCTAGCCTTTTGCCCTGACAAGAAAGGCGCGGATGAGGGCGCTGTCCTTCTGGCCCGGTGCCGTCTCTACGCCGCTCGACACGTCGACGCCCCACGGTGAAGCCGCCGCGATCGCCGCGGAAACGTTGCCCGGAGTGAGCCCACCGGCCAGCAGCCAGCGGCCGGTCAAACCCCGCTCCACCATCACCGCGTAGTCCCACTCCTCGCCCGAGCCGGCACGGGGAGCATCCACCAGCAGCATGTCCGCACCGAGCTGATCGCCGGGCTCGGTGAACGACACGGCACGAATCACCGGAAGGCCCAGGCCTGACAGCCTGGTGACATCCTCAGGACTGTAGTTGCCGTGCAACTGGATGCAGGAGACGCCGGACTCGGCTGCGAGCCGCTCGACCTCATCGACTGCCTCTCCGCGGAAGACGCCCACGGTCATGGCGCGGGTTCCGACGCGATCCACCAGCACCCGGGCTGAAGCCGCTTCGATGAAACGGGGGCTTGCCGTCAGCACCAGGCCGATCGCATCCGCCCCCGCCTCGAGCGCAGCATCGACGTGTTCCGGCTGCCGCAGCCCGCAGATTTTCACGAAGACCATGGCTCCAGTCTTTCACTCCGGCAGGGCGTAACCGCCAGGGTCGGCGACGGCAAGGCCGTCGCGAAGCAAAGCGGCCAGCGCGCGTGCGAACTGCACGCCATCCGGCCACACACGTTCAAGCGAGGCCAGGTCGACCGGCACGTCGGATGCCCGCAGCTCAGCCATGATCAGGCCGCGAACCTGGCGGTCGGAGCCCTCGAACTTCTTCTGCACGGCGGCCGGCCGACCTTGATAGGCCGGATAGCCGGCCATTCGCCAGGCGCAGCGGTCCGCGATCGGGCAGGCGTCGCAGCGGGGCGAGCGCGCCGTGCACACCATTGCGCCCAGCTCCATGACGGCGGCGTTCGTGAGCCGGGCATCCGCCAGCGACTCCGGGAGCACCGACTCCATCGCAGCCAGGTCCCGCCTGGTCGACGGCGGACCGGCCTCCGCCTGACCGCCGACCGCCCGGGCGAGCACCCGCCGCACGTTGGTGTCGACCACCGGATGCCGGTGACCGTAGGCGAAGGCCGCCACGGCACGCGCGGTGTATTCACCAACGCCGGGAAGTGCGAGCAGGTCGGTGACGGATTCGGGCACGACGCCGCCATGCTGTTCGGTGATGGCCACGGCGCAGGCGTGCAGGTGCAGGGCCCGACGGGGATAGCCGAGCCGGTCCCAGGCGCGAAGCGCCTCGCTGACCGGAACGGCGGCGAGATCGGAGGGTGCCGGCCACCTGGCGAGCCACTCCTCGAGCCGCGGGATGACGCGGACGACCGGTGTCTGCTGCAGCATGAACTCGCTCACCAGGGTTCCCCAGGCGGTGAATCCGGGACGCCGCCACGGCAGGTCACGGCCGTGCGCCCCGAACCAGGCAATGACCGGTTCTGCGATGCTCACCACGTCACCCTAACGGCCGCAGGGATACTCTGGGTTCATGGCCAGATGGGCACCAGAGAAGAAAGACACCATGGAGGCGCTCGCCACCGAGATCCTCCACAACTACGGGCATGGCCGCGCGATCGTCGCGGTCGATGGCCGACGGGCAAGTGGGATGCACCGATTCGGTGACGACCTTGCGGTTGCCCTGCACGGTGATGATCGTGCAGTGTTCCACGCGTCGATCGAGGACTTCCAACGCCCACGGTCGGAGCGCCAGCGCGGGGTCTACACGGACGGCTACGACTATTCGCTGCTCAGGCGGGTGCTCATCGACCCGTTCCGCACTGCGGGCAGCACGGGATTCGCGTTGAAGGGGTTCGACGCCGACCGTGACGAGCCGGTGTTCCAGCCGAAGTGGAAGAGCGCAGGGCTCGACGCTGTGCTCATCGTCAGCGGTGTCTTCCTGAACCGGCCGGAACTGTCCGGCATCTGGAACTACTCGCTCTGGCTCGAAGACCCGTCAACGGAAGACGAGTCCGACGCCGTCTACCTCGCTGCGGAGACCCCCAGCGCGCGGGCGACGGCCATCTACGACAACAGCGACCCCGAGCATCCGCGCCGCATCTTCGCTGATTCCTGCTGAGGTCAGGCTCCTGCTGACATCAGGCTCCTGCTGAGACTTCAGAATCGGGTGAGTGTCTCCTCGGGGGTCAGGTGCCTGCCGGTGGCCTCTACTTCGTGCACCAACTCGGTCAGTCGAGCGTTCACCGGCGCATCTAGCCCCCGCTCGGCCGCCGCCTGCACCACCGCCCCGTTGAGGTAGTCGATCTCGCTCGACTGGCCCCGACGGATGCTCTGCAGCGTCGAACCGGGATTCGGTACGTCCCCCAGGTAGTCGCGCAATTGAAGGGTCAGGAACTCCGCTT
Organism: Homoserinimonas sp. A447; assembly: GCF_054489325.1. Classification (NCBI taxonomy): domain Bacteria; kingdom Bacillati; phylum Actinomycetota; class Actinomycetes; order Micrococcales; family Microbacteriaceae; genus Homoserinimonas; species Homoserinimonas sp. A447. Next base: position 1,572,954 of record NZ_JBTMWW010000001.1, on the reverse strand, counting down.
CAGCCGCATCCGCCCTGACCAGTCGCAGCAGGGAATCGTGGCTGACCCGGTTGACCTCCTCGAAGTGCACGCCGCGCGCGAGGGCGATGCCCACCGCCTCACGCATGCTCTCGGTCATCAGGCGGCGGAGGCCCGCATGATTTATCACGTCCTGCACGCTGAGCCCGGTGACGGCTGGCAGCGCGTTCACCTGGTTGATGATCAGCTTCGTCCAGCGGGCTCCCTCGAAGTTCGTTACCACCTCGCAGGGAATGGCCTGGTTCAGGATGTCGGCGGCGAACCTGGCAGGCTCGTCGCCGACCCCGGTATCCACCATTCCCAGCCAGGTCGATGCGGCAGTCGTCACCTCGATCTCGCCGGGGGCGGTCAATGATGCGGCGATCAGGCTCAAGGCGCCGATGATCGGGGACTCCGTCAACGTCGTGGCGACGGACTCGAGGCCGCCAAGGCCGTTCTGCACCACCACGACCGGGACGCCGGCAAGCATCGCGTGGTTGGCAGTTGCCGCTGCGGGGGCGTCCATCGCCTTGGTCGACAGCACCGCAAGGCCTGGTCTGGTCCGCAGCGTCTCGCCGGCGGCCGGCTTCGCGGTGTGCTCGCCCCAGGCTCCGCTGAGCCGGAGCCCGCGGGTGCTGATGGCATGCAGGTGCTTACCCCTGGCCGTGATCTCCACGCTGTGGCCCGACCGATCGAGGAGGGCGGCGATCGTTCCGCCGATAGCGCCGGCACCGATCACAGCTACGTCCATACCGGCAAGCCTAGATGTGGCTGGCTGGGGTGCCGGGCTGCGGTGGTCAGCTTCAGCATCGCGTCAGCTCTGGCCGTCAGCGCGTGCGGCGCTCACACTAACATGATCAGACGTTTGAGAGTTATGGATTGATGGAGGAATGATGGCTGAAGTTCTGCTGTTCCACCACGCCCACGGGCTGACGAGCGGCGTCCAGGTGTTCGCCGAGGAGTTGCGTGCCGCTGGTCACACGGTGCACGTTCCAGACCTGTACGGCGGGCACACCTTCGACACCCTGGATGAGGGGCTCGGTTTCGCGCGCGACACCGGTTTCGGCGTGGTCACCCAGCGTGGCCTGGCCGCAGCCGAAGAGCTGCCGCAGCACATTGTCTACGCCGGATTCTCGCTCGGCGTCATGCCCGCCCAGCAGTTGGCCCAGACGCGGGCCGGTGCCGCTGGTGCCCTGTTCTTCAGCGCTTGTCTCCCGGTGTCCGAATTCAGCGAAACCTGGCCGCCCGGCGTTCGGGTGCAGGTGCACGGTAAGGATGCAGATCCGTTCTTTGCCACCGAAGGAGACCTGGAAGCCGCGCGTGAACTGGTTCGAGGGGTGACCGAAGCCGAGCTGTTCCTGTATCCGGGAGAGCAACACCTGTTCCTGGATTCTTCGCTGCCGTCCTACGATCCGGATGCCACAGCCCTGGTCCTCGAGCGAGTTCTCGCCTTTCTCGCCGCGTAGCGGGCGAGCCGGGCGTGCCGCGGTGGGGTACCGTCTTAGCGTGACTGGCTTCGATGGTTCCCGCAGCGGCATTCTGCTGGTCGACAAGCCGCAGGGCGTGACCAGCCACGACGTGGTCGCCCGTACCAGGCGTGCCATCGGCACCCGCAAGGTCGGGCATGCCGGAACGCTCGACCCGATGGCTACCGGCCTCCTGGTGCTCGGCGTGAACAGTTCGACCAGGTTGCTCACCTACCTGGTCGGCCTTGACAAGGAGTACCTGGCCACCATCCGCCTGGGGGCAGCGACCGACACGGATGATGCCGAAGGCGAGTTCACCGAGATCGCTGATCCTGAAGCGGTGGACGCCCTCATCCCGCTGGATCTGGAACTTGCCATCAGCGCGCTGACCGGGGTGATCCAGCAGATCCCGAGCAGCGTGAGTGCCATCAAGGTCGACGGCAAGCGAGCCTATGCCCGCGCCAGGGATGGCGAAGTCGTCGAACTCGCGCCCCGCACCGTCACGGTCTCCGCCTTCGAGATCATCGGGAACGAGCTCGTCGCAGAGCACACGGCATCCGGCCCGCGGCAGTACTGGGATGTCTCGGTGCGCGTTGAGTGCTCCTCCGGAACCTACATCCGGGCACTGGCCCGTGACCTCGGTCGTGCGCTCGGTGTCGGCGGGCACCTCACCGCGCTCAGGCGCACGCGGGTGGGCCCTTTCGGTCTCGAGCAGGCAACCAGTGTCGAAGACCTGCCGGTCGCCGAACTGCTGTCGCCGGCCTCCGTTGCAACCACCCTGTTCCCCAGCCATGCGCTGGACGCGCAGCAGGCGATAGACCTGGAGCATGGGAAAAGGATCGATACTCCGGCTCTGGCCGCGAAGGCGACAGCTGGCTATTCGGGGCCTGTCGCTGCGATAGCTCCTGACGGTCGTCTGGTTGGATTGATCGAGCCGATCGGCCACCAGGCCAGAGTGCTCGTGAACTTCCCGGTCGATCGCGGGCATTAGGCCCTCGGCGCACAACAGAAGCAGTGGAAAGAGCAGAGCCCGGATGATCGAGTGGTTCACATATGCCCAGGTGGGAATAGCCGTCGTGGCTGGACTGATCTGTGCTGTGCTCGGGCTGCTGGGACGTGCACCGCAGGATCTGACGATGGGTGCAGCACTGCTTGTCGAGGTGCTGCTGGTGGTGCAACTGGTCGTCTCGCTGGCGGCGCCGGCGTTTGGCAACAATCCGACCGGCAGCGTGCTCGAGTTCTACCTGTACCTGGTGTCGGCCATCCTGTTGCTCCCATTGGCTGGGGTCTGGGCGTTGATGGAGCGCAACCGGTGGAGCACGGTGATCCTCGGTGTCGCCTGCCTCGCCGTCGCCATCATGGTGTACCGGATGAACGAGATCTGGCTTTTCGCGTTGGCTTAGCGCCTCGCCGTAACCCATAGTCTTAAGCGGATGGCTACAAACACTTCTTCACGCGCGGTCGGCATCGGCCGCCTGCTGATCGCCGTGTACGGCATTCTGGCCCTCGGGGCGACAGCGCGCTCCTTCGTGCAGATCGTAGAGCGCTTCGAGGAGGCACCGGTCGCCTATTCGCTGTCGGCCCTCTCCGCGGTGGTCTACATCGTCGCCACCGTTGCCCTGATCGCGCCGGGTCGCGCCTGGTACCTGGTCGCCTGGATCACCATCTGCTTCGAGCTGGCCGGAGTCCTGGTGGTCGGTACTCTCAGCATCACCCACCCCGAGTTGTTCGCCCACGCATCCGTCTGGTCCTTCTTCGGTCGCGGGTACCTCTTTGTCCCCCTGGTCATTCCCGTTCTCGGCCTGATCTGGCTGTACTCCCGCAGGCCATCGGCGACGCACCCCGTCACCACCGGCCGGTCCGCGGCTCAGCGGTGAGCCCGGCCATGCAGGTGTTCACGTCAGTGGCCGAGGTCCCGGCCGGTTTCGGGCCGAGCGCCGTCACCATCGGGAAGTTCGACGGCGTCCACACCGGCCACCGGGCCGTCATCGACGAATTGCGGATGCTCGCGCGCGAGCAGAGCCTGACAGCCACCGCGATCACCTTCGACCGGCATCCGCTCGCCGTGCTCGATCCGGAGCGTTGCCCGGAAAGCCTCCTCAGCCCGCAGCAGAAGCTGGAGAAGCTGGAGGAAGCCGGGGTGGAAGCAACCCTGGTGATCCCGTTCGACCGGGCGTTCAGCCAGAGCTCGCCGGAAGACTTCGTCTCGAAGGTACTGGTCGAGGCGCTGAACACGCGACTCGTGCTGGTGGGGAGCGACTTCCGATACGGCGTGCGAGGCAGCGGAAACCTGGAGACGCTGATGGAATCCGGGGCCGACAACGGTTTCGAGGTGCGTTTGGTTGACGACGTGGTGACCGTGCCGGGTCGCCGGGCATCCTCGAGCTGGGTGCGTGAAGCGCTCGCCGCAGGCAAGGTTCGCGAGGCTGGTGAGATTCTGGGTTACGCACCCACCATTCGATCCGTCGTTGTTCCGGGAGAGAAGAGAGGGAGGGAGCTCGGGTTCCCCACCGCGAACCTCAAGCCGGGGCCGGAGGGCATGATCCCCGCCGACGGTGTCTACGCAGGCTGGTTGACGGTCGACTCGCAGACTTACGCCGCCGCGATCTCTGTCGGCAACAATCCGACCTTCGAGGGTGTCCCTGCCCGGCAGGTGGAGGCCTACGTTCTCGATGAGGATTTCGACCTCTACGGCAAGACTGTGGAGGTGGCGTTCGCCGATCACCTGCGCGGCATGGTGAAGTTCGACTCCGTCGAAGGCTTGATCGAACAGCTTGGCAATGACGTGCGGCAAACCAGGGCGGCGCTCGGCATCAACTGAACGTCGTCACGCAGCTAGGCTGGGACAATGCCTGAAACGCCCACACTCCCACTGTGGGCGGGTCGGGCGATGGCCTTCATCGGCGTGCTGCTGCTGGCCATCAACCTCCGCACTGCTGCGGTCGCGTTCTCGCCGATCATCGGGCACATCCAGGCGGATATCCCGCTGGACGGCGTCCGCATCGGCCTGATCGCAGCGGTGCCCGCGGTGGCTTTCTCCCTGTCCGCATTCTTCGGTGCGGCGGCGGCGAAGAAGATCGGACTGGAGCAGCTGGTTGCCCTGTCCATCGTCGCGATGGTCATCGGCCACCTGATCCGGGCCTTCTCGGGCTCCTACCCGGTGTTCTTCATCGGAACCATCGTCTCTCTCGGCGCGGCCGGTATCGGCAACGTGTTGCTTCCTCCGCTGGTCAAGCGCTACTTCCCCGACCGGATCGGACTCCTCACCGGCCTGTACGCCCTGCTGCTGGCGATCAGCGCCGCACTCCCGGCAGCCCTGGCAGTGCCGGTGGCGGATGCCGTCGGCTGGCAGGTATCCATCGGCATGTGGTCGGTGCTGGCCCTGCTGAGCTTCCTTCCCTGGGTTGTGGTCCTGGCGCAGCATCGCCGGATTGCGGCGAATGCAGATGTCGCACCGGAATTGGCGGCAGTCGACACGTCGGTCCTCGGCCGTATCTGGCATTCCAGGATGGCCTGGATGCTGGCTGTTGTCTTCGCGATCTCCTCCGTCCACTTCTATACGGCTGCGGCCTGGTTCCCCGAACTTCTGGTGGATACCGCCGGAGTCAACGCGTTCGAAGCGGGTGGCATCCTGGCGATCTTCACCCTGGTGGGCGTTCCGACGGCGCTGATCGTGCCGATTCTCGCCGCGAGGATGAGGAACGTCAGCTGGATGGTGCTCTTCGGGCTGCTGTTCTTCATCCTGGGATACCTGGGGCTGTTGCTGGCCCCGGCGGCCGCACCGATCCTGTGGGCAGTGTTCGTCGGCACCGGAAACCTGATCTTCCCGGTCTCGCTGGTCCTGATCAATCTCCGCTCCCGCACTCATCAGGGCTCGGTGGCGCTCAGTGGGTTCGTTCAGGGTTTCGGCTATGCAATTGCCGCAGCCATCCCGCTGCTGGTCGGTGTACTTCACGACCTCAGCGGAGGATGGACGCTGCCCATGCTGATGGTGCTGGTCGTCACCGCTGCCTGCATCGGCCCGGCGATCGCGCTGCGGCGGCCGAAGTTCATCGAGGACGAGTTGGCCAGGATCGCGCAGAAGCCGGTCCGGCCCTGATCCATGCCGGCCCCGGAACGCATCAGGCCTAGTACGCCACGGTGAAATGCCGCTGAGCCCGTCGGGGACCCTCGAGTTCGTCCACGGTCGCGACGGCCAGGTCTTCGGCGGATATCCGCGAGGCGCCGTCCGCGCCGACGAGGAGTCGGTTTCCTCCGCTTCGGTAGGTTCCTGTGCGCGTGCCAGGTGCGAAGTGTGCGGGAGGGCTCAGATAGGTCCAGTTCGCCTGATGTCCCACACAGGCGGCAAACTGGTCGACGCTGGCCTGCGCAATGCTGCGCCACTGGCTGGGGACGAAGCGCTGATCGTCTATCACCAGTCGATCTGGGCGGTCGGGGCTCCTAAGCGGGCCAGCACCGCCAATCACGATGACCCGACGCCCGAAGTGCAGGGCTGCGTCGAGAACAGTGGTCACGGGAAGCCTGACATCGTCGTCTGCCTCGGGCGCCGGCCGGGTGGCCAGCACGATGGCGTCGTGCCCGGCCGCGATGCGGCGCATGGCGTCCGAGTTGGTCGCATCGGCAGGAAATGAGGTCAGACTCGGCGGAGTTCGTGCGTCGTTGACTGAACGAGCAATTCCTGTGACGCTGTGTCCTCGACGGGCTGCTTCGGCAGCAATGCGAGAGCCAGCCATTCCGGTTGCCCCGATAACAGCGATCCTCATGATGCGCTCCGTGTCATTGTGGCGGCCATCGCCGGCCCAGTCGCGTCAGAATCGATGGCCATGCTGAGATCGGTGGTCTTTCCCTGTTTCAGACTCGGGGTGATCTGGCCGGCGGCAATCGCGGTCAATGCCAGCGCGAAGCCGAGCAATTGCACGGCGCCGAGGTTCTGGCCGAGCAGGAGCGCGCCCAACGCTGCAGCTACCAGCGGTGACAGCAGCCCGAGCACGGCGACCGATGCAACCGGGAGGCGGCCGATGCCGCTGAACCAGAGGGTGTAGGCGACGAGCCCGCCGATGAGCCCGAGCCAGGCATAGCCGGCCAGGGCTGTGGCGTCGATGTTCGTGGGAGTGCCCTCGACGATCAGCGTGATGGGCAGAAGGAACAGGCCGCCGGCGGTGAGCTGCCATCCGGCGAAACCCATCGCCGGGATCCCGGCGGGTCGACCCCATCTCTTGGTAAGCGTGACACCAAACGCCATCGATACTGCGCTCAGCAGTCCGGCGCTGATGCCAACCGAATCGAGCGTCGCGGTCGAACGCAGCACCACCAGGGCGACACCGATGACCCCAACGCCACCCCAGACCAACCGCCATGCGGATAACCGCTCGTGCAGGATGACGACGACGAGGATGGCGACGACAAGTGGTTGCGCCGCTCCCAGGGTCGCGGCAACACCACCGGGCAGGTGGTACGCGGCGACGAAGAGCAGCGGGAAGAATGCTCCGATGTTCAGTACGCCGAGCACGGCGGCCTTCCACCACCACGCGCCTGTAGGCAGCACGCGGGTCAGTGCGATTGCGATCAGTCCCGCGGGCAGCGCTCGCACCAGCGACGCGAACAGTGGATGCCCTGGTGGTAGCAATTCCGTCGTCACGATGTACGTCGTTCCCCACACTGCTGGCACGATCGCCGTCAGCAATATTGTTCGCAGCCTGCTCATTGCAACTCCTTAGCATCAAACTATTCAACGTTAAAGAATGTAGGTGATATGCTGGCGAGCGTCAAACAGTTCAAGGTTGAGAGGTTCCATGGAGGACAGTGTTGACCGCATCATCGGTCAGTGGGCGAAGGCGCGGCCAGACGTGGACGTCAGCCCGATGGGTGTGCTCGGCCGGCTCTCCCGTCTCACGCTTCTCTTCGAACGCGAGCTACAAACGGTGTTCTCTCAACACGGTCTGCAACCAGGAGAGTTCGACATCCTCGCGACGCTGCGACGCGCTGACATCGAAGGGCACGGTCTTACCGCGGGTGAGCTCACGATCAGCTCCATGGTGACCTCGGGCGCGATCACGAACAGGCTTGACCGGCTCGTCGCCAAGGGGTTCGTCACCCGAGAGACGGACCCGCACAGCCGTCGCGCCATTCGCGTTGCGCTCACACCGAGCGGGAAAGAAATTATCGATGCCGCCCTGCAAGACCATGTCGCCAATGAAGAGCGCCTGCTCGGCGCTTTGACAGGTGCGCAGCGTGAGCAGCTGGAAGAGCTTCTGCGTGCACTCCTCCACAACCAGGAGAGCCACGCCTAGCGCGACGACCGACGACTCGCTTCGCTCCCGAGTCTCATGATCGGCTCAGGCGATGATGCCGGCGCGGTGCACGAGCGCGGCCGCGCCGATCAGCGGGCCATCTGCGGAGAGGCCGGATGGCACGACAAGCACTTTGGTGACGAACGCGAACCGACGCCGGGCGATGCCGGCGCGAATGTAGTCGAACAGGTCCGGCGTCACCTGTGAGAACCCGCCGCCGATCGCAACGAGTTCGAGGTCCACCAGGGAGGTTGCGGATGCGATCGCCTGGCCGATGGCCATTCCGGAGCGCTCGACCGCTCGCCTGGCGATCGGGTCGCCGGAGTGGTAGCCGGCCGAGAGCTCTTCGCCAGTGGTGCCCGTCCAGCCCTGCGCCCCCGCCCAGGCGACGGTCCGGGGGCCGGATGCGATCGCCTCCAGGCAGCCTGTACCACCGCAGGCGCACGGGTCGTCGAAGCCGGCGACCTCCACATGACCGATGTGGCCGGCGTTCCCGGTAGGGCCGGAGACCGTGTTGCCGTGCAGGATCAGCCCGCCGCCAATGCCGGTCGACACCACCATTCCCATGACGTTGTTGTAGCCGCGCGCCACACCTACCCAATGCTCCGCCAGCGTGATGCACAGGCCGTCCATGCGCAGCTTTGCGGGAACATCCGGCACCAGGGAAGTCACGAGCTGACGCAGCGGGTAGTTTCGCCAGGCTGGAAGGTTCAGCGGGGAGACCAGGCCGGCGTCCTCGACGACCGGTCCCGCGGCTCCGATGCCCACGCCGGCCAGCGACGCGCCTATCGGCAGCGATGCCAGGGCTCGCGTGACCGCGCCGGTGACGGCAGTCACCAATTCCTCAGACGTCGCGGCCCGGCCGGTTGTTTCGCGAAAGCGGCTTGCCGGCAGCAGTTTTCCGTCGCTGTCGACCAGTGCCGCTTCGACTTTCGTGCCGCCCAGATCGACGGCGAGGGCAACGGACATGAGGCAAGCGTAGTTGCGTCCGACGGCAAATACCTCACGGCGTGGGCGCGCGGGCGGGGCTGGCCGGAGTACATTCGAATGATCACGCACCAGCCCAGGGAGAGAATCACATGAACAGAAAACTGCTTGTTGCCACCGCGTGCGGATCGGCATTGCTCCTCACGCTCGCGGCCTGCGCCTCACCTGGCGGCGGCGATTCCCCGGACGGCGAAGGGCTGACCGGTACGGGCTCCGGTGCGGATTGCACGATTTCCGCCGAGATCCCCGTCGCGGCCGCCTTCAGCCTCACCGGCCCGGCAGCACAATACGGTGCCAGCCAGAAGAACGCGCTGGAACTCGCGGTCGAGAACCTGAACGAAGTCGGCGGCGTCACCTACGCGCTCACCGTCGAGGACGACGAGACCGACCCCAAGCAGGCCATCCAGGTGTTCGAAGGCTTCATCAACGACGGTGCGAGCATCATCATCGGACCGACGCTGTCCAACACGGCGAAGCAGACCGACCCCGTCGCGCAGGATGCCCAGACTCCGGTACTCGGTGTCTCCAACACGGCAGCGGGGATCACCGAGATCGGTGATTACATCTTCCGCGACTCGCTCACCGAGGACGCCGTCATCCCGCAGACGGTGAAGGCCGCCGTGTCGAGTCTCGGCATTGAGAAGGTGGTTGTCATGTACAGCAATGACGATGCCTTCACCGAATCCGGCTACCAGGCGTTCGCCGCGGCGCTCGATGAGGAAGGCGTCGAGGTCGCCGAGACGATCACGTTCTCCAAGGCGGACACCGACTTCCGCGCACTCCTGGACAAGGTCAAGAGCTCGGACGCTGACGCGATCGTCGTTTCGGCGCTGATCGATGCAGCCGTTCCGCTGGTGACCCAGGCTCGCGACATCGGTATCGACGTCCCGATCATCGGAGGCAACGGGTTCAACTCACCTGCGTTGATCTCCGGCGCAGGTGACGCCGCCGAAGGCGTCATCGTCGGTGCCGCCTGGAACTCGGCTTCGGACAACGACCAGAACGTCGCGTTCATCGAGGACTACACCGCAGCCTATGACGCTGCTCCCGATCAGTTCTCGGCTCAGGCGTATGCAGGAATGCAGATCATCGATTACGCGGTTCGAGCCGGATGCTCTGGCGAGCGCGAGGACATCAAGGAGAACTTCGGCGATGTGACCGACGTACCCACCGTCCTGGGAGATGTGAGCCTGAACGAGAACCGCGACGCGGTCCACGAGGCTCTCGTCCAGGTCGTCGAAGACGGGAAGTTCGCCATTCTGAAGTAATAACGGCCGCAGCAGACTGCCAACCGATCTCGTGCGCCGCCGAAAGGCGGCGCACGACCCCGAGTCAAGGACTTACTGTGCAAATCTTCATGGACGGGATCTTCCTCGGTTCGATCTACGCGCTGTTCGCGATCGGGTTCACGCTGGTGTTCGGCATCCTGGACCGGCTGAACCTCGCGCACGCCGCCGTGTTCTCGGCTGGAGCCCTGGTCGGCATCGAGGTGGTCAGCCGATTCGGCATCTCCATCTGGCTGGCAATCCCGCTGGTGCTCATTCTCGGGGCGGTGCTCGGCATCCTGATCGAGCGCATTGCCTTCCGACCGCTCGGCGGTCGACACGACGCCCACTTCGCGGGCCTGATCTCGTCGATCGCATTCGGCGCGATCATCCTCTCGGTGCTGCTGGCGTTCTACGGACCGGACACCAGGCGGTTCCCACCGGATGCGTTCCCCACCACGCGCATCGAATTCCTGGGAGCCACGATTTCGCTGCTCCAGCTGATCATCCTGGTCATCAGCATCGGGCTGATGGTGGTGCTGACCTGGCTGGTCGCCCGCACGAAACTGGGACGCGGAATGCGCACCATCGCCGAGAACCCGCATGCCGCAGCGGTTCTCGGCCTGAACGTCGGGCGGATCAGCAGCACCACCTTCGCGATTTCCTCGGCGCTCGGGTCGGTGGCCGGCGTGCTGTTCGCCCTCAATGTGAACGCCGCCAGCCTGGGTGTCGGCCATGCCGTCGAGCTGAAGGCGCTGGCCGTCATCATCGTCGGGGGTATGGGGTCACTCCCCGGAGCGCTGGTCGGCGGGCTGCTCCTCGGCCTGGCCGAGGTGTACGCGGTCAACACCGTGGGCAGCTCGTGGCGGGACATGGTGGCGTTCGGCCTGCTCTTCCTCATCCTCATCCTTCGCCCGCAAGGCCTGTTCGGCGCGAAAAAGGCGAGGGAGGTCTGAGCATGGGCGAATACTCGGCACTGATCACCCTGGTCGCACTGACGGCGATCCTCGCCTACAGCTTCTATGCCGTGCTGCTGGCAGGCCAGCTGAGCCTGGCGCAACTCGGACTCGCCTCGCTCGCGGCGTTCACCTCATCGCTCGTCGTTCCCGAAGACCCGCTGTTCGGCTTCATTCCACCCCTGGTGGTTGCGATCGTGTTCGGAATGCTCGTCGGCATGATCGCCGCTTTCATCCTCGGCCTGCCGGTCATCCGGCTTCGTGGGGTCTTCCTCGCGATCGCCACGCTGGCCTTCGCCGAGATGGTCCGGATCTTCCTGATCAACCAGACCTGGACCAACGGCGCACAGGGCCTGAGCTTTCCGAAACTGGTCGGGCCGTGGATCGCCGTTGGTGCACTGGTCGTCGTCGCATTCTGGTTCTGGCGGTTCGCGGGATCGAGAACGGGCCGGGCCCTGGACGCGATTCGTGAGGACGAACTTGCCGCCAGCACGATGGGAATCGATGTCGCGCGGTATCGCATGACATCCTTCGTCATCGCCGGAGCCATCTCCGGCCTCTACGGCGTGATGCTGGCGTACTTCTCCCGGTTCGCCGACCCCAACGAGTTCTCCTTCGTCGCGGCTGTCGACGGCCTGGTGACGGCCGTCGTCGGTGGGATGACCATGTTCCTCGGGCCGATCCTCGGCTCGGTATTCCTCTCGGTGCTCCCGGAACTCCAGCGCACACTCGGAATCGATGCCGGCTGGATTCGCCCCACGATCGCCGGAGTGCTGCTGCTGGTCGTCATCCTGTTCCTTCCGGGCGGCCTCTCCGGCCTCATCCCGCGGCGAAAATCCGCTCGGCTGATCGACGACCCGGCCGAGTTGCCTGAGCTGCCCGCCCTGCCGGCACCTGGCACGGAACTGGTGAACCTCCAGGGGCTCGGGAAGTCGTATGGCGGTGTGCACGCGGTTCGCCAGATCGACCTGACGATAGCGGCCGGGGAGGTGCTCGGCCTGATCGGGCCGAATGGCGCAGGCAAGACCACCCTGGTCAACATGGTCACCGGGCTGACGCCGGCGACCACCGGAAGCGGGCGCGTCCTTGGGACCCCCCTCACGGTTCGGACCAGGGCCCACAAGCTGGCGAACAGGGGAGTGGCGCGCACCTTCCAGCAGATCAAGCTGTTCAACCGGCTGTCGGCGTTGGAGAATGTGCTGGTCGGCGGATTCCGGATCACCGAAGACACGCTGCTGAGGCGGATGTTCTTCCTCCCGTCTGCGCGGCGGGCCGAACGTCGGGCGGTGGCGATGGCATCCGCCCAATTGATCAGGGTCGGCCTCGGGGAGAAGGCGGCAACCCCTGCCGGTGACCTCTCCTACGGCGACCAGCGCAGGCTGGAGATTGCGCGAGCGCTCGCCTCGCACCCTTCGTTGCTGGTGCTCGATGAGCCTGCCGCCGGAATGAACCATGTGGAGGCCGATCGGCTGTCGGCGCTGATTCGCTCCCTCGCCGCCGATGGGGTCACAGTGCTCGTGATCGAGCACAACGTGCGCATGATGCTCTCCACCTGCGACCGGATCATGGTGCTCAACTTCGGTGAGGTGATCGCCGAGGGCAAGCCGGCCGAGATCGCCCGCGACCCGGCGGTGCTGGAGGCCTACCTCGGCTCGGCGGCCACCGGCGACGACAGCTCTGCCGAACTCGTCGAGGGCCTTGCCGAGGCCGCCATCGAAGGGCACGACGCCAACCCGGAGGCCGGCCGATGACTGAACCGATTCTCAGCGTCGAGTCGCTGCACGTCAGCTACGGAAGGGTGGAAGCGGTTCGCGACGTGACCTTCGCGGTCGCACCCGGGTCGCTCGTCGCACTCGTCGGAGCCAATGGCGCAGGAAAGACCTCCATTCTGGGCGCGGTATCCGGCCTGCTGCGGCCGCGACGCGGCACCATCCGCTACAAGGGCGAGGACGTGACCAAGTGGCCGGCCCACCGCCTGGTGAAGGCCGGGCTGGTGCAGGTGCCTGAGGGACGGGAGATCCTCGGCACCCTGACGGTTGCCGAGAACCTGAGTCTCGGCGGCTGGCACCGCTCTGGCACGCTCGGCGCGAACATCGACAAGGTGTACGAGAGGTTTCCGGTGCTCCACGAGCGTCGGAAGCTGCAGGCCGGCGCGCTGTCCGGTGGGGAGCAGCAGATGCTCGCTATTGCCAGGGCGCTGATCGCCGAGCCGGAAGTGCTGCTGCTGGATGAACCGTCGATGGGGCTCGCGCCGAAGATCGTCGACGAGGTGTTCTCCGTGATCGCCGAGATCCGCGAAGGCGGAACGACGGTCGTCCTGGTCGAGCAGAACGCGCGCAGGGCGCTCGCCGCAGCGGATGTCGGCTACGTGCTCGAGTCGGGGGAGATCACGCACTCGGGGGTTGCCGGCGACTTGCTGAATGACGAGCGGGTGATCGAGGCGTACCTCGGCCTGAGCTGAGCGGCTGCTCATCTGAGCACTGATGCCAACGGATGTTGCACTTGCCTTCCGCGGATGCGAGCATGGGATGGCGGAGGGGAGACGCATGTCCGACGACAACGAATTGCTCATGGTGCGAGCTGCCGAGCTCTACTACGACGACAACAAGACTCAGGATGAGATCGGCGCCCTCCTCGGAATCACCCGCTGGAAGGTCGGGCGCCTGCTCACCCAGGCCAGACAGTCCGGCATCGTTCGCATCGACATCGTTCACCCCAGCGCACGCAGGCTCGGCCTGGAGCGTGAGCTCTGCGCCCGGTTCGGGCTGAAGGATGCTGTGGTCATCCCCGCCCCGGACGCCGAAGACCTGAACGCGAATGTCGCGCGGGCCGCCGCCGACTACCTCACCGCACTGCGTCCGGTGCCGCGCACCCTCGGCGTCTCGTGGGGACGCACTCTTGGGGAGCTGGCCGAGAGGCTTCCCCGCGGGTGGTCGCAGGGCGTCACCGTCGTGCAGATCAATGGTGGGGTCAGCGTCAACCGGCAGGCCGGTACCGCGGCCGACACGGCGATGACCATTGCGAACAAGGCCGCCGGCCAGGCGGTCATCCTGCCAAGCCCGGCCATCCTCGAGCGCCTGGAGACGAAGCGTGCGATCGAAGCCGACCGCACGGTTGCCGGCGTGCTCAGCATGGCCGCCACGGCATCCGCCTACCTGTACAGCGCCGGCGTCGCGACCGAGGATTCGGTGCTCGTCGACAGCGGCTACCTGACCGCCGACGAGGTCGCCGAACTCCGCAACCAGGGAGCCGTCGGCGACGTTGTCGGGCGGTTCATCGACGCCGCTGGAGACACCGTTGACGCCGAGCTCAATGAGCGTACCGTTGGCTTGGGACACGACCAGCTGCGAGCAGCACAGACCGCGATCTTCGTAGTGGCAGGGGAGGCGAAACACCCCGTGGCCAGGGCTGTCGTTTCGACCGGACTGTGCACCGTGATCGTGACAGACGAAGCGACCGCCCACTCATTACTTGAGACGCGGTCACCAGTGGAAGGCACGAAATGACTGTAGAACAGGCCATCGCCCTCGCCCCGGCCGAGCGAGCGATCCAGTTGATCGGCTCCGACCTCACCGAGAAGAGTCTCAAGCTGCACCTGGACGGACTCACCGGAGTCGACGCGGTCGGGCTGGAGGCCCGCGCCGCCGGACTCGGCACGCGCTCGATCAAGACGACCTCGAAGGCCTGGGCGCTCGACAAGATCATCTCGCTGATCGACCTCACAACGCTCGAGGGTGCGGATACGCCGGGCAAGGTGCGCTCACTGGTCGCCAAGGCGATCACACCGGATGCCAGTGACCCGAGTTGCCCGCGGCCCGCAGCAGTGTGCGTGTACGGCGACATGGTCCCGGTTGCGGCCGAAGCGCTCGGAACGTTGAAGGGCCTCGACCAGCCAGGGGGCGGCATCAACATCGCCGCGGTCGCCACGGCATTCCCCAGCGGTCGCGCCTCCCTGTCGGTGAAGCTCGCCGACACCAGGGATGCTGTCGCGAACGGTGCGGACGAGATCGACATGGTCATCGACCGGGGTGCGTTCCTGTCCGGGCGCTATGGACTCGTCTTCGACCAGATCGTTGCCGTCAAAGATGCCTGCCGTCGCGCCGATGGCAGCTTCGCCCACCTCAAGGTGATCCTGGAGACGGGTGAGCTGAACACCTACGACAACGTGCGGCGCGCGTCCTGGCTGTCGATCCTCGCCGGAGGCGATTTCATCAAGACCTCAACCGGAAAAGTGTCGCCGGCCGCAACCCTTCCGGTCACCCTCCTCATGCTGCAGGTCGTGAACGATTGGCACCGCCTCACTGGCGAGAAGATCGGCGTGAAGCCGGCCGGCGGCATCCGCACCTCCAAGGACGCCATCAAGTACCTGGTGACGGTCGCCGAGACGGTGGGCGAGGAGTGGCTGCAGCCGCACCTCTTCCGGTTCGGGGCCTCCAGTCTCCTCAACGACGTGCTGCTGCAGCGCCAGAAACTGACCACCGGCCGCTACTCCGGCCCCGACTACGTCACCATCGACTAACAATCATTTTATGCTTGGTTCCCCTGAGCTTGTCGAAGGGTCGAAGCGCCCTAAGGAGCACCCCATGAGTTTCCTCGAATACGCCCCGGCCCCAGAGTCGAAGGCGATCCTGAACCTGAAGAAGAGCTACGGGCTCTTCATCGGCGGGGAGTTCGTCGACGGCAACGGCACACCGTTCCAGACGATCTCGCCGGCGGACGAATCGCTGATCGCCGAGGTCGCGAACGCGAACTCCGCAGACGTCGACCTCGCGGTCGCCACGGCCCGCCGCGCCTATGACACAGTGTGGTCCCGCCTCAGCGGAGCGGACCGCGGAAAGTACCTGTTCCGGATCGCCCGCCTGGTGCAGGAGCGCGCCCGCGAACTTGCCGTCGCCGAGAGCCTGGACAATGGCAAGCCGATCAAGGAGAGCAGGGACGTCGACGTGCCCCTGGTCGCGGCCTGGTTCTTCTACTACGCCGGCTGGGCTGACAAGCTCGACTACGCCGGCCTTGGTGCAAACCCCCGGGCACTCGGGGTGGCGGCGCAGGTCATCCCGTGGAACTTCCCGCTGCTGATGCTGGCCTGGAAGATCGCTCCGGCGCTCGCCGCCGGGAACACCGTGGTGCTCAAGCCCGCCGAGACCACCCCGCTCAGCGCGCTGATCTTCGCCGAGATCCTGCAGCAAGCCGGCCTTCCGGATGGCGTCGTCAACATCATCACGGGCGCCGGCGACACTGGGGCTGCCCTGGTCAACCACCCCGACGTCAACAAGGTCGCCTTCACCGGCTCGACCGCCGTTGGACGGGCCATCGCCAAGTCGACCGCGGGAACCGGCAAGAAGATCACCCTGGAGCTCGGCGGCAAAGCGGCCAACATCGTCTTCGACGATGCGCCGATGGACCAGGCCATCGAGGGGATCGTCAACGGGATCTTCTTCAACCAGGGTCACGTCTGCTGTGCCGGCTCCCGGCTGCTGGTGCAGGAGAACGTGCACGACGAGGTCATCGACCGGCTGAAGCAGCGGCTGTCCACCCTGCGCTTGGGCGACCCGCTCGACAAGAACACCGACATCGGAGCCATCAACTCGAAGGAGCAGCTGGAACGCATCCGCGAGCTCAGCAATGTCGGCGAGCAGGAGGGGGCTGACCGCTGGACGGCCGACTGCGTGATCCCCGACAAGGGTTTCTGGTTCGCGCCGACCATCTTCACCAACGTGTCGACCAGCCACCGCATCGCCCGGGAAGAGGTTTTCGGTCCGGTGCTTTCTGTGCTGACCTTCCGCACCCCGGCCGAGGCGATCGCCAAGGCGAACAACACGCCCTACGGGCTTTCCGCCGGGATCTGGAGCGACAAGGGGAGCAAGATCCTCGCCGTCGCCGACCAGTTGCGTGCGGGCGTTGTCTGGGCGAACACCTTCAACCGGTTCGACCCGGCCAGCCCGTTCGGCGGGTACAAGGAGTCCGGCTACGGCCGCGAGGGCGGACGCCACGGCTTGGCCGCCTACCTTCAATCCGCCACGCTCTCAGAAACCCGTGGGTTGAGTAGCGAGCGCAGCGAGCGTATCGAAACCAAGAAACCCTCCAAGAAGCCGGCAAAGGGAGCCAAGAAATGACCCGCCTCGCCGTCCCCAAGACGTACAAGCTCTACATCGGTGGCAAGTTCCCGCGCAGTGAGTCCGGCCGCGTGTACGACCTGGTGTCGGCATCCGGAACCTTCCTCGCGAACGTCGCGAAGGCGTCGCGCAAGGATGCCCGGGATGCGGTGCGTGCTGCACGGTCGGCGGTCGCCGGCTGGTCCGGAGCCGCCGGCTACAACCGCGGGCAGGTGCTCTACCGCATCGCGGAACTGCTCGAAGGGCGCCGTGCCCAATTCGTCGACGAGATCGTGCAGTCGGAGGGCGTCTCAGCCCAGGAGGCCGGCCAGCAGGTCGACGCCGCCATCGACGTGTGGGTCTGGTACGCCGGCTGGGCCGATAAGTACGTGCAGGTGGCCGGCAACGGCAACCCGGTCAGCGGTCCGTACTTCAACATCTCAACGCCCGAGCCGACCGGTGTGGTCGCGATCATCGCCCCCCAGGAGTCGTCGCTGCTCGGTTTCGTCAGCGTCGTCGCGCCCGCCCTGGTCAGCGGGAACACGGTGGTCGTCGTCGCCAGCGAGAAGTCGCCGCTCAGCGCCATCAGCCTCAGTGAGGTCATGGCGACGAGCGACGTTCCGGGCGGGGTGGTCAACGTGCTCACCGGCTCGGCGGCGGAGCTTGCCCCCTGGCTGGCCGGCCACGCTGACGTGAACGCGATCGACCTGGCGGGCGCGGGGGACACGGACTGGGTCGACCTTCAGATTGCCGCGGCCGACACGCTCAAGCGGGTGTTGCCGCCGGAGCCCGGCGTTCCTGCGCCTTCCGTGCAGCGGGTGACCTTCTTCACCGAGACGAAGACTGTCTGGCACACTAAGGCGCTGATCTGAGCAGATGGCCCGCAAACGAGGTGAGACGGATGCCCGCGGCCGGCTGGAGTCTGACCCGTTCGACTATCGCGAGACCAAGGCCGGGGAGCTGATGATCTCGCGAGGCGGGCGGGTGGTGGTGACCCTCGGAGGAAAGCGGGCGGCCGCCCTCCTGAAGTCGCTCGCCAAGGCCGATGAGGCCGGTGAGCAATTGCTGCTGGCGAAGGCGACCGGTAACTACAAGCAGGGCAACGAGCGCTAAGCAAATCCTGAGAACCGGTCTCAGGGTCGGTGGCTACTCTGTTCCGATGCCTGAACGCCTTGCCGCTGCCCCTGCCCACGAACCTGCCGTCGCCCGTCGGAGCCTGCGTGGACTGCTGGTGCTGGTCGGCGCTCTCGCGCTGGGGCTGTTCGGCGCACTCGGCACGCCGACGGCGGCCGCGGCTTTCGATGAGGGAACCATTCACTCACTGGCGAACCAGAGCCGCGCGGCGGGCGGGCTCGGCCCGCTCACCCTCAACGCGTCTCTCAGCCAGGTAGCAGCCAATTGGGCCAACCAGATGGCGGCAAACGGGACGATGAGCCACAACCCCAATTACTCCAGCCAGATTCCGGGCGGCTGGAGCAAGGCCGCTGAGAACGTGGCCCAGGGTTACCCCAGCGGCTCGGCAGTGCACCAGGGGTGGATGAACTCGGCGGGTCACCGCGCCAACATCATGGGCGATTTCACCGACATCGGCATCGCCCATGTCTCGTCCGGGGGAACGACGTGGTCCGTTCAGGTGTTCGCCAAGTACGGTGCGAGCGTCCCGGCTCCGGCGCCGGCGCCACCACCACCACAGGCAGCTGCCCCCGCCCCCGCACCGGTGCCCGCCGCTGACGCCGCCCAGCCGGCTCCCGCCGCTCCGGAGGCATCCGACGCGGCGGCCGTGCCACAGCGAAGTGCAAAGGCGCCGGCAGAGGTCTCGGCGTTCCTGTCGGAAACTGATGGCGAAGCATCCGCTGCTGACGACAAGCGTGCAGAAAAGCGGGCCGAGCGCCACGCCGAACGTGCCCAGGGCGACTCGGCGGCAGCAGCATCCGGATCCATCGCCACCAAGCTGTCGCTCGGAGCCGGCCTTGTCGGCGCCCTCATCGTCGCCGTTTCAGGATGGTTCCGGTTCAGCCACGCTCGCTGAGTTGCTGACCCTCTTTCGGGGGCAAGGAGTTAGGTAACGAAAAGGTAACGGCTTCCACTAGAGTGGCTTCACCCGCATCCGCGGGCCCTAGCGACCCACGGAAGATCGATGTCAATGGCGACAGCGTTCCACCCGGTGTCCGGTACCCCGATGACCGGCCCGATGCTCAGGCTGATAGTGGCCTCGGCGCTCACGCTCTCCTTCGTGCTTGTGCTCGTTCTCGGGCCGTCCGCCAACAAGAGCCATGCGACCAGCATGTTCGGGACGCTGCGTGAGCCGGGCGACTCCGCGCTGATCGCAGGGCATCGCGGCGACCGATCCGCCGCGCCGGAGAACACCATCCCAGCGCTCCAGAGCGCGCTGGACGGCACCATGGTCTACGTGGAGACCGACATCCGCCTGAGCTCCGACGGCGTGCCGGTGCTGATCCACGACGCCACGGTTGACCGCACCACCAACGGGAGCGGGCGGGTGTCCGAGTTGACTCTGGCGGAACTGCAGCAGCTGGATGCCGGGTCCTGGTTTGCGAAGGTGTTCGCCGGCCTGCAGATTCCGACCCTGGAATCGTTCCTCGGGTTACTGGCCGAGTCGAACAAGAAGGCGATGCTCGAGCTCAAGGGAGACTGGACCGAAGAGGCCCTGATCGCGGTCAGCACCCTCGTCGAGTCCCACGGCCTGGCGCGCCGGGTTGTGGTGGCCAGCTTCAACACCGACACGCTGACCAGGCTGCAGGAGGTGGTTCCCGACCTGCCGCGCATGATCATCATCCGCGACCTGCCCGCGGACCCTGTCGCGCTCATCCGGGAGTTCGGTGCCATCGGCGTGGTGACCTCGCCGCCGTCGGTGGAGGCAGATGCCACGGTGGTCGACCGCATCCATCAGGACGGATTCGGCATCCTGTTGTACACGCTCAACCAGAAGCAGAGCTGGCGGTCAGCGCTCGCCCTCGGCGTTGACGGGATCATCACCGACCAGCCGAGCGCCCTCGACTCCTGGCTGGCCGCAACGGCACCGGGAACGTAACGTTCGACCCGGGTACACTGGCGTTTCCCAGCCACACCGCACATGATGGAGCGACGACAGTGCGATCCGGGAGGTGCCGACATGGCAACGACAGACTCCGCAGAAGCGCACACAATTGCCTTTGTGGGCGATTCTCTGGTTCGCGAGGGCGACTGGGCCGACTGGATCGGTGGCAACACGGTTCACAACTTCGGTGTCAGCGGAGATACCACTGATGACGCCCTGGCGAGGCTCGATTCCGTTATCGAGACCCGGCCGGATGAGGTGCTGCTCCTGATCGGCACCAACGACCTGGGCACCAGGCAAACGGTTGAGCACCTGGTGCGCAACATCGAGTCGATGCTCATCGAGTTGCGTCGCGCGCTGCCTGAGTCACGTGTGCTGGTGCACTCGATCTTGCCGCGCGGACGCGAGTTCGCCCGCAGCATCAAGGACGCCAACATCCACCTGCGCCAGTTCAGCGCGACCGTGCGCGCCCAGTACCTCGACCTGTGGCCGGCGCTGGCCCTGGAAGATGGCAGCATCAACCCGCAATACTCGGACGACCAGTTGCACCTGAACGCCGAGGGCTACCAGGCGTGGCTTGCCGAGTTGTTGCCAGCACTTGAGCGCCTGCGCGAACGTCCTCCGATGACCAGCCCGATCAGGGTCATCCGAAAAGACGAGTACTCCCGCCCGGCTTAGCGCGTGTGCTTTCAGCTGCCCGGGGGCGGTGCATGTAGCCGGCTGGGCTCGTAGCATGCAGGGTATGACAATCAAGCTCGAGAACGTCGGCATCGCCGTTCGCGACCTGGACGCAACGATCTCCTTTTTCACCGACCTCGGTCTGACTGTCGTCGGCCGCGACACGGTCAGTGGCGAATGGACCGACACGGCGGTCGGCCTTGACGGCAACCGCGCAAACATTGCGATGCTCCAGACGCCAGACGGTCATGGCCGTATTGAGCTCTTCGAGTACATCCACCCCGAGGCGATCGAGTCGGAGCCCACTCGTCCCAACGAGATTGGCATGCACCGCGTCGCCTTCTCGGTCGACGACATCGACACAGCCCTTGAGATAGCCGCGAGGCACGGATGCTACCCGCTTCGCGGAGTGGCGACCTATCGGGACGTTTACAAGCTCACCTACGTCCGCGGCCCCAGCGGCATCATCGTGATGCTCGCCGAGGAGCTGCAGAAAAACTGACGGGCCGTTGTCCGATTAGCACGCGAATTTCGCAGCACTGTAAGCAAGTCCGCCCGGGCCAGCCCTCGCCGGCTCTTCTCCTCCCCAGTTGTCGGTGGATTTGTTCTCCACAGATTGCTGAATCTCCTTCAGATACAGGTGCGAAAGTGGGAGGATAGATGCATGTCCAGTTCCGTTGCTATCTTCGAAGACGAGGTCGATCAGCTGATCGACACTCTCGTCACCTCGTTGGAGACGGTGCTGCCGACCGGGGCGCTGCGCCCGGTCTCGGATGACACGTTGCTGGTCACCACCGGGCATTTGGAACGCCTCGGCCGGGTGGTGGATGCCCGCCGGGTGGAAGCCGCCGGAGAACTCCAGCACCGGTCCCGCCCCACCCTCGGTTCCGCTTCCCTCGCCGTGCGCAAGGGCTGCCGAGATGCGGTCGAGTTGCTCCGCCGGGTCACCCTCGCCTCCACCGGCACGGTGCGGCGGCGGCTGAAGCTCGGCACCGAAACCCGGGTGCAGGAAGCCCTATCCGGAGACCTGTTCCCGCCCCGGTTCCCGCACATCGCCACCGCCCTCCACGACGGCACCCTCGGCGTCGACGCGGCCAGCGCGATCGTCACCGAACTATCCCCGACCCTGGTCCGCGCCGACGTCGCCGCCGTGCAGCGAGCCGAAGCCGAACTGGTCGCCGCCGCCACCGGCACCAGCCCGGACTCCCCGGTGCCGTGCACGGCGGAAGAGATCCGCGGCCAAGCATCGGTGTGGCGGGTATTCCTCGACCAGGACGGCACCCTCCCCACCGAAGAAAAGGCGATGGGCCGGCGGATGTTTTCCCCGGGCAGCTATAACAGCGCCGATGGCCTGGTCCACGGCCGGTACGCGCTGATGCCCGAAGTGCACGCCCGGCTCGGGAAAATCTTCGACGCCTGCCTCACCCCCAAAACCGGACCAGCCTTCCTCCCCGACGGGACCCCGCCAGACACCGAAGACGGCAGCTCGACCGGGGGCGTCGCGACTGGGGGCGTCTCGACCGAGGCTGTACCCGGCCCGGTCGACCCGCGCACCCCGGATCAGCAACGTCACGACGTGTTCGCTGCGATGATCGACGGATTCGCCCGCTCCGGCACCGCCCCCACCATCGGCGGAGCATCCCCCACCGTTCTGGTCTCCGTCACCGCCGACACCCTGCACTCCGGGCACGGCGCCGGATTCGTCTCCCTCGGCGGACTCGGCGGTCAAACCGTCCCCCTCTCCCTGCGGGCCGTCCACCAGATGATCTGCACCGGCGGCACCCAACAGGTCACCCTCGACCGAAACGGCGCCATCATCCAGCTCGGCTCCGAACAACGCTGCTTCACCCCGAACCAACGCCGCGCCATCACCCTCCGCGATGGCGGCTGCATCATCCCCGGCTGCACCATCCCCGCCGCCGCCACCGAAATCCACCACGTCACCCCCGACAGCGAAAACGGACCCACCCACACAGATAATGGCGTCCTGCTCTGCTGGTACCACCACCGCACCATCGCGACCTCCGGCTGGCACATCAAGATGATCAACAAGACCCCCCACGTGAAAGCACCCGCCTGGCTGCGCGGCGACGGACTCTGGCACCCCGCCAGCCGATCACCCACCCGGCACGTCGAACGACTAAAACAGAAACAACGAAAACGCGACAGCAAACGTGAAAAATCATAGTTCTGCGGGTCGAGTGCGGGCGAGCGAAGCGAGAACGTGTATCGAGACCACCGAGCGAGAACTCAGAGCCCGCCGATCAGCCTCCGGTAGAACTCGATCCCACGCAGGAACGTCGACACGGTGATGCGCTCGTTCATCGCGTGCAGCGTGCCCCGCTCGTCTTTCGACATCTCGAACGGGCTGAAGCGGTAGACGTGTTCGCTGATGCGGGTGAAGTGCCTGCTGTCACTGGCACCGAGCATGACGTACGGCGTCACGATCGTGCCGGGGTAGGTGGCCTCCACCGCGCCCCGCAGTCGCTCCCACGCCGGGCCGGTGGTGGGGGAGACCGGTGAAGGCTCCGACGGCTGATGGGTTTCGAGGCGCACAGCCGGGTCTGCCACCGCGCGGCGAACATGCTCGACGGCATCCGCCACCGACGACCCGACGGCAACGCGGATGTTCACGGTCGCCACCGCGCGCTCGGCCAGCGCGTTCGACGCCTGGCTTCCGGAGAGCTGGGTGACTGCCTGCGTGGTGCGCACGATCGCGCTGGTCTCATCGCCGAGGCGCCGGAACAGCCAGAGCAGCAGCCCGCGGGTCAGCCACAGCCGGGTGAACGCGAACCGCAAGGGTTGGCGAGCGTGCGCACCCAGCGTCCGGATCATCTCCAGGTTGGTGACGGAAAACCCCGCCCGGAACGGCTTGCGGTTCAAGGCGACGATCGCCTTCGCCAGCCGAGCGGTCGCCGTCATTTTCGGCGGGGTGGACGCGTGCCCACCGTTCTGGTCGACCGTCATGGTCAGGGTCAGAATGCCCTTCTCTGCCACACCGATGACCGCGATCGGGTCATCGACACCGGGGAAGATACCCTCCACGACGGCACCGCCCTCGTCCAGGACGAAAGCGGGAACGACCCCGCGCGCATCCAGCAGGTCAACGATCTCCTGGGCGCCGTCTCCCGCCGTCTCCTCGTTGTGCCCGAAACTCAGGTACACGTCGTGCTCCGGTATGAAGCCGTCGCCGAGCAGCGCCTCGACGGCCTCGAGCGTCACCACCAGCGACCCCTTGTCGTCCAGCGTTCCGCGTCCCCAGATCACCGGCGTGCCGGCGTCGTCGTTCGTCAACTCACCGGAGAACGGCGGATGCGTCCAGCCGTCGGCGGTGGCCGGCACCACGTCGTAGTGGGCCATCAACACGGACGCACTACCTGCGGTGCGTCCGGGCCACCGATAGAGCAGCGAGTATCCGCCAACCACTTCGCGCTCCAGGCTTTCGTGGACGAGCGGGTACAACGTCGGCAACGTCTCGATGAAGCGGCTGAACTGGGTCCAATCGGTGGTGGTCTCATCGAGTTGGGACACCGTGGGAATGCGCACGAGTTCCTGAAGATGGGCGATCGCCCGGGAGTCGGCTGCGGTTTGGTTCGCGGTCACATGCCGACTCTAGGGGACGCCATCTGCCATAGCCTTGTGGCATGCCTACCGCCACGACGCCGAACTTCACCCGACCGGCCCTGGCGCCGGGCATCCTCGCCGCCCTGGTGCTGTTCGCTGGTCTCGCGCTCCTGGAGTCGGACGCCTACCTCTTCATCCGGTTCGGTGTCTGCATCCTGTCGGTGATCGTCGCCGTCTACGCGTGGCAGTCTGGCGCCTGGTGGTGGCTCATCGGGTTGGGGCCGATCGCCGTCATCTGGAACCCCGCCTGGGTGATCGAGTTGAGCGGGCAGGGCTGGGTCGCCCTCCAGTTCGTCGCGGCACTCGTGCTCATCGCATCCGGCGTGTTCATCAAGGTTCCCCGCAAAGACAGCTGACACCCCGCAGGGGCGACGTCAAAGAACGCTGAAAGCGGATGCTTGACGCACCGCGGCGCATTACCGTGTGCAGCATGACAAGCACAACTGAATCGTCGACGATGACGTCGCTGTGGCTCGACCCGACCCAAACCACGCCGGGCCACCAGCGGCCGGAGGTGGTCAGCAACCCGTTCGAGGCGGGTCGACGCTTCGATGTGGTGGTGGCGGGCGCCGGCCTGACCGGCCTCACCACTGCACTCCTGTTCGCACGCTCGGGTCTCTCGGTTGCCGTGATCGAGGCACGGGAGGTTGGCGCGGTCACCACCGGCAACACAACAGCGAAGGTCAGCCTGCTGCACGGAACCCGCCTGAGCTCCATCCTGCGCCACCAGAGCCTTCGCGTCGGCCGTGCCTACGTGGAGGCCAATCGCGAGGGCATGGAGTGGTTGCTCCGCTATTGCGACGACCACGGAATTCCGACGCAGCGTCGCGACGCGTACAGCTACGCGGGAACCCCGGATGGCGCTCGAGTGGTCGAACGCGAGTTGCGAGCGGCACGTCGCCTCGGACTCGACGCGACCATGGCCGCTGCAGATGAGCTGCCCTACCGGACCTACTGCGCCGTGCGCCTGGCGGACCAGGCGCAGATCAATCCGATGGATGTGCTTGCCGAGTTGGCGAACGACGTGCAAGCCCGCGGCGGCGTGATCCACGAACACACCAGGTTGACTCGCGCCAGAGCGGGCGACCCCACCGTGGTCGGCACCAGCCGGGGTGACCTGCTTGCCGGCAAGATCATCCTGGCGACCGGCATTCCGGTGCTGGACCGCGGGCTCTATTTCGCGAAGGTCGTCCCTCAGCGTTCTTACGCGCTCGCCTTCACTGTGCCGGGACCGGTTCCCGCCGGCATGTACGTCTCGGTGGACTCCCCGGGCCGGTCACTGCGCGCCGTGCCGGTGGAAAGCGGGCAACACTTGATTGTCGGAGGCAACGGCCACATTGTCGGGCGGTCACCGTCGCCGAAGGCGGCGGTGAGCGACCTGCACCGCTGGACCCTCCAGAACTTTCCCGGGGCCGAGCGCACGCACTCCTGGTCCGCCCAGGATTACGAGCCGGTCGGGCGCATCCCATACGTCGGCTGGCTGCCCCGCGGCCGTGGACGCATCTTCCTCGCCACCGGCTACGACAAGTGGGGCATGGCCAACGCGGTGGCGGCAGCCCTGACGCTTTCGGCGGACATCCTGGGTGGGCACCTGCCGTGGGCGCGCACCCTCCACCATCGAGTCACCAGCGCTGCGGATGTCGGATCCTTCCTGGGGGCGAACGCCTCGGTCGCCGTTCACTTCGCCCGCGGCTACTGGAAGGCCTGGACCTGTGACCTTCCTCCCGTGCTGCCTGAGGCGACCGGTGCCGTCACCCACGACGGAATTCGCCCGGTCGGCACCTGCCGGGTCGATGGGGCAGTGCATCGGGTGTCTGCCGTCTGCCCGCACCTGGGCGGCGTGCTCTCCTGGAACGACGCTGAGCTCAGCTGGGACTGCCCGCTGCACGGCTCGCGGTTCACCGCGACCGGTGCCCGGCTGGAGGGCCCAGCGTTGCGCGACCTGAAGCGCCTGGGCTAGAGCGCGGCAACTCGCCTGGTGACCACGCCGACGCATTCAAGCAATTCCGGCGCGGATGCCCTAAACTGGGTGGGCGCTGACGATTCCGATCACCGTCTCGACCGTATTGCACAGGCTGTATTCGCTCTCAAACGATTACACAGTCTGGGTTCACGCGCTGCTTGAGTCTAGAATCGCCGCCCATCGGCAGGCCGCTGATCTTGTTGTGCAGTGTCAGGCCGATCGAGCGCATCCACTGGATGCGGCGCTGTCATTGCCAGGGGGCAGTGACACCACTTGATTCAGGAGGATCATGGCCCGCTCCGGCCAATCACACGGCAACGCCGCGTCAGGCAAGACGACCCAGCGTCGTTCAAGCTCACGCAAGGCGCCGCATCGTCGTTCCCGTCCGGGAGACGACGTGGGACTCATCCCGGTGCTCGCGCGCGCCGTTCGCGAGATCGAGGGTGCCGCCGAGCGCGGCAAGGTCGGGCCGTCCAACCGCACCAAGTTCCAGGTCATCGCGCTGCTCATGCGCGAGGAGCGCGCGCACGCCAAAAACGACAGCTCCCTCACCGACGCGGAGCGGGTGGAGACCCTCAAGCGCCTCGACGGTGTTGCCACGATCCTCGCCAAGACGGCAGCGCGGGACACCTCCCTGATCGCCCTCCTCGCGGAGGACGCCACCATCTCCGACGCCGCACGCAAACTCCGTCGTGACATGTTGATGGCCTCGGGTGCCGAACTCAGCCCCGACGAGCTGATCATCGCATCCGAGGCCCCTGAACCCACGGTGGCCGCCGAGAAGCAGGTCGTCCCGCAATCGGTGATCTCCCGCCAGCTGAGCAACCCGTTCCTGGCGCCCGACTTCAGCCAGCCGGTCAAGCAGAAGCCGGTGGCCAGGCGCCTGGCCAACTGGGAGCTGCTCGAGCCGCTGTTCCGGGCCTTCGAGTACGGCTCAGGCGGCAACGTCGCCAGCATGGGCCTTCCGGAGCCTGCGCCGGCCGACCGGGCCGTGCCAGACGACCTCACGTTGTTCAACCATCAGGCGGCGTTCGTGGCCAGCGCCCGGGAGGGCCACCGCACCTACCTGCTGGCGGATGAGCCAGGACTCGGCAAGACCGCCCAGGCGCTGCTCGCCGCCTCGGTAACGGGCTCCTACCCCCTGCTGGTGGTCGTGCCCAACGTGGTCAAGATGAACTGGGCCCGCGAGGTGCAGCTGTGGACGCCCAATAAGACCGCGACGGTCATCCACGGCTCCGGTGAGGACCTTGACGCCTATGCCGACGTCGTCATCGTCAACTACGACGTACTCGATCGACACGTCGGCTGGTTGAAGACCCTCGGGTTCAAGGGCATGGTGGTCGATGAGGCCCATTTCATCAAGAACCGCGAGTCCCAGCGCTCGAAGCACGTGCTGTCGCTGGCCGACAGCATCCGCAAGTCGCGTCGCAACGCGCTGATGATCGCGTTGACCGGAACCCCGCTGATCAACACGATCGAGGACTTCAGGGCCATCTGGCAGTTCCTCGGCTGGATCGACGGCGAGAAGCCGACCGCCGCGCTGATGGAAGCACTGGAAGAGAACGGGCTGACCCCAGCCGACTTCGGTTTCTTCGCCGAAGCACGCCAGACGGTCATCGATATGGGAATCGTCCGGCGCAAGAAGCTGGACGTTGCCGCCAACCTGCCGGCCAAGCGCATCGCCGACCTGCCGGTGGAGCTCGACGACGACCTGGGGCGCAGCATCCGCCAGGCCGAGTTCGAACTGGGGCAGCGCCTGCTCGCCAGGTACAACGCTCTCGTCAAGTCGTCGCCGAACCTCAGCCGTGAAGCCGGGGACAGCGACCGGCACCCGGAACTCATGCGAATGGTGGCGCGGGCGGAACTCGACGAGTCGAAGGCTGCCAAGACGGGGGAGAACGTCTTCACCATGGTCCGCAAGATCGGACAGGCCAAGGCTGTGCTCGCCGCGGACTACACCGCGCAGCTCGCCCGCTCGGTCGGCAAGGTGGTCTTCTTCGCCAAGCACATCGACGTGATGGACACGGCAGAAGAGGTCCTGGCCAAACGAGGGCTCAAGACCGTGTCGATCCGGGGCGACCAGACCGCGAAGTTCCGCCAGACCCAGGTCGACGCCTTCAACAACGACCCGGAAGTCTCCGTCGTGGTGGCGTCGCTCACCGCAGCAGGGGTCGGCCTGAACCTGCAGGCGGCATCCAACGTCGTCCTGGCCGAACTGAGCTGGACGTCGGCTGAGCAGACCCAGGCCATCGACCGGGTCCACCGCATCGGTCAGGCCGAGCCGGTGACCGCGTGGCGGATTATCGCCTCCCAGACCATCGATGCGAAGATCGCCGAGCTCATCGACAGCAAGGCGGGCCTCGCGGCACGCGCACTCGACGGTTCGGACGAGGACGTGGTCGACGCGTCGAACGTGCAGCTGGATGCACTGGTCAGCCTGCTGGAGCAGGCGATGGACGCCGCAGAATAGGGCGGAATCGAGCCTCCGCAGTGTCCCCTATATAGCTGACCCGCGTTTTGGGGGCAGAACCTCTGGGGCGCACGGGGCTACTGTGACTATCACGCAACACGGGGGCAGCTGGGTGGCGGTGGCTAGGCGAGAGTCGGTCGCGGAGTACGGGGGTATATCCGCAGATCGGCGATCACCGCTTTCGGCCCCGCCACCCAGGCCCGTTTAACGGGCCATTCCTGCCCGGTGGCGTCAGCGCCGGATCCGGTATCAGGGTTCAGGCCTGCGCTGGACGGGGATACTCGCCGTGTCCTCGTAGCGGATCTCCCGTCGCGGGATGAACGCGGCGATCAGCGACCCGACCAGCGAGACGCCCGCTGCGAGCAGGAAGGTCAGGCGGAACGCCTCGTGCGTCGGCACCGAGATGCCGCCGACCACCTGTACCTGGGTGGACAGGATGATTCCGACGATCGTCGCGGCCGCCGTCGACCCGAGCGTGCGCATGACCGAGTTGAGCCCGTTCGCCGCGGCCGTCTCCGTGGGCGGTACGGAGTGCATGATCAGGGTCGGCATGGCGGCGTACGCGAATCCCGTTCCGAAGCCGACCATGGTGGACAGCAGGATCACGTGCCACAGCTCCGTCATCAGCCATGAGCCCACGAGAAAGCTCACCGTCAGGATGATGCCGCCCAGCACCAGGCTCGTGCGCGGCCCCCGCGCGGCCGACAGCCGGGCGGCGGTGCCCGAGATGAAGAACATGACCAACCCGCTCGGCATCAGGCACAGGCTGGCGACCAGCAGGCTCTGGCCGAGCCCCACACCGGTCGACGCCGGGGCTTCGAGCAGGATCGGCAGGGAGGCCGCCGTGACGAAGAAGGCGAACCCGACCGAGATGGAGGCCAGGTTGGTCAGCAGCACCGGCCGGCGGGCGGCCACCCGCAGGTCGACCAGCGCATCCGTTGTCCGCAGCTCGTAGAACGTCCACGCGATGAACACCACGACTCCGCCGCCGAGCAGAGCGAGGGTCACGGGGCTCAGCCAGCCCCACTCGTTGCCCTTCGCGATAGCGAGCAGGATGGCGACGAGTCCGATGCCGAAGCCCACCGCCCCCACGAAGTCGAACCTCCCACCCGTGCGCAGCGTACTCACCGGGATGATGGCCAGCACCAGGGCGAACGCCCCCAGACTGAGAAGCGTTGCCAGCCAGAACAGGTAGTGGTAGTCGAAGTTCTCGGCGATGACGGCGGCGATCGGCAGGCCGACGGCACCTCCAACCCCGAGGGTGGCGCTGACCAGCGCGATTGCGGCACCCAGCCGCTTGGGGTGAAGGATGTCACGCAGCACGCTGATGCCGAGAGCGATCACTCCCAGCCCGACTCCCTGAAGTGACCTCCCGATCACCATCGGGATGAGCGTGTTGGAGAGCGCCGCGATGATCGACCCGGCGGTCATGATGAGGAGCAGGGTCAGGATCAGGCGACGCTTGCCGAACATGTCGCCGAGGCGGCCGGCGATGGGGGTCGCGATTGCGGCTGCCAACAGCGTCGAGGTGAGCACCCACGACGCATCCGCTGGAGTGGTGTCCAGGAAGGCGGGCAGGTGCGGGTAGATCGGGGTGACAAGCGTCTGCATGAACGCGGCGATGAGGCCGGTACTGGCCAGGGTGGCCACCTTGGCGCGATCACTGGGGAGCCGGGTCAGCCTTCGGCGTTCCCGATCGCTCAGCCACGCACCGGTTTCGCCATCCACCGTCCCTACTGTAGCCGTGACGTGAAGAAGGCCACCCCAGCGGGATGGCCTTCTTCACGTTGCTCAGTAGCGCGGTTCTGGTCAGCCTTCGACGGCTTCACCCTCAACAGCGTCGCCCTCGAGTGAATCGGTCGGCGCGTCTTCGGTGGCATCCGGGCTGGCGCCCGCCGGGGTGGCGTTCTCCCACACCATTCCGTACACGCGCCAGTCGATCCAGCCGTTGGCACGCTGCAGTCGCACGACAATGCCGACTTCTTCGCCGGTCGAGGCGAGGACGCCCGTGCAGTTGAACGTTCCGCCGATCTGGACCGGCGGCGTGGCCGGGCAATCGACTGCGAGTTCGCGTCCCGCGATGGCGGAGTCCGCCTCGATGGATTCCTCGACCTCGGCGCTGAAGACGGCGGGCATGGCTGAGATGAGGATGCCGGGTACCGCGATGATGGATGCGACCTGCAGCAGGCTGAGCGAGGCCCAGACCAACAGCGGGGTCAATCCCTTGCCGTGCTCGCGGCTGGCCGCGATGGCACGAGCCACCAGGTAGGCGGGGGAGGTCAGGATCGACCAGGCCCAGTGCGCCGGCCGCTGGTGTCCCATGCGCATCAGCTGTCGCTGGTCCGCGAGGGCCAGCGGGATGCCTGCAATGTACGGGCCGACGCCGATGGCAACCAGGAAGGGAAGCGCCATGGCCACGTCGACAGCGGAGACGACGAGCAGGATGCCCACCAGCTGAATGAGCGGGATCATCGCGATGATCCAGACGAACGGCGTGTACGCGAGCGGCGCGTGAACGCCGAGACGCTGCTGTCCGTATCCGAACTGGGCGGATGCGTCGTGCTCGTTTCCGAATCTGGCCGAGTGCGGCGCGAACTGGGCGGCAGGCTGCTGCTGCTGCCCGTAGCCCGCTGAGGTGGCCTGGTCGGCGTAGAGCGACTGGTCGAATGCGGGCTCGGTGAAGGCGTCGGCACCGAACTGTGGCTGCTCGGGGTAGCTGCCATGGGTTCTGGTGTCGCGGGGTGCGGAAGGCTCGTTCAGGAACTCGGCGAACGGGTCGACCTCGGGCTCGGGCGCACGATACTGCTGTTGCTGGTACTGCTGTTGCTGGCGCTGCTGCTCCTGTTGCTGGCGCTGCTGCTCCTGCTGCTGTTCGCGCCGGTACTGCTCCTGGCGATACTGCTCCTGACGCTGCTCTTCGTGGAGCTGTTCTGCAGTGGGGCCGGCCGGCACGGAGGTGTCGGCGATGTTCGGCGCCGGCTGGCTCAGCTCGATGTTCTGCGGCTTTGGCGGCTCGAGCTGGCGCAGGGTGGTGGCCAGGTCCGCCGGGTTACCGCTCTGCTGGCGGTTGCCGTCCTGCTGGCGCTGCTCGCGCTGGGACCGGCGCGACGGAAGGTCGTCGTCGGCGTAGGCGAGCTTGGGCTCGTCCTGCATGATCAGCGGGGTGCGTGCCGCGGACGTGAACTCGGTCCAGGCGTAGTTGTCCCACCAGCGAAGCTGCGGCAGCCCCATCGGGTCCGGGTACCAACCTGCGGGCACCGTCACAATGTCGTCGTCTAGCAAGGCTTTGACCTCTCGTCCCGGCGACTCATCCATATTGGCGAGCCGCTCACAATCCATCCCCACGTGGAATGCCGCTGTGCAGCACATTCACTCCCGTAACAAAAAACGAGAGGAATACAACTGCAACTATCGAATAGTAACGGCTGGCCGGTAGTTTTCGGCAGGAATATCTGCCCCCGGTCCGGGTGACGCCCCCGCACAGGGGGCGTCGGCTGGAGGGCTGCTTCCGGACGGTCTTCGAGGTCTGGCCGACGGGCGGGCAGCCCGAGCACGAAGCAGGGTCGACGTGGCGGGGTACAACCGATCACGGCACCCAGACCGCGGACCGCCTCCGGCGCGATCGCAACAGAAACACCGTCTGGCGTTGAATTACCGCGGAATTGCGTGGCTATACGCAGTTTTCTGGCGTCTGACTGCGGGCTCTCGGTGAATCTCCTGCGGTTGGTGACGCATCCGGGGTTGGTAGGCTGGTGGGGTCATTTACCCACCACCAAGCAGGCGACGGAGCCAATCAACGTGAACACAACAGAGCCCTATTCGGAATCGGAACCGGTCAAGGGTGTCCCTACAACTGGGGGAGGTCCAACGAGGGTCGAACGCGACTCCCTGGGATCGATGGAGGTTCCCCGCGACGCCCTCTGGGGCATCCACACGGCACGGGCGCTGAAGAACTTTCCGGTCACCCGTCGGCCGATCTCTGTCTACACGGACCTGATCGTGGCCCTCGCCCAGGTCAAGCAGGCTGCCGCCCGCGCGAACAAGGAGCTCGGCGTTCTCGATGCGGCGAAGGCCGACGTCATCGACCAGGTGTGCGATGAGCTCATCGCAGGCAAGCACCACGACCAGTTCCTGGTCGGCGTGATCCAGGGCGGTGCAGGCACCTCGACCAATATGAACGTGAACGAGGTGATCGCCAACCGTGCACTCGAGCTGCTCGGCAAGGAGCACGGCGAGTACGAGCACATGCACCCGATCGACGACATCAACCGGAGCCAGAGCACCAACGATGTCTACCCGACATCGATCAAGCTGGCGATGATCCTCAGCATCCAGCGACTGCTGAAGGAACACGCCCTCCTCGCCGGATCGTTCGCAGCGAAGGGCAAGGAGTTCGCGGGAATCCTCAAGGTCGGCCGTACCCAGATGCAGGATGCCGTCCCGATGACCCTGGGGCAGGAGTTCACCGGTTTCTCGCACACCCTCGCCGAGGACTACGACCGCCTGACCGAGGTCATGCCACTGCTCAGCGAGATCAACATGGGTGCAACGGCGATCGGCACCGGTATCACCACCGACCACCGGTACGCGGAGGCCGTCTGCCGCCACCTTGCGGAGGTGAGCGGCGTGAAGACCGTCACCGCAATGGACCTCATCGAAGCCACCTCCGATGTTGGCGTGTTCATGACGGTGAGCGGCAACCTGAAGAGGGCGGCCGTCAAGCTCTCCAAGATCTGCAACGACCTGCGTCTCCTGAGTTCTGGTCCCCAGGCCGGGTTTGGCGAGATCAACCTCCCAGCCAAGCAAGCGGGGTCGTCGATCATGCCGGGCAAGGTCAACCCGGTCATTCCTGAGGTCGTCAACCAGGTCGCCTTCAGCATTATCGGAGCCGACGCGACCGTGACGGCCGCTGCGGAGGCTGGACAGCTGCAGCTGAACGCCTTCGAGCCGGTCATCGCCCACAGCATCCTCCAGTCTCTGGCCTGGCTCACCAATGGTTGCTACACGCTGCGGGTGAACTGCATCGACGGCATCACGCCGAACGAGAAGCGTCTGGCTGCCCAGGTGGAGTCATCCGTCGGCGTCGTGACCGCTCTCACCCCGTACATCGGCTACACGGCCTCAGCCACGCTGGCGCACACCGCACTCACCACGAACGCGTCGATCGCGGAACTCGTTGTAGAGAACGGCCTGATGACGGAGGAAGAGGTCAAGCGGGTGCTGCGGCCGGAGCGTCTCAGCGGACTGGTTCCGGTGACCGGTGTCATCGATGTCATCGAGGATGCCGCTCCACAGCCGTAGCCGACCCTCAGTAGACGGCCAGCAGTAGATGTCACCTAGCTCTCGACCCCGGTGTTGCGCCGCTCGCGACGCAGGCGGCGCACCATCGGGACGACGAGCCACAGCACCAGCACGATGAGGAGGGTCACCGCGCCGACGATGATCCCGGCAGCCCTGCCGACGACGACATCGAAGATCAGCGCGGCTGTACCACTGAGCACCAGGGCGATGCCGAAGAGCGTCAACTGCAGGCTGCTGTTGGCGATCTTCACGATCTCGTCCTTGGCCCGTTTCCGGAAGAGCTGCCGATGCAGGCTCACCGGGGCCAGGCCGAGCGCGGTCGTCATGATCGCGCCCGCGACCAGCGCAAGGTAGAGCGTGACCTGAACGCCGTCCAACTCGGTGAAGCGGTTCTGGAAGGCGACAGTCAGCAGGAACCCGGTGAGGATCTGCGTTCCGGTCTGGGTGACCCGGAGTTCCTGCAGGATCTCGTTCCAGTTGCGATCCAGCCGCTCGCTCTCGGTCTCTTCGCGCTCATAGGCCTTGCCGTGCTGACTGGTTCGGGTCATGCCGAGATGGTACGCCGGTATCCTCGTTGACATGAGCTCCGAGCATCCTGCACGCGTCGTGATCGTCGGCAGCGCCAATATGGACGTCGTCTTCACGCTCGAGCGGATGCCGGCCCCCGGCGAGACCCTCCTGGCCGAGAGCGCCCAGCGCCACCCGGGCGGCAAGGGACTCAACCAGGCGGTCGCGGCGGCGCGCTCCGGAGCGCCCACCACTTTCATCGGAGCGCTCGGCACCGACATCTTCGGCGACTCTTTGGCGGATGCCATGGCAGCCTCGGGCGTGTCGAGTGGGCTTGTCCGCCGCACCGACCGGGACACCGGCCAGGCCTTCATCCTGGTCGATCGGGCCGCAGAGAACCTGATCGTCGTCGCATCCGGTGCCAACGCGACCATGACCGAACTCACCGGGCCGGAGCGGGACGCGATCACCTCCGCGCGGGTGCTCCTCATGCAGCTCGAATTGCCTGTCCCATTGGTGGTGCAGGCGGCATCCGCCGCGCAGGCGGCCGGCTGCGCCGTCATGCTGAACGCCGCACCGGCGGCCGCCCTCAGCGACGAGCTGATCGAGCTGCTCGACTACCTGATCGTCAACGAGCACGAAGCCTGCCTCATCGGCGGCAGCGACGACCTGGCAGTCGCATCATCGGCGCTTGCAGCGCAAGTGGACACCGTGATCGTCACGCTGGGCGCCCGTGGCGCGCAGCTTTTCCAGGCCGGTGCGCTGGTGGCAACCGTCACCCCACCGCCAGTCGACGCGGTGGACACGACCGGCGCCGGCGACACGTTTTGCGGCGCATTCGCCGCTGCGGTGGCCGAAGGCCGGGACCTTCCGGACGCCGTCCGTTTCGCGACCGCGGCCTCGGCTCTGTCCGTCGAACAGCTGGGTGCCGTATCGTCCATACCGCCCCGAGCGAAGATCGAGGCCATATTGGAGGAACGCTGGTGACGATGGCCTGGGAGATCGCATTGTGGCTGGTGGCGCTGTGGCTCGGCGGGCTGCTGTTCCAGATCGCCGACGTGGGAACAGCCTGGTTCGACCTGCGCAACGCGAGGACCAGCACCGGACAGCTGGCCAGGCGGCGTGCCCACGAACTGTTCTGGGTGGCACCCACCGCGGCGTTGCTGGCGTTGGCGCTCGCCCTCGGCATCGACCTGGCTGCCAGCCTCGTCTTCGACCGCGACGTGCTGGTGGTGGTGGGCATCCTGCTCGCGCTCGCCGTCGTCGTCCTCGTCGTGTCGGTCACCGTTGTCGCCACCGTTGCCCTGCTGACCAGGGACATCCAGTCGTACGCCCTGCTCAGGTTCGCAATCGGTGACGCCCAGGCGAGGAAACTCACCAAGGCCGATGTCGACGCCTGGCGCTCAGAGCTGCGGGTCATCGATGAGCGCGAGGCGGTGCGGCACGAGAAGATCGCCCGGCTCCTGCGCATCATTCCGATCGCGCTGGCGGTGTTGGCGCTCGCCGCGATCTGGGTGGCCATCA
Source organism: Homoserinimonas sp. A447 (assembly GCF_054489325.1). Classification (NCBI taxonomy): domain Bacteria; kingdom Bacillati; phylum Actinomycetota; class Actinomycetes; order Micrococcales; family Microbacteriaceae; genus Homoserinimonas; species Homoserinimonas sp. A447. The sequence continues at coordinate 1,536,776 of NZ_JBTMWW010000001.1, read as the reverse complement.
TCACCGGCCTGGGTGACGCGGAGAACGCGTGGGGCGCGATGGTCATGGGATTCGCCGCCGTGCTCATTCCTGCTGCCAGCATCTTCCTCGCCATCCGGAGTGCCCGGATCTCACTGCGGGCGCGGGCGTCGTGGGCGCTGGTGAACGGCAAGCAGCGCGCCGAAGTGGTGAAGACCCTGGACGAGCTCGAGAGACGCACGAGCCGCGGGGTGGCCGGTCTCAGCGACCGGGTCAACCGCGCGTTGCAGATTCTTCGCGAACAGCAGCTCTGACCGGCATCCGCCACTGACTGAACCGGCGTCACGGACGGTGAAGCGCTGTCCGCGGCCACCGTTCGGCAAGCACAGCTAAGCTAGTGTGCTGGAATTTTTCGAGGGCGGTTTAGTGATCGACAACGATCTGGAGCACGAGCAACGTTACGTGCGCAGGCTTTATGCGCGGCTGGGTCAGCTTCAAGGCGAAGCTCAACGGCAGCTGGAGGCGGTGCGGGCGCTCAACGTCGGCGGTCACCACCAGGCCAGGAGCGAGCGCGATACTTTTGCCCGCCTCTACGAGGACCGCATCGTCCAGTTGAGGGAGGTCACCGAACGCCTGGCATTCGGCCGGATCGAATTGAACGATGGTGACGAAGACGGCGCGACACACCACTACATCGGACGCATCGGCTTGCGCGACGAGGACCAGCGGCCGGTCCTGCTCGACTGGCGGGTGCCGCAGGCCAGCGCGTTCTACCAGGCGACCGCAGCGACGCCGCTCGGGATCCGCGCCAGGCGCCACCTGATCTCCCAGGGCAAGGATGTGGTGCGCATCGAAGACGAGATCTTCGACCCCAGCCTGCTCGACCGCGATGGCGTAGAACACCTGCAGGGTGAGTCAGCCCTGTTGGCGGCGCTGAGCGCTGAGCGCACCGGGCGGATGTCCGACATCGTGTCGACCATCCAGGCCGAACAGGACCGCATCATCCGCTCGGAACTGAAGGGCATCCTGGTGGTCCAGGGCGGGCCGGGCACCGGTAAGACGGCTGTCGCCCTGCATCGCGCCGCCTTCCTTCTCTATACGCATCGCGAACGGCTGCGGAACTCCGGGGTGCTCATCGTCGGCCCATCCCGTTCGTTCCTCAACTACATCGAAGCCGTGCTGCCCTCCCTCGGTGAGACCGGGGTGGTGCTGGCCAGCGTCGGCCAGCTGTTCCCGGAAGTGGATGCGACGGTGCAGGATGTCCCGCAGGTCTCATTGCTGAAGGGGCGCACCATGATGGCCGACCTGGTGTCGAGGGCGGTTCGCTCGCGGCAGCGGGTACCGGCGGGGCCGCAGTCGCTGGAGGTCAGCGGAGACACAGTGGTATTGCAGCCGCAAACGATCGAGCAGGCGATCGCGAAGGCGCGCAACTCTCACAAGCCGCACAACGAGGCGAGAGTCGCCTTCGTCAAGAGCGCTCTGAATCAGTTGACCAGGCAGTGGGCCGAGCAGTTGAAGGCGCAGGGCAACTCGATCGATGAGAGCGACTATCCGATGCTCCGCGAAGACCTGCGCACCTCACACGATGTGCGGGTGGCGCTCAACACTGCGTGGTTGCCGCTGACCCCGCAGAAGCTGCTGCAGGACCTCTACGCACGGCCGCACTGGCTGGCCGAGCTGACCCCACGCTGGAGCGACGAGCAGCGCGCCCTGCTTCGACGCGATCGCAGCGCACCCTTCACCATCGACGACGTGCCGTTGCTCGATGAGGCGGCAGAGCACCTCGGTGAATACGACGTGGTGGATGCCGCCCACAAGCGCGAGGAGAAGTTGCAGCGGGGGCGCGACATCGAGAACGCCGAGGCCGCCATCGCCAACATGCAGGTCGGCGGGATGGTCAACGCGAAAGACCTCGCGGCCAACTTCGCGGAGTCCAGCATCACCGCGACCACCTCGGAGCGGGCATCCGGTGACCGCAGCTGGACCTACGGCCACATCGTGGTCGATGAGGCGCAGGAGTTGTCGCCCATGCAGTGGCGAGTACTGTTGCGGCGGAGCCCGCTGCGGTCGTTCACTATCGTCGGCGACATTGCCCAGGCCGCCGCAGCATCCGCCGCCCCCAGCTGGGAGAAAGCGTTGCGCCCGCTGCTGGGCCGCTCACCCGAGGCCGACCGGTGGCGCCTGGAGGAACTGACCGTGAACTACCGCACCCCGAGCCAGATCGCGGATGCTGCGGAACGATGGGCGATCGAGCACGGGCTGCCCGTCACGCGATCCAGGTCGGTCCGCGAGAGCGAGTGGCCGATCATGCAGGCCGATGACGTGGTGGAGGCGGTGCGTATCGATCGGAAGCTGGATGCCACTGGCACCCTGGCCGTGATCGCACCGGTCGCCGAGATCGGGGCAACCCACGACCGGCTCCGCGAGGAGTATGGGGATCAGGTGGCGCTCGGCTCGGACAGCCTGATGACGCCCATCACGGTGCTCAGCCCGCAGGAGGCGAAGGGCCTGGAATTCGACTCCGTGGTCATTCAGGACCCGGCGGGGATCGTCGCCGAGAGCGAGCGTGGGGCCGGTGCCCTGTACGTGTCGATGACGAGGCCGACGCAGAGGCTCACGCTGGTCGGCGAGCTGCCTGAAGCCGAACCTGTCTAGAGCCGAGCCGGTCTAGAGCAGGCCGGTCTAGAGCAGGCCGGTCTAGGGCAGGCCGGTCTACAGCCAGGCGCGGACGAAGCTGAACGTGATCCAGGCGAAGACGATGAGGAAGCCGACACTGGCAACAGTGGTGCTCTTCTTGAGCCTCTGGCCGAGGGGAGCGACCAGGTCGATTGTGCTGTCGCCGATTCTCTCGTCCGCGTAGCGGTCGGTCTGGCGCAGCGTCTTGGCGCCGACCGTGTCGATGATCCGGAACATCCGGTGCACCGGTCCTGCCTGATCGAGGGCGAACGGCTGCACCGAATAGATGAACATCCAGTCGTCGACGATCTCGACATCGAAGGCCGCGCTCTCATCGATCAGGAGGGCCATCAGGTCGGGCGTGAACACGTAGAGGGCGTCCCGTTCGTACTCGCGCGGGCAGTACAGGGTGAAGTGCCTGTCGAAGTCTCCCTCCAGGGAGAGTTTCTGGTCGCGGCGGAAACTGGTGGGCAGTGTGCTCCCACCGAGGATGCTGTTGTTCCCTTTCGCGTCGAGCACCATGTGCGGAAGCTTCCGATCGAGACGTACCGCGAGGTACCCCCAGGTGTGGGTTGTCTTCTCCTTCCCTGACCCGGTCGTGTAGCGGTAGTTTCCGAGATCGAATTGCGGCCGGGTGAGGGAGTGGTAATTGTCCGACGTCTGCCGAGCGTCACCGAGGGAGAAGATGAGGCCGGGATAAGAAGGGTTCCGGGTTCCGGTGGAATAGGCCAGCTGGTTCAGTGACGCGAATCGGGTGCGGCGGAGCAGGCTTTCCCAGCGCCCGGATGCCTGACGGAAGTACCGATACCCCGTGTAGCCCCCGATCGCCACCAGGACGACCGGGGCGATGAGGAATGGCAGGGAAACCGCGCCGGCGGAGCTGAACGAGGCGACGGCGACCGGAGGCGACGTGGCGAACACGCCGAAGACCACCACGGCTGCGACGACACCGATCACCACGGTGAGGATGGTCGCGGCGGAGGTCGCGTGCGCCCACGGTTGGCCGGTGGCGCGCGACATCTGCTTGAACTGCGCGACCTCGTCGCGGCTCACCGGGGCGAACAGCGGTCGGTAGTCAACACTCACCCGCTCATTCTGTCGTAGAGGCTCGCCTGGCCGGCATGACATGCTGGAGGGGTGAATTCCTCCCTCACCGCAACGCCCGGCCAGTCGCTGCTGGGCGATGACCTCCTCGACCGCATCCATGCCAGGGCGTCCGGCTACGACCGGGACAACGAGTTCCCGACCGAGGACCTTCGGGCGTTGGCTGCTGCCGGCTACCTGGCGGCGCTGGTTCCCACCGAGCTCGGCGGCGCGGGCCTCAGCCTGCTCGAGGTCACCCGGGAGCAGGCGCGCCTGGCCGCCGCAGCACCGGCGACCGCGTTGGCGGTCAACATGCACCTCATCTGGACCGGTATCGCGAAGGCGTTGAGGGATCGCGGCGACAACAGCCTCGACTACGTGCTCACCGAGGCGGCGTCGGGGGAGGTCTTCGGGTTCGGCATCAGTGAGCCGGGGAACGACCTGGTGCTGTTCGACAGTGCGACGGATGCCCGGCGGCAGCCGGACGGCGGCTACGCCTTCACCGGCACGAAGATCTTCACCAGCCTCTCGCCGGTCTGGACCCGGCTGGGGGTCTTCGGCCTCGACGCCGCGGATGCCGAGCATCCGCAACTCGTTCACGCCTTCCTCGACCGCGCGGCGCCCGGCGTCACCATCCTCGATGACTGGGACACTCTCGGCATGAGAGCCACCCAGAGCAACACCACGCGCCTCGACGGCGCGATCGCCTCTCCGGAGCGGGTGTTCGGGTTCCGCGACCCTGGACCCAGTGCCGACCCGCTGGTCTTCGCCATCTTCGCGAACTTCGAGATCCTCCTGTCCTCGGTGTACACCGGCATCGCCCAGCGCGCACTGCAGCTCGCGGTCGAGAACGCGTCGGGCAGGCGATCAAGGAAGACCGGGCTGACCGGGGCGCAGAACCCGGACACGCGCTGGAAGGTCGCCGATGCTGCGATCGCCCTCGACGGGTTGGTGCCCCAGTTGGAGACGATCGCCCGCGACGTCGACGACGTGGTCGACCACGGCACCCAGTGGTTCCGCAAGCTGACCGGGCTGAAACTGCGGGCGACCGAGAACGCGCGTTTCGTGGTCGACCAGGCGATTCGAGTCTCTGGCGGCTCCAGCTATTTCACCGCCAGCGAGCTCGGCCGGCTGTATCGGGATGTGCTGGCCGGAGGCTTCCACCCGAGCAACGAGGATTCCGTTCATCAAACCGTGGCGACAGCGTTGCTCGGACCCCTGGAGGCGTGACATGACTGAAACCGTGACCATCGATGACTCGCTCGTCGTCTGGTCTCTTCCCCGGGAAGAGCTGGCCGACCGACCGTTGGTGGTGCTCATGCACGGGCGCGGTTCACACGAACAGGACCTCGCCGGCCTCATCCCGCTCCTGCCGGGTGAGTACGCCTACGCCTCGCTGCGTGCGCCGCTGCGGTTCGACGGTGGCGGCCACACCTGGTTCGCGGCGGGTGCTCCGGGGGAGCCGCCGGTCGCCAGCGTCGACGCTGCCGCGATCGCCGTATTGGAATGGCTCGATCGGGTCGCGCCGACCGGACCGGTCGCTGCAGCCGGCTTCTCCCAGGGCGGCGCGATGGCCACCAACCTCATGCGGCACGACCCCGACCGATTCGCCTGCTACGTCAACCTGGCCGGCTTCATCGTGCCCGGCGATGCACCGGCAGACTCGCGCTTGCCCGAGCTGTTGCCGCCGGTGTTCTGGGGGAGGGACCCGGCCGACCCGGTGATCCCGCAGTCCGCGATGGCCCGCGCCGAACAATGGTTACCGTCGCGGTCGCGATTGACCGCCCGTACCTACCCGGGTATCGGCCATTCCATCTCGGCCGAAGAAGTCGATGATGTCGCGCAGTTCCTCCGCGCCACGTTGAACGAGTCTTAAGAGACTCATCGCCCGGTGCGGCACTTGGTGCGGCTCTTCCGGGCGATGAGTTGATCTACCTCCAGCCTGCGCCTGTCGTCCGCGAAAATCAAGACCGTCTGCGGTTTCGTGCTGCCCCGTTGTGGGGATGTCCCCACCGGCCGGCGGAGCAATACGGTGGATGCGGTCGCGCCCCGCACTGTCGCGGCCCTTTCAAGGACCTTTGCCCATGACATTCGATGGATCCCGCGAGGACTCGCGCGCCCCGGTAGCCCTGCGGGCGCCCGCGCAGGTCGCCATCCGCGAGTTCCTGCACGTGCATCGCACGCTTCCACCCCGCGGCATCCGTTCCCGGCTGTTCGGGGAGAGCCCGATTTCGGCGTCGGGCGCGCACTGGTTCTGGGCTGCCGTCGGCGAGCTGGAGGTCGTGGCCGGGCTTCACCGGCTGGGGCCGGAGTGGTGCGTGCTGCACGGACTGCCAGGGCCGGCGCCGGCGCCGGCCGACGAGGCTGAGTCGTCAACAGCAGCCGGGCTCTCGTCCGGCGCTTCAACCGTCGACCACCTCATCATCGGACCAGCCGGGGTCTTCTCGGTTGCGATTCACGACCACACCAGGCAGAACGTCTGGGTCAGCCGTCGAGCCTTCGTCGTCGACGGCCATCGGGTGCAGCACATCCGCCAGGCGGAGGCAGTGGTCGGCCACGTCGAGCGGATGCTGGAGGCGGCTGCCGGCCGGGGCGTGCGGGCCAGCACCATCATCGCCGTCATCGACCCGGGATCGCTTGACGTGCGCAGCCTGCCGAAGGATGTGTTCGTCGTCGCCGCGGCATCCATCGCCACCTGGCTGAAGACCAGGGAGTGTGAGCTGGACCCGGCGATGGTCGCCGAACTGGCCGGGTACGCACGACTCGAGAGCACGTGGCCGGACGTGCCAGTGGCTGCCGCCGTCGAGGTCAGCGAGCAGGAGCGGGCCGAGTTCGAGCAGGTTCGCCGTGACGTGACGATAGCGCGCATCATCCGCGCCGTCTGGGCGATCGGAGCCACCGTTGCGCTGACCGGCACGCTGGTCGCCATCGGCATCCTGCAATTGGTGACGAACGCGCCGCTCTAGCGACTGCCCGGTGCCGGCGACCGCCTCCTGCTATCGCCCGCGCAGGGCGCCCGCCGCCACCAACCGTGACGGGAGCACCCGGCTGAGCGCCACGATGACCTTGTACCGGAAACTGGGCACGGTCACCGCCTTGCCCCTCGCTGCACCGCGGAGGGCGTCGGCGACCACGCGCTCGGGGGTGAGCCACAGGGCTTCCGGGATGTTGTCGGTCCTGGCCTTCATCCGCTGGTGGAACTCGGTGCGAACGAAGCCGGGCGCGACCGCCGTCACCGTGACGCCGCTGCGGCGGTAGTGGATATTCGCCCAGCGGCTGAAGCTGAGCACCCAGGCCTTGGCCGCACCATAGGTGCCCCGGGGCGTGTAGCCGGCGACGCTCGCGACATTGATGATGGTGCCGGTACGGCGGGGAACCATCTGGCCGAGGGCCGCGTGGGCAAGCCGCATCGGCGCTGCGACGAGCAGGTCGAGGTGACGGTTCTCATCCTGAATCGGGCTCTCGTGGAAGGTGGTGACGAGACCGAAGCCGGCGTTGTTGACCAGCACGTCGACCGGCTGCACGGGGTCCGCCAATCGGGCGGAGACTGCAGCGAGTCCAGCCGCCGTGACCAGGTCGGCCGGCAACAGCTCCACCGTCACGCCGAACTCCTCGGTCAGCTGGGCAGCCGTTGCCTGCAGGCGATCGCGATCACGTGCGACCAGGACCAGCGAACAGCGTTGTGCGGCGAGCTGCCTGGCGAATTCTGCGCCGAGCCCGGCGGTCGCTCCGGTGATGAGGGCAATGCGTGTCATGTCCCCACGTTATCCGGCCGGAGCGTCGTCCTCGTGCGAACCGGGGGCCTCCGCCGCACCGGCATCCTTCACCTTCTCGACCAGTTCGCGCCACGGGCCGTCGAGCCGGCGCTCGGGAATCACCGTCTCCCGCCTGGCACACCGCACGCGGTAGACGTACCGGTCGGGCTCATCGGGCGCTGCCGTCTCCCGGTCCCAGGGCAGGCGGTCGATCAGCTCTCGCCACTGCTCCTCGTCCGGCTGCTCTTCCACGCGTACGCTCCACTGGCGACTGAGTCCGGCAAAGCCCCCGCTTCGGATGACGGTGATGCGCATCAGGCCACCCCGACCGTTTCCCAGGCGGATTCCACCGCTGAATGCTCGGCTGACCCGTCGCCGAAGCGTGCGACAGAGGCATCCTTCGTCGCCTGTGCGAATCGGCTGAAGTCCGCGTCCGCCGGAAGTGTTCCTGCGGTGATGGTGTCGTACCAGATGGAGCCTGCCCGTTCCCAGGCGAACCCGCCGAGTTCGGCGGCAACCAGGTAGAAGGCGTGATTCGGGATGCCCGAGTTCAGGTGCACTCCGCCGTTGTCATCCAACGTCTCGATGTAGCCGCTCATGTTGTCCGGCTGCGGGTCCTTGCCGAGCACGTCGTCGTCGTAGGCCGTCCCCGGTGCCTTGAGCGACCTGATCGCGCTGCCCTGCACCAGCTCGGTGAACAGGCCCTCCCCGATGAGCCAGCTCGCGGCATCCGCCATCTGCTTTTTCGCATACTGCTCGACGAGGGCGCCGAAGACATCAGACACCGACTCGTTGAGCGCGCCCGACTGCCCCTCGTAGATGAGGTTGGTGGTGTACTGCGTCACCCCGTGGGCGAGCTCGTGCCCGATGACGCTCAGGGATGATGTGAACCGGGTGAATACCTGCCCGTCGCCGTCACCGAACACCATGCGCTCGCCGTTCCAGAAGGCGTTGTCGTACCCGTCGCCGTAGTGCACCGTGGCGTTCAGCGGATGGCCGCGGTCGTCGATGGAGCTGCGCTGGTACTGCGTGCTGAAAAGGTCGTAGGTGTGGCCGAGGCCGGCGTACGCCTCGTCGGCCGCAGGATCCCCGGTCGGTTCTTCGCCTTCCCGGCGAACGACCCGGCCGGGCAGCGTCTCAGCGTGGTCGGCGGTCGAGATGGTGCGCTGAAGCCCCGCGCCTGAACCCGTCGGCGGCACGTTCGGCGCGACTCGGCGGATGCTGCGAAAGGGAATGTCGTGCAGTAACGCCCGGCGCGCTGCAGCTGCCGCCTCGGCGAGGTGGGGTTCCTTCGTCTCGGCGATCCGCAGCAGGAGGTAAGGAGGAACGATGGTGCAACCCATGCCTCGATCCTGTCACGCCGTGCGTCCCGGGTCGAGGGAGCGCGCGCCTAGATGTGCTGTTCGAAGGCGGGGTCCCACGTCACCAGCGCGGTGGCGAGCACGACCGAGGCGAGGGAGACGATGAGGGCGTGGCGGCCCCGCTGAACGAATTGCTCCACCGATCCCGGGGCGCGGTGGCGGGCGCGGGAGAATTTCCAGGTGGTGATCTCGCGGTGCCTGGCCATGGTGTCGCCTCTCAGATCCGACCGTTGCAGACTCTTCACAGAATGGTGCGCATGGTACTGGTGTTACTAGTGGTGAACTAAGGTTCAACCTCAGCTTGAGATAACCCGGTACGACACGCGGGAGTTGCCCAAGTTCGTGTCCAACCGTCCAGCTCCAGCCCCCGCCCCGGTGGTGCTAAACTCTCAAGGTTGCCGTTTCAACGGCCGCGGATAAAGAGAGCTGGCGCATTCGGCGACCAGCACCGCGCAACGAGAGAAAAGGGGATCAATTTATGGCACTCGAACCAGATGTCAAGAAGGCGATCATCGAAGAGTACGCAACCCAGCCCGGTGACACCGGATCCCCCGAAGTGCAGGTCGCAATGCTGACCCAGCGCATCAAGGATCTCACCGAGCACCTCAAGGAGCACAAGCACGACCACCACTCACGTCGTGGCCTGCTTCTGCTGGTTGGCCAGCGCCGCCGTCTGCTCGGCTACCTGTCCGACGTGGACATCAACCGTTACCGCTCGCTCATCGAGCGTCTCGGACTGCGCCGCTAGCAAGAACTCTTGCCTTCTTAAGGACGGGCCGTCACCTTCGGGTGGCGGCCCGTTCTCTATTCAACCCGTTCCCGTTCAGAGGGGATAGCGCAGGACCGCGGCGACGGGCGACCCATCGGTGAGGTCCTTGTTCCGTACCGCCATCACGGCGCCACCGGAGCGCAGCACTCGCGATGCGATCTCATCGACCAGCGGGTAGGTGTCTGGGCCCTGTTTGCTCGCCTTTGTCACCTGACCTTGGTCGTCAATCGTTCCCTGGATACTGGACTCCACATCGAAATGGAGCGTGGCTATCGCGGCAGAGGTTGCCGCGCGGGCGACGTCGTCGAACCTGCTGGTGGCAAGTCCCTGGCTCCGCTTGGTGCCGAAGGACTCCTTCCACTGCACCAGCTCCCGACGGTAGTGCTGTTCCAGGATGGCCTTCGCCTTCGTGTCGAGCTCGTCCCGGCTCAGCGAGTCCGGATGCACCTCGATGCCCTCGGGAAGCAGTGCCGGGTAAGTGTTCACGGAGCGATAGCTTGGCCCGAAGTCGTTCGACGCAGCGAGGATCAGCGGGAGCCGATTGTCGCCGATCTGCTCGAGAACCGCGTCCTGGATGATGCGGCAGTACCGTTGCTGCTCGATGCGCTGGCCGTGGGACCCCATCGCGCGACCGCGGTCGGCCTGCCCATCGTTGTCGGCATGCTCGAGCACGCTGTGAAGATCTGACGGCAGCGCCAGGTCGAGCTTGATCGGCCGGCTCCCGGCGGCAATCCCGTAGAAGCAGACGTCACCTTCCGTCACGGCGAGCACATAACCGGCATTCGCCGTTCCCAGGGAGCGCAACAGGGGTCCGACCCGGAAACGGTCGCCGACGACCACCGTCTCCGGCACGCGGTAGAGCAGCCGGAAAGCGTGCAGGGCATCCGGCGCGACGAGTATGCCGAGGCCCTCCGCTTGGTTCTGCCAGAACTCCGGGTCATCGTCCAGCTCCGAGACCAGGTCAAGGACACGGTCGATGACGACCTTGTCCACCTGCTGGCTTTCAAGTCGTGTGCCGGCCTGCCGTGCTGCATTCTTCAACGCCAGGCGCATCGCCTGGTTCTCGGTGGGGAGGGGGGACGATGGCAGGTAAATGCTGACGCTTGCGTCATCCCGGTGATCTGTCAGTTCGGTCAATTGAGTCGTGGACGGAATCGTTGCGGGGATCATGCATTCACGCTACGCCGGAGGCCCTGAAGGTGCAGCCAAGTTCATGGATCTTCAAGGTTTGCGCGGAGGCGGGCGCCCCGTCGAGCGTTCGGTAACGTTGTCTTGTGCCAGAATCTGCCGCTTCGGCTGTGACCTCCCGCCTGTCCACTGTTCCCGACTTCCCCGAGAAGGGGGTCCTGTTCCGTGATCTCACGCCGGTGCTGGCGGATGCTCGGAGCTTTGCCGCGGTGGTCGACAACCTCGGCGATGCCTTTGCCGGGCAATTCGACGCCGTCGCCGGGGTGGAGGCCAGAGGTTTCCTTCTGGCGTCCGCCGTCGCCTATCGCGCTGGCACGGGCGTGATTGCCGTGCGCAAGGCAGGCAAGCTTCCCGGGCCGGTCATCACCGAGCGGTATTCGCTGGAGTACGGCGAGGCTGCTCTCGAGATCGAGCCAGGGCATGTGCCGACGGGGTGCCGCGTGCTCATCCTGGACGACGTGCTGGCCACCGGCGGAAGCGTCAACGCCACTGCCCGGCTGTTGCAGCGGGCCGACTGCACGATCGCCGGCGTCGGCGTTGTTCTCGAGCTGGAGGGCCTGGGCGGCCGAGAACGGGTCGGCGACCTCCGATTGCACTCAATTCTCAGCTTGTAGGGCTGTGCCTGGTCGTTAGAGCGCGTAGCGCAGGCTCGCGGCCACCGGCGAGTCGTCCGGGAGATCACCCGCGCGCACGGCCTTGACGGTGCCGCCACTGCGCAGTACCCGTGCGGCAACCTCGTCGACGATGCCGTAGGTCATCGGCCCAGGCGCGTCAGCGGAATGGACCACCCCGACGTCGTCGATGGTTCCCTCCAGCGTGGAATCGATATCGAACAGCAGCCCGTCTACGGCTCCCACGGTGGCCGCCCTGGCCACTTCGCTGAGCTGACTGGTCGCGAGGCCGTTGCTGCGTTGCGTCCCGAAGAGTTCCCGCCATTGGCTCAATTCAGCGGCATAGTGTCCGTCGAGGATCTCCCGCGTGCGGGCATCCAGTTCGTCGATCGTCAACGACTCGGGGTTCGCCTGGATTCCGCGATCGAGCAGCCCTGGATAGCTGTTGATTTCCCGATATGCCGGCTCCAGCGCACGACTTGCTGCCAGGACGAGCGGTAAGGCTGTGTCCCCGATGCGGTCCAGCACGGCGTCCTGCACCAATCGACAGTAGCGCTGCTGCTCGATCCTCTGCCCGGTTGCGCCGTCGGCGCTTTCGCGGTCGAACCGACCGCTCGTCGTCGTGTACTCGAGCACCGTGTGGAGGTCGGCGGGCAGCCCGGGAAGGTCGAGTTCGACGGGGTGCTGGTTGGCCGACAGCTCCAGCAAGTGCACATCGCCCTCCGTCACCGAGAGCACGAAACCGCCGTGGGGAAAAGTCACTGACCGCAGCAGGGTGCCGATGTCGAAGCGGTCCCCGACGCTGACCTGGCTCTGGAGATCGTTCGCCAACCGGAACGCGTGCATCACGCCGGGGGCGGCGAAGACGGCGATTGCGCGGGATTGGTTCTGCCAGAATTCCCGGTCCGATTCGAGGGCGCGCAGGGTGTCGCCCAACGCCGTGATCCGCGGTTTCGGCATACCGATCTCGGCCAGCTGGGCCTCGGCATCATTGATGGCATTCTTGAGAGCGATCTTGACCGCATCGGTCTCGGTCGGCAACGGCGACGACGGCAGGTAGATGCTGACACTGGGCTCATCGCGGTGGTCGGTCAGCTCGGACAGATCAGCAGGGGTGGGAAGCGTAAGGCGCATGAATCCGACCATACGCAGGTGAGCGGTGAAGCTCCTGAGTCGTGTGGGACGAGGGCTGGGAGTGTGCTGGGGGAAATGAAGGGAATAGTTTCGGATGCGACCGGGTTGGCATACAATGTATATGCAAACGCATAGAAAGGCTTGAGCGTATGAACGCCACACCCGCTGCCGGCAATCGGCAGATGCAGTTCGGAATCTTCAGCGTCGGTGACATCACCACCGACCCCACCACCGGCAAGACACCTACCGATGCATCGCGTCTGCAGGACGTCCTCACCATCGCGCAGCACGCCGAAGAGGTCGGCCTCGACGTCTTCGCGATGGGGGAGCATCACAACCCGCCGTTCTTCCCTTCGAGCCCGGTGGCGATCAACAGCTGGCTGGCCGCCAAGACCAACCGCATCATCCTGTCGACCGCGACCACGCTCATCACCACCAACGACCCGGTGCGCCTGGCGGAGGACTACGCCATGCTGCAACACCTCTCCGGTGGACGAATGGACCTCACGCTGGGCCGCGGCAACACCGGACCGGTGTACCCGTGGTTCGGCGAGGACATCCGCCAGGGCATCCCGCTCGCGCTCGAGAAATACGCCCTGCTGCGCAAGCTCTGGCGCGAAGACTACGTCGACTGGGAAGGCCAGTTCCGCACGCCGCTGCAAGGCTTCCAGTCAACGCCGCGCCCCCTCGACGGAACGCCGCCCTTCGTCTGGCACGGCAGCATCCGCAGCCCCGAAATCGCCGAGCAGGCCGCGTTCTATGGTGACGGATTCTTCTCGAACCACATCTTCTGGCCGGGCAGCCACACCGCCAAGATGGTCGGCTTCTACCGCCAGCGGTTCGAGCACCACGGCCACGGCACGGCAGCGCAGGCGATCGTCGGCCTCGGCGGCCAGGCGTTCATGCGAAAGAATTCGCAGGACGCGGTGAACGAGTTCCGCCCGTACTTCGACCAGGCACCCGTCTACGGAAACGGCCCCAGCCTGGAGGAGTTCACCTCGCAGACGCCGCTGACCGTCGGCAGCCCGCAGCAGGTCATCGACCGCACGCTCAGTTTCCGCGACTACGTCGGCGACTACCAGCGCCAGCTCTGGCTGATGGACCACGCCGGACTTCCGCTGAAGACCGTGCTCGAGCAGCTCGACCTTCTCGGCGGCGAGGTGGTTCCGGTGCTGCGCAAGGAGATGGCCAAGAACCGCCCGGCCGAGGTTCCGGATGCTCCGACCCACGAATCAGTGAAGGCAGCGAATGCGGCAGCAGCCGTCGCGGCCGCCGAGAAGAACGTAGGGGTGAAGTAATGGGCGCTGTCAAGGAAAAGCGCCGGATCGCCGTCGTCTCCGCCGGGCTCAGCAAGCCGTCATCCACGCGGATGCTGGCCGACCGCCTGGCCGACGCAGTCGTGTCCCGGCTGGTCGAGAAGGGTTACGACGTCACCGTCGAGACCTTCGAGTTGCGGGACACTGCGCAGGACGTGACCAACAACATGTTGACCGGGTTCCCCAGCCCAGCGCTGGAGGAGGTCATCGACAAGGTGACCACTGCCGACGGGCTCATCGTGGTGACTCCGATCTTCACGACCAGCTACAACGGCCTGTTCAAGTCGTTCTTTGACGTGATCGACAACCAGGCACTGGTCGACATGCCGGTGCTGATCGGGGCCACCGCGGGAACGGCCAGGCACTCGCTGGTGCTCGACTATGCCCTGCGCCCGCTGTTCACCTACCTGCACGCGATCGTCGCACCGACCGGGGTATTCGCCGCATCATCCGATTGGGGCAGCGGTGCCGACAAGGTCAAAACATTGCACGACCGGGTGGAGCGCGCTGCCGGAGAGCTTGCCTCTTTGGTCGAGGCGTCCACCCGCTCCAGCGAAGTCCGTGACCCGTTCGCGCTCGACGCCTCGTTCAGCCCGACCGGCTCCTACGTGATCGACTGACGCGTTACAACGCCTTCACCGCACCGAGTACCTGCGTGAGCGACGCCTTGGCGTCGCCGAACAGCAGCGCGGTTTTCGGGTCGTAGAGCAACTCGTTCTCGATTCCGGCGAACCCTGGCCGCATCGACCTCTTGAGGAACACCACCTGGCCGGCCTGTCCGACCTCAAGGATCGGCATGCCGTAGATGGGGGATCCCGCACTGGTCTTCGCCGCGGGGTTGACCACATCGTTGGCGCCAACGACCAGCACCACATCGGTGTGGGCGAACTCGGCGTTCACCTCATCCAGTTCCTTGAGCAGTTCGTACGGCACGTTCGCCTCGGCAAGCAACACGTTCATGTGGCCGGGCATCCGGCCGGCCACCGGGTGGATGCCGAACGTCACGTCGATGCCGCGCTCCTCCAGCGCTTCGGCCAGCTCAGCGATGGTGTGCTGGCCCTGTGCAACGGCCAGGCCGTAGCCGGGAACGATGACCACTCGCTGCGCATAGCCGAGCTGAACAGCGACGTCCTCAGCGGACGAGGACCGGACCGGTCGGTCGCTGACGGTTGTGGACCCGGCAGTGGAACCGCCGCGGAAGGCGCCGAACATGATCCCACTGACGCTTCGGCCCATGGCTTTCGCCATCGCCTGGGTCAGGATGGTTCCGCTGGCACCCACGAGAGTTCCCGCGACGAGCAGCAGCACGTTGCCGAGCACGACACCGGATGCCGCGACGGCGAGACCGGTGAAGGCGTTCAGCAGCGAGATGACGATCGGCACATCCGCCCCGCCGACCGGCAGAACCAGGAGAACTCCGGCAACCAGCCCGAGCAGCAGGAGCCCGACGGCCCAGGACCAGGCCCCGGTGATGACCACGAGTGTGCCGGCGGCGAGCGAGGCGAGCAACACGATCGACATGACCCAGGCGAGCCCCGGAAAGAGGATCGGGCGGGTGGTGATGAGTTCCTGCAACTTCAACACCGTCACTGCTGAGCCCGCGAAGGACACCGCACCGACCAGCATCGTGAACACGATTGCGACCCGAACCCAGAGGTCCTCGTTGTGCCCGAGCTCAAGCACCGCGACCAGTGCGGCCGCGCCGCCGCCGACACCGTTGAACAGCGCAACCAGTTGCGGCATCTGGGTCATCTGCACCTTGCGGGCGATGGGAACGGCGATCGCCGAGCCCACCAGGATGGCCGCGATGATGAGCACCACGTTGTCGAGTTCCATCGACAGGAACACCGTGACGACGGCCAGTACGGCGCCGGCGGCCCCGATCAGGTTTCCGCGACGTGCGCTTTGCGGCGAGCTGAGCCCCTTGAGGGCGAGGATGAAGCAGACTGCGGCCACCAGGTAGGCGAGCGCGGTGATCTCGGGAGCGAGGATGTTCACTTGGCGTCACCTTCCGACGAGGCAGAAGCCGGTTTCTTACGGCCACGGAACATTTCGAGCATCCGGTCGGTGACCACGAAGCCGCCGACCAGGTTCGCTGTTGCGAGCACCACGGCGATCAGCGCAACCGTGAGCAGCAGGGGATCGCCGGTCTGGCCGGCGACGATGATCGCACCGATCAGGATGATGCCGTGGATGGCATTGGCACCGGACATCAGCGGCGTGTGCAGCTTGCTGGTCACCTTGGAGACCACCTCGAAGCCGACGAAGACGGCAAGCACAACCACCGTCAAGAGCGTGACAGCATCCATTATTTCTGTCCTTCCAGGGCTTCGGCGGTCGGTGCGTGGCGCACGGTGCCTTCGTGGGTGAGGCAGGCGCCGGCGATGACCTCGTCATCGAAATCCAGCGCCAGCTGACCGTCGGCGATCATGAGGGTGAGCAGGTTGGAAACGTTCTTCGCGTAGAGGCGCGAGGCGTCCGTCGGGATGGCCGACGGCGCATCCGCCAGGCCGACGAGGGTCACGTGACCACCGTCGACGGCGACCTTCACGTCACTGCCTGCGACGACGCCCTCGACGTTTCCGCCGCTCTCGGCGGCCAGATCCACCACCACGGATCCGGCGCGCATCCCGGCCACCATGTCGGCGGTGACCAGCAGGGGGGCGGCCCGGCCGGGGATGGCAGCCGTGGTGATCAGGATGTCTGCAGCAGCGACGTGGGGTGCGAGCAGCTGACGCTGGCGCTCCGCGCGGTCGTCGCTCAACGCTCGGGCGTAGCCGCCGGTGCCGGCGCTCTCAGCCGCGTCGAGATCGAGGTTGATGAAGGTGCCGCCCATCGACTTCACCTCGTCGGCGGATGCCGGGCGGATGTCGTTGGCTGAGACCCGGGCACCCAGCCGCTTGGCGGTGCCGATGGCCTGGAGCCCGGCGACGCCGGCGCCCAGCACGAGAACCTTGGCCGGGGGAATGGTTCCGGCGGCGGTCATGTACAGGGGGAAGAAGCGCGGGAACCGGGTGGCCGCCTCCAGCACGGCGCGGTAGCCGGCCACCAGGGCTTGGGAGCTGAGCGCGTCCATCGATTGGGCGCGGGAGATGCGGGGGAGCAGCTCCAGCGCGAACGACGTCACGTTTCGTGCCGCGAGAGCACTGACGGTGGGGAGTTCGGATGCCGGGGAGGCGAGCCCGATCGTCACCGCCTGTTCCTTCAGCCGGGCGGCATCCGCTGGAGACAACGCGCGAACATGGCAGTAGACATCGAGCGTCCCCAACTCGAGCTTCGGGACGACGGATGCCCCGGCAGCCTCGTACGCTCCGTCCGCGTACCCGGATTCCACGCCGGCACCGGATTCGACGATGACCTCCAGGTCGAGCGCCGCCAATGTCGCGACGGTTTCCGGCGTAGCCGCCACCCGTCGTTCTCCTGCGCGGCTCTCCCGCACTATTCCAACTCGCATTCGAAGTCCTCTCTGACGCGCATCAGCGTATCGACAGCGAGGCGGCTGTCCGGCGATATGACGCGCGTCCGCCGCGAAAGAAACGTCGAAATTTCGTCCACGGTGTCCACCACTGGATGTTTCGGGCCCATGCGCGCAGGCCAGCGACCAGGTGTGGTGGCACCACCTCGAGTTGTCCACGGTCGATGACATCGACGACGAGGTGGTCGCCTGGCGGAGGGAGGCGTTCGATGCGGTGAGCTGAGACCGCGATCATCCAGGGGGCATCAGGCGCGGGCAGTGCCGAAGCCAAGTTTGCGAGCCCGCACCACCGCTTCGCCACGATCGGTCGCCTGCAGCTTTCCGATGATGGTCGACACGTGATTACGCACCGTCTTGGGCGAGAGGAACAGGCGGGCAGCGATGGTCTGGTTACCCCATCCCTCGGCCATCAAACCCAGCACATCCCGCTCGCGCGGCGTCAGCCCTGCCGCATCCAGAACACCATCGTCGGCGTCGACGGCAGTATTGCTGCCCGGCAGGCCGGCGAAGTGCGCCTGCACGCGCTTGGCGACTCCCTGCCCGAGCAGAAGTACCTCGCCTCCAGCAACCGCCTCGATTCCGCGCACGAGTTCTTCCTTACCGACGCCCTTGACCAGGTAACCCATCGCGCCTGCCCGAAGCGCTGCGAAAACGGATGCGTCGTCATCCGACATGGTGAATGCGACGACTGCGGTGTCCGGCACCTTCTCAAGGATTTGCCGGGTCGCCTCGATGCCGGAGAAGTCGGGCAGGGAGAGGTCCATCAACACCACAGTCGGCCGGTGTTCGACGGCCAGGCGGACGGCCTCGCCCGCAGTTGCGGCCTCAGCGACGACTCGCAGTTCGCTTCTGGCCAGCGCGGCGCTCACACCATCACGGACGATCGGATGGTCGTCGACGACGAGGACGGTGATCACTGCACGATCACCGCCAGCGGCAGTTCCGCCGTCACCGTCGTTCCGCCCCCGGAACGCTCGGTGATGCGCAGGCGACCACCGATCTCCTCCGCGCGTGCTCTCATCGATGGCACTCCGACCCCCTCCCTGGACGCGTTTCCCGCAGTGTCGATCCCGCGACCGTCATCGTCGACGCGGATGACCAGGATGCCCTCGAGGACGTGTGCTCGAACCGTGCACGTGGTCGCACCGGCGTGGCGAACGACGTTCGCGAGCGCTTCAGTCGCGATCCGATAGGCGGCAACCTCGGCGGCTGGGGGAATTCTCGGCAGCGGGGCGAAGACCAACTCGACCGGCAGCCCGCCGGCGGAGAGCGAACGAGCATGCTCGGCCAGGGATTCGGCGAGACCGAGCTGGTCCAGCTCTGCTGGGCGAAGGCCGTCCAGGTTCCGGCGAAGGCTGGCGATGACACCCTGCAGCGACTGCTTCACCCGCCGGGCGAGGTCGGCGGCGGCTTCGGCGTCGGCCGCGACCGAGTCCACGAGGGCATCCACCTGCAGTGTCATGCCGGCAAGCGTTGGCCCGAGCCCGTCGTGCAAGTCTCGGCGCAGTCGCAGCCGCTCCTCTTCACGCGCAACGACCAGGGCCGCGCGTGACGCCTGCAGGGACTCGCTCATCGTGGCCGCGTGCGCGACAAGCGCAAGCTGCTGGGTGAGGGCGGCAACGACCGCGAGATCTGCCGGCGTCAGCGAGTCACCGCGATTTCGTGGAGCGACGGTGAGCCGGCCCAACTGGGTGCCGAACGCGATGAGATCGAACCCTGCGCGTTCCGCCGTGCTGTCACCCCAGTGCGATCCGGGCTTGCCATCCAACTCGATCCCGACGTATCCGAGGTGGAGACTCTCCCCGATCTGCGCCACCGCGGCGGCAACGAGTTCGTCCGGTTCGTGGGCAGCTCCGACGCCGGTCGCCACAGCCGTCAAGGCGCGCTGGGGGTTTCTCCGGTCCCGGAACAGCCGCCTTTCAACCAGCGAGGTGACGGCATCCTTGAGCGGCGATATCCCGACAGCGACGATGGCGCTCGCCGCCAGAGTGGCCACGGCCGATGCCTCGAACCCGATCAGGCTGGTCGCTCCCCAGAGCACCCCTGCGTACACGACGACCACGGCCGAAGTCACGACGGCGTACACCGCCGACCGCTTGAACACCACGTCGATGTCGAACAACCTGGCATCCAGCACCGCCGCGGCGGTGGCGAGCGGGAGAGCGACGACCTGCAATCCTTCGAGAACGGCACCAACGGCCGGGTCCAGCGACGGGAATGCCAGTCCAAGCGAGAATCCGACGACCACCAGGGCGATGATGAGCAGTGCCGCAAGGCCCAACCAGGAGAGCTGTCTGCGCGACTGGCCTGCTGCGCCGCGCCAGCGCAGCACCAGCGCGGTTGCGGCTGTCAGGGTGACGAGTGCACTGGCCACCAGGAGGAGGTCGATGCCGGCGCTCGCGATGCCGGCAAACGCCGGAACGGCCAGTGGGGATGCGATGCCCGGTACCAGCTCATCCGGATTCACCGCGACCAGCACCAGGAGAGCCAGCACGAGCACAGCGACCGCCCAAGTCAGACACCGTCCCAACCGGTCTCGGATGCGCCCATCCGGGAACAGTAGAAGCGGCAGCGTCGTGAGGGTGACCCAGGCGATGCCGAACAGCGCGAGAGATGCCAGCAGCACCCAGCCATCACTCGCAAGCTCACCCATGATCGCGGCGAGCATGGTGGCCGCGCCTGAGCCGACGAAAACCCAGCCGATGGCGTTGCGTGCCCTGGCTGCGACGATCACCGAGCCGATCAGCGCGAGCACCGCGAAGCTGCTGAGCCAGATCAGGTCGGAGAGCTGCGTTTCCCCTTCGGCGAGACCGACGGCGATCAGGGTGGTGATGAGGGCGCCAGTGATCGCGAACGCAGTGAGCGGAGCGTGTCGAACGCGTTGTCGCATGTGATCCTCGGCGTGGTCCGGTGGTTTCGCGTCAGTCTATGAGTGAACCTCGCCCGGCACAGGGGACGTTCGTCCCGACTTCGCCGCCGGTTACCCGGGACAGCCGTCGGGCTGATGAGGACGCGATGAGGACGGATGCCACTCGCGGCCACCCGACGCCAGGGGCGAGTCTCGAAGGGTGCGGCCACCGTGACCGTGCAGAACGGAGAACCCATGTCAGTCCCTGCTGAAACCCAGGCCGATCGGCCGACGTACCCACGATCGAAGCGACGAATCACCTTCGGCGCATTCAGCGGCGCACTCGTCACCGCCCTGCTGTTCGCCGCCTGGGCCCCGGACCCCGCGACGGACACCTCGCCCGCCGGTCTACGCGAGTACCTGGAGGCATCCGGTGACGCGCTGCAGGTCTACTCCCTCCTGCTTGCGGTCGCCGCGACGGCCGTCGCGTTCTTCAGTGCCCACCTTCGAGGTGTGCTGCGCCGGGCATCCGCCGACACCGGCTATGGTGCCGATTTCGTGTTCGGTGGCGGAGTGCTCTGCGCGGCCTGGCTGCTTATCGCCGCCGGCTTCACCGGCTCGCTGGCCTTCAGCGACTTCGCCGCACTCGATGACACCCTCCTTATCTCGTATTGGGGACTCGGCGCAGTTGGAGACATGGTGGGTACAGCTGCTTTCGTCGTCAAGGGCGCGGTGATGGTTGCGGCGTCGCTGGTGATTCTCCGTACCCGCGCCCTCGCTGCCTGGGTGGGATGGCTGGGGCTCGCGTTCGGCGCCCTGACCTGGGCCGCACTGGCGGTCGACCCCTTGTTCTACGCAGGAATCTTCGCGTTCGCGCTTTGGCCGCTGGCCATCTCGATCGCGGTTCTGTTTCGCCGCCGCTGAGCGGTGGTCGCTGACGTTGTCGCGGTGTCGCTGTCCCGACCAGGACGGCGCGCCGCGATGACGCTAGGCGCTACAAGGGGAGACTGGTAAGCTCTACGAGGTTGCCCAAGGGCATCCGCTCAGTCACATTGAACTGAGCACAATTTAATACTGAGCAACCTATGGAGCAGGCCGGCAAGACGCTGGTCACCGGTGGTGATTTTCCAGACATGAGGTCTGGCGGATTTCTACTGTTGGCCAGACATGCGCCCCACTCTAGGGACCTTCGCACGTACACAGCCGGACGCCTGTCCAGGACTACGTGTCATCGAACCCGCTCCTGCTCCTTGATGAGTCGCGGCCCAATACGGGGTTGCGACGTAAAACAAAGGAGACACCCTTTATGGAGGGTCCAGAAATCAAATTCGCCGAAGCCGTTCTCGATAACGGCAAGTTCGGCAAGCGTACGGTCCGTTTTGAGACCGGCCGCCTCGCCCAGCAGGCACAGGGTGCCGTCGCTGCCTATCTTGACGAAGAAACCATGCTGCTCAGCGCCACCAGCGCCGGAAAGCACCCGCGTGAGGGCTTCGACTTCTTCCCGCTCACCGTCGACGTCGAAGAGCGTTCGTACGCAGCCGGAAAGATCCCCGGATCGTTCTTCCGCCGCGAAGGCCGCCCATCGACGGAAGCCATCCTGGTCTGCCGTCTCATCGACCGCCCCCTGCGCCCGTCGTTCGTCGACGGCCTGCGCAACGAGGTGCAGATCGTCATCACCGTCCTGAGCATCGCCCCCGGCGAGTTCTACGACGCACTGGCCATCAACGCGGCTTCCGCGTCGACCCAGATCTCCGGCCTGCCCTTCAGCGGCCCGATTGCCGGCATCCGCATGGCGCTCATCCCGAACTCGAACGGCGCAGACCAGTGGGTCGCCTTCCCGAACGTCACGCAGCTTGAAGACGCGGTCTTCGACCTGACCGTCGCCGGTCGCATCGTTACCGACGCCAATGGCGTCGAGGACATCGCGATCATGATGGTCGAGGCCGAGGCCACGGAGGGTTCCTGGAACCTGATCAAGGCCGGCGCCACCAAGCCCGACGAGACAGTCGTCGCCCAGGGTCTGGAGGCGTCCAAGCCGTTCCTCATGCAGCTGGCCAAGGCGCAGTCCGAGATGGCTGCCCAGTCGGCCAAGGAGATCCAGGACTTCCCGGTCTTCACCGCGTACGACCAGGAGACCTACGACGCCGTCGCCGGTCTCGCCTACGACCGCCTGAAGGACGTTTACCAGATCGCCGCGAAGACCGAACGCCAGGACGCGGATGACGCGCTCAAGGACGAGGTCAAGGCCGCCATCGCGGCCAAGGTCACCGCCGGGGAACTGCCGGAGGCTGCCAACGGACAGGTGTCTGCCGCCTACAAGTCGGTCACCAAGAAGATCGTTCGCGACCGCATCCTCACCGAGGGCGTCCGCATGGACGGCCGCGGCCTGGCCGACATCCGCCCGCTGGATGCTGAAGTTCAGGTCATCCCGCGCGTTCACGGTTCAGCGATCTTCCAGCGCGGCGAGACCCAGATCCTGGGTGTCACCACGCTGAACATGCTGAAGATGGAGCAGCAGATCGACTCGCTGAGCCCGATCACCAAGAAGCGCTACCTGCACCACTACAACTTCCCGCCGTACTCGACCGGTGAGACCGGCCGGGTTGGTTCTCCGAAGCGTCGCGAGATCGGGCACGGCTTCCTCGCCGAGCGCGCCCTCGTGCCGGTGCTGCCGGGCCGCGAGGAGTTCCCGTACGCGATCCGCCAGGTGTCCGAGGCTCTCGGCTCCAACGGTTCGACGTCGATGGGCTCCGTCTGCGCGTCCACCCTGTCCCTGCTCAATGCCGGTGTGCCGCTGCGCGCCCCGGTTGCCGGCATCGCCATGGGCCTCGTCTCCGACACGGTTGACGGCGAAACCCGCTACGCGGCGCTGACCGACATCCTGGGTGCGGAGGACGCCCTCGGCGACATGGACTTCAAGGTCGCCGGTACGAGCGAGTTCATCACCGCGATCCAGCTCGACACCAAGCTCGCGGGGCTCCCGTCGTCGGTGCTCGATGGCGCGCTGAAGCAGGCCAAGGAAGCCCGCACGGCGATCCTCTCGGTGATCAACGCCGCGATCGACGCTCCTGACGAGATGGCGCCGACCGCGCCGCGCGTCATCAGCGTGCAGATCCCGATCGACAAGATCGGCGAGCTGATCGGCCCGAAGGGCAAGAACATCAACCAGATCCAGGATGACACCGGAGCCGACATCTCAATCGAGGATGACGGAACGGTGTACATCGGTGCGGTTGACGGCCCATCTGCTGAGGCCGCCCGCATGGCGGTCAACGCCATCGCGAACCCGCTGAACCCCGAGGTGGGGGAGCGGTTCCTGGGCACGGTCGTGAAGATCGCCACCTTCGGTGCGTTCGTCTCGCTCATGCCCGGCCGTGACGGCCTGCTGCACATCTCCGAGGTGCGCAAGCTTGCCGGTGGAAAGCGCGTCGAGAACGTCGAAGACGTGCTCGGTGTCGGCCAGAAGATCCAGGTCGAGATCACCAAGATCGATGACCGCGGCAAGCTGTCGCTGGCCCCGGTCCAGGATGAGACCGAAGCGGCGGACACCGACAGCTCGGCGGCAACCGGCGAGCACGCTCAGGCTCCGGCCGAAGGCTAGGAGCGCCAGGTCTGCCCGTAGCCTCTCGCCAGGCCGCGGGTAAGACGAAAGGGCCCATTCCCCTCGGGGGTGGGCCCTTTTGCTTGCCTGGACCGCTGCGCGTCAGGCCGCGTAAACCATGATGATGGCGACCGTCATGAACGTGATGGCAATGCCGATGGTGAGGATGGCGAGGCTCCACAGCCGTACCCGTGGCGCCCGCACGCCGTACCTGATGGCCAGCATGGCCAGGTAGGCAACGACGATGATCACCATGCCGGTGACGGATGCGCCGAGAGGCTCCAGGTCCCGCATGAGCCACAGCAGGATCAGGCTCAACAACGCGATGATCCCCGCCACGACCAGCCAGATGCCTCCGGATGCCGTGGTCAGGGCCGGTTGCTTGGTTACCTTCTGCGATTCGGACACCCTTCAACCGTGCCACTATCGACCCGGCAATGCCAGCGGGTCTTCTCGACTATTTAACAAATTATAGGAATAGTTATATAGTTGGAGGATGGTCGAATCGTCCCTTCCCATCGCGCAGGTCAAGGCTGAACTGTTCCGGGCGCTTGCCCACCCGGTCCGCGTGAGGGCGCTTGAGCTGTTGGTGCAGGCCGAGCGGTCGGTCGGGGAGTTGGCGGCGGCGCTCGACGTCGACCTCTCGCACTTGTCTCAGCAGCTCGCCGTATTGCGTCGATCCGACGTCGTGGTCACCCGGCGCGACGGCAACACGATCTACTACTCGGTGCAGAACCCCGGCATCGCCGCACTGCTGGCCACCGCACGCGAGTTGATCGTTGCTTCACTTCAGACCTCGAGTTCCCTCCTTGCCGCACTCGAGGTCGGCGAAGAGCAGAAGCAGTGAGACGACGACTCGGGGCCCAGGCACATTTTCTCGTCGGCCTGCTGCCGGGGAAGGCGGACTTCGCGCGAGCGCGTCAGGCGCCGGGGCGAGACCTCCTTGCCGGCCTCACCGTCGCCATCGTCGCGCTACCACTTGCCCTCGCATTCGGAGCGGCATCCGGGCTCAGTGCCCAGGCGGGCATCACCACAGCGGTGATCGCCGGCATCATCGCCGCCGTTTTCGGCGGCAGCAATGTGCAGATCTCCGGGCCAACCGGTGCGATGACTGTCGTGCTCATCCCGGTGGTGCACCAGTTCGGCGCGGCCGGACTGTTGCAGGTGGGGCTGATGGCCGGCGTGATCCTGATCGGGCTCTCCGTCTCACGACTCGGACGGTACGTGCGGTACCTGCCGACCTCTCTGGTGGAGGGGTTCACCGCGGGCATCGCCGTGGTCATCGCCCTGCAACAGGTACCGAACATGCTCGGCGTTGCTGCTGGCGACCAGGCCCAGGTGTGGGCAGTGGCGGCCGACGCGGTCATCCGCTACCTGGCCGACCCGGATCCGGTGCCACTGCTCATCGCGCTCGGCGTTGCAGCGGTTATCCTCCTGGGTGCCAGATGGAAGCCATCAATTCCGCTCTCACTGGTCGCGGTGGCGATCGCCACGGCGCTGACACAGTGGTTGAATTTCGATCTCGAGATCATCGGAAACCTTCCGGCTGGGATCCCGGCGGCGGATGCGGGCTTCTTCGACCCGAACCTCCTGGCCGCGCTCCTGCCGTCGGCATTCGCGATTGCGGCCCTGGCAGCCCTCGAGAGCCTCCTGAGCGCGACGGTCGCCGATGGAATGACGGTGGGTGAGCACCACAACCCCGACCGCGAGTTGCTCGGGCAGGGGCTGGCGAACCTGGTCGTCCCATTCTTCGGCGGGGTCCCGGCCACGGCGGCGATCGCCAGGACTGCGGTCAACGTGCGGAGCGGGGCGCGGTCGAGGCTCGCATCCGTCAGCCACTCGGTTATCCTCCTGGTGTTCGTCATGGTGGCAGCTCCGGTGGTCGGCGCCATCCCGATGGCGGCGCTCGGCGGGGTGCTGCTGGCGGTGACCATCCAGATGGTGCAGGTGGGCGCGATCCGCAGCATCCTCGGATCGACGCGAGGTGACGCCATTGTGCTGGTGCTCACCTTCGGCGTGACCGTGGCGATCGACCTGGTGACGGCGGTGGTGGTCGGTCTCATCGTCGCTGCCCTCCTGGCCCTCCGGTCGGTGTCGCGGGCGGCCTACCTGGAGCAGGTGCCGTTGGATGAAGGGGGCAGGGCGGGTGAGCCGCTCGAGCGCGACATCATCGCATTCCGCCTGGACGGGCCGCTGTTCTTCGGGGCAGCCCATCGCTTCCTTCTGGAACTCACCCAGGTGACGGATGTCTCGGTCATCATCCTGAGAATGAGTCGCGTGAGTACTATCGACGCCACCGGCGCGGCCATGCTCGATGATGCCATTTCGCGTCTCGAACGGCGGGGGATCATCGTGCTACTCTCCGGTATCCGTCCCGGTCATGGGCGGGTATTGACAGCACTCGGCGCGCTGAGCCGGCTGGAGAACGCGGGGAGGGTTTTCAGTGACACACCGGAAGCCATTGCACATGCTCGCAGCATCGACCGAGGTCGGTGATCGGTGAACGTCCGACTGCGCAAGGTACCGGGGACCGACATCGCAGTGCACCCATTCGCCGTCGATGGCAGCGTTTTCGGGTGGGCGTCCGGCGTCGAGGAGACTGCCAGAATCCTCGACGCGATGGCGGGCTATGGCGGCAACCTGGTGAGCACAGCCGACCACTATGCGGGGGGCCGCAGCGAAGTCATGATCGGCGCCTGGCTCGCTGGTCTATCCGACCGCAGTCGAGTGGTGCTCTCCACGAAGATCGGCCGGCACCCGGATTCACCCGGGCTGTCCGCCCGGAATGTGGTGCGCGCGACGGAAGCGTCACTGCAGCGGCTGGAGACCGACTACGTCGACTTCCTGACGCTGGATGGGATCGATGAGGCGACGCCGATAGATGAGACGCTCGAGGCGATTGACATGCTCCGGCGCTCCGGCAAGGTGCGGTACTTGGCGGTGAGCAGGTATCCGGCGGCCAGGCTTCGCGACATCAATGAACTTGCCGACACCGCCGTTTACCCACCGGTCAGGCTGATCTCGGTCGCGTACAACCTGATGCAGCGCACAGAGTTCGAAGGCGAATTGGCACCCGTCGTCGATGAGCTCGGCATCGGCGTCGTGGCCAGGCTTCCACTGGCGGGCGGTTTCCTCTCCGGCGGTTTCCGAACCAAGGAGGACCAGCCGTCGTCCCCGCTCTTCGAAGCAGCACTGGACCACGTCGGCAAGGTGGGCACGAGGGTGCTGCATGCGATCGACGAGGTGGCGACCGAGCAGGATGAGTCCGCTGGGCGCATCGCGATCGCCTGGGCCCTGACGAAACCCGCGGTGATGGCGACGGCGATCCAGGTGAAGAGCGCTGAGCAGCTGCTCGAGCTGGCCGGGCAGGGCGAGATCGCTCTCACCCGCCACCAGGTTTCCATCCTCGACCGCGCCTCCGAGCGCTGAGCCTCGAGAAAAGTAACGATTCGCCAATTCCGCGTACACAACGCGGTACCGCGGACTACTCTCGCCATTAATGACGAGTGCTCACCCGAAGCGATCGTCGTGCCAGTCCAGCGAATGGCCACCCGACGGTTACCCCGGGCACTCTGCTAGATAACGAAGCGAGGGTGCTGTGGATTCAAAGCCGACCGAACCGCGCCTGCAGGCGGTCAGCACACTGACCGCACCAACACCGCTGCTGCCGAACGCCGTACTCCCGGCCTCGCAGTCGCCGCACGGGCTCGACTTGTGGGGCAGGCGCCTGGGGCAGTCGGCGCTGCACCTGTTCCCGCTCGCCCTGGGGTCCGGAACTTTCGGTCGGTCGGTGGATGATCGCGGCGCAGCAAGCGTCATCGAACGGTTCATCGACCTGGGTGGCAACTTCATCGATGCAACGGGTTCGCACGAAGACGCACGAGCGGAACGTGCGGTGGGCAACTGGAAGAGAAGACGGAGTCGGCACACCGGGGTGATGGTCGGGACGACTGTCGGGGACCACCAGGATCTGTCCCAGGACCCGACGCGGACCATTGTTCAGGAAGTGGATGCATCACTCATCCGGCTGAAGGCGGATCATCTGGACCTCTTGTCCATTCGGCTGGATGCGCGCTCGCCGGCTGACGAGGTGCTGGTTGCAGTCGACGACCTCGTCCGGGCAGGCAAGGTGCGTTACGCCGCAGCCTCCGCCCCAACGGCAGACCAGTTGATCGAGGCCCGCGTTATCGCCGCACAGTCGGAGATATCGCCGCTGGTGGCGATCCAGGGCGGGTACAGCCTTACCCATCGCGCGCTGTACGAGCCCGAGGTCGCGCGCATCGCGGCCCTTCAGCAGACCGGGTTCATGCCGCGCCAGCCGCTGTCTGGTGGTGTACTTGCCGGGAGGCCGCACACCAAGCACGAGGTGGCTCGACTGAGGAGGCAGGGCATCGAGACTTCCCTGCCACCGAAGCGCTGGCCGGCACTGATCACCGCGCTGGGGAGCATCGGCGCAGAACTGGGCGTGACGATGCCAGCGGTCGCGGTGGCCTGGTTATTGACCAGGCCGAATGTGACGGCGCCGATCGTCAGCGTGAGTAGCCCGGACCAGGTGGACGACGTCATGGCAGCCGTCAGGCTTCAACTCACCCGGCAGCAGACATCGGAACTCGACCGCCTTTCGCGGTGAGGCACGCTCAGATCAGTTGCCTGTTTCGCGTGCACCTGATTCACGCAGCAGGCGGCTGACGCACCGTTGCAGGGCTGCGGTTGCCGCGATCGGGTCGCTGGCGTATCCGCCCGACATGGTGCCGTCGCGAAGCAGCATGAATTCGTCTGCCGCGTCACCCGGCATGGGATGGCCCAGACGCCGGAGCAGGTCTGCCACGAATGCCGTGTACCAGTCCCGGTGTGCGGCGACGACCTCGCGGACCACATGGTGGCCGTCCGGGAATTCAGTGGCGGCGTTGATGAACGCGCACCCGCGGAATCGGCGGCTGCGCACCTGGTCGACGATGTTGTCGACGATGGCGTGGATGGCGTCCTCGGTGGTGGCCGAGGAGGCGACCAGCTCGCCGAGCAGCTCACGCGCGGTGTCGTGCCGAGCATTGACGTAGCCGACGACCAGGGTCTCCTTGGCGCCGAAGTGCTTGTAGAACGTCGCCTTGGTGACCCGCGATTCGCTGATCAGGCGGTCGACGCCCACCGCGCGGATGCCCTCGTGATAGAACAACTCGTTCGCGGTCGCCATGATCCGGTCTTTGGCGCCCACCCCACCGTGGGGAGCGGCGTCAGGTGCGCCCCCGGATGTACTCGGGGAGTGGCCTCCGGATGCTGCGGGGTCACGCTGTGCGGTGACATTGTCGATAACCGTCACAGCGTGACTCCCTTGGGCAGTTCGGCTAGGTGTTCTCGAGCCGTTTGTCGGTGTCGGTTCGGTACGGGCATACCGTTCCAGGCACCTGCGCGATTCGGGTTCGCGATTTGTTGTACTTTTCGGGTTGTGCGCCCGGTTCGGAGGGGTATCCGACTCGGGCTGGTGCATCCACCTTCGGGTGGTGGAGTTGATTGCTCAACGGTTAGAACTTTAGCATTCGCTTGGGGGACAGACAGAGTTGTTTGTCCTCATAAACGGGGGACAATTTGGGGTCAACGAGGCTCTCGCGGGTGTTCTGACCCGACCAGGAGCACACTTCGGGTGCCCTAGGCTCGGTCTGATGAACGGCGCACCGAAGCTCCCCCTCGACACTCCAGAACTCTCTTTCACGGCATCCGGGGACTCGCTCGTTCGTCGAACCGTGCTCCCCAGCGGGGTCCGCATCCTCACCGAACAGGTCCCGGGCGCACGCAGCGCGACCATCGGTTACTGGGTCGCGGTCGGCTCGCGCGACGAGCATCCGGACACCTACGGTTCGACCCATTTCCTGGAGCACCTGCTGTTCAAGGGCACGGCCAGCCGCAGCGCCCTCGACATCGCGGTCAGCTTCGACGCCGTCGGTGGTGAGCACAACGCCATGACGGCGAAGGAGTACACCTGCTACTACGCCAAAGTGCAGGACAAAGACGTGGCGATGGCGGTCGAGGTGCTCTCCGACATGGTCACCTCATCCCTGCTCGATCGGGACGAATTCGAGAACGAGCGCGGCGTCATCCTGGAAGAGCTGGCGATGGCGGATGACGACCCCACCGATGTCGCGAACGAGCGCCTTTATGAAGTGGTGTTCGGAGCGCATCCGCTCGGTCGCCCCATCGGCGGGAACCCGACAACAATCAATGCCGTGTCGCGGGACGCCGTCTGGGCGCACTATCGGGAGAACTATCGCGCCCAGGACCTCGTGATCACGGTGGCCGGCGCGGTGGAACACGACGCCATCGTCGCGCAGGTCGAGCGGTCACTGCTGAGCGCAGGGTGGGACCTCTCGGTGGAAGCGTCGCCGGTCGCCCGCCGCGAAGCCGGGCAGGACCTGTTCAGTCAGGGCGGCGACCTGGTGGTCGTCCAGCGGCCCATCGAGCAGGCGAACCTCCTGATCGGCGTCCCGGGACTGGCCGCGACAGACTCCCGGCGCAACACCCTGTCGGTGCTCAACTCGATCCTCGGCGGCGGGATGTCCTCCCGCCTCTTCCAGGAGATCCGCGAGCGGCGCGGGCTCGCATACTCCGTCTACTCGTTCTCGCCCAGCTACTCGGATGCCGGGATGTTCGGCATGTATGCCGGATGCTCGCCGTCAAAGGCCGCCCAGGTCGCCGAGCTCATGATCGACGAGTTCCGCCGCCTCGGCAAGCACGGCGTCAGCGACGACGAGATGAAGCGCGCCGTCGGGCAGATGGGAGGAGCATCCGCCCTCGCCCTGGAAGACTCGGACACCCGCATGTCCCGGCTGGGGCGCGCCGAGATCACCCTCGGCGAATTCATCGACCTCGATGAAACCCTCCGTCGGCTGTCCCTGGTGACAGCCCGCGAAGTGCAGGACCTGGCCACCGAGTTGGCCGCCCACCCGATCTCGATGGCAGCAGTTGGTAGCGTCGAGGAAAGCACCCTTGCCGCGTTCAGCGGCTGAAACCAGGACAACGATGTCTCATTTCCTTTACTTGGTTCGCCACGGCGAGCAGCAGGACGCCCAACACGGCTTGCCGGACGGCCCGCTTTCACCGCGGGGAACCCGGCAGGCGAAGCTGATCGCGGATCGGCTGAGCGGCGTCCCCTTCACTGGTGTGTGGCACTCGCCCCTGCAGCGCGCCGCTGCCACCGCGGGTATCGTCACCGAGAGCCTCACGGCTGTGCAATCCATTCCGTCGGCCCTTCTCTTCGACTGCATCCCCTCCGGCCCGACGCCCGACATGCCTGCCGGTTTCCAGTCCTTCTTCGGGTCGGTGACCGAGGCTCAGATCGAGGCTGGCAAGGCCCAGATGACGGATGCGGTCTCCGAGTGGATGACACCATCGATCGAAGACCGGCACTCCCTGCTGATCACGCACAATTTCGTGATCGGCTGGTTCGTCCGGGAGGTCTTCGAGGCACCGGCCTGGCGCTGGATGGGCATCAACCAGGCGAACTGCGGCCTCACGATCATCCGCGTCCGGTCGGTCAAGTCACCGGAGCTGGTGACCCACAACGACCTCGGACACCTTCCGGTCGAACTCCGAACGGGCATGCCGGTCGACCAGCCCTATTGACCCGAGCCGCGCCCTGCCCTTGGTAGATTGGAGCCCATGACAACCACGGTCGCCGTCGCCGGCGCGACAGGAACCATGGGCAGGCTGGCGTCGAGGCTCATCGGCGATTCAGCGGACTTCGAGGTGGTCGCGTCGCTGTCGTCCACCAGTGAGCTCAGTGACCTGGACGGCGCCGACCTCGTCGTCGACTTCACGCATCCTGCGGTCAGCCCGCGGGTTGTCGAGCATGCCATCACCGCGGGCATGAATGTGCTCGTGGGCACCTCTGGCTGGTCCAGCGAGCGCATCGTCTCGCTCCGCCGAACGCTCGAGGGCTCTCCGGAGGTCGGCGTGGTCATCATCCCGAACTTCTCCCTGGGTTCTGCGCTGGTCAGCGCGTTCTCCGCAATGGCCGCCCGCTTCTACGACTCGATCGAGATCATCGAGGCACACCACGCAGGCAAGGTCGATTCGCCGTCCGGCACAGCCGTGCGCACCGCTGAACTCATCGGGCTCGCCCGCGCATCGCTCGGCCCGGTAGCCGCGCCGCACACCGACCAGCGCGCTCGCGGCCAGCAGGTGTCGAGCGTTCCGATCCACAGCGTGCGGATGAGCGGGGTGATCGCCAGGCAGGACGTCATGTTCGGCGCCGCCGGAGAGCTCGTAACCCTGCGCCACGAGACCACGTCGCCGCAGTCGTATGAAGCCGGAATCCTTCTCGGCCTGGCCGCAGCAAGGGACGCACGCGGGGTGGTTGTCGGGCTGGAATCGCTGATCGACCTGACCCCAGGACGGACCAGCGACCGATGAGCA
The DNA here is from genome assembly GCF_054489325.1 of Homoserinimonas sp. A447. Taxonomy (NCBI): domain Bacteria; kingdom Bacillati; phylum Actinomycetota; class Actinomycetes; order Micrococcales; family Microbacteriaceae; genus Homoserinimonas; species Homoserinimonas sp. A447. Next base: position 1,504,595 of record NZ_JBTMWW010000001.1, on the reverse strand, counting down.
CCAAGCTGGGCGTCATCGTCATGTCCGCGCTGTTATTGCTCTACCTGGTGGCGGTTGCGCAGTTGTCCTTCAGCCTGATCTCGGCGGACGACCTGCTGGCCAGGAGCGTCGGCGTTGCGCTGCTGGTGCTTCCCCTGATCGGCGCCTGGGCGATGGTTGCAGAACTGGCGTTCGGGTTGCGCAGCGAGAAGCTGGCGGACCGGCTGGGTGACGAGGGCGAACTGCCCGTCGACGACCTGCCCAAGCGCAGCAGCGGTCGCCCGGAGCGTGCGGCCGCCGACGCCGAATTCCCGCATTACCGCAGCGAGGTCGAAGAGCATCCGGATGATTGGCGTGCCTGGTTCAGGCTCGGGCTGGCCTACGATGCCAGCGGTGATCGCCGTCGTGCTCGGCATTCGATCCGGCGGGCGATCGCGTTGGAACGGCAGAGCCGGAGCTGATCGCGGTCGGGCCCGGCGCCGCTGGGCTCTTCGTCGGCGGCCCGGCGGTAATGTGGGACCTGTGACCATTGCGACGCCTTATGAAGACCTCCTCCGTGACACGCTGGCCAACGGAGTGCAGAAGTCCGACCGCACCGGAACCGGCACGAGGAGCGTCTTCGGCCGCCAGCTGCGCTTCAACCTCGCTGAGGGTTTCCCGCTGATCACCACGAAGCGGGTGCACTTCAAGTCGATCGCCTATGAGCTGTTGTGGTTCCTGCGCGGTGAGAGCAACGTCGGCTGGTTGCGCGAGAACGGCGTCACCATCTGGGACGAGTGGGCGGATGCCGCTGGCGAGTTGGGCCCCGTGTACGGCGTGCAGTGGAGATCCTGGCCGACCCCGAGCGGCGAGCAGATCGACCAGGTCAGCGAGGTCATCGAGGCCATCAAGCAGACACCGGACTCGCGTCGCCTTATCGTTTCGGCCTGGAACCCGGCAGACATCCCGAACATGGCGCTCGCTCCGTGCCATGCGTTCTTCCAGTTCTATGTCGCGGACGGCAAGCTGTCCTGCCAGCTCTACCAGCGCAGCGCCGACCTCTTCCTCGGGGTCCCGTTCAACATCGCCAGCTACGCCCTGCTGACCCATCTGGTCGCAGCCCAGACCGGGCTCGAGGTCGGCGACTTCGTGTGGACCGGCGGAGACTGCCACATCTACGACAACCACGTCGAGCAGGTCACCGAGCAGCTCACCCGCACGCCATACCCGGCTCCGACGCTGCGCATCACTACGGAGCGCGACAGCATCTTCGACTACACCTTCGAGGACTTCCAGGTCGAGGGTTACCAGCATCATCCGGCCATCCGCGCCGCCGTAGCCGTATGACGCAGCCGGGCGTAGGCCTGATCTGGGCCGAGTCCGAGGGCGGGATCATCGGCAGCGATGGCGCCCTGCCCTGGCACGTGCCGGAAGACCTGGCACATTTCAAGGAACTGACACTCGGCAGTCCCGTGGTCATGGGGCGCAAGTCGTGGGACGCCCTCCCCGAGCGGTTCCGGCCGCTGCCGGGCAGGCGCAACATCGTGGTCACCCGAAACCCGGACTGGCGAGCGGATGGCGCCGAGGTCGCGTACTCGGTCGAGCAGGCCATCACGCTGGCAGCGGGGGAGCCCGAAGCAGGCACGGTCTGGGTGATCGGCGGCGCTCAGGTCTTCGCGTCCGCGATCGACCGGGCAGACCGCCTCGAGGTGACGCAGATTCGCGACTGGTTCGACGGCGACACGACGGCCCCAGCCATCGACGAGTCCTGGCGCCAGGTCTCGACTGAGCCGGAAAGCGGATGGCACGCCTCCCGAACCGGGATCCAGTACCGCTACCTCAGCTACGCCCGGCGGTAGTGGCCCCCACAAATGAATGACCAGCCCACGGCGGCCCAGGTCCGTCCTCGTAACCCGTACATCGGTTTCGCCTTCTCCGCCACGTGGCTCCTCGTGGCGGTGTTCGGCATCGTCGTTCTTCTGCTCGATGGCGAAAGGGTGGTGAGCGGAGAGGTCCTGATAGTCGTGATCCTGGGATCCGAGTCGGCTTCCCCTGTTGGGTTTTCCGCAATGCTCATGATCCTGACGCTCCTGGGGATGGCAGGTGCCACCCTGATGTCGGTCGGCTTGCGGGGTAACGCTGCATTCCGCCGAAGGCGGAGCAGGTAGTACGCGCTTACGGCGACCGGTAACCTGTAATGGTGTCGAGTCGCGAGAATCCATTCGGCCAGGTGCTTGTCGCCCTGGTCACGCCTTTTTCCGCTGACGGCGAAGTCGACTGGGCAGACGTCGAGAAGCACATCGATGACGTGATCAACGCCGGCGCCGACGGCATCGTTGTCACCGGTACCACCGGCGAGACCAGCACGCTGACCGACCCGGAGAAGCTCAAGCTCGTCGAGGTCGCTGTATCTGTCGCCGCCGGGCGGGCCAAGGTCATCACCGGGGGCGGATCGAACGAGACCGCCCACGCGATCGAGCTCTACCAGGCGAGCGAGAAGGCCGGCGCCGACGGCGTCATGATCGTTACGCCCTACTACAACAAGCCGACCCAGGCCGGCGTTCTCACCCACTTCCGCATGATTGCGGATGCCACGGACCTTCCGGTCATCCTGTACGACATCCCCGGCCGCACCGGGATCCCGATCAAGTACGAGACGATCCTGCGTGCGGCCAAGCATCCGAACATCCGCGCGGTGAAGGATGCGAAGGGCGACTTCAGCGAGGTCAGCCGCGTGCTCAACCAGACCGACCTCCTCTATTTCTCCGGCGACGACGCCAACGTGCTGCCCCACCTCGCAATCGGTGCAAGTGGCCTGGTCGGAGTCACGGCGAACATCGCGGCGACCCCGTACCGGCACATCGTCGATGCGGTCAACGCCGGCGACCTGGCCACCGCGACGGCGGCTCACCAGGCGCTCGAACCCCTGGTGCGCGCGGTCATGACCCACGTGCCCGGCACGGTCGCGGCGAAGTACATCCTCCACGGGCTCGGCAGGATCGGATCACCGCGCGTACGGCTTCCCCTGGTCGGCCCGGAAGACGCCGAAGCGGCGATGATCGAAGACGAGCTCGCCCTCGTCGGTGACATCGCAGGACTCGACCTCAGCAACTTCCGCCCGGATCGCAACGCCGCTGCGGGCGGGGCGCTGCCGAAGATCGCCGGCACCACCCGCTGAGTCCCGAGTGGGCACAGTGCGGACTACAACTTAAACCGAGGGCTAACGGCCCTACCAATACGGCCACCCGGCCGAAACAGCACAGGATGCCATGAACTCTCCTATTTTCGATCCAGCCCCGCTGCTCCCCGGAACCCTCCGCGTCATCCCGATCGGCGGCCTCGGCGAGATCGGGCGCAACATGACGTCGTACGAGATCGATGGCAAGATCCTGATCATCGACTGCGGCGTGCTCTTCCCTGAAGAGACCCAGCCCGGCGTCGACCTGATCCTCCCCGACTTCTCGCCGATCAGGGACCGCCTGGACGACGTGGTGGGCATCGTGCTCACCCACGGACATGAAGACCACATCGGGGCTGTGCCCTACCTGCTGAGGCTCCGCCAGGACATCCCGCTGATCGGCTCCAACCTCACGCTCGCGCTCATCGAGGCGAAGCTGAAGGAACACCGCATCACCCCGTATACGCTGAGCGTGAAAGAGGGCCAGCACGAGAAGCTCGGCCCGTTCGACCTCGAATTCGTCGCGGTCAACCACTCGATCCCGGATGCCCTGGCCGTCGCGGTGAAGACCACTGCCGGCCTGGTCCTGCACACCGGTGACTTCAAGATGGACCAGCTGCCGCTGGACGACCGCATCACCGACCTGCGCGCATTCGCCAGGCTGGGGGAGGCCGGCGTCGACCTGTTCCTGCCGGACTCCACCAACGCCGACGTTCCGGGCTTCACCTCGCCCGAGCGGAACATCGGCCCGGTACTCGAAGCCGTGATCGCCAAGGCTCCGCGTCGCGTCATCGTCGCCAGCTTCTCCAGCCACGTTCACCGGGTACAACAGGTGCTGGATGCCGCGCAGGCAAATGGCCGCCGCGTCGCCTTCATGGGCCGCTCGATGGTCCGTAATATGGGAATCGCCGCCGACCTCGGCTACCTGAAGGTGCCGGTGGGCATCCTCATCGACGCCAAGAAGGCCGCCGACCTGCCGGATGACCGCATCGTCTACATGAGCACCGGTTCGCAGGGCGAGCCGATGGCCGTCCTCGCCCGCATGGCGAATGGGGAGCACCAGATCGAGGTCGGCAAGGGCGACACCGTCATCCTCGCCTCAAGCCTGATCCCCGGCAACGAGAACGCGGTGTACCGCGTGATCAACGGACTGACCAAGCTGGGCGCCAATGTCGTTCACAAGGGCAACGCGAAGGTGCATGTCTCCGGTCACGCCAGCGCCGGCGAGCTCCTGTACTGCTACAACATCCTGAAGCCGAAGAACGTGCTGCCGGTGCACGGTGAATACCGCCACCTCGTCGCCAACCAGCAATTGGCGATCCAGACGGGCGTTCCGGAAGAGAACACCATCATCGCCGAAGATGGTACCGTCATCGACCTGCGTGATGGTCAGGCCACCGTCGTGGGCCAGCTGGACCTCGGCTTCGTCTACGTGGACGGCTCGACTGTCGGCGAGATCACGGATGCCGACCTGAAGGATCGCCGTATCCTCGCCGAGGAGGGCTTCATCTCCATCTTCGTCGCCATCGACGCCCAGACCGGAAGGGTGATCGTCGGTCCGGAGGTGCAGGCACGCGGGTTCGCCGAGGACGAGCAGGTATTCGAGGCGGTCAAGCCGATGATCATCAAGGCACTGACCGAGGCGGCCGAGAACGGCACCAGCGACACGCACGCCTTCAGCCAGGTGATCCGACGCACTGTCGGGCGCTGGGTGAACACGCAGCACCGGCGTCGTCCGATGATCGTGCCAGTCGTGATCGAAGCGTAGCCGCAGAACAATGAGCCGCGGAGCGAACTAGCCACAGAGCAGAGGGGCTGTCGCAGGTTTCCCTGCGACAGCCCATCACCGCGGAAGGCTAGCTGCGCGCCTGGAAGTCGGTCGCCGCTTGGGCTGCGATCCCGGCGAAGCCGCTCTGGGTGACCGCAGTTGCGCCGCCGTCCACCGACAGCGTCACGCCGGTGATGAACGATGACGAGTCGCTGGCGAGGAACACAGCGGCCTCCGCGATATCCTCCGGCCGGCCCACTCGGCCAATCGGCTGGCTGTCCGCCAGGCGCTCACTGAGCAGTGCTTCGAACTCCTCGGCGTTCTCCGCAGGAATCCCGAACGAGCGCGCCATAATCGGGGTCATGATTATCCCGGGCGCGATGGCGTTCGAGCGGATGCCCAGCGGAGCCAGCTCTACTGTCGCCTGGCGCACGACCCCGACCACCGCATGCTTGGCGATGGTGTAGCCGGCCGACGACCAGCCACCCTGGATGGCTGCGGCGCTCGCCGTGGAAATGATGGATCCGCCCGTGCCCTGCTTCTGGAACTGCCGCGCGGCATGTTTGTGCCCGGAGACGACCGACCGGGTCAGGAGTCCGAGCGTCTTGTCGAACCCGTCAGCGCTCAGGTCCACCAGAGAGGCAGGATCGCCCGCCGCGCCGGCGTTGTTGAACATGACGTCGAGCTTGCCGAACTTCTCGACCGCGGTGGCGACCAATTTCTCGACCGCCGCGTCGTCCGTGACATCCGTGTGGATGTAGACCAGATTGCCCTGATGCTTGTTCTCGAGCGCTGCGCCCAGGTCGTCCTGAATGTCGCCGACCACGACCCTCGCGCCCTCGGCTACGAAGAGCTCGGCGCTTGCCAGTCCGATTCCGCTGGTTCCGCCGGTGATGATCGCGACTTTGTCCGTGAGCTTATTCATGGGGTCCTGCCTTTCTTTGATTGCCGCAGCGGGTTGCTTGTTGCCGCGGCGAGAACTGAAGAGAATGTTGCGAATGGATCGGCTCCGTGCTGCACCATGATTTCGAGGCTGATGAGCATCGACGAGACGAAGATGGTGGCTGCCGCCCTCGCCTGGATGCTGTCGGCCGGAACCGCGAGCCGGTCGGCGATCGCCGGTCGCGTGGTGGCCTCGCCGTCGTGTACGGACTGGAGTACAACCGCCCACATGCCCTGATCACGGAAGATGAGCGGGAACAGCTTGCGGGTCTGCTCCTCCCGCGCTCCACCGAACGCTTCGCGGAATGCTTGCTCCAGCGATTGCTCGACTGACAGGTCCACTGATTCGCGGATGCTCGCGGCCATCACCGCGCCGGCCCGGTCGAGCAGCGGCCGGATGGTGTCCCGCTTGCGCGGGAAGAGCCGATAGAACGTGCGCTCGGCAGTCCCGATCCGCTTGGCGATCTCCGCGGCCACCAGGTCGGTGCTGCCGAACTGGATGTATAACTGCGCACAGTCTTCGGATGCCCGGAGGGCCGCCGCGGCCTGTCGTTGAGTCACCATGGCTCAAGTGTATCAAAAGTGGCAGAAACTGCCACTTGTGAACGGCAACTCATCCTCCAGGTTGATGAGGATGTGTCCGGTGCGCCGATAGGGTTCTCCTAAACCGACAAGAGGGGCACCTGTGGGCGTGTGGCGCAAATGGATCTTTCCGATCATCCGGATCATTATTTTTGCGGCCATCGCTGCAGCGTTGGTGAAGATCGCGTTCTTCGGTGATGTTGCCCAGACCAGCGATCCGGAAGTGCCCACGGCGACCATCACCGAGCCGCAGATCCCGATCGCCCTCGGCACCATCCAGAACGACGTCGTGCTCAAGGGCACCGTTGCGGCGGATGAGGCCGTTGAGGTCAAGGCGACGGCTCCCGGCGTGCTGCGAACCATCAACGCCGGGGCGGGCGCCTGGGTTGAAGCCGGTGCCGAACTCTTCGTCATCCGTGAGCAGGTGATGCGTGACGACGGCACATCCTGGCTACGCGATATCAAGGTGGCGGCGCCCGTGTCCGGCACCCTCTCCTCCGTGACGATGATCGTCGGGCAATCCACCACGATCGGTGAGGCGATTGCCAAGATCGCACCGCCCAGTTTCCACATTTCGGCAACGCTGGCACCGGAACAGCAGTATCGCCTCCTCAACCAGCCGACCGAAGCCCAGGTGCAGGTGCTCGGCGGCCCGGCACCATTCACCTGTACGGGCCTGACCATCTCGAGCGCGCTTGCCGGTGCAGTCTCAGCTGGCGGGGATACCGCCTCCGGTACCACGCTCCGCTGTGCGGTGCCCGCCGAGGTTCGCGTCTTCTCGGGCCTCGGGGCCGAGGTCACCATCGCCGGTGGCATCGCGGAGAACGTGCTCACCGCACCGATCACCGCGGTCGAGGGCACCAGTGAGACCGGCAACGTCTATGTCGTGCTCCCCGATGGAGCGACCGAACTGCGCCCGGTGGCCCTGGGGCTCAACGACGGGATTTCAGTCGAGATCAAGGAGGGCGTGGTTGAGGGCGACCTCATCCTGCAATTCGTGCCGGGCGCCGTGGAGGTTCCCGGTGGCATGGAGGAGGGCTGCTACTCGATTCCCGGGGGGATGGCCTGCGGGATGGGCGGATGAGCCTCCTCCACCTCGAGGCGGTGACCCGGTCGGTCGAGCTTCCGGATGCCCCCGACCTCCACATCCTCAAGGGAGTCGACCTGGAGGTGGCCGTCGGCGACCACGTCTCGATCGTCGGGCGAAGCGGCTCAGGCAAGACCACGCTGCTGAACCTTCTCGGGTTGCTCGACACCCCGACGTCGGGGCGGATCATCTTCGACGACAAGCCGGTCTCCTCGCTGGGGGCCAGGGCCCGCGACCGGGCCCGCGGCACCGACATCGGCTTCATCTTCCAGCAGTTCAACCTGCTGCCAGGACGCACCGCCCTCGAGAATGTGGTCACTCCGCTCCTCTATGCGACGGGCAGGCAGTTCTGGCGGCGTCGCCAACTGGCGGCGGAGATGCTGGAGCGCGTTGGGCTGGGGGAGCGCATGACCTCCATGCCCGAGAAGCTGTCGGGGGGAGAGCAGCAACGGGTGGCGATCGCCCGTGCGTTGGTGCGCGGGCCACGCCTGATCCTGGCGGATGAGCCGACCGGCGCCCTGGACATCGAAACCGGAGCGTCCATCATGGCACTGGTCGACGAGGTGGCCGAGCAATCGGGTGCCGCACTCATCACCATCACCCACGACGCCAACGTCGCCGCCCTGGCGCGGCGCCACTACCGTCTCGATCAGGGAGTGCTCGCACCTGTCGACGTCAGCCGCGTGCTGGCCATGGCCGCCCCGGAGGTTTCGCTGTGATGCGGATGCTCACCGGCCTGGTCGGCGCCGTTGACGAGGCCTGGGCAGAGTTGCGCATCCACAAGACGAGGGTGCTGCTGAGCCTCATCGGTGTCGGTGTCGCCGTCACCGCGATCACCACGGTGGTGGGACTCGGCGGGATGGTGCAGCAGTCGACTACGGAGAGCATGGAGCGCGGCAGCGGTCGCCCAGCGACCCTGAACATCTCCGCGTTCAACCCCGAGAGTGGCATGCCGGCCGGCGGACCGGAGCTTCGGGACGCGTTCGAGACGGTGGTCGAGCGTTATGAGATCGGGCATGCCGGGGCGAACCGCTGGATGCAGCTGAGCGCGCAATTCGTCGACGGCGTTGGCCCGCTCGAGGTGCAGGGGGTCGATGTCTCCTATGGAACGATGCACCGCGTCCAGCTGAGTGACGGCGAGTGGTTCACCGACCGGGATGAGAATCGGCTCGCGCCTGCGCTGGTGGTCAACTCATTGCTGATGGAGCGGTTGGGGTCTCCGGAGCTGAGCACGCACCCCACCATCGAGCTCGTGGGCGACACCGCCGTGACCGCGGTGATCATCGGCGTCATCCCGTCGTCGCAGTACGACGCTGCCCGCGGGTACATCCTCAACTCGGCATACGAACGGGTGACAACGCCGGCGGTCGTCGCCGCGAACCCGCCGAACTACGAAATGTGGGTTCCGCCGGAGCTGTCCGACCAACTGACACCGCTGATCCAGCGGGATGTCGCCGGCGCCCTGGGCGAAGGGTTCCAGGTCGACGTCAACCGCCACGACTACGCGGCGTGGGGCGGCGAGGACCCGCTGCTTCCGATGAAGTTGCTGATCGGCGGGATTGCGGCGCTCGTACTGCTGCTGGGAGCACTCGGCCTGGTCAACATCTCGCTCGTGACCGTCCGGCAGCGCATTCGGGAGATCGGCATCCGCCGCAGTTTCGGCGCGACGGCCGGGCGGGTCTTCTTCTCGGTGATGATGGAAAGCGTGGTCGCATCATTCGCGGCCGGAGTGATCGGGGTGATTGCGGCGATCCTCATCGTGACCAACCCCTGGGTACTGCAGCAATTGGCGCAGGGGCTCATGGACATTCCGCCGTTCCCGATCGAGGCGGCGTTGATCGGGCTGGGTGCGGCGACCGCGGTTGGAGCGCTCGCCGGGCTGCTCCCGGCAATCGTGGCCGTGCGGGTGAAGGTGATCGACGCCATCCGCTTCTGACCTGAGCACAGACACGCTACCGAGTAACCGGCCGGTGACGGCGCACCCCGGTACCGTGGAGCCCATGGCTACGCGCACCACTTCGAACTCGCGTGCCCGCAGCACGACTGCGCGCCGCGGCTCCAAGACTCCGGCGCGCCGCTCACCGGCGAAGAAGACACCTCCGGCGGCGGAGCCGGGGCTGCTCACGGTCGCCTGGCTGGGCCTGGCCCACACCGTCGGTGCCACGGCACGGCTGTTCGGCCGCGAAACCCTGTCGAAGGATGAGCGCCGCGACGGCGTCCCGTTCTTCATCTTCCTGCTCGCCGTTGCCGGAGCGTTCGTCGAGTGGTTCAACCCGAGCGACCCGGTTGCCATCGCGCTGGATGCCTGGACCTTCGGCGGCCTGTTCGGCCGGCTGGCCTTCGCGCTCCCGGTCATCATGCTGCTGTTCGCGATCTGGCTGTTCCGGCATCCGTCGTCCGTCGACGACAACGGGCGCATCGGCGTGGGGCTCAGCCTGCTGCTGGTCTCGGTGAGCGGCCTGTGCCACGTCTTCGGCGGGCAACCCCAGCCGGGCGGGGCGCTGGCCCTTGGCGGCGGCATCATCGGCTGGATCCTCGGTAACTCGCTGATCACCGTGCTGACCGCGCCCGGTGCTGCTGCAGTCTTCATCCTGGGGCTGCTGCTCTCGCTGTTCATCATCACCAAGACCCCGCCGAACCGCATCGGCGACCGCCTGCGCGAGCTGTACAACTACCTGTTCGGCGCCCAGCTTCCGGATGCCGATGAGCGGGCGGCGAAGAAGGCAACCGACGCCGAGACTGGCACCTTCGGAACCTTCGGCGACCTCGGCATCGATCCGGAGGAGGCCGCAACCCTTCCCTGGTGGCGGAGGAACAAGTCCCAGCGCGAGACCGACCCGGCATTCGACAGCCCGGTGATCGGCCGCGACAGTGACCGGACGGATGTGATCAGCCGGGACGGCGAACACTTCGGGGTCGAACTGATCGAAGACCTCATCAAGGCCGAGGACGCCGTCAAGAAGTTCACCGGCGAGGTCGAGACCGCAGGTCCGACCGGCATCCGTGACGATGGGGGACCGGAGGAGGAACTGCTCCCCGGCTTCTCCGACAAGGCATCGGTCAAGGGCGGGCACGGCGACTTCGACGCTGCGGCTGCCGCCGCCGCTGAGCAGCCGAGCGCGCCCTACCGCTTGCCGGCAGCATCCACCCTGGCTCCAGGGACCCCGCCGAAGGCCAGGTCGCAGGTCAATGACGATGTCGTCGCCTCCATCACCGAGGTGCTGAAGCAGTTCCAGGTGGATGCCAAGGTCACCGGTTTCAGCCGCGGCCCCACCGTCACCAGGTACGAGATCGAGCTCGGCCGCGGGGTCAAGGTGGAGCGCGTCACCGCTCTCAGCAAGAACCTCTCCTACGCCGTCGCCAGCAACGAGGTGCGCATCCTGTCGCCGATCCCCGGCAAGAGCGCCATCGGCATCGAGATTCCGAACACCGACCGCGAGATCGTGTCGCTGGGCGATGTGCTGCGCTCCAAGGCCAGTACCTCCAGCCACCACCCGATGACGATCGGGCTGGGCAAGGACGTCGAGGGCGGCTTCGTCGTGGCGAACCTCGCCAAGATGCCCCACCTCCTGGTGGCAGGCTCGACCGGTTCCGGCAAGTCCAGCTTCGTGAACTCCATGATCACCTCGCTGCTGATGCGGGCGAAGCCATCGGAAGTGCGGATGGTGCTGATCGACCCGAAGCGGGTCGAGCTGGCCGGGTACGCCGGCGTTCCCCACCTCATCACGCCGATCATCACCAATCCGAAGAAGGCCGCCGAGGCGCTCGCCTGGGTGGTCAAGGAGATGGACATGAGGTACGACGACCTCGCCAGCTTCGGATTCCGTCACATCGACGACTTCAATGCCGCCGTCATCGCGAACGAGATCGTGCTGCCGACCGGAAGCGAGCGCAAGCTCAAGGCCTACCCGTACCTCCTCGTGGTGGTCGACGAGCTGGCCGACCTGATGATGGTCGCCCCGCGCGATGTCGAGGACTCCATCGTCCGCATCACGCAGCTCGCCCGGGCATCCGGAATTCACCTGGTGCTGGCGACCCAGCGCCCCAGCGTCGACGTGGTGACCGGGTTGATCAAGGCGAATGTGCCCAGCCGCCTCGCGTTCGCGGTCAGCAGCATGACCGACTCCCGCGTCATCCTGGACCAGCCGGGGGCCGACAAGTTGATCGGCCAGGGCGATGCCCTGTTCCTGCCGATGGGTGCTTCGAAGGCCATCCGGGTGCAGGGCGCCTGGGTGACCGAGGCCGAGGTCAGCGCTGTCGTGAAGCACGTGACCAGGCAGGCGCGGCCGGAGTACCGCCAGGACGTCGCAGTGGCAGCAGAGCAGAAGCACATCGACGCCGACATCGGCGACGACCTCGAGGTGTTGCTTGCAGCGGCAGAACTCGTCGTCAGCACGCAGTTCGGTTCCACCTCGATGCTGCAGCGCAAGCTCCGGGTCGGATTCGCCAAGGCCGGTCGGCTCATGGACCTTCTCGAGTCCCGCGAGATCGTCGGGCCGTCGGAGGGCTCGAAGGCCAGGGACGTGCTGGTCGCACCGGAGCAGCTGGCGGATGTCCTGGCCAGGCTCCGGGGGGACGTCGGCACTGCGCCGTCCGCCCCCGCCACCGCCCCGCCAGCCGCGCAGCCACCAGCCGACCGTTACGGTGCCGACGCGGTCGCCGAATCGACCAGCGGGTACGATGAGGTGGAGGTTTCTTCCGACGAGGACGCCTGGAACCTGACCGACAGGGATTGATCGTGGAAGCTCCCAAAGCCCTGCGGGGCCGGTTCGTGCGCTCGGGGGAGACGCCAGCCAGCAACGGCAATCTCGCCAACCTGATCACGGTCATCCGCATCCTCCTCGCACCGCTGTTCTTCTGGCTGCTGTTCCTCGATGACGGAGAGCTCGGTCTCATCCGTTACGCGGCGGCCGCGCTGTTCGTGCTGGCCATCGCCACCGACAGCGTTGACGGCATCCTGGCCAGGCGGCAGAACCTGGTGACCGACCTCGGCAAGATCCTCGACCCGATCGCCGACAAGCTGCTGACCGGGGGCGCGCTGGTCTGCCTGTCGATCCTCGGCGAGCTGGCATGGTGGGTGACGGCGCTCATCCTGGTGCGCGAATTGGGCATCACCGCCTACCGGATGGCCGTGCTGCGCAACCGGGTTATTCCCGCCTCGCGCGGGGGGAAGCTGAAGACGATCCTGCAGGCCGTGGCCATCGCGTTCTTCCTCACCCCGCTGTGGACCTTCCTGGGTGACTGGATGCACTGGGTCAATGGCGCCCTGATGACGGCTGCGGTCATCGCCACCGTGCTCAGCGGTATCGACTACCTGGTCAAGGCCGTGCGCCACGGAAGACAGGCGCAGTGACCTCAGGACGTGACCTGATCCGGCTGCTCCTCGAGCGGCGGATGACGATAGCGGTGGCCGAGTCGCTGACCGGTGGACTCCTCGTCGCCGAACTCATCAACACTCCCGGCGCATCCGCCGCCGTGCTCGGTGGCGTTGTCGCCTACAACACCGAACTCAAGAAGACCCTGCTGGGGGTCGACACCGCCGTGCTGAACGTTCACGGCGCCGTGCACCCGGACGTTGCCATGCAGATGGCCACGCACGTTCGGGAGGTGCTCGCGGTCGGTGGGGTGGCAGCGGATGTCGGCGTCTCGACGACCGGTGTTGCAGGTCCGGACCCGCAGGATGGGCATCCGGCCGGCACCGTGTTCATCGGGGTGTCCATCACCGGCGATGTGCGCGTGTTGCCGCTGACCCTCAAGGGGGACCGCGAATCGATCAGGCGCCAGGTGGTCGAGTTCGCCATCAACGAGGTCTACGCGAGGGTTAGCGAGCACTGATCAGCGAGCACTGACCCGCCGTCAGGGCTTCGCGCGGTAGCGGTGTTCCGGCCTGCCGGCCGTGCCGTAACGAGGCTCCACCGTTGCGACGCCGGTGTGTGCCAGGTGCTCGAGATAGCGGCGCGCGCCGACCCGGGACATTCCGATCATCTCCGCCACCTCGGTCGCTGACAGGTCGCCGGATGCTGCTTGCAGCGTGTCGGTGACGAACTCCAGCGTGGCAGCAGACAGCCCTTTCGGCGGCAAAGGACGCCGGGCCGGCACCCCGCTCAGGATGTCGTCGACGGTGTGCTGGTCCAGCGGTTCACCACGCCTGGTGCTGTGCAGTTTCGCGTGCTGGAGGGCAACGTCGTCCAGCCGCTCACGCAGCGCTGACGCGGTGAACGGCTTGACCAGGTAATGGCGCACGCCGTTCGCACGGGCTTCACGCACACTGGCCAGGTCGCGCGCGGCCGTCACGGCGATGACTTCGATGTACCTGGCCCTCTCCAGCCGCAATCGGCTCAGCACCTCGAGGCCGGAGAAGTCCGGCAGGTAGACATCGAGGAGCACGAGGTCTGGGTCGAGAGTCTCGATCGCCTCCAGCGCGGCCGCGCCACTGTGGGCCTCGCCAACCGCCTGGAACCCGGAATGGGCATCCACGAATTGGCGATGAATCCGTGCCACGGCGAAATCATCATCGACGATGAGCGTTCGCAGGGGAGCGCTCATGGACGTCCCTCCAGCAACGGCACCCGGGTTCGGGAGTCGACCTGGAACGGCAGGTGGACCGTGATGTCGGTGCCTCCCGACGGCGAGCCGGCGACGACGGCGTCACCGCCGTGTCGTCGGGCGATGCGGCGCACCAGCGTCAATCCGATTCCGCGGGCCGTCGACAGCCGTCCTGGCCCGGGCGGTTTCGACGAGAAGCCAGGGCTGAACACTCGCTCGCGCAGGCGCGCCGGGATTCCCGGTCCGGTGTCGGTGACACGGATCAGGATGCCGTCCTCGGATTCGATGATGGCGACCGTGATGGTGGCACCGCTGGAGCACGCCTCCACCGCGTTGTCGACGAGGTTGCCGACGACCGTCAGCACGTCGTCACGAATCCGGTCCGAGTCGCCGTGGGAGGTAAGCGGTGCAAGCACGGAATCCTGGGCGATTTCCACACCGATGCCGAGTTCGTGCGCCCTGGTCTGCTTGACCAGCAGCAGGGCGGCGATCTCCAGGTCGCGGATGCCGGTGGCGCTGGTCACGCTGGACAGCGTGCCGCCCTCTCCGACCCGCTCGATGAATGCGACGGCATCGTTGATGTGACCGAGCTCGAGCAGCCCGCTGATCACGTGCAGCTTGTTGGCGAACCCGTGCGCCTGGGCGCGGAGCCCGTCGGCGAGGCTCTGCGCTCCGTCGAGGTCACGCATGAGGGCGTGCAGTTCGGTGTTGTCCCGCAGGATGAACACGGAGCCGATGGTGCGATCGTCGATGCGGGCGGTATCGCGCTGCACCAGCAGTACCCGCTCGCCGGAGAGAACCAGGCGCTGCTGGGAATCCTCCTCGTTGAGCATCCGCACCAATTCGGCGTCGAGTACTTCTTCGGCAGCGCGACCGACGACGTCCTGCTGGCTGTCGAGTCCCAGGAGCCGGGCACCGGCATCGTTCACCAGCGCGATCCGGCCCCGCTCGTCGAGCGCGACCAGCCCCTCACGCACACCGTGGAGCATGGCTTCGCGAGCCTCGAGCAGTCCGACGATCTCATCCGGTTCGAGCCCGTAGATGCGGCGGCGGATGATGGAGCTCACCCAGGCCGCGCCGATCACGCCGAACGCGGCGGCGACCCCGATGGTGATGAAGAGCCAGGTGGCGTTTCCGAGGTAGTCGCTGCGGAGGTCCGACTCCAGGATTCCGACCGACACGACTCCGACCACGCTGTCCCCGGCGATGATGGGCACTTTGACCCGCCACGATTCCCCCAGGGTGCCGGTCTGCGTGCCGACGTAGATCTGCCCGCTCAGGGCGATCGACGGATCAGTCGACACCCGTTCGCCGATCCGGCTGGCATTCGGATGCGAGTAGCGGATCCCGGCATCGTCGGTCACCACGACGTAGGTGACATCGGATGCTTCGCGGACCACTTCGGCGATCGGCTGGATGGTCTCGCTCGGCTCCGCGTCGTCGAGCGCGTCGATGATGGCCGGCAGCGTTGCGACGGACTGGGCGACCGCGATCATCCGGTCCCGGTACGAGTCGCGCAATTGCTGCTCCTGCAGCCAACTGGCCACCAGGCCGGTGCCGAGAACAGTGACCAGCACGATCGCCAGCTGCAGCAACAGCAGTTGCGTGCGCAGCTTCATCGACCGGATCACCTGACAAGTGTGACGGACGCGGCGGGTGGTGCGCGATATCCGGCCATGGGTGATCTGTGTCCAGAACGACCAAAACAACCAGTACTTCCGCATCGTTCCCCGCTGGGCGGGCGATCCCTAGCCTGTCGAACGTCGCCATTGCGCATCCCGGGTCCCCGGGGAGGCAGCGCACATCAGCTCGAGGAGGAGCAATGCGAGTTTTCACCACATCACAGCACCGCGGCAGGAAAGGGGTGCTCGCCGCAGCGGCGGGCGCGTCCGTGCTGCTCCTGGCCGGTTGCGCCGCAGGAGCAGCGGATCCGGATGCCGGGAGCGAGGCTGAAGCAGAAGGGATCAGCTCCCTCGGGATCATCGTGCCGGCTGATCCCGGAGGCGGCTGGGACCAGACCGGTCGCGCGCTCGCCGAGGTGGCCGTGCAGGAAGGCTTCGTCTCATCGGCGCCTGTCACCAATATCGGCGGAGCCGGTGGCACCATCGGCTTGTCATCCCTTGCCAATGAGACCGATCCGCTCACCCTGATGCTGACTGGCTTCGTCATGGTCGGCGCGGTGGAGACCAACGGCTCCCAGGTGCGGCTCGAGGACACCACCCCGATCGCCAGGCTCACTGAGGAGGCCGGCGTGATCGTCGTGCCTGCCGGTTCTCCCTACGAGACGCTGGAAGACCTGGTCAACGACATGATCGAGAACGGGAAGGAAGTCACCATCACCGGCGGTTCGGCCGGCGGTGTCGACCACATCCTCGCCGCACAATTGCTCAAGGAGGCGGGCCAGAGCGCAGCCGACATCAACGACAAGCTCAACTACATCCCCAACTCCGGCGGTGGAGAAGCGGTGACGCTGCTGCTCGGCGACAAGGTGTCCGCGGGAATTTCCGGCATCAGCGAGTTCGCCGAGCAGGTCAAGGCTGGGGAGCTGAGGGCGCTCGCCGTATCGAGTGCGGAGCCGAGCGATCTGCTCCCCGACGTGCCGACGATCATCGAGTCCGGCTATGACCTGGAGATCACCAACTGGCGCGGTGTCATCGCACCCGGGAACATCAGCGACGCCGACCGCGAGAAGCTGGTGGCCTTCGTCACCGAACTGACGGCGACCCAGGCCTGGAAGGACATCCTCGAGACCAAGGGCTGGGCTGACGCCTTCCTCGGCGGAGACGAGTTCGACGCCTATCTCGATGAGAACATCACGGACGTCACGGCCGTGCTCAAGGACATCGGCTTGATCGGCTAGCTGATGAATCCGCTGTCCTCCCGCTCGTCCGGTGGCATCCTGCCGCCGGACGAGCGGTACCCTGCTCCCGCCACCGGTGAACGACCGTCGCTGCCGGTCGGCGAGTACCTGTTCTCCCTGGTGTGTGCCGCGCTTGGCATCTACGTCGTGGTGGCGGCCGGCTTCATCCGTGTCCCGGTTTCAAGCAACACCCTGGGCCCACGCGCGTTCCCCTATCTGGTGGGGGCGATCCTGATCATCGCGGCAGTCGCCGTAGTCATCGGCGTGAGCCGCGGCCGCCTGGGTGAGGCCGAGGAGGGTGAAGACGTCGACGGCACCGTTCCGACCGATTGGGTGACGGTCGGCAAGCTGGTCGCATTCTTCACCATCCACGCCTACCTCATCGGGATCATCGGGTGGCCGCTCGCCGCCGCGCTGCTGTTCACCGGGTCAGCCTGGGCGCTTGGCGCGCGCAAGCTGTGGCGCGCTGCCCTCATCGGCCTGGCGCTCGGCTTCACCATCCACGTCATCTTCGGCAGCCTGCTGGGCCTGTCCCTGCCTGCCGGGCCACTCCTCGATTGGATGCCATTCCTCTGATGGACAACTTCGGCGCACTACTAGCCGGCTTCGCGACCGCGATCCAGCCGGAATACCTCCTCTACGCGTTCTTCGGCGTGCTCGTCGGCACAGCGGTCGGCGTCCTGCCGGGGATCGGTCCGGCGATGACGGTGGCGCTGCTGCTGCCGATCACCTACACGCTGGACCCGGCGGCCGCCCTCATCGTTTTCGCCGGCATCTACTACGGGGGGATGTACGGCGGGTCGACGACTTCGATCCTGTTGAACACACCGGGGGAGTCGGCCTCGATCGTCACCGCCCTCGAAGGCAACAAGATGGCAAGGAAGGGGAGAGGCGCATCCGCGCTGGCGACCGCTGCGATCGGCTCGTTCGTCGCCGCCAGCGTTGCCACCGTGGGGCTGACCCTGTTGGCGCCCTTCCTGGCGCGGTGGGCCGTGACGCTCGGCCCACCCGACTATTTCGCGCTGATGATCGTCGCGTTCATGACGGTGGGCGCCCTTCTGGGCAGCTCGGTTTCCAGGGGTATGGTTTCGCTGGCGCTCGGCCTGTTCCTCGGGCTGGTGGGTACCGAGGTCCTCACCGGGCAGCAACGCTTCACCGGCGGCCTGCCGGTTCTTGCCGATGGCATCGACGTCGTGCTGATCGCCGTCGGACTGTTCGCGGTCGGAGAGTCGCTCTATGTCGCATCCCGGCTCAAGGGCGGTGCCATCGCGGTGATCCCGGTGAGCAAAGGGTGGCGCAACTGGATGACGAAGGAGGACTGGAACTTCTCCTGGCGGCCCTGGCTTCGTGGCACCGCCATCGGCTTCCCGATTGGAACCATCCCGGCCGGTGGTGCCGACGTCGCAACCTTCCTGTCCTACGCCGCGGAGAAACGCCTCGCGAAGGGGGCGCGCAAGGCCCAGTTCGGCAAGGGCGCGATCGAAGGCGTTGCAGGTCCCGAGGCGGCGAACAACGCTGCGGCCGCCGGCGTGCTGGTACCGCTGCTCACGCTGGGGCTGCCGACGACCGCGACGGCCGCGATCATCCTCTCCGCGTTCCAGTCGTACGGCATCCAGCCCGGCCCGCTGCTCTTCCAGAACCAGAGCGCGCTGGTTTGGGCACTGATCGCGAGCCTCTACATCGGCAACGTCATGCTGCTCGTGCTCAACCTTCCCCTGGTCGGCATCTGGGTGAAGGTCCTCCAGGTGCCACGGCCATACCTGTACGCCGGAATCATGCTCTTCGCTGCGCTGGGCTCGTTCGCCATGAACTTCAACTATCTGGACGTGCTCATCCTGCTGGTGATCGGCCTGGTCGGCTTCCTGATGAGGCGGTACGGCTACCCGGTTGCGCCCATGGTGATCGGTGGCATCCTCGGGCCGATGGCCGAGACCCAATTGCGCAAGACGCTCGCCATCAGCCAGGGTGATCTGACCGCGCTGGTGACCAGCCCATTCGCGGCGGTGTCCTACGTCGCACTCATCGTCCTCCTCGGCGTCGGACTGTGGCTCAAGCGCCGGCAGGCCCAGGTGGAGAAGCAGCTCGCCGACTCCTCGGCAGCGGCGGCGGCCCGGGAATAGACCTCACTACGATCGTGTTACAGCCTATGTATTCACAAGGTCCGCACAGACTGTACTGGCTAGAGTTTTCGAAACGGTATGCTTTTCAGTCACTGAACATTTGGGGAGGGTCCAATGGTTCTCGTTCGTCAAGAAATCGGGGACGTACTCCGGGACTTCCGCCTGCAGAAGGGGCGCACCCTCCGTCAGGTCGCAGGCAAGGCAAGCGTTGCGCTGGGTTACCTCAGCGAGGTGGAGCGCGGGCAGAAAGAAGCCAGCTCCGAGATCCTCGCCTCGGTGGCCGATGCACTGGACACCCCCATTTCTGTCATCATGCGCGAGGTAGGAGACCGCCTCGCAGTTCTCGAGGGCCTCGATGTCATTCCGGACAGCGTTCCGGATGACCTGCTCTCGGGCTATACGGCGTCGGGCTTCGCGGCCGACGTGTTGACCCGCTAGCCGGTGCGGCTCAGCGAGTTCCGGGCTGCCGTTGACGATGAGTTCGGCGCTGCCTACGGCCGTACGCTGACGCAGGACCTCGTGTTGACCGAATTGGGTGGGCTGACCGCCGACCAGGCGATCCGCGCGGGCAAGGCGCCGCGCGAGATCTGGGTTGCGCTGTGCCGTGCTTCCGATGTGCCCGCCCAGCGCTGGCACGGTCGGCTCACGACTCCACCCGGCTGACCTCGCGCCGATATCCGCAATCAGCCGCTTCGACACGCCGTGAGCGGATGTTCGAACATGGCTTCGGATGTTCGCTAGGCTCCCTCCTAGCAGCAGTCGAAAACGAGTTGTGCACAGTCGGCACGTCGATCCGCCTCAATGTCGGACGCCGAGCGTACTGTCGGATCCGTTAGCGACACTGCCAACAATGCCTTGTCGCACACGCTGATTGACCTTGCTTCACCGGTCGGTCAGTGCCAGCGGCAGCCTATAGGCGGACCAACCACGACTCCCAGGGAGCAGAAGAAATGGCATCAGCAACTGATCGCGAGAAGGCGCTCGACACCGCACTCGCACAGATCGACCGGCAATTCGGCAAAGGATCCGTCATGCGCCTGGGAAGTGATGAGCGCGCCCCCGTCGCCGTCATCCCGACCGGCTCGGTGGCGCTCGACGTCGCGCTCGGCATCGGCGGGCTTCCGCGTGGGCGCATCGTGGAGATCTATGGTCCGGAGTCATCGGGTAAGACCACGCTGACCCTCCATGCGATTGCGAACGCCCAGCGAGCCGGCGGTATCGCCGCCTTCATCGACGCGGAGCACGCCCTCGACCCGGAGTACGCCAAGAAGCTGGGTGTCGACATCGACGCCCTCCTGGTGTCGCAGCCCGACACGGGTGAGCAGGCCCTGGAGATCGCGGACATGCTGGTGCGGTCCGGCTCCATCGACCTCATCGTGATCGACTCCGTCGCCGCCCTTGTGCCCCGCGCGGAAATCGAGGGTGAGATGGGTGACTCCCACGTCGGCCTCCAGGCGCGCCTCATGTCGCAGGCGCTTCGCAAGCTCACCGGTGGCCTCAGCCAGACCGGCACCACCATGATCTTCATCAACCAGCTGCGTGAGAAGATCGGCGTGTTCTTCGGCAGTCCGGAGACCACAGCGGGAGGCAAGGCTCTCAAGTTCTACGCGTCCGTACGCCTCGATATCCGCCGGATCGAGACTCTCAAGGAAGGTACCGACGCGGTCGGTAACCGCACCAGGGTCAAGGTGGTCAAGAACAAGATGGCTCCGCCGTTCAAGCAGGCCGAGTTCGACATCCTTTATGGAATCGGCATCTCGCGCGAAGGCAGCCTGATCGACTTCGGGGTCGAGCACGAGATCGTCCGCAAGTCCGGCGCCTGGTACACCTACGACGGCGACCAGTTGGGCCAGGGCAAGGAGAACTCGCGCCGCTACCTGTCTGAGAACCCGGAAGTCGCCAAGGAGATCGAAGACAAGATCCTCACCAAGCTGGGGCTCACCCCCGAAGCGAAGGCCGCCAAGGCTGCGCAGGCTGCAACGGATGCCGCGGCAAAAGCCGAGGCGAAGGCCGCCGCGCTGGAAGGTGGCGGGGTCAGCCCGATCGCCGCGAAGCTGGCAGACCGCAAGGGCGCCTGAGCGTGACAACCTCCGCTGATGGTGGCAACGCTGACGGTGAGACGATCGCTCCGGTGACCTATCTCTTCGGGACCAGCCCCCGAGTTGGCCAGGGCACAAGCGACCAAAGCACATACGACCAAGGCACCGCAGCGTTCGCACCGTCGGCGGAGGAGTCCACGCCTCACGGCGCCGATGGGCAGCCCCCCCAGGCGCCCCAGGGTTCCGAGCGGGCGAGTCGTCGCGCCGAGAACGTGAGCCTGAACGGCTTGACCAGGCGCAATATGTCCCGCTGGGAGATCGAGAAGCTGCTGACCTCGCGCGACCTCTCCGAAGAGGTCATCGCAGCAGAGGTAGAGCGGCTCGAGGGCGTCGGGTTGATCGACGATGCGGCGCTTGCCGAGACTCTTGTGCGCACTCGTCGTGAGCGCAAGGGGCATGGGCGGCAGGCGCTGATCGCAGAACTCCGCCGCCGCCACATCGACCAGGACCTCATCGACGCCGCCCTCCAGACCGAAGACAGCGACGACGACGCCGAACAGGAACGAGCCAACGAGCTGGCGGTGAAGAAGGCGCGGGCGTTGTCGTCCTACGACCAGGCGACCGCGAAACGCCGGCTTACCGGCTTCCTCATGCGCAAGGGGTACTCGTCCTCAGTGGTGCAGGCCGCTGCCGCGGTCGCCCTGGGGGAGCGCGGCAGCGGCGTCCAGTTCCGGTAGCCGCAAGTTAGGCTTGGCGCATCATGACGCAGTTAGCCCCAGTCCCCAGCGCACAACTATCCCGGGTATCAGCCGGTGCCCTGGACGCACCCCGAACCTACGAGGTGCGCACGTACGGCTGTCAGATGAACGTGCACGACTCCGAGCGACTGAGCGGTTCGCTGGAAGCGGCAGGGTATGTCCGCGCTGAGCGCGGGCAGGCCGATGTCGTCGTCATCAACACCTGCGCCGTACGGGAGAACGCCGACAACAAGCTTTACGGCAACCTGGGGATCCTCGCCTCCGTGAAGCGGGAACACGAAGGCATGCAGATCGCCGTCGGAGGCTGCCTCGCCCAGAAAGACAAGGGCGTCATCCTGGCCAGGGCCCCCTGGGTCGACGTGGTCTTCGGCACCCACAACATGGGATCGCTGCCGGCCCTCCTCGAACGCGCCAGGCACAACGGTGAAGCCCAGCTCGAAATCCTGGAATCCCTCGAAACGTTCCCGTCCACGCTGCCCACCCGACGGGAGTCGACGCACAGCGGCTGGGTATCCATCTCGGTCGGCTGCAACAACACCTGCACCTTCTGCATCGTCCCGACCCTCCGCGGCAAGGAGAAAGACCGTCGCCCGGGTGACATCCTCACCGAGATCCAGGCACTCGCCGACGACGGTGCCATCGAAATCACCCTCCTCGGGCAGAACGTCAACTCCTACGGCGTCGAATTCGGAGACCGCCAGGCTTTCAGCAAGCTCCTCCGCGCGGCCGGCCAGATCCAGGGCATCGAGCGAATCCGCTTCACCAGCCCGCACCCGGCAGCCTTCACGGATGACGTGATCGACGCGATGGCCGAAACCCCCACCGTCATGCCCCAGCTGCACATGCCGCTGCAATCTGGCTCCGACCGCGTGCTGAAGGCCATGCGCCGCAGCTATCGGTCGACCAGGTTCCTGGGGATCCTGGACCGCGTCCGCGCGAAGATCCCGAACGCGGCCATCTCCACCGACATCATCGTCGGCTTCCCCGGTGAGACCGAGGAGGACTTCCAGGACACCCTGAACGTCGTCGAGCGGGCACGGTTCGCCTCCGCCTTCACCTTCCAGTACTCCATCCGCGAGGGCACCCCGGCCGCCACCATGCCCGACCAGGTGCCAAAGGCCGTCGTCCAGGAACGCTACGAGCGGCTGGTGGCCCTCCAGGACCGCATCTCCTGGGAAGAGAATCAGAAGCTTGTCGGCACCACCGTCAACGTTATGGTCTCGGTCGAGGGCAGCAAGGATGCCGCAACCCACCGGCTGAGCGGGCGTGCCGAAGACAGCCGGCTGGTGCATTTCTCCGTGCCAGACGGGAGCGCAGCCCCACGGCCAGGCGACGTGGTCACGGTGACCGTCACGGATGCCAAGCCGTTCTATCTCATCGCCGACCCGGTCGACGGCACATCGCTCCACACTCGCCGCACCACAGCCGGAGACGCCTGGGACCGCGCCCAGGCCGCCTCCTGCGCCGTTCCGGCTGCATCGCCACAGAGTTCCACTTCGGGGCGGGTGTCGCTCGGCCTTCCGACCCTGCGCGTGGCGACAACCCCGATCTACGACTCGGCCGACGGTGAGCGTTAGGGAGCCGGACCCCGCGACTCCACTCGTTGTCGTCGTCGGAGCAACCGGCACCGGCAAGTCGGAGCTTTCCCTCGACCTGGCCGGACACCTTGCGGCCAGTGGGCGCACGGCCGAGATCGTCAACGCCGACGCGATGCAGCTGTACCGCGGAATGGACGTGGGCACCGCCAAGTTGCCGCTCGACGAGCGCCGCGGAATTCCGCACCACCTCCTCGACGTGCTCGACGTCACCGAGGAGGCGAGCGTCGCCGGGTACCAGGCGGATGCCCGTGCCGCCATTGCACGCGTGATCGAGCGTGGGAATACCCCGATCCTCGTGGGAGGGTCCGGGCTGTACGTCTCGGCGGTCATCTACGACTTCCAGTTCCCGGGAACCGACTCGGTCGTGCGGGCTCGGCTGGAAAGCGAATTGGCGGAGCACGGACCCGGCATGCTCTACCAGCGACTCCGCACCCTGGACCCGCAGGCGGCAGAGGCCATCGGGCCGCACAACGGCCGGCGGATCGTCCGCGCCATCGAGGTGATCGAGCTGACCGGCGAGCCGTTCGGCTCCGGCCTGCCGGACGAAAACGCACATTGGCACCCGAACACCATCGTGCTGGGGCTAAGCGCACCGCGACCGGAATTGGTGACACGGCTGGATGCGCGGGTGCGGCACATGTGGGACGCCGGCCTGCTCGACGAAGTCGAAAGCCTCATCCCGCTCGGACTGGAACGCGGGATCACCGCGAGGCGGGCAATCGGGTACGCCCAGGCCATGGAACAGCTCGCCGGTGGAATGAGCGAAACCCAGGCGATCGAGCAGACGGCCGCCCTGACCCGCAAATACGCGCGCCGCCAGGTGAGCTGGTTCAAGCGATACTCGAACACGACCTGGCTGGAACATGATGACCCGGCACGCGTCGAGCAGGCCTTCGCCGCCGTCGCTGCCCCCACCCACCAGTATCCTTAGGCGCATGCCAGACATCCACTTCACCAAGGGCCACGGCACCGGCAACGACTTCGTGCTGTTCAGCGACCCGGACGGTGAACTGAACCTCACGCCGGCCCAGCTGGCTGCCATCGCCGATCGCCACTTCGGGGTCGGAGCCGACGGGGTGATCCGGGCGGTACGGTCACGAAGCCTCCCGGAGGGTGAGGCCTCCCTGGCCGAAGACGACACCGCCGAATGGTTCATGGACTACCACAACGCAGACGGAACACCGTCGGAGATGTGCGGAAACGGCATCCGCGTCTACGCCCAATACCTGGTCGAGAACGGGCTGGTCGAACTCGATCCGACCGACACGTTGTCGATCGGCACTCGCGGGGGAGTTCGCGACCTGCAGCGCAACCTGAAAGGCTTCCAGGTCGACCTGGGGCGCTGGTCCCTTGACGGCGGGGATGCCCTGGTGCGTGCCAGGAACCTCAGTGTCGCCCGCCCTGGGCTCGGCATCAACGTCGGCAACCCCCACGTGGTGGTGGCCTTGTCCAGTGAGGAGGAGCTGGCATCCGCCGACCTTTCCTACATTCCCAAACTCGACCCGGAACCAGCCGAGGGGGCGAACGTCGAGTTCGTCGTCCCGGCTGACCCGATGGTGAAGGACGGCGTCGGCACGATCACTATGCGGGTGCATGAGCGCGGGAGCGGGGAGACCCTTTCGTGCGGCACCGGGGCGGCTGCCGCAGCGCTGGCCACCCGCCATTGGGCGGGCAGCGGGGCGCCCAACCAGTGGAAGGTGCACGTACCGGGAGGCACCCTCGGCGTGCGGATGTGGGCTGCCGAAGACGGCGAGCACGTCTCGTTGAGCGGTCCAGCCGTGCTCGTCTATGAGGGCGACCTCAGCCTCGCCTGACGGTCACCGAGCCTGTCAAAGCGCCCGGCAAGCGGCTTTCAGCGCCGTCGCACCTTCAGCACTCGATATCCCTTGTGTGTCGCCGCCCGCGACACCGGGAAACCCTCCGGAAGGGCGCCTTCCAGCCAGCGCTGCAGGGAGTCCGAGCCGAGGTTGCGCTGCACCACCAGCCAGGCATCCGCTTCAACCTCCAGCCGGGGGAGCCAGAAGCTCAACATCTTGTGCAGTTCGGCTTTGCCCACTCGAATCGGCGGGTTGGAGCGGATCGACATGAACCCGATGTCGGCGGGAACATCCTCGGGCCGTACAGCGTTGACGTTGGTGAGGCCGAGCTTCTCGGCGTTGCGGCGCACCAGGTCCAGTGCCCGCTCATTCACGTCAACCGCCCACACCGTGGCGCGCGGCGAGTCGATGGCCAGGCTCAACGAAATGGGGCCCCAGCCGCAGCCGAGATCCAGCAGGTCTCCGCCGGGTGGCGGGGGCGGGGTGTTGGCCAGCAACACCTGGGTACCGGCATCGATTCGCTCCGGCGAGAAGATTCCCCCGGCCGTCGTCACCTCAACCGGCCGCCCAGCGAGGACGACCGAAATGTGGCGGAGCTTGAGCTCACTCTCCGGGGTGGAGGAGAAGTAATGCTCATTGGACATGAAGGCAAACTTATCGAAATACCAGGAGCTAGGGTTAACCCGATGACTGAAGTAGAACCAGACGAGAGTCAGGATGTGATCGACCGGGTGCTTGCCCACGCGGGTTCGCGCTCGTCCGGTTACGCCATTTTCACCTCCGGCGCCCAGGCGTTGCAGGCGGATGCCGAAGCGGAGCCATTTTCTGCCGATGGCGACCAATTCGACCGGGAGGACCGCCAGGCGCTGCGTCGCGTCGCCGGCCTGTCCACTGAGCTGGAAGACGTCACCGAAGTCGAGTACCGGCAACTCCGCCTGGAAAAAGTCGTGCTTATCGGGATCTACTCGCAGGGCAACGCGCAGGAGGCCGAGAACTCGATGCGGGAACTCTTCGCGCTTGCCGAGACGGCCGGCGCGGTCGTGCTCGACGGGTTGCTGCAGAAGCGCGCGACCCCCGACCCGAGCACGTTCTTCGGTAAAGGCAAAGCGATCGAGCTTCGCGATGTCGTGGCGGCCGTCGGTGCTGACACGGTGATCGTTGACGGTGAACTGGCACCCAGCCAGCGGCGTGCGCTCGAAGACGTCATCAGGGTCAAGGTGATCGATCGGACTGCAGTCATCCTCGACATCTTCAGCCAGCACGCGAAGAGCCGGGAGGGCAAGGCGCAGGTCGAACTGGCCCAACTCGAGTACCTGCTTCCCCGCCTGCGCGGCTGGGGTGAATCGATGTCCAGGCAGGCCGGTGGCCAGGTGGGTGGTGCCGGGGCGGGAATGGGCAGCCGTGGTCCAGGTGAGACCAAGATCGAGCTCGACCGTCGTCGCATCCACACCCGCATGGCGCGCCTGAGGAAGCAGATCAAGGGGTTCGCTCCGGCGCGGGAGGCCAAACGCGCCAACCGCAACCGCCACGAGGTTCCGTCGGTCGCCATCACCGGCTATACCAACGCCGGCAAGTCTTCGCTGCTGAACCGGATCACCAGCGCGGGGGCGCTGGTGGAGAACGCGTTGTTCGCCACCCTGGACACTGCCGTTCGCCGGAACACGACCGCGGACGGACGCGGCTACACCCTCACCGACACGGTCGGTTTCGTTCGAAACCTTCCGCACCAATTGGTCGAGGCGTTCCGCTCCACGCTGGAAGAGGTGGGAGATGCGGATGTGATCGTGCACGTTGTCGACGCCTCGCACCCCGATCCGGCGAGCCAGCTGGCGACCGTGCGTGATGTCATCGGGGAGGTCGGCGCACGTCACATCCCGGAGATCGTCGCCTTCAACAAGAGCGACCTGGCTGACGACGACCAGCGGCTGCTGCTGCGCGGGCTGGAACCGCGTGCGGTATTCGTCTCGGCGCGCACCGGCGAGGGTATCGATGAACTCCTCGAGCGGATCGGCGAAGAACTACCATCCCCGTCCATCGAGCTGACGCTCCTCGTGCCGTACGAACGCGGCGACGTGGTGTCGTCAATGCACGATCGCGCTGTCGTCCTGTCGACGGACTACGAGGAAGCCGGTACCCGGGTTCGGGTGCTCGTGAACGCGGCCGACGCCTCGCTGCTGCGCGAGTTCACCGTCTCGGCTACAGGGACCGCAGCACCGTAACGACCTTGCCGAGCACCTCGGCATAGTCGCCGACGATCGGCTCGAAAGCACTGTTGCGCGGCAGCAGCCAGGTGTGCCCGTCGCGCTGACGGAACACCTTGACGGTGGCTTCGTCATCGAGCATGGCGGCAACGATGTCGCCGTTCTCTGCGGTCTTTTGCTGGCGTACGACGACCCAGTCACCGTCGCAGATGGCGGCGTCGATCATGGAGTCTCCGACGACCTTGAGCATGAACAGGTCGCCCTTGCCGACCAGCTGCCGTGGCAGCGGAAAGACTTCTTCGATCTGCTGTTCAGCCGTGATCGGGATGCCGGCAGCGATGCGGCCGACGAGTGGCACCATGGCGGCGTCACCGATCGGCGTGGGGTGATCTGACTCGACGGCGCCCGCGTCGCGGCCGGGAAGGTCGATCAGCACTTCGAGCGCCCTGGGCCGATTGGGATCCCGGCGAAGGTAGCCGCTCAGTTCCAGCTGGTTCAACTGGTGGGTCACGCTCGACAGGGAGGACAGGCCGACGGCGTCGCCGATCTCACGCATGCTCGGCGGATATCCCCGTCCGGCCACTGCTCGCTGGATGAACTCGAGGATGGCCTTCTGCTTCTCGCTCAGGCTCTTTCGGCGACGGGTCGTTCCCCGGGGGGCCGGTACTGCGCGGGGTGTGCTGTCGTCCATCTGGGGCTCCTCTGTCGACGGTTCGATCTGAATGTCAGTGGCTGCTGCTTGTGTGGTGTTCAGACAATCGAAACTGTATCCGCGATCTGGCGGATAAGCAAAGGTTTGTTCGAGTGTGTCGGCGGGTTCTTTGGTCGGATATCGAAACTGGGGCTTGAAAGTGGGAGAAATCGAATGTATGTTCGGAACACAGCTTCGCATCCGGTGCTCCCGGCCGAGCACCGGATGCCGAAGTTCAGCCCCGCTCCACCGAATGTGTAACAGCACCCGAACGCGTAACAACTACCCGAATGCGTAACAGGAAGGCCACGATGATGAGCGATACCCTCCACGCCGGCACGACCCGCGCCACTCCGGTTTCCCGGCTTCGGTTGACCCGCAGGGGGCGCACCGTGCTCACCACGCTTGCGGCGACGCCTCTCGTCCTCGCCGCTCTCGTCTTCGCGCTGAACGGTGGGATTGCGACCGCGACCATGGAAGAGGGGTCGACGACCTACGTCACTGTGGAGGCAGGCCAGTCGCTCTGGCAACTCGCGGAAGAGGTGGCGCCGGGCGAGGATGTTCGCGAAGTGGTTGCCCAGCTGCTGCGAGTGAACGCGCTGGAGAGTGCGGAAATCTTCCCCGGACAGCAATTGGCGCTGCCGAACCAGTACCGCTGAGCTACGTACTGCTGAGCATGTACCGCTGAGGACGTACTGCTGAGTACGTACCACTGGCGAGCCGCCCGACCCGGCACGACGAAAGGCGCTCCCGGTCACAGTTAACATGGCAGGGTGGCTTCCCTTGATGATCTCCCCATCCGCGACAACCTCCGCGGCCTGAGGCCGTACGGTGCACCGCAGAAGGCGGTTCGTACGGCTCTCAACGTCAACGAGAACACCCACGCGATTCCTGAGGCGGTTGCTCACGACATCGTCACGGCCCTGGCCGGCGCAGTGCTCGGCATCAACCGCTATCCCGATCGCGAGTTCACTGCCCTGCGGGACAGCCTTGCCGGATACCTCGGCCACGGCCTGACCCGCGACAACATCTGGGCGGCGAACGGGTCGAACGAGGTTCTCCAGCAGCTCCTCCAGGCGTTCGGCGGGCCGGGTCGCAGTGTCCTGGGTTTCCCGCCCACCTATTCGATGCACTCGATCATTGCCGCCGGAACCGACACCAGGTGGATCTCCGTCGAGCGTGCAGCCGACTTCGAGATCTCACCGGCCCTCGCCGTCGCTTCCATCGAGGAGCACCGGCCCGACGTTGTCTTCTTCTGCGCCCCCAACAACCCGACCGGAACGCCGTTGTCCCTGGAGACGATCGAGGCGGCCTATGAGGCGACCGAGGGCGTGGTCGTCGTGGACGAGGCGTACGTCGAGTTCGCCCCGGCCGAGCGCCCAACGGCACTCAGCCTCCTTCCCGGCCGTGAGCGGCTGATCGTGTCGCGCACCATGAGCAAGGCGTTCGCCTTCGCAGGGGCCCGCGTCGGATACCTGGCCGCCGACCCGGCGGTGACGGATGCCATCCGCCTGGTTCGCCTTCCCTATCACCTCTCTGCCCTCACGCAGGCGGCCGCGGTCGCCGCCCTGGCGCACACCGGCGAGATGCTCGCGATGGTCGACGACATCAAGCGCCAACGCGATCGCCTCCTCGAAGAGCTTCCGAAGCTGGGGTTCACGGTGTGGCCGAGCGACGCGAACTTCGTGCTCTTCGGTGGCGTCGCCAACCCGCACGCGGTGTTCACCGCCCTGCTCGAGCAGGACATCCTCATCCGTGACCTCGGCATCCCGCACCACCTCAGGGTGACGGCGGGGACCGAGGCGGAGACCAGCGCCTTCCTGAACGCCATCGAAGGACTCGGCGCCGCTGTCGGCAGGGAGTAACACACGCGCACGCTGGTTAGACTTGCATAGTGAAAAGAGGACAGCCGAATGGGTGAACCGACCAGAACCGCCCAGCTTTCGCGGGAGACGAGCGAGTCGAGCATCGACCTCTCGCTCAACCTCGACGGCACCGGCGCCTCCAGCATCTCCACCTCAGTGCCGTTTTTCGACCACATGCTCACGGCGTTCGCCAAGCATTCGCTGGTCGACCTCACCGTCCGCGCCAGTGGTGACGTCGAAATCGACGTCCATCACACCGTGGAAGACGTGGGAATCGTCCTCGGCAAGGCGATCAGCTCTGCACTCGGCGACAAGGCAGGGATCTCCCGCTATGGGGACGCCCTGGTGCCGCTGGACGAAGCGTTGGTGCAGGCGGTCGTCGATGTATCCGGGCGTCCCTACCTGGTGCACTCCGGTGAGCCTGCCGGGTTCGAATTCCACCTCATCGGCGGGCACTTCACCGGGTCCATGGTTCGTCACGTCTTCGAGGCGATCACTTTCCACGCCGGCATCACCGTGCACCTGACGGTGCTGGCCGGCCGCGACCCGCACCACATCGCCGAAGCGGAGTTCAAGGCCTTCGCCCGCGCGTTCCGTCAGGCGATCACGCCGGATGCGCGAGTTTCCGGCGTGCCATCCACCAAGGGCGCCCTCTGACCGGCGTCCGCTTCACCAGCTGATCGGATTCGATTGTCTACTCCTTCCGTTGTGGTCCTGGACTACGGCAGTGGCAACATCCACTCCGCCATCAAGGCCCTGGAGCTGGCCGGTGCCAGCGTCGAACTCACGGCTGACCGCCGGAAGGTCGCGGAGGCCGATGGCCTGTTCGTCCCGGGGGTCGGCGCATTCTCCGCCGTCATGGCGGCGCTCCAGTCCGTTGGCGGGCCCGAGCTGATCGAGCGCCGGATTGCCGGCGGTCGTCCTGTGCTGGGCATCTGTGTCGGCATGCAGGTCATGTTCGAGCAGGGGGTCGAGCGGGGGGTCACGACCGAAGGCCTCGGCGAGTGGCCGGGCACGGTCGCGCCATTGGAGGCACCGGTGGTGCCCCACATGGGATGGAACCTCGTACACCCGGATGAGGGCTCGGTACTGTTCTCCGGGTTGGAGCGTGAGCGCTTCTACTTCGTGCATTCCTACGCCGCTCACGATTGGCGGTTGGAGGTCTCCGCACCGTTCCCCCAGCCCAAGCTGGCGTGGGCGGAGCATGGAACACGCTTCCTCGCCGCGGTCGAGAACGGACCGCTGGCCGCCACGCAGTTCCACCCGGAGAAGTCGGGGGAGCCGGGCATCCGCCTGCTGAAGAACTGGATCGACAACCTGTGAGTTCCCGACGCCCACAACTATGAGTAGTATCTATAGCTTGTCCAGCGCGCGGAGCATATGCTGCCCGCACATCGCGCATGACCCATCGGTTTCAGAAGGCGACTCATGTCTGAGTTCAGCACAACCCCGCGTTTGACCCTGCTCCCGGCGGTCGACATCTCCGACGGCAAGGCGGTACGTCTCACCCAGGGGGCGGCCGGCACCGAGACCAGCTACGGCGATCCGGTTGCTGCGGCATCCGATTGGGCGAACCAGGGTGCCGAGTGGATCCACCTGGTCGACCTCGATGCCGCCTTCGGCCGCGGGAACAACCACGGCCTGGTGAGGAAGGTGATTCGCCAGGTCGGCAACAACGTCAACATCGAACTCTCCGGTGGCATCCGCGACGACGAGTCCCTGGAAGCGGCCCTGGCGACCGGGGCCAAGCGGATCAACCTGGGCACCGCCGCGCTGGAGAATCCGGAGTGGTCCGCGCACGTCATCGCCGAATACGGCGAGGCGATCGCCGTCGGCCTCGACGTCAGGGGCACCGCCCTGGCCGCGCGCGGCTGGACGAAAGACGGCGGCGACCTGTGGACGGTGATGGACCGTCTGGAAGAGGCCGGATGCGCCCGCTACGTCGTGACGGATGTCACCAAGGACGGCACCATGCAGGGCCCGAACGTCGACCTGCTCCGCCAGGTGATGGACCACACGCACAAGCCGGTGATCGCCTCCGGCGGCATCTCGAATCTCGATGACATCGCTGCGCTGCGTGAGCTCGTTCCCCTCGGCCTGGAAGGTGCCATCGTCGGCAAGGCGCTCTACAACAAGGCGTTCACGCTGGCTGAGGCGCTCGACGTCGCCGGCGATTGATGCACGACCGGCACGGCAGGGCCACCGACTCTGCGGGCCAGCCCTGGGAGGGCCGCTCGTTCGGGGAGACCGCCTTCGCGGACGATGACGGCTCGGCTCCGCCCACGCTGGTTGAGGCGCTGCAGCGGTTTCGTGGGCGCGACGACGATGAGTCGGTCGTCGTGGATGCCGTGCGGACCGTCAGGCTCCTCATTCCCCTGATGGCAACGCTGGGGGAGTCCGGCGTCAACGACCACGGTGTCACTGTCGATAAGAGTGCCGAATTGTCGATCGTGACGGTTTCCGGCCCCGACGGCCGGAATGTCCTGCCGGTGTTCAGCTCTGTCGCGGCCATGCAGCACTGGAATCCGGCTGCGCGACCCGTCCCGGCCGACGGAATCCGGGTCGCGCTCGCGGCAGCGGATGAGGGGACCGACCTGGTCGTGCTCGACCCCACCTCGGAGACCGAGTTCGTCATCCGCCGGCCGGCACTCTGGGCGATCGCGCAATCAGTGCCGTGGGCTCCGAGCCACGGTGATGCCGAGGTCGCTGCCGAGTTCGAGCGCAGTGTGAGCAGCGAGCCCGCCGTCGTCGCCATCAGGCTGGCGGCGGGGGATCCGGATGCGACACTGCGGGGTCCTGAATTGATCGTCCAGTTGGCGCTTCAGCCGGGCCTGGACCAGTCGGCGCTCACCGGTCTGCTGGAACGCCTGCAGTCGCGCTGGGCTGCCAGCGACCTGATCGCCGCCCGCGTTGACTCCTTGGCCGTAAAGCTGGTTGCGGCTAGCTGACCGGGCCGGTGAACTTCTCCCCGGGACCCTTGCCAGGCGCATCCGGAATAGACGACGCCTCGCGGAACGCCAGCTGCACCGAGCGCAACCCATCACGCAGCGGCCGCGCGTGCGAGTCGGAGAGGTCTGGGGAGGCCGCCGTGATCAGGCCGGCCAGCGCATTGATCAGCTTGCGCGCCTCGTCGAGGTCGAGCTGGTTCTCCGGGTCGTCGGCGAGGCCGCACTTGATGGCTGCGGCACTGAGCAGGTGCACCGCCGCGGTGTTGATGATTTCGATCGCCGGCACGTCCGCAATGTCGCGGGCGGCCTCGTTCTCGCGAGACTCATCGTCCGAATGTGCGTGTGCGTACCCGGTATCACTCATGGAGCTTCCTCTGTTAGACTCGTGCGGGCTCCGAGGCCGTCAAAGGTTTCGGAACGACAAGTGGAGATTCTCCCACCCGCGCTTGACCGCCTGCGTTGTTCATCAACACACGTTCACCAACACGTGTTGATCAACACCTCAAGGTTACCGGGTAGTTGGCACCCCGCCGACGTGCACGCAAGTGCGCTGAGGTAGACCAGGGTGCTGTGCCGGCAGTGATTGCCCGCACAAATTCTCTCCTCTCGTCGCCTGTCGGCATCCGTCGGCAGTTCGGCCACAGTGAAGCCACAGTACGAGGAGAAACGCATCAGCGATCCCAGAACGAATGACCGAATCCGCGTCCCGGAGGTTCGTCTCGTTGGCCCACAGGGCGAGCAGGTTGGCGTCGTCCGCATCGAGGAGGCCCTTCGCCTTGCCCAAGCGGCCGACCTGGATTTGGTTGAGGTTGCTCCCAACTCCAAGCCGCCCGTCGCGAAGATCATGGACTTCGGCAAGTTCAAGTACGAAACCGCGCAGAAGGCGAAAGAGGCCAAGCGCAACCAGACCAACACCATCCTCAAAGAGGTGCGGTTCCGTCTCAAGATCGACAAGCACGACTACGAGACCAAGCGCAAGCGTGCCGAGGGTTTCCTCAAGGGCGGTGACAAGGTCAAGGCGATGATCCTGTTCCGTGGCCGCGAGCAGTCCCGCCCCGAGCAGGGCGTGCGCCTGCTGCAGAAGTTCGCAGAGGACGTCGCCGAGTTCGGCTCGGTCGAGTCCACTCCGATGATCGATGGCCGAAACATGGTCATGGTGATCGGCCCGCTCAAGACCAAGGCCGACGTCAAGGCTGAGACGGATGCCAAGAAGGCGCCGAGCAAGTCCAGGAACTCCTCCGGCGAACCGGATGCGCCAGCCGAGAAGCCGAATGCGCCAGCCGAGAAGACGGACAAGCCCGAGAAGGCCGACAAGCCCGCCAAGGCCGCCAAGCCTGCGACGGATGCCGGCGAAGAGTCGGCAGACCAGGCCACAGCGGCAAGCTGACCCACGAATTTCGTCGGCCCTCTCGGTGCCATGACGATGACCAGTACGACAGTAAACAAGGAGAGAAATGCCCAAGCAGAAGACCCACTCCGGGTCCAAGAAGCGTTTCAAGGTCACCGGTAGCGGCAAGATCATGAAGCAGCAGGCCGGTATGCGCCACAACCTGGAGGTCAAGTCCGGGCAGCGCAAGCGTCGCCTGAACACCGACCAGGTGCTGGCCAAGGCCGACGCCAAGGTCATCAAGAAGCTTCTCGGCAAGTAAGCCGACCGGAACTAAGAGGAATACGAACATGGCAAGAGTCAAGAGGGCTGTCAACGCCCACAAGAAGCGCAGGGTCATCCTCGAGCGCGCCAAGGGTTACCGCGGCCAGCGTTCGCGCCTGTACCGCAAGGCCAAAGAGCAGGTCATCCACTCGCTCGTCTACGCCTACCGCGACCGCCGCAGCCGCAAGGGCGACTTCCGTCGCCTGTGGATCCAGCGCATCAACGCCGCATCCCGCGCGAACGGCCTCACCTACAACCGCTTCATCCAGGGCTTGAACCTGGCCGGCGTCGAGGTTGACCGTCGCATCCTTGCCGACCTGGCCATCACCGAGCCGAAGACGTTTGCGGCATTGGTTGCCACGGCCAAGGCCGCCCTTCCCGCTGACACCTCAGCACCGAGGGTTTCCGCCTGAGTTTGGAGCACGATATTGCTTGACAACCCGCGTTCACCTCGTGTCCGCGGCGTGGCCAAGCTCGCCAAGAGAGATGCCCGGTCTGAGACCGGGCACTTTCTTTTGGAGGGCCCCCAGGCTGTCGCCGAAGCGCTCGCGTTCCGCCCGGAGTTGCTGGTCGAGCTTTTCGCGACCCCGACCGCGCTGGAGCGTTACTCGGAGCTGTCCGACGCCGCGGTTGCCGCCGGGCTCGAGGTGGAGTTCTGCACCGAGCAGGTCATCGACTCGATGGCGAACACGGTGACGCCGCAGGGGGTGATCGCGGTGTGCCGACAGTTCCCGGTCTCCGTGAAGGACATCCTGCGGGCGGATGCCGACGGCGAGGGCCCGAAGCTGGTGGTCATTCTCGAGGAGGTCCGGGACCCCGGGAACGCCGGCACGATCATCCGGGCCGCGGATGCTGCCGGGGCCGATGGGGTGATCCTCACCGGTCGCAGCGTCGACCTTTACAACCCGAAGGTGGTGCGTGCCACGACCGGGTCGATCTTCCACCTGCCGGTCGCCACCGGGGTGGAACTCGAAACGGTGCTGGAGCGTGCCCGGGGCGCCGGCCTGCAGGTGCTGGCCGCCGACATCAAGGGCTCCGACCTGCTGCAGGCCCGCCACGATGGAGTGCTTTCACGGCCGACCGCCTGGGTGTTCGGAAACGAGGCCCGCGGGCTCAGTGACGAACACTTTGCCGCCGCCGACCTGGCCATCACGGTGCCCATCTACGGCAAGGCGGAATCGATGAACCTGGCGACCGCAGCATCCGTCTGCCTCTACGAATCGGCGTTCGCCCAGCGTTCTTAACACCAGGCCTCATCACAGGTCGATTACGGCGTCCGGGTCGGTTGGCTGCGGTGTTCGCATTGTGGTTATGCTTGCGGAATGCAGCCCTCACACAGCGGTGACGCCCTGGTGGTCATTGACCGCATCAACAAGCACTACGGCGACCTGCATGTGCTGAAAGAAATCTCCACAACCGTCGCCAAGGGCGAGGTTGTCGTGGTTATCGGGCCGAGCGGATCCGGCAAGTCGACCCTTTGCCGGGCGATCAACCGGCTCGAGACCATCGACAGCGGCAGCATCACCATCGACGGCAACGTGCTGCCGGAGGAGGGCAAGGGCCTTGCCAGGCTGCGCGCCGACGTCGGCATGGTCTTCCAGTCGTTCAACCTCTTCGCACACAAGACCGTTCTCGAGAACGTCACTCTCGGCCCGCGCAAGGTTCGCGGGACATCCAAGGCAGCCGCCGACAAACGGGCCATGGAGCTGCTGGACCGAGTCGGCGTGGCCAACCAGGCATCGAAGATGCCGTCCCAGCTGTCCGGCGGCCAGCAGCAGCGCGTGGCGATCGCCCGTGCTCTCGCCATGGAGCCGAAGCTGATCCTGCTCGACGAGCCGACCTCCGCCCTCGACCCGGAGATGATCAGTGAGGTGCTGGATGTCATGGTGCAGCTGGCACATGACGGCATGACCATGGTCGTCGTCACCCATGAGATGGGCTTCGCGCGCAAGGCCGCCAATCGCGTGCTGTTCATGGCCGACGGTGAGATCGTCGAAGAGGCGACACCGGAACAGTTCTTCACCAACCCCCAAACGCCGAGAGCAAAAGACTTCCTCTCGAAAATACTTACCCACTAACCCAGCGGGTAAGGACTGCCACAGCAAGAGCACCAGCAATCTAGGAGATAACCATGAGACTGAAAAAGGGTCTAATGATTTCCGCCATCGCCACCGCGAGCATCCTCGCTCTCGGCGCGTGTGCGGGCGGCGGAGCGGAGGAAACTCCCGCGGCGCCGGAAGAGACGATCGAGTTCGAGGCCGGCACGACGATGGCCGATCTGAACGAAGCCGGAAGCATCACCATCGGCACCAAGTTCGACCAGCCGCTGTTCGGTCTCAAGGGCCTCGATGGCAACCCGGTCGGGTTCGACGTCGAGATCGGCAAGATCATCGCCTCAGAGCTGGGGATCGATGAAGGCAACATCGAGTGGGTTGAGACCGTTTCGGCCAACCGCGAGCCGTTCATCGAGAACGGCGAGGTTGACATCGTCATCGCGACCTACACGATCAACGACAAGCGCAAGGAAGTCGTTTCCTTCGCCGGACCGTACTACAACGCAGGCCAGGACATCCTGGTTCTCGAGGGCAACCCCGAGGGCATCAAGGGTCCTGAGGACCTCGAAGGCCAGCCGGTCTGCTCCGTCGCCGGTTCCACCTCCGAGAAGAACATCCTCGAGTACGGCGTCGAACTGATCACGACCGACACCTACTCCAACTGCCTCGAGCCGCTGCGCTCGGGCCAGGTGGTGGCCGTGACGACCGACAACGTCATCCTGGCCGGACTGGCTGACCAGAACCCCGGCGAGTTCGAGGTTCTGAGCAACCCGTTCACCGAGGAGCCGTACGGTATCGGCCTCGCTCACGATGACACCGAGTTCCGCAACTGGATCAACGATGTCCTCGAGGAGATCTACGAGGACGGCCGTTGGGCTGAGGCTTGGGAGAAGACCGCTGGCACGGTCCTGAAGACCCCTGAGCCGCCGGCTGTCAACCGCTACTAGTTAGTTGTCGGGATGCCGACCCACCGGGGAAACCCGTGTGGGTCGGCATACCGCACCACCGTATTGCCCACCAGGAAGTGATTGATGGACGCCATTATCGAGAGCACGCCGCTCTACCTTGAGGGACTTCTCGCGACGCTCCAGTTGCTCATCATCTCCGGCATCGGGGCCTTCGTCGTCGGGGTACTCATCGCGGCGATGCGGATTTCGCCAATTCCGACACTGCGGACCTTCGCCACCGTGTACACGGAGATCCTGCGCAATATCCCGCTCCTGCTGGTTCTATTCTTCTGTGCGTTCGTCCTCCCGATCCTGGGGGTCGACCTCGACTTCTTCGTCCTCGCCTGCATCGGGCTGACGGCATACACCTCGCCATTCGTCGCCGAAGCGGTCCGTTCGGGAGTGAACGGCGTGCCTATCGGACAGGCTGAGGCCGCGCGCAGCATCGGGCTGAACTTCGGCCAAACAGTCTCCCTGGTGGTGCTTCCGCAGGCCGTGCGGATGGTCGTGCCACCCCTCATCAACGTCTTCATTGCGCTCACCAAGAACACTTCGGTGGCGGGGATCTTCTTCGTCGTGGAGCTGTTCGGGGCAGCAAACCGTGCGGCACGGGACCAGAGTGACGCTGTCATTCCGGTTCTTCTGTACGCCGCAGCCCTCTACCTCCTCATTACGATCCCGCTCGGACAGATAGCAGGACGCATCGAGAAGAAAGTTGCGGTGCTGCGATGAGTGCCAGTGTTCTCTACGACGCGCCGGGGCCCAAGGCTCGTCGCCGCAACCGGATCTTCTCCATTGTCGGGGCCGTTCTCATCGTCGCCCTGCTCGCCTGGATCATCCTGACGCTGGCCGCACCGCGGATTTCGGCGAACGGCAACGAGACGCCGGGCATGTTCGCCCCGTCGCGCTGGGACATCGTTTCAGAGCCGCTCCTCTGGCAGCAATTCCTCGAGGGAGTGGTGAACACCCTGCGGATGGCTGCTGTGGCGGCATTCTTCGCCATGGTCGTTGGCATCGCCTTCTCGTTCGCACGCACCGCCCGGTCCCGGTGGGTCCGAGTTCCCACTGCGATCCTGCTCGAATTCTTCCGCGGCATGCCCCTGCTGTTGATGATCCTGTTCATCTTCCTGGTCTTCTCGACCGGGGCGTACTGGGCCGGCGTCACCGCGTTGGCGATCTACAACGGAGCCCTCATCGGTGAGGCGCTGCGTGCCGGAATCGCGTCCCTGCCGCGCGGGCAGCGGGAGTCCGGCCTGGCGGTCGGACTGACCCCGGTGCAGACTCGCGTGTTCATCGAGTTCCCGCAGGCGTTCCGCCAGATGCTTCCGATCATCATCGCTCAAATGGTTGTGCTGCTGAAGGACACCTCCCTGGCCTACGTCGTCGCCTACAGCGAACTGTCGCGCACCATCAAGAACCTGCAGAACTTCCTGGGCAACAATTACCTGTTCACCCTGTTCATCATCGGCCTGGCCATGTACCTGGCGATCAACCTCACGGTGTCGTGGATCGCACGGTTCGTTGCACGTCGCAGCGGGCCCAAGCTCGGCAGCACGACCGTCGGACCAAAGGTTCCCGGAGCGGATGGCACTCAGGCGCTCATCCTCCCGCTGCGGGGGGACGGGCCGGGAAGCGGATATGCGGGCGGCGGAGCGGGCGTCTAGTCCCAGCTAAACTTGGGCCTCGTGTCTGCATCCCCACTTATTACTGAAGAGAACGTCGGCGCCGCGGTTGCCGCAGCCCTCGAGGCCATCGATACGGCGACCGACTCCGCCGCATTGAAGGCGGTGCGTTCCGCTCACCTCGGCGAGGCATCCGAGCTGTCGCGCCTGAACGCGCTGATGCGCGAGGTGCCGAAGGACGAGAAGGCGGCCACAGGCCAGCTGATCGGCACGGCCCGCGGGCGGGTGAATCAGGCGTTCTCCGAGCGGGAAGCCGCGATCCTGGCCGCGGAGGAGACCGAGAAGCTCGCCGCCGAGGCCGTGGACGTGACGGCGCTGGCCAGCCGCTGGACGCCGGGAGCCCGCCATCCGCTCACCCTGCTGCAGGAGCAGATGAGCGACGTGTTCATCGGCATGGGCTGGGAGATCGCGGAAGGGCCGGAGCTCGAGAACGAGTGGTTCAACTTCGATGCCATGAACTTCGACGAGGACCACCCGGCCCGCGCCATGCAGGACACCTTCTTCGTCGAGCCGGTCGACGCGCACCTGGTGCTGCGCACGCACACATCACCGGTGCAGATCCGCTCGTTGCTGGAGCGCCCGCTGCCGGTCTACGTCGTTGCGCCCGGACGCACTTACCGCACCGACGAGCTCGACGCCACGCACACCCCGGTCTTCCGCCAGATCGAGGGCCTCGCCATCGACAAGGGCCTCACCATGGCCCACCTGCGCGGCACCCTCGAACACCTGGCCCGCGCCATGTTCGGTGACGAGGCGATGATCCGTCTGCGCCCCAACTACTTCCCGTTCACCGAGCCGAGCGCCGAGATGGACGTCTGGCAGCCGAACGCCAAGGGCGGCGCCCGCTGGGTGGAGTGGGGCGGGTGCGGCATGGTCAACCGGAACGTGCTTCGAGCGGCCGGCATCGACCCCGAGGTCTACCAGGGCTTCGCCTTCGGAATGGGCATCGAGCGCACCCTGCAGTTCCGCAACGACATGAATGACATGCGCGACATGGTCGAGGGCGATATCCGCTTCTCCCAGCAGTTCGGAATGGTGGTCTGATGCGCGTCCCGATCTCCTGGCTGCGTGAATTCGTCGAGATTCCGGCGGATGCCACGGCCGAAGACATCCAGGCGGCGCTCGTTCGCGTCGGCCTGGAAGAAGAAGCGATCCACCGCAGTGAACTGGTCGGTCCGATCGTGGTCGGGCAGGTCGTCGAGTTCGTCGACGAGCCGCAGGCCAACGGCAAGACCATTCGCTGGTGCCAGGTTGACGTGGGCCAGGGCGACATCAGGGGAATCGTCTGCGGCGCCCACAACTTCTTCGCCGGCGACAAGGTCGTGGTGACGCTTCCGGGCTCTGTGCTGCCCGGACCGTTCCCGATTCTCCCCCGCAAGACGTACGGTCACGTGAGCGACGGGATGATCGCCTCCGTCAAGGAGCTCGGCATCGGCGATGAGCACGATGGCATCCTGCGCCTGACCGAGCTCGGACTTGATCCTCAGGTCGGCTTAGACGCCATCAGCCTCCTGGGACTGGACGATTACTCGGTCGAGATCAACGTCACCCCGGACCGCGGCTACGCCCTGTCGATGCGAGGCGTTGCGCGTGAATACTCCAACTCGACCGGAGCAGCGTTCCACGACCCCGCCCTGCGGACTTCGCTTGTAGAGCTTGCCGGAACCCCAGCAACCGGATTCACCGTCACCGTGGAAGACAACGCCCCGATGCGCGGCCAGGTTGGCTGCTCGGTGTTCATGACCCGCGTCGTGCGCGGCATCGACCCGACCAGGCCGACGCCGTCGTGGATGGCGTCCAGGCTGCGCCTGGCCGGCATCCGGTCCATCTCCCTGCCGGTCGACGTGACCAACTACGTGATGTTCGAACTGGGCCAGCCGACGCACGCCTACGACCTGGACAAGCTCACCGGCGGCATCACCGTGCGCCGGGCGAACGCCGGGGAGACACTGGTCACCCTCGACGACCAGACCCGAAAGCTGCACGAAGAAGACCTGCTGATCACCGACGGGTCCGGCCCGATCGGCCTGGCCGGAGTCATGGGCGGTGCCGACACGGAGATCTCCGACACGACGACGTCGGTGCTCATCGAAGCCGCGAACTTCGACCCGATCTCGATCGCCCGCTCCGCGCGGCGCCACAAGCTTCCGAGTGAGGCCTCCAAGCGCTTCGAGCGCGGCGTCGACCCGAAGGTCGCTGCCGTCGCAGCCGCCCGCGTCGCCGAGCTGCTGGTCGAACTGGCAGGCGGAACCATCGACGCTGTCGGGTCATCGTTGTTCGAGGCGTCGGCGCCCACGCCGATCGTGCTCCGCGACGGCTTCGTTTCAGCCCTCGTCGGGGTCGACTACACAGACCAGGAGATCGGCTCGGCGCTCGAGGCGATCGGCGCCCAGCTGGAAGACGTGGACGGCGGGCTGCAGGCGACACCGCCGAGCTGGCGCCCGGACCTCACCGATGAGCCCACCCTTGCCGAAGAGGTCGCCCGGATCGTCGGCTACGACCGCATCCCCTCCGTACTCCCGGTCGCCCCTCCCGGGCGCGGTTTGACCCGGTCGCAGCGATTGCGCCGGTCGGTGGCGAACATGCTGGCGGCGAACGGACTGACCGAGGTGCAGCCGTACCCGTTCCTGTCCGAATCCACGCACCGGATGTTCAGTGGCGACGCCCCGGCGATGAAGCTGGCCAACCCGCTCGACGCCGAGGTGGCGCTGCTTCGCCGGACCGTTCTTCCCGGCCTGCTCGACGCCGCCCGCCGCAACCTGTCCAGGGGCCTCACCGACCTGGCGCTGTTCGAGGTCGGGATGGTGTTCCTCCCAGAGGCCGATCGTCGTTACGGCAGCGGTCGGTTGCCGGTGGGCAACCAGCATCCGGGTGACGAACGCCTGTCCGAGTTGAACGATGGAATTCCACCCCAGCCGTGGCACGCCGGCGCGCTGTTCCTCGGCGACCGGGTATCCAAGCAGCCGGCGCTCAGCCCGGTCCCGTCATCCGTCGCGGATGCTGTTGCGGCGGCACACCAACTCGCTGCCGCTGTGGGCGCCAGCCTGCGGGTCGAGCAAGGGAATCACCCGGCAATGCACCCCGGCCGCACCGCCGAACTGTATGCCGGTGACACCGTGGTGGGAATCGCCGGGGAACTGCTGCCGTCCATCGCCGACGAGCTCGACCTCCCGCGCGTGGTCGCTGTTCTCGAGCTCGACCTTGACGTGCTGATCGACAGCGGGATGCGCGAGGTGGCGACGAAGCCGATCTCGTCGTACCCGGCGGCCACCCAGGACCTCTCCCTCGTGGTGTCACGCGACATCCCCGCCAGCACCGTGCAAGCGGCCGTCGCGGAGGGAGCGGGCGACCTGCTGGAAGAGGTAAGGCTGGTCGACGACTACCGCGGGTCCGGCGTCGATGGCGACCACAAGTCGCTCACCTTCGCCCTGCGATTCCGAGCCGGGGATCGCACGCTGACAGCCGCCGAGGCAACCGAAGCCAAGTTGGCCGGTGTTGCCCTGGCGACCGAACGCTTCGGGGCGACTCTGCGAGAGTGATCTCACTGTGCTCATTCACGCGTGCTGATCCATGCGTGCTGATCCACACGCGGATTTCGTAATTGCGTACGGCTGCCGCTAATCTGAACCCGTGGACAACCTTCGCGGAACGATTATGGGCAACCGTCGCCCAGCTGTTCTGCGTGCGCGCCGACTTTCGGCGACGCCGCGCCGCTGACTATTCCCGTCAGCAGGTCACGCAGCGTCGCCGCCTCCGGCCGACTGTCCATTCACTCGCATTAAGGTTGAGAAATGTCTCTTTCCGTCGCCGTCGCCGGCGCTAGCGGCTACGCGGGCGGGGAGGTCCTGAGACTTCTTGCAGGCCACCCCGACGTCACCGTCACCACTGTCACCGCGCACTCGAACGCCGGCCAGCCGCTCATCCAGGTGCAGCCGCACCTGCGGTCGCTGAGCCACCTGAACCTCGTCGATACCACGCCGGAGAACCTTGCCGGCCACGACGTGGTCTTCGTGGCGCTGCCGCACGGATTGTCCGGGGAGCTGACCGCCGAGCTCGGCGAGAACACCCTGGTCATCGACTGCGGCGCCGATCACCGGCTGACCAGCGAGCATGATTGGGCGGCGTTCTACGGCGGCGACTACTACGGCGCCTGGGCTTATGGCCTTCCCGAATTGTTGCTGGCGGATGGCGGCACCCAGCGCGGCAAGCTGGTGGGGGCCGGCCAGATCGCGGTCCCCGGC
Source organism: Homoserinimonas sp. A447 (assembly GCF_054489325.1). Lineage (NCBI taxonomy): Bacteria > Bacillati > Actinomycetota > Actinomycetes > Micrococcales > Microbacteriaceae > Homoserinimonas > Homoserinimonas sp. A447. The sequence continues at coordinate 1,461,062 of NZ_JBTMWW010000001.1, read as the reverse complement.
TGCAACGTCACAGCCATCACGCTGGCGCTCGCCCCGGGCATCCGCTCGGGTGTGATCCAGGCGGATGACCTGGTCTCGGTTCTCGCAGTCGGCACCTCCGGTGCAGGGAAGGCCCTGAAGCCGCACCTGCTGGCCAGTGAGATCCACGGTTCAGCAGCGCCCTATGCCGTCGGCGGCACGCATCGGCACACTCCGGAGATCATCCAGAACCTGGTCGCGGCCGGCGGCTCTGATGTCACGGTTTCCTTCACCCCGGTGCTGGTGCCCATGTCCCGCGGCATTCTCGCCACCTCCACCGCGAAGCTCGCCCCAGGCGTCAGCGCCGCGGCGGTACGCGAGGCCTGGGAGTCTGCCTACGCCGATGAACCGTTCGTGCACGTGCTCCCAGAGGGCCAGTTTCCCAAGACCGCTGACGTGCTCGGCGCCAACACCGCCATCATCGGCCTGGCGGTCGACGAAGCGGTCGGCCGGGTGATCGTGGTCTCGGCCATCGACAACCTGGTCAAGGGCACAGCCGGTGCTGCGGTCCAGTCGATGAACGTGGCGCTCGGGCTGGTCGAGACGGCAGGGCTTTCCACGAACGGGGTCGCACCGTGAGCGTCACCGCAGCCCGGGGTTTCACCGCCGCCGGAGTTGCCGCCGGACTGAAATCCTCCGGTGGGCTCGATGTCGCCCTCGTCGTCAACCAGGGTCCGCTGAACGCCGCCGCCGCCGTGTTCACGCTGAACCGGGCCAAGGCGAACCCGATCCTGTGGTCGCAGCAGGTGATCGGTGACGGCGTCGCCTCGGCCATCGTGCTCAACTCCGGCGGGGCCAACTGCTTCACCGGAACCGCAGGCTTCCAGGTGACGCACGCCACCGCCGAGGAGACTGCGACAGCCTTGGGCGTGTCGGCCGGCGACGTGCTGGTGTGCTCGACCGGGCTCATCGGACTGCAACTGGACCGCGAGAAGATCCTGGGCGGCGTGCGCGCTGCAGCGGCCGCCGCCAGCGCTGACGGCGGAACGGATGCCGCCACGGCCATCATGACGACCGACACCCACCCCAAGATGTCCGTCTCGTCGGGCAGCGGCTGGTCGATCGGCGGCATGGCCAAGGGTGCAGGCATGCTCGCCCCCGGACTGGCAACCATGCTGGTCGTCATCACCACCGACGCCGTGCTCGAGGCGAACGACCTCGACACGGCACTGCGGGCGGCCACCCGGCTCAGCTTCGACCGGCTTGATTCAGACGGCTGCATGTCCACCAACGACCAGGTGACCCTGATGGCATCCGGCGCTTCGGGCATCCGCCCACCCCTCGACGAGTTCCAGAGCGCGCTGGACCAGGTGTGCACCGACCTCGCACAGCAGTTAATGGCGGATGCCGAGGGGGCCAGCCACGAGATCACCATCGAGGTGACCGGGGCGGTCACCGAGAACGACGCCATCGAGGTCGGCCGGTCGGTGGCCAGGAACAACCTGTTCAAGGCGGCCATGTTCGGTAACGACGCGAACTGGGGACGGGTGCTCGCCGCCATCGGCACCACGTCGGCAGAGTTCGACCCGTACACCGTCGATGTGACGATGAACGGGGTCCGGGTGTGCCACGCCGGGGAACCGGACCAGCCCCGCGAACTCGTCGACCTCACCCCCCGAGCGGTTCATCTCGAGATCGCTTTGAACGCCGGCAATGAGACGGCCACCATCCTGACCAACGACCTCACGCACGATTACGTGCATGAGAACAGCGCGTACTCCAGCTGATGGCCGGCTCACCGAACAGCCAGGAGATCACCGCGAGGGCGCAAACCCTCGTGGAGTCACTTCCCTGGCTGAAGCACTTCCACGGCCAGGTCATCGTCATCAAGTTCGGCGGAAACGCGATGGTCGACCGCGAGCTGGAGCGGGCGTTCGCTGAGGACATGGTGTACCTGCACCACGTCGGCATCCACCCTGTCGTCATCCATGGTGGTGGCCCGCAGATCTCGGCCGAGTTGGATCGTCGCGGCATCGCCAGTGAGTTCCGCGGCGGCCTGCGGGTGACCAGCCCGGAGGCGATCGACGTAGTCCGGGACGTCCTTGCCGGCCAGGTCAGCCACCAGCTCGCTGAGGCGATCAACCAGCACGGGGACTTCGCTGTGCCAGTGTCCGGAGAGACTTCCGGGTTGTTCTCCGGGCGGAGGAGGGGAACGGTGGTCGATGGCAAGCCGGTCGACCTCGGACTCGTCGGCGATGTCGACGCTGTCGACCCCGATGTTGTGCGCGAGTTGATCGCGGCGGGCAAGATTCCCGTTGTGTCGTCCATCGCTCCGGACGCCGACCAGCCCGGCCAGGCGCTCAACGTCAACGCGGATTCAGCGGCCGCATCGCTCGCCGTCGCCCTGGGCGCTCAGAAGCTCATCATGCTGACGGATGTCGCCGGCTTGTATCGTGACTGGCCCGACCGCGACTCCCTGGTCTCCCAGATCACTGTCTCAGAACTCACCGAGCTGCTTCCGAGTCTGGAAGCGGGGATGATCCCGAAGATGACCGCCTGCCTGGATGCTGTCGTCGGGGGAGTGGCGAAGGCCGCCATAATCGACGGCCGCGTTCCCCATTCCACCCTGGTGGAGATTTTCAGCGACCGAGGCGTCGGCACCGAAGTCGTGCCCGACCAGGCAGGTACAGACCAGTTCAGTAGACCAGCACAGTCCCCATCAGCAGAAGAGAGCAATTCATGAGCCTGCCCGTCACCAGCGACGCCTACCGGGATAGCTATGCCGACGTCATGATGGGCTCATACTCGCGCCCGCTCGCGGTGCTGGAGCGTGGTGAGGGCTGCCACGTCTGGGATGTTGACGGCAAGCGGTACCTCGATTTCCTGGGTGGGATCGCAGTGAACTCACTCGGGTACGCGCATCCGGTGCTGGTGGCGGCCGTGTCCCACCAGATCGCGACGCTCTCGCACGTTTCCAACTACTTCGCGACCCCGCCGCAGATCGGCCTGGCCGCCAGGCTTCAGCAGATCACCGGGGCCGGAGTGGAAGGGCGGGCCTACTTCGGCAACTCCGGGGCTGAGGCGATGGAAGCCGCCTTCAAGCTCGCCAGGCTCAACAGCAGCGGCAAGCGCACCAGGATCATCTCGTTGACCAACTCGTTCCACGGCCGCACCATGGGTTCCCTCGCGTTGACCGGAAAGCCGGCGCTGCAGGACCCATTCGGTCCGATGCCCGGCGGTGTTGAGCACATCGACAGCACCCTCGAGGCTCTCGAGGCCACGATCGACGACACCGTCGCCGCCCTCATCTTCGAGCCGATCAAGGGCGAAGCAGGGGTGGTCGACCTGCCGGAGGGCTTCATCACCCGGGCGCGCGAACTGACCAGTCAGCATGGTGCCCTGCTTATCATCGACGAGATCCAGACCGGAATCGCGCGCACCGGCGCCTGGTTCGCCTACCAGAAGCACGGCATTGTTCCGGATGCGGTTGCCATGGCCAAGGGGCTGGGTGGCGGTGTTCCGATCGGTGCGCTGGTCACCTTCGGCCGTGCATCCGGGTTGTACCAGGCAGGCCACCACGGCAGCACTTTCGGGGGGAACCCGCTGGTCACCGCCGCCGCGCTCGCCGTACTCGACGAGATCGAACGTGCTGACCTGATCGGCAACTCTGAGCGTCGCGGCAAGCAGTTGAGCGACGGTATCCGGGCTCTCGGCTCGCCTCTGGTCACCGAGGTGCGCGGTCAAGGACTCCTCATCGGCATCGGCCTGGTCGACCCGATCGCGAAGCAGCTGTCGGCGGCGGCCCTGGAGCGAGGGCTGATCATCAACGCGGCCAACGAGTCGAGCATCCGCCTGGCGCCGCCCCTCATCGTCGGTGACGACGAAGTGGCGGAGTTCCTGGAACTGTTCGCCGCGACCCTGGAGGCGGCCCAATGAAGACAAACACAGGGAAAACGAACACAGTGAAAACAAACACCGTGACCCGGCACTTCCTTCGGGACGACGACCTCACCCAGGCAGAGCAGACCGAGATCCTCGAGTTGGCTACGGAGCTGAAGGCCGACCGCTTCTCACAGAAGCCACTCGCCGGGCCACAGACGGTTGCCGTCATCTTCGACAAGTCGTCCACGCGCACCCGGGTGTCCTTCGCCACCGGGATTGCCGACCTCGGCGGGGTTCCACTGATCTTCGGCATCGAGAGCAGTCAGCTCGGCGGCAAGGAGACCCCGTCGGACACGGCGCGGGTGCTCGAGCGCCAGGTCGCGGCCATCGTCTGGCGTACCTTCGCACAGAGCGGGCTCGAGGAGATGGCGGCAGGCACCACGGTGCCCGTCATCAACGCGTTGTCCGACGACTTCCACCCGTGCCAGCTGCTCGCCGACCTGCTCACCATCCGGGAGCACCGTGGAACGCTCGCCGGGCTCACCGTCGCATTCCTCGGGGATGGCGCCTGCAACATGGCGCAGTCCTACCTGCTCGCCGGTGCGACCGCGGGGATGCACGTGCGGGTCGCGTCGCCGGAAGGCTACGCACCGACGGAGGCCGTCATCGCCTCGGCAAGGAAGGCCGCCGAGAAGACCGGCGCATCCGTCACGCTCTACACAGACCCGGTGAAGGCGGTTTCCGGGGCGGATGTCGTCGTCACCGACACCTGGGTGTCGATGGGCAAGGAGTCGGAGAAGGCCGAACGCGTCGCCCTGCTCGGCGAGTACCAGGTCAACCAGCAATTGATGTCGCTGGCCAACCCCGGCGCGCTGTTCCTGCATTGCCTGCCCGCCGACCGCGGGTTCGAGGTCACGGCAGACGTCATCGACGGGCCGCAGAGTGTTATCTGGGATGAGGCGGAGAACCGCCTTCACGCCCAGAAGGCCCTCCTGCTCTGGCTCCTGGAGAAGAGCGGGTCGAGCGAGCGGAGCGAGGCCTGTGCTGAGCTTGTCGAAGTATCGAGACCAGTCGAGCTTGCCGAGACAGGACAAGAATCAACACATGAGTGACTCCAACCACACCACCAACGCCGGCTCCCTTTGGGGCGCACGTTTCTCCGGCGGTCCGTCTCCCGAGCTCGCCAGGCTCAGCAAGTCGACGCACTTCGACTGGCAACTGGCGCCGTACGACATCGCCGGCTCCCGCGCCCACGCGACAGCGCTGGCGGCCGCCGGCTACCTGACCGGCGAGGAACAGGAGCGGATGCTCGCAGCGCTGAACACCCTCGCCGCGGCTATCGACGATGGCAGTATCACGGCCGAGGAGTCCGACGAGGATGTCCACGGGGCGCTGGAGCGGCACCTGATCGCCATCGCCGGCGCGGAACTGGGTGGAAAGCTGCGGGCCGGCCGCAGCCGCAACGACCAGATTGCCACGCTCATCCGCCTCTACCTGCTCGACCATGCGTCGACGATCGGTCACCTGGTGGTTGACCTGATCGACGCGATCGCCGCCCAGGCTGATGCGCATCCGAACGCTGCAATGCCGGGCCGCACGCACCTTCAGCACGCCCAACCGGTGCTGTTGTCCCATCATCTTCTCGCCCACGCCTGGCCGCTGGTGCGGGATCTCGAACGGCTGCGTGATTGGCGTGGTCGGGCCTCGCTGTCGCCGTACGGCGCTGGTGCGCTGGCCGGCAGCTCGCTCGGCCTCGACCCGGAACTGGTGGCAGCCGACCTGGGCCTCAGCGGTGTCACCGAGAACTCGATCGACGCGACGGCCAGCCGCGACGTGGTCGCTGAGTTCGCCTTCATCGCCTCGATGATCGGCATCAATCTTTCTCGCCTGGCCGAAGAGCTCATCATCTGGAACACCCGCGAGTTCGGCTACGTGACCCTGGATGACGGCTACTCGACCGGATCATCGATCATGCCGCAGAAGAAGAATCCCGACATCGCTGAGCTCGCTCGCGGGAAGTCCGGTCGGCTCGTCGGTAACCTGACCGGCCTCCTGACCACGCTGAAGGGCCTCCCGCTGGCTTACAACCGCGACCTCCAGGAGGACAAGGAGCCGGTCTTCGACTCGGTGGAGACCCTGGAAGTGCTCCTTCCCGCCTTCACCGGCATGGTGGCAACGCTCAGGTTCAATGTCGAACGGATGGCCGAATTGGCGCCGCAGGGCTTTTCGCTGGCCACTGACGTGGCGGAATGGCTCGTCACCCAGCGGGTCCCGTTCCGCCAGGCGCACGAGATCAGCGGTGCGCTGGTCTCGTTCTGTGAGGCCAACGGGCTGGAACTGCACGAGCCGAGTGACGAACAACTCGCCCAGGTCTCACCGCTACTCACGCCTGACGTGCGTTCGGTGCTGACGGTGGCCGGGTCCATTGCGTCCCGAACCGGGGCAGGCGGTACCGCCCCGGAGCGCGTGAGTGAGCAGCTCGCTGCGCTCACCGAACGGGTTCGCGTCCTGGTCCAGGGGCAGTAGGGCCGGCATGTCGTTCGATCGTGACTTCCTGGCGCGTTCTCCCCTGGAGGTGGCCCCGCGCATCCTTGGTTCAACTCTCACCGCTGACTCGCCGGAGGGCCGGGTGGCCATTCGAATCACCGAGGTCGAGGCGTATCTCGGGGCGCAGGATCCGGGCTCGCACGCCTTCCGCGGCAAGACGAACCGGAACGCGGTGATGTTCGGCGAGCCCGGGCACCTGTACACGTATTTCACCTACGGCAAGGAGATGCGTCAAATGCCAACGTTGGATCCGAAGGCGCATCCCTTTGTTTGACAGGGGTCTGCTGGGTCAATCCGCCCTGGAGGTGGCACCGCTTCTTCTTGGTGCGGTCCTATCCTGTGAGGGCGTGTCGGTACGGCTCACAGAGGTCGAAGCGTATCTGGGCGCGGATGATCCCGGATCGCACGCGTACCGTGGACGGACCACGCGAAACAGCGTCATGTTCGGCGAGGCTGGGCACCTCTACTGCTATTTCACGTACGGAATGCACACTTGCTCGAACGTGGTGACAGGGCCAGAGGGAACCGCCCAGGGCGTGCTCATGCGTGCTGGTGAGGTTGTCGAAGGGGTGGAGATCGCGCGGGCGCGGCGGGTCACCAGTCGGAGTGATCACGACCTGGCGCGCGGACCGGCGCGGTTAACCGTGGCGCTTGGAATCCAACTGGATGATCTCGGGCAGGATCTCGAGTCAGGGCGCGTGCGGCTGGAGTTGCCAGCGTCATCGGAGCCGTTCGAGACAGGACCCCGCACGGGGGTATCCGGTGCCGGGGGTGGGTCAGACTACCCGTGGCGGTTCTGGGTGCCCGGAGAGCATTCGGTGTCGCCGTACAAGGCGCACGTTCCGAAGAAGCGTCAGGCGTAAGCGCCGGCGAACACCGTGCGGATCGCGGCCAGCTGGTCGGCCGTCGCGGGTGGCGCTTTGTCGACTTCACGCTCGATATGGGCGAGGACGGCGGGGGTGAGGATACTCATGCCCGGGACCTATGCAAGGTGTCCCGCGAGGTGGTCAGGTGTACTTTGATCCAATGAGCCACACCCCGACACTGCTCGAAGCTGCCGCTGATGGCACTGCGATCTCATCCGCCCAAATCATCGAGGAGTTCCCATGGGCTGCAGCACTGAGCCAGTCTGATCTCAACGCGTTCGCGACAGAGATCCTTGGCCTGATGCGAGGTTGGCGGGCTACCGCTCAGGCCTACGCCGAGGGCCTCGTGGGGCAGCCGATCGAATGGCTGGACGATGGAGGAGAGTCATAGGTGGACCCGAAGAAGTTTGTGTACCGGAATGCGGTGACCTACGAAGTGCCAGGCTCACTGGCAGATCTCACAGGTCCATCCACCGGTGTGATCAACTTGCCCAGAATCATCTACTGGGGACCAGAAGAGACCGTCGACCTAGCCGACCCGGTGGATATCCGGCGGATGTATCAGGCACTCGTACGGATGGGGACTGTGGCCCAGCAAGTGGAGTGGCTGAACCGAGACAGCCTCATCGAGGCGTGGCCAGACCTGGTCCTCCCCGCACGCTGTATTTCACATTGGGAGGATTCATTCCCCGAGCTGCAGCGGGCCCGCCACACTGTCAACAACCAGCAGACCGAAATTCGTGAGGTCGTCGGGGCCCGCCACGACGCCGACTCGGACATACTCGACGGACAGCACCCGACCTGCCCACATGGCTACCATCACCCCGGTTGGCCACATGCGCACTCCGACGGGTGCGACACGGCATGCTGCTCGTACTAGCTGGCTGGGACGAGTGACGCTGGCAACTGGAGTGACGCGTCTGTCGACCGCTTCGAAAAGCTCGGCAGGATGCGCTGGAGGCCCATCGGCTACCTCGTTCGCGGCTCTCTTCGCTCAACCGCACTGGCCTACACCCAAGCGGTGAATACCTCGTTTCGTAACCCGTCCACCGAACCTGGACTGCTTTGTCGCCCAGGCGATCGCCTCGGTCAGCGTGAGCCCTTTTCGGCATCGGGTGCCGGCCCCTATCCCACGAACCCCACAGTATGCTCGGGTTGTAGGAAACGAGGCCCGTAGATGACTGTGAAAAATAAAGCGACAAAGCAGCTAGAGGACCAGTTGCACCCAGACCTCGCCAAAGCCCTTCGCGAGATGACGAAATCTGAGCCCGGTCAACTAGCCGAGTTCCAGATGTACATCGCCAAACAAGTGCGCAGCATTGCCAGCGCGGACAACTTCAGGCGAGTACTGGAGCGCTCAGCGGTTCCAGTGAGGCCGGAGATCGCTTTGGCTCTGGCACAGACTGAGCAGTTCTGGCGCGATATTGAGGCGGAGTTCGGACTGCTTACCAGTACTCAAGTCGCTGAGATGGTGGGTTCCAAGGCCGGTCGATCCTACGCCTCCGACGCGCGGAAAGCAGGCAGGCTCATCGCGGTAGAGCGCCTGAACAAGTTTCTCTACCCAGGGTTTCAGTTCGACGGGGGTGCGGTTCGTCCTGTCGTCAAGCAGCTGACCCAGATCGCCGCGAACCACGAAGTCTCCGAGAAAGACCTCATCTACTGGCTGTGCTCCTCGCGGACGCACTTCGCTGACCAGGGCCGGCCGGTGGATCACCTAAATGATCCAGAAGCTGTGGCTGACGCAGCAGTGAGAACTTGGGGAGCAGACTGGTGACAGTTCCGACCTCGCCGTCGCCTTTCACGGCACGGACAAGGGTCCTCTCTATCGGGACGACGATCTACCGGGTTCACTCGAACCGGTTCGAGCCGAACGAGGACAACCCGGGGCCGAGCGCCCCCACCAGGTTCGCGTTCATCGGCGCCCCGCCCGTTCCTGTCTTCTACACGGCAGGCGACGAGGAAGCCGCCCTCGCCGAAAGCATCCTCCATGACCTGCCGAAGGCTGGAGGTGCGCTCGAATCGAAAACTTACAGAAACAGATCTTGCTCCCGGCTCGTGGTCGGCCGGGAGTTGTCCCTGGCATCCCTGGTAAGCGTCGACGACCGGGCACTCGGGGTCGCCGCCGCCGACGCCTGCTCCACCGGAGCCGACGCCTACCCGGAAACAGTCCGTTGGGCTGAAGCAGCACACACCGCAGGATTTGACGGACTCGTCTACCCATCGACTAAAGCTAGCGCCCGCGAAGCGCACGTACTATTCGGTGACCGGGTCGACCGTTCTGATCTCAGCGTCGACACGTCGTACTGGTGGTCCTTCGATGACGTCGACGGCATCGCCAAGCTGATCACACTGGCCGGGCAACTCCGGGTCCAGATCCGGCTGCCTTTCTAAATCACGCACGCCCTCAGCCGGCAACCGGTGATGGCCTCCAAATAAAGGAGCCAAGTTCTGCCCTGTCGGCGGTCGGTGCAAAGATCAAGCATGCATCGACAGGACCTGATGGAACTCGGCCGTGAAGTCCTTGACGGTGTGCGTTGCGCTTTGGCCGGGGTGCTCTTTCACGTCCGTCTCGGTCCTGCGGAGCCTGTGGTCGAGATTATGGCCGGAATGGGCGTGCAGGGTGTCATCACGATCCGAACCGCGGGGGAGACCGTCATCCGAATCACCGATGACAGCAACCGGTGGCGAAGGCCGATGGCTCGTCGATGGCGAGGAGCCGGCTCTGCCGAGTCGTCGTTTGATTGGCCAGGACGAGCAGAGATGCAGAGAGGGTTCACCTTTACTTTGGGAGAGTCAGGTTGGCTGGAGGGCGCTGATGGGTCCTTCGGTCAAGGCTCAAGGTGGGTCACTAGTGAGGTACGGAGCCTGACTGTGCGTCGGGTGGTGTGCCTAAAATGCGGCCGACCGTTCCTCTTCCGTGGTTCGTGCTGGCGCCGGCATCCCGAAGAGCCGCTATGGTCTGCCAGTATGTGAGCATGTCAGGGGAGCCGAGATCAGAGCCAGCCGCTCTCTCAATTGAGATCGCGGCCAGCATTCGCGAACGAATGGCTCGGCAACGAATCGCCAAGGTGACGCTGGCCGACATGACGGGCATCTCCCTCCGACAGTTGGCGCGGCTCCTCGCGGCGGAGAGACGCATGGGCGTTGAGCAGTTCGTCGACATTTGCCATGCGCTAGGCATGAGTGCCCCAGCGGTTCTCGCCCTCGCAGAGACGACCGTCCGTGATCGACGCGACGAGAAGCAGCCCTTGGCACCGAGCTGACAGCGGCGGGAGCATTACCTCTTCCGCCTGCGTCGGCTTAGAAATCGAGGTCGACGGCTGGATCGCTTCGCGGGCGGTAGACGCGGGATGGCATGAGTGCGAGCTTCGCGGCACCGAGGCGGCGCTCAGCAATGACATCTGACCGGTCTCCAAATAGCGGGACGCCCACGGTGACTGCAAGGTTCAGAGCGTTCCCCAGCGACACGGCGGAGGAGCCTTTCTCCATAGCGGTGACAGTACGGGCTGAGACACCTGCGCGGTCAGCCAACTCCGCAGCAGTCCATTTGCGCTCATGGCGGGCGAGCCGCACCTGCTGGCCAAGGATCGCTGCGGCATCAGCGGCTGCGCGGCTCAGTTGAATCTGTTGACGTCCCATGAACGGGGCCTTCTTACTTTACGAGTATAAGCGACCTACCCGCAAAGTATAACGTCGGATCGGCCGCACCGCGCTTGTAGCGGGCCTATCTTGCCATCGGCGCTCCCCAGGCGCGCCGATGGCCTCAAGGATGGATTCCGGCTTATCGCGCGTAACCACGTCTTGGCCTCTCGGGAACTCCCTATCGTCGCGCGCTCGGCGCGCTTAGAACCACCACATGGATGATGACCGGCTCGAAGCGTTCCTTGAGGATCTCGAAATCGCGAAGCTCGTGCGTGAACGCACCGCTGCTGGTCCTGCCACCCCGCTTGAGCCGCTGATGGAGCAGTTCGGGATCACGCTGGCCAACTGACCTAACGCCGTCGCCGCGTCCCTTGGAGCGGCGAGGTGTTGTGAGGTGTATTGTCCGTGCACGGGACAGCCGTGCCCGCCTCGTGGGATATTTGTCGGGTGACCGATCCCGCGCTGCCGTCTGACGTCGAAATGCGTGCCTTCTTGCTCCGGTTCATTCAGGACGCGAGGCATCGAGAGTTGATTACAGTCCCGACCGACAACGAGCGCGAGTTTCTTGTGCTGTTTGGGTTAGTGCAAAGGGTTAGGCGGCTCGCGCAGGCCTACCTCCGACTAGACAGTGCGGGGTTTGGCAACGAGGCGAGCGCCCTAGTCCGCGCGGCGCTCGAGCATGCTGTGACCGCGCAGTGGGCTTACCTCACTCCTGGCGGTGTCGATCGGCTGCACGTCACGCTCGCACGAGCCCAGGCTGACCTCGCCAGCGGCATGACCAGCTACTCAAAGGACCCCGAATGGGTCACTCGTGAGCGGCAACTCCGCGACGCCATCCCTCCCGGCCCGGGGCTTCCGAAGTTCACCGGCACGGATGGCATCATGGCCGCGCTCGACTCCATTAGCTTTCTCGCCGTGAGCTATCGAGTGCTTTCCCAGGTCGGGCACGTGACCCATCAAGCACCACTGGACTTCATTGTCGAGACGGAAGGGGTCGTGCGCCTCCGAAAACAACCCGAGGCTGAAAACCACGCCGAGGTGATGTACGCGCTCACCGGGTTCTGCATGTTGGTCGCTTGGCTGCACGCCAGGCTTGAGGGCGACGACGCCGAGGTAATTCGGCTAAAGGAAATGTCCGTGCGGCTGCACGTTCCGTGGCGTCTCGACACGCACCTCACCGACGACCGACGACGCTTTCCAGGCGAGGACACGAACCCCGAAACCTGACACCTGACTTCCCGCGACTCCACCGAGCGGAGACATCGCCCGAACTATCGTGCTCCTCGGGAGGTCAGTGCGAAGGACGGTCTGAGTCAGCGTCCGAATCTTCCTCGTTGCTCATCGGTATCCTTGGATCGTGACTGCTGACGACTGGCTCAGGCTCTGGTGGCTGCCTCTTGGCGTCGTAGTCGTGGGCGGGTTGGTTCTGGCTGGTGTTTTAGCGGTCTTCAGTGACACCGTGCGAAAGAAGTTCTGGCGCCCGATCCTGCGTCCGTTCCGTTGGCTGGCGACCGTGCGCCCAACGACAACAGGGAAGCAACGCGCATCTCGGGACGAGCTCGTTGCCGCCCGCGCTGACGCCGTGCGCATTAGTGGAACGGCCGTCGAGGAGATTGTCCGACTCCAGAGGGACACAGAGAGTGACCGCAACCTTGCGGCAGCTAATCTTGCAGCGGCGCGCGAAGAGGTCGAGGCGCTGAACACGCTTGTTTCTCAGCGGGTCGCCGCCGCTGACCTTGATGCCTATCAGCGGGGGTACGCTGCCGGCCTGGCCGAAGGCCGCGAGGAGATACAGGCACGCATTGACGCTGAGCGCAGCGTGCCGCTACCGCGACCTGCGTGGAGGATCGACGCCGTACGTTCGAACGATGTGTACACGTTGAGCAACACACAGCCCGGCGTCGTCGTTCGCGACCTATCAATGGAAGCGCCGCTCGGTGATTTTCAGTTCAATGGACCGAAGTATTGGCCCGGTGAGTTCGAGGAGAATATCGAGTTCGAGGGCGAGCGCATGCGCAACGGCAAGTCGTTCGGCGTCAAGTTCGTCCTGCGGTGGTCCGACGCCAACGGAGACAGGCAGCTCGGAGAAGCCTGGATGGACAAAGAGCCACGCAGGGGCGTAGTGCTCTAGAACGATTGACCGTGCTGCGCACCATCTCGCCTGCGCGCAAAGATATTCGACTTCAGGTATTGAACACTTCGGCGAGGTTCGCCCGTTCACGTGCCTCGCGTGCGAGCAGCGCCCGAAGGGCTTTCAGCTGGTGTCGGCTTGTGGGGGCTTTGTGGATGTTGACTGGCGGATCCCAATGGCGGATGACCTGGGTCTCAATATCTCTGAGCGCAAGATCTGTAATGGCGGGCTTCTCCCAGATGGCGAGTTCCAAGTTCTCGGCCATCCAGGCTGTGAGGTTGCGGTCTCCATCGCCGACGAGGCCGTAACTGGCGAAGTCAGCTGGTTTCTCCGGATTCCTGGCCTGCGATTTCAGGTGCAGTTCGGCACGGAGGAGGGCAGCAAACGAGCGGCGCACCGTCGACGAACCGGTGGCAGGTTTGCGGGTAGCGGTCGCGTTAAAATGAGTGAATACCTCGCGCCCGAGAAGGTCGTCTTCGGACTTGCCGACATAGAGAGGCCCATCATCCACGCTGGAGGTCACGCCCAGGGTTGTCCACACAGCTTCAGGCGCGTAGATCGCATACAGACCCGGCTTCGACGGCACGATGGCCGGGGCATAGGCAATACAGAACTTGCGGCCAGACAAGCTGGCGATCGCGGCGTCGAATAGGGCGTCCACATCCATGCCCGGAGGCTAACCGATCTCATCAAGAATTTGTGAGGGTTCCGATTCGTTTTCGCCAACCCGTTGGCGACCGGGTCCGGGCTTCGTCGCACAGACCGCTGAGGGAATGTCATGGCTGGCCGGTAGCATCCGAACATGACCCACACAGTCGAAGAGATCCAACAGTTCCGACGCGGTGAGCGCCGGCACCTGTTCGCTGCATACCGGGACGGCCGGCAGGACCTTTACTTCATTGAGAACGGCACCGCGGAGGCCATCCGCGATTTCACGAGGACGGCACTGAAATGCGCGGTTGCGGACTGTGCTGACGCGGACCTTATCGTGATCGCCCGAAGAACGAAGCGGCAAGGGTTTGCGCACAAGACCAACGGTGCCGGCAACCACGGACCAGAGTCCGAGTTCCACATCGCTGCGAAAGGGGTTATCCAGCGCTGGGCGGCCGCGCAGGACGCCACAGTTGTGGCCAGGCTGGAGCGAGACCCTGACGGGACCCGGGCGCGGCGCACCGACATCCTTGTCGAGTGGCCAGACGGCTCTCAGGTCGCGTTCGAGCCACAGTACTCGAACGTCACCATCGACAACTGGACTGAGCGTCACGACTGGTACGAGAAGAATCGGATTCCGGACGTCTGGCTGTTTGGGCATGGCGGCAGTCAGCTCAGAACTTCCGGCGCCGAAGGCATCGTGAAGTTGAACGCTGTGCAACTCGCCGCGTCCCGCACCAGGCCGATACTGTGGATTAACCCGCAGCAGGAGCAGGTGGCGACGATCGATGTGTCGGTGATGCGGCGCTGGAACGGCACGGAACCGATCCGCGGCCGGCTGCTGCTGATCCCGGTCGACGAGTGTGAGCTCACCAAGGAAGGGCTCACCCATCCCGACATCGACCGCTGCCATGCTCAGTTGACTGAACTGATCCGAGAGACAGAGAAACGAAGGGCTACTCTTGTCGAAGAGGCTGAGAAGCCGGCGTCGGAGGAGTTCTCCTGGGCGGAAACGGCGCCGACCATCCCGATCAACGCCGCGGTGCAGCAGAACGCGTGGGACAAAGCACTGAAGGCCCAGCCAAAGTCAACCTCTACAGCGTCTCGTGGCGCGTTGCACATGTCGGAGCGGCGCGACAGTGGGAGCGCAGGAGCGTGGCCGGACTCAGCCGAGTCTCGGAACCGCGCTCACGAGGCTGGACTCCGATGGCTCGAGACTCCGAATGGCCAAGCTATGACCATGCGGCTCGGTGGTGTCTGGCCCGCCGGGCTTCCAATGTGGCCGGTCCTTCTCCCTTTGCCGACCCACCAGTGGCAGGGATTAATCTACGAACGGTTCGTGCTGACTTGTCCGCCAGGCACGCTTATGAATGAGGAAGCGGTGATCAGCGAACTCCTGACGGAGTTCGCGGGGGAGGAGCTGCCAGGAGCCGCACCGCTGGATCTCCGAACGCTCCGCTGGGCGGTCAAGGAATGGCACCAGCACGCTGCCGGCGTCCTCATCAAACGGCTCGGGTACTACGGGTTCACCCGGTTCCGGGACGACGAGACGCCGCCGCTGCTGCCGCCGACTCAGCTGCGGCCGTAAAAAACAGACCCCGGGACGGCCGGTCGCGGTGAAGGTGGCTCGTCGGTTCAAGCTCGATGTGCGGCAATGTTTAGAACACGATCCGCAGCCGTTCCGGCAGAGTGACCTTGCCGACAGCACCACGGGGCTGGCCGGCGACACCAGTGCCCGCTCGGTATGCTCGGGCTGGGGTGGGTTGCGGGATTCGTAATCCTTCGCGCTGCGCTGGGGTGCCGATCAGGTGCGTGTGGTCGCCCTTCCGGAACCAGAACGGGGTTGCACCAAGCAGCGCCTGATTCTGCAGCACCGCGATCGGGTTGAAGGTGCGCCAGGGCTCGAACGGATACTCGTTCAGCAGCGACCGAGACACCCACTTGCCGGCACCGTGCACCTCAGGTTTCAACGCGAAGTCGCACCGCAGCTCGAAGAACTCCTTCGACATGAGGTGGCGGCCGGGGAACCATTTGTCCCAGGAGACGACACCGATCCGCGCCGCGGCCGAGTCCCGGCCGGTGCCCGGAAACTCACGGAGTACTTCCGCGATCGCCGTTATCAACTCAGAGCGGGGGTCGCGGCCGGTGCGGAGTCGTTCCGGGTGGGGGGCGGCGACGAAGGCCACAACGAGTCCGGAAGTTTCGAGTGGCCGTTCGGAGAGTAGCTTGGCCCATCGGCGAACCTTTTCCTTGAGTGCCTTCGATGCCGATGCGGTGACCTCAAGGACGATACGCATTCCGTCTGGGCGGATAAGTACACCATCCGCACGCCGGTTGTCGGGTCTGCTCAGCCTCTTGCCAAGCCCGGATCCAGCGAGGAGGTCGACGCTGGCCAGCTTCTCGCCGAGGGTACCGGCGATGTGCAAGTGCTCCGTGGCGCGCAGTGCGAGCTCTGCGGCGAGAACGTTGTGGCGATCGTGTTGACCACCGGTCGCCCACGGATAGCCGGCGGTCACTTGAACACGCTCTGGCCACGTCAAGGTCGGAGCGATCAGACGCTTGTACGCGTCGGTGGCGCTGGGCCGGAACAGGGAGCGTCCGTCGAAGCCGGGCTGTGCTGTTAGCGCGGCCGGGAAAGTTGCGATGTCGATGACGCCGAGACTGAACGATGCAGCCACCATTTTGGTGGTTGGTGTATCAAGGGCATCGCATCCGGTGAAGGCAGCAGCCTGCTGTGCGGTGACCGTGCGCCAGGAGTCCAGAACGCCCCAGAAGGCGAGGCGTTCCCGTCGATTTCGTGGGGACGTGAGAACCTCTATGGCTTCCTTTTCGTTGAGGAGAAACCTGCGGTTCACCCGGGCGCCATCGATCTCTGCCCGCCGCTCCAGCGACGCCCGCGTCGACCAATGTGCCTGCGCTCCCGGGGCCCACAAACCGTCCCAGTACGGGTCGCGCCGCATCGCGGTGGTGGAGTGAATCGAGCCATTACGCGTGGGGACTTTCGAGGCATGAACAGCAGGCATAGGGCGGGCGCTCGAGGATGGTCCTCGGCGGGTTGCTGCAAGACTCGGGACAGCCTTGGGCACACAATCCTCATGCACCGTCGAAGGGGGAAGTGAGGACTCCTGAGTGCCGGTGGGTGCGGCGGCATCCTGAGCAGAGCCGGGAGAGAGACGAGGACTTTGATCGGTCATATAACCCAGCATGCGTAGATTCGGGCGACCTCCGGCGGTTCGCCGAAGCTTCGGGATATACGGCCACTTAGGAACATGGACCGAGGTTCCAGAGATGCCGTAAATCCCCTGAGGAGATGGGAAGGGGAGAGTTGCGTCTTCCCTACAAAAACAGACCTTCCACGGTGGACAACCAGGCGACGCCAGTCTGGAGCATCCTGCCTTGGCCCCGTCTCCCTCGGCCGGTCTGATTCCGCCAACGGTTGGGAGACGGACCCCGCGCTTTCGCATCGCAGCACCCTGTTCTTGAGAGGCCGACCCGTTCAGGCTGATAGTCGCTGGCGACACACAAGGTCGTGCGGAGAGCATCGAGTCTGATGCGTCGAGCGCTGACCCATCACCGCTGAGCTGTCATCAGGTGGTACTACCACTGACGATGTCGCGCACGGTCAGCCTGACCGTTCCGTCACCGTCACGGTCGCCGAGCCCCTGAGACGTGCCGTTGACTGGTGGCGCGCTTTGCGATTCGAGAATGCTCTCGCGAGGTGCACTGTCCCGCGACCTCGCACTAGCGACGCCTTCGAAGGTTGAGTCCCGGCCGGGCTTGGGCGGCAGTGGTCACCACCAGGGAAGAGTCCACTGTCGAGAGGGTGTCGCGCTGCGCAGCGGCACTGCACTTCTAGTAGTACCCCTCTTAGTAGCACCCTGTTGCCACTTGCTTGATGTTAACGATTCGAATGGAGTGTGTCAGCGGCTACCGCCGACTCGACCGCGGCATGGGTCGGTCATCGCCGGGTGCTCCGCCCAAGCTGGCAGGAGCCGGAAAGGGCGCACTCGAAGCCTGTATTTGACTGCCGGGTTTCGAAACTCCCACCTCCTCAAACATTGCGCATAGGTCTCACGGCGAGGGATCGACACCAGTCGATCCTCTACACGCCGACCACTCGCTTCGTGCAGTGGCAGAGAGGGACAAATTGTCCAACCAAGAATCAGCACAGGACCACGACTCGGACGAGGCTGCTCGTGCACCGCGGCCCGATGAGCCGGTGAACCCAATCGCCGGTCCAGCTGAGGTGACGCGCGCAGAGCCGGAGCTGGACGCGGCCAACACCGCTTCGGCTGTTCCGCTCCTGGAACCGGCTGTGGAGGTCGACCTGCCCCCGTTCGTGGCAGCCGACTATTCCGCCTTCATCACCGGGTCCGGCGCGGAGAAGCTCGCTGACTCCGGGGTGGCTCCGCTGGTAGCAGCCGCCCGCGGCTACAAGAGGCTCGACTCGTCGAACTTCGCCCCGGAGATGCGCCTGATGGGAGTGCAGGGCGCAACCAAGCAGGGCATGCGGCTGAAGCGAATCTTGAACGGTCGAGGCAACGGCATGCAGATGCCGTGGTACTCCCTGGCCGACATTCAGGACGCCGACAAGACCGGTGAGCCGGCGATCCCGTTCACCTTCCAGGTGCGCCCCGGCCGGCCAGAGAACAACGACTATGGCAAGCCCGTGAAGTACGAGTTCATCGCCGGCAGCGGTACGCCCCTCGATGCCCACCCAACCGTGCCGGCCTCCTGGATCGACACAACACCGGTCGTGATGATCACAGAAGGCCTTCTCAAGGGAGACTCCGCTCTCACCGCCTACCTGCACAAGTACGGTGCCACCTGGGCGGAACTCAGCGACGGCAGCGAAGGCGCAAGCGAGCGCCTCCTCCAGCTGCTGAGGAACATCCCGGAAGCCGAGCGCATCCTCATCGTCTCCATCGCCGGGATCAACAACACCGGACAGAACCCGGCAGACTGGCGGCACATCAAGCTCCGGGGACGTGAAGCATGGATCGCCTTCGACGCTGACCTCGACTCGAACATCCACGTCTGGAGAGCGGCGGCAAAGCTGTGGGAGAACCTCGAGGCCCGGGAGAACGTCGACCGGGTCCGACTGTTGTCACCCATGGTGGCTCTGAGCGCCGGAATCGAGAAGGCCGGCATCGACGACTTCCTCGCCAAGGTCGGCACCTGGGATGATCTGCTCGAGCACATGACCAGCGGGCTCCCCGACGCGCCCGTCGTCCACGCAGAAGACATCCCCGGCGCCTGGCGGATCTCTAAGGACGGTCTGTCCACCGAGGAGTGCGTTCCGATCAAGGGCGGCCCGAACGGCGAAGTCACCGCCTACCACTGGAAAAGGGTGCTGAACTTCGGCGGTCGCATCTCAATCAGCGAACAGCGCCGCCAGCCCACCGACGACGAACTGCGCACCGGAGAGTTCGACAACAACGTCCGTGCCCATGAGATCGAAGACACCCAAACCGAGGTCGAAATCGCCTGGCTCAACGCCGACGGCCGGGTGGAAACAGCGACGATCACCGGACCGGAGAGCGTGGTCTTGAACGAGTTTCCCCGAGAGTGGGCCCGTAAGAGTGAGGTCAGCATCCCATCGGCAGTATTCCACCTCCCGGAATGGCCACCAACCAACAGGGACGCTGAGAAGTGGCTGAAGGCAATGAAAAGCCACCGCGACGACGAAATCGTCAAGCGCACCCGCTGGATGCAGATGGGATGGGTGCCGGTACCGGGAGGCCACCCCGTGTTCCTCATCGGCGACCAGGTCGTCGGCGATGCCGCTGGGGGCGCTGCTATCGGAGGAGTCGATAACCGCGAGCTGAACGTGGCTTCGAAGTACGGTGTCGGGGAGAAGCTCCCAGTCGGCGACTACGACGACCCGAAGTACCGGGAGAAGGTCCGGGTGGATCTCGAGGCTGTCCTCGACGCGTACGTCCGAAACAAGCCGTTCACGGAAGCGTCAACCACCGCGCTCATCCTCGGCGGGGCGCTCCGCCCGGTCGTGCCACTCCGCCCGAAGGCGACCATCTTCCTGTGGGGCCCGAAGGGCTCTGGTAAGAGCTTCGGCGCGCAGCGGATGATGGCGTTCTGGGCACGGAACAAGCACTGCTGGGTTGACCAGCTGCCCGGCTCCGCAAAGGACACGATCACCTTCATCGAGCACTGTGTCGCACGCACCCCGATCTGGGTCGCAGATGACATGGCGCCGTCCGCGGTGAAGGCTCAGGCTGAGGCTGAGAACGCGAAGCTTGCTGACCTGACTCGGAACATCTTCAACAACGCCGCTAAGGGTCGCATGAACGCGAACATGACCTCCCGGAAGTCGAACAAGCCGATCGCACAGTTCGTGATCACAGCGGAGCACACCCTCACCACCCCGTCTGTGAAGGAACGTCTGATCCCGGCGTTCCTCGGCCCGGGCAAGCTGAACGAGTCGCGCGAACCAACGGATGAGCTGGAGCGGATCGCGTTCGAGGATGGCACCCCCGCACGCCTGACCGCGCACCTGATCAAGTACGTGATCTACACCTCAAGCCGCATGGATGGCGGATGGCTGGCCTACATCGAAGAGATGCAGGACCGGGTCCTCAGCACCCAGAACAAGGTCCAAATCATGATGAAGGAACTGGGCACCCCGCCCGGATCTCTGAAGCGTGTCTCCAGCCTCGCTGCGGACATCATCCTCAGCATCTCACTCCTGCACAAGCTCGCGATCACGGTCGGAGCGGACGCGAAGACCATATCGATGCTGACCGACAAGGGCCTGGTGAAAGACCTCGTCGACGGCGTCCACAACGCCCATATGGACAACCAGCAGTACTCTCCGGGACGCTCCACGCTGCGTGCCGTCGCAGCCCTCCTGGAGTCCGGTCGCGCCCACGTCATCAACGCTGCGGCGCCGTTGATCCCACCAGTGACCGACGACTTGTCGGAGAACACCCTGATCAACATGTCGCTCGGTTGGGTGAAGAACACCGGCATCGAGGGCGGGCTGAAGCCGAACGGAGAGTGCATCGGCCGGGTGGTCAACTCACCCAAGTTCGGGCACGTAATCCTGTTCTACCCCGTGGCATTCAACGCCGCCCAGGACGCTTACCCGGAGATGATCCAGCACGGTCAGCAGCAGACAGGCGCCTGGAACAGCGTCTGGGACGAAGGGCTCACGCCGGAGGGACTCACGCGGCGCACGCCAGAAGGCAAACCCGCGCTCAACACCTGGAGATTTCAGGAAGTATCTGGCGTTCCTGTCGCCGTCAAGGACCTGCTGAAGCAGGGCGACGAGACCAGCGACGACCTCGGCGACGACCAGAACTGAACTGAGCTGACCGGCGGGCTTCCCGCGCTCGGAAATCCACCGCCTTTCCACCCGTTTCCCTTCCGTTTCTACCGGCAGGTGGATTGCTGCAGCCCCGCCAATGCTGGGATGTGGGCACCTCGAAGCGTCATTTCAACCATTTCGACCAACAAAAGCACTCCTACATAGGAAGACAAGACAGTGTCACGTCAGTAGACACACACTCACTGAGTCTTTATGTAAGTAGTAGAAAAGTTGGTTGAAATGGTTGAAATAGGTATTCCACTAACCTTGCTTGCCTTTATTCGATTGGGATATCGCCATCCACCAGTTGGTGGAAACCTTCGATGCCGCGGTTGAAACCGGTGGAAATCGGGGAGGAGGGAACAGCGCTAGGGGCTTCATCGAGTCCTGACATCGTTGCCGGGGCCGGAAAGCTCTTTCAGGTAGACGGCGACACACTCTCGCCACGGCTCCGGTGACAGTTCAAGTGTGAACATCCATGAAACCCCATCAACCTCAACATTCGGCCCGAAAGACTGGGTTCAACGCTGGGCGATCGCACTAACCACTCCTCTCTACTCCCTGCGCATGCGCAAAGAGATCGACACGGAGATGCGCACCTTCGCCCGGCGAATGCCCGAGTACCACTCCGTCCTGATGGCCGGCCTACTCCACGATGTCATTTCAACCCTCGACGACGACGACCCGTTCCGGCGCATGAACCGCGACAGCACCGGCGCCATCCGCACCCCCGGAGGGGAAGCGTTCGGGTCCTGGCACAACGCAACCGACATGATGCCTGCATCCCATTCCGACATCGGACGTGACATCTCCCTCGCACCGATGACGGAGCCGCTCTCGGACGAGTCCGTGGAGATCTTCTTTCGCGCGTCCCACTCTTGGGAGCGAACCCGCGACTACTTGGAAGTGCTGAGCCTCCGAAACAAGACCGAGGACCTCCACCAGGACGTCTTCGAGGCAGCTGAAGACGCCACCCGGTGGGCACTGTTGCGCCGCCAGGCATACGCGCTGGACGGTGACGGTTTCTTCCCGTTAGCGGCGAAGACCTGGGCAGACCGGACCACCAAGATCGTCAACGGTGTGCCGTTCGATGAGGCTCGGATGATTCGCCTTCGCACCGGTGCCGCTGCTGCCGGGGGCCAGTACAAGGCGCTAACAAATTCAGCTCGCTCGTGCGTGTGTGATGACACGGAGTGCGCCGACCATTGATTAGCAATCGACCGCAAGTAGCAACCCGTGCGGAAGCTGAGTTCCAGTCGAGCGTGGCGCGCCTCTCAGTGTTCATGGTTGGTCTACGTGATGCACGACTCGGAGGTTCGGCTTCTACCTGGATCGATAGCGCTCCGGATGCGTCTTCTTGGCGAGCCTGAGTAGTTCCATTGGCGACGGGCCTTCCTCGGGCAGGAGTTGGAGAAGCAGGTCGAGACGGTCGAGCGCTCTCAGAACTGCAATAAGCGTGTGCAACCTTGATCCGGAGCCGAGCTCAAGCCCTTGGACTGCGGAGCGCGAGAGGTTGGCTCGCTCAGCCAGCTGCGCTTGGGTGAACTCGTTTTCGATGCGCAGCTGCCTGAGCGTCTCGCCAATGGACGCTTCCCACTCTGAGGTCCTCATTCGAGGGATTGGAATTCCAGTCATTATCCGTCTATCTTGCCCTATTGAGTGGAAATGCAGGCATGATCCCGCGTATCGCGTCGTGCCTCGCGGACTACCGCATGCTATCTCTCATCGGGCACACGATTTCAGTGAGATGCACTTTGACGAAAACGGACCGCACTTGTGTGACTGGAATCCTCAGCGAGCAAACGTCTCGTCGATGTCCTAGGTGGCACGGAAGGGCTCTGCGTCCGAACGTGAGGATGGATTAAAAGTGGGGTATTGCCGTCCACGGCAGGGTCACGCTACGGTCACGAGTGTGAGGCCTATTCAGGTCTCAACCTGAAGTGACTGGGAGGAACGTTGAACACCCTCAATAAACCACGCGCACTACTGAGCATTATCGGGATCACCGCGCTAACATTCACGGCAATCGGCGCTGCCTCGCTTCCCGCAACCGCTGACAGCACCGCCCCGAGCGCGATGGTGTCCCAGGCCGACAACACCGCCCCTCCAGTGTTCCCGACCGTGCCCTCGGACCTCGACCCGAACGACGGTTTCACCGTCGACGCGGTGAGTGTTAGTAGTGGCCAGGTGCTTGAGCCCGGCCAGCCGGTCCGGATCGAGGAGTTGCAGTCCCAGCCCACGAGAGATTGCACTCCCGCCGACAGAGATGGAATTTCCATCTGCGTCGGAATAGGAACGCCGGATCCTAGAGCGCAGGTCAGACCAAACGACGACAATTCCATGAGATCTGAGGGGGACATGACCACCTCGTCGGTCCTTCCGCTCCCGAGCTGGTGCAAAAGTCACGGGGTAGACAACACGTACTGGGTGAACCGCTTCGAGCAGTGCGGTGCTTTCGGAGGTTTCGTCGAAGTGCAGGAACGAGTCAACAAGACGAAATGGAGGACCACTGGCAGGATGGATTTCGTGATGTACAACTACATCTACACCGTGAGGGACAACACCACATGGGGAAATCAGATAGAAATTTCGCCATGGAGCATCACCGGGACAGCAGCGGGAATGACCGTATCAGGGTCCGCCGCTTGCGTCTGGTCCTGCTCTAATATGCTTCCCGGCACCACGTTTCTGCCGCAACAGCCAACGCTAACAACGAGTGCGTACGGCGAGTCCTACTACACCTGGCTCGGCGGGCCCGACGAAGTGACAAAGGTCAAACCCCAATGGAGTCTCTACTTCGATTCCGCAGTCGGTTACTCGACCATCATCCGCACCGGTGACCCAGCTTACGTACGTTGCGACGACGCTCTCCCGGGCGGGCCGGCCGGATGCGCAGTCCCCGGCTACGTAACCGGCACCGGCTACTACTCAATGTCGCAATTCCCGACGTTCGGCGCGCACGTCGCTGCGGCCCAAGCGTCCGGGCTTCCAGGGGAATATCCAAATCCGCTGTACAGAATGGTCAATCCCGCGTTGCAACAATTGAACCGGGACACCGCATGTCCGCTAGACGGCAGCATGCCTCGGCCGGACATCAACACGAACTGCGATGAATACCCGTTTGCTTCTACTTACCAAGGGGCTTATACAGGCGGGGGCACCGCGAGAACGTTCGACTGGTGTCAAATCACGCTGCCAGGTGAATCCTCTACCGGCGCGTTGGGGTACAGCGTCTGTATGATCAACGCTGCTGAGAACAGCAAGGCAGGGTCCGACCTGCAAAGCAAAGTCTTCCTGCCCTATCGGATAATCGACCGCGACCAATTCTACGTCACTGTCACAGGCTGAGAGAGGGAGGCAGAGGTGAGCAAGCGAATCGAAGTTCAGGCTCAATGGCATAGTGTGCGATTTCTGAACTGTGAGCTGCCTCTGCCTCCCCTTGGTTCAGGCGTCGAGAAAACAGGTCTCGTCCGCGATTGGGTGGAGTACTTGGAACTCGTCACCGGCGTGTGGTCCGGACCCATTGGCGTCACGGTCGAGTGCCGGCCAAGTCGTCCGGAGGCGGTCGAAGCGTCGTGGGAAGACGTAGCGGAGTTCTCGGTCATCGTCGACGACGGTCCACTGGTTCTCTGCGGAATCTGGGAGAAACCGATGCCGGACTGGCCTCGGCTCGACGGTTTCGGCCCCGGCACCTACCGGGTCCGGGTGCACGCTCGCGGTCGAGACGTCGCCTACGACGGTGCAGTGTCGGAAGCGACGGAAGAGTATCTGCTCGTCAGCTGGCTGGAAAAGGAAAGTCCTC
Source organism: Homoserinimonas sp. A447 (assembly GCF_054489325.1). Classification (NCBI taxonomy): domain Bacteria; kingdom Bacillati; phylum Actinomycetota; class Actinomycetes; order Micrococcales; family Microbacteriaceae; genus Homoserinimonas; species Homoserinimonas sp. A447. Next base: position 1,436,259 of record NZ_JBTMWW010000001.1, on the reverse strand, counting down.
CATCACTGATATCCCAGGTGTCGCAGGTGGGTAAGGGGGTGATCCTCTCTGAAGAGAAAGTGCGATCAATGCTCGATGGGGCAAGTGGCCACCTCACGCCAGCGCGGCCAGTACCCATCGGGCCGCCCAGCCCGCCGCTACACGCAGTCATACGGTACGACAAAGAAGAGGGCACAGACAGCACAAACGGCCACTGAGTCACGGCGACTTAAACTATGCCTCCTCTGTATCAGACGTCTACGCCGCCGCCACGCGCCGACGCTGCATGCCACCGCGCACCAGATGCGGCCAAACATTCGAACGGGTGTCGGGCCCACGAGTTCATTCGCGCCGGCGTCGCATACCCGCCGGTCAAGGAAACATCACTGCCAGATGCTCCCTGGTTCGACGCAATCAGACGAAACCGTGGCCCAGTGTCCGGACTGGAGGACGCTCATGGGTCAGGTCTGATCCATGGGCCCGGCTTATGAGCGGGTAGTCAACGCGATGTTGGCTAGCAGTTCATCTCATTGAAATCGTGGACCTGTCTCTCATTCGTGATACCTCGCGGAGGTGGCCGTGGTAGAGGATGGGGGAATGATCCAGATCAACATCACAGAGCAGGAAGCCGTCGACGTCCTCGCCCTGATGGACTCACAAATCCTGATGGGCGAGGTAGACCGGTGGACAGACAGCATGCTGCCATCCCTGCGATCTGTACGCGACCAACTCGTTAACCAAGGCGCTCGGGATATCCCATACCTGCCGGGCGGGCTGGAGACACCCTGATGTGCGGTCGTTTCGCAATGAACAAGGAGGTCGATGACCTCATCCAGGAGTACGTGGCCCGCGGTGGCGATTTCCGGGATTGGCGGCCGGCCTGGAATATCGCCCCGACCGATCAGGTGCCGGTGATCCGGCAGCGCGACGGTCAGCGGGAGGTGGCCATGGTGCGATGGGGCATCGTCTCCCCTTCGTCACCCACGTTCGGCGGCGGGAAGCCGATCATCAACGCTCGCATGGAGACGGTGGCCACCAACGGACTGTTCCGGGACCCATTCACCTCGCACCGGTGCATCGTGCCCGCTCTCGGCTATTACGAGTGGCAGCTGCAGAACGGTGGCAAGCAGCCCTATTTCATTCATGAACCGGGCGACGATTTGGCAATGGCCGGGATCATCCGGCCGTGGCGGGACCGCAGTAAGGCGGAGGATGATCCAGACCGGTGGCGGTTGTCGATGGCGATCATCACCCGAGACGCCCACGTCGCCCCTGGGGAGGTGCACGACCGGATGCCGGCGTGCCTCACCCCGGACAGTTTCGACGACTGGCTGGGTGACCACCTCGACAACGGGGACCGGTTGGCGATGCTCGACCAGGCGTCGCTGGAGATGGCTCACAGGCTCGCCTACTACCCGGTGTCGAAAGCGGTAAATGGCGTGAAGAACGACGGGCCCCAGCTGGTGGAGCCGATCGACCTGGACTAGCCCGCCAATCCGTTGGGGTGTCGACCCGGCTGGCCGGCACGCAGGAACCGATGGTGTGTTGCCTCGCATGCGCCCCGCAACGACCGGTAGCAGCCGATCAACTGACGGTCGGCCGGTTCTGGTGCCCACGTCACGGCCCGGTAGCCGACTTCACCACCACGGCGGATAATCCTGATGATGCCATAGCACTTCTCCAGGGTGTCGACTAGGTACCAGACGCCGGGTTCTGTTTCGCGTGCGGCGAGGATTGGGTGCCATGCCGGGCGGGGGTCGAGCCTTCGTCGCGCTGCAGCGCCGACAGCATCCTGCTGGGAGTGGTGCATGGCCATGATGCTCGGTTCCTTCCGCTCGAGCAGCCGGCCTCTGCGATTAGAAAGTGTAGGCCGTCAGGCCGACATCATGCTTGACGGATGTAGAGCAGCAGCCACCCCTCGGGCACCTGCGAATCAAGGCCTGCCTTCGCCGAGTCGTAGTCGGCACCCACCGACGGGATCTCCCGCATCTCCCGTGTGCCGTCAGGCTCGTGCAGTTTCGGGGCGATTGCGGCGACAAGGTTCATGACCCTATTCTCCCGGCATCACAGGTGCTTTCGGCGAAGTATCGCGGCCAGGACCGCTGTAATCGTGGTCAGGACGAGCAGGCCACCGCTCACCCAGGGGGCGATGAAGGCGAGTTCGATGACCGGATCCATGACTACACCGAGCGCACGATTTTACACAGAGGGCACCACCAGGCCAGGATGTCTTCGCCGTGCGGCTCGCATCGGGTCAGGCACTGCGGACAGTTGGGGGTATCTAGGTCCTCCATGACTTGAATGTACGTTGCGCACCAGCCCGCGACAACCGTCCGCCGGTTCGTCGAAGTGCCACACGGAGGTTCTCTGTGAGCCGACACGGAATCTGGGCACGATCGAACTTGTTGCACTACGATGCAACAAAGGATGTGAAGATGTCGACAACGATCGCGGACACCCGCCGCGCAGTGGGGTGGACCGTGCGTGAACTCGCGGAGAACCTGGGTGTGGCTCCGAGCACCGTCACCCGCATGGAGCAGTCCGAACGGGACGGCCGGATCCAACTTGGAACGCTCCAGCGTGCCCTGAACATTATGGGACGCAGCCCCCACATCGAGGTCTTCAACAACCGCCGAGAGGAACGGGTAACGATGGAGTTGCACCGGGAGCTCGCACGAAAGCTCCGCGAGGATCCGCAACGAGTTCTCGCGGTAGCACCGAAAAACTTGGACCGCCTCCGCACAAGGCTAACCTCCCCGATCGGTCAGTCATGGGTGAACCGATGGGCCGAACTGATCAACAGCCCGCTCGACGTGCTCATCGCCGGCATGCTCGCCGACACCCCACAAGGACGGGAGCTTCGACAGAACTCTCCGTTCGCTGGTGCTCTCACCCAGGATGAGCGGCTCGCCGCGATCGAGCGGGCTCACTGACTGATTACCGATAGCTTGGTTCAATCATTGCGCATCACCCGAGAGGCACCATGGCTGCGAGCATCCACGACATCCTGAGCGAGCTGCGGTCGGTCGCTTACGACGAGCATGACAAGGGCACACGCTTTGAGCGTTTGATGCAGGCGTATCTGACGATTGAGCCGATGTACGCGGACGAGTACAGCGATGTGTGGATGTGGAAGGACTACCCGAACCGGGGAAGTCGCACCGACACCGGTATCGACCTGGTGGCCCAGTCACACAGTGGTGAGCGGGTGGCAATCCAGTGCAAGTTCTACGACCCTTCCACCCAGGTCACCAAGCCGATGCTGGATTCCTTCCTGGCTGCCTCCAGCAAGAACTTGGACGGCAGACCCGAATTCGCCGGCCGCATGGTGATCTCCACCAGCGACAACTGGGGTGGGAACGCGGAAGACGCGGTTGAGAACCAGAACCCGCCAGTCCAGCGATTGCGGGTGCAGGACCTCGATGACTCCTCGATCGACTGGTCGCAGTTTTCGCTGAATAATCCCGGCGAGTTGACGCGGAAGCCGGCGAAGGAGCCATTCCCGCACCAGGTGAAAGCGATTTCTCGGGTCGTTGAGGGCTTCCAGTCCGCCGACCGGGGCAAGTTGATCATGGCGTGTGGCACCGGCAAGACCTTCACCTCGCTGAAGCTGGTTGAGGAGATGGTGCCTCTCGGCGGCACGGTGCTCTTCCTGGTACCGTCCATCTCGCTATTGGCGCAGACGCTGAAGGAGTGGACTATCGAGTCGGCCGTGCCGCTGCGGGCATTCGCGGTGTGTTCGGACGTGTCGGTGGGCAAGCGCAAGAACGATGAAGACATCCCGGTCACTGATCTCGCCTACCCGGCGACCACGAACACATCCAAGCTCGTTGCCAAGTTTTCCGAGATCCCGGAGGGGTTCGGCGGAATCACCGTGGTGTTCTCCACTTACCAGTCCATCGATGTTGTTGCGCAGGCGCAAGGCAAGGGCATCCCCGAGTTCGACCTGATCGTTTGCGATGAAGCGCACCGCACCACCGGTGTAACGCTCGCAGGCGAAGAGGAATCCGCTTTTGTGCGGGTGCACAACCAGGACTATGTCAAGGGCAAGAAGCGGCTCTACATGACGGCTACGCCTCGCATCTACGCGGATGCCAGCCGGTCGAAAGCCGAAGAGGCCGGTGCGGTACTTACCGACATGGACAGCCCCGAGTTCTATGGCGAAGAGTTCCACCGGCTCGGCTTCGGCGAAGCAGTTTCCATGGGGCGGCTCACCGATTATAAGGTCTTGGTCTTGGCCGTGGACGAGTCCTATGTATCCACTCGCTTCCAGCGCCTTTTGGCCGACGAGAACAACGAGCTCACTCTGGACGATGCCGCCAAGATTGTCGGCTGCTGGAACGGGCTCTCTAAGCGATCCCTAAGTCCTGAGGAGTTCGCGCTCGACCCGGAACCGATGAAACGTGCTGTCGCTTTCGCCCGGAACATCGCCGAGTCAAAGAAGATCGCGAACCTGTTCGAGAGGGTCGTCGAGGCAGAGATCGAGGCAATCGACCGCGAGACCGACGAGACCGCCTCGGATTTGCTCGATGTCGAGGTGCACCACGTCGACGGCACCTACAACGTCCTCGACCGCAACAAAGAACTCGACTGGTTGAAACAAGATCCAGGCGCCGGCAACGCTCGAATCCTCACCAACGCAAAAGTCCTCTCCGAGGGCGTGGACGTACCTGCACTGGATGCCGTGATGTTCCTCAACCCCCGCGACTCCGTCGTCGACGTCGTGCAGTCAGTCGGCCGGGTAATGCGCAAGCTCGAAGGCAAGAAATACGGCTACGTTATCCTGCCCATCGGGGTCCCCGCCGACATGGATCCCGCGACCGCGCTGAACGACAACAAAAAATACAAGGTCGTCTGGCAGGTGCTTCAGGCCCTCCGCGCACACGATGAACGCTTCGACGCCATGGTCAACAAGATCGACCTCACCAAGTCAACCGAAGGCAAACTCTCCGTCATCGGCGTTGGTGGCGGAGGCAAGGACCGGGACGGCGACGCGAAAGACTACGGCTCAGTCACCCTCGATTTTCCTGCCCTCGACCAGTGGCGAGACGCGATCCTCGCCAAGATCGTCCAGAAGGTCGGCGAGCGTCGCTATTGGGAGAACTGGGCCAAAGACGTCGCCGGGATCGCCTCCGACCACATGACCCGCATCAAGGCACTCGTTGACGGCTCAGACCCCACCCTGCGCGACGAGTTCGCTCGATTCCTCAAGGGACTGCAGGACAACCTCAACCCGTTCATCACCGAACACGACGCCATCGAAATGCTCTCCCAGCACCTCATCACTAAGCCGGTCTTCGATGCCCTCTTCGTGGGATACGCGTTCAGCGACCACAACCCCGTCTCCCAGGTCATGCAGCGCATGATCGACGCCCTCCAAGAACAGAACCTGGAGAAGGAAACCGAGAAGCTCGACAAATTCTACGACTCGGTCCGCACCCGCGCTGCCGGCATTACGGATGCTGCGGCAAAGCAGCAGATCGTCAAGGAACTGTACGAGAAGTTCTTCCAGACCGCGTTCTCGGGAACCAGTGACCGTCTCGGCATCGTCTACACCCCGAATGAAATCGTCGACTTCATTATCCACTCTGTGGATGCCGCGCTCAAAGCCGAGTTCGGGGCCAGCCTCTCCGACAAGGGCGTTCATGTGTTGGACCCCTTCACCGGCACCGGCACGTTCATCGTCCGGCTCCTCCAATCCGGCCTCATCAAACCGGAAGACCTCGCCTACAAATACCGGTACGAACTCCATGCCAACGAACTCGTGCTCCTCGCCTATTACGTTGCCGCAATCAACATCGAAGAGACATACCACGACCTCGCAGGCGGCGATTATGTGCCGTTCGAAGGCATCGTCCTGACCGACACATTCCAAATGAACGAAGCCGACGACGAACTGGATAACCACGGCGTCTTTCCGGAGAATAACGAACGTGCCGAAGCACAGAAGGCGCTCGACATCCGGGTAGTGATCGGCAACCCCCCATATTCCAAAGGACAGGAATCGGGCAATGACGATCAGCAGAATGTGAGGTACCCATCCCTTGATGCGAAGATCGCCGAAACCTATGCCGCCCGATCAACCGCGCAGAACAAGAACAGCCTCTACGACTCCTACATCCGCGCCATCCGGTGGGCCTCCGACCGCATTGGGGACCGCGGCATCGTCTCCTTCGTCTCCAACGGCGGATTCATCGACGGCAACACCGCCGACGGCCTGCGCAAGACTTTTGCTACCGAGTTCAGCAGCATCTACATCTTCAACCTCCGAGGAAACCAGCGCACCGCAGGCGAAAAATCCCGCATGGAGGGCGGCAAGGTCTTTGGCAGCGGCAGTCGTGCAACGGTGGCAATCTATCTCCTAATCAAGAACCCTGACGACCCAGCTTTGGGCAAGGTCTTCTATCGCGACATCGGCGGCTACCTCACCCGCGAGGAGAAGCTTGACATCGTCCGGGAATCTGGCAGCCATACCGGAATGGAGTGGGTGTCGATCACCCCCAACGACGCAGGCGACTGGGTTGATCAACGAAGCGCAGATTTCGGCTCGTTCACGATGATCGCATCGAAGGACACGGACGATACGGGTGGAATGCGCTTCTTTTCCAAGTATTCCCGAGGGTTGGCGACCGCTCGCGACGCTTGGCTCTACAACTTCTCCAGCAAGCAATTGGAAGAGAATGTCGATCGGATGGTCGACTTCTACAACTCTCAGGTAGACGTTGCAGAAGAGCACGGTGCTGCATTCAAGCCGAACCTCGACCCAAAGCAAATGTCTTGGAACAGAGCCGATTTCTCGCGCGTCGGACGTGGCGTCAGGTACTCCGTAGAGGAAGACTCGTACCGGCTAGCCACCTATCGACCCTTCAACCGTGAGCATGTCTATTTCAATCGAAAACTTAACGACATGATCTACCAAATTGATCGCGCTTTCCCGACTCCAACGTTAGAAAACTTCGGCATTACCGTCATGGCCCCACGGCCAGTGGCAAACTTCGCGGTGCTCATGACGGACTCGATGCCAGACCTGGCGGCTTTCATATACGCTGTCCAGTTTTTCCCGCGTTACACATACGAAAAGCGTCGGGCTGACGAGAGCCAACTTGACCTGTTCGGCGACACAAATACCGAAGGATACGCTCGTATCGACAATGTCACCGACGAAATCTTGGCGGACTATCAAGGCAGTTTCGGCTCCGATGTCACGAAGGATGACGTCTACTTCTACCTCTATGGCCTGCTTCATAGCGCCGACTACCGCGAGCAGTTCGAGGACGATCTCAAGAAGATGCTTCCCCGCATCCCGAAGGTGAAGGCGTTTCGTACGTTCAGCGATGCTGGGCGAAAGCTTTCCGAGTTGCACCTTAGCTATGAGAAAACAGAGTTGTATCCGCTTGACGAGCAGCGGACGGTGAACTCGAGTTACCGAGTCGAAAAGATGAGGTACGCAAAGACTGGGCGGATGACCGACAAATCGACCATCGTCTACAACAGCGGAATCACCGTCTCTGGCATCCCGGAAGAAGCGCACGAGTACATGCTCGGCTCTCGCTCGGCGATCGACTGGATCCTCGAGCGTTATCAGGTCAAGACCGACAAGGCGTCGGGAATCGTCAATGACCCCAACGACTGGGCTGAGGAACAGGGGAACCCGCGCTACATCCTCGATCTGCTCGCGCGCATCGTTACTGTCAGCGTCGAGACGGTGAAGATCGTGAAGTCGCTGCCGCCGCTGGACATCATCGACTAGCCCGTTGCAGTGAACGTGGCGACCCACACCGGTGGGAAGATGGTCGCATGAATGAGGAGTTTCGCCGTGCGGCATCTGCTTCGTCACCTCACTTGGAATTGTTCCAGAAGCGTGGCCACTGGGGCGCCACGCTAGACCGGCCGCCAATCACCTGCGATGCCTCCAGTCGTGACGCTGTACTCATCGATCTGATCAATGCCCTCCGTGAGTACGCGCAAGATTGGTCCCGGATCTCTTCGACGCCTAGTCATGCCGGCAACGGTGACATCGTAGCTCTGGTCGAAGACTCGACGGACGAGGAACTGCTCGGCTGGGTACTCGCTGGGGAGCGCGAGCGTGGCTACGACGACCTTTCCGATGGGGAGCAGGCGGCGGTTCGTAAAAATTGGCAAAAGCAGCTGGAATCGCGACGCGCGGATTTGAACCTGGAGGCAGGGCTCATCATGGAGGGCCGGTCTTGGACTGAAGCTGACGCGCAGGGCCGCATCGTGATCCAATCGGCTGAGGGTCGCCTGATCACGGCTCGAGCTGCAGCATCTTGGGTGAGAGCATCCCTTGAGGTGGGGAAGGTTGAGCCAGCTGACCGGGTCATCACCGAAGCGGTCAGTCGCATCGTCATGTCGCACGGGGAGATCCCGGACAAGGCGGTTGCAGAGCCGAGCACCACAGGGGACAGACGCTACGACGTGCTTATCGCCACAGCGTTCTGTTTTGCCCTAGTGACGCGTGGGGTGGAACCGTTGCCTTGGATGACCTCACCGCTTGCGCTGTCCGAGGAATGGCTCTGGGGAGGGGACGGTGGCGAAACCCCAGAGTTGGTCGAGTACGTCCGTGAGCGCACGCCAGCCCTGTTCTTGGCGAAAGGGATTCTGCTGAGGAAACGCGATCTGATCGCCCCGTGACCGATCCCACAATCGACGGATTGGGGGACGGCCTCGTCAATGTCACTGGTAGGCCTCAAAATCGGGTCATAACTCGTGACCAGTAGGTGCAGCTTTCGGTCATGGCAATGAGACGGGGAAGTCATCGGGATTATTGGGTACGCTCGCGTAAGCACTAGCGAGCAGTCGTTGAACCTCCAGCGAGATGCCTTCGCCGCAGTCAACGTCGAGCGAGTGTTCGAGGACCATGGAGTGAGCGGGCGGCTTGCTTCCCGCCCGGGGCTCGATGCCTGTCTGGACTTCCTCCGCGAGGGGGACACCTTGGCTGTGTATCGGCTCGATCGGTTGGGTCGTTCAACTAGGCATACGCTCGAGCTCCTGCATCAGCTCGATGCGCGGGGCATCGGATTTCGCTCCTTGACTGAATCGATCGACACGGGCGGGCCGATGGGTCGCGCAATGATCACAATCATCGCCGCCTTCGCCCAACTTGAAGCTGACGTTTCACGCGAGCGTACTATGGCGGGGCTCGCCGCAGCTCGTGAGCGGGGGAGGGTAGGCGGTAGGCCCCCAGCACTCACGCCAGCGATGGTGGAAGTCGCACGGACGATGATCGCTGCCGGACGTCGGCCAGGTGAAGTTGCCGCCGAACTCGGAGTTGGCCGGTCGACTATCTACCGGGCGCTCACCTCTTCAGGTTGAGTTCGATCGCGCTTGAACGGGGCACCATCGCGGTGGCGCAGGGCCGTCTTGGAACCAGAGCGGTAGGGGTCAAGAAACCCTAAATCTGATGATTTTTCGTGGGTGCGCCGCGGGTCGACTCTCTACCAATCCATGTTCACTGCGCGCTCCCATTCCTCTATCTCTCGTTCCACGAACCGATCGAACTTTGTACCGAGCATGCGATAGCTCACCCGACTTTTACTATCGAACTTGACGTCGAACCCGTTCCCTATCCAGGTTCGGGCGTTCCCGAGCGCTGGACCCTCGAGCAGGTCGTCGACCCGGTCAAACACACCGATGACCTGGTCGAATGTCTCCATTTCGTACGGGTCCATTTTGAACGACGCTGTCTTCTCGATACCCGACAGCATGAGTGGTATCCGGCCGACGTCGTCGAAAAAAACGCTGACAATCGAGCCTTGTTTGTCGTGACCTCCATGAGCCATCGGATTCCGGTAGGTCTCTGAAATGTGCAGCAGCCGATCATAAAGGACCTTCGCCTCTCCGTGACCGGGCTGACCGATCTGCAACACGGTCTTGAACTTGGCCCCCCACCGGTCTCCGAATAAGCGTCGTAAATCGACTAGCCGAAGGTCAACGTCGGTGAAAGGAAGGGCAAGCATAAGGTAGTGCTCGAGGTAGCTGAAGTACGCGTTGACCATCGCGGACGCGTTCACGGAACCTTCCCGGATGCGGGCGCATTGAGCGTTGTAATCGAACATGAAATTCTGCCGCCGGTATTCTTCCTCCGAGTCAGATGGGGCAGGAGGTTTCGGGAACAGTCGTCCTTCACCTGCGAACGATAGCCGGGCTGATTCGCGGAAATACAGGTAGGTGGATCTAAGCGTGCCAGCCAGGTTTCGCATACCGACTCGGCCTACATCAACTTCCCCCTTGATGGCCGGGCCGAAGACATGGGTCTCGGACAACTTGATCGCCGACATGAGTACGCGAAGGAATCGGACCTTCACCTTTGCTGCTTCCACTTCAGTGCAGACGTCGGGCAGCCAGATCTGAAACCGCGGTCCGAATTTCCGATCTTCAAGAAAACACCGGATGCCCTCGAATTCAAAATACACACGCCAGGCGATCTTCTCTGCGCGTCCGACGTCCTTGCAACCGAGGCCGATTAGCGTCGCCCTCGCGATGGACGGAAGAGGCAGATCCTGCGAGGTGAGACTGAATGAGTGCGCCTTGTAGACGGTGTCGTCTAAAGCGTTAGACCTTGCCGTTTCTGGGCCGATAGCAGGGGTCGCTTGCCGCACCCTTGCAAATTTTTCAGGATCGATCACTTTAACCATGATGCTTCTTAGCAGTCAAAGCATGTACGTGCGCAAGGAACTACGAGCGATTGGCGGGATGAGTCCTTATGAAACGGGGAATGCAGCGACTCCAGCTGAAGAACAGAAGTTCTTAGAGGTGGTCATGAACGCGGATGCCATGATCCGCAAACAGAGCGAGGGCAAGTTCGACGCAGCATGGCTGGACGAGAAGGCCGAGGCGAAACGGGCTGAATCAGACGGGGACCAGAATGCCGCTAATATTCGCGAGGATCCCGGCAGCGATTGAATTCGTCGGCATGGAGCGAGGTCATCCACAGCGGACGACGTCCCTCATTGTTTTTGAATCTGAGGCGGCTCTGGCCATGCCATCCAGCGACTTCGACGATTGCGCCGTCGGAGTCATATGCGGTCTCGAGCGCTGGAAGTAGGTCAGTGTCACGGGACGCCAGAATGATGACGTCGGCGGACTTGCTGATTGAGCACCGCACGAGGTCGACCGCAAGCATCACGTCCACTCCCTTCTCGCGCGGAGGACCACCATCGCGCGAATAGCGAAGCGTGCGAGTGTGCACGTTAACCCGGCGGTCGCGCGTCCACTCCGCTGCTTGGGCCTTGTTCCTTGCTGCAGCAACCGCGTCCTGTTGGCTACTCGGCTCTCCCCGATACACATGTATCTCAGTAATCCGAGCCAGCTGATGCACCTTGCTATTGCGCAAGAGCTGGAGTTCGTTCGCGAAAAGTCCCGGGTGAATTAACGAACTATGAAGCGGCGCCTGGAGACCACCGAAGCTTTCGTGGCCCGACAAATGCAGGTTTTGATAATCGATGAAGAGGTGCGCCGTTGCAGATTCAGTCATTGTCGTCCCGGGTAAGAAAAAGCCCCACCAGGCCCGGAGGACGGTGGGGAGCTATGGCTTGAAAGTAGCACAACCGTATGTGAACGCAATACACGTCTCACTAAGAAGGAACAAATAGATGAAAGTTACTCCCCACATCTGGGGTCACAAGTTCTACGATTGCGTTTTCGGCGGACGCTCGGCGACGATTTCCTAGTCACCTAAGCCGCAGTCAGGACTGATGCGCCCTCGGCACAATGGCGGCCCCCTCGCGTTTGCGTGCCGGTGTGGTGCCGGTGAAGGTTCACAAACTGCCCCCAATTGCGGCGAATTGCAAGAACGGCAAGGCTATCGTCGCCCATGAATCGCTTGAGGAACCGCGAGATCGACCGCAACTGCTCCTACGGCCAACACGTTTACACCGTGGATCTCATTAGTTCGATCTCGCTTGTGTCCACTTCGAGAGACTCAACACCGTTGTTTTAACCCCGTGTTCGCAGTTGGCCGATCACCCGAGCAAGCGAATCTACGATGTATTCGATGTGTCTGTCGGCGCCACCTGAGAGGATCGTGGCGTGCCTAGAAAGAAGAAATCGAAACGTGGGAAGCCGAGACCACAGCACCTCCGTCCGACTTCGACTGCGTCTTCGATATCGCTAGCAGTATCTAACGATCCGGATACGTCGGCTCGCCTCATTGATGAGTGGAGTGGAACAAGAAGCGGAGCCTGGGCGAGTAGGGGCTTCGACTTTCAACACACAGTCGCAGCTTGGCTTGCCGTCCGGCTGATTGCCGGCGATCTTCAAGCTCAAGCGCTTGTTCCCGAGGGATTCGAGGACGTCACTATCGAGTCAGAGACTTCTCGGCATGTCCAGATCAAGTCACGAGGCGAGCATTTAGGAGCTTTCCCTGCGGGGAAGGCGAGCGGACACATCGTGGACGCATGGCTCCGACACAGCGAACGCGGCGGTGAGTCGGACAGCCTCACCATCGTGTTGGAGCGCGGTGTCGAAGGCGAAACCGGACTGGGAGAATTCGACAGACCACTCAGCGAATCCCTGGGGCAGGACTCGGTGCTAAAGGCAAGCATCGCCGCCACGGCCAACAAGCAAGGTCTCGGTGAAGGTGACCTTCAAGAGTTGCTTGATCGTACAGCCGTCTTCGGAGTCTCCTGGGCCTCTCTCGATGAGAGCAGCAGAACGCTACTTGGGACGGCCTTCGAGAGGTTACAGCCAGCGGCCCTCAACTATCTCGCACGCGAGCTTCGTACTGTCGTAGCGGAGACAGCCAGGTTGAACGCACCAGTCGATTACCTGGGCAGACAGTCTCTTGCCCGGAGTGAGCTGATACTGCGCAGCCAGCACTTCATCGAGCAAGTGGACCTGGACGCACTCGAAAGAGCTATCGCCCTCGGCATCTGTTCACCTTTGTCTCTCACCGAGGCGCTACACGATGATCGCTTTTACGAGGGTGTTGCGACACAGCCGGGGCACGTCGCTGCCGGCCTGGTCGTACCTCGGGCAGACCTGATGGGCGAAGCAGTAACCGGTGTTCGGGAGACTTCGTCCGTCATTTTGACCGGACCATCTGGTGTGGGAAAAAGCGCCCTACTCTGGTCGGTTCCGCATGCCCTACCCGGCGTCTTGTGGTTCCGTGTGAATCGTCTATCTCCCGCTGACGTCCCAGAGGTACTACGGCTGTGTCGCTCCCACCGGGTTTCCGACACGAGCCCCATTGGTCTCCTCATCGACGCAGCTGGCACAGGACAGTTCAGAGGGTGGTCTCAGCTACGCGAGGAAGCGGCCTCGACCCCAGGGCTCTTCATCATCTCAACCGCTCGGCACGAAGACCTCATGTCGCTCGGCGATCTGTCGGGATGCACGACCATCACCGTGGCCTTGGATGAAGACGCTGCCGAGGCGATCTTCAACGGTCTGCGCGATCGAAACGCCACCGACTCGCCCCATTGGAAGGAAGCATTCGAACAGGCCGAGGGACTTACCCTTGAGTTCACCCACATTCTCACGCGTGGAGAACGCCTCAGCTCTGTGATTGGTGACCAAGTGCGTCGGCGCGTCTCTGAGCGACGCAACGTCGAACTCGACCTCTTGAGTCTTTCCGCAACAGCAGACCGATGGTCTGCCACGCTGCCCGTCGACAAAGCCGCGGAAGCTTGCGGAGTATCGCAACTCGAACTCCGGGAACCGCTTGCGCGCTTGGCGGAGGAGCACCTTCTAGTTGAGCGCAACGGCACGATCTCGGGCGTGCATCAACTGCGATCGACCGCTATCTCGAACGCAATCCATGACCAACCGCCCCCGACCCTCGACCACACGATCAGTCGGCTGCTCCCTGCTCTCGCACCTGAACAAGTCAGACGGTTCATCCCCAATGCACTCAGAGACGAGCCTCAGCTAGACCAGCTGATTCACGACGCCGCGCTGCACGAATGCAGCGATGCCGTCAAGCTGACCGCGTATCTTCGAGGACTACGTCTCTTCGACTTCTACGAGCGGGCGGTCAACTGGACCGGCATAGCTGAACGGCATGGAATCCCGCCCGCGAATCAGCCCATGGCTCAACTGTGCGCGATCACAGGTACCGTCCTTCCTGACTTCTTTCCGGAGGAGTTCAACCGGGCTGTGTCGGAAATGGCTGCCGCGCCCGAGGCTTCACGAGGATCAGCGCTGATCGCCGCGATCGGTGCTCGGCGACTCGCCGAGGCGCTCGTCACAGCGGACGATGTCGATCTCGCGAATGAATTGCTGTTCGAACTCCAAGGAAGCGAGATCGACATCGCAACTGAATGCCGATCCGCGCTCTCGGCTTCCAGCCTCCTCGCCGAAGCGATGCAACACGCGCCGATAGAGCAAGTCGCAAACATCCTGGCGACGACGAATTCTCTTGACCCGGACCTCACCCAGACACTCATAGAGTCGTGCGGAGGGGAATCCGCAATAGAGGCCAAGATCAAGAGTGCTGACCCATGGATCATCGACCTCAGGATTGACGAATCTGGCAACGAGGCGGTCGCCTACGCTCGTGTCCTTCATGTCGCCGATGCCATCCACGGCGACCCGCACGATCGAGTGATTGCACTCGGGCGACTCCTCCTGCGCTGCTTTCCCAGAACCACGCATGTTGACGTCAAGCTGGTGCTCCCAGGAGGACACGACTACCAAATCGGTCAGCACCAACTTGGTTCCACCAACCTCCGCCGAGAGTATGACCACTCCGAACTAAAGGTGGCATGGAACCAAGAACGCATACGCGTAACCAACACAGTCCTCGGTGCCACTGACACGGAACGTCTCGCTGCCGCGCTTCCCCTCATCGAGGCCGCATCCCGACTCACTCGCATCGTCAGTGGCGCTTTCACCGCTGCCGATGTTCGAAATGTCGACACGAATCAGCTTGCGGATGAGATCAACGCGCTGGGCGAGCGAGCCAATCAGATCGGACCACGCCTCAATGGACGTCCACGGGGGTCCGACATCGACGGGGGTAAAGAGTCTGCGTCGTTGATCGCAGATCCACTCTCGGGCCTTGTCACGGACCTCACAGGCAACATATTCCCACGGCTCACGAACCTAGACAACCCTGCGGCACTCGCAGCGCACCTCAGCGATCATGTGATCGCGAAATCACTCCACCGCGCGCAAGAAGAGCCGTGGCACCTGCTCGGCTACGACACATTCCCGGACAGCCTTGCGACTCTCGAAACCGATCTACATAGTCTCCTCGCCGTCGTCGCCGCACTTGCCGCCGACCCAGCATCAAACACGGCTCTCGTGCGCGCGGCACGCGCTGGACGGCGTGAGGGCTCACTTGCCAGAGCCGCGGATGCCGCCCGTGGCTTCACGAGGCGCAGACTGCAAACCAGGAAAGCTGAACTAGAGCAAGTCGGCAAGGAGACTGGTTGGCGATTCCGAGTCCACATGCCAAAGGAAGATCGCTATCAGCTCGTCCCCGAGCGACTCATAACCCTCGACGTTCCGTCACTCATTGACTGGAGCAATGCCCTTGCAGAGATTGGCGTGGCCCTCCAGAACGCGGGAGCGCCGGAAGAGAAGTTCGTTCTTGTTCCGATCCGCAATGGGAAGCCTGTCGAGTCACTTGCGATGACCTTGATCGCTTCGCTGATACCAGCCGGGGCGCTCGGGCACTGGGCGACCAATCTGGCCCAACCGCATGAGACTCCATTGACCGAAGCGCTCGATGAGACGGTAACTTCAGTTCAAGTCGCGTCGGGGGTCTTGGCGCTGCCTGAGTTACAGCGAACACACAGTGCTGTCGCTAAGGTCTTGGGAGACGCGAAGCAGGGATTCGCCCGATCTAGGCGGAAAGTTGAACAAGCGCCCACGGACTCGATAACCGAGCAAATCGCTTTGTTTCTCGACGCACTTGAAGAGGCGCTTACGAGCGAGGAGGCCGGCGAATCCGTCGGCGGGGACATCGCTAGCCAGCTGCTGCGAATGGTGACACAAGGCCATCAGACGGAACTGACGATCGCACTGGCGACCGTGCGGCTCATGGCACTGGAGTGGGATATCGATCGCGATACCGCTCCGACACTGTTTGGACTGCCCTAATCAGAAGCGGTGAGGTTGGCATTCAGTCAGGTGAGGAGGCGCCAGGCAGTCGTGCGGTGCTCTTCGATGTGGACGGGTCACTCCTCGACGTGCGTTTGCTCGTTTTCTTGTCTGCCGAACGAGCCGTGGGCGATCCACCCTCTACCGGGTGCTCAGGCTTTCCACCGAAGCTCGATCGCTTCTGGGTTGAACCGGTTGCCTCGCCCGGTCGGGTGGATGCCAACGGTGAGCAGTGAGAGGATCGCCGCCCGTCGCGCTGGGGTGGTCAACCGGCCCCACGCCTCCGTCACATTGGCAGCGGCCAGGAGCGGTGCTACAACACGGCTCCCCTCTGCCTTGACCAGTTCCAGCTCGATGGCGTCGAGCCGGCCCAGAATGGCCTCGTTGGCGGCGCGGACCTGCACGAGGGTCATGCCTCCCAGGCCGTAGTCGGCACCGAGTCCGGCGAGGCGGGCCCGAAGGACTGTTGCTTCCTCTGTAAGCCCGGCTGTCTCGACCGGCTTCTCCTGGGCAGCCGCGAGGGTGTCCTCTCGTGTGAGCCGGGCAATGACCGCCTGCACGACGTACTCCTCCAGCTGCTCAGCATTCCGGCCGACATGCTGGGCTGGCTTGCACGCGTACATGCGCACCTTCCGGCTGGTGTAGGCAGTGCGAGCCGGTCCTTCGCAAACACCACAGAACGTGACGCCGACGAGCAGGTGCTTGCGGGCGCCGCCTCCCGGGTGGGCGCCTGAGGTGAGCATCCTCTTCGCTACCAGCCACTTGCTCTCTTCGACGATCGGCTCCCAAATCGCCTTACCGATGATCTCTCCGTGGTGTGCGATCAGTCCGGCGTTCCGCGGATTCAAGAGCATGGTTCGAACTGTCGTCTGACGCCACGGGTTGCCGGCTGTTGTCGGTGCTCGCTCGGTGAGCCACCGGGCAATCTGTGACTGGTTCGATCCCGCGATGAGCATGCGGTACGCCTCCCTGAGGAGGTCCGCCTCTGTCGGGTGGTGAGTGATGGCGTCGCGTTCGAATCCGAATGCGCGAGTGTTCGCCCATGGTCTGCCGGCTTTGGCCCGCTGGTCGTGGGCGGCCTTTTGCCGGTCACTCTTCATTTTCATTTCGCCGCGAGCGACACTCGCCAAGACCCCCGCAGTGATCTGTCCGGCGGCTGAGGACAGGTCGAGGTCACCGTCGGTGGTGGTGAGGATCACCCCGTGCTCGTCATGAAGGTTGATCCAGTCTTCGATCTCTATCGGCCGCCTGGTGAGCCGGTCGATCTTCCACACGACGACAGCGTCGAGGTAGCCGTTCTTCACGTCCTCGATCAAACGCTGGTATTCGGGGCGCGGCTTCTTCGCGGTCGCGCTGACAGAGTTGTCGACGTATTCCCCGGCAAGTTCCCACCCCTTATAAGAGAGGTACTTCATGCAGGCTTCCCGTTGCCGGTCGACTCCAGCGCCTTCCCCGCTCCGGTCTAGGCTGATTCTGAGGTAGATCGCAGCCTGGACAGGGGCCTTCGTTTTGGACATCTAGCGAGCGTATCCCGACATTGGCATTAAGTATGCATCCTTGGGCATGCACACCTGCGCGAACGTGGTCTGCTCACCGGACGGGACGGCTTCCGGCCTCCTGCTGCGTGCCGGTGAGGTGGTGGAGGGCATCGAACTGGCCCGCAGCCGACGGCTGACGACGCGCAACGATGCAGACCTCGCACGCGGGCCGGCCAGGCTCACGGTCGCCATGGGGATTGTGCTGAGAGACGGGGGAGTGGACCTGGAGACGGGTCGCATCCGGCTTCAGCTGGCCGACGAGGAGAGCGACTTCCTCACCGGCCCCCGCACCGGGCTGTCCGGGCCGGGCGGGGGAGACGACTACCCGTGGCGCTTCTGGGTTCCCGGGAAGAAGAGCGTCTCGCCGTACAAGCGGCACTCGCCGAAGCTGCGGTAGCCGCGGTCACCCGCGCACTGCCAGGGCGAACGGGAGCACCGCCGGCGCGCCGGCCTGGAGCAGCGTACGAGCCGCGACCGTCATGGTCCACCGGCTGTCCACCAGGTCGTCGATCAGCAGGACGGGCCGCTCCAGGGTCCGGATGTCGTCCGCCAGGTCCTGGGGGACAGCGAACCGGTCCCACACGGCAGCCAGGCGGTACGCGCTGTTGCCGCCCGGCTCACCGCTCGGCCCGCCGCCCGCGTGTTCGAGGGAGCCGAGGTGGGGCAACCGCCCCGCCGCTGACAAGCCGGCAGCCACTGATTCGATGAGGAGCGGATGCGTACGGGAGGGCACCGTGACGATGGCACCCGGGCGCTCCGCCCACCCCCACTCCGCCAGCACCCGCACGCAGGCGTCGATCATGGCGGGGGAAGCGGCGGTATCGACCGCGCCCGCGGCGAAGAGTTCCCGCATGGTGCCGCCCCAGCCGAGGTCGGTGAGCCGGGCGAGCACCCGGCCCTCCAGCATCCGCTCATCAGCGTTGATCCGGCCCTTCACCGGTACACCGAGCCGATCCGCACCCGTGGGCCACTGCGCCCTCGGTTCAAGTGGTACGCCGACCTTGTCCAGGGAGGCGCTTGCCGAAGCGGCGGCGGTCGGCTCGACGGACGTCGGGTACCAGGCTCCGGCGCAGTTGTCGCAACGCCCGCACGGTGCCGCGGTCTCGTCGTCGAGTGATCGCTGCAGGTACTCCATCCGGCAACCGTCGCCTCGTTCGTAGTCGACCATGTGACGTTGCTCGGCAACGCGCTCTGCGGCGATCCGCTCGTAGCGTTCGGCGTCGTAGGTCCATGGCTGCCCGGTGGAGATCCAGCCGCCCTGAACCCGTTGCACGGCGCCGTCGACATCGAGCACTTTGAGCAGGAGCTCGAGCGGTGTGCGACGGATGTTCACGCGGGCTTCCAGCGCCGGCGTCGAGGTGGCTGATTGCCGGTCCAGTGCGGCGATGACCCGTTCCGCCCGTTCGCGGTCCGGCATCGAGGCCGTGGCGAAGTAGCGCCAGATCTCGGGGTCTTCGCTTCCGGGAAGCAGGAGCACGTCGGCGTTGTCGGTTGCCCGGCCGGCGCGTCCCACCTGCTGGTAGTAGGCGACCGGTGATGAGGGTGCGCCCAGATGCAGTACGAAACCGAGGTCCGGCTTGTCGAAACCCATCCCGAGCGCGCTGGTGGCGACGAGTGCTTTCACCTCGTTGCGCTTGAGCATGCCCTCGGACTCCTCACGCTCGCCCGTGTCGGTCTTCCCGGTGTAGGCACGCACGGCATGGCCCGCGTCGCGCAACAGGCGTGCGGTGTCTTCCGCCGCACTCACGGTGAGGGTGTAGATGATGCCGGATCCTGGCAGCTGGTCGAGGTGGCTGAGCAGCCAGCCGAGGCGTGTCTTCGAGTCCGGTAGGCGCAGCACGCCGAGGCGCAGCGATGCGCGAGCAAGGGGGCCGCGGATGGTGACGACGTGAGTTCCATCAGCTCCCAGCTGGTCGGCGACATCCGCCACTACCCGGCTGTTGGCTGTCGCCGTCGTGGCGAGCACGGGGATGCCAGGAGGCAGCTGGCCGATGAGGTCGCGCAACCGCCGGTAATCCGGCCGAAAGTCGTGGCCCCAGTCGCTGATGCAATGTGCTTCGTCGACGACGAGCATGCCCATTCGTGCGACCAGCGCCGGAAGCTGCTGCTCCCGGAACTGCGGGTTGTTGAGCCGCTCCGGCGAGACCAGGAGCACATCGACCTCGTCCTGGTCCAGCTGTCGCACCACATCAGCCCACTCGTGGGCGTTGGTGGAGTTGATGGCCACCGCGCGAACCCCTGCGCGGCCGGCCGCCTCGATCTGGTCCCTCATGAGTGCGAGGAGGGGCGAGACCAGCACGGTCGGTCCCGCGCCGCGCTGGCGCATCAGCAGGGTTGCGACGAAGTACACGGCAGACTTGCCCCAGCCGGTGCGCTGCACGACGAGGGCCCGGCGGTGGTCGTCGACCAGCGTCGAGATTGCCTCGTACTGCCCGTCATGGAAGTCGGCGGTATCCGACCCGACGAGCCGTCGCAGGATGGTCAGGGCGGATGCTCGGGTCGCGTCGGTCATGTACCCACCCTGTCAGCGTCCCCTGACAACGGGTGTTGTCGATGCCGCAGGCGACGGCGACCCAGCTAGCTCAGGGCGAGTACGACGACCGCGGCACTCGCGCTTGCCCAGATCAAGCTGACGAAGCTGCCGATGATGAAACGCTCCCTGGCTTCTGCGGCATCCAGTTCGGTGAACCGCCCGACGCCCTTGACGGCCACGATGACGGCGAGCGCAGCCGGGAGTCCGGCGACGATGGTGCTCGCAACGGCCAGGCGTTCGAGCAGCCCGATCGCGAGACCCCCGCGCAACACCTCTCGAGGCTCGGATTCGACCAGGATTCCGCCGTGCGGGCCGTTCGGCACGCTGCCCCTGGTGGCGAGCCTCAGGCTGGTGGTCGCGGCCGGACCACCGCCGACGACGGCCAGAGCGACTCCCGCGAGGCTCAGGAGGACCGAGAGGATGGGTGTACTGCCAGGGCCGGGAAGGGCAGCCACGATGATCGCAGCCAGGAGGGCGGCCGCGGCTCCGCCGATCAGCCAGTGCGATTTCGCGTTCCACGCCAGGATGGCCAGGGTCAGGGACACCCCGGTGAACAGGAACAGGGCCACCCAGTAGAGGATCGCCAGCCATGTCGTCATGGGTGCTCCTTGGTTTCGGTTGGCCCGGTTACCCGGTCGAGGTTGTGGAGGAGCCTAACAATGGTCGGCAACGCCTGCCGTTCGATTTTTAGCGCGGCGGCGGATGCACGGGCACTGGCCGCGGCCGGGGTGATCCCCAGAACGCGCGCGGCCTCTGCCTGGGTGCTCGTGGTCTCCAACGTGTCGTGGAGCTCCCATCCTTGCTGACTCCTCTTCTTGCGGACCTCCAGCAGCAGGTCGATCACGCTCTGCACATCCCGGGAGTTCGGCCAGGCGTCAGCGGTTTCGCCGGCGGCGTCGGCACGAACCGCGAAGCGGGTGGGACGCTTTTTGGCCTCGCTCACCGCATCCCGGGCAGCGTTGAACGCGGGTCCGGATGCCTCGCGCGTCTCGGCGGGCAAGGGGCGGCGCACAGCGCCCACCCCGATCCCGACGCTCCAGTTTCCGCTGCGGGCGAGCCGGAGGGCGATCTGCAGCACGGTGTCGGCGTCGTCGGTAAGCACCTGTATCTCGTCACCGGCGTTGCGGTCGGCCGGCAGGGTGAGGGTTTCCGAGTAGTCGTCGTTGAGGACTTCACGCCAATGGCCGACGAGGTCTTTAGTGGTCCGACTCGACTTCTGGTCGGCTGAGATGACGAACATGGAACCTCCAGCATCAAGCCTGCACATCGTACTGCGGCTAAACAAGGCTACATCCCTAACGTCGTCAAATCAAGCCTTAAAGCCTAACCTTCGTGAAGTAAGCCTCCATCCTTGATCGATGGCAGCGTGAAGACGGTACTCGGACAACCTCGGATACCCTGTAACCCGTGTCGACACCCCCATCCGCTGCCCTTGCCCATCAACGCAACGACGAGTCCTTTGCCGACGTCTGGGATGAACTCGTCTGGCGTGGCCATGTTCATGTCTCGACCAATGAGTCCGAACTGAAGAAACTGCTCGCCGGGCCGCCCATCGTCTACTACTGCGGGTTCGACCCCACCGCGCCGAGCCTGCACCTCGGCAACCTGGTGCAACTCCTGGTCATGCGGCGCCTCCAGTTGGCCGGACACAAGCCGCTCGGGTTGGTGGGAGGATCGACCGGCCTGATCGGCGACCCCAAGCCCACCGCAGAGCGCACTCTCAACGACGCGAACACGGTCGCCGAGTGGGTCGGCTACCTGCAGGGGCAGGTGTCCCGGTTCCTCAGTTTCGAGGGGGGCAACGCGGCTCGCCTGGTGAACAACCTCGACTGGACCGCTTCCCTCAGCGCGATCGACTTCCTGCGAGACGTCGGCAAGTACTTCCGGGTCGGCACCATGCTGAAGAAGGATGCGGTCAGCGCCAGGCTGAACTCGAGCGAGGGCATCAGCTACACCGAGTTCAGCTACCAGATCCTGCAGGGCTTCGATTTCCTCCAGCTCAACCGCCAATACGGTTGCGTGCTGCAGACCGGTGGGTCAGATCAATGGGGCAACCTGATTAGTGGGACTGATCTCATTCATAAGGCGGATGGCGGCACCGCCCACGCCATCGGCACTCCGCTGGTCACCAATTCGGATGGCACCAAGTTCGGGAAGAGCGAAGGCAACGCCATCTGGCTGGACCCGAACCTGACCAGCCCGTACGCCCTGTACCAGTTCTGGCTGAACACGGACGACGCCGATGTGATCGACCGCCTCAAGGTGTTCACCTTCCTCAGCCGGGCGGAGATCGAACGGCTGGCGGATGCTGTGGTCTCCGAGCCGTTCAAGCGCGAGGCCCAGCGCACCCTGGCGCACGAAGTGACCACTCTCGTTCACGGTGAGGAGGCGACCTCTGCCGCTGTTGCCGCTGCCCAGGCGCTGTTCGGGCAGGGCGACCTCACCACGCTGGATGAGCCGACCCTGGACGCTGCGATTTCGGAATTGCCCACGGTCGAGGCTGGCTTGCACGCCACTGTCGCGCAGCTGCTGGTCGACACCGGGTTGACCGCGAGCCTGGGGGAGTCGCGCCGCGCGATCGAGCAGGGTGGCGTCTACCTCAACAACCGAAAGGTGGCCAGTGCCGCGGAAACGCTGGAGGGCAGCCTCCTGCACGGCCGGACCGCCGTGCTGCGGCGAGGCAAGAAGACGTTGGCGGGGGTCACTGTCAGGTGACGCTGAGTTCGATCACTATGATGTGGGCTGGAAGATCTAGGGGAGTTCGTGGACGATCAGACACGCGGTGAGACGCCGGGCTCAGGCCCAGGTCTCGACGTACCCCTCAAACGCGACCGCAAGCGCCTCCGCAGCTCGGAGCCGCCGCCCGAGCGGTCCACTGCCCCGACCGAACCTCCTGCCGCGCGCTCGAGCGTTCCCGTCGAGGAGTTGCGTGAGCCGGAACTGACGCCGGTGGAAGAGTTGTTCGCCGGAGCCTGGACGGCTTCCCTTCCGGCGCAGGCCATGCCGGCGTCGACCATCTCGCCGGAACCTCTGGGTTCGGTACCGATGCACCATGTACCGACGAACTCGGTACCGATGAGCGCAGCACCCGCGAGCCTGGACCCGATAACACCCCGAACGGATGCGCCCCGAACGGATGCGCCCGACCACGACGACCCGAATACGGATGACGCGGAGCCGTCCAACGAGGCGCATCGGGCCAGGCGTTTCCTGAGCTTCGGCAATTCCCGGAGGTCCAGGCAATCCTCTGAGGGTCCGGTTGACGTCGCCGCGGCAGTGCGCGCTCCCGTCCCGGCCCAGCCTTATGTGCCGCCCGGTGGTTTCTCCGGTCCCGGCCATCCGCGGCTCGGCCCGCTGGCTCCGATGCCGCCTGCACGGCATTCCGGGCTGGCCGGCCTCGATGTCGCCGCGCTGGTCATGGCGGTCATCCTTCCGCCGATCGGCTTGATCACCGCGATCGTCGCCCTGGTCCGCGGCAAGCAGCTACGCGGATGGGGGTCCGACCTGGCTCGCGCGGCGATCAGTGTGTCCCTGGTCATGACGGTGGTTTTCGCCGGCGTTGGCGCGTATGTCTGGGCGTCCGAGACAGAGAAGGCGGAGCAGCTGGCCGCGTTGAAGGCCGATCAGCGGGCACATCAGCTCGTCGAGGTCGCCAGCGAACCGTTCTGCGGCGTACTCGCTGCACACCCCACGATCTACGCGACGGCAGACCCGGACTACGGGTGGCCGGCAGTGGATGCGCCGGAAGGCTACAACGCCGCCATCGCGAACTACGCTGCCGTTTGGGCAGAGCTCGCCGCCGTGGCACCCGAAGGCATCGCCGAAGAGACCGCAGCGATTTCCGCCCGAGTGGCAGGAGTGGTCAACATCGCCAACGCCCTGGGCGCCAGTAACCGCGCGGGTGACCTGTTGGGGCTGCACGCGCAGAACGACCTCGCCACGGTGGAGTCCTGGTACGTCGAGTACTGCGACGTACCCGAGGTCCCTGCGCCCGAAACCCCCGTGGAATAAGGAAAGCGGGCGGCGACACGCCCGGGATGGCGGCAGATTTGCCACGCCCCGGCCCGCCGCGTAAAGTTCTTACTTGTCACCCCAAAGGTGCGGAAAGCGGAAGAGCTTACCGGCCTCAAGAGGGACTAAATCCGGTCTGATCCACATCTCATCTTGAATGAGCGTGAATCTAGGCATAGGATGAATACCCCACTCTCCCAAACAGTTCGAGATAGATAATTTGCGCTGTCTGGGGCTCGGTCAGGCGACCGATCGGCGGCTTCGAAAGAAGCCGGCGGGTCGATTTGACACTGAGATTCAGAGTGGTAAGTTAGAGAAGTTGCCCTGGCAGCCGAACCGCAAGGTAAAGCACCAGGAGCGTCCGATCCTTGAGAACTCAACAGCGTGCACAATGTCAAATGCCAAAAACCTCGTGCATTGAACCTAGTTTCTAGCTAGGCGAAATGCAGGAGATTCCTTTGGAAAAGATATAAACAAAACAAGCAAGTCAGTAATGATTTGTTCTTGTCAGTTTCAAACTTGTGCCATGTCCGCCCATTCCGGCGGCTTGACACACTAGATGTGCCACTGCGCTGCTAGGGAGCAATCTTTAGCGTGTGGAGTGTGCAATCAAACATTTACGGAGAGTTTGATCCTGGCTCAGGATGAACGCTGGCGGCGTGCTTAACACATGCAAGTCGAACGATGAAAGCCGGAGCTTGCTCTGGCTGGATTAGTGGCGAACGGGTGAGTAACACGTGAGTAACCTGCCCCAGACTCTGGGATAAGCACTGGAAACGGTGTCTAATACCGGATACGAGCTTCAGCCGCATGGCTAGGAGCTGGAAAGAATTTCGGTCTGGGATGGACTCGCGGCCTATCAGGTAGTTGGTGAGGTAACGGCTCACCAAGCCGACGACGGGTAGCCGGCCTGAGAGGGTGACCGGCCACACTGGGACTGAGACACGGCCCAGACTCCTACGGGAGGCAGCAGTGGGGAATATTGCACAATGGGCGCAAGCCTGATGCAGCAACGCCGCGTGAGGGACGACGGCCTTCGGGTTGTAAACCTCTTTTAGTAGGGAAGAAGCGAAAGTGACGGTACCTGCAGAAAAAGCACCGGCTAACTACGTGCCAGCAGCCGCGGTAATACGTAGGGTGCAAGCGTTATCCGGAATTATTGGGCGTAAAGAGCTCGTAGGCGGTTTGTCACGTCTGCTGTGAAAACTGGAGGCTCAACCTCCAGCCTGCAGTGGGTACGGGCAGACTAGAGTGCGGTAGGGGAGATTGGAATTCCTGGTGTAGCGGTGGAATGCGCAGATATCAGGAGGAACACCGATGGCGAAGGCAGATCTCTGGGCCGTAACTGACGCTGAGGAGCGAAAGCATGGGGAGCGAACAGGATTAGATACCCTGGTAGTCCATGCCGTAAACGTTGGGAACTAGATGTAGGGTCCATTCCACGGATTCTGTGTCGCAGCTAACGCATTAAGTTCCCCGCCTGGGGAGTACGGCCGCAAGGCTAAAACTCAAAGGAATTGACGGGGGCCCGCACAAGCGGCGGAGCATGCGGATTAATTCGATGCAACGCGAAGAACCTTACCAAGGCTTGACATATACCGGAAACGGCTGGAAACAGTCGCCCCGCAAGGTCGGTATACAGGTGGTGCATGGTTGTCGTCAGCTCGTGTCGTGAGATGTTGGGTTAAGTCCCGCAACGAGCGCAACCCTCGTTCTTTGTTGCCAGCACGTAATGGTGGGAACTCAAAGGAGACTGCCGGGGTCAACTCGGAGGAAGGTGGGGATGACGTCAAATCATCATGCCCCTTATGTCTTGGGCTTCACGCATGCTACAATGGCCGGTACAAAGGGCTGCAATACCGTAAGGTGGAGCGAATCCCAAAAAGCCGGTCTCAGTTCGGATTGAGGTCTGCAACTCGACCTCATGAAGTCGGAGTCGCTAGTAATCGCAGATCAGCAACGCTGCGGTGAATACGTTCCCGGGCCTTGTACACACCGCCCGTCAAGTCATGAAAGTCGGTAACACCCGAAGCCAGTGGCCCAACCGCAAGGAGGGAGCTGTCGAAGGTGGGATTGGTAATTAGGACTAAGTCGTAACAAGGTAGCCGTACCGGAAGGTGCGGCTGGATCACCTCCTTTCTAAGGAGCACTCGAGGATGCGTCTGTATACAGCGCTATTGACCTCGTAGCCATTTCGGAGACATACGTTCTCCGGTGGCGCTCATGGGTGGAACATTGACATTGTGACCAGGTAAGGATCTTGCCTCTCAGTACGTCATCTTCGGATGACTGGAACGGAAGCGGATGCGAGCCTGGTCTTCTGCACGCTGTTGGGTCCTGAGGGACCGGGCCGGCACGAGGGGAACCTCGGGCTGACTGGAATCTCGGGACCGACGACATCTTCGGGTGTCACGGTCTTCGGACCCTGGTCTGAGTCGCACGTTTGCGACGACGAAGGGGTACCGCCCGTAATTTGAGAACTACACAGTGGACGCGAGCATCTTAGACTCGCAAACGAACTCAGGACTTGTCCTGGGTGACTTTGTGATGTCTATTCAATGATCTAGCAAAATTGCATTGTTTATTCAATGCAACTGCTGGGTCTTTGTGCAAATTTTGTCATCAAGTTTTTAAGGGCAAACGGTGAATGCCTTGGCTTCTGGAGCCGAAGAAGGACGTATAAATCTGCGATAAGCCTCGGGGAGCTGATAATAGAGCTTTGATCCGAGGATTTCCGAATGGGGAAACCCCGCTGGGCACAGCAATGTGACCCAGTGACTCCCGCCTGAATATATAGGGCGGGTAGAGGGAACGTGGGGAAGTGAAACATCTCAGTACCCACAGGAAGAGAAAACAACAGTGATTCCGTGAGTAGTGGCGAGCGAAATCGGAAGAGGCCAAACCGATCATGTGTGATAGCCGGCAGGCGTTGCATGGTCGGGGTTGCGGGACTTTTCAGCAGTTACTGCCGTACTGCAAGCGTTACAAAGGAATATAGACGAATGGTATTGAAAGGCCAGTCATAGAGGGTGCCAACCCCGTAGTCGAAATGTTCCAATGGCGCGAGAAGTATCCCAAGTATCACGGGGCCCGAGAAATCCCGTGTGAATCTGTCAGGACCACCTGATAAGCCTAAATACTCCCAGAAGACCGATAGCGGACAAGTACCGTGAGGGAAAGGTGAAAAGTACCCCGGGAGGGGAGTGAAATAGTACCTGAAACCGTTTGCTTACAAACCGTTGGAGCCTCCTTAGTAGGGGTGACAGCGTGCCTTTTGAAGAATGAGCCTGCGAGTTAGTGATATGTGGCGAGGTTAACCCGAGTGGGGAAGCCGTAGCGAAAGCGAGTCTGAATAGGGCGATTCAGTCGCATGTCCTAGACCCGAAGCGAAGTGATCTATCCATGGCCAGGTTGAAGCGCGTGTAAGAGCGCGTGGAGGACCGAACCCACTTCAGTTGAAAATGGAGGGGATGAGCTGTGGATAGGGGTGAAAGGCCAATCAAACTTCGTGATAGCTGGTTCTCTCCGAAATGCATTTAGGTGCAGCGTTGCGTGTTTCTTGCCGGAGGTAGAGCTACTGGATGGCCGATGGGCCCTAAAAGGTTACTGACGTCAGCCAAACTCCGAATGCCGGTAAGTGAGAGCGCAGCAGTGAGACGGTGGGGGATAAGCTTCATCGTCGAGAGGGAAACAACCCAGACTACCAACTAAGGTCCCAAAGCGTGTGCTAAGTGGAAAAGGATGTGGAGCTGCATAGACAACCAGGAGGTTGGCTTAGAAGCAGCCACCCTTGAAAGAGTGCGTAATAGCTCACTGGTCAAGTGGTTCCGCGCCGACAATGTAACGGGGCTCAAGCACACCACCGAAGTTGTAGATTTCGTGTATTAGCTAGGCATCCGCAAGGGTGTCCAGGCGCACGGAGTGGTAGGAGAGCGTCGTGTGGCCAGCGAAGCGGCGGTGTAAACCAGCCGTGGAGGCCACACGAGTGAGAATGCAGGCATGAGTAGCGAAAGACGGGTGAGAAACCCGTCCTCCGAATGAACAAGGGTTCCAGGGCCAGGTTAATCCGCCCTGGGTAAGTCGGGACCTAAGGCGAGGCCGACAGGCGTAGTCGATGGACAACGGGTTGATATTCCCGTACTGACGAAAAACCGCCCAAACCAATCCAGTAGTGCTAAGAGTCCTAATCCGGATGACGGATCCCTTCGGGGTGAAGCTTCCGGCCTAACGCTCGACCCCGTTCTGGTGCGGTTAGCGTATTAACAGGTGTGACGCAGGAAGGTAGCTGAGCCGGGCGATGGTTGTCCCGGTGTAAGTGTGTAAGCCGGGGGATAGGCAAATCCGTCCCCCATATAAGGCCCAGGCACGATGCGTACCCCGCAAGGGGGAAATCAGTGATCCTATGCTGCCAAGAAAAGCATCGACGCGAGGTTTTAGTCACCCGTACCCCAAACCGACTCAGGTGTTCAGGTAGAGAATACCAAGGAGATCGAGAGAATCGTGGTTAAGGAACTCGGCAAAATGCCCCCGTAACTTCGGGAGAAGGGGGGCCTGAAGCGTGAAGGGATTTACTCCCGGAGCGCCGTATGGCCGCAGAGACCAGTGGGAAGCGACTGTTTACTAAAAACACAGGTCCGTGCCAAGTCGCAAGACGATGTATACGGACTGACGCCTGCCCGGTGCTGGAAGGTTAAGAGGAACGGTTAGCCGCAAGGCGAAGCTGAGAATTTAAGCCCCAGTAAACGGCGGTGGTAACTATAACCATCCTAAGGTAGCGAAATTCCTTGTCGGGTAAGTTCCGACCTGCACGAATGGCGTAACGACTTCCCAGCTGTCTCAACCGCGAACTCGGCGAAATTGCACTACGAGTAAAGATGCTCGTTACGCGCAGAAGGACGGAAAGACCCCGTGACCTTTACTACAGCTTGGTATTGGTGTTCGGTGTGGCTTGTGTAGGATAGGTGGGAGACTGTGAAGCTGGCACGCTAGTGTCGGTGGAGTCATTGTTGAAATACCACTCTGGTCATATTGGATATCTAACTTAGATCCGTAATCCGGATCAGGGACAGTGCCTGGTGGGTAGTTTAACTGGGGCGGTTGCCTCCTAAAAAGTAACGGAGGCGCCCAAAGGTTCCCTCAATCTGGTTGGCAATCAGATGTCGAGTGTAAGTGCACAAGGGAGCTTGACTGTGAGACTGACAAGTCGAGCAGGGACGAAAGTCGGGACTAGTGATCCGGCAGTGGCTTGTGGAAGCGCTGTCGCTCAACGGATAAAAGGTACCTCGGGGATAACAGGCTGATCTTGCCCAAGAGTCCATATCGACGGCATGGTTTGGCACCTCGATGTCGGCTCGTCGCATCCTGGGGCTGGAGTAGGTCCCAAGGGTTGGGCTGTTCGCCCATTAAAGCGGTACGCGAGCTGGGTTTAGAACGTCGTGAGACAGTTCGGTCCCTATCCTCTGCGCGCGCAGGAAATTTGAGAAGATCTATCCCTAGTACGAGAGGACCGGGATGGACGAACCTCTGGTGTGTCAGTTGTTCCGCCAGGAGCACCGCTGATTAGCTACGTTCGGAATGGATAACCGCTGAAAGCATCTAAGCGGGAAGCCAGCTTCAAGATGAGATTTCCATGACTTAGGTCGAGAGGCTCCCAGCTAGACTACTGGGTTGATAGGCGGGGTGTGGAAGTGCGGACTAACGACGCATGGAGCTGACCCGTACTAATAAGCCGATAACTTGATAACAACTTATTCTTCGTGAATACGAACGATTTGCGTGCTTGCGTCCACTTTGTGGTTCCCGATTTACGGTCGGGAACTGCTGACAATCCTCAGCCCAGGGCTGAGCGCATTGTCCGCGAACTGATTGATAAATCAATAGAGTTTCGGCGGCCATAGCGAGAGGGAAACGCCCGGTTACATTCCGAACCCGGAAGCTAAGACTCTCTGCGCCGATGGTACTGCAGGGGGGACCCTGTGGGAGAGTAGGACACCGCCGGACAATATTTAGAAATGGCCACCACTGTGTTTATTGAACGCAGCGGGTGGCCATTTCGCTTTTAACGAGTGTTCCGCGGGTCGAGCCTTAGGCTGGTCGCGCGAGCGAAGCGAGGCCTGTGCTGAGCTTGTCGAAGCATCGAGACCCCACGGGTCACGCTCATTTACCGGAACCCGCACGACCAGCACCGCACAACAAACTCAACAGGAGCAACCGTGACCGATTCAGGTGACCGCGACCGCCGTCCAGGCGGCAAGCCGGACGGACAGCGCCCTGACCGCAAGGGTCCCGCTCGTGGAGCGCCCCAGGGCGACCGGGGTCCACGGCGCGACGGGGATCGACCCGACCGCGGTGGAGTTGATCGCGGGCGTCCCGACCGCGGTGGAGCAGACCGTGGACGTCCTGAGCGTGGCGGAGCCGGCCGTGGCCGTCCAGGTGAGAAGGGTGCCGACGAGAAGCGCGTCTGGACCCGCGACGGGAAACCGGCACGCGGCGACCGGTCGGCGAGCCAGCGGGAGACTCCTGAGGATCGCGACCCCTACGGCACCAAGTCGGTGCGGTCACGTCACGATGACCCGGATATCCCGGAAGACGTCACTCCGAACCAGCTGGACCGGGTTGCCCGGGCCCAGCTGAAGACCCTGAGCAAGGACAACGCCGAGGGCGTGGCCAATCACCTGGTGATGGTTGCCCGCCTGATCGACACCGACCCGAAGCTCGCCTACGAGCACGCGGTATCGGCTGCCCGTCGCGCCGGCCGAATCGCGGTGGTGCGGGAAACCCTGGCCATTGCCGCGTACACGATCGGCGACTTCGCCATGGCGCTGCGCGAATTGCGCACCTACCGCCGGATCTCCGGGCTGAATGACCAACTCCCCATGATGGTGGACAGCGAACGCGGGCTTGGCCGACCCGACAAGGCACTCGAGCTCGGTCGCTCCGTGCCGCGGGAGACACTGCCCGTTGACGTACAGGTCGAATTGGCCATCGCCATGTCCGGCGCTCGGCTCGATCTCGGCCAGACGGATTCGGCACTGACCGAGCTGCAGATCCCTCAGCTCGACCCCAACACCGCGTACTCCTACAGTGCCGCCCTGTTCGCCGCGTACGCCGCCGTACTGGAAGACCTGGGCCGTGCCGCTGACGCCGAAGACTGGTACCGCCGGGCGGATGTCGCTGCCGAGGCGTGGAACCCGGACGAGGAAGACGACTCGGTAGAGGTGTTCGAGGAGGAGCTCGAGGATTCCCCTGCTGAAGAGAAGCCGGCAGCGGTTCAACAGGATTCCGAACCGGACACCGAAGACACCACGCCCGATGAGGCGTAAGGGCTCGCTCAGCGGCACCCCGCTGGACGGTGTTGACGCTCTGCTGGTGGACCTGGACGGCGTCGTCTACACCGGCTCGAGCGCAGTGCCGTTCGCGGTGGACAGCATCAACCGGGCGGCCGAACGGATGCGCGTCGGTTACGTGACCAACAACGCCTCCCGAGTACCGGCATCCGTTGCCGACCAATTGAACGGCTACGGCCTCACCGTCGCCCCGGAAGACGTCGTCACCTCGCCGCAGGCTGCCGTGCGGCTGCTCGTGGACCTGGTTCCGGCCGGGTCGACCATCCTGGTGGTCGGGGGAGAGGGCCTCACCACAGCGGTGTCCGGAGCCGGTTTCGCGGTCACCGACTCCGCCCTGGACAACCCGGCGGCCGTGATTCAGGGGTTCTCGCCGGACGTCGGCTGGAAGCACCTGGCTGAGGCGTCCTTCGCACTGGGCAGTGGCAGCACAAGCAGCAACGGCGCCCGCGGCAGCGCGGGTGCCGGGATCCCCTGGGTGGCGACCAACACCGATTGGACCCTGCCGCAGGAGCGAGGGCTGGCACCGGGTAACGGCACGCTCGTTTCCGCCGTCCACCTCGCCGTGGGGCGCCTGCCGGTGGTTGCCGGCAAGCCGGAGACGCCGATCTTCGAGGAGGCGGCGATGAGGTTCGGTGCATCGCATCCGCTGTTCATCGGTGACCGCCTCGACACCGATATCCTCGGCGCGAATCGGGCGGGAATCGCATCCGTGCTGGTCCTCACCGGCGTCGATGGTCCTAAGCAGGTACTCGCGGCCGACGCCAAGTCCCGCCCCACCTTCGTGGTGGACGACCTGCGCCAACTGCACGAACCATACCCGGAGGTCACCGAGACGGTGGACCGCTCAGGATCAAGACTGGTCACCGTCGGAAAATCCAGGGTGCGGATGTCCGAGACGACCGTGCGGATCGAACGCGCCGGCAACCGGCGCATCGACCTTCTGCGGGCCGGCGCTGCCGCAATCTGGGGTTCGGGACGCTCCATCCACGTGCTCGACGTCGAGCCCGGCCTCTACGAGTGACAGCGTGCAGATCACGGAACGCCATCGCGGACCTGCTCTCACTGTCGGGTAACGTGGCGGTATGAGCGCTGAAGGCAACGAAATCGACCAGGTCGACGGCCTCGTCTCACAGCTGCGCGTGATCGAGGACCAGCCGCTGGACGCCCGGGCGTCGGCGTTCACCCAGATCCACGACCGGCTGCGGTCGACCCTCGAAGGCGGAGACAGTCCACAACGCCATGCCTGACGGCTGGGGAAGCGCACACGCCAAGGCCGAGCCGGCCGAGACCCAGCGAGCGGATGCCGCCCTGGCCGCTCGCGGGCTGGCGCGCTCGCGCACGCAGGCCGCACGGCTGATCGCGGACGGGCTCGTCACGCTCGACGGAGCGCCCGTCGTGAAGGCATCCACCCCGGTCCGTGACGACCAGTCGCTCGCCGTCGTCGGCATCGACCACTACGTCAGCCGGGCGGCGCACAAGCTGAGCGCGGCGCTGGACGCCTTCCCGGTACAGGTCGACGGTCGGCAGGCGCTGGATGTCGGAGCGTCCACCGGAGGGTTCACCCAGGTGCTGCTGGAGCGCGGCGCCCGGTCGGTCGTGGCACTGGACGTCGGACACGGGCAACTCGACCCGCTGATCGGCCGCGACGACCGGGTGAGCGTGATCGAGGGGTTCAATGCCCGGGAGCTGACACCCGACGCGCTGCAGGCTGCTGCCGGGCATCCGCTTGACGTCCAGCTGGTCGTCGCCGACCTCTCCTTCATCTCGTTGCCGATCGTGCTGCCGGCCGTCGTGGCGACCGTCGGCCTGACCGCCGACTACGTGCTGCTGGTGAAACCGCAGTTCGAGGTCGGGCGCACCGGCATCCGCGAAGGCATCGTTCACGACCCAGGCCTGCGAACGGATGCCGTCACCGGCGTGCTCTGGGCGGCCTGGGACCTCGACCTTCCCACCGCCGGGGTCATCCCCTCACCAATCGCCGGAACGGCGGGTAACCGCGAGTATCTGGTCTGGCTGAGTGCCGCTGCCGGGAGCAATCCGACAGAATGGTTAGACCGCGTCACCGAACTGTGCCGCTGAGCCGGCTCACCAGTGTTGCCGCGCCCCGCCACCGTTCGACAAATCAGCAGGAGGAGCCACGTGCCAGCAGCGCAGAACCTGCCGTCGCCCGCACCCGACGGTGCGCGCCACATGCTGGTCGTATCGCACACCGGACGGCACGACTCGCTGCTCGCCGCCGCCACGGTCTGCCGCCAATTGGTGGCTGCTGGCGTCATCCCGGTCACCACTGCCGCCGAGCGGATGGACATCCTCGCCCAGGCACCTGAGCTCAACTCCATTGCGGTGCTCGACGATCCGGTCAGGCTCGGCGACCTCGAACTGGTCATCGTGCTGGGTGGAGACGGCACCATTCTTCGCGCGGCAGAGCTCGCCCGCGGCTCATCCGCCCCCCTGCTCGGCGTCAACCTCGGCCACGTCGGGTTCCTCGCCGAGAGTGAGCGCGCCGGGCTCGCCGAGACGGTTCAGAGTGCCGTCGCGCGCGACTACCTGGTCGAAGAGCGGATGACGCTCGACGTGCGGGTGAAGGTGAACGCTGAAGTCGTGTTCTCCACCTGGGCGCTCAATGAGGCGACGGTCGAGAAGGCCAGTCGCGAGCGGATGCTTGAGGTCGTCATCGAGGTCGACCACCGTCCACTGTCGTCGTTCGGCTGCGATGGGGTGGTGATGTCGACCCCGACAGGATCCACTGCGTACTCGTTCTCCGCCGGCGGTCCGGTGGTCTGGCCCAGCCTCGACGCCATGCTGCTGGTGCCGCTGAGCGCGCACGCGCTGTTCGCCCGGCCGCTGGTGGTCGGGCCAGACTCCGTGTTCGCCGTCGAAGTGCTCGACCGTACGCAGGGCAGCGGTGTCCTGTGGTGCGATGGCCGGCGCACCAGTGACCTGCCGCGCGGTGCCCGCGTGGTTGTGCGTCGTTCGCCCATCCCGGTGCGGCTCGCCCGCCTGCACCAGGCACCGTTCACCGACCGGCTGGTCAACAAGTTCCACCTTCCGGTGACCGGCTGGCGTGGGCCCGTCGGGCCGGAAGAGTCCGCCCTCGACGAGACTCAGGCACCCCGCCCATGATCGAAGAGCTCTCGATACGCAATCTCGGGGTGATCGAGCATGCCGTATTGCCGCTGGGCCCGGGCTTCACCGCGCTGACGGGTGAAACCGGTGCGGGCAAGACCATGGTGGTCACCGCCCTGGGGCTACTGCTGGGCAGCCGCGCGGACAGCGCTGTCGTTCGCCAGGGGAGCGGCGGTGCCGACGTTGAAGGCCGCTGGCTGGTCTCAGCGGAGGGCGCCGTTGCCGACCGTGTCGTCGAAGCGGGCGGCGGGCTGGACGAGGCCGGCGCAGCAGGTGCAGAACTCATTCTCGGACGCTCCATCTCCGCTGAGGGCCGCAGCCGTGCCGTCGTCGGTGGACGGAGCGCCCCGATCGGCGTCCTCAGCGAGATCGGTGAGCACCTGGTGGTCGTACACGGTCAGTCCGACCAGATCCGGCTGCGCAGTGCGACCGCTCAGCGTGACGCGCTCGACCGATTCGCCGGCGCGGAACTCGCCGGGGTGCTCGGCGACTACCAGGCCGTGTACCGCCGCTGGCAGTCCAACCAGGGCGAACTGGATGTCCTGATCGCCGAACAGGACCGTCGCTCGCGGGAGGCGGAGGAACTTCGCGCCGCCATCGAGGAGATCGAGGCGGTTGCGCCCGGGCGGGGCGAAGACGAGGAGCTCGCCGGCCGCTCCGACCGGCTGAGCAACCTGGAAGACCTGCGGATGGCTGCCGCCCAGGCCCACAGCCTGATCTCAGCAGACACCGTGGACGATGCCGGCGGAGCGGATGTCGTCGGCCTGCTCGATGCGGCACGACGCCAACTCGAGCGCGTCGCCTCGCACGACAGCAGCCTGGCTCCGATCGCTGAGTCGGTCGCGAACGCCTCGTTCGTGGTGTCCGACCTGGCCGTGCAGCTCTCCAGTTACCTCTCCGGGCTCGACGCCGACGGCGGACGGGAACTGGAACTGGTCCAGGAGCGCAGGGCACAACTGGCGACCCTGGCGCGCAAGTACGGTCCGAGCATCGACGACGCCATCGAACTGCTCGACACCGGCAGCCGGCGGCTGCTCGAACTGGACAACGACTCCGACCGCATCGAGCTGCTGCGCGCCGAGGTGGAGGCCGACCGAACGAGGATCGCCGAACTCGGGGAGCAGCTCAGTGGCATCCGCCGCCGTTATGCGACCGACCTCGCCGAACAGGTGAGTGCCGAACTGGCCGCCCTCGCCATGCCGGACGCCCGCCTGGTGGTGGAGGTCGACCCTCGGGACGACTATTCGCTCAGCGGGCGTGACCGGGTGGCGATCCTGCTGCAGCCGCACCCGGGGGCTGAGGCGCGCCCGTTGGGTCGCGGGGCATCCGGCGGCGAACTGTCGCGCGTGATGCTGGCGATCGAAGTCGTCATCGCCGCCAGCGACCCGGTGCCCACCTTCATCTTCGACGAAGTGGATGCCGGCGTGGGCGGCGCATCCGCCATCGAGATCGGCAGGCGACTGGCCCGGCTGGCCGAGACGGCGCAGGTGATCGTCGTCACCCACCTCGCCCAGGTCGCGGCGTTCTCGAACAACCACCTCAGCGTCGTGAAAGACAGCGACGGGCAGGTGACCGCGAGCAGCGTCCGCCGGCTGGACGGGGAGGAGCGGGTGGCCGAGATGGCCAGGCTGCTCTCCGGGCTGCCGGACTCCGAAAGCGGACTCGCGCACGCCCGCGAACTGCTGGAGCTGCGAGTCTCCTAATCCTCAGGCGGGTCGAACCCCTTAAGCGGGTCGAGCTCGTCGAGCGTTGTACTGAGCCCGTCGAAGTGACCAGCCGAGCTTGCCGAGGCGTTCAACTGGTCGGATAACCCCAGCGCGCCGCGCCTCACGTTCGCGCGAAACCCGGTGATAGACTGCAATCCCGTGGTGGACATTTCTCAGACGGGCATAACAAAGCACATTTTCGTCACCGGGGGCGTCGTATCGTCTCTGGGCAAGGGGCTCACCGCAGCCAGTCTGGGCAATCTGCTCACGGCGCGCGGCGTGAGAGTCGCCATGCAGAAGCTGGATCCGTACCTGAACGTCGATCCGGGCACCATGAACCCGTTCCAGCACGGTGAAGTGTTCGTCACCGACGATGGTGCAGAGACCGACCTCGACATCGGGCACTACGAACGCTTCCTCGACATCAACCTCAGCCAGGCGGCCAACGTGACCACCGGTCAGATCTATTCGACGGTGATTGCGCGTGAGCGTCGCGGTGAGTACCTGGGCGACACCGTGCAGGTCATCCCGCACATCACCGACGAGATCAAGCGGCGGATGCGCCTGCAGGCCACCGAGACGGATGAGACCGGTGAGCGTCCAGACGTCATCATCACCGAGGTCGGCGGCACCGTCGGCGACATCGAGTCGTTGCCGTTCCTGGAAGCCGCACGCCAGGTGCGCCACGAGATCGGCCGGGCCAACTGCTTCTTCGTCCACGTCTCCCTGGTTCCGTACCTGAGCGCTGCCGGCGAGCAGAAGACCAAACCGACCCAGCACTCCGTCGCAGCACTGCGCTCGATCGGTATCCAGCCGGATGCGATCGTGCTGCGCAGCGACCGACCGGTCCCCGAGGCGATGAACCGCAAGATCGCGCTCATGTGCGACGTCGACCCGGAGGCCGTGGTGAACTGCCCCGACGTGGCGAGCATCTACGACATCCCGACGCTGCTGCACTCGCAGGGGCTGGACGCCTACATCATCGAGCACTTCGGCCTGTCGGCCAACGGCGTCGACTGGTCCGGCTGGGAGCAGCTGCTCGAAGCGGTGCACGAGCCGCGCCACGAGGTCACCATCGGGCTGGTCGGCAAGTACATCGACCTGCCGGATGCCTACCTCTCGGTCACCGAGGCACTGAAGGCCGGCGGATTCGCCCAGCAGGCGAAGGTGAAGATCCGCTGGGTTCCCTCGGACAGCTGTGAGACCCCCACCGGCGCCGCACACAACCTTTCCGGCCTGGACGGCATCTGCGTTCCCGGCGGGTTCGGCGTTCGCGGCATCGAAGGCAAACTGGGTGCCCTGAAGTTCGCCCGGGAGAACGCCATTCCGGTGTTGGGGCTCTGCCTCGGCCTGCAATGCATGGTGATCGAGTACGCACGCAACGTTGTCGGCCTGGCCGGAGCGTCGTCATCCGAGTTCGACCCGGAGACCGAGTTCCCGGTGATCGCCACCATGGCCGAGCAGGTCGACATCATCGCCGGGGGAGACCTTGGCGGCACCATGCGCCTGGGGCTGTACGAAGCCGCGCTGGTACCGGGCTCGATCGTCGAAGAGTTGTACGGGGCATCCGAAATCTCCGAACGCCACCGGCACCGCTACGAGGTCAGCAATGTGTACCGCGCTCAGATCGCGGATGCCGGGATGGCCTTCTCCGGAACCTCGCCCGACGGCACACTGGTCGAATACGTCGAGCTTCCGCGCGACGTTCACCCGTTCTATGTCGGCACCCAGGCGCATCCGGAACTGCGGTCACGGCCGAACCGTGCGCATCCGCTGTTCCGGGGGCTTATCTCGGCCGCGCTTGCACGGCAGGAGGCCAGTCGCCTGTTCGAGGTGGATGGCGCCGGGTCTCAGGGCGGTCGGCCGAGCAGCGCTGAGCTGAACGCCGCCGAGTTCGCCGAGCCGGCCGGTTTCTAGGGTGACAACGCTCGAAGACCAGCCCTTCGCGGCACCGGTGCTCTCGAGTGAAGCCGCCTTCGAAGGCAAGGTTTGGAACGTCAAGCGGGAACGTTTCGAGTACGGCACTGACGAATACGGCGCTGGCGAATTGGTTCGCGAGTTCGTCGACCACCCGGGCGCCGTCGCGGTGCTCGCTGTCGACGACCAGGATCGCGTGCTGCTGATCAGGCAGTACCGCCACCCGATCGGGATGCGCGACCTGGAGCTTCCGGCCGGGCTGCTCGACATCCACGGGGAGAGCCTGTTGGTAGCCGCGCAACGCGAGCTGGCCGAGGAGGTCGACCTCGAAGCCTCCGAGTGGGCGTTGCTCACCGAGTTCTACACCTCGCCCGGCGGCAGCAGTGAAGCGATCACGGTGTACCTGGCGCGTGGGCTGAGCGCGACGCCCACCTTCGCCCGCCACAGCGAGGAAGCAGACATCGAGCTTCACTGGGTCAGCCTCGATGAAGCAGTCGAGGCGGTGCTCGACCGTCGCATCGGCAACGCGATCACCTGCATCGCACTGCTCACGGCGCACGCCATGCGGGGCCGCGGGTGCGTCGGGCTCGGCAATGCTGATTCAAGCGGTGTTGGCCCGGACGGCAGCGCTGACGCCCCCTGGCCACGGCATCCGAAGCTCCGGGACTGAACCTCGTGGACGGCAGTCCGATACCCACCGGGACCACTGCGCTGGAGCGGGCGGTCAGCAACTACCTGCGGCATGTGACCATCGAGCGCGGGCTCTCGGCAAACACGGTTGCCGCCTATCGACGCGACCTGACCGCGTACGCCAGGCTGCTGGCCGAACGCGAGGTTTCGACACCGGAAGGCATCAGCGAGGCGGATGTCACGGCTTTCGGCGCCGACCTGCGCAGCCGCCCTGAGGGCGCGCTGACGGCATCCTCGATGGCCAGGATGCTCTCGACGGTGCGCGGCTTCCACCGGTTCCTGGTCGACGAGAACCTTGTCGAGGCGAATGTCGCTGCCGACACGAAGCCTCCCAAGCTGGCGCAGCGGCTGCCCAAGGCGATCACGGTGGAGCAGATGGGCCGGGTGCTGGATGCGACCGGCGGCGACGACCTGCAATCCCTGCGCGACAAGGCACTGCTCGAACTCCTCTACGCCACCGGCGCACGCGTCTCCGAGGTGGTCGCGCTGAACGTGGACGACGTGCTCGGTACCGAGGATGGGGCATCCGATGTGGTCCGCCTGCTCGGCAAGGGCAGCAAGCAGCGGTTGGTTCCGGTCGGCAGCTTCGCTCGAACAGCTCTCGACGCCTACCTGGTGCGTGCTCGGCCCGCGTTCTCGGTTCGCGGAGCAGCAACCCCTGCGCTGTTCCTCGGAATGCGCGGCCAGCGGTTGTCACGGCAGAATGCCTGGCTGATCATCAAGGCGGCGGCCGAACGCTCGGGGATCGGCTTGGAGATTTCTCCGCACACCTTCCGCCACTCGTTCGCGACCCACCTGCTGGAGGGCGGGGCGGATGTGCGTGTCGTCCAGGAACTGCTCGGCCACTCGTCCGTTGCGACGACCCAGATCTACACACTCGTGACGGCGGACACCCTGCGCGACATGTACACGCAGGCGCACCCGCGCGCCCGTCGCAGCTGAACCTTCAACCTGTGGTCGAAGTGACCTGATTTCGGCACGCGCGTGGTGAAATGGCGATCAGGAGAGCGCGGATAGAATCTTGCGCATGGGCACGAAGCGCGAGGACACAGTAGAACTCGAAGGGTTCGACGCTGAGACCGTTACCGTACCCAACGGTCCGACCGGCCGCCCGCGCACCGTCTTCCCGGAACCGAAGCCGCTGAAGGGTCACGGTCCGGCGCGGATCATCGCCCTCTGCAACCAGAAGGGCGGCGTCGGCAAGACGACAACCACCATCAGCCTGGGCGCAGCGCTGGCCGACTACGGTCGCCGGGTTCTTGCCATCGACTTCGACCCCCAGGGCGCGTTGTCAGCCGGGCTGGGCGTTCCCACGCACGACGTACCGAACATCTACGACCTGCTGCTCGGCACGGTGAAAGACCCGGCGGAAGCCATCCAGCACACCTCGACGCCCGGATTCGACGTGATCCCGGCCAACATCGACCTGTCCGCCGCCGAAGTGCACCTGGTCAACGAGGTCGCCCGCGAGCAGATCCTCTCCCGCGTGCTGCGGAAGGTCAGCAGCGATTACGACGTGATCCTGATCGACTGCCAGCCGTCACTCGGCCTGCTCACGGTCAACGCCCTCACCGCCAGCCACGGCGTGCTGATCCCGCTGGAGTGCGAATACTTCGCCCTGCGCGGTGTCGCCCTGTTGGTGGAGACCATCGAGAAGGTCACCGACCGGCTGAACCCGGTGCTGAAGCTCGACGGCATCCTGGCCACCATGTACGACTCCCGCACTCTCCACTCCCGCGAAGTGCTGGAGCGTGTTGTCGAAACCTTCGGCGATCAGGTTTTCGAGACTGTGATCGGCCGCACCGTGAAGTTCCCGGATGCCTCGGTGGCAGCCGCCCCGATCACCCAGTTCGCCCCGGAGCACCCGTCGGCGGAGGCCTACCGTCAGCTCGCTCGAGAGTTGATCGTCCGTGGCGCAGTCGCCTAGGGCCGTGACGGCAGCCGAACCGACCCAGGCAGCATCATCCGCCGAAGAGACAGCCCCGGCCGTACCGGAGGCAGTCAAGTTCTCGGTCACGCTGGGCAACTTCGACGGGCCGTTCGACCTGCTGCTCTCCCTGATCTCCAAGCACGAGCTGGACATCACCGAGGTGTCACTGAGCATCGTGACCACCGAATTCATCTCCTACCTGCGCGGACTGGACAGTCACGAGGAGCTCGACCAGGCCAGCGAGTTCCTGGTGGTCGCCGCCACGCTGCTCGACCTCAAGGTGGCCGGCCTCCTGCCGCAGGGTGAGCTGGTCGATGCTGAGGATGTCGCACTGCTGGAGGCGCGGGACCTGCTGTTCGCACGCCTGCTGCAGTACCGCGCCTTCAAGGAGGCGTCGGGCTGGTTCGGCGACCGGATGTCCACAGAGTCGACGAGGCATGTGCGCTCGGTGCGCCTGGAGGAGAAATACCGCAGGCAGACTCCGGAGCTCGTGTGGACCCTCTCCCTGGACGACTTCGCTGCCCTCGCGGCCCTCGCCATGGCGCCGCGGGCGCTGCCGAGCGTTGGGCTCGGCCATTTGCACGCACCGTTGGTCAGCATCCGCGAACAGGCGGCACATGTCGTGTCGCAACTGCGCCGCGGTGAGCCGCTGACTTTCCGGCAACTGGTCGCCGGCGTCGACGTGAAGGGTGTCGTCGTCGCGCGATTCCTGGCCATCCTCGAGCTGTATCGCGGCGACTACCTGGCCTTCGAGCAGCTGGAACCGCTGGGGGAGCTGACCGTACGCTGGACGGCCGAACAGTGGTCAGAGGAGAGCCTCGCTAATCTGGGAACGGACTATGGGAACTGAGACTGTGAAGACCGAGGACTCCACCCTCACCGATGCAGGGGCCGCGGTGCCGGCTGTAGCGGGGAGCGATATCGAGCGGCGCCTGGAGGCGATCCTCATGGTGGCCGACGAGCCGCAGGGCGTCATCGGCCTGGCCACGGTGTTGTCCGCGCCGGTGAAGGAAGTCACCCGCGCCATCGAGGCGCTGGTCGCCGACTTCGATGGTGTCGACGGCAGCATCCGCCGCGGCTTCGAGCTTCGGGAGGTGGGGGGCGGATGGCGCATCTATGTGCGTCCAGAGCACGATGAGGCTGTCGCCGATTTCGTGCTCACCCAGAACCCGACCCGGCTGTCGCAGGCCGCCCTCGAGACGCTGGCGGTTATCGCCTACAAGCAGCCGATCAGTCGTGGTGCTGTGGCGTCGATCCGCGCTGTCAACGTCGACTCCGTCGTGCGCACCCTGCTCGGCCGCGGCCTGATCACCGAGGCGTACACCGACAGTGAGACCGGGGCGATCCACTACGCCACCACCGACCTCATGCTGGTGCAGCTGGGCATCAACTCGATCGACGAGCTGCCGAAGATCTCGCCGCTGCTGACCGACGGTTCGGACGGGTTCGACGATGTCCTCTAAACACATGTCCTCCAATGATGCAGACCAGCCGGACGGCATCCGCCTGCAGAAGCTGATGGCCGCCGCCGGTGTCGCCTCACGCCGGGTGAGCGAAGACCTGATCAGCGCCGGGCGCGTCGAGGTGAACGGCGAGGTGGTGACCGAGCTGGGCCGCCGCGTGCAGGAGAGCGACCTGGTCTCGGTCGACGGCGTCGCCATCCAGCTGGACACCAGCCGTCGCTACCTGATGCTGAACAAGCCGGTCGGCATCGTGTCGTCGCTCCAGGATG
The DNA here is from genome assembly GCF_054489325.1 of Homoserinimonas sp. A447. NCBI lineage: Bacteria > Bacillati > Actinomycetota > Actinomycetes > Micrococcales > Microbacteriaceae > Homoserinimonas > Homoserinimonas sp. A447. The sequence goes on along the minus strand of NZ_JBTMWW010000001.1, from coordinate 1,393,686 downwards.
AGCGCGGTCGCCCCGACTTGCAGCGCTATGTGTCGAAGTATGAGGAGCGGCTGTTCAACGTGGGGCGGCTGGATGCGCAGACCTCCGGCCTGCTGATCCTCACCAACGACGGCGAACTGGCGCACGTTCTGGCGCATCCGTCGTTCGGTGTCATGAAGACCTACATCGCCAAGGTTCAGGGGCGGATGTCCGCGCAGACCGTCGGCCGCCTGACCACCGGTGTCGAGCTCGAGGACGGCTCGATCACCGCCGACAAGGCGCGCATCCTCAGCGCAGGCAAGACCGAGACCATGGTCGAGGTCACCCTGCACTCCGGACGCAACCGCATCGTGCGGCGGATGCTGGAGGAGGTCGGCCACCCGGTGATCGACCTCGTCCGCAGGCAGTTCGGCCCGCTGCACCTGGGCACCCTGGCGCCCGGCGAAATCCGTGACCTGACCAAGGCGGAGCTCGGGGAGCTGCTCACCATCTCGCGCAACGCGCAGGCGGGCGGCACGCCATCCGGCGGCGAGCCGAACACTGACACGGAGGACTCGTGATGCCTGAGCGACGGCTGAAGGAACAGGTGCGGGTGGTCGGAAGCGGCCTGCTCGGAACCAGCATCGGGCTCGGGCTGCGCGAGCACGGTGTCGACGTCATCCTCGATGACGCGTCGCCTTCCGCCCTGCAACTGGCCATCGACTACGGTGCCGGGCGACTGCCGGGCATCGACGATGCACCAGGACTCATCGTCGTCTGCGTGCCCCCCGATGTCACCGCTCAGGTGGTCGCCCGCGAGTTGGCCCGTTACCCGGATGCGCTGGTGACGGATGTCGCGAGCGTCAAGTCGGCACCGCTCGCCGACCTGCGCGACCTGGGGGCCGACCTCAGCCGCTACCTGGGAACGCATCCGATGGCCGGCCGCGAACGCGGTGGCCCGATCGCCGCCCGCGCCGACCTGTTCATCGGCCGACCATGGGTGATCGCCGGGCACGACGACATCAGCTACCAGCGGGCGGCGCCGATCGAGGACATGATCCTCGACCTGGGTGCTGTACCCGTGGAGATGACTGCGGAAAGCCATGACGAAAGTGTCGCGCTGGTGTCGCACGTTCCCCAGATGATCTCAACGCTCATGGCCGTGCGGCTGCGCGACGGCAGCAACGCCGCCCTGGCCCTCACCGGCCAGGGCTTGCGGGATGTGACCAGGATCGCCTCCAGCGACCCGTCACTCTGGGTGCAGATCCTTGGCGCGAACGCGTCACCAGTCGTGGGCATCCTCAAGGAGTTCCGCAGCGACCTGGACGGCGTGATCGCCGCGCTGGAAAACCCCACCGCGACCGGATCCAGGAGGGCGATCGCCGACACCATGTCCGCAGGCAACACCGGCGCTCTCCGCCTTCCGGGCAAGCACGGGCAGGACCGCAAGTTCGCCCAGCTGGTGGTGAAGGTGGACGACACCCCGGGCGAGCTGGGCAGACTGCTCACCGAGATCGGCGAGGCCGGGGTCAACATGGAGGACCTGCGGCTCGAGCACTCCCCGGGCGCGCAGATCGGCCTGGCCGAGATCTCGGTGCTGCCGGAAGCCGAAGAGAAGCTGGTCGCCGAACTCGAGCAGCGGGGTTGGAAGATCGCCGGAGCCTACCTGTGACCGGGCGCATCGCCGTCGCCATCGACGGGCCGGCGGGCAGCGGCAAGTCGAGCGTCAGCCGGGCGGCCGCCCGCGCCCTCGGCTACGACTACCAGGACACCGGTGCTGCATACCGTGCCCTCGCGTGGCTCGCGCTGGAGCACGGAATTGACACGACAGACCCCGACGCGATCATCCGCCTGCTTCCGGAATTCGACTATCACCTGGGAATCGACCCCGACGATTACTACGTGCGGGTGGGCGACACCGACGTTGAGAAGGCCATCCGCGAACCGCGGGTCACGGCCGTGGTCAGCAACATCGCCCGGGTGCCCGAAGTGCGATCGTGGATGGTGCAGCTGTTCCGTGACGTCATCGCATCCGGCGCCCGCCCCGGCGTGATCACCGAGGGGCGGGACATCACCACGGTGGTGGCACCGGATGCCCCGGTGCGGATTCTGCTCACAGCCAGCGAGGAAGCTAGAATAGCCAGGCGTGCCGCCGAGATCGTCGGCCAGTCGGCCCAGGATGCCGGCCGGGAGATGACTTCCCGGGACAACCAGGATTCCCGGGTCATCGACTTCATGAACGCCGCGAATGGTGTCACCACCATCGACTCAACAAACCTCGACTTCGACGCGACCATCCAGGCGGTGGTCGACCTCATCCGTTCAACCGCTGGTTGAACCCCCGCAAAGGACCTTCCCCATGTCAGACCAGGACGATTTCCCCGCCCTCGATGAGAAGCTCGCCGAGCGCATCGCCGCCATCAACGAGGAGGATGCGGAGATCCGCACTTCCGCGCTGCGGGCCGGGCTCAGCGACTACGACCTCGAGGACGAAGACCTCGACATCCTCGAGTCTGTCGACGAGGACCCGGATGCGGTCATCTACCTGCCGGCGATGCCGGTGCTGGCGATTGTCGGTCGGCCGAACGTCGGCAAGTCCGCACTGGTCAACCGCATCCTGGGCCGCCGCGAAGCCGTCGTGGAGGACACCCCCGGTGTCACGCGCGACCGGGTCGCCTACAAGGCCGAGTGGAACGAGCGCCGCTTCACGCTGATGGACACCGGCGGGTGGGAGCCGGACGCCAAGGGCATCGACGCATCCGTCGCCATGCAGGCGGAGGTCGCCGTCGAACTGGCGGATGCCGTGCTCTTCATCGTCGACGCCAACGTCGGCGCCACCTCAACCGACGAGCACGTGGTGCGGATGCTGCGCCAGACGAAGAAACCGGTCATCCTGGTCGCCAACAAGGTGGACGACGTCAGGCAGGAGCCGAACGCCACCGTGCTGTGGAGCCTGGGGCTCGGCCAGCCGTGGCCGGTGTCCGCCGTGCACGGGCGTGGTGTCGCCGACCTGCTGGACCACGTGCTGGACGTGCTTCCCGAAGTGTCTGCCGTTGCCAAGGATGAGGTCGGCGGACCCCGCCGTGTCGCCATCCTTGGGCGACCGAACGTCGGTAAGTCGAGCTTGCTGAACCGCGCGGCCGGTGAGGAACGCGTTGTCGTCAATGAACTCGCCGGAACCACGCGTGACCCAGTCGACGAGCAGGTCGAGATCGGCGGCAAGGTGTGGCTCTTTGTCGACACCGCCGGCATCCGTCGTCGTGTGCACCTGTCCCAGGGTGCCGATTTCTACTCCTCGCTGCGCACCAGTGCCGCGCTGGAGAAGGCCGAAGTGGCCATCGTCGTACTCGATGTGACCGAACCGGTCAGCGTGCAGGACCTCAAGATCATCGACCTGGTGCTCGAATCCGGTCGTGCGCTGGTGCTCGCGTTCAACAAGTGGGACCTGCTCGACGAGGAACGCCGCATCTACCTGGAGAAGGAGATCGAGCGGGACCTCTCGCACGTCGCCTGGGCTCCACGGGTCAACATGTCGGCGAAGACCGGGCGACACCTGGAGAAGCTGGTGCCCGCGCTCGAGCTGGCGCTGGAGTCGTGGGACACCCGGATTCCGACCGGTAAGTTCAACGCCCTGCTCGCCGAACTCACCATGGAGCACCCGCACCCGGTGCGCGGCGGCAAGCAGCCGCGTGTGCTGTTCGGGACGCAGGCGACCAGTCGCCCGCCGACATTCGTGTTGTTCACGACCGGCTTCCTCGACCCGCAGTACCGCCGGTTCATCACCAGGCGCCTGCGCGAGATCTTCGGCTTCGAGGGCAGCCCCATCAACGTGAACATGCGAGTGCGGGAGAAGCGAAAGCGCTAACCACCTCTGTGGTCTCGACAAGCTCGACCAACTTAAGTTGAGCTGGTTGAGCTTGTCGAAACCCCCACGGATTGCATGTCGCGTCGACAGGCTAAAGCTGGGACCCGGAATACCTGTGCTCGTCCGTGGTTGGCTTAACCGATGACTACTCCGCTGAGCCTCTCCGTGCTCGACCTGATCCCCGTTCGCAGCAACCAGTCCTCGGCGGACGCGCTTGCGGCATCCATCACCCTGGCGAAGCGCGCGGACGAACTGGGGTTCCGGCGCTACTGGGTGGCGGAGCATCACAATATGCCCGCAGTGGCATCAACGAATCCAGCCGTGCTGATCGGCATTCTCGCCGCGAAGACCCAGCGCATTCGGGTGGGTTCGGGCGGTGTCATGCTGCCGAACCATGCGCCCCTGGTGGTGGCAGAGCAGTTCGCCATCCTCGAGGCGGCCTTCCCCGGTCGCATCGATTTGGGGATAGGTCGCGCGCCGGGCAGCGACCCGGTGATCACCTCGTTCCTGCGGATGACCGGCACCACCAGTGATGTGGACGCCTTCCCGCAGAACGTGCAGGACATCGCCGCCCTGATCGACCCCGCGGGTGCGAACCTGCGTCTGCCTTCCGGTCAGGTCTACGGCCTGCGCGCTACCCCGCAGGCGGGATCGACCGCCGACCTCTGGCTGCTCGGTTCCAGCGAGTACTCGGCACGCCTGGCCGCGTCGCTCGGGCTGCCGTATGTCTTTGCCCACCACTTCTCCGGGGAGGGCACCGCGCGCATCCTCGCCCTCTACCGCGATGGATTCGTGCCGTCGACGCAGCTGACAGGCACCGCGCTGAAGGAACCACGCACCTTCCTCACCCTCAACGTCTCCGTAGCCGACACCGTCGCCGAGGCGACCGCGGCTGCCCTGCCGCAACTGCAGCAGATGGCGCGCTTGCGCAGTGGTCTGCCGCTCGGACCGCTCGCCACCATCGAGGAGGCGGCGGCGAACGTTCTGCCGCCAGCCCAGCAACAGCTGGTCGACGGGATGCTGGAGCGCTGGGTGATCGACGAGCCGGTTGCCGCCGCTATGCGCATCCGCTCGCTTGCCGAGTCCTTCGGTGTCGACGAGGTGATGGTTGTTCCTGGGCTGTCCGCCCATGAGTCTGACGATAGGGCTTCGGCACCGGCGCGGGTGAAGGCGTTGGAGCTTCTTGCTGGGCAATTGCTGGCGTGACCGCTCGACACGCGGAATCGCGTGACAAGCTGGAGGCATGACCCGAAAGCCGCCGATCGTGCCGCGCGACTCCGGGGATGCCTGGGTTCACGGTCCGGATGGGTCGAAGTATTGGGGCAGGTTCGGTGCTGCCGGCCTTCTCGTTCACGACGCTGACCGTGGCATCCTGTTGCAGCATCGGGCAGTGTGGAGCCACTTCGGCGGAACCTGGGGCCTTCCCGGCGGTGCCCGCCACGAGCACGAATCCGCGGTTGAAGCGGCCTTGCGCGAGGCGGGGGAGGAGGCGTCGGTTCCGGCGGATGCCTGCGAGTTGCTGTTCGAGACCGTGCTCGACCTGGGCTACTGGTCGTACACGACGGTCGTGGTGCGGGCGGTGCGGACCTTCGAGCCGGTGATCGCCGACCCGGAGAGCCTCGACCTGCAGTGGGTGTCGCTCAGCGAGGTGGACAGGTTGCCGCTGCATCCGCGATTTGAGGAGTCGTGGCCGCAGCTGCGGTCCCAGCTCTGAGTGTTCAACGCACCCTGCCGGTTGAGCTTGCCGAAACCTGCGTCCATGGCCTCCCGTTGGGCAGAGCTCTACCCTGTGCGCCGGTGTTCTCGTTGGAGGTCGCCCAGGGCGGCGGATTTGTGGGGCATGAGCCTGGGTGTTCGGGTCGGGTCGATGCTGGCGGGTGGGTGCAGCCAGTAGGTTCCGCCGTCACGGGTGATGTCCCAGTGGTTGTTGTGCAGGAGCATGTGGTGGTGCCGGCAGAGCAGGATCCCGTCCGCGAGGTCGGTTTTGCCGTGGTCTCGGGCCCAGTGGTTGATGTGGTGGGCCTCTGTGTAGGAGGCGGGGCGGTCGCAGCCGGGCCACCGGCAGCCGCCGTCCCTGGCGGCGAGGCCGATGCGTTGCAGGGCACTGTAGAGGCGTTGTTCCCGGCCGAGGTCGATGCATTGGCCGTTACGGTCGAAGCTGACCGGTACCATCCCGGACTCACAGAGGTGGCGTTCGACCGTTTCGATCGATACCGGGGCGGTCTGGCCTTCGATCCGGCCGTGCCCGGTGCCCGACTGCAGGCTCGTCTGGGTGACCAGGACTCGGACGGCGGGCCGCCGGGTGCCGAGGACGGAGCGGGTGGCGGTTTTCGCGTCGGTGTCGGCGCCGATCCGCAACACCGCCATCACCCCGTCGAAGGCAAGCTGCTCGGTGCTCCGCGGGTCGGTCTCGATCGCCTCAGCCCGGGTCTTATCGTTCAGGTCGACCATCCGCGGACCGCCGCGGCGGGGTGAGGTCAACGCGTCGTAGATGCCGTCCACATAGGCGGCGTTCTCCGGATCCGCCAGCAACGTGTAGACGGTCATCCCATCGCCGCGCAGGTACCGTTTGAACGAGCGGGCCTGGTGCCGGGCCTTCTCCCGGTCGGCGATCCCCGCCTCATCCAGTTCATCCCGCACGGCGCGGGCCCGCTTCAATAGTTGGTCGGCATTCAACGGATCCGAGACCGGGGCATCCGGGTCGGACGGGTCCGGGTTGGGGTTGGCAAGATCGACCAGGTGGGAGGCGGCTTCGGCGAGCAGGTTCGCCGTGATGTCGTCGGTGGGGGTGCCCAGGCCGACCCGGATCGCCTCGGCCGCATCCAACGACAGGGTGCCGGCGGCGACCGCCCGGCCGACCGGTGCCAGCCACGGCTCGGTCAACTCCGGAGAAACCTCCCCGGTGCGTTCGGCCTCGGTCAGGATCTCCGCCTCGTGGATGATCCCCCCGGTGCGCACCAGCTTGACCGCCTCCCGGCTGGTCGACCCGGTCAAATGCTGCACCAGTTTCTCCGCCGTGCGGAACCCGGTCTTCTGCGCCAGACCGGCATAGCCCAACTCGAAACTGGAGCGGCGGGCGATCTCCCCGGCGGTGGCGGCGATCGATGGTTCCAGCTGGCGGGTGATGTTCGCGAACAAGGCCGGAATGGCCAACAACTCGTCCTCGGGCAGGCCGGCCAGCGTTACCGAATCCCGGGGCAGCAGGGCGGCGGCGGCCGCGATGCTGCTGAGGGAATCGGTGAACTGGGACATGCTCTTATTCTCCCACATTCGAAGGTTTATTCTAGTGTTTTTGAGTACTTCTTCTCCACAGATTTGCTGTGGATAAAGGGAACCAGTGGGGTTGGGGAGGAGAAGACGCGCGATGAGCGCACGCTATCGAACGTTGGCTGAGGGGAGCCATTGTGACGGCACCGTGCCCTGGTTGGTGTTGGCGTCATGACAATAGGGGCACGTGGTAAATGCCACGTTGCTACTGTGAACCCGTGCCAGGGACTCAGATAACGATGCAGGTTCGGGACTGGCTGATAATTGATGCCACCATCGACAACACGATTGCGATGGAAGCCGTCGGTGGCGACACCAACGTCGTGCAGCTCGGACGTGGAATCCGTCAGGCGGGTGGTGCGCAGGCTCGTCGACACCCACGGAAGGCCGACGGGTGGGGCAGCTGGCCGCCCCTTGACGATTACCTCGAAATCACGCTCGACCCGAGCACCTGGGTCTTCATCGTGGAACAATTGCGCCGGTGGGCGGCTGTGGCGAATCGAATTCCGACGACCCCAGGTGGGGACCTGATGAGCGGGGGGCGCGGCGCCGATCCAATGGAAAGGCGAGAGAGCTCGCGGATTCGATCATCCGCCATTTGACTGGCGTTGCTGAATAGGGTCAGCTCGCGGGCGGCATTCGGGACGCTCAACGGGCAGGCAAGTGCAAAGCCGGACCAGCGCAGGCCAGCACTCCCAGAGTCCACCCATAAGCTGGTGGCATGCCCAATGACGCGTACATCTTTGATGCGCTGCGCACTCCGCGCGGCAAAAACAGGGGCGGCTCGCTGCACAGCGTGAAGCCGGTCGACCTCGCTGCTGGCCTGCTTACCGAGCTTCAGCAGAGAAACCCCAACCTGGACCCGAACCTGATCGACGACGTGATCCTCGGTGTGGTTTCCCCGGTCGGCGAGCAGGGCGGCGATATCGCCCGCACCGCCGCCATGGTCGCTGGGCTGCCGGAGTCGGTTGCCGGCGTGCAGGTGAACCGCTTCTGCGCATCCGGTCTGGAGGCGGTCAATATGGCAGCGGCGAAGGTGGCATCCGGCTGGGATTCGCTCATAGTCGCCGGAGGGGTGGAATCGATGTCGCGGGTGCCGATCGGTTCCGACGGCGGGGCGTTCGCACAGGATCCGACCACCGCCTACGACACTTACTTCGTTCCGCAGGGGATCAGCGCCGACCTGATCGCCACCGTCGAGGGCTTCACCCGAGCGGATGTCGACGAGTTCGCCGTCGCCTCGCAGGAGAAGGCCGACGCCGCCTGGCAAAAGGGCCACTTTGATCGCTCCGTGGTTCCGGTTCGCGATATCAACGGGCTGCTCCTGCTCGACAACGACGAGCACCGCCGTCCCGGCACGACCGTCGAGTCCCTCGCGGGTCTCAAGCCGGCCTTCGCCGCCATGGGGGAGCAGGCTGGATTCGACGCTGTTGCGCTGCAGAAGTACCACTGGATCGAGCACATCAACCATGTGCACACGGGTGGCAACTCGTCCGGGATCGTGGACGGCGCATCCGCTCTCCTGATCGGCAGCCGTGAAGCCGGCGAGGCGATGGGGCAGCGTCCGCGCGCCCGCATCGTCGCTACCGCGGTGGTCGGAAGCGAGCCGACCATCATGCTCACCGGCCCCACCCCGGTCACTGAGAAAGTGCTCGCCAAGGCGGGCCTCACGGTGGACGACATCGACCTGTTCGAGCTGAACGAGGCGTTCGCCGCGGTGGTCATGAAGTGGATGCGCGACCTCAGCATTCCGGAGGAGAAGGTGAACGTGAACGGGGGAGCGATCGCCATGGGGCACCCGCTCGGCGCGACCGGCGGGATGATCCTCGGCACGCTCCTCGACGAGCTGGAGCGTCGCGACCAGCGCTACGGACTGGCCACCCTCTGTGTCGGCGCCGGCATGGGCATCGCCACCATCATCGAAAGGCTGGACTCCTGATGGGCAACAGCATGAACGACAGCTTGAGCGAGGACAAGGGCGACAGCTTGATCGAGAACGACACGAACATGTTCGCCTGGCAGCAGGATGCCGATGGCATCGTGACGCTGACCATGGACGACCCTGGCGCATCCGTCAACACCCTGAACCACCGCTACGCCAGGGACATGGGGGAGACCCTCGACCGCCTGGAAGCAGAGCGCGATTCGATCGCCGGCGTGATCCTGACCAGCGCGAAGCGCAGCTTCTTCGCCGGCGGCGACCTGGCGCTGCTCATCCAGAGCCAACGCGAAGACGTGGAACGCCTCACAAAAGAGTTCACCGAGATCAAGGACCAGTTCCGCCGCATCGAGAAGCTGGGCATCCCGGTGGTCGCCGCGATCAACGGGGCGGCTCTCGGCGGCGGGCTGGAGGTGGCACTCGCCTGTCACCACCGCATCGCGTTGCGGGCGAAGAACATGCAACTCGGCTTCCCTGAGATCACCCTCGGCCTGCTTCCGGGCGCGGGAGGCATCACCCGCACGGTGCGGATGATCGGGCTCCAGGATGCGCTCACGAAACTGATCCTGTCTGGCACCAAGTACGGCGCGGATGACGCGCAGCAACTCGGGCTGATCGATGAGGTCGTCGACTCTGTGGAGGAGCTGACCGATCGCGCGAAAGAATGGATCAAGGCCAACCCCACGCCGGTGAAGCCGTGGGACGAAAAGGGCTTCCGCATCCCCGGCGGTTCCCCGACGAGCCCATCGCTGGCGGCGAACCTGCCGGCGTTCCCGGCGAACCTGCGCAAGCAGGTGAAGGGTGCGCCACTGCAGGCTCCGCGTGCCGCAATGGCGGCCGCAGTCGAGGGTGCGCACGTCGATTTCGACACCGCGAGCCTGATCGAGACCCGCTACTTCGTTCACCTTCTGATCGGGCAGGTGTCGAAGAACATGACGAGCGCGTTCTTCTTCGACATGCAGAAAATCAATTCCGGAGGCAGCCGACCGAAGGACCAGCCCAAGTGGCAGGCCACGAAGGTGGGCATTCTGGGCGCCGGCATGATGGGCGCCGCTATCGCCTACGTCTGCGCGAAGGCCGGCATCGACGTCGTGCTGAAGGATGTGACGCTGGAGGCGGCACAAAAGGGCAAGGCGTACTCCGAAGGGCTGGAGCGCAAGACACTCGAGCGTGGAAAGACGACGGCGGAGAGGTCTGAAGCCCTGCTGTCACGCATCCGCCCCACCGCCGACGCAGCGGACTTCGAGGGTGTCGACATCGTGATCGAGGCCGTGTTCGAGGGCGTGGAGGTGAAGCAGCAGGTGTTCCGCGAGATCCAGGACGTGGTGCAGCCGGATGCCGTGCTGGGCTCGAACACGTCCAGCCTGCCGATCACGCTACTGTCTGAGGGTGTCAGCCGCCCGGCAGATTTCATCGGCATCCACTTCTTTTCGCCGGTGGACAAGATGCCGCTGGTGGAGATCGTGCGTGGACGCAACACCTCCGACGAAGTGCTGGCGAAGGTGTTCGATTTCGTGCTGCAGATCCGCAAGACGCCGATCGTGGTGGGTGACGGGCACGGGTTCTTCACGACCCGCGTCATCATGACGTTCATTGCGGAGGCCGTTGCGGCCGTCGGCGAGGGCGTCGAGCCGGCGACGGTGGAGCAGGCGGCGACGCAGGCCGGCTACCCGGTGGGCGCGCTGCAGCTGCTCGACGAATTGACGCTGACCCTCGGCCAGAAGCTGACCAGGGAAGCGCAGCATGCGGCGGAGGCGTCCGGCGCCAACTGGGTGGCGCATCCGTTTGCCACCGTGGTCGACCGGATGCTCGAACTCGACCGCAAGGGACGCTCCAGCCACGCGGGCTTCTACGACTACGACGAGAACGGGCGGCGGCTCGGACTGTGGCCGGAGCTGCGCAACGCTTTCAACGCGGGTTCTGTCGACGTTCCGTTGATCGACCTGCAGGAGCGGATGCTGTTCGCTGAGGCCCTGGAGACGGTGCGGTGCGTGGTTGACGGCGTGCTGACATCCGCAGCGGATGCCAATATCGGCTCGATTCTCGGAATCGGTTTCCCCGCGTGGACGGGCGGTGTACTGCAGTACATCAACCAGTACGAGGGAGGGCTGCCGGGCTTCGTGGCGCGTGCGCGCGAACTGGCGGAGTCGTACGGCCCGCACTTCGAGCCGCCGGCATCGCTGGTGGCGATGGCTGCAGCTGGGGAGTCGTTCAAGTAGGCGGCGTCCGTTCCGCTACTCTGACGAGCATGACAACCCGAATCGTTCTCATTTGCGGCACCACCGCATGACCGACGTCCAGCACCGCGACCGTTTCTTCGTCAAGCAGCGGATCACCATGATGGTGAACCGCTACGAGATTCGTGAGGCGAATGCCGATGGGTCTGAGGGTGGGATCGTGGCGATCGCCCAGCAGAAGCGGATGGCGTTCAAGGAGCAGGTCACGCAGGCGGTGTTCTCGTTCAAGGCTCGGCAGGCGCTCGATCTGGCAGCCGTCTACGACGTGACGGATGGTGCCGGCCAGTCGCTGGGCTGGTTCCAGAAGGATTTCGGTGCGAGCCTGCTGCGTTCGACCTTCAACCTTGGCGGGCCGGGCATCGAGGCGCGCGGCCAGGAGCGCAACCAGGCGGTGGCGATCATCCGCCGCTTCGTTGAGGTTCCGCTGGCGTTTCACTTCGACTTCACGGACAAGCAGACAGGTGCGGTCGTCATGTCGAGTGAGCGCCAGTTCTCGCTGCGCGACCGCTACACGGTGACGGTTCCGGATGCCCGGCTCGACTTCCGGCTGGCCGCCGCCATGGCGGTCGGGCTCGACGCCCTGCTGCAGCGGTAGCGCGCGCGGAGGGCTCGCTTCATTAGGTAAGCTTGTCCAGTTGCCAGAGAGCCGCGAGGTGGTCGGTTAGGCGGGTCGAGCTTGTCGAGACCAGTCGAGCTTGCCGAGACCAAGTGAAACTCCAGCAACAAGCCACGGGCTGTGGCGCAGCTTGGTAGCGCACGTGACTGGGGGTCACGGGGTCGCAGGTTCAAATCCTGTCAGCCCGACACGAAAAACCCTGATGGGAGACTGAATTCTCACCAGGGCTTTTGCTCTGTTTTTGGCCGGTCGCCGTTTTGGTCGCCGCTTAGGCCCCTGGCTCTGTGCCTCTGAGGATGCCTTCCAAGGTCGCCGAATTGTCGACCAACCCTTTCTTCCTGCTGCTGGATGTAGAACTCCTCGGTGGTGCTCTCATCCTCGTGGCCGAGTTGCGCGGTAGCCGCTGCCGTGGAGTCAGCCTGCTTCAACCACGTAGCGACGGAGCGCCGGAACGTCTGCGGGGTGAGGAAGTCCAGATGCTCCGGCCGGACCTTTCGGTAGGTGCGCGTGATGTGGCTTTCCGACACCGGCTTCTCCGGGCCGGTTGTGAACACGAAGTCGGGAGACTGGTTAATCTCCATCTGGCGGCGCAGCGCCGCGGCCACTGTGGCCGGGATGGTGATGACCCGCTCACCCGCCGCGGTCTTCGGTTCCTCCTGGTAGGCAATCGGGTAGCCCCGGATTTCGACGAGGGTTCCACGAACGGTAATCGTCGGGGGCTCCGACTGTAGGTCCACGTCCTGCGGGCGAAGGCCCAGGGCCTCGTTGTGCCGTAGCCCAGTGCCGGCGAACACAGCAGTGTCGTCGCGCACAAGATAAGACGCGTCCCTCGGCGCACCGCCCTTACGGTGCTTCTTCGGTTCCTCAACCCAGCGCTCCAGGGCGTCAGCGAACTCGTAGTACTGGCCGAGGGTCAGGGCCTTGACCTTCTCACGTCGCTCCGCCCTTGCCTTCCTTCTGGGTTTCGGAATGTTGTGCGCAACGTTGTAGGGCACTGCGTTGTCGAGGACTGCGGCTTCGAGCACCTGGCGGACAAGCATCTTGGCTTTCTTCGCCTGCGACGGAGTCTTCATCTTCACCTTGTTGAGGTATCGGTTCAGCTGCCCGGCGGTGACATCAGAGAGAGCGGTCGACGCCAGCTTCTCGTCCTTGAGTACCGTTTGCCTGGCTACTCGACGCCAGTAGTCGCGCGTCTGACGTTTCCGGTCCGTGTCGGCGGAGACCTCCGCGAGCCACAGCCGGGTGGCCTCGCCGAGCGTGGTCGATGCCACGCTCTCCTCGATGTCGACGTCTACCTCGGGGCCGAGAATCTCACCATCTGGCCCGACCTTCTCCGCCCGCCGCTTCTTCGGCGGAACCCAGGTGTTGAGCTTGGTGAGGAGAGCGTCCTCGGCTTCGAGCTCCGATTGCCCCTGGGCAGTAACCACCTGGGTGCCCTTGCCTCCGTTGACCCGGCACTGGGCGACGAAACCGCCCCTGCGCCGGTTGGGGCGGGTACTGATTTTTCCGTGTCGGACAGCACCGAGGCCGAGTGATTGGCGCGCCACTAGGAGGCCTCCCCTTCGAGCCACAGGTCAACGACCGAGCGCCGGTACCGGATGTACCCGCCGACCCGGTAACCCTTTGGGCCGGTGCCAGGGCTTGTCCGCCAGTTGTAAACCGTGGACCGTGCGACGCCCGCTGGGCGACGATGACCACGTTGTCGACGCTCTTGGAGCCGCTTGGAAGGCAGGTGAAGATGATGAGGTCGTGCTTGCCCGACCACATCTCGTCATCTGAGGTAAGCCCGTTCTTGTCGACCACAGCCGACCCCGTGACGACAAACGGCGCCCCTGCAACGATGACCCGCGTTCCCGGCTCGACGGCAATTGCCGCGCCCGCGGCATCGACGAGCTTGTTGCCCACGACACCTCCACGGCCACTATGCACAGCCAGATAAATCGTGCCTGAGTCGAGAACGCGAGGGTCTCCATAGCCGCGGATGGCATAGACGTCTATGGCCGTGGGCGGGTTGACCCGCCCTTCCGAGTTCACCGACATTGCTTTGAGCTCCGCATCGATGCCGAGCGCGTCTATTCTGAACCGGTCATCGGAAGGACCGAACGCCTCCGGCTCCGCCTCAGCAGCCCCGGCGGTCACGACGGTCACGTCCGAGACCGAGACCCGGTACCCATCACCGCCAAAAACGGTGACACGAAACTCGAAGACACGAGGCTCGCTGGCATGGAAAACGAATCCGCTGCGGTCCGAGACCGGTACGAGACCGACGGGCCTGCAGGCCGTCGGCGGCGATGCTGGTCCCTGTGCTGTTCACGAGCCCAGCCTTGTCGAGGTAGGCGCCGAGGCCCTCAGAGCTGGAGCCGGCGTAGCCGACTGACTGGCTCGTGCTCACCGCTGAGAGCGCCTGCTGTGCTGCCTGATCCTGCGACCAGGGGATGACCGCGAATACGGTCGCGGCGATCACGCCGCCAACGATTCCGATGACGAGTACACCGACCATGATGGATGCGAGGTCGATGGCACCGGTCTCTGCGGCTGTGGCCTTGAAACCGCGGGCCTTGGCAGATGCGAACTTCTGACGAGCTGCGGCGGCGCGGAGGGAGAGCTTGGAGATATTCATTACGGGTATTACCTTTTTCTACTGGGAGTGCACCCGGGCAGAACGAAACGCTTTGTCGGGTGGCAGCCGCAATGCGGCTACAGACGTTATGAGCGCGGCGCCTGCGCATATCACGCATCGGTGTCCCCGGACCAGCAGGTGCACCTCGAATCGAACATGCCTCACCACTAGGCTCCGACTATGGACTTCGAAAGAATCGGCCTCATCGGGGTGCTCGTCGTGGTGTTCCTCGTACTGCCCTGGTGGCTAATCTCCAACGCCATCGAACGCCGAGATCAGCGCCGCGCCGCCGCCGCGGAGCAGGCTGCCTATGAGGAGCGCGCCGAACGCATGGAGCAACTCGGCCAAGATCTCGTGGATCGCTTCGGCCCGCTATCCGCCGCCGAATTGGAGGTGCTTTGGAAAGTCATGCTGGGGAGCATTGCGGTCAGTGGCAGCGTTGGACTACGCCAAGTGGAAGGTTATGTGCCGCTTGTTCGCCAGTTGACGAAGACCGCTCAAGAAGAGCTGATGCAGCAGGGGATTGGTCCCGAGGACGGAAGCTAGCGTCCGGTGTATCGCTAGGCTTCGGCCATGGAACTTGCCGCGCTGATCATTTCCTTGGGTGTCTTGATTGTCTCGGGCGCAGCCGCCGTGGCCACGGTCGTCCAGGCGCGAATCGCAACCGCCGCGAAGGCTGACTCGGAGGCTGCCCGCGATGAGTCCCGCACAGCCCGCGACGAAGCGGTCCGGCTAAGCAAGGAGGCAAATCTGGCGTTCGTCAGGCAAGCGGAGGCGCAGGAGAAAGCGAACGAGATTGCACTGTCACTGGTGCCCGAACCGGAAGTTTCATGGATGTACGAGAACGTCCGGGGCGTGCAGTGGGTCCTTCACAATAGGGGCACGAAAGTCGCCCGCTCAGCGGTTCTCGTGGACATCACAGAACCCGCAGGCTTCATCCAACCAGAGTCATCGACACCGCGAGATGTTCGTCCTGGGGACTACCTTGAGTTCGTCGCTCTTGCGACTGGTAACGGTCCGACACCGGCGTTCAGAGTCGTCTGGAACGAAGACGACAGCACACAGGAGTTCTCGGACGACACGAAGATGGTCATTCGCTCGTAGACCGCGCTTCGCTAAGCTCCGCCCATGCCCTACTCGATCAGCGACCTGCGCCGCTTCGGATTCGTCGGGTTCGTCCCGCTCTCAACCTGGACTAAGTCCGATGTCATCGGCACAGGGGACGACGTCGAGGGCATCTATGCGATAGTCCGCGAGTCAACGGCCACCCCGACCTTCACCGATGACGTGCGCCCGGTTCCGCACCGCCTGGCCCGAACCGCAGCCGAGGCGACCGAGCTTTGGGTCGAGAACTGTCAGCTCCTCTATTTCGGCAAGGCCCCGCTGCGCAAACCGTCGAAGTCGGGCAAGCGAAAAGGTCTCGCCCAGCGGATCGATGAATATCGGCGCCACGGGCTGGCCGGAGGTTCGAACCACCACGGCGGCAAACTCATCTGGCAGGTCGACGACGTCGAGAGTCTGCTGGTTGCATGGAAGGCAGTTCCCGAAGGTGAGGCCAATCTGATCGAGAGCGCGCTGATTCTCGGATTCATGGAGACGATGAATCGGGCTCCTTACGCGAACACCGGCCCACCGCGAAAGGGTGTGGCGCCGATCTTCCTCTAAGGGCGTTCGCAACTACCCGGGACCTCCGGAGTGGTCCTACCACGGCTACCGGCCCCGGATGCCCCGCCACCTACTTAGCCGCAGTTTCCCCGTCAGCTCAGAGGCGGCGCTCTGATCGCCTCGCCGACCAGCGGCCCGCCCCGTCCCGAAACCCCGACCCGCTTCCTGCAGCCCGCTTCATGTCGCATCCCGGGACGTCTCCTGGCCGCCCAATGCGCCTACCTAACCCGCAGCCGGCCAGAACGCCTGCCACACCAACGGTCGCCGCTAAGCTCGCGCCATGACCCTCTTTGATAACGACGGCTCGATGCCTGTCCGCGACGCACTCTCCACCCCGGGTCCGGGTCCAGCACCGTCTCTAATTCTGATCGCTAGTGGTGGCGTCGCACTTTTCTTGGGCGTTGGTGCAGGTTTCTTCGAGCGGGAGCCCTGCGGCTCTGCCTTCATACCGCGCGACGTATGGTTCGACGTGCTCGGCGACTGCTCTGCGGCGGTTGGAACGCTTAGAGCACTGGCCATCGTCTTGATGGTGATCGGTGTGGCTGCGATCGTGGGCGGAGTCATCCTGCTTGTGCGTCGGAACGGCCGAAATCAACAGGCGGCCGCAGAGCCTGCGCCCTTTACATCGATAGCTAGCCAGATCACGGAACTCAGCCGACTGCACCGTGAGGGGGCTCTCGACGACGCCGAGTTCGCTGCGGCGAAACGGACGCTGCTAGGCGGATAGGTCCCGCCTCGTTAGGTTCCGCCGCGAATGACGTCGGCGAGTTTTACCTTGCCGTTCTCGACGACAAACGTAAAGGTCGGCGTCGCCAGATTGCCCGGAATAATGATTTCTTCGATGAGGTCTTCCCCGACCCTGTTCTTGTCTGAGTTATCGAAATCATAAGCAGAAACAAGCGCGGACCGGAATCGGTTGGGCGGCGCGACGCGGCGGGTGGTTCTCTAAGTCAAGCTCGGCGTCACTGAGACTGATCGGCTTGGCGCGCACGACTACTGCCTCTATCGCACGGTCTAAGCCATGCCCCGGGTAGCGATTATTTTGGCCCATGCTCAGGCGGCACTAGACGTAGACATCGAGCAACGTCCACCCGTCCCGATCGCGTACGACATCGAACACCAGCGTGTCCGAGTCGGACGTAGCCTGGAAGCGCCAGCCGGTGACAGCCGTCGGCGGGTGCGTTAAATGCCTCATGGGCCGCGGTATTTATCTCCAGCTGTGTCGGCATATCTGATACGAGATATTCGCGCCCTTGCCATCCGATAGAACGTGGAACACCTGTGGGGGAGAGGCTGATTGCGACGGCATCGACTACGTGGGGCATAGTTCTCACTCCAAACCTTGATCGAACATATGTTCGATACTAGAGCTTGCGCGGATACCGTTCAAGCGCACGGCCCAGGTAGCGAGCGTCCACTCGCTAGGCTTCGGCAACCAAGGCAAAGGAGCCCCGCATGACGAACCTGCCCAGTGAATTCAAAGTCCCAGCCATCCCTGGCGAATCGGAGGCGGACCTTCAGCGCCGCATCGAGGCGGAGCGCGACCGCATCGCCGACGACGCCATCAGCACAGACGTCGACAACCTGTTGAATGGGCTCGACGGCCTCGGCTAGATCTCTTTCGCTCAAAGTGGGCGAACCGCCGGATGCCCGCATCGACGTCGCAACGGTCGCAAAGCCCGGAGGGCTAGTCCGATTCGACGACCTCAGCCAAGCGGTCAATGTCCTGCGACAGGCCGATCAGTAGCTCGGCCAGAGCATCATGCATCTGGTGGATGGCGTCGGCTGCAGGGTTCGGAACGCTCTTGATTTCATCGGCGAACCTGTACAGGCGGTACTTCTTGACGAGCGGAAGAGCCTTCTCGCTGCCGTCGTAGATCTCGATCAGGTGATCGTCCAACTTCGCTGATTCGTCGGGGAATCGATCGGGATGGGGTCCATTTCTGAGCATGAACCAAGCACGAACCACCTGCTGCGCGTCGATAGAGCCCATGGTTTGAGGGTTCTCGCTGTGGAAAAACTTGTTGCCTTCTGAATGAGCGGCCACTTCGGCTTCGGTGAATCTGGTTTTCTCCGCCTCGCGGTCCGCTTCCCACTTCATTTGCTTGGTGTCGCTGTGTTTGGGGCGGGGGTTCGCCGTCGTCCATGCGTTGAGATGCTGCTCGGTCAGTGCCTGGAAGTGGTCGAGGAAGTCTTTGCGTTGCTGCTCGTTGAACAAGCGCCGGGCCTTGGCAATAGTCGCGTCTGGGATCTCGACGCTTGACCAGAATTCCAGGGCATGTGCCGCGGTAGTGGACATCGGCGGGTTGAAGCACGTGCCAGTTCCCCTGTCGTAGAGCTTCATCAGTTCCTACTCCTCCACAGGTGACGCAGTCGGTAATCCAACCCAGAGGCTATCGCCCTGGCACACCTGCACCGACCAGACGAGCGCCCCAATGCTGGGGGCCTGCGCACTGCCCCGGCAGCGGCGCGTGATCGCCGAGGTGACTCACCGCCACCTGCGGGCTAATTGGCGCCAGCGGGAGCGCTAGCAATTTCCACGACAAGTGCCCGCAATCGACCATCCTCGCCAAAGGTGGAGAACTCCGACCAGTTCATTTCGTAAGTGCCCATGAGCCGCAAGTCCGTCGCGTGCTCATCGCTTGCCGGTGGACGGTTCCACCTACGGTCGCCGTTCAGTACCGCACCGTGGTGGATGTGGAAGTCGTGGTCGATCGCTGTCGAGTCCGGAAAGTGGTTCCAGTAAGTCTTGTCGTTGGTCAACGCGATGACGGCGCCGTTGGACCCTGGGCGATCGCGCACAAACTCTTCGATGCGAGAGATGTCCTTTACGACCCCGTACCGGCCCTGGTCGTGAGCGCTCTGAGCGGTCAGGCGGAACTGCTGGCCGCCAACCGGACCTGCCCAGAACCCCTTGCGGTACTTCAATTCGATCCCCGTGGTGCGTTTCCGGTCGGGAGAAACGAACTCAAGATCGAGGTGAACTCCCGGTCGCTGCGGGACTTCAAGGTGAACCTCGATCTCCGGTCCGGTCAGCTGAACCTGCCAGGCGAACGCGAACTGGAAGTCGCGTTCGGAGTGGAACACTGGGCGCCGTTCTGACAACTTGGCAAGCACTTCAGCGAGGTCCACGGAGCCAGCGATTAACATGGGCGCCACACTATCGCGACGCGTCACTCTGGCGACGAGTTAACCCTTGTGCTCTACGCCGTTGCGATACGGTCAAGCTAATCGACCGCTCGGAGAACCAATGGAATTTCTGCTGCTAGCTGCGGTCGTCGCTGTCGTCGCTCTGCTCCTGTGGAGCTCCCGCACTTCGACGAAGGCCCGGCGCCAAGCACTTGAAGCGCATGAGCGGCGTCGATGGTCCGCGCCGCATGGTCCGGCCGACGAGCCGGAAGCTCCGGACAATCGCCCAAGAGTGGTCGACCCGAAGACCGGCCAGGAGGTGATCGTCGCAGAGGGTGAAACGCCGAGCCGAGCTCTTCAAAGATTCGCCCGGGAGGCCGGGCAGGCATCCGCGCAATATGAGGCACGCCCGGCGACAACCGGCAGTTCCTCAGACTCATTCCGTTTCGCCGGCGTCAGCGTGCGCAACGGCAACATCACGTACGGCGTGGAGATGCAGGCAGTGAGCAGCACACGTGCCACAGTCGAGACGGCGGGGCAGATTCGAGAGCGCACGTCTCTCACCCAGACGGTAGCCGGTGGGCTGCTATTCGGTCCGGTCGGCGCCATCATCGGAGCGCTTGTCAAAGGGAGCATCGACGAGAGAGAGCTCTACCTGATCGTCGAAGGCAGCGAATACGCGTGGGCCGTCGACGTCAACCCGAAGAAGGGCGCAGAGGCCCGGAAATTTGCGGCCCGGGTGAATACGGCAGCACGGCACTAAAGGACGAGAAGAAACAGCAACCACCGGTGTGAGTCACCACGTCCAGCGTCCCTGGGCAACACCGGTGCCTGCGCCAGCCACGCCTCGCCAGCTGCCAGCCGACGGGGAGTCGGCCGCCACAACGGTCCCGTCCCGGCTCCCGCAACGGGGCTAATCGCTAAGACTGCCCGCTCTTCACTCCTCGATATCGCGTTGCTCTGATATCCGCTGCATGACGATTGTTTCGAGGTCGACTGCATCAGATCCGAGAATGCCCTCAGCCCTCAACGAGGCGCCCACTCGCGCCATGTCCTCGTAGGACAGTCCGAAACGTTGCGACAGTGCTTGGACGCGTCCCTCAAGCCGGATAATCGCCTGGACTGCCTGGGAAATGGGCATTTCGTCCTGCCCCACTTCCTGCATCGACTCTTGAAGCGCAAATATCTCGGCCGTTATCTCTGGCAGATTCTCGGGCCTGACGTATTGCCCCTCCTGGCCGTTCTGGATTGTCTCCAGATCGGTCATCATCAGGTTTTGCATGACGTTCAGCACCACAGTCCCGGAATCAATCACACCCTGGCCGAACCGGGAAAGTTCGGCGATGAATTGGAGCCGCGACTCACTAGCCATGCTCACATCAACCGGCACATGATGGTGCTCGACTAATAGCTCTGCCGAGTCGTTCTCCGGTCGGACCACGCCCATGAGGTCATAGGAGAAGAGCGTCACCTCAGCCTCCGTCGCAAACCGCTTTGCCGCCATGGTGTACCCGATCAACGAGTAGAAGATCGCCCGCCTCCCCAACGCAGCACCGTGTAGTCGCTGTATGGCGGGGGACCCGATAGGGGCACTCGAATAGTGCTTTACCTGAGCGACCGCTCCCGTAGCAACTACATCTATTCCACCGTCAGCACCGCCCGCAGTGGTCAATGCGTCAGAAAACCCGAGCTGTCGCATGTGAACACCGGCAAGTAACTCGGCTTCGTACCAAGAAGAAAGTAGTGGTGGTTCTGCGCTCGGCTCATCAATCATGGGATCAGTATGGCGGAGGGGCACGACTTTCTACCCGACACGTGACGCTTGCTCTCGGTGAGGTGATTGGTCTTTCATCAGCGGGGCCGAGCACCAGCGGGGGCGGGGCCCGTCCAGCGGCCGGCGAGCAAACAATCAGCAACGTAGGACCGTGACGAAGGCGGGCCGCCCGCGGAACGGTCGGCGTTGCGCCAGCGGGCCCGAGCCTGGCGAGGGCAGGGGTCGCTGCGCAGGCGCTGGGGCGAGCGAGCAGCACCGTGCAGCCGGGACGTCAGCAGGCAGACAGCGGCGCGGATGGCGTGGAGAGCGCGGGGCCGAGCTTGCGAGGCCGGAGCTACGCTGCGACGACGACAGGTTCGCGGAATACGAAGGCAGCTACCTTGGCCGACGCCTCTACCGGGTGCCCCGCTGCCACGACATTGCGCTGAAGCAGATCCCGCGCCGCCTCTACCAGATCTGGCCCTACCTCTGGCTGCCCCGCACCTGCATTCCAGTACTGGGCCGCCTTAGACGTCCAGGCGGTGAGCGCCGCGGCGTCGCGCGGGATAGGACCGAGTACCCCGGTCTCGAAGCGGAACGCGGCGCGGAACAGCCTGCCCACCTCGCGTGTCTGGTCCAGGCGCAGCGCCTTCTCGGCGCGGAACGCCTCGATCTTGACCCGGTTGGCCGCAGTCTCGGCCGCGGCTTTCACATCACGGGCGGCCCGGAGTTCATACGCGCCTAAGAAGCCCACGAACAACTGGCTGAAAAAACTGACCCCAGAGCAACGGACGAAGCTGACGAAGGGAATCGCCAAGGACAAAAAGCTCAAGCGCAAGAGCTCGACGATAAATACTTACATTGCGGTGCGCTTCGTACAGGGCGGCGCACCCGGTAGCGGCAAGCGGTCGTAGCGGGGGACCTGTGCCATTTTCTGGTCGCCAAGCCAGCGGCGCAGGCAGCAAACGACGGGGGAATCGTACCGCGGAGCGCTGGCCCCGGACGTTTGAGATGTTCTCGGCGCCACCACGGAAGCGGCTCTATCCGCGCAGTATTGGGGCCGCCGCCTATGCCGGCACCGCAGGCATCAAATGGGCCGCATGGTAGGCCTCAATGCGAGTGGTTCTCGCGGCGAGGAAATCGAGCTGCGCTTCTCTGAAGGCGACATACTCGTCGAAGGTTGCGGGCAGCGGCGGCTTTTCGTAGCCATCGAACGGAAGGTAGAAGCGGACCGCCCCTTGGTGGCTGACCAGGTCGTCGAGAAGAAAGAACTGCACGTAGCCCTTGAAGGTCTCGAACAGTGTGAAGAAGTCGCCGTGCCGAGCCAGCACGTCGGCCAATGGCGAAGCCACACCCAAGTAGTGACGACGGATCGCTTCGAGGGTGAGATCGAAGCGGTCCCGAATTGCTCTGCTCATTCCTCGCTCTTGATTGATTGTCCGCTTCCCAGCCACTTGAAGGCTCGGGAACAATAACCGAGCACCGATCGAGCTCCGATGCCACGCACTATTGACCTCCGCTGGCATCTGCTCGTAAAAGGAGTTGAGGGGTCCTTTGTTGGAGTTCAGGATCGTGTCGCTCGACAGTTCGAAGGCACCCAAGTCCGATTCATGTCGGAGCACTCGGTCCAGGCCGGAGGTCTTCTCCGACAGAGTAAACATCGCACCCGTTGGAAGTGGTTTGCTGAACAAGAGCCTCTGGTACCGCTGCAACGTAGGGCTGCGCCGGTCTGGATCCAGCTTGCAGTTTGGCTCCGTCTTGAAATCGAACGAAGTATCAATCGGGCGGATGCTCATGGCGGTAACCCTAGCTGCGGGGTACGTCATTGACGTGGTGACGAGCCGCTTCGGGTCTTCTAATCATGTCGCTACACGAAGTGGAATTGGGCTGGGAGACGATCCATCGCCGTGCCAAGTGTCAGTACCTTTCGATCACCAACTTGACGAGAAGCTTTGTGCCCGGACGTGGAGTACGGGAACGTGTTCGTTGACGCGTTCAGTTGCCGTGGCACCGCGTCTCACCCGCCGGGTGCGAGGCGGGTACCAGCCTTCACCTGATCGAGAATCTGAACAACACGTTCGATGAAGGCGTCGGCGATCTTCTCCTCGCTGTCAGTCCAAGTCAGGCCGAGCGGCTCTATGGTGGAATCCTTGTAGGTGAGTCCACGTCGGTCATAGACGTAGATCATCGGGCGGGACGGGTCGGCTGAGAACTTGAGCTCGACAGTCCAATCTGCGGCTTGAAAGTGGTATGCATTCCAGGTTTCTTCTCGGATGCCACCGTGCGCTTCCCATCCGGTCTCCAGGCCCAGCGCTTCGAGACGATCGGCGATCAGAGGTTCGATCCGCTTCCTTCGATCGCGAATGAGGCGGCCGATACTGCTGCGCGCTTCCTCGAACGCGGTGATCGCGAGCCTGTGTTCTTCGAGGATGCGCCGCCACTCATCGAGCCGCTGTGCTTCATCTTCAAGGTCTGTCATTTCTGTCTCCCCGTGTCGGGCTTCGATGAACTGCTGTAGGAGGTCAAGGCTGCGCCGCTGGTCCCGATCTCCGGGGCTCATCAGGAACTCGACCAACTCTGGTGCACGCTTGATCTCAGCGCTTAGCTCGGCGTATGTAACAGCCCTAGACAAGTAGTTCTTCTGTGCTGGGTCGATGTGCTCTCGCGCTTCGGGGGCGAGCACCGCCACAAGTACTGTGTCGAAACCGTCGTTTCGGGCAAACTCCGCGTACTTCCTCAGAGGGTTATTCAGCACGTGGCCGATCTTGTTCTCCAGTACGAGCGCAATCCCCAGATCCGGGTTCGCCGCGTACACGTCGATGAAATCGACCTGTGCGGCGATCTCCCACGCGTCAGAGCCTTCCGCGTCCTTTGCGATCAGCCTCTTGCTGCTGTGACCGCCAGGGTCAATGCTTGGTGCTCCGTCGAGGAGGCGCAGAAGAGCGTCTATGACGAGGGATCCGAGGCCATGGCGCTCAGTGGGGTCAAGGAAGAACTGCATTGTCATATCGACACGGGTCTCCCGCCACCCCTCACGGAGGATGTCGTACACATTGACCGGCCGCGGGACACTCCGTGCTGGCGACAACGAAACCTCAAGGAACGACAAGTCGAGCGTCATAACGCCCACCGTACTGGACGTGCCAAGAGCGGCGCGGAGTGGTGAGGCGAGACTCTTGTATTCTCGGCCTTATGGTGGACATTTTCAGGTTCGACGACTCCGACATCGATCGGTACGCGACTTGCCTCAGCAGCACGGTCGCTGCGGTTCGAGCCGGATCATTGAAGGATGCTACCGGTGCGCTTGAGCCGATTGCCGGTGAGATCTGGATGGGAAATCTGAGGGTGCTCGGTGCCCAGCCGGGCAGGGAAGTGGTCGCTGGCACTCGGTTGCGGAACGAGACGCTCCGCGCTCAGGTTTTTGTTCGCGATCGGTTTCGGTGCACAGCCTGCGGCGGGCGGGCAGTCCCGCGGTGCATCTTGGTCGCAATTCACGACCTGTTTCCCGAGCAGCTGCCCTACGACATTCACTACAAGCGTGGCCATATCCACCCAGTGTTCTGGGCGATGGCTCCGGAAGCCGACCACGTCGTCGCGCACAGCCGAGGCGGTCTGAACGTGCTTGAAAACCTCACAACGCTTCACGCTGCCTGCAATACGCGGAAATCGGACGGCGAAGTTCAGCGGCCGTCACCTCTTCGCCGACACGATGATGGCTGGGACGGTCTTGTTTCTTCGTACCCCGCGCTCATCGCTGCTGGTGCCGGAGATGCCCGCCATAGGTATCACCGCGACTGGTCGCGGCGGTACGTGAAGGCGTGGGAAGAGCATTCCGTCTCTACGGAGTAGGTCACTTCGCGACCGATGCTTTCGACAAACATCTGGGTCCCGGGGAGGATCAAGTCTCTCTAGAAGTGGTCTCTGAGGTCGATTTCTCGGAGGAGGCCCTCTCGGTTGTCTTGCGACTCAGCATCGAGCCAATCGAGCCAGTAACACCAAAAGCGGCACCCTTGACCGCGGCGCTGGCATTCTCGGCAGCAACCACTGCCCGCTGTATATCCGGGATACCATCCCCGTCAATATCGACCGCGCGCAACGCTTCTGTAGCCCGATCGAAGGTTTCGACTCCAACTCGCCCGGCGGCAGAGACTCCTACCGATGCCGTAGCAAGAGCCTTATTACGCACCTCAGCAACGGCCTGACCCCAGCGCTTTGCGACCTTGGGCTCGTGACCTAGCTCAAGCCCAAGCCGTCCACGAAAATCGAGTACGCCGACCACGACTTGGTTGCTCGACTTTACCGCGGCGGGGGAATCGAACGGGTTGAGAAGCACCGCAGCGTTCGCGCGCTGGACGGTCTCGTTCATCTGGGAGAGAATGCGCGCCGTGCTGCGAGCAATGAGTTCAAGACGATTCTGGCGGGCCCTGCTCAAACCGAGTCGGTGGGTTTCCAGGTCATCAGGTGTGGCATCGAGCACCCGATCAAGTTCGAGTATCGAGACGCCGTCCTGGAGCAGAACCGTGCGGGCGAGGACTCCAAGCCATTCGTGAATCCTCGGCTCGGCCTCCTCGGTCGCCTTTGCGATCTCACCGAGGTCGGCTTTCTTCTTGAGTTCTTCGGCGATCGTGTCGAGCTGGCGAAGCGCGTATGCCTGCGTGCGCGCGAGTGTCATCCCAGTCGCTTGAACCTTCGACCAGGTGACTTCAGAGACCCGACCGACGTGGTCACGGACCGTCAGGGCGTCGTCGATGATCAGGTCGACCCCGATCATGTCTGCCAGCACGGCGTCTTTCTGATTCCGCAGGATGTCGTCGACCTTCTCATTGATCTCCTGGAGATACTCGACGATCTCATCCATCTGCTGCTGCATCGCGCGTTGCTGCATCATCGTGGAAAGCGCTGTTAGGGCAAACGGTCCACTAAGCAATATGGACGGGGCTTGCACGATCTGGAGCCACTGCTTGATATCGCCGGGATCGCCGATCATTGCGTGACTGACGCCCGGGGACTTGGTTGGCATCAACCCGTATTTCTTGACGGCCTCGGCGGATCTAGCGGTCAGTTTCACCCAACGTCCTGAATTCGCTGCGATATTCGCGCCGACTTGGACGGCCGTCGCGCCTGTGCCAGAGAATGACCAGAGCCGATGAAGATCAATTTCCCGCGTCGGAGCCTGGTCCAGTCCTGTCGATAGCAAGAACCGTTCGACGTCGGCTGAAGCGCCAAGAGCCACGAGACCGTCGCCGTCGCTCACCAATTCGATCTCGTTGCCCATTCATCGCTCCAGTCGCTCGTGGGTTCTCTCTCACCTTAGGGCCCACGTCGTCGCCGTCGCCTGCGCATGGTCCTCAACTGATCTGTTGGACGTCGTCTCGGGTGTCTCTTGGTGACTTGACCAAAGAGGGCCATCCTCGCCACCCCTTATATGTAGGAGCAGATACCCCGCTTCGGCCTTGTGGCGATATCGCTTGGAACGAGGCGGCGCAACATGCCGGCACGAATCAGCGTGTCCGCGGCCCGCTCGCGGGTAGCGGCAACTCGACTGACGATGTCTTTCTGGATCTACAACTAGCCCACCTTGGCTGAAGGCTTTGCTATCCCGACGCCTCATAGCGCCTCGATACCGGTTGGAACCGATCCGGCTCGAAACCGCCTGTCAACCGGAAGACTTTCAAGCCTGCCGCTTTCAAGCACTGGTCTGCGGGATGCCTTATAGGTGTCACACCACGAATGGGATGCCCGATCCTGTGCTGCGCGCGAGTGGAGGGGGCGAGATGGGGCGCTGCGGGCGTTTACCCTGCGAACTCAAACTCGATGGTGATCTCGGGATCGATGCTCTTGATGATTCCGGAGTAGAACACTTGGGCCTGCTCTTTCAGCGCTGCTTCGTTTTGGGTGATGTATTTCTGCTTGTTCTCGTCGCTGAGAATGTTGTTGATGATGCGAGTTTGAACCGCTGGCGGTGCCAGCCAGCTGAGCGGGTTGTTGCTCTCTATGGGGTCCTCGAACACGGGATCGTCGTAGCCGATGCCAATAAATTCAGGGATAGTCACCCTAAACGACCCTGGTCCGGTTGGGTTGATCTTCACCTGTGACCCATCGATGCCTAGCTTTGCGTCGAACTTGTACTGGATCAGCGTCGTTTTTTCGCTCGCGGGCACGGCGATGCCGAAAATCTCTCCATTGTTTTCGTGCCTATCGACACCCTGGATGTGAAGGCTGAGCAGGGCAACCTCTTGCTGGCGTGTGACGGACTGAATCACCTGCGAATCTCGTTCGTTCGAGCTGCTGGAGAACAGCGAGCCAAGAGCGAGGGCGTTGAATCCACCGAACGTGAAGGCTGCGCCCATTCCTGCGACAACCAGCACGATGACCAGCAGGAGAGGCCAGAGCAGAACCCTTGCTTTGAAAAACGTCATGACGATTCAGTCTCCAGTTTGTTCGACGTCGAAACGCCCTCGGAATTCTGCGGTGTGGAACGGCCGCAATAGATCGCAGCGTCAAGTCCCCTCGAACCATATAGGTAAGCAAGAACTACCAGAGTCTGGCGCGCCCCGCCGACATTGAGTCGGCTGCGAGCCGACGCCCACCGAACAAGAGAGAGGGGCGATGTCCACCGTGACGCTCTAACGCTGTCGACGGACATGCCGACATCGCTATCGGATTCGCCGGTGCAATTAAATAGGTCGAATAGCCCGGGGTGACTCCGATGAAGTCTCTGCTACGAGCTGGAAGCTTGCTCGTTGAAGAGAGTGGTGGCGGCTAGCGTGGGGACATGAACGAGTACCGCCGCGCCTCGGCCTCGATATTGGTCGTCATTATCGTACTTTCTGTCAGTGCATCAGTCGGTTGGTTAGGACCGGCGTGATGCTATGGACACGCCCGGATGCTTGGGGTCGATGAGGTCGGCGTATTCAGGGTTGCGCTCGATGAAGGTGCGCACAATTGGACACATGATGGTGACCGTCTTTCCTTGCACGCGAACATCGTCCAGGACGCGTCGGATCAGTTCGGTGGCGATGCCCTGTTTGCGGAAATGGGGAAACACCGAGGTGTCCAGCAGTACGAGTCGGTCGTCGTCGGCAACGTTGTAGGTCAGCCCACCGATCTGGGCGTCGCCGACGATTGCCTCGTAGCTGCTGGTTTTCTCGTCCTTCACAACGTAGAAGTCGAATGCGGGGGCATGTGGATCATCGATCAACTCGTCGATGAGGACTATCTGGTCCTGAGTGAGAGTGCCTTTACCGTCTGGGTATCCGGCCTCGTCGGGGTATTCGAAGGTGTACCGGGTCGGTTCTGTTGGGCTGTTCATAAAGTGTCCCTACGTTGATTTCATGTCCGGAATACGCGCGTCAAGGACGAACGCGGATGATCGTCTTCCCTACGCGGCGCTCGGTGGGGTTGAGGGCGGCGACGGCGTCGTCGAGGGCCGAGACAGTGCCGACGTTTGTGCGCAGTCTTCCGTCCCGCACCCGCTGGACGATCTCACCCAGTTGTCCACGATCAGACTCGACAACGAAGTCGACCGCCAGGCCGTCGGCAGGCCGCGCCTCGGGTGGTCCGATGACTGTCACCAGTGTGCCTCCAGCTCGAATAAGGCCCGCGGACTGCTTCTGGATGTCACCACCGATCACGTCGAATACCAGATCGACTCCACCGACGTCCTTGAGCTCGTCGTTGGCGAGGTCGACGAACTCGTGGGCGCCGAAGTCGAGTGCTTTTTGCCGGTCGGGGCCGCGCCCGGTGCCGATGATGTAGGCGCCAGCCTCGCGGGCGAGCTGCGTCACCATCGATCCGACTGCGCCGGCCGCGCCGTGTGCGAGGACGGTCTGCCCGGGCTGAAGGCGGCCGTGGACGAACAACCCCTGCCACGCGGTCAGACCCGAGATGGGCAGACTCGCGCCCACCGTGAAGTCGACATCACCCGGTAGCGGCGCGAGGTTGCGTGCCTCGATCGCCACACGCTCCGCCAGGGTGCCGTTGCGATGCCAGTCTGAGAGACCGAACACCCGCTGCCCCACAGACAACCCCGTCGTGCCATAGCCGAGCGCGGTCACCACACCAGCCAACTCGTGCCCGATGATTGACGGTGTTCGATCACGGCCGGCGCGATCGGTCCAGGTCGAGGGCCACTCGACCTCAGTGGGGACGAACCCCGATGCATGAATCTCGACAATGACGTCGTTTATCGCTGCCGACGGCTCAGGGCGCTCCACCAGCGCCATCCCGGCCGCTCCCGCGGCCTTATCCATAACCACAATTGCCTTCATCAGACACCTCCAGGTTTCAGTCCTGCCTGCACGGCATTTAGGTTTGCAGATCGTTAGCGACCCCAGGCCGCAGGGTCTTACCGCGCGGATGGGGAAGAGTTGTAGTCAAGTGCCTCCTCGGGGCGATGCGGCGTTGCGAGTACAGCGTGCCCTGGAGTGTTGGACATGTCTGCGCCATTGCTTCGCGGCGCGAAGTAGTTGTGATCAACGGCGCAGGCACATAGAAATGAGCGCTGACGAACGGGCTCTCAGAGTAGCTCCGGGTGGTCAGCTAGGTCACTGACTAGTTCGAGTACGTCGTCCGGTATAAGCTGCCCGATTGCTCCGCAGGAATAGACGCTGATTATGACGTTTCCAGACGGGCCGAGCACGAACCCGGTCGACTGCAGGAAGGGAGGGTCGAGGCTGACGAATGCACCCGTTGTCTCCGAAATTTCCATTGCATCGGCACCGTGACCGATGGCATAGGTCAAACCGTACATACCAATCAGTTCTCTCGTAGTGTTCTCGTCATCTGCTGACAGTGCAACTACCTTGATACCTGCTCTTGCGAGACGGACAGCGGATCGTTGGAATGCACGCAGTTGCTCAACGCAGTAGCGGCACCACGATCCGCGATAGAACAGCACCACACCGAAGCTGCCAGCGAAGGCATCAGGAAGGGCAAGTGTCTGTCCACCTGGCTGCTTTATCGTGAGAGTTGGGAATGGGTCCCCCGGGTTGAGCAACGGCATCAGTGTCTCCTTACGGGTTGTGCGAACTTAATCAGGACGCGGCCGATGATTTGAATTGGCGCGATTTCCTATGCTTCAGTGGGCCGAAGGGCACTGTGATTGCTACGTGTATCTTGACCGTGCCCTACTTGGTCTTGGTTGGATGTTCACGTCAGTCCAGGTCGTCCTGATCAAGGACGATGTGAACCGCTGCTTCTTCCGCTGATGCAGCGCCTCCGTCAATGCCGACGTCATTCGCCCAGTAGTCCGCGGCCGGGTCGAAGCTGGCCGGTGCAGCCCAGGCTAGACGGCCAGCTCGGACCGAACCCACCTGGTCATCGATGACCTCCCCGTCCGTGTCAGTGGTGTCTCCGATGCCATCTCCGATGATCTCTTCTGTCTCCTCGGGGATCTCGCGGGCGAGGCGGGCGGATAGAGGCTCGTGGGACCGCGCCTCGCGCGGTGTGAACCCCCAGGAGAGTTCGGCTGGGCGCCAATCCAACGGTGAGTATCCCGCTTCGTCTATATCGTCGCCGAGTTCATCGGTGTCGAGGCTCTCGTCGGGTGGAAGTAAGCCGTAGTCATCGGCCGGATTCTCGAAGCCGTTGCCATCATCGGTGTTAGTCATGTCCGTTCGCCTCTCATTTCCGTTTGTTGAAGCGTTAGCGGCGCCAGAGCACGAGGTCTTACAAAGTTGATCGGACGGGTTGTGGTACCTGTGGCCCGGGGAGGACGAACGCGATTGAGGTCCTTTGGTAAGACGGGGCGAAAGGTCGACGCTCACTAAGTGGGCGCAGGTGACATCTGCTGTGCCTTTCCTCTTCGGACCGCATGGTGCGCCATGCGGCTTGGGTGAGGGCGTGCTCCATACCCCGTGAAAGGAACCGTCAAGCATGAGAGCTGGTTTTGTTGGCAAGACGGCACTTATCACCGGTGCTGGCCGGGGCATCGGCGCGGCGATTGCGACTGAGCTGGCCAAGGCTGGAGCTGATGTGATTCTTCTCGCCCGCACCCCAGACCAGCTCGACGAGATCGCTAACACCATCAGGGCGAGTGCACCTCTTGTTAAAGTTCGCGTAGTAACTGCCGATCTGGCCGACGACACGAAACGCGCCACCGCCATCGACGACTTGCTGGCCGGCGGCCCAGTTGATGTTCTGATCAACAATGCAGCCACTGTCGAACCTCTCGGCGACAGTGGCACAATCAGCCCAAACCAGCTACGTCAGGCGTTTGAGCTCAATGTGATCGCTCCCGCAGCGCTTACTGCTGCACTCGCCCCACGGATGGCGCAGGCTGGGTGGGGTCGCATCGTTAACGTCTCGTCAAGCGTCGTCCGTCACCCTGGCTCAATGATCGGTGGCAATACTTACGCAGCGACGAAAGCTGCTCTCGAAATCCATAGTCGTAATCTCGCCGCCGAACTCGACGGGACGGGTGTGACGGTCAACGTCTACCGGCCAGGGGGCGTCGACACCGCCATGCAGGGCTGGATCCGCAAGCAGGATCCCGAACGCATCGGTGCCGGCCTGCGCGACCGCTTTGTCAGCAGGTACGACTCCGGTGGGCTGATCGCCGCGCAGGACTCCGCCCACGCCCTGCTCAGCCATCTCCTTGGCGCGGACGCCCTTCAGACGGGCGCCATCTGGGACCTCGGTGACACCGTCACCCCGTAGAAGAAACGCTTCATCCGGCTGTTCGGGCGCTTCCGGCCGCCGGGCAGACGAACGATTAGGAGGCAGCATGGCAGACAACGCTGAGGGCATGGTCACCCTGACCGGCCTGGATCAAGACGGTGCAGACACGGATCCGTCGGCACCGACGACGCCCGATATGGAAGGCCTGATCATCACCGAAAACAGCGAGGTCGGTATCTACGAGGCCACATTGAAAGGTGTGACCGTCGCTGGGGTCGTTTACAGCAAGACGGGTAGCCACATCACCCTGCTGGCGACATCGGTGTTCCCCGAGTTTCGAGGTAGGGGGATCGCTGCAAGGCTCCTCGGCGGCGTCCTTGACAGGCTGCGGGCGCAAGGGGAGAGCGTAACTATCACCTGTCCGTTTGCAGCAGCATTCGTCAGCGCCCATCCCGAGTATGCCGACTTTCGCGATTCGGCCATCCCGGGCAACACCACTGCGAGGCGGAAACATTGACCGCATACGCCCGATTTCACGCCCACAATTTGTGACGAAAACTATATGACCGCCGCATCGAGGAGAAGAACACCATGACAACCGTCGAACTCACGGATGACAACTTCGAGACCACCATCAACGACAACGACATCGTTCTCGTTGATTTTTGGGCCACGTGGTGTGGCCCTTGCCATCAGTTCGCCCCAATCTTCGAGCGATCTGCAGAAGACAATCCCGACGTCGTCCACGGCAAGCTCGACACCGAGGCCGCGCAGCGCATTGCGGCGGCCGCAGGGATCACTGCGATTCCGACTCTGATGGCGTTCCGTGAGGGTATCCTCGTCTTCAACCAGGCGGGCGCACTGCCGGCCCCGGCTCTCGCACAGGTCGTAGAGTCCGTCAGAAACCTCGACATGCGCGAGGTCCGCACAGAGATCGCAGCACAAAACGATAAGCCTGCGTCAGAGCGCTGATGCACTCGAGAGAAGATGCGCTTCCTTTCACAGCTCGAGCCTGATTCACGGTGAGGATGGAAGACATGGACCGATCTCGGGATCAAGAGCTTGACACGCTGATACGGGCTATCCCGGAGGGGTGGTCCCGTGTGCGCATAGCGGGCCGGAGCTGGGGGTTAACGCGTGTCACTCGTGCAGGGGGCAACGTAATCTCGGTGGATGCGGAACGCCTGGGCGACAGCGAACAGCTTGGGGCAAACGTTTGGTTCACGTCTGAGGGCGCAACTCTCAGGCCCTGTGAGGTGCCGGCGGAAAAGGTTATGCAGTTTCTACGCGCTGCGGCGACAACATTCTCAGCATGAGCGAACTCGGGCTTCCCGCTTCGTCCCGGCAGCGGCATAGCACCGGGGAGCATCGGCGTGCCAGGTATCTAGCGTCTGGACGATGCCGTCACGTGCGACCCGGGCATATAAGACAAACATCGTTGCTGTGAGATCTCCCACTGTAGATATAACGCATGAGATTGTGAGTGAGAGGCAATAAGCATGGACGAAGTGCGCTTCGAAAACACGCGATTTGATCCCGATGTGACTGGATTTCACGCGATTGCGCAAGAAATGGCCGCGGCAGTTGGCTATACGGCGACGCTTTCTGTGGACGCTGGGTTGGCGCAGTTGCTGCGGCTTCGTGTCGCTCAGCTGAATCCGTGCTCGTACTGCTTGATCTTGCATACCGACGCTGCGCTGGACATGGGTCTTATTCCGGCAAAGATCGCTCACCTTGCGAGCTGGCGAGAGAGCACTATGTTCGCTGAGGACGAGGTTGCGGCTCTCGCATACACGGAGGCGCTCACAGTTTTCGACCTGTCCGCTTTCGCTGAACATCACGAGCGACTCGCCCGACTATTTGACGAAAACGCTGTCGCTGAAATCGCTGCTGTGGTTATCAACATGAATGTCTGGACTCGGCTGAAACTTGCGCAAGGGGCAGTGCCGGTACTGGACGAAGTAAGGCCGAACGACGCGGACCGGAGCGGTCGGTGACGGACCTCAACGATCCGCAGAGCTGTCACCACCCGGTTCTACCCTTTCGGCAGGGCGCGTTAAGCTCTGCTGATTGCGAAGAGTCCCGCTATGCCAACTGCGTAAAGGATAAGGACGAGTAGCGAGTCGATTCCCATGCCGAAGACTTTCCGGCGGGGACGAAACGCGATCCCCAGCAGGTAGACGAGTGTGAGCAAAATGGCGAGCGCGGTGAGGTAGATATCGGTGCCCTGCGCCGCGGGCAGGACAGCCTTCCCTGAGATAACGGTCGCGAGGAGGAATAGCACTGGTAGGAACGCGTTTCCGCCGAAGATGTCGCTGACAGCTAGTTTGTAGTCGCCCATCTTAACTGCGGCAAGCCCAGTCGAGATCTCGGGAAGGGACGTGGCAAGAGCCAGCACAGTGGCTCCGAAGAGGATGCCGGAAAGCCCCATCTGGTCGGCCATGGCACTTCCGCTGCGTTCGAGCGCGATGCCTGCTACGAGGGTGACGAGTGCCGCGGCGGTGAAGATGGCGACTGCCTTGGTGGTGCTGGTCCGGGTTGAGGTTGCGATTTCTTCCCGCATCGCACGGCTGTGGCCCATCGGTTCAGGCTGGGAGTCCGGGGCCTGGCCGTCGTCGTGCCATGACATGCCTTTCCCGGCGCGGTTCACCAGCAGGAGACCGATAACCCAGATCGCTGCAATGAGAACGGTGTCCGGGGTGAGACGGAAGAGTATGAGGTCGGCCGGCATCTGGCTGCCTGCGATGACGACGGCAAGGATCGCGATCACCATCGCTGCTTCGACAATGATCGATAGCGACCCGGCTCGATAGCTCAGCGATTTAGCGCCCCGTACCCCGATCAGGTCAATAAGTGCCAGCTCTGCCGTCTGGATGGCGATGCCGCCGAGGATGTTGCCGACAGCGATCGAGAGATCTCCTTGGATTGCGGCACTGACGGTGATTGCCACCTCGGGAAGATTCGTGGTGATGGCGAGAAGGATCAGGCCGCCGAATGCCGCACCGAGATGTAAACGTTCGGCAAGAACGTCGGCGTAGCGGCTAAGTTGAACGCCGGCGCCCCAGATTGCGCCGGCAGCAATGGCGAAGATCAGGACAAGGAGCCAAAACGGAAGCAACAACATCCGCTTTTCACCCTTTCACTTTCCGAATGAGGTGGCCGGGCTCGGCTGCCTCGCAGCGAGCGGGCAACCCAGGTGGCTGGGCCGCCCGCGGATGGTCACGGTTGAAGAGTCCCGCCGCGTTCAAGTGTCTGCACATCCCAGTAGAGGCATGCCACCAACGTTCCCGCCGGGCAATGCGGAGCAGGGTCGGTGTCCGACGCCGACGCCACCCGAGCAAACTCGCCACGGGCCTTGGCGAGCAGGGCCTGAAACTCGTTGTCGCTCACCACGCAACCCACTGCGCTCAGCCACTCCCGCAGCAGTGGCTCCACATCGCCGTGATGAACTTTTGAGTCCGCCCACACCCGCTGGACAATGCCGGCGATTTGATCCTCGCGAGGTGCACCCAGAGCCCTGTCCATCACGGGAAATGTCTGTACTTTCTTCTGCTTCACGTTCGTTGCACCAGCTTCCTATTTGTACTCTCAGTGTTGGATCTCGTCGTCGCCGCGCTCAAGGGAGTCGAGGACTTGCAGCCAACGCAGGCCCCGCATATTGAGCAGTTTCCGTCCGGCGCGTTCGACGATGACGATGAGGACGTCGTCGCAGTTGCGGCAGCGGGCGACGAAACCCATTGGCTGGCCATACACCAAGGCTTGACCCAGCGTTGCGATATCACCACAGGACTGACATTGGCCCTGCGTCGTCGTCGGCTCGAAGACGAAGAGTTCGGTGATCGGGCCAGCGAGAACATTGCCATCGAGGTGATCCATCAGGTTCCTCCGAAGCGTTCGGTGCGGATGGTGTCCGGTGCATGCCCGAGGCTGATGAGGGCGCGGGAGACTGTTTCAACGAAACCGGTTGGGCCGCAAACGTAGGTAAGCGGTGCTTGTTCCGGTGGCAGCGTCTCGCCCCTCAGGTCTTCAGCTGTGAGCCGTCCGGCTGATCGAGACCATCCCGGCGGAACGGTGCGGGTGTAGTGCCAGGTCGTCCGAGCGGTAGCGGAGGGCTGGGAGAGTTCATCACGGAAAAACGCGTCATCGGCTGTGCGGAGCGAATAGAGCAGCTGCATCGGCACGGGGCTGGAGGCGTTGGCGTGTGTGCGGATCATCGCGACGAATGGGACAACACCGGAGCCGCCGGCGATCAGTTGGATGGGAGGGGTCTGTTCCGGCCGCCATACAAACCATCCACCGAGTGGGCCCCGGAGCTCGACCGTGTCACCGAGTTCGAGGTCATTGACGAGGAACGGGGAGACCTCACCATCCGGTAGTCGGTCGACTGCCAATTCGATCTCCTCACCCGGGCCAGCGCTAGCGATGGAGTAAGACCGGACAGCCTGATACCCGTCCGGTGAGGTGAGCCGGACATCGACATGCTGCCCGGCATCGTTACCTGGCCAGCTGGGCACAGCGAAGGTGATGCTCCGCGCCGAGGCGGTTAGCGAGTTTGCGCGCACGAGCCTGCCGGTGAGCCAACCGACGGCCGGGCGGGTCACGCGTAGCGCTCTTCTCGCCAAGGGTCGCCGTGCAGATTGTAGCCATTCTCTTCCCAGAAGCCCGGATTATCCTCGCCTTGCATGACAAGTCCCCGCACCCACTTGGCGCTCTTCCAGAAATAAAGGTGGGGCACAAGGAGGCGTGCCGGGCCGCCGTGTTCCGGGTCAAGCTCGTCGCCGTCGTATTCGTAGGCGATCCATGCCTGCCCGTCGAGGATTTCCTCTAACGGAAGGTTCGTGGTGTAACCACCGTAGGAGTGGGCCATCACGAATTCGAAGCCTGTCTCCACTTCGGCGAACAGGGTGTCTAATGACACTCCCCTCCAGCCGGTGCCGAGCTTTGACCAGCTAGTCACGCAATGGATGTCGACCGTAATGTCCTCGGATGGGAGAGTGAGAAATTGGTCCCAAGTCCACCGGTGGGTCTGTCCGGTTTCGGTACGGATGAAGAACTCCCAGTCCTTCGTATCGATCGAGGGGGTTGGGCCTGCCGACAGCACCGGAAAAGACTCTGTCAAATGTTGCCCAGGTGGGAGCGCAGGGTTGTCGTCGCGCCGGCGACCTCCGAAAGTGGCCATCTTCTCTCTCCCTCAAACAATTCGCATACAGATCTCTTTGCCGGCCGGCCGGTCGACGGGGTTTCGCGCATAGTCGGGGTGGAACTTTTAAAGGTAGTCCCGGTGCTCCTCTTCTTCCAGAGATCCCCGGCCGGTTCTACCTTGTTCACGTCCCGACGCGACGACGTCCTTAGGTGTCCTCAGGGGTGTATCGTCCCTCAGAAGTCGCTCCACGATAAGGGTCGGTGAACCGGACGCCAACGGCACCATCGGCGTCGGTGATCCAAGTGACGTCATAGGTGGCGCGATAGGTCGGTGGCCAGAACGACCAGAACTGCCCCTGAGCGTCCACTCCCCACTCTCCGAAGGTAGGGCGCCCGTTCTCGGTGTAGGTAGTTCGGCCGTCAGGAGTGAACACCTGAGTTGCCCCGTCGGCGTAGGTGAATGGTGCTCTCGTCAACGCTTCAGCAATGTCGCCTGCATCAATGCGGTCGCCATTCTTGATCGCAGGTCTCTCCGCTCTGGACATGACATGCTCCCTTCAGATGATGTGCCCTCTGGACGTATGCAGCGACACGGATTTCCGGTCATCGGCAGACGGCACGCATTCACTTCGCGATCGCCCCGGTGCCGTGGACGATGTCGCCGTTGAGCCCATCCGGATAGAAGCCACCGGAGCCTCCCGCCTGGGGATCGAGGTAGACGATGTTGAGGATCTCGGCTGCGCTCCGGCCAAACGTCCGACCGTACGCGTCGGTGGGAACGAGATTGGCCATGTCCTTGGTGCCGAGATCCTGATCATCGTCGATGGGGCCACTGACTGAGTTGCGAACTGCGGAGATCTTCTGCACGACGTCGAACACGGAGTCGTCTGCGAGCCCTTCGCTGAAAAGTGTGGCCCGCACGATCCCGGCGTGGTAGGCCTCGGTCGCCATCAAGCCCGCTGCTGCGTCCAGGTAGGTCTTGTTTGAGATGAACGGTGCCGCGCCCTTGAAAGCGGTGACTCCCACGTCTTCGAAGAGGAAGGCGGCGAAGAGGAAGTTGCGGTCGTTCGCGTAGGCATCGAAGATCTCTCCCGGCTTGATCAAACCCGCTGCGGTCGCCGCGGCGGTGAAGCTGTGATCGAGAGAGATCCGCGGGCGTGAAACAGCCGCGTCACCGAGTGCGTCGCGGAGGAATGCAACGTGGGCTCGCTCATCCATGGCAATCTCGCGGGCAATGTTCTTGATCAAGGGACTCCGGAAATCGACCTGACGGCCGCCGGATACCTGACCGGGCGTCCCCGTCCCTCCCACCATGTCATCGGGAAGCCCGTGCCCTGTTAAGCCACGAAGATAGAACTCGGCCTCCAGGTATTCAAGGTTGAGCGCAAAGTTCAGGATCGAAGCATCGCTGGGCCCGTCCTCGGCCGTCGCAGCCGCCGGTGCGCCGGTCGCGGCTTCGGCGACCATGTCGGTCAGCTTGACGCGGTCCGCTGTTGTCTCCGCGCTGGCGCTGATGGCATCACTGATGAAGCGGTTCTCAGACATCCTGACTCCTGCTGTTCGATGATTCCGGCCACGCCGAAGGCCGACCGCCGTGTGCTCGAATCGGCTGTCGAGACACTGCTATCTTTCTACCCCACAATGGACCCTGTCGTCCAGATTTAAAGACTGAGAGTTGCCAGTGAAGTGTGGCGTGCCACGCCCTCGATTACCAGATAGCTCAACCCAAGGAGGGCACGCTCTTGCCGATCGTACCGCGGCATCGTATTCTGGACGAAATAGTTCTGTTACTTCGTGATCGACTGATCGGCAGACAGGCCAGGATCACCGGCCGGACACGCGCCGAAGCTCGTCAATGGAGAACGCAGGAGCCATCAGCCACAAAGCCGACTGCGCTGATGCTGGATCATCCGCGACACAAGTCGGCGCACTCACCGGATTGGACTTACCGGCATGGATATCGATTCCTCAGCGTGGCTGACCGCGCTCGACGATGCCGGAACCAAACGGGACGCGGCCTTGGCCCGACTGCATGAGATGTTGCTGAGGGTGGCCGTTCGTGAGGCGTATCGCCGTGGACCGATCTTCCGCATCGGCGGACCGGAACTCGACGACCTCGCGCATCAGGCTGCCAACGATGCGATGGTCTCTTTGCTCGGGAAGCTCAGTACCTTCCGTGGAGAAAGCCGATTCACGACCTGGGCGTATCGCTTCGTGGTGCTGGAGGTCTCCAACAAACTCGGCCGCCACTTTTGGCGCAAGCCATCCGTGTCGCTCGACGCCGAGGATTGGGAACGGCTCCCTGCACGGTTCGCTGCCGACCCGCTCGCACAGGCACAGCAGCGGGAACTGATCGAAGCCGTGCGGCAAGCCATGACCGAAACGTTGACAGATCACCAACGCCATTTCTTCGTCGCGATCGTCGTCAACGGCGTTCCGATAGAAGCGATGGTGTCTCAGTCTGGATCGAATCGGGGCGCGATCTACAAGACCGTTTTCGATGCACGCCGTAAGATCCGCTCCTACCTGGCCGCTAACGGATATCTGGAGGGTGAATCGACGGCTGCCCAGCCTACTGAGCAACAGGTAGAGGTGAAAGGTCATGACCGGGTGGTGGAGGTGGGTCGAGCGATTCCTAGCCGCCGACTCGCGTGACGTCGGGTGCGATGGGGCGCGGGCTATTGTGCATGTCTATGTCGAGCTACTCGCGGCCGGAGTCGATGCTGCGGAGCACAATCCCGGAGTGGCGGCGCATCTTGCTGCATGCGAATCGTGTGCTGAGGATGTGCGCGGGCTATTGGCTGCTGTGCAAGACGATGACCTGCATCTCTAGAGGGGCGGACAATCAGGCTGCCCGTGACGCGTCAGATCGCAGTCACAGCGGGTTCTCAGGATTCTGGGACCAAAACGACTTTCTGCGGTGTTATCCCCTGTGACACCGCAGCCAGCGAAGTTAGAAAAGGAGCAATCGTGTCACACGACTACAGCAAGACTCCGGAGGCGCTCAGTCGCCTCACCGACAGCCAGTTCCGCGTCACTCAGAAGGACGGGACCGAGCCTGCATTCCGAAACGAGTACTGGGACAACCATGAGCCCGGCATCTACGTGGACGTGGTCTCCGGGCAGCCCCTGTTCTCGTCGACCGACAAGTACGAAAGCGGCACCGGATGGCCGAGCTTCACGAGACCGATAGTGGCGGATGCTGTTCGAACGAAGACGGACAAATCGCTTTGGATGACCCGCACAGAGGTGCGGTCTACCGGGGCCGACAGTCACCTCGGCCACATTTTCGATGACGGCCCCGCAGGCGCGGGCGGCCAGCGGTACTGCATGAACTCGGCCGCGCTGCGCTTCATCCCAGCCTCCGAACTCGAAGCACAAGGCTACGGCGAGTACCGCTCGCTATTCGAGACACCCGAAACTACCAACGCAGAGGAGCACGCATCATGACCAGCGGAATTATCGACACCGGGCAGATCACCCGCACATCAGACACCGAGACAGCCGTTCTCGCCGGCGGATGCTTCTGGGGTATGGAGGACCTCATTCGCCGCCAGCCCGGAGTGCTCGACACGCGCGTCGGGTACACCGGGGGCGAGAACGATTACGCAACGTACCGCAACCACCCCGGCCACGCCGAAGCCGTCGAGATCGTCTTCGACCCGACGCAGACAACCTACCGTGACATTCTGGCGTTCTTCTTCCAGATCCACGACCCGTCAACGTTGAATCGCCAGGGCAACGACATTGGGACCAGCTACCGTTCGGCAATCTTTCCGCTCACCCTCGAACAGGAGAGGGTCGCCCGGGACACGATCGCGGATGTCGATGCATCTGGGCTGTGGCCGGGCAGTGCGGTCACAACTATCGAGCCGGCGGGGCTATTTTGGGAGGCCGAACCCGAGCACCAGGACTACCTGATTACGTACCCGAACGGCTACACCTGCCACTTCCTGCGCCCGGATTGGGTGCTTCCCCGGCGCAGTGCAACCACCGCCTGACGCCTACTGTGAGGGCGCGTTCACTGCGGAAGCGATGGACGCGCCTTCAACGGTTTGGTCACGAACGGCGATGGCTGCACCCTGGCCGGAGTCTGTGGCTTGGTCCGCGGCGAACTTAACTCGCAGACAGGCTCTCGATATGTGCAAGGGCCATGTCAATCGATGTTGCCATCGGCGTGACATCGCGCGCTGTCTGGGCCAAGACGTACCCGCCCTGGACGGCACCCATAAGCCCGGTCGAAAGCTGGTCGATCGAAGCTTCGGGCGGAAGCGCACCACTGTCTTGAAGCTTGCGCAACACACCTGCCAGGAGCTCTTGCCATTCGCCAAAAAGTTGAGACAGGGTTTGGCGCGCGAGATCGTCATTATCTGAAACCTCGGAGGCCAACGTGCC
Source organism: Homoserinimonas sp. A447 (assembly GCF_054489325.1). Lineage (NCBI taxonomy): Bacteria > Bacillati > Actinomycetota > Actinomycetes > Micrococcales > Microbacteriaceae > Homoserinimonas > Homoserinimonas sp. A447. The sequence goes on along the minus strand of NZ_JBTMWW010000001.1, from coordinate 1,352,480 downwards.
GAGCGAGCAGCCGTAAGCGCCGTGCCGTAGAGCGTTGTTCTGTACCAACGCATCCCGCCAGCGTCGCAGGCCTGCGAGCGTCGAAACATGACCGAGGGCGTCGCGCTCACGAGCTATTACGCGTTCTCCTACGAGGTCGATGACGGCCCGCACGAGCGCGTCCTTTCCGTCGAAGTGATGGTACAACTGCGACTTACTCACTCCACTCGCCGCGATCACATCGTCGAGCGTGGTACCCCCGACTCCTCGGATGTACATTAGGTCAGCTGCCGCGGCGACGATCTTTGACCGTGTCTTTGCACCACGCGACGTCAGGCGTCTGCCATTGTGCAAGTCAGCGGTCGTCATCACAGGTCCATGCTACTAAGTGGGCTACTCGATCGCCGTCCTTACGCGGCAGTTACCCTCGCTTGCAGCAAAAGGCGCGAGCGCGAGGTCGAGCGCGGCGTTGAGCGGCCGCGGGTCTTGTGCAAGCTGACTCAGGGTGCTGCCTCCATGAAGCGCCGCAAGAATCAGCACGGCAGTCTTCTGGGAATCGACGTCGGCGCTCGCGGCCAGGGCGGAGGACCAGGGGGCGTCAACTGTGGTGCTGGACTGGAGCAACCGGTCCACCGTCTCGGCGATGAGCTCGCGCCACTGGTCGAGGAAGTCGGCTCGCTCGGACACCTCATCTGTTTGTTGCATTGCCAGAAAATACGGCGACTGCGGGGTCATGAGCTCCTCGACGATGCGGTGGCGCCAGCAGGCCAGCATTGCTCCGTCGGTCACTCCAGTCAGGTATGCACCTTCGCTGGCCAAGACTTCCGCGAAGTGTGTACTCATCAAACCCTCCCAACTGGTCACGCTGCTTACGCACTCTTCCATGCTATGGGACTATATAGTCCCATAGTATGGTTTAGATGGCGCTTCAGAGGCGAGGACATGGGCTATGTGCCGACACTGAACAGACTATAAGGTCCACAATTCACTCATCTGTAGGGGTATGTGGATGAGCCCAGGCAACATTGCGCCCAGCCGTGATCAGAAGGAGCAGCCGTGAGTTTCGAGACGATTCACGACAGAATTATCACCGATCCGGAGAACACCTGGGCGAGGGAGCTCGGCTACCTGCCGCTCTACGCGGCGGCGCCGGACGCGAGAATCGCTGTGATTGGCCAGGCGCCAGGCCGCAAGGCCCAGGAGAGCGGCATCGCCTGGAATGACGCTAGTGGATTCAAACTCTTCGACTGGCTCGGCGTGTCTGAGACCCAGTTCCGTGATCCCGACCTGTTCGCACTGCTTCCCATGGACTTCTACTACCCCGGCAAAGGCGCCGCCGGCGACTTGCCGCCCCGAAAGGAGTTCGCCGGTCGCTGGCACGCGCCGCTCCTCGATTTGATGCCCGAGATCCGGCTGACCATTCTGATCGGCCAGTACGCCCAACAGCACTACCTCGCAGGCTGCACCAAACGGAACCTCACCGAAACGGTTCATGCCTTCGACGAGTATCTACCGGGCATCATCCCGCTGGTTCATCCGTCTCCGCTGAATTTTCGGTGGCAGGCCCGCAACCCGTGGTTTGTCACCAACTTATTGCCCGTTGTCCGAGAGTACGTGGTCGCCGCGCTTGCCTGACCTCAGTCTGCACTCGGCGAAGACGCGCGTGCCGGACGGGGCGGGTCGTCTAGCCGCCCGCTTGTTTTGTCTCTGCTTCAATTGCGGTAGCGCATCGAGTAGAGCCGTTCGATTTGTTCCAGCGAGGCTAGTGCCGAACATGCATCCTCCGGTGGAGTGAACAGAGATCATGACGGGAGTTCCAGGTGTTGTCGCCGGAAAAGAAGAAAACAACAAGTGAGGCGATGGTGTTGCCGGGCCTAACAGGGCTAGCGGAGATCATCGTGGACCAATGGGGCGTGCCTCATATTTACGCCGCAACTACGTACGATGCCTTCAGGGTGCAGGGCTTCAACGCAGCCCGCGATCGCCTGTGGCAGATCGATTTTTGGCGACGGCGCGGCCTGGGACGGCTGTCGAGGGTGTTCGGAACCAGTCATGTCGAAAGGGATCGGGCGGCACGGCTATTCCTGTTCCGCGGTGACATGCATCACGACTGGCTCTCGTACGGTTCAGATGCAAAGCGGGCAACCACAGCCTTTGTTGAGGGGATCAACGCCTTCATCCAAATGACCCGCGACGACACCAGCTTGCTGCCTGATGAGTTCAAGGAGATCGGATACGAACCCGAATTCTGGGAACCGGAAGACGTCTCTCGCATCCGCAGCCATGGCCTCTTCTACAACGTGCGGGAGAAGGTAAATCGCGCCCTTACGATCCGCGATCATGGACCGGCGGTCGAGGAATTGCGGCGCAGACGCCAGCCGCACAACGACCTAACGATTCCTGAGGGACTGGACATCGATCTGATTCCGGATGACGTTCTCGCCGTCTATGATCTGGCAACGACCCCGCCGCCGTTCGCTACCGATGACCCCGACGCTGCCCAAGGCAAGGTTCTTCCGGAGGGAAGCAACAACTGGGTTCTGGCAGGCGGCAGGACGGCGACTGGTCGGCCCCTGCTCGCCAATGACCCCCACCGAGCCGCTGCCGCCCTTCCGGGGCTTCGCTACCTCGCTCACCTCAGCACCCCCGGTCTTGACGTTGTCGGTGGTGGAGAGCCGGGACTCCCGGGGATCAGCATCGGGCACAACGGCCAGATCGCGTTTGGACTCACGATCTTCGCGATCGACCAAGAGGAACTCTACATTTACGAGCTGAACCCTGAAAACCCCCGCGAGTACCGCTACCAAGACCGGTGGGAACCCATGCGCGTGGAACGCGAAACGATCGAGGTAAAGGATGGGGATGCCATTGAAGTGGAACTCGTGTTCACCCGCCACGGACCGCTAATACATTCCAATGAGAGAACCGGGGTCGCCTTCGCAGTGCGAGCGGCTTGGCTGGAGCCCGGCATGGCCCCCTACCTAGGAAGCATGGACTACATGCGCGCCAAGAACTGGGACGAGTTCCTCGGGGCGATGAACAGATGGGGAGCTCCTCCTGAAAATCAGCTTTACGCAGACACCGATGGCAACATTGGCTGGAAGACGGGTGGCCTTGCCCCAATTCGCCCGAACTGGGACGGCACGCTTCCGGTACCGGGAGACGGCCGGTACGAGTGGGCAGGCTTTTACGACGTTGACCAACTGCCTGGTGACTTCAACCCCGCGACCGGATGGCTTTCGACGGCAAATGAAATGAATTTGCCAGAGGACTATCCTCGCGAACGCCACATCAGCTACGACTGGTATGCACCGTACAGAAAACACCGCATTGATGAAGTTCTGGAACGGACCACGACCGCGAGTGTTGGGGACATGGTCGCACTCCAGAACGACCACCTCAGCATTCCCGCTCGTCGAATTCTCAACGTGGTCAGGGAACTGCCTATCAAGAATCCCGGCGATATAGATGGTCTGGACCTGCTTCTCAACTGGAACAACGTCCTCGGCGCGGACTCGCCGGCTGCGGCTCTGTTTGAAGTCTGGTACCGGCGTCACTTGCGGCCCGCACTGCTCGCAAGAGCGGTCAGCGAAATCACGGGTGATACCGACACGGTCGACGTCCTGAGGAGGATTGCCAATAACGAAGATCTGCTTGCAGACGCTCGTATCGACCTAGACCTGATGGAAACGCCTGGGGGCCGGCTGGGGCCCGATGCGGCGGGATTCCTCGCGGCAACAGTGGAGGTTACGCTCCCGGCGGCGGTCGCGGATGTCGAGGACCTGCTTGGGACTGACCGCAACGGGTGGGCGTGGGGCCGCCTTCACGTGACGCGTGCATCTCATCCCCTGAAGGCGATCATGCAGGGCATTGACAAGGGCAAACTGACGGCCGGCCCCCTGCCGCGCGGCGGAAGCGGCGACACTGTGGGAAACACCGCGTACGGGCCGAACTTCGTTCAAAGCGCAGGATCAACGTTCCGCATTGTTATCGACGTCGGCAACTGGGACGCTTCACTTGCGATGAACGCCCCGGGCCAGTCTGGCAACATGCAAAGTCCGCACTATACCGACTTGTTCGAGGTGTGGGCGCGAGGGGAGGCGTTTCCATTGCTCTACGCGCGCGAGAGTATCGAAGCCGCCGCCGAACACATCATCAAGCTCACACCTCCAGCCAATAAGTAAAGAGTGTGCAGCGGTAGCTTGCGACACTTCCTGCGAGGCTGCCCTCACGTTAGCGGGGCCATGTGTCGCCGCTGCGCGGATTCATCGGAAGTCTGCGTGCGCTGGCGAAAAAGAGGAAAATCCGGAGGGGCGTGGAGGAAAAGGCCTATAGGGGGTCGAAGAGTGCCCAGAGTTTTCCGCGGCTGCTTGAGTTCTTGGAACAGCCCACAATTGTGATGTCTTCAGACATTGAGGAAAGATGTCGCGAGACATCGAGGACACCCTCACCTATTCAGGTGGGGGTGTTTTTCGTTTGGGGTTGGTAATCGCGGGTGGTGTCGAGGATCAGTGCGCGGAGGAGCTGGCCGGTTTCTGTGGCGATGATCCGGATGTGTTGGTCGTGGATGAGGATCTTCACTCGGGTGCCTTTGTGTGCGCGGCCGATGCCGATGTGGTGCAGGCGTGAGTGGTAGCGGACGGTGACGGCGCCGGAGTCGTCGACGTGGTCTTCGCGGATTCGCCAGTGGCCGCCGACGGTGCCGGCTGGGCCGACCTTGGTGCGGGCGGTGTAGGCCTGTGCGGGGGTCCTGCGGTTCAGGGACCGGTGCGGGCGGATCTGGTTGTAGTAGTCCCGGAACTGATCGAGCCGGGTCTGAAGTTCCTCGATGGTGTCGGCTGGCGGTTGAGCGGCTAACCATTTCTTCAGGGTTTGCTGGAACCGCTCGACTTTGCCTTGGGTTTGCGGGTGGTTGGGCCTCCCGTTTTTCTGGGTGATGTTTAGCAGCCGTAGTTCGTTCTCGAACTTGTTGCGGCCCTTGCGGGATCGAGTGGTGAACACGAGGCCGTTGTCGGTCAGGGTGGACGCGGGCGGACCGTAGTTCTCGACGTTCTTGCGGAAGTCGTGGAGGACGGTCAGCCCGGTGACGACCGGTTGGCAGGTGATTGACAGGGCGAGGCGGGAGTGGTCGTCGAGGAAGGTGAGGATCTCGATCCCGGCTCCGCTGAGCCGCCAGTGGGTGAAGTCGGATTGCCAGGTTTCGTTGGGCAGGTCGGCTTCGAAGCGGGTGTAGGAGGAGCGGGGGCGTTTCTTCGGTTGTGGGGTGACCAGCTGGTGGCGACGCAGTACCCGCCAGATCGCCGAGGTCGCCGGGGTGCTCCCGTGCCGGTGGTGCAGATGCGCGGCGATGGTCTCGGCGCCGGCATCATGCCGCTGGACGGCCAGCTCGGTGCGCAGCGCCACGATCTCCTCTTCGAGGGCCTGGCTCAGTTGGGTGGGGCTGGTGTGAGGTCTTCGGGAGCGGGGCTCGATCGCGTCCCAGCCGCCCTCCCGGTAGCGCTTGACGAGGGTGTGCACCCATCGTCGCTGGACGCCGTAATCGGCGGCAACCACGCTCGGCGAGCGGCCCTCGAGAACGACACTGGACACGATGACCCGATTCTTCGACACAGCACCCGACTGTGCACGATGTCTCGACACATGAGCGCACTATGTCCTGACACCAGACACTGTCAGCCCGACAAAACAGAACACAAAACAAAACAAAACAAACGCGGACGCTGGATTGCCCGGCTGAAGCCGCAAGGGCGGCGCGTCGGTGAGCTGACCAGTCGTACCTTCTCGAGCTGGCGGCGTTAGATTGTTGCCAGCCTGATGTTCGAGAGCTCCGCACCGTAGTGCTCTCGGAGCCTGACTTTACGCTCCAGATCATCGATGACGGCGGGCGTGAAGTCCACGCCGTAGAGCGCCTCGCTGGAGCCAAGGCCACCGGGCGAGAACACGTTGACCTCCATCAGCTTGTCGCCCACAATGTCCAGGCCGACGAGGAACAGACCATCCGCGAGCAGTTTGGGGCGCACCGCCTCCACGATCTGCAGCATCTCGTCGGTCACCTTCACCGCTTCGGCGCTGCCGCCGGCAGACATGTTGGACCGGATGTCGGTCTCTCCGGGCCGCCGACGGAAGGCGGCGTAGACGCCGTCAACCTCGAGAGCGCGGCCGTTCATGACGAACATCCGCACGTCTCCGTCCTTGGCTTTGGGCAGGTATTCCTGTGTGACCACATAGCCGTCACGAGCGATCGCCTCCACAATCTGGGAGATGTTGGGCGCTTCCTTCAGGTTGACCAGGAACACGCCGGAGCCACCTGAGCCTTGCAGGGGCTTGAGCACGGCGTGGCCGCCCAACTCGTCAATGAACTGGCGGATGCGGTCCTCATCTCGCGAGATCAACGTTCGTGGCCGCACCACCTCGGGGAAGCGCTGAAAATATGCCTTCGACGTGGCGTCGGCCAGGGAGCCAGGATCGTTGACGATGAGCACGCCGGAGTCGGCGAGCAGCTTGCCGAATGCGATGCCGGCCGTGTTCGCCCACGGGCTCTCCTCAGCGTCCATCGCCGGGTCGGAGCGCAGCATGATTACATCGAAGTCGTTGAGCGCAACCCTCTCCCGGTCGGCCGCCTGCACGTCTTCGAGATACCGCTCCCGCGAGCGGTACGCTTTGCCAGTGCTCACGGATGCCACAATCGCCGAGAGCGACTCGTCTGGCTCGTAGCCGAAATCCCGCAACCCCATGAGGCGGGCGTCGTGGCCGAGCCGATTGGCGGTCATCGCGAGACGCGTGGTCGTGTACACGGGCTTCTCGGTGGCGATGTCGTTGACGACGAAACCGATCTTCATGGGACTCCTAAGTGGATGGTCGTGTGTGGTTGGGGAGGTTTGGGCTGCGGCGAACGATCTACGCGTTGACGAGGGTCACCAGATCTTCCGCGCGGGCGGCATTCTGGAGCCTAGCGGCGGCCTCTGGGTCGGAGAGGTACCGGGGCATGACCCGTGCCGCGGAGAGCAATCCGCGCGCGGCGAGATCCTCCACGAGGGGCAAATCCTCCAGCGAGAACTTGCCGAGAAAGAACAGGTCAAGCGCGCCACCGTCGGCCACATACTGCAGTAACGCGAGTAGTCCGCGCAGGTAGATCGCATCTTTGGTGAAGCCGCCGGCCCGGTACACCCGCATCGCGACGCCGTAGGCGCTTCCGGCGGGCAGACCATGACCGGTGAGCAGGCGGTGCGTCTCGACGAAAGTCGCGCCGCCCACCAGCGACTGCACGGCAATCACCCTCGCGGCGAGCTGGCGCAGCCGGGTGGCGGTGAGCCCGCCGCACGCGATCTCCGCAAGCACAGCGAGGCCTTCCTGCGTCTCGTCGTAGTGGGCGAGGCCCGAGCCCAACATCCGGATCGGCTGTGCCATGCCGTTCACCTGGGTCACCAGGTGCGTGCCCACCTCGTGCTGCAGTAGTGCGTTGACGCGGGGGGCGGCCACCGCGGCGTTGTTCGAGATGAGTAGCATGTTGCCATCAACGAGCACGCCCGAGATGTCATCGCGAATCTCCGCGTGGATCCCGACGTCCGGGTCAATCGATCGGTAGTAGTCGATTTCGGCCTGCGCTGCAGCCAGGAACGTCTCTGCGTTTACGGAGTCATACTCGAGCCGGCCGCTCGGCAGTCGGCGCAGCAAGTCTTCGGCGCAGCTCACCAGGGCGGGTCGCACCGCGCCGTATTGGGCGATCGACAACTGAAGGAAGTCTGGCGCGTTTCGCGCCCGCAGCATCTCTATCCGCAGCGACATCTCCCGCTGCCGGTTGCGCAGCAACGCGGCAAGGGTGGCGTCAGCGACGTCGTCGAGCGGCAGCGCGGCCACCTGCGCATCCAGCACGTTGGGGTCAACATCCAGTTTGCGGTACTCGAACACCGGGTCAACCTCCGGATGCGCGAGGAACTTCGCACGAACGTCGTCGGCGTTCACGGGGGTCATTTCAAGCAGGAACCGCACGCTTCCCGCCAGGGTGGCCATGGCATGGTCCGCCGCGAGGTCCTCGGGAGTGAGAGCTCCCACGTCGATGGCGCTCGTCTCCGGGGCGGCGGCATCGTGCGGGCGAACTGGCGGCTTGACGGCGCCGGCGGACGGTACCGGGGAGTTATCGGCGCGCGGGCGCGCAGGATCGAGGGCGTCAGACGCATCCGTGGCGTTGCCGCGGGGAGCCGGGCCAGCACTCACGACGTCACCACCGCGCGCAGCGATTCCTCGACCGCCGGGATAGTGCCGGCCAGCGCGCGGGCAAGTTCGTCGATTCTGTCGCGGTCAGGCTCTCCGGTCCACTCATCCATGAAGGTCTTCTTGAACTCGAGCGCGAGCACGATGCCGCGGCCCGGGTAACGGGCGTGCGTCCAGGCCGCGAGCTGTCGACCACGGAAGCGGATGTTCTCTCGCACGTCAAGAACGCCGGTCGAGGTATCTGCGCCCCTCAGCGACTCCATGAAGGTGTTCACCAGAGGGGCGAACCGGTCATCCAGCGAGCCCGTGCCCACGTTGACCTCAGGGTTCTCTTCATCCGGGCCCGCGGCGACGTCAGCTCCATCGCGGCGGTGGTTATAGGAGTGGATGTCGAACACCACGAACGGTCCGCGTTCAGCGACCACGTCCAGATACCGGCCGAGCTCCGCATAGAAGGCGTCGTAGACGTCGAGGGAGTCGGCGACGACGGCATCGTCGAGCGGAGGATTGCGGATGACATCCAGCCCCCACGCCTCCTCCGAGGAACGGTAGACAGACTCTTCGCGCTCGCGATTCAGATCCACCTCGAATCGGGACCGATGCACGATGACGCGGGCGGGGATGAGGGCCCCGATCTCGGCAGTGTGCGGGTCCTCCTCCCGCAGTCGGTCCGGCTCGGGAAGAATCAGCTCCGCGGCGAAGTCAGGGCGCACGTCGTGCCCATTGTGGATAGCGGTGGCGACGAATTGTCGATCCCAGCTGCCGAGAAATTCGAACGGGGGAAGCTCCATTTTACGCATTGGGACATTATTACCGCCGCATATGAGAGATACATGGAGGTTGACCGCGCCGTCGACTCCTGCGAGGCGGATGAAAGCAGACTCGTCAAAGCATGTCCCGAAATGAGTCATTAACTATTACGGCTAGCAGCGCGATCATGAGGGTGCTGACCTGGTGGACGATGAAACCATGCGAATCAGAAGGGGAGAATTCTTCATGGGCGTCAAGAAGAAGCACTCCTCGACTCCACACCTCGTGCTCGACTTTGTGTAGTTCTCGTCGCTGGCGGGGCTCTGGCTGATCTGGATTCTCATCCGGTTCCTTCGCAGCTGACAGCAGGAACGCCATTGGCGCCGCTGCGACCCATGCGGTTGCCCGTCACGGCGGGAGCCCGCGCAAAAAAGAGGAAAATCCGGAGGGGCGAGGAGGAAAATGCATTTCAGGCACAGAAAAGGGTCCCGTGTTTACAGGGCACATTGAGTTCTTGGAACAGCCCACAAAACAGTGTGATGTCTTCAGTCATTGAGGACAGATGTCGCGAGACATCAAGGACACCCTCACCTATTCAGGTGGGGGTGTTTTCGTTGGGGTTGGTGGACCGATGACTGATTCAGGCGTAACATCGCGTGTCTCATGTGATGGACGCATGCCCTGGGAGTCATTGTGCAGACAGACTTCACCGAGTTTCCCCTCATCGATGCCATCGCGGGGCGCCGCTCCCGCCGTTTCGGGCTGGGCATGGAGCTGCCGAACGGTCCCCTCGCCTTCCGGTCCCAGGCTGAACCCGTGCCCCTGTCGGAGCTTGAACGGTCGATCCTGGTGGCCGCCGGCACCGGCGTAACCGGGTGGAGTTTCGGAGTGCCGTACGGCCCGGATCGCCCGCAAGAGCATGCCCACTACACGCAGCGGTTCACGGGCCGCACGGCACCGACCGCCTCTGGGATCGGCACCCCGATGTTGTTCGCGACCGACGACTCCGGCACATATCTCACCAATACGCGTGATGCCCTTCCCGCCCGCCCTGTTGGGACCAGCGGGAACCGAGACAGCGCCCTTGATGCCATGGTCGAGTCGGTCCGCGCACACACTGTGCGGGTGTCCGAACGGCGGCTCGACCTCCCAGCAGCCCCACCTCATATGCTTGACCCAAACCTGTGGATGGCCAACGCTGCGGGCTCGACCTTGTTCATGCCGGTGGGGGACTCCAGCGAGCAGATGCTCGGCTTCATGGCCATGGCGCTGGCGAATGGGAGCATGCTCGTCGACGATGTGGCCGGTCGCCTCGCCGGCAACTTGGCGCCTTTCGTCCGGAGTGGCCTGCTGCAGGAGGACAAGCGCGTCCCGTTGACGGTGCTGCACCAGATGGTCTACGAGGCAAACGTCGCGGAACTAGCCTTCATGGGCCACAACATCGTGCTCACCATGCAGGCCATGGGGCTGGGCGGGCTGTACTTCACCGGGCTGAACCGGTGGAGCATCCTGGGCGCGTTCAACGAGAGCGGAGTCAAGGGGCTCGGGTTTCGATTCGTCCACGACCCCCGCTGGGTGCTGCCCAACCCCGTGGGGCTCGACGGTCACTTCGAAGCCCTATGCCCGCCGTACGTCTCCGACATGCGTGAGGCGGTGAATCTCTTCGTGCACCGCAAGTTCGGCTCCGAGGGCGCCTACGATCCCAGCACCCCCGGCGCATGGCAGGATGCCGAGGCAATCAAGCACGGGGTCACGCCTTACTCCGACGAGTTCATCGACTGTCTGAGTGAGGCTGCTCAATACATCTACGACACCTACGGAAAGTTTCCGAACACTTTCACGACGATGGTGCTCACCGGCTACGTGCAGGCCGTGCACCTCGACACCGACTTCTACGACGCCCATTACCAGGCCGGCGCTTACCTCCCCACGCACCAGCACCACATGGAGCGTTGGCACAAAGCCGGCGCCGAAGTGTGAGTCTCGCGATAAGAGCGCGCCAGTACGTCCCGCCATCAAAACTGGCACTTGCCATCGATTGAACCGGAGGGTACCTTCGCCTCTGTCGGTGGCGCAACGGTCGCCTCGTGCGGTCGCAAGCTTCGATATCGAATCCGTAAAAGACCACAGAGAGGTGGCGACTATGAAGCGAGCGATCATCGGATGCGTTGTTGCATTCGGTCTCGTCCTCGGCGGAGCCGGAACGGCATTCGCGGGCGAGACAAATGGAAATGGTGATCCCATCCCCGGCGCACACAATGCCCATTCGGCATGCGCTTTCTCCGGGCAGGATCTGCCCGACTCGATCGAGGGCAACCCGCCCGGTTTCGATGACGACTTTGTCACAAACGGGCACGTACAGAGTTACGGAATGTACGTCAGCAACGGGTTGAAGAGCGCCTTTCCTTCACCGGGCGAAGCTTGCCGCGGCAACCTGGAGTTCGAGGAGTAACTGAACCACTGTTCGAACAATCAGTCAGCCCCAGCACAATGCGCCGGGGCTGACTGGCGAGTGTGCGGGGTCAAGCGGTGATCCCGAGCCCTTCCAGCGTCTGTGCGACCGTGGCGCGGTCGGCGTCGCCGAGTCCGCGGATGGGCAACGGCAGGCAAGAGCGGCGCGCGAGACCGAACTGTTCGGCGATCGCCGCGGTGACCCGCAGGCTGCCGTGCTGGGCGAACAGGTCCCACAGCGGCTGCAGCCGGTCCGACAACTCGACAGCGGTGGTTGCGTCGTCGGAGCGGGCCGCATTGGTGATCGCCTGGATGGGCTCGGGCAGGGTGCCGCCAACGACGGAGTACCAGACCTCGCAACCCGCGTTCAGCCCGGTCGCGCCGAGGCTGTCCCCGGAGATCCCGATCGTCACATCCGCCGGCACGATACCGCGCAGCTGCTGCACGCGCGCCGCAGCCGCAGACGGATCGGTGGGCACACCGGGGATCTTGATCGAGGCAACGTGGGACAGGCGGCTGATCGCCGCGTAGAGGTCGTCGGTGAAGGTGAAATGCGTGGTGCCGGGGTTGTCGTAGACGATGAGCGGCACCGACAGGTTGCGCGTGACGTCCTCGAACAGCCCGAACACGTCATCCGCTGTCAGGGTCTGGTACGAGGCGGGCGGCAGCAGAACCGCGGATGCGCCGGCGGCCTGGGCGTCCTCGGCGAGTTCCAGCACCTGGCGGGTGCGTAGGGCGCCGATGCCGACGAAGACCGGGGTGTCACCGGCATGCGCGACGGCCAGCGACGCGACGCCGGCCCGCTGTTCGCGGGTCAGATAGGCGTAGGAGCCGGTGGAACCCAGCGCGGTGATCGAGTCGACGCGGGCATCCGCCAAGCGCTCGATCAGACGCGCGAAGGCGGGTTCATCGATGCTGTCTTCTGACAGCGGGGTGAGGGGGAAGGCGCTGTGGCCGGTGAACATGGGTGGCTCCTATTGCTGGTGGTGGGATGGAAGCGCGGCGTCCAGGGCGGCGCGGATGTCGGCGAGCAGGTCGTCTCCGTCTTCCAGCCCGACCGACAACCGAAGGTGGCCGTAGCGCTGAAACGGCTCCGGATAGTTCTCGCCACCCCCGCGGCTGTGGGGACCGGTGTGCACGATCAGGCTCTCGTCATGACCGAGGGATACCGCGGAGGTGATCAGCCGCAGCTGGTCGACGAAGCGATTCTGCGTGTCCGGGTCACCATCGAGGGCGAACGCGAGTACGCCCCCGTAGCCGCGCCCGCCGAATTGGCGGGTCGCCAGTTCGTGCTGCGGATGCGAGGCGAGACCCGGGTAGGCAACGAACGCGATCCTGGGATCGGCATCGAGAAACTCGGCGATGAGCTGCGCGCTCGGCTGGAGTTGGCGCATCCGCAGCGGCAGGGTCACCGAGCCGCGCATGATGAGCCAGGCGTTGAACGGCGAGATGACTCCGCCGACGTCGATGAGCGCGTCCCCGCGGATGCGAGCGACCAGCTCGGCGCTGCCGATCACGGCACCGCCCATGGCATCGCCGTGGCCGTTGATGTACTTGGTCAACGAGTGGACGACGAGGTCGGCGCCGTCATCGAGCGGGCGGTACAGCGGAGGGGGAGTGAAGGTGCTGTCCACGCTCAGCAGCGCGCCCGCGCCATGCGCGATCGCTGCCAGGCCGGCGATATCCGCCACCCGAGTGGTGGGGTTCGCGATGCTCTCCACGTGCACCAGTCGGGTGCTCGGACGGACGGCGGCACGAACTGCGTCGAGGTCCGAGGTGTCCACGAAGGTCGCCTCGATGCCATAGCGCTGCGGGAGCAGTTCGGTGAACAAGCGCCACACCGCCTCGTAGCTGACATCCGAGACGATCACGTGATCCCCACTACGCAGCAGGGTGAAGAAAACGCCGTGCAACGCGGCCACTCCGGTGGCGAACACCGCCGCACCGACTCCGCCGTCCGATGCCGCGAGCTTGGTCTCCAATGCTTGCTGGTTCACGGCGCCGTTGCGGGTGTAGACCAGTTGCTCGGGTGAGGACCAGTTCATCGCCGACGGGTCTTCGGGGAGCAGGTACGAGTTCGCCATCACCACCGGAGTGCGCAGCGCACCCGTTCCGGGGTCGACCCGGTTGCCGCCGTGTACTGCCCAGGTTGTGTCGCACACCGAGGTGGGGTCGTGCTTGTCAGGACGTGTGTGGGTCATTGTCGTGGTCTTTCGTTATGCGCCGAGCGCCGCGGCGAGGTCGGAGGCGAACCGGGTCGCCTGGTCTGGGGTGAGGGTGGATGTCGTGACGCGGATGGCAGAAGGCGGATGCCCGGTGACGGCGAAGCTCTCGCCGGTTCGTACCGCCCATCCCAGTTCGGCAAGGTCGGCGGCCGTCGCCACCGGGTCGGTGAGGTCGGGCACCCACACGTTCAGTCCGTCGCTGCGCCCCCAGGTGGCGATCCCGTGCGCATCCAGCGCTGTCCGCAGCGATTGGTTCCGTTCCTGATAGGCGGTGCCGGCACCCTCGAGGAGCGCCGCGGTGCTGGTGTCGGTAAGGGTGTCGATGACGAGGTTCTGAAGGATGTGGCTGACCCAGGTCGATGCCGCGCTGAGTCTGCTCTCCAGCCTGCTCGCCGTGTCGGGCGTGGTGAGCACGAATGCGAGCCGCAGGTCAGGTCCGAGAAACTTCGAGACCGACCGCACGAGTGCCCAGTGTCGCGACCCCTCCGGGGTGATGCGTCGGTAGGGCTCAGCGGAGATGGCCGAGAAGTGGTCGTCCTCGATGACGAGCACGCTGGGATGCCCGGCCAGCAGGCTGCGCAACTGCATCGCGCGCTCGGCGGTGAGACTTGCCCCGGTGGGGTTGTGCGCCCGCGGCGTGCACACGACGGCGCGAGCCCCCGACTCCAACGCTGCCCGCAGACCGGCGACGGTCATGCCCTCCGCATCGACGGGAACCGGGACGCCACGGTATCCGTCGACTTTGAGCAGGCCCAGGCTGGTGAGAAAACAGGGGTCCTCAACGGCGACCCGGTCGCCTCGCGTCAGGTGTGCGGTCAGCAGACGCTGGATGCCATCCATCGCCCCATGGGTCAGCACCAGGCGGTGTGGTTCGCCTACATCGGTGCTGAGGTGCGCATCCGCCCATTCCTGAACCCGCGGACTGATCGGAGCTGCCCCGTAGAGCAAGGGTGTGTAGGCCTCGTCGGAGCGGCGGGTCAGGCTCGGCAGCAGCTCGGGATCGGGATTCCCGCTGGCGAGGTTGATCAGCTCGGTGCCCGCGGTGCGCCCCTCGCCGTCCACTGCCGGCGCCCCGAGGACGATCGTGCCGCCGCGTCGCCGGGACTCGACGACGCCGGCAGCCGCCAGTTGCGCGTAGGCAGCGGCGACCGTGTTCCGGTTCAAGCCGAGCTCCTCAGCCAGCGCTCGAATCGACGGCAAAGAGGTCCCTGGCAAGAGGCTGCCGGAATCGACGTGAGCGCGCACGGACAGCGTCAGCTCCTCCGCGCTGCTGCCCTCGATGTTCACGGTGTCCTTTCTATGTCCTAGGACATAACTTAGAGTTGTAGAGTGGCAAGGTCAAGTGGGAGGGCAGTGGATATGGTTCGGGACATGAGTCGTCGTTTTCGTCAGGTGGACGTGTTCGGGGAAGGTTCTTGCACGGGGAATCCGGTCGCGGTGGTGCTTGACGCGGACGGGCTCGACGATGAGACGCTGCGGAGGTTCTCGGTCTGGTCGAATCTCTCCGAGTGCACATTCGTGTTGCCTCCGACGGAGCCCGGTGCGGATTATCGGGTTCGAATCTTCAACCTGAACACCGAGTTGCCGTTCGCCGGGCATCCAACTCTCGGAACAGCCCGAGCGTGGCTGGATGCCGGCGGCGTCCCAGCGACACCGGGCGTGGTGGTGCAGGAATGCGGGGCCGGGCTGGTTCCCGTGCGCATCGAAGACAATCGGCTCGCATTCGCCGCACCTCCGCGGCTGCGCACCGGCCCGGTAGATGCCGACACTGTAGCCACGCTGGTCGAAATCCTCGGCATTGAACCCGAGCAGGTCGTTGATGCCGAGTGGCTGGACAACGGTCCCGGCTGGGTCGGCCTGCTACTCGATAGCGCTCGCACGGTGCTTGCTCTGCGCCCGGACGTGTCGGCGCATCCCGGCCGGTGGGACATCGGCGTGGTCGGCGCCCACGATTCGGGGTCAGAGGCGGCGTTCGAGTTGCGGGCCTTTTTCACCGAGGGCGAGGAGCCTCTGCGCGAAGATCCCGTGACGGGGAGCCTGAACGCCGCAGCCGCGGAATGGCTTATCCAGACCGGACGTGTTCAGGCACCGTATGTCGCGGCCCAGGGCACCGCTATGGGTCGCCAGGGGAGAATCTATGTCAGCGACGAGGACGACCAGCTGTGGGTCGGTGGACGGGCCGAGGTCATCCTCTCGGGATCGGCCGACCTGTAGCGATCCGACCCGCATCGTTCTTGAGCAATGGCGCGGTGAGGAAACCGCGCAACAGCGTTAGCGTTACCGGCTTATTCGCAAGTCACGCCAGCCGAACGCCCCCGATTCGGGTAGCGCACTGCGGATCTGGCTGTCGTCGAAAGGAAGCTTGGGGCGAAGATCATCAGGTAGCTCTGTGGCCGGCGTAGCGGCATCCGTGACTCCTTCGGCCAGCATCCTCGCTTGAGCTTTTGCCAGGAGGGGTACCTTCATCGTCCATTCGGCAAACTGGGCGAGGATCTGGTGGAATGCAACGGGTGCAGGGATGACGATCAGGCGGCGGTCGAGGACTCGCGCGACTCGACGAGCGGCTTCGCTCAAGAGCAAGGTTTCGCCGCCGCGGACGGCCACGGTTTGATTGGGGAGGCGGTCGCCGAGGGCGGCGACCAGGACGTCGACCAATTCATCTACAGGGATCGGGCTGATGGTTTTCTCACGAAGTCCCACGGAGGCGAAGAGCGGGACCGTCTGAATAGTACGGCTCAGGTGATCGACGAGGTGGTCGCCAGGGCCGTAGATCATCCCGGCTTTCACGATCGTGTACTCCAGACCGGAAGAGCGAATCATCTCTTCGGCCACCCATTTCGACTCGTGGTAGGGCGAGCCCGACCCTGGGCGGGCGCGCAGGAAGCTGAGCATGACAATCTTGCGGACGCCCGCGGCTCGGGCCGCCTCGATCACCGCAGCCGTGCCCCGAACGTGGACTCGGTCGAAAGTCTGCTCACCAATTTCGCGGTTGATGCCTGCGCAGTGCGCTACCGACTCACAGCCCTCAAACGCCCGCGTCAGCGCGTCCACGTCGTCAACGGGCGTGCCCGACCGGCGCGACACAACCGCCACATCCGTCGCCGGGTAACGCTTCGCCAGGTGGCTGCCGACAAATCCGGTTCCACCAGTAATTGCTACTCTCATCATCCGACTATGGCGTAAACCGCGATCCCTCGTCACGTGCCCTTCCCGCGCATCCTCCGGCTTCGGCATCTCCGCCCTCAGCCCCAGCACGCGGATAGGGCGGTCCGGCTCGATCCGGCCGACCAGTCCCGGTAGTACCGCAAAGGGGATAACGCCATGATCCGTCTGATCAGAAGACCTGAGACAGTATCGCCGATGGGCGTGGACGGTGTATACTCGCCCACACTCGAGCGCCTGACCCGACAGTTGCTCACGACCCGAACTCAGGCATCATGGGGGATCTTAGAACCAAGAGTGCTCGCGCACTGGCCCTGTACGCTGCGAGATGGAACTGGCGCCGCAGTGACAATGTCAGTCAAGTACATGCGGGCCGGGCATCCACGCAGACTAAGCCGTTCAACTCAGGGCTGACCATCGCCGCGTGGACCGTGGGCGCCGTGATCACCGCGCTGATTCTGTGGAGCCCCTACCTGGCCTATGCGTACCACAACCCGTTAGCACATCTGGTGCTGGCGTCCATTGACGCCGGCGCCGCGCTCCTGGTCGCGTATCTGGTTCACGGACGATACATCCGTCATGGCGCCCTGCAGGATCTACTGCTGACATATGGCCTCGTGCTGCTGGCCGTCTCGGGAATTGGCCTCACCTATGTGATTGACATCCTGGGCGTCATCAGCACTGGTGCCCCGGAAGCCTGGCTGTTACTCGCGCTCCGCCTGGCGGGAGCGGCCTTGATCGCCCGGGCGGCCCTGGCTAATCAGCGACCCGCCAGACAACCCGCCACGCGGCAGGTGTGGATTCTGGCACCGGTGGCCGTGATCACTGTGGTTTTCCTCGCCCTCTGGACGGCCGGGCCGTCAGCAGAGTCGATCGAGGACCAGGTTCCGGTGACAGTACAGAACCTGTTCCTCAGCCAGCCCGTGCCCATGATCATGCAGGGGCTGGCGGCGCTCGGGTTCCTGGTCGCGTCAATCGCGTTCGCCTCCCAGATGAAACGCCGCGACAACGAACTTCTCCGCTGGCTCGCCCCGGCGTTCGCGCTCGTAGGTTTCGCCAGTGTGAACATGGTGCTTTCCCCGTTGCTGTTTGCCGACTGGATTGCCACCGGTGACCTTCTCCGCAGCGGAGGCTACCTTTTACTGATGATCGGGGCGACCCGCGAAATACGCCAGTTCTGGAGCACCCGCGCCCGCGCGGCCGTGCAGGATGACCGGCGCCGGCTAGCCCGGGAATTCCATGATGGGGTCGTTCAGGAACTGGTGTACATCCGCTCCGTGAGCCATTCCATACCAGTGGATGCCGCATCCGCCTCCCGAATCATCGCCGCCTGCGACCGCGCGCTCGACGAAGTGCGCTCCGCAATCCAGGCGCTCGGCCGACCGAGCGATGAGCCGTTGGGCGCGATGCTGAACCGGGTGGCCCGGGAACTCGCAGCGCGGTATGAGGTGGACCTTGAGGTCGAGCTCGACGGAACCGTCTACGTCGAGCCGGATCAACAGCATGCGCTGATGAGGATAACCAGGGAGGCCGTTTCCAACGCGGTGCACCACGGCAAAGCGAGAAACGTGCGCCTTCGGCTGATGAAGGACGGCAGCCATCGACTGCTCGCCATCCACGATGATGGCGACGGGTTCGACGTTGCCGAGACCGTCTCGAGAAACGCGGGGTACGGGTTGATCAGTATGCGGGAGCGGGCACGCACACTGCCCGGATCATTCAGCGTGGAAGCTGCGACAGGTGCGGGAAGCGTGGTGACGGTCAAATGGTAGTGAACGAGAGCATCCGAGTCGTCCTGGCGGACGATCACGTTCCGATGCGCGCACTACTCCGGACGGCGTTGGAGGCGGATGGCTGCGAAGTTTGCGGCGAGGCAGGCGACTCCGAACATGCAATCCAGCTGGTTGCCGAGCTGCGGCCCGATGTGGTGCTGCTCGACATCCACATGCCCGGCAACGGCATCTATGCCGCCCAGCAGATCAGCAGGAGCATGCCGCTGGTCGCGATCGTGATGCTCACGCAGTCCAAGGAACACGACGACCTGTTCGACTCCCTACGTGCCGGCGCCGCTGGATACCTGCTCAAAGACACGGATCCGGCCGCTCTGCCCGGCATGCTCCGCGGCGTACTGGCAGGAGAGCCCGCTCTGCCGCCCCGCGTGGTGCAGCGGATCCTGGAAGAATTCCGCGCCCCGTCGCGACCGCATTTCGTACGCAAATCCGCCGTCGCGACCGTGCTCAGCGCCCGCGAATGGGAAGTGATGGAACTGCTCAGCCATGGCGAAGCCACTGAAGAGGTCGGACGCCGCCTGTTCGTCTCCCCGACGACGGTGCGGGTGCACGTCTCCGCGGTCCTCCGCAAACTTGCTGTGAAGGACCGCGAGAGCGCCTTCCGGCTGCTTCGTGAGGAGTAGCGTTCCCGCTACTTCAGGATGAAGTTGGCGGAGATGCTGGAAGCGTCGTCGGTGGTCATCGTGACGACGAAGCATGCGCCGGGCTTCTTCGGTGTCGCCCAGTTCTGGATGAACTGGCCGGCCGTTGCGTCGTAGCGAAGGCTGGTGCCGCCGGTGGTGAGGAATTCGATCGCATCGGACGCGGCCGCCGCACCGGGGCAGACGACCGGGGTGGCCCGGAACGTGTCCACCGCCGACGTGTTGGTCAACTCGGTGGTGCCGACGAACACCTCGAACTTGAGCGGCACCGTGCTGCCGCCCTTAACCGTGTTCCACACCGAGCCCATGTCGACGGGGGAGTAGAAGCCGATCGGGGTCCAGGCCAGGACCGTGTATCCGAGCGTTGCGATGTTCGTGTTGCCGGCGTTGTCTGTCGCGGTTGCGACGTACGAGTGGGCGCCGACGGTGGTGCCGCCTCCGGTGACTAGGCAGGATGCCAGGCCGGAGAGAGCATCGGACGCGTTGCAGGTCGGCGCGGCAGGGTCAGCTCCGAAGTAATAGCTGGCGTCGGGCCCGCCGACGAAGCCAACTGTCGGCGCCGTCTTGTCGACGTTGATGCCGGTGACGGTATCGGTTTGCGTGTTGCCGGCCCAGTCCGTCGCCGTACCGGTCACCGACTGGCCGGCCCCCTCGCCGAGGGTGGTGTCGCCGACGCAGCTGTCGACGCCGGAACCGGAGTCGGAGCAGGAGAAGCTGACCGCCACGTCGGTGGTGTACCAGCCGTTCTCGCCATTCGGGGCGGCGGGGAGGAGCGCATGGTCGATCGTCGGGCTTCCGGTGTCCACGATCGTGAACGTGGCCGAAGCCGTGTCGGCCGAAAGGCCGCCGGTGTCGATGGCGTCGCAGGTGGCGACCAGCGCACCGAGACCGTGGAACAGGGTTCCGTTGAGTACCGCTGCCGTCGAGCTGGCGCCGTCTTCGGCATCCGTCACAGCGCACGTCGCGTCGGGAACGACACCGATCTCGTAGCTTGCGCCGTCAACAACGCCAGTCACCGCGACGGATGGCTTCGTGTTGGTGGGCGTTGGCTGGGTGACCGCGATAGGGATCAGCACCTGGTTGAAGTAGCTGCCGGATCCGGCAGGGCCGGATACGATGCTGACGGTTGCGTTGCCGCTCAGGGCGCTGCTGCTGGCAGTGAATGTCACTGGGAACTCGGTGCCACACGCGGTGATCGACAGTGGGTCGGGGTTGGCGGTGACGCCGGCGGGAGTCACGATGTCGAGAACGAGTGGCGCTTCGCCCAGGTCGATGTTGCACCCTGGATCCGTGTCGCCGCCCGAGTTGTTTCCGATCAGGCGGATACCGGCGCTGGCGCCGGTGGCGGCTCCGGCGACCAGCGTGACGCCGGTGCCGGTGTCCGCGATGGTGTCTTGAATGTTGTCCGCGTGCGCGATGCCGCCGGTGGCGACCACGGCGAGGGTGGTGAGGAGGGTGATGGCGGTTACCGTGCCGGTCCGCTTCCAGATTCGAGTCATGTTCTTCGCCTTCGCGCTTAAGGGGCAGCTCTCGGGTGGGCTGCCATGCGATGACTGTATTGCCCGGGATGCGGTTTGCACCCGGGCCCGGTGTTCAAAGGTCTAAACGGTACAGGGCGAGCGCGAGAAATGCCCCGGCGAGCATGGCTGGGCCGAACGGGGTAGACCCCTTAATGTTCACCCGGCCGGTGAGTAGGGCGACGGCGGACATCCCACCGCCGACGATGAAGCCGGCCGTCGCGCCGACGAGGAACGTCGCCCAGCCGAGATAGCCGAGCGCAAGTCCGATCACGGCGGCGAGCTTGACGTCGCCCATTCCGATGCCGGCGGGCGAGATCAGGGCCAGCACGAAATACACCGCGAACAGGCCGACCGCGCCAGCTCCTGCACCGAGCAATGCCGGCCAGGCGCCGCTCATCGCGGCGGCGCCGGTGAGCAGCAGCACCATCACGAGCAGCGTCGGATAAACGACCGCGTTCGGCAGGCGTTTCTCGGCTAGGTCGACGGTGCCGAGAATCACCGCGGCAGCGGCGAGGCAGAGGTACGCCGGCAACTCCCACACCAGCCCGAACACACCGGCCACGACGGCGAAGAGTGCAGCGGTGGCAGCGGATGCCCCCGTTCGCGCCGGCCAGGCGAAGCGCCGTCTCCGATGCAGCATCCGCTCGGCAATCAGGCTGAGCGGGATTCCGAGCGCGGCCCCCGCCACCGCGGCGATCAAGGGCAGCCATGGGGCTAGCACGGTGGCATCCCGGTGGCCATCCTCAGTGTCATCCGGCGCACGCGCATGCCGTGACACTACCGCAGGCGGTTCGGGCTCGCCGTTTAGGAAATCAAACGCCACCGGCCGTGGTGTTTAGGGGTTTGAACGCCGGGGTGGTGCCGACCCGGCGTAACTTTACGGTCACTCGCTCGGTCAACCCCCTGGCCAGCCGCTACCGAAACGGAACGAAAATGAACCTCTACACCCGAATCCAGGCTCGTCTCAACAGCATGCGCGACGAAGACGGCGCAACCGCCGTCGAGTACGGACTCATGGTCTCGCTCATCGCGGTCGTCATCATCACCGCCGTCGCCCTCATCGGAACGAACCTCGACCTCATGTTCGACGTGGTCGGCCTCGAGCTCGCACCGTAAGCAGTTGTCACAAACCGGCTGGCACCTGTCCGCCGAACTCGTGAGCGACGGTGGTCGCCGATACCCAGGCACCACCGTCGTTCTGTCCCCCGTTGATCCAGAAGGGCATTCCGATGACGGCTTCGCAGAAGGCCGCAGATGACAGCGGCGCGGCAGCAGTCGAGTTCGCGCTCATCCTGCCCGTTCTCATCCTTCTGTTGATGGGGCTCATCGAATTCAGCCTGCTCTTCAACACCCAGATCTCGCTGACACAAGCCGCCCGCGAGGGCGCACGCACCATGGCGATCCACAATGACCCAGCGGTGGCGCAGGCGGCAACAATCAACGCCGCACCGTCCGTCAACCCGGCTATTGCTGCAGGCGACATCACCATCACCCCAACAGATTGCACGGCCGGGACCACCGTGACCGTGACCATCAATTACAACGCCGGTCTCCTGACCGGATTCTTCGGCGTCACGTTACCCCTGGAAGGCAGAGGAGTCATGCTATGCGGTGGATAAACGCAAAGCTTCGCGAAGAACGCGGAGCAAGCGCGGTGATGATGGCAATCCTCATCATCCCGCTCATCGGTTTCCTGGCCATCGCGCTCGATGTCGGTGCTCTCTACGCCGAGCGCGCGCAACTCCAGAATGGGGCGGATGCCGCGGCACTCGCCATCGCCCAGGACTGTGCGGACGGTACGTGCGACGATCCTTCGGCCCGCGCTGCGGCATTCGCCGATCAGAATGCCAACGATGGTGCCGCCAGCGTGCTCACGCCAACCTTTCCCACCGCAACAAGCGTGACCGTCACCGCGACCACTCGCGTGGCGGGCACCAACGCAGACGCCATCAGCCACCCATTCGCTGCCCTCATCGGCACGAGTTCGAGCAGCGTCGGCGCTGTCGCCACGGCTGAATGGGGCGCACCCCTTGCTGCCATGGTGACCCTTCCGCTTGCCATCTCCTACTGCGAGTTCACCCCTGCCCTGGACGGAACTCTCGTGCTGATCCGGTATGACGAGGAACGCGAGTGCGAGGGGCCTGACGGCCAGCCGATTCCCGGCGGCTTCGGCTGGATAGAGAGGCTTGAGGACCAATGCGCCGCCTACCTCGACCTGAATGAAGAATCGATGCCGAATGAACCCGGTAACTCTTATCCCGGAATCTGCGACGACACGCTGACCGACATGGAAGGCCAGACCATTCTGGTCCCCATCTTCGACAGCGCGCTGGTGACCAACGGTGTTGACGCCGCGTACCACATCTATGGATTCGCCGCGTTCACGATCACGGGCTGGAAGTTCTCAGGTGGTCAGACCTTCCCGGCAGTGAACATCGACTCCGCTGCGCCCAATTGCAACGGCAACTGCCGGGGCATCCAGGGCTTCTTCGAGCGCTGGGTCTCCGTTGAGGACGCGGCAACAGAGCTCGGCGGCCCGAACCTGGGCGCGACCATCGTCAGACTCATCGACTAGGAGATCTCATGAAAACCCGACTCATCGGCGCTATTCTCGCCATCGTCTTGGCCCTCGCCGGCACCGTCGCGCTGACCGCCTACGTGAGGGGCGCGGATGCCCGCGCTTCTGCAGGGGCAGAAATGGTCAGCGTCTATGTCGTCGCCGGAGAAATCCCGGCCGGCACAGCCGCGAAGGACATCGAGAAGCTCATCGCCGAACGACAGTTGCCCGCCATGGCGGTGGCCGAGGGCCGGGTCACCGATCTGGCCGATCTCGCCGGGCGGGTGGCCGACGTGGCTCTCATGCCCGGCGAGCTGCTGCTCGAATCCCGATGGGTCGACCCCACAACGCGCGCCGCGCGGGGCGATGTCCCGGTGCCGGATGGCATGCAGTCGTTGACCATCGCCTTGCCGGTCGAACATGTGGTCGGTGGAACCGTGGCGGCAGGCGACACCGTGGGGATCGTGATCTCCTCAACGCTGAAAGACACAGCCGGAGGCACCGAGGTATCGCTGAGCAAGCAGGTCTTCCACAAGGTGCTGGTGACAGCCGTACAGGAAGGAACCACCACGCGTCCGAACAAGGACGACTCGGATGCGCCGAGCGAACCAGTCAGCGCCGTCATGGTTACGCTGGCCCGCACGACGCCCGATATCGAGAAGATCGTGTGGGGTCAGGAATTCGGCTCGATCTGGCTGACCATCGAGCCCGACGGCGCCGACGAATCCGGCTCGCGGGCCGTCAATGGCGGGATGGTGTTCGAATGAGCCGGCTGCTGTTGATCAGTCGCAGCCGCAAGTTCGAGTCCCGGCTGCGGTCGCTGCTCGACTACGACTTCCAGACGATCATGGGAACCTCCCTGGCCAGGGGCTCCTCAGCGGTGCTCGCGAACCTGAACGCAGAGGACCGTCCGGACATCGCGCTGCTCGGCCCGTCCCTCTCCCATGCGCAGACTTATGAACTGTCCGCCGGGCTGTCCGCTCTCTATCCGAAGGCCGGAATCATGCTCGTGATGGAGCGAGGTCGCACCATGGACAAATGGGTGTCCGACATGAAGGTTGACGCGGTCGCCAGTCCGAGCCTGGACGACGCCTCCCTGCTGAAGGCGGTGGAGAAGCTCGGCAGACGACACGACCCTCCACGCCGGCGGACCAGACAGGTGCCACTCGTGCGGCCACTCGAGCCGGAAGTTGCTTCGGTGGCGCCGGCACCCGAGTCCGAAACAGTGGCGGACGTCGAGCTCGAGCCCGAGCCCGAATCCGAATCCGAACGCGAAATCGTGGCGGAACCGGTGCCGTCGGCCGAACCTCCCGCGACCGAGTCGGCCAAGCCCGAACAGGCGCCCGCCCGACACTCCAGTGAGCTGCCCGCATGGTCCGGACGGGTGATTGCCGTGGTGTCGCCGAAGGGCGGAATGGGCAAGACGACGGTGGCTACCAACCTCGCCGTCGGCCTGGCCGGCCTTGCACCAAAATCCGTTGTGCTCATCGACGGCGATGTGCAATTCGGAGATGTCGCGACGGCGCTGGCCCTTCAGCCGGCCTACACGCTCCCCGATGCAGTGTCGGAGGCGGCGGCCGGCGACACGATGGTGTTGAAGACGTATCTCACCGCCCATGATGCCAATTTCTACGCCGTCTGCGGAGCCGCATCACCGATCGACGGCGACCGCGTCACGGGCGACCAACTGGGTGCCCTGATCGCGCAACTCCGCGACGAGTTCCGATACGTCATCGTCGACACGACGCCAGGGCTCGGTGAGCACACTCTCGCCGCAATCGAACAGTCGACCGACGTGGTCTTCGTCTGCGGCATGTCGGTCACCAGCACCCGCGGCTTACGCACCCACCTTGCCGCAATTCAGAGCATCGGACTGACGCCGCCGTCACGGCACCTGGTGCTCAACTTCGCAGACCGGAACAGTGGAATGTCGATCCGAGATGTCGAGGCGATAACCGGACAGCCCGTCGATATCGCGATCCCGAGGTCGAACCTCGTTGTGCTCTCGACGAATCTGGGGCACCCGATCCTTGAGAACACGGCCAAGAACCCCACATCGAAAGCGTTCGCCGCCCTTGTGCAGCGTTTCGATCCCGCCGCCAGAAAGCAGCGGAACTGGCGTCACCGAAGGGTCGTGCTGAAGTGAAACTCACCGAGCGGGTCGATGCGACACACCGCGATGGGCCCCAGCACCTACTTCAGAAGACGTCAACGGTTGCCCCCAGACCGCCCGTCGTTGCAGCCACACCCCAACCCGTCGTACAAGAGGTGCGTGGACCAGAATCCGCCTTGCCCAGCAAAGAGGCACCTCAGGTTCCCAAGACGGTCAAGGCACAGCCGCCCGCGGCGGTCGTCGAGGCCGATCCCCTAGCGGACCTCAAGGAGCGGGCGGCCCAGGACCTGTTCGAGAAGATCGGGTTCCGGCTGAACGACCCCAGTCTCTCCGAGGAGCAACTGCACGCGTATGCCCGTGCCGAACTGGCCACCATCGTCACCGCGGAGAAGGTGCCGCTGACCACAGAGGAACGTACCAGGCTCATCACCGAAATTGGAGCCGATGTTCTCGGACTTGGCCCGCTGGAGGCGCTACTCGCGGAGGACGCCGTGACGGAGATCATGGTGAACGGACCAGATCAGATCTTCGTCGAGCGCGCCGGGGTCTTACGTCGTGACGATGCCCGGTTCACCAGTGAAGCCCAGCTTCGGCGGGTGATTGAGCGCATTGTCTCGAAGGTCGGCCGCCGCATCGACGAGTCGTCGCCCCTGGTCGACGCCCGGCTGGCAGACGGGTCGCGCGTGAACGCGATCATCCCCCCGCTCGCCGTGGACGGGTCTTCGCTGACGATCCGCAAATTCGCCCGAGAACCGTACACGGCCAGCGACCTGATCCGGTTCGGGACACTAACCGAAGACATGGGCGCAGTGTTCGACGCGTGCGTGAAAGCACGGCTCAACATCATCGTGTCCGGCGGTACCGGCACCGGAAAGACGACATTGCTGAATGTGCTGTCCGGTTACATACCAGCAGAAGAACGCATCATCACCATCGAGGATGCCGTCGAATTGCAACTCCAGCAGGAACACGTCATCCGTCTCGAATCACGTCCGTCCAACATCGAGGGTAAGGGCGAGATCACCATTCGCGACCTCGTACGCAACTCGCTCCGGATGCGTCCGGATCGCATTGTCATCGGTGAATGCCGCGGCGGCGAAACCCTCGACATGCTGCAGGCAATGAACACCGGCCACGAGGGATCCATCTCCACGGTGCATTCCAATTCGCCGAGAGACGCGATTGCCCGCCTGGAGACCCTCGTGCTGATGGCCGGAATCGACCTGCCGCTGCGGGCAGTCAGGGAACAGATCGCCTCCGCCATCGATATCATCGTTCAAATCAGCCGGATGAAAGACGGCACCCGCCGGATCACGCATGTGACCGAAGTACAGGGGATGGAAGGCGAAATCGTCACCCTGCAGGATGCGTTCGTCTTCGACTACGCAGCGGGTGTCGACGCGGACGGCCGACACCTCGGCCACGCCATCGCAACGGGGGTCAGGCCGCGCTTCGCTGACCGATTCGGCGACCTCGGCATCCCACTCCCGCCCAGCGTTTTCCAGTCCCAGCTCGTCACCCGGGACAAGCGATGAACGACATCGTGCTCTACCTGGGAAGTGCTGCGGGACTGCTCGCGCTGCTGGTCATCGTGTTCCTGGTCATCTCACCTCCAGCGGTGAAAGTTCCGCTGGAGAGGCGGCGGGCACCGGGGGAGTCCACCCCGTCCACGCTCACCAAGCTGACGGATCGCACCCTCGGTGCCATTGAGAGCGGTATCCGTCGCCGCGGCCGCGCGCCGTTCAACTCCGATCAGCTCGAGCAGGCGAAAATACGGATGCAACCGCCGGCGTTCGTGCTCATGGTCATCGCCGCCGCCTTGGTACTTGCCCTGGCCGGTTTGCTGCTCGGCGGCGGGTCACCCTGGACCATCCCCCTCATGATCGCTTTCGCCCTGCTCGCCCCACTCGGCGCAAGGATCCTGCTCAACGTCCGCACCAGTCGCCGACGGGCGAAGTTCGCAGACCAGCTCGACGAATCACTCGGGCTCCTCTCCGGCGGGCTCCGCGCGGGTCACAGCCTGCTACGAGCAATCGATGCCGCCGCACAGGAATCCGAGTCGCCAACCGCGGACGAATTCGCCCGGGTCGTGAACGAGACCCGAATCGGTCGCGACCTCGGGGATGCCCTCGACAACACCGCGGGGCGGATGCACAGTGACGACTTCCAGTGGGTAGCCCAGGCAATCGCGATCAACCGTGAAGTCGGCGGCAGCCTGTCGGGAGTGCTCGATCAGGTGGCCCACACTATCCGGGAACGCAACGAGATCCGCCGCCAGGTGAAATCACTCGCCGCCGAAGGCAAACTATCCGCCTGGATTCTCATCTTGCTTCCGGTGGGCGTGTTCACTTTCCTCATCCTGACCCAAAGGTCGTACCTGAGCGGATTCACCACCAACATCTGGGGCATCATCGCGCTCATTGTCTCTGCCGTGCTGCTCGTCGCCGGCTCACTGTGGATGATGGCCGTCGTCAAGGTCAAGTTCTAGGAGAACCGAATGCCATCCATGATTGCCCTCCTCGCGTCAATTGCGATCGCCGGTGGCTTCGGTGCGCTCATCGGCATCCTGGTGTCGGGCCGGACGTCCCAGCCGTCCGGGCTGCCAGGCATCCCCGATTCCGCCCGTGCCGCTACCAACGACACCACCCTCGTCGAGCGCATCCGGGAACGAGTCCCCAAGGGTTACCTGGGCATGCTGGACCGCCGGCTCGCGCTCGCCGGGCGACCGCCCACCTGGACGATCGATAAGATCCTCGTCGCAAAGCCGGTCATGGCTGCTGGTGGTGGCATGCTCGCTGTCTGGTGGATCAGCACCGACCCAGGAGCCGTGCGATTCCTTCTCGGGATGGCGCTCATCGTGCTCTGCTTCTTCGTCCCCGACCTGCTGTTGATCAGCCGCGGTCAGGAACGGCAGCAGAAGATGCAGGATGCCCTCGCCGACACCCTGGACCAAATGACGATCTCAGTGGAAGCCGGACTCGGCTTCGAGGCGGCGATGGCAAAGGCGGCGACGAACGGGAAGGGACCGCTCGCCGAGGAGTTTATCCGCACCCTCCAAGACATGAGCATCGGCCGCACGCGAAAGGATGCGTACCTCGCGTTCGGCGACCGCACATCCTCCGCAGATCTGCGCCGGTTCACCCGCTCCGTCGTGCAGGCAGACACCTACGGCATCGCCATCGCCGCGGTGCTGAGGGTGCAAGCAGGGGAGATGCGCCTCAGGCGCAGGCAGCGCGCCGAAGAGGCAGCGATGAAAATCCCGGTGAAGGTACTGTTCCCGCTCATCTTTTGCATTCTCCCGGTGCTGTTCATCGTGTTGCTCACCCCCGCAGTGCTCAGCATGATCGAGGCTTTCACCTAAGCAGCAAGGAAGCCCCACCCTCTGGGTCCTCCGCAGGCGTTCACGCCGGATTGTTCTCGTTTAGGCATTCAAACACCGATCGCCCCGAAAGTTCAGGGGTTTGAACGCCGGGGTGGTGGCGACCAAGCGTAGCTTTACGGGCACTCGCTCGGTCAACCCCCTGGCCAGCCGCTACCGAAACGGAAAGAAAATGAACCTCTACACCCGAATTCAGGCTCGTCTCAACAGCATGCGCGCCGAAGACGGCGCGACCGCCGTCGAGTACGGACTGATGGTCTCGCTGATCGCGGTCGTCATCATCACCGCCGTCGCCCTCATCGGAACGAACCTCGACCTCATGTACGACGGGGTCGGCGCCGCGATTGTAACGGGGCCGTAGGACGATGCTTCAAAGAACAGCCGCAAGACGAAACGCAATGGCCGCCGGCGCGGAGCTTGTCGTTGAACTCGACTAGCCCGCCGCGCGGGGCTTCGGCCCGACGCCTTCCGGGATGCCCTCGTGCAGGTGCGGGGCGTACACGAGCTTAATCGTCCGGCCGTCGAGCACGGTCGACTCGATGAGCTCCAGGTCGAACTCCGCCCCGTCATGGAAGAGCGAGGCATAGCCGCTCTTGCCGGTGATGGCGGGGAAGACCATGACCTCGAGCCGGTCGACGAGGCCGGCGGCGAGCAGAGCGCGGTTCAGCGAGATGCTGCCGTGCGAGCGCATCGGGACATCGGTGGTGCGCTTGAGGCGCTCGATGGCCGTCACCGCGTCCTCGTTGGTCAGTGTCGAGTTCTGCCAGCCGAGCGGCTCCTCGAGCGTGCTCGAGAAGACGATCTTCGGCAGCTCGTTCATGCGGTCGTAGTAGGGCTCGTCGTACTCGGCGACGAACTTCCGAAACTGCCGGAACGTCGTCGCGCCGAAGACGAGCACTTGGTCCTGCGCGAACGTGCGCACCCGGTCCTCGCGGACCTCGGGGCCTTCCTTTCCCCAATATCCGGGCCATCCTTTGGCCGAGCCGTAGCCATCGAGGCTGCAGAAGAAGTCGACTGTGAAGGTGGTGCTCATGGTGTTACTCCTTTAGTTCGCGATTGGTGTTATTCAGAGGGACCGTGGTCACCGCCAGACAAAGCAAGTCACCAGCCGCTGCGCGTGGGAGTGTGCCCCTCCCGTGCATCCTCCGGCATCGGCATCTCCGCCCTCAGCCCCAACAGCCGGATGGGCCGGTTCGGTTCGATCCGTCCGACCAGTCCCAGAATCGCAGCCAGCACGGTCTCTCGGTCGAAAGTCTCGGCGACCCGCTTGGTGAGGACCTTGGTAACGAACGGCGCGTACCGCACCTTGAGTGTCAACCCGACCACCGGCCGGCCCTCAGCCGCGACATCCGCCAGCACCCGGTCGGCCAGCTCGCGTACCGCCTCCTCGATCTGCGCCGGTTCGGTCAGATCGCGCTGGAACGTCGTCTCCCTGCTGTGGCCGCGGGCCACCCAGGGCGTGTCATCCACGACCCGTTCGCCATCGCCGCGCCCGAGCTGGACGTACCACGGACCCATTTTCGGCCCGAACTCGGCAACCAGGCTGTCCGGTTCGGCGGCGGCAAGCTCGGCGACCGTGGTGATGCCGCACTCGGCTAGCCGACGCGAGATCTTCGTTCCGACGCCCCATAAGTCGATCGTCGGCCGGTCACCCATGACGTCCAGCCAGTTGTCCGCCGTGAGTCGAAACACCCCGCCAGGTTTGCCGAACCCCGTCGCGACCTTGGCACGGACCAGCGTGTCGCCGATTCCGACACTGCAGTGCAGCCGGGTCCGTTCCAGTACGGCCTGCTGCACCTGCCGGGCATAGCCTTCCGGATCCGCTGTGTGTACGCCGATGAACGCCTCGTCCCAGCCGAGCACTTGCACGGTCGCACCGGGCTGCGCTCGCAGAGTCGCCATGACCTGTTCGGATGCCGCGGTGTAGGCCTCGGCGTCCACCGGCAGGATCACCGCATCCGGTGCCTTGCGCGCGGCGATGCGCAGAGGCATCCCGGAACCGACACCGAACTCGCGGGCCTCATACGACGCGGTGGACACCACTGCCCGCTCAGTCGGGTCGCCTCGACCGCCGACGATCACCGGTTTGCCCGCGAGCTCTGGCCGCCGCAGCACCTCGACCGCCGCGACGAACTGGTCGAGATCGACGTGCAGCACCCAGGAGTTCCGCCCTTGGTCCACGCGACCAGTCTGACGCCCGCATCTCGCTGTGCAAAGCGTCGACCGTTATTCATGGCGCCAACTTTGTCGATGCGGTCGTCGTGGATTCTCCAGTGTTCATCGATGGGGCCGGTCCGCCTGCAGTCCCGATTTTTCATCGCTTTAGCTATTTACCAGCGCACCATCCCCGAGTACCTTGTATTTCACGTGTTCGCCACTTGAGTGTGCGACGCGTTTTTGGAGGACCTGATGAAGGATTTGACCGCCAATCGCCTCGCTGGAGCGCTCGCCGTGCTGTGGCTGCCGTTGCTCCTCATCGGCTTCGGACTGATCGTCGGGTTCTCGCCAGGCATCAGCGACCCGGAGAGTGAGACGGTCGAGTTCTACGCGACTGTGGGCCAGGAGCGAGCCTGGGTCGGCGAAGCCATAGAAGCTACATCGTTCCTGTGCCTGCTCGCATTCGTCGCCAGGGTCGCATCGGTGGCCCGCCGGACGACCAGCGTCGCGGATTGGTTCGGCACTCTGGCTGTCGCCCTGGCCGCAGCATCAGCGGCCATCGCCGCGGCTGGGATCGCTCCGCTCGTGGCGCTCGCGCGCAGCGGCGCTGCCGAGGAACTGCCTGCTTCGGTTGTCGTTCTCTTCAACAACCTGCGGATCGGGCTGCACTGGCTCGACATGCTCGCCTTCGGAGTCATGTTCGTCGTGCTCGGTGCGCTGCTGCTTCAGGCGCGGATGCTCCCACGCTGGCTGGCGTGGGCGGCGATCGTTCTCGGTCTGGTCCAGTTCGCCTCCCTTGTGGGTCTCCTCTTCGAGGTCGCGGACACGGTGTCGTTGCTTCTCGGCTTGTGGGCGATAATCGCCGGAGTCCTGATCATCATCCGCCCGTCCGCGTTGATGAGCGAGGACTCGGTGCAGCGCCCGGGCCGGACCCATACGTCGGCTGGATAAGCCGAATCGTGAAACGGCGGGCCACCGTCAAGCGTCGATTTGGTTCGATGACTTGGGTCGACCAATGATGAGGAATTGCCGAAAACGCTACTGTTCGCCAGACTGTGGCTCATGAATCGAATGGACGAGACTCCGGCCGCCGACCCGCGTCCACGTGGCCGCGCCCGCGTCGTGCTTTACCTGGTTCTCATTGTTGGCGTGCTCGCCGTGAACGCGGGGGTCTTCATCTGGGGGATGGCGGCCGGATGGTGGCAGCCTCGCGCACTCAGCCTGCAGGTCATCGCGGCGATCTCCCAGCTGAACCTTCTCTTCGCGATTCTGCCGCGCCAGCACTGGATCGTGAACCTCATTTCCTGGCTGGCGACACGGGCACCCACCTCCTGGCCCCTAGGCCTGCGCTGGCGGCTCGCACAGTATTACCACGTAGGCGGACTGCACGTGGGCGGCGCCATCGCCGGTACCGTCTGGTACGTCGTGTATGTCGTACTTCTCATCCCCGCATGGGCTGACGGGGTAACAGGATACGACGACATTTCAGTGCTCCTGGCGCTCCTCATCGTGATCGTGTTACTTGCCATCTGCGCCTTGGCGGCACCAAGGTTTCGCACCCTCCACCACGACGTGTTCGAGGCGTCGCATCGTTTCGGCACCTGGGTCGTGTTCGCTCTGGCCTGGGTCAACGCCTTGATTCTCGCCCAGTTGCAGACGGCTGCCCGTACGTTTGGCGAGGCACTCGTGACATCGCCGATCTTCTGGATGCTCGTGGTGTCGACCGTGCTGGCGGTATGGCCCTGGCTGTTGCTGCGCAGAGTGGCAATCACGGTCGAGCGTCCTTCCGACCACGCGGCGATCGTACGGCTGGATTATGGTTACGTCCCGCCGGTGGGTACGACGCGGGCGATCAGCCGGCATCCGCTGTTCGGTTGGCACCCTTTCGCCTGCGTGCCGGCGACCGCGGGGGAGTCCGGATATCGGATGGTGGTATCTCGGGCCGGAGGCTGGACGTCACGGTTCATCGACCACCCGCCCACGCATGTGTGGGTCAGGGGCATCCCTACCGCCGGCGTCGCGAACGCGAAGCGGCTCTTTTCCCGGGTGTTGTATGTCGTTACCGGAAGCGGAATCGGGCCTGTTCTCGGCCACCTCCTCACGGACACGCAGGGTGCCCGGCTCGTGTGGGTCACCAAGGCGCCGCGAGAGACTTACGGCAACGGACTCCTCGCCGAGGTGACCGCGGCGCAACCCGAAGCCGTGATCTGGAACACGTCCGAGAAGGGGAAACCCGATGTGTTCGGGCTCGCCTATGACGCGTATTTCGCCTCCGGGGCGGATGCCGTCATCTGCGTCTCGAATAAGTCCGTTACCGGGCGGGTCGTGGGCGAATTCGAACGCCGCGGCGTTCCAGCATTCGGGCCGATTTGGGACTCCTGACTCGCCCCTCGACGTGACCCACCCGCGTGCACGGAGCGCGGATGCCTACCGTCACCTTGGCGTGGAGAGCGCGGTCACGTCGTGCTCACCCTCGCGTGATGTCACCGCGCCACGGAGTGAACCGTGGCCACCACCCGGGAACGTGGCGCTTGTAGTCGAGGTACTGATCGCCGTAGGTGCCGGTGAGGGTCGGCTCCTCATAGCCCTTCACGAAGGCGAAGACCGCAACGAAGGCGATCACGGCATAGAGCACGAGCCACCAACTTCCGAACAGCAGCGCCTGGCCGAAGATGATCGCGAGCACCGCGAGGTACATCGGATTGCGCACGAACCGATAGACCCCTGTCACGACGAGCGTCTTGGTAGGGGCAATCGGCGCAGGCGTTCCACTGTGCAGGGCGAACAGGGCGAAGGCGTGAAGGAGGAAGAATGCGCCGACAGCAATCGCGACCCCCGCGATCGGCACGACGACCCAGGTCGCGGCACCCCAGTCGTGAACCCGCCAGCCGGAGATGAACCATGGAATCAGGACGGCGACGACGCCGGGCGCGAGGAAGAGGAAGACGATCGTTCCGATCCACGCACGTGCGAGCGAGGCGGCCTGGGCCATGCGCGTCAGGCTAGCCCGAATCTCCGCACCGCGCGACTGGGATTTTTGGGGTCCCGTGGGTTCAAAGTCAAGAACTAAACGGAGATCTGCTCTGCTCTGTCCGGTCTCACCAGCGCTGGAAGTCGCTCCAGGCCGCCTCGCTTTTCCGGGCGCGCGATCGCGGGCAACACAATCGCCCACATCTCCTCCAGCCGCTCATTGAGGTCTGCCCAGCCCGTCGTCGCCTGCGAGACGACCTGGACTCCAGTGAATGCGGAGATGACGAAACGGGCGACAGCCGGAAAGTCCGTCGACTGGTCCACGTCCCCGTCATCCGCGGCCTGCCTCAGGAACAGGTCGGCGGCGGCGATCCAGTCGGTGTAGGGCCCACTCGCGTGCTCGCCGAACAACTCAGCCGATTCCGTACTGAGCCTCAACCCCCCACGAACGATCGGGTCGGTGGTGATCTGGCGAGCGAGTTCCACTGAGAGCAGCACCATCGCCTCAAGGCCACGCACCTCGCCTTCGAGAAAGATCCGACCGGAGTTAATCGAGGTTTCGTGCTGGCGGCGGATGACTTCAAGGGCGAGAGCGTGCTTCGACTCGAAGTGGAAATACAGCGCCCCTTGAGTCACTCCGGCCTCGGAGATCACGTCGGCGAGAGTTGCGCTGGCGTAGGTGGTCCTGGAGAAAACAGCTCCAGCCGAACGGATGAGCGCCTCGCGTGTCACCTCGGCTCGAGCCTGCCTGACCATGAAACTCCCTGCCTAGTTGGCCGCACGGATGCAGCGGAAGACCAGTTCTGCGATCTTATAACGAAAACCAACTGTCCACTATGTTTCTATTGTGCATTCCTCGAGGCTCCTATAGCGTCACCCTCAACCGGAAGGAATGAGATGGACTCGAAGAGCGCGGCGGCACGAATATCACCAGAATCCCTCACGCTTCCGGCCACCCGATCGGTGGACATCACCTCGTCGATGAACTTGACACCACCAGACGGCGGGGAAGCAGAATCGGTGCCATCCGTTGACTAGTTCACGTCCGATTCGCCTGGGCGTGATCGGTGCGACTGTCATGCTGACTCTTTTGATGAGCGGATGCGCGTCCTCCCCGGATGCCGAAGGCACCGAGAACAGGTTCGGCATCCCCGAGATGTCGGAGGCGGAGGCATTCCGCCTGTCGGATCTCGAAATGGAGGAGGTCCGGGCAAACCTGCGGAACACCGACCGCACCGTGGACGTGGACGCAATCAAGCGCATCCGCTTCGTGTCGCCGGAAGAGCTCCCGAAGGCGATGGCGGAGTGCATGACCCGGCTCGGGTTCGAGACGACCGTGAGCGAGGACGGTGGGTACGGCGGCTCGTACACGGAGGAACAGATAGTGCCATACACCGTTGCGAGCCTGACCTGCCGGATCCAATACCCGTCGCATCCGAAATACACCCAGCCGCTGAACGACGCCCAGCTGGAATTCCTTTACGACTACTTCGTAGACACCTTGACCCCATGCCTGGAGGGCGAGGGCATCAGCGTCGACCCCGCGCCCAGCCGGGCCACCTTCGTCGAGGAGTATTACACGCATCCGTGGAGCCCCTACGATTCCCTTGGCCGTACGCCCTCGCAGGGCAAGTTGGACTGGATCGACCTGAACAAGAAGTGCCCGCAGATACCGGATGGAATCTATGGCTGAGCGCGCAATGGCACCCGTTCGCCGCCCAAGTCTGAAAGTATCTCGATATGCCACAAGCTGATGCCTCAGATCTTCCTGCTCGACGCCGGTGGCTTATGTGGGTCGGGCTTGCTCTGGTCACCTTGTTGGTCGGCGCTGGTGTCGGGTGGGCTGGTGCGACGGTGTTGACCCCGGCAAAGGACGTACTGGATTCGACGGCGTTCACCTTCGTCGAGGTGGTGGACGGTGAGGTCGGCTCCAGCATCAACCTGAACACGGTGGCGGAGTGGACACCGGTTCCGGTCGGGACGAATCAGGCATCCGGCACCGTCACGACGGTGAACGTTGCTGCCGGCGATGAGGTGACTCACGGGACGGTGCTGTACACGGTGAACCTGCGGCCGGTGGTCGTCGCGCAGGGCTCGATCCCGTCGTTCCAGCCGCTGGCCCGTGGTTCCAAGGGTGCGGATGTGACGCAGGTGCAGGCGATGCTGGCCGCCCTCGGACACTTCAGGGCGACACCGGATGGAGAATTCGGTTCCGCGACCGAGCGGGCAGTGAAGTCGTGGCAGAAGAGCCTGGGTGTTCCGCAGGATGGGGTGGTGCAGCCGGGGGACCTGGTGTTCGTCCCCACGTTGCCGACCCGGCTGGCGCTGGACATCGAGGTGATCAAGCGCGGCGCCATCGTCACCGGCGGGGAGGCGGTGGTGAAGGGCCTGCCCGCGGCACCGACGTTCGTCATCCCGGTGACCGAATCGCAGACCTCGATGATGCCGAACGGCACCCGGGTGGAAATCACCAATGGTGACGCGAAGTGGGAGGCGGTAGTCGTGGACCAGGTGACGGATGAGATGGCCGGCACCACGATCATCCTCGCCGGCCAGGATGGTGCGGTCATCTGCGGTGAGGAGTGCGCAACGATTCCGGTGACCGGGCAGACGCTGCTGCAGTCGCGGATTGTCACGGTGGAGACGGTGGCCGGGTTG
The DNA here is from genome assembly GCF_054489325.1 of Homoserinimonas sp. A447. Taxonomy (NCBI): domain Bacteria; kingdom Bacillati; phylum Actinomycetota; class Actinomycetes; order Micrococcales; family Microbacteriaceae; genus Homoserinimonas; species Homoserinimonas sp. A447. The sequence continues at coordinate 1,315,917 of NZ_JBTMWW010000001.1, read as the reverse complement.
GTGGTGCCGTCCGCGGCACTGCTCAGCTCCGCCGACGGAAGGGTCACGGTCACCGATGCGGAGGCGGTGTCGCATCCGGTGACGGTGGTCACCAGCGCCCGGGGCATGTCGGTGATCGAGGGGGTGCCGGGCGGAACCCGCGTGCGGGTGCCCGCCTCCGGCGAGTAATACCCATGGGAACCGTACTGCTGGAAGCCCGCGGGATCACTTTCGGCTATGGGCACAGCGCCGAAATCCTCACCGGCTGGGATGCGACCTTCTCAGCCGGGGAGGTGGTGGCGATCACCGGCCCCTCCGGCCGCGGCAAGTCCACCCTGCTCTACCTGCTCGGCCTCATGCTGAAACCGGGCGCCGGTCGCGTGCTGGTCGATGGGGCGGATGCTGCGGGGCTGGCGGATGCGCGCCGGGCACGTATGCGGGCCTCCCGGTTCGGGTTCGTGTTCCAGGATGCGGCGCTGGATGCCACCCGCACGGTGCTGGACAACGTGATCGAGACCGCCCTCTACCGCGGCGAGCCGCGCGAGCCGGCGAAGCGGCGCGCCCTGGAGTTGATGAGCCAGTTCGGGGTCGACCTGCGGGCAAACCACAAGCCCGGGCAGGTCTCCGGTGGGCAGGCGCAGCGGATCGCACTCTGCCGGGCGTTGCTGAACGACCCGCGCATCCTGCTCGCGGATGAGCCGACTGGGAACCTGGACCCGGACTCGGCCACCATCGTGGTCGACGCCATGCGCGCCCAGGCCCACGGCGGCGGCACCGTCGTTGTCGCCACCCACGACCCGGCCCTGGTCGCCCGCTGCGACCGGGTGATCACCCTATGAACGCGTTGCGCCGGGTGCTGGCTGTGGTGCGGGAGGCGATGGCATCCGCGCGGAGCCAGCCGGTGGCATCCGTTGTCTCGATCATCATGGTCGCTGGAATGTGTGCGACTGTGCTGCTGACCACCGGCCGCACCGTCGGCGCGGAACAGGCGGTGCTGGGCAGCATCGACTCCGCCGGCACCCGCGCCGTCGTGGTTCGCGCCGAGGCCGGCGCCGGGCTGAACACCGCCGTTCTGCAGCGCCTTGCCAACGTGGATGGCATCGAATGGGCCGGCGCGTTCGGCACCGCCCACGACGTGCAGAACGCTGCCTTCGGCGACGGCACCCGCGTGCCGGTGCGCCTGGCCTACGGTGACGACATCCGCCGGCTGACCGGCAACCTCCCCGTGCCCAACGGGTCAGCCTTGGCCTCCGCGATCGCGCTGCAGCAGCTCGGCATGCCCGATCAGGCCGGGGGAGTGCTCTCCGATACCGGCGCCGACTACGCCATCACCGGCCGCATCGACGTGCCCGACTACCTGCGCTTCCTGGAACCCCTGGTCGTCGTTCCGCAAACCGAGGCGGCGGATGCGACGCCAGCGCCGGTCAGCGTGCTGGTGGTGATTGCGGCCCGGCCCGACCTGGTCGCCCCCGTCTCCCAGGCGGTGCAATCGGTGCTCGCCGTCGATGACCCCAGCAAGGTCAAGCTGTCCACCAGCGAATCCCTCGCCCAACTGCGGGCGCTGGTGGAGGGCCAGCTCGGCAGTTTCGGCCGGAATCTGGTCGTGGTGATCTTCGCCCTGACCGCTGTGCTGGTCGCCGCCATCCTCTACGGCCTGGTCATGCTCCGCCGCAAGGACTTCGGCCGCCGCCGCGCCCTCGGAGCATCCCAAAGCCTCATTGTTGGACTTCTCCTCACCCAGATGGTGGTGCTCAGCACGGTTGGTGCCGTCGTCGGCAGCGCGGGAGCAGCGATCGGCCTCGTCGCTACCGGTGACCCGTTGCCCGGCTGGGACTTCTTCACCGCCGTCGGCATTCTCGCGATCATCACCGGACTCGCCGCCGCCCTCATCCCCGCCCTCGCCGCCGCCCGCCGCGACCCGCTCAAGGAGTTGAGAGTCCCATGACTGAACAGAACCAGCTGCCGACCTCCATTGCAGCCCGGGCGATGATCGCCGGTTGCGTCGCGGTCGTGTTGTGGGCAATAACCACCGCCGTTTTCTGGATCTCGGCACGACCGCCGCAGGATGCCCTCGGAGATATCGCAGCCGGGGTGGCCGTGGTGTTCACCGCGGCGGCAGCGGTTCGAGGGCTGAGTGGCTTGCTCCGGAGGCGCACGGAGAACCCGGCGATCGTCGTTCTGACGGATGTGGCGATTTGCGTCGCCGGGCTTGCCTTCATCGCGTTAGTAGGGTCGCTCACCGATAGTGACGGCTACGTGCTCTATTCAGTAGTTGTTGGTTCGGCCTTCCTCCTGCCTGCGGTGCTCGTGGTCTCCGTCGTCATCGAGATCGTCATACACCAGGTGTGGCTCATTCGGATCTCCATGTGCCTGGCCTCTGCCGTCGGGGTGGCTTCCCTGGCCCTTTTCGCATTGACGTTCGGCGCATGAAGCCCGTCCAGCTGGCGACAGTTGGTGCCATCTTCGTGATCGGGCTGCTGGCCGCCTGCACGAGCCCGGGAGCTGACCCGCCTGGCGGATCCGATTCACCTGATGCATCGGGCCCGCCTGCATGGGTAGAACAGGTTGGCCCCGATGGCCTGATCGACGGCAAGAGCGTCTATGACCTGATCAACGAGGCCCATACCCGCTGCATGGAAGACGCCGGCTGGCCCGAACTGGAGACTGGCGGGTGGAATGTTCCCCCAGAGCAGGAAGACCAGTGGAAGGCCGATGAAGCGGAATGCCGAGCTCAAGGGGAGGAAGCCTATCCGATCACACCACCGACCGATCGAGCCCTCCGCGAGCAGTACGGCTACGAGCTGGAGTTACGAGAGTGCCTGATCGCGCAGGGCTACGACATCAGCGAGCCTCCGTCAGAACAAACCTGGGTTGAGTGGGTGAACGGCACTACGGTCGGGCTGTGGAGCCCCTACTGGGAAGTCATCACTGAAACCCACATCAGCAGGGCCGACTTGGCTGCACTCAAACTGAAGTGCCCTGATCCAAGCGCGAGGTACTACGCACCATGACGACCAGATACCACATCACCATGAGGGCTCTGGTTGCGAAGACCCTGCTCGTGTTTCTTTGTGCGGCAACAGTCGCCGGGTGCACCTCTAGCGAGCCCGAAGAAACAGACCGCTCCCCATCAACCGGGGACTTTGGCACGCTGATGGCCGAATGCCTCAGCGAGTTCGGGTTCGAGGGAGACATCCAGGGGAATGGGATCGTCGTGGGTGTCCCGGCTGAGCAGGCCGACAAATACCATGCGGCGAACGTCGAGTGCCAGGCGCGCTACGGATTCGACAAGATGACGAAGATGACGGATGAAGAACTCGGCGAGCAATATCACTTCGAACTGCAGGTGAAAGAGTGTCTCGAAGGCCTCGGCTACGTCATCGAGTTGCCGACCAAACAGGTGTACATCGACACCTATTACTCCGCAGCGGAGGGCGAAGGCTTCCTGCTCCCGCACACCCAGATCGTGCCGCAGGTCGGGTCGCGTCAGGACACGGAGGAAGCCGATAGCACCTGCAAGCCGGCGTCGATGCTCTACGACCGGCCGATTGACTAACACGGCATGGCTCCGCCGACTGCGCCCTAGCGAGCCGCGCGGGGAGCGGCTGTCTGGGCTCTCGACTATCGTCGGACCATGGACAAACCGAGGATCCGCGTCGGCGCGGTCTTCAGCCCGTACCAGAACGCGCCGGAGGCATTCCGGGCGGCAGTGGAGGCGGCTGAGGAGGCCGGGGTGCCGGAGTTGTGGCTCTGGGAGGACTGCTTCCGCCAGTCAGCGTTCGCTACAGCATCCGCCGCCCTCGCCTGGACGGACCGGCTACGCATCGGTATCGGTATTTCGCCGATGCCCCTGCGCAACGTTGCGGTCACCGCGATGGAGATCGCGACGATTGAGCGGATGTTCCCGGGTCGCCTCTACCCGGGGATAGGGCATGGCGTGCTGCCGTGGATGGCGCAGGTGGGTGCGCGAGTCGCTTCACCGCTCACGTTGATGCGTGAATACATCCCAGCTCTCCGTTCGCTTCTGGCCGGTGACGAGGTAACGGTTTCGGGGCGGTATGTGACTTTCGATCGGGTGCGACTCGAGTATCCGCCGGAGAATGCTCCGCCGGTCTACGCCGCGGGGGAGGGGCCGAAGACTCTCGGCCTGACCGGTGAGGTCGCAGACGGCACGATTCTCGTTGCCGGGCGCACTCCGGCCGAATTCAGTGACCAGATCCGTGCAGTCAACGAGGGCCGCTCTCGCGCGACCCATGGAGACTCAGCCAAGATCATTGCGTACGTGACCGCCGCTTTTGGCGACGGTGCCGAAGCGCGGGTGCGGGCGGATCTAGGTGACAGCGGAATCGATGGCGACCGTGCGGTGTGGGGCGATGCTGACGCTGTTGCGGCGGCCGTGAAGCGGTTCGCGGCCGTGGGCATCGATGACGTGGTGCTCCTTCCCGCAGCGGGAGAACCCGATCTGGCCGAATTCTTTCGCGCGGTTGGAGAGGTCGCGCGGATCGTCGCGTGACGCCCGGCCACCACAGTGCTGCTCACTCTCTGAAAGGTCACCATGGAACTCGAAGATCTGCTGGAAGCGTTGGATGCCGGCCGTACCATCACGGGGGCCTCGCCGTTGCACCAGGTCATGCACCGAGTTAGCCAGGACGCCCTGCGCATCACCGGTGAACTCAACGGCGGATACCACGAACCTCCACGGGTGCGGGGATTACTGGCTCAGCTGACCGGAAAACCTGTCGACGAGACGGTGACGGTATTCCCGCCGTTCTACTCAGACTTCGGTAAGAACATCACCCTCGGGAAGCGGATTTTCATCAATTCCGGATGCAAGTTCCAGGACCAGGGCGGTGTCACCATTGGCGATGACTGCCTGATCGGGCACAACGTGGTGATTGCCACACTCAACCACGACCTGGACCCGACTCGGCGCGCTGACATGCATCCGTCTCCCGTCGTCATCGGCCGCAACGTCTGGATCGGGGCGAACGTGACAGTTCTGTCCGGCGTGACGATTGGCGACAACGCGGTCGTGGCGGCTGCATCCGTGGTGACGAAGGACGTACCGGAAAACACGATCGTTGTCGGCTCGCCGGCACGGGTGCTGCGCTCACTGGCCGATTGAACCGGCGCTCGGTCCATCCTCTATGGATCGGACGAACGCGAACTTCAGGAGCAAAATGGACGCGTCGTGTTCTGGGTCACCATCCGAGTTATCTGGTGAGTAGCACGGGATGATCAGGTGGTGGTGAAGATCTCGATGGCGTTCGGGACGAGGAGCGCTAGCCCTACTGCAACAGTCACGAAGGCCCAGTATCGGACGGGCAGGAAGAACAACGTCGAGCGTGGAAGATTCTTGCTCGGGTCGTCGAGTACCGGTTCGATGAAGCGCACCGCGACTACCCAACTTGCGATCCCGGCAATACCGAATCCGATAACGAGAGCGATCAGATTCCAGACGCCTTGAATAGCGTCTATGTGCATTGCGGACCGGATTCCTGCGCCGATAGCGAGCCACAACACGAAGCCGAACACAGGAAACAGGATGGCTATCCATCCCCATCGGCGCCAGATCAGAAGGAACATGTTGAAAGCTTCTCACACCTGATCAGTCTTCAGGGGAATTCTGGGTTAGGCCTCCTTTAGCCCTAAACGCCACCGAAGCGGATGGCCGCGGTGAGCACGCGGGGATCGGGCCAGTCTTCGCAGTACTGGTATCGATAGGCGAGTTGCACGATGCCACCGCGGTCGATCACGAACTCCCCGGGAAGTTGCCACGGACTATCCACGGCCGCACGGTCAGTGCCGTGCCGGGAAGCGGCAAGCGACTCACCGGCAACCGCTTCGCAACGAAGAAACTCGTCTGGCGCATCGAAAAGCACCTGGGCGGCCGTGCCCTCAAGCAGGTCGAATGCTTGGTACACAGTTCGATCCGGGTCGCACAACACGCGGCACGGGATACCGGTGTGCTCTCGGTATTGCGCTGAGCGGGCGGGTTCGCCCTGCCCGATCACCACGACTGAAGCCCCGGCGTCGGTGTATTGCGAGTACTCGGCCTTGAGTCGGGCGGCACGGTCATTCCCGCAACTGCAGCCGAAGTGACGCCAGAACAGGATCAAAGCAGGGGAGTCAGCCCACAAGGACGACAGTCGCACCATTTCGCCAGTGTGATCCGGTAGTTCCAGATCCGGTGTTGCGTCGCCGACCTGCAGTGGCACACGGTCCCATCGCATCCGTTGTGGACCGCGGTGCCAGGCGTCGAGCCATTCCTGCTCGGCCGCTTGCTGTTCTTCGACGATGCCCATTATGGTTCTCACGGCCTTCTGGTTGTAGTTAGGTGGCCGTCGACATGTCGCCGACACCGGGCGTGCCGTCGGCGAGCGCGTAGCGCTGCATCACCGCGCCGTGCGGGGATGCGACGACTGGCTCGATGAGTCTGAGGTTCGTCGGGACCACCCCGTCGGCGAAAACCTTCTTTCCTTCTCCGAGGAGAATCGGGTACACCCAGAGCGTGAGCCGATCGAAGAGCCGCTCCGCGAACAGGGTCTGCACGAAGTCGAGGCTGCCGATGACGTGGGTGTCGGCGTGCCGGTCGCGCAGTTCTTGGACGGCGGATGCGACATCAGGACCGAGCAGACTGGAGCCGGCCCACTCGAGGGTCGGCGTGTGGCGCGAAGCCACGTATTTCGGGAGACGGTTGAACAGCTGGGCGATGTGCCCGCTCGCGTGCGGCCAATACGCGGCGAAGATGTCGTAGGTTCGGCGCCCGAGCAGCAGCGCGTCCATCCCCGCCATCTCGGAGTCCACCTGCTCGCCGACCACCTCATCGATGAGAGGCGCTTGCCAGCCACCAAACGCGAAACCGCTGTCAGTGTCCTCGTCGGGTGCGCCCGGCGCCTGAGCGACGCCATCGAGCGTCGTGAACAGGTCGATGTGGATGAGTCCCATGGCGTGCTCCACTTCGGTCGCCCATCGTCAATCCGGCGACAGGATCACGTCAAGCCTGCCACTCCGCCCCTTGCCGAACAACCGGATCGCGTGGACCAGCCCCGGCGGCTACACGTCTTCGAGAGCCGCCGGGAAGCTGACGCCAGTGAGCTCCTCCGATGCGATCCACAGACGCCGGGCAGCCGCTACGTCGCTCGCCGCGTTCGAGCGACCGACGAGGATGGGGGAGCCGACCAACTCGCGGCGCTTCCGTGGTCCGGCATAGCTTCCGCCGGGGATGTCAGCGGTGGCCGCGAAGAGCGTGGGGGCTGCGCCAGCCGTTGCGTTCTGCGCGAAGAACGGCACGATGGCCTCCGCCAGGAAGGTCATGATGGCGCTGCCGGAGTGGGATCCCAGGTTCGTTGCTGCCATCCCCGGATGCGCCGCCATGGCGAGAACCGCCGAGCCGGATTCCTTCAGACGCCGCTGCAGCTCGAGAGTGAACAGGAGGTTGGCGAGCTTGGACTGTGCGTACCCGCCTGAGCCGTTGCCGTACTTGCGGCTCTCCCAATTGAGGTCGTCGAAGTCGATGGTGCCGGAGCGATGCGCTCCGCTCGCCACCGTCACGATTCTCCCGCTGATGAAGGGCAGCAGGAGGTTGGTGAGGGCGAAGTGGCCGAGGTGGTTTATCCCGAACTGGAGCTCGAAGCCGTCTGCGGTCCGGCCGAGCGGAGGGATCATCACGCCGGCGTTGTTGATGAGTACGTGGATGCCGCCGCGCCAGTCGGCGGCAAGTTGCTGCACCGACGCGAGGTCGGAGAGGTCGAGCGTCCGAACCTCGGTGGAGCCATCGATGCCTGCTGCGGCCGTGCGCCCTCTGTGCGCGTCGCGCACCGCGAGCACCACGTGAGCGCCGTGGGCCGCGAATCCGCGGGCAGCTTCCAGGCCGATGCCGCTGTTCGCCCCGGTCACCACCACGGTTTTGCCCGTGAGGTCCGGAATCTGGGCCGTTGTCCAGTCGGTGGTCCGGGTCACGGTCTTCATGGTTGTCCTGGCTGTAGGAGGAGAGCGATGCCGGTGGCGATCAACCACAGCGACCACACGATGTAGACGATGGGGGTAGCGGATGCTGCGACACGCCAGCCCTTCGGCTCGAAGGGTCCGACGAACTCCAGCGAGCACAACGCCAATGCGCCACCGATGACGATGCCGACGATGCCAAGCCAGCCCGGCACATTGGAACTCTGGAGGATTCCGACACCGACGAGGATGCTCCAGCCCCCGGTGAGCAGGAAGCCGAGGTGCTCACCGACCGCGACACCGAGGTAGCGGTTGAAGGCCTGGAATGTGATGTCGATGGCGTCCTTGCGGGCCGGTGAAACGGCATCCGCTGACTCACGCGCCAGGTAGGGCACCAGGAAGGGCCAGCGGATCAGACCAAGGAACTGGACGACGCTCGCGATGACTCCAGTGATCGCTCCGGCCAGGGTGAGCCACTGGTGCACTCCCTCAAGCGATGCTGCCACGAGGATGGCAAGCGGGGTGAGTAACACCGCCGTCATGGCGAAACCCCACCAGAGCAGGACGAGGCGCGACCCGCCTTGCCTGAACTTCTCCAGAATCTCGGCGGTTGGGCGGCGAAGAATGTCGGGATAATCGAAGGTGGCGGCCAGGGCTGCGAACGCTGCGTTGAAGGCCACCGGAATCGCGATGAGCAGGATGCCCGCGGTCGCGGTCAGGGCAGGGTCAATATTCTCTGTCATGCGATCCCGCCTCGTTCGTGATGTGCATCGTACGCTCTAACGCCGGTGATCGTCCCGAAACCTGTAGCCTCGTTCGCAGAAGCGATCAGAATGACAAGCGGAGACGGTGGCTCAGATGGCTAGGAACGGTCAGGCACGCATCGTGCGGGACGGGCAATGGGGCTTCATCTTCCTGTTGGCCTACGTCGGAGCAGCCATCTACTTCATCACCGAGTCGAACGGCACGTTCTGGGGCGTGATCCTGGGGCTGCTCCAGGCGATCGTGTGGCCCGTCTACGTGGTCTTCCACGTATTGCGGCTGATCGGCGCCTAACGGCTCACCGGGCAGCGCCTTTCTAGCTAGCGTCGCTAACCGTGCTGCCTGAGAACTGGATCGAACACCGCCGCGGGGACCGCGAATTGGTGGGCTGGATCGTACCGGAGGCCGACGGTTTCAGTCCCATTTCCGGCTCCGGAGGAGCTGCGCCCCGCTCGTTGACAAAGGCGTTCTACACCCAAGAAGCCAGTCGGGTGAGAATCTGCCCTGTAGCGCCGGTGGTAGCCGCGCGATATCCGGTGCCCGCCCAGAGGTGAAGCGACTGCGGATCTCCGGCGGCTGCGGCAGCGCGTCGAATGGCCTTGGTCAGGTGATGTACCGCGGGATAGCCGGATGGCGCGGACGCATCGTGGCGGTCGGTGAAGTCGTTGCTGAGCGCGCGAGCGGGCCGACCGGTGAACGCGCGCGTGATGACGGTCCGCGAAAAGCTGGGGTCCGCCAGCGCGTTCTGGTGCGTTTCGGATGCCCCGCTCTCTGCAGACCGGAGCAGCGCAGTTCCTACGGTGGCAGCATCCGCCCCTGCCGCTAATGCGCTGGTGACCTCTTCCGGAGTGGAGATCCCGCCGGCGGCGATGAGGGGGAGCGAAGTCACCGAGCGGATGCCCTGCAGCAGTTCCCCAATGGGAACCACTGGCGGCGTGACACGCGGTGTGAGCGTCGCGGAATGCCCGCCTGCAGCTGAGGCTTGCACGATGAGGGCGTCGGCTCCGGCTTCAATGGCGGCGCTCGCCTCATCCGCCGACGTCACCGTCAGCAGGATCACGCTTCCCGCCGTTTTCAGCGCGCGCATCGCGGCGGCGTCGGGGATGCCGAACGTGAAGCTCACGACAGGCACCGGATCGCCGATGAGCGCATCCAGTTTCTGCTGCCAGGCGTCGTCATCTTCGATCGGTTCGGTGAGCTCGATCGAGAACCCGAATCGTTCCGCCTCCCGCTGCATGCTGCGGCGGTATTCGGCATACTCGGTCGGGTTGACGGCGATCGGGTTCGGCGCAAAGAGGTTCACCCCGAAACGTGGGGTCGTCTCCCGTACTGTACGGATCTCATCCGCAACGGCATCCGCCGACTTGTAGCCGGCGGCAACGAAGCCGAAGCTGCCCGCAGCTGATGCGGCGATCGCCATCGCGGGCGTCGTCGGACCACCGGCCATCGGAGCGGCAAGCACCGGGAGCGTGATGCCGAGGTCATCGAGTAGCAAACCCACCAGCGTCACTCCTCCGTCATTGGCGGTCTGAGCCGCTTCGGCGCCGAGCAGTCGCATACTGTTCGCCAGCCACAACTCTCGACCTTCGCATCTTACCGACCGGTGTGGACTGTCCCGCTGTGTCACAAAACGTCTGCCTGTCGAGTCTTAACGTGTAGACCCGGCTGCGAGCTGCCGCCGGGGAAATCGAGACGGAGCGGAGGCGCACTATGCCGACCACATCGACAGGGAAGGCGCGGACAGAGCGGGCGGACGCCGCGTCACTGTGGGCTGCCGGCCGGAAATGGCTGACGCGGCCCATCCATCACCGGGCGGTACATGACTTCCGCATTGCGGCTGAACGGCGCGACGGGGCTCGGTTGGAGGCGCTCCTGGATCCCGGCGTTGCGGTGGTCGTCGACTCCGGAGATACGGAACACCAAACAATCAGGGTGGTACACGGAACCTTTGACGCGATCCCGTTACTGGTGCACGGGATGGGCGCCCAGCCTGGCCTCGAGATTGCAGAGGGCGCAATCAACGGTCAGGCAGGCCTGACGCTCAGCCGTGGTGGAGAAGTCACGGCGGCCATCAACCTGGACTTCACCGGGCGACGGATCAGCATGGTGTGGATTCAGTTGCAGCCCGAGCTGGTGCGCCGCTGGAACACGGTGTGACCCGCTAGCTGACCGCTTTCTTCACCAGCTCGCCGAGCTCCTTCTCATCGGCGGACGTCAGCTTCGTGATGGCGTAGGAGGTCGGCCACATGCTTCCCTCATCGAGGTTTGCTGCCTCCTCGAAGCCGAAAGTGGCGTGCCTGGTTTGGAACTTCGATGCAGCCTTGAAGAAGCAGATGAGCTTGCCGTCCTTGGCGTAGGCGGGCATCCCGTACCAGAGCTTCGCCTTGAGCTCCGGCGCACTGGCCTTGACGATGGCATGAATTCGCTCGCCCATCACGCGGTCCGCTTCCGGCATCTCGGCGATCTTCGCGAGCAGGTCCTTTTCTGCGTCCGCGTCCTTCCCGCGGGCCGCCTCTGTCTTCAGCTCCTTGGCACGCTCCTTCATGGCGGCCTTTTCATCATCCGAGAATTGTGGTGCCTTGCTCTTAGCCTTGGTCGACTTCACCTTGTCGTTCATCGGGGGTTTCCTTTCTCATCAATGGGGTCGACATTAGTAGCCCGACACGTTGACGGCTTCTTGAAAACTGATCGATGTGCGAGCCGGTTTCGCCGGAATGGAAGAATGGGCGCCCGTTTCAGGGGTCCCTCCGCGCGAGCTTCGCGCGCCGCTCACGCTGTTTACGTTGCCCGTACGGTGTCATGCCCCGTGGTTTGAATACCGAGAGAGCTACGACGAGGAGAAGTACGAGGATGCCGCCGCCGGCATCCGCTATCAATTGAATTCGGAGCCCGTCCAGAGCGCTGTCGAATGGGGCGCCTTCCGCAGCAACCTTCGCCAGATGGCCGATCGGCCCGGTGTGCAGCAGCAGCAACGCGGTGGCGACAACAGTCAACAGCAGCTTCGCGAGCACCCAATAGTGCCGGAACAGCCCCCACCGCGTTCCCAGCGACTGGACGATGCCGGTGGCGAGTGAAGCGAGGCTCAGCGGCACGATGACCCACCAGGTGACAAGGTCCGTTGCGAGGTAGGCGGCCAGCGCAGTTTTCTCGTCCGGGCTGGTGAGCCCGACAATGGCCAGGGCGAGGAATCCCGCGACGGCACCAAGCCAGCCGACGGAGACGGCGACGTGCGCAGTAAGGGCGAGCCGGCGGATCCCGAGCGACATCATCATAGGTGCCCGACGAAGCCGCCGCCCGCAAAGTGGAGCGCGGCGAACGCCACGATGAGCACGAGCACGATGATCCCGGACACAATCACCCAGCGAGGGGTGCCCGTTGCCGACTCATTATCCCTTCCGGTGCCGGAATCGCGGTCGGATCCCGGTGAGGTTTCGTGTGAACCTGCCATGACCATCTCCCATCGTTTATCAATACAGTATGTCATCGTAGTGCGCAATGTGTTGATAGGAGCGGCATCATGTAATCTGATGGCATGCCGAAGCTGTGGAGCGAATCGATCGAAGCGCACCGTCAGGCTGTTCGAGACGCCGCATTGGACGCGACTGACAGCCTCGTGGCACGCAGGGGGTTCGCGGCAGTGACCATGTCGCAGGTGGCGGAAGACGCTGGTATCGGCCGGGCGACGCTGTACAAATACTTCGCAGATGTCGATGCGGTCATAGCGGCTTGGCATGAGCGCCTGATCGCCGGCCACCTTCGCCAGCTGCACGAGATAAGAGACTCGGCGGGCGATGCTATCGGGCGGCTGGAGGCCGTGCTTATGGCGTATGCGTTCATGTCACATCACCGCCACGGCATGGAAGCAGCCTCCCTCTTGCATCAGGGCGAACACGTGAATCGGGCGCTGCAGCAACTCTCCGATTTCGTGCGGGATCTTCTGGCTGGCGGCGCAACGTCTGGCGCGATTCGTAAGGATGTGGCACCCGAGGAGTTGGCGATCTACTGCCTTCACGCGCTTTCGGCCGCGAGTGGGTTGACGTCGCATGAGGCTGTCCGCCGACTCGTCGCGGTGACCCTGGACGGCTTGCGCGGCAACGAATGATCGGAGTCTCCCTCTAATCAGCGCCGGTCTGAGGGTCGATGTGGCAGGATGCCGCCGTGAACGATAAACGTGAGTGCCGGATGCTCCTGGACACCGCCGCGCTGTATTTCCGGGCGTTCTACGCGCTGCCAGACACGGTGCAGGCGCCGAATGGGATGCCGGTGAACGCGGTCCGCGGGCTGCTCGACATCATCGCCAGGCTGACCTCCGAGTTCAAGCCGACCGAGATCGTGGCCTGTTGGGATGACGACTGGCGACCGCAGTGGCGGGTGGATCTGATCCCCACCTACAAGGCTCACCGGGTCGCGGTGGAGCCGACGGATGCTTCCGCCTCCATCGAGGTGGTCCCCGACTCGCTGACACCCCAGGTTCCGATCATCCGTGATGTGCTGGGCGCGCTCGGGATACCGGTGGTCGGTGCACCGAATCATGAGGCGGACGACGTGATCGGCACGCTGGCATCGCACTCGCCGATGCCCATAGACGTGGTGACCGGCGATCGTGACCTGTTTCAGCTGGTCGACGATTCCCGCGAGGTGCGGGTGATCTATACCGGTCGCGGCATGTCGAAGCTGGAGATTCTGACGGATGCCACGCTGCAGGCCAAATACGGAGTCGCACCATCGCAGTATGCAGACTTCGCGGCCATGCGCGGGGACGCTTCTGACGGGCTGCCGGGTGTCGCCGGCGTGGGGGAGAAGACGGCGGTCACGCTGCTGTCGGCCTACGGTGACCTCGACGGAATCATCGCGGCTGCCGCGGACCCCGCATCTGCAATGGCGGCGCCCATGCGCGCGAAAATCGGTGCCGCCGCCGACTACCTGGTGGTAGCCCCGACGGTCGTGAAGGTTGTGCGTGACCTCGAGTTGCCCGAGTTTGACGCTCGCATTCGCCCGAGCACGTCCGAGCAGACGGTCGAGCTGGAGCGGCTATCCGACGAGTGGGGTCTCGGCTCGTCCCTGAAGAGGGCGCGGGCGGCTCTCGGCTCGCTGGCCTAGTTTTGCGCTTGCGGCTTGACGCACATACCCCCTAGGGGTAATACTTATACCCCTACAGGGTATGTAAGCGCATCGAGGAGAACCCATGGACCACACAGCACACGGTTACGTGAACGACAAAGAGGAGCTACTCAAGCGGCTCCGCCGTGCCGAGGGCCAGGTGCGCGGCATCGCGCGGATGGTCGACGAGGACGTCTACTGCATCGACATCCTCACCCAGGTTTCCGCCGCGACTAAGGCCCTCGAAACCGTCGCCCTGCAATTGCTGGACGACCACCTCAGCCACTGCGTCGCCGAGGCTGCCCAGCAGGGCGGTGAGGTTGCCGACGAGAAGATTCGCGAAGCATCCGCCGCCATCGCGCGCCTCGTCCGTTCCTGACTCTCATTTCCTGACCACGCACAACAAGAGGAGACACCCATGTCCAACGCAATCAACACACTCGGCGTGACCGGGATGACCTGCGGCCACTGCGTGTCCAGCGTCACCGAAGAGCTCAGCGCCCTCGGCGGCGTGGAGTCGGTCGACGTGCAACTCAATGTTGGCGGCGTGTCCACGGTCACGGTCGCCAGCACATCCGCCCTCGACCCGGCAGCCATTCGTGCCGCCGTCGACGAGGCAGGCTACTCGCTCACGGAGGTCTGAGTTGTCGGTGACGGATGTCGAACTCGACATTGGCGGGATGACCTGCGCTTCCTGCGCCAACCGTGTCGAGCGGAAGCTGAATAAGCTGCCCGGGGTCGAAGCCTCGGTGAACTATGCCACCGAGAAGGCGCGGGTGAGCGCTCCGGAGGGCATGACCGCCGAGCAGCTGATCGCTGCGGTGGAGTCGGCTGGTTACACCGCCGAGCTGCCGGCGCCGCCGGTCGAGGAGTCGCCCGGCGTCAGCGTGCCGGCATCCGATGGGCTTTCCGAACTGCGGCAGCGGCTGATCATCTCAGCCGTGCTGACCGTGCCGGTGTTGTTGTTGTCGATGATTCCGGCGCTGCAGTTCACCAACTGGCAATGGCTCGCCCTGACCCTCGCGGCCCCGGTCGCGGTGTGGGGCGCGATGCCGTTCCACCGGGCGGCGTTCGTGAACGCGCGCCACGGGGCGGCCACCATGGACACTCTGGTCAGCGTTGGCGTGCTGGCTGCGCTGGCCTGGTCGCTGTACGCGCTGTTCTTCGGCACCGCCGGCATGCCCGGCATGCAGATGAGTTTCACCTGGTTCGCCGAACCGGGTTCCGGCGCGAGCGAGATCTACCTCGAGGTCGCGGCGGCGGTGGCGGTATTCATCCTCGGCGGACGGTACATCGAAGCTCGCACCAAACGGCAATCGGGAGCCGCGATGCGTGCGTTGCTGGAGCTCGGCGCGAAGGACGCCAACGTGCTGCACGACGGTGCCGAGGTTTCTGTCCCCGTCAGCGCACTGAAACCGGGCAACCTGTTCGTCGTGCGACCGGGGGAGAAGATCGCCACCGACGGGTTGGTGACGGATGGCGCATCCGCCGTGGACCTCAGCATGCTGACCGGCGAGTCGGTTCCGGTCGAGGTCGCACCGGGCGACCGCGTTGTCGGATCAACCGTCAACGTGGGCGGGCGGTTGATCGTGGAGGTCACTC
This sequence comes from Homoserinimonas sp. A447, assembly GCF_054489325.1. NCBI lineage: Bacteria > Bacillati > Actinomycetota > Actinomycetes > Micrococcales > Microbacteriaceae > Homoserinimonas > Homoserinimonas sp. A447. The sequence continues at coordinate 1,300,527 of NZ_JBTMWW010000001.1, read as the reverse complement.
GCGTCGGGGCCGACACCGAGCTGGCTCGGTTGGGTCGCCTGGTCGAGGATGCACAGACCGGTAAGGCCGAGGTGCAGCGCCTGGCCGACCGGGTCTCCGCAATCTTCGTCCCGGTTGTCATCGTGCTGTCGATCCTGACCCTGGTCGCCTGGCTGCTGCTGGGCGGGTCGGTGGAGGCGGCGTTCACGGCCGCGGTTGCGACGCTCATTATCGCCTGCCCCTGTGCGCTGGGGCTGGCCACGCCGACCGCGCTGCTGGTCGGCACCGGCCGCGGCTCACAGCTGGGCATCCTGATTCGCGGACCGCAGACCCTCGAGTCAACTCGCCGCGTCGACACGATCGTGCTGGACAAGACCGGCACGGTCACCACCGGCGAGATGCGCCTGCACGAGGTGGTCGTCGCAAACGGCGAGACAGTGGCTGAGGTTCTGGAGGTGGCTGCCGCGGTGGAGCATAGCTCTGAGCATCCGATCGGCCGAGCCATCGTTGCCGGCGCCGTGGCCAAGGGGATCGGTCTGGCGGACGCCGCGTCGTTCACGTCGCACCAGGGGCAGGGTGTGGCGGCGACGGTCGGCGACCGTGCCGTGGCGGTGGGCAAGGCGGACTGGATCGAACGTGACTGGGCGCTGCCGTTGCCCGCGGCGCTGCGTGCTTCTTTCGATGCTGCGGAGGCGGCCGGTAACACGGCCGTGGTGGTCGGCTGGGATGGTGCCGTGCGCGGCCTGCTGATCGTGGGCGACTCGATCAAGCCGACCAGTGCAGAGGCGATTGCCCGGTTCCGCAAGCTTGGACTGACGCCGGTGTTGCTGACCGGCGACAATGCCGGTGCTGCGGCCAATGTGGCAGCGAGCGTGGGCATTGAGGACGTTCGTGCCGGTGTGACCCCGGCCGGCAAGCTGGAGGCCATCCGCTCGTTGCAGGCATCCGGTCGTGTGGTCGCGATGGTTGGCGATGGTGTCAATGACGCGGCAGCCTTGGCGGCAGCCGACCTGGGCATTGCGATGGGTGCAGGCACTGACGCGGCGATCGCGGCGAGTGATCTCACGGTGATGAGTGGGGACCTGCTGGTGGTGTCGGATGCGATCCGGCTGGCCCGGCGCACGCTCGGCACCATCAAGGGCAACCTGTTCTGGGCGTTCGCCTACAACACAGCGGCCATCCCGGTGGCGATGCTCGGCCTGCTGAACCCGTTGCTGGCGGGGGCGGCGATGGCGTTCTCGTCGGTGTTCGTGGTGACGAACAGCCTGCGGTTGCGGGGGTTCAAGCGGGAGCAGACCCAGGTTTCGACTGGCTGAGTTCAACAACACTCCCTAATAGCCCGGTGGACGGCGCAGCGAGCTATGCCGGAACGAAATGCTCAGGCTGGGACACCAGTACTCCCATGCGTGTGGCAACCTTTCGCCCAGCCGCCTCGATGTCTCGAATGACCTGACGGTGGTCGGACACCCGAGAAACCAGCGCGCTCTGGATCGGGGGCAGGTCGATCTCGACGAAGGTGACACCCGGATGCCGAAAGTAGTCCTGGGCGCGGGCCGTGATCGTCATGACAGCCTGGCCGGCGGCGACCACAGCAAGTCCCTCGCGCACCGTGTGGATGGTCGGACCCTCGGCGATCGGGGCCCCAGCCGGTGTTGCCGGTGGGAAGTGGTACGCGAGCCATGCGGGTGGCGCCACACCAGGTGGCAGCCGCACCATGCGTTCCTCTCGCAACTCTTCCGGGTCGACCAGGGCGCTCTGACTGAGCCGATGACCGTCTGGTAGTGCGAGCATCCGCTGGTCCTGAAAGAGGATCGCCCCGCGCCGCAACTCGGGCAGCCCCACCGGCAACCTCACTAAGGCGATATCGACGGAGCCGTTGCGCACCGCTTCGATCTGGTCGATGTAGGTGAGCTCGACCAGGGTCATGTTCACGTCGGGGCGGAGTCGCTCGAACTCTGCCCGCAGTGGCGCGGTGAACTCGTAGAAGCCGCCGCCCAGGTATCCGATGAGGAGCTCACTGCGCTCGCCACGCGCCTGCTTGCGCGCGGCATCAAGGGTTGCATTCAGTGCGATGAGGGTGGGTTCGACCTCCCTGACCAGGGTCTCTCCGAGCGGAGTGAGCGTCACCCTCCTACTGGTGCGTTCAAACAGGGCGTTACCGAGTTCCTTTTCAAGCGAACGGACAGCTTCCGAGACGGTCGACTGGTTCATGTACAGGCGTTCGGCAGCACGCCCGAAATGCAATTCACGAGCCACCTCGACGAAGATCTCAAGCTTTCGCGTTTCCATCCCACTCCCATCAATCGGATAAGCCGAATGATAGCCGACCGAATGCTCGTTGATCGCCAGAGATCATCTGGGTGAGGCTATCGGTACGCGCAAGGGATTATGCGCCAGAACGGCAACCTCAAAGGAGAGCACAGTGTCAGCGCACCAACCGTCCCCGGTACCATTCACCAGCGAAGCTGTGGAGTTCGGTGCCCCGGGAGAGCGGCTCCGCGGCACGCTTTACCTGCCGGCGGATGCCGATGGCGAAATTCCCGGCGTGGTGCTCGGCCACGGCTGGGGTATGTGCGCAGGTGGTGACCTCGAGGATTATGCGCGGGCCATTGTTGAGCGGGGCATCGCTGCGCTCACCTTCGACTTTCGTCGACTCGGCAAGAGCGACGGCCTGCCCCGACAAGACATCGACCCGTACTGGCAGGTCGAGGACTACCGCACGGCGATCACCTGGCTCAGCGCACGGCCCGAGGTCGCTTCACGGAACATCGGCATCTGGGGCAGCAGCTATAGCGGCGGGCACGTCCTGATCGTCGCCGCGACTGACAGCCGGGTGAAAGCTGTGGTTTCACAGGTTCCCACCATCAGCGGCTACGAGGCGGGACTTCGAAAGACCCACCCTGAAAAGCTCGATGCTTTGCGCGAAGTGTTCCATGCCGACCGGCTTGCTCGCCTGAACGGCGAGGCACCAGGAATGATCCAGACCGTCGGCACACCGGATGAGACCAACGTCGCCTATCCGGGAGCCGACTCCTACGACTACATGTCGGGCCAAGGCAAGATCGTGCCGGAGTGGCGCAACGAGGTCACGCTTCGGTCCCTTGACGCTGCCCGCGCCTACGAGCCGGGCACCTGGATAGACAGGATCGCACCCAAGCCCCTTCTCATGATTGTCGCCACCGGCGATTTGACCACCCCGTCAGACATGCAACTTGAGGCTTACGCGAAGGCTCGTCACCCCAAGGAACTCATGTTGCTTCCTGGTGGCCATTACTCGGCTTACCAAGAGCACTTCGACACAACGAGCGTGGCCGCTGCCGACTGGTTCAGCACACACCTCGAATCCACCAACTCATAGACCGCAAGACCCTCGAAACCCCACCACAAAGGAGTGACAACACATTGAGTACCATTGCCCCCGAATTGACTACTGACCAGAAACTCACCAGACCCGAGCTGAAATCCAGACTGCGGTCCCTTCGCGCCGCCGTCATGGGCAACGTGCTGGAGTGGTTCGACTGGACCCTCTACGCGACCTTCGCCGTTTACCTGGCCGCGAACTTCTTCGAGGCCGGTGACCCGACATCCGCGCTCCTCGCAACACTCGCAGTGTTCGCCGTCGGGTTCGTCGCCCGCCCCATCGGCGGCATCATCTTCGGCAAGTTGGGCGACCGGATCGGCCGCAAGACCACGCTCGTGGCGACCATGATCACGATGGCCACAGCAAGCCTCATCATCGCGATCATCCCGAGCTACGAGACGATCGGGGTCTGGGCTTCTGTGCTGCTGCTTGCGGCGCGACTGCTGCAGGGACTGGCACACGGCGGTGAATCGGGTGTCTCCTACACTTACGTCGCCGAACTGGCACCGCCGAAGCACCGCGGCCTCTGGTCGAGCTCGGTGTTCATCAGCGTGACGATCGGCGTGATGGGTGCCACCTTCGTCGGCATCCTGCTCACCGCCCTGTTCACCGAAACCGACATGATGGCTTTCGGATGGCGCATCGGCTTCGTCTTCGGTGCCCTGCTCGGCATCTATGCGCTGTACCTGCGCCGTGCCGCCGACGAGTCCCCGGTCTTCGAGGAGGCCGGTGAGAAGTCTGAAGCCGCCGCCCCCAGCAAGCTCTCCGCACGCCAGGTGTGGACGATCGTCGCCAAGGTTGTTCTCCTGTCCGCAGCATCCAACGCCGCGTACTACACCTGGGTCACCTTCGCGCCCAGCTTCGCGATCTCCGGTCACGGAATGGACCCGAATGGAGCATTCACGGCGAGCATCCTCGCCCAGGTGGTCGTACTGTTCCTGCTTCCGTTCTTCGGGCACCTCGCCGACCGCTTCGGACGCAAACCCATGGTTCTGGTCTACGGCGTCCTGGTGATGGTTGTCGTGTTCCCCATCAACATGATCCTGTCCGACCAGCCCTGGACGCTGTTCCTCTCCCAGGGCCTCGGCCTGGCGGTGTGGGCGATCATCGCATCGATCTACCCGGCGATCGTCGCTGAGCAGGTCCCGACCAAGCAGCGCGCGTTCGGTGTCGGTTTCCTCAGCTCGCTCTCTGTTGCGATCTTCGGCGGAACCGCCCCGTATCTGAACACCTGGCTGACCTCCATCGGAGCTTCATGGGTGTTCTCGGTGTGGGTCGGATTACTGGGACTCCTCGCCGTGATCGCCTCGTTCATCATCAAGGAGACGAAGGGTGTTCCGCTCAACGACATCCACACGGCGGCGGAGACGCGTTGATCGTGGCCGGCACTTCGAAAGTTTCCGCAAACCTTGTGGTCGTCGTGACCGGTGCCGCTGGCGGTATCGGCTCGGCAACGTGCGAAGAGTTTCTACTGCGGGGGGCGACGGTCATCGGGCTGGACCGCGCCTTCCCAGAAGGTTCCACCGCTGAGGGGGTCGACCGCCGCACTGTCGATGTCACCGACATTGCCGGGGTGCGTGCCATCGCAGACGAAATCGTCGAACGGTACGGGCACATCGACGTGTGGGTGAACAACGCGGGCATGCTCGGTCGAAGTCCATCATTGGACCTCGAAGAGGATGCCTGGAATCAGACACTGAACGTCAACCTCACCGCGACATTCTTCGGCGCACAGGCCGCTGCGCGCCACATGGCGAAGCGGGGCAAGGGGACGATCATCAACCTGTCGAGCTACGCCGGGCTTAAAGCCCGCCCGAACTGCGCCGACTACGCCTCGGCCAAGGCCGGTGTCGCTCATCTCACCGAGTGCCTCGCACTCGAATGGGGTCCCCTGGGCATCCGCGTGAATGGCGTCGCCCCCGGCTATATCGACACCCCGATGAGCGCCTGGATGCACGCCGACAAAGAGCAGATGGCATGGTTCAAGGGTCGTTCTCCGCTCGGACGACTCGGTGAGACGAGCGAAGTGGCGAAAACCATCGCCTACCTTGCGTCGGACGACTCCTCGTATGTGACCGGCCAGGTCATGCTCGTCGACGGAGGGTTCGCCAAGTCATGAGCGACCGCGAGAGAGATTATTGGAGCACGCGCACCTGCGTCGTTACGGGCGGCGCAGGCGGACAGGGTGCTGCAGAAGTGCGGAGCCTGATCGCGCTCGGTGCCTCCGTGGTGGCGATCGACAGGCTCCCGGACGACGCTCCAGAGTGGGCGGCGCTCCGCGAGTCGGTCGACGCCAACCTGCGCCTGGTGACAGTCTCCGGCGACATCGTCGAGGACGCGACCTGGGATCGCGTTCTCGAGGCGGTTGCCGGGCTCGGTCGCCCCCTTGCCGGGCTGGTCAACAACGCCGGGATCACCCTGCGCAAGACGGTGACCCAGACCTCGCTTGCGGAGTGGGAGAACCTCATCCGGGTCAACCTCACCGGCAGCTTCATGGGCATCCGTCGGCTGGCGGATGCCATGGCGGAGGGCGGTGCAATTGTGAACGTCTCGTCCACCGCCGGCCTCACCGGCTACTTCTCGGCCGCGTACACGGCAAGCAAGTGGGCCGTGCGGGGGCTCGCGAAGGCGGCAGCGATCGAGCTCGCACCCCGCGGCATCCGGGTGAATACGATCTGCCCTGGGCTGGTCGACACCCCTATGGCGCTGACAGTCAAGCCGGGCCACGACGCCGACCAGATCAAGGGCTGGTATGAGGGCAATCGGGAGATGACGCCGCTGGGGCGGGGTGCATCACCCGACGAACTTGCGGACGCCACCCTGTTCTTGCTGGGGCCGCATTCGTCGTTCATCACCGGCACCGATCTCGCCGTCGATGGCGGCATGATCGGGGCCGGCATTTACACCTATGTGGGACAGCGGGCAGGAACCATCCCTGAGCAGGCAGCCAGGGGCTGAGGGCCATGTCTGCTGTGAGCAGAATCGGGCCCCCAGCCCTGGGTCACGCTTTACGATCAAGCATGGCCGATATCGTCGTATCCCTGAACTCTCAGAGCGCTGGCGAGCAGCCCGCGGAGGCTACCCCTCAGACTCAGAGGCCCCGCGAGCCCTTGTGGCGACACCTGGTCGGTGATCAACTGCGCAGGCTCCGGCACGAGCGCGGCGAGACCCTGGGTAAGACCGCGACCCGTGCCGGCGTCTCTCCCCAATACCTGTCCGAAATCGAGCGAGGGCGCAAGGAGCCGTCGAGCGAGATGATCGCGGCCGTGACCAGAGCTCTGGACACCACCCTGGTCGACCTGACGCTCGACATCGCCGAGCGCCTGATCGCCGCGCGGGAGCATCCCACCACGCAACTCTCGGCCAACCGGTCCAACTTCGCGTTGGCCGCGTAGCTGCGGCATCGTTGTCATCTCTCCTCGATGACGTGATCGAGCAGGCCATAGTCCCGTGCGGTGGCCGCGGTGAAGATCCGGTCGTGGTTGGTATCGGCGCGCAGCGTCGCGACGCTCTGCCCGGTGTGCCGGGATAGGACCGACTCGATGTCCGAGCGGATCCGCACCACCTCGTCAGCCTGCAGGATGAGGTCAGGGATGGCTCCCCGACCCTGAGCGGCAGGCTGGTGAAGCACGATCCGGGCGTGGGGGAGCGCAGCCCGCTTTCCCTCGGCACCGGCGGCGAGGAGGACGGCGCCGACCGCAACCGCCTCGCCAACGACAGTGGTGGCGACCTGCGGGCGGATGTATCGCATGGTGTCGTAGATGGCCAGCATCGCCCCGGGGTCGCCACCCTCGCAATTGATGTACAGCTGGATGTCGCCCTCCGCGTTGTCCGACTCCAGGTACAGCAATTGGGCGATCAGGGCGTTAGCGACGCCGGCGTCGATGGCTGTTCCCAGGTAGACGATCCGCTGGGTCAACAGGTGCGAGTAGACATCCGTCACTCGATCTCCGCGAGGGTGCTGCGAGAAGACGTTCGGAATGGTGTAACTGCTCATCGGACGCTCCCATCAATCGCAACGCTGAATCCAGTGCTGACGCGGTCTCGCGGCCTGAAGTCGTCAAAGGAGTCGACGATAGCGTCGACGAAGCCATACTCGAGGGCCTCCTCGGCGGTGTACCAGTGGTCGTGCAGGGAGTCTTCGAAGATCCGCTCGATCGGCTGTCCGGTGTCCTCCGCGATCAATCGCAGCACCGTGTCTCGGGTGTAGCGAAGATCATCCGCCTGTAACTCGATGTCGACAGCGCTGCCTCCGATTCCCGCTGACCCCTGGTGCATCAGCACGCGAGCGTTCGGGAGAGCTTTGCGTTTCCCTTTCGTCCCGGCGGAGAGCAGGAATTGCCCGGCGCTGTACGCGATGCCGAACACGAGGGTCGAGACGTCGTTGGGAATCGTCCGCATCACGTCCCGGATCGCGAGCATCGACGGCACTGAGCCGCCAGGGGAGTGGATCCACAAGGAGATGTCGGCGGATGGATCTTCCGTGGCCAACGCGATGAGCTGAGTGGCCAGCAAGGTTCCGTTGTCGTCGTCGAGAGGTCCATCCAGCACGAGCACGCGCCGCTCATAGAACTCGCGTCGGATCGTTTCGGTGAACAGTGGTTGCTTCGGGGAATCGCTCATGTACCCACCCTGCGCCCGCTCTTCGGGGTGATGCGAGCGAATCTGCCGACAGCAGAGCAGCCCTCAGCAGAGGAGAAAGCAACGGATGACGTGGGCCCTGACGTTGATGTTTACTTGACGTCGAACGCTCTACGGTTCGCGCTTATTTGATTGTTTGCTCGGGAGGATGGTTCAGATGTCGGGACGGTCAAGAAGCTTTGCCGTGAAGAGTGACCCGCTGATCTCAGTTCATCAACGGGATGTGGATGAGTTGCAGAATCGTATCTTCACAACCAAGTGGCCACAGTCCTGGCCGGTCGAGCCATGGACAGCCGGGAGCGATGTCGAGGAAGTGCGGCGCCTGGCTGACTACTGGGGCGACGGATACGACTGGCGCGTTCACGAGGCGCAGATCAACGCGCTTCCCTCCTACGTTGCGGAGTTCGAGGGGCAGAAAGTTCATTTCCTCCGTTTCGACGCTGAAGACCAGGATGCACCAGCGGTTGTGCTGACCAACGGCTGGCCGAGCACCTTCTTCGAGATGGTGGAGCTTGCGCGACGGCTGTCCTCTCCCTCCACGTACGGGGAGACAGGCCCGTCCTTCACCGCGGTCGTTCCTTCACTGCCCGGTTTCACCTTTTCCGACGCCTCAGCCACCTCGCCGCCGCGAATACCGACTCACGAGCTGTGGCATCGATTGATGCTGGGTCTCGGGTTCAACCAGTACTTTGCGCATGGCGGAGATCTGGGCAACGGGATTACATCGCGGCTTGCGGCCGGGCATCCGGAAGCTCTGATCGGGATCCACGTGATGTCGGTGGGAATGCCCCGGGAATGGGATGAGGCCTCGTTGGCCGACGAGGAGCGCGCACACCTGGCGCGCATCGAGGTATGGAACCGTGAGGAAGGCGCCTACATGCACCAACACCGCACCCGTCCCCTCTCCCTGGCATTCGGGCTTTCGGATTCGCCGGTCGGCCTTCTCGCGTGGATCCTCGAGAAGTACCGAACCTGGAGCGACCGCAGCTCAGGCCAGGCGTTCGGGCTGACCGATGATTTCCTGCTCACGCAGGCGAGCCTCTACTGGTTCACCAACACGATCGGAACGTCCTTCCGTCCTTATTACGAGGCACTTTCCCCTCACGAGTACGTCACCGTGCCTACCGCGCTGGCGCTGTTCCCCGCCGACTTGCAGCAGCCTCCGAGAGCTTGGGCTGAGCGCAGCCACAACGTCCGGCGCTACACGAAGCTGGCCGCTGGCGGGCACTTCGCACCCATCGAACAGTCTGCGATCCTCAGCGACGACATACGCGCATTCTTCACGGAACTGCTCCACCCATCGCCGTAGCGTCTGTTTCCTGACCGCAACGTGAGCTCCACAGGACCAGTACCCTCGGTGTTGGCACCTGCCGGCGTCGGCTGGTCTTGGTGCGGCGCCGGAGGGTGAGAGAGCAATGAGCATGCGATTCGAGGAGCTGGACTGGCAGCAGACGGCGATGGGGGAACTCACGCTGCGCCGTCGGCTCGAACCCTCAGTCGGGCGTGAGGTGTTCGAGGTGAAGTTGGGGGAGGAGTACCTGATGTCGAGCCTCTTCACGGTCGCCGAAGAGGAACTGGCAACCCTCGGGCTCGCAGCCACCGAGAAACCCGGCCTGGATGTTCTTGTCGGGGGGCTCGGACTCGGGTACACCGCTGCCGCTGCGTTGCGTGACCCCAGGGTTCGCGCTCTCTCCGTGATCGATGCACTACCCGCCGTGATCGACTGGCACAAGCGTGGCCTGTTGCCTGTGTCAGCGGACCTGACCGCTGATCAGCGAACGAACCTCGTGCATGGCGATTTCTTCGCAGTGATGCGACAAGTCCATGTCGCGGGCGCTCAGCGCTACGACGTCATCCTGCTCGATGTCGACCATTCGCCCCGCCATTCTCTCGACCCCAGCCACGCTGATCTCTACACTGTCTCCGGGCTGCAAGCCCTCAAGTCTCACCTGAACAGCGAAGGGGTATTCGCGCTGTGGTCGGATGATCCGCCGGACGACGAGTTCATGTCCGTGCTGTCGGCCGTTTTCTCCGAGGCGGTTGCCCACGTGGTCGAGTTCGCGAACCCGGTGACGGGCGGCACGTCTTCGAACAGCGTGTACGTCGCTCGTGATTGACGAAGATCACACCTGGACAGCGAAGAACTTCACCAGGTGCGCTGCGAGCGGCTCGGCGGAAATATCATGGGTCTGTCCCTCGATGATCTCGAACCGGGCCCCGGGGACGGCCGCCGCGACTTCCTCCGCCCCGTAGCGCAGGAAATCCGGGCTCAACTCGCCCGCCAGCGTAAGCGTGGGTACCGTTAGCTGCGAAGCGAGCGCAACCGGTACTCTACTGTCGCCCATCGCCGCATCATCGTAGGCGAGGGTGGGCGCGAGCGCCTCCGTTGCCGCCCAACTAGGTGAGGCCTTCATTCCCTCGATGGCCACCTCGGGAACTCCCACCCGGCGCATGAACAGCTCGACGGCATCCGCTCGCCTGCCGCTGGCCAGCAAGCTGGTCAGTTGGTTCGTGTATTGCTCCGCCGAAGAAAGCGCCGGCTCCGGCATGTAGGGCGGCTCATAGAGGGCGATGCGGGAAAGGCGCTGCGGACCGATGCTCGCGGCCGCCCTGAGAACGAGAGCAGCGCCCGAAGATATGCCGAACACCGCAGCGCTGCCTCCGGCCTGCGCCACCAGCGCGCCGATGTCCTCGATCTCCCGCTCAACGGCGAACGGCAGGGTGTCGCCGCTCGCCCCTCGTCCGCGGCGATCGTAGAGATACACCGTGAACTCTGCGGCGAGCTCTTCAGCAATGCTTCGCGTGGGTCCGGCGCCGCGGAAGCACATCGCACCGTCGACGAGAATCACGGCGGGACCGGATCCAACGGTCTCGTACGAGATCGACGTTCCATCCTGAGAGACGACTTCAGGCATCTGATTTCCCTTCAGAGGTTGCTGGTCAGCGTTGTTTCGAGCTTATCCACGGGTTTAGTGACGGAGCCAACGGGTTCAGCCACTAAAACTGCTGGCACTATCCGGACGAATCGCCTTATCGTGTACCTCATCCAATAGGAGGTCCACCCATGGGCAAGCTGATCTACTCGATGATCACGTCACTCGACGGCTACGTGAGCGGGCCGGACGGCAGCTTCGACTGGGGTGGCGCAGACGAAGAGCTGCACGACTTCGTGACCGAGCGGATGGCATCCGTCGGCACCTATCTGAACGGCCGCCGCCTGTACGAGCTCATGGTCTACTGGGAGACCGCGCACCTGGAGCCGGACCAGCCGCGGTACGTCGTTGACTTCGCCCTGGCGTGGCAGGCGGCGGACAAGGTCGTCTACTCAACGACGTTGAGCGAGGTCTCCAGCAAGCGCACCAGGATCGAGCGCACCTTCGATGCGGATGCCGTGCGCAAGCTCAAGGCGGAATCCGATCTTGACCTGACTATCGACGGGCCGACCCTCGCTGCACAGGCCATCCGCGCCGGACTGGTCGACGAGTACCAGGTGTACGTCAGCCCGGTGATCGCCGGGGGCGGCAAGCGGTTCTTCCCCGACGACGTTTCGGCGAACCTGGAACTGTTGGATGACCACCGACTCGGCAGCGGCCTGGTGTATCTGCGCTACGGCGTCACGAGCGCACCGGCTCCTACGGCGTGACGACCACCTTGCCGAGGGCGCGCCCCGCACCCACGTAGGCGAGCGCTTGCGGTACCTCGTCGAGCGAGAACGTGCGGTCGATGTGGATGCGCAGATCTCCGGCGACGCAACGCTCGGCGACCGGCTCGAAGTATGGTGGCCCCTGTCGTGCCACCAGAATGCCCAGCCGGCGCCCGCTGAGCAGGCCGAGCGCGGCACCGGCAGTCACCACCCGCAGCAGTGTTCGCACGGTTCCGCCGACGCAGAGGTAGCGTCCGCCTGGTGCCAGCGCACGCCGGTAGGCGAATACAGATCGGTGCGCCACGAGATCGAGCACCAGGTCGAACGGTTCTCGCCTGGTGAAGTCCTCGTTGCGGTAGTCGACCACGTCATCCGCTCCGAGCTGGCGCAGGTAGTCGAGTTTGCCCGCATTGTCGACTCCGGTCACGTGCGCTCCGGAGAGCTTGGCGAGCTGGATCGCGAACGTACCCGCGCCACCCCCTGCGCCATTGATCAACACGCGCTGCCCGTGACGTGCGTGAGCCGTCCCCTGAAAAGCTATTGCGCCCGCCTGGGGCAGCGTCGAGGCCTCGGCGAACGTCAACCCGGACGGTTTGTGCGCGAGCGCTTTCACCGGGGCCACCGCGAACTCGGCGAAGCCGCCCATCAGCTCCAGGTTGTCGCCGTACACCTCATCGCCGACCGTGAACCGAGTGACGCCGGAGCCGACCGCAGCGACGCGTCCGGCAATGTCGGAACCGAGCACCCGGCGCCTGGGGGAGCGCAGCCCGCCCAGGCGCGCGTACCCCGGAGTTCCGGTCAGTCCCTCCCAGTCAGTGAGGTTGACGGATGTCGCGGCGACCTCGACAAGCACCTGGCCGGCGCGCGGCGACGGCGTCGGCAGCTTCGCCATCCGCAACACGTCGGGCTGGCCGTAGCGGTCGTAGACGATGGCCCTCATCGGGTGCCTGGCTCATCTTCCAGCCGGTGGCGCTCCAGCCAGCGCTCGAGGCCGTCCAGGATGAGGTCGAGGCCGAGCGGAAACTCGTCGCCGTAGTTGTAGCCCGGTTGAAGAACATGGTCCGTGGTCAGTTCAGCGAGGTACGGGTACTCGTTCGCCGGGAGCTGCGCGAGCATCACATGCGCCATCGCGGCGGTCTCCTCCTCGGTCGTGAAGGGCAGGCTCTTCTCCTGCATGGCAAAGCCGTAGATGTAGCTGTCCAGCGCTGAGAACGCGTGGGCAGCCATCGCGATGGAAAAACCGGCATTGCGGAGCGTGCCGATCACCCGGTCGTGATGCCGCAGGGTTCCGGGCCCGGGGTTCGTCCCCGAGTCCTTGAGGGTGGTGGCCCACGGATGCCGCGACAGCACCTCGCGGAACGACACCGACCGCTTGCGCATTGCCGTCATCCAGTCATCGCTGTGCGACGGCAACTCGATCTCACTGAAAACGGCATCGACCATGCCGTTCAGCAGGTCCTCCTTGTTCGCGACGTGGTTGTACAGCGACATCGCTTCCACGCCGAGCTCTTCCCCGAGCCTGCGCATGGTCAGCGATTCGATGCCTGCCGTGTCGGCAAGCGCGATCGCGGTGCTCAGTACTCGGTCGCGATTCAGCCGGCTCCGTGTCGCTGTGCCTGCTTTGCCTGCTTTGCCTGATGGTCTCGCCATATTTTCCCCCGTCGGATCTATTGACAACCTTACCATGTATCTGTAACTTGCTTACATCATAAGTTTACAACGTAAGGAATGGAACCCCCATGAACCCGAACATGCTCGCCTCGACCAGGACCGCTGCCCCTCGGCATCCGCTTCGCTTCACCAACTGGTCGCAACGCACATCGGCGCTCGTCGCCGGAGTCTCCCTCGCCGTCATGGCAGCGTTAGGAGGCTTTGCCAACTTCGGGGCGCTCGTTCCGCTGATTGCCCCGGGCGACGCGACCCACACTGCGGACAACATCACCGGCTCGCCGATCCTGTTCCTGGCGGGCGTCGCCGGCTTCGTCGTCATTGCCATCCTCGACGTCATCGTTGCGGGTGCCCTGTACACATTGTTCAAGCCGGTCAGCCGCCGGCTCTCAGCGGCAGCCGCCTGGATGAGAACCATCTACGCAGTGCTTCTGCTGGGCGCCGTCAGCCAACTCGTGCTCGGGTACACGATGCTCGGCGATCCGGAAGCCGCCCTCCCGGTGCTGGTGTCGTTCAACACCATCTGGGTTATCAGCCTCGGCCTGTTCGGCGTCTCCCTGCTGTTGATCGGCTACCTTGCCTTCCGTTCCGGTTTCATCGCGAAGGTGTTCGGCATCCTGCTCGCCGTCGCGGGTGTCGGATACCTGGCGGATTCTTTCGGCATGGCCTTCATCCCCGGCTTCACGGCCGTCTTCGCCCAGTTCCTGTTCGTGGGTGAGGTGGCCATCATCTTCTGGCTGCTCATTCGCGGCCGCCGCCTTCCCGCCAACTGACACCCGAAGCTGAAGGAGCAGACCTGATGACCATCCCCGCGATCGAAACCTCCAGCATCCGGAACATCGCCACCATGAAAGCCCTGGTCTCCCGGCGCTATGGCGGGCCCGAGGTCCTGGCGATCGAACAGGTGGCCAAGCCTGTTCCGAAGGCGGGGGAGCTGCTGATCCGAAACCACGCCTCCGTCGTCACCGCCGCCCTGTGCCACGCCCGGGTCGGCGCCGACCTGTCGACCCGGCTGTACTTTGGCCTCAGAAAACCGAAGTGGCCCATCCTCGGCACCAACTTCTCCGGGGTGGTCGAGGCCGTAGGGAGTGCCGAAACACGCTTCAAGGTCGGTGACCGTGTCGCCGGAACCAACGCCACGAACTTCGGTGCCCACGCCGAGTACCTGGTGGTAGCGGATGCCGGCGCGATCGTCCCGAAGCCGGCCGGCCTGAGCGACGCGCAGACGGTAGCCGTCTTCGATGGCGCGGTCACGGCCCTGCCGTTCCTGCGGGATACCGCCAGGCTTCAGGCGGGCCAGTCCATCCTGGTCATCGGTGCATCCGGCGCTGTGGGTACGGCGGCGATCCAGCTTGCCAAACACCTCGGCGCCACCGTCACCGCCGTGTGCAGCACCGCGAACCTCGAGCTGGTGCGCACGCTGGGGGCGGATGCCGTGATCGACTACACGACGGACGATTTCACCCGAAATCTCGACTCCTACGACGTTATCTTCGACGCGGTCGCCGCCAGCTCGTTCTGGAGGAGCCGGAGGACTCTGAAGCGCGGCGGCATCTACCTGACCACCGAGCCGTCGCCCGCCATCCTGTTTCAGATGCTCTGGACCTCGCGGTTCGGCCGCAAGAAGGCGGCAATCGCGTTCACCGGGTTGGCCAAACCGGCCGAGTTGGCGAAAAACCTCGCCTTCATCGCCGGGCTGGCCGAAACAGGTCAGTACGTCCCGGTGATCGGGGCAACGCATTCGATCGAGCAAGCGGCCGAAGCACACCGCCTGGTCGACACCGGGCACAAGACGGGCAGTGCCGTCATCACGATCTGAGCCAGCTACCCCTGCCGGCGCACGATCTCCGTGATCCAGATCGGCGCAAACGGCGAGGTGCAGTTCGGCGGAGTCGGGTAGTCCTTCAGCACTTCCAGCCGTTCGCCGATGTCGATCGCCCGGGTGCGCAGGTCAGGGTTGTTGATACCGATCATCGCCAGGCAGGTGTTCATCGCCCACTGCAATCGGTCCGGCGCATCCTTCATCTGCGACTCAATGATGTCCAGCAGCCCAGCAAGGTCCAGCCCTTCCGGGCTCTTCGCCACCCGCTCCGAGGTCAGCGCCCAGCCGGCACTCGCCACGATCGGATTCGGATCGGAGAACCACTTCAGCCGCAACTCCTCGGCATGCGGATTCTTCTTCACGACGTAGTTCACCAGCCAGTCCTGCACCTTCGGTGCCTGGGCGACCCGCAGCATCCCGTCCAGCTCGCCTGTCGAATACAGCTTGGGGCGGCACACGAGAAGCGCGAGCAATCGCGCCGCCGTGTCACCCGTCGCCCAGAGCTCGCCAGCCAGATCGTGCTGCGTCTTCAGTCGCTTCGCCACAAGCCGCAGCTTGCTGAGGTTCACGCCGTGGTCGTCGCCATGCCTCTCGTTGACCTCGCGCATTCTGGGGTCTTCGAGCCCAGCCAATTCCGCCAGAAGCTCGGCCGTACGTGTGTCTGACATGAGCCCTCGCGTCTCAACTCGGTGGATGGGCTATCGCCCCAGCCTACTTCCGGTCGCCGAACTGGGCCTCATATCCGGCGCGGGCGCCGCGGTCGGCCTGGCGAACCTGGTCGGGAACGAGCCGGCGCAGCAGTGGGTCGCGCATCCATCCGGGCAGCACGTTGACCCAGCGCAGCACCGGGCCGATGTAGCCGGGGAGCGTGACCTCGAAGCGCGGGCGGATGATGGTGCGCAGCACGGCGGCAGCAACATCCGCTGGCAGGAGCAACTTGGCGGCGCCCGTGGCCGTTCCTGTTGCGAGGGCTGTGTCGACCACGGCGGGCATGATCACGGAGAAGCGGATGGGGGAGCGGTGCAATTCCGCGCG
Organism: Homoserinimonas sp. A447; assembly: GCF_054489325.1. NCBI lineage: Bacteria > Bacillati > Actinomycetota > Actinomycetes > Micrococcales > Microbacteriaceae > Homoserinimonas > Homoserinimonas sp. A447. Next base: position 1,284,378 of record NZ_JBTMWW010000001.1, on the reverse strand, counting down.
CACGGCTTTGAGGTAACCGAGAACGCCGTGCTTGCTCGCCGCATAGCTCGCCTCGCCCGGGGTGGTCAGGATCGAGGCGGCGGAAGCGATGGTGATGATGTGCCCCGAACCACGGGCCACCATCGCGGGTGCCGCGAGTTTCACGCCGCGGATCACCCCGAGAAGGTTCACCGCGACCTGCCGCTCCGCCGCGGCATCCGGTTCAGCGTCGAAGGGACCGACCCACATGACGCCCGCGTTGTTGACCAGCACGTCGATCGGGCCCCAGGCTGCTTCGACGGTGGTCAGGAAGTCGGCGAAAGACTCCGTGTCGGTGACGTCCAGCTCGAGGCCGAGCAGGATGCCGTCGAGTTCGTCCGCCGTGCGCCTCACCGCGGTGCCGTCGAGGTCCCCGATCGCGACCCTGGCGCCGGCCGAGGCCAGGAGGCTCGCGATTTCGCGGCCGATTCCGTTCGCGCCCCCGGTTACGGCGACCACTGTGCCGGTGAGGTCCGCCGGGCGGGTCATCCGTTCTCCCTGGCGACTGCACGCTCGGTCGTAGCGGAGTGAGCGACGGATCGCTTTCGGCCTCGACCCCGTTCTCGTGCCAGGTCCCAGAGGTAGCGGTCGAAGTCGACCTCCATGGTGTGCCGCGGCGACGTGTAGAACTGGCGCTTGTTGCGCTCGTGGTCTGTGGCCAGTTGTTCGCGGATCTCGTCGTCGGACGGGGCGACGTACTGCCCGCTCAGCATTTCGGCTACCCACGCTCCCTGCGCCTCTGCCAGCGGCATCACCGCGCCGACCGGCTGCACCAGCCCGATGAAGAACAGGCCGGGAAGGTCCGGGTGCACGGTCCGCTTCCACAGCGGCAGCTCGTTGTCCTCCGCGGCGACCAGGGCCGGATCAAGGAACGGGAACGTCACCTTGTATCCCGTCGCCCACACGATCAGGTCGGCCTTCGCGCGGGTGCCGTCGACGAACACCACACCGTCACCGTCGAAGCGCTCGATACCAGGTCGTACGGCGACTCGGCCGGCAGCGATCCGTGCGCGGATGTGATCCGATTGAACCGGATGCGATTGGCCGGGTTTGTGCTGCGGCTTCGGCAACTCGTAGTTGCGAAGGCTGCCCGAGGTGAGCGCCCCGATGCGCAGCCGCAACGCCGTCACCCACCACGGCATCCATCCGGGCAGTGCGACCTGGTCGCTGGGAAACCCGAGAAGGAACTTGCGCAGCACCCACTGGCCACGCCGAATGGAGAGAGCCACGCTGTTCGCGCGGTGGGAACCCTCGACCGCTATGTCCATGGCGGAGTTGCCCGCGCCGACGACGACAACGTCGCGACCGTCCAGTTGGTCGCCCGACCGGTAGTCGTGGGCGTGGAGCTGTTCGCCGTCGAACGTGCCGGGGTAGCTCGGGTCGGGCCACCGTGGGTCCCAGTGATGCCCGTTCGCGACGAGCACCGCATCGTACCTTTCGACCCGTTCACCGTGTGGTCCGCTGATGCGCACCAGCCAGCTGCCGTCGGAGTCGCGGGTGACCTCCTCGACCTGGGTGTCGAAGGTGATGGCGTGCCGAAAACCGAAGTGGTCGACATAGTTCTCGAAGTAGGCGTGCACCTGGTCGTGCCGGGCATAGGCCGGATAGTCGTCGGGCATCGGAAAGTCGGAGAACGCCATCCTGGGGCAGGAGGTGTTGATCTCCAACGTCTCGTAGCAGGCCGACAGGCCGTTCGGGTTGTCGAAGAGCCAGTTGCCGCCGATGGCGCTGCCGCGTTCGAAGCAATCGAATGGCACACCGGCGAGGGAAAGTGCTTTGGCCGCGGCGATCCCTGACGAGCCCGCGCCGATGATGCAGGCGCGAGGCAGGGACGGGTTCACGGGAATGGGCGCCGTCACCGCGTCAGCGAGGTGTTCGGGCTTCACCAAATAGGCCATGGGGGCATTATCACAGTGAAAACTGCTCCACTGCGACGCCACGACTATGTGGGCGGCGGTGCGCGCGGCTACCTGCTCAAGGGCGCGGGCCATGACGACATTGAGCGTGCGCTCGCGACGGTTCAACTTGGCGACCTGTTCAAACTCGGCGTCACCTCCCGCGCCGAGGCCGTCGCCAAAGCGCGGGATGCCGGAATAGGTGAGGCTCCCGACATCGTACTGAACCGGCCGGAGGATCCGGGCACGACCTAGTGAGCGCCGTCGCCCTCCAGCCGGTCGACGAGCATCAGCCCGCGCCGCGCCCATTCGATCTCGCCCTTTGCACGTTCGACCAGCCCCTCGTAGGTGAACCGCTTGTACGCGACCGTGCGCTCTTGCTCTGACTCAGGTGTGGCCGACAAGCGGCGCGCGAGCATTGGATTGTCGCGGGCGTCGATGCGAACCAACTCGCTCTCCCACTGCTCCAGTTCGTATTCCCACTGCTCGACGTGCGCCTTGAGGAACGATCGCGCGGCATCCGGGGTGGTCGCCTCCAGGTAGGCCGCACGAAGATGGGCTGGGTCGCGGACGCGCGAGTACTCCAGCGGGGATTGCATCCAGTCGAGGAAGGCACGCTCCCCGTCATTCGTCTGGTGATACAACCGCCGGATGCCGCGTTCGCCTCGAGCCTGTACCTCAGCTTCGACGAGCCCCTCGCTCTCCATCTTCCGCAGTTCCGGGTAGATCTGAGAATCGGGGGCATGCCAGACATGGCCGACCGAGAGCGAGAACTGCTTCTTGAGCTCATACCCCGACAGCGGGCCGGCGCGGAGCAGGGCGAGGAGCGCGTACCGCAGGCTCACGAGGACCTCCTAGCTGTCGGTCGGTGGAAAGGATGGAGGGGGCCAGGCATCGGCTCGGGCCCCCTCCGACCAGGATGCTGGCCTAGGAGTCGTAGCCGGTGCGCCATCCGCCCTTGTAGGTTGCGCGCGCAACCGACGAGTACGGGACCGGACTGACGACCGCGCGAACCTCGAGCTGCTTGTGCGGCTCCACGGCGGCCTTCTTGGTGCCGCCGTTCGGCTCGCCCCACACGACCTTGAGCTCGGTGCCCTCCGGCACGTTCGGGTCGACCGTCGCGAGGGAGAGCGCGCGGCGCTCGTTGGCGCTGTAACCGGTGAACATCGAGAAGCCGACCACAGTGCCTTCGGCGTCCACGACAGAGTCGTAGTTCGCCGAGCCGTAGTTCGCAAGCGGCAGGTCGAAGAACTTGTAGCTCTCGCCTTCGGCGTCGAACAGCGAGGCGAAGATCTTCGTGACGTCCTCGCCCTCCCAGGCCAGGGTGACCTTCTTGCGTTGCGTCGTGGGGTCGACCTTCTCAAGCGCGTCGCGGCCGATGAAGTCGTGGTCGAACTTGACGAATGTGCCGTATCCGAGCTCCCACGGGGTGAGGTAGTAGTCCTCGATGTTGTCGGAGACGAAGGAACCGGCGAGCGTTCCGGTCGCCTCGTAGCCGTCGGCGGGAAGCCACTCGCGGTAGGCCCGCTCTTCCTCGCCGGTGTAGATGGCAGGCAACGGTGATGGGATCCAGCCGGACTCCAGCGTGTTGGACGGGTAGGCACGGGAGCCGACGGGAACCAGCCCGAATTCGGCTCCGGCGTCCACAATGGCGTCGCGGATGCGGTCGTGGTCGGCGTACGGGCCCCAGATCTCCAGGCCAGGCGCCCCAGCCATCCCGTGACGAAGGGTGCGAACCGTCATCCCGTCGATGGTCATGGTCGACATGTTGAAGAACTTCAGCTGCTCAAGTGGTCCGCCGTTAAGCTTCTCGATGACGGCCCACGCGCTTGGTCCCTGAATCTGGAAGCGGTAGTACTGGCGCGAGACCGAGTGCCCGTACGGGCGGGAGGGGGAGCGACGGTCCACCGTGATGTCGAGGTTCGAGTATCCGCCGGTTTCGCCGTGGAACAGGAGCCAGTTCGCCGCTGGTGAGCGACCAACGTAGACGTATTCGTCCTCCGCTTCGCGGAACAGGATGCCGTCGCCAATGACGTGTCCGGAGGCGGTTGTCGGAACGTACTGCTTCGCCTTGTCGACCGGGAAGACTGCGGTCGAGTTGATCGCCGTGTCGGAGATCAGCTTGATGGCGTCCGACCCCTTCATGAAGAGGTTGTCCATGTGATGCGACTGGTCGTAGAGCACCGCGGTTTGACGCCAGGCGGTCTGCTCCTTGATCCAGTTCTGGAAGTCGGCCGGCACGACAGGGTAGATGTACGAGCCGATCTGCGAGTTACGCAGGAGCTCGACGGGGGACGCCCCGTCCAGCACTTCCTGCAGATTCTTTGGTGTCACGAGGAACCTCTTTTCTTTCGGTGTTGTGGTGTGGCGGTGTACGGATGGGCTAGAACACGACGGTCTGGGAGCCGTGACGGATGACGCGATCCTGGGCGTGCCAGAGCACCGCTCGAGACAAGACGGCGCGTTCGACATCTGCGCCACGGAGCTGCAGGTCGGTGACCGTGTCGGCATGGGTGACGCGGGCGACATCCTGTTCGATGATCGGGCCCTCGTCGAGCTCCTGGGTGACGTAGTGGGACGTCGCGCCGATCAGCTTCACGCCGCGTTCCTTCGCCTTTCGGTAGGGACCGGCGCCGATGAATGCGGGGAGGAACGAGTGGTGGATGTTGATCACGGGAACCCCGACCTGCTCCAGGAAGTCATTGGAGAGAATCTGCATGTATCTGGCAAGCACGACGAAGTCGACGTTGCCGATCAGCAATTTGAGGATCTCGGTTTCGGCCGCGGACTTGTCGGAACTCTGGGAGGGGATGTGGAAGAACGGGATGCCGAAGCTGCGAACATCCTCGGCCGCGTTGATGTGGTTGGAAATCACCATGGGGATGGTGACTGGCAACTCGCCGCGACGGTGACGCCAGAGCAGGTCGAGCAGGCAGTGGTCGGACGTGGAGGCGAGGATCGCCATCCGCTTCGGCGTCGACATGTCGCGCAGGGTCCACTGCAACTGGAACGCGCCCAGTGTCTTCTCAAGGTCGGCCTCGATCTCGGGGATCGCGACGCTGAGGTCCGCACGGTGGAACACGACTCGCTGAAAGAACGCGCCGCCGGTGGGGTCGTCGGTGTACTGGTCGAGAGAGACGATGTTGCCGCGCTGCCGGGTGATCAGGGCTGTGACAGCTGCGACGATGCCCGGTTGGTCGCTACCGTGCACGATCAGGCTGGCATGGTCCAGAGGAAGCGTGATTTCGGGGTGAGTCATCGGATCTTCAACCTTCGCGCCGGCTGAATTCGGTGGCCCAATCGGCAGTCGCGCGCAGGCCGCCGAACGTGTAGAAGTGCAGCTTGACGGTTCCGAGGTCGGCGCCCTCGAGCTGCTGGGTAAGGTCGGCGACGAACTTGTCTGGACCGGCAGTACCCAGCAGGTTGGTCAGCGAGAACCCGTATTTCTGCACGATTCCGGCACTGGATGCCACGCCGAACCGTCGCGCATAGCCGAGCAGCCGCTTGATGCCGGCCGGGCCGGGCACGCCGACTCGGATCGGGAAGTCGATGCCGCGCTCGCGCACCGCCGTGATCCACTCGATCACCGGAGCGGTGTCGAACCCGAACTGGGTGATGATCGTCCCAGTGAGTCCCTGTTCCCGGATCGATGCCGACTTGTCGTCGAGGGCCTTCCAGAGCACGTCGTTCGCGATATCGGGGTGCCCTTCCGGGTAGCCGCTGATGCTGACATGCTTCACGCCGTACCGCTGCAGGATGCCGGTGCGGATGACCTGGAAGGAGTCGGCGTATGGCCCCTCCGGCGTGTGCGGGTCGCCGCCGACGACGAAGACGCTCTCGGTGGCATCCACTTCCTGCAACCGCTGGAGGAACTCCTCAAGTTGGGCCTGCGAGGTCAGGCGGCGTGCCGAGATGTGAGGCACCGGCACGAATCCAGCTTGACGCACAGCGCGGGACGCCCCGACGCGCATGTCGAGGTCTTCGTTGCCCAAGAAGGTGACGTTGATCCGGGCTCCTGATGGGATTCGGCTCTCGGCTTCTTCGAGCCCGGGAACGTCTTTCCCTGTCATCTCCAGGGAGTAGTCCGGGAGCAGAGCAAGCGTTGGGGGAGTTGTTGATGTCACTGATCGAGGTCCTTCCGCTCTCAGCCTGGGCCACCGCGGTGTGTCCCACCTCCGACAATACCTATGTACATAGGTATTGTCGAGTACCTATGTTCATAGTTAATTCGGGAAACTCGTTCAACGCTCCAGGACATAGCGCTCGCGCCCAACGAACCAGCCGACTCCGGCCTGGCCGAGCAGCGCCGCAAGCAGCAGGAGGAGTGGGGCGCTCCATCCGCCTGAAAGCGAGAGCAACCAGCCGAATGCGAATGGACCCATCGCTGCGATGACGTACCCGATTGACTGGGCCATCCCGGATAACGCTGACGCAAGAGCCTGCGTGCGAGCGCGCTGGGCCATCAGCGTCAGCGTCATGCCGAGGGACGACCCGCTTGACAGACCAGACAGGCAGGCCCAGATGAGTAGGCCGTGCGGGGCGAGAATGAAGCCCAGGGTTCCGATGATGGCGAGCGTCGGGAGGAAGATCGGCACCCACCGAATCGCCCTCCCGCGGAGAATGAACGGGACTGCGAGCGCTCCGACGACGCTCATGATCTGGAACATCATGACGTCGAATCCCGCGACGGTCTCGCTGCGACCAACGGATGTCGAGAGAGTGGCGAGCCAAGTGACCAGCATGTAGAACGCTGAAGACTGCAGCCCCGTGTAAACGGCGATCTGCCAGGCGAGGGCGTCCGACCAGATTCCGGTGCGTTGACGACGGCCCGACGTCAGCCCCGTCTTCGGGTTCTCACCACCACGACGACTCGCCCAGGCCCACAACACGACTGCGAGGGGCAGCAGGATGCCTGTTGCCACCAGTGCGGTGCGCCACCCCCACGTCTGCCCACCCACATCGACGTGCGAGATCGGCACGACCACGCCGGAGGCGATTGCCCCGACGCCGCCGAGCAGGGCGGTGTAGATCGCCATCACCGCCGGAACGCGCCCGGGAAATCCCTGCTTCACCACGGCGGGCATCAGCACGTTCGCGATGGCGAGCGCAACGCCGATGAGCACCGTGCCGATCCAGACGTTGGCGGCCGGGCCGGCGACAGAGCGCCAGATGGTTCCGAGCGCGAGAATCAGCAGGGACCAGAGGATGACCCGGGACAGGCCGAACCGCTGACTCAGGTCGTGGGCAAAGGGTGACACCAGCGCCCACGCGATCAGTGGCACCGCGACCAGGAGGCCCAACGTTGCCATGTCTGTGCCGAGGCCGACACTGATCTGTTCGAGTAATGGGCCGATACCGGTGATCGTCGCCCGCATGTTGGCAGCGATGACGCACACCGCCAGGAAGAGGAAGACCGTCGGCCGGGGATCGCTTCGAGCCGTCCTCTCCACCTGCGCCCCCTGGACTGAAGTTATGAAGGAATGGGCTCCCACTCAATCGAGCGGGAGCCCATCCGAAGCGGACCTAAGTCCTCAGTGCGCCTGTGCCGCCAGGGCCTCGAGATCCAGGTGGGAGATGGAACGGGTGTCCTGGAAGGCACGAATTCCGTGGATGCCCTGTTCGCGACCCATGCCGGACTGCTTCATGCCGCCGAACGGCGCGCGCAGGTCGAGGCGCGGTGCGCCGTGGTCGTTGACCCAGACGTAACCGCATACGAGTTGGCTTCCGACGCGGTTCGCCGCGTCGGCATCGGCGGTCCAGACGGATCCGCACAGCCCACTCCAGGTGTCGTTGGCCCAGGCGACCGCCTCCTCCTCGGTGTCGAAGGGGATGATCGGGATGACGGGTCCGAACTGCTCCTGGGTGACGACCCGCAGTTGCGGGTCGGGATCGATCACCATGGCGGGGCGGAGGAAGTTTCCGCCCTGAAGGTCCGGGTCGCTCGGCAGCTCGCCGAACTCGCGCACGTCGGCGCCTGCGGCTTTAGCCTCCTCGATGATGTCTGTCACGAAGGCTTTCTGCGCAGGCGCGTGCAGCGGTCCCATGGTGGTGCTCTCGTCGAGGCCGTAACCGATCACGACCTTCTCCAGTCGCTCGGTGAGGCCGGCAACCAGTTCGTCCAGCCGGGAACGGTGCACATAGACGCGTTTCGCGTTCATGCAGATCTGCCCGGTGGTGTCGTAGATCCCGGCGTACAGGCGGTCCAGGTGCGCGTCGTCGAGGATGGCATCCTCAAGGATCACGGCCGCATCGTTCCCGCCAAGCTCCAGGGTGATCCGGGACAACGACTTCGATGCCATCTCCATCATCCGCTTGCCGCCGCCGACGCTGCCGGTGAAGCACACCTTCGCAATGTCCCTGCTGGTGATCAGCTGTGACATGTTCTCGTCCTTGCCGGTGATGACGTTCAGCACGCCCGGCGGTAGCTTCTCGGCGATGCGCTGCACCACGCGGGTGGTGGCAAGCGGGGTGGTGGGCGGTGGTTTGACGATCGTGGTGTTGCCGGCCAGCAACGCATGCGGCAGGGAAGCACCCAGGATCGCGATCGGCCAGTTGTACGGGACGATGATCGTCACCGGCCCCAACGACTGGTATTGGACCGTGGTGGTCACCGGGATCCCGGGCGCCGACTCCAGCACCTGCGTGGCATCCACCTCGTCGGTGTGCATCAGGGCCAGGTTCCAGCGGATCTCGAACACCAGCGCGTCGATCCACGCCTCCATCCGCACCTTCCCATTCTCCTGGGACAGGATGGCGGCGTCCTCGTCGCGCAGGTCGGCGATGCCCTCGATGGCGGTCCGCATTGCAGCGGCTCGCTCCTGGGCGGTCAGCGCCGACCAGGCCGGGTACGCATCCTTGGCCGCAGCGATCGCATCATCGACGTCCGCCGCGCTGGCCGCTGCGGCATGCCCGACCACCAGGCCCGGTTTTCCAGGATCAGCCACCGCAAGGGTCTCGGCCGTGTTCCTGGCCTCGCCCCCGATGTACAAGCCGGTGGTGACCGGGGCGGTTGTGCTCAATGTGTCAGTCATCTCTCACACCTCTCTGTGCTCTTCGAGTTGTCTTGGACTCCGAACGGGTCGTGTTCAGACCTGGGTCGAGACCATCCAACCACCATTCACGGTGATGTTGGCAGGGCCTTCAGGGGCGAGGAGTAGCAATTTGGTCGCTGCCGTCGACCGCCGGTGTGCCGTGGGTGTGGAATGTCTCGATGGTTTTCATGCCCCAGGCCTGGCCCTTCTTGCGCTCCTCCTCGCTCCACTCCACGACCGGAGAGTCGGGGTCGAGCAGCAGGCGGGCGCCCGAGTTGGTGAACTCGATCCGGTTGCCTCCCGGCTCCCACACATAGAGGAAGAAGGTCTGGTTGATGGCGTGCTTGTGAGGGCCGGATTCGATATGGATCCCGTTCTCGAGGAAGATGTCGGCGGCCTTCAGTATGTCCTCACGGGTGTCTGTCGCGAACGCGATGTGGTGGAGGCGCCCACTGCTTCCGGTCCAGTCGCCCGAGTAGACGATGTCGTACGACTTGTTGTTGAAGTGGAACCACCACGCCGCGTACCGGCCGGAGTCCAGGCGGATCCGTTCGCTCTCGCGTCCGACGAGCGCGTCACGGACGAATTCGCCGTTCGCCTCGACGTTCTGGGCGAGGTAGTTGATGTGGTCGAGGCGTCGTGCGTTCACGCCGACCCCCGGGTAGCGCGACGCCTGGTTCTTCAGCGCCGGCTTGTCGTCGGTGGCGACGTACCGCTCGGTCTCGTAGTAGATCTCCATCGGGTGGCCGTCAGGATCGGTGAAGGCGTAGCTGGGGCCAACCCCCTGCTCGCCGTCACGCCAGCCGAGCCCGAACCCGGTCGCCTCGATCTCTGCGACTCGGCGCTCGAGTGACTCCTGGTTCGTGGTACGGAAGGTGAGTCGGCCGACGCCGGCCTTGTCGGAAGCGGTGAGCTTGATCGTGTAGCGCTGGTACTCGTCCCAGCAGCGCAGGAAGACGGAGTCGCCGTCTTCGGCGACCACGCGCATGGCGAGCAGGTCTCGAAAGAACCAGAGGCTCTCATCGAAGGTGGGTGTGAACAACTCGACGTTGCCGAGGTGGGCGATATCGAATGATGTGTGGTGGGTCATGCGCGGTCCTCTCGAAAATGCGGATCGGTGTTAGAGCCTGGGGCGGGGAAAGACGAGACCGTCAAAGATCTTGCGCGCCGTGCGCAGGGCTGCTGAGCGCGTGACCGTCCAGCTGCCGCCGGATGCCTCGACTGTGACATCCACGTCGAAGTGGCCGGTCGGATGCTCGATCGAGAACGGTTCGCCCGCTGTGGGCAGCGCTGCCAGCGTGTGCCCCACGGTTCCTTCCGGGATGATGCCGGCGGCGACCGTGAGGGCGCCCAGCACTCCGATCGAGCTGTGCACCCGATGCGGCAGGAAGCTGCGCGTGGAGATGGCGCCTCCCGCGCTGGGTGCGGAGAGCAGCACCAGTTTCGGTACGGTCGCCTCCGAGACGTCTCCCATGCCCATGAGTTCCGCGGCGGCGAACCGGATCCGTTCGAGTCGTGAGGTGAGCGCCGCATCGTTCTCGAGGTCGGCTGGCGGCTCCGTGCCGGTCACGCCGAGATCCTGGGCTCGAATGAGCACGCTGGGCATCCCGTTGTCGACGCAGGTCACCTGAATGCCGTCGGCCTCGTCCACCAGGTGTCCGGTGGGAAACAGCGAACCGGTCGACGACCCTGCCGTGCCGTCGAAGTCGAGGGCGATCGCGCCGGCGGTTCCGGGCACGCCGTCGATCGCGAGGTCGCCGTCGTAGTCCACGACACCTCCCGGCGTCGCGAACGTCGCGGTCGCGGTGCTGCCGGTGTTGGTCATGTTGATGCGCACGCTGGTGCGGTCGCCTGTCGGGGTGACGAGCCCGCGCTCGACCGCGAATGGTCCGATGCCGGCGAGGATATTGCCGCAATTCTGGCGGTCGGTGACGAACGCCTCGTCGACGCCGAGTTGCAGGAAGAGGTAGTCGACGTCGATGCCGGGGGAGTCCGACGGCGACACGACGGCCACCTTGCTGGTCAGCGGATGCGCTCCACCCAGGCCGTCGATCTGTCGCGCATCAGGGGTGCCCATGATGCGCATCAGCAAGTCATCCCGTTCTGCGGGATCGGAGGGCAGGTCTGATGCGAGAAAGTACGCCCCCTTCGACGTTCCACCCCGCAGGTGGAGGCAAGGGATGCCGCTACCGGGAACCATGCTCCGCCTCATAGTCCGCCTCGGTGACGTACACGACTCCAAGTCCCTCCAGCACCGGCCGCAACTTGTTGCGATCGAGGCTCAACTCGCCGCGCTGGTATGCCGAACGAGACTCCGCCTCCTTGGCGACCCTGGCGTCGGACGCCGCGACGACGGCGGAAGCCTCAGCACGTGGCACGCAGAGCACACCGTCATCGTCGGCCACGATCACGTCTCCGGGCCGCACGATCGCCCCGCCGACGCTAACCGGCACGTTGACCGAACCCGGGGTCGCCTTAACGGTGCCCTGCGCGTTCGCCGCGCCGGCCCACACCGGAAAGTCCATTGCGCGCAGGTCCGCCACGTCCCGCACGCCCCCAGTGGTGATGAGCCCGCGCACACCGCGCCGCTGCAGCGCAGTGGCGAAGAGCTCACCGAAGGAACCGTCGAGGGACGGCGAGACAGTGGTGACGACGAGTATGTCGCCGGCCTGGCACTGCTCGACCGCCGCATGGATCATAAGGTTGTCACCCGGCCAGCACAGCACGGTCACCGCCGAGCCCGCAATGCGGGTGCCGTCCTGGATCGGCCGGAGCGACGTGCCGACAAGCCCGGTGCGTCCCATCGCCTCGTGGGCGGTGGCGACGCCGTGCGCGCCGAGGGCCGCAATGACCGTCGCATCCGCCCGGGTGATGTCGGTGACGATGACCGGGCTCATCGGAGGACGTCCGTGACCTGGGGGTAGTAGCGCATGTACGCCTCGCCCATGGTGTCGACGGGCAGGCCGAGATTCGGCCCCGCGTTGCGTTTGAGTTGAACACCGCGACGTACGGCGAGCGACGTGTAGTACTCCCACATGTGCCGTTGGGCGGGCAGGCATTCCATCGCACGCTGTTTGGCGGGGAAGGAGTCGGTGATGTCGAGCAGCACGTCCGGCTTGAAGTCGCATTGTTCCGGCTGGTGCGGCTCGAAAAAGAATACGGGTGGCGCACCCAGCACTTCGCCTGGAGCGTCGTAGCCGATCGCCTGGGCGAGGATGCGTGCCTCGATCGCGATGCGCGCGGCGGCAGCGTGGTCGCCGTTGTATGGATCGAGCAGCGGGTGCGTCAACACCACGGTGGGCTGAACGCGCCGATATACCTGCACGAGCTGGTCGAGCAACTCACGAGTCTGGATGAGCGGGTAGTCGCCGGCGTCGAGGAATTCGATCTCGGCTCCGAGCGCCGCTGCCGCCGCTTCAGCCTCTTCGCGGCGGATCGCCTTGATCTCGTCCAGGCTCTTGCCTGCGAGCCACTGGCTGGCTGATTCGCCTCGCTCCCCGTAGGTGAGGCAGATGATTACGACGCGCTCGCCTCTGGCGACGGCTGCGGCGATCGCCCCTCCCGCACGCCAGACGAAGTCTCCTGCGTGCGCGCTCACAACCAAAACTGATCGTTCTGCACTCGTCATGATGTGGGTCCTCTCCGGGCGGATGTCGCTGTCGTCACATCCGGTATTCAGGCTGTGGACGATGCCAGACAATCACGGTCTAGTCTTATGGTCAAGGTGTACGATACATTATTGTCACCAATATCGGTTGCACGCCAGCGGTGGCGCCATGCAGCCAGGCAAACAGGACGAGGGAGTTCACCGTGCCGATTTCACTTCAGCAGGCCATTGATTTGGCGGGTTCAGCCGTTGGCCTCTTGCGAAATTCGCAAGCTCGCCCCCACGTGTTCCCGGTCACGCCGGAGTTCAGCAACTGGCGCTCCGAGCAGCATTCGTGGCGGAGCTCCTGCGCCCTGCTCGATCAATCGCATCACATGACCGATCTGTTCCTGCGAGGCCCTGACGCCGAAAAGCTGCTGCGAGGGCTTGCGGTCAACAGCTTCGCGAACTTCCCGGTCGACCGGGCAAAGCAGTTCATCGCCGTCAACGACGACGGCCACCTCATCGGCGACGCCATTCTTGCCCACCTCGACAGCGACTACTACGACCTCGTCGGGCACCCAATGGTCATCGATTGGGTACAGTTCCATGCCGAGACCGGTGGCTTCGATGTCGAGTTCGAGCGTGACGGCAACTCGATCGTGCGGGCCGGTGACCCCACGCTGTACCGGTACGAGTTGCAGGGTCCGACCGCCCCCGCCATCGTCGAGAAGCTCATCGGCGGTCCGGTGCCGGCGATCGGGTTCTTCCACATGGGTCGGTTTCCCATGGCGGGGCTCGAGGTCCGGGCCATTCGCCACGGCATGGCCGGCCAGCCCGGCTATGAATTGTTCGGCCCCTGGGCGGACAGTGGTCGGGTACGCGATGCCCTGCTCGAGGCAGGCGCAGAGTACGGGCTGACACCGGTCGGAGCCAAGGGGTACTCAACGGCAAACCTCGAATCCGGCTGGGTTCCATCGCCGGTGCCGGCGATCTTCTCGGGCGAGGCGACCCGTCCCTATCGCCAGTGGCTCCCTGCCACCAGCGCCGGTTCGCTCGGCGGGAGCTTCGACTTGCCGAACATCGAGGACTATTACCTGACGCCGTACGACCTCGACTACGGTCGGTCCGTGGCATTCGACCATGATTTCGTGGGCCGCGAGGCGCTGGAGAAGCTGGCGGCTTCATCCCACCGCGCCAAAATGACGCTCGTCTGGAATCCCGACGACGTAAAGAGCGTTCTCGGCTCTCTGGTCGAACCAGGTTTGCCCGCCAAGTACCTGGACCTGCCCAAGGCCCGTTACGCCTTGTACCAGGTCGACCAGGTGCTCCGCGACGGCAGGCCAATCGGCCAATCGTTCGACTGCGGCTACCTCGCCAACGAGCAGTCGTTCGTGTCCCTGGCGACACTCGAAGCCGGCAGCGTCCGGATTGGCGACGAAGTCACCGTTCTGTGGGGTGAGAGTCCCAACTCCACGAAGCCCCAGGTGGAGCCCCATCGTCAGGTTGAAGTGCGCGCAACCGTGGCGCCTGCCCCGTTCGTCCAGTTCGCCAGGGAAAGCTACCGCACCACCTAGCCATCGCAGCACCCATCCAATAAGAAGGAGATACAGCCATGCCAGCAAAGAACCTGCAAGAAGTGCTCGATCAGGCCGGAGACACTGTCGAGCTCCTGCGGAACTCGAAACTCGGCGCATACATCTATCCGGTCGTGCCGGCCGAGTTCACCAACTGGCGTCGCGAGCAGCGCGCGTGGCGCGAAACCGCTGTGCTGTACGACCAGACGCACCACATGGTGAACCTGTTCATCACCGGCCCTGGGGCGCTGAAGCTCCTCTCCGACACGGGCATCAACAGTTTCGCGACTTTCCCGGTCGACACGGCGAAGCAGTTCGTTCCCACCGCGCCGAACGGCGGTGTTATCGGTGACGGCATCCTCTTCCACCTCTCCGAACTCGAGTTCGTCTACGTCGGGCGCGCTCCCGCAGCCAACTGGCTGCAGTACCAGGCCGAGACCGGTGGCTACGACGTCGAGCTTCGTTACGACGACCGCTCGCCCTCGCGTCCATATGGCAAGGCCGTCTCGCGCGAGGTATACCGGTTCCAAATCCAGGGACCGCGTGCGTGGGACATCATCCAGAAACTCGCGGGCGGACCGGTCGAGCCGGTGAAATTCTTCCGGATGGGGCACACGACCATCGCAGGCGAGAGTGTCCGCACGCTCCGTCACGGGATGGCGGGAGCGCCAGGGCTCGAGATCTGGGGACCCTACGAACAGCACGGCAAGATCCGCGACGCCATCCTCGAGGCGGGTGCCGAGTTCGGCATCGAGCCGTGCGGCTCACGTGCGTACTCGTCGAACACGCTGGAGTCGGGCTGGATCCCGTCGCCGTTGCCCGCGATTTATACCGGCGAAGACCTCCGCGGCTACCGCGAATGGCTGGCTCCGGACAGCTATGAGGCGATCAACGCGATCGCCGGCAGCTTCGTGTCCGACAACATCGAGGACTACTACCTCAACCCGTGGGAGCTCGGATACGGCTCGTTCGTCAAGTTCGACCACGACTTCATCGGCCGCGACGCGCTCGAGAAGATCGATCCGGCGACGCAGCGCAAGAAGGTCACCTTGGCCTGGAACGACGAAGATCTGGGCAAGGTCATGACGTCATTCCTCGACCGGGACCGCCCCGGATACCAGTTCTTCGACTTGCCGAACGCGAACTACGGCTCATCCAACTTCGATGCCGTCGTCGACGCGGACGGCACGACTGTCGGCCTGTCGCTGTTCACCGGCGTGAGCGCGAACGAGCGGCGCGGCCTCTCACTGGCCACCGTCAGCCAGGACGTCGAGGTCGGGACCGAGGTGAAGGTGATCTGGGGTGAGCCTGACGGTGGCTCGCGCAAGACAACGGTGCAGCCGCACGAACAGTTCAGCGTGCGTGCCGTGGTCAGCCCGGTGCCGTACGCGGTGACCGCACGCACGGAGTATCACGGAGGCTGGCGCACCGCATCTACGGCGTGAGCTGATTGCCGTCCGGCACCCGAGCGGTGCCGGGCGGTGTTCAGGCGATCTCGCGGAGTGCATCCATAACGTTCAACAGGTGGGTGCGCACCGCTCGCTCAGCCCGCTCGGGGTCCCTGGCAACGATCGCGTCAATGATCTCGGCGTGCTCGAGAACAGAGACCTTGGCTCGCTGCGGCCGTGACGAGAGCTTGAACTGGTGCCGCATGCTCTGGGCGTGGAGCCGGGAAAGCACGTCAGCTGCGGTGGCGTGGCCGCTCATCTCCCGGATGCGCTGATCGAGGAGCTGGTTCAGGTGTGAATACTCGACCAGGTCACCCTCGGCGACTGAGACGAGCATTGCATCGCGCAGGCGCAGGAGTTCTTCTACCTGTTCGTCGCCCACAGCCTGCGCCGCTTTCGCTGTGCACAGGGCCTCGACTCCGATCCGTACCTCGATGATTTCGATGGCCTCGTCGACCGAGATCGCCCGCACGCGTGATCCACGGTTCGGGAGCCGTTCGACGAGCCCCTCGCTCGCCAACTCGAGCAAGGCAGTTCGCACCGTGGCCCTGCTCGCCGAGAAGGTGGTGCTCAGGTCGACCTCGATCAGGCGTTGGTGGGTTGCGTAGTCCCCTCGCACGATGGCGCTGCGGATGACGTCGATGACCTGCCTGACGTGGGTTTGACGCGGATCACCGCCTTCGGCTTCGGCGGGGAGGAGGGGCGATTTCACGGTCATCGACATAAGATCACTCTCTTGGACGCCGTGGGGCGTTCGATCGGCGTAGGACTCGATCCAGTATCGTCTACAATATTATCGGATGTATTGACTTTTGGGAGTCTACTATGCGGGTCGCCGTGCTCGGTCTAGGGGAGGCAGGCGGCATTTATGCCGCCGATCTGGTGCAGCGCGGGGCAACAGTGGTGGCCACAGACCCGCTCGTCGCCGACTCACCAGACGGTGCGTCACTGGTCCCGAGCGTGGCTGAGGCGGTGCGCGGGGCGGATGTCGTGCTGAGCCTGGTTGGCGCGGGTGCAGCTGCGTCTGTGCTTGAAGATGCCCTGCCGGAGCTGGCAGCCTCCGCTATTTTCGCGGACATGAACACTGGCGGGCCCGAAGCGAAGCGGATGATGTCCGCGCGCTGCGAGGCGCAGGGGATCGCCTTCGTCGATGTCGCCATCCTGGCTCCCGTACCGCGCGCGCGGATCGCGACGCCGCTGTTGCTGAGCGGCCCCGGGGCAGCGCAGCTGTTGTCGCGCTTGGAGACGCTCGGGGTTTCCGCGACTGACGTCGGTGTTGAGGCGGGCGTTTCGGCCGGGATGAAACTCTTGCGCAGCGTCTTCATGAAGGGCTTGGCTGCGCTGGTGTTCGAAAGCCTGAGCGCGGCGGAGTCCGCCGGAGCACGGGACTGGGTGCAGCAGCAACTCGCTTCGGAGTTGGGGCCTACCGGGGGCGAGCTCGTGCAACGGCTGGTAGAGGGCACACCGGTCCATGCGGTGCGCAGGGAGGCCGAGATGCGCGATGCCTTGGAATACCTCGAATCTCTGGGGTCACCCACCTGGATGACCGTAAGCACCATCGAGTGGCTCCATGAGCTTGCCGGGCGGCGTGACTCCCTTCACACCACCGCCAGTCAGAGCTGAGCCGCGAGGTACTCCATCGAATGCACTGAGGAGTTGACGAGCGGCCGGAGCCGCCCTCCCGGCGCCGCAGCGGGATGCCCAGCCGGAAGATAGGCGGAGCGCATCGCCGCCGAGATCTGGCTGGCGGCGTGCACGAGCGGTTCGATGTATCTGAGTGGTGACGTCTCATCGTTGGGCACGACGACACCGATTGCGGCGATGACGTCGCGGTGTGCCCCGTAGACCGGCACCGCAATGCCCCGCGACGCTTCGTAGATATGGCCGTCGCAAACCGCCCAGCCATCGGCGCGCGCACTCCGCAGCGCCGAGCGCAACTCGTCCTCGGTCTGAATCGTCTGGTCGGTGTAGCGTCGCAGGCCCGCCGCGAGCACCTCGTCGACGAGGCCCTGCCCAGCGTGCGCAAGCAGCACGAGACCGCTCGACGAGGCGTGGAGCGGGATGCGCCCGCCGATCAGGGTGGCGTTGACGACGGCGTCCCGTGCCGACAGCCGGTCGAGGAACAACACCTCCGTGCCGCTGAGGACCCCGAGTTGGGCATGCTGGTTGACCCGCGCGTGCACCTGCTCCAGGTAGGGGCGCGCAAGTTCACGCAGTCCCAGTGCGCCAGGGGTTCGGCAGGAGAGCTCCCACAGCCGCACGCCGAGCCGGTAGCTGCGATCGGGCAGTCGCTCCAGGAGTCCCTCTCGTTCCAGCTCCCCGACGATCCGGTGGGCAGTCGACGGCGAAAGCTTCGCCTTGGCCGACAGCTCGGACAGGGTGAGGAACGGCACGGCCGCCTCGAACGAGCCGAGAACTCGAAGATGTTTGCTGAGCACGGATTCGCCCGCGGATGCTCGTGCCATTGTGCCGCTTCCTGCTCAGAGTGGCTGCCTGTGTCGTGGCTGTTGCCGACAGCCTACCCTCGCTAATTTCTATTGAACGGAAATTGGGCATCCGAGGGCGACCCGCGGGACGTAGTGTTTTCCGCACGAGCAGAACGACGGCGTTCACGGCTTCAACCCTGTGCCGCCGCCCCTCCAGAAGGAAGCGACATGACAACTCAGAACCTGCAGGCCGCGATCGAGAAGACCGGGAATCCCGTTGAAGTGCTGCGGAACGCGACATCGCGGCCGTTCACCTTCCCGGTCACCCCGGAATTCACCAACTGGCGCAGCGAGCAGGCGTCGTGGAAAGACTCCTGCGCTCTCCTCGACCAGTCGCATCACATGGCCGACCTGTTCGTCAGCGGGCCGGATGCCACGAAATTCTTCACCTGGATCGGTACGAACTCGGCGTCCGCCTACCAGGTGGGGCGCGCCAAGCAGCTTGTCGCGGTCAACCACGACGGGTTTGTCATCGGCGACGGCATCCTGTTCCATCTCGGCGAGAACTCGTTCGATCTGGTCGCCCTGCCAATGTTGAGCGACTGGGTGGAGTACAACATACGCACTGGCGATTGGGACGTCAGCCTGGAGCGCGACGACCATTCCCTGATCCGCAAGGGCGATCCGAAGCTGTTTCGCTACGAGCTGCAGGGACCGAACGCGCTGAAGATCATCGAAAAGGTCACCGGCCAGCCGGCGCCGGAGCTGAAGTTCTTCCATATGGGTGAGGTCGAGATCGCGGGCGGGAAAGTCGGCGTGCTGCGGCACGGCATGGCTGGGCAGCCCGGCTTCGAACTGTGGGGGCCGTGGGCGCAGGCAGCAACCGTGCATGCGGCACTCCTGGCGGATGGCGCGGAGTTCGGGATCACCCAGGTCGGGGCGAAAGGCTACTCCTCCGCCAACCTGGGTTCTGGGTGGGTGCCATCGCCGCCGCCGGCGATCTTCCAGCCGGAGCTGAAGCCGTACCGTGAGTGGCTCGAACTGTCAAAGGCGGGTTCGCTCGGCGGCAGCTTCTTCTCGAGTGACATCAGCGACTACTACCTGACCCCATACGACATCGGCCTCGGACGGTCGGTGTCGTTCGACCACGAGTTCCTTGGTAAGGAGGCGTTGCAGCAGCACGCTGAGAACCAGCGTCGTACCAAGGTGACGCTGGTCTGGAACGATGACGACGTCACGCGTGCCCTCGGCTCTGTCCTCGGCGATGACGAGCTTCCGGCGAAGTACATCGAGTTGCCCAAGTCGCGCTACGCGCTCTACCAAACCGATCAAGTGCTGAAGGACGGCCAGTTGGTCGGTCTCTCTCTTGACGTCGGCTACCTTGCGAACGAGCGCGTGTTCCTGTCCCTCGCCACGATCGCCAAGGAGTTCGCGGCGACGGGAACCGAGGTCACCGTCGTCTGGGGTGAGGATCCGGTCTCCCGGAAGGCGCAGGTCGAACCGCATCGACAGGTCGAAATCCGTGCAACCGTCGCCCCCGCCCCGTACTACGACTATGCGCGCGGAGGGTACCGCGCCTCCTCACCCACCCAGCCATAAAAAAGGAAGACTCGTTCCAAAATCGTTGACAATCTCGGTGGCGATCCGTAACATCCTTCTCGTGAGTCAAAGCAGATCACACGCACGACGAGCAACGCTTTAGCCCTTCGATAGCAACGATGCGACCAGGAAGGTACAGGATGGCCGCACGTCTGAGCCTGCAAAACGTCAGCCTCCGCTTCGGGGGTGTCAAGGTGCTCGAAGAGGTGAGCTTCGACGTCGAGCCGGGGGAGATCTTCGGTCTTGTCGGCCCGAACGGGGCTGGCAAGACCTCGCTGTTCAACTGCATCAGCGGGCACTACAAGCCCAGTGCAGGCTCCATCACGATCGACGGAACCGAGGTGCTCGGCACGCGGGCATCAGGCCTCGCCCGCTACGGCCTGGCGCGCACGTTCCAGCACCCGGCGCTGCAGCTCACGTCAACCGTGCTTGAGAACGTCCTGCTCGGCGGGCATACCCGGCTGCCAGGCGACGCCCTCGCCTGGTCGCTTCGACTGCCGTTCACTGTGCGCGCAGAGCGTGCACTGCGAGCAGACGCCCTCGAGCTTCTCGAACGCAACGGACTCGGCTGGGCTGCCCACCTCCCGGTCGATGAGCTCTCCCATGGTCTCCACAAGGGAGTCGAACTCTGCCGGGCACTCCTCTCGAACCCCACGCTGCTGTTGCTTGACGAACCTGCCGCCGGCCTCTCCCACGGGGAGGTCAGCCAGTTCATCGAAGCCATCAAGCGACTGCGGACAGAGGAAGACATCACCGTCGTCATCGTCGAACACCACATGGGACTCATCTCCGCCCTCACGGATCGAGTCGTTGTGCTGAATCACGGTCGGAAGCTCATGGAGGGGACCGCTGCCGAAGCCCAGTCCAACCCACAGGTCATCGAGGCCTATCTCGGGAAGGATGCCGCCGATGACGCTGCTTGAGCTCAGCGACGTGACTGCCTCCTACGGTCCTGTGCAAGTGCTGGACGGCGTCTCGCTCAGCGTGCCAGACGGTGGCGCTGTCGGCATACTGGGCGCGAACGGCGCAGGCAAGACCACGACACTGCGTGCCATCAGCGGAACCGTGCGGGCGCGGGGGAGCATCGTCTTCGACGGGCGCGACATCCTCGGCCTGCGTCCTGACCAGGTCGCCGCGCTCGGAATTGCCCACGTACCGGAAGGCCGGGGCACACTCGGGCGACTCACGGTACAGGAGAACCTGCTGGTCGGGGCGTACCTGCGGAAGGACCGCAAAGCGATCAGCACCGACATCGAGTACTGCCTCGAACTCTTCCCTCAGCTGAAGGACAGAATCAAGTCGAGCAGTTCCGCTCTGTCCGGTGGTGAGCAGCAGATGCTCGCGGTCGCTCGGGCGTTCATGGCAAAGCCGCGACTGCTCCTACTCGATGAAGCATCCCTCGGGCTCGCGCCCAGCACCGCGAAAAACGTCTTCGAAGCGATCAAGAGGCTGCGTCGTGAATCGGGCATCGCCATGCTGGTTGTCGAGCAGAACGCCAATCTTGCCTTCACCCTCGTCGACACTGCGACGGTTCTCGAGACAGGTCGCAACGCATTGACTGGCACCTCGGACGAGCTCATGGGCATGGACGAGATCCGACGCGCCTACCTGGGAGGATGACCATGGGGACCTTCATACAGCTGGTGATCGACGGCCTGGCGGCGGGTTCGATCTACGCTGCGCTGGCGCTCGCGATCGTGCTGGTGTACCAGGCCACTGGCCTGATCAACTTTTCCCAGGGGGCCATGGCTGTACTGGCGGCTTACATCGCTTTCGCATTCTTCGGGCTCGGAATGCCATTGATCCTGGCCATCCTCCTCGCCATCGTCGCGTCGTTCATCATCGGGGCGCTGATCGAACGATTCATCATGCGCCGATTCGAAGGGGGCGACCCCGATACCGCCGTGGTTGTGACCATCGGCTTGCTGACCCTCATCACCGGTCTGTGTGGTTGGTTCTGGAGCTACAATTTCTACAATTTCCCCTCGCTTTTCCCGTCCGACACCATCTCGTTGTTCGGAGCCACCGTGAGCGTGAAATCGATCAGCACAACGCTCACGATCATCACGATCATGCTGCTCCTGCAGTTGATGTTCCAGCGGACCAAGCTCGGGCTGGCACTTCGAGCCGTTGCCATCAACCCCCAGTCTGCTGCCTTCTCCGGTCTGCCGGTCGGCAGGCTCCTCATGGTTGGCTGGGGCCTGGCCGCCGTACTCGGGGCCATCGCCGGATCACTCGTGGCGCCGCAGCTCACCCTGATGCCGAGCATGCTCGACGGTGCTCTGGTGTACGCGCTCGCCGCTGTCATCCTCGGTGGTCTCGACAGTCCCCTCGGGACGGCGGTGGCGGCCTGGTCGATCGGGGTGCTCGAAAACCTCGCCGCGGTTTACGTGCCGTTCATCGGCCATGACCTGAAAATCGCCGTGCCGTTCATCCTGATCTTCGTGATCCTGTTCCTGCGCCCTCAAGGGTTGTTCGGCCGGAAAGACGTGGTGCGAGTCTGATGGCCACGACAAAGGCGCTGTTCCGCAACAAGTGGGTGCTTGTCGCCACGTGGATCGTGCTGGCCGCCATCCTGCTCATCGCGCCACTCGTGCTTCCCGTGTTCGCCAACCAGACACTGACCAAGGTGGGCGTGTACGCGGTGGCGGTACTCGGTCTCAACATCGCAATGGGATACAGCGGGCAGATCCACCTGGGTCAAATCTTCTTCCTCGGCCTCGGGGCGTATGTGGCCGCGTATGGCATCGCGAACGACTGGAACATCCTGCTCGTCTTCGTGCTCAGCTGTGTGGTTCCTGGTTTGGCCGGGTTGTTCGTGTCATTGGCCGCCGCCCGCCTTGGAGGGCTGGCCATCGCGATGGTGACGATCGCGCTGCCGATCGTCGGAGTTCCCCTGGCAAAGCGACTCTCGGAATTCACCGGCGGGTCCCAAGGCACGTCGGCGCGGTTCTCGGGCGCTCCGGATTGGACGGGCCTCGCTGACGATCAGTGGCAGTTCTATATCGTCGCGGTGATCGCCATCATCGCGTTCCTGCTCGCCTACAACCTCGTGCGCGGCAAATTCGGTCGGGCGTTGGCCGTGGTTCGCGACAACCAGGCCGTCGCCGCCGCGACCGGCATCTCGCCGTACCGCTACAAGGTCATGGCATTCACAATCGCTTCCGTATTCGGAGGAGCGAGCGGCTTTCTTTACCTCGTCGCGGTGCAATACACCTCACCCGAGACGCTGCATTTCATCCATTCCATCAACCTCGTGGTTGCGATGGTCATCGGTGGCGCTGCCAGCATCGCCGGCTCACTGATCGGCGGTGCCTACTATGTGTTCGTTCCGCAAATCACGAACGCCATCAACCCGAACCTCACGGCGATCATCCAGGGCGTCGTCCTGCTCGCCGTCCTCTTCCTGCTCCCCGGCGGGCTCGTGACCCTTCCTCGCACCATCAAGCGGATGGCGAGGCGACTGCGAGGTCGACCTTCGCCGGGAACCGACAGTTCCCCACAGACCCCTCCACCACCGAATCCCACCCTGGACTCCGCAGTGGAGCGGCCCGAAGAGACAGCCAAGACAGAGAGGCAAGGTCAAGCATGAACATTCGAAGGAGAACAGGGGGCATCATCGGAATCGTCGCCGTTGCGTCGGTCGCCGCCCTTACCGTGACGGGCTGTGCCCGAGGCGGGGAGGCCGGTCCCGGCGAAGCTTCGGCGAGCCCCGGAATCACCGACACCACGATCACCCTGGGAGTCATCACCCCACTGAGCGGACCAACCGCAGGACCTGGCAATTGCACGGTCGACGGGCTCACGGCCTACTTCGGCGCAGCCAACGCCGACGGTGGGATCGAGTTCGCTGACGGGAAGACCCGCACGGTCGAGATCGAGGCGATGGACGACACCTATGACCCGCAGAAGTCGTTGTCGAACTATCAGTCGCTGAAGGACAGCGTCTTCGCGATCACCTCAGGCCTGGGCACACCCACCAACCGGGCGTTCCGTGAGGCGGCCATCGAGGACGAGGTGCCTCAGGTGCTCATCATGACGGGTGACCCGATCTTCAGTGATGAGGACGAGAGCCCATGGCAACTCGGCTTCGTCCCGGTCTACCAGACCGAGGGCTTTGCATTCGGTGAACTCCTGGCGGCGTCCGGAGGGGACCACAAGGTCGCCATCCTGTCGCAGAACGATGACTTCGGTGCGGGCTACGTGGAAGGCTTCAAGGAGGCCATTTCAGGGTCCGACAACATTGAGGTCGTCGGCGAGTTGACCTACGAGGCGAGCGACACGAACATCGACGCGCAGATCACTGAGCTTGCCGGAACCGATGCCGACGTCTTCGTCAGCGCGAACTCGCAGACGAACCTCGTCGGTCAATCACTGCTGAAGGCGCAGGAGATCGGCTGGCTGCCGAACTGGTTCCTGCCGTCGAACACGTCAAGCCCAGCCATCCTCGGCCCGGGCAATGCCGTCACTTACCCCGGCGTCTACACGACGGTGTTCTCCAAGTCCGCGGCGAGCCCAGCAACCGCCGAGGACGAGGACATGGTCAAGTTCTTCGCGGACATGTCGGAGTACGCGGGTATCGATGAGGTTCCATCGTTCCCGCACTGCGTCTGGAGCTACATGGTGGGTGCCACGCTCGACCAGGTCTTCCAGAAGATGACCGAGCCGACCCGGGCAAATTTCATGGAGCAGCTGCGCACCATCTCCGGGTTCGATGCGCCGCTCGGACTGGATGGCATCCCGATCGACACGGCCAAGGACGGCCAGGCGGCAGTCTCCACCGTGCAGGTGGTGAAGTACAACGGCGCTGGTTACGCGCCGGCCGAATCATTCGAGTGAGTTGAGCTGGAAGGGCCGGGGTGACCTGTTGACAGGCCATCCCGGCCCTTTCGCATGCCGACGCGGTGCGTCGCTACATCGCCTCGCCGATGTAGGAATACTTCACGAACACCTCGGATGCCAGGCCAGACTCTTCGAGCACGCCCTGCACCGCGGTGAGCATGTACTTGGAGTCCCAGCCCATGTAGAGGAAGTTGGAGTCGTCCAGCTGGTCCCAGTGCCCGTTCCACGCCTGCGCCTGGAAGATGGGACCGCCGCGGTGCGAACTGAAGGTGACGACATCCGCTCGGGAGTCCGCCCACAGCCGTTTGAAGATGCGGTTGAAGAGCGACTTGACGTCGTAGACCTCCCAGTGCTCGCCGCGGTACTCGACGTACTCGAACTCGCGCTGCCAGCCTCGTGGCCAGCCCGGTCGGCGCTTCGCGTCGAGGATCGGGGTGAGCCCGTCGTCGTCAATGCCGACCGTCACCGGTTTCGCCCAGATGCCAAGGAACTCGGTAGTCAGTCGGGCGGTGCGCTCCGAAATCTCGGCGGTTCCCCAGGATGACGCTTCGGCCAGTTCCCGGGTCAAGGCCACGGCGCTCTTTGGGTAGACGGATGCCCGCTTCACCGAGAATGACGCGTCGGCGGCGCGCTCGGCCAGGTGCTCCTCGAGCAGCGTCAGGTTGCCCAGCGTCTGTGCGAGAGCACGGTGGCTGTTCTGCTCGTCCTCGCTGAAGTCGGCCCACTGGCGCTGGCCGTCGCCACTCCAGGCGTCGCCCGGCGCGAGCGGGAAGACTGCCTCGATGTCCAGTTCGGCCAGGTTCGTGACATCCGCCAGCCTGCCCAGCACATACGCCGGGTGGGGGAGTTCCCCGTATTTGAGGGCGATCCGCACCCGCTCGTCGGACGGCATGATTCGCGCCATCGCCGATACCAGAGGGTCGGAGCCATCGGCGCGGGCGCGGCAGAGCCTGGCCACCAGGTGGTCATTGCTGAGCCCGACCACCGTTCGGCGGATGAGCAGCGACTGGAGGTTCGCCAGCTCAGCGAGCAGGGCATCCTTCGACAATTCGCCGCGCTGGAAGTCGCGGTAAGCCCGCATGACCAGCGGGTACATGGTCTGGCCGAACGTGTTCAGGTGACCGAGGTGCTTTGCGATCTCGGTATCCCTCTCCCGCGAGGGTTCCATCAGGGTGCGGTAGATCGCCGAGAAGTCGCGCCACTCTGTTGCCAGGTTGCGCAGGGAGTCAAGGTGAAGCCGCGGAAACTCGTGCCGGAACGCGTCGTACACCCCGCGTCCGCCGACAACGTCGATGCCGCGTCCGGTCGTCATCACCAGGTAGTGCCGCCAGAAGCTGGCGATCGATTCGCCCGTGTTCTGCTCGATCGGCAGCCAGAACGTGTCCTCGATCTCGCCCTGCTCGGCACGGGTGAGGCCCATCAACACGTAGTTGTGGATCAACTCGTGGTCGCGCAACGGTTCACCGGTCGAGTTCAGGCTCTCGAAGATCTGCTGGGCGTTCGCATCGCCGCCGAGCGTGATCGAGACATGCTCCAGGCGCTGCAGGCCTTGCCAGACCTGCGGCACCTCCTCGGCCGGCACCTGGCTGCGGAAGAAGGCGTAGTTGTCGTCGAACCGTGAATCGCGGGGTTCGCCACCGTTTCGCCGGTCCAGCACGACCTTCTCGAACACGTCCGCCCAAGCGCGGTGCGGTCGCAGTTTTGTGCGATCGGGCTCGTCCGAGGACACCAGCACTCTCTGCAGTTCCGCGGCCAGGGAGGGGTCGGCATCCTTCACGGTGTGGTGCAGGGCGGCCACCAGGAGCATCAGCGTCGTGATGCGCTGCTGGCCGTCGATCAGCACCAGTTCCCGGGCCTCGATTTCGGCGTTCGTGCTGTCCGCGCTGGCGCTGGACAGGATCGACCCGATGAAGTGGGTGTACCGGTGCTCGGAGTCGGCGGCGGCACGGATGTCGGCAAGCAACTGCTCGCATCCGCCGATGTCCCAACGGTACTGGCGCTGGTAGACGGGAACCACGATGGTCGCGTCGGTGGTGGAGAGCCAGCGGATCGTGTTGACTGCCGTCGCATCGATATTCGTGGCTCTGACCATCTGAGTGATTCGCTCCTTAGCGCCGCCGGACTTCCCAGTTTACGGGGATGCCCAATGTTAGGGTGGCCTTACCAGGGCCTGTTAAAACGTGCTGGCCCCTGAACGAAAGGCACCACCGCATTATGGGTTACATCAAGTCTGCCGCCCTTGAAGAGACCGGCTATGTCGTGCTGGACCGCTACAACGAGCCGATCGACCCGAAGGAATGGCTCGACATCGAATATGTGGACTGGAAGTCGTCTGGTGAGACCCGCTTCGCACCGCTCGCCAGCGCCAAGGGTGAGATCGAGGTGAACGGCTTCTGGAACCACAAGCCGCCGCGCACCGACAAGGACGGCGTCTGGATCGACTCGCAGACTGAGAAGGCCCCCACCCTCACCGCCCGGGCGAAAGAGCCAGGCGCGAACGTCGGTCGCTGCCGCACTATCGAGTTGATGCCGAACGACTACGCGGACTGCCTCTACAACCTTCACCAGGACGACAACAACCGCCTCAACCCGGACGGCACCGGCTGGATCGTGCGCGGTTTCTTCAACCTGACCGACGACAAGGACAGCTACTTCGTGCTGCGCGACAACCGCACCGACCCGAGCGTCGAGTACCGCATCGCCCTGCCTGCCGGCGCCCAGCTGATCGTCGACACCCAGCGCCTGTGGCACGCGACCACCCACAACAGTGAGACGCCGCGCTACTGCCTGATCACGTCGTGGGAGTCCGGCCCAGAGCTCGACGCCTACATCGCCAAGTACAACGGCAAGAGCCGGGTGCCGAACGTTGAGGTTCCGCAGGACGTTCTGGATGCCGGCCAGGCCGAGCAGACGCGTCGCCTTGCCGCGCGTGCCGCCTACTACGCGGCCAAGGGCAAGGCGGAGACCACCGCGATGAGCGAAGCCTGATCCTCAGCTAGCTTTCGCAGCGGATGCCCTGGTCCCGCGACCGGGGCATCCGTCGCCTCGTGTAGCAGAATCAGGCTATGCACATCACCTCCACCGATCTCGCCCACCTTCGCCGCTGTGTCGAACTGGCTCGCGAAGCCCTCGAGTCCGACAATGACCCATTCGGGTCGCTTCTTGTCGATGGCGACGGGGTCGTGCGGTTCGAGGACCGCAACCGCACCAGTGGCGGTGACGAGACTCGCCATCCGGAGTTCGAAATCGCACGCTGGGCGGCCGCCAACCTGACTGTGGAGCAGCGCGCGTCAGCGACTGTCTACACCTCCGGTGAGCACTGCCCGATGTGCGCTGCTGCCCACGCCTGGGTGGGGCTCGGACCGATCGTGTACGCAGCCTCGAGTTCCCAATTGACTGAGTGGCGTGCCGAGTGGCAGCTTCCGCCCGGGCCGGTCGCACCGCTAGCGATCAGCGTTGTCGCGCCCGGCATCCCCATCGCCGGACCGGTGCCGGAACTGACTGCGGAGATTCGAGAGCTTCACCGCCGCCGCTCTTTATGACGATGCGCGGTTACGGAGTGGTAACCCTGAGTGCGTCGACGCTCAGCGTGGCCGCGGCGCCGGTGAAGCTGCGGGAAGCGTAATAGAGCAAGCCGGGGGAGCCGGTTCGCTGGAGGGACGCAGTCGAGTCGGTCGCGGTGAGCTGCCAATCGGGCTCGGTGGTTCCGGTTCGCCAGATCTTGGCTCTCAGGGTCGTCGGACTGCTTCCTACCGCCTGCATCGCGATCTCATAGCTGTTCCCCACGCTATGCGTGAAGCTCGCCGGCAGGAAGACGTTGGCGATCACCGTTTCTCCACCGGCCCGCCGCACAAGCTGTAGCTGGATCCTGCCGTTCGTCTCCATGATCGCCTTCGCCCGGTAATCGTTCGAGTTGTCGACCCGCCGACCTTCGAATGAGACGTACAGACTGCCCCCTGTCGCCAGTGAGTCGAAGGAGAATCGCGCCCGCAGTTCGGTACTGCTGGACTGCACCCCTGGGAGGCTTACCTCCGCTGTGGCTCCCGGTGTCGCCCGGACCGCCCCGACCCCGGAACCCACTGAGAAGCGACTGCTCGACGTATGGGTGGTCCAGGCGCCGCCGATGTCGGCGGTACCCCAGCCAGAAGCCACCGTGCGTTCGTAGTCATCCGAAGCTGCGCTGGTAGGAGGTGGCGGCGGAGGCGGAGGTGGAGGCGGTGGTGGCGGTGTTGCCGCCACCGTCACGACCCGGGTGGCAGTTGCCGTGGCAGAGTCATCGTCGGTCACCGTAAGTGTGATCGTGTAGGTGCCATCCGCACCATACAGGTGGTTGGCGGTCGGGCCGGTGACTGCAGGAGTGCCGTCGCCGAAATCCCAGGAGTAGCCGGCGATGGTGCCATCGGAGTCGCTTGACCCGGTGCCGCTCACCTGCAGACTGCGCTCGGTGATCGTTGGTGTGGTGATGACCGCGACCGGTGCGGCATTTTCGGGCGGTGGCGGTGGCGGCGGTGGCGGCGGTGGTGGAGGGGGAGGCTGCACCGCCCCGATCCGGCCGAACGTCAACTCATCGATCGCCGCCGTCACCGGCACCGCGGTGGCGCTTCCGGAAACATAGAGGCTGACGCCCGGCACGCCCGAGCTCTGCAGCACCGGCGCGGAGTCGCTGGCCGTCACCATCCAGGTTGTCGGCTCTGGCTGGCCCGAACGCCACAATCTCGCCCGGAGGCTCGTCGGATTGGTGCCCTCCGCCTCGACGCGGATGCTCAGCGAGTCGCCCGGAACCACGCTCAGACCAGGGATTGTCAGGTTGGCAAGGGAGACATCCGTGCGATTCTGGTAGCGGATGAGACTCAGGTTGACGGCGCCGCCGGGGACGTAGCGGGCCTTCGCCCGGTAGCTGTCCTGGTTCACCTGTTTGGCCAGGAACGACAGGTAGGTACCGGATCCGGTGCCGGCCTTGTCGATGGAGAAGCGGGAGCCCACGCTGACATCATCGACGGTCACCGAGGGTAGCGTCATCGTTCGGGTGACTCCTGTTGGAGATGTCAAACGGCCTGCGCCGCTGGACACGGCGTAACCGGTGCCAGCGGACGGTGACCATGCCTGGCCGGAGTCTGCCGTGCCCCAGCCGGATGCGACGGTGCGGGAGAACTCGTCACTGGCATAGCTCGACGGGGGTGCGCTGGTGAATTGCCAGGTCGGCCCCGTTGTCGCATCCGTGCCGTCCCGCACCACCGCGTACCACTCGTACTCGGTGTCGGTTTCCAGGCCGTCGAAGGTTACGGATGCGGTGCCACCGGAGGCGACCGAGTCAGTGCCGAGGAGCGTGAAGGGGGCCGGCTGGGTGGCGCTCATGGTGAACGGCACCGTGAAGGAGGAGTCGGCATCCGTCTCGTATTGGTTGAGGGTAGGCGAGTAGGTAACGGCCTGCACCAGGTTCTGGCTCGGCTTGAAGGTGTAGTAGCGCATCCAGCCGTTGCCGCCATTTGCTCGGCTCTGGTAATCGGAAAGCATCTGCGGAACCGGCGTACCGCAGCTGTTCGGATCGAGGCGCCGCCCTTCGCCGGCGTCCCCGTTGTTGAAGTGGCCGTTCAGCACCATGACGATGTTGCAGTTCGGGAAGACCAAATCGGTCCAGAGCTGTTGAGGCGACATTCCCCCGGGGCGCTCGATGGCCGTGGGCCGGTTCGAGTTGTAGTTGATGAACGAGTGCGTCACCAGGATGACCTTGCGATCCGGATGCGCGGCGAGCACCTTTCGCGCCCAATCGACGGTGTAGTTCGGCGTGCCGAACTCGAGGGAGAGTACCAGGTAGTCCGCTCCGCCCGCGGTGAAGAGGGAGAAGCTGTTCATGTTGCCACGGTCGACCGGATCGGTGCCGAACAGGTCTTGTCCGAGGTAGCCGCCGTACTGTGCGGAAGCGGGCGTCCAGTCGGCGTTGGCATAACGACTGGGCGGGAAGTACTGGTGGTAGAGCGGAGACTCGCCCGTGGTGACGTTGAGATCGTGGTTGCCTGGCAACACGCTGTTGGGCACCCCCGCGTCGTCGAGCACCGCCAGCCGTTCCGACACCCGCTGCCACTGGATCGTGCTGGTGTATTCGCTCACGAGGTCGCCCAGCTGGCTCACGAACTCAATGTTGAGGGCACTGCGATTCGCGACGATCCAGTCGGCCTGGGCGCGGATCGTCTCCTGGAAGGTCGACCAGGTGTAGTTCTGGGTGTCGGGGATCACGGCGAAGGTGAAATCGGGCTCGTTCGAGGGCACGACCACAGTCGCCCCGCGTTCCCTTCCGTAGAAGCCGACGGAGAGCGTTGACGTGTCGGGGTCGCTCGCGACCACGCGGAGTTCTGCTGAATCGCCCGCGACGGTCGAGTTCGTGGCGGGAGCCACCAGGGTGGGAGTGTTCGCGGGGGCCGCATAGGCGGCCGGTGTGCCGACAACGAGTAGTCCGGCGATCAACGCTGTCAGCGCGACCCCGGCACCCACCCGCAAGGGCATGCGGGCGGGTTCATTCGAAAATCGTGGCATGGGGGAGGCCTCGGGTTTCTCCGCGGATCGTCATTGAACCGCGAATAGTGAGCCGAATGCTACACCTCTCGAAGTGAAACGAACAGCCCCAGCTTCGTACCCCCGAACGGGGGTCAAAAGCATTGACATTTTCTCCGAGTGCGCAGAAGGTTGTTGACGTGTAACTCACGCAGCGTTGCCCCTATTAGCGCTGCTGACGTTGAATGATCATTTGCTATGAGGAACGATGCCCTACGTTCTTGGCGTTGATGTCGGCAACAGTTTCACCACTGCGGCCACCGCCCACTTCAACACGGACAATCAGCTGTTCGCCGCGCATCCGGTCCAACTCGGGCTGACGAGTGACCCGGTTCCGTCGGTTGCCTTCGTAACGGACGACGGACTGGTGCTCATCGGCGAGGCGGCAGAGGAAGCCGGTCTCAACCGACCAGAACGCCTGGTTCGCGATTTTCGCCAGCGGGTTGGCGACCCGGTACCCATCGCCGTCGATGAGCTTCGCGTGGTCGCGGAACAGGTATTCGCGCTCGTGGTGGTCTGGGTGGTCGGCCGCACCGAGGAACGCGAAGGTGCGCCGCCGAATGCCATCAGCATCACCCATCCGACGGGCTGGGGTGACTACAGGACCGAGCAAGTGCGCGGCGCGCTTGCCGACGTCGGACTGACGGATGTCAGCCTCGTCAGCGAAGCCGAGGCCGCGGTTCTCAGGCATTCCACTCGTCAGGCGGACGGGCCGGGCGGCGTCGTCGCGGTCTATGACCTGGGCGGGAGCACCTGCGACGTCACCATTCTGGAGGAGGGCGCCTCGGGCAGTTGCCGTGTGCTCGGAGATCCGGGCCATGTCGAACGGCTCGGAGGCACCGATTTCGATGAGCTGGTATTCCGTCGTGTCTCCGAAAGGGCATGCTTCGCGCCCACCGAGATCGACCCCGCAGACGAGGATGCGCTGCAGGCCTTCCGAGACGTTCGCCGGGCGTGCACCCGGGCGAGGGAGACGCTCTCATTCCGGACGGAAGCGACCGTCCCGGTCGCCCTTCCGGGCATTCGGACCGCAGTGCGATTAATGCGCTCGGAGTTCGAGACCATGATCGATGGCGCCGTCCGCGAGAGCATCGACCTGTTCGACCAGGCACTCGAGGCAACCGGGCTTGCAGCCGAAGATATCGGTTCGGTTCTCCTCGTCGGCGGCGCATCCCACACTCCATTCGTCGCCCGACAGCTTTCCGGCCAACTCGACAGGCCGGTCATCACCGACTCCGACCCGGCCGCCGCACTCGCCCTCGGTGCCGCGCAGACAGGTGCAATAAGCATGCTCGCCGCCCGCGCTGCTGAATCAAAGCTCAACCAGCAGCCCCCTGTCCCGGTTGAACATCCGTCACCCAGCAAGAAGGTGCGCCATGGCGTGCGCCGTCAAGTGGCGGCCGCCGTGCCGCACCCATTCCGCCTCGGGCCCAGGGCTGCACGGGCTACCGCGAGAGCGGTTCCGGTCGGAGCAGCGGCAGTTGTCGCGGGTTTGATCCTGACGGTGGTCGCAGCCCAGGGTGCCGGGTTCAGCGCGCTGTCCCAGGGGCAGAACGGACGGCCAGACATGGGTGCTGGCGAATGGTTCAAGCCGGAGTCGCTCAGAGCGGACGGAATCCCGGGATTCCCGTTCGGGGTCGGTACCGGCGAGCCCGACGAGAAAACGGATGCCACGCCGTTCCTCACCCCGCCACCTCAAGCCGGCGCCGCCGAGCCTGGCCCCCAGGCGAAGCGCGCGCCGTCCAGGAGCCGACAACAGGCAACCGATGAAGCCACGCGGGCGTCGTTGCCACAACCGACTGTCACGAAGCCCAGAACCCAGCCCCCTCCGACAACAACGGCGGACACCACGCCAGCGCCGCCTCCGGAGCCGGAGCCCGGACCTGTACCAGATCCGGTTCCCGACCCGCCACCGGACCCAGTGCCTGACCCTGATCCGGATCCGGCACCAGAGCCCGAGCCCGTTCCTGAGCCCGTGCCGGAGCCGGTTCCTGACCCGGATCCTGAACCCGTTCCTGAACCCGTTCCTGAACCCGTTCCTGACCCGGATCCTGAACCGGCCCCTGTCATCGAACCCCCGGCAGACCCGGTGGTGTGAAAACATGGCTGCCGAACCATCACGCGTAAGGTCACTGCGATCGGTGCGCGGAACCGCCGCCAACGCAGGGGCATCCGCGCAAGGCGAGGAGCACGAATCGGCGGCTACCATCGGCCTCCACTCCCGAGTTGAGATCGCCGCCGCCGCCGAGGCCTCGTTGCGCCGACCGGTGCCGCAGGCGTTCATCGACCACGTTGCCGATATGACCGGTGGCGTGCCCTGGCTGGTACAGCTGGTACTCGGTTCGGCAGTGGACGATGGCATCGAAGTCCATTCGAAGCAGGCTGCCTCGCCTGGCCTGATCGGCATGCTCGGCTACGAGCTCGACACAGCATACGGCGAACTCCGGGAACTGCTTCTCGCCCTCGCGGTCGGCTTCGACCTCTCCGGCCGGCTGCCTCCGAATCTCGAGGGCGACGGTGGCAGAGTCGACGACTTGATGACGAGGGCGCGGGCTGCGGGGCTGGTGCTGGCGCACGGACGGCTGGTTCCCCTCGTGCGTCAAGCCCTGCTGGAGACCACCCCGGCCTATCGGGTGCGTTCGCTCCAGCTGGCGTTGGTGGACGCGGTGCTCGCTGAGGGACGCCCCCTGGGGGATGTCGCTGAGGCCCTGGCGCGTGCCGGCCTAAGGGACCCGAGAGTCGCGACCACGCTGGAGCGGGCGGGCGACAGCGCGCTGAGCACCAGGCCCGCGGTCGCGTTCACGCTGTACGACGAGGCCGGGGCGGCCGGCTGCGACGAACTATCCATCGCGGCGCGGCGTGCGCAGGCAGCATCCGCCCTGGGCGACCTGGACCTTGCCGCGCGGATTCTCGACGACCTCCTGACCCGCGAGAATGCGCCAGACCTCATCAGGGCTGTCGATGTCGCGGCTGCCGTATGGGCGCAGCGAGGGATGCTGCAGCGAAGCGCGGAGATATACGGCTGGCTCGGTCCCGACCGGATCGGCTCCTCCGCACCCCTCGCCGCAGTCGCCATGATCGGTGTCGGAGATCCGGAAGGAGCCGACGCGATGCTGGCTGCGGCGCCCACCAGCAGCTCACCCACACTGGTCTCGGTAGCGGTCTCGCTCATGGGGCAGGGGCTGCGCAGTTCGGTGAGCGGTTCGGTCGACGCCGCGCTTCCGGCGCTGATCCGTGCCTCCGACATGATGACGGCTTCTGGGGTGGTGACGCCGGTTCCCGAGCTGCCAGCAGCACTGGCCACGTTGGTCGCCCTGCACAGTGGCGAACTACCAGTCGCCGACTCGATCCTGGAGCGCGCACTCGCCGGGGAGCAGGGGGGGTCTGCCGCGCGGCAACGGCTGCAGTTGCTGCGGTCCTGGGTCGCGATGAATGCGGATCGCTCTGAGCTGGCGCGGGCCGGTATCGATCAGGCAATGGCGGATGCCCGGAGACTCACCCCCCGCAACGAGCTGCTCTTCCGGGCGCTGGAGGTGGGGCTGGCGCGACGGGCGGATGATGCGCCTGCGCTGGTGCGCGCATGGCAGCGGGCAAGGGAGAGCCTCCTGCATGTGCCGATCGACCTGTTCAGCCTGATGCCGCTTGGCGAGCTGATGGTGACCGCCACCCGGCTGCGAGACTCCGCCTGGCTTCAGGCGCCGTTGGCGGAGGCGTGGGCTCTCCTCGACCGGCTGGGCAACCCGCCACTGTGGTCGGTTCCGCTGCACTGGTCTGCTGTGCAGTCCGCGATCCTGGCCGACCGGCCTAAGGAACTTGTGCCTCACGCCGCTGCCCTGGTTCGGGCATCCGCCGACAGCCATCTTGCCTCGGTGCTCGCCGCTGCCGGCCGAGCGTGGGTGGCCGTCCGCGCCGGTCAATTCGAGGTCGCAGCTGTGGAAGAAGCGGCCCGGGGTCTGGCATCCGTCGGACTCACCTGGGACGGTTCCAGGCTGGCCGGGCACGCGGCAGCTCGCACGGCGGAACGCAAGGACATGGCACGACTGCTGGCTTGTGCGCGAAGCCTTCGTCCGAGCACCGCGACAATGAGCGCTTCTGCGCAACCGCACCAATCCGTCGGAACAACTGCCGCTGGGGTTGCAGGGTCGCGGGACAAGGCCGGGTTGAGCGCCCGTGAGCGCGAGGTCGCGCGGCTTGTCCTGGAAGGAAACACGTATGAGGAGATCGGCGAAACGATCTTCATTTCACCGCGCACCGTTGAGCACCACGTTGCCCGGATCCGCCGGCAGCTGGGTGTCGCCACTCGGTCGGAAATGCTTGCCGAACTGCGTGTCGTGCTGGGCGAAGACGGGGCCTAACCCCTATCGGGTCCGCCCAATCCCCTAACGCGACGCGGCGCCAGCCCGCAGCAGTGCGTCGGCGGCAGGGGGTCGGTCCCCGATGTCTCCTTTGCTCTGTGGCGAATACCTTCTGGTGCAGAAGCCGGGTAATTCTGCTCGGCACCCGTGAATTTCAAACTGAAGGAAATCCTCATGACCGCCATAACCACCATGTTGCTCGACTTCCTGTTGAGCCTGCTCGGGGATCCCGAAGCAGCGGCCGACTTCCTCGACGATCCCGAAGGAGCCCTCGAAGACGCCGGGCTGGGCGACATTACCGGCGATGACGTCGACGCGGTGATTCCCATCGTGCTCGACTCATCCACCATCAACAGCTCGTTCGACCGCGAATACAACACCGGCGGTGACGGCACCGGCAACACCGGCGGCGCCAGCGGCGGCGGTGGCGGTGCTGGAGTCGGCGCCCTGCAGGACAACGCCAACGCGGTCCAGCAGTTGACCCACATCGTCAACAACTACTCCTACAACGACACCATCACTGACCTGTCGGTCAACCAGAATATTTGGACTGACGGCGACGTGACCCAGATGTTCGACAACGACGCGATGATCGCCTCCGGACACGGAGCGGCCGCTGCCGGTGAAGACGCGATGGTCGACAACTCGACCGACGACTCCACCGACAACTCGACGAACGTCACTGCCGGAGAAGGAGCCAACGTCGCGATCGGGAACACCGACAATTCCGATAGCTCGGACAACTCCGACAACTCTGACAACTCTGACAACTCTGACAATTCCGATAACTCGGACAACTCGGTGGACAACTCGGACAATTCGGACAACTCGGTGCACATGGACATCGACCTGGCGGACTCGCTGAACGACAGTTCGGACAATTCCACCGACAACTCGGACAACTCAGACAATTCAGACAACTCCGACAACAGCGACAACTCCACCAATGTCGCCTTGGCGGATTCGCTGAACGACAATTCGGACAACTCCGATAATTCGACGGATGACGACATCGGTGTCACGCTGACGGACTCGCTGAATGACAGCTCGGACAACTCCGACAACTCGGACAACTCTGTCGACAATTCGACGGATGACGATATCGATGTTGATGTCGACCTGACGGATTCGCTGAACGACAACTCCGACAACTCCGACAATTCGGATAACTCGGACAACTCCGTCGATAACTCGACCGACGACGACGTTGATGTCGATGTCGCCCTGGCAGACTCGCTGAACGACAACTCGGACAACTCCGACAACTCGGACAACTCGGACAACTCCGACAACTCGACGGATGACGACATCGGCGTCACCCTCAACGATTCGCTCAACGACAACTCGACCGAGACGGAAACCGAGTTCGAGACGGACATCGACGTGGAGTTCGATGAGTCGTTCAACGACGACCACTCGACCGACAATTCGCTTGATGTCGAAGACAACGTGGTGATCGTGCCCGATATGGATCCCATGTCCTAACCTGCGAGAAAAGTAACACCTGGCAATTACCCGACACCCGCCCAGTAGGAGCATTCGCTTCCTACTGGGCGGTTGTGTGTGGTCTGATGGAGGGGTCAGAACCTGAAGGAAGCCTCGTGGTTGAGCTTGTCAAGTTGGTGGACAAAGGCATCGAACTTGTCAGCGCGGGGGAACGACCGGATCTGCGACGGCGCCTGGAGCAGACCAGGCGACGCCTCCTCGACCCGAGCACCCGCGTTGTGGTCGTCGGCGAGTTCAAGCAGGGCAAGAGTTTGTTGATCAACGCCCTGGTGAATGCGCCGGTGTGCCCGGTCGATGACGACATCGCGACATCCGTGCCCACCGTGGTCAGGCACGGCACCGTGCCATCCGCCGCCATCATGTTCGCTAAAGGCGGTGGTTCGCCAGCCGGTGGGGAGCAGTCGCTGGAAAGCGAGGTGATCCCTATCGAGACGGTCGCTGAGCATGTGTCGGAGAAGGGGAACCCCGGAAACCGCGACAACCTGGTGGCCGCCGAGGTCTACCTCCCACGTGAGATCCTCTCGGGCGGGCTCTCGCTCGTTGACACTCCCGGCCTGGGCGGGCTCGACTCCGTGCACTCGCTGACCACCCTCACCACGCTGCCGACAGCGGATGCCATGCTGCTGGTCTCCGACGCGTCGCAGGAATACACCGAACCTGAGATCCAATTCCTGCGCCAGGCGATGCGCATCTCACCGAACGTGGCGTGTGTGCTGTCGAAGATCGATCTCTACCCACGTTGGGAAGAGGTCGCGAAGCTGGACCGCAAGCACCTGGACGACGTGGACCCGGACATCCCGCTGTTCGCGGTCTCCTCAGAGTTGCGGTTGCAGGCCGCCCGGCTCGAGGACGAGGAGCTCAACACCGAGTCGGGGTTCCTTCCCCTGATCAGGTATCTCCGGGCCGGCATCCTCGGCCAGGCGGAGCGGTTGCAGCGCCGGTCGGTCGCGCTCGACCTGCGCTCGATCACCGAGCATCTTCAACTCTCGCTGCAGTCAGAGCTGGCCGCGATCGAACATCCGGAGAGCATGCCGCAGATGATCGCGGAGCTGGAGACCGCCAAGGAACGGGCGGATGAGCTCCGGCGCCGATCATCGCGGTGGCAGACCACGCTCAACGACGGTGTGTCCGACCTGATCTCCGACATGGAATACGACCTCCGCGACCGGATGCGTCGCATCCAGCGGGACGCGGAGCGCGCCATTGACGGAGCCGATCCCGGCCCGATCTGGCAGGAGACCGTCGAATGGCTGGACCAGCGAGTTGCGGCGGCGGTTTCCGACACCTTCGTGTGGACGAACGAGCGGGCACAGTGGCTGTCGGAACAGGTCGCCGATCATTTCAATCGCGACGAAGTGCAGTTGCCCCGGCTGTTGCACATCGACAGCACAGAAGACGTGCTCGACCCGGTGCAGCCGGTCGACACGCTCGACTCGGGGAAGCTCAGCGTGGTGCAGAAGCTTTTCATCGGCATGCGCGGTTCCTACGGCGGCGTGCTGATGTTCGGCCTGCTGACCGGTCTCGCCGGCATGTCACTGATCAACCCGATCTCCATCGGCGCAGGAATCCTGATCGGGGCAAAGGTGTACAAGGACGAGCAGGATGCCCGACTCAAGCGCCGCAGGGTCGAGGCGAAGGCTCTCGTGCGCAGCCACATCGATGACGTCATCTTCCAGGTCGGCAAGCAGCTGAAGGACCGCCTGAGACTCGTACAGCGTGGCACGCGTGACCATTTCAGCGAGATCGCGGAGGAGCACCACCGCTCGCTCGGGGCATCCGTCATCGCCGCGCAGAAGGCGGCCACCACGTTCAACCAGGAGAGCGACCAGCGCGTCAAGGAGATCAAGGCGGAGCTGGCCAGAACAGTCGAGCTGCGCAAGAGCGCGCTCGCGCTGGACCCGAAGCCGGTGAGCGCGGTGCAACCGTGAGCCGGATGCTGCGTGAAGCGGTTTTCCGCCTGATTCGGGATGCGATCGAGGTTTACCAGGACGATCCGATCGCCGTGCGCCTGCTCGAGGGACACGTGCGCCGGCTGGAGGAACCGCTGCGCATCGCTGTCGCCGGCATGGTGAAGGCGGGCAAGTCGACGTTGATCAATGCGGTGCTGGGGGAGGAGCTGGCACCGACCGATGCGGGGGAGTGCACCACGACCGTGATGTGGTTTCGCTACGGCGACGGGCCCCGCGCATCCGTTCATCCGATTGTCGGCGAACCGGAGGACTTGCCCATCCAGCAGGTCGACGGGCGGCCGACATTCGACCTCACCGGCATCCGCCCAGCGGACGTGCGCCGAATCGTGGTCGAGTGGCCGGCCGAGAGCCTGCGCAACCTGATTCTCATCGACACTCCCGGGATCGCCTCGTTGTCCGGGGAGATCTCGGAACGCTCGAACCGCTTCTTCATCCCGGAAAACGGGTCGTCGGAGGCTGACGCGATCATCTACGTGCTGCGGCACCTGCATCAGGCCGACCTGACCTTCCTGAAGTCGCTTCGCGAAGCCGCCGGCACCCAATCCGGTGCGGTCAACGCCCTCGCAGTGCTGTCGCGGGCCGACGAGATCGGGGCCGGCCGAATAGACTCCCTTCTCGCCGCCCGCGACATCGTCAAGCGCTACCGGAATGACGAGACCCTGCGCTCCCTGGCGATCGGCGTGCTGCCGGTCGCGGGCAGGCTCGCACAGACGGCGCGAACGTTGCAGCAGCCCGAGGTGGAGGTCTTGGCCGAGCTTGCCGCCCTTGACCGGAAGACACGCGAGCGGATGCTGATCTCGGCCGGCCGGTTCGTGCAGGCACAGGGCGCAGCGGTCGGAACCATGGAGGAAAGACGTGCCCTGCTCGACCGTTTCGGGCTGTTCGGGATCCGGCTGGCCACCGTGCTCATCCACAGCGGCTTCTCCGAGCCCGAATCACTGGCACGCGAATTGGCCCGCCGCAGCGGACTCGATGACCTGGTAAGCCTGATTGCCACCCAATTCCGGGTGCGCGACGCCCAGCTGAAGGCCCGGGCGGCCATCGTCGGCGTGGAGAACCTGTTGCACCAGCATCCGCGTCCCGGTACCGATTCGCTCGCAACGACCATCGAACGCATCCTGGCGGAGACCCACGAGTTCCGTGAGCTGCGGCTGATGGCCACCGCCCACACCTCCGGCATTGCGCTGCCGCCCGAACTCACTGCCGAGATGCTTCGACTCGCCGGCAGCCAGGGACTCTCCCCGGTGGAGAGGCTGGGACTGGAGCCGGATGCGCCCCCGGCCGAAGTGCACTCCCGTGCGCTGTCCGAGGTACACCGTTGGAGGGCCAGATCGGAGAGCCCGCTGACTGACCGAGCCACGGCAGAACTGTGCCGAATAGTGGTGAGAAGTTGCGAGGGCATCCTGGTCCAGCCCGGCGACGGCTCAGGTGTGCCAGCGACGACGTCTCTTCTTCTGGGCGCGGAACCAGGTGCTGGCGCCCGGGAAGAGGCTTAGCACCAGCCCGGCGCCGGCGAGCGCCAGCTCTGCCACCAGGCTGATTCGGAGGTAGAGGCCCTCCTCGCCGGGGGCAATCAGCAGCGCATCGGCGATGAGCAGGACGCCGGCGTTGGCGAACAGGATGAGCATGAGCGCCCACCGCGCCCCACCGTGCCCGCGCATCATCGCCCGCAAGGCAATCGCCTCGATAACGATCACCAGCACGAGCAGGCCCAGCGTTCCCCAGAACACGAGTGATGCGAGCGCGGTGAGCGTTTCGGAGTCCCGCTCCGGGGCAAGGTCGGTGACCAACTCACGCAAGCGCTCCAATTGGTCATCCCGGGAGACAAAGGTGAAGAGGATCACGATGAAACCGGCAGCGAAGCTGACCAGCCACAATGTGCGCGCCGCCTTCACCTGACGGGTCGGAACGATCGGCTGGAGTACCGGCGCCGGCGTGCGGTCCGACATTTCCGGTCTCGGCG
Organism: Homoserinimonas sp. A447; assembly: GCF_054489325.1. Taxonomy (NCBI): domain Bacteria; kingdom Bacillati; phylum Actinomycetota; class Actinomycetes; order Micrococcales; family Microbacteriaceae; genus Homoserinimonas; species Homoserinimonas sp. A447. The sequence goes on along the minus strand of NZ_JBTMWW010000001.1, from coordinate 1,243,613 downwards.
GCTTGTCCAATGGCACGCCGGCCCGCGTCAAAGGCAAGCCGTCTTCGTTGGGCTCGGTGGCATCCGTTTGTGGAGGCATGCAGGCAATGTACCCCCGACTCGGGTCATGCCGGGCAGCGTGCCGCGAGCGCTACGCTGCGGCGCCGTTGGCGCGGGCACGCGCGACCACCTGCCCGCGGGCGGAGGTCGGGAAGCGCTCGAGCATCGCACGCACCTCAGGAGCGTCGACATCGGCGCCGAACAATTCGGTGTGCGGCTCCATGCGGATGCCTTCGGCGAGTGGTCCTGCGATCACCGGGTCGAAACCCAGGGAATCGACCAATGCCGCGACGGTCTCCAGCTCGGCCGGGTCATCCCCGGCGATGGCCAGCGCCTTGCGCCCGGGCTCGCCGGCCGTGCGGGCCTCGTCTTCCAGGTCGTGGTACCCCATGTGGTTGAACGCCTTGACGACCCGCGAGTCAGGAAGGAACTCCTGCACGATTTCGCTGGAGGAGGTTCGTGCGTTGGTGAACTCGTCGCGGATACCGTCGACTTCCCACCAGTAGTTCATTGCGTCGATGACCAGTTTTCCGCGCAACAGTTCGGCGGGGACGGTGCGGTACTTGCCGAGGGGGAGCGCGAGGATGACCACGTCGGCGTTGGTGGCGACATCCGCAGCGGTGCTCGCGACGGCCCCTTCGCTGAGAACGTCGACGGTGAGCGCAATCCTCGCCGGGTCACGCGATCCGGCGATCAGCACGTGGTATCCCGCCGCGACGGCGAGACGGGCCAGCACGGTGCCGACCTTGCCGGCGCCGAGGATGCCAATCGTCGTGATCTCAACCATGTCAGCCCAGTTTTTCACATTTGGCTGGAAGCAGGCATCCGTAGCGCTCGTCGGCTGCGTCACTAGACTTCGGACATGGGCAGCTGGAAGCATTCTGAATCGATCATGGTGTCACGCCCGGCGGAGGAGCTTTACGCCCTCGTCTCCGACGTGACACGCATGGGGGAGTGGAGTCCGGTCTGCACCGGGTGCTGGTGGGACGATGACACCCGTGGTGTCGGGGCGTGGTTCACCGGTCGCAACGAAATGCCCGGGAAAACCTGGGAGACACGGTCCCAGGTGGTGGCGGACGAGCCAGGCCGCGAGTTCGCCTTCGTGGTCGGCGGCAACCGAACCCGCTGGGGCTACACCTTTGAGCCGACGGGTGACGAAACGCGGCTGACCGAGTCGTGGGAGATTCTCCCGGCCGGTGAGGAGTACTTCCAGGAACGCTTCGGGGCGGATGCCGAGGCGGAGGTCCAGCAGCGTGCGGACACGGCGCGCAGCGGCATCCACGACACCATCGCCGCCATCAAGAAGGCTGCAGAAGCCCAGTAACGTTCGGAGATTGGTGGCGGCATGGACGAGAAACCGACGCGTGCAGTTCTCGAGGGGTTTCTGAAGGCCTTCAACGACCACGACCTGGATGCCATCATGGGCTACTTCGCGGACGATTGCGTGTTCTACATGCCGAGGGGTGCGAAGCCTCGCGGTGATCAGTATCGGGGTAAGGCAGAGGTTCGCGCTGGTCTCGCGAAACGGTTCCAGGGCATCCCCGACGTGCACTATGGGAACGACCAGCACTGGTTCTGCGGCGACGATCTCGGTGTCTCCGAGTGGACGCTCACCGGTACCGCCGCCTCGGGCCAGCAGATCGAGGTGCGCGGGGTCGACCTCCTGGAGTTCGACCAACACGGCAAGATCATACGCAAAGACTCATTCTGGAAGATCCTCGAGTGAAGCGGCGGGGTCGCGCCTCCGGTGAATATGCTGGCAGGCATGGCCCGTTCCCGCTTGGACGCCCGCGCCGAGCTGCTCGCGTTGACGAAACGCGGCCTCGACTGGGATGCGCCGGAACGCGACCGCGATGCCCTGGGCGGAGCCAGACAGGCAGCTGTGCTGGTGTTGTTCGGCGTGCTCGATTCGGTGCCTGCAGCGTCGCCCGGACGGGTGCCAGCCGACCTGGACGTGCTGCTTCAGCGCCGCGCAGCCACCATGGGACACCACCCGGGGCAGATCTCGTTCCCCGGCGGAGGGGTTGAGCCGTCCGACGTCGATGCCACGGCAACAGCATTGCGCGAAACCGTTGAAGAGACCGGACTCGACCCCACCGGGGTCGAAGTGCTCGGAACCCTCCCGGTACTCGGGATCCCGGTCAGCAACAACCTGGTCACGCCAGTGCTGGCATGGTGGGAACGTGTCTCGGAAGTCGCAGCAGTCGACCATCGGGAGGCAGTAGAGGTATTCCGGATGCCCGTGGCTGACCTGCTCGCACCAGCCAACCGGGTGACGCTGGTACTGCACAACGACCGCGAGGTGTTCAACTCGCCGGCCTTCCAGGTCGGCGACATCCTGGTGTGGGGGTTCACGGCGCTGGTGCTGGACCGGATGTTCACGGCGCTGGAGTGGACGGTGCCATGGGACGACCATAGAACGATTGAACTTCAGTAGGCGACGAGCCCTGAACAGAGTCAGTGGGGCACGGCGGGATTCGCGGTGCCCCACTGCTCAGTTAGGCCGCGACTTCCGATCTGGCTGGTTCTGGCGCTGCGACGGCGATAGTTTTGAGGGCTACCGCCACTACTGCGGCTCCGGTTAGGGCGATGATGGCTGCGCCGACGAAGGCTGCGGAGTAGCCGTCGGTGAGCGCGGGCGCATCACCGGCTGGGCCGGTGAAGATGGCTGCTACTGCGGTGAGGGCGGCGAGACCAATTGCTGATCCGATCTGGTAGCTGGTGTTCACCAATCCGGCTGCGACGCCGGTTTCCTCCGGTCGTGCGCTGGAGATGGCGGTTCCTAGTGACGGTACGAAGGCCAGGGCCATTCCGAGTGCCGCGAGCAGTGACGCTGGAAGTACGTCGACCGCATAGTTGCCGTCCGGTCGCGCGAATGCCAGCCAGACCAGGCCGGCGCTCAACAGGAGGAGGCCGCTGACGATCATCGGCTTGGCCCCGAATCGGGCTTGGAGCCTGGGGGCCAGGGCGATCATGCCGACCACGATCAGCGCGGTCATCGGCAGCAGGGCGGCTCCGGATGCGAAAGCTCCTGCTCCGAGGACCTGCTGAAGATATAGGTTCAGGAAGAACCACATGGGAATCCATGCTGCACCGAGGAGCAGTTGGGCCAGGTTCGCTGCCCCGAGTTGCGGCGCCTTGAAGATGCCGAGGCGAAGGAGAGGCTGCCGGCTACGCGCCTGGATGGCGAAGAACAGGAGTAGCAGTGCGACGCCCGCGATGAGAGCGGCCAACGTTTCCGTCGCCATCCACCCGACTTCGGGCGCACGAACGACACCGTAGACCAGGGCGGTGAGGCCGGTCGTGCCGGTTACTGCTCCAGCAACGTCGATCGATCCGGTGCGCGCCGCCGGTATGGCCGGCAGGGCGAAGGGGGTCGCAACCATCACCAGCAGGGCGATGGGGATCGTGATGTAGAACACCCACGGCCAGCTGGCGTACTCGGTGAGCACTCCGCCGAGGAAGACGCCCGCGGTTCCACCAATCGGTGCGGCCGCTCCGTAGATGGCGAATGCCTTCGGCAGGTCACGTGTTCCGCCGAAGAGGGTCATCAGCAAGGTCAGTGCGGCCGGGGCGATCATGGCGGCACCCACGCCTTGCACGGCCCGGCCGGCGATCTCCACCGCCACCGTGCTCGCCGCTCCGGCGAGCACGGAACCGACGAGCAAAGCCGCCCAACCGCTGATGAAGATCCTTCGTGCGCCGAAGAGGTCGGATAGCCGGCCTCCGAGTAGTAGCAGTCCCCCGAAGGCCACCACGTAAGCGTTGAACACCCAGGACAGGGACTCGGGGGTGAACCCGAGTTCGCGCTGGATGTCCGGTAGGGCAACGCCGATGATCGACGTGTCCATGATGACCACGAACTGCGCGGCGGCGATGAGGGCCAGGCCCAACCATCGCCGCCCGCTACTGCGGTCTGTTAGCGAACTCATTTCTGCTCCTTGATCAAGACCGGACACCATACCCGGTGGGGGTATCAATATATACCCCTAGGGGGTATCCCCGTCAAGAAGAGATTTGATCCAACCAGTCCGGGTTGTGGACGGGCGGATATCCGCTTGCTGCTTGGCAGTTGGTCAATAGTCGGATGTCGCGGAAAGTCCGCCATCGACAATCAGTTCTTGCCCGGTCATCGACTCGCTCGCATCGGACAGGAGGAACAGGCAGGCACGCGCGACAGCATCCGGCGAGATGAGTTCTCCGAGCGGAGAAGCGTTGCGCCACCGAGTAACGCCGTCCGGCCATGACTCCCCAATTCCGGGGCGGGAGAGCAAGCCAGGGGAAACCATATTGACGCGGATGCGGTGAGGGGCTAACGCGACGGCCGCGCCTCGGCTGAGCGCACCGAGTGCCGCCTTCGAAGCGGCATAGTGGATCTGGTCGCTCGGCGACCGCTGCGCGGCAATTGAGCCGATGGACACGACGCTACCGCCGCCCGAGCGGATCATGGCCGGCGTGATCAGCTGGATGCAGCGCGCCGCCGCGTAAACGTTGATTATCATCACGTCCTCCCAGTCGCTGAGGTCGAGATCCGCGAAGTCGCGCGTCGGGTAGATTCCGGCGTTGTTCACAAGCAGGTTCGCCGTGAATGCCGGCCCGCCCGGTTCGAACATCGCGTCGATCGATGCTTCATCCGCCAAGTCGGCGAACGCCGTGGTGACGGTCGTCCCGAAGGCAGCGTGTAGCGATGTGGCCAGCATCTTCAGCGAAGCGGATTTCTGGCGCCCGTGGAGCACCAGGTCTGCGCCAGCGTCGGCCAGCGCGCGCGCCAGTTGGGCACCGAGCCCGCCCCCGGCACCCGTGATCAGGGCGGTGCGTCCCGCCAGAGGCTTTGCTGTGCTGTCGTCTTCAGAGCTCATATGGACCAGACTCCGGGTCGCCGGGTGTCCACTCCGCGTGCTGAAACCCTTCGAAAGTCATCCCTTCCAGGAGGCAGACATCGCCCAGCGATCGCTCGTAGAACTTCACGTGCGTGTAGTCGGAGAAGAGCTTGTAGACGGGCATGCAAAACCTGCTCTGGAACTGCTGTCCGGTCAGTGCTTCGCGGTGTTCCTCCACGAATTCAGCGAAACCCGCGCCGACGGTAAAGCCCAGGTGTTCCAGGCCCATTCGGTAGACACGCTGATGGTATGGCGGGATGAGTTCGATGAGGGGGATACTTCGGTCTGCGGTGACGCGGAGGGGGTCTTTCAGCACGATCTTGGAGATGGGCCTCCCATTCCAGACGTTTTCGAGGTTCGCGGTCGCGTAGGTTTCGATTTCCCTTCGCGCTTCAACGTACTCGCGCCACGTTGCCGTCCTCACCGCCAGATGGCTGATCGAGAATGTCGAGGTATCGATCCCGATGTGAGTGCATTTCTCCACTTGTTCGTCGAAGAACTCCACCGCTGCGGCTTCCAGTCCGGCTCGATCAAAAGTGAGTGATTGCTGCATGACGGTTGTCTCTTTCCGTTCGTTTGCGTCAGTATCAGGCCTGTGAATCATGCTCACCCTCCGCGGCGGTTACCACTCCGCTTTCGTAGCCGAGGATGACGGCGTGGATCCGATCTCGTAGTCCGAGCTTCAACAGGATGTGTCCGACGTGCGTCTTCACCGTGGACTCGGAGAGGTGGAAACTGCGGGAGATCTCGGTGTTGGTGAGCCCACGCGCGATGGCGGTGAACACCTCCCGCTCCCGTTCGGTCAGTGAGTCGAGCGCCCGACTCTGTGCCGGTCTCCTATCGGTGGCCGACCCGTCGGGAAGCTGATCGCCGAACAGGTCGAGCAGCCGCCGGGTGACTCGCGGTTCGACGACGGCATCGCCACTCGCGACCGTGCGAATCGCGTCGATGAGTTCTGCGGGACGGGCATTCTTCAGCAGAAAGCCGCTGGCACCGGCGCGCAGGCCCGCGAAGGCGTACTCGTCGATGTCGTAGGTGGTCAGGATCAGCACCCGTGTGTCTGGATGCCGCTCGGTGATCAGGGCGGTCGCCTGGATACCGTCGACCCCGGGCATCCGCACGTCCATAACCACCACATCTGGCGCGAGGGCGGCGACTGCGCGCACAGCCGAGGCCCCGTCGTCCGCCTCGCCGACAACGGTGAATCCCGTATCACCCTCGATAACCATGCGAAAACCAAGGCGGATGAGCGGTTGGTCATCGACCAGAAGCACCGTAATGCCCGTCGGGTCGTCAGTCATGTCGCTCTCCTTGTTGAACGTCGTGGTGGGTGCCCGGGTGGGGGAGAGTGGCGAGCACTTCCCATCCACCGAGGGGACGCGCGCCCGTCTCGACGTGGCCGCCGAGCATGACTGCTCGTTCCGTCATGCCGATGATGCCGCGACCTGAGCCGTGCTTCTCTGCGAGCCCGGCATCGCGATGATGGCCGTTGTCTATCACGGACACTGTCGTTGTGTCATCGGAGTGCACGATCGTCACGTCGACACTGGTCGCATTCACCGCGTAGCGCAGCACGTTGGTGAGGGACTCCTGCACGATCCGGTAGGCCGTCAACTCGAGGGCAGGGTCGTCGGGAGCCACGCCGCTGACGGTGAACCTGATCGGGAGATCGGCCGCGCGGAAACGATCGATGAGATCGGGCAGATCGCGACTGCCCGGCGCCGGTCGACGCTGATCATCCGGCGCTGAGGTCTCTGGCAGCACGCTGAGAACGCTCCGCATGTCAGCGAGTGCTGAACGGCCCGTCTCGCTGAGTTGCTGGAGTGCCTGCTTGGTAACCGTCGGGTCCCGGTCGACTGCGGCGATCGCGCCATCGGACAGCGCGACCATAATCGACACGCTGTGCGCGACGATGTCGTGCATCTCGCGGGCAATACGGGAGCGCTCGGCGAGAGTTGCGATCGTGGCCTGGCTGTCCCGTTCCCGGACCAACTGCTCGGCGCGCTGCTCGAGGCCGCGCAGCCGGTCCCGTCGGGCGTAAGTGAGAGATCCGAAGAGGATGGCAATGAGGGAGAGCAGCGCGAAGATGAGCAGCAGATTCGAGTAGTCGTATTCGCCACCTGCAGCCTGCAGCGGAAACCAGACGGCCAGGCCGGCAGCAGCGAGGGCCAGCGCGCCGATGCCGCTGAGCCACGCGGTCCGTGGCTTGCGGAACGCCGCAACGGAGTACAGCGCGATCGGCACAGCCAGGATGTCGTTGTTGGCGTCCAGGGACCAGGTGACAACGGTCGTGAGAATCGCGACAGCGACCAGTATCCCGAGTGGCCGATAGCGGCGGAAGAGCAGGGCCGCTCCGGTGAGAACCGCGACGACAATGTGCCAGACGGTCGAGTTCGGGTCGCCCAGCATGAGGCCGTAGACCCGGCTGAGAACGAGCGACACCGTGTAGATCCCGGCGACGGCCCAGTCGACTAGCCAGGGGTGGGATTCGAAGAAGGAACGCCTCGGCTCCCACTCCACACCAGCGGCGACCGCCGCGGGAGATGTGGAACCTTCCCGACGGCGGTCACTGCCTGGCATCCGCACTAGACGTCTCGTCTCTTCCACCGCAGTCCGGCGATCACACTGGTGACCGCGACCCATCCAAGAAGGATCAGCAGACCGCTCACGACCGTGCCCGACCCGACCACGTCGGCGGGCTGGATCATGAGCATAGCGGCAGAACTCGGCAGCATTTGGGAAAGCGGGACACCGATTACCGGGATGAGTCCGATCACGCTGGGAGCGATGAGTACCAGGGAAAGGACTACTCCGGCAGCCGCCGCGGTGTTGGAGAACAGCGACGCCAACGCGGTGGCGACGACAGCAATCAGGGCCAGGGACAGTGCGCCGCCGGCGATGACCTGCAGACCGGCTACCGTCCACAGCGAATCACCCATACCCAGTGCCGCGAGGGCCGGCTGTGCGACCAGGATGGCACCGAGGCCGCTGGCGAGCCCAACGGCGAACCCGACCACGCCGCTGAGCAGGAGCTTGGCGACGAGAACGGGCGTGCGGCTGGGCACAGCCGCCAGCGTGACGTTGATCAGGCCCGATCCGCGCTCGCCGCTGACCAGGAGCACGCCCATCAGGGCGATGAGCGATTGAACCAGGATGAAGACGAACATCAACACCTGGAGGCTGGGCTGCTCGCCAAAGTTTTCGACGATCAGCGCCCGTGGGTCGGCGCCTTCCAGCGGCGAGACCAGGGCGATGAGCGGGACGGTTCCGGCGAACAGGGCGGCGGCGCCGACCGTGGGGATGGCTGTCCAGATCGGGGCGCGTACGGACGTTGCTTTGATCCATTCCGATCGCATCAGGCCGCGAAAGCGCACGCGCTCCGTTGCGGGGTAATCGGTGAGTGTTGCAGTTGACATTCTTGTTTTCCTTTTCGTGAGCTCTAGTGGGATGAAGCGGTTTGGGCGACGGATGCCGCGCGGTACTGCACCGAGGATTCGGTGAGCGAGAGGTACGCCTCTTCCAACGAGGTCGTGTGAGTGGTGAGCTCATAGAGCCGGGCTCCGATCCGGCTGGCGGCGCTGGCGATCTCTGGCGCCTCTAGTCCGACGACTTCGAGGTGATCGGATGCGACGGTCGTCACCGTGACGTCAGGGGCGGCGATCTCGGATGCCAAACGTGTGGCATCCGGGGTGCGCACGGTGACCCTGGCGTCGCTGGTAGCTGCCAGGATCTCGTCCAGCGGCGCATCCGCAATCAACTGGCCCCGGCCGATGATGATCAGGTGGTCGGCGGTGAGCGACATTTCGCTCATCAGGTGCGAGGAGAGGAAGACCGTTCGGCCTTCCGCCGCGAGGTGTCGCAGCAGTTTCCGCACCCAGATGACGCCATCCGGGTCGAGCCCGTTGATGGGTTCGTCCAGGATGAGCGTCTTGGGGTCGCCGAGCAGCGCTGCGGCGATGCCCAGGCGCTGTCTCATGCCGAGCGAGAAGGACCCCGCCCGTCGGCGAGCCACCTCGGTGATGCCGGTCAGCTCCATGACCTCCTCGACGCGGGTGCGCGGCAGGTCGTGAGTGGCGGCGATGGCCCGCAAGTGTGCCCGCGCATTCCGGCCCGGCTGCAGGTTGCCTGCGTCGAGCAGCAGCCCCAGTTCGTGCAGCGGGGCAGCGTGCTCGGCAAACGCCTTACCGTTGATTCGGGCGGAGCCGGCGGTTGGTCGGTCGAGGCCCGCGATCGAGCGAAGCGTTGTGGTCTTGCCGGCGCCGTTCGGGCCGAGGAAGCCGGTCACCCGGCCGGGCTGGACCGTGAACGAGATGTCGTCCACGGCGGTGGTGGCCCCGAATTTCTTCGTCAGGGCGGTTACTTCAATCATCTGAGTTCTGCTTTCGTGTCTTTCGGAACCGGTTTCGGAACCGCAGAAACGAATCTAGAAATCATGGAGGTTGAGGGAATCGGAGCCTGGTACCGGCTTTTTCCTGGCCTCGTACCGAGGTACTAGATCGCCGGAAAGACGAAACGCCCGCCTCGAAGGGCGGGCGTCTCGCTACTTCTCGAAGATGATCTCGAGACCGTCGTCGTCATCCCATTGTTCGCCCACTTCCGCGAACTCGAATTGCTCGATCAGCGCCAGCGATGCCGCATTGTCCGGGCTGATCGTGGCTCGGACAACGTTCACTCGTGGGTCGTTCTTCGCCGTCTCGAGGAGGATTTCGAGGGCGGCACGGGCGTAACCGCGGCGGCGGTGGGCTGGGTCGACCTGGTACCCGAGCTCGACCATGCCCCGATCATCCGGTGCGCCATGGAAGCCGGCCGCGCCGACCGCCGTATTCGTCTTCGTGTCGATGACGATTCGGGTGATCCAGTCGGCATCTGCAGGCTTGGCAACAACCTGCTCGCTTCGAATCCGCCAAAGCCAGAGGCAATTGTCACTCAGCAGGTAGGGAGACAACGTGATGCTGGACAGTGCGGGTGCTGTCTGCGGCTCGTCGCCACCGAGCGCACGCAAAACGGCGGCCGGAATTCGCGCGAGCTGGAGTTGCAGGGGGCTGGACGCCGCGGATACCCACGGCTCGGCGGTGACCGTCATGCGTTTATCTTCGCATCCGCGAACGGCTGCGCGTGAGAGTTATTGCCGTTGCCGGGACGCTGGCGCACAGCTCCCCAGACGATCCACCCGGCGACCAGCGCGAACAGTAGTGCGCCGGCGGACTGCGTTGGCAGGCTGCTGCCCGTCGTGGCCTGCCCCAGGACGACGCCCAGGACGTAGAACGTCACTGTGCCGATCATCCACACCGCACCCGCCGACTTGGCGACCGTTCGCGAGCGCAACATGGCGACACCGAACAGGATGTTCCCCACGAATGCCAGAAGCAGGCCGACCATGAAGGCGACGGTCATGGAATCTGGAAACTGGAGCTGCATGACATCCGTGACCCCATTCAGGTACAGCTGACCGATTGCCGGGGTGACGAAAGTGGAGATCGCGGCTGGGATCAGAAGCAGGGCTTGCCCGGCGACGGTGAGAATCATGGCAGTCAGGGCCAGCCCACGCACACGACTCCTGGCGAGGTACACGCCCAGGGCGAAGAACCCCAGGATGGCGAGGATTGTGCCGCCGGTGCTGCCGAGCAGGTGGCTCACCAGGTACGAGTCCGTGCTGACGAACTGGGCCCAGGCTCCAGGATCGGTGGTTTGGTCGGGTTGGGGGTGGAGGGATGACCAGGCGGTCAGCACGCCATAGGCAGGCAGGGCCAACAGGCCGGAAACGACCCAGGCGCTTCTCATTCGTGCAGTTACATCAATCAACGGGTTACTCTTCCTTCGTTTCTTTCGGAACCGGATGCGGAACCGCAGGTCTGAACTTAGGAAGCTTTGCCCTCGTCAGAATCGGAGTGTGGTACCGACTTTGTGACCCGGCTCGTACCCCGGTGCTAGACAGGTTTGATCAGCTCGGGAACAGCAGAGAGGCATACGCTGTTCTCACTAGCGTCGGTGTCACAGAGCATTTGGTACAGAGGAGAAGACGATGGCTGCAACAACCGAAACCGCAATCCTGGCCGGCGGATGCTTCTGGGGCGCTCAGCAACTGCTCCGTGAGCGTCCGGGGGTCATCTCCACCCGCGTCGGATACTCCGGCGGAGACACGCCGAATGCCACGTACCGCAACCACGGCACCCACGCCGAATCGGTTGAGATCGTGTTCGACCCTGCCCAGATCTCGTACCGCGACATCCTCGAGTTCTTCTTCCAGATCCACGACCCGACGACAAAGAACCGTCAGGGCAACGATGTCGGCATGAGTTACCGTTCCGCCATCTTCTACAGCAACGATGAGCAGAAGCGGGTCGCCGAGAACACGATCGCGGATGTCGACGCGTCAGGCTTGTGGCCCGGACCGGTTGTCACCGAAGTAACTGCCGCCGGTCCGTTCTGGGAGGCTGAGGACGAGCACCAGGACTACCTGCAGAAGTACCCCGAGGGCTACAACTGCCACTACGTGCGGCCAGGCTGGAAGCTTCCGCATCGGGAAAGTGAAGCCGCGGCGAGCTGACCCGGTGCGCGGGTTCGCAGTAGATACGCAGCCACGGGCGGCCTGACCCGGTTTACCGTCGAGTATGAGCGATCGCTCGGCGGCGCGGCGCGTCCAGCGCATCTACTTGACCCTTCTGTTGGGCAACACGCTCGCGGCGTCCTTCATCTGGGGTATCAACACTCTTTTTCTGCTCGATGCAGGCTTGTCGAACTTCGAAGCGTTTGCGGCGAACGCCTTCTTCACCGCTGGCATGGTCATCTTCGAGATCCCGACCGGTGTCGTGGCCGACACGGTCGGACGGAAGGCGTCTTACCTGCTGGGGACGATCACGCTGTCGGTCACCACCGCTCTCTACTGGATGCTGTGGGTCTGGCATGCCCCGTTCGTCTGGTGGGCGATCGTGTCCGTGCTGCTCGGTCTCGGCTTCACCTTCTTCTCTGGAGCGGTGGAGGCCTGGCTCGTTGACGCGCTGACGTTTCACGAATACACCGGCAGCCTGGAGACGGTGTTCGGCCGCGGTCTCGTCGTGACCGGCATCGCGATGTTCACCGGATCGGTGCTGGGCGGCGTGATCGCCCAAGCGACCAATCTCGGGGTTCCCTTCCTGGTGCGCGCCGGAGTGCTCGTCTTCATGTTCGTGTTCGCGTTCCTTGCCATGAGGGATCTCGGCTTCACGCCAGACCGCTCGCAGGGGCCGCTCACGGCGACACGGGACGTGCTGAAGCAATCGCTTGAGCACGGGCTCCGGAGGCGCTCGGTGCGTTACGTGATTCTTGCGGCACCCTTCGCCTCCGGGGTCGCCTTTTACGCCTTCTACGCCCTCCAGCCCTACCTGCTGGAGCTGTACGGGGACGAATCGGCATACTCCATTGCCGGCCTGGCCGCGGCGGTGCTGTCCCTGTCGCAGGTGGCCGGCGGAGTGCTGGCGCCCCGGATCCGTGGTCTGTTCGCCAAACGGACGACCACGGTGATCGGTGCGTCCCTCGCCAGCGTCGCAGCGCTCGTGGTCCTCGGCTTGAACGACCTCTTCTGGTTTGCCATCGTTGCGCTGGTGGTCTGGGGGTTCGTGGCCACGGTCGCCGAGCCGGTTCGGGCGGCCTACCTCAACGACATGATCCCGTCCAGGCAGCGTGCGACCGTGCTCTCGTTCGACTCGCTGTTCGGCAGCCTCGGCGGAGTGGGCATCCAACCCGCCCTCGGCCGCGCTGCCGACCTCTGGGGCTACGGGACGTCGCTGGTGATTGGTGGCGCGGTCGAGCTGATCGGGATCCCGCTGTTGTTCGCCAGTCGCCGACAGCACGAACCCGCTGACATGAACAGGGCTGGCACCGATGCCCTCCCGGCCGCGCCTGAGGCGCCGTGACGTGGCGTAGGCCAAGCCTGGAACTCACGGATGCACGTTGGCCTTGGACGGCACCGGTTCGTGTCGCAGGTGGCTGCGGCGGAAGCCGCCGGTGCCGGCGGTCAGGGCGCGAAGCTCAGGCGCATAATGCAGGAGTTCGGCATCCGGAACCTCGGCGCTGATCTCGGTGCGCTCGCCGCCGGTCGAGGACGTTCCGGTCAGGCGGCCGCGACGGGAGGACAGGTCGGTCATGACGGCGCCGACATAGCCGTCCGGCACGCCGATCGTGACCACCGAGACCGGTTCCAGCAACTGGATGCGGGCCTGGGATGCAGCCTCGCGCAGGGCCAGCGCTCCCGCGGCCTGGAACGCGGCGTCCGACGAGTCGACGCTGTGCGCCTTGCCGCCGACGAGCGTCACGCGGATGTCCACCACCGGGAATCCGGCGGACACCCCTCTCTGCATTTGCTCCCGTACGCCCTTCTCGACTGACCCGATGTACTGGCCGGGGACCACCCCGCCGACGACTTTGTCGACGAACTCGAACCCGGCCCCGCGAATGAGCGGTTCGACCTCGATGTCGCAGACGGCAAACTGGCCGTGGCCGCCGGACTGTTTGATGTACCGTCCACGGGCGGATGCCGGCGCTGTGAAAGTCTCCCGTAATGGCGTAATCACCTCCACCGTCTGCACCTTCACCCCCTGGCTGCGCAGTCGGTCCAACACCACTTCGGCGTGGGCTTCACCCATGCACCAGAGGATCAGTTGATGGGTTTCGGGGTTGCGTTCAACCCGCAGTGTCGGGTCGACCGCCGCGATCTTGCCCATGCTCCTGGCCAGGGCGTCTTCATCGCCGTGCGACGCCCCGCGAACCGCCATCGGCATCAGCGGCTCTGGCATGTCCCACGCCTCCACCAGGAGCGGCCGATCCCGGTCCGACACGGTGTCGCCGGTCTCGATGCTGCCCAGCTTGGTGAGGGCGCAGATGTCGCCCGCCACGCAATGCGGCACCGCCCGCAGGCTGGAGCCGAGCGGTGATTGCAGGTGCGTGACCCGTTCGTCGCTGTCGTGGTCCTGATGGCCCCGATCCGCCAGCCCGTGTCCGCCGATGTGCACAGCTGAGTTCTCGCGCAGTGTGCCGGAGAACACCCGCACGATGCAGACCCGGCCCAGGAACGAATCGATGGTGGTGCGCACCACCTCACCGACCAGCGGCCCGGTTGGGTCACAGTTGAGCGGTGGCACCGGCGTGCCACTGAGATCCGTTACCGGCGGAACTGTCCGTTCGACCGGAGACGGGAACGCCCCGGTCATCACCTCCAGCAATTCCGAGACGCCCACACCGGTGTCGGCGGATGTCGCCAGCACCGGGAAGAACGCCCCACCGGCGACCGCGGTCTCCAGGTCACTGATCAGGATTTCTGGACCGATCTCCTCCCCGCCCAGGTAACGGTCCATCAACGTTTCATCCTCGCTCTCGGCGATGATGCCCTCGATGAGCGTGCCCCGTGCCGCCTCGGAATCGGCGAGTTCGGCGGAGCTCGCCGGTCGGGTGGCGGGCCGGCGGCTATCCGCGTAGTCCGACACTGTGCCGGACAGCAGTCCGAGCAATCCGGTGATCGCCCCCGCCGTACGGATGGGAAGGTGGAGAGGGAGCACGGAAGCCCCGAAGGCTTCCTGGCACGCGGCCAGGACCGCCTCGTAGCTGGCTCGCGGGTGATCGGTCCGGCTGATGACGACAGCGCGCGGCATCCCGACGCGATCGCATTCGGCCCACAGGGCCGTGGTTGCAGCATCGACGCCGTCGACGGAGGACACGACGAACAGCGCCGCATCCGCTGCACGCAACCCGGCACGCAAGTCGCCGATGAAATCCGCGTAGCCGGGAGTGTCCAGCAGGTTCACCTTGATCTCGTTGACTGCGAACGGCAGAACTGACAGCGCAACGGAGCGCTGCTGGTGCACCTCGGACGGGTCGGAGTCGCTCATCGTGGTGCCGTCCACGATTGACCCCATGCGCGTGATAACGCCCGCGGCGGCGAGCAGCGCTTCGGCGAGCATCGTCTTCCCGGAACCCGAACGCCCAACGAGCGCGATATTGCGGATCTGCTCCGTATGGTTCGCCCAGACCCCCGGCAACGCTTCGACTCGATGAAGCTCCGAACTGTCCCGGCCCGAACCCTTCGTCGTGCCGTTCGCACCTTTCGCCGACATGAGGACTCCCTGCGCCGCCAACCGCTGGATCGTATGAGTAGATTTGACACCCTGGGGCGACCCGGCGGCAAGGGGCACACGGCCCGCCAACCGCGGCCATTGCCGACGCAGAACGAGCAGAAGCGCGTCGCCGAGGACACGATCGCGGATGTCTTTGGACGCTGTCCCTGGAACCGCTACGCGGCGGCGCCGCCATGGTCGGGGCGGGGCGCGGGCGACCACCCGTCCGCGAGCCGAGTTGGGGAAGCGCTCGAGCATGGCCCGAAC
Source organism: Homoserinimonas sp. A447 (assembly GCF_054489325.1). Classification (NCBI taxonomy): domain Bacteria; kingdom Bacillati; phylum Actinomycetota; class Actinomycetes; order Micrococcales; family Microbacteriaceae; genus Homoserinimonas; species Homoserinimonas sp. A447. Next base: position 1,228,342 of record NZ_JBTMWW010000001.1, on the reverse strand, counting down.
TTCGGCGGCGTCGACATCCGCGCCGAACAGTTCGGTGTGCGGTTCCAGACGGATTCCTTCAGCGAGGGGTCCTGCGATCACGGGGTCGAAGCGGAGTGCATCGACCAGGGCGGCAACCGTTGCCAAGTCGGCCGGGTCATCCCCGGCGATGGCCAGGGCCTTGCGCCCGGGCTCACCGGCCGGACGAGCCTCGTCATCCAGATCGTGGTAACCCATGTGGTTGAACGCCTTCACCACCCGGGAGTCACGAAGGAACGCCTTGTTCTCAACCATGTCGTTCAAGCTTTTCACATTTGTCTGCATACCCGCGTTGGAAGCCGAAACGGAGATCCATCACGTCGTGCTGTGAGTATCCTCCGAAGACCTCCTGGCACTAGACAATGAGGCTTAATCTGCAGGCGACCGGGCCATCCGGGTCGGTCATCGACGTCCGATATCGAGGAGTGGTGATCGTGGCGCAACCGCTGGAAACAGGATCGTTTGAGAAACCTGATGATGTACGGGAGGGGGCGAATTGGCGCCTCGAACTAGTCAACCTGGCGGGCGGCGCTCAGGTCGGCAGGCTCACGCTGCAGCCTGGCTGGAGATGGTCAACGGACGTCAAACCGGTGGCCGGGACGGAGCTATGCGAAGCACCCCATCAGGAGTACCACATCGCCGGACGCGTCCACGTGAAGATGAAGGATGGAACGGAGATGGAGGCGGGGCCGGGAGATGTCATCTCGCTACCACCGGGGCATGATGCCTGGGTGGTCGGCGACGAAACGGTCGTCGTCGTGGACTGGCAGGGAGCATCCGTTTGGGCGGCGCCTCGCTGAGCCGGTCGGCTGAATTCGCGTCGCCGCCCTACCCGAGAAATCCCTGCATCGCGCAGTCCGGCGATGACCGTCGGCTTGGCATCCGTGCCCCGCTGCCGTGTTAGGCGGCATCGCTACGCGACCGCGAAGGGTCTGCCTGTCGACGGGTGTCATGGGAGGCTCCGCTCAGCCCGGAACCGAGTGGCGCACGCGAATGGGCGGATGAGGTCGAGCGCCTCATCGATGCCGGTGACCGTGCCGGTGCACTGAAGCTCTACCTGAAGGACATGCCGCCGGAGATCCTGGAAGCCGTGCAGAGTTTCCCTCCCATGATCGAGCAGGCCGGAAGCCTCCGGCCGGACGCGGAATCACTGGCGTGGGCGGAATCGGTTCCCCATGCTGCCAGCTGGAGGCGCACAGCAGGTGCGCAGCACACCTGGCAGCCGGACTCCATGGCCGAGGAGCTGGCAGGTTTCATGCGCACGCTGGGAAGCCCGAAAGCCTCGTGACGGACGTGCTTAGGTCCGAACGGAGTGGAGCCAGGTTCTGAGGAGTGGCAGCACGACATCGCTGTGCATCGCGGTCAGGTGGTCGCGGTCGGGGAACAGTTCCACGCTCCACCCTTCCGCCTCTAGTTGTGCCCGGTGCTCAAGGAGCGGAGCGGCGATGCGGACGGTGACGTCGCCCCAGTTCGCGCCGTAGGCGATCTCGTCATCGGCGCCGGCATAGGCGAGGCGCGGGACGGTCAACCCGCGCGCCGCCTCGTTGTCGTCGAACCCCTGCAACGCCTCGTACAGGGTGACGAACTGGCCGGTTTGCGCGGCATCCGTCTGGATTTGCACGGAGTCCCAGTCGCCCGGCTCGACCGCCACCTGGTCGTTCCCGGGCTGCTTGGGAGCCGTCGATAAGGCGTGGGCGGCCCGCGTGACGGCGAGCATCTCGCGGTACGGCCCGTCAACCGGTGGGTAGCCGCCCATGACGAGGGCCCACAGCCGCTGGGTGCGCAGGGCAAGCTGCAGGCCACACAGCCCGAGCCAGGAGTACCCGGCATAGGCGAACTGACCCGCACCGCCGGCGTCGGCGATGGACAGAAGGTCGTTGCTTAGGGCGTCGGGAGTGAGCGTCCTCTCGGCGGGGTGCGCCATCCGATGCGCCTCAAGGTCCGCGGTGATCACCCGGAAACCGGAATCGGCGAGCCCGTCGGCGACCACCTCACCGGCGTCGGGTTCCGCGCCCCACGCCCGCATCTTCTCTGCCGTCTCGGGCTCCACCGGGGTCGTCCGCGTCGGGATCAACACCGCGGGTCCCTCACCGCGCACGACCACGTCGATGAGCGAGCCGTCATGCAGCGTGGCTCTGACTGATGCCATCATCGCCTCCGGCTACTGGTAGAAGCCCTCGCGGAGGTTGATGCCGTGTTCCAGCCAGGCCTTCATGGCGGCGAGCATGCCGGTCCAGCCTTCGCAGTTGCCGAAAGCGGTAGCCGCACCATCGGTGGTCGGCTTCCAGGACGACTCGGTGATGGTCACGAGGGTTCGAGCGCCGTCATCGATGGGTTCGAACTCGAAGGTCGTCGTGGTCTTGTCGTCCTCGCTGGTGGTTTCCGTTCCGCGCCACTGGATCACGATCCGCCGGGGCGGGTCCGCTTCGAGGACGGTGACCGGGAATCGTCCGGGGAAGTCGTGGAAGTCCCAACTGACTTCGGTACCGGACTCCAACCGGCCGCGCGCGCCACCGGTGGTGAAGTACTTCGACAGTTGCTCCGGGTCGGCGACAGCCTCGTACACCTCGGCGCAGGGCCGCCCGATGCGGCCGGAGACGTTGAAGCTGAGTTCTTTGAGTGAATGGTCGCTATTCATGTGGTAATTTTACAACATGTTGGATGCGGGAAACAAGGCTTCGGGAGATGACCTGGTTTTCAAGGCTCTCGCCTCGAGCACCCGACGGCGGATGCTCGATGTGCTGAAAGACGCTCCGCGCTCGACGGGTGCACTGTGCGCCCAGCTCCCGGAGCTTGACCGCACGACGGTGTTGCAGCACCTGCGGGTACTGGAGAGGGCCGAGTTGGTGACCGGCCGCAAGGTCGGGCGGGAACGCCAGCTCAGCCTGGCGCCGTTGCCGATCAAGCGGATCCACGACCGCTGGATCGGGGAGTACGCCCATGCCGCGGTCGAGCTGCTGGATCGCCTCGACCGCGGCTGAGGGCAGCGTGCACAATAGTGCTGAGAGAGCGGGGAGCTCACGATGACCCATGAACTCATGTTCGAGGACGACGACCCTGTGCTGGCCCGGGTGCGCAGCATCGCGCTGGCGCTGCCGGAGGCCCAGGAGAAGATTTCGCACGGGCGCCCGGCATTCTTTACCCACAAGGTGTTCGCCTACTACAGCGGATCGCTCAAGGTCGATGGCGAGTGGGTGCAGCATCCACAGTCGCTGGTCGTCCAGGCCGATACCGCAGAGCGCGAGGTCCTGCGCCGGATGCCCGGATCGTATGTGCCGGCCTATCTCGGTGTGGCCGGCTGGACGGGTGTTGACCTGGATGGCGGCAGCGACTGGGACGAGGTGACCGAGTTGATCGAGGAGTCGTATCGGGTGACCGCGCCCGCCAGGCTCGTCGCCCTGCTCGATCTCCCACGAGGCCCATAGGGGTTCGAAGAGCCGGCGTCAGCTCACAGGCTCCGAGCGCGGAGCTTTCCGTAGATTCGCATCAGCTGGGGTACCACCAGGTACACCGCGACCGGCACGATGAGCACCGACAGAACCAGGGCGCGCAGAATCGGATGCCAGTCGCCCGAGAACGGGGCGATCGCGAGCATTCCCAGGGCGACCAGCGGAAAGATGGCGATCCAGGTGATCACCGCCCTGACGTGTACCGAGGGTGGCGCGTTGGTGACGCGTGCGGGCTCTGGTGTGGGAGTGGGGTGAATGGTTTGCATTGACGTTCCGTTCGGTTGATGAAGGTGTTATTCGGGGGAGTGGTCGGTGGATGCGGCGTCCATATCGAGCTGCAGCAGCCATCCGTTGATCGCCATGGCGCTGGAGCTGCCAGCCCCGGCAGCCGTGATGACCTGGGCGTTCGCGTTGACGACGTTGCCAGCCGCCCAGATGCCAGGCACGCTCGTCTGGCCCGCCGCATCGACGGCGATGAACCCGGTGGCCGGGTCGGTCTCGCAGCCGAGCGAGTGCAGGATGCCGTCGGCCGGGTGAGGACGCGGCGCCACGAAAACTGCCTCACAGGCGACGGTCGACCCGTCGGTCAGGGCGACGCCGGCCAGCGAACCGTCCTTCCCGACGAAGCCGGAAGCGGTGCCGTCGATGACGCGAGCGCCGAATGCCTCCAGACGATGGCGGTCCGGCGGCGTCAGCATGATGCCATTGGTGACGAAGGTGACCCGGTCGCTGTAGCGAAGGAGGAGGCCCGCCTGCTTGAGCGAGAGCGCCGGTGCCGGGCCGCCGATGACGACGATCGCCTGGCCGCTCACCTCGAACCCGTGGCAGTACGGGCAGTGGTGCACCTGCGAGCCCCACCGCTCACGGATGCCGGGGAGATCGGGCAACTCGTCTCGCAGGCCGGTCGCCACCAGGAGAGCCCTGGCAACCTCGACTTCGCCGCTGTCGAGGGTCACCTCGAATCGGTCATCCGCCCGGCGCTTGACCGCAGACACGGTGGCGGATGCGATCACGCCGCCGTATCCAGTGACCTCCCTCCGGCCCACGGCCAGAAGCTCTGCGGGCGACATGCCGTCCCGCGACAGGAACCCGTGCATGTGCGATGCCGGCGCGTTGCGCGGCTCCCCGGCATCGATCACGAGCACCTGTGCCTGTGCCCGCGCCAGCACGAGACCGGCACTCAGGCCGGCGGCTCCTGCGCCGATAATGATCACGTCATGGTGCGTTGTGCTTGTCATCGTCACCACCTCCACGAATACGGTGTCACCAGCGGCGCCGATTGTGGGAACTTTGTTGCCAAAACCGGGACAACTTGGTTCGATGGTGCTATGACGGCCACACCCAGGATTGAGAGCGCGTTGAGTCAGATCGCTCCGCGGCTTCGCCGGGCGCGCGAGAAGAAGGATTTCACGCTGGCCGACCTGGCGAAGGCAACCGGCATCTCCACCAGCACACTGTCCCGGCTGGAATCCGGGCAACGGAAACCGAGCCTCGAGTTGCTGCTCCCCATCGTGGCGGCCCTCACCATTCCGCTGGACGAGATCGTCACCGCTCCGCGCGTCGAAGACCCTCGTGTGCCGCAGAACTCGACGCGTCGCGACGGCCGAATCCTGACACCGCTATCGCGTCATCAGGGGGAACCGCAGGCGTTCAAGGTGACCATCCCGGCGACCGAGCGTGACCCCGAACTGCGCACCCACACCGGGTACGAATGGCTTTTCGTGCTCTCTGGTCGGTTGCGGATGGTCATCGGGGAACACGACATCGTGCTGGCAGCGGGCGAGGCTGCCGAGTTCGACACTCGCAACCCGCATTGGTTCGGGGCGGCAGGTGCAGCACCGGTCGAGATCCTGAGTATGTTCGGCAAGCAGGGTGAGCGCATCCACCTTCGTGCTCGACCCAAGCCGTCCACCTCGTGACAGGGGTCGACTACGAATCCCGCTCGGCGGAGTGAGCCGAATCCAGGCCGTCGAGGATGAGCTGGAGCCCGAACGCGAACTCGTTTCCGTAGGCGTATCCGGGCTGGAGCACCAGGGTCATGGCCATTTCGGTCAGGTGGGGGAAATCCTCGGCCATCCGCTGCTGGCCGGCCATGATGTCTTCGGTCGCCGCACCGATGTCGCCTGCCTCGTCGAGCGGAAGCGAAACCTCCTGCATCGCGAACCCGCGCACATAGCTGTCCACGATCGAGAGGGCATGCCCGACCATCGGCATCGAATAGCCGGCATCCCGCAGGGTGGCGATCATCGCATCGTGGTGGCGAAGCGTCGCCTGCGTCGTGCGGGCATCCAGCAGGGCGATGGCCCACGGATGCCTGACCAGCACTTCCCGGGACGACTCGGCGCGTTCACGGAGCGCTTCGCGCGCCTTCATGGCGGCGGACGGCAAGGCGATCTCGCCGACGACGGCACCGATCATTCCGTCGATCAGGTCGTCCTTGCTGATGAAGTGATAGTAGAGCGACATCGCCTCCACGTCGAGGTCGGCTGCGAGCTTGCGCATGCTGAGTGCCGCGATTCCACCGGCATCCGCGATGGCAATGGCCCGCTGCACCGCGCGACCCCGGGTAACCGGTTTCCTCGATGTGGTGGTCTTTGCCTGCGTGGTTTTCGACTGGGGGTTTTTCGCCTGAGTGGACTTTGACGGTGCCACGTGACTCCAATTCTCTGGTGTTGCCTTACGTCGTATGGTACATTGCTCTCGTGACCTTACATCGTACGGTTATCTAACCCATCGCACTCGCCAGGAAGGGCAACGTCAGTGAACGAAGCATCAGGCTCCACCAGCATCGCCAGCAGGAGGCCGACGACCGCCACCATGATGGCAGTCGTGCAGCATGCGTACGGCTCGGCCGACGTGCTGGGTTACGAAGAAGTCCCGAGGCCGGAGATCTCTGCCGACGACGTGCTCGTGCAGGTGCAGGCAGCAGCAGTCAACCACGCCGACTGGGTGTACGTGAGCGGCCGTCCGCTCATCGCCCGGCTCGCGTTCGGGATGGCCAAACCGAAGGATCCGGTGCGCGGCAAGGATGTCGCAGGCGTGGTCGCCGCTGTGGGGGCGGATGTCACCGGTTTCCGGGTCGGAGATGAGGTGTATGCCGAAGTGGTTGCTGGCTCGTTCGCCGAGTACGTTGCGATTCCGGAGAAACTCGTCGGTCGCAAGCCGAAGAACCTCACCTTCGCCCAGGCGGCCACAGTGCCTCTCTCCGCGCGAACCGCCCTGCAGTCACTTCGTGACGGCGGCAAGGTGAAGGCCGGCGACAAGGTGCTCGTCAACGGTGCATCCGGGGGAGTGGGCAGCTACGCCGTGCAGATCGCGAAGGCTATGGGCGCCGAGGTGACTGCCGTGTGCAGCACGAGGAACGCCGACCTGGTCCGTTCCCTCGGTGCCGATCATGTCATCGACTACACCGCGGAGGACTTCACGGAGGCTGAGGGGCGCTACGACGTGATCCTCGACCTGATCGGGAACCACTCGTTGAAGCGGCTGCGGAGGTCGCTGGCCCGCGACGGGATCCTCGTGCTGTCGAGCGGAACCGGAAGTGCCGTTTTCGGCCCGATGGGCAGCATCCTGAAGGCCATGGTGGTGTCGCCGTTCGTCAGCCAGACACTCGGCGTCTTCCCGGCCGTCCTCGGCACGGAAGCCCTCGACCAACTGCGAGACCTGATCGAATCAGGCAGCGTCACGCCGGCGATCGAACGCAGCTTTCCGTTGAGCGAGGTGCCGGATGCCATCCGTCACCTGGTCGAGAAGCACGCGCGCGGGAAGATCGTCATCACGGTCGGGTGACAGCCCCAGGATGCGCCTCACCACCCCAGTTCGGGCAATGTGACATCAACGTTCGACGGATGGCATCCGGCATGCTTATGATCTCTGTGACATCGTTGATGCCCTCGCAAAATGCCGTCCAAATGGGGTTCTCCCGCGGACCGTCAGAAAGAACAGAACGACCCGTATGGACATCGACGTACTACTCCTGAATGCGCTCGGATTCGCCGCGACAGCCTTCTCCTTCATGATGTGGGTTCCTCAGGCGAGGACGACCTGGCAGAACCGGAACGACCCGCTGCGACTCGCTGGAATCTCGGAAGCGACGCAGTGGCTGCTCCTCATCGGCTACCTCCTGTGGGGTGCGTACGGCTTGCTGATCGAGTCGTACTGGGTGGCTGCGCCAAGCGCCGTCAGCATGCCGTTGGCTCTCGCGACGATCATCCTGATTCACCGGGGCAGGCGCCTTGCACCGACGGTGAGGTCGGTGTCGATTATCGCCATGGACGAACCGCTCTCAGCGGGTGCGACGATCGAGGCGTCGGTCGTCGAGGTGGCTACCGCGTCCATCCCGATCATCTCCACCGAAACTTCGGTGGCGGTGGGCGACAAGACGCCGACGAGCTCGATTCCCATCCTCGCGTAGCGACGCATTCGCGCGGCCGGAACATACCGACTGGTATGGTCGCTCGTGTGAGTGACGCGCGTGACCGATGGCTGGACGAGGGCCTTACGGTGCTGGAAGCGGATGGCGCAGCCGGCGTCCGCATCGACCGCATCGCCGCCCGGCTCGGGCTATCCAAGGGGTCCTTCCACCATCACTTCCAGGGTGCCGATGGCTTCAAGCGAGACCTGCTCGCCCACTTCGAGCGGCTCACCATCGAAACGCTGGAAAGCGCCATCAGCGAAGCTGGCGACCCGGGTGATGCTCGCGGGATACTGAGTCACCTCACCGAGCTGGTGCGCCCGAGCAGCGGGTTCTATCGGCCGAGGCTGGAAGTTGCCGTAAGGGCCTGGGCCACCTGGGACGCGGAGGTCGGAGCGGTGCAGGCCCGGATCGATGCCGCTCGGCTGGGAGCTCTTCAGCGTGTCTGGAGACCGCACGTCGATAGTGACGATGCAGCGCGCGCGGCCGCGTTGTTGCCCTATCTGATCGGAGTGGGGGCGACTGTCATCGTTCCTCCGGTGGAGGCACAGGAGCTTCAGGACGTGTATCGGATCCTCTTGCCGCTCGTCCCTGAGGTCCTCGGAGACTGATTAGTACCATACGGTATAGTATGGAATGGCATTTCACAGTCTGTGAGGAGGACCCATGTCAGCGTTGCCCGACCCGGTCTGGCCGGTCATCGTTCTCGCACTCATCCAATTGGTGGACGCGCTGTTGTGCATCAAGCCGGTTCCGTTCATCGCGGAGTGCTTCGAGGGCGTGAAGTGGCCGCGAAAGTACTGGTGGATGATGCCGCCGATCAAATTCGCGGCTGCGGCGGGGCTGATCGCGGGCGTCTGGATTCCCTATCTGGGTGCCCTGACCTGCGCGGCGCTGATCGCCTACTTCCTGGTCGCCATCGGCATGCACATCGCTGCCCATGACTTCGGCCGCAACCTCTTCGTGAACGCCACCGGCATGTTGGTCATCTGCGTGGCAACCGGAGTGTTCTGCTTCCTCGCCTGACCGTCAACAGGGTGGATTCGGAACACTCCGCGCCGGATGGCCGTGCCACCGCCGCGCCGGCGAGTCCGTCCTGCTGAGGGCGACTCCAGGCTAGTCGCGATGCGGCTGGCGCGCCGGCCGACCCTCCCGGTCACCACGGCGAGGCGCGGCACGACGGTCGGGCTTGATCTCGATCAGCTTGCCGCTGATGCGGGTGTCCCTGAGCTTCGCCAGCACGTTACCGGGCATATCGGCCGGGAGTTCGACGATGGAGAAGTCGGGGCGAATCTGGATGTGGCCGAAATCGTCCCGGCTCAGGCCGCCCTCGTTGGCGAGTGCACCAACGATCTGGCGCGGCTCCACCCGGTGCCGCTTGCCGACCTCGATGCGGTACGGCGACATGGGCTTGGTCGACCGACCGCGTCGCTCCGCCCGTTCACCGGCAGGCACGCGCGCGCCACGGTCTTCCCGCTCCTGGCGCTGGTATCGGGCATCATCCGCTGAAAGCAGCAACGGTGTCTCGCCCTGCGCGACAACGGCGAGCGCGGCGGCGACATCCTGTTCAGGCACATCGTGGTGCTTGACGTAGTGGCCCACGATGTCGCGGAACGCCGAGATCCGGCTCTCCTGGTTCAGGGCCTCGGTGATGGCGTCATCGAACCGCGCCAGGCGGGTGACGTTGACGTCTTCCACCGACGGCAGCTGCATCTGGGTCAGCGGCTGACGGGTGGCCCGCTCGATCGCGTCGAGCAGGCGACGCTCCCGCGGGGTGACGAAGCTGATCGCAGCCCCGCTACGCCCGGCACGACCGGTGCGACCGATGCGGTGAACATACGACTCGGTATCGATGGGGATGTCGTAGTTGACCACGTGGCTGATGCGGTCGACGTCGAGACCGCGAGCCGCGACATCCGTTGCCACCAGGATGTCCAGCTTGCCGGACTTCAATTGGTTCACCGTACGCTCACGTTGCACCTGCGCGACGTCGCCGCTGATCGCCGCCGCGGAGTAGCCGCGCGCCCGCAGCTTCTCGGCCAGGGCCTCCGTCTCGTTCTTGGTGCGGACGAACACGATCATGCCCTCGAAGTTCTCCACCTCGAGGATGCGGGTGAGTGCGTCGACCTTCTGCGGGTACGACACCATCAGGTAGCGCTGGGTGGTGTTCGCCGAAGTCGTGGTCTTGTTCTTGACCGTGATCTCTTCGGCATCGTTCAGGTACTTCTTGGAGATACGGCGGATCTGCGGAGGCATGGTGGCCGAGAACAGCGCGACCTGCTTGTCCTCCGGAGTGTCGGCAAGGATCGTCTCGACGTCCTCGGCGAACCCCATCTTCAGCATCTCGTCAGCCTCATCGAGCACCAGGTACTTCAGTTCGGAGAGGTCGAGCGTTCCCTTGGCCAGGTGGTCCATGATGCGGCCAGGAGTGCCGACCACAACGTGCACGCCGCGCCGCAGCGCAGACAGTTGCACGCCGTACGCCTGGCCGCCGTAGACCGGAAGCACGTGGACACCACGAAGGTGGGCGGCATACTGCTCGAACGCCTCGCACACCTGAAGGGCGAGTTCACGGGTGGGGGAGAGCACCAGCGCCTGTGGTTTCTTCTGGGTCACGTCGAGCCGGGACAGGATCGGCAGCGCGAACGCGGCCGTCTTGCCGGTTCCGGTCTGGGCGAGGCCGACGACGTCGCGGCCGGCAAGGAGCGGCGGGATCGTCGCGGCCTGAATGGCGGATGGGGTCTCGTAGCCGACATCCTTCACTGCTTTCAGCACCGCATCGCTGAGTCCCAGGTCGGAGAAGGTCATGGTCGGTGCGTCGGCAGCGGGTGCCTCGGTGGTGGTGGTCGAATCGTGAGGCGTCATGGTCTAAACGGTAGTCGCTCAACCACCGACCGGAAACGCTAGTCGAAGTCGATCCGCATCACGGCCCGCCTGACGGTCGGCCGGCTGACTTCGCTGTAGCCGGCGTCGGCGAAGATGCTGCGGCTGCCGACGTAGAGCTCACCCCAGATGAATTCCTTCCCCGGCTCATTGATCAACGGGTATCCTTCCACCGCGCGGGCACCGCGCTCGCGCGCAAATTCGACGGTGGCCGCGGCGAGAGCCCGGCTCACCCCGCGTTTGCGATACCCGGCGCGGGTGACGAAGCAGGTCACCGCCCACACGCCATCGTCCTCTTTGTCCTCGTCCCGTCCCGTCCACGGCACGCGGGAGCGAAGCAGGCGCAGGTACGCTGTGCGCGGCTCGACCGCGCACCATCCGACCGGCTCCCCATCGAGGTAGGCGACCAGCCCGCTGGTGGTCCGGGCGGCCGGGTTTCCGCAATTGGTCTGGTCCCGCAGGCCGGTTCGGAGTTCATCAACCGGAACCGATCGCCAATCCGCGTGGGAAATCTTGAACCATTGGCATTGGCACGTCGACGGAGTGCCTCTCGTGCCGAAAACCGCCTGCAGGTCGTCCCAGGAGGCCTGGTTTGCCGGGACGACGGCGATCCCCTGATCGATGGCACGTCCTCCAGCCGCTGTCACGGGTGAGCTCCCATCGCGAGGTGTACCGAGCGGACAATTCGGGTCTACTCTCGTCGCATCCGGTTGGTAAGGCTAACCGAGCTGACCGTCAGAGGGTCGCCAGCAGGCACAGCGCGCCGGCGGCGAAGAAGACGATCCACGATAGGTGCCGTCCGCGGGTGAAGTAGATCGGGAGCAACCCGCATGCGATCAGCGTCCAGCCGACGGCAGCGAGGATCGCCGACTCGGATGCGTGAAGTGCAATTAGCGCGAGTACCGCAGCAAAGCCGAGCGCGAGAACCGTCGTGATGTGCCAGGCGAAGCGGATGGTTCCGGCCGCGAAGTCGCTGCCGCCGAAAAGCTTCGGGAGGTCGTGCCTCAGCAACCAGGTGATGATGTAGCGCTCACCCAGAATCGAGTGGGCTATTCCCAGAGCGGCCATCAACGACGCAGCGACGAAGAGCATGGGCCGAGCCTACTGGAGCCACCGTGGGCGAGAACGGACACGGAAGATTCTCTCATAACACGAGATTCTGGACATCCCACGGGTGGTCGGATGCGACGGGCGCGGTTACGTTCTGAATAACAGATCCGAAACGCCTAGGCGAGCGATTGCTTGCGGGCGCCGACCTGAACGGAGCAACATCATGGCAACACTCCTATGGATCATCGCGGTAATCCTCGTTATTGCCGGAATTGTGGCACTCTTCCGCCGCCAGATTCTGTGGGGCGTCGTATTGATCATCCTCGGATTGCTCGTCGGACCCGGTGGTGTGAGCCTCTTCACTTGACCTACGCGGCCGTAGTGCCGTGAGCGCGTCACGCGCAACATTCAGCAATGCGCCGCCAGGGCATGCTCCCTGACGGCCCATTGCCGTCTGGTGCCGCCCGCGCGGATCAGAATTGGGTCTTGCGCTCGCTCAACGGCTCTGCGTAACATGCAACCAAATGGTTGTACAAAGTTTGAGTGACGCTGAAGTGGATCGCATCTTCCAGGCCCTGGCGGATGCGACCCGCCGCGACATCGTGTCGCGCGTGATGGCAGGAGAGCAGTCGGTCTCCACTCTCGCGCGTGAGTATGCGATGAGTTTCGCCGCCGTCCAGAAGCATGTGGCGGTGCTCGAGCGCGCACGTCTGATCAGCAAGGTCCGGCGCGGCCGCGAGCAGCTGGTGCATGGTGACCCGGCGACGCTTCAGAGGGCCACGCAGTTGCTCGATGCCTATCAGCAGATTTGGCGCGCGCGGACCGATCGCATGAACCAGATCCTCAATGAAGAGTGAAGGGAACGGAAAGATGCCAGTAGTCAGCGAAGACAAAGACGTGGAAGCCCTGACGATGACGTTCGTGGCGGAGTTCGACGCCTCGGTCGAACGGGTGTGGCAGCTCTGGGAGGACCCCAGGAAGCTGGAGCGTTGGTGGGGCCCGCCGACCTGGCCAGCCACCTTCACCCGTCACGAATTCGAGGTGGGCGGCCGGTCCGACTACTACATGACCGGCCCTGACGGTGAGAAAGCCGGAGGCTGGTGGCAGTTCACCGCGATCGACTCACCCACGCGTTTGGAGTTCGACGACGGTTTTGCCGACAACGAGGGAATGCCGATGGACGAACTGGGTACCACTCACGCGGTGGTGACGATCGAACCCGCGGGCGGCAAGACGCGCATGACCCTCGTGTCGAACTTCGCGAGCACCGACCAGCTCGAAAAGATGGTCGAAATGGGCATGGAGGAAGGCCTCCGCGAAGCTCTCAGGCAGATCGAGGCGATTCTCACGGAAGTGCCCGCCTGAGCGGTCAGTCCTGACGCAGCACCCACTTCAGCGCCTCGATCATGGCGCCGTAGGCGACGGTGGCGAGTTCATCGGTCATCGCCTCGCCCAGGCTGACCTGCAGCTCGTTGATCTTCATCCGCACCGCGTCATCGTCTGGCGAAGTGGCGAGCACCCACTTCAACGCATTAGTTGCACCGGTGTTGCCGAACAGCATCTGCTTGGTGACGGAGTCGCGACGTTCCGCCTTCAACTCCTTGAGCCACTCGGTGACTTCTTCCGTCGTCTTCATCGCGTACCTATTGTGGCGTGCTTTCCAACTCCGCGTCGACGAGGCTCAACGCACTGAGGTCTGCCCGCCGTCAACCGGAAGCAGTTGCCCGGTGATGAACCGTGAGCCCTCGGAGGCGAGGAACACCATGACCGGTCCGAGGTCGCGGTCCGCATCTCCATACGCATGTCCCATGGCAATCGAGTTCTCGTTCTGCCAGTAATGCGCGGTCTGCTGCTCCCGGGTCATCCGGTCTTTCGCAGTCTCGTACATCGGCGTGGCAATGGCAGGCAGGATAGCGTTGACACGCACACCGTTCTCGCCGAATTCCGCGGCGGCCGTGCGCGTCCACGAATGCACGGCTCCCTTGGACGCCGAGTAGGCGGGAGCGACTGGCTCCGGGCGCAGCCCGGAGACGGACCCGAAGTTGATGATGGAGCCGCGATCGTTCGCCTTCATATGGCGGTAGGCCGCATTGTTGGCCAGCATGGTTCCGCGAACGTTAATGGCGAACATGAGATCCCAGTCTTCGACGGTGACTTCAGACGGCGCTCCAGCGCGCTGGATGGCAGCCGGATGTGCCAGAACGTCGAGGCCGCCGAGCTTCTCGACCGCCGCATCGAACGCCTGGGTGACATCCGCCTCGTCGGAAACGTCGACCTTCATGAAGCTGGCCGTCCCCGGGCCCTGATTGTTGGCATCCGCCGCGACGGTAACGCCGTTCTCCTCGTCGACGTCCATGCCGACGACGTGGGCTCCAGCGGCGACATAGGTGCGCACCGTGGCCGCGCCCATTCCGCTCGCCGAGCCGGTGACGATGATCTTGTAATCGGTGATATCCATGGTCCCGACGCTAGGTCCCAATTCTGGGAGCGGCGTCCCAACCGAGCCGCGCGACTAGCTTTACAGTGCCTGCTGCGCCTGCGGTATCGCATCCCGGACGAATAACGCGCCGACGGGACGGGCACATGGCTAAAGCCTAGGTCGCCGTCCAGTCGAGCAATTGCTCGACCGGCCAGGTCGTGATGATCCGCTCGGGCGGCACACCATTGGCGACGGCTCTCGCCGCTCCATACTGCAGGAAGTCGAGCTGACCTGGGGCGTGAGCGTCACTGTCGATGCTGAACAGGCACCCGGCCTCCAGCGCGAGCTGGATCAACTCGTCCGGCGGGTCCTGACGCTCCGGGCGCGAGTTGATCTCCACGGCAACCTTGTTCTCTGCGCAGGCGGCGAACACCGCGTAGGCGTCGAAGTCGGATGGCGGGCGGGTACCGCGGGAGCCTTGCACCATGCGACCGGTGCAGTGGCCGAGCACGTTGGTGCGCGGGTTGGTGATCGCTCCGAGCATCCGCCTGGTCATCGTCGCCTCGTCCGCCCGCAGCTTCGAGTGGACACTGGCGACCACCACGTCGAGTTGCGCGAGCATCTCCGGTGTCTGGTCGAGTTCGCCGCTTTCGAGGATGTCCACCTCGATGCCCTTCAACACGCGGATGCCGCTGGCGTCGCCCAGCTGGTCGATCACCGCCAACTGCTGGGTGAGCCGTTCCGCGGTCAGGCCGTTCGCGATGGTGAGGTTGGGGGAGTGGTCGGTGATGGCGAAGTACTCCCGGCCCAACAGCCTGGCCGCTTCCACCATGAGCTCGATCGGGGAGCCGCCATCCGACCAGTCGGTGTGGCTGTGCAGGTCCCCGCGGAGCTGGAGGCTTTCGCCGCCGACGGCGAGCGGCGCTGCTCCGGTCTCCCGCAGCCTGGCGAGGTAGTCGGGCACCTGACCGGCCAACGCCTGCTGGATCACCTCGTGACTGCGGTTGCCGATGCCCTTCATCGACCCCAGGCGCCCATCCCGTGCGCGGGCGGCGAGCTCGTCGGGGCCCAACTCGGCGATGGTCACCGCCGCCTTGCGAAACGCCTTCACCTTGAAGGTCGGAGCGAGCTCACGTTCCAGCCAGAAGGCGATCTCGTTCAGGGCATCCGTGGCATCCATGCACCAATGATCCCCTCTGCCACGGCCGGGATGCCACCGCCGGGCGCGAGGCGGATGGCCTGCTGCGTCACGCCCATGGTTAACATGAAGGCATGGCACTCCTCTATCAGGCCGAACTCAGGCCGACAAAGCTCGAGCTCGTGGGCGGATGGGCGCCGTCCCAGCCGTGGTTCGCCGGTCACGCCAGCGGGGGCCTGGCCAGCGTGGCCAGCTACCGCTTCGACGACCCGGCAGGGGAGGTCGGCGTCGAGACTCTGCTGGTGAAGGCCGGCGACGGACCGGTCATGCAGCTGCCCCTTACCTACCGCGGGGTGCCGCTGGTCGACGCCGACGAATGGCTGATCGGCACACTCGAGCACTCGGTGCTCGGCACGCGCTGGGTGTACGACGGCGTCGGCGACCCGGTCTACTTCCTTACTGCGGCATCCGTCATCATCACCGGCGGCGGCCAGGCCGAACTGTATGTCGACATCAACGGGCAGCAGATGCACCGCGACCCGACGGCCAAGGTGTCCGGCAGTGGGATGGAAGGCGTGTCGTTGCCCGCCCTTCCGACAGTCGATGAGCTTTCGGTCGGCTCCGATGGCGGAATGAGCGTGGTCGAGTCGGGCGGGCTGACTCTCGCCGTGCGGCGGGTGCTCGACGGCGACTACGAACGCGGCGGCGAATCGCGCGACGCGGCGACCGGCGTCCTCAGCGGGACCTGGACGGATCAGCCGGAACCTCAGGTGCTGGTAGTCGCGTCTGGCCGGCAGACTCCGGCTCAGTAGGCTGTGGGGGTGACTGAGCCCTACTACTTCGCACGCGGTGATCGCCGGTTCGAGTCGACGATTCACGCGCAGGGCGCCTGGAATGCGCACGAACAGCACATGGCCCCGGTCTCCGGAATCCTCGCTCACTGCCTCGAACAGTTCCAGCCCAGGCCCGAGCTTCGGATGGCGCGCATCAGCTACGACATCCTCGGGCTGATCCCGGATGGCGAGTTCGAGGTGCGCACCACCATGCTGCGCCCCGGTCGCACGATCGAGCTGATCCAGGCCGAACTGGTCTCCGCCGGGCGCACCGCGGTGCGGGCGACAGCGTGGAGGCTGCAGCGGTCGGACACCAGTTCCGTTGCGGTGATCGAGGACGAGCGGATGCCGGCTCCCGACGAGTCGGTGCCGCCCCTCGACCTCTCGGAGTGGCCCGGTGGGTACATCGTGTCGATCGACGTGCACCCGGCACCGGGCCACGCGGCAGGGCACGGGCGCGCATGGGTGCGAACCAGGCATCCGCTCATCGACGGAGCAGCATTCTCCGATGTCTCCCGCCTGGTCGGTCTCATCGACACCAGCAACGGAATCGCCACCCGAGTGAAGCCGGGGCCAGGCAGCTACTTGTTCCCGAACGTCGACCTTCAGGTGCACCTGTACCGGGAGCCGGCCGGGGAGTGGCTCGGCCTCGCGAACTCGGTCAGCTTCGGCCCGGACGGCATCGGGCTGACCTCCACCGTGCTGCACGACGAGGCCGGGCCGTTCGGTCGGGCGGAGCAGATCCTCACCATTCGGCCGTCCTGACCAAAAACCCAGGCGGGCGGGCTTTGGCACCGCGCCCGCATCAGCGCGCCGGATGCACCCAGCGATCGACCAGCTCTTCGTGGGCTTCAAGGAGCTCCTGGGTGCGGCGAGGGTTGCGGCTCCCCAGCGCGTCGAGCAGTGCGATCGACAACATCACGGCTGCGGCGTGGGAGTCGAAGACGAGATCGGTGCCGACCGGTGCCACCAGGAGCACATCGACATCAACCGCGAACGGCACCACCGGGGTGTCCACGATGGCGATCGTCGACATGCCCAGCCGACGGGCGTAGGCCAGTGCGTCGACGGTTGCTGCCGGGTACCGAGGCATCGCGAACGCCAGCACCGCGGTCGCGCCATTGCGGTGCAACTGCATGATGGAGTCGTCCATCGACGCGGCATCGGTCAGCACGTGCACGTCCGGCAGCACCCTCCTGGCGAAGTAGCCCAGGTAGTCGGCGAGAGCGGCGGAGGCGCGCAGGCCGATGATCCCCAGCGGCCGGGTGCCGCTCAGCAGTTCGACGGCCTCGGCCATCCGCTCGCTTCCCAGCGTGCGTTCCAGGGCAGAGAGATTCGCGTGCTCCGATGCGAGTGCTGTCGCCTGCACGTTGCCGCGCCCCAGCCGGTCTCCGTCGACCGTCGTCGACAGGAGAGCCTCCCTCAGGGCGCTTCGGAACTCGGGGTAGCCGGCGTAGCCGAGAGCGGTGCCCAGCCGGGTGACGGTCGGCTGGCTGACGCCGGCCGCCTCGGCGACTTCGATGGTGGATGCGAACGCGACCTCGGGAAGTGACGTCAGCATGTATTGAACGACGCGGCGCTGTGTCGGCGAGATCCGGTGCTGGTGCACAAGGTCGATCAGCCAGTTCTGCGCCCGGTCCGTCGGCTGCTGTCCGCCAGGCGCCCGGCTCGTGTCCCGGTTGCTCACTATCCCCATACTGAATAGTATGACTCACAGATTTGAAACCTGTATGGTTTGATTCACAATCGCGTTCAACAGGAGGGTTTGTCCCCGTGAGCACCGACCTCAGTGATGCCGAGAGCATCCGCCGCGCCTTCGACCACACCTGGTCTGTCATTGAGCCGCTCGGTCGCGATGCGCGAACCGGCGGCTACAACCGATTCGCCTGGACCGGTGTCGACCTGGGGCTTCGGGAATGGTTCACCGCCGAGAGCGTCAAGCGGGGGCTCACCGTCGAAATCGATCGTAACGGCAACCAATGGGCGTGGTGGGGCGAGCCGCAGGCCGGTTCGGTGGTCACCGGCAGCCACCTCGACAGTGTTCCGGGCGGAGGCACCTTCGACGGGCCGCTCGGCATCGTCAGCGCGTTCCTCGCCGTCGACGCGCTGCAGGCACGCGGGCTCGTGCCGGAACGGTCGCTGGCCATTGTGAACTTCTTCGAAGAGGAGGGAGCCAGATTCGGGCTCGCCTGCCTGGGATCACGGCTCATGACCGGAACGACGGATGCCGACACGGCACGGGCGCTGAAGGACGATACCGGCACCACACTGGCCGAAGCCATGACCGGCGCCGGCCTGGACGCCCGGTTCGTGGGAGCCGACCCGGTCGCCCTGGAGCGCATCGGGGTATTCGTCGAGCTGCACGTCGAACAGGGCAGGCACCTGGTGCTGAGCAACGACGCGGTGGGGATCGCCAGCTCGATCTGGCCGCACGGCCGCTGGCATTTCTGCTTCGCCGGTGAGGGCAACCATGCCGGCACCACCAGGCTGGTGGACCGGCGCGACCCGATGCTGCCGTTCGCCGAGGTGATCGCAGCCGCCCGCCGGATCGCCGAAGACAACGGTGCAGTGGCCACCTTCGGGAGGGTGCGAGTCGACCCGAACGGCACCAACGCCATCCCGGCCCAGGTCGATTCCTGGCTGGATGCCCGTGGTGCCGAAGAAGACACGGTGACCCAGGTCATCCGCGCCCTTGAGGCGGCCGGTGCCGAAGCCGCTGCCCGCCATGGTGTCGAGCTCGCTGTCACCCGGGAATCGTGGACACCGGTCGTCGACTTCGACGCGTCCCTCCGGGATCGCCTGCTGCTGTCGCTTGGCGCGGACGGCACCAGCGTTCCCGTGCTGCCGACCGCCGCCGGGCACGACGCCGGCATCCTGTCGTCAAAGGTTCCCACAGCGATGCTGTTCGTGCGCAACCCCACCGGTGTGAGCCACAGTCCGCACGAGCACGCCGAAGCGAGCGACTGCGTTGAGGGTGTCACCGCCCTCACGGCGGTGCTGCAGGATCTGCTCACCGGCCCGCTGGAGGTGGTCTCCCGATGACACAGTGGTGGGCGCAATACGCCTGGCTGGGGGGAGATCGCGCTGAAGCCGGTGTGCTGCTGGAGACGGACCGAAACCGGATCGTGGGCGTGCAGACCGGCGTTGCCGAGCCTCCCAGCGGGGCAAGCAGGCTGCCTGGGCTGACCCTCCCGGGGTTGGTCAACTCGCACTCGCACGCCTTCCACCGGGCGCTTCGCGGCGCGACTCAGGCGGAATCCGGAAGCTTCTGGACCTGGCGGGAGCGGATGTACGCCGTCGCAGCACGACTGCAACCGGACAGCTACTACCGACTGGCACGCGCCACCTTCACCGAGATGCTGCTGGCAGGCATCACTACCGTCGGGGAGTTCCATTACCTCCACCACGACACCGACGGCGTTCCGTATGAGGAACCGACGGCCATGGCCGAGGCGATCGCGGCGGCGGCAGCGGATGCCGGCATCCGCCTGACCTTCCTCGACACCTGCTATCTGGCCGGTGGCTTTGGATCGGGAGCTGAGCCGCACACTGCACCATCGCCCGCCCAGCAACGATTCAGCGACCAGACGGCCGAACGGTGGGCCGTGCGCGCCACCCGCACCCGGGAGCGCCTGACCGGTGCGACGATCAAGGTCGGTGCAGCCGTGCATTCGGTGCGGGCGGTCCCAGCCGACCAACTGGCCACGGTGGCCGAGTGGGCGCACCGCAACAACGCCCCCATCCACGCCCACGTCTCCGAACAGCCGGCCGAAGTCGACGATTGCCTCCGGGTTTACGGGAAGACACCGACCGAGCACCTGGCAGAATTCGGCGTGCTCGATCACCTGGCCACCGCGGTGCACGCCACCCACCTGACCCAGAACGACATCGACGCGCTCGCCAGCCGGACTGCCTTCGCCTGCTTCTGCATGACTACGGAGGCCGACCTGGCTGACGGCATCGGACCGGCCATCGACCTGGCGGACAGGTCGGTGCGCATCACCGTGGGCACTGACAGCCAGGCCGTCATCGACATCCTCGGCGAAGCGCGCTGGCTGGAGTTGGGCCAGCGCCTGGCGACCAACCGCCGGGGGCACTTCTCGGCAGCGCAACTGCTGGAAACTGCGACGACGAACGGTGCAGTGTCGCTCGGTTGGGACGACCTGGGAACCCTCTCGGTCGGGTCCCTCGCCGACTTTGTGACCGTGACGCTCGATTCGGTGCGAACGGCAGGGTTCGGTGCCGACAGCATCCTGGAGACCGCGGTCTTCGCTGCCGCGTCGACCGATGTCACCCAGGTGGTGGTGGATGGCCGGATCGTCGTCGAGGGTGGCGTTCACCTCGCCTACCCCAACGTCAGCACAGATCTGCGGGAGTCGATCAGCGCGGTGACCGTGGACGCACCGTAATGACAGTCAACTCGACCGGTGGGCCACGCGTCACGCTGCTGCCCGCAGCCGAGCGCACGGACGAGCCGTGGCGCAACGGCGGCGGGTCAACCCGCCAGATCGCCGCGTTGACCGGCCCGGATGGGTGGTTGTGGCGCCTCAGCATGGCGCGGGTGGAGGCGGATGGCCCGTTCTCGGTGTTTCCCGGTGTCACCCGGACCATCCTGGTGATGGACGGCGACGAGATGGAGTTGGACGTTGCCGGATCCCGGGTGTGCCTCGGCGCCGAACCGTTCACCTTCGACGGTGCGGCCGAGACCCATGGCGCGCTCCGAACATCCGCTGTCACCGACTTCAACGTGATGGTCAGGCGTGGCGAGTTCACCGCCGATACCCAGCGGATACCGGCCGGGCAGGGCTGCTTCACGGTGCCGGGCGAGACGACCGGATCACCGAGCACGGTCATCGTGGTGGCCCCGGCAACGGGAGCGCACCTTGAGGTCGAGCAGTTGGGCCTCGACCTCGCCCTGGCGGGATATGACGCCGTCATGATCGAGGAGGTCACGACGCCGCTGCACGGCATCGCGACCTCCACCGGTTCGGGTGTGAGCGTCGTGCTTACGCCGACCTCCGCGAACGGATGAACCGGCGCGTCGGGCCGGCCAGTTCGAGCGCGATGACGATGAGCGCGATCACGCCGAAGCTGATCGCCTCGGTCTCCTGGATGGTGACCAGCTTGACGAGGGTGAACAATGCCATGAAACCGGCCCAGGCGATGGTGCCGGCCTGACCGATGGCTCTGCCGCGCAACTGGGCGATCACCGACACGATGCCGATGAGCGAGAGATAGCCGTACATCGAGAGGAACGTCGCATCCACTGGACCATAACCGTCGAGTCCGGAGAAATAGATCGCACCGTAG
The DNA here is from genome assembly GCF_054489325.1 of Homoserinimonas sp. A447. Taxonomy (NCBI): domain Bacteria; kingdom Bacillati; phylum Actinomycetota; class Actinomycetes; order Micrococcales; family Microbacteriaceae; genus Homoserinimonas; species Homoserinimonas sp. A447. The sequence continues at coordinate 1,206,828 of NZ_JBTMWW010000001.1, read as the reverse complement.
GTGCCGACCGAGGCAAGGAGGATGGTGAGAATGGTGGCGATGATCACCGTCGCCGGTGGGCGCCGCGGGGTCGTCGGTGCGGTGGTGGGCAGGTGGTCTGGTGTGGTGTGGGTTGTCATGGCACAACCGTGCCGCCGGACGAGTCCCGTCAGGCAGGGGAGCTGGGCCTGACTTCGATTGGGACTTCCTGTCCCGTGCCGATGGAGGCGATGGCCGCCATAATGAGCGAATGGGAGCAGTAGGAGGCATCGTCGCCGTCGTCACCGGCATGCTCGGTGCGCTTCTTCACGCCGTCAACGCGGCATCCGACCGCGTGCACACGCCGTCATTCTGGTTCATGGGACTGGCGACAGCGGTCGCCTACGGTGCCGTGTCGGTGATGGTGCGTCGCAGCGACGCGGTGTGGGTTCGCCGCCTGACGGCACTCATTGGGCTGTCCGCCGGTGTTGCGCTCCTGGCCATGGAGTGGGCCTGGCTCGGCGACGTTCCTCTGGCCGGTCTCGGGCTGTGGATCGGGTCCTGGCTGTGGGTGGTCTCCTACGTCGCCATCCTCTCGGTGCTGCCACAGGTGCTGCCTCGCGGCGAGGTTGCATCGTCGCGCTGGAGTGCGGCATTGTGGCTCTCGTTCGGGACGCTGATTCTGGCATCCGCAGTGTGGGCGATCACGCCGTACGACCAGCAGGACTTCCCGCTGCAATTGCGCGACCTGGTCAACCCGATCGGGCATCCGCTCGCGACGCATCCGGCCACCGTCGCTGTCGTCGGGATTCTGCTCGTCGTCTCCACTGCGCTGGCCATCGCGTCACTCGCCGTGCGCTGGCGTCGCTCCACGGGCCTCGCGCGCCAGCAACTCAAATGGATTCTGCTCGGGGTGGCGGCGACGCTGGTGCTCGCGGCACTCGCTCGCGTCTTTCCCGCCGGACCTACCGAGGTAATCGCCGGCGTGGCCATGCTGCCGGTGCCGATCGCCCTGGGGATCGCTGTTCTGCGACACGGATTGTGGGAGATCGATGTCGTCATCTCCCGCTCGATCACCTACGCAGCCCTGTCGGTGGCGGTGATCGGCGTCTACCTGGCCGCCGTATGGCTGTTGGGCAGCATCCTGGGCGATTGGACCGGCGCACCGGTGATTGCGACCGCGCTGGCCGCCCTCGTCGCCCTGCCGTTGCACGCCCGCCTGCAGCGATGGGCGAACCTGCGTGTGCACGGCGATGTCGAGGAGCCGCATGTTGCGCTGGCCCGTCTCGGTGACCGGCTGGCCGCTGCATCCGACCCGGAGGAGTTGTCGACCCGCGTGCTGCCCGCTGTCGTGGAGCAGGTGACGAGGTCGCTGCGCGCATCCGGCGCCGAACTCACCCTGATCGATGGCACCATCGCGGTGTTCGGCAGCCTGATCGAGGCGGATGCCCCGGACAGCGTCACGCGCGTATCGCTCACCTACGGGGGCGTGCACAGCGGGGAACTGGTGGTGCAACGTGCAGGAGGACTGGACGCTGCCGACCGGAGCGTGCTCGCCCGGCTCGCGACCCAGGCGGCGGTGGCGGCGCACACGGTATTGCTGGCGCACCAGGTGCAGCGGGCCCGTGAGGCGGTGGTCGTGGCGCGCGAGGAAGAGCGTCGGAGGCTTCGCCGGGACCTTCACGACGACATCGGGCCGGCGCTCGCTGCGCTTGCACTGCAGGCCGAGGCCGCATTGACGCTGGCTCCGGATGATCCGGGTGCCTCGGCTGCCCTGGTCGCCCGTCTCGTGCCGCGACTGAACGCGACGGTCGACACTGTGCGCGCGCTGGTGCATGAACTGCGCCCGCCGACCCTCGATGAACTCGGGCTCGCAGCATCCGTTCGGGAACTCACCTTCCGCATGACGACCGCGGAGGTCTCGGTTCTGGCGGATGTCAACGACCTCCCCGAGCTGTCAGCCGCCCTCGACGTCGCCGCGTACCGGATCGTCGCTGAAGCGGTGACCAACGCCGTACGCCATGCCGAAGCATCCGTCGTCGCGGTGAGCCTCAAGGTGACTGACGACAGCCTCGTGATCGAGGTCGCGGACGACGGATGCGGGCTGCCCACTGACCCGGTGCAGGGGTTGGGACTCACGTCCATGAGGCTGCGCGCCGAAGAACTCGGCGGAGAGCTGCGTTTCTCGACAACCGGGCGAGGCACCAGCGTCGTGGCGCGCATCCCCGTTGCGGTGCCCGGAACGGCATCCGCGCCCGCGCTGGTAGGCGGTCCAGAGGTGGTCCTGTCGTGACCGTGCGCGTACTGGTCGTCGACGATCATCCGCTCTATCGCGAGGGCCTGGTGGCGGTGATCGGCACCATGGAGGACACCCAGCTGGTGGGCGAAGCGGCCGACGGCGCAGAGGCGGTGCGCCTTGCCGGTGAGCTTCGTCCCGACGTCGTCATCATGGACTTGAACCTGCCGGTTCTGAGCGGGGTGGAGGCGACGAGGCAGATCACCCAGGCGTCGCCGGACGTGGCGGTGCTGGTCCTCACGATGCTCGAGGCGGATGACTCCATCTTCGCCGCCCTGCGAGCCGGGGCCCGTGGCTACCTGCTGAAGGGGGCAGACCGGTCAGAGATCGAGCGCTCGGTGAATGCCGCCGCGCGCGGGGAGGTCGTGTTCTCGTCTGCGATCGCCGAGCGGGTGCTGTCTTTCTTCGCCGGCAGGGGAGGCCGGGACTCCGGGCCGTTCGCGGCACTCACCGCGCGCGAGCATGAGGTGCTCGACCTCGTCGCACGTGGGCTCACCAACGCGGAGGTGGCCCGTCGCCTCTTCGTCAGCGACAAGACCGTGCGCAACCACGTGTCGAACGTCTTCTCCAAGCTTCACGTCACCGGCCGTGCGGAGGCTGTGGCCCGGGCACGCGATGTCGGGATGGGCGCCGGGTAGTTTCGGCTATTGCGCGTTCGCGAATTCGCAACCACACGAGCGGCGCACAATGAGGTGCGTCGGATACGTTTCGAAAACGGCGTCGGTCTCGCCTGAAAGCAGCCTCGATATCGCGGCCTTCGCCATCCGTTCGATCGGCTGCGCGACGGTGGTGAGGGGTGGCCAGACATAGGTCGACTCGGCTGATCCGTCGAACGACACGACTGCAACATCCTCAGGGATGCGCAGGCCGCGTTCCTGCAGTGCGGACACAGCCGCGAACGCAAGTTGGTCGGATGCAACGAAGACTGCGGTCGGCCGTTCGGCCTCGTCTGCGAGCTCGCGGCCCGCGCGATACCCGGATGCCAGGCTGAACCCCACGCGGTAGCGGGGCCCGAGTGGCAGCCCAGCGGCAGTGAGGGCGTCCATCCAACCCCGCTCGCGCTGGTCTATCGCCGGATCGCCGCCAATGAAAGCGATCCGCTGATGCCCGTGCTCGATGAGGTGTTCGACGCCGGCACGGGCGCCCTCGGAATAGTCGACGCCGAAGGCGGCGACGGTGGTGTCGGCGCTGAACTGGTTGACCAGAACAACAGGAACACCAAGAGAGTCGATGACTCGGCGCTCAGCAGGCGAGAGAGTATCGGCGACGACTAAGCCGTCCAATTGGTGCGAGGCGAGCCCTGCAATGTGGTCTGACGTCGTAGACCGCCTGCTGTCGGAATTGATCACCAGCAATGTGCATCCGTGCTGCTGCGCTGCACCGTCGACCGAATGCACCAGTTCGGCGAAGTACGGGTTTCGGCTGTCGGGCACGATCATGCCGATCATGTCCGCGACACCGCGGCTGAGCGCGCGCGCGGCGGCATTCGGGCGGTATCCCAGCACTGTGATGGCGTCGAGAACTCGAAGACGGGTGGCTGCTGCCACCGGCTTAGGCCCGCCATTGAGCACATAGCTCACCACGGCACTACTGACACCGGCGTACCGGGCAACATCGGTGCGCGTGATGCGTCGTGACTCGTGCGAGCGCGACTGCGGCGGAATTTCCGGGTTGCTCACTTCTATGCCAGCCATCGTTCGTCCGGTGCTCTCGCCTTTGTGCGTCTGAATTGACTCACGCTACCGCACGTTGTGCGGTGACGGAGGGTTGCCCAGGTCGGGGATGGCGAGCCGTTCGCCCCCACGCATGGCAGACTCGTGGGCCACGATGCCGGGCAGGGTGAAACGTGCGGCAACCCAGGCGTTCACAGGTGGAAGCGAATTCGATACGACAGCCGTCACGAAGTCGTCCGCGAGAAAATGATGGCTGCCCTCGTGCCCGTTGGGAAGACTGCGAACGGCAGAGGGAATGCGGGTGGAGTCGTGCACCGGGGCGTATCCCGAAACGAAGCCCTCGCGCAGTGCTGGGTCGACATGGACCAGGGAAGGGTCGTCCAGGGGCAGTGAAGCTGTCGACTCCACCAGCGGGGAGATGTCTTCGACGCCGTCTTTCGTTTGCCAGAAGGTCACGGTAGCCAGTTGTTCGAAGCTTCCCTCGGTGCCGAAAAAGCGGAACCGCGACTCCCTCAGGTGGGACGGATATCCGACCCGGCGAAACTCGTTAATGCGCATCGAGCCGCCAGCGGCAAGTTCGAACAACGCGGTCGCGTTGGAGAAATCGTTTCCGAATTGGCTGATCTCGCGGTCGAAGACTCCATCGCCTCGGCGATCGACCACTCCGACGCAGCTGACAGCCGTCGCATGAGTATCCCAGGCTCCGAGCACGCCGCCGATGGAGTGGGTCGGGTAAAGCATGGGTGGGTAACTTGCGGTCGCGCGCCAGCCGTCGCCCCCGCTATAGCGGTAGGCCTCATAGAATCCGAGGTCCATGTCATGCACGTAGTCACCTTCGGCGTAGAAGAGACGTCCGAAGCCGCCATCGGCGATTCGCTGCCTGGCGTAGACGGTTGCAGGATTGTAGAAACTGGTCTCACCCATCATGTAGACCAGTCCGGTTTCACGCACCGCGGTGATGATGTCGCGGATCTCTGTTTCCGAGATCGCCATCGGGACCGCCGAGTACACGTGCTTTCCCGCACGAAGGGCTTTGACGACGAGGCGCCCGTGAGTCCAGCGCTGGGTGAATATCGCCACGGCATCGATGTCGGGGGAGGCGATCATCTGGTCGAAGCTGTCGAAGGTGCCGGCGAGGCCCAGCTCGGTCACCATGCTGTCTGCGCGCTCAGGCAGCAGGTCGGTTGCGTAGACGTTCGAAATGCCCGGATGATGCTGGAACAATGTCGCGAACTGCCCGGCGAATTGACCGGCGCCCACGAATCCGAGCGAAAACTTCATCGTCGTGCCCTTTCTCGTTCAAGTCGGCGCAGCACGTGAGTGCCAACGCCCATTCTACGCGCGTCAACTCACGGGAACTGATAGTAGTTAACGATTGTTGCATCGAGTAGTCTACGCGGGTAGATTAAGCACGTCCGGACAGCCCTTCCACACCGGAGCACTCTCGACACCAGGAGTACGACATGACAAAGAAGTCCTATGCAAGAGCTGCGGCGCTCGTCGTGGCATCCGCCCTCGCCCTTACCGGGTGTAGCGCAGGTGAAGGTGGTGATGGCGACGTCACTCTCGAGTTCCAGACCGGACTCGGCACCAGCGACCCAATCCTCACCGAGCTGACCACGATCACCGAAGCGTTCCAGGACGCCAACCCCGGTGTCACGATCGATCTGGTTCCGATGACGAACACCTACGAAGCCGACATGACCGTGCGACTGTCGAGCAACGACATTCCCGATATCTGGGCGACCCACGGCTGGTCACTGCTGCGCTACAGCGAATTCCTCGAACCCCTCGACACACAGCCCTGGGCAGAGCACTTCAATGAAGCGCTCGAACCGGCCATGAGCAACGCTGACGGACAGTTCTTCGCGTTTCCCGCGGTGACGGATGTGGCGGGCATCGTCTACAACAAGACGGTGCTGGATGAAGCAGGAATCGATCCTGCCACGCTGACGACGTGGGAGGCCTTCGATGAGGCGGCTGCGACGCTGAAGGCGGCAGGGGTCACACCGATCACTGCCTCCGGAAAGGACAGCTGGTTCGCAGGCAATGTGGCAGACTTCCTCGCCTCGGGTGCCTACACGGAAGATGAGCTGTCGAGCCTCGCCGACGGTGAGTTCCAGGCAGATGGCTACAGCACCTTCCTTGAGAAGGTCAAGAGCTGGTCGGACAGCGGCTACTTCAATGCCGACTACTCCTCAGCGAGCCAGGACGACATCGCACGCTCCCTCGCTGACGGCACCACCGGCTTCGTTTTCGTGCAGAACTACCTCGTCGCAAGTGCCCTCGGGTTCAACCCGGATGCGCAGCTGGGCTACTTCCCCGTTCCGGGATTCGTCACCGAGCCTTACCTCATCGGCGGTGAAGGCCACGCTTACGGTGTGTCGCGCACTTCCGACCACAAGGATGTCGCCCTTGACTACCTGGCATTCCTCGCCGAGCCCGACAACGCATCAACCCTGGCGACCGCAATCGGCGGCATCCCAGGCCTGACCAACGCCACGGCCGACCTCGGGCCGCTCACCGCCAGCTATGAGCAGTTCGTCGAGGGAGGCGACTTCCGCCTCGAACCGTACTTCGACCGTGTCTACCTTCCGGGCGGAATGTGGGACACCATGGTGACGACAACGGATGCGATCATCACCGGGCAGTCGGACGTTCCAACTGCGGTGAAGCAGGTGGAGAACCAGTACGCGACGCTCAGCGCCAAATAGATCGGGATCGGGTGCGGATGGCTAGCAAATCCGCACCCGATCCAGATTGCTGACGCAGCCCCGGGAGAGTGACAACAAGGATGTGACGATGACGAGCACCGCGACCCAGGCGAAGCGCCGGAAGTCCAAGCCCGGCACTCCGCTCGCGTCCCGTCGAGTCAACTTCTTCTACCTGCCCGCACTCATCCTCTTCGGCGCATTCACGCTGTATCCGCTCATCAACGGCGTCATCCTTTCGCTCTCCAACTGGAACGGGTACAGCGCGTCGCGCAGTTTCGTCGGAGCGGCGAACTATGAGCGGCTCTTCACCGATGAGGTGTTCCACACCTCCCTGGTGAATACCTTCATCTACGGCTTCGGCAGCACGCTGATTCAGCAGGTGATCGGCCTCGCCCTGGCACTCGCCCTCGACCGTGCCGTGCGTGGGCGAAATCTGGCACGCGCAATCATCTACCTGCCTGTGCTTGTCTCCCCAGTGGTCATGGGAACGATGTACTACCTGTTCTTCTCCTACAACTACGGCGGACTCAACGACCTCGTGATCGCGTTCGGCGGTGAGCGCGTCGCCTGGCTCAGCGACTCCGGGGCGGCCATAGCGATCATCGTATTGGTCAACTCCGCCCAGTTCGTCGGGATCTCCATGGTGATCTACCTGGCGGGTCTGCAATCGATCCCCACCGAATATTTCGAGGCAGCCCGCATCGACGGCGCCAACGCCTGGCAGCAATTCAAGAGCATCACCCTGCCTTTGCTGCAACCGGCATTCGCCACCAGCATCGTTTTGAACCTGATCGGCGGACTGAAGCTGTTCGATGTGATTCAGGTGCTCACCGGCGGTGGTCCCGGGTACTCGACGGAATCCGTCTCGACCCTGATCAGCGCGGTGTACTTCGACAATCAGGCGGCAGGCTATGCCTCTGCCATGGGCATAGTGCTGTTCCTGGTCATCGCGCTATTCACGCTGATCTTCAACTTCCTGTTGAACCGCAAGCGGCTGGAGGCGCAGTGAAGCGTATCCTCATCCGTGCCGGCATCGCGGTCGGTTTGCTGGTCGCGATCACCATCCAGTTGCTGCCGTTTTACATCGCGCTGACGACGGCACTCAAGCCGCGCAGCAACCTCAGTTCGCAATGGTTGCCGCCGGTCGAGGGCATCTTCTGGGAGAACTTCACGGTGGCGATCGAGGATGGCGGCATCCTGCGCGCCATCGGAAACAGCGCGATCATCACTGTGGTCAGCACTGCGCTCATCTGCATTCTCGGTGCTCTCGCCGCATACCCGCTGGCCCGGCGGCCGACCCTCGGCAACAAGATCGTGCTGGGTGGGATTGTCGCGCTCATCATGGTGCCGCCGCTGAGCATTCTGGTTCCGCTGTACACGCTGCTCAACCAGATCGGTGGGACCAACACCTACTGGGGCGCAATCGTCATCATGGTCACCTCCCAGCTGCCGCTCGCGGTGTTCCTTTACACGGCCTTCATGCGCAGCCTTCCGATCTCAATCGAGGAGGCCGCGACCGTTGACGGGGCCAACCTGCTGCAATTGCTCTTCCGGGTGGTCTTCCCGATGCTGAAGCCGGTGACCGCAACCGTGATCATCCTCACCAGCGTGACCGTGTGGAACGAGTATGCGCTGAGCGTCTTCGTGTTGCGCGACCCGGCCGTTCGAACGATCGCACCGACCATCGGCACCTTCTTCGCCAGCCAGGGCAGCAACTTGGGCGCTGCCGCCGCAGCGGCCCTGCTTTCGGTGCTGCCGGTGCTGATCGCCTACCTCGTGTTGCAGCGGTACTTCATCAAGGGCATGGTCGCCGGCTCCGAGAAGTAGGGCAATCGACCGGGGAGAGAAAACACTATGCACGATATGTCGAAACACATCCTGCCGCGCCTCCAGCGGTTCCTGATCGAGCGCCTCGAGCCGGCGCAATACCGCGCAACTGCGCCGGTCGAGGTGCACAGCTGGAAAGCGCCGGATGAGCCGGTGCCGTTCACCGAAGCAGCCAGACAGCAGTTCCGGCAGTTCGCGGTTGGCACGCCGTGGGGTCACGCATGGGGGACCACCTGGTTCCGGGTGAACGGGACGGTGCCCGCCGAGTGGCTGATCGGGGCGGAAGACCGCCTTGAGCTTGTTGTCGACCTCGGTTTCACGCCCGGCATTCCCGGATTCCAGTCCGAGGCTCTGGTCTTCGACCCGGACGGTTCGGTCGTGAGCGCCCTCGAACCGCTCAATCGCTCGGTTGCCGTATCCGTCCAGGCAGGCGAACCGTTCGAGTTCTACCTCGAAGCGGCGAGCAACCCGGACGTGGCACAGGGGTTCACATTTCGTGAGACCCCCAACGGCGACAAGGCCACTGCGCAGCCGGGTCCGCTCTACGTTCTGCGCGACGTGCGAATCGCCGTGCTGGACCTAGCCGTGTGGGAGCTGTTGCAGGACTTTCGCGCGCTGGGCTCGCTGGCGCAGGAACTGCCAGCAGCGTCACCACGCTTGGCCGAGGTGTTGCGGGCCATCGACCAGGCGCTGGACGTTCTCGACCCGGTCGATCTTCACGGAACCGCCGATGCCGGGCGAGACGCACTCTCTACAGTGCTCGCAAGTCCCGCCGTGACCTCCGCCCACCGTGTTCACGCGGTCGGGCACGCCCACATCGACAGCGCCTGGCTGTGGCCGTTACGTGAGACGCGACGCAAGGTTGCCCGCACCTTCAGCAATGTTCTGCGGTTGCAGGAACAGCATCCGGACTTCATCTTCGCTGCCGGCTCCGCCCAGCAGTTCGCGTGGATCAAACAGGACTATCCGGAACTCTTCGCGCGCGTCGTGGCCGCCGTGGCGGGCGGGCGCTTCGTTCCCGTTGGCGGACAGTGGGTGGAGCCCGACTCGAATCTGCCGAGTGGCGAGTCGCTCGCGCGCCAATTCGTCGAGGGCAAGAAGTTCTTTGCCGAGGAGTTCGGGGTCGAGCCGCGCGAGGTGTGGCTGCCCGACTCGTTCGGATACAGCGGCGCCCTCCCGCAGATCGCGATTGCCGGTGGTGCCGACTACTTTCTGACCCAGAAGATCTCCTGGAACGACACCAACGTCTTTCCGCACCACACCTTCCTCTGGGAGGGCATCGACGGCAGCAGAATATTCACGCACTTCCCGCCGGCCGACACTTACAACTCGATGGTGTCGGCCGAGGAGTTGCACCGCGCTGAACGCCAGTTCCGTGACAAGGGCGCCAGCAAAGTCTCCCTGCTTCCGTTCGGCTGGGGCGATGGCGGTGGCGGGCCGACCCGCGAGATGCTCGCCTCCGCCAGAAGATTTGCTGATCTGGAGGGGTCGCCTCGAGTCGAACTGTCAACCCCACAGCGGTTCTTCGAGGAGGCCTCTGCCGAGTATGAGAAACCTCCCGTATGGGTGGGGGAGCTCTACCTGGAGTTCCATCGCGGGGTAGCGACGACCCAGATCGAGCTCAAGCGTGGCAACCGGCTGAGCGAGAGCCTGCTGCGTCAGGCCGAGTACTGGTCGACCCACGCTGCGGTGACTGCCGGATTCGACTACCCGACCGCCGAGCTTCAGCGATTGTGGCGCGAGGTGCTGCTGTTGCAGTTCCATGACATCCTTCCCGGTACCTCGATCCGCTGGGTTCATAGGGAAGCGGAGGAGAGTTACCGCAAGGTGCACGCCGAACTTGAGGCGTTGATAGACACGGCCGCCAGGGCTGCGCTAGGGGACGGGGAGTTTGCCGTAGACCTGAACGCCGGCCCGTACCCGGTTGATGCTGTACCAGCATTCGCGGCGGCGGCTGCGGTGGCCCCTGTTGGTCAGGTCACCGTCACGTCTGATGCTGAGGGAACGATCGTTGAGAACGGCCTGTCCCGCGTCCGAATCGACACTGATGGAAACATCGCTTCCTTTGTTGACGATGCGGCTGGTCGGGAACTGGTGCCGCACCGGATGGTCGCCGGCCTTCTCCAGCTTCACCGGGACACTCCAACACAGTGGAACGCCTGGGACCTCGACGAGAGCTACCGACGCAGCGTGGAGGACATCCTTGCGGTGGAATCTATCGTGCTCCTTTCGGATGGCGTGCAGGTGAGCAGGGCTTTCGGCCGGTCCAATATCGCTATCACCTATCGACTGAGGCCGGGCTCACCTACCCTCGACGTCGCAGTGGACCTCGATTGGCACGAGGACGAGAAAATCCTCAAACTCGCGTTTCCGCTCGACCTCCATGCCACACGAGCGGCATCTGAGATTCAGTACGGACACTTGTATCGCGACATTCACACGAATACGTCGTGGGATGCCGCCCGCTTCGAGACGGTAGCCCATCGTTGGCTCCAGCTGGATGAGGGCGGGTATGGAGTCGCGCTGGCGAACGAAGCCACGTACGGCTACGACGTGACGAGGGATGTCGTAGATGGTGTGCCCAACGCGACCGTACGTGTTTCGCTTGCTCGCGCCCCTCGGTATCCTGACCCGGAGTCTGACCGCGGTCGGCATGTGTTCGGATTTTCGTTACGACCGGGATCGGGAATTGCGGATGCCGTCCGCGAGGGCTACCGACTGCATGTTCCGCTCAGGCGGGTGGACAATGTGGCGTCCGATTCTCTGGCGCCACTGTTCAGCGTCGAGGGCGACGGTGCCGTCGTGGAGGCGGTCAAGCTGGCGGAGGACGGCAGCGGGGACGTCATTGTGCGGCTCTATGAAGCGTTCGGGTCGCGCACCCGAGCGACGCTCACTGTGGATTTCGACCATGGTGACGTTACCGAGACGGATCTGCTCGAACGCGGATCGCCACGTCGGGCGGTCGTGGATGCCAACGGCCCGGTGCGACTGGAGTTGCGTCCGTTCCAACTGGTGACATTGCGATTTCGGCGAGGCTGAGTCGTGTCGGTCCCGTGGGACGATTGTGCCCGCTTGTCACTACCGTGTCAGGGCGAACAGGCACAACTGTGACACACGGGAACAATCGCGCGGTCAGGCCCCCTCGGGCGGTTCGAGGAGCAGGCCGACCCGCTCGGCGAGGTAGGCGTCGAAGGGGACCGAGGTCTCGACGGTCGCTGACGGGTTCCAGCGCACCAGTGGCTTGCCGTCCGCGACGAACAACGGGCCAGGGGAATCGCGGAGGGCGTCGACATCGAGGTCGATCACCTCGGCACCGAAGTTCACGGTCTCGCCGGGGGAGAAGGGCCCCTTGAACGCTGCGGCACGATAGCCGCGACGCTCCTCGGCTGAGTTCGACTGGAAGCCCGGATAGCCGGGTGCCACCGCGCGAGTCGTCGATCCGGCTCGGAAGAGTGTCGCCTCGTGGTCTAGCAGGAACACCCCGAGCCGCCAGACCCGGTCGAGCGGTATGAACGACGCCTCCTTCATGAACAGCATCACGCGCCTGCGGGGGACGAGGATCGCGAGGGCCTCATCACGGGCATCCGCAGCCCGCAGTCGCTCTACCGCGGTCGTAATGGTTCGGCGGATGCTGCCGCTGGTCTCTGCATCGTCCACGGTCCTGAGTCTAAGACTGCGTGAAACGGCACAGGCGGATCCAGGCTTTACGCCCGGGGCCTGGCAACCCCGACTTCATAAGCAAGGATCACGGCCTGGATCCGGTCCCGCAGGTTCAGCTTGGTGAGTATTCGTGTGACGTGGGTCTTGACGGTGGTCTCGCCGAGGAAGAGGTCTCGTGCGATTTCCTGGTTGGAGAGGCCCCGGGACAGGAGCGTGAAGATCTGACGCTCCCGAACGGTGAGGCTATCGAGAATCACCGACGTTGGGTGTTCTCCCGGCGACGGCTGGCTGATGAATGCTTCGATCAGTTGGCGCGTGATCGTCGGCGCGAGCAATGCCTCGCCACGCGCCACTGAACGAACCCCAGCGGCAAGGTGCTCCGCTGGAGTGTCTTTGAGCAGGAAGCCGCTCGCACCGAGGCGCAAGGCTTCGTAAACGTACTCGCGGTGATCAAAGGTTGTGAGCATGAGGACGCGAACCGTTTCCTGTTGCGCAACTCCCAGGATCTGCTTGGCCGCCTCAAGACCGTCAAGAACTGGCATCTGGATGTCCAGTAGGGCGACGCGCGGCTTCAATCTGGCGACCAATTCGACGGCCTCGGCGCCGTCTTCCGCTTCACCTACCACCTCGATGTCGGGTTCCGCCTCGAGGATGAGGCGAAGTCCGGTGCGAACCAGCGCCTGATCGTCCGCGATCACCACACGCACGATTCCCTTCGGATCAGGCATCATGCTGGTTGCTCTTGCGCCATCACACTTGTGGGTAGCGTCGCCCGCACGACGAATCCACCGCCGGCCAGTGGATGAGCACTCAATTGTCCGCCGTGAAGGCGTGCGCGTTCCTGCATTCCGGCGATGCCGTTGCCGTTACCATCGGGCCGGTCGGATCGCGGCATTCTGGAACCTGCGTCGCTGACCACCACGACGAGGTGCTCCGCTCGACGCTCGATGAGCACCAGAACGTGGGTCGGGCCGGAGTGCCGGAGGACGTTGGTGAGGGCCTCCTGCACGATTCGGTACACGGTCGACTGCAGGTCGTTGCCAAGCGCGGTTGTGTCGGCACCGATTCGCAGTTCGACTTCGCACCCCGCCGTTCGGATTCGCTCCGCGAGAGACGGCACCTGATCGAGCCCAGGGACGCCCGCAATTCCCGGGGTGCCCGGATCGACCGACATCAGACGGTCCAGTTCGGCGGAGGCCGAGGCGCCTGTGCTCATGACGATGTCGAGAGCTTCCGGCCAACCGGCCCTGCCTGCTTCCAGGGTGCGTCTGGCCGCACCGCACTGCACCACCATGACCATCAGAGTGTGCGCGACGACGTCGTGCAGCTCTCGTGCGATGAGGAGCCGCTCGCTCATAGCGGCCGTGGCCGCTCGCAGATCCCGGAGACGCTTGACCTCTTCTGCTCGATCGACTGCTGCGGCAGTCAGGCGCCCCTGCTTGGCAACCATCTTTCCGGCGAACCAGGCAGCCGCGACCAGGGCGGCCGGAAACGCATAATCGCCCCACTGCTCAATTCCCGACAGAACGTTCACCGCGATGACGCCGCACAGCCCGATCGTCACACCCATCACACTTCGTAGCCCCGCCGAGAACGCACCAACTGAGTACGCCAGCAGGACGGCGATGAGCGAGAGGGAAAAGAAAGGCACAGGGAGGAAAGCTGCGAGTCCGCCGGCGATGACCCAGCAGGCAACCGAGGCTCCGAGTGGGTAGGCCCGCCGCATCAGGAGTGGTGCGGCGATCAACGCACCGGTCAGCGATGCAATAGCCACCGGTTCCGATCGCCCGCCAGCGAGAAACCCTGATTCAGCGGCGGCTATTGCGACGAGGATCATCGCGCCTGCAGTGGAAACCCAGCGCGCGGCCGGAGCGATCCCGTGCCGCTCCGGCCGCGAGGTCGCAGCGGATGTCGGCGTCCGGTCGATCTCTGGAGCCCCCGAGGACCCAGATGAATCAGCAGGAGGAAGTGTGGCACCGTCATCTCCTTCCCGCATGATGCCGACAAGTCGGCGCAAGTCGGTCAACGCTCTGCGGCCGCGATGCTCCACGGCGGCGATCAACTCGGCTGCGCCGATCGGGTCGCTGGAGGCGAGGTGCTTCGCCTCCTCCGCCTGGACAGTCATCAGGAGCACCTCGTGGTTCACCACCATCTGGACCTGGGCCGCAAGCTGTGAGCGTACGGTTGTCGCCTCGGCCGCCGCCACGACCTCGGCCGATGCGGCCAGCAAGGCGGATTGCTCCTCCAGAACAGATGTGATTCTGATCCGAGCCTGAATGGCAGCCCCTAGCAACGCAGGTACGAGCGTGAGGATCAGCGCCAGCATGCCTGATACCAGACTTGCATCGTGCAGGGCGATCGTGACCCCAGTCGTCAGAACGCACAGGCCGATGACGCCGGGCCTGCGGTCGCCCCCGTGGCGGCCCACCGAATACATTGCGATGACGATGCACACGTACCCAGTGAAGGTCTGGTCGAAAACCCGAATGCTCGCGAACGCCAGCTGGGCGACGAGCGCAAGGACCAAAACGCTCGAAACGATATAGGGGTGGGCGCGCCGCCAAATGATTGGAGCGGCCATCGAAAGAGCCACCACGGCGAATTGCGACTGGGAACCACCGAGCACCACGAAGGTCTCGGCGACTCCGACCGCGCCGAGGGCCACACCGAGCACGACATCGGGTCCGGTGGTCTCGAGAGGTGCTCTCCGTGATCGCACGAGTTCACCATATTCGATGGTGGGACAACCGACACCCTGCTCGAGGATGACCCCATTCGTCATCCTTGCGGATGACGTGGGCGTCGTCCTGTCCGTCACCAATTCCGACGACGCGAAGGACGACAGGCAGCGGGACGTGGCGAGATTCTGGAGTCACGTTCAACCATCCACAGGAGGTTCACCATGTCAGGTTCACGATCAGTCACCCGTACCGTCTACACCGCTTCGCTGCTGGCAGCCCCGTTGTTGCTGGCAGCAGCAATGTTGCGTGACATTACCCCGGACGCGGAAGGCACTCAGGAACTGCTTTCGCTCATCTCAGGGCAACCGGACGCGTGGGCGCTCGGACAGACCCTTTTCCTGCTCTCCGCGGTTGCCTGGCTGCCTGCGGGGCTCGCCCTGATGCGCTTGTTCGGTGACCGCACGCTCTTCGGTCGCTGGGCTGGCCTTCTCGTAATGCTCGGTGGGCTGGCCATTCTGCCGATCGATGCTGCGGGCCTCTACCTCGCTCCGCTCGCCGGCAGCAACATCCCGGAGGAGCAGCAGGTAGCGCTCGTCGAGAGCGTCGAAGGCTCGACTACCCTCATAGTCTTCGAGACTGTCCACGTCGTTGCACTGTTCGTGGGACTTCTGGTGGTCGCGGTCGCCATGCTGCGTTCACGCATCGTGCCGATGGTCGCGCCGATCGCCATCATGGTCGCCATTGTCGGGTTGTTGGTCAACCTGCATCCGGTGATGGAATTCGCCTCCACCGTTCTGCTCGTTGTGGGGCTAGGGCTGGCAGCGCTGCGCGTTGCCCGTCTCACGGACGACGAATGGCTGGGCGGCGCCATCCATCGCGGCAGGAAAGGCGCGCTCGAAGCCTCGAAAGCATCCGTCTGATCATCCTCTGGGATGGGGTCCGCCGGTAGCCGGGCCCCAGTCAGCCCATCGGCTCGCAGATGACCACCGGGATGTCCCGGTCGGTCCTGCGCTGGTAGCCCGCGTAGCCGGGATTCACCTTCACAATGGTGGGCCACAGCTCCGCCTTCTCGTCGGCAGTGGCGGTGCGGGCACGCATCCGGAGGGTCTCGTCCCGAATAGTCAGCTCGACCTCGGGATGGGCAACCAGATTGAGATACCACTGCGGATGCCGGTCGTCGCCTCCCTTGGACGCGACCAGCACGATACGGTCGCGGTCACTGATCGGCGCACTCAGCATGGTCGACCGCCGGCGGCCGCTCGTGCGCCCGATGGTGTGCAACTCGACCGCGGTCATCTGCCCGAGCTTCCAGCCGACTCGGCCGCCGCTGAGCTTCAGCACCGCGCGGTGGAGCAGGTTCATCGCCTTCATCAGCGCGTCTGACCGCCGATTGCCTGCGCTCACGGGTGCGGCCAGACGCCAGAGGTGCCGCGACGGTGGCTGGTGAGCAGGTGGGTGTCCACCATGCCGATCGCCTCCATCAGGGCGAACATCGTGGTGGGTCCAACGAATGCGAAGCCCTTCTTGCGGAGCGCTTTGGACAGGGCAATGGATTCCGGTGATGTTGTCGGAACCTCCGCATACGAACGAGGGCGCGGTGTATCGACGGGTTTGAACGACCAGACGAAGTCGGCCAGCCCGCCATCGCTCCGTAGGGCGATCGTCGCCTTCGCGTTGGTGATTGCCGCGGTGATCTTCATCCGGTTGCGCACGATGCCGGTGTCTTCCATCAGGCGTTCGACGTCCGCCGCAGTGAACGCGGCGACAGTTTCCGGATGGAAATCATGAAATGCCGCGCGGAAGCCTTCTCGCTTGCGCAGGATGATCGCCCAGGACAGCCCCGCCTGGAAGGCCTCCAGGCTGATGCGCTCATACAGTCCGTGCTCGTCGGTGATCGGCATTCCCCACTCGGTGTCGTAGTAGCGCTGCAACATCGGGTCGGTGGCCGCCCATGCCGGGCGGGCCAGGCCGTCCTCTCCCACAACCACGTCTGCGCGAATCGGATCGCTCACGCGGCGTGCTCCAGGCTGAGGAGCGCGCTCTTGGCCTCGAGGCCGCCGATGTAGCCGCCGAGCGTTCCGTCAGTACGGAGCACCCGGTGGCAGGGCACCACCACCGGCAGCGGGTTGGTGGCGCAGGCGCTGCCCACCGCCCGCACGGCCTTCGGGTTGCCGACGAATTCGGCGACTTCGCGGTACGACTGGGTGTGCCCGTAGCCGATGTGCGGGAGGTATTGCTGCACCAGTTGGCGGAACCCGCTGGACAGCCGGTAGTCGAGCGCCAGGTCGAAGTCGGTGCGACGCCCGGCAAAATACTCGTCGAGTTGCCGCGCGACGGCATCCAGCCGGCCGGCGGACTTCAGGATGCGGGGGCTCACCCGACCGGCCAGCGACTCCAGCACGAGGTCGTGGTCTTCGCGCTCGAAGGCCACGCGCACCAGGCCGGCTGGGGTTGCCGCAAGCAGCAGGCTGCCGACAGGGGAGTCGACGGTGGTGTACGCGACATCGAGCAGGTCGCGCTCATTCGCCAGCCCCTCCAGGCGCTGGTGGAGGCTGTCCAGGTCGTTAACCGTGGGCGCTGTCAGGTCCCGAAGGTCGGTCACAACCGCGCCGGTGTGGTCGTCAGCAGTGCGGTCGTCAAGGGTGGTGTTCATCTCAGTGATCCTCTCAATTCCTGGTTCGCATAGGCGGTGCGCAGGGCCTGGATGCCGTCCGATGCTGCCCGGCGCGCGGCATCCGCCGTACCGCCCAGAATTTCCGCAACCTCCGCATAGGGCAGGCCGGTGAGGTGGTGGTAGGCGACGGCTTGTCGCTGTTTGTCCGGGAGCCTGGCGAGGGCCGCCCACAGGTCGTGGTCGGTCGCTTCTGGCACTCCGATGGTCGACACGCGGTCCGGCACCTCGCCGACCGGGATCGCCTGGCGGCTCCTCCGGCGGATGACATCGAGCGCCTTGCGATGCGCGATGGTGACCAGCCAGGCTTCGACGTTGGCGTCATCCGCCAGCTTCGGCCACGCCTCGAGTGCCGCAAGGAAGGTTTCCGACCAGGCGTCGTCGGCGTCGGTGTGCGGCCCGAGAACCGCCCGGCAGACCCGCAGCACGGTTGCCCCGTGCGCGGAAACCGCCTGCTCGAATGGTTGTTTCATCATCATCACCGGGAAGACGCGCCAGCCCCACCGTTTGTGAGGTCGATCCCACAATACGGTCAGTCGACTGCGGGCCGCGCGCCGTCACGAATCCGGATGATCGCCTCACGGCGGTTCGACAGCTGAAGTTTCAGGAGGATGCTGCTCACGTGGTTCCGCACCGTGATGCGCGAAATGAACAGCCGGTCGGCGATCTCCTGATTGCTGAGGCCGTCGCCGACGAGTCTCAGCACCTCCCGCTCCCGATCGGTGAGCTCAGGGAAGGTGTCGGCTGAGTTCGCAGTCCGGGCAGCGAGGTGATCGAGCATCCGGGAGGCCACGCCCGCGCCGAACACCGCATGACCGGCCGCCACGGCCCGCACCACCGCCAGTAATTGCTCCGGCGACGAGCCCTTGACGACGTAACCGCTCGCGCCGGCCTTGAGTGCGGCGAACACGCTTTCATCGTCATCCGACATGGTCAACATGACAATTCGTGACCTCACTCCGTTGGCAGTGAGTGCCTCGGCGGCTGCGACACCATCCAGCACCGGCATGTTGATGTCCATGAGCACAACGTCCGGTGTCAGGGCTGTTGCCAATTCGATAGCGGATGCGCCGTCACCGGCTTCACCCACCACCGTGATGCCACTCTCCTGCGAGAGGGTGAAGCGCAGGCCGTCACGAAAGAGCCGGTGATCGTCTGCGAGCAGTACGGTGAGTTCCCGTTCGGTCATGGGAGCGGCATTCTGGCTGGTGCCTGGTGCAAGGGAAGTGTCGCGGTCACTGTCGTACCGTGTTCGCCGGAAATGGCAACCAGTGTGCCGCCGAGCTCCTCGGCTCGCTCGCCCATTCCGATCATGCCCACTCCCGTTGGGGTTGTGCCGTCCCCGAAGCCGGCGCCCGCGTCCGTCACCTCCAGCACCAGGGAATCCGCCGCTACCGACGCGGCAACCTGTGCCGATCGGGCGCCGGAATGCCGGGCGACATTGGTGAGCGCCTCGACAGCGATCCGATAGGCGGCCACCTCGACGGCTGCGGACAGCTCCGGCAATTCGGCCACGGTCATCCGTACGTCGAGTCCCAGGCTCTCTGCGGCTCTGCGTACTGCTTCGGCCAGCCCTCGCTCGTCCAACACCGTGGGACGCAGGCCCCTCGCCAGTGACCGCACACTGTTCAACGCTTCCTGCGCTGCCAGTTCGAGTTGTCCCAAGCGTTGTTCGGCCGTCTGCGGGTCGGTGAGAACAATCCGGCGCAGGGTTCCCAATTGCATCGAAATACTGGCCATCGTCGGACCCAGCTCGTCGTGCAGGTCGCGCGACAGGGCACGGCGCTCCTCCTCGCTACCGGCGACAAGACGCTGTCGGCTGGCCGTGACGGCCTCCGCCAGGATCATGGTCTGCACCGCCATGCCGCCGAACTCGCCGAGCACAGCCAGCAGCGCAGAGTCCCGTTGTCCCAGGGCGCGACCGGGACCGGCCGCTGCCGTGATGGTGCCAAGCTGAAGTCCCTGGGATACCAGCGGCGCCTGGGCCACAGTCGCTTCCAGCGGCCGGATGCCGGTGCTCGCCTCGGTCCCATTCACCTCCACCTGCACCCAGGGAACCCTGAGCGAGGCGGCAATCGACGCGGCGAGCTCGTCGAGGAGTTCGCCGAGTGTTACGGCGCCGTGCGTTCTGGCGGCGAGCCGGCGTAGAGCCTCGTACGGTTTTCGACGGTCACCGTAGAGCAGCCGATCCACCAGCAGCTGAAGCCACCCTCGCAGGGGAAGGGCCGCCACCGCGACCAGCGCCGCGATGAACCCCACTCCGAATGGCGGCAGCGTCTGGCTGGACAACGCGGCCACGGCTACCGCGAGAGTGTATGCGCCTGCGATCACGGTGGTGAGCACGGTGAAGAGCACCGCGTGGTGGACAACGACGTCGACACCAGCCAGGCGCCGCCTGAGCACCGCCGTCGTGACCACGGCGGCCAGAAAGACGCCAGCCGCGATGTCGAGAACCTCGGCGGCTCCCGGCCAGAGGCCACGGCCGACGACCAGCATCAGCACGAAAACCGTGGCAGCCAGCAGGATGGTGGCGATGCGGGTGTGTTCGGAGCCCTTGGCCCTCCACAGGCGAACGGCGAAGACGATCGGGGCCAACAGCAACGGCACTTGGAGGACAAAGGGCTCGACCGCGGCGAGTACGTGCTCCACGGGCTCCGGAAGAATACCCACCGGGTTCACGAATTGGCGAGCGGTCGGGGGAAGGTCGGAATCCCGTGCTCCGGCCGGGCCGCTGACCAGCGCCCAGGCGACGACCGTAGCCACCTGCAACGCGCTCACCAGGACAACGACCGGCTTCCAGCGGGCGAATGGCAACCGGCCATCGGGCAGCAGGATGACGGCCAGAAACGTGAGCGGCACGAGCACGGCAGAGAACCGGTCCGCGAACCAGGCTGTCCACGCCACCCCGTCGTCGACTCCCGATTCGATGGCGAATGCGACCCAGGCGTTCGAGGCCGCCGCAGCAGCGAAAACCAGGGCTGCCGCGAGGATGAGCCAGCCGACAGCGATCTGCGGGCGCCCGGCAGAGATCAGGACGCCGGGAACCGCCCACACGACCCCGATGATCAGCAGCTTCCACGGCACCTCGGCGGTCGCACCAGTCGCGAGACCTGCTGTCAGACCCGACACGGTGAGGATGATCGCGCCGATGCTCCAGGCCAGCAGCGGCCCGGCACTCTGCAGCCTCGCCGCATTGCGTCGCATGGTTACAGTATGGCCATCCACCCGCCGGCCAGAAAGGTCGGCGAGTGGTGACCGTTCCCAGCGGATGCGCTCACTTCCGGCGTGCGGGGAATTCGCCGCGCCACACCGCTCCGGGCATCCTGATGAGGTCGATGCCCATCCAGACCCAGGCGACGACGAGCAGGACGTGGGGTTCCAGCATCCCGGCAGACGGAAGCAGGAAATCCCAGATCAGGAACGCGACCATCAGGATGAGCGGGATTCGTGAGAACGCGCGACTCTTCCAGCAGGCGATGCTCAGCAGGACGAGTCCGAGGAACGATCCGACCAGGTGCGGCAGCAACGAGATCAGAAGGCCGGGTGCGTCGGCGGCGAGGCCATCGTTCAAGCCAACAGCAGCATCCGCGCCGATCGATCGTGTCGCTGTCGACACCGTCAGGTACCCGAAGCTCAGGATGTTCTGGAACCCCCACATGCCCCAAATGACGAGCGGAGCGGCGATTGCCGTGAGTACCGGTGCACGCCAACGGGTCACCTGGGCGACCGCCAACAGGCCGATCGGTGCGAACAGCATGCTCACCACGTAGGCGATCTGCTCAACTTGGGCCAGCTCCGGGTTCGATGCACCCCACAGGAGATAGTCGCTGTATTCCAGGTCGCCGGCGAAGAGTTGGGATAGGTAAGCCGGCAGGCCGTTGAGCAGCCCGGCCAACGCCAGGCTCACCCCGGCGGTGATTCTCACCAGGCGGGACAACGGTGCTGGCGACGTGCCGGGGGCGAACGAGCCAGGGGATGTGGTGTCGACGGTAACCATTTCGGAACGTCCTTTCGAAGGGTTGTTGGTCCTTCGAGGGTGCTTCATGCGCCGGGTGTGACACATGGTGCATCTGACCCATGGTCGACGCGGTTCTCGCCACTGAGATCCGGAACTTGGCGCTTCCACCGCCCTGGCAGCACCAAATTCCGGATCTGAGCCGCTCAGGCGACTGCTTACAGGCTCCGGCCGTCGTTCCAGTGGCGGTCGGAGGTCCCACCCAGCAGGGCTGCCGCCGACACGGCCTGGGCGTCCGTGAACGATGCCACGTAGTCGATGACCGCACGGGCCCTGCCCAGGCGGATGATGTCGGCGTCGCGCCAGTCGACTGCGAGTGGAGTGCCGGATGCCCGCAGTTCGACATACGACTGAGTGGTCGACTCGACGGAGTCGATGAGCCTGCGCGGTGCCCGCAGGGCATCATCCGCATCGTTGAGCCAGTCGTGGAAGCCCTCGACAAGGGATTCGAGTACCCGCGCCTGGCCTCGCTGGTAGATGGTCAGGTCCGGGCGGTCGAGAACGAAGCGGTTGTGCACGAACTTCAGCACGACGACGTCGTGCCAGGCATCCTGGGTCAGGCGCACGTGGCCGCTGCGAACATTCGGCGTCCCGTCCACCGCAATGGAGGCCTTCAGCCGGTCGATCCAGAACCGGGTGAATGCGGCCACCCGGCGCTCGGCCGCGACACCGCCGTCGAAGGGGATGGCGAGCAGCCCCTCGACCAGGCCGTCCTGCACCCGGATGACGGCGTCACGGAACGCATCCTCGTGCGCGATCCAGCGATCCTTCTCGCTGGTGCGGCGCCAGGCCAGTTCGAGCGAGTGCCCCGGCGTGCGCAGCGAAGTCTCCAGCGTCTCCTGATCGAGGCTCGCCAGCGAGTGCTGGTGGGCGAGCCAGTTCTCCAGTTCGGCGGCAACCGTGGTGTGCTGCAGCACCCCGGCACGATAGAAGTCGTCGAGGTCGTGCACCGAATAAGCGATGTCGTCGGCGACATCCATCACCGAGCATTCCACCGTCTGCTGATACCGCTCGACGTTCGGATACCGCGCCTTCACCGCTGCCATTTCGGCGGCGTTCAACAGGTAGCTCGAGTACTTCAGCGCTCCATCGGCGCGATCGACGCCGACCCCGCGCGGGAGCACGGGCGCCGCCGCCTCGACATCGCGCCACTCGTGGCGGGTCCACGGATACTTGAGAACGGCGGCGCGGACCGCAGCGGTCAGGTTCAGTCCCTGATCCGTCGCGTCACCGTTGTCGAGCGTCGTGAGGATGCGGAACGTCTGCGCGTTCCCCTCGAACCCGTCACTCAGTCCCAGCCGGTTGCGGGCGACGCGGTCCAGGACCTGCTCGCCCAGGTGGCCGAACGGCGGGTGCCCCAGGTCGTGCGCGGCCGCCGCGGCCTGCGCAACGATGTGATCGCATCCGCCCAGCTCAGCGATCGTCTTCGCGGTCTGCTCATCGGCACCGTCGCGCAGGCTGACCGCGATGGAACGGGCGACCGCCGTGACCTTCAGGGAGTGCGTGAGCCGGTTGTGGATGACCGTGCCAGAGCCCGCCTGGGGGATGACCTGGGTGACGGCGGACAGCCGCGAGAAGTACGGCGAGAACCGGATCCGCTCCAGGTCGATGCGGAAGTCGTTTTCGACCGTGTCCGAAGTGGTCTCCGGGATCTTCCGGACCTGGGTACCGGGGGCGGCGGTCGTCTGCTCTGAATCGTCCATCACCCCCAGTTCACCACGCTCGCGCCCAATTCGGCAGGAGGCGAGCGTGGTGCCGCGTGGACGTCAGGGCTGGTAGAAGTACGGATCGAGTACCCGCACCTCGGTGATGGCGTTGACCGGAAGCGAGTTCAGCCCGGCCACTTCACGGATCGCTTCCGGGCCCGGCGCGTCGTAGATGCAGAACGTGCTGCCGTTGTCCTTGGCCACATAGGAGTGCACCCAGGTGACGTTCTCGGTGCTGTTGTTCCCGACCACGGATGCGACGACGCCGGCACCGGCGTCATCCATGGGGATGGCCAGGCCGTCGGGGAACGTCCGTTCGATGAGATAGCGGGGCATGATGACCTCCATTCGCGTGCCGGCCGAGATGCCGGCATCCAGCAGTCTGCGACCAGGGCGGCATCGGTCACATGGGTGATGGTTGCCTATCTTGGGCGGTGCCGCCGCCCACGGTGGGAAGCGCCTTCACCGCTTCCCGACGGGAGGTGACGCCGAGTTTGCGCAGGATCGAGGACACATGATGATCGACCGTGCGAGTGGAGATCACCAGCCGGTCCGCGATATCGCTGTTGCTCAGCCCGTCAGCCATAAGTCCGATCACTTCCGACTCGCGTGCGGTCAGGCCGGCCGGATGCTCGGCAGTGGCCTTCCGTGCACCCCGCGGGATACTGCTGACGCCGAGCATTCGCAGCCCCTGGCGGAAGCGTGCCGCAACTGCCGTTGCGCCGAAGGTCTCAGCGATCAGCAGGCCTGCCCTCAGTGACGGCTCGGTCGCGTCGTCCCAGTGGACCAGCAGTTCGTCGAATGCGCAGTCGAGCGACTGCCAGCCGGCGATCGTCACCGCAGAATTACCACGGAGCCAGCTCGCATAGGGGCCTGCGGAGTCATCCGCCGCTTCGCTATCGACGTGCTCGCCTGCACGCAGCAGCCACGTGCCGAGTTCGCCGATCGCCCAGCCGTGCCGGTGGGTCCTGGCAAGTCGCATCGCCTCGCCGAGCTCATCCACCCCGCCAACCTCGCCGTGAAGCCACATCCTGGACTCGGCCCGCGCTGCGGCTACCGGCCAGAGCCTCTGCAGGTCGCCGCTCTGTACCGACAGGCGCCAGGCTTCGTCGAGGGCGTTCTCCGCGCCGGGGTCTCCGCGTCGAGAGCGCAGCAGACCGAGCACCGTCAAGGCGACAATCCGGGTGATGGGCACCGGCATGCGGGCCATTGATCGCCCGGCCAGCTGGGCGGCCTTCGCCCACTCGCCCTGCTCCAGTGCGGTTCGGGCGCGCCAGGCCGTGGCATAGTCGCCGATCGCGTCGAGATCGCGCGGTTCGCACCACTCGATGACCTCGTCGAGCCAGCGGTTCGCGGTGTCGTAGAGCCGCACTTCGCCAGCGCCCGAACCCAGGTTGGTGAGGGCGCTGGCCACCAGTTCCGGCTCCTGGGCGAGCTCGGCGTGGCGACGGCTGGCCAGGAGGTTCGGCTCCGCCTCCGCCGGACGCAGGAACCAGAGCGAGGAGCCCACCGCGTTGTAGGCACGCGACATGCTCGCATGATCGCCGAACGGTTCAGCGAGGGCGATGGCGCGCTGGCCGGTGCGGACTGCCCCAGTCAGATCGCGTGTGAGCATCTGCAGCCGGGCCTGCTCCGCGAGGGCGTGGGCGAGCGGCTGGCCGCCGACACTTTCCAGACTGGCCACCACCTGGTCTGCCAGCTCCCTGGCTTCCGGTCCGCGACCGGCGGACCAGAGGTGCTCCGCCGCACGCACTCTCGCGTTGCTCGCCTTCAGCGGCAGCTGGGCAGCTTCCCACAACTGCGCAGCCTCGGTGACAGCGACCAGGGCGGCTTCCGGCTCGGCAAGGCTCGACTTCGCCTCGCCCAGGCGCTCCAGCGCTTCGGCCCGCATCGTGGCGGAGGAGTTGCCGACATGCTCGACCACGGCGGCGAAGTGTTCGACCGCTGCACGATTCGCCCCCAACTGGGCTGCGTGCCTTCCGGCCAGCATCCCGTAGCGGATGACCGCTGCTCCGTTTCCGGCGCCCCCTGCGTGCAACGCGAGCTGGGCTGGATCGGCCTCGGGCGCGCCTTCGAGCAATTCCAGCACGCGAGCATGCAGGCGGCGGGCGTGGGCGGGACGGATCGACTGTTCGATCGCGCGGCGTGCCAGCTCGTGCCGGAAGACGACCCGTCGGCTGGTGGCGTGCAGCAGGCCGGCGGCTACGCATTCGTCGATGCCGATCGTCGCCGACTCCGCGTCTACGATGGCCAGCTCGCATCCGCTCGGAAATACGGAGACGAACTCGAGCGCTGCGTGTGCTGCCGGGCCCAATCGGGCAGCGCGGCCGAGGACGCTGTCGACGACTGTCCCCGGGATGTTCTCGAGGCCGGCGGCCAGTGCCTCCGTCACGTAGAACGCGTTGCCGCCGGTCACCCGCAGCAATCGCTCGGCGTCGACTTCGCTTCCGGCTGCCAGCTCGGTCACCGCAGCCAGGGTGAGGGGCGGCACCGGAACCCGGCGTTGCGGCGACCCGGCGAGCCGGCCGAGGGCGCCCTGGAGCGGATGCCCGGCCGTCACCTCATCGGAGCGGAACGTCGCCAGCACGATCAGCGGTGCATCGGCCAGCCTCCTGCCCAGGTAGACGAGCAGGTCGAGGGTCGCGCCGTCCGCCCAGTGCAGGTCTTCCAGGACCAGCACCGTCGGTTGTTCGGAGACCAGCGACGAGAACCTGGTGGCCAGGAGATAGGAATCAGCACCGGTGGACAGCAGTTCCTCGAAGTCGGCGCTCAACTCCGTGGCGATCTCGCGGATGGGAGCCAACGGACTGGGGGCGGCAACCGGGTCGCACTGTCCCCAGAGGAAGCGGATGTCGCCCGAGCGTTCCTGACGGAAGGCCGACACGAGCGCGGTCTTGCCGATACCGGCTTCGCCGGTGACCAGGACGAGTCGGCCGGAGCCGGCGAGGGCCGCGGCCAGCTCCTCGTCGAGGGTGGCGAGGAGGTGTGCGCGCTCGAGCAGTCTCACGGGATGATCGTATGCCTCCGGAACGGCACATCGAGGGGTTGGCATCCGGCCAGATGAGAACTTACTCATCCGCGTCACGCAATCAGCTCATTCCCGGGCGGGAGAGTATTACCAGCGCCCCGAACGGTGCGCTGGAAAGTAGGGTTATAACGTGTTGAAGTCATCCACCAAGCTGATCACCACCGCCGCAGCGAGCATCCTCGGTGTCGCATTGGCCGGGGGAGCGGCCTACGCCGCAACCGGTTCGTTGACGGTGGCGGATGCGCCCGGCCAGGTGTTGAAGGTCAGCGGAGTCGGGCCGGCGTCGGCTCACGCCAGTGAAACCGCCATGGCGAATGCGGACGCCAACGCGAAGGGGCTTTTCGGCAGTGATGTTTCGGCTGATGCTGAGGCGACAGTAGAGGCCGACGCTGACGCGACCGTCGAGCCGACGGTAGCTCCAGTCGAGCCGCGCGTCGCCGCTGAGAACGCTTCGACGGTGAAGGGCAGCGAGACCGGCCAGTCGGTCTCCGCCTGGGCGCACGAGAAGGATGCTGTCGAAGCTGTTGACCCGGCCGCCGCCGTATCTGTGGACGTCTCAGTAGGCGTCGACGCATCCGCCAACGGTCGCGGCTAAGCTCCGGGCCACTCGGTCCCGGACCGCTGGCGCCCCGGCGCCGGCCGACGGCCGGGAATGCGCATTCGGGTTGCGCATTCCCGGCCGTTTTCTGTTCCTCATTTGAGGCGGTAGCCCATGCCGCGTACCGTCTCAATTCGGGCGGCACCGATCTTGCCGCGCAGGTAGCGAACATAGACCTCGACGACGTTCGACCCCGGGTCGAAGTCAAGGCCCCAGACCCGACTGAGCAGCTGTTCGCGACTGAGCACCTGGTCGGGGTGTCGGATGAACTCCTCGGCGAGCGCAAACTCCCGAGCCGAGAGATCGTGGGCCACACCCTCGACGGTGATCCTGCGGGTCTTCAGATCCAGCTCGAGGCTGTGCGCCGCGAGTGTGCCAACCGACTCTGAGCGGGTGTCCTTCAGCCTCAGGCGAACCCGTGCCAACAACTCGTCGAAGCGGAACGGTTTCGACATGTAATCATTGGCTCCACCTTCCAGGCCGCGGACCGTGTCGGTGGCCGAGTCCCTCGCCGTGAGCACGATGACGGCGAGTGGATTCCCTGTGCCGCGCAGGGCCGCCAGGACGCTGAAGCCGTCCAGCGTCGGAAGGCCGACATCGAGGATCATCAGATCGTATTTGCCGGACTGCGCTTCGGCGAGTGCCCTTGCCCCATCGACGGCGACCGCGACAGTGAAACCGGCAGCCTTCAGGCCCTTCTCGATGAAAGCCGAAATCCTGGTTTCGTCCTCTGCGATGAGAATCGTGCTCATTCCGCTGCGCTCACTGCTTCTGGCATCCCTGTCGTTGCGTCGTCCACGGCAGGGTGGGAGACGAATGGGATGCGAATGACAAAGACAGCACCGCCCTCCGCGGAATGGTCGAGCCTCACTGCGCCCCCGTGCGCGTCCGCAATGGCAGACACGATTGTCAGGCCCAGTCCGGCCCCGCCCACGGCACCGTGTGCCTCCAGCCGCTGGAACCGTTCGAAAATGCGCATCCGCTCCGATTCCGGGATACCGGGACCGCTGTCCCGCACCGAGAACTCCAGCCAGGCATCCGTCCTGGCCTGAACAACTTCGCTGGCCAGGGTGATGGGCTGTCCTGGGCTCGAATATTTGACTGCGTTCTCCGCGAGTTGGAGCCACGCCTGGGTCAGGCGTCGGGGATCGAACACGGCCAGACCGTCGGCGGACACCAGATTCCAGGCGCGTTCGGGAGCGAGGACAGACGCCTTCGCTCCGACGCTGGCAGTTAAAGTCGCGAGATCGACCTCTTCCGGCTCGATGAACTGCGGGTTTCCGGTCTCCGCCAGGAGCGCGATATCCGAAACCAAGGTGCTCATCCGGTCGAGCTCGTCAATGGTCAGGAGCCTGGTGGCCTCGACGTCTGCCGCATTCTGCGAATCGAGGAGCTCCAGATGGCCGCGAATGATGGTGATCGGCGTCTTCAGTTCGTGCCTGACGTCATCAAGCAGGCGCCGCTGGCTCTGCGACGAGTCCTGCAGCCGATCGAACATCCCGTTAATCGCCTCAGCCAGCTCGGACACGTCGTCGCGCCCCGAACTGGGAACGCGCTCCGTCAGGTCAGCCGCCGTGCTGCTGCCCGCAGCCGCCTCGCGAAGGAGCCTGATCGGTCGGAGCAGTCTGCCGGCTACGATCCAGGCGACCGCGCCCACCAGGATCAGCGCGAGGATCGCCACCACGATGTAGGTGCGAAAGGACAGCGCCACTGCCCCGAGCTCGGCATCCAGGTTGTAGGCGGCAACATACAGCCCGGTGTCCGGATCGCCTGCGACGCGTACCGGCACGATCGCATAGCGAAGCGTACCCGCATCCGCTTTCGCCGTCCCCATGACGACGTTGCTGGGATGCGCCTCGTCCACGACCCGCTCCACCAGGGCAGCATCGTGCTCGATGCGGAATGACAGGTTGGTCGCCGGAACGAGCGCCGGCGTCCCGTTGATGAAGCCGACGACGCCCTCGTTCGTTGCCGGGACCAACTGCTGGATCGCCAGCTTGAGCAAATCCTCCACCGTGGCCGGAGCCGTCTCGGCGGTCTGCCCCTCGGCAATCGCCTTGAGCTCTGACACGGAGTGCAACAGACGCTCATCGACGGCCCCGCGCACGCGTTCCCCCTGTACCAGGTAGGAGGCGACGCCGGCGGCCAGCAATCCCAAGGCCGTCGTGGCGAGAATCGACAGCAGGATTCGCGTACGCACCGACAATGAGCGGCGAGGGCGACGCTCAGAATGCTCTCGTCGCTTTCGCACGCGCAAAGAGGCCATCTTCCCAGTATCGCCTGCGGGCCCGGGCCAGGCGAATGCAGGCGATGAGAGAGTTCTCATCCGGTGGTCGAGACCGGAACCTCCTACAGTGGGATGGCATGAAGGCCATTACGATTCCCCGGTTCGGGCCGGCGGAGGTTCTCGAGCTCACGGAGGTCCAGGCGCCAGTGCTGGGGCCCGGCGACATCCGCTTCACCGTTGTGGGTGCCGGCATCAATGGGGCAGACATTGGCCAGCGGGAAGGCAGCTACCCGCCACCGGAGGGTGCGCCGGCCTGGCCGGGCCTGGAGGCATCCGGTGTCGTGACGGAAGTCGGATCAAAGGTGACCGGCATCACCGTCGGCGACGAGGTGTGCGCACTGCTGCTCGGCGGCGGATACGCGGAGGACGTCGTCGTCGACGCCGGGTTGGTGCTCCCCGTGCCGGCTGGCGTGTCTGTGCTCGACGCCGCAGCGCTGCCCGAGGCCGCCGCAACCGTCTGGTCGAACGTCTTCATGATGGGCGCGCTGAAGCCGGGGGAGACCCTGCTCGTGCACGGCGGATCCAGCGGCATCGGCACCATGGCGATCCAGTTGGCCGTCGCGCTCGGCTCCCGGGTGATCGCCACGGCTGGGACAGCAGAGAAGGTCGCATTCGTCGACAATCTGGGGGCCATCGGCGTGAACTACCGGACGCAGGACTTCGTCGACATCGTGATGGAGAGCACGGACGGTCACGGCGCGGATGTCATCCTGGACATGGTCGGCGGCGACTACCTGTCCCGCAACCTGGACTGCCTGGCGGTGAACGGCCGCATCACCTGCATCGCCAATCGCAGCGGTGAGCGGAGCACTTTCTCCGTCGGCGCCCTGATGAGGAAGCGCGGGCATATTTTCGCGGCCACGATCCGCGCCCGCCCCCTCGCTGAGCGGCAGGAGATCGTCGCCGGGGTGCAGGAGCACGTCTGGCCGCTGGTGGAGGCCGGAACGGTGAAGCCGATCATCGACTCCGTGTTCGAACTGGCGGATGCCACGGCAGCGCACCAGCGGATGGAGTCATCCGCTCACATCGGGAAGATCCTGCTGCAGGTCGGCTGACGCGCATCCATGGCTCAGCGCGCCAGGTCAGACCACAGGACGCCACTGAGGCTGCTCCGCCGGTGAGCATGGCGATGCTCACACTCTCGTCGCTGTCATGCCAATTGTCTTCGATGAGCGTGATCTTGGTGGCACTCCTGCTATCGATAGTATTACTATCAGCAGGTGAAGATCTCCGAACTCTGCGAATCGGCCGGGATAACCCAGTCCACGTTGAAGTACTACGTCAGGGAAGGGCTCGTGCCAGAGGGCCGGCGCACCAGCAGCAACCAGACCGAGTACAACGACACGCACCTGCAGCGCGCGAAACTGGCCAGGGCGCTCATCGATGTTGGTGCGCTGAGCATCGCCGACGCTCGCCAGGTGCTCGGCGTGCTCGACACGCACCAGGGGTCGCTCGCTCATGTGTTCGATGCAGCCCAGCACGCCATGGGTGCCGGGCGGTCGATAAGCGCGCAGCCGGCATCCGAAGAATCACGACAGTCCGTGACCGACCTGGTTGCCGGTCGTTCGTGGGCGGTGAGCGCACACAACCCAGGGAACGAACTGGTGGCACGGGCGCTCGATGGCCTGGCCACCATAGGCTTTGCGCCCTCCCCGGACTACCTGGAGGCCTATGCGGAGGCGGCGAGCTTCATCGCGCGGGCCGACCTTGCGGCACTGGCCGAGCGCAGCAGCCCGGCGTTGGTTGCTGAACTCATGGTCGTCGGCACGGTCATGGGGGACGCCCTGATGGCGGGCCTTCGAAGGCTGGCTCAGGAACACGAGACGGCAGCGATCTTCCCTGCCCCCACGGCCGAGGGAACGACCACGGATGACGAAGGAGAACGCTCATGACCAGGCACGTCATACTCGGCGGCAACGGCGTTGTCGGCGCGGAAACCATCACAGCCCTGCGCGCGCAAGGGGAAGAGGTCGCATCCGTCGGCCGCGCGCCCAATCCGAACAGCGAGGTGACATCGATCCTGGCCGACCTGCGCGACCCGGATGCGACCAGGCGCGCGGTCGAAGGGGCAGAGGTGGCCTATCTCACGGTCGGGTTGCCCTACCGAACCCGAGTCTGGCGCCGGGACTGGCCGACCATCATGCGCAACGCCATCGCGGCTGCCATTCAGCACACGACTCACCTGGTGTACTTCGACAACGTTTACGCCTACGGACGCGTGGACGGCCCGATGACCGAAGAGACCCCGATCAGGCCGAGCAGCGCCAAAGGCCAGCTGCGCGCTGAGCTGCTGCGGATGCTCGATGCAGGCAGGGAGCGCGGACTCGAGTTCACCATCGGTCGTAGTGCCGACTTTTATGGGCCGGGTGCCAGCACCAGTTCGTTCAACACGATGGCGCTCGACCGGGTCGCTGCGGGGCAGGAACCGACCTGGCTCATCGACAGCGATCAACCGCACTCCATGACCTACACGCGTGACATCGGACCGGCACTTGCCAAGCTGGGCACGGATGAGCGGGCCCGCGGCCGGGTGTGGCACCTGCCGACCGCCCCGGCCCGCACCGGAGAGGAGTACCTCGCCATGGCCAGCGGGCGGGCCCTGCGACACCGCGTCATGTCGCTGGCAACGATGCGCTTCGGCGCCCTCTTCGTCCCGATCGCCCGAGAGTCGCTGGAGCTGAGCTACCAGAACTCATCACCGTACGTGTTCGACTCCTCCCGCTATGAGGCGACGTTCGGCGTCTCGCCGACCCCGTACCCGGAAGCGATAACCCAGACGCTGGACTCCATTCGCGGGTAACTTATCGCTATGGCCAGCGCTGCAGAGATGCTCACCGTCGACGGACCGAACGGCACCAGGGAGGTGCGGCTCTCCAGCCCCGACCGGGTGCTGTGGCCAGACCTCGGGATCACCAAGCGCGACCTGGCCAACTACCTGATCGAGGTCGGTGAGCCTTTCGTGGCCGCCAACGGCGACAGGCCGCTCTCCCTCCAGCGATTCCCCGAGGGCGTCGACGGTGAACAGTTCTTCTCCAAGAACCCGCCGAAGGGGGCGCCAGACTATGTGCGTTCGGTGATGGTGGTCTACCCCAGCGCGCGGACGCATCCGCAGCTCGTCATCGATGAACCGGCAGCCGCAGTGTGGGCGGTGCAGATGAACACGATCGTGTTCCACCCCTGGCCGTCGCGCGCAGGGAACTCCGACAACCCCGACCAGCTGCGCATCGACCTCGACCCGCAGCCGGGAACCGATTTCGATGACGCCATCCCCGCGGCCATCGAACTGAGGAAGGTCCTTGAGGAGGCCGGCCTGGTCGCCTGGGTGAAGACATCCGGCAACCGCGGCCTGCACGTCTTCGCTCCTATCGAGCCGACCCACGAATTCCTCGACGTGCGCCACGCCGTCATTGCCGCCTCGAGGGAGTTGGAGCGACGGATGCCGGAGGCGGTCACCACCAATTGGTGGAAGGAGGAACGCGGGGAGCGGATCTTCGCCGACTTCAACCAGGCCAACCGGGACCGCACCATGGCCGGCGCCTACAGCCCACGGGCGCTGCCGCACGCCCCGGTGTCATGCCCGGTGAACTGGGAAGAACTGGAGAATGCGGACCCGACCGACTACACGATCCTGACCATGCCGGAGCGGCTGAGAACCGTTGGCGACCCGTGGGCGCAGTTGCACGAGAGTCCCGGAAAGATCGACACGCTGCTGGGCTGGTGGGAGCGGGACCTGGCATCCGGCCTCGGAGAACTTCCCTTCCCGCCCGACTATCCGAAGATGCCGGGGGAGCCGCCCCGCGTGCAGCCGAGCCGGGCGAAAAAGGATTGACACCTGCGAACTGAGTGACGCGCCCGGCTGGTTGCGCGGCGATGTCGGACCCTCGATTTACCCTTGTGGCATGGAGATCACGAATTGCCCGGAATGCGCCGCAGAGACCGCGAGCGGCGGGCTTGCACTGTGGGCGGACGCGGACGAGCCGATGATCGTGTTCGAATGCCAGGGCGAGGGTTGCGGCTGGGTTGGTGTCGCCGCCGAGTACTGGGCCGAACTGACGCCGGCAGTGGCAGTCGCGGCCTAGAGCTGAGTTAGACCAGCACTTCGTTCAGGTCGTACGCGACCGGGATCTCGAGTTGCTCGAAGGTGCACGATGTTGGTTCGCGGTCGGGCCGCCAACGGTCGAACTGCACGGTGTGACGGAACCGGGAGCCCTCCATCTGGTCGTAGCGAACCTCCAACACCCTCGACGGCTCGAGCTTCACGAACGACACGTCCTTACCCGACGAGAACCGGCTGCGATCGGTCGCCCCCGTCAACACAGCACCCGACTCGTCGCGCGTCACCAGTGGTTCCAGCTCATCTACCAGCTCCAGGCGCTTCTGATCGCTGAAGGCGGATGCTCCGCCGACGTTCCTGAGAACGCCTTCGCCGTCGTACAGCCCGAGCAGTAGCGATCCGACGCCCTGGCCACTCTTGTGCACCCGGTAGCCGAGAAGAACAACGTCTGCAGTGCGCCGGTGCTTCACCTTCAGCATGACGCGCTTTCCGGGGAAATACGGTGCGGCCAGAGGCTTGGCCACCACCCCGTCGAGCCCAGCGCCCTCGAACTCGACCAGCCAGCGGCGGGCAAGGTCGACATCCGTCGTCGTCTGGGAAAGGTGGATGGGCGCCGGCAGTGCCATCGCGAGCTTTTCGAGTGCCTCACGGCGCTCGGCGAACGGCCGGTCGAGGAGGCTGTCCGCCCCCAACCCGAGCAAGTCGAAGGCGACGAACGCGGCCGGGGTCTCGACAGCCAGCTTGCGGACGCGGCTCTCCGCCGGGTGGATCCGCTGGGAGAGCGCCTCCCAGTCGAGCCTTTCGTTGCCAGGCTCGCCCATGCGCACGATGATCTCGCCATCGAGAACGCAAGGGCCGGGAAGGAGGCGGGCAAAAGCATCCGTCAGTTCCGGAAAATAACGCGTCAGCATCTTGGAACCGCGGCTACCGATCTCGGTGTTGGTGCCGTCGAAATAGACGATCGCGCGGAAGCCGTCCCATTTCGGCTCGTAGTTGAGGCCGCCGGTCACGGACTCCGGTTCGGGAACAGCGTCCAGTGCCTTGGCAAGCATGGGAGCGATGGGGTCGGCAGCCGAGAGTTCCATGGGTCGATCATGCCCGTCTGCCGTTGAAATTGCATCGGTAGTGGGCTTCGCACCTCTGCGCGACCATTCTTCGAGGCGCACGGTTTCGTCGTCGAGACTGAGCAGCATCCGCTCGCCGGTGGGGTCGGGATGACGAATTTCTATATGGTGAAGGACCTTGTGTCAGACCGCGGTAGCCATCCCGTACGCCGCTGCTGGACTTTTCCTCGCCGGACTCCCTCCACAGCCCGCATATTCGCGGAGCTTTCCACAGATCCTGGGATTCTCTCGAAATCACTTGCGAAGGCGGCGTACTAGGTGTATGCCAACATTCGTAGACACCTTCACCGCATCCGTCGATGCCGTGCTGTCTGCGACCGCCGAACTGAACGAGGCAGCTGCTTCCGCTGGCCAACTCCCGGACGAGACGTTGCTCCAGTCACAGCGGTCGCTGTCCTCGGCACGTCGCAATCTGGATGCTGCCGCCGCCCGACTGGCTGGTGAAACTGCCGTACGTTCCAGTCGCGAGGCGGGGCTGTCCGGGTTGGCGCAGAAGGAAGGGTTCCGAACACCAGAGGCGTTGGTCCGCACCCTCACCGGGTCCACGGGGCGGGAAGCGGTCACCCTGGTGCGGGTTGGAGCGTTGCTTCATGACGCCAGTGTGGGTGACGGCACTGACACTGCTTCTGGTTCGGCCACTCCGGTCTCCGACCGGCCGTGGTTGACTGCAATCGGGGTCGAGGTCGCGGCCGGGCTGCTGTTGGTCGCCGGGGCAGAAGCGATCCGTGCCGGGCTGGGTGTCCCGGACGCCGGGGTGAGTGCCGACCAGTTGGCGCAGGCGGCTGCGGCCATCGCCGCCGCCGCGTTGGGGCTGGATGTCGACGAACTGTACCGACTCGCGCGCAACGCGCGGGATGACTTGGACGAAGCGGGCATCGCCGCCCGAGAGAAGGCACAACGCGAGCAACGCTGCCTGCGCCGGTGGCGCAAGCCCGACGGGATGACCCGCTACATCTGGGAGCTCGACCCGGAAGGTGCGGCTGTCGTCGACGGCGTTTACGACCAGCTCACCTCTCCGCGTCGCGGAGGACCGCGCATGGTAGATGAAACCGAACAAGCACGCGCCGCCGCGGTGGAGCAGGATCCACGTACCACCGACCAGTTGGCCTCCGACGGTCTGCTGCAACTCGTGACCATCGCGGTCGGTACCGACCCGAGCCAGATCATCGGGCGTGCCCAGCCGGCAGTCCGCGTGCTGGTATCCGCCGACAGCTTGACCGACCGCAGCGGGCATGGCCGGATTGAAAGTCACCCGAACCCAGTCTCGATCGAGACGGTGGAGCGTATCGCCTGCACGTCCGGAACTGTGCCTGTCATCTTCGACCAG
Source organism: Homoserinimonas sp. A447 (assembly GCF_054489325.1). Lineage (NCBI taxonomy): Bacteria > Bacillati > Actinomycetota > Actinomycetes > Micrococcales > Microbacteriaceae > Homoserinimonas > Homoserinimonas sp. A447. The sequence continues at coordinate 1,171,209 of NZ_JBTMWW010000001.1, read as the reverse complement.
CATGGACAAGCCATCGATGTGGGGCGAGAACAGCGGTTGTTCACTCGCCGACAGAAGGTGGCGTTGGCGGCCCGCGACGGCGGATGCCGCTGGCCGGGTTGCGGCAGACCGCCGAGCTGGACGGAAGCCCATCATGTTGAGCACTGGAAACGCGACCACGGACCGACCGATCTGGCCAACGGGATACTGCTCTGCCGACATCACCACCTGCTGCTGCACGACAACCATTGGGAGATCTACCGCGAGGGCGGCAACTATTGGCTGACTCCGCCGCGGACCATCGACCCCGCGCAGGCGCCGCGACCGATGCCGCACAAGAGTGCAGCACTGAAAGACCTCCTCGCAGGCAGGGAGCAACGGCGGAGTGCGTGAACCGGAGTGCGTGAACCGGAGCGTGCAACCAGGATCGCGTGAACCGGAGCGTGCAACCAGGATCGCGTGAACCGGAGCGTGCAACCAGGATCGCGTGAACCGGAGCGTGCAACCAGGATCGCGTGACCTGGAATGCGAGACGAGAGCGCGAGATCAGTGCGTGACTAGGCGAGTCGGCGGAAACGGTGCGCCTTCACCGTGTCGCCCACCACCGACCAGGGGTGCGGCTGGGAGCGTTGCAGCTCGTCGAAGAGCGATTGCTCCACGTCGAAGTACTCGTACACCCCGCCAGACTCGAACTTGACCGTCAGGGTGCGAGACGCAGCATCGTACGAGACGCCATCGAGGGCGTCGGAGTCGATCGGATCCAGGTGCACCTGTCAGCTCCCGACGACGTTCTCAACAGCAGCGGCCCTGCGGGTTGCTGTCCTGGCGGTCGTCGCGATCCCGCCAGAACTCGCGCTCCGTCATCGGCGGATGATCGTCCGGGCCATGCGCGGACTCGTAGAACGCCAGGTACTTCTCGTAGGCATCCGCGCCCATCACCCCCCGAAGGAACCAGCGAAGCTTTCCCAGTGTGCTGCGCAGCGTCGAACCACCGCCCATCGTGTTGGCCTCCATCAGTGACCCGCCTTCTTCGAACCGAGAGTCGTCCTCACCGTCGGCCGGGCGTCCCACTGGGCCTGGATCGCGCGCTCCGCCCTGGTCGGGATGAAGCTCGCCGGCCCGAAGATCCGCGACGGAACAGCCGCATCCTCACTGGTGCCAAGCTCGCGGGTGCGGTACGACCGCCAGGTCGCCCACGACGCCGCCACGATCACGATGATCGACAGCACCACGAAGAGCACGGAGAGGATGCCCTGCACCATGGTGTTGCGGATGACCGCCTCCATCGCCTGCACCCCGTCGGCGGTGCCGAAACTCGTCTCGCCACTGGCGAGTGCTTCAGAGAAGGCCGCGTTCTGGGCAAAGTACCCGATCGCCGGGATCGGCGAGAAGATCTTCAGGATCGATGCCCACACGGTGATCACGGATGCGAACCCGAGCGGCAGGATGGCCACCCACAGGTACTTGAACAGGCCGCGCTTAGCCATGATCGCCAGGCAGATCGCCAGCGCGATCGCCGCCAACAGCTGGTTGGCGATGCCGAACAGCGGGAAGAACGTGTTGATGCCGCCCAGCGGGTCGGTCACTCCAAGCACCAGGATCGCGCCCCAGGCGGCCACCATGATCGCCGTCGTCGACCAGGCACCCGCACGCCACGAGGTGTCCTTGAAGCGGGGGACGAAGTTGCCGATGCTGTCCTGCAGCATGAACCGCGCGACCCGGGTGCCGGCATCCACCGCCGTGAGGATGAACAGCGCCTCGAACATGATCGCGAAGTGATACCAGAACGCCATCAGACCGCCGCCGGTCAGTTGCTGCATGATATGCGCGAGACCGACGGACAGGGTCGGTGCTCCGCCGGTACGCGAGACGATGCTCTCCTCACCGACATCCTTCGCGGTCTGTAGCAGCGCGGCCTCGTCGATCTCGACGCCGGTGATTCCCAGGTTGTTGACGAACGCCACCGCGCCCTCTACGGTGCCTCCGGTGGCTGCGGCCGACGAGTTCATCGCGAAGTAGATTCCCTGATCGATCGACATCGCGGCGACCAAAGCCATGATCGCGACGAACGACTCCATCAGCATCCCGCCGTAGCCGATCATCCGGGTTTGGCGCTCCTTCTCCACCAGCTTCGGGGTGGTCCCGGATGAGATGAGCGCGTGAAAACCGGAGAGGGCGCCACAGGCGATGGTGACGAACAGGAACGGCCAGAGCGGCCCGGCGACGACAGGCCCTTCGCCGGTGGACGCGAACTCGGTGAAAGCTGGAACATCCAGTTCAGGTCGCACGATGATGATCGCGACGGCCAGCATCACGATGGTGCCGATCTTCATGAACGTCGACAGGTAGTCGCGGGGGGCGAGCAGCAGCCAGACCGGCAGGATGGCCGCGACGAACCCGTAGATGACGATGCCGATGGCGATGGTCAGCGGCTCCAGGTGGAAGAGCTCGGCCCCCCACTCCGTGCCGGCGACCGCGCCTCCGCCGATGATGGCGGCAAGCAGCAGGATGAAGCCGATGATCGACACCTCGATGACCTTGCCGGGCCGGAGGAACCGTAGGTACACCCCCATGAAGAGTGCGATCGGGATGGTCATGGACACCGAGAAGACGCCCCAGGGGCTCTCCGCCAGGGCGTTGACCACCACCAGCGCGAGAATGGCCACAATGATCACCATGATGGCGAGGGTGGCGACGATGGCGGCGATCCCACCGACGGTTCCCAACTCATCCCGCGCCATCTGGCCGAGTGAGCGTCCGCCGCGGCGCATCGAGAAGAACAGCACCAGGTAGTCCTGCACTGCACCGGCGAGCACCACGCCGACGATGATCCAGAGTGTGCCGGGGAGGTAGCCCATCTGAGCGGCGAGCACCGGCCCCACCAGCGGCCCGGCTCCTGCGATGGCGGCGAAATGGTGTCCATAGAGCACTCGGCGGTCGGTGGCGACGTAGTCCTTGCCATCCGCCTTGTACTCTGCCGGAGTCGCGCGTCGGTCATCCGGTCTCGTCACCCGGGTCTCGATGAATTTCGAATAGAAGCGGTAGAAGATGAAGTAGGTGCAGACCGCCGCGAACACGAACCAGATCGCGTTGATCGTTTCCCCGCGGGAGATGGCCAGTACTGCCCAGCTGACACTACCGAGCAGGGCGATGGCGGCCCAGATCACGATTTTCGCCGGGGTCCAGCGCCGCTCTTCTGCTGCGAGAACCTCCGGATCGACTGCCACCGGCGGGAGACTCGGATCCTGTTCGAGCACCGGGTCGGCGGGGTAATTTCCCTCGGAGTAGCGGGACGTGGAGGCCATGATCTCTCCCTTGAGCGGTGGTCGGTGGTCGTGCTCACCGACAGAGTAGGCCGGTTGAATCCCGCAGGCCACGGTCGCGCAGAATTCTGTGGCGACGGTTCTGCGCGGTTAGGCGATGCCTAGACTGGGCGTTGATCAGAGGAGGAATGATGCTCGTCGCATTCTCAGTAGCCCCCAGCGGGACCGGTCGTGCCGATGATTCAGTTCATGATGCGGTGGCCGCCGCGGTCAAGATCGTTCGCGAGTCAGGGCTGCCCAACGAGACCGATTCCATGTTCACCACGATCGAAGGCGAATGGGACGAGGTGTTCGCCGTCATCAAGCGGGCGACGGATGCTGTCGGCCAGTTCGGGTCGCGGGTTTCGCTGGTACTGAAGGCAGACATCCGCCCCGGACACACCGGGGAGCTCACCGGCAAGGTGGAGCGACTGAACGAGGCGCTCGGGGACTAGCGGCTGCAGCGCCCTTCGCTCAGAGGTCAGTAGCGGTGGGCTCAGTGACGGTGGGCTCAGTGGCGGCCGGAGTTTCGCACCATGGCGATCAGGGCGAGCAGGCCGAGCACCAGGCCGACGATGAAGAAGCTGATCAAGCCGATCCAGAGGTACAGTTCCATTCCCTCAGTATTCGCCTGATCCGACCGCCCGTCGAGCCCTGATCTCTAGCTACTAGTGGACCGGGGCTGGGCTCTCCTCCAGGGCATCGGCGGGCTTCCGCACGAAGAACGAGACGGCGACAGCCACCAGCGACAGGATCGCACCGGAGAGGAAGGCGGCCTGGATGCCGCTGGCTGTCGCCGCGACATCCGGAGTCTCACCGGCGCTCAAGGCGACGGATTGTGCCGTCATCACGGTGATGAACAGCGCGGTGCCGGCCGCACCGGCCAATTGCTGCACGGTGCCGATGATGGCGCTGCCGTGCGAGTACAGGTGCGGCTGGAGCGACCCGAGGGCAGACGTGAAGACCGGCGTGAACAGCCCGGCGAGGCCGACGCTCAACCCGAGGTGTGCGATCAACACGAAGATGAACGGCGTGCCCTCATCGAGGAGGGTCATTCCCCAGAACACGACGCTGACGATGATCGAGCCCGGAACCACCAGCACGGTGGGGCCGTGCTTGTCGTAGATGCGGCCGACGACCGGGCCGAGGAGACCCATCAGCAGGCCACCCGGCAGCAGGAGCAGGCCGGTGACCAGCGGCTCCAGGCCGAGAACGTTCTGCACGTAGATCGGCAGCACGATGATGGTGCCGAACAGTGCCAGCATGCTGATCACGAGCATCGACGTCGAAATGGTGAACGTCTTCGAGGTGAAGGTGCGCAGGTCGAGCAGGGCGCTATCGGTGCGCTGCAGCTTCAGCTGCCGGATGGTGAACAGCGCGAGTGAGACGCCTCCGATGGCGAGCGGGATCCACACCGGCATCATGACCTCGCCGCGGGCAGCCTCGCCCAGGCTGCTCAGCCCGTAGATCAGCCCGCCGAAGGCGAACGCCGACAGCACGACGGAGAGCCGGTCGATCGGGATACGCCGCGGCTCGGTCACGTTCTGGATGCGTGTCGCTCCCAGGATGAGGGCACCAATCGCGATCGGGAGCACCAGCCAGAACATCCAGCGCCAGTCCAGCACGCTGAGGATGAGACCGGAAATGGTCGGGCCGATCGCCGGGGCGACCGACATGACGATCGAGATGTTCCCCATCGTCTTGCCGCGGGACGCCGGAGGAACCAGCGTCATCACGGTGGTCATCAGCAGCGGCATCATGATGGCGGTACCGGTTGCCTGCACCACGCGCCCGGCGACCAGCACCTCGAAGCCGGGAGCAAGTGCCGAGATGAGCGTGCCGAGGCTGAAGAACGTCATTGCCGCCAGGAAGATGCTGCGGGTGTGGAAACGCTGCAGCAGGAATCCGGTGATGGGGATGACGACCGCCATGGTGAGCATGAACGCCGTGGTCAGCCACTGGGCGGAGCTCGCCGCGATGCCGAGGTCGGCCATGAGCACCGGCACGGCAACGCTCATGATGGTCTCGTTGAGGATGACGACGAAGGCGGAGATCAGCAGCAGGCCGATCACCAGCTTGTTCCGTGAGGCGATGCGCGCGGCCTCCGCGGCTCCTGTCGAGGCGGCGCCTGTCGAGCCCAGGACCGGAGAGGAGGATGTTTCAGGCAAGAGCGGTCCTGTCGAGAAGGGGGGTGAATGGGCGCACTATGGAAACGCCTCCAGTAGTCTGCCTTATTCCACCGACACTGGAGCCGCCACGGGCGGTGCTTACGCTGACGGCGGAGCGATCCGCGCCCGAATCACCGCGAGCATCCGCCTCAGGGTGAAGGTGGTGCTTCCGAATACGGCGTACGGAGCGGATGGCGGCTGTTCCCTCCTGTCCAGGTTGTCGATGGCCGTCTCGGCTGCCTGCGCGGCCTCCGCTTCCCCGAGGCGCTCGTTCCAGGCTCGCACCAGCTCGGCCATCCGGGCGAGCCCGATGCTCAGTGGTTCCCGCAGCTCCTCGGGAAGCTGGGCCGGCACCGGGTCCGCCCAGATTGCGGCGGTCATCGTCTCGCTGAGCTCGCGAGTGTGACGCCCGAGTGTCCCGAGGGCGGCAAGGTCGTCGTAGTCCTCCTGCAGGTCGTATCGATGCCACCAGACCCTCGGATTGATCCGTCGGCTTTCTCGAGCATCCTCAATGACGGGCTCGGCTGCCCGGAGGGAGGACTCCAGCGACGTCACCCCGTCGAGCCAGTCCTGATGTTCGGGCGGCCACCGCTCCATGAGGGCGCCTGCCATGCTGTCAAGGTTGTCGGCGATGTCCTGTCGCAGCCCGATGATCTCGTTCGCCGACTCCCGCATTCTCAGCGGCGGGACGATGACCAGGTTGACGACGATCCCGATCGCCATCCCCACACCCATCTGCACCACGTAACCCAGCGAGTAGTCGTCGGCCTGGGCGCCGCCGATGATGAGCACGAAGAGCGCGGCGATCGGCACATAGTCGCGTCCGGCGCCCAGCCCCCGGAGTCCGCCGAGCAGCACACCGAGTCCGACGGCCAGCGGCACGCTCGCCACGCCGGACAACGGGCTTTGGATCACAGCCCAGGCCAACCCGATGCCGATCGCGAGCCCCAGCACCGTCTGCAGGCTCGCTCGCAGTGACCCCATCAGTGTCGGCATCATGCTGATCAGCGCACCGAGAGGGGCGTAGTAGGAGTACTCGTCGACCGTTCCCGGCAGCAGCTGGGCGATCGGCCAGGCGAGCCCGGCGGCGATCGCCGTCTTCAGTGCGAGCAGCAGCCTGGCCGGGCGGATGCTGGGCGCGAGGGTGCGACGGATGGTACCAAGCATCCGCTCCATCATCGGGAGTGGTTACAGGTCGACCGCGCGGTTGTCGCCGACGTCGGGCTGCCCGCCGGTGAGAGCGGCCTTGGCCATCTTGAAGACCGCGACCACGCCGGGCGTGTCTCGTGCCCAGAACTCGGCCGAAACCGGACGCACCCGGATCAGGGCGACGGTCGGGTCGTCCTTCCCTTCCGGAAACCAGGCTTCAACGGCCGGTGACCAGTACTCGTCGACCTTCTCCCGGTCGTGCACGATCTCCGCATTACCGGCGATCGACAGGTAGCCCTTTCCCGATTCGAATGCGGCGTTCACCTGGGGGTTCACCAGGATGTCGGTGACCTTCTCGCTCGGGTCCTGGGTGAAGAACCACAGTTCGCCGGAGAACTCGGCCTCCTGGGTGGCCAGCGGCCGGCTGTGCAGGTCGCCGTGCTCTGAGCGTGTGGTCACCAGGGCGATCTTCGACGCCTTGATGAGCTCGGCAATCGTCTTCAGTTCCTCATCGGATGCAAGATGGGTCATCTGGGCCTCCCGTCGGCGCGACTCTCGCGTCGTGGCGCACGATAACCGCGCACACTGAAAACCGGCTCCGAGCTTCAGCCGGAAGCGACCCGTCTCAGCTTCTCCGGATTCCTCACCACGTAGATCTCGGTGACGACCCCGCCGTCGAGCACCAGGGAGATCAATGTGTCCACCCCGGCATCGGTGTAGCCGACGATGGCGGCATGCCCGTTGACTTCGGCCAGTTCGTAGCGGGTCGGGGCATCCGGTTTGGTCATCACTCCGAGCGTGAAACGGAGTGCGTGCTCGGGCGTGCGCACCGGTTTCAGGGCTGCCTTGCGCAGGCCGCCGCCATCGTTGTACATCACCACGTCCGGGGCGAGCAGCGAGAGCAGGGACTCCAGCGATCCGCCGACGGCAGCCTTCAGGAAGCGTTCGGTGACCTGCCGATGGGTGGAGTGGTCGACCGGATGCCTCGGCGCCCGAGCCTCCACGTGCTCACGAGCGCGATGCGCGAGTTGGCGAACGGATGCCTGGCTGCGGTCGAGCGCGCTCGCCACCTCCGCAAACGGCAGCCCGAAAACATCGTGCAGCACGAAAGTCGCCCGCTCGGCTGGGGACAGGGTTTCCAGCACCACGAGCATCGCGAGCGAGACGGATTCGGCGACCTCCACCGTGGCATCCGCTGCCGGATCGTGGTGGGAACTGAGCGGCTCAGGCAGCCACGGTCCGATGTACGTCTCGCGCAGGCGCGCGTGATGCCTCAGGTGGTTCAGCGCCTGCCGGGTGGTGGCCTTGAGGAGGTAGGCCCGCGGGTGCTCGATGCTGCCGGTATCCACCTCGGCCCAGCGGAGCCAGGTCTCCTGCACGACGTCTTCGGCATCGGAGATGCTGCCCAGCACCCGGTAGGCGGCCGCCACCAACTCGCGGCGATGCTCGGCGAACAGGGCAGCGTTGCTGGCGATGGCTTTGCCGGTGGCGGCCTTGCTGGTGGTGTCGCTCACGCGCGGCTGGTGTCCAGCTCGCACTGGTCCTTGAAGCCCTGGCTGGTGAGGCCCATGGCGGCGTTGGTGCGGGAACGCTGGTTCTCGAGCGCGATGATGGCGGTGAGTTCCACCAGTTCCGCGTCGCTCAACTGCTCGCGCAGCCCGGCGACCATATCGTCGGTGACGGCGGGCGGAGTCTGGGTCATGGCCACAGCGTATTCGATGACCGCCTTTTCCAGCGGCGAGTAGGCGGGGCTGTCCGCGCCGGAGCTGATCGCTCGCAGCTTGGCTTGGTCGACTCCGTGGTTGTGCGCTTCCCAGAACCCGAAGTCGAGGCACCAACTGCAGCCGATCTCGGCTGCGGATGCCATGGTGGCCAGGGCCTTCAGCGTCGGGTCGAGCGTGTTCCACTTCGCGACGCTCGACTCGTGCCGGATCATCGTGGCGAGCACCTTCGGGTTGTGGAACGCGACCAGCCCAGGCTCCAGCACGTCGCCGTAGTTGCGGCGGCTGTACCACTCCATGACGCGCGTCTTCAGTGTGCGGGGGTGGGTGAGCGGGATGCGGGGCATGGTTGTTCCTTTCGACGAACCCAGCGAAGTGCTGGTCTGCAGTATTGGCTGCTACAAGGGGAGACACCGCTCGCTCGGTTTAAGTGACACGAGTGCCTCTTCCATCCCGCCGCGCGGTGTCTCCAGTGGTTCGCGGGCATGATTTCGGGCGCGCGTCACCGAAAAGGGCGCGCGGCGGCGTTATGCAGGAGTGTCGGCTCAGCGGAAGTCGCGGGAGGTGGTTCTGGCGCCGATGCTGAGGGTTTCGAACCGGTCGGCGATCAGGTTGGTCACCCCGTCGGGGGAGCGCTCCAGGATGCCTCGGATCACCATGGCCGGTGCCTCCCGGGCAACCCGACGGTAGCGGTTCCACACACCGACGCTGGCGATCACGTTCAGGATGCCCGTCTCATCCTCCAGGTTCAGGAAAGTCATCCCGCTCGCCGTCTGCGGGCGCTGCCGGTGGGTGACCACCCCGCCCACCTCGATGCGCCGGCCGGTCTCCGCCGACTCCAGCTGCTCGATGCTGAGGGCACCGCGCCCGGCCAGGGAGGAGCGGACGTGACGGATGGGGTGGTCATCCGTCGAGATACCGGTCGCCCACAGGTCGTAGGCCATCTGCTCGGCCGCCGTGAGGATGGGCAGCAGTGGAGGCTGCACCGTGACCCGGGTGCCCTCGAGGAAGTCCGGCTTCTCCAGCGCGGCGGAGCCTGCCTCCCAGAGCGCCTCCCGCCGGTTCACCCCGAGGGAGTCGAACGCCCCGGCGGATGCCAGTGCCTCCAGCTGGTCGGTGTTGAGCCCGACCCTGCGGGAGAGGTCGGCCAGGTCGCGGAACGGGCCGCACTCGTCCCGTTCGCTGACGATGCGCTCGGCCAGGTCCTTTCCGATGCTGGTTACAGCGGCGAGTCCCAGCCGCACGGCGTAGCCGCCATCGCGGCGGTGGTCGCGGGGATCGCTGGCCTTGCGGTCGAACGGGCCGATGGGGGGTTGCTCGAAGTCGAGGCAGGCGGGGGTGCCGGTTGGGTCGCTGCCTCGGCAAGCTCGACCGGTCTCGACAAGCTCGACCCGCTTTACGGGCTCGAGTTGCGCCTCCGCCGTGGAGTGCTGGATGTCGGGGCGACGCACCTCGACACCGTGCCTGCGAGCATCCGCCACCAGCGTTGCCGGCGAGTAGAACCCCATCGGCTGGGCGCGCAGCAGGGCGGCGAGGAACACCGCAGGGTAGTGCAGCTTGATCCACGAACTGGCGTAGACCAGCACCGCGAAACTCAGCGAGTGGGATTCGGCGAACCCGAAGTTGGCGAATGCCTGGATGCGCGAGTAGATGTTGTCGGCCACCTCGCCGGTGATGCCATTGGACGCCATCCCCTCGTAGAGCTTCGCCCTGAGGGTCTCGATCTTCTCGATGCCGCGCTTGGACCCCATCGCCCGCCGCAGCAGGTCGGCGTCCTCGGGGGTGCAACCACCGACCGCCACCGCCATCTGCATGAGCTGCTCCTGGAACAGCGGAACGCCCAGCGTGCGCTCCAGCACCGGTTCGAGCAGCGGATGCGGATAGCTCACCGCCTCCTCGCCGGTGCGCCGGCGGATGTACGGGTGCACCGCCCCGCCCTGGATCGGGCCGGGGCGGATGAGCGCGATCTCGACCACCAGGTCGTAGTAGCGGCGCGGCTTCAGCCGGGGGAGGGTAGCCATCTGGGCCCGGCTCTCCACCTGGAAGACGCCGATCGCATCCGCCCGGCAGAGCATGTCGTAGACCCCTTGCTCCTCCCGGGGGATGCTGCCGATGGTCCATCGCTCGCCCAGGGACTCGTCGATGAGGTCGAAGGCATATTGCAGGGCGGCGAGCATGCCGAGGCCGAGCAGGTCGAACTTGACCAGGCCCATCCAGGCGCAATCGTCCTTGTCCCACTGCAGCACCGTGCGGTTCTCCATGCGTGCATGCTCGATCGGGCATACTTCGCCGACTGGGCGATCGGTGAGTACCATGCCGCCGGAGTGGATGCCCAGATGCCGCGGAAAACGCAGCACCTGCCTGGCCAGGTCGACCACTGGCTGGGGGATGTCGGTGCCCTCCGCTGACACGTCGGTCCACGAGTCGATCTGCTTCGACCAGGCATCCTGCTGCCCCGGACTGAACCCGAGAGCCTTGGCCATGTCCCGAACGGCATTCTTCGGCCGGTAGCTGATCACGTTCGCCACCTGGGCGGCGTTGCGGCGACCGTACTTCTCGTAGACGTACTGGATGACCTCCTCCCGCCGGTCGGAGTCGAAGTCGACGTCGATATCGGGCTCCTCCTCACGCAGGCTGGACAGGAACCGCTCGAACGGCAGGTCATAGAAGATCGAGTCGACCGCGGTGATGTCCAGCGCGTAGCAGACGGCCGAGTTCGCGGCCGAGCCGCGACCCTGGCAGAGGATGCCGCGGCCACGGGCGAACTGCACGATGTCGTGCACGATCAGGAAGTAGCCGGGGAAGTCCTTCGCCTCGATCACCGCGAGCTCTTTCTCGATGCGCTCGTGCACACTGGGCGCCGCGTTCGGGTAGTGCTTGTCCACCCCCCTCCAGACCAGTTCCCGCAGCCACGACATCGAGGTGTGTCCGGCCGGCACCTCCTGCTTCGGCAGTTTCGGTCGCACCGCGCGCAGCTGGAACGACAGGTCATCGGCTACCTCAACCGTGCGCTCCACGGCTCCCGGGTAGCGGGCGAAGCGGGCGGCCATCTCCGCTCCGCTGCGCAGGTGGGCGCCATCGGATGCCGGCAGCCAGCCGTCCAGTTCGTCCAGGCTCCGGTGCGCGCGAACGGCGGCCAGGGCTGCGGCGAGCGGAGCATCCGCCGGGCTGGCGTAGTGGGCGACATTGGTGGCCAGGTAGGGCAGGCCGGCCCGTGCGGCGATGCCGGCCAGCGCGTCGTTGTGCGTGGTGTCCAGCGGGTTGCCCTGGTCGAACAGCTCGACCACCACGTTGTCCCTGCCGAAGCGATCGACCAGTCGGTCGACCTCCCGTGCCGCAGCATCCGCCCCCTCACTGGCCAGGGCCCTTCGCACCGCACCCTTGCGGCATCCGGTCAGCACCAGCCAGTGACCGGATGCCGCAGTCGCCAGCGCATCCAGGTCATAAACCGGTCGCCCCTTCTCGGCGTCGGCGGCCAACTGCGCGGTGGTGATGGCGCCGGCCAGCCGGTGGTACCCATCCTCGCGGCGGGCCAGCACCACCAGGTGGTGCCCTTGCGGGTCTGGCTCCCCGTTCTGCGGCTTGCTGAGCCCGAGCGACAGCTCCGCTCCGAACACCGTTTTCAGGGTGGATACTTCTGTCGCTTCGGCCATCCGTACGATGCCGTAGAGGCCGTCGTGGTCGGTGAGTCCGATGCCGTGCAGGCCCAGCCTGGTGGCTTCGGCCACCAGTTGCTCCGGCGAGGATGCGCCGTCGAGGAAGCTGTAGTGGGAGTGCACGTGCAGCTCGGCGTAGGGGACCACCGGCCCGGTGGGGCGTTCAGGGAGTGCCGGCGCCTCCCGCTGCTTCCACACCTCGGGCAGGGGAGAACCGGAGAGGGCGCGCTCGAGCTGCGCCCAGCTGACCGGCGGGTTGTTCCAGCCCATCTCAGGTCCCTTTCAGTAGTTGGTTCCGACGGTTAGTCGTACCGGGCTTCCGCCCACCAGCGGTCGTTCTCCCGCAGCACCAGCCAGGCCTCGCCCCGTTCGTCCACCAGCTGGAACCGGGTGGCCCGCCTGCTGCGGGCGGCATCCCACCAGCGCTGCTGCAGCGGCCACGGCCCGGCCCAATGGGTGACGGCCCGCCGGTCCCCGCCGGCCTGGCCCGATACCGACTGGCCCGATACCGACTGGCCCAATATCGACTGGCACAGCCACGCCGGGGGAGCGCTGACCGTTCCCCGCGCATCGACTTCGACCACGGTGCCCGCGGCATCCAGCACCTGAACGGGCTGCAGCTGCTCGAACACGGTGGCCGGGGGTGGGTCGGGCAGGCTGCCCGGCCAGGGACGTGTTGCCGTCGCTACCGCTGAGGCCGGCGGAGCGTCGCCCCAGGGCACCAGCACGCGACGCTCGGCGAGCATCCGCCCGCCCCCGGCCACCGCGGTGAGCACAGCATCATGGCCGAGCATGCTCTGGATGCGCGACAGGCCGTGATGGATGCGTTCGTCCGGAGCGTGCCCCCACAGCCCGGCCTCGTGGTTGCCGATCGCGTCGACTCGTACGGGGGAGACCCGCACCCGGGTCACCGGGGAGGCGAGTTCGCCGCCCGCGCCCTGCAATTGCCAGCGCACCCGGTCGAGGACCTCGGCCGCGGTGAAGTGTCGCGGATGCGCCCACTCCCGCTCCGAGGATGCGCCGGACTCGGTGTCGACCACCACCCGGATGGCCGTGCAGACCAGCTTCGCCGCGGTGATGCCGGCCACGAATGAGTCAGCTGCCGAGCGGAACGCGAACGCGACCGTCTCGATCCGGTCGAGCGGCGGCTCGAACAGGGCCACCTGGTCGAAGTCCTTCTCCGTGACACGTGCTGTCACCGGCCTGGGGTCCCGGCCGGCGGCCTGCGCGTGGGCGCGGGCGCCGTCCTCACCGAAGCGGGCACGGACATCCGTTTCGTTCAATGCCGCGAAGTCGCCCAGGGTGCCTGCCCCCAGCCTCTTCAGGAGGGGAACCAGCTTCGGCTCACTCAAGGCATCGATGGGCAGCGGACCGAGGAATTGCGGTGACGCGCCGGTCGGAACGATCAGGGTGCGCTGGTGCTGCGCGGTGCGGTAGGCGGCCTGCTCGGCGGCGAAGATGCCGTCGGCGATGCCGATGCGAGCGTCGGCGTCGGGGGTGAACCGGCCGAGGACGCCCAGCAGTTCGCTGGCGGCGCGGTCCTCCCCGCGGTAGTAGCGGGCGGCACCGCGGGCCCGCACGGTGGCAAGGCCGGGCCGCAGCACCTGAACGCCCGGCACGCGCTCCTCGATGACCTGGGCGACCGGGTCGAAGGCGCGGGCATCCGCAACCGGGTCGTAGGCGACGGTCACCAACTCCGGGCAGCGTGCCTGCGCCTCCCGCAGCCGCAGCCCACGCCGCACCCCGTCACGCCGCGCTTCGGCTGAGCAGGCCACCACCTCGCCACGGTCGATCAACGCTCCTGGGGCATCCGCGGGCAGCGAGCCCGCTGCCACCGCTGCCACCACCGGCCAATCGGGACACCACACCACCAGCACCCGGAGCGGGTTCACGCTCGACATCTTCTAACCCGCCCGGCTGTCCGCAGCATCGTTATCGAACTCGTGGAAGCGACTCTCCTCCAGGGGGAACGTCAACTCCCTGCGCCGCGCCTGGTGCATCCCGTTCCGGCCGCTGACCTCGACCTCGAGCCGGCGCGTCGACAGGTAGCCGTGGCCTGCGCCGAGCCCCCGCCAGGAGTTACCCACCACGGTCAGCGTGGCGTCGGCCCCCGGCCAGTCACCCAGCACGACGAGGGTCGACCCCCGTTGCCTCAGCCGCGCGCCCAGCCGGGAGGTCTCGGCCGGGGCAACGCGGGCGGGGGAGCGCGCGACGACCACGCTCAGAACATCCGTCATCGCCGCTGCGACGGTGAGCCACTGGCCTGCGGGGGTCGGCACCAGCACCAGCCGCTCCAGGTCGATGCCGAGCCGGGAGGCGGCCTCGATGCCGAAGTCCGGCATCCCGAGCACACCGCACCAGGCACCCTGCGCCGACGGGCCGGCGAGCATGGCCATGGCGAGCGTGGTCGACCCGGTCACGGAGTATGCAGCACCCTGGCGCAGTCCGCCGGGCAACAACGTCCGCAGCGCAGGCAGTGTTGGTAGCGAACGCTCGTCCAGGCGGGTAGCCTGCATGTTCTGGATGCGCGCCTGCAGGTCTTCCCTCACGGAAGACGGAGCGGTGGAAGCGAGCGCGGGCATCCCCTATGTTCGAACATGTGTTCGAGTTAATCAACCTGGTACGGCGTGTCTTGGCATGCTCATTCGCAGGCCGCTCGGGCATCATCCGTCGACCCCGTCGAGTCTTGCAAAGGTCGTCGACGTGAGAGGCTGCCGAGTTCCGACAAGTTGCCCCATCCGGCGCCCTGGTGGGGCAGCTTCTCTCCCCTCGGCCTGGTTTCCCGAGGGACACCTTCCCGCTCACCCAGCACGAGAAGGCGAAAAGTCACCGAAGACCCGCCCTATCGGTGACTTTTAGCATTCTCATCGAGTCAGCGCCCGACGACGCTCATCCATATGCTTAGACGGTGACGCAGCAGACCACCGCCGACCCCGTCCGCGCCGCCCTCAGCTGGAAGCTGCTGCCCGCTGCGCTGCTGTCGGCATCCGCCGTACCCCTGTTCGTCTTCGAGAGCGACCTCGGTTACCCGGTGCTGGCTGCAGCCCTCGTCACGGCGGCGTTCATCGACCGCGAGTTGCTGCGACACCTGGCGCTCATCGCCGCGGGAATGGTCATCATCAGCCTGGTTCCGCTGAATGCCGACCTCAGCATCCAGCACATGGCGCTCATGGGCGGCGCGCTGGCCCTGGCGGTGCTGGTTCCGTGGCTGGTGGGCCGGTTCGTCTACCGCGAGAACATCATCCGCTTCCCGATCGCCACCGGACGCAAGTGGTCGCTGACCGCGAAGCTCTACCTGCTGGGCGTGGTGGCGCTCGGCTACTTCATCCTGCCGGTCTACCTGATCAGCACGGGCGTCTACCAGAACTGGCCGGATGCTTCGGATCCGACCATCTTCTGGCGCCTCTTCCTGGGGGTGAACACGGTTGGCATCTGGGACGAACTGTTCTTCATCTGTACGGCCTTCACCCTGCTGCGCAGGCATTTTCCGGACTGGCAGGCGAACATCCTGCAGGCGGTGATCTTCTGCTCGTTCCTGTGGGAGATCGGTTACGAGGCGTGGGGCCCGCTGCTCACTTTCCCGTTCGCGATGCTGCAGGGCTACACCTTCAAGCTGACCAAGTCGCTCACCTACGTCGTCTCGGTACACCTGCTGTTCGACCTGGTGCTGTTCCTGGCGCTGGTGCACGCACACAACCGCGACTTCCTGCCGATCTTCATCTACTAGAGCCGGCTCGAGCTCCCAGCACTGATCCCGAGTCGGGTCATTCTGCGGGTTCGCGCGAGGGTCACTCGCAGAACGACCCGACTCGCGAGGTGGTCAGGAGCTGACGGGGCTGTCGGCCGCCGGGACACCGGCGACGCGGCGAACGGACGCCCGGGGCTCGGTATTCACGGACAGCTGGAAGACGTCGGGCCGGGAGTAGTGGCCGGTCACATCGAGGTCGTACTTGCCGCGAACCTGGTCGGCGAGGTCGATGTCGGCGACGAGCAGCGTGCTCTTCCCGTAGACCGGCCCGGCCAGGACCTCGCCGAGGGGGGAGACGATGACGCTGCCCCCGCGAATCAGCTCGGTCTCCGGGTCGTTCCCCTGCACGGCGTCGTAGTCGTCGGGGCAGTCTGCGCGGGTGAGGTACTGGCAGGCGCTCAGCACGAACATCCGCCCCTCGTAGGCAATGTGGCGCATGCTCGACTGCCAGATTTCACGGTCGTCCACGGTGGGGGCGCACCACAACTGGATGCCCTGCTCGTAGGTGGCCAGCCGCAGCTGCGGCATGTAGTTCTCCCAGCAGATGGTGGCGGCGTACCGGCCGGCGGGCGAGTCGAAAACCTCGAGCGTCGAGCCGTCGCCCTGGCCCCAGATGAGTCGCTCGCTGGCGGTGGGCATGAGCTTGCGGTGCTTTCCCACCAGCGACCCGTCGGCACCGAGGTAGACGGCGGTGCAGTACAGCGTTCCGCCGTCGCGCTCGATGACTCCGACGACGATGGTCATGCCCGCCGCAGCAGCCAGCTCGCCGATCTCCTCGGTCTCCGGGCCGGGCACTGTCACGGCCGAGTCGAAGTAGCGTCGGTAGTCGTCCCGCCCTTCGGGTGTGCGCGAGCCGACGACAGCGCCGAAATCGAGTCCTTTCGGATAACCGCCGATGAACGCTTCGGGGAAGACCAGGAACTCGACCTGCTGTGCCGTCGCATCCGCCACCAGGTCCCGCAGTCGCTGCATGGTTGCCGGGGTGTCGAATACGCGGGAACCGACCTGGGCTACGGCCACTCTCGTCATAGGGGAGTCCTCTCTCAGTGCTTATTCGTTAGCGTACTAACTATCCGTGAGGAGCAGGTTCTGCCACAGTTGTCGCGGGCGTCGGCGTGGCACAGGGCTTCATGACCCTGGTTCACCATCGGCGTCGTCTCAGTGCTGCTGTGTGCTCAGTGCTGCTGTGTGCTCGGTGCCGTGTGGAACGACTTGCAGCGTGTTTACGCGGAGCTGGGGATGTAGCTAGCCAGCCAGCAGCGCATCCAGCTTCGCGAACGCGGACTCCCAGTTCGTGCGTGCTTCGGCTCCGGACTCCTTGCTGAACGGGCCCTGCCGCAGCACCACCTGAGTCTGCTCCCCGCCATCCTGGAACTCGACCCGCCACGACAACACGTATTCTTCGCGATCCGGCGTGGCAGCGACCAGCTCTTCGCCGACCAGCAGCTCGTTCGCCACCACCGACGTGTATGTCAGGTTGACTACGGAGGTCGACCCGTCCTCGGCCACCAGCGTAAGTCGCTGGTGTCCTCCGACGCTCGCGTCGACGTCGATGCTGTCCGCCTGAACGCGGTAACCGCCGGGAGCGATCCATTCGGCCAGCTGGGCGCGGTCGGTGAAGGCGCGGAATACCCGCTCCGCCGGCGCGTCGAACGCCCGTTCGATGAGCAATTCCATGGTCGATTCGGTCACGTCCCCCGCCTTCCGTTGGTGCTTTGTACGCTACCGTGAACCGTCACAGCCGACCACTGATCATGCCCGGCGACATCGTCCGGGCACGGAGGCACGCATGAACACGCATGACGTCGTCAACCAGCCGCCGCTGCGGGTGGACATCAACGAATTCACCAGCAATGAACCGTTGACGGATGCCGTGCAGCACTACGACGCCGGGTGGGCGGCCCCGGAGCTGGAGCTGGTCGGTGCCCTGGTCGGTTCGGCCGATTTCCAGCATGACGCGGAGCTGGCGAACACGAACCCTCCGGCGCTGAAGGCGTTCGACCGCTACGGCAACCGGGTCGACGAGGTCGAGTACTACCCGTCCTATCACCGCATCATCGCCGCAGCCACCCGGAATGGCGCCCACACGGCAGCCTGGGCCGATCCGCGCCCCGGTGCGAATGTGGCCAGGGCGGCGAGCTTCATGCTGTTCGCGCAGGTCGAGCCCGGCCACGCCTGCCCTATCTCGATGACCCATGCCGCCGTGCCGGCCCTCGCAGGCACGCCGGAGCTGCTGGAGCAGTGGCTCCCTCGGCTGTTGAGCCGCGACTACGACGGCTCCCTCACCGCCGGCAAGTCGTCAGCGCTGATCGGCATGGCGATGACCGAGAAGCAGGGCGGGTCGGATGTCCGGGCCAACACCACGACGGCCGTCGCCATGGGGGATGGCCGCTACGAACTGACCGGGCACAAGTGGTTCTGCAGCGCCCCCATGTCTGACGCCTTCCTGGTGCTCGCCCAGGCATCCGGCGGCCTGAGCTGTTTCCTGGTCCCTCGTGTCCTTGACGACGGCAGCAGGAACGTCTTCCGCCTCCAGCGGCTCAAGGACAAGCTCGGCAATCGTTCCAACGCTTCGGCAGAGGTGGAGTTCGAGCGCACCGTCGGCTTCCTCCTCGGCGAGGAGGGACGCGGGGTCCGCACCATCATCGACATGGTGGCGCGCACCAGGCTGGACTGCGTGCTGGGCACAGCCGCCGGGATGCGTCAGGGCGTGGCCGAGGCGCTCTGGCACGTTCGCCATCGCCGGGCTTTCGGCAACGTGCTGGTCGACCAGCCTGCGATGACCGCCGTGGTCGCAGACCTCGCGCTCGAGGCTGAGGCGGCGACGGCGACGGCGATGCGCCTGGCGAGGGCGCACGACGACGATGCCGACGACCAGGAACGGGCTTTCCGCCGGTTGGCGACCGCCGTGTCGAAGTACTACGTGTGCAAGCGCGGTTCGGGGCACGCGGTGGAGGCGCTGGAATGCCTCGGCGGCAACGGCTACATCGAGAGTTTCCCGCTAGCCCGCCGGTACCGCGAGCAGCCGGTCATGGCCATCTGGGAGGGCTCCGGCAACGTCATCGCCCTCGACGTTCTGCGGGCGATCACCCGCGAGCCGGAGAGCGTCGACGCGTTCGAAGCCGAGGTGTCGCTGACCAGTGGCGCGCATCCGCTGCTCGACCAGCAGGTGGCGGCCACTCGCGGCCTGCTCACCTCTTTGCGTGGGGCGGATGTTTCGGACGCCGCTGCGCAGGCACGCCAACTTGTCGAATCGCTCGCCATCGCCCTCCAGGCTTCCCTCCTGGTGCGAACCGCGCCGCCCGCGGTTTCCGACGCCTTCATCGCCGCGCGGCTGGGGGAGAACCGCGGCTCCCTCTACGGAGCGCTTCCCACCGGGCTGGACTTGACGGCCATTCTCGCTCGGCACTGACAGGCCAACGCTAATGTGAGCGTTCCTAGTCGAGCACATCGCTACCGCGCCGGAGCGCGCCTGCTCTGGCCACGGCACCGCGCTGAGCGTAGACTGAGTATATGGAAATGCGCGGATCATTCCGATTGGTCGGCAGCACTCGACGTCGTGCTGTCAAGGAGAACTCTGCGCGCTCACAGCCCACACCGGACACTGACTCGGTGGCTGCGATTGTCGATGCGTACCGTGCTCACCGGATCGACCAGGATGAACTCGTCCGTGAGCTCACACAGCGCACCTACGCCACGCCGCGCATGGACCGCCGAGACGACAAAGACGCCGACGTGCGACACCCCGAGGTAGGGACGTTCGATGAGGTGACGGCTGCGTACTTGCGACGCGCGATTCCCCTAACCGCATACAGCCGGATCCGCGAGCGTGTCAGCTGACCGCCGACGGCGGTTAGAGAGCGCGCGGACAGAGCTTCTTTCCATCATGGGTCGCGAGGGCGGCCCGCTCGACCCGTGGGGTCCCAACGCGACGTTCCGAGTGCTCTGGGATCGCGGTCAGCCCACGTTGGAGCGAGCGGAAGTGCTTGCCGAGGTTGGCGACTTGCTGTTTGGCTCGCGGAGGGAAAGCCAGGAGCGGCGCCCACACGCCGTGGTGATGGCAGGTCCACCAGGTGCTGGAAAATCAACCGTCCAGTCTGCCGTGTTAGGCCAGTTCGACGTAGGTCCTGGCGAATGGGTCGTCGTCGACTCGGACAAGGCGAAAATAGAGCTCCTGCGGCGAGACATGAGCTCCGGAGCGTTTGACCGTGTGGTGGCAGCAGTACCTGCCACTCCGAGCATGGGTTGGTTGCCGATGAACTATATCGGCCTCTGGCATGAGGAGTCCCTCGTCGTCGCGGAAGCCGTCTTCGATCGTGCGGTTGAGGCGGAGCTACCCATCCTCATGCACGGCACACTGATCTCGTCAGAGTCTTCCAAACAGCTCATCGAAAAGCTCGTCTTGGCGAGCTACCAAGTGACCATTGTCAATGTCATGATCGATCGGGACGTGGCTAAGCGGAGGATTCGTGAACGCTTCGACTATGAGACGGAGCATGCCAAGTTCGGCGGTCGCCTCGTGCCCGATGACGCAGTAGACCGGGCGTGGCTCTCCAACGGAAAGAGCTGGCCGGCAATTAACGCCCGTCACGCCGAGCACCAGTACCCGGGCCAGGTTCACGTCGTCCACGTTGACGGCTTGACCGGTGAAATGCGTACGACGCAAGACCCGCCATAGCACCCGGGCGGAATGATGTTCTTGGCGCAGGCCCCCCAGCCGCTGAATCGCCGCATAGCGGCGGGCAGACTGCCAGCCGAGAAACTGCCCACAAGGGGAGGCGCCGGGCACCGTGACTGCATACCGTGGAGGCCATGGATTCCTGGCCCGGCTCTGCCCACCCGCTCGGTGCCACTTACGACGGGAGCGGCACCAACTTCGCCATCTTCAGTGAAGCGGCCGAGCGGGTCGAACTCTGCCGGTTCGACAGCGCTGGCGGGGAAACCCGCGTCGAGGTCTCCGAGGTCGACGCTTTCACCTGGCACTGCTATCTGCCGCAGGTTCAGCCCGGTCAGCGTTACGGCTACCGGATGCACGGTCCCTGGGATCCCGCGAATGGCCTGCGTTTCAACCCCAACAAGCTGCTACTCGACCCGTATACGAAGGCGACCAGTGGCGACATCCGCTGGGGCCAGCCGCTCTTCTCATACAATTTCGGCGACCCAGACTCCCGCAACGATGAGGATTCCGCGCCGCACACCATGCTCAGCGTTGTCACCAACCCCTATTTCGACTGGGGCGGCGACCGGGCGCCGAAGACGCCGTACAGCGAAACGCTCATCTACGAAGCCCACGTCAAGGGCCTCACCAGGTTGCACCCCGCCATTCCCGAGGAGCAGCGGGGAAGCTATGCCGCGGTCGCCCATCCAGCGGTCATCGACCACCTGCGGAAGCTGGGTGTCACCGCTATCGAGCTCATGCCGGTTCACCAATTCATCAATGATGCGACCCTGCAGGAGAAGGGCCTGAGCAACTATTGGGGTTACAACACCATCGGCTTCTTCGCCCCGCATGCCGCCTATTCCAGGAACGCGGATGCCGGTGGCCAGGTTCCTGAGTTCAAGGCCATGGTGCGCGACCTGCACGCTGCCGGAATCGAGGTGATTCTCGATGTCGTCTACAACCACACCGCGGAGGGAAACAATCTCGGGCCGACGCTGAGCTTCCGCGGCATCGACAACCGCACCTACTACCGGCTGGAGGAGAACCAGCGGCACTACACCGACTACACCGGCACGGGGAACAGCCTCAACGTTCGCCAGCCGCACTCGCTGCAACTGATCATGGATTCCCTCCGCTATTGGGTGACCGAGATGCACGTTGACGGGTTCCGCTTCGACCTTGCTGCGACGCTCGCCCGCGAGTTCTACGACGTCGACCGCCTGTCGTCTTTCTTCGAGCTGGTGCAGCAGGACCCCGTGGTCTCCCAGGTGAAGCTCATCGCCGAGCCCTGGGACATCGGCCCCGGCGGGTATCAGGTCGGCAACTTCCCTCCGCAGTGGACGGAGTGGAACGGGCAGTACCGCGACACCGTGCGCGATTTCTGGCGCGGAGAGCCGGCGACGCTGGGGGAGTTCGCCGCCCGGCTGACCGGGTCGGCCGACCTGTACGAGCATTCCGGCCGACGGCCGGTGGCCTCCATCAACTTCGTCACCGCCCACGATGGGTTCACCCTGGCCGACCTGGTGTCATACAACGAGAAGCACAATGAGGCGAACGGTGAGGGCGGCAGGGACGGCGAGTCGCACAACCGCTCGTGGAACAGCGGGGTGGAGGGGCCGACCGATGACCCGGAGGCGCTTGCGCTGAGGGCACGCCAGCAGCGCAACTTCCTGGCGACACTGCTGCTGTCCCAGGGGGTACCGATGGTTTCTCACGGCGACGAACTGGGCCGCACCCAGCAGGGCAACAACAACGGTTACGCCCAGGACTCCGAACTGACCTGGGTGCACTGGGACGATGCCGACCTGCCGCTGGTGGAGTTCACGGCGGCCGTGTCGCGGCTCCGGCGCGAGCATCCGCTGTTCAGGCGCAGCCGGTTCTTCGACGGGCGCCAGGTCAAGCGCGGTGAGGGCGAACCGCTGCCCGACCTGGTCTGGTTGACGGAGGCGGGCGAGGCGATGCAGCCCGACGACTGGGAGGAGCGCCTGACGCGCACCGTCGGCGTGTTCTTCAACGGTGAGGGCATCAGGGAGCGGGATGCGCGTGGCCAGCGGATCATCGACGTCAACTTCCTGCTCTATTTCAACGCCGATCCGGATGCCATCGACTGCCGCCTGCCGGCCGCCGAGTTCTCGGAGCGCTGGGAGGTGGTGGTCGACACGGCCGGCCTGGACGCCGACCAGGGCCCGCGAAACGCTGACGCGATGATCACCATCGCCGGCCGATCGGTGGTCGTGTTGCGGGCGTTCCAGGCTCAGGCGAATGACGACCATTCGGTGGCGGCCTCGCTCGCGGCACAGTCGGGAGCGCAGTGATGCTGCCCCGTTCCACCTACCGCCTGCAGATTCGCGCATCGTTCGACCTGGACGCCGCGGCTGCCGTGGTCGACTACCTGACGCTCCTGGGCGCCGACTGGCTGTACCTCTCGCCGCTGCTCACCGCCGAGGAGGGCTCGGATCACGGCTACGACGTGGTGGATTCTTCGGCGATCGACCCCGCCAGGGGAGGCCTGGCTGGCCTCGACCGGTTCTCGGCCGCTGCCACGGTGGCCGGGCGGGGCGTGCTGGTCGACGTGGTGCCCAACCACGTGGGCGTGGCGAGCCCGCGTGCGAACGCCTGGTGGTGGGACGTTCTCACCCACGGGCAGGCATCCCGTTACGCCGAGGCGTTCGATGTGGACTGGGAGGCCGGAGCTGGGCGCATCCGATTGCCGGTTCTTGGCGACGACGGCGTCGACGCCCTCCAGGTGGTTGGGGGTGAACTGCGCTACCACGAGCACCGGTTCCCGCTGGCTCCCGGCACCGCCGGAGACGGCCCAGCCCAGGTGCATGCCGCTCAGCACTACGAACTGGTGCATTGGCGCCGCGCGGACTCCGAACTCAACTATCGCCGCTTCTTCGCGGTCAACACGCTGGCCGCGGTTCGCGTCGAAGTTCCCTGGGTGTTCGAGGAGTCGCACCGGGAGATCCTGCGCTGGGTGAAGTCCGGCCAGGTGCACGGCCTCCGCATCGACCACCCGGATGGACTCGCCGACCCCGGCGGGTACCTCAGCACGCTGCACCACGAGACCGCCGGCGCCTACGTGGTGGTCGAGAAGATCCTCGAGGGCCGGGAGCAATTACCGCCGCACTGGCCGGTGGCCGGCACCACCGGGTATGACGCGCTCGCCGACATCGACCGCGTACTGGTGGACCCGGATGGGCAGCGGCCCCTCGACTCCCTGGAGAAGGAACTCCACGGCAGAGTGGCCCCGTGGTCGGAGCTGGTGCACGACGGCAAGCGGGCGATCGCCGACGGCATCCTGCGGTCCGAAGTGCTCCGGGTCGCACGGCTCGTGCCGGGCATCGCTGATGAGCCAGCCGACAGTCTGCACAGCAGGGCGGATGCCATCGCCGAGCTGCTCGCCTGCTTCCCGGTGTATCGCAGCTACCTGCCGTTCGGCATCGAACACCTGCACGCCGCCCTGCGGCAAGCGGGGCAGCGGCGACCGGAGTTGGGCGCCGAGCTGGATGCCGTCGCCGCAGTGCTCGCCGACCCATCGCATCCTGCTGCCGTGCGATTCCAGCAGACCTCCGGAATGGTCATGGCGAAGGGTGTGGAAGACACCGCCTTCTACCGTTTCAGCAGACTCACCTCCCTGAACGAGGTCGGCGCCGACCCCGGCGAGTTCTCGATCCCGGTCAGTGAGTTCCACGACCGGCAGCAACAGCGGCAGGCGACGCTGCCGGCCTCGATGACCACGCTGTCGACGCACGACACCAAGCGCAGCGAAGATGTGCGCGCCCGCCTGAACACACTGTCGGAACTGCCGATGCAGTGGGCGTCAACGCTGTTCGCCCTCCGACTGCGGTCGTCTCTGGACGACCCGCCGCTGGCGAACCTGCTCTGGCAGGCGGTGATCGGCGCCTGGCCGCTCAGTCGGGAGCGCCTCCACGCTTATGCCGAGAAGGCGGCGCGCGAGGCAGGCAACTCCACGTCCTGGAGCGACCCGGATGCGGGTTTCGAGCGGGCCATGCACGCCATGGTCGACTCAGCGTTCGACGATCCGGAGGTGAACCGGCTGGTCACCGACTTCGTCGACCTCGTCAGGGAGCCGGGCTGGTCCAATTCCCTCTCGGCGAAGCTGCTGCAGCTGACCATGCCTGGCGTTCCGGACGTCTACCAGGGCAGCGAGTTGTGGGACTTCTCCCTGGTCGACCCCGACAATCGCCGGCCGGTGGACTTCGCGCAGCGCAGGCGCCTCCTGGCACAGTTGGACTCCGGATGGCGTCCAGCGGTTGACGACAGTGGCGCGGCCAAACTGCTGGTCACCTCGCGGGCGCTGCGGCTGCGTCGCGACCGGCCGGAATGGTTCTCCCGCTACTTACCCGTTCCGGTCACCGGCGAGGCGGCCGCCCACGTGATCGCGGTGGACCGCGGCGAAGCCATTGTGATCGCGACCCGGCTGCCGGTCGGGCTGGCGGCCGCCGGCGGATGGCGTGACACGGCGCTGACCATTCCGGCACGCCGCTGGGTGGATGAGCTGACGGGAACCGTCGTGGAGGGTCCGCGACTTCCGCTCGAAGAGTTGTTGCATCCGTATCCGGTTGCCTTGTTGCGGGCGGCGGATCGTGCCTGAGCCTGGCACGACGCCCGGACTCTTCGAAGTGTGGGCGCCGAACGCGTCCATGGTCGAGCTGGTGTTCGGAGCAACGAACACGGTTCCCCTGGAGCGAGGCAACGGAGGTTGGTGGTGCACCGAAGTGGGGGAGTCGGTAACGGATTACGGCTTTCGCGTGGACGGTGACGGCCCGTTCCCCGACCCACGGTCGCGGTGGCAGCCGAACGGCGTGCACGAACTGTCCCGGAGATTCGACCGGGCCTCCTACGCGTGGAAGAACCCGCACTGGACCGGCCGCCCGTTGGCGGGTTCGGTGATCTACGAATTGCACATCGGCACCTTCACACCGGAGGGTACCCTCGACGCAGCTGTCGGCAAGTTCGACCACCTCGTCGAGCTGGGTGTCGACTTCGTGGAGCTGCTGCCGGTGAATGCGTTCAGCGGGGTGCGCAACTGGGGCTACGACGGCGTGCTCTGGTATGCGGTGCATGAGGCGTACGGCGGTCCGGCTGCCTACCAGCGCTTCGTGGACGCTTGTCACGGACACGGTCTCGCGGTCATCCAGGATGTCGTCTACAACCACCTCGGGCCGAGCGGCAACTACCTTCCCCGCTTCGGGCCTTACCTGAGCGTCGGCCGGGCGAACACCTGGGGAACCTCGGTCAACTTCGACGGCCCAGGCTCCGATGAGGTTCGGCGCTTCGTGATCGACAACGCGCTGATGTGGCTCCGCGACTACCGGGTCGACGGTCTGAGGCTGGATGCAGTGCACGCCCTCGTCGACAGCCGGGCGACCCACATCCTGGAGGAACTGGCCACCGAGGTCGCGGCGCTCAGCGCATCCGTCGGCCGCCCCCTCAGCCTGATCGCCGAGTCCGACCTGAACGACCCGAAGCTCATTACCCCGCTGCCGGCTGGAGGCTACGGCCTGGACGCCCAGTGGAGCGATGACTTCCACCACGCGGTGCACGTTGCCCTCACCGGTGAGACCGACGGCTATTACGCGGACTTCGTCCCGCTCTCTGCGCTGAAGAAGGTTCTGGAGCGCGGATTCTTCCACGACGGGACCTTCTCGAGCTTTCGGGGACGCCATCACGGTCGGCCGATCGACGTCGAGCGGATGCCGGCCTGGCGCCTGGTCGTCGCATCCCAGAACCACGACCAGGTCGGTAACCGGGCTGTGGGCGACCGGCTCTCCGCGACGCTCGACGACGGCCAGTTGGCGATCGCGGCAGCGCTCACCATGCTCGGCCCGTTCACGCCGATGCTCTTCATGGGGGAGGAGTGGGGTGCGACGACGCCGTGGCAGTTCTTCACCTCCCACCCAGAACCTGAGCTCGGTGAGGCGACAGCGCAGGGTCGCATCGCCGAGTTCGCCAGGATGGGCTGGGACCCGGCTGTCGTTCCCGACCCGCAGGATCCGGCCACCTTCGAGCGCTCGGTTCTGCGCTGGGAGGAGCTGGCCGAGCCGGCGCACGCATCCCTGCTCGGGTTCTATCGTGGGCTGGCGGACATCCGTCGCGAATATCCCGACGTGACCGACCCGCGCCTCATTAACACGAGCGCGGAAATCGATGAGGAACAGCGGTGGCTGATCCTCCGCCGCGGAACGCTGAGACTCCTGGTGAACCTGGGGGACTCAGACGTGCGGATGCCTGCACCACCCGGTCAGGTCATCCTCGCCTTCCCGGCAGGATCTGCGACCGCGGAGGACACCCTTGTCCGGCTCTCCGCCCACTCGGTGGCTGTCAGTGAGGCTCCCGGCACGCTCGGCTAAGATGGGACTGGAACCAGCTGCCTCCTGCCGCGGTTTCCGCCACCCAGCCGCTCGGCCTCCGCCGGAACACCATTCCGACGTGCCTGCCGCTGCCTGAATTCACTCTCGAAGGGATGTCGATGGGCCACGAGTCCGACAGCAAGCTGGACCGCTGGATCAACCGTGAGGCTGTGGCCGAGGCGATGATCCCGTTGATCGGTAGCCTCTATCGCGACCACCAGGTGGTGACCTCCATCCATGGGCGGCGCCTCATCAACAAGTCGGCCATCGGCGTGCTCAAGGCCCACCGCCTCAGCAGGCAGGGCGCAGATCACGAGTTGGCTGTCGAAGAGACCCTGCCCGTGCTGCAGGCGCTCTCGACCCTGAACCTTGGGCCCGCCTCGATCGACGTTGCGAGCCTGCTTGAGCTCCACAAGCACAGCGACAAGGACCTCACGGAGTTCCTGCGTGAAGAACTGGCACCGGTCGTCGATGCGAAGAACGGCGGGCCTGCTCGCAGCGTCGACGTCGTCCTCTACGGTTTCGGTCGCATCGGGCGACTGCTCGCGCGCATCCTGATCGCCCACGCAGCAAACGGGGACGGACTCCGTTTGCGCGCCATCGTCGTGCGCAAGGGGTCGGCCAACGACCTGGTCAAGCGTGCGAGCCTGCTGCGGCGGGACTCCGTGCACGGCCCGTTCGAGGGAACGATCTCCGTCGATGAGGAGAACAACACCATCCTCGCCAACGGCACGCTGATCCAGGTCATCTACTCGAACAGTCCGGCCGAGGTCGACTACACCGAGTACGGCATCGACAACGCGATCGTGGTCGACAACACCGGCCGGTGGCGAGACGCCGAAGGGCTTTCGCAGCACCTGGGCAGGCCAGGCGTCTCGCGCGTCCTGCTGACGGCGCCAGGCAAGGGCGACCTCAAGAACATCGTCCACGGCATCAACCACGAGACGATCACGGATGATGACCGCATCCTGTCGGCGGCATCCTGCACCACGAACGCGATCACCCCGGTGTTGAAGGCGATCAATGACGCCTATGGCATCCAGCACGGCCATGTGGAGACGGTTCACTCGTTCACCAACGACCAGAACCTGATCGACAACTTCCACTCCGGCGACCGACGCGGCCGGTCGGCTGCGCTGAACATGGTCATCACCGAAACCGGTGCGGCGAAGGCAGTCGCAAAGGCGCTGCCCGAGCTTGCGGGCAAGCTCACCGGCAACGCCATCCGTGTGCCGACGCCCAACGTGTCGATGGCCATCCTGAACCTGAACCTCGCCAACGGCACGACGAAGGATGAGGTCAACGCCTACCTGCGCGAACTCTCACTGAACTCGGTGCTCCGGCAGCAGATCGACTATGTCGACTCCGCCGAGATCGTCTCGAGCGACTTCGTTGGAACCTCCCGCGCGGGGATCGTCGACGGGCTGGCGACCATCAGCACGGACAAGAACCTGATCCTCTACGTCTGGTACGACAACGAGTTCGGCTACAGCCGCCAGGTGATTCGCGTTCTGGAGACCATGGCAGGCAACCACCCGCACGTCTTCCCGACGCGTACTCCGGTCACCGCCTGAGGGGGTCTGCCGTCAGGCGGCTGTGCCTCAGACAACTGGGCGTCAGGCGGCTGTGGGTTCGGCTGATCGCGCGGCAACCCGTTGGGTGTGTGCACGCACCAGCGCCTTGAACCGCCTGGTGTCCGGTATCCGGGTCAGGAACGGGCCGGCGATCACGGTCATGAGCACGTATGCGGTGGCGACGGCGGCCAGTTCGGGTTCCACGCCGGCGGCGACGGCCAACCCGGCGATGACGATGGAGAACTCGCCACGCGGGGTGAGGGTGAACCCGGTGCGCCAGCGCCCGGGCACGGCAATCCCGGCCCGCTTCGCGGCCAGATAACCGGTGAGCACCTTCGTGCCCATGGTCACGACCGCCAGGGTGAATGCAGGAAGCAGCACCGGCACCATGTCGCCGGGGTTCGTCGACAGCCCGAAGAACACGAAGAAGACGGCAGCGAAGAGGTCACGCAGCGGCGTGAGGGTACGAGCCGCCACGTGGGCGATCGGGCCGGAGATCGCGATGCCGACCAGGAACGCGCCCACCGCCGTCGACACGTGAACTGTCGCCGCCAGCCCGGCGACGAGCATCGTGAGGCCGAGCACCCCGAGCAGCAATGATTCGGCATGGTCGGCCGAGAAGATCCGGGAGATTTTCGGCCCGTGCTGCAGGGCGAGATACAGGATGACCAGCACGGCTCCCACGGCGACTGCCAGGCTCACGGCGCCCTCCATCAGGGCGGCCCCGATGACGAGGGTCGACAACACCGGCAGGTAGAAGGCCATCGCGAGGTCTTCCAGCACCACGATGGCGAGGATGGTCGGGGTCTCCCGGTTCCCCAGGCGGCCCAGGTCGCGCAACATCTTGGCAATGACGCCGGAGGATGAAACCCAGGTGACTCCGGCCATCGCTACTGCGGCCACTGGACCCCAACCGAGAATGAGCGCGAACAGGGCGCCCGGAAGCGCATTGAGTGCGGCGTCCCAGGCGCCGGCCGTTTTCGACTTCTTGAGGTTGTCGACCAGTTCCTGTGCCGAATACTCGAGCCCAAGCATCGCCAGCAGCAGGATCACGCCGATTTCGGAGCCGATGACGAAGAACTCGTCGCTTGCCCGCAGCGGAAAGATGCCACCGGTTCCGAACGCCAGTCCGGCGACCAGGTACAGGGGAATCGGCGAGATGCCGAACCGGGCGGCCAGTCGGCCGAGCAGGCTGAGACCCAGGAGCAGGCCACCCACTTCAATCAGAAGCAGGGTGGTGTCATGCATGGTTTCGCCAGTTTATTGGGTGTCGCTCGCGAGCAACTGCCCCAGTGCGGCCAGGCCCTCGCGGGTTCCGACAGCGACGATGGTGTCGCCCGGGTTGAGCACTTCGGCCGGGGTGGGCGACGGGATGACCTCGGTGCCCCGCACGATGGCCACGATTGACACACCGGTCTTGGTGCGTGTCCTGGTGTCGCCGAGCGGCCGGTTGATGAACGGGGAAGCCGCAGGCAACTGCAATTGCTCCGTATAGACGCCCTCAGTCTCGTCGGTCAATCCAGACAACCGGCTCAGGATGACAGAGCCGCCGAGCAGGTCGGCCAGCGCAGTCGCCTCGTCATCGGTCATCACGATGGAGTCGCGGCAGGAGTCCGGATCTTCGATGTCGTACAGCGCCAGGTTCCGTTCTCCGTCGCGTTGCGACACCACGCTGATGCGGCGCCCGGCGCCGGTCAGGACGTCGTGGCGAACCCCGATTCCGGGCAGTTCGGTCTTCTCTATGCGTACACCCACCCGGTAAAGGTACACGCTTAAGGACGCTTCTTGTTCAGCGGCCCCTCAGCCGTTCCAGGTCCCGTCGCTCCCGTTTGGTGGGCCGTCCGGCTCCGCGATCCCGAACCGGTGCCATGGCAGCCTCGGTGCGTGGCGGCGGTGGGGGTGTGAGGTCCGTGTAGGCGAGTGCAGCATCCGGTGCCCCCACCCGCTTGGTGATGAGCTTCTTGACAACCAGGATGCGATCGAAGCCTCCGCTGCGCACCCTCACCTCATCGCCCACGCGCACCGGTTGCGCGGCTTTCGCGCGCTCACCGTTCACCCGCACATGGCCGGCACGGCACCCCGCGGTCGCCTGGGAGCGCGTCTTGTACAGGCGGACCGCCCAGGTCCAGCTGTCAACGCGAGCATTGCCGGCATCCATGCAATGACTCTAAGCCAGGACTTTCGGCGAGTCCGGTCAGGTGTGAATCGGCGGAGAGTTTCGGCTCGCCCTGTCAATAAGCGCCGGAGTGTTCCTTGAGCACCTTGAGCGTGCGCCACAGGATCATCAGGTCGCCGGTGAGCGACCAATTCTCCACGTAGTAGAGGTCGAGCCGCACGCTCTCATCCCAGTCCAGGTTCGAGCGTCCATTCACCTGCCACATGCCGGTAAGGCCTGGCTTGATGTACAGCCGCCGATTCACGTGGCTCTCGTACTTGGCCACCTCGCGGGCCAGCGGAGGCCGCGGGCCCACCAGGCTCATCTGCCCGATCAATACGTTCCACAATTGGGGCAGTTCATCGAGAGAGTATTTGCGCATCACCCTGCCGAACCGGGTCACCCGCGGGTCGTTCTTCATCTTGAACAACACGCCGGCTCCCTCGTTCTGATCGAGGAGTCCCGCCAATTGGTCTTCTGCGCCGACAACCATTGAGCGGAATTTCAGCATGCCGAACGCCTGGCCGCCGCGGCCCACCCGTTCCTGGCGGAACAGGGTCGGACCTGGACTGTCGATACGGATCAGCACGGCAACGGTGACGAGCAGGGGAAGGAGCAGCACCAGGGCACACGCGGATGCCGTCATGTCGAACATCCGCTTGAGGATGTGTTTGCCGCCCGCGTATTGCGGCAACTCGACGTGCATGAGGGGGAGTCCCTCGACCGGCCGGAAATGGATGCGCGGACCGGCGACGTTGGTCAGGCGGTTGGCGAGCACCAGGTCTGCCGCCGTTCCCTCCAAAGCCCAGCTCAGGTCGCGGATGAACTGCGTGCGCTCCTTGGGTTGACCCGCCACGATCACCGTGTCGACACCGAGCGCGCCGGCTGCCGGGGCAACGTGGTCAATGTCACACACGACGGGAACATCCCGATAGCCGACCTGGATCGGATTGCGGTCGTCCCGCTCCAGCACGGCGCCGACAATCAGGTAGGCCGCACCGGTGTTCTGGTCGATCTGCCCGATGACGTACTCAACGTCCCGGCGGTCGCCGACGACAATGGCGTGCGAAAGGTAGTGGCCGAAGGTGCGCTGCCGGGTAAGCCATTTCCGCCACAGCCAGCGAGACAGCACCAGGCCGATGACTCCGAGCGGCAATGCCACCACGAAGTGCCCGCGCGGGATGCCTGCCCCGAGCACCGCGAATGCGACCGCAAAAAGCCCGAAGACCAGGGTTGTCGCATGCACAACCCCCTTGTACTCGGCAACACCGACCCCGACCACCCTGGGGTCCCTGGTGTGGTAGCCGCCGAGGAGTGCCGCCCAGACGGCGATCATCAGGGCTGCATCCAGCCAGAACATTCCCGACCTCAACGACTGGCTGACGCTCGCATCCGCTCCCAGTTGGGCCGCCGGTGCCGCCAGAACGGCGGCGACGATGATGGCGAGATCTGTGGTGATCAGGTATGAGCGGTAGCGCCTGGCCCAGGACGAGCCGGGGAAGGACTGAACCGGAGGCCGCCTGCGCTCTTGCCCGGTGGTGTCGATCAGCCTCAATTCGGGGCGAGAGGGACTGGCGTCGTTTCGGACGCCGTCTGCGGCTGGTTCGTGATCGGGGTCGGCCGGCTGGTTGATACTCATGCCGCGCTCACATGGTGGCGGGCGGGCAGGGGGCGGGTCAGTCGGGTCGGGTTCGTCTTCGCTGTCTGGTACATGCTAGGGCCTGAGGTTGTGGGTCTGCAGTACGAGGCGACAGCGGGCGTGCCCGCAACCTCGCGGGGCGACTGCGGCGATCGTCGACGACTAGGGAGTCGGCGATCGCCGCAATCCCGACAACTGAGGATCTGAGGCGGGTAATTCCGTCGGGTTCGGCTGTCGGTTTATCGGGGCGGGTGGTGCTGGTGCGGCGTAACGTTTCCGCCGTGGCGAGAAATATACCCCCGTTTGGGGGATATGGCTATAGCTCAAATTGAAGCGGCGCCGCGGTGTACCGGATGCGCTCCACTGGTGGTTCTCATGGCCCCCGGCTACAGTGACCGAGGGATGAGGATCAAGCGGCGAACATTTCTGATCGGCTCGGTTTCGGGCCTTTCGCTTCTTGCCGTATCGGCGTGCACCCCCGATGCGCCCGAGCCGACGCCCACGGTTCCGAACGTCCCAGCGCTGGTTCCCAGGCCGATCGCAGTGGAACGGACGAACTGGACTGCCGACCCGTTCAGTTACGGTGCCTTCAGCTACGCCGCGGTCGGCTCAGGACCGCAAGACCGCGTCGCGATGCGTCAGCCGGTCGACGGGCGGATCTTCTTTGCCGGCGAGGCGACGTCGGACGCCAACCCCGGCACGGTCTACGGCGCGAGGGTGTCCGGCCTGCGCGCTGCAGTCGAGATAGGACAGGTGGCGTCACCGGGGGAGAGGGTGACCGTGATCGGGGCCGGCATCGCCGGTGCCACTGCGGCGAGGCGCCTGAAAGACGATGGTTTCGATGTCGTCGTCGTCGAAGGCAAGGAACGCGCGGGAGGGCGCATCCACTCTCTCTCCGGCGATGAGTGGCCGTTCCCCGTCGAATTGGGTGCCGCACTGGTGCAGGGGCCGGGATCCACGATCGAATCCGAGCTGGAGCGGCTGGGCATCGACACCGTCGCGGCTCCGGCCGATCCAGAACAACGCACCGCCACCGGTAGCGTTCTCGAACCGGCACCGGTTGGAGAGACCGCCCTGGCCGAGGCCATCGACTGGGCGGCCTCGCAGCCGTCCGACACCTCTTTGGCGGATGCCCTCCGCGAGTCTGGCGCGACCGACCTGGACTCGCAGGGCGGCGAGAGTGGTGTCTCCGAAGCGGAGCGGCTGGAACACTACCTGCAGACGGAGATCGCGATCCGGCGCGCGGCAGACCCCGACGACCTCTCGGCCTGGTTCGCCGAGCCTCCGGTCGAAGACGGCGAGGAAGGAGACGGACTGCTGGTGGTCGGGGGGTTCCAGCGGCTCGTCGTCGACGCTCTCGAAGACCTCGACATCCTGCCGTCCAGCACGGTGGTTGCCGTACAGAACACCGACCGCGGCGTCAGCCTCCGACTGGCTCGCGGAGAGTCGCTGTCGGCTGACCGCGTGATCGTCACCGTTCCGCTGGGGGTGTTGAAGGCCGGAACCATCCAATTCGACCCGCCGTTGCCGTTCTCGCACCGTGGAGCGATCGACTCCCTCGGTATGGGTCGGCAGGACAAGCTGGTGCTCAGGTTCGAGGAGCCGTTCTGGTCGACATCGGCCACCCGGTGGGACATTGTCGGGACCGACACCGACTTCCCGCTCTGGCTGAACCTCGAGCCCCTGACCGGGGAGCCGGTGCTGGTTGCGTTGTTCGGCGGTGATAGCGCCGACCGACTGTCCGCTGCGACCGATGCGGAGCTGCTGGAGGCCGCCCTGGCCAGCCTTGAGCCGTTCATGGACCCGGAGCTGGTAACGGATGAAGACACCGACAGCTGAGGTCAGCCGAGCCCGAACCTGGACGTCCGTGGCGTGCTGCGGCCCCACCGCTGGCGGAGGTGCTCCAACCGCGGCAATCGGCTGATGGCGACGACTCCTGCGGCCACACCCGTGAAGATGACCACCACGATCAGCAGGTAGAGCACGAACTCGAGCGGAAAGTCGACGAGGAGCGGGTCGAGGAAGAAGTACGGATACCAATGCACCTGGGAACCGCGGATCATGGTGAAGATCACCCAGGCCAGCGGGAAGATCAGGATGTACCCGACGGTACGCCACGGCACGTCCCGGCCGGGCGCGATGAGCCAGTCGATGATGGCGTATGCGGGTATCCAGAAATGCAGGAGCTGGCTCGACCATGGAGCCCACACCGGGACCCCTCGTAACGAACCTTCGACCAGGATCACGGCGAAAACGATCCCCGATACGATGATCCACACCGTCGTCAGCATTCGGACCATTTCGAGCCAGAGCGGATCCAGCTGGTTGCGCAGGCCGAAGGCGGCACCGAGCACGAAGACGGTCACCGCGATCAAGGCACTCTGCACCGTGAAGTAGCTGAAGAAGTTGCCGATCGCCAGCGGGTTGGACCCGAGCGAGTAGTTGAAGTCCCCGACCAGCGCCGTGATTCCGGTGACGGCCACCAGGATTCGTGCAACACCGAAGACCCTGCGCACTCAGGACACCGATCGCGTATATCGACCCATCGTCCGAGTGTAGGAACGCAGGGCTGGGAATGCCCTACGCGTCGACCAGTGCGCCCTTCCACCTGACGAGGGCGCGCACTGTCTCGCTTTCGTCGGTGGAGAGTTCCTCCATGACGTCAGCCGGTACGAAGTAGTTGACGGCAACCCAGCCCCTCACCTGCTCGGACTCATCGTGCGCAAGAAAACGGAGGACGTCGCACGGCGTTGCCTCGTTCCGCGCGACACAGCCGCGGACTCCGGCATCCGCATCGCGCGCAAGCGCCTCGAACACGTCGGCGGGCGTGTGATAGCTGCTCGCCGCGCTCTCGCGGATCTTCGGGTTGTTGTCGGCGGCCAGGATGCGCAGCCTTCGCAGCTTGCTTTCCGTGACGGGGGGAGCGGGATGAAGCTTCGCCGCTTCCTCCGCGGTCAGCATGCTGGGAGCGAACTCGCGCATGGCCTGCCGCTCCGCCGGGGTGTTGAAACGTATGCACGACATGCTTCGACCGTACTCCGCCTTCCGGCGACGGTGCAGACCCGGGCGCGTGTCGGCAAGGTTCACGCTGCTTCCTCCGCTGCCGGGGTGCTGGCGGTCAGGGTCATTAGAATGCCAACGTGGACCAGACCCCTCCCGCCGTGGTGAGTTCCCGCATCATCACGATCCCGAACCTGTTGAGCCTGTTCCGGCTCGCCATGGTTCCGGTCTTCCTCATGCTGGTCATTGCCGGCGAAGACGTGTTCGCGCTGGTCGTGCTGGTGATCGCCAGTGCGACCGACTTCCTCGATGGGATGCTCGCGAGGAGGCTTGGCCAGGTCACCAGGCTCGGCCAGCTTCTCGATCCGGCCGCCGATCGGCTGTTCATCTTCGCCACCCTCATCGGCCTCGCGGTCCGGGGGATCGTCCCCTGGTGGCTGGTCGCGGTGATCGTCGGGCGTGACGTGATGCTGGTCGTCCTCGGGATCGTTCTCGCAGGTCACCGGTTCGGACCGATCCCTGTGCACCAGCTCGGCAAGCTGGCGACCGCCGCCCTGTTCTACGCCCTGCCGATCCTGATGGTGGGCGAAGCCTTCCCTGTCGTGGCCTGGGCGACCGATCCGATCGGCTGGGCCTGTGCCCTGTGGGGGGCGTTCCTCTACTGGTGGGCCGGTGGGCGTTACATCGCGCAGGCCGTACGGATGGTCAAAATTCCGCTATCCGCAGTGAGTGACTAATCCGATACGCTGGGACGCTAACAGCAGCTTGGAGGTTCGCGATGGATAGTTCTGGTAATCGGGACAGAACGCCCCCGGACAGTGCTCGCTCGACTGATGCGCGCCTCACCGACACGACCGCACACCACAGCAAGGATTTCGAGCAGCAGCTTGCCGCACTCGATGGCGAGGTCTCTACTGAAGAGCAGGATGCCATCGGCGCGCTGCCGTCCGGTTCCGCGCTTCTGGTGGTCCGTCGCGGTCCGAACACCGGTGCGCGCTTCCTGCTGGACGCCGACGTCACGACTGCCGGACGGCATCCGGATGCCGACATCTTCCTCGATGACGTGACGGTGTCTCGCCGTCACACGGAGTTCCTCCGCCACGGCACCGCCTTCGAGATCAGGGACCTGGGCTCGCTCAACGGAACCTATTACGACGGCGTCCGCATCGAGTCGGCCATGCTGGCCGACGGCGCCGAGGTGCAGGTCGGGAAGTTCCGGCTGACCTTCTACGCGTCACGACTTGACCTGGCCCACCAGGCGAGCGAGTAGTGCCTCGCGCAGCAGCCCAGGAGAGGGGCGCGGCAGGGCCGAACCTGTTGAGCATCGGTCAGGTGCTGGCTCGGCTCACCGCAGAATTCCCTGACCTTACGCCGTCCAAGCTCCGCTTTCTCGAGGAACGCCACCTCATCAGCCCTGCTCGTACTGAATCCGGGTATCGCAAGTTCTCCCCAGCGGACCTGGAGCGCCTGCGGTTCGTCCTGACGATGCAGCGCGATCACTACCTGCCGCTCAAGGTCATCCGGGGGTATCTCGACGACCTCGACGCCGGCCGGCAGCCCGACCTGCCGGGCAGTGGAACGCTGGCGCCGCCGTCGATGTTGTCGAGCGACCGCCGCTATCACCGGGATGAGCTCATCCGAGAAGCCGGAGCGACCCCGCAGCTGCTGAACGACGCCGTTTCATCGTCGCTGGTGCTCCCGAGCGACGCGTACGGCGAAGACACCCTGCTGGTGCTGCGGGCACTGGTCGAATTGCAGCGCTCGGGAATCGAACCTCGGCACCTCCGCGGTTTCCGGGGTGCTGCTGAGCGGGAACTCGGGCTCATCGAAAGTGCGCTGATTCCTGTTGCACGCAGGAAAGACGCGTCCAGCCGGGCCAAGGCGAGCGAACTTGCGCGCGAGATTGCGGGACAGCTGGAGATCGTGCGGAGCAGCCTGATCCGCTCTGCGCTGTCCCGTCTCGACCCGTAAGCTAGGGGTCACCCCGACGCGGGAAGACGACCTGGCACGACACGCCGACGTCCGACCCGCCAATGCCACCCGAAGCGGCATTCCACTCGTACCTTTGGAACAAGACGAAAGTATCAACCACACATTGAACGTTCAGCTTCGCAAAGCCGTTCGGTGGGAAGGCGTATTGAATGAGTGAACTCATCAGCCGTAACGAGGAATCTCGTTACGACCTCGGGCTTCTGTTCACCGACGGCCTTCCGGACCTCGATGACACTTCCGGCTATCGCGGCGCTGTTGCCGCGCGGGCGGCCGGCATCACTTACCGCCAGCTGGACTACTGGGCTCGCACCGAACTGGTCGAGCCGACCGTCCGTGGTGCTGCCGGATCAGGCTCGCAACGTCTCTACGGTTTCCGCGACATCCTCGTTCTCAAGCTGGTCAAGCGCCTGCTCGACACCGGAATCTCCCTGCAGCAGATCCGCACGGCCGTCAACCAATTGCGTGAGGCCGGCGTCAGCGACCTCGCCCAGACCACGCTGATGAGCGACGGAGCCAGCGTCTACCTGTGCACCTCGAACGACGAGGTCATCGACCTGGTGAGCCGGGGGCAGGGCGTGTTCGGTATTGCCGTCGGCAAGGTGCTGCGCGAAGTGGAGAGCAGCCTGGTCGAGCTGGACTCGCAGCAGCCGGATGCCATGGACGAGCTTGCCGCTCGTCGCGCCTCCCGCGCGTCCTAGGTTCGCCAACCGTCCGCTTTGCGCGGCTGGTTCGCGCACGCATCCGCTCACGCTGGGCGTGCACGATTGTTGTCGAGCGGCACGTTATCTTCGGTGGCGCGCACCGATCGGTGGATCGCCTGCGCTTATGCGCACACGCGACACCGATCGGGCAGCGCGGCCAGTATCAGCCGCACTGACTGGTGCGCGAGCCGCTCAGGCGACGGCGCCTGGCTCCGGGGGAGTGAGCCCTGCGGTGCGCATGATGCGTTCGAGCAACTGGTCGAAGTTGCGCGCCATCTCCTGCGCGCCTTCGCCCGGCCAGATGTGCAGCGGCTTGGCCGCGCCCTGGGCCTGCTGCAATGAGGTGCGTTCTGGCAACTGGGGGTTGAGCACCAGCGGGCCGAACATGTCGCGGAGTTCCTTGATGCGGAACTGGTGCTCGAGCGACTGCACCCTCGCCCGGTTGACGATGATGCCGAGCGGCTGCAATCGGGGGCTCAGCCCGCGGCGGATCTCCTCGATCGCGCGAAGGGCTCGGTCGGCGGCCGCGACCGAGAACAGGCCCGGCTCGGTGATCACGGTGACCCGGTCGCTGGCTGCCCACGCGGTGCGCGTCAGGGCATTGAGGGATGGCGCACAGTCGATGAGCACCAGGTCGTAATCCTTCTCGACGTTCGCCAGCGCCTCTTCCAGCTTCCAGATGTCGCGGATGCTCGGATGCGGGCCGTCGAAGTTGATCGCCGACGGGCTGCCGATCATGACGTCGATCTTCCCGGGGCGACCCTTGGTCCAGCCACTCGGCGCGATCGCAGCGCGAACGATCTTCTCCTTGGGGGAGGCGAGCACGTCGGCGACGTTCAGGTGGCCGGCCACGTTGATGTCCATGCCGGTGGAGACATCCGACTGCGGGTCCAGGTCGACGACGAGGGTACGCAGACCCTTGGCGAAGGCGGCGGAAGCGAGTCCGAGCGTGACAGTCGTCTTTCCGACTCCTCCCTTGAGGGAGCTCACGCTGAGAACATGCACAACAAGAAACCATACCTTCACTATTCTGAAAGAACGCAATATTTGCCGCCCGTGCGCGGGTCGGCGATCCGCCAGCTGTAGAAGACTGTTGAAGACTGTCCGCAGCCCGAAAGGACCCTATGTTCTCGAAGATCCTCGTTGCCAACCGTGGTGAGATTGCCATCCGGGCCTTCAGGGCAGCTTTTGAACTCGGAGCCAAGACGGTGGCGGTGTACCCGTACGAGGATCGCAACTCGCTTCACCGGCTGAAGGCGGACGAGTCGTACCTGATCGGGGAGAAGGGCCACCCGGTCCGCGCCTACCTGAGTGTCCCGGAGATCATCAGGGTCGCCGTCGAGTGCGGCGCCGACGCCATCTACCCGGGCTACGGTTTCCTCTCCGAGAACCCCCACCTGGCCGAAGCGGCTGCCGCAGCGGGCATCACGTTCATCGGCCCTGGCAAGAGCGTGCTCGAGATGGCGGGCAACAAGGTGACGGCCAAGCAGCATGCTGCAGCCGCCGGGGTTCCGGTGCTGGCGTCGACTCCGGCGTCCACTGATGTCGACGAATTGCTGGCAGGCGCTGAGGCGATCGGCTTCCCGTTGTTCGCCAAGGCGGTTGCCGGCGGCGGTGGGCGCGGAATGCGCCGCGTCGACTCGTTGGACGAACTGCACGCTGCACTCGATGAGGCGATGCGGGAGGCCGACAGCGCGTTCGGCGATCCGACGATGTTCCTCGAGCAGGCGGTGCTGCGTCCCCGCCACATCGAGGTGCAGATCCTGGCCGATGCGACGGGGGAGACCGTTCACCTGTTCGAGCGGGACTGCTCGGTGCAGCGCCGCAACCAGAAGGTGATCGAGATCGCCCCGGCGCCAGGACTGGACGAGTCCATCCGGCAGGCCCTGTACCGGGACGCCGTCGCCTTCGCGAAGTCGATCGGCTACGTGAACGCCGGCACCGTCGAGTTCCTGCTCGACACGGTCGGCGAACGGGCCGGCCAGCACGTGTTCATCGAGATGAACCCGCGCATCCAGGTCGAGCACACGGTGACCGAGGAGGTGACGGATGTCGACCTCGTCCAGGCACAGATGAACATTGCTTTCGGGCTCAGCCTCGAGCAACTCGGGCTCCGCCAGGAGAACCTCGCCATGCACGGCTCAGCCCTGCAATGCCGGATCACCACCGAGGACCCCACCCAGAACTTCCGTCCGGACACCGGCAAGATCACCACCTACCGCTCGCCCGGCGGTGGCGGCATCCGGCTCGATGGCGGCACTGTGAGTCCCGGCTCCGAGATCAACCCGCACTTCGACTCCATGCTCGTGAAAATGACCTGCCGCGGTCACGACTTCGCCGCGGCTGTCGGCCGGGCCAGACGCGGACTGGCCGAGTTCCGCATCCGCGGTGTCTCCACAAACATCCCGTTCCTTCAGGCCGTGCTCGAGGACCCGTCGTTCGCCGCCGGCGACCTCAGTACGTCATTCATCGATGAGCGGCCGGGCCTGGTGCACCTGCACCCCTCCAAGGACCGTGGCACCCGCATTCTCAACTGGCTGGCCGATGTCACCGTCAACCAGCCGAACGGACCAGGCGCCGACCTGATCAACCCGGCGGAGAAGCTGCCGGCGATCGACGTGCGGGCGGATGCCCCGGCGGGCTCCCGACAGCGACTCCTGGAACTGGGGCCGGCCGGCTTCGCATCCGCATTGCGTGCACAAACGGCGCTGGCAGTCACCGACACCACGTTCCGTGACGCTCACCAATCGCTGTTGGCCACGCGGGTGCGTACCCGCGACCTGCTCGAGGTCGCACCGTATGTGTCCCGGCTCACGCCCGAACTGCTGTCGGTGGAGGCCTGGGGTGGTGCGACCTACGATGTCGCACTCCGATTCCTCGGTGAAGACCCCTGGGAGAGGCTGGCGACACTGCGGGAAGCCGTGCCGAACATTGCCATCCAGATGCTCCTCCGCGGGCGCAACACCGTCGGCTACACCCCGTACCCCACAGTGGTCACCGACGCGTTCGTGCGCGAGGCTGCGAGCACCGGTGTGGATATCTTCCGGATTTTCGACGCCCTCAACGACGTGTCCCAGATGCGCCCGGCCATTGACTCCGTGCTCGAGACCGGTTCTGCCGTCGCCGAGGTGGCGCTCTGCTACACCGGCGACCTCCTCGACCCGGCCGAGAACCTGTACACGCTCGACTACTACCTGCGCCTGGCGGAACAGATCGTGGATGCCGGCGCGCACGTGCTCGCCGTCAAGGACATGGCTGGGCTCCTGCGGGCCGGCGCTGCCGACCGGCTGGTGCGCGCCCTGCGCGACCGTTTCGACCTGCCCATCCACGTGCACACCCACGACACCGCGGGGGGCCAGCTGGCCACCCTGCTGGCTGCGAGCAATGCCGGTGCGGACGCGGTTGACGTTGCGAGCGCCCCGATGGCCGGAACGACCAGCCAGCCCTCGGCATCCGCCCTGGTCGCCGCCCTGGCCAATACCGAGCGCGACACCGGGCTGTCGCTGAAGGCCGTCAGCGACCTCGAGCCGTACTGGGAGGCCGTCCGCGATGTCTACCGGCCATTCGAGTCCGGGCTGCCCGGCCCGACCGGGCGCGTGTACGCCCACGAGATCCCGGGGGGCCAGCTCAGCAACCTGCGCCAGCAGGCGATCGCCCTCGGCCTGGGTGACCACTTCGAGAAGATCGAGGACGCCTACGCCGCCGCCAGTCGCATCCTGGGCCGCCCGCCGAAGGTGACGCCGTCGTCGAAGGTGGTCGGTGACCTCGCGCTGGCCCTGGTTGCGGCGGATGCCGACCCGGAC
The DNA here is from genome assembly GCF_054489325.1 of Homoserinimonas sp. A447. NCBI lineage: Bacteria > Bacillati > Actinomycetota > Actinomycetes > Micrococcales > Microbacteriaceae > Homoserinimonas > Homoserinimonas sp. A447. Next base: position 1,129,585 of record NZ_JBTMWW010000001.1, on the reverse strand, counting down.
GACTTCGAGCAGAACCCCGGAAACTATGACATCCCGGACTCGGTGATCGGTTTCATGGCCGGTGAGTTGGGCGAACTCCCGGGTGGCTGGCCGGAGCCGTTCCGCACCAAGGTGATGGCCGGCCGGGCGGTGAAGTCCGGCGTCCAGCAGCCTGAGGCTGACGACCTGGCCGCGTTGGCGGGGTCCTCACCTGAGCGGAGAGGTGCCCTCAACCGCCTGCTGTTCCCGGTACCGACCGCCCAGTTCCTGGAGGTTCGCGAGCACTACGGCGACCTGTCAGTGCTGGACACCAACGACTACCTGTACGGGCTGCGGCAGGGCCACGAGCATGTCGTGCGAGTGGAGACCGGCGTCAACCTGCTGGTCGGGCTCGAGGCGATCGGCGACGTCGACAACAAGGGCATGCGCACCGTGATGGCAACCCTCAACGGCCAATTGCGGCCGGTCTTCGTCCGCGACCGCAGCGTCAAGGTCGACACCAAGGCTGCCGAGAAAGCGGATGCCGGTCAAGCCGGTCACGTGGCCGCCCCGTTCTCCGGGGTGGTCACCCTGCAGGTGGGAGAGGGGGACCAGGTCACGGCCGGGCAAACGGTCGCCACCATCGAGGCGATGAAGATGGAGGCGGCCATCACGGCATCCGTTTCCGGTACCGTGGCCAGGCTCGCCGTACGGGCCACCGAACAGGTGGAGGCGGGGGACCTGCTGCTCGTTGTCGAGCTAAACTAGACCGTTCGGACCAGGGAGAGGTACCCACAGTGGCAACCAGGCAGCAGAAGTCGCACCCGGTCGATGACGAGACGGTCGAGACCGAACGCCAGGCGGCGGAGCTTGCCGACGACCGCGTCGATGAGCCGACCGGCGACGACCGCACTTCCGTCGAGACCTCGGTTGACCAGTTCCTGGGTGACGACACCGCTGACGACACCGCTGATGACGACGACGACGAGCCGGAGCGACCCAGGGTCAGCGTCGACCTCCCGGCAACCATCCACATCGCCCCAGAGCACGAGCTTGCCGTGGCGATCGCGGATATTCCGGTGAACCCCGGCCAGATCCGCTCCGACGAATCAGGCACCCTATCGGTCATGGTCGGCGCGCTCGCCCCGGCCGACCCGGGCAGCACCGACGGGGTGGACGACGAACTCGACGGTGCTGCGCTCGCTCGCGCGAACACGGAATCGGTGTACAGCCGTCGGGACAGCCTGAACGGGCAGGTTTCATCGAAGCCGGAAGCTGCGGCCATGCTCACCGCCGACCGCCTGCTCGACACCAAGAGGCGCAAGCGTCCGAAGCCGGAGGGGCGCTGGAACTCCTTCGTCTACGCGATCACCCTCCACCTGGTCAACCTGGGGGACTCACCGGCGGCGCGCGCCCGCAAGGCCGTTGACGCCAGGATCGACAAGCAGTTCGAGGGTGGCACCCGCTTCGTGCCGGTGCTCACCCGCAAGGGCGGTGTCGGCAAGACCACCATCACGGCGCTGATCGGGATGGCCCTCGCCGACGTGCGCGAAGATCGAATCGTCGCCATCGATGCCAACCCCGACCGCGGAACGCTCGCCGAACGGGTCAACAAGCAGACCAGGGCGACCGTGCGTGACATCGTCACCCGGGCGGCGTCCATCACCAGCTTCAACGACTTCTCGACCATGGTGTCCCGCGACGAGACACGACTGGACATCCTGGCGTCCGACACCGACCCATTGCTCGCCCAGGCGTTCGATGAGAACGACTACAACGTCGTGGCGGACCTCGCCGCCCGGTTCTACTCGATCTGCCTCACCGACTGCGGCACCGGCATCGTGCACTCCGTGATGCGGGCGACACTCCAGCGGGCTGATTCGGTGGTCATCGTGTCCGGTGGAAGCATCGACGAGGCGCGCCTGGCATCCGAAACCCTTACCTGGCTCGAGTCGAACGGGTACGGCTACCTGGTCAAGAACGCGGTCGTCGCCCTCAACACGGGCACCCAGGGCACCAACCTGGTCAAGCTCGACGAGATCGAAGCCCACTTCACGTCGCGGGTGAGGGAGATCGTTCGGATTCCCTACGACCCTCAGCTGGCCGCCGGCTCCGTCATCAACTACAAGGAGCTCCGCCCGCTGACCAAGGCGGCAGCACGCGAACTTGCCGCACTGGTCGTGGACGGGCTGCCGACCACTCAGGGCCGGTAACCGCACGATGACCGTACGACAGATCCGGATCTTCGGTGACCCGGTACTGAAGACCGTGTCCGATCCGGTGCGCGAAGGGGACGACGTTCGCGGACTGGTCGCCGACCTCGTCGACACCGTGATGCTTCCCGGCCGCGCCGGGGTCGCCGCGCCCCAGATCGGCGTCAACCAGCGAGTCTTCAGCTACAACGTCGACGGCGACATCGGCTATGTGATCAATCCGGTGCTGTTATCAGTTTCGGGGGAGCCGGACCTGGTCGATGAGGGCTGCCTGTCGGTCCCCGGCCTGTACTTCAAGCGCCTGCGCTATCCGGAGGCGGTGGTGACCGGCGTGGACCTGGACGGCAACGAGGTGGAGCTCTCCGGCAGTGGGATCATGGCCCAGGCGCTCCAGCATGAGATAGACCACCTCGAGGGGCACCTGTACATCGACGGGCTCGACAAGGAGACCAAGCGTGAGGCGATGCGCCAGATCCGCGAGTCGGACTGGTTCTAAGTCGTGCGTCGTTGAGCCGGTCGAGCTCGTCGAGACCCCGGCCGGGTCACCCCAGCGGGATCTCGACGAGCTCGATCAGCTGAACACGAGCTCGATCAGCTGAACACGAGCTCGATCAGCTGAACACGAGCTCGATCAGCTGAACACGAGCTAGATCAGCTGAACACGAGCTACCCGACGGTCGAGATACCCTCGGTCGCTGGAGTGTCCGCGTACATGGCCTCGATGTCGGCCGCAAACTCCTTCAGGATCACGTGGCGCTTGACGGACATCTTGGGCGTCAGGTGACCGCTCGCTTCGCTGATGTCTGCAGTGATGATGTGGAACTTGCGGATCGACTCCGCGCGCGACACCTTGGTGTTGGCCGCGTCGATCGCCCGCTGCACCTCGGCGAGCACCTTCGGGTTCTTGGCTGCTTCCGCAACCGACATGGTCGCGTCTTCGCCATTGTTGTTGAGCCACACCGGGAGCATCTCGTCGTCCAGCGTGATGAGGGCCGCAATGTACGGCTTCTGGTCTCCCACCACCAGGACCTGCCCGATGATCGGGTTGGCGCGGATCGGGTCTTCGAGCACGGCGGGCGCAACATTCTTGCCGCCGCCGGTGACGATCATCTCCTTCTTGCGGCCGGTGATCTCCAGGTAACCATCCGCGTCAAACGAGCCGATGTCCCCGGTCTTGAACCAGCCGTCCTCCATCGTCTCGGCGGTTGCCGCATCATTGTGCCAATAGCCCTGGAACACGCTGATGCCCTTGGCCTGGATCTCCCCGTCCTCGGCGATGCGCACCGCGTTGCCGGGGAGGACCGGGCCAACCTTGCCGATCTTGAACTTCGACGGGGTGTTCACCGTGACCGGTGCCGTGGTCTCGGTCAGCCCATAACCCTCGAGGATGGTCAGCCCGAGGCTGCGGTAGAAGTGCCCCAGGCGCAGGCCGAGGGGAGCGGAACCGGAGACGGCGTACTCGACGCGGCCGCCCATCGCCGCCCGGATCTTCGACAGCACGAGCTTGTCGAGCACGGCGAACTTCAGCTTCAGACCCAGCGGCACATGACCGGCGTCGACCGCCTTCGAATGCGCGATGGCGGCATCCGCTGCCGCACGGAAGATCTTGCCCTTGCCGCCGGCTTCCGCCTTCTGCTCGGAGGAGTTATAGACCTTCTCGAACACGCGCGGAACGGCCAGCAGGAAGGTCGGCTTGAAGCTGCCCAGTGATGGCAGCAGCTGCTTGGTGTCCGAAACGTGGCCGACCTTGACCCCGCCGTGAATGCTGAGCACCGAGATGAACCTGGCGAACACATGGGCCAGCGTGATGAAGAGCAGCGTGCTCGACTGGTCGTTGACCACCTCGGGAATGGCGAGACGGCAGTTGCGTACCAGCTCAACGAAGTTGCTGTGGTTGAGCACGACGCCCTTGGGCCTTCCGGTGGTACCGGCGGTGTAGATGAGGGTCGCGAGGTCGTCGGCGTTCGCCAGGTTCCGGCGACGCTCGATCTCCTCGTCGGTCACCTCGGCTCCGGCGGCCACCAGCTTGTCGAGGTCGCCCAGGTCGACCTGCCAGACATGGTGGACCTGCGGAAGTTCGGGATGCACCTCGTCGAAGCGGGCGAAGTGATCCGGAGTCTCAGCGATGAACGCGGTCGCGCCGGAGTCGCTGACATTCCACTGGATCTGCGCTGGCGCGGAGGTTTCGTAGATGGGCACCATGACGGCCCCGGCGAACCAGATCGCGAAGTCGACCAGCGTCCACTCGTAGCGCGTCTTGCACATGAAGGCGATCTTGTCGCCGGGCTCGATGCCGGAGGCGACGAGGCCTTTGGCCAGGGCGCGCACCTGGTCGAGGAATTCGGTGGAGGTGACATCACTCCATCCGCCGTCTGCTGTGGGCAGGGAGAAGAGCGCCTTGTTCGGCGTCTCCTTGACCCTCTCCATCAGGATGTCGGTCACGTTGGCGGTCGGGTCAGCCTTGACCAGGGCGGGTACGTCGTACTGTTCCACGGCAACTCCTTTGGTACCGGCGTGATGCTGTGCACCGCGCTATCCATTGTTTTCGGGTGTGGGAGGCCAGATAGCGACGCACCCCCAGGTTGCCTAAACTCTACTAGGTGCCCGGCGGCTTTTCTCGGCTGGGCCCTCCTGCCCGTATGACTCGACCTCAGAGGACGCCCCTGCATGCACGCCATCGGAATCGACATCGGCGGCACCAAGATCGCGGGAGCACTGGTTTCCGAAGACGGCCACATCCTGGCCGAGCTTCGCTCCCCGACACCGGCTGGCGACCCGACAGCGATTGTCGACGCGGTGGCGCGGATGATCGGCGAACTGGCCTCCGGCACCGATGTGCGGGCGGCCGGTGTCGCCGCGGCCGGCTTCATCGACCTGGAGCAGTCGACTGTCTACTATGCACCGAACATCAACTGGCGCAATGAGCCCTTCCGCGCACGGGTGGCTGAGCGGGTCGACCTCGACGTGACGATCGACAATGACGCGAATGCCGCAGGCTGGGCTGAGTTCCGCTTCGGTGCTGGACGCCAGGTGGCCGACATGACCATGCTGACGATCGGCACCGGTGTCGGAGGCGCGATCGTCACCGGCGGCTCGCTGTTCCGGGGTGGCTTCGGTGCGGGCGCTGAACTGGGGCACCTCCGGGTGGTTCCCGGGGGCATTCCGTGCGGATGCGGTGCCAGGGGCTGCATTGAACAGTACGGTTCTGGTCGCGCGCTGCTGAGGATGGCGAACGAGATAGCGGATGCGGGCGGAATCGGGCTGGGCCTCGCCGAGGCGCGCGCGGCATCCGGAACCCTCATCGGCGACGACGTCGCAGCCCTGATCTCCGCAGGCGACGCCGGCGCGCTGCAGGCGCTCAGGGAGTTGGGCGGCTGGCTCGGGCAGGCTTGCGCTTCGCTCAGTGCGGTGCTCGACCCGCAGCTCTTCGTCTTCGGCGGGGGAGTGGCTGTCGCAGGCGACCTCCTGCTCGACCCCATTCGGGAGGCCTACCTGGCACACCTGCCGGCGCGCGGTTATCACCCGGAGCCCGAGTTCACTATCGCCGAACTGGTCAACAACGCCGGTGTAGTCGGGGCTGCGGACCTCGCCAGGCTGCATCAGCGGGGGCGCTAGAGTTGTTCCACATTCGTAGGGACAGGCGGACATGTTTTATTGGCTGATGAAGAACCTGGTCGTCGGTCCCATCCTGAAGACGGCATTCCGGCCCTGGGTGACAGGCCATGAGAACATCCCGCGCTCCGGTGGGGTCATCCTGGCCAGCAACCACCTGTCGTTCATCGATTCGGTGTTCCTGCCCCTCGTCATGGACCGGCGAATCACTTTCCTGGCCAAGAGCGACTACTACACGGCGCGCGGTGCGAAAGGCTGGTTCATCAAGACCTTCCTCAAGGCCGCAGGGATGATTCCCATCGACCGCTCGGGAGGGAAGGCATCCGAGGCGTCCCTGAACACCGGGCTCCAGGTGCTGGCCGGGGATGAGATCCTCGGGATCTACCCCGAGGGGACGCGCAGCCCGGACGGCAGGCTCTACCGCGGTCGTACCGGTGTCGCGCGCATGATTCTCGAAGGCAATGTCCCGGTCGTTCCGGTGGCCATGGTGGACACCGAGAAGGTGATGCCGATCGGCCGTGCGTTGCCGAAGGTTCGCCGGCTGGGCGTCGTCATCGGCAAGCCGCTCGACTTCTCCCGTTTCGCCGGACTGGAGGGCGACCGGTTCATCCTGCGGTCGATCACCGACGAGATCATGTACGAGCTCAGTCGCCTCAGCGGCCAGGAATACGTCGACATCTATGCCTCTTCGGTCAAGGACAGGGCCGCTTCCGGAAAGGACGCAGCGTCCGCCGTAACCAAAGAAGGTCGGGTAGCTGCGAGCGGCTAGGCTTGTTCCTCGGGGCCGTGCCTGCCCCTTCCCGCCAAGAATTGCATTTGAGGAATACGTCCGTGGCCATCTCGTCCCCAGAACCCGTCGTGCTTGCTGATCCTTCCGTGGTCGCCGGCCTCGACTATTGGCGGACGCTCCCCATCAAGCAGCAGCCGCAATGGGGCGATGCGGATGCTGTTGCCGCGGCCAGTGCAGAGATCGCCAGTCTCCCTCCGCTGGTGTTCGCCGGTGAGGTCGACATCCTCCGCCAGCGGCTTGCGGCTGCCGCAGCCGGTAATGCCTTCCTCCTTCAGGGGGGCGACTGTGCCGAGACGTTCGCCGGGGCGACCGCCGACCAGATCCGCGACCGGGTGAAGACGATCCTGCAGATGGCCGTCGTGCTCACCTACGGTGCGTCGATGCCGATCGTCAAGATGGGTCGGATGGCCGGCCAGTTCGCGAAGCCGCGCTCGAGCGACAACGAGACCCGGGGCGAGGTCACGTTGCCCGCCTACCGCGGTGACATCGTCAACGGCTACGATTTCACGCCGGAGTCTCGCACCGCCGACCCGCGCAGGCTTGTGCAGGGCTACCACATGGCGGCATCCACGCTGAACCTGATCCGTGCGTTCACCCAGGGTGGGTTTGCCGACCTCCGTCAGGTGCACAGCTGGAACCAGGGCTTCGCCCGCAACCCGGCCAATGTGCGGTACGAGCAGATGGCCCGCGACATCGACAAGGCGATCAAGTTCATGGAGGCCGCCGGTGCGGACTTCGAGGAGCTGAAGCGCGTCGAGTTCTACACCAGCCACGAGGGCCTGCTGATGGACTACGAGCGGCCGATGACCCGCATCGACTCCCGCAACGGCACGCCGGTCAACACGTCAGCGCACTTCCTGTGGATCGGTGAGCGCACCCGTGAGCTGGATGGTGCCCACGTCGACTACTTCTCCCGTGTCCGCAACCCGATCGGCGTCAAGCTCGGCCCGACCACGACGCCGGCGGTGATGCGCGAACTGATTGACAAACTCGACCCGCACCGCGAGCCGGGCAGGCTCACTTTCATCACCCGCATGGGCGCGGGAAAGATCCGGGATGCCCTCCCGCCACTTCTCGAGGCGATCAAGGAAATGGATGCCACGCCACTGTGGGTCTCCGACCCGATGCACGGCAACGGCATGACGACCCCGACCGGGTACAAGACGCGCCGTTTCGACGACGTGGTCGACGAGGTCAAGGGGTTCTTCGAAGCGCACCGCGCTGTCGGCACCCATCCGGGCGGCATCCACATCGAGCTGACCGGCGACGACGTCACCGAGTGCTTGGGCGGTTCCGAGATGATCGACGAGGCGACCCTGGCAACCCGCTACGAGTCGCTGTGCGACCCGCGGCTGAACCACATGCAGTCGCTCGAACTGGCATTCCTGGTGGCCGAAGAGCTCAGCGCCCGCTAGTCGCCCAGACCCTTGAAGCTCACCGCTACGGTCGAGCCCTTGTCCGCCAATTCGCCACCCCGCGGGTTGGTTCTCCGAACCTCGACTGCCGCTGGCAGGAGGTCGGCACGTTTGTCATATTCGACCTGGAACCCACTGTCCGTCAGCAGTTTCTTCGCTTCCAGCCAGCTGAGGCCTTCAACCTTCGGCACCTCGACCTTCTCGATACCGTCAGAGATGATCAGGTTCACCGTGTGACCTTCGAGCACCGGTTCGGCTTGGGCCACCGCCCTGATCACCTTGCCGGCCTCGATGGTGTCGTGGAATTCGTGGTCGCCCTCCACCGCGTTCAGCTTGGCCTCCTGCAGGCGCTGCTGCGCTTCTTCGATCGTCAGGTTGGAGACGTCCGGGATCGGGCCGAGCGACACCACCAGGGTCACCGGCTGCTGCTCCCCATAGGTCTGAAGGGTGGGAAGGCTGACCGTCTCCTCGCCCTGCACGCCGAGGGCGTCGATCACGACTCCACTGGCGACCTCCGGGTGGAATTGGTACTGCGACTCCGCCAGGGTGAACCGGGCATCCTTCACCAGGTCCTTCGCCACGTCCTCCGGCTGCCCGACCAACTCGGGAATCTCCAGCGGTTCCGGCCCGTCGGAGATGATGAGTTGCACCATGCCGTCGTGCCCGACGGCGTTTCCTGCCGGCGGGTCAGTGCCCGCGACCAGCCCGGCAGGCACGTCCGTGTCAAATGCGCGCAACGGCGTGTCGGAGACCTGCAGGTCGGCGGCAACGAGCGCGGTCGTCGCCGCTTCCACAGTCTCCCCGGACACCTCGGGAATCGTGACGAGCGATCCAGGCCCTGAGCCGAAGTACCAGCCGGTCCCGGCGGCGAGCCCGGCCAGCAGCAGCACCAGCCCGAGCAGCCAGTATCCCTTCGAGCGACGCCGGTCGCTCTTCTCCTTCAGCGCGGAGGCGTTGTCCTTGACGACGGGGCCGCTTCGCGGCCTCCTGACCGGGGCGATGATCTGGGTGTCATCGTCCGATCCGGCCGGGAGCGCTGTCGCCGGCATGACCATCGTGTTCTGCATCGTGGTGGTGGCGGCATCCGCGTCACCGGCCAGTAGCCGCTGGGTCTCCCGCAGTTGCTCGAGCATCGAACGGGCGTCCCTGGGGCGCTGGTCAGGGTCGCGTGCAGTCGCCCACAGCACCAGTTCGTCGAGTTCTTCCGGTACCCGCGGGTTCTTCGAGCTCGGGGTGGGCACCGTGTCGTTGGCGTGCTGGTGCGCGATCTGGAATGCCTGCTCACCCTTGAACGGCTGCTCGCCGGCGAGCATCTCGTAGAGGATGATGCCGATCGCGTAGATGTCGCTGCGGGTGTCGGCCACGCCGCGGGTCACCAGCTCGGGGGACAGGTAGGCGATGGTCCCGAGCAGGGCGTTCCCGGTCGCCGTGTTGGCGTGCGCAGCGCGGGCGAGCCCGAAATCGCTGATCTTGATGCGGCCGTCATCGGCCAGCAGGATGTTCTCCGGCTTCAGGTCGCGGTGCACGATGCCGTGCTTGTGAGCGGCAGCCAGGCCGGACAGCACGGCTTCCAGGATGTCCATCGCCTGGACCGTGGTGAGCACCTGGTGCTCGGCGAGCAGGTCGCGCAGGGTGATGCCGGGCAGGTACTCCATCACCAGGTAGGCGGTGTCTGCATCCTGCCCCTGGTCGTAGACGTTCACGACGTTCGGATGCGCGAGGCGGGCCGCCGAGCGTGCCTCCTGGATGAAACGGGCCTTGTATTGGCTGTCGTCCGCCAGGTGGCCGTGCATGATCTTGACGGCGACGCGCCGCTCCAGGCGCAGGTCGGTGGCGACGTACACTGTCGCCATGCCGCCGCGGGCGATGCGCGAGCGCACCTGATAACGACCGTCGAGTAGACGGCCAATCATCGGGTCGGCGCTCTGGGTTGTCACCGCACCAGTCTAAAGTTGACCGCCGTAAGCATCCTGCACACACGCAGGCGTTCCGCCATAACGATTCGGTTCCCTAGCTGAGCTGGTCGAGCCAGACCCACGCGGATGCCTCCCACTTGGCGTAAGCGTCCGGGTAGGCGGAGATCTGCACCGCCTGGGCGGCCTGGGTGACCGTCATCGACTGCCACCCTGGGATGTCGAGCAGCCCGCGGGTGTTGCCCGTGTTGGGGTTGCTCGGGCCGCCGAAGAACAAGCGGCTCGCGTACACCGGGTCGGTGACCTGGGCCGGCGTGCCCCAGCCGGTGCTCGGCCGCTGCTGGAAGAGCCCGAGTGAGTCGCGGTCGCCCCAGTTGAGGTTGCGCAGCGTGGATTCCTGCATGGCGGTTGCCAGCGAGATGACGAGTCCGTAGTCGCTCACTCCGAGTTGCTTGCCAACGCTGACGATGATGGCGGCGTTCGCCCTCATCTCGTCGTTCATCGGCGTGATCGTGGTGCCGACGGATGCCGGGGCGGCTTGCCCGGGAATGGTCAGCGTGCGCCCGGCGTAGATGATGCTCGACCAGCCGAGGCCGTTGGCGTTCAAGAGTGCCTGGATCGTGACACCGTGTTTCGTCGCAATGCTGCTGACGGTGTCGCCCGACTTGATCGTGTATGCGCCGCTCGCCTGCGGAGGCGTGTTCGCCGCGGGCGGGGTGACCGGCGCCGGGGCGGGAACCGCGGCCGGTGCCGACTGTCCGGGGATGGCGAGGGTCTGTCCGGGGTAGATGATCGATTTCCAGCCGAGGCCATTGGCCGACAGCACTGACTGGGTACTCACGTTGAACCGGGCGGCGATCTTCCCGATGGTGTCCCCGGCGACGATGGTGTACCGCGACGATGCGACGGGTGCATTCTGCACGGGTACCACGGGCGCAGCGCCGGCCTTCGACAGGGTCAGCACCTGGCCGGGATGGATGATCGATTTCCAGCCGAGGCCGTTGAGTGCGAGAACGGATGCCGTCGACATTCCGTAGCGACCGGCGATGCCGCTCACCGTGTCCCCGGAACGCACCGTGTAGGTGGTGGGGGCCGCTGCGACGGTCACGTCGCCGTCCGGGGTGACCGCGGCGCTGGTGGTGGTGCCTGCGGCGGCCCTGGCCAATGCCTCGCGAACCGTCTCGCCCAGGTTCGCCTGGGGGCCACCTGCCGGGCTCATCGCCTTGTCTTTTGCCGGACGCTTCGACTCGTGCGTGTCGAGCGGGCCGGTGAGGTTCATCGACACGGCCATGGAGCCGGCCAGCACGATGGGGAGGGTGGCCATCAGGTTCCTGCCCAGACGACTGGGCTCCCTGGGCGCCAGGTGGCGTGGCTTGTGGTCTGCCGTCGTCGTCATGAGTTCCCCGTCACCGCTCTGCTCCCGGCCTGAGAGCTAGTTTTGTCCTCAAATTGGCATAGAAGTGAATGCCTGTCAACCAGTGTGACTGATGTGACTGGAGTAAATCAAGCAGCACCGATCGTGTCGCGCTTGTCGGGACGACGATTTCTGACAGGCTTAAGGCGTGAACCCTGTAGAAACCCAATGGCTGACCATCCCGGAGCTGGTCGACATCCTCGGAATCGGGGTCAGCAAGATCCGCCGGTTGATCGAAGACCGGAGCCTGCTGGCCAGACGGATCGACGGTGTGTGGCGGGTTCCGCAGGACTTCGTCCGTGACGGCGAACCGCTGCCGGAACTGCGTGGCACGCTGATCCTGCTCGCCGATGCCCGCTTCAGCGACGACGAAGCCATGGACTGGCTGCTCGAGCCGGAGGAGAGCCTCGGTACGTCCCCGATCGAGGCGCTGCGCGCCGGTCGCAAGGCGGAAGTGCGGCGGGTCGCACAGGCGCTCGCCTGAGTTCTACCGGGCGCCCGGCCTCTCGGCCGTGATCACGCGGTTCGTCGGCTGACAGTGTCAGCCAGCGTTGACAACTGTCGTTCGGCCTCGGGGCTGATCGGCGCATCCGCCAGGACCGCCCTGGCTTTCTCCACGTTGTGGGTGATGATGCGCTCCACCTGGTCGACCGCTCCGCTCTCCTTGATGGAGGCCTGGAGCACCCGAACCTGGTGATCGCTGAGCTCGGGGTCTCCCAGGAGTTCGTCGAGCAGTCGAGCGGAGTTGCCCGGAAGCCTGGTGCGGGCCAGGGCGACCAATACGGTGCGCTTCCCCTCACGCAGGTCGTCGCCGGATGGCTTCCCGGTGACGTCAGGGTCGCCGAACACTCCGAGCAGGTCGTCGCGCAATTGGTAGGCGACGCCCAGGGGCAGCCCGAAGTCGCGCAGGGCAGAAAGCTGCCCGATGCTCGCTCCACCGATCGCGGCACCGATGGCCAGCGGGGCTTCGACGCTGTACTTCGCTGACTTGTAGACGATCACGCGGTGCGCCCGAGAGAGGAGGTCGGCCTCGGCCCTGGTGTGCCAGGAGCGTTCCTCCAGAACGTCGAGGTACTGGCCGTAGGTGACCTCGGTACGCATCCGGTTGAATTCCCGGCGAGCGGATGCCGCCATCTCCGGGTCGGCCAGCGCACGCAACCCGCGGTCGAGCACTTCGTCACTCCAGCCGAGCAACAGGTCGCCCAGCAACAGGGCGCCGGATCGCCCGAACTCGGCCGAGTCGCCGCGCCACCCGTTGTCCACGTGCAACTTCTGGTAGCGGCGGTGCGCGGAAGGCTGTCCGCGCCTGGTGTCGGAGTTGTCGATGACGTCGTCGTGCACGAGCGCTGCGGCATGGAAGATCTCGAGGGCGCTGGCGGCATCCACCACGGAGGACAGCGGACCGCGGCCATGCGTCTCCGCGCCGCCCTCGCCTGCAACCGCCTGCCATCCCCAGTAGCAGAAGAGGGCGCGAAAGCGCTTGCCGCCACGGAGCAGGGAACGGGAGAGTTCCAGGTAGGGGAGCAGGTCAGCCGAGATGGCTGTCAGCTGGGGTTCCTGACCCGCCAGGAATTGATCAATGCTCTCCTGAACCAGGTCGACTAACCGTGTACTCTCAGCCACAGTCCTAGCCTAGCCAGCCGGGGGAGCATACAATTGTGGGTAGTCTTTACCGACGCGCACCGAAGGGAGTCCTCATGCCGTTGTCTGAGCACGAGCAACGTCTCCTGGAAGAGATGGAGCGTAGCCTCTATAACAATGATGCCGACTTCGTGGCGACGGTCAGCCCCCGCGGCGGGCGTCCGAATTACCGCCGGATCGCCTTGGGTGCGCTCATCGCCCTGGTGGGCATCATAGCCATCGTCACCGGGATCATGATCAAGCAGCCGCTCGTCGGCATGCTGGGGTTCATCGTCATCCTCGGTGGCGCCCTGCTCGCGTTGTCGCCGCGGTCTCGTGCACCCGAATCCCTCGAGGGGCTCGGTGATTCGCGACCTTCGTCATCAGGCAAGACCCGCGCCGGCGGCGGGTTCATGGACCGGATGAACGAGCGCTGGGACCGCCGTCAGGATGGCCACGACGAATAGCAGGTGAAGTAACAAATCGGGTCGACCGCAAGGTCGGCCTTTTTTTGTTGCCCGATTTTCTCCCGGGTGTGCCCTGCAGCACTCCATTTCCCTCCACTAGTAACTTCCTAGTAAACACAGGCCTATTCGGCGCGCCGATTCACAAATAACGACCAATTTCGTTGTTTTGTGGTGGGAAGTGGAGTAAAGTGGAGAACACCTGAACACAGGCCGGTGAGTAAGGGGGTGAGTGCCGATGTTTCTGGGCACCTATGCACCCAAGCTCGACGACAAGGGCCGCGTCATCCTGCCGGCGAAGTTCCGTAGCGAGCTCGAGGGCGGAGTCGTCATCGCCCGCGGCCAGGAGCGGTGCCTCTACGTGTTCAGCACGCGTGAGTTCGAGGAACTGCACGACAAGATCCGCCAGGCACCGGTCACCAGCAAGCAGGCGCGGGACTACCTGCGCCTGTTCCTGTCCGGTGCCAACTCCGAGGTTCCCGACAGCCAGAACCGTGTCACCATCCCCGCCCAGTTGCGCTCGTACGCCGGCCTTGACCGCGAGCTCACCGTCATCGGCGTCGGCAACCGGGCAGAGATCTGGGACACCGAGGCGTGGGAGCAGTACTACGCCGAACAGGAAAGCAACTTCTCCGACACCACGGAGGAGGTGATCCCGGGACTCTTCTAGCACCTTGATCCTGACTCCCAGCCGTTCACACGCCCTGCCGCACTTCCCCGGTGGCAGGTCGGACCGGATGGGGATCAGGGTTCAGGAGCTTTCCCCGGCGAAACCATGAACGACAAGCAAATCCACATTCCGGTCATGCTCGAACGCACGGTCGAGTTGCTCAGCCCGTCCGTGGCACGTCCCGGTGCCGTGCTCGTTGACGCGACTCTCGGCATGGCCGGGCACGCGGCGGCATTCCTCGAGCGTTTCCCTGACCTGACACTGGTCGGTTTCGATCGCGACCAGGATGCATTGGCGATCGCGGGGGAGCGGCTGGCGGTCTTCGGTGAGCGGGTGCACCTCGTGCACACGGTGTACGACGAGTTCGTCCACGCCCTGGCCGAACTCGGAATCACCGAAGTCGCCGGAGTGCTGTTCGATCTCGGCGTCTCATCCCTGCAGCTCGACCGGGTGGAGCGCGGGTTCTCGTACTCGAAGGACGCCCCGCTCGACATGCGGATGGACGCCTCATCGCCGGTGACCGCCGAGCAGGTCATCGCTGAGTACAGCGAAGCCGACCTGCGGCGCATCTTCCGCGATTATGGCGAAGAGCGATTGGCTCCCCGGTACGCCCAGAAGATCGTGGAACGGCGGTCGATGAAGCCGTTCACCAGGTCAGGCGATCTGGTCGACGTGATCTCGGCCGCAACACCGGTTGCCATCCAGCGCAAGGGGCACCCCGCCAAGCGGGTGTTCCAGGCTCTCCGGATCGAGGTCAACCAGGAGCTCGCCGCCCTGGAGCGCGCCATCCCGGCAGCCATCGACAGTCTGGCGGTCGGCGGCCGCATCGTCGTACTGGCCTACCAGTCGCTGGAGGACCGCCTGGTCAAGCGCGCATTCGCCTCCGGCTCCTCATCGAGTTCTCCGGCCGGCCTTCCGGTGGAACTTCCGGAGCACGCGCCGGAATTGAAGCTCCTGGTTCGCGGCGCAGAGCTTGCCCCGGCAAACGAGCAAGAGACCAACCCTCGCTCGATCCCGGTGCGGTTGCGTGCCGCTGAGCGCATCAGGAGGGCAGCATGAGCGCATCAGCCGCTGTGCGCTCTTCAGCAGCTATGTCGCTTCCGGAGCGGATGCCATGGCGGAAGCCGGCTGCGGACACGCGGCACATCGAGATCGTCACCACGCGGAGCCAGCGCCGGGCTCGTCCGCGGCTCGCGTTCTCGCTCATCATCATTGCCGGACTGTTCGGCGTTCTCGCCTCCCAGATGCTGCTGAGCATCGCGCTGGCTGACGGCGCGTACCAGATCTCGGACCTGCAGGCTGAGCAGAAGGAACTGTCTCGGGCGCAGCAGTCGGTCACGGAACAGCTGAACGTGCTGGAGTCGCCGCAGAACCTCGCTGCACGCGCCGAATCGCTCGGGCTGGTCAGTAACAACAGTGCGGTGTACCTGGATCTCGCCACCGGAGCCGTGATGGGTTCTCCGACTGCCGCCCAGGCGGGGGCCGGCAGCGTCGTCGGCGGCAACGGCAGCCTGCTCATCCCCAATGCATTGCTGGCCGACGTGCCCGGCACGATGACGCCAGCCGAGACGACGGCCACTGGGGGAGTCGTGGGCGCGCCTACCGGCACGACTCCGGGCGATTCTGTAGCGTCGACAGCCACCGGAATCCCCGGTCCGACCACCAGGTAGGGCCAGGAATGCACCAAGAGCCCGGAATAGAGCAAGAGGGGGTGGAGTGAGGAATCCACGTTCGACCAGCCGTCGACTGTCGATTGCGATCCTCCTGATCATCGCCGTCGTCGGCGTTTTCGTCGTGCGCCTGGTCGACTTCCAGGTGGTTCGCGCATCCGAACTCAACGCGGCCTCCCACGACAAGCGTGCCGTCGCAACGAAGACCTACGGCTCCCGTGGAACCATCACCGACAAGGACGGTGTCGTCCTCGCGGAGAGCGTCATGCGCTACGACGTCACAGCGGCGCCCAAGGTTGCCGGCGCCTTCGACCGCAAGACGGAGGACGGCACCCAGAGTGTCAGCCTGCTCGACGCCGCCGGGGAGCTCGCCGAGATCACCGGGGTGGATGCGACCGAGATCTTCCTGGCGCTCACTGAGGATCCGGAGTCCAACTATGCACTGCTGGCCAGCGGGCTGGACAAGGACCAGCTGGATGCGGTCTGGGCTCTGGGGATACCCTGGGTCCATATGGTGCAGAACCCCGCCCGCACCTATCCCAACGGCGCTGTGGCCGGCAACCTGGTCGGGTTCATCGGCGCCGAAGGACCCCAATACGGTGTTGAGACCACCCAGAACGACTGCCTCGGCAGTACCGACGGTGTGTCGACCTACGAGCGTGGTCTCGACGGTGTTCGGCTACCCGGCAGCACGGTGACCACCAAAGAGGCGAAACCCGGCGGCACCGTCACCCTGACCATCGACAGCGACCTGCAGTGGTTCGTGCAACAGCGGGTGGCTGAGCGCGCCATCGAACTGGGCGCGGAATCCGCTTCGGCCGTCGTCGTGAGGGTGAAGGACGGCCACATCATGGCGATGGCCGATTGGCCGGCGGTCGACCCCAACAACCGCAATGCCACGGTCTCCGAGCATCCGAATTCGCTCGGTGCGCTGTCGTTCTCGGGCGCCTACGAACAGGGCTCCACCTTCAAACCCTTCACGGCGGCGATGGTCATCGACCAGGGGGTAGCGGCACCGGACTCGAAGATCACCGTCCCATCGCTGTGGAAGTCGCCCGACGGTGCAACCGTTCGCGATGCGTTCGGCCACGGTGACGTCAACTGGACCCTTACCGGAGTCATCCAGCAGTCGTCCAACGTCGGAATCTCGATGTTCGGTTCCCGGCTCGACAATGGAACCCGGTACGCCTACCTCAAGAAGTTCGGGTTCGGGGCGAAGTCCGCCGTCGAGTTCCAGTACGAGACCCCGGGCATCCTGTCCGACAGCTGGAACACCCAGCAGAAGTACGACATCACCTACGGTCAGGGAATCGCCGCCAGCCTCGCCCAGATGGCCGGCGCCTACCAGACGCTCGGCAATGACGGCGTGAGGCTTCCGTTGCGGCTGGTCGAGAAGTGCACGATGCCGGACGGAACGGTGACCACCCCCACCACGGGAGAGCCGGTACGAGTGGTGTCCGAGTCTGCGGCCGACCAGGTCGTCCAGATGATGGAGACCGTGGTGAGCGGCGGCAGCCTCTCCACGGCGCTGTCCATCCCGGGATACCGCGTCGCAGCCAAGACGGGAACCGGTGAGGTGGCCGGGCCGAACGGGTACACCAGCGAGCGCATCGTCTCGCTTGCCGGGCTCGCGCCGGCCGAAAATCCTGAATACGCCGTGATCGTGAGCATCGTCAAGCCCGATATTATGAAGACGTCGACGGCAGCGGCTGCGTCATTCCAGAAGATCATGGCCCAGGTGCTGAAGACGTACCGTGTCGAGCCGTCCACAACGCCGGCTCCCCAATCGCAGACGACCTGGTAACCCGGGTCGTCCCGGTGAAGTCAAAGAAAGTGGGATTCAGTGTCCGATCGGATTCCCCCGGTCCTGCGTCCGGAGCATCCGTTAGCCCGATCCCTTGCCGGCCTGGTCAGTGAGTTCGGTCTGCACAGTATCGGCAGTCTCGACGCCGTAGAGGTCACCGGGGTGACCCTCCGCTCGGGCGAGGTTCAGCCAGGCGACCTGTTCGTGGGGATGCCAGGCGCTGCCAGCCACGGGGCCGGCTTCGCCCAGGCCGCGAAGGAGAGTGGGGCGGTAGCCCTCCTCACCGACCAGGAGGGCGCCGAACTCGCCGCCGCCGCCGGCCTCCCGATCGTCATCGTCGATTCACCTCGTGCGGCGCTCGGCGACATCTCGGCCTGGGTCTACCAGACCAACGAGCATCCGCCGCTGATGCTGGGAATCACCGGGACCAACGGCAAGACATCGACCGCGTACCTGCTCGAAGGCATCCTGAAACAACTCGGCCTGGTGACCGGGCTGAGCACAACGGCCGAGAGGCACATCGGCGACCTGACCGTGGTCAGCCGGCTGACCACGCCGGAAGCCAGCGAAATCCACGCGCTGCTCGCCCGCATGCGTGAGAGCGAAGTCCGGGCAGCCGTGCTCGAAGTGAGTGCACAGGCGCTCAGCCGCAACCGCGTCGACGGTCTCTCCTTCGATGTCGTCTCGTTCACCAACCTCAGCCACGACCACCTCGACGACTACGCGGACATGGACGAGTACTTCGCGTCCAAGGTGCTGTTCTTCGACCCCGAGCGAGCCAGGCGAGGAGTCGTGTGCCTGGACTCGCCGTGGGGTGAGAAAGTGGTGCACGCTTCGCGCATCCCGGTGACGACCGTCGCATCCGTTCCCGGGACCGACGCGGAGTGGCAGGTCGAGATCCTCGACGAGCAGGCCGAGTACACCGCGTTCAGCCTGACCGGTCCCGAGAACCGCTCGCTGGCAACCCGGATCCCGATCATCGGGCGGCACATGGCAGCCAACGCCGCGCTGGCGATCGTCATGCTGGTTGAGGCCGGTTTCGAGCTCGAAGCCATCGGTCACGCCATCGGCGACGGAGTCCAGGCGTACCTGCCCGGGCGCACCGAACGCGTCTCAGGTGAGCGGGGTCCAACCGTCTACGTCGATTTCGGGCACAGCCCTGACGCCTTCCTGAACACGCTGGCCGCAGTGCGGCGGGTGACCAGCGGGCGAGTCATCATGGTCTTCGGCGCCGATGGCGATCGGGACCCGAGCAAGCGCCACGAGATGGCCAGGGTCGCGTCGGAGGGCTCTGACATCCTGGTCGTGACCGACCACCATCCGCGGTTCGAAGACCCGGCATCCATCCGGGCGACCCTGGTCGAAGGTGCGGGGCTGGCCGATCACCAGGCAGAGCTGCACGAGGTCAGCCCGCCGGAGCAGGCGATCCGCGTGGCGGTCTCCCTCGCGGCCGAAGGCGACTCCATCCTCTGGGCAGGACCCGGCCACCAGGACTACCGCGACATCCGCGGCATTCGCACGCCGTACTCGGCGCGGGCGGAGGCCAGGGAGGCCCTCCGCGAGGCAGGGTGGGCCTAGGTGGCGGCAGTGCGGGTCTACGGCGCGGAAGGCAAGACGACAACGCGATTGATGGTCGACGCCATCACCGAAACGGCGGGCGGCGGAACCCCAGCGGATGTCGTGGTGCTGTTGTCGAGGGACGACGCCGGCCGTTCCGCCGTGGCTGAGTTGGGCGCGGGCGGCCATGTCGTCGCCAACGCCGACTCTGTCCCGGCAACCGAGTTGCCGGCATCCGCTGTGACCTTCGGGCTCGGCGGGAACGCCGCGCTGCAGGCGAGCGACCTTGATGCCACCATCGACGGCACCTCGTTCACGCTGGCAGGCGACGGACGCCGGTATCGGGTGCAATTGAAGGCGCTGGGCGAGCATCACGTGATGAACGCGCTGGCGGCCCTCGCCGTTGCGACGGTGCTCGGCATCCCTCTCGATCGTGCCATCCCGGCGCTCGAAGGGCTCGGCACACTCGGGAGCGGGCGAATGGAGAAGCTGTCAGCCGCGGACCAGGTCATCGTCATCGACGACTCTGTCAGTTCCAGTCCGCAGTCTGCAGCCGCAGCGCTCAAGGCCCTGGCCCAGGTTTCTGCTGGGCGGCGCTCCATCGCGGTGCTCGGCGAACTCACGCTCGAGGGGGAGGACGCACGGGAGGCACACGACCGGATCGGTCGTCTCATCGTCCGGTTGAACGTCAAGAAGCTCATCGTTGTCGGGCAGGGAGCACGCCACATCCACAATGCGGCCGGGCTCGAAGGGTCATGGGACGGAGAGTCGGTGCTCGTGGACACGGCCGGTCAGGCATACGATTTGCTGCGTGATGAGTTGCGCAAGCAGGACGTCGTCCTCGTGAAGGGCGCAGCGCTCGACCGTTTCGCGCAGCGCTTGACTGGGGTGACCCCATGATCGTTCTCCTCGCCGCCGGCGGCTTCTCGCTGATCCTCTCAATGCTGCTCACTCCGCTGTTCGCCCGGCTGTTCCGCCGGATGAACCTGGGCCAGTTCTTCCGCGCTGACACCCCGACCACCCACGTGGTCAAGCGCGGTACGCCGTCAATGGGCGGTGTCGTCTTCATCCTGGCGGCGATCGCCGGTTACTTCCTCGCCAAGCTCCTCGGCCAGGAAACCCCGACAGCATCCGCCCTCCTGGTCATCCTGATGATGGTCGGCCTCGGAATGGTCGGCTTCATCGACGACTACATGAAAGTGCACCGGCAGAACAGCCTCGGGTTGCACCCGCTGGGGAAGATCGTCGGCACGGTGATCGTCGGGATCGTCTTCGCGGTGATCGGCATCAACGTCCGCGACATCAACGGCCAGGCGCCGGTCTCGTACGCAGTTTCGCTGGTTCGCGACATCCCCTGGCTGGACTTCCTGGTGATCTTCGGGCCGATTGTCGGGGTGGCAGCCGTCATCGTCTGGATCGTCATCATCACCACCGGCGTTTCCAACGCAGTGAACCTCACCGATGGACTGGACGGCCTGGCTGCCGGAGCATCCATCTTCGCCATCGGCTCCTACGTGATCATCGGGTTCTGGCAGAACGCACAGTCGTGCTTCTCGCTGAGACCGATTCCGATCGATGTCAACAAGTGCTACGAGGTGTCGAGTCCGCTCGAACTGGCCGTCATCGCCAGCGCGATCGTCGGCGCGCTGATCGGCTTCCTGTGGTGGAACACCTCGCCTGCCCAGATCATGATGGGCGACACGGGTGCGTTCGGCCTCGGTGGGGCCCTGGCAGCGCTGGCCATCCTCTCCCGCACCGAGTTGCTCCTCGTCTTCATCGGCGGCCTGTTCGTGATCGTCACCCTGTCGGTCATCCTCCAGCGCACCTACTTCAAGCTCACCAAGGGCAAGCGCATCTGGCGCGCCAGCCCGCTGCACCACCACTTCGAGATGAAGGGGTGGGCCGAGGTCACGATCGTCGTCCGCTTCTGGGTCATCTCCGGCCTGTTCGTCTCAGCTGGGGTTGGGCTCTTCTACCTCGAGTGGATCGCGCGGTGAGAAGTTCGGAACGGCTAGCAGGACTGACCAGCTGGCACGCCGATTGGCGCGGCCTCAAAGTCGCCGTGCTCGGGCTCGGTGTCACCGGCTTTTCCGTCGCAGACACGCTGGTGGAGCTTGGAGCCGAGGTGCTCGTGCTCGCTTCGCAGAGCGACCCGCAGCGGGCGGGGCTGCTCTCGGTGATCGGTGCTCGCCTGGTGACCAGGGACTTGGCGTCGGGTGCAACGGATGACATGGCAGCCTTCGGGCCGGACCTCGTCGTGACGTCGCCCGGCTTTCCCCCCGGGCATCCGCTGATCGCCTGGGCGAACCAG
This sequence comes from Homoserinimonas sp. A447, assembly GCF_054489325.1. Taxonomy (NCBI): domain Bacteria; kingdom Bacillati; phylum Actinomycetota; class Actinomycetes; order Micrococcales; family Microbacteriaceae; genus Homoserinimonas; species Homoserinimonas sp. A447. The sequence continues at coordinate 1,108,174 of NZ_JBTMWW010000001.1, read as the reverse complement.
AACCAGGTGGCGGTCTGGGGAGACGTCGAGCTGGCCTGGCGACTCCGTGACAAAGTGGCCGAACCGGCGCCCTGGCTCGTGGTGACCGGCACCAACGGCAAGACCACGACCGTGCAGCTGGCGACCGCGATGCTGATCGCCGACGGCACGCGCGCCATTGCCTGCGGCAACGTCGGCGTTCCGGTGCTCGACGCCATCCGCGACCCGGTGGGCTGGGATGTCCTGGTCGTCGAACTGTCCAGCTTCCAGCTGCACTACCTGGAAAGCCTCTCCGCGTACTCGAGCGTGTGCCTGAACGTCGCTGCCGACCACGTCGACTGGCATGGTTCTGCCGAGGCTTACGCGCAGGCCAAGGCGAAGGTGTACCAGGCGACCCAGGTCGCCGCGATCTTCAACCGGGCGGATGACGCCACGCTCGCGATGGTGGAGAACGCCGACGTCGTCGAGGGATGCCGCGCGATCGGCTTCGGCCTCGGAATTCCGGGACCGAGCGACTTCGGGGTGGTCGAGGGGATCCTGTGCGACCGTGCATTCCTCGATGATCGCCACAGCACCGCACTGGAGCTGGCCACTGTCCACGAACTCGACAGCGTCGGGCTCAGCACCCCGCACATGGTGGCCAACGTCCTGGCCGCCGCAGCACTCGCCCGCTCCTTCGGAGCATCAGTCGCCGCCATTCGCTCCGCCCTGCTTGACTTCCACCTCGACCACCATCGCACCGAGACGGTTGGTGAGGGCCGCGGCATCCGCTGGGTCAACGACTCCAAGGCCACCAACCCGCACGCAGCGATTGCTGCACTGGCCTCGTTCGAATCGGTGGTGTGGATCGTCGGCGGGCTGCTGAAAGGCGTTTCGGTGGACGACCTGGTATCACGCCAGGCAGCCCGGCTGCGCGCAGTCGTCATTATCGGCGCAGGGCGCCAGGAGCTTCGGGAGGCTTTCGCGCGACACGCGCCCGCGATCCCGGTGTTCGAGGTCGACACACTTGACACTGAAGAGGTGATGCCGTCGGCCGTCCGGCTGTCGGCCGGTGTCGCGATGGCCGGGGACGTCGTATTGCTGGCTCCGGCCGCCGCGTCGATGGACCAATTCCGCGATTACGCGGACCGTGGAACGCGGTTCGCGGTGGCGGTGCAGGAATTCTTGGGAGCTGAGGCAGATGACGACGAGCAGGCCCCGCCGCCTCCCGCCGCACGCCCCTGATCCCGGTCGGCAGCCCGCCGGTGCGGTGGTCGCCGTCAAACGGCTGTTCGCCTCTGAGACCGGAAACTATTTCCTGCTCCTCGGCACCACCCTGTTCCTCGTGGTCTTCGGCCTGGTGATGGTGCTTTCATCATCCGCGGTGACCTCGTACACCGAGTCCGACAACTTCTTCCGCGGATTCGAGCGCCAGGCACTCTTCGCTGCGCTCGGCCTGCCATTGATGCTGCTGGCCTCCAGGATGCCGGCGATCTTCTGGAAGAAGTGGGCGTTGCTGGCCGTAACCGTCGGCATCGGACTCCAATTTCTCACGGTCGCCACGAATCTCGGTTACTCAGTGAACGGCAACCGGAACTGGATCAGACTCGGTGACTTCACCATGCAGCCGTCCGAAGTGGTGAAGCTGGCCCTGGTGATCTGGCTGGGGAGCGTGCTGGCACGCAAGCAGGACAGCCTGCACAACTGGAAGGACCTCGCACTCTCGGTGGGTCCGATCGCCGGCGCTGCGATCGGTTTCGTCCTCCTCGGCCGGGACCTCGGAACGGCGATCATCGTGACGATGATCGTGCTCGGCGCCCTGTTCTTCGCCGGGGTCAGGCTCCGTCACTTGGCGGTCGTGGTCGCGGGAATGGCGCTGGGAGGCGCGATCATGGCGTTCGCGACACTGTCGCGCCAGAACCGCATCCAGGTCTGGCAGGACGGCTGTTCATCGTCTGCCGACCTGCTGACCGATTGCTGGCAGACCATCCACGGGTGGTGGGCGCTGGCATCCGGTGGCGTCTTCGGTGACGGGCTCGGCAACTCGAAGGCGAAGTGGAACTGGCTTCCGGAGGCGGACAACGACTTCATTTTTGCGATCATCGGCGAAGAGCTCGGACTAGTCGGTGCCGCTCTGGTTCTCGTGCTGTTCACGGTCACCGCCATCGCATTCGTGCGGATCATCCGCAGCAACCCCGACCCGTTCGCCAAGATCACGGTCAGTGCCGTGATGGTGTGGATCATCGGCCAGGCCTTCGTCAACATCGCCGTGGTGCTGGGCGTCCTGCCGGTGCTCGGAGTGCCGCTCCCGCTGATCTCGGCCGGCGGCACAGCGCTGATCTCCAGCATGGTGGCCATCGGGGTCGCGCTCTCCTTCGCCAGGCGGTCGCCGAACGAACGATCGGCGGAGCGGGCCGGCCTGGCACCCGGGAGGATGGTTCGATGACCAACTACCTCCTTGCCGGCGGGGGCACCGCCGGCCACGTGAACCCGCTGCTGGCCATCGCCGACCGGCTTCGCCAGGCTGAACCGGATGCCACCGTTCTTGCACTGGGAACGGCCGAAGGACTGGAGGCGCGGTTGGTGCCGGCCAGGGGCCACGAGCTGCTCACCGTCGCCCGGTTGCCGTTCCCGCGTCGGCCGAACGGCGCTGCGTTTCGTTTTCCCGGACGGTTCCGTGCTCTCATCGCCGAGATCCAGGGCCTGATCGAGGCGAACCAGATCGACGTGGTGATCGGTTTCGGCGGCTACGTCTCTGCTCCGGCCTACCTGGCGGCCCGCCGCGCGGGTGTGCCCATCGTCATCCACGAGGCGAACGCGAGACCGGGCCTGGCCAACCGTCTCGGCAGCCTGTTCACTCGCCATGTCGGGGTCACCTTCCCGGGAACCCGCCTGCGAGGCGCTCGAGTGGTCGGGATGCCGTTGCGTCGGGAAATCGAGGAGCTGGACCGCCACGTGAGCCGGGCGGAGGCATTCTCGTTCTTCGGGCTCGACCCGTCACGGCTCACCCTGCTGGTGACCGGCGGTTCCCTCGGAGCTGCCAGGGTGAACGAAACCGTCCACGCCGCCGCGGCCAACATCCTGGGCGCGCAGTGGCAGATCCTCCACGTGACCGGGGAGCGCTCCCCATTGCCGCCATCCGAGCTGTCCGGGTACCGCCTGCTGCGCTATTGCGACCGGATGGACCTCGCCCTGGCGGTGGCTGATTTCGGGGTCGCGCGTGCCGGAGCGGCAACCGTCAGTGAGTTGACCGCGCTGGGCATCCCGGCGGCATACGTTCCGCTGGCCATCGGCAACGGAGAACAACGGCTGAACGCGCGCGCGGTAGCCGACGCCGGGGGAGCGATCATCGTCGACAACGCCGCATTCACGCCGGAGTGGGTGTCGCGCACGCTGGTTCCGCTGCTGCAGGACCGCGCAGCGATCGCCGCCATGGCCGCGCGTACAGCAGCGCACGGAGTGCGCGATGGTAGCGATCGCCTGCTCGGCCTGGTGCGGGAAGCCCTCGCATCCAGCGGCACTTCTACCCAGTAAATTAGTGACAATGATCAAGTCGGACTTCTCCCAGCCGGTTCCTGACGAACTCGGCGCCGTGCACTTCGTGGGAATCGGCGGTGCGGGGATGAGCGGCATCGCGCGGCTCTTCGTCGACGCGGGTTTCCGGGTCACCGGGTCCGACATGCGCAGCGGCGGCACTGTCGAGGCACTGCAGGCGGCCGGCGTCCAGATCTCGGTCGGGCACGATGCAGCGAATGTAGCCGGAGCAGACACTCTCGTGGTGAGCGGGGCCATCGCCGAGGACAACCCGGAATACCTGGCCGCGCGTGCGCAGGGCCTTCCGATCATCCACCGCGCCCAGGCACTGGCCTGGCTTACCAACCAAAGCCGCCTGGTGGCTGTGGCCGGTGCTCACGGCAAGACCACGTCGACCGCCATGATCGTGACCGCACTGCTCGCACTGGATGCTGACCCCAGTTTCGTGAACGGCGGGGTCATCCGCTCATTGGGCGTCAGCGCGGCTCGCGGTTCCGGCGAATTGTTCGTCGTGGAGGCAGACGAGTCCGATGGATCCTTCCTGCTCTACGACACCGCGGTCGCCCTCATCACGAACGTCGACCCGGACCACCTCGACCATTTCGGGTCGGAGGAGGCGTTCGAGGCAGCCTTCGTGACCTTCGCCGAGAAGGCGCGCGAATTGGTGGTCATCTCCAGCGACGACCGTCGTGCCGCCGGGCTGGCCTCCCGCCTGGCGGACCGCAGGGTGTTGACCTTCGGCCAGGCGGATGCGGCGGACATCCGCCTGCACTCGGTGGACGACTCGTCGACGATCTCGTTCTCCCTGCACTACCTCGGTCATGACTACCAGGCGAAGCTCCTCGTGCCGGGCCTTCACAACGCCATCAACGCCGCTGGCGCGTTCGGCGTCCTGGTCGGCCTGGGGTTCGAGCCTCAGCCGGCACTGGATGCCATTGCCACCTTCACCGGGGCAGAGCGCCGGTTCGAGCTTCGCGGCGAGGTCGGGGGAGTGCGTGTCTACGATGACTTCGCCCACCACCCGACCGAGATCAGGGCGGCACTCTCGGGAGCGCGGGCGGCGGCCGGCGATGGGCGCCTGATTCCCCTTTTCCAGCCGCACCTGTACAGCCGCACCCGGATGATGGCCGACGAGTTCGCTGACACTTTCGAGGAGCTTGCCGACCACACCATCGTGGTTCCGGTCTACGGCGCGCGGCAGGATCCGGAGCCCGGGGTCACCGGCGAGCTCATCACCAGCCGGTTCACCTCGTCTGACGTCGGTCGCTACTTCGACGACTGGCAGGAGGCCTCGGACTATGCGGCTTCCATCGCCAGGCCGGGCGACCTGCTGATCCCGATGGGCGGTGGCGACGTGTTCCTGATCGTGCCGCAGCTCCTCGAGAGCCTGAAGGCAGCGGCAGCACGGCGGGGTGCATGAAGCGGCCCGAGGGTTTCGACGCTGCGCCAGAACCGCCGAGGCAGAAGACAGCGGCGGCCCGGAAGCCTTCGCGGCAGAAGCCGTCGCCGGCGAAACAGTCTCGGCAGAAGCCTGACCAGCCGAAACCAGCCCACCCGAAGCCAACTCCGAAGAAACCCGCTCGGCAGAAGCCTGCCCAACTGGAGCCGGCCCAGAAGGAACCGGTACGCCGGAAGCCGACCCGCGCCGACGACACCGCACGCCAGGCACGCAGGGCAGCCAGGGAGCGCCGACGATACGAGCGCGACGAGGTCAGGCGCTTCACCAGACGGGCGCGGCATCGCCGGTTCGCCTGGATCACCGCGGCGGCGATCGTGGTCGCCCTGGTGGGAACGGTCGCCGTTGCGGTGTACTCGCCGCTTCTCGCCCTGACCAGGATCGAGATCACCGGAACCTCGAGCGTCGATCCGGCAGACATCCACGATGCGGTGAAGGGCCAACTCGGCACGCCGCTGGCCCTGGTCGACTCCGATCGGCTCACCAGGGAACTCGGGGAGTTCAGCCTCATCCAGAGTTACGTCACCGAGACGGTGCCACCGCACACCCTCATCATCCATGTCACCGAGCGCGCGCCGATCGGCAGCATTGCGACCGCATCGGGCTTCACGGTGGTCGATCCGGCAGGCGTCACCATAACGAAGGCGGACACCAGGCCGGAGGGAATCCCGGTGATCGAGCTGTCCGGCGCGGACACCGAGTCCGATGTTTTCGACTCCGTGGTCGAGGTGCTGTTCGCGCTCCCCGATTCCGTGGCCGTCCGGGTGGAGCGCGTCATGGCGGCCACCAAGGATGACGTCACCCTGGTGCTCGACGGCACCGGGCAGCAGGTCGTGTGGGGGAGCGCCGATCAGTCGGACCTCAAGGCGCGAGTGCTGGCAGCACTCATGGCGACGCAGGACCCGAACGCGAGGGTCGCATATGACGTCACTGCACCGCTGAGCGCTGTCATCCGCCCGATCTGACCCTCCCGCGCCCGGATCGAACGAATTCGAGCGCATCGGCGTGCCTCTTGCTGTGAATCGACACCACAGATTCGCAACACGCGGGAGTGCCTGAGGGCAGGTCGCGGGTCGGCGGCTTAGCTTTCAGAGCAGGAAATACATACTGAGCATAACTTTAAGCTTCTAGTAGAGGTTGAAAGTCGGGGGCAGCCCCAAGCATTGGGAACTCATATTTGGCAGCGGAGGCCGGCAATGTCAGCAAACCAGAACTACCTAGCCGTGATAAAGGTCGTCGGCATAGGCGGCGGCGGCGTCAACGCGGTCAACCGCATGATCGAATTGGGCCTTCGAGGCGTTGAATTCATCGCCATCAACACGGATGCGCAGGCACTGTTGATGAGCGACGCCGACGTGAAGCTCGACGTCGGACGCGAACTCACCCGCGGACTCGGTGCCGGGGCAGACCCCGAAGTAGGCCGTCGGGCAGCCGAGGACCACGCCGAGGAGATCGAAGAGGCCCTGGCCGGCGCCGACATGGTGTTCGTGACCGCGGGAGAGGGCGGCGGAACCGGAACCGGTGGCGCCCCGGTGGTCGCGAGGATCGCCAAGTCGATCGGCGCACTCACCATCGGTGTCGTGACCCGGCCGTTCGGCTTCGAGGGCAAGCGTCGCGCTGCCCAGGCCGAGGTGGGGATCACTGCGCTCAAGAGCGAGGTCGACACCCTCATCGTCGTGCCGAACGACAGGCTGCTGGAGATCAGCGACCGGGGCATCAGCTTCCTCGAGGCCTTCGCCACCGCCGACCAGGTACTGCTCGCCGGCGTGCAGGGCATCACCGACCTGATCACCACTCCGGGCCTCATCAACCTCGACTTCGCTGACGTCAAGTCGGTCATGCAGGGCGCCGGCTCGGCATTGATGGGAATCGGATCCTCCCGCGGGGCCGACAGGGCGATCAAGGCTGCCGAACTGGCGGTGGCATCACCGCTCCTGGAAGCGAGCATCGACGGCGCACACGGCGTGCTGCTCTCCGTGCAGGGCGGATCGAACCTCGGCATCTTCGAGATCAACGACGCTGCCCGGCTGGTTCAGGAAGCCGTGCACCCGGAGGCGAACATCATCTTCGGCGCCGTCATCGACGACACCCTGGGCGACGAGGTCCGGGTCACCGTCATCGCTGCCGGGTTCGACGGCGGCGAGCCGATCGTCAAGAAGCAGGGTCACCGTTCGACGTACGTCGACCCCGACAACGAACTCGTCTCGGTCGCGGCACCGTCGGCTGCAGCTGAAGGAGCCACCCCGGCCTGGAGCGGCGAGCCGGAACTCCCGAAGGCACCAGCGGATCCCGTCTTCGATGAAGACGATGACAACCTCGATATTCCCGACTTCCTGAAGTGACGGGCCTTAAGTGACAGGCGGCCCCCTCGCGGATCGGCTGACGGCGGTGCGGGCTGCCATAGCCGATGCCGCACGCGAGGCCGGGCGAACGGAATCCGAGATCACGACGATCGTGGTGACGAAATTCCACTCTGCGGAACTCGTGCGGGAACTGCATGCACTGGGAGTGCGTGACGTGGGTGAGAACCGCCATCAGGAGGCGTCGGCGAAGGCCGCGTCACTCGGTGACCTCGACCTGGTCTGGCATTTCGTCGGCCAGTTGCAGAGCAAGAAGGCCAGGCAGGTGCGGTCGTACGCCAGCGTCGTCCATTCGCTCGATCGTGAGTCCGTCATCGATGCGCTGGCACTCGCTGATGGCGCGGCCGGCGTGGTCATCGACGGCTTCGTGCAGCTCAACCTCACCGACGACCCGGGCAGGGGCGGCGTTCAGCCCGATGACCTGCTCCGGATCGCAGAGCGCGTGAAGGCCGCCGATGGCCTTCGACTGCGCGGCGTGATGGCCGTTGCGCCGATCGGCGAAGAACCGCGCCGGGCTTTCGAGCGGGTGCGCGCAGCATCCGCTCGGCTGCGAACCCTGGACCCGGAAGCCGGATCCATCTCGACGGGCATGTCCGGCGACTTCCGGGAGGCGATCCTGGAAGGTGCGACACACCTCCGGATTGGTTCCGCAATCACCGGAAACCGCACCACCCCGGGTTAATCTCGAACCAGAAGTTCACCACCAGGAGGCAAAACAAATGGCAAACCCACTACGCAAGACCATGGTCTACCTGGGGCTTGCCGACGAAGAGTTCGACTATCAGGACAACTCTCCGGTGGCTCCCGTTGCCCCCGTTCACCAGGCCCAGTCCCCGCAGCACGTGTCGCAGCAGGGTTCGGCATCCAGGGCTCCGGTGACACCACTCCGCAGGCCGACCACCACACGAAGCGCGGCACCCACTGAAATGAATGAGATCCTCACGGTCCACCCGCGTCAATACAAAGACGCCCAGGTGATCGCCGAAAGCTTCCGCGAAGGCGTCCCGGTGATCATCAACCTGTCCCAGATGAGCGAGCCGGATGCCCGTCGACTGATCGATTTCGCCAGCGGCCTCTCCCAGGGCCTGTACGGCAAGATCGAGAGGGTCACATCGAAGGTCTTCCTGCTGTCGCCGGCACACGTTGCCGTCAGCGGAGACCAGCCTGCGGCAGAGTCCGACGTCGAGGCGTCGTTCTTCACCCAGAACTAGCCGGGTGATCGTTTCGACCGTTGCGGCGGTGCTGTATGCCGCGCTGCTCATCTACCTGCTGGTGATGTGGTTGCGCTTCATCGTCGATATCGTGCAGGTGATCAACCGTCAGTGGCGCCCGAAGGGGTTCGTGCTGGTGATCACCGAGGTCGCTTATGTGCTGACCGATCCGCCCCTGAAGCTCGTTCGCCGGCTGGTTCCGCCCATCCGGGCCGGCGGTATGGCACTCGACTTCGCCTGGAGCATCGTCATGCTAGTGGTGATAGTCCTGATTATTCTGACTGGGAGTATCCGGTAACCGGAATGTACGCTGTAGCCTTGACCTGTGGGCAGGGTGCAATTCCTGAACGCAGTCAACTTTGCTAGCGTTTTCCTAACGTTCCATGATTTATCAGAAAGTTTTTTGAGGTGACGAGAATGGCCCTTACGCCTGAAGACGTAGTCAACAAGCGGTTCCAGCCGACCAAATTTCGCGAGGGCTACGACCAGGACGAGGTCGATGACTTTCTGGACGAGGTCGTTGTCGAGCTGCGACGCCTGAACCAGGAGAACGAAGAGCTGCGCCAGCGCCTCATCGCCAGCGACTCGCGGATTGCCGAACTGCAACGCAGTGGTGGTTCCGCCACCGCGCAGGCCCAGCCGGCTCCGGCCGACACTGTCGCCCAGCCCGTCGCGGCGCAGCCGGCCCAGCCGGAGGCACCGGCTCAGACCGGCTTCGGCGCCACCCCCGGCCTCGACGACGCCGGCAGCACCAACAACCTGCTGCAGCTCGCCCGCCGCCTGCACGAAGAGCACGTCCGTGAAGGTATCGAGAAGCGCGACGCACTCATCGCAGAGGGCCACGCGACGGCGGCACGAGTCGTTGGAGAAGCCGAAGCCCAGCAGCGCGAGCAGATCGGTGCGCTCGAGAAGGAGCGCGCCTCCCTCGAGGCTGCGATCGAAGAACTTCGCACCTTCGAGAGCGAGTACCGCCAGAAGCTGAAGAGCTACATCGAAGAGCAGCTGCAGGAGCTGGAGAACGCCGCACCGGTGAACACCGGCAGTACCCCGCATGGTGCCGGTGCGAGCTCAGGTGCCGCGAGTTCGGGTGGTTTCACCGCTCCCGGGACCTCGACGCCTCCGCCAGCCAGCTACCAGGGCTTTGGCGGAAACTGAGCCGGTCGCGCAGTCGGGGAACACCGGGCGTCACCGGATCAACGTTCGGGCGCTAGCCTCACTGGCCGTAGTCGCAGTGCTGGTCCTCGGTGCTGACCAGTTCACCAAGTTCCTCGTCGTCAGCAACCTGAGCGCCGGAGAGCACAACCCGGTCATCGGGGAACTGCTGCAATTCGTGTTCGTCAAGAACTCGGGGGCGGCGTTCTCACTGGCCAGCGGGTCAACCTGGATCTTCTCCATCGCGGCATCCGCCGTCACGGTGTTCATCATCCTGTTCGCCCACCGGATCAAGTCCCTGGCCTGGGCGGTGCTGTTCGGGATGCTGCTGGGCGGTACCCTGGGCAACCTGCTCGATCGGTTGTTCCGGGAGCCGAGCTTCGGCCTGGGGCACGTGGTCGACTTCATCCAGGTGTGGGGATTCCCGGCGATCTTCAACGTCGCCGATATCTTCATCGTGTCGAGCATGGGGCTGTTCATCATCCTCTCGGTCCGCGGTGTTCGCCTCGATGGCACCCGAGAAGCAGCCGGCGACCCTGACGCCGTGCCGGAAGCAAAGTAGCGACTATGGAGACACGCAGCCTCCCGTTGCCCGACGGCCTTGCGGGGGAGCGCACCGACACCGCGTTGGCCAAGCTCATGGGCTTCTCCCGCAGCTTTGCCGCCGAAGTCATCGAGGCTGGCGGCGTCAGCGCTGACGGTGTTCGCCTGGCGAAGTCGGATCGCCTGCGCGCGGGAGCCTGGCTCGAGGTCACCTGGGAACCGAAGCAGGCACCGGTCATCGTGCCGATGAACGTTCCTGAGCTCACGGTGGTGCACGACGACGACGACCTGATCGTGATCGACAAACCGGTCGGCGTTGCCGCCCACCCCTCCGTCGGGTGGACCGGGCCGACGGTGCTCGGCGCCCTGGCCGGTGCCGGCTACCGCATTGCCACCTCCGGTGCGGCGGAGCGCGCAGGAATCGTGCATCGGCTCGACGCGGGCACCAGCGGCCTCATGGTCGTCGCCAAGTCGGAGCATGCATACTCGGAACTCAAGCGGGCCTTCCACGACCGCAAGGTCGACAAGACCTACCACGCCATCGTGCAGGGCCATCCCGATCCGCTGACCGGCACGATCGACGCCCCGATCGGTCGACACCCCGGGTCGAGCTGGAAGTTCGCCGTCGTGGCGGATGGCAAGCCTTCGGTGACCCACTACGAGACGCTCGAGGCGTTTCCCAGCGCCTCCCTCCTCGAGATCCGCTTGGAAACCGGCCGAACCCATCAGATCCGGGTGCACATGGCTGCGCAGCGCCACCCCTGCGTCGGCGATGCCATGTACGGCGCGGACCCGACGATTTCCGAGCGACTCGGCCTTGGCCGGCAATGGCTGCACGCCGTTCGATTGGGCTTCGTGCATCCGGGAACCCACCAACCGGTCGAATACCAGACGGAGTATCCAGCCGATCTGCAACATGCATTAGCCATTCTCCGCGCCAGTTAAACGCTTCCCCGCGCGCTCTGACCAGCTATCGTCCGGCGACGATCTAAGCTGGACTCTCCACCCGGTTCAACCCTCGGCTAGACGGAGAGCAGTGCCTTCCAGCAAAGATTCCTTCGTGCACCTGCACGTGCACAGCGAATACTCGATGCTCGATGGCGCAGCCAGGGTCAAGCCGCTGATTGCGGCTGCCGTCGAGCAGGGAATGCCGGCGGTTGCGGTCACCGACCACGGCAACGTCTTCGGTGCCTACGACTTCTGGAAGACGGCGACCGAGGCCGGCATCAAGCCGATCATCGGCACCGAGGCCTACCTCACTCCGGGCACCCACCGCAGTGACAAGACCAGGGTGCGCTGGGGCAACGGGGGAGGGGACGACGTCTCCGGCTCCGGCGCATACACCCACATGACACTGCTCTCGGAGACCACCCAGGGCATGCACAACCTGTTCCGGCTTTCCTCCAGGGCCTCCATCGAGGGCTACTACTTCAAGCCACGCATGGACCGCGAACTGCTTTCCCAATACGGCGAAGGCCTGATTTCGACTACCGGATGCGCCAGCGGCGAGATCCAGACGCGCATCCGCCTCGGCCAGTACGAGGAGGCGAAGAAGGCGGCAGCGGAATTCCGTGACATCTTCGGCAAGGAGAACTTCTTCTGCGAGATCATGGACCACGGCATCGATGTTGAACGCCGTGCGATGAGCGACCTGCTGAGGCTCGCCAAGGAGCTCGACCTCCCACTGCTGGCCACCAATGACCTGCACTACACGCACGCCCACGACGCGACCAGCCACGCCGCCCTGCTCTGCGTGCAGTCCGGGTCGACCCTGGACGACCCTAACCGGTTCAAGTTCGACGCGGACGAGTTCTACCTCAAGTCGGCCAGCCAGATGCGTGAGCTGTTCCGCGACTACCCGGAGGCCTGCGACAACACGCTGCTGATCGCCGAGCGAAGCGACGTGAAATTCAACGAGAGCGCGAACTACATGCCGCGCTTCCCGGTTCCGGACGGCGAGACCGAGGAGACCTGGTTCATCAAGGAGGTCGACAACGGGCTGCACGTGCGCTACCCGACCGGCATCCCCGCTGACGTGCGCAAGCAGGCAGACTACGAGGTCGGCGTCATCCTGCAGATGGGCTTCCCCGGCTACTTCCTGGTGGTCGCCGACTTCATCAACTGGTCCAAGCGGAACGGCATCCGCGTCGGCCCAGGCCGTGGCTCCGGCGCCGGGTCGATGGCCGCCTACGCGATGGGCATCACCGACCTGGACCCGCTGAAGCACGGCCTGATCTTCGAGCGCTTCCTGAACCCGGACCGCGTCTCCATGCCCGACTTCGACGTCGACTTCGACGACCGGCGCCGTGGCGAAGTCATCAAGTACGTCACCGAGAAGTACGGCGATGAGCGAGTCGCCCAGATCGTCACCTACGGCACCATCAAGGCGAAGCAGGCACTGAAGGACTCGTCCCGCGTGCTCGGCTTCCCGTTCGGTATGGGTGAGAAGCTCACCAAGGCGATGCCGCCACCGATCATGGGCAAGGACATCCCGCTCACCGGCATCTTCGACAAGGATCACCCGCGCTACAAGGAGGCCGGAGACATCCGCTCTGTGGTCGAAACCGACCCGGAGGCGAGGACCGTTTTCGACACCGCCCTCGGGCTGGAGAACCTGAAGCGGCAGTGGGGCGTGCACGCCGCCGGCGTCATCATGTCGTCCGACCCGCTGATCGACATCATCCCGATCATGAAGCGGGAGCAGGACGGCCAGATCGTCACGCAGTTCGATTACCCCGCCTGCGAGGCGCTCGGCCTCATCAAGATGGACTTCCTGGGCCTTCGCAACCTCACGATCATCGATGACGCACTCGACAACATCGAGTCGAACCGTGGCCACCGTCCGGTGCTGGAAGACCTCGAACTGGACGACCAGCCTGCCTACGACCTCCTGGCCAGGGGCGACACCCTCGGCGTGTTCCAGCTGGATGGTGGCCCGATGCGCGGGCTGCTCCGGCTGATGAAGCCCGACAACTTCGAAGACATCTCGGCCGTGCTGGCCCTGTACCGGCCAGGCCCGATGGGAGCGGACTCCCACACCAACTACGCGCTGCGCAAGAACGGTCAGCAGGAGATCGACTACATCCATCCGGAGCTCTCCGAGGCGCTTCACGACGTGCTTGGCACGACCTATGGCTTGATCGTCTACCAAGAGCAGGTCATGTCGATTGCGCAGAAGCTGGCCGGCTTCACGCTCGCCCAGGCGGACCTGCTGCGGCGGGCGATGGGCAAGAAGAAGAAGTCAGAGCTGGACAAGCAGTTCGAGGGCTTCAGCGCCGGCATGCAGGAGCGCGGCTATTCGACGGATGCGGTGAAGACACTGTGGGACATCCTGCTGCCGTTCTCCGACTACGCCTTCAACAAGGCGCACTCCGCCGCCTACGGCGTGGTCTCGTATTGGACCGCCTACCTGAAAGCCCACTATCCGGCCGAGTACATGGCAGCTCTGCTGACCAGCGTCGGCGACTCCAAGGACAAGCTCGCGATCTACCTGAGCGAGTGCCGCCGGATGGGCATCAAGGTGCTGGCCCCAGACGTCAACGAGTCGATCGGATTCTTCGCTGCCGTCGGCGAAGACATCCGCTTCGGACTGGGAGCCGTGCGGAACGTCGGCCACAACGTGGTTGAGGCGATCCGCGGGGCCCGCGAGGCGAAGGGGCGGTTCGAGTCATTCCACGACTTCCTGGCGAAGGTCCCGATCCCGGTCGCGAACAAGCGCACCATGGAGTCAATGATCAAGGCCGGCGCGTTCGACTCGCTCGGGGCGACGCGCCGTGCGCTCATGGAGATCCACGAGGACGCCGTCGAGGCAGCGGTGAGCGTCAAGCGGGCGGAGGCCAACGGTCAGGTCGGTTTCGACTTCGACAGCCTCTGGGACGAACCACAGACCGTACAACAGGTTCCGCCACGACCGGAGTGGGCCAAGCGCGACAAGCTGGCGTTCGAGCGCGAAATGCTCGGGCTCTACGTCTCCGATCATCCGCTCGCCGGCCTGGAACTGCAGCTCGCCAAGCACGCGAGCACCACCATCGCCGACCTTCTCGCGGGTGATGCCGCCCAGGACGGTGAGACAATCACGGTGGCCGGGCTGATCACCAGCGTGCAGCACCGCACCGCCCGCAACTCCGGCAACCAGTACGGAATGGTCACCGTCGAGGACTTCGGCGGCGAGATCACGGTCATGTTCCTCGGCAAGACGTACCAGGAGTTCTCGCCGGCGCTGACCAACGACTCGATCGTCGTGGTCAGGGGGCGGGTGAGCGCGCGAGACGACGGGATGAACCTGCACGCCGTGAGCATGTTCACGCCGGACACCGGGGCATCGCTGGGTTCCGGGCCGCTCGTGATCTCGCTCCCGGAGTTCCGGGCGACGACGGATGTCGTATCCGCGCTGAGCGATGCCCTCATCCGCCATTCTGGTGACACCGAAGTGAGGCTGAAGCTGATCAAGGGGGAGAGCGCGCGGATGTTCGAGGTGCCGTACCCCGTCTCGGTGAGCGCCGACCTCTACGGCGAGCTGAAGTCGCTGCTCGGCCCCAGCTGCCTGGGTTGATGATCCCGCTAAAGTTGTGGAAGCCATGATCCAGACCATCGACCTCCGAGGCGCCACGCCCAATCGTTCCGAGCTCCTCGCCCTGGTGCCGAGAGCCGTCACCGACGTTTCCGCGGCGACCGCCATCGCTGAGGAGCTCATCGCCGACGTGCGGAACCGCGGCGAGGTTGCGCTCCTCGATCAGGCCGAACGCCTGGACGGGGTGCGACCGAGCCGCACGAGGGTCGCCTCCTCTGAACTCAGCGACGCGCTGGCGGCACTGGACCCGACCGTCCGGCTGGCGATCGAGGAGGCCATCGAGCGCCTCCGTGCCGCATCGCGTGCCCAACTGCCTGCCCCGGTGACGACCCGCCTCGGCGCCGGTGCCCACGTCGTCCAGCGCTGGTCCCCGATGGCCAGGGTGGGCCTGTACGTGCCGGGCGGCAAAGCCGTCTACCCGTCGAGCGTCCTGATGAACGTGGTGCCCGCCCAGGTCGCCGGCGTCTCTTCGATCGCGCTGGCCTCGCCTCCCCAGCGGGAATTCGGGGGCTCGGTTCACCCGACCATCCTGGCCGCCGCCGCGCTGCTCGGTGTCGATGAGGTCTACGCCATGGGCGGTGCCGGCGCCATCGGCGCGTTCGCCTACGGAGTGCCGGATGCCGGACTCGACCCGGTTCAGCTCATCACCGGCCCCGGCAATGTCTTCGTGGCGGCAGCCAAGCGCCTGGTGCGCGGCCAGGCCGGTATCGACGCGGAGGCCGGCCCGACCGAAATCCTGGTCATCGCGGATGCCACGGCCAACGCCCGTTTCGTTGCTGCCGACCTGGTGAGCCAGGCCGAGCATGACGAGCTCGCCTCCGCCGTCCTGGTGACAGATTCCGCGGAGTTGTCAGGCCGGGTGCAGGATGAGCTCCGCACCCTGGTCTCGGAAGCAGCCCATAGCGTCCGGATCACCGAGGCGCTGGGTGGTCGGCAATCGGCGATCGTGCTCGTCGACGACCTGCCTGCGGCCGTTGCGTTCAGCAATGCCTACGGACCGGAGCACCTGGAGCTCCACACCGAGAATCCGGATGCGGTGCTCGAGGGTATTGAGAGCGCCGGTGCCATCTTCGTCGGCGACCACTCACCGGTCAGCCTGGGGGACTACCTGGCCGGATCGAACCATGTGCTGCCGACCGGCGGGCAGGCGAGGTTTTCATCGGGCCTGGGGGCGTACACGTTCCTGAGGCCCCAGCAGGTCATCCGATACGACCGCCGGGGCTTGGGCGAGGTTCGCGACCACATCGTGGCCCTGGCGACGGCGGAGAACCTGCCGGCGCACGCCGCAGCTGTCACCGCCCGATTCGACGGCTGATCGGCTGAGAGGCAGAGAGGTTGAGAGGCCGGGCGGCAGGGCGTCGTCAGGGTTTCGCCGAGGCGGTGGCCTATTGTTGAGTCACCATGTTCTGCCCCTTCTGCCGCCACCCGGACTCCCGGGTCATCGACTCACGGACCAGTGATGATGGGCTGTCGATCCGCCGTCGTCGGCAATGTCCGGAGTGCGGCCGCCGCTTCAGCACCATCGAGACCGCCAGCCTGAGCGTGGTCAAGCGCAACGGGGTGCTCGAGCCGTTCTCGCGCGAGAAGGTCGTTGCCGGTGTGCGGAAGGCCTGCCAGGGCCGGCCGGTGACCGACACCGACCTCGCGGTGCTCGCACAGAAGGTCGAGGAGACCATTCGTGCCACCGGGGCATCGCAGATCGACGCCAACGACATCGGAGTGGCAATCCTGCCCCCGCTGCGGGAACTCGACGAAGTTGCGTACCTGCGATTCGCCAGCGTGTACCAGGGTTTCGAGTCGCTCGAGGATTTCGAGTCGGCAATCACCCAGCTGCGGGTGGAGCACGACGAGCCGCTCAGCGCCGCCGAATAGGCCAGCCAGCGCCACCGAATGGGCCAGTCCGGCCGGAGGATGCCGGTAGCCTGATCAGCGTATGTATCGACTACTCTTCCGGGCCGTTCTCACCAGACTGGATCCCGAACTCGCGCACAACCTCGCGTTCCGGTTCATCCGGACCCTGGCCTGGACCCGGGTCGGCACGCTCATCGCCCGCTTCACCCGCCCGCATCCGTCGCTCGCGGTCGAAACGCTCGGCTTACGCTTTGCGTCCCCGTTCGGGGTGGCTGCCGGTTTCGACAAGGAGGCGAAGGCGGTCCAGGGCCTGTGGCAGCTCGGATTCGGCCACGTCGAAGTCGGAACGCTGACCGCCAGGCCGCAACCGGGCAACGACCGCCCACGCATGTTCCGTCTGGTCGCCGACCGTGCCGTCGTCAACCGCATGGGATTCAACAACGGCGGGAGCGCGGACGCCGTCCCACGGCTGGAACGTGCTCGCAAGCGCCACAGCCGTCCGGTCATCGGGGTCAACATCGGAAAGTCGCGTATGGTCGATGTGGCGGATGCGGCGGCCGATTACCTGCAGAGCACGACGTTGCTGGCGCCGCTGGCCGACTACCTGGTGGTCAACGTGAGCTCACCCAACACGCCGGGGCTGAGGGGCCTGCAGGAACTGGACAAGCTCGGCCCGTTGCTCGGCGACGTCCGCAACGCCGCAGGCAGGACACCGGTGCTGGTGAAGATCGCCCCCGACCTGACCGACGACGAGGTGCGGCGCATCGCGAAGCTCGTCGTCGAGTTGCCGCTGGCCGGGATCATCGCCACCAACACCACGATTTCCCGCGACGGGCTGGCGACCGACCCGACTGTTGTGGCGCAGATCGGCGCCGGCGGACTGTCGGGTGCGCCGCTGGCTGCGCGGTCCCTGGAAGTGCTGAGGCTCATCCGCAGTATCGTGCCCGCCGAGCTGTGCGTGATCTCGGTCGGGGGAGTGGAGACGGCCCGCGACGTCGCCGAGCGGCTTGAGGCGGGTGCGACGCTGGTGCAGGGGTACACCGGCTTCGTCTACCGGGGGCCGCTGTGGGCTGCGCAGGTCAACAAGGGGTTGCGGCGCCTTCGCTCCGGCGGATGACTCTGCTGTGCCGGATCAGGCCGGGTACTGCCCTCGCTTGACCTGCGGCTTGGGCAACCGCATCCGGCGCAATTGCAGGCAACGCATTGCGGTGTACCAGCGGTAGCCGCGCTGAACATTATCCTTGCCGAACTTCGCGGCGAGTCGGCGACCGACCAGGAAACCGGCGAACACGCAGTCCAGCACCGCGAGGATGAAGAAACCCCACAGGCCGAGAATGCTGATGATCTGCACCTCGTAGTTGTCGACCAGGGTGAGGATGATGATGACGAGCATGACCGGGATCATCAGTTCGCCGACACTGAACCGGGCGTCGACGAAGTCGCGGATGAAGCGCTTCTGGGGCCCCTTGTCACGCGCAGGCAGGAACTTCTCCTCGCCATTGGCCATGCCGATGCGGGCACGGTCCCTGGCCTCGTTGTACTTCGCCTTTGCCGCCTTGTTCGCTACCTTGCGGTCGCTGCCGACCAGCGGACGGAGGTTCGCGGCTTCGCGTTCCTTGCGCTTGGGCGTCGGCCTTCCCTTTCCCGCAGCCGCTTCTATGCGCTGGGCGCTGTCGGAGTTCAGGTCGTAACCGGACTGGTCGGCTGAGCCGCCTGGTACGGGGGAGTTCGGTGCTGGCTTGGCCACAGTAAATCCTTGAGTTCGTTGACTCTTAAGATTACCTGCATGACTACTTCTGAAAGCACGCGTCCGGAACTGCTGGAAAAGCTGAGGGAATCAGTGCAGGCCGGGTTGCCTGCGGCCATCGCCGAACTGTCGCAGCTGGTTCGTATCCCGTCCGTGTCCTGGGCCGCCTTCGATGAGCAGCATGTCATCGACAGTGCCGCGGCGGTCGAGAAACTGGTTCGCGAACTCGGGGTGTTCGAGCACGTGGAGACCTCGCGGGCGACGATCGGCGACACGGACTCGCTGGGGAAGCCGGCCGTGCTGGCGACCAGGGCTGCCCGTAACGGCAAGCCGACCATCCTGCTCTACGCGCACCACGACGTGCAGCCGCAGGGATCGGATGACGATTGGGAGTCGCCGCCGTTCGAGCCGACGCTGCGCGGTGACCGGCTCTATGGTCGCGGCGCTGCCGATGACAAGGCCGGCGTGATGGCGCACATCGCCGCCGTCCGTGCGCTGGTCGAGACGGCAGGCGACGACTTCGACCTCGGACTCGCCCTGTTCATCGAGGGGGAGGAGGAAGCCGGTTCGCTGTCCTTCAAGAACTTCCTGGTCAAGCACCAGGACCAGCTTCGGTCTGATGTGATCGTGGTGGCCGACTCCGACAACTGGGACGTGGACACCCCGGCGATCACGGTTGCCCTCCGCGGCAACGTGGCGTTCCAGCTCGAGGTTCGCACCCTGGAACACGCCTCGCACTCCGGAATGTTCGGGGGAGCGGCGCCGGATGCCATGCTGGCGGCAGTGAAGCTGCTGGCCACCCTGCACGATGACGATGGTGCCGTCGCCGTCGACGGCCTCACGTCGCAGGACATGCAGACCCCCGAGTTCTCCGAGGAGCAGCTGCGCGAGGATGCCGGCTTCCTGGACGGCGTGACGCCGATCGGCCGGGGCAGCATCCTCGGCCGTTTGTGGGCGCAACCCGCGATCACGGTGACCGGTATCGACGCGCCGAGCGTCGCCAATGCCTCCAACACCCTCCTGCCGATGGTCAGGGTGCGGATCAGCGTGCGGATCGCTCCCGGTCAGACCGCGGCGGATGCCCGGGCGGCGATCGAGAAGCACCTGAAGGAGAACACCCCGTTCGGCGCTCACATCGCGTTCAGCGCCTACGAGATGGGCGACCCGTTCCTGGTCGACACCAGCGGCTGGGCTGTCGCCGAGGCGAAGACCGCGATGACGGATGCCTGGGGCGTTCCGGCTGTCGAGACCGGAATCGGCGGCTCGATCCCGTTCATCGCCGACCTGGTCGACATCTTCCCCCAGGCGCAGATCCTGGTTACCGGTGTCGAAGACCCGGACACGCGGGCGCACAGCCCGAACGAGTCCCTGCACCTGGGCGTGTTCCACCGGGCGATCCTGGCCGAAGCAGTACTGCTCGCGCGCCTCAACGAACGCGGCTGAGGCCCTGGACTGCACCGTGAAGTTCCCATTCCGGTGGATAGTGCCCCGCGGACTGGCCCTATCCGCCGGAAAGGTCACTATCGCGTGTGCACCACTTTCCCGGCTGCGTTGCTTACACTGGGACCAGGATTCAGAACGAGAAGGAGTGGTCATGACCGACACACTGACCGAAACCAAGCCGGCACCGGCACACGGAGTCGCACTGACGGCAGCCGCTGCCGACAAGGTTCGCTCGCTGTATGAGCAGGAAGGCCGGGACGACCTCCGCCTCAGGGTCGCCGTTCAGCCCGGCGGATGCTCCGGCCTGATCTACCAGCTCTATTTCGACGAACGACTGCTCGACGGCGACGTGACCGTTGATTTCGACGGGGTCGAGGTTGTGGTTGACAAGATGAGCGTCCCGTACCTGGATGGCGCGAACATCGACTTCGAGGACACCATCCAGAAGCAGGGCTTCACCATCGACAACCCGAACGCCGGCGGCAGCTGTGCGTGCGGAGACTCCTTCAGCTGAGTCAGAGGACGAAGAAAGGGAAATCGCCAGGCGCGGTTTCCCTTTTTTCTTTTGCCGCAGGTGGCGGTTCCGGTTCGAGTCTGCGCGTCACGAGCGATAGGCTCATTACTGTCAATAGACTGTGATTCGTACAGTTCCATGTCGTTCCGAGAGGTCTCAGGTGCGCTCTAACCGCCGTCTTCGATGGGCTGCCATTCCGATGGCAGCAATGCTGGTCGTTGTCCTCGCCGGATGCACCCAGGCACAGCTGAGGGGATATCTTCCCGGCGAGCCAGGCATCACCAACCACACCGACCGCGTCGCCGGCCTGTGGACAACATCCTGGATCATCCTCCTGCTGGTCGGCCTGCTGACCTGGGGCCTCATCATCTGGGTTGCCGTGGTGTACCGCCGCCGCAAGGGCCAGACCGGTCTCCCGGTGCAGTTGCGCTACAACATGCCGATCGAGATCCTCTACACGGTCATCCCGCTCATCCTGATCGTCGGGTTCTTCGCCTTCACAGCCCGTGACCAGGCGGCGATCGAAGCTCCGACCGAGAACCCCGATGTTCAGGTCGAGGTGTTCGCCAAGCGCTGGGCCTGGGACTTCAACTACCTGAACGAGGGCCCCGGCGGCAATGGCGTCCACTCGATGGGCATCCAGGCGCAGGAGAACGAAGACGACGACAGCATCGACTACGACCAGCTTCCGGTACTGGTACTTCCCGTCAACAAGACGGTTGAGATCGCCCTGGAGAGCCGCGATGTCGTGCACTCTTTCTGGGTTGCCGACTTCCTGTACAAGAAGGACAACATTCCCGGCAAGAGCAACTACATGTACTTCACGCCGCAGAAGGAAGGGACGTACGCTGGAAAGTGTGCGGAGCTGTGCGGTGAATACCACTCGCTGATGCTCTTCAACGTCGAGGTGGTGTCTGAAGCGGAGTACGAGGACTACATTCAGAGTCTCGCGGATGCCGGGCAGACCGGAATTCGTGGGGCAGAGTACAACACCAATAGCAACTTGCCCGGCACAGCACCGGTAGACGGAACGGACTGATCGTCACCATGACAACCACAGAAGCACGGCCGGTCGTCGCCGGCACGGGAACCACGCAGCACACGGTTTCTCCCAGCGCGAGGCGTAAGGGCAACGTGGTGGTCGAGTGGATCACCACGACGGACCACAAGAAGATCGGGTACATGTACCTGATCTCATCGTTCATCTACTTCTGCCTCGGCGGAGTGATGGCGCTGATCATCCGCGCCCAGCTGTTCGCCCCGGGTCTCGAGCTGCTTGAGACCAAGGAGCAGTACAACCAGCTGTTCACCATGCACGGCACCATCATGCTGCTCATGTTCGCGACACCGTTGTTCGCCGGCTTCGCCAACGTGCTGATGCCACTCCAGATCGGCGCACCCGACGTGGCGTTCCCGCGCCTCAACGCCTTCGCTTATTGGCTGTACTCCTTCGGGTCGTTGATGGCAGTTGCCGGGTTCCTGACCCCCCAGGGCGCGGCATCCTTCGGCTGGTTCGCCTACACACCACTGTCGACAACGACATTCTCGCCAGGAATCGGCGGCAACCTCTGGGTATTCGGCCTGGCCATCAGTGGGTTCGGAACCATCCTCGGTGCGGTGAACTTCATCACCACCGTCATCACCATGCGCGCACCAGGCATGACCATGTTCCGGATGCCGATCTTCACCTGGAACATCATGGTGACTTCGATCCTCATCCTGATGGCATTCCCGGTGCTGGCCGCCGCACTGTTCGGCCTCGGCATCGACCGGGTCTGGGGCGGGCACATCTACAACGTGGAAGCCGGTGGTGCGGTCCTCTGGCAGCACTTGTTCTGGTTCTTCGGGCATCCGGAGGTCTATATCATCGCGCTGCCGTTCTTCGGCATCGTCTCCGAGGTCTTCCCGGTCTTCAGCCGTAAGCCGATCTTCGGGTACAAGACCCTGATCTACGCCACAGTGTCGATCGCCGCCCTGTCCGTCACGGTGTGGGCGCACCACATGTACGTGACCGGTTCGGTGCTGCTGCCGTTCTTCTCGCTGATGACCATGCTGATCGCCGTGCCGACGGGTGTGAAGATCTTCAACTGGATCGGCACCATGTGGCGGGGCTCTGTGACATTCGAGTCCGCCATGCTGTGGGCGATCGGCTTCCTGGTCACGTTCACCTTCGGTGGACTCACCGGCGTCATCCTGGCCTCACCGCCGCTCGACTTCCACGTGTCGGACACGTACTTCGTGGTCGCTCACTTCCACTACGTGGTGTTCGGAACCGTCGTCTTCGCCATGTTCAGCGGGTTCTACTTCTGGTGGCCGAAGTGGACCGGCAAGATGCTCAACGAGAAGCTGGGCAAGATCCACTTCTGGCTGCTGTTCATCGGCTTCCACACCACCTTCCTGGTGCAGCACTGGCTGGGCGTCGTCGGCTTCCCGCGTCGCTACGCGACCTACCAGCCTGAAGACAACTTCACCTGGATGAACCAGCTGTCGACGGTCGGTGCGATGATCCTCGGTATCTCGATGATCCCGTTCCTCTTCAACGTGTACATCACGGCACGTAACGCTCCGAAGGTGACCGTCAACGACCCGTGGGGTTACGGCCGCTCGCTCGAGTGGGCGACATCCTGCCCGCCACCGCGTCACAACTTCACGTCGATCCCCAGGATCCGTTCGGAGTCCCCGGCGTTCGACCTGAACCACCCGGAGGCCGGAGTCCCGGTCGGAGTCGGTCCGTTCAAAGACGCCCCCGACTCCCCAGTGGCTGACATGGCCGATGGAAAGGTGAAGTAAGCGTGAAAGGCAACGTAGTCCTCTTCTGGGCGCTGTGCGCGTTCTTCGTGATCTCCGCGATCATGTACATAATCTGGGGTGCACTCGCGGCGACCACCGGTATTTTCACGGTCGCACCAGGCGAAGATGGCCGCCACGTCGAGCCGGTTGGCGCTCTCGCCCTCGGCTTGTGCGGAGTCATGTTCGCTTTCATCGCGTTCTACATCGGCAAGTCCCACAAGAGTCAGGGCGGGGAACTTCCGGAGGACCGTACCGACGCCAATATCGACGACGGCGACCCGGAGCTCGGGCACTTCAGCCCGTGGAGCTGGTGGCCAATCCTGTTGGCCGGCGCTGCGTCCCTGGCGATCCTGGGCATTGCAATCGGCTACTGGATCACCTTCATCGGTGTAGCGCTGTTGGCGATCACGCTCGTCGGGTGGGTGTATGAGTATTACCGCGGAAACTTCACCCACTGACGTCCGCATCCGGCAGGCGACGCTGGATGATGCTGACGCGGTATTCGCTCTCGTCAACCAGCTCGCCGATCGGTACGACGTCGACCGCGCGGCCTTCGATGACGCGTTCCACCACGCGGTGGAGCAGGCGGAGGACCACCTGCTGCAGGTTGCCGTCGCCGCCGATGGCAGTGTGCTCGGCTACGTCCTGATGACAATCGCGCGGCTGTTGTACACGCGCGACGATATTGCCCAGATCCAGGAGCTCATCGTGGACGAGTCCGCCCGCAACCTGGGCGTCGGCAGCCGCCTGGTGTACGCCATGGAAGACATCTGCCGGGCGCGCAACCTGTCCCAGCTCACGGTTGCAAGCAACCGGGCGCCGGCGTTCTATGACGGGCTCGACTACCGCTCAACCGCCGACTTCCTCAAGAAGAGTTTCGTCTTCGAGGACTGATCTCACGAGCACTGACTCGAGCGAGCACGCCGGCGGCCAGCACGGCCAGCCCTCCCAGAACACTGGGGAGCGGCAGCGTGAGGGCGAGCACCGCGCAGCCGACCATTCCCAGCACCTGCAGCAGGCGAGGGTAGCGCCGCGCGTCCGCCGGCTGCGTGAATGCCGCGAGGTTGGCGATGAAGTAGTAGAGCAGCACGCCGAACGAGGAGAAGCCGATGGCGCCGCGCAGGTCGATTGTGAGCACCAGCACCGTGACGACGATCGCCAGCGCGACCTCGGCCCGATGCGGAACTCGATAACGGGGGTGCACGGCGGCAAGCCACCGCGGCAGGTCTGACTCCCGTGCCATGGCGAGACTGGTGCGGCCGATTCCCGCCATCAACGCCAAGAGCGCACCCAGCGACGCTGCGGCGCCCCCGACCTGCACCACCGGCACCGCCCACGCCCATCCGCTTGCCTGCACGGCAGCCCGCAACGGCTCATCGGTTGCGCTCAGCTCTGCCGGTCCCAGGGCTCCGAGCACGGCAATGGCCACGCCGGCGTAGACCGCCACAGCGGCACCCAGTGCGATCAGGATCGCCCGCGGAATGGTGCGCGCCGGGTCCTTCACCTCCTCGCCCATGGTGGCAATGCGCGCGTAGCCGGCGAACGCGAAGAACAGGAGCCCGGATGCCTGCAGGATGCCGTAACCGGCGGCGATGCCCGGGCCCGGCAACGTCCACTCCAAGTGTGGGAGGCCGCTGGCAAGTCCCGCGGCAACCACCACGGCGAGGACAGCCAATACGACGATGACGATCATCAGGGTGACGCGCGCGGTGCGGGTCACCCCGCGATAGTTGACGAACGCCAGCACGACAACGGCAGCCACCGCCACCGACCGTTCCCAGGCGTCAGGAGCCGCGTAGGCGGCGAATGTCATCGCCATGGCGGCACAGCTCGCCGTCTTGCCGATGACGAAGCTCCAGCCGGCCAGGAAGCCCCACCACGGGCCGAGCCGCTCGCGGCCGTAAACATAGGTGCCGCCCGACTGTGGGTACACCGCCGCAAGCTGGGCAGACGACGTGGCGTTGCAGGTGGCGACAACCGCAGCGATGAGCAGGCTGAGCAGCAGGCCGGTGCCGGCCGACGCGGCCGCCGGACCGAAGACGGCGAACACGCCGGCGCCGATCATCGATCCCAACCCGATGATGACGGCGCCGCCGAGTCCCAGTTGCCTGGACAGTGATTTCGGGGGAGTGCTCACCGCTGAATCCTATGGCGGTCAGGTTAACGACGAGTAGCGCAGGGCTGCTGCTGGTCCACCAGAAAAGCCCCCGCCGAAGCAGGGGCTTTTCTCGGACACAGCGGGCTAGTGGTGCTCGCTCGACTCGAGTTCCGGTTGCGAAACCGGCGAGATGCGGTCTTCGAAGAACCACCGGGTGAGCCCTGCCCGCATCCGCTGGTTGAGCGTGATCTTGCCTTCACTGTTCGGGCGGATCATCAGCGGACGGTGATCGTCGTAGCTGACCAGGCGCCAGCGGTCGTACGCGTTCAGCGGCTGGTGAACCTCGATGTATTCGCCCCCTGGCAGGCGCACAATGCGACCGGACTCGTACCCGTGGAGGGCGATCTCGCGATCCTTCTTCTGCAGCGCGATGCAGGTGCGCTTGGTCACGATGTAGGCGATGACCGGTCCGGCGAACAGCAGCAGCTGTAGCGCATGCGTCACACCTTCAAGGCTCAACATGAAGTGGGTGGCCATCAGGTCGGAGCTGGCAGCAGCCCACATCACCGCGTAGAACGTGACGCCGGCGGCGCCGACCGCGGTGCGTGTCGGGTTGTTGCGGGGGCGCTCGGCAAGGTGGTGCTCGCGCTTGTCCCCGGTGATCCACGCCTCGAGGAAGGGGTAGATAAGGACCGTGACGATGAACAGGCCCAGCACGATAACCGGCACGAGGATGTTCAGCGACACCGTCCAGCCGCCGAGCACGAACTCCCAGCCCGGCGGGACGAGGCGCAGCGCGCCATCCGCGAAGCCGATGTACCAGTCGGGCTGCGTACCGGCAGACACGGGGGAGGGGTCGTACGGTCCGTACACCCACACCGCGTTGATGGAGAAGAACGAGGCGATCAGAACGATCACGCCGAAGACGATGAAGAAGAACCCACCGGCCTTGGCGGCGAAGATCGGCATGATCGGCACGCCAACGACGTTGTCGTTGGTGCGCCCAGGGCCGGCGAACTGGGTGTGCTTGTTGATCACCATGAGCACCAGGTGAATACCGATGAGGGCGATCACCAGGGCAGGAAGCAGCATGATGTGGAGCACGAACAGGCGGCCGACGATGTCGGTGCCGGGGAACTCTCCGCCGAAGAACAGGTAGGACGTCCAGGTGCCGATGACCGGGATTCCCTTGATGATTCCGTCGATGATGCGGAGGCCGTTGCCCGAGAGCAGGTCGTCCGGCAGGGAGTAGCCGGTGAAGCCTTCTGCCATGGCCAGGATGAACAGCACGAAGCCGATGATCCAGTTGAGCTCGCGCGGCTTGCGGAAGGCACCGGTGAAGAAGATGCGCAGCATGTGCAGCCCGATCGCAGCCACGAACAGCAGTGCGGCCCAGTGGTGGACCTGGCGCATGAGCAGGCCGCCGCGAATGTCGAAGGAGATATCGATGGTCGACGCCATGGCGGCCGACATCTCGATGCCCTTCAACGGGACGTATGAGCCGTCGTAGACCACGTGGCTCATCGACGGGTCGAAGAAGAACGTCAGGAACGTGCCGGAGAGCAGGATGACGACGAAGCTGTACAGCGCGACCTCGCCGAGCATGAACGACCAGTGGTCGGGGAAGACCTTGCGGCCGAGTTCCCGGACGAGGCCGGAGATGCTGGTGCGCTCGTCGATGTAGTTGGCGGCGGCGCCCGTGAAGCGCTGTCCCCGTGTCGGCGCCAGGGCCGTGGTCGTGGGGGCTTCGCCCGTAGTTGTGGTGGTCATGCTGAACGCTCCCAGAAGCTAGGTCCGACGGGCTCATGGAAGTCACTCTGCGCGACGAGGTAGCCTTCTGCGTCAACCTCGATGGGGAGTTGGGGCAGCGGTCGCTTGGCCGGGCCGAAGATGACTTCACAGTGGTTGGTGACGTCGAAGGTCGACTGGTGGCACGGGCACAGCAGGTGATGCGTGTGCTGCTCGTACAGTGCCACCGGGCATCCGACGTGGGTGCAGATCTTGGAGTAGGCGACGATTCCCTGGTAGGACCAGTCTTTTCGGCCCTCTTCCTCGTTGAGGTCGGCCGGGTTCAACCGCATCAACAGCACTGCGGCCTTCGACTTCTCCTCGAGCATGTGCTCTGCCTCGTCAATGCCTTCCGGCATGACGTGGAAGACCGATCCGATCGTGACATCCGATGCCTTGATCGGAGTTCCGGAGGGGTCGCGGATGAGGCGGGTTCCCTTTTCCCACAGTGTTTCCTTGAACAGCTTCACCGGGTCTTCTGCCGGTGCCAGGTCGCGGAACAGCACGATCGCGGGAATCGGGGTCAACGCCAATGCACCGATCAGCGTGTTGCGGATGAGGGAGCGGCGGCCGAAACCGGACTCCTTGTTGCCGAGCCGGAAGACCTCGACCGCTGCGGCGCGGGTCTCTACGGTTCCGCGGGTCGGGTGGCGCGACTCGACGAGTTCCTCACCCTTCATGAGCGTCTTGGCCCAGTACACGGCACCGATACCGAGCGGGAACAGTCCGAGGGTGATTCCGATACCCAGGAACATCGTGTTCATGCGAACGGAGTCGGCGTCGCCCGGCACGATCGGGAAGACGATGTAGGCGACGACCGCGAAGATGCTGCCGACGACGGAGAGCAGGAACAGGGTGGACACCCGTCGCGCGGCGGTGCGCTCGGCTGCGGGGTCGAGGTCGGTGACGCGCGGCCGGTGCGGGGGGAAACCGGGGTTCTGGACGGCGTCGGATGTGACGACGGCGGTCCCCGACGACACCTGGCGCGGCTCGCTCTTCTCGACAGCCGAGCCGGCAGCGGCGGCGTCACCGCCGTTGTCGTGCTGTGCCATTGATTTCCCTTCGGTTGGTGCTTGACGTTTCTAGTTCTGCGAATTCTTTGTTCTGCTCTGTCCCGGGCTGGTGGTGTCCGGATGGTGGGGGAGCGAGGCTGCCCCCAGGGTCAACTGGCTCGTGCGGCGATCCACACGGTGAGCGCCACGATGCCGCCCAGGCCGAAGATCCAGATGAACAGGCCTTCGGAAACGGGGCCGATGCTGCCCAGGCCGTACCCGCCAACGGATGGTGTCTCCTCCAGGTACTGGAGGTAGCTGATGATGTCGGCCTTCTCTTCCGGCGTGATGTTCATGTCATTGAACACCGGCATGTTCTGCGGGCCGGTGACCATGGCCTCGTAGATGTGAACCGGCTCAACACCCTGCAGCCCGGGCGCGTACTTGCCCTCGGTCAAGGCACCACCGGCGCCGGCGACGTTGTGGCACATGGCGCAGTTCACGCGGAACAGCACGCCACCGTTGGCGATGTCGTCGCCCACGAGGTCTGCCGCGTCGGGGATCGCCGGTCCAGGGGCCAGGGATGCGACGTACTCGGCAAGGGCAAGGGTCTGCTCTTCGCTGAACTGTGCCGGCTTCTGGGCGCCCTGCGGTCCCTGGAAGGCCAACGGCATCCGGCCGGTTCCCACCTGGAAGTGCACGGATGCCGCGCCGACGCCGTAGAGGCTTGGGCCGTCCTTGGTGCCTTCAGCGTTCATGCCGTGACAGGTGGCGCAGTTCGCCGCGAAGAGCGCCTGGCCCTCCTCGACGGTGGCCTGGGTGACGGCGGTGGTCTCGGCGGCCGCGGTGCTGCTGAACATCGCGTACGCGCCACCGGTGGTCATCAGACCGACCAGGATGAGCGCAACGGTCGCCAGTGGATGACGGCGGCCGGCTGGCCTGGCGCCGCGGGCCTGGGGTGTGGAGTTGTTTCCCATGGTGCTTTCCGGTTGTCCCGTTCCTATTTGAGTACGTAGATGACCAGGAATAGCCCGATCCAGACGACGTCGACGAAGTGCCAGTAGTACGAGACGACGATGGCGCTTGTCGCCTCCTTGTGACCGAAGTTCTTGACGCTGTACGCGCGGCCGATGATGAGCAGGAACGCGATCAGCCCGCCCAGAACGTGGAGGCCGTGGAATCCGGTGGTGATGTAGAAGGCGGAACCGTAGGAGTTCGAACTGAGGCTCACGTGCTCGCTGACCAGCGTCGCGTACTCGAAGACCTGCCCGGTGACGAACATGGCGCCCATGATGAAGGAGAGGAAGAACCACTCGACCATGCCCCACTTGGCAAATTGCAGCAGAGTGCCGGTGCGCCGTGACTGCAGCCGTTCAGCGGCGAACACCCCGAACTGGGCCGTGACCGAGGACAGCACCAGGATGATGGTGATCGTCAGGGCGAACGGAACGTTGAGAGTCGCGGTCTCCGCTGCCCAGAGTTCCGGCGAGGTGGATCGGAGCGTGAAGTAAATGGCGAAGAGGCCCGCGAAGAACATGACTTCGCTGCCGAGCCACACAATGGTTCCGATGGCCACGACATTGGGCCTGTTTACAACAGGGGCTCCAACTGGCTGAGTTAAAGAGGTGCTGGTCACGGTTTCCATTATGGCCGATATTCTTCACCGCGTTCGTCATACAGCGGGGTGTGTGCGGGCAAAAAGCTAGGATTTCCAGCATGCATGATGAAACCACCTGGCCCGACGTTCTCAACACGCTGCTCGACGGCGGCGACCTGAGCATCAGCGAGGCCTCATGGGCCATGCGCCAGATCATGGCGGGGGAGGCGACGGATGCCCAATTGGCCGGTTTCCTGGTCGCCTTGAGGGCCAAGGGTGAGACGGTCGATGAGATTGTGGGCTTCCGGGATGCTGTGCTCGAGAACGCGCTGCCGTTGCGTGCGGACTCGATGGCGCTCGACATTGTGGGCACCGGGGGAGACCGCTTCGCCACGGTGAACATCTCCACCATGGCCTCGATCGTCTGCGCTGCGGCCGGCGCCACAGTGATCAAGCATGGGAACCGTGCGGCCAGTTCAGCATCCGGGGCATCCGACGTGCTCTCAGCGCTCGGCATCGACCTTCAGCTGGATCCGGAGAAGGTCGTCCGGGTGCTCGAGCAGACCGGCATCACTTTCGCCTACGCGGCGCTGTTCCACCCCGGTTTTCGGCATGCCGGCCCGATCCGCGCACAACTGGGGGTGTCCACGGTGTTCAACTTCCTGGGGCCGCTGTGCAATCCGGTGCGTCCGGAGGCATCCGCTGTCGGCGTCGCCAACCTGGAGACGGTGCCGCTGTTCGTCGGCGTTTTTCGGAACAGGGGAGCGACGGCGCTGGTCTTCCGCGGGGACGACGGGCTCGATGAGCTGACGACGACCGGCCACAGCCATATCTGGGAGGTCTCGCGTGGTGATGTGCACGAGCACGACCTCGATCCGCTCGACCTCGGGATTCCGCGTGCCAGGATCTCCGACCTGGTCGGCGGGGATGGCGCCCATAACGCCGCCATTGCGAGGGAGACGCTCGGCGGAAAGCTCGGCCCGGTGCGCGACATCGTGTTGCTGAACGCTGCTGCCGGGTTGATCGCGTTCGACCTGGCGAAGGACTCGTCGCAGACCCTGGTGCCGATTGTTGAGCGGTTCAGGCAGAAATTGGTCATTGCCGCGGATGCTGTCGATTCCGGGGCTGCCATCGCGAAGCTCGACCACTGGGTTGCGGCTTCGCAGCAATGAAGCAGCACAGTGATTCGCAGCAGTGGGGACGCTTATTATGAGAATTTATTAGCAACTCTTCTGGCAACTCGCGGGTTGCCGCGCTACCATCTCGCACATGACCGGGAACGAGCCGGGAGTGCCCGGCGAGAATCATCACGACACGGACGTTGAGAACACTGACTTTGAGAACACGGACGTTGAGAACTCCGACGTTGAGCGCTCCGACGTTGACGACGTGGGGGAGCCCCATCGCGGCAGCATGATCGAGGCAGAGGAAGCTGCGGCTCAGGAGACGAGTGACGACAGGTCTCGACGGGCTGAAGCAGGTGACTCGCAGGCGCGGGCCGAGCTGGCCGACCTGGAGAAACCCAATCGGGTACGGCAGGCGGCCGAATGGCTGGACGAAAAACTGATTCCGCGGCTCGGCGGGGCGGAGGTTGGCCCCTACGACGAAGAGTCAGAGGACTCGGTGGCGTCCCATGATGCGTGCCCGTTGTGCGGACATCCGATGGGGGCGCACCAGATAGACCGCTCCCATCCGAACGCGGTGTTGATCTGCCCCGCACCTCAGATTCCGGAGATGGAGTCGTTCGAGCCGCTGAACGAGGTCGGCATGATCAAGCGCCGCTCCGGCACCGAGTAGCCAGCGAGCGCGCGGCCACGAGGGCTGCAACTGAAGTCCAACGCCTACAAAGCGGGGGGACTGCTGAAGTGCGTAACGGTGTGTGTACGCTGTACACATCAGCTTCCCGGGAAGGACCTCATGGCGGTACGCATCGACCTTAATCTCTCACTGGATGGCGTTGTCGCGCCGGCTGACCGGAGCCCGGAGAATCCGATGGGCGCCGATTGGGGACGCCTCGTGGAGGCGTACATCGGCACCAGGACCATGCGCGAGCGGGTGCTGCACGAGACGACCGGAGCAGGGACGACCGGCGTCGACGACCGGTACGCCGCGGCCTACTTCGGCGGTGTGGGCGCCGAGATCATGGGAGCGGGGATGTTCGGGTTCCATTCCTTTCCGGACGATCCGCACTGGCGCGGGTGGTGGGGCGAGGAGCCGCCGTTTCGCTGTCCCGTCTTCGTGCTGACGCACCGCGGGCGGCCGGCCATCGACTTCGCCAATGGCACTCGGTTCGAGTTCCTCACAGCCACGCCCGAGGACGCGCTCGCTCGTGCCCGGGAGCATGCCGCCGGCGGCGACATCCGTGTCGGCGGGGGAGCGAGCGTCGCGCGCGAATACCTGCGGGCAGGGCTCGTCGATCGCCTGCATGTCGCGATCAGCCCGATCGTCCTCGGTCGGGGCGTTCGGCTCTGGGACGACCTGCGAGGGCTCGAGCGCGAGTACGCCGTCACGTCGGAGGTGGCCGACAGCGGCGTCGTTCACGTCACGTTCGCGCGTTGAGCCCGGGGAGGGTGGCGTATGACGTTGCACGGCCGGAATCCCGCTACTTGACATAATGTGCATTATCGGCGTCTATGCGCAGGCCCCATTTGCGCACGAACCATTGCGCACGAAACCATTCAGCACGCTGTCGGCGGTCCGTGGGATCGTGCAGTGATGACACCGACAGCCCGAGGACAACTGTGAAGAACGACAACGTTTCCTACGTCGCTCTATTGCGCGGCATCAACGTGGGCGGCAAGAACCTGATCGGCATGCCGGAACTCGCTGAGTGTTTCCGCGACGCCGGCTACCGGAACGTTCGCACCTACATCCAGAGCGGCAATGTGCTGTTCACCACAGCTCGCACGCCTGGCCCCGAACCCGAGACCGCAATCGAACGGATGCTGGAAGAGCGTTTCGGGATTCCCCTTACGGTCGTGGTGCGCTCACGCGATGAGCTCGCCGAGACGATCGCCGCGGCACCGGCGGGCCACGGCTCCCCTGACCTGCGCAGCGATGTCTACTTCCTCAAAGCGCCGCTCACCCCTGACGAGGCGCACGCCCAACTGCCGGAACTGCGCGAAGGGGTCGATTCGGTGGCTCTCGGGCCAGGTGCGCTGTACTTCTCGAGGGTGAAAGCGCGGGCGACCGAGACCAACATCAACCGTTTCATGGGCAAGCCGGTCTTTCGTCAGATCACCGTGCGCAACTGGCGCACGACCACCCGTCTCCTGGAGTTGCTCGAGGGCGAGTAGCCCCACAACCTGCCTGGAGCGCTACTCGGGCTGGAAACCGCTCACGTCGCCGACGTAGCGCGTGTTGTTGGCCGGCACCGGCTCGACGGCGGCGGCAGCCACCTCAGCGGCGAACTCGCCGACGTTGTAGAGCCTCCCCGCCGCCTGCTTACGTGAGTCGATCGCTCCCGGGTTCGCCCGCTCGAGCAACGTCGCCGTGATGGTGCCCTCGATCATGTCGCCGGAGACGACGACGAACTCGACACCAGCATCCTGAAGCTGAGGAATCATCTCACGAAGGGCGTCCTCCCCCGCACGCTTACTGAGCGCGACCGACTGGTACTCCGGCATCGTCTCGGTGGTGCGGATGAAGTGGGCCTGGTGGCTGGTGACGAACACCACGCGAGAACCTGGCCCAAGCAGCGGCAGGGCCGCGGTGAGAACGCCCACCTGCGCGTCGCGGTTCAGCAGCATGGCGTAGTCCTCGGCCATACCCGACTCCATGCCGCCCGAGGCGTTCAACACCAGGACGTCCAGTCCGCCGAACTGTTCCTTCACCGTCTGCATCATCGCGGCGACGGATGCCGGGTCGGTCAGGTCGGCTCCGACCGCGATGGCCGCACCCCCGGCCGCCTCGATCTTCTCGACCAACTGCAGCGCGCGCTTCTCCTTGTTG
Source organism: Homoserinimonas sp. A447 (assembly GCF_054489325.1). Classification (NCBI taxonomy): domain Bacteria; kingdom Bacillati; phylum Actinomycetota; class Actinomycetes; order Micrococcales; family Microbacteriaceae; genus Homoserinimonas; species Homoserinimonas sp. A447. Next base: position 1,074,619 of record NZ_JBTMWW010000001.1, on the reverse strand, counting down.
CGGTAGTTGATCACCACCGACGCACCGGCCGCAGCAAGGAGGCTCGCAGTGTCTGCACCGATCCCCCGCGACGATCCGGTGACGAGCGCGCGCTTGCCTGCGAGGGAACCGGGGTTGAGGGGCTGTGACACGTCGAACTCCTAATGCTGGGGGCAGAGTTCTGAGGATACCAAGCCGCTCCCCTGAACCACTCCCCGTGCCGCTCCCCCGTGCTCCCCGCCTGAATGGTAGTTTCGATCAAGACCGCCACCCGAGGAGCGCACGCATGGATCTGCTTGTCATCGACCTGACGCAGTACCTCTGGATCGTCTGGCTTGTTTTCATCCTCATCGCCGTGATCATCGAGCTCCTCACGCTGGAATTCACCTTCCTGATGATCGCCGTCGGTAGCCTGGGCGGGCTCGGCGCGAACCTGCTGGGGCTGGAATGGTGGATGCAGATCGGCATTGCGGCCGTGCTGTCCGTGCTGCTCATCCTGATCATCCGGCCGTTCATGCTGCGTTACCTGCGCAAGGGCGAAGACCCGACCCCCAGCAACATTGACGCGCTGGCAGGCATGACCGCCCGCGTCGTGCTGGCGGTCGGCGAGAACGGCGGACAGGTGAGGCTGGCCAACGGCGAAACCTGGACCGCCCGGCTGTCCGATCTGACCGAGCACAGGCTCGTCGAGATCGATGAACGGGTCATTGTGACCGCGATTGAAGGGTCCACCGCCGTGGTGGTGCCCGCTGAACGAAGTTGAGCAAGACTAGAAACTGAGCACGCCTAGAAACTGAGCAAGGGGAACTGAGCATGATTGACGTATCGGCCAACATCGGCCAGTGGTTCATTGTCGCGTTATTGGTGGTCCTGGGCGTCTTCGTCCTGGTCGTGCTGACCCGCGCCATCCGCATCGTTCCGCAGGCGACAGCCGGCGTGGTCGAGCGTCTCGGGAAGTACCACAAGACCCTGATGCCGGGCCTGAACATCCTGGTCCCGTTCATCGACCGGATGCGACCGCTCATCGACATGCGCGAGCAGGTCGTGTCGTTCCCGCCGCAGCCGGTGATCACCGAGGACAACCTGGTCGTCTCGATCGACACCGTCGTCTACTTCCAGGTGACGGATGCCCGCGCAGCCACCTACGAGATCGCCAACTATCTGGGCGCGGTCGAGCAATTGACCACCACGACCCTTCGTAACGTCGTGGGTGGCCTCAACCTCGAGGAGGCGCTCACCAGCCGCGACAACATCAACGGCCAGCTGCGCATCGTGCTCGATGAGGCGACCGGCAAGTGGGGCATCCGGGTCGGTCGCGTCGAGTTGAAGGCCATCGACCCGCCCCTGTCCATCCAGGACTCGATGGAGAAGCAGATGCGCGCCGAGCGTGACCGTCGCGCCGTCATCCTCACCGCCGAGGGAACCAAGCAGTCCGCGATCCTCGAGGCTGAGGGCTCCAGGCAGGCCGCGATCCTCGAGGCTGAGGGCTACGCCAAGGCCGCGGTGCTGAGGGCGGAGGGTGAGGGTGCCGCCATCACCACCGTGTTCAAGGCGATCCACGACGGCAACCCCGACCCGGCGCTGCTGGCGTACCAGTACCTGCTGACCCTCCCCAAGATTGCGGAAGGCGAGGCCAGCAAGCTCTGGATCATCCCGTCCGAACTCACGGAAGCGGTAAAGGGCATCAGTGCCGGCTTCTTCGGCGGCGGGGCGAATGAGCAGCCACCCACGAAGTAGGCGGGGGGCGGATGGCGACTCGTACTTCTCCCCCGCTTCGCCGCGCGTTCTGGCCCATCGTGGCCTGGCGACCGAAGCGCCGGAGAACACCATGCTCGCCTTCCTCAAGGCGCTGAGCATCGGGGTCGACTACCTCGAGACCGACGTTCACGCCTCCCAGGACGGGGTCGCGGTGATCACTCACGACCCCGACCTGTCGCGGGTGGCCGGCCGTCCGGTGCGTGTCGACCACCTGACGATGGCTGAGTTGCGCAAGGTCAGTCTCGGCGACGGCCAGCACTTTGCGAGTCTCGCGGAGGTTCTGGATGCCTTTCCAGCGGCCAGGTTCAACATTGACATCAAGAGCGACGCCGCGCTCGAGCCGACCGTCGAGGCGGTTCTGGCTGCCGGTGCCGTGAAACGCGTGCTGATTGCTTCGTTCAGCGATCGACGTCGCAAACTGGCCGTCTCCCGTTTGCCCGGAGTGGCGACATCCGCTTCCCGCAGGGCGTCCGCCCAGGCCGTCGCAGTCGCACGCGTCGGGCAAGTTCGGCTGGTCAGGGCGGCGCTGCAGGGCGTGGATGCCGTACAACTGCCTGAGCGGCTCAAGGGGGTGCGGATCATCACTCCGCGACTGGTCACCTCGATGCATGCCGCGGGCGTTGAGGTGCACGCCTGGACCATCAACGATGTCCCCACCATGGAACGCCTGCTCACGATCGGCGTTGACGGGCTGGTCACCGACCGGGCAGACCTGGCGCTGGAAGTCGTGCGCCGGCGTCGCTGAACAGCCTCCCGAGCCTGTGAACCCGCTGTGAAAGGCGGGAAGCGGAAAGGATTCTCCCAGCCGGACGGTTTATAACTGGGACGATCGTCGCGAGCAGCAAGGAGACCGCCATGGCAGACCGCAGTTTGCGCGGAATGAGACTGGGAGCACAGAGCCTCCAGAGTGAAGAAGGCGTTACCTTCTCCCCGCGGAAGAAGAGTACTTACCGGGCAGCGGATGGATCGACCTTCGAGGTCATGTTCTCATCCGAGGCCGAGGTGCCCACCGTGTGGGAGTCGCCCAAGAGCGGGCTTGAGGGCCGGCTGGTTGACGAGGTCGGCGAACTGGTCGAACACGAACTCGTCGAGGGCAAGGTGGCACGTACCCACTGGGACATGCTGCTGGAACGCCGCACCCGCGCCGAACTTGAGGAACTGCTCCAGGAGCGCCTCGACTTCCTGCGTGCCCGTAAGGGGCAGCAGAAGATCGGCGCCTGACCGAAAGCACTCGTGAGAACGAGAAGAACGCCCAGCCTTCGGGTTGGGCGTTCTTCTTGTCTCTGCCCAGCAGGCAGGTACTAGCGGACGAACCCCCAGAGCGTGATCCGCACCAGTGCTTCCGCCACGATCCCGGCGTGCATCTTCGACCGCCCCGCCGTGCGCTCCACGAAAGTGATCGGGTGCTCGGTAACCCGGAATCCTGCCCGCTCCAGTCGCCACGCCAGCTCGACCTGGAAGCAGTAGCCCTGCGACGACACCCGACCGAACTCGACCGCACGCAGGGCATCCGCGCGAAACACGCGGTATCCGGACGTCAGGTCGCGGATGCGGCTGCGCAGCACCATGCGGGCGTACCGGTTGCCGGTGCGCGAGATGGTTCGGCGGAACCACGGCCAATTGAGCACCGCTCCCCCGGTGACCCAGCGGGAGCCGATCACCAGGTCTGCTGACGCCTCGGCTGCCGCCAGCATGTGCGGAAGCTCTGCGGGGTCATGGGAACCGTCAGCGTCGATCTCGACCAGGTAGCGGTAGCCGGCATCCAGCCCCTGCTCGAATCCGGCGATATAGGCGCGGCCGAGCCCTTGCTTGGCCTTCCGGTGGAGCACGGTGACTGCGGGGTCGCCGGCTGCCAGCCGGTCGGCGAGGTCCCCGGTGCCATCCGGTGATGCGTCATCGACGATCAGGATGTCAGCGGCGGGAACCTCCTGGCGCAATCGCCCGATGATGGCCGGCAGGTTATCCGCCTCGTTGAAGGTCGGAACGATGACCAGGGTGTCAGCCACGTGGCATCCGCTCGGCGCTGCCGCGCTTGCGCGTGAGCAGGATCGCCGCGGCGAGGCCACCGAGGCCGAGGAAGCCGGCCAGCCACTCCACCCAGCGTCCGATGACGGATGCCGGGGTCACCGTGTCGCTGAGCGGCACGTCTTCGAGCATGACGCCTGGTGTGTACGTCTCTAGTTCGACGATGGTGCTGCCGTCCGGCCCGATGATCGCACTGGTGCCGACTGTTGAGGTGTTGACGACGCTGCGGCCGTACTCGATGGCGCGCAGGCGGGCGATGGCAAGCTGCTGCACGCTCTCCTGGCTCTGACCGAAGTCGGCGTTGTTGGTCGGGGCGAGGATGACCTCCGCTCCCCCGTCGATCATCTGGTGCAGGAGGGCGTCGTCGACGATGTCGAAGCAGATGGCGAGGCCCGCCAGCAGGCGCTCCTGATCGGTGCTGCCCTGATCGGTGGTGCCCCCGTCCGTCAGCTCGATGTCGAACACGTTCGGCCGCTCGCCGAACGAGTAGTCACGCGGCACCAGGTCGAACAGGCTGGGGGCCAGCGGATACCAGAACTCCCGGTCAGGCAGGTATTCCGCGAAGGGCACCGGGTGGATCTTGTCGTACTGCGCCACCGACCCCTCCCCCGGCTGCCAGAGCAGCAGGCTGTTGAAGACCCGGCCCACCTCGTCGCTGGTGATGGTGCCGACGACAAGAGGCGCATTCAGCTCCTCGGTCACGAAATCGAGCACGCCGGCCGCCTGCGGGTAGTCCAGGGGGTTGAGGTCTGCGGCGTTCTCCGGCCAGACGACCAGGTCGACCTTCTCGTCGAGTACCGGCACCGTGGCCTGCAGGTGGTCGTCCAGGATGTCGCCGCGCTCCCGTTCGGCGAAGAGTCCGGCATCCGAATTCCCCTGGACTGCAGCAACGCGGATGCTGCCGCTCACCGAGGTCGGCCACGCCGGCATCGCGAAGGCGACGGCCACGGCGATCGCCGGGACGAGCATCCGCCGCCAGGTGGTGGATTGCCAAGCCCCGTACCGCCATTCGCGAACGGCCTGGAGGATCATGGCGGCCAGCACCGCAATGACGAAGCTGAGTCCGGATGCGCCCAGCCAGGCGACGAGATCACCCAGCGGGCTCTGCGACTGGGAGAAGGCCAGCCGGCCCCAGGAGAAGCCGCCGTACGGCCAGACGCTGACGATGGCCTCTCGAAGCGTCCATAGACCCGCCAGTGTTACCGGAAGCAGGAGCAGACGGCCAGCAGTGTTGAAGGTGCCACCGCCGGACCAGGCCTGCAGCCCGTGGCGCCAGGCGAGGGCGATCAGCGAAGCACCGATGGCGAAGAAGATCGTCTGGAGACCGGCGAGGGCGAGCCACGGCACGGCGCCCAGGTAGGTGGTGAGCCAGAAGATGTGGATGCCGTAGAAGGCGAACCCGCCGGCCAGGCCGACCAGCATGCTTCCCCCGAAGGTGCGACCGAGGAGGGACCAGAGGATGAGCGCTGTTCCCGGAATCGCCAACGGCCACCAGCCGAGAGCGGGGAAGGCGCCGGCCAGGATGGCTCCCCCGGCAGCCGCGGCGATTGTTGCCAGCCACAGGGGTGCCGGGCGGCTCAGGTCGGGTTTCATCGCTATCAGCGTACTTCAGCGAGCACAGTGTTCAGAGGTGCAGCGTTCAGAGGCGCAGTTCAGGGATGCGGCGCTCAGGCGACGCTGGAGTACGCGACGATGCCGCGGCGGATGGCGTCGAGGGCCTGGCGCGCTGTCGAGCCGACCGGCGCATCCGCGACCACCGACAGCTGGTCGAGCAGGTCGATCGCCTGCTTGGTGACTCTCACGAAGTCCCCTGCTGCCAGCTCTGCTTCCTGCAATACGGCGTCCAGCGACGCACCCTGCGCCCAGCGGTACATCGGCAGCGACAGCCCGGTCGCGACCGGGTTGCTGCCTGGCAGGCGGTGGTCTCGCTCCAGGTCATCGAGCCGGCTCCACAGGTCGGTGGTGGCCTCCAGCGCGGCACGGAACGGCCCGCGCGGCAGGTAGCGGTCCGAGAGTTGCCCCTCATCGCGGCGCGGTTCGTAAATGAGGGCGACCGCCATGGCGGCCATCCCGGCGGCATCGAGGTCGTTCCAGGCGCCACGACGCAGGCACTCGGCAACCAGCAGGTCGCGTTCCCCGTAGATGCGCCTCAGGATGCGACCGTGCGGGCCGACGCCGACCTTCCCGTTCTTGTCACGGTTGAGGTAGTCGAGCTCGAGGAGAACATCCGTCACCCGGTCGAAGACTTTCGCGACCGCACCGGTGCGGGTGCGCACCTGGGCGCTCAGCTCGTCCTTCTGCTTCTTCAGGCGCCCCCAGCGCTCCGCCCACCTGGCGTGGGCTTCCCGATCACTGCAGGCGTGGCACGGATGCTGCTTGAGGCGCTTCCGAAGTCCCGCGAGTTGCCGTTGGCGCCGGTCGCGTTCGGCTCGCGCCTGCAGGTCGTTGCGATTGGTGCTCTTGCGTTCGAGGTCGGTGAGCTCCCGACGGATGCCCCAATACTCGGTGAAGTCGCCCAGGTGGCAGGTCATGGCCTCTTCGTAGCCGGCCATCGACTCCTCGATGCTGCGCACCTTCCTGGCCAGGTCGACGACTGCACGGTCGGCCTGGAACTGGGCGAACGACGACTCCAGGATGTCCCGGGTGCGGTCGCGGCCGAACTGTTCGATCAGGTTGACGGCCATGTTGTAGGTCGGGGTGAAGCTGGAGTTCAGCGGGTAGGTGCGCCGGGAGGCGAGGGAAGCGACCGCCTGCGGGTCCAGGCCGTCCTGCCACTGGATGACCGAGTGGCCTTCGACGTCGATTCCGCGGCGACCGGCCCGTCCGGTGAGTTGGGTGTACTCCCCCGGCGTGATCGGCACCCTCGCCTCACCGTTGAACTTCTCCAGCTTCTCGAGTACGACGGTCCTGGCCGGCATGTTGATGCCCAGCGCGAGGGTCTCGGTGGCGAAGACGGCTTTCACCAGCTTGCGCCGGAACAACTCCTCGACCACTTCCTTGAACGCAGGAAGCATTCCGGCGTGGTGGGCGGCGACTCCTCGTTCCAGCCCGTCGAGCCACTCCCAATAGCCGAGGACGGCCAGGTCCTGGTCGGGGATGGTGCGGCAGCGTTCCTCCACGTAGGCGCGGATCTCGTCGCGCTCGTGCTGCTCGGTGAGGCGCACCCCCGCGCGCAGCACCTGCAGGACGGCCTGGTCGCATCCGTTGCGGCTGAAGATGAAGAAGATGGCCGGCAGCAGGTTCTTGGAGCCGAGCAGGGTGACGATCTCTGCCCGATCGGCCCGCTGGCTGTGGAGCTCTCTCGCGTTGTACCGATTGCGGCCCCCTCGGCCCTGGCCACCGCGGTTGTGCCCGCCAGGGCGGGCCCCGGCACGAGCGCCAGAGGTCAGCCGCATCAACTCGGGGTTCACCCGATTGGCCGAACCGGCCTGGACGCGGCTACCGGAGGCACGCTGTACTGAGCCCGTCGAAGTGTCGAACAGGTCGAGCAGCTTGGAGCGCACCAGCACGTGCTGGTCGAGTGGAACCGGGCGCTCCTCGGAGACGATCACCGTTGTCTCGCCGCGGACCGCCTGCAGCCAGTCTCCGAACTCCTCCGCGTTGGAGACGGTGGCGCTGAGCGAGACCAGGCGCACCGATTGCGGGAGGTGGATGATGACCTCCTCCCAGACGGCCCCGCGGAAGCGGTCGGCCAGGTAGTGCACCTCGTCCATGATGACGAAGGCGAGGTTCTGGAGCAGGTCGGAACCGGCGTAGAGCATGTTGCGCAGCACCTCGGTGGTCATGACGACCATGCGGGCCTGCGAGTTGATATTGGTGTCCCCGGTGAGCAACCCCACTTCGCTGTGCCCGTATTCGGCGGCCAGCTCCTGGTACTTCTGGTTGCTGAGCGCCTTCATCGGGGCGGTGTAGAAGATCTTCGCCTTCGGCCGGCGCATCGTCAGGTACACGGCGAACTCCGCGACCACGGTCTTGCCTGCTCCCGTCGGGGCAGCCACCAGCACGCTGTTGCCCTCCTCCAGCGCGATGCAGGCACTGATCTGGAACGGGTCGAGGTCGAACTTCAGTCCCTCGCGGAAGCCCCGTACTTCGGGTGACTGGGTGCCCTGGCGGGAAGCGGCAAAGCGTTCCGCAGGGCTGCGCGTGTCGTCGTACGCCCTGCCTCGTTGTGGTGAACTCATGCGTTCGCTGTCCCCAACTGGTCTTCGAATGCCGCCTGCCTCTTGGCGGCGATCCGGTCGTGGAGCCACGCTACCCCCGCCGCGAGGAAGTAGAGCAGGACCATCGGGACGGCGAGCAGGAACATCGACATCACGTCGGCGGCTGGGGTGGCGATTGCGCAGAACACGGCGATCAGGAGGACGGCGACGCGCCAGCCCTTGATGATCGCGCCGGCGGAGATCACCCCGAGGAAATTGAGGAGCACCAGGAAGACCGGCATCACGAACGCGATACCGACGGCGAGCACCAGCTTGAGCACGAAGTCGAGGTACACCTTCGCCTCCACGAAGCTGGCGTCCTCCGGCGGAACGAAACCCGCCATCAGGCTGACGATGTTAGGCAGCACGAACCAGCCGGCCGCGCAGCCGGCGAGGAACAGCGGTACTGCAGTGAAGAAGAACCCGAAGGTGTACCGCTTCTCCTTCTTCGTCAAGCCGGGGACCAGGAAGGCGAAGATCTGGTACAGCCAGACCGGGCTGGAGGCGACGATGCCGATGGTCACGGCGACCTGCATCGTGACGTCGAACCCACCGGTGATGGTGGAGTAGTTGATCGTGGCGTTGCGTGCTTCGGCTATCGCCAGGATGGGAACCCGAAGGGCATCCCAGACGAATTGGGCAACGACGAAACCGCCGACCGACGCGACAAGGATCGAGATGCCGCCGATGAACAATCGCTTGCGAAGCTCGACGAGATGTTCCCCGAGGGACATCCGGGCATCGCCAGAGCCTCGCTTCCTGAGCGTGGCCACGGAACTTACGGCTTGGTCGGCGAATCCGGGCCAGACGGCAGCTCGTCCGAAGGCCGCTGCTCATCCGAAGGCCGCTGCTCATCCGAAGGGGCCGCGGTCTCGTCGGTGGGCTGCTTGATCTCGCTCTTGAAGATCTTCATGGACTGGCCGAGGCTCCGGGCCAGCGCGGGAAGTTTCGGCGCGCCGAACAGCAGCAGGATGATGGCGAGCAGGATGAGCGCGTGCCACCCGGTAAAAGCGTTTCCGAACATCGGGGAACATCCTTCTGAGTCAGACTTGCGGTTCAGGCCATTTTAGCCCTATGGATTGTGCGTAGCCCCATGAACTGGACGTAGCCCGATAGGCCGGCGTCACCGGTAACGGGCGGCGCCCGCGGCTGCCCACTCGGCAACGGCGGCGCGGGCCTCCTCCGGCGCGACCACCGTCACGACGCCGGGCATCCCGGCGACCAGGCGCTTGAGCCCGTGCAGGTGGGATACGCGGATGACCGTGCGCACCCGATCATCCGCCACCGTGGTCACCGGGTTGTCGCGGATGTAGTCCTCGAGTATCGGCAGCGCTGAGGCGGAAAGCTCGAGGGTCACCTCCAGGTCGTCCAGCGACACCTCGAACAGGGAATCGGGAAGCGTCACGTCGTGGCTGTGGTGCGTTATCGGTTCGTCAGTGCGGTGGGGGTCGCTGATGCGGTCCAGCCGGAACGTCCTCACGGCCTCGCGCAGGTGGCACCAGCCGCGAACGTACCAATCGGCGTCGAGGGATTCGATCCGCAGCGGGTCGACCCGGCGGCGCTCAGCCTGGCCGCGGTGCCCGCGGTAGCCGAACTCCACCTGGACCCCGGCGGCGACGCATTCCCGGATGACGGCGAGCGTGGCATCCGTCTCCGAATCTTCGACCGCCAACCGGGTGGGGGTGGCGGATGCTCCCCGGGACAGCTTCGCCATCAGGGTGGCGATCGCGTCGCGATCGGTGTTCTCGGGCAGCGCGGAAAGGTACTGCAGGCCGGCGATGAGGGCGGCCGCCTCACGGCCGGAGAACCGCGGCGACTCGTCGATCGCCACCAGGTTGGTCAGCACGATCTGGTCGTTGTCGAGGAAGTCGTCCCAGGCGACATCGAACAGGTCGTTGTGCTGGTAGGTGCCGGTGGCGCCGGGGATCCCGGAGACGGCGATGAGGTTGACGGCGTCGCGGATTTCGGCCTCTGAGACTCCGAAATGGGCGGCCACCTCCGGGACGCTGACCCGGTCGTGGTCCATCAGGTACGGCACCAGCGCGAGCAGGAAGGCGAGCTTGTCCGCCGCCTGCTTGGGCGCGGCGGCCTTGCGTTTAGCCACGGTGTTCCCCCTGCCCGACGGATGAGCCGTGCGTCCTTGCCGTGCTCTCGAGCCGTTCCCGCACCGCTTCCCGGAGTTCTGGCGGCTGGGCGACCAGCACTTCCGGTCCGTAGCCGGTCAACTCGTCGGCCAGGATGTTCGCGTCGGCGTAGTGGAGGGTGAGCGTGGAACCATCAGCCACGGTGCCGCGCCTCTTCAGAAGCCGGGTGGCGGCATCCGACCCCGGCACCACCTCGACTGTGGCCGAGCGGGCGTTCCAGACCTCCTCCAGCTCCTGCAGGCCGATCTCGGCCTGATCCCCCGGCGGCGGGGCGAACGTCTTGCCGGTCAGCGTGACCGGGGAGGTGATGCGACGCAGCAGGAAGGTTCTCGACTCGCCGTTCTGCATCGCATACAGGTGCCAGCGACCCTGGTGCTGGATGAGCGCGTAGGGGTCGACGACGCGGTGGCCGGCGTGCGCTTCGCCCGGTTTCAGGTAGGAGAAGGACACGGTCGCGTTCTTCTCCAGAGCGGCGTTCAGCGGTTCGAACGCCGGCTCACGCACCCGGTTGTGGGCGGCATAGCTGAGAACCGGTTCGTCAGCGGGCAGGCCGAGCGAGCGCAGCTTGAGCAGGGCGCGGCGGGACTCGTCGGAGAGCGACCCCTCACGCCAGACCATTGCCGCCAGGTTCAGCAGTGTCGTCTCCTCGGCGGAGAAGGTGATGTCGGTCGGCAACTCGTAGCTGCCGCGCGGGATGCGGTACCGCAGGTTCTGGTTGTTGCCAGCCTGACCCGGGTCCTCGATGGTCTCCAGTGGAACGCCGAGCTCACGGATGTCGTCTTTGTCACGCTCGAATTGACGCTCCAGATTGGCATTGTCGCCTGACGTGTTGTAACGCTGGCGGTAGCCCTGCACGGTCGACAGGATCTCGTGCTTGGTCAGCCCGGTCTCGGTGGCGAGGAGCGCCAGGACAAGGCTGAACAGGCGTTCCTCCACGGGAACGCGAAGTGCACCACTGATGTCAGTCATGCTGCCGCCTGTCACCGCTTGTCATGTCAAGGTTGGTCGATCTGGCCCAGGATGTCGACCACGAATACCAGGGTGGCGCCGGCCGGCACTGAGCCATTGCCGGAATCGCCGTAGCCGAGCTCCGGCGGCACCACCAGGAGTACCTGCGAGCCGACGGTCTGCCCGACGAGCCCGTCGAGGAAGCCCTTCACGACCGAGTCCTCGGTCAACTGGAACACTGCTGGCGAGTTGTCTGCCCAGGTGGAGTCGAAGACCTTGTTGGTGTTCCAGAGCACGCCGGTGTACTGCACGACAGCGTAGGAGCCTGCCTCGATCTTTTCGCCTTCACCGCGGATGAGGGTGGAGACGACGAGGTCTTCCGGCGGTTCGACGGCAGATCCGCCGGACTGCGGGATGGTGATGCCCGGGGCACCGTTCGGCGCGGTGACGACGACCGGGTCGCCGGGATTCGGGGACTGGGGGGCGCCATCCGCCTTCGGCAGGTAGGCGTCGAGCGCGTCAACGACGAAGATGATGCTGTCCTCTGGCTTGACCCCGAGTTGCATGACCGCTGATGCGTTGAATGCCTTCTCGGCGGTTGTGGCGATGACGATGCGGGATCCGACGGTGGCACATTCGAGGGCGTGGCCAACGGCCGGCAGCGTCGACTCGCCGGCCATGGTCATGATGCCCTTGCCATCGAAGGGGGTCGACTGCAGTTCCTGGCCGGTGCTGCCGTAGTAGATGCCAAGTTCTGCGCGCACCGGCTGGCCGATGGTGATGCGTTCGCCGTCGCCCGCGATGACCTGGGTCGCCTCGGTGTTGTAGGTCACGATCGGCGTCGGGAAGTCCACCTTCGGCGCCGAGCCGAACTCTCCGGATACATCGATGATCGACGAAGCGTCACCGGACTCGTATTGTCCGCAGGCGGCGTAGCCGGGGTCACCGGCGCAGGCGGTCAGGGTTGCCACGAGTCCTGCGGTGACGAGCAGCGCGGAAATCTTGCGCACGAATCCTCTTTTCGATCTGCCGGGGTTCTGCGTTGACCAGGCGTCGGCTTGTCTGGGCAACCCCTGCGATTCTAGTTGGCCGCGGCCGGGTCGTCGTGTTCAGTCGTCTCGCCCGCCGCCACGGCCAGTTCCGCCTGGCCGCTCGCCTGCCGGGCGACCTTGCGGGCGCGCTTGCTGCTCGACTGCCGTTCCCCGAGGGAACCCGGTGTCCACAATTCGACATCCTCGTCGGAGAAGTCGGTCTTCGACGCCCGGCGCTTGAGCGAGGGAAGCACGGTTCCCGGGGCCAGTCGCCTGGCGGTGAGCAGGAACCCGGTATGGGCGACCATCCGGTGGTCGGGACGAACCGCGAGGCCTTCCACGTGCCATCCGCGCACCATCGTCTCCGAGGAGTCCGGGTCGGTGAACATCCCGGTGTGGCGGATGGCTTCGGCCACCCGCGAGAGCTGGGTCACGGTGGCGATGTAGCAGAGCAGCACTCCCCCGGGCTTCAGCACCGATGCGCAGGCGTCCAGGCACTCCCACGGGGCCAGCATGTCGAGGACGATCCGGTCCACGGAGCCTGGCTCGGCGACATCCGGCAACGACTCGACCAGGTCGCCTACCGTCACGCTCCAGTTGGTGGGTTCCGCGCCCAGGAAGCTGATGACGTTCCCCTTGGCGACCTGAGCGAATTCGTCGCGGCGCTCGAACGACTTGAGGGTTCCGGTTGGGCCGATGCCCCGCAGCAGCCACAGGCTGAGAGCGCCGGAGCCGACGCCCGCCTCGACGACGGTCGCGCCGGGAAAGATGTCGGCGTGGGCGAGGATCTGGGCGGCATCCTTCGGGTAGATGATCGCCGCGCCACGGGGCATGGACATGACGAAGTCGGTGAGCAGTGGCCGCAGGGCGAGGTACTCGTCGCCGGTGGTGCTGGTGACGACCGAACCATCCGGAAGGTCGACGAGGCTGTCGTGTTCGATCATGCCGCGGTGGGTGTGGAAGGTCTTGCCGGTCTCGAGGGTGACCGTGTTCATCCGCCCCTTCGGGCCGGTGAGCTGCACTTTGTCGCCGAGGCGGAAGGGGCCGCTCTGCCTGCGCTGTGCCGGCTGTTCGTGCTGGGCCATCAGGCGACGTCCTGCCTGGCGGTGGCGAAGTGTTCCCGCAGGTCGGCGACACGGCGACCCTCCAGGGTCGGCCAGAGCGTGTAGTCGGCGCTCGGCGGCAGGTGGATGTGGGCGGGAACACCGATGGTCACGGCACCGGATGCGACGGCCGAGGCGAGACCGGTGGTCGAGTCTTCGAAGGCGATGCACTGTGACGCGTCGAGGCCGAGCAGCTGGGCACCCCGAACGTACGGTTCGGCATCCGGTTTCCCCTTGGTCACGTCGTCCCCGCCGACGACCGCGGTGAATGCGTCGAACCCCATGGCCGAGACCACCTGCTGCGCCATCCGGTTCAGCGACATGGTGACCAGGGCGCACGGGATGCCGGCCTGGTTCAGTTCCTGCAGGAGTTGGCGCGCACCCGGTCGCCACGGCACCTCGACGCTGACCTGCTCCATCACCTGGTCGGTGAGCCGGGTGACGATCTCGTCTTCGGGGAGGGCGACTCCGTGGTTCTGGAAGATACGGGCAGCCACCCAGAGGTCGGCGCCGACCACCGCCAGGGCGGCCTCCCTGGTCCAGACGCCGTTGAAGGAGGCGACCAGCTCCTCTTCGGCCCGCATCCAGTACGGCTCCGTGTCGACGATGGTGCCGTCCATGTCCCACAGGACACCGGCCAGTAGCGGTTCAGTCACAGGAGACGAGTTTAGCCGGGAGCAGGTTTTATCCTTAACCTGCCTATCCTTGATTGCAGGATAGGCCGGGCAGTCCGTGCGGTCGTGTGATCAGTTCAGAGGTTAAGTGCCAGGTAGCGCAGGAGTTTTCGGGGAACGCCCGCTGATTGTGGCGTTCGAGGGCTGGAACGACGCCGGGGAGGCGGCCACCGGTGCCGTCAGTTCCCTCCGTGAGTTGCTCGAGCTCTATCCGATGTTCGAGGTGGACGCCGAAGAGTATTTCGATTTCCAGTTCAACCGCCCGAACCTGGCCTTCGACGAGGGCGGAAGCCGGGTGCTCGCCTGGCCGGGCGTGACCCTGTACGGCCCGACCGGGCCGGCCGAGTTCTACCTGCTGCTGGGTGCTGAACCGTCCCGCAACTGGAAGTCGTTCACGGTGGAGATCCTGGAGGCGATCGAGGACCGCGAGATCACCGGCGTGATCTTCCTGGGTGCCATGCTGGCGGATGTCCCGCACACCCGGCCCATCTCGGTTTCCGTCTCGAGCGAGAACCAGAAGGTTCGGACGGCGCTGGGTGTGGAACGCAGCACCTATGAGGGGCCGGTCGGCATCCTCTCCGTGCTGTCGATGGCGTGTGAGACCTCCGGCATCCCGACGGCGTCCATCTGGGCATCCGTGCCCCACTATGTGCACAGTGTTCCATCGCCCAAGGCGACGTTGGCGCTGGTCGAGAAGCTGGAAACTGTGATCGGGGTCGACATTCCGCGCGGCGACCTGGCGGTGGAGGCGGCCGCCTGGGAGACCGGAATCGACGCGCTCGCCGGGGAGGACGACGACATGGCGGCCTACATTGCCGGGCTGGAGCAGGCCCGGGACACGGTGGACTCCCCCGAGGCCAGTGGTGATGCGATCGCGGAGGAGTTCGAGAAGTACCTCCGCAAGCGTGGAGACAACGGTAAGGGCGACCCGCGCGGCAAGCAGTAGCGCGGGCCGCTCCCTGGGCCGCGCGCTCCTTGGGTTACCCCGCTCCTTGGGTTGCCCCGCTCCCTGGGCTCGTCGAAGGGGAACGGTGCCCACCCGTCAACTGCAGACACACCTGTACACGCCCCCGAGCCGGGCGAGTCCGTACCTGACGGGTGTACTAGAGCCGAACCCCGAGCAGCGCGTCGATGACACTCACCATGACGCCCGCAGCGGGCCGTCCGGATGCGACCCAGCCGTCGACGACGTCGAGCGCGGCCGGTGTGTTGAGGTCGTCGGCCAGCACAGTGCGGAGTTCGTCGAGGTGCGCTTGCGCCTGGTCGTTCTCCCCTGGCGCGGCGGCCCACGCCCGCCACGCACCCAGTCGCTCCGTCGCGGACTGGAGGTCGGCATCCGTCCACTCCCAGTCGCTGCGGTAGTGGTGGGCGAGGAGCGCCAGCCGGATGGCGCGGGGGTCGACGCCGGCTGCGGTGAGCTCGGACACGAAGACGAGGTTTCCGAGCGACTTGCTCATCTTCTCGCCCTGGTAGGCGACCATTCCGGTGTGCGAGTAGACCTTGGCCAGCGGTTCGCCGGTGAGGGCTGTCGCGTGGGCGGCGCTGAATTCGTGGTGCGGGAAGACGAGGTCTGAGCCGCCGCCGTTCACGGTCACGGATGTCGCGTGGTGGTTGAGGGCGATGACGGTGCACTCGATGTGCCAGCCGGGACGCCCTTCGCCGAGGACGGATGCCCAGGACGGCTCGCCGTCGCGCCTGGACCGCCAGAGCAGCGGGTCAAGCGGGTTGCGCTTGCCTTCGCGCCGGGGGTCTCCACCACGCTCGGCGGACAGGGCGAGCATGGTTTCGCTGTCGAGGTTACTTTCGAGTCCCAGGCGCCAGGTGGTGTTTCGTGCCGCAGCATCCGTGTCGAAGTAGAGGTCGGGTTCGGCGTTGTCGCTGGGGACCGGGTAGGCGTAACCGCGCTCGAGGAGGGTGTGGACGGCATCCGCTACTTCGTCGATGACTTCGGTGACGCCGACGTAGTGGTGCGGCGGGATGATCGACAGGGCGGTCATGTCGCCGCGGAACAGTTCGATCTGGGACTCGGCGAGTTCCTGCCAGTCGATGCCGCGTTCTTTCGCGCGCTCCAGGAGCGGGTCGTCGATGTCGGTGACGTTCTGCACGTAGCGGACGTCGCAGCCGCGGTCGAGCCACAGCCGAACGAGGGTGTCGTAGGCGAGGTAGGTGTTGGCGTGGCCGATGTGGGTGGCGTCGTATGGGGTGATCCCGCAGACGTAGAGGGAGGCCTCGCCTGTGCCGCCGGCATCCTTGAGTTCACCGGTCGACGTGTCGTGTAGTCGGGGAACAGGGGACGTTCCGGGTAGGGACGGGACGGCGGGATGGCTCCAGGACTTCACCTTTTGAGCTTATGCGCGTTGACAATGTCCACATCACCGACGGATGGCCGTCATCACGGACCGACACCTCACCTCCGCCGACAGGCAGCGTGCGAGTTCCGGCGTCAACGCTGCACTACGACAGCCTCACTCGGTCGGTGTCGTGCGAGGTGGTTTGTATCTGGTGCGGGATTTGCTGGCGGGTCGCCAGGGCGCGTCCCATTGAATCCAGGGTGGTGCCTTGACTTCGGGCACACCTTTTCGCATCCGCACCTGCCAGCCGGAGCTTTCGATGCTGCGATGGTGGTACCAGCAGAGCAGCACGCCGTTGTCGGTGTGAGTTGGGCCACCGTCGGCGTCTGCGATGACGTGGTGGATTTCGGTCCAGTCGGGTGGGATGTTGCAGCCCGGGATGATGCATCCGCCGTCACGGAGCGTGATCGCCTTGCGCTGCGCTGGTGTGAAGCAACGCTGTGGCGAGCCCAGCTCGATGATGCGGCCGTCGGAGTCGAAGCGGATGTTCTGGGTTCCGCCGGTGCAGATGAACTGCTTGACGGCGTCGAAGGAGATCGGGTCGTCGACCCCGTCGATCCACCCGACGCCGCGGCCGCGGGACAGGTCGTCTGAGGTGACGCTCACCAGAACCGTAGGGGCTGCTCCCCCGATGCTCGGTGTCTCGCCGCTGCGTGCAACCGCATCGATCATGCTGGCGAAGACGTCGTGACGCTTCTGCACGTCCGTTCGCGGATCGCGACCGCCTTCCGCCTCGGCAGCTTCGGCCGCTTCCCGGTCTTCATCGCTCAGGAAGGTGCCGGTTGTCTTTGGCGACAGGTACGAGTCCATCACCCGATTCAGCTTGCCCGCGATCTCGGGCAGTAGGGCGTACGTTCCGATCACCAGCCCGCCCTTGGTCACCCCGCGGCTGAACGATCGCTCTGCCATGGCTCGCTCTTCGGTCGGTCGCACGCCGTCCGGGTCAAGGAACGCGCGCCATTGGGTCGCCTGCACGGTGATCTCGTCGGCGGTGGCCGGTACCGTGCTCTCAGGGCTGGTTCCCATAGCCGATGCGACCAGTTCGAACTCGGCGACAGCGAGGTCATCAATGGCAATGTGGTCAAGGCTCGGAGCGAGGCCGTTGACTATCGCGCGGGCTGTGTCGGCGCCGATGTCTCCGTTGTTGAGCGCCTCGGAGACCCGCGGGAATCGGGCCGGGAACTCAACGCCGGCCAGCGACCGCTGCGGTCGGGTCTCCGCGCCCAGCTTGAGGAGGCGGGAAACAGTTGCTCCCGAGGTGCGGGTCACTCGCTGGATTAGTTCGACAGCGGTACGGCAACCTTTCTTTGCGGCCAGGGAGGCGGAACCGAGTTCCCGCCGCGACCGCTCCCCCACTTCCGCCGCCCATTCGACCCGGCGCGCGTCGATCTGGCGGCCCAGCTGTTCGAGGGAGGCGCCGTGTTGGAGCAGCGCATCGTCCGACAGGCCGACCACTTCGCCTGTCGGCAGCACCTCTGCGACGGCGCGCGACAGTTCCGATGCGGAGGCCGAGGCATCCGCTGTTTCGAAAGTGAAGACGATTCTGGACATGCATCAATTATCGCAGAGTCGTAACTATATCCGAAGAGTTCTCGCGAATCTGTGGAGAAGTATTTGAAGGCCGCCTGTGGAGGAGTAGTTCGTGCTCGCACCCTTCGGCAAGCTCAGGGGGTCTCGATGAACTCGACCTGCGACCCGCGACAGCTCCTACAGCGGCGCCAGCACCCCGGTCGACAGCAGCAGGATGAGCGCCCCGCCCAATACCAGGCGGTAGATGACGAACGGTAGGAACGACTTCTTCGAGATGTAGCTCATCAGCCAGGCGATGACCGCGAGTCCGACGCCGAACGCGACCACGGTCGCCACGGCGGTTTCGAGGTAGCCGTAGTGTCCGGGCGGTTCGCCGAAGCTGTGCACCAGTTCGTACAGCCCGCTGCCGAACACGGCGGGGATGGCCAGCAGGAACGCGAACCGTGCCGCAGCCGGTCGCGAATAGCCGAGGGCAAGCCCTGCGGTGGTCGTTGCCCCGGACCGTGAGACACCGGGGATGAGCGCGAGCATCTGCGCGATTCCGATGAGGATGCCGTGGCGGTACGACATGTCGTCGATCTCCCGCGTGCGCTTGCCCGCCCAGTCCGCGAGGCCCAGGATCAGCCCGAAGACGATGAGTACGATCGCGACCAGCCAGAGCGAGCGGAAGACGGAGCGGATGTACTCCTGCGCGAAGTATCCGAGCAGCACGATGGGGATGGTGCCGATAATGATCAGCCACCCGAGCCGGACATCCGGATCATTCTTCTCGATGATCCTCGAAGCCCGGGCCGTGCGGCGGGTGAGTGCTGTCGCGCCTTCGAGCACCTCGGCTGAGTCGACCGTGGCTGGCTCCGCGAGCATCCGCTGTGATCCGAAGTGGCGGAACCATTTGCCGATGATCCGCGTGATGTCGCCCCAGAAGTACATGATCACTGCAGTCTCGGTGCCCAGCTGGGTGATGGCGGTGAAGGTGGCACCGGGGTCGGTGGCGCTGGGGAGGAATTCGCCGGCGATCCGTAGGTGGGCACTGGATGAGATCGGCAGGAACTCGGTGAGCCCCTGGATCAGCCCGAGGATGATCGCTTCGATGAATTCCACGGATTCTCCAGGGGTCTAGTAGTCGAGCAGCAGGTCGGTCAGAACCTGCCTGCCAAAGACTAATGCGTCGAGCGGTACCCGCTCGTCAACGCCGTGGAACATGCCAGGGAAGTCGAGTTCTGCCGGGAGCTTCAGTGGGGCGAACCCGTAGCCTTTGATGCCCAGCGTGCTGAGCGCCTTGTTGTCGGTGCCGCCGGAGAGCAGGTAGGGCAGCACCGGCGCACCCGGGTCGTGGCGGTTCAGTGTGCTCTTGATTGCGTCGACCAAGGGGCCGTCGAATGCCGTCTCCATCCCGATGTCGCGGTGCATGGTGACGATCTCGATGTCGGGGCCCACGAGGTCCGCAATCTCGGCGAGCACCTCATCCTCTTCGCCGGGGAAGGCGCGGATGTCGATAAGTGCTTCGGCCGTGTCGGGGATGACATTGTGCTTGTAGCCGGCTTGTAGCAGCGTCGGGTTGGTGGTGGTGCGCAGCGACCCCTGGATGAAGCCGGATGCCGTCCCGGTCGCGATCGCAAGCTCATCCGGCCCGACCTTCTGCGGGTCCTCACCGAGGATCCTGGCGATCTCCGACATGAGAAGCGTCGTGGTTTCGGTGAGGCGGATGGGCCACTGGCGGCGCCCCACCTTGGCGACGGCCTCGGCGAGCTTCGTGATGGCGTTGTCGTGGATGATGCGGGAGCCGTGCGCTGCCGTGCCACGGGCGATCAGCTTGATCCAGATGAGGGCTTTCTCGCCGGTCTGCAGCAGGTAGGCGCGCTGGCCGCCGAGGGTGATCGAGTAGCCGCCGACCTCGCTGATGGCTTCGGTGGCGCCGGCGAAGAGTTCCGGATGCTCGCGCACCAGGTAGCCGGAACCGAGCACTCCCCCGGCCTCCTCATCGGCGAAGAATGCGATGACCAGGTCGCGAGCGGGTTGCCTGCCTGAGCCCAGGATGTCTTCCAGGGCGGTGAGGATCATGGCATCCATGTTCTTCATGTCGACGGCGCCGCGGCCCCAGAGCATGCCGTCCTTGACGACGCCGGCGAACGGGTCGACGCTCCAGTTGTCGGCGACCGCGGGAACCACGTCGAGATGCCCGTGTACGACAAGCGCGCCAGTCCGTTCGCCGGTCGAGCTGCTTCCGCTGGTCGAGCCCCTTTGGCTGGTCGAGCCTGTCGAGACCCCCTCAACCCGCGCCACAACGCTCACGCGTCCCGGCTCCGACTCGAACATCCGCGCATCCAGCCCCATTGCGGTGAGCCGGGCGGCCACATACTCGGCGGCTTCAGTCTCGCCGTTCGACTTGCCTTCGCCGTAGTTGGAGGTGTCGATGCGGATGAGGTCCCGCGCGATTATTGCGGTCTCATCGAGTTCGGGTTCGGTGCTCGTCAGGGGCGGCGGCAGGTCCATCCCTCCACGGTATCGGCAAACGCGCCGGAGGCTCGCGCGGACCGGTCGGAGGCGGTTATCGGGCACGGCCAATCGTGCTAATCTCGTACCTCGGTAGTTCAGTGATGGACGACCGACTGCGCGCGGATGGCGGAAATGGCAGACGCGCTAGCTTGAGGTGCTAGTGCCCGTATAGGGCGTGGGGGTTCAAGTCCCCCTTCGCGCACGCTGGGTGCTTCGGAGTATTCCGGAGAACTCTTTGGACAATTGGGCCGGCAACCGGATTTATCTGGTTGCCGGCCCTTTTTCGCGCTGTCGTGCATTGCGGGATCGCTGTTCGGCCAGTCAGGCAGGCGCTCGAATTGACACGGAAGGCGTTTGTTAACGAAAGAAGGCGCGCCCGAGTGATTTCGGACGCGCCAATGACCCGGGCTTCCGGGAGGTGCTGTTGTGAGTGCAATGGACGGCTGAGGGAACCTTTGCCGGAATCGACTTCCCCTGGGGGTCGCCGGGGCGAGTCGATGGACGCCCCCGTCCAATTTAGCGCTTACTGGAACCCAAGAGACGGGAGAGCTGAGGTGACCCGCCGTAAACGATAACGCCGCTCCCCGTCAGATCGAGAGGGACTGGTTGCTGCACGCGTGCACTACAGTTCTGCTTCATGGAGTGGCTCACGAAATTACTTGCCGACTTGTGGGACTTTATAAGCACTCCGATCGCGTCGATCCCATCCGGGCTTTCTACGGCCGCGATCGTACTGAGCGTGATCGTCTACATACGATCGGAGCGAGCTACTCCCCGGCCGCGGCTAGAGACAGAGTCGAATGTTGACTTTGACGTTCACGAGGATCTAGATCCGGACGGCGACCCTTACGACTATCAAGTTCTCGAATTTGCGGTGACCAACAGGGCCAACGGGACCGCATATGACGTTCGGGTAAGCATTTCGGGGTACGCGAAGGCGGGCGAGCACGAACTCGGTTCGCTGGAAACGGATGAGACGAAGCGCACCTCGTTCAACTGGCTCGACGTGCCCCAGCCCGGGGTGTTTCAAATGACCTGGTGGGAGCATCCGAAGAACAAGATGCGGAGCAAATTGATCCCTTACGGCGGCGATCACTCCTACTTCCGTATGCCTTAGGAGCAACATCGTGTTTCGAGATGAACTGCGGTACGCCGAAAGGGCCGGAGCCTGAACGTTCGGGTAGACGTGCTGAACCACTGGAGGTGTTGACGGTTGCGCAAAGAGTTTTTGCAGTTGCCTCCTGGTGGGCTTAGCAACGCGCGATCGGTGCTACTCGATTGGAACATCAGCGCGCGAATCGCAAGCGTACATAAGCGCCAGACGGATGGCGTCTCCCAGAACCTGGGTGCCGTCGAGATGACACGGTTGCGAAAGCTCGCAATCGCTATCCCGGACGGCGCTCAGGTAATCAGCGCGTTCAGCGCCGCGGAGCCAGAGATTCGGCGGTTGGGAAGTACCGCTGACGCGGAGCGGTACAACGCACGCGCAGATACCGCGTCGTTTTACCTGACCGAAGGTCGCGGCTACCTACTCCACTTGCTCGATGGCGGTGAGACCGGCGGCTTGGTCATTGAGTCGGAGGTTTTGCCCGTCGATGACTGGACTTCCTGGCTCAGATCGTGGTTCATGGTCTCATATGCGGCCTTGCTTCAGGCCGTGGTGATCCATAGAGAGGACCTGAGAACGCCAGAGGAGCGATTCGATCGCTACCGATTCTGGTTGGAGCACGAGCTCAAGGTGTCAGCTAGCAGAGAAGCATGGATTGGCTTCTGCCTTCTCGCGGGAACCGGGGACCTTTCAGGTCGCGTGCGGCGGTTCCTGAAAATAGACGCATCCGCTGATATTTGCGACAGCGTCTGGGGTGCAACCTGGGACCTGATGTACTCGCGGCTCCCAGCAATGTTCTCCCTTCCGGCGTTTCGAAAATACGCGGAAGTGCCTGCAGTATTCGTGACCGACGATGAAGCCCTTGTGCAGGTCCTTGAACACCTTTCTCCTGCGTTCGGTGTTGAGAATGCGATGGGTGTGCAGATCACTGGTGACACAGTCCTGATCGAGGCCCTCGATGAGCGGGTGCACGAAGCCGTGCGCGCGTACATGAACCGCGAGCGGCGACGCGTTCTGACCCGCAGCGAAGGCATCATGCCCAAGGTGAAGGCTCGGGCGAAATACCTAGCGCGGCGGGCGCAGGCACGTCTCTCGGCGGACACAGGATGGGGCCCGAAGCAGCCCGGGCCGTCGCGCTCGTGGAATCCTAGGAGTTAATTCGTGGAACGCCATTGACGTGGTCACCGAACTACCCTGCAGACACGGGGCTAAATGGATTGTCCGAACCTCCCACGCTGTGATGTCTTAGGACATAGAAAACCCCCGAACCCTCAGGTTCGGGGGTTTTCTACGTCTTGGGGTTGGTAGTCCCTGTTGCGGTTGAGTATCGCTGGCTGAGCAGTTCGTCGACAGCCTCCCCGTATTTGAGCAATAGACACTTTGCGTGGCAAGCGACAGAATGTGTCGGATAAGGCGACAAATTACTGGGGGGATCTGAGATGGGCACTGTTAAGGCTGGATGGCATCCGGCGCCAGAGAATGCACATTGGGTTCGCTGGTGGAGCGGCAAGGAGTGGGCACCCGCCTACTGGCAGGTCAGCCGCCCTGCCGCCGCATATCTGCCGGGCGCTCCGAGGTTCAACATCTCGGCTCGAGGGGAAGCGAGATTTGACGTCGTTGGGGAGAACTTCCGCGAGGTGCAAATTTCTACGGTGATCGGCGGGCGCCCAGCGCGCGATCAAGAAATCGTCTGGGAGGGTGTAGCTGAGCTTGTACCAGAGCCAGACAACCCCCACGACGCCAAGGCTGTCTCGGTGCGAGTCGATGGCCTCATCGTCGGCTACCTCGATCGGGACGCGGCACGCGAGTATTTCGCTCCGCTATCTCTGTTCACTCGATGCGGGATAGTTCCCGAAGTTAATGTTCGGATCTGGGCGGTGACTCGGTGGTCGACACGTCGTTCACGCGACGAGCTCAAGAGTGCAATCCGGCTCGCTCTTCCCGCACCTCACCGGATACTCCCCAAGAATGAACCTCCGCCCGAGTCGCATTACGTGATTCCGCGCGGGAGGCGGATTCAGGTAACCGGTGAGCAGGATCACCTTGATGTCCTGAGGCAATACGTTAGCTCCGAGGCGGATCACGACGTGGTCGTGACGCTACATCCGGTCGAGGTCCCACGGGCTCGCAGCAATGTCGCAGTGATGGAGGTGCGTCTCGATGGAAAACGCATCGGCCAACTCAGTCCAGTCACCTCGGAGGGACTTCGCCCGCTCGTGACGGAGGCTGAATCTCGTGGGGCTACCGCTGCAGCGTGGGCTCAGATCACAGGGTCGCGCCTCGCCGCGGAAGTGGTGCTGGATGTGACGAAGGCGGAATTGGTTGCCGACTCGTGGCCGGCGTCCTCGGATCGGCTACCTCGACTGTCGCCCACCAGAGCCGCGGCCCCTTCAAGCTATGTGGACGAACGCGAGCTCCCGCCACCGCCTGCCCCCACCGGGTTGCATTTGGTGCTTTGGGTAATCGGAATCATACTTTTGCTGGCACTCGCACAGATCCCGGTCGTGGGGCCTCTGCTGCTATTGGGAGGACTGGCGGGCATGATCGCCTGGCACTTGCAACGGAAACGGCTGATGCCACGACATCCAGGCATTCTTTCAATGCCCGAGGAGACGAAGCAACCGCTCTAGACGGCAGACTCCCGATCTCCGGCAGGTACGAAGCACGGGGGCCTGTGCTGCATTAGTCAGCGTGGTTTGCGAACCGTCGCGACTTGTGGGCGTTCAGCCACCAAGTGCTGCCTACTGGGCCGTAAAGAGCGAGTGTGATGCGACGCATGCGGCAGTCAGGGCACCCACAGACAACAGTGCCCAGCCGGATGCCGCACGGTCGTACGCATTTGAGAGTTGGAGTTCCGACGCACTGAGGACTTGGGGCAGGTCCCTCTTCATAGTTTTCAGCCGACGACGACGTTCGACTCGATTCCACCAGGGCACTTCGGCCAGAACTGACTTGCTTTCTAGTCGCGCTAATTCGCTGTAGTCAGCAAGAAGCCCGCTCATGGCGTCCACGGAAGCCCTTGCAGCGGCCACCATCTGCCAGATGGTGCCGACAGCGTTCATCAATGAAGCAGTGGCAGCGAGCAGACTCGTGGACTCTATGCTGTCGTGTCCAGAGATCGGCTACTAATTTGCGCCTCGGCTCAAGAAGGTCTCTGGCGTTAGACCAAATATGGCTCGCCGCAGAACCCGCGGTGACGTCGAAGGTGTAACGAAAGCCTTCATCGCAATGCCCTGCTACTCGCCGGTCCGATATCTTGTTGTGAACCGATTCGACGCAGTGCAGTCACTTTATTCGGCGCTATTTGTAGCGCCATCAAGGAGTCTGCATGTGCCAGAAAGTCACCTACTCATTCCGCATCGAGGCGCTCCGCGCCGCGCGTGCGATCTCGGAGCAACCCGGATTCCCGGGAACACTGGCCGTCTACCCATGCCCGGGGTGCGGGTCGTGGCATCTGACGTCGCACCAGGTCGGAAAGAAATGGCTGAAGTTCCAGGATCGCAACTACCGGGGTGCGTATCGTCCTAATAAGGGCACAGCCGGCAATGGAGCGAGCTGAACTGCCTCAGGCGACCGGCCTGTTTTCCTATAACAGCACATATGTCGCCGTCCCTCGCCGCCCGCGGGGGGCCCGGTCCAGCGAATCATCCCTTTTTAGCTGGATGCGCCAAGCGGTTCGCTTTTCCTCCCGTGGATGACATGGAGGCGACCGATCGGCCCCCGGAGTGGGGAAGACGCCTTCATCTTTCGAGCACTGGTGTTCGATGCATCTGAGCTACAGATATCGAGCGAAAATATTGAGTGTTGCGACTCCCCGTGGCTCGAAGAACCCGTTCAGTGGCATCGGCACCATTGCGGCGATCTGCCGACGAACAATTTGTCACCGTCGTGCAAGCGCGCGATCACTACTGATGAGCCTGCGGGTGTGATGCGTCGATTCTGAACGCGCGGAGCCAGAGAATGCGGGCTAGGGCGGGGCGTGCAAACTCTGCCTCGACGAGACGGTGATATGGTGACTGACCCACTCGTCAAGGGAGTCAGCCGATGCTTCGCAGCGACGCCAAACAGAATCGCAGGTTGTTGCTGGATGCCGCATGCGTCCTCATCGCGCAGGTCGGAACCGATGAGACCAGCGCGCGCGACATCGCCGATCGCGCGGGCGTGAGCTCGGCGACGCTCTATCGTCACTTCCCGAGCAAGCAGGCGCTCGTCGACGGCATCTCCGTGGATCGCTGGGAGCGCATGAGCGAGTGGGCGCGAGGTTCGCGCACTTCTCGCCCGGCGGTCTTCGACATCGCCCTCGTGCTCGACCGATTCTCGCGACTCGTCAGCGACGACGCGCAGTTCATCCAGGCCGCCGGGCTGAAGGTAGGCACGACCCCCACGGCGATCGCGCCAGTGCGCGAGGTCTTCGACGCGCGCTTCGACGAACTCTGGAACGCCGCTCGGGCGTCGGGGTCCGTGCGCCGATGGGCCGACCCCCGGGACGCGGTCGAGCTCGTCGGCTCCATCCGCAACAAAGAGCGTCGCACTCCCATGCTGGCCACGATCGTCGGGGGCTTCGTGGCGCCGCAGATCGACATCGAGCGACTGCTGCGCACCGTGCATCACCCGCGCTGATTCAGCCATCTGCGACAGATCCGGGGTAGTTCTCTCACTTCCCGCGCACGGATCGCCCCGTGCTCTCAAGATGATGATGTGTCGAACAATGGTGCTCACCCGCTGGATTCAGGAATCCGCCGCCTGGCAGAACAGCTGCGCGACGGCAGCCTCAGCTCGCGCGACCTGACTGCGCTCGCCTTCGACAGGATCGACGCGCGAAACGGCGGAGAGCCCGACTTCGACGGAGCCCCGGACGCTGTCAACGCGTGGGTGCGTCTCGACCGCGACGCCGCGATGGCTGCCGCGGATGCCGCGGATCGGCGCATCGCGCAGGGTGACCCCTCCCTGTTGGCGGGCATCCCCGTCGGACTCAAGGATCTGTTCGCCGTCGCAGGTAAGCCGCTCACCGCTTCGAGCCGCCTCCGCGCGACGGAGACGGCGGGCGAGGACAGCGCCACGTGGGCGGCCCTCTCCGACGCCGGTGCCGTGTACGTGGGGCACACTCACACGCACGAGTTCGCCGCCGGCGGCACCACCGACCAGGTCGGCAACCCGTGGAACCTCGCTCACAGCCCCGGGGGATCCAGTGGAGGCTCCGCCGCCGCCGTCGCCGCCGGCATGGTGCCCTTGGCACTCGGCACCGACACGGCGGGGTCCCTCCGCATCCCGGCGGCCCTCGTCGGCGTTTCCTCCTTCAAGGCGACCTTCGGTCGTGTGCCCACCGACGGCGTGATCCCGCTGTCCACGACGCTCGATCACGCCGGCCCGATCGCCCGCACGATCGACGACTGCGCCGTCGCGCTCGAGGTCCTCAGCGCCGCGCCGCGCTCCCGCGACCCGTTCGGTGTCGGTGCGCGTCCCGGCATCGTGGCACCGCGGGCGGCGGACCTGCGCGGAATCCGGGTGGCCGTGACAAACCGGCCCGACCTAGTCGACGTCGAACCGGATGTCCGGGACGGTCTGGAGCGGGCGGTCGCGGCTCTGTGGGAGCTGGGCGCGACCGTCGTCACCGTCCCAGCGCCGGCGGACCTGTCCAAAGCCGACTACGACACGATCTTCCTCGCCGAGGCGCGCACCTATCACGCGCAGTACGCGAACCGCGCGAGCGAGTACCGGCCGAGCGTGCGCGAGTTTCTCGCCCACGAACTGGCGCCCATGACCGTTGACGTCTACCTCGCCGCCCAGCAGCGCCGTGCAGGCGTCACGGCCGTGTGGCATCGCTGGTTCGCCGATAACGACATTGCCGTCCTCATCGAACCAACCGCGGCATCGACCGCGCCCCTGCGCGGACACGGGTACGACGCGGGCCGCCCGATGGGCGGTACCGATCCGCTCACCGCCTTCACCGCGACCTGGAACGTCACCGGTTTCCCCGTCGCCGCGCTCCCCGCAGGAATCGGCAGCCGCACCGGTCTGCCGGTGGGCGTGTCGGTCATCGGGCCGGGCGAAGCCGACGCCGAGACCCTCGCCATCGCCCTCGCCCTGCAGGAGCGCCTTCCCGTCCCCGCCCTCGCGTGGTGAGCTGATGGAGCCCTTCGTCCTCTTCGCGCTGTCGGTGTTCACCGCCTTCGGTTTCTACGCCCTGCTCGCGTGGGGCCTCGGGCTGATCTTCGGTCAGCTCAACGTGGTGAACGTCGCCCACGGCGACATGGCCATGGTCGGCGCCTACCTCATGGTCGTGCTGACTCCGGTGGCCTTCCCGCTGCGGCTGCTTCTCGCCTTCATCGGGGGTCTCGTCCTGGGCACGCTCATCGAGCGAGGACTGCTCAGCCGCCTGTACCAGCACGGCATGCTCGCCACCCTCCTGGCGATGTGGGGCTCCGGCATCGTCCTGCGCCAGACCGCTGAGGCGATCTTCGGACCTACACCGGCGTCCGTCCCCGCGCCCATCACCGGCACCGTGGAGGTCCTCGGGGTCGACTACCCGATCTTCCGCCTGGTCAGCGCGGCCATCTCGCTCCTCATCGTCTCCGGCCTCGTGCTCGTGATGTACCGGACGAGCCTCGGACTGCGGCTGCGCGCATCGATCGACAACCGTGCGATGGCCGCCGGGTTCGGCATCCCGACCGGCGTCATGGTCACGGGCACCTTCGCCGTCGGCACCGCGCTGGCGGTGCTCGCCGGCGCCCTGCAGAGCCCCATGCTCGGCATCACCCCGCAAGTCGGTGTGTCGCTGCTGGCGCCCACGTTCTTCGCCGTGCTGCTCGGGCGTCCCGGCAGCATTGGCGGGCCGATCTTCGGCGCCTTCGTCGTCGCGGTGCTGGACATCGGGCTGCGCACGGTGCTTCCCGAGACCGTCGCCGGCGTCGTCTTCTTCATCGTTCTCATCGTCTTGATCGCCTTACAGCCGCAAGGCCCCAACTGGAGGTTCACACTATGGAAAACGCTTCAACGGCGCGTCGCCTGACCGGGCGCCGCGCAACCGCCGGAATCGCGGCGCTGGCCGCCGTCACGCTCGCTCTCACCGCGTGCGGCGGGGGTTCCTTCGGCACCGACGACGGCAATGACGGTGCGGAGGACCGCGCCTTCCGCCTCGGCCTCGTCGCCCCCACAACCGGTGTCGCCTCGCTCGAGGGCAACTCGCTCGTCATGGGCGCCAAGCTCGCCGTCGAGGCCGTGAACGCCGATGGCGGCGTGCTCGGACACCCGATCGAGCTCGTCGTCGTAGACGACAAGTCGGACGCCGCGACCTCGACGCAGGTGACACAGCAGCTCATCCGCCAGAACGACGTGGACTATGTGCTGGGAACGATCGCCGGTGACACCTCCGTCGCTGCGGGATCGGTCGCGGCCGAGGCGGATGTGCCGTTCTCGACCGTCGTCAACGGCACGGTCGAATTCTGCAGCCCTCACTTCTGGCCGTTCGGCGCAAGCGAGCGCATGATGGTCGAAGACCTGATCCCGCACATGATCGAGCAGTACGGTCCGCGCGTCGGACTGGTCGGGAACGACTACATTTTCCCGCACACGTACCACGCGGTGGCGAGCGAGTTCATCGCCGAGAATGGCGGCGAGGTCGTCGCGGAGGAGTACAGCCCGCTGGGAACGGCCGACTGGCAGCCGGTGATCGGCAAGCTCGTGAACGCCGACCCCGACTGGATCCTGACGGCCGTCGTCGGCGGCGACGCCGTATCGTTCATGAGCCAGGCCGATCAGTTCGGCCTGCTCACCGACCGCGGTGTCACCGGCACCACGTCGCAGCAGGAGTTCTACGGTGCTCTCGGCCCGATCCTGGAGGGACGGACGACGGCGCTGCAGTACTCCGACCAGACGCCGGGCGCCGACAACGAGGCGTTCGTCGCGGCCTACCGTGAAGAGCACGGCGACAACGGCTCGATCTCTGCGATCGCCGCGACCGCGTACGAAGCCGTGCGCTTCATCGCCGCGGCCGTCAACGCGGCCGGCGGCTACGACGCCGACGCGATCAGCGAGCAGATGTCGACCATCCGTCTGGATGGGCTCTTGGGCGACCTGGGCTTCCGTGAGGACAACCACTACGTCAACAGCGACATGGTTCTCGTGCGGATCGACGAGGGCGGCGTCTACTCGACCGTCGAGGTGCTTGACCCGATCGACGACACGACGGCGCGCACCTGCTCGTGATGCACTCCGTCGAACCGCGCCTGCGGCTGCGGCGAGCCCTCGGGTTCGCCGCAGCCGTGGGACTGGTCGGGCTCGCCCCGTTCGTCCTGCCGCCGTACCCGCTCGCCCTGCTGACGCTCGCGCTGGTCTACGGCCTGTTCGCCTTCGGGCTGGACATCGCATGGGGGCGCACGGGGATAGTGAGCATCGGCCACGCCGCGTTCTTCGGACTCGGGGCCTACGGTTGGGCCATCGCTGAACGACAGGACCTGCCCGGCGTCGTCGGCGCGGTGGGCGGCATCCTCGTCGCAGCCGGCGTGGCGGTCGTCATCGGACTGGCGGGACTCGGACGCCGCGCACTGCCCTCCACGATGGCGATCCTCACCCTCGCGCTGACGCTGCTGTTCGAGCAGCTCGCGCGCACCTGGTCGGATGTGACCAACGGGAGCAACGGCATCGTCGTGCGCTCCCGCGGGCTCATCCCCGACTACTACACCACGGCCGCCCTGGTGCTGTTGATCGTCGCCGTGGTCTGGCTCTTCGTGCTCCGCGGGCGCCTCGGTCGCCGAGCCCTCGCCGTCAATCTCAATCCAGACCGGGCCGCCCATCTGGGCATCGACGTCCGTGGCACGCGGCTGTCGGCGCTGGTCATCAGCGCGGCCGTGGCCGCCGCGGCGGGCGCGATCGCAGCTCCGGTCATGGGCCTCGTGTCGCCATCGGCCGGCGGCATCATGCTCTCCACGCAGGTGCTCGTGTGGCTGGCCGTCGGTGGCCGCGGCACGCTCATCGGCGCCTTCGCCGGAGCTGTGATCGTCACGATGGGCCAGCAGTACCTCGGCGAGGCGATCGGCTCGTGGTACCTGCTCGTGCTCGGCGTGATCTTCCTCATCGTCGTGCGCTTCGCCCCGGGAGGCCTCGTCGGGCTCGTGCGTCGCGTCATCCGCATCCCCGCCTACCGTGCGGCAAGGCAGGACGCGCGGCTATCCAGCCCGATCCCCCGGCGGACGCTGCCCACGAAGACGGAGTTCGCCGTGCAGGCCCGCGACATCCGCATGTCCTTCGGCGCGACGAAGGTGCTCCTGGGCGTCGACCTCATGGTCCCAACAGGGGAGGTTCTCTGCCTCATCGGGCCGAACGGCGCCGGCAAGACGACGCTGCTGAACATCGTCGCCGGAGACGTGGCCCCTACCACCGGCACGGTGGCGATCTTCGACGCCGACGCGAGCCGGTGGCGCATCCACCGTCGCGCCCTCGCGGGCATGGGCAAGGTGTTCCAGATCCCGAGCGTCTTCACAGAGCTCTCCCCGGCCGACAACCTCCGCCTCGCACGCAGCGAAGCACTCCAGCCGCGAGAGGTTCCCGAAGCACTCGCCCGATTCGAACGGGACGACGCACGTTCAGCCGCCGAGCTGCCGCTGGCGGATCGTCGGTCGCTTGAGCTCGCGATGGTGCTCACGTGGGGGCCGGAGGTCGTCATCCTGGACGAGCCCGCCGCCGGTCTGTCGCACGAGGAGTCCGTCGCACTGGCGCGGCTCCTGCGCAGCGTCGCGACCGAGACCGGTGCGACGCTGGTGATCATCGAGCATGACATGGACATCGTCCGCGAACTCGCGGACCGCGTCGTGGTGCTCGCGAACGGACGCTTCCTCGCGGAGGGGACGATGGAGGAGATCGCCGCGCGAGACGATGTGAAGGATGCCTACTTGGGAGTTGTGACGTGATCGAGGTGAATGCGCTCGCGGCCGGTTACGACGGAGTCCCCGTCGTCCCGCGCCTGGACCTGACCATCGTCGCCGGGGAAGTGATCGCGTTCCTGGGCCGCAACGGCATGGGCAAGACCACGGTGATGCGCACGTTGGCCGGCCACCTGCCCGCGATCGACGGGGAAGTGGTCCTGGACGGAATGCCGCTTCGCTCGGGCCGCGCCGATCTCGCGGCGCGCGCCGGCCTGTCACTCCTGCCCGACGATAGGGGCGTTTTCCCGCGCCTGACGGTCGCGGAGAACCTCGCCCTGGCGCGCCGTCGCGGCTACGAGCCGCCGGTGGATGTCACCGCACTGTTTCCCGTGATCCGGGAGCGCATGAACGTCAACGCCGGTGACCTTTCGGGAGGGCAGAAGCAGCAGGTCGGACTCGCGCGCGCGATCCTGGCGGGCGAGAAGGCGATCCTCGTCGACGAGTTCTCACAAGGCCTGCAGCCCTCGCTCGTTCGCGACGTGCTGGCGGCGTTCCGCGAAATCGCCGGCGCCGGAGTCGTCATCGTCCTGGTGGACCAATCGCCGCAGCCGCTCGTGGAATTCGCCACACGCGTCCTGGCCATGGAGAAGGGCGCGATCGTGCTCGACTCGCCGGCCGCCGACGTGCGCGAAGATCCCCAGCGACTGCTCGACTTCCTCGTCGTCTGACGACGCGGCGCCTGCCCGCGACGATCAGCTGCGCCAGTTCAAGGCTCCCGCGTGCCGCTGAGCGTCATCTTGTAGTCGCTGATCAGATTGCTTCCCGTGCGCATCTCTACCAACGCCTTTAACTGCTGATCACCGGAACGTGATCTGCGCGCTTCTCGTCTTGCTGTAGGGATGGGATCGTGATGGCTCCAATTACATCGGGTGAGGCGTCGCCGCCTGCGGCCTTACGTGGCGTCGACCTCTGGGTCCGGATCAGTCACCAGTGCTATGGGAAGCGGCAGCCCATACTTGTCGCAGAGGAACCGGGTCTGGCAGTACCGCTTAGCGTCCTTGGCCACGTTGCCGAGGATGGCTGCGTTCATGCCTGCGCCGATGAGGACCCCCACAAACGGCACGACCTTGGCAACACTTTGGACCGGAACCTTGGCACCGACCGGACCTAGTTGCTGCATCAGTTTTTCAAGGGCAACCACGAGGCGGTGGTCTGCGCGAAGCTTGGCTGACCACCTCACGCGTCCCTTGATCGCACGGGCCGCCTGTGCTGCCTCACGCAACGGTTTGGCTTTGGCAGCCTGCGCTATGAAAGACCGGCGCACCAGACGTTGTATGAAGGCCTGCTCATCTGGGTCCTTGGCGTCGTAGCCATAGGAGTATGCGATGCGAGATGCGATTGCGGTGCTCAGCACTTGAATGACGAGGATGTCGGCTGTGATCGCGACCGGAATCCCGGCGACGGGGACCAACGCCAGCATGCCCATGCCGCCACCTTCGAACGCGCCAGCAGTGCGCCACTTGAGTGTATTGCGGGTCAGTAACCGGTCACAGACCTTGAGGTCCTGCAGACGCAGTTCGGTGAAACTGTTGAGTTCGAGCCCGCGCTTTCTGGCGAGCTTCTCCACGTTCTTCGGATCGTTGAGGTCGAGGGCCCAGTCGTTCACGAGGTTGAGAAGCCCCTCTGCAGCATCAACTGCGGGTCGTGCGACCTTGTCGGCGATCGCACCCCCTGCTCGACGCACCGGCTTCTTGATGGTCTCTGGCACCGCGTCGGTCATCCGGTTGGCGGCGTTTCTCCCGAACTCGCCGGTGCGCTCCATTGCGGTGCTGGCCCAGTTCGGCAGACCGCGACGGTTGCTGCGGCTCTGCCAGTGCTTGCTCAGCGTGTCCCATACCTGTTGCTCGTACGGACTCATCGGGGTTGCGCCGACGACGATTGGATCGATGTAACTGCTCATCGAGGTTCCCCTTCAATTGTGATTCCCTGGGTTCATAATGGCCTACCCGGCCGTCGCGTGGGTGAAGCCAACTGGCACGCCGGCCCCCGCCCGGCGCGCCAGTCTTGTGCTCGGACTACTCGACCGCCAGCGTCCACCCGCCATCCGCATTCACCGAGATGACAGACGGCCCACCAGCCAGCGGGACCGTGCCCGAGTACGCGCCGATCTCATTGATGAGCAGTCCGAAGTGGAAGGCG
Organism: Homoserinimonas sp. A447; assembly: GCF_054489325.1. Taxonomy (NCBI): domain Bacteria; kingdom Bacillati; phylum Actinomycetota; class Actinomycetes; order Micrococcales; family Microbacteriaceae; genus Homoserinimonas; species Homoserinimonas sp. A447. The sequence continues at coordinate 1,041,214 of NZ_JBTMWW010000001.1, read as the reverse complement.
TCATCGGTCTGCTCGCTCACCACAAAGTTGCGCGAACCGTCGTGCGTTGCGGTCAGCTTGCCGGTGGAGCCGTCATACAGGAACACCGCATCGCCGACTCCGGTTGCCGCGACTACCGGAGCACTCGAGACGGGCGCCAGTGTCACTGACCAGTTCCCGTCGGCACTGACCTGCACCGTGGTGCCTTCCCCGAACGACGTGAAGCCGTAGACGGTCGTACCGGTGTAGTTGCCGATGGTGTTGACGAGCAAGTCGCCGGTGGGCTGGTTGGTAGCGTCAAGCACGGAAAGCGAGAAATTCGACGTCCCATCATGGGTCGCGGTTACGATTCCAGCGGTCACCCCGACGGGCAGGGTAATGAGATCGTCCCCAGCTCCGGTGTGAGTTTCGGCAACGAATGATCCGTAGGTGCGGTCTGCCCAGCCCTGAACGGTCTCCACCTCCGCAGCCGGCTCCTCGACTGCGGGCTCGACTTCTGAGGGCTGTTCGACCGCCCCGACCGTGTCAATGGAGGTGTCATCGCGCGTCGCGTTCGCGTTGTTGAACGTTCCGATGATCATCCCCAGGGCGACGGCGATTGCCGTGACGATCAGCGCAACCTTCTTGTGCTGGTCATATCCGGCCAGACGCAGGCCAGCCTTGTCGCGCTGCGCTCCGGCCAACACCAGGATGAGGTCGATTAGCCACCACACCCCGAAACCTCCGAAAGTGAACAACTTGAGCAACCCGGTGCCGACCTTGCCCAGGTAGAAACGGTCGACTCCAATGCCGCCGAGGAACCAGGCGAACAGCCAGGTGAGAATGAATGTCTTGCTGGATTCGCCTGTGACAGGCGCGGATGCCGGTGGTGCCGGTAGGGGCTGCGCGCTGTTGTTGAGGGTTTGGTCAGTCATGATGTTTTTCCTTTCGAGTGCGGTGGTTACTTCTGCACGGTTTCGATGACCACATCGAGGCCGTTGTCGGGGTGGTAGCCCCAAGAGGCGGAGAATTCGTCCCATTCGCCGGCCTGCCGTCCGTCCAACGCGCGGGTGCTGGACATCCGCGTGAGGACACTGTCCGGAATATCGAGTTCGTCCAGCACGCAGACAATGTCGCCGACGTCCGCCCCCGCCGCTTCGTCTCCGGAACTCTGCAAGGAGAGACTGTTTCCGTTGTCGCCTGCGGTGATCCACGGGTCGCTCTCGACATCACACGATTCCAATGCCCCTGGGATACGACTCGGGGCCAGCTCTTCGGACAGCGAGCCGGCGATAGGTAAAACGACAAACCCCAAGACCAGGCCCACCACGAGCCCGATTCCCATGCCTGCGGCGCCGAATGCGAGATGACGAGTGCTCTGTGGAACGCTCGCGTCAGGCGCCACTGGATCGGTGGATTCGGGCACTGCTGCCGCATGTGACGCGTCGGTGTCCGACATCTGGAACTCCTTTGATCAGTGGTGAATAGGTCACGATGTTGAGTGCTGTTCGTGGTCTCGAAACGAGAGTCACAGCAAACTCCGGTCGAGTCACAGAATGCATTGATAAGGGGTGTTATCGCGAAAGCGAACTAGAAAGGACGGATCCGCGATACTCTCGGCTCACGGAAGCAGCATCGATACGGGAGGAGCGACGCATGGCCACGAATGCCACGACGCAGAGTTCCACCCCCACGAGCCCGCACCTGCGCATCTCGCTATCCGGAATTGCCCGGCTTGCCCGGGTCCAACGCCCGGTGGTATCAATGTGGCGCACTCGCTCCGCAGCATCCGATGCCCCTTTCCCGGCCCCCATCGCCACTGACCTGGGTCAGGAGCGATTCGATGCCCTGGCGATCGCCGACTGGCTGGTTGCGACCGGCCGGGGTAACAACCCTGATCCGGTGGCGGATGCCGCGGTGTTCGCGCGTCTCGACACGGCGACTCCCGGCGACACGCGTGCCTTCGACACCACGACGTCGCTGATCGCGTTACGCAGCGCCAACGACGGTGTGCTCGGAAGTCTCGACCGGGCAGCGCTTCTCGACTTGGCGGAACGGGTGGATCCGGACGACTCCTTCCTGCTCAGTGAGCTGGAGGCGCAGGACGATCTCGAGCCTTTCGCCCGTTTCGTCGACGTGCTCGTCGATGGTGCCTACGGCCCGGCTGCAGCATTCGAATCCGTGATGGCCGAGCGGTTCCGTGACGGGCGCCGCGAGCTCACCCGTTCGGCTCTCGCGCCTGCGGCATCCGCTCTGGTGCAGTCGGCGGCGTTGGAGCTCGCCCGCACCAACCCTGCCGCTGACCCCGACTCCCCCGTATTTGCTGACCCGACGGGAGCCGGTGCTGACCTTGTGGTGGGCATTGCCGGTGAGGCGCCCGAACACCTCGACGTGACGATGCTGACATCCGATACAGGACCAACGGATGCCGGTGGCAGCACAGCGCGCCTGTTGCGTCGGCGTCTTCTCGCCCATGGAATCGCCCGCGCGGGACTTTCTGTGCAAAGCGACGAACCCGACGAGCATGGCCCGGTGGTGTACATCGTTCAGCTGCCGGCGGAAGGCAGCTCGAACGACGACGAGGTGCTCGCCACGATCGACAACCTCGCGTTGCAGATGGATGACCAGCAGCGTGCGCTTGTGCTTGCTCCTGCCTCGGTGCTCTGCGATGGCGGGCTTTCCGATTCCGCATCAACGCTTCGCAGCGACGTCATCCGCACCGGTCGCGTTCGTGCGATAGTTCGCCTGCCTCGGGGCCTGGTAACGGCGAATCCCAGGCAGTCTCTTGCCTTGTGGGTGCTCGGTCCGTCGCACCGGCAGATCGCCCTCGCTGAGCGCTGGACGATGCTCGCAGACCTGACCGAAGCGAACCTGACACCGGATGTGCAGCACGACCTGGTGAGTGATGTGATCGCAGCCATGGGCGACCGCAGCGCCGTCCGAGCACATGCGTTCCGCTTCGCCAGGTTCACCCTCACGAGTGGTTTGCTCGCCCGCTCAGGCTCAATTCTCGGTGAGGCGGGGGCGTTGAACGCCGTCGTGTCAGCAAGGCAGGCGGATGCGCATGGCTTGGCTACGCGAGTTGACGCACTTATTGCGGCGCTGGCTGAGGGCACTCCGCTGGATGCCGGGTCGGTGCATCCGGATTCGGCGCCGCCCATGGCATCCGCGTCGATTGGTGCGCTGCTGTCGGAGGGTCGCCTTCGTTACGTCCCAGGTACCCGTATCGACCCGGGGGAACTGAGCACAGGCGCAGGTTTCTCGGTGATCGGCGATGCGGAACTTGCAGGGGCAGCGGTCGGTGGTCGAACCGTCGACCGGCTGCGGTTTGCTGAACTGCATCCGAATGCCCGTCTCACCGAGCCGGGTGACGTTGTCTTCAGCTCCGGACCGGTTCCCCGCGCTCTGGTTGACGACGAGGGGTCTGCCGTCGTTGCCTACCCTGCCCGTGTGCTGCGGATCGATCGTGCCGATAGTGCCGGTGTGCTCCCCGAGCTGCTGGCAGCGGACATCCGGACGGCGCGTAGCCGCGAGTGGCGTCGATGGATTTTACGCCGGGTGCGACAGCAGCAGCGGGAGCCGCTCCAGCTCGCCTTGGCGAGTATCCGTACTGCCCGTGCCGACGCCGAGCAACGGGTCGCGCAGCTCACCGAACTTGAACATCTCGTCACCGATGCCGTTACCAGCGGCGCCGTTTCGCTCACGAAAGGAACCGATTGATGGCCGCACGAACGAAGGTCAAGGCGGATGCTGCGCCGTCGACGATGAAGGAGCTGAAGGACACACTGTGGAAGGCTGCCGACAAGCTCCGCGGGTCGATGGACGCTTCGCAGTACAAGGACGTCATCCTCGGGCTGGTGTTCCTCAAGTACGTGTCGGACGCTTTCGAGGAGCGAAGGGAACGAATCAGCGCTGAGCTTTCGGCCAGCGGCATGGACGACGAGCAGATCGCACAGTTCGTCGACGACCCCGACGAGTACACCGGTGCCGGCGTGTTCTGGGTGTCGGCGGCCGCCCGCTGGGCGCACTTGGCCGAGCACGCGAAGGGGCTGCCGGTGATCGAAGGTGCGGCTCCGAAGCAGGTGGGCCAGCTGATCGATGAGGCGATGGATGCCCTGATGGTGGACAACCCGTCCCTGGCGGCCACCCTGCCGAAGATCTTCAACCGCGACAACGTCGACCAGCGGCGCCTTGGTGAACTCGTCGACATGTTCAACACGGCGCGGTTCACCGGCAATGGTGCGACCCGTGCACGGGACCTGCTCGGTGAGGTGTACGAGTACTTCCTCGAGAAGTTCGCGGCGGCTGAGGGTAAACGCGGCGGCGAGTTCTACACGCCGGCCGGTGTGGTGCGCGTGCTGGTAGAGGTGCTGCGCCCCTCTCGCGGGCGAGTGTATGACCCGTGCTGTGGTTCGGGCGGCATGTTCGTGCAAGCGGAGAAATTCTTGGAGGCCCACGACCGCGAAGGCAGCGACATCTCGGTCTACGGGCAGGAGCTGAACGAGCGCACCTGGCGGATGGCGAAGATGAACCTTGCCATTCACGGGTTGAACGGCAACCTGGGGCCGCGCTGGGGTGACACGTTCGCGCGCGACCTGCACCCGGAGGTCGAGGCGGACTTCGTGATGGCGAACCCGCCGTTCAACATCAAGGACTGGGCGCGCAACGAGTCGGACCCGCGCTGGCGGTACGGCGTGCCGCCGGCGAACAACGCGAACTACGCGTGGATTCAGCACATCCTGTCGAAGCTGGCTCCGACCGGCGAAGCAGGCGTGGTGATGGCGAACGGGTCGATGTCGTCGAACTCTGGCGGTGAAGGGCAGATTCGGGCGCAGATCGTTGAGGCCGACCTGGTGTCGTGCATGGTGGCACTGCCGACGCAGTTGTTCCGCTCCACTGGCATTCCGGTGTGCGTCTGGTTCTTCGCCAAGGACAAGGCTGCCGGGCCGACTGGCACGATCGACCGCACCGGGCAGGTGCTGTTCATCGACGCCCGTAACCTCGGCCACATGGTGGACCGGGCCGAGCGTGCCTTCTCTGACGAAGACATCGCGCAGATCGCGAACACTTACCACGCCTGGCGCGGCACTCCCTCCCCTGCGAGTCGAGTAGCGAGCGCCAGCGAGCGTATTGAGACCCCCCTGGTCGAGCCTGTCGAGACTCCAACGGAATATGCCAACATCCCCGGCTTCTGCTACTCCGCGACCCTCGCCGAGATCAAGGCCGCGGACTACGCGCTCACTCCCGGCCGCTACGTCGGTGCCGCCGAGGTCGAGGACGACGGCGAGCCCATCGAGCAGAAGCTCGAGCGCTTGACGACGGAACTGTATGCGCAGTTCGACGAGTCGGAGCGGTTGGCCCAGGTAGTCCGCGAGCAGCTGGGGAGGGTGCTGTGAGCCCAATGACAAGCGTTCCCCTCGAAGACCTGCTTGTTGACGGGCAGGTGTCGTATGGCGTGGTGCAGCCTGGCACCGATGACCCGAGCGGCGTTCCGATCATTCGGGTGAAAGACATTCGAAATGGCGTGATCGACACGAGCGCACCGATGCGCGTGGCGCAAGAGATCTCAGCCAGGCACTCTCGTACTCTTCTGCGCGGAGGTGAGCTCGTTCTATCGCTTGTCGGCACTGTCGGGGAGGCTGCCGTGGTTCCTTACTCTTTGGCTGGGTGGAACGTCGCGCGTGCGGTTGCTGTGCTGCGCAGTGAGAAGGTAACCGCTCAATGGCTGCAGTTGGCCTTCGAATCGCCGACCTGTCAGAGCCAGATCAACTCGCTGCTGAACACGACTGTGCAGTCCACCCTGAATCTCAGCGATCTAAAACGAGTTCGAGTTCCAACGCCCCCGCTCAGCGAACAAATCGCGATCGCGGAGGTACTGGGCGCTCTCGACGACAAGATCAACATTAACGCCGAGCTTGCAGCGTCGAGTTTCGCACTCGCAACGCAGCTATTTCGTCAGTCACTTGCCGTTGGTCAGTCCAATGAAAAGGCTTTAGGTTCCACTGCGACGGTCGTCTTGGGCGGCACGCCATCCCGAGACGAGCCTGCGTTTTGGGCTAATGGCACCGTCGCTTGGCTGAACTCCGGAAAAGCGAACGACGATCGCATCCTGACGCCAACTGAGATGATCACTGAAGATGCTCTGAGAAAAAGTGCCGCGAAGTTGATGCCTCGGTCTGCGACTGTCGTTGCCATCACTGGGGCGACACTAGGCCAGGTGTCGCGGTTGGAGATTGAGGCAGCTGGCAATCAGTCGCTCGTTGGAATTTGGGCAGACGATGCTGGATTGACTGATTGGCTTCATTTTGCCGTTCGCCACCGCACTACTGAGCTTCTCCGCCATGCAACAGGCGCTGCGCAACAACACGTGAGCAAGGGGGACGTTGAGGCCCTCGCTGTGCCCGTTCCTGACGAGGCCACCCTCCATGGGTTCGCCCGCAGGGCAAGCCCGCTGTTGGCAGCTGCAGCCAGCGCTGATCGTGAGAGCCTGAGTCTCGCCGCCACCCGCGACGCGCTCCTCCCCCGGCTCATGTCTGGCAAGCTTCGAGTGCGTGGCGCCGAGAAACTAGCCGCGGAGGTCGGCGCATGATGGCTGGTCACAATGTCGGGTACGAAATCCCCACAATCGGCAGTGCACGGATATTCGTGCATTCAGGCATGCACGAAAATCCGTGCACACCGAGGAGAAGTGACGGGTATGACCGGATTCAGTGAAGCCGCATGGGAGCAACTGGCCCTCGACACGCTCGCCGAACCACTCGGCTGGTTACCGAAGACCGGCGACCAGATCGCACCGGGCACCGACGAGCGTGCCAGCTGGGACGAACTGCTGATTCGCCCACGACTGCTCCAGGCGATGCAGGGGCTCAACCCGACGATTCCGGCGCAGTACGTCAAGCAGGCGCTCGCCGAGATTGCCAGCCCCAAGTCGCAAGATGCCGTTGCCGAAAACCACCGCATCCACGACATCCTCGTCGACGGATACAGGCTCTCCTACCTGGAACCCGACGGCAGCGAAGTCAACGCCACCATCCGCGTCATCAGCACCGAGCCACACGAGAATGATTGGCTCGCCGTCAACCAGGTCACTCTCCGCCAGGGTGACTACCTTCGCCGCTTCGACCTCGTCCTCTATGTCAACGGCATGCCGCTCAGCATCATCGAGCTGAAGAGGGCGGGCGCGGTCAGCGCTACGGTCGCATCCGCGCACGCCCAACTACAGACCTACGTACGCGAGTTCCCGATGGCGTTCCGGTTCAGCGTGCTCACCCTCGTCAGCGACGGCACCGACGCCCTCTATGGCACGCCATTCACCCCGCTCAACCACTACGCCCCCTGGAACGTCGACGACGACGGCGAACCAGTCGCGCAGAACCGAACCGACGCCAACGGTGACGTCATCACTCCGCTCGAAGACGCACTCGGGGGCGTGTTCAACCAGGAACGGTTCCTGCAACTGCTGCGCAACTTCACCGCGTTCGACGAAGGCCCAGACGGTCTCATCAAGCGGATCGCGAAACCGCACCAGTACTTCGCCGTCTCCAAGGCCGTCGGCAAGACGGTGCAGGCGGTCAACTCCAACGGCAAGGCCGGAGTCGTCTGGCACACGCAAGGGTCGGGCAAGTCCATGGAGATGGAGTTGTACACCAACCTCGTCTCGCGACACCCGAAGCTCAAGAACCCCACCGTGGTCGTCATCACCGACCGCACCGAACTCGACGGGCAACTCTTCCAGACGTTCGACCGCAGCCTGCTGCTGCCCGAACAACCGCAGCAGATCAAGAGCCGCAGCCAGCTACGCGAAGAGTTGACCGGCCGCACCACCGGCGGCATCTACTTCACCACGCTGCAGAAGTTCGGGCTGACGGATGCTGAACGCGCCGCCGGCACCGAGCATCCGCTGCTCACCGACCGCCGCAACGTGATCGTCGTCGTCGATGAGGCACACCGAAGCCACTACGACGACCTCGACGGTTACGCACGCCATCTGCGAGACGCACTCCCCCACGCCACCCTCATCGCCTTCACCGGCACCCCGGTTTCATTCGACGAACGCAACACCCGCGAAGTCTTCGGCGAATACATCGACATCTACGACCTCACGCGTGCCGTCGACGACGGCGCCACGGTGCCCGTCTACTTCGAACCAAGGCTCATCAAAGTCGCGCTGGCCGACGACATCCAGCAGGAAGACATCGACGCGGTCGCCGACGAAGTCACCATCGGACTCGACGAAACTGAACGAGCCCGGCTCGAAGCATCCGTCGCCGTCGTCAACGCCGTCTACGGAGCACCGGAACGCATCGAAGCCCTCGCCGCCGACCTGGTCGCGCACTGGACCGAACGCCGCACACGGATGCGACCGTTCATCGAAGGCCCGGGGAAGGCACTCATCGTGGGCGCCACCCGGGAGATCTGCGCCCGCCTGTACGACGCGATCATCGCTCTCGAACCGACGTGGCACTCCGACGAGTTGAGCGCCGGCCGCATCAAAGTGGTCTACTCCGGCACGCCATCCGACACCTCGCCGGTCGTCGAGCATGTGCGCCGCGCCTCCCAAAACGACACCATCAAGAACCGGCTGCGGGATGCCGAAGACGAACTCGAGATCGTGATCGTCAAAGACATGATGCTCACCGGGTTCGACGCACCGCCCCTGCACACCCTCTACCTCGACCGACCACTCAAGGGAGCGTTGCTCATGCAGACGCTGGCCCGGGTGAACCGCACATTCCGCGGCAAGAAAGACGGGCTGCTGGTGGCGTATGCACCGTTGGTGGACAACCTGACTAAGGCCCTCGCCGAGTACACCGTGCGCGACCAAGCCGAGAAGCCGGTTGGGCGTGACGTCGACGAGGCGGCCACGCTGGCGCTGGAGCTGGTCGACCGCATCCGTGAGTTGCTCGCGGGGTATGACTGGAAGACCGTGTGGCAGGCCGGAGGGCCGAAGGCGTATATCAACGCGGCCAGCGGAGCCACCAACTATCTTCGCAAAGTCGGGCCGGCCAACGATCCCGAACTTGGCAGTGAAACGCTGGCCGCTCAGTATCGACGGGCGGCCAGCCAGTTGGCGCGGGCGTGGGCGCTCGCTTCAGGGAGACAAACCCTGGCCGAACTGCACGGCGAGATCGCGTTCTATGAAGAAGTGCGCGTGTGGATGGCGAAATTCGATGCCCGCGACCGTCAGGCGCGTGGCGAACCGGTGCCGGCTGAGGTGCAGCGACTGCTGACCGCCCTCATCGACGACGCAACGGCTACTGGAGAGGTTTTCGACATCTACGAAGCGGCCGGGATGCCGCGTCCCTCGCTCGGCGAACTCACGTCTTCCTTCGCCGAGCAGGCGCAGAAAGCCCGCAACCCACAGCTCGCGATTGAAGCCCTGCGTGCGGCCCTCCTGCAGGAGTCGGCAACCGTTACCCGGAACAACGTGATTCGCCAGCGCGCGTTCTCGGAGCGCATCACCGAACTGATGAACAAGTACACCAACCAGCAGCTCACCTCCGCCGAAGTGATTGCTGCCCTGGTGGAGCTGGCGCGAGAAGTGGCTGAGGAGGCATCGCGCGGCGGACGGTTCACTCCCCCGCTAAATCACGACGAACTCGCCTTCTACGACGCGGTATCCCAGAACGAGTCGGCCGTACAGATGCAGGGCGAGGGGGTCCTCGCGCAGATCGCTCGCGACCTGGTCGACGTGATGCGTCGCGACGTGCGCACCGATTGGACCGTACGCGACGACGTGAAAGCTAAGTTGCGGTCATCCATCAAGCGACTGCTGGTGAGCAATGGGTATCCGCCGGACAAGCAGCCTGAAGCAATCAAACTCGTGATGGAACAGATGGAGCAGCTGGCGCCTCGGTATGCCGATGAACGTGCCGCGTAGCTGAACCTAGACCGAAAGGAGTCCTTATGCCCGTTGGAGACTGCGGGCGGGAGTTTGCTGCCGCTGCCCTCGCGGATGGCATCGGACTCACACGTACCTGCGTGTCATGGCTGAATCAGCGTGGTCATGCGCCCAAGTCTTCCCAGGACATCGTGAACGGCTGAACCCCCGGTTTCGGGGGTTCAGCCGTTTTTGCGTAAGGGAAGGCGAAGGGCGAGCAGGGTCAGTCCTGCGAGGAGTGTGTAAACCGATGCGCCGCTTGCGCCGAAGACGATGAACTGTTCTTCGACGTTGATGCCGGCCAGAGTCGTCACAGCCCAGGCAAGTGGCCACAGTGCAGCAGTGACCGGTGCCCACAACCAACGAAAGCGGGCCTGGCGCGGAAGGGCGAGCACCTGGGTCAGTCCGATGACCGCACCGGTGATCAAGCCACCCACAACGAGATCGGCAAGGGATGTTCGGTAGCCGACGACGAGGGTTCCGAGAGCAACTCCAACGCCCGTGCCCAGAGCGGATGCGAGTGTCCATGTGAACTTGTCCAGGCGCCGACTGCTCGCGAGTGCTTGTGAAAAACCGACGATCGCGCCAACCAATGCTCCGCCGAGTATGGCCGACGCAAGATTGTCAACGCGCCCGACCAGGAACGTGCCGAGGTATCCGGCGATGGGTATAGCAAGGAAGCTCAGCATCCAGATGAGAAGGGTGCGGAACGGCGGGCGAACCTGCGGGGGCCTTGCTGTGATTGTGGATGTCGTGCTCATTGTTGATTCTCCTCAAAGATAGTGTACGGTGTACGTGAAGTCATAATGTACGCCGTACACGAAGAAAGAGTCAAGCGATGACAGAAAAGAAATCCGCAGCTCCCCGCCCGAGGCGGCCACGCAGCTCCGTTAACGCCGACGAGATTCTGGAAGCCGCCGAACATGTCGCACGCGATGGGTTCGAAGCGCTCACCATGCGCGCTGTAGCCACACAGATCGGGGCCTCCCCCATGGCGCTCTACCGGTACTTCGCGACCAAAGACGAATTGATCGACGCCATGCTCGACCGGGTCCTCGGCCGCATCCAAGTCAACGCTCCCACGGACGATTGGCAAGCCGACCTCGCAGCATTCGCGACCGCTCACCGGGTGGTGCTGGCGGACCATCCCTGGGCCATCGTCCCCCTATTCACGCACTCCAACCCCGGAGTCAACGCGACCGTCATCGGTGAAACCGCACTGAGAATCCTCCAGCGCGGAGGCATCACTGGGGCGGAGTCTGTGGCGACGTTCAGCGGAATCCTGGCGCTGAACTATGGCTGGTTCGCATTCAACACCGCTCGCGACGCAACACGAGCGGCAACCGATCCCGAGGCCGAACTGACCGCCTCGCTGGCGAGGCTACCCTCAGTCCAATTTCCATTGACCCTGTCCGTTGCGAGCGAGCTGGCCAACTACGGGAGCGATGCTCATTACAAATTCGTTCTCCGCCAGCTTGTCACTGGCGTCAGCAACATCCAACGCGATGGAGGCGCGATCCAATGACACCCATTGACCCAGCCATCACCACGGTCGCCGGCATCCTTCTCATCGCAATCCCCCTAGCCTTCAACGCGGCGTTCGCAGCCCTAGCGGCCACCTTCGACTATCCGGACATCCTTCGGCGACCGTCTTCGGAGATTCTGGAGAAATTCCGCGACGGCGGCTCGCGACTGGTTCTGTTGTGGTGGGGATTCGCCCTGACGGCTGTGATGCTCACGCCGTTGGCGATTCTCGTGTCCGCGTCGCTGGACGGCGTACCCCAGTGGCTCGCACTTGCGGCAGCGACCACTGGGGTCATTGCGAGCGTGGTGCAGTTTCTCGGGTTGATCCGTTGGCCCTTCTTGGTGCCGTACCTCGCGCGTGAGTCAGCGGATGCCGATTCGCCAGCCCGCAAAGAAGCCATCGACATCGTATTTCAGGCCTTCAACCGCTACCTAGGGGTCGCGGTGGGCGAGCACCTCGGCTTCCTGTTCACCGGCGGCTGGAGCGCCCTCGTTGGCGTGGGCATCCTCCAGAGCTCCAACGTCCCAGGGTGGCTTGGCATCGTGGGTATCGTCATTGGTGCTGCCCTGGTGCTGTGCTCACTGGAGTTTGTAGGGCCGTTCGAAGTGAAGGGGTGGCGCGTCGCGGCATCCGCCACCCCTGCCGTCTACATCCTGTGGTCGGTCTGGTTGGTCGCAACCGGAATAGCGCTCCTGCTGTGACCGCTGACCGGCGTGCGCTGGTGATCGGAGCGAGCGGATTCATCGGCCGGTGGCTAGTCAAGGAACTACTGGAGCAAGGCGTCGACGTCACAGTCGCTGTGCGCGACGGCAACGACCCCCGCCCGTTTCAGCAGTGGCTTGTCGACCACCATGCCAGTCGCCCGGTAAGGACGGCGAGGGTGGACCTGGGCGCGCTGGGAATAGGGCTGCGCGACGGGTCGCTCGAAGTCGACGAGATTTTCAACACCTCTGGCGCCTACGCATTCGGGATGGCAGCTGCGCATGCGCGTGAAGCCAACGTCGAGAGGCCGGCACGAATAGTGGAGTTCGCATCGCGGCTCGGCAGCGTGAAGCGCTTAGTGCACGTATCGGGCTACCGAGTCGGGAGCCGTGACGGAGAGCCGGTCCCCTGGTCGGACGAGGAGCGATCGGAGCGCTATGCCCGCCTCGGTGCATATGAGGCGTCAAAGGTGGAAGGCGACGCAGTTGTCCGCTCTACCGCCATGCGGCTCGGTGTGCCGTGGACGGTGCTGAACCCGGCGACAGTAATTGGTCACTCAACGACTGGAGAGTCCAGCCAGACGATTGGGCTAGCGGCCACCGTCGTGGAGCTAAGCGCAGGTCGGCTTCGTGCCCTTGTCGGCAATCACCGCACCTTTCTTCCTGTCGTCACAGCGGACTACCTTGCGGCGTTCATGGCCCTCGTCCCGCGGGTCGCCGACGCAGAGAACCGCTCTTACTGGGTATTGGATGACCGCACTCCACCCCTTCCCGATATGCTCCGCTTCCTGGCGACCGAACTTAACGTAAAGCCACCGCGACTGCGAATTCCAGTCCCTCTGGTGAAGCTGCTTCCGCCGTGGCTATCAGGCGTCGGAAGAGAAACGTTGAGCTTCTTAGCGGAAGATCGATACCCACACACGGAAGCAGAGGACCTTGCCCGACGCCACGGGCTACGACATCCGGATGTGCATGATGCGCTCTCGCGCTGGGCTCGATACCTGAGCCGGCCAGCAGCGACGCGAACCTGATATTCGCGCTTGCGTACGGTGTACATTATCCTGTAATGTACAACGTACGCCAAGGCGATTCCGCCGCAGCGCTAAGCCCACGAAAGGGACAAAGCCGTGAAGACAATTACCCGGACCGCTGAGTGGACGATCGATCAGACTCCCGACCTGACGGGCAAAACCGTGATTGTCACAGGCGCGAACAGCGGCATCGGTTTCGAAGCCGCTCGTGCATTTGCAGCCCACGGAGCACACGTCGTGCTGGCCGTGCGGGACGAAGTCAAGGGGCATGCGGCAGCCGCCGTGATCGGTGGGTCAGTCGAGGTCCGACGCCTCGATCTCGCGAACCTCGCATCGGTTCGACAGTTCGCCGAAGACTGGAGCGGTGACATTCATACGCTCGTCAACAACGCCGGCGTCATGATCCCGCCGCTCGGCCGGACCGCGGACGGGTTCGAGCTCCAGCTTGGAATCAACCACCTGGGTCACTTCGCCCTTACCAACCTCTTGGTCCCTTATGTCACCGGGCGCGTTGTGACCGTTGCGAGTGGGGCCCACCGAGCGGGAACCATCGACTTCGAGGACCTCAATTGGAAGCGCCGCAAGTACGGCAACGGCTCGGCTGGCTACGCACAGTCGAAGCTGGCCAACTTGCTGTTCACAATCGAGTTGCAGCGACGTCTTGAAGCTTCGGGCTCGACAGTCCTTGCCATGGCGGCGCACCCGGGCATGGCTGCGACAAACCTAGGCTCCCACTCCGGTAGCGCCATCATGACGTTCATCGGAGCGGTCGTCGTCCGCCTCTTCGCACAAGACGCTGCGGGCGGTGCTACACCCACTCTCTTCGCGGCCACTGCCCAATTACCCGGCGGAAGCTATGCCGGGCCGGGAAACGCCAGAGAGATGACTGGCGCACCGACATTGGTCGGTCGTTCGGATGCGGCGAAGGACCTGGCTACTGCCCGACGTTTGTGGGAGGCTTCGGAGGAACTCACAGGCGTCACCTTTCCGGCTACCCGGTAACCGACCCGGGCCCTGACCAATCAGTTGTGTTGGCGGCCGATTATTGCCCTGCGGACACAGTGAAGCTGCGGCATGAGTGCGTAGATCACGATTGGTACCGCGACTGTAGGCAGCCCGTGATCAGAGACGCGCATGGACCGCCCGCACGAAACAGTAGACGCCGTACGAAACGAGTCCGAGGGCGATAACCGACAACACGACGGTGCCGAGTGGCAGAGCCGCAAGGGCCTTCAGCGCTCCATCGAGTCCGGTGGCCCCACTCGCATCCGCGGAGAGGGCGGCCAGCCCGAAGAGGATACCGACGACCGCCACTGCGATGCCTTTTGCGACGTACCCGCCGGTTCCGATGACGACGGTGACACGGCGGGTGGTTCCGCCGGGGAGGTTGAGGTCGTGCAAGAAATGCTGACGGATGCCTTTGGCGACGAAGTACACGCCTACCGCCGCGACCATGGTCGCGACCAGCAGCAAGGCCAGGACCCCGCCCGGGGATGAAAGCAGTTGCGCGCTGAACCCCTTCGCCTGATCACCGCTGTCGGAGGAACGACCGACGATAAAGCTGAGCGCTGTTGCGCCAACGAAGGCATAGGCGATCGCCTTCCCGCCCTCCTTGGCCCGCGCTCCCCAGGAATCCTTGTCCACGCCGGTGACCAGTGCCGTCTCGAGCAGTTGGAAGGCCGCCAGCCCCCACAGCCCGACGAGCACAGCCCACAGGACGGCTAACCCGCCCGGAGTTGCAGCGACCTGGGACATGGCACCTCCAGTGTCTGCCTCTCCCCCAGTGCCGAACGCCACCCCCACAGCGATGAAGCCGATGAGCACGTGCAACAGGCCGTTCACCACGAACCCGACCCGGGCCGCTGCGCGCATCGCCGCATTGTCTTGAACCTTCGTAGCGATATCTCGGACCTTGCCGGTTTTTGACATGGTTTCACCCTAACCAGCAGGCTTGATCACCGGCCAACATGCGTTAGAATTAGACCACTGGTCTAACCAATGGTCGAAAGCGGTGATCCGCATGAAGGTCTTGATCGTCGGCGCAGGAATCGCCGGCCCCGCGCTCGCATATTGGCTGCGCAAAGCCGGACACGAGCCGACACTGGTCGAACGCGCACCAAAGTTGCGGCAGGGCGGCTACGTCGTGGATTTTTGGGGTTCCGGGTTCGACGTGGCGGAGTGGATGGGGATTGTCCCGCGCCTGATGGACGAGGGCTACCGAATTCGCGAACTGCGTGAAGTGTCCACCACCGGCCGGCGGATTTCCCATCTTGACCCGAGCCGTCTCATCGACAACGTCCGTGGCCGTTACGTCAGCATCGCACGCGCCGACCTGGCATCCGCCATCTATGACGCGCTGGAAGGCGAGGTCGAGACGATCTTCGATGACACTGTGCGCACGCTTGACGACGACGGCGACCGCGTGCATGTCGAGTTCGCCAGCGGCACGCAGCGGGACTTCGACCTCGTGGTTGGCGCCGATGGGCTCCACTCCCGGGTGCGGTCGCTGACCTTCGGGCCGGAAGAGCAGTTCGCGCGCGATCTCGGCATTGCCGTCGCTGTTTTCGACGTCCAGGGCTATCGGCCGCGTGACGAACTCGTTGCTGTGACCCATACGGAAGTCGGCGTGCAGGCGCTCCGTTTCGCCATGCGCGACGACACGACCATGTTCTGTTTCACCTTCCGCCATGACGGCGACCTACCTACGGATGATGTGGAGGCGCAGCAGGAACTCCTCCGCACACGTCTGGCCGAGGTCGGATGGGAGGTTCCGGACATCCTGGATCGGATGCCGCAGGCGCGCACCTTCTACTGCGACCGGGCAAGCCAGATCCGGATGCCGTCATGGTCGCGTGGCCGCGTTGCGCTGATCGGCGATGCCGCGGCCTGCCCGTCGCTGCTGGCTGGTCAGGGTTCCGCGCTCGCAATGGTGGAGGCCTACGTTCTCGCGGCCGAACTGCATGAGGCAGGAGACGACTACCGGGCAGCCTTCGCGGCGTACGAACGACAACTGGCGCCACTCGTACGCACCAAGCAGGATGCTGCGATCGGTCTCGGTGTAGCCTTCGCACCGCGCAACCGCATGCAGGTGCTGCTGCGCAACACCGTGGTCGGCTTGATGGCTGTCCCGTTCATCGCACAGCTGGCCATGGGGCGCAGCCTGCGCGATCCCATCCAGCTTCCGCCGCCGCCAACCGGTTGAATGCTCTTATGACCCGTCCGCGCTTCCACAAACTCCCTGCAAGGCAACAGGCTGCCATCCTGGATGCTGCACTGGCGGAGTTCGCCGCCCACGGATACAGCGACGCATCGTTGAACCGGATCATCGAAGCCGCGGGAATCTCCAAGGGGTCGATGTACTACTACTTCGACGACAAGCAGGACCTGTACGCGCACGTGATCCGCGTGCAGCTGGAAGCGCTTCTTCAGCGAGTTGGGCCGCTGCCGGTGCCGGACACACAGCATCCGGACGAATTCTGGGCGACGCTGCTCGACTATTACCTGCGATTGATGCGGATGCTGACGGCATCGCCCGAGGCCGCCTCGCTGTTGCGCGACTGGCTCACCGGGCCGGGGACACCGCCGCTGCGTGACGCAAAGCACGACGCCGAGCAGGAAATGCTGCCGTGGCTCACACAGACAGTCGTCGCCGGCCAGCGCATCGGCGCGGTGCGCACCGACGTCCCGGTGGAACTCATCCTCGCCGTCACCATGGGGATGGGCCAGGCGATCGACACCTGGCTGATCACCCAGACTCTGGGCGACACCCAGCTAGAACAGGCAGCGCGCACGCTCATCGACATGATGCGCCGCGCCCTCACTTCGCAGTGAGGAGCCGCTCTACGCGTGGCTTCACTTCGGTGGCGAGCAAGGTCAGGGACTCGAGGAAGTGCTCGTGCGGCAGCCCGCCGATGTCCATCTGGAGGAAGTGGCGCATGTGACCCATGTAGCCGTGCAGGTGAACAATCCGCTCGGCCACATCGTCAGGGTCACCCACGTAGTAGGCGCCCGGGGCGGTCGCCTGGGCGTCATACTGCCGCTTGTCGGGTGCGCCCCAGCCGCGCAACCGGCCCATCTCGATGTTGAGGTTGTGCCAACCCGGGTAGAAGCGTTCCAGCGCCTCCTTCTTGGTGGCGGCGATCAGCCCGAGGGCTCCGACCGAGACTTTGATGTCGTTCCCCTTGTGACCGGCCTGGGCGGCGGTGCGGCGGTAAAGCTCGGCCAGCGGAGCGAAGCGGTGCGGCTCTCCCCCGATGATCCCGTATGAGATCGGCAATCCGAGGGTGCCGGCGCGCGCGGACGACGACGCGTTACCGCCGGTAGCAAGCCAGAGAGGCAGGCGTCCGCCCAACGGTCGAGGAACCACGGCCAGATCATCGATCGCGGGGCGAACGGTGCCCGACCAGGTCACCTGTTCGGAGTCGCTGTTGTTGATGGTCATCAGCAGGTCGAGTTTCTCGGCATAGAGCCGGTCGTAGTCGCGCAGGTCGTAGCCGAACAGCGGGAACGTTTCGACTGAGGACCCCCGCCCGGCGGTGATTTCCACCCGCCCGCCGCCGGAAACCGCGTCGGCGATAGCGAACTGCTGGAACACCCGCACCGGATCATCCGTGCTGATGATGCTGGCGCCGCTTCCCAGCACGATCCTGCTGGTCGCGGCCGCAGCTGCGGCGATGACCGTGCCCGGGGACGATGCCGGCATGCTCACGGTGTGGTGCTCGCCGACGCCGAAGTAGTCCAGTCCGGCCCGGTCCGCGTGCACGATCGCTTCGAACAGGTTGCGGATCGCCTCGCCAGTCGGCCGAGTGCCCCCGGCCGGGTCGAGTTGGGTGTCGCCGAAGCTGTAGGCGCCTATTTCCATGATGTTCTCCAAGAGGTCGGTGATGATGCGGATGTTCGGTGCAGGTCAGCGACGCCCAGCGCCGCTCAGAGATGCGGCTGTACAAGCCAGCCCGATCTCTGCCCGAAGTGCGTTGGCTGAGTGGCGCCCACCGAAAATCGGCGTACCCGGCTCGAACGCGGCGCCGGTCGCAAGCGGTCCGGATGTGACCGGGTCGAAGCCGAACCGGTCGATGACCTCGGCGACGGTGTCGACCGCATCTTCGTCATCACCGGCGATCGCGAGTGCCCGCCGGTGCTCGTGACCGAACGGGCGCGAGTCGCTTTCCAGCTCGTGGTATCCGATGTGGTTGAGCGTCTTCACAACCGTCGCCCCCGAAATATGATCGCTGACGATCTCGCTACTGCTCCGAGCATCCGCCTCGAAATCATCGAGCCTGCCATCGATCGGTTCCCAGTAGTTCATGGTGTCGACCACCAGTTTGCCCGCCAGTATGGACGGCGACACTGTGCGGTACTTGTGCAGGGGCACGGCCAGGACAACCAGGTCGGCGCCGGCTGTTGCCTCAGCCGCCGACCTGGCGCGGGCGCCCGGAACCACGATCTCGGCCAACAGGGCAATGTCTGAACCAGGGCCGGAAGCGGCGATGTTCACGGAGTAGCCGGCGGCCAACGCCGTGCGCGCGATCGCCGATCCGACCCGGCCCGCGCCGAGGATTGCGATGGTGCTGACCATGAGCGCCTTTCCTGCTGAGGTACTCAAGAATCGCAAGCTGCACCCGACAACGCCAACTTGAGGTAAGCTACTTACCAATAGTTAGTGAGGACAGAATGACTGACACCGAGTTCGTCCGCATCGACGAAGAGGAATGCCGCAGGTTCCAGGCATCCGCCGAGCTTGCCGGCCGCAAGTGGAACGCGGCGATCCTCCTGGCCGGTGCGAGGGGCGCCCGCCGGTTCTCCGAGTACCGTGCGCTCGTCGAGGGAATCTCCGATCGGCTTCTCACCTCGCGGCTCAGAGAACTCGAGCTCGAGGGCCTCATCGTTCGCGACGTGCGACCGACTACTCCAGTGTCGATCACCTATGTCCTCACCGCGTCCGGCAGGCAACTGATCTCGTTGCTGCACCCATTGGTCAGCTGGAGCAGGGAACGGGCGGATGCGCAATCATCCGGAAATGTCAGGTCAACAGCTCCGGATCCGGCTCCCGCTCGGCATGAGCGTCGAGCGCGGGAGGGTTAGCTGGTTCTCGCGAACTCGTCCGGGGTGCTTCGCCGTGTTCGACCACTGTGACCCTGACTGAGTCGTGTTCAGGCACAGACACCCCGGGCAACGGATCCTGGGTGGAGATGTAGAACAACCCCGGCCAGGCCAGCGCGCCTATGGGCGGCCCATCCGGGTCGATGTTCGCGAGGGTCACTCCCGCCTCGGTGGCAAGGTCGCGACCGACGTGGAAGGGCAGGCCCACCACTTCCGGAACCTCGACCAGCTTGCGTGCGGATGCCGCCATCCATCAAGGATCCCGCACGCTGTCAGCTGCGGCAAGAGCTCCCAGAGCCGCCAGCAAGATACCGTGAACACAAACGCGGCGAGCGAGGAATACCAAGTGTGACCACAGACGATGCGATCATCCGGCGCTCCCTCGACGACCCGTCTGCTTTTGGTGACCTGTTCGAGCGTCATGGGTCCGTCATCTACCGGTACGTCGCGCGCCGAGTTGGGCACACCACTGCTGAGGATGTGATGAGCGAAACGTTCCTCACGGCGTTCCGGGGACGCAGTCGGTTCGACCTGACACGAACGGATGCCCGGCCCTGGCTTTACGGGATCGCAAACAACCTCGTGAGCCGGCACTTTGCCGCTGAAACGCGTCGCTTCGCCCTCATCGCCGCGGTCCCTGCTGATCACGTCGCCGCCGATGCCTTCGAGTCGGCGGATGCGAGGCTGGATGCCATCGCCCACGTCGGCGGGCTCGGTCCCGCGCTTGCTGCTCTGAGCAAGGCAGACCGCGACACCCTGCTCCTCTACGCCTGGGGCGACCTGGACTACGAAGGCGTCGCCGAAGCCACTGGAGCAGCCATCGGCACAGTCAAGTCCCGACTGAACAGGGCGCGACGACGCATGAGGAACGCGACCTCAGCCCGAGAATCAAGCTCGCGACTCGACCCGGACGGAGCCGCCGGCCCATCTGGCGCAGAGGTGCCGAACCGGATGGTATCCCTCCGAACCATCAATGAGAACGGAGCAAACCCATGGACGAACTGACTTTGCTACGAAGCATCGGAAGCGACATCGAGGGTCCCAGCGACTCCGCAACACAGCGAACGCGCGACCTTCTCGCCAAAGCAGCCGCCAGCGAAGTTGCACCGAAGCAGCGCATGCCGCGCCGTCGCATCCGTCATCGCGGACGGGTGCTCTGGGGAGCCGGGATTCCCCTGGCCGCCGCACTCACCGTGGCTCTGGTCGCGGTGAACCTCTCCGGCGGCGTTACCGTTCCGGGCTTTCCCGAAGTAACGCTGCCCATGGACAGCGCCAGCGCTGCGGAGGTGCTCCTGGAGACGGCGTCCCTCAGTGAAGCCGCCGCGGATCCCGTTGTCGGGCCTGGCAGCTTTCTCAAAGTCACCACAACGACAGAACAGGTTTTCACCAACGTGTTCCGGGGCGCTGTCGATATTGATCGCACCGCCACGTGGGGGTGGCTCGAGCGGACCGAATCCGAGCTGTACATTCCGGCCAACCGTGCCGATGAATGGGTGTGGGTGATGGACACCACTCCGGAGGCGTTGGGCGGCCAGGTGCTCCAGTCCTGGGGAGAAGGCGCTGCCGAGGGGCGCCAGGAGCGCATGTCGTTCATCTACGGGGCCTATCCGGGTGAGGACCTCGTTCTGCGGTTCCGTGATGGATTCCTCAAAACCAAGAATCTCTACCGCGGCACGTGGAGCCCGCGCCTCCACCTGGCCGACTCGATGCCATCCGACCCCAACGACCTGATGGCCTGGTACCGGCAGCAAGCCCAAGATGAGGAGTGGATGCGAGGCGACGACGGTTCAGCATTCGACCTGATGGCAATCGACCTTCGCTGGAATCTCTTTCCGGCAGCCCAGCGGGGACAAATCTGGAGGGCCATGGCATCCATCCCGGGCATCGTCATCTCCGACGAAGGCACCACCGAGGACGGGCACCCCACGGTCACCATCGGTCTGCCGGATGCCACAGTGGCGACCGCCGACGATGCCATCGATGAGCCTGAGGCTGCCAGCCTTCGTGAGATCACGATCGACACGGTGACCGGCACGCTGCTCAGCCAGCGGGTGTTCGCCCCCTCCCCCGTGAAGGCAGACGGAACCGCCCTTTACCCCAGCACGATCCCGTGGAGGTCGAGTACCTTCACCGCTGAGGTGGTCAGCGAAGCGCCTTAGCCGGCTGGAAGCATTCGCTCAGCTAGGTGGAGCGCTGCCCGACGGCTCGAGGAACTCGTCCCAGTCGTGGTGCTTCTTCACGTAGGCGGCGATGAACGAGCACACCGGCACGATCCGTTTACCGGTGCTCGCCGCATCATCCAGTACATGCCTGGCGAGCTTGGAGCCGAGGCCCCGTCCGCCGTACTCCTTGTCGATCACCGTGTGTGTGAACACGATCTGGTCGGGTGTGAGCATGTACTCGGCGAAACCCGCCACCTTCTCGCCATCGCGCATCTCGTAGCGGTTCTTCTCCGGCACGGCAACGATGGTGAACTCGTCCTGATCCTCGGCAGCATCCATGACTCGATTCAAGCATGTTCAACTGAATGAGGAGCGTACTAGGACACGTCAGGCGGAATGTGCGCGCTGGCTGCTGACGCGCTTCGCATAGGACCGCGCTGCTCGAACCCGCGCACCGCACGCCGGGGTGCACCATTCACGTCGCGGGTGGTCTTTGAGGAAGAACAAATCGCAGCCCGGGCGTTCGCACATCCGCAGGCGTACGGCGTCCGAACCCGAAAACAGTTCGATTGCATCGCCGGCCAACGCGCTGAGCACCTGGTCGAGGGGCACCCCCGCGGTCTGCGTTATCTTCTTGGCACCGGCGCCCGACCCCCACGTCATCGACGTCCAACGTGGCGATAGAGCGGCCAGGCGGTTGGCGCAGTCGACATCGTTCTGGTCCGGGTCGTCTCCGGCGACCACACGAGCGGCGATCCCGCGCACCGCGTTGCGCAACTCGAGCAACGCATCCAGGTCATCCTGGAGGATCCGTACCTTGATGGCCGACGGTGCACCGGCGTCTGCCAGCCGGTCGGCCACCTGCCGTACCCACGCGGTCGCGTGCTCCGGTGAACCGAGAGCCTCTGCCGGCTTACCGCGCGAGGCGTAATTGGTGTTCATCAAGTCGAGCGCCAAGCTCTCTCCGAGGATGGGGGCGCCGCGCGCGTAGCCAGCTTGACGCCACGCAGCAGGCGATGGGCGCGGTGCCGAACATGACGCGGGCCATGGTGAACAGCCCGGCCGCGCTGAAGGGCTACCTCGCACTGTCGGGCGCGCTCGGCCGTGGCGTGCTGCGTGCCGCCACTCGTGAGCGACTCGCTCTGGCGATTGCCGAGGCAAACGAGTGCGGGTACTGCCTATCGGTGCACACCTACACGTCCACCCATGTAGCGAAGCTCGACGAGGAAGACATCCTGTCGGCGCGTGAAGGCTCGGCCGCCGACCCGAAGGAGAACGCCATCCTCTCGTTCGCGCTCGCGGTGAATGCCACTCGCGGTGACATTGCCGATGCCGACTTCGAGGCAGCTCGCGCGGCCGGACTGAGCGATGCCGAAATCGTCGAGGTCATCGCGGCGGTCGGGCTGAACACGCTCACCAACTACTTCAACAAGGCGATGAAGACCGACATCGACTTTCCTGTCGTGCTGCCGGGCACCGTAGGCCAGGTCGATGCAGCGTAACGCCTCTGGGAGACTGGCCGACACGATCGTGAAAACGATCGGTCGGCCTTTCCCGCGGCCGGCCGAGGGTGCACTACCCGATGCTCAGGCGGCCTCAGGAGGCGGCGGCGGGCTGGAACAACTCGACGACATTGCCGGTCGTGTCCTCCACCAGAATCTGCTGCCCACCAGGGCCGACCACAATGTCGTTGCGGAAGGTGACTCCCGCCGCACGCAGCCGGTCTGCCTCGGCCGCGATGTCGTCCACGATGAGCTGGATGCGGTTCCATCCGCCCGGCTCGGGCTTGGTGCCGTCCGGCATAGGTCGACCTGCCGAGCTGGTCGGCCCGCTCAGCAAGAGCCGCAGCCTGCCGCGGATGACGTCGGCAAACGCGGGTGCCGCGCCCGTCCGGAGGGTGAAACCGAGGTGCCTGGTGTAGAAGTCGACCGCCTTCTCGACGTCGTCGACCAGGTAACGGACGTTGACCAGGTCTGCAAGATTGTCTGACATTTCTAGCTCCTTTCCGAACTAGTCAGGGAATGTTCCAGCGTGGACAGCAGGAACCGGATGCGAGTGTTCAGTTCGTCCGCAGTGCGGACGAACGCTGGGTAACTGTCTTCGTCTTCTGCCGCGGCGACCGCGGGATCCGGGATGCTCCAATGCGCGACCGATGGTGACCCGGGAAACTCCGGGCAGACCTCCCGCACGCGATCGCACAGGCTGATGACGTAATCGAACCGCTGCTCGACAAACTCATTCAGGTGCTTGGAGCGGTGCCCACCGATGTCGATGCCACGCTCGCGCATCACCCGAACGGCATTGGGGTGCACGGTTTTGGGATGGCTTCCGGCACTGGCCACTTCGATCCGACCGCCACCGAGTTGCCTCAGGATCGCCTCGGCCATCTGGGACCGGGAACTGTTTCCGGTGCACAGGAACAGCACCCGGACGGGTGGCCGGGCCGGCCATCGGTCCGGGCTTCCCGGGGCACCCGGGCGCAACCGAAGGCCGGGATGGAGTGCGGCGCCGGCATCCGTCAGCCGCTCGCCGCACACGGCGAGGTCGAGGCTGTAGTAGCTGTCGCGCTTGTCGGCCGAGCTGCGCCGCATGCTCACCAGCCCGGCGCGACGCAATTGACTGAGGTGGTACGACGTCAGGCTCTGACCCTGGCCGGTCAGAGTGGTGAGTTCACGGACCTGGCGGTCGCTGCGGGCCAGCTCACTCAGCAGCTGCCACCGTATCGGGTGCCCGCCCAGGCGCAGGAACGCGGGCGGTTCTCCCGATAGTTGTACGGATGCTTCCGAGAACATGCGAACAGATTACATCAATCCAAATTGATGGATCAAGTGGATCCTGTTCTGACCTTCGAGTGCACATCGCATAGTGCGAGAGTGGATGCATGCTGACACCCATCGTGATTCTCACCGGAGCGGGGGTTTCTGCGGAGTCCGGCATCCGCACCTTTCGTGCGGCGGACGGGCTCTGGGAGGAGCACCGCATCGAAGACGTCGCAACTCCGGAGGGCTATGCCGCCAACCCGCAGCTGGTGCACCGTTTCTACAACGAGCGGCGGAGCCAACTCGTCAGCGGGACCGTTCATCCGAACCCGGCGCACCTCGCCCTTGCGCGACTGGAAGCCGAGTGGCCCGGCGACGTGCTGCTGGTCACCCAGAACATCGATGACCTGCACGAGCGGGCAGGATCCCGCAACGTCATCCATCTGCACGGCGAACTTTTGCGGATGCGATGCGAGGCCTGCGACACCGTGCATTCGGTTGCCGGTGATGTCAGTGTCGACAGCCGCTGCCCAGACTGTTCAGCCACCGGCACCTTGCGCCCGCACGTCGTCTGGTTCGGGGAAATGCCGTTGCGCCTCGATGACATTTTCGCCGCGCTCAACGACTGTGGGGTGTTTGCCGCGATCGGAACATCCGGGAACGTCTACCCTGCCGCCGGCTTCGTGCAGGAAGCCCGCGCGGCTGGCGCTCGTACCGTGGAAATCAACCTGGAACCTTCGGCGGTTGCAACCTCCTTCGATGAGGTGCGGATCGGGCGCGCCAGTGAACAGGTGCCCCGCTGGGTAGACGAGTTGCTCGCCGGCCCGGCGAGCGACCGGCTGGAGAAGGCGCTCGAGTAACGCGTACCTACCCGCTGATTGGCACGATCCTGCCGCTGACTTCCACGGTCACCGGCACATCCGTACGGCCCAGGGCTGCGGCGAACTCGGCGCCGAGCTGCTCCAGCGAGCGGTCGGCCGGCAACTCGACAATGCCGATTGTGATCCCGGACCCGTCCACTGCTGGCGACCCCACCGCGACTTCCACTCCGGCAACCATCCCGGGTGTTGCGACCGCCAGCCTGACCAGTTCCGCAAGCTCCGCCGGGCGGAATGCAGCCGGCTGGATGACCACCGTCAATTTCTTTGGCGCTTCAGCGATCAAGCCCTGCAGCCGAGCGCTCGGCTCGCCGAACCAGGTGATGGTGACGGTGGACCTGTCCCTGGAGATCGCCGGCGAACCGAAGTTCTCATCGTCCCCGAGCTCCCTTTGCAGGCGATCGATCCACGTCATGGTCTCCGCGTCTATCGCACCCTGAAGGTACTCCTCGGGTATCTGGTCCTCGATCAGGATATTCGGCACAACCTCCATCGGAGCAGCACCGACGCATCCGGTCAGCGCCAGCGTGGCACCCAGCAGCCCAGCGACCAGTACGCCCGTTCCGCCCTTGAAACCCATGACTGCTCCTTGTCGGTGGCCGCGTCCGTTCCCGGCTCACACTAGCTAAGACGCATAACCAGTAGACAACGTTGGGTCGGCGCCCGACCAAGCCCGCGCGCCGTTAAGTCGTGAGAGTGTGCTCAGCGAAAGCCAGCAACGAATCGGCCACACCCGTCGGATTGCTGAGCGCCGCGTAATGGCCGCCGGCGATCTCTTCTGGCTCGATGCCGAGCCGTTCGCGAACCTGTCGTCGCATGAACTCCGCCGGGAAGAACGCGTCATCCCGGCACAGGATGGCCTTCGTCGGGATGACCGGATCCGCTACTCCCGGCCATGGGCGGGACATCCAGCTGCCCTGTTGGTCCCGCTCGTGGGTTCTTGCCTCCCGTGCCAGGGCATCCGGAACACCGTTGAAGAACGAGACGTCAGGGTCCTCATCGATCGTCTCGCGGTCATGCCCGGTGTTCGTCCACCACTGATCGAAGGTCTCCCCCGGCAGAGGGATCATGCCGGCAAGGTAGACGAGGCCGATCGCGCCCAGTGCCTCCGCGGCCAGCGGGGCGGTGAATCCTCCTAGCGAATGCCCGACGACGATCACATCTCGCCGTGTTCCCACCGCATCCACTACGGCCTGGGCGTAATCCTCCAGCCGCGAACCGTCATCTTCTATCGGCAGGTCAACGGCCACGGCTTCGTGTCCGGCCTCCTCCAGAAGGGCCGCGACGAAATGCCAGTCCCAGGCGCTTGACCCACCGCCATGAATAAGGGCGAAAGTGACCATCTGACCTCCGGATGTTCGTGGTTCACCAATTCTTTCGCAATCCGGGGTCAGACGACACGGCGTCGCCGTCAGTCGCGGGTGAACCGCGGGATCTCCCGACCGTTGACGACGGTGGTGCCGAAGAACATCTCCTTCGGACGAACCCACCACTCCCCGGACGGCGAGGCGTAGACGACCAGCGCCTCCTCTGTCTCACTGTGGCGCGCAACACCGAGCACCTGGTAGACGCCGCCCTTGAAGTGGCGGTAGCTGCCGGTGAGGTCTTCCGAATCCATGCCCCAACAATATCCACTGCGCTGTACTCTGCCTCCATGAACAGCCACGACGAACCTGAGATCTCACTCCATCCCTGGAGCGCCGACGACCTCCCCGTTCTTGAGCGCAGCAACACCCCGGAGATGACCGTCTACATCGGCGGGCCGGAATCACCCGAGAAACTCACTGAACGTCAGGCTCGGTTCATGCGACTCTGGGAGTCCGGCGAGGCGCGGATGTTCACGGTCTCGGCGCCCGATGCGGCAGAGCGTGTCGGCTCGGTCGGGTACTGGACGACAACCTGGCATGGCGAGCCGGTCTATGAAACCGGGTGGAGCATCGCCACCGCCCACCAGGGTCGGGGAATCGCAACACATGCGTTGCGCAAGTGTCTGGAGTACGCGGCTGAAAACGGCGATCGGGACTCGATGCTGGCGTTCCCCCGAATCGACAATGGGGCATCCAACGCGCTGTGCCGAAAGCTGGGTTTCGCGTTCACCGGCGAAGAGGACTTCGAGTATCCGAAGGGCAACCCGATCCGGGTGAACGCCTGGCTGTTCGACCTCAGCCTGCTGCGAACCCGGCGGCTGGGCAGCGAGGACTGAGCTCGAACCTGTGTGTTTCCTGCGAATAGTTCGTCTACCCCCGTTCAGGGGGCCGTTTTGCTAGCGTCAGGCTCACGGTTCCAACGCCGTCATACGACGTTGGATTTTTGCTGTGATCGAAGGAGATCCAATGAAAGAGAATCGAAAGCTGCGCCGGGTGGCCATCGCCACCGGCGTGGGGCTGGCAGTCAGCATCGGCCTACCGGTCGGAATGGGTTTGCCCGCCTACGCGGACAACGGGACTGACACCACCGAACTGCGCGACGCGGTCAGCGCCGAGAACATCACCGAACACCTGGAAGCGCTGCAAGCCATCGCGGACGCCAACGATGGCCACCGCGCCGCAGGCTCGGCCGGCCACGTGGCATCCGCCGAGTACGTGGAAGAACAGCTTCAAGCGGCCGGATATGACACGGTGCGGCAGCCGTTCTCCTATGACCAGTTCGTGGAGATCGGCTCGTCTCTCGAGCAGGTCACTCCGACGCCCACCGTCTATGTCGACCAAACCGACTTCGACACCATGGACTACTCGGGGGCGGGTGACGTCACCGCACCGGTTACGGCTGTCGACATCAACCTGACCGGGGATCGCGCCTCGACAAGCGGATGTGAAGCGGAGGACTTCGCCGGATTCACCGCGGGGAACATCGCGCTGGTCCAGCGCGGAACCTGTGACTTCCGGGTCAAGGTCGACAACGCTGCTGCCGCTGGCGCCGCTGGCGTGATCATCTTCAACCAGGGCAACACCGAAGAACGCAGTGGACTCCTGTTCGGCACCCTGGCGACCCCACAGGCCGCCATCCCGGCGATGGGCACCACATTCGCGCTCGGCGAGACCCTCGCCGGTACACCCGGACTGACGCTGCGGATGCAGGTGGATGCGACCGTCCAGGAGATCGACACCTTCAACGTGCTCGCCGACACCGAGGGTCGCGATGACCGCACCGTGGTCGTCGGAGGACACCTCGACTCCGTGTCTGAGGGCCCGGGTATCAACGACAACGGCACCGGCATCGGTGCTGTCCTGGAGACGGCGATCCAGATGGCCGAATCCGGTGACGAACCAACCAACCGGGTGCGGTTCGCCTTCTGGAGCGGTGAGGAAGACGGGCTGGTCGGTTCCGACTACTACGTCTCCCAGTTGACGAAGGACGACATCAAGGATCACGCGCTGAACCTGAACTTCGACATGGTCGGATCGCCGAACTTCGTGCGCTTCGTCTATGACGGGGACGGTTCGGCCTTCGGCACCGCCGGTCCGAACGGCTCGGCGAACATCGAAGCGGTGTTCCTCGACTACTTCGCCTCGCAGGGCCTCGCCACCGAGGCGACGGCGTTCGATGGACGGTCGGACTACTTCGGGTTCATCAACAACGGGATCCCGGCCGGTGGACTGTTCACCGGCGCTGAAGGAACCAAGACCGCCGAGCAGGCAGCAATCTACGGCGGAACCGCGGGTGAGGCTTACGACCCGTGCTACCACCAGGCCTGCGACGACATCACCAACGTCAACGCCGAGGTTCTGGAGCAGATGGCGGATGCGATCGCACACGCCACCCAGACCTTCGCCGAGACGACGTCTGCTGTGAGCGGCACCGCCAAAGGCGGAGGCCAGGGCGCTGCCGACATGGAGATGAAGGGCAACCGATCGCTGCGTTAGGACGAACATAGGTACTGGCACGGGCCCCGCACTGTCGGGGCCCGTGCTCGGTTCCCCACCACGTTCGGGCGGCGCATAGTCTGGGATGGTCATCAACGCGAGGAGGCGGGCATGGCCGCTGCAGAGTACGACTTGATCGTTATTGGCGCAGGCCCGGTGGGCCAGAACGTCGCCGACCGGGCCAAACAGGGCGGCCTCAGCGTCGCCATCGTGGAGGCTGAACTGGTCGGCGGCGAGTGTTCATACTGGGCCTGTATCCCGTCGAAGACCCTGCTTCGCAGTGGCGCCGCCCTACGCGCCGCACGCCGAGTTCCTGGGGCGCGGGAAGCATCCGTCGGCACTCTCGACACTGCCGCCGTCTTCGCCCGGCGAAACGAGTTCACCCACGACTGGACGGATGACCACGAAGCGAAGTGGCTCGCCGGCGCCGGCATCGAGCTGTTCCGCGGGCGTGGGCGCATCATCGGCATCAAGCAGGTTTCGGTGACTGCACCCGACGGCTCGGTCACCGAACTATCGGCCGCGCACGCCGTCGCCGTCACCACCGGAACGACGGCGCACATCCCCGAGATTCCAGGGCTGGCGGATGCTCGGCCATGGACCAGCCGCGAGGCGGTGAGCGCGCAAAGTGCCCCAGCGAGCCTGGCCATCATCGGCGGCGGCGTCGTGGCGGCCGAGATGGCGACAGCTTTCACCAGTTTCGGCACCCACGTCACCGTCATCTCACGCAGCGGGCTGCTCGGAGGGATGGAGCCGTTCGCGGGCGAACGCATCATCGAATCGCTCACCCGCCGAGGCGCGACCGTGCTGGTTGGGTCCTCCCCCACCTCGGTGAGCCGTTCGGACGCCGGAGTCTCGATCGAACTCTCCGCCGGCGTCGCGGTGATGGCCGAAGAAGTGCTGGTGGCCACCGGCCGCGCTTCGCACACCGCCGAGCTCGGCCTTGACGATCTTGACCTCGGTAGTGCGGCGATCAGCAACGGCTGGCTGAACACCGACGACACCCTGCTGGTGGCCGGCACGGACTGGCTGTACGCCTGCGGCGACTCCAACCACCGGGCACTGCTCACCCACCAGGGCAAGTATCAGGCGCGCGCCGCCGGTGATGTCATCGCGGCGAGGGCAGCCGGCGCGACCATCGATGACTCGCGCTGGGGAGCGCACGTCGCCACGGCCGACCATGAGGCGGTACCGCAGGTCGTCTTCAGCGAACCGGAGGTAGCCAGCGTCGGGCTCACCGCCACAGCTGCGCAGGAAGCCGGCTATGACATCCGTGTTGTCGACTACGACCTGGGCTGGGTGTCCGGCGCCAGCATCCATGCGGAAGACTACGAAGGTCGTGCCCGCATGGTCGTCGATGAGAAGCGCCGCGTGGTGCTCGGCGTTACGTTCGTCGGACAGGACGTCGCCGAGCTGATTCACGCGGCCACGATCGCCGTTGTCGGCGAGGTGACCATCGACCGCCTGTGGCACGCGGTGCCGTCGTTCCCCACCATGAGCGAGATCTGGCTGCGACTGCTCGAAGAGTACGGCCGTCCGGCCGCCTGACAGAGGTCTGGCGCTTCGGCGACCTTTCGCTTTAACATCGGTGTATGGCTCACGGGACCCGTGAGGCGCGATTAGCGGACCTCTTTGTCACCCTGGCGGACACACTCGTCGGCGGCTATGACATCGTTGAACTGCTTCACCTGCTGGTCGAGGAGTGTTCAAGCCTTCTTGACGTCGCCGATGCCGGCATCGTGCTGGCCGACGAGGCGGGAAAGCTTCAGTTGATGGCGTCGAGCAGTCGGCGAAGCGACCGCTTCGAGGTGCTCCAGTTGGGCCTGAACGACGGACCGTGCGTCGAGTCCTTCGCGACGGGTGCCGTGGTCGTCGTCGAGGATTTCGATGCCGCAGACGGCCGCTGGCCGCAGCTTCGCGACTTCGCGCTCGCTCAGGGTCTTCGCTCGGTGCATGCCGTCCCCCTGCGGCTACGGGAGTCAACGATCGGCGCCATGAACCTGTTCCGGGAAAGGCCGGGATGGCTGAACTCGGACGACGCGGCGACCGCCAAAGCGCTGGCGGATGTTGCCACGATCGGCATCCTGCACGAACGGACGATCCGAGACCAGGAGGTGGTGACGGCGCAACTGCAGCATGCGCTCCAGAGCAGGGTGCTGATCGAACAGGCCAAAGGGGTCGTCTCCCAGGCGCGCAACGTGCCTACGGATGAGGCGTTCCAGTGGCTTCGGGAGTACGCCCGGAACCACAATGTGCGGTTGCACGAACTCGCAGAGGGCGTCATCACGCGACGCTTCAGCTTGTGACCCTCGCCTGCCCGGGCTGGGATTCTGCTGTGGGTCGATGATCCACCACTCGGGGCAGGTGTATTTTGGCGGTAGTTGCTCCAGACCCCGGCAGCGTGTTCGTTCCGCTGAGTCTGGAGGCATGATGGGCCCAACCGAGCACGTCGTCACCATTTCCAGGACGACGGCACCGAAGTCACGACAGGCCAGTGACTTCGTGGTCATCTCCGACCAGATCCGCGCCGCCGGCCTCATGCGCCGACGCTATGGGTACTACTGGGTAAAGCTCCTCGCCGTTCCGGTCGTGTTCGCTGCGTGCCTCGGCGCGTTCGTGATCATCGGCGACACCTGGTGGCAGTTGCTCCTGGCTGCCGTTTTCGCTTTCGTGTTCACCCAAATCGCTTTCCTCGGCCATGACGCCGCCCACCGGCAGATCTTCCGCTCGGGGAAGTGGAATGACTGGACCAGCCTGGTCATCGGCGACCTGTTCGTAGGAATGAGCTACGGCTGGTGGCAGCACAAGCACACTCGTCATCACGCGAACCCGAATCAGGAGGGCGCCGACCCCGACATCGAGTTGCCGGTGATCGCCTTCACGCCCGCGCAGGTGTCGCGCCACCACTCTCCGATGGTGTTGTGGCTGATCGCGCACCAGGGCTGGTTCTTCTTCCCCATCCTGCTGCTCGAAGGGCTTTCCCTTCACGCGTCGAGCGTCCGACGGGTGTTGGCCAGGGGGCCGGTGGCGCGTCGTCCACTGGAGATCGTGTTCCTCGTGAGCCGGCTCGGGGGCTATGTGGCGCTCGTGTTCCTCGTGCTGTCGCCCGGGATTGCGGTGGCCTTCCTCGGTGTTCAACTCGGACTCTTCGGACTCTATATGGGGATGGCGTTCGCCCCGAATCACAAGGGGATGCCGCTTGTTCCGCACGGCCTGAAACTCGATTTCGTGCGCCGGCAGGTGTTGATGAGCCGGAACATCCGCGGCAGTCGCGTGCTCGACCTGCTGATGGGCGGGCTCAACTACCAGATCGAGCATCACCTGTTCCCGTCCATGCCTCGGCCGCACCTCCGGCGCGCAGCCCCACTGATCGCGGCCTTCTGCCACTCGCACGGGATCAGCTACACGACGACCGGCCTGTGGCAGTCCTACGGGATCGTGCTCCGATACATCAACAGGGTGGGACTGGGCGAGAGGGACCCCTTCGAGTGCCCTCTCCTGGCCCAGCGACAAGCGCTAGGAAAATGGGAAGGAGACGAGCCAGAGCACAGAGAAAAAGTGAGACAGGTGCACCCGGGCACCTAGGGCGTGTCCGGGTGCACCTCAGTTCCAGCGCCGCTGTCGACGATGCCGATGAAGCGGCTGCCGATTCCGTCGAATTCCCGGCGTTCGGTACCGGATGCCGCCGCGGGCAGGTCGTCGATGTCGTGGTGCGAGCAGACCAGGTAGGTGAAGGCCGGCCACCACTTCTTCGGGCGCGCCGCCTCCGTGTACCGGCACACATCGCAGGTCAACTGCACCCACACC
The DNA here is from genome assembly GCF_054489325.1 of Homoserinimonas sp. A447. Classification (NCBI taxonomy): domain Bacteria; kingdom Bacillati; phylum Actinomycetota; class Actinomycetes; order Micrococcales; family Microbacteriaceae; genus Homoserinimonas; species Homoserinimonas sp. A447. Next base: position 1,008,551 of record NZ_JBTMWW010000001.1, on the reverse strand, counting down.
GGTCGGGTGGTCGCCTTGCGGTTGGCACGGGACTGCAGCAGCCAGGCGGGAGGGTGGGCCTCCAACTCGGCGAACTCGTCCTCAGTCATCCGCGTCGGCAGGGCGTGGCGGCTCGCCATTTCCAGCGGGATATCGAGGCGCTGGGCCGCCTCACGTCTGGTGATCATCACCGTCAACGATAGGTCTTTCGCGCCAACGGCGGCGACGACGACCTGCAAGGGCTCCCCCACGCGAGATCACCCGGCCCGGCAACTGCAAGGATGGGAACATGGTCGCCACTCCTGCCCTCGGACTGCTCCTCGACGTCGACGGGCCGATCGCCAGTCCCATCACCCGCCGGGTGCCGCACGCGATCATCCGCGACCTCGCACTGCTGGCCGCAGCAGGCGTCCCGATCGCTTTCATCACCGGCCGCTCCCTCGCCTTCCTCCGCGACCACGTCGTCGCCGAGCTGGTCGAGCACGGCCTCGATTCGGACGCGCGCATGTACGGCGTGTGCGAGAAGGGCGCAGTGTGGTTCCCGATCGACGCTGACGGGCTCGGAACGGTGGAGCTTGACGCATCCGTGGCCATCCCGGCCCCCGTCGTCGACGCCCTGCGAGACCTGGTGCAGCGCGACTTCGCCGCCACCATGTTCTTCGATGAGACCAAGCAGGCAATGGTGTCGGTGGAACAGCGGGAGGATGTCGCCCACGAAAGCTATCGGGAAGCGCAAAAGGCGTTCAACCGTGCAGCGTTCGACCTGTGTGCCGAACACGGGATCGGTGTGGAGTACGGCGATGAGAAGGCTCCGGATGCCCGTGGCCAGGTTCCCTTCCGGATCGAACCGACCATCATCTCCACCGACATCGAGTCGATCACGCTCGACAAGGACCGCGCAGCCGAACGCGCCCTCGACTTCTTCGCGGGGAACGGCCCATTGCCAGTGCTCTGGCGTTCGGTCGGCGACTCGCGAAGCGACTACCTGATGGCCGACCACCTCCACTCGGTCGGCCACGATGTCGCCCACATCGACGTACGCCCCTCCGACGGCATGCTGGATCGCCCATACCCGGTCATCGCCATCGGCGAGTTGATCCACGACGATGCGGGCGCCGCCTTTCTCGACTACTGGGTGGAGAAACTCGACCTGCGCTGAACGGTGGCCGGCATTCGGGTCAGATCGTGAAGTCGCCGAGCGGGTGGTTTTGCTGCAGCGCCTCGATGACGGCAGGCGAGACCAGCGCCGCCCACTTCCCGTAGGTCGCACTGGTTCGATAGCGCTCCGTCAGCTCCGCCCGAGGGTGGAACGGAATGAACGTCGCCTGCGGCCACTGCGCACACACGCGAGCCGATTCGCGGTCGAGCGAGCGTGCATGCAGCTCGGCGAAGAGCCCGAACCGGTTGTCCAGGGTCGTGACCAGGCGTACCGGCTGGATGCCGACCACGAGGATGCGCGTGCCAGCCGCCGTGCGGTTGTCGATGTCCTCGATGAGCGACGACAAAGCGGTACGCCAGGCGCGCGTGGACGTTCGCCTGATGGCATCCGTGACCCCCAGGAACAGCAGGATCGCATCGTAGGCAGTGAGGTTCGAGTCCCGAATACGGGAAGGCACCTCGTCGGCCCTGAGGTCCGCCTCGGCAATGAGGTCGGCTTCGACGCCGCGGCCGGTGGCGCCGGAGATCTGCCGAGCGAGGTGCCCCACGATACCGAGCTCATGGCTCAACACACCGAACCCGACGGTGATGCCGCCGCCGACAACCAGCAGGCGATCGGGATCAGCCCCCGGGATGTGCACCACCGGCGCATCGGTCGGCTTCGGAAGCATGCTCGAGGCAATGCCCGCACGAAGCAGAAAGAAAGGCGACCACAGGCGAAACGCAGGATCCAGCAGCCGCTGAAGCAGGCGGGTCATTGTTGGATCCTACCGGCAGCAGACGCAGCACCGAAGGCATCCTGACTTTCGGAGCACCCACAGGTACTCTGGTGTTGAGTCATCCGGCTCCGAAGGAGGAACCATCATGGCCGACAAGTCACCGAAGAAGTCGAGCACCAAAACTGCAGCAAGCAAGTCGTTGAAGGAGAAGCGCGCCGACAAGAAGGACAAGGCGAGCAAGCGCAAGGACGACTAACACGACAACCTCGAGGGGCCGGGCGGCAACACCCGGCCCCTCAGCCGTGTCCGGAGGCTTTCCGCGCTGCGGCTATCCTGTGGAAATGCGCCCTATGGAAACGCGCCCACCGGGAAGCCCCGCGAACCTGAAGCCGCTCCGGGTCGCGATCGTCCCCGGCGTGAACCCGGGCAAGTGGACCACAGCGTGGTCCGCGAGGCGGAACACCCCGATCGAGGTGACTCCCATCGCTGAGAGTGACCAGCGCTCCGCGCTCATCGAGGGGCGCGCCGATATCGCGTTCGTACGCTTGCCGATCGACCCCGACGGGCTCAGCGTGATCCGCCTCTACGAGGAAGTCACGGTCGTCGTGGTGCCGAACGAGCATCCGATCTCCGTGTTCGACGCCGTCACCACCGCCGACCTGGATGGGGAGACCATCCGCTCGGAACCGCTGGAGGACGCCATCGACCTGGTTGTGGCGGGCGCTGGCATCCTGGTGCTCCCCCACTCCCTGGCGCGGCAGCACGCACGACGCGACCTCGCCACGCGCCCGATCACGGATGCTCCGGCGACCCAGATCGCCATCGCCTGGATCACCGACGCCACGACGGAGGACGTGGAGGAGTTCGTCGGGATCGTGCGCGGCCGCACCGCAGCCAGCTCACGGGGAGCATCGCCTGCGAAGACGGCCGAGCCGAGCCCCCGCAAGCAGCCGGCTCGCCCGACTGGCAAGAAGCCTGCGGTCGACCGGAAGAAAGGCCGCCGCCCCCGTTAGATCGGCCCGCCCGCGCTAGACCGGCCGCGCCGCTGCCGCTGCCCGCGCCGCTGCGGGAAGGGCGTCAAGGATGCGACCAATGGCGTCATCGTCCATCGCGCCATTCACGAACCAAGCCTCGAACACCGACGGCGGCAGCGAGACTCCGGCGCCCTGCATCGCGTGGAAGAACGGCGGGTACCGGAAAGCCTCCTGGCTCTTCACCTCGGCATAGTTACGGGGCGCGTCCTCCAGGAAGGCGAACGAGAACAGGTTTCCGGCCCGCTGAACCACGTGGGTGACCCCTTCGGCGGCCAGTGCGGCCGAGGTCGCTGCCGCGAGCTGGTCGGCCACGACGTTCAGCCGGGAGTACAGCTCCGGAGTGGTCTCACGGAGAGTGGCCAGGCCCGCTGCCACTGCGACCGGGTTTCCGCTCAGCGTCCCGCCCTGGTAGACCGGCCCGGCCGGTGCCAGGTGGTCCATGAGGGCGGCCGAACCACCCAGGGCGGCCAGCGGCATCCCGCCGCCGACGACCTTGCCGAACGTGAACAGGTCGGGCTGGTAGTAGCTCCCCGCCGCGGTTTCCAGCCCCCACCAGCCTGCGCTTCCTACGCGAAAACCGGTCAGGACCTCGTCGAGGATGACCAGTGCGCCGTGGTCGTGCGCGAGTTCGCAGAGCGCGGCGTTGAACCCGGGTTCGGGAGCGAGCACGCCCATGTTGGCTGCTGCCGCCTCGGTGATGATCGCGGCGATCCGATCACCATGCTCGGCGAACGCCAGCCGCACGGCTTCCAGGTCGTTGTACGGCAGCACCAGCGTCTGCGCTGCCACGGCAGCGGGCACACCGGCAGATCCGGGAAGCGCCAGGGTGGCAACGCCGGAACCGGCCTCAGCCAGCAGCCCATCCGAGTGACCGTGGTAGTGGCCGGCGAACTTCACCAGCAGGTCACGGCCGGTCGCACCCCGAGCAAGGCGGATGGCCGTCATCGTCGCCTCGGTGCCGGTCGATACGAGACGCACGCGCTCGACTGCCGGCGACATCCGCTCACAGACCAGTTCGGCGAGTTCTGTCTCACCCGGCGTTGAGGCGCCGAACGACAGCCCGGATGCCGCGGCGGCCTGCACTGCGGCGACAACGGATGGCTGGGCGTGGCCGAGGATCGCCGGTCCCCAGGACGAGACGAGGTCGACGTACTGCCGCCCCTCGACATCCGTGACGTACGGGCCGCTCGCCGATACGAAGAAGCGTGGGGTGCCGCCCACAGAGCCGAACGCCCTCACCGGGGAGTTCACACCGCCGGGGATGGCAGCCCTGGCCCGGGCGAAAGCCGCCTCGTTGGTCAGCACTGTGTTGGTCAGCACCGCATCAGCCAGCGCCGCGTCGGTTGTCGTGTGGTCTGTCATCAGTTGTTCCCCATGGTTCGGCGCAGTGTGCCTGCGAGTTCTGTCGCCCAATAGGTGAGCACGGCATCCGCGCCCGCCCTCTTGATGCTGAGCACGCTCTCTTCGATGGCGCGGTCGCGGTCGATCCAGCCGTTCGCTGCAGCGGCCTCAATCATCGAGTACTCGCCGGAGACCTGGTACGCCCACACCGGGACCTCGCTGACGGCTGCGGCATCCGCCAGCACATCGAGGTAGCTCATTGCCGGTTTCACCATGACCACATCGGCGCCCTCCGCCACATCGAGCAGGATCTCCCGAACGCCTTCGCGCCGGTTCGCAGGATCCAGCTGGTAGCTGCGACGGTTGCCGACCAGGCTCGAGTCCACGGCCTCACGGAACGGACCGTAGAACGCCGAGGCGTACTTGGCGGCGTAGCCGAGGATGGCCGTGTCGGTGAAACCGTCAGCGTCGAGCGCCTCCCGTACCGCTGCGACCTGGCCGTCCATCATTCCGCTGAGCCCGAGAAGGGCGGAACCGCTGGACGCCTGGGCGATCGCCATCTCGCGGTAGCGATCCAGCGTCGCGTCGTTGTCGACGCGTCCCTCCGCGTCGAGCACCCCACAGTGTCCGTGGTCGGTGAATTCGTCCAGGCACAGGTCGGTCTGCACGACCAGACGCTCGCCCACCTCGGCCACCACCGCGCGGGTCGCAACGTTGAGGATGCCGTCTTCGTCGGTGGCGCCCGACCCGATCGCATCCTTGTGCTCGGGAACCCCGAACAGCATCACTCCGCCGATACCGGCATCGGCGGCCTCGGACACCGCCTGCTTGAGGCTGTCGATGGTGTGCTGCATCACGCCAGGCATCGACGCGATCTGTTGCGGTGACCGGATGCCTTCACGCACGAACAGCGGCAGCACCAGGTCGGCCGGATGCAGGCGAGTCTCGGCGACCTGCCGTCGCATCGCTGGGCTGGTGCGGAGTCGGCGGGGGCGGATGCTCGGTCCGGTTGTCATGGAGTGACCTCAGTTGTGGTGGGTGGAGTTGTGGTGGGTGAAAGTTCTGGTGGATTCAGTAGTGCTGGTGAATTCAGTAGTGACGTAGTCGCTGAGGGCTTCGACCAGGCCATCAGCAGTGCTGGTCTTGGCGACCACGTGCACCGGCAACCCGGCGGAGCGGGCGCCGGTTGCCGTGCTCTCGCCGATGCAGGCGACGATCGTCGTCGCGGGAACCGCGTCGCCTTGCCCGGCGACGGCCCGAGCGACGCTGGCAGAGGTGAGCAGCACTGCAGCGAAACCGTCATCGCACCACTGCCTGCGGGTGTCGTCATCCCAGCGGAGAGCGATGGTGTTGTACGAGGCAACCGCCGTGACATCCAGTCCCCGAGCGGTGAGCCCGTCAGCGAGCGTGGGTTCGGCGATCGCCGATAGCGGCAGTAGCACAGTGCCCGACGACACCGGCCACTCCGCGACCATCGCCTCTGCGGAAAACGCGGCCAATGGCATGAAGTCGACGCGGAATCCAGAAGTCTCCATCGCGTGACGGGTGCCCGGTCCCACCACTGCGACCCGGGTGCGCTCGGGGATCCGCACCTGGTGCTGCACCAACGTCTCGACAGCCGTGGCGCTGGTCAGCGCGACCCAGTCGAACTCGCCAGCGGACAGCCGCGCACAGGCATCCGTCACCGCCAGTGGGTCGGCCGGTTCCGAAAACTCAATCGCCGGCGCAATCACCGGAACACCCTCACGAGCCGAGACGGCGGCGGCAAGGCGCGCGCCAACGTCGCCGCCTCGGGGTACGAGCACCCGCAGGCCGGCAAGGCTACTGGTTTCGGCCATCACGCCAGTGGGGCGAACTCGGCCGCCCCTTGGGCGAGCAACTCATCGGCGACCCGTTCACCCAACTCCTGGGCAAGGGCGTCGCGTTCGGCTGGTGAACCTTCAAGCACGCCGGCGTGGGAGCTGGTGAGCGATCTAGTGCCGTCGGGGCTCAGGACGGTCGCAGTGAGCAGCAGCAGGCTGGTGTCGATGACCGCCGTCGCGCCGACGGGTGCAGCGCATCCGGCCTCCAGCCGAGCAAGGACCGCCCGCTCCGCGCTTGCGGTCAGCCGTGAGGTGCTGTGGTCGATCTTCTGGAGGACGTCCGCGATCCCACGAGGGACGGAGGTGCGCACCTCAAGGGCAAGCGCGCCCTGCCCCGGCGCTGTCGGCCACTGGGACAATTCGAAGAACTGGCTGACAGACTCCAGCCGGCCCAGCCGGGTGAGCCCAGCGGCAGCGAGCACGACAGCATCCAGGTCGCCCTCACTGACCCGGCCGAGCCGGGTGTCCACGTTGCCCCGGATGTCGAGAATCTCGAGGTCGCTCCTGGCGGCACGCAACTGGGCTGCCCGCCTGGGGGACCCGGTGCCTACCTTGGCGCCGACTGGGAGTGTGTCGAGTACCAGCCCGTCCCGCGCGACCAGAACGTCCCTGGCATCCGCCCGCTTCGGCGTGGCGCCGATCCGAAGCCCGGGAACCGGCGCCGTCGGAAGGTCCTTCAGCGAATGCACGACCAGGTCGCATTCGCCCGCCAGCAACGCTTCCCTCAGGGCACTGGCGAACACCCCGGTGCCGCCCAGGCTCGACAGGGATTCCTGAGAGGTGTCGCCGGAGGTGGTGATCTGCACCAACTCCACCTCACGCCCGGAAGTCCGGGCGATCTGGTCCGCCACGGCGCCCGTCTGCGCCATGGCGAGGGCACTGCGCCTGGTGCCGATGCGGATCGTTCCGGTATCTGTAGTCGTCATGGTGCCAATCCTGCCAATGCTGGTTTGAATCCGAGTCGAACGTTCTCACAGCACCCGGGCCGGCAGACGTCGTACCACGGACCGAGTTCGGTCAGGGCCGGCCGCTCGGCGACCGGCGTCCCCTCGATCCGCTCGACGACGAGGTCGACGAGACCGGAGACGAATGCCGCATGCACCCCCGGGGTGGGAACGCGCACGGCGGCCAGGCCGAGACCCTCCGCCGTCTGCAGGGCTTCCGTGTCGAGGTCCCACTTCACTTCGAGGTGGTCGCTCACGAAGCCGAGAGGCACGATCACGACAGCCTTGATGCCGGCGGATGCCAGCTCCGCAAGCTTGTCGTTCACGTCCGGCTCCAGCCAGGGCATCGCCGGCGGACCGGAGCGTGACTGGTAGACGAGCGTCCAGCCCTCCGCGCGATCGGCCATGACAACCTCGGCGACCGCTTGATGCTGAGCGGCATAAGCGCCTCCTGTGCCGAACTCGCGCTCGGCCGGGCCGCTGCGCTCTGCGTCGGTGGTGGGAATGCTGTGGGTGCTGAAGAGCACGTGCACCTGGTCTGCCGTGAAGCCGTCGGCTTCGAAGGCTGCCAGCGCCGAATGGGTGCCTTCGACGAATGGGGTCACGAATCCAGGATGGTCGAAGAACTGCCGCACCTTGTCGATCCGCATCACGTCGTTCAGCCCGGTCTCATCCAGTGCCAGCGCGAAGTCCTCACGGTACTGGCGGCAACTGGAGTACGAGCTGTAGGCACTCGTCCCGATCGCGATCAGCCTGCGGTGGCCGGCGTCATGGGCTTCGGTGACGGCATCGCGCAGGTACGGCATCCAGTTGCGGTTGCCCCAGAAGACCGGCAGGCGGATGCCGCGGCGCCCCAGTTCGGCCTCGATGGCAGCCTTCAGCGCCCGGTTCTGGTCGTTGATCGGGCTCACCCCGCCGAATGCGCGGTAGTGGGTGGCCACCTCTTCCAGGCGTTCCTCCGGGATGCCGCGGCCGCGGGTGACGTTGCGGAGGAACGGGATGACGTCGTCCTGGCCTTCCGGGCCGCCGAACGACGCCAGCAAGATGGCGTCGTACGCCGTCGGCTCTGTCACGTGCTCGGGGCCGCTGGCTGCAGCCTCGGTCGCGCCGGCAACGAGACTCAACTCAAGACCTCGACCAACTCCTGCGGGGTGACACGCCGGCCGGTGTAGAACGGGATCTCTTCGCGCACGTGCAGCCGGGCATCCGCCTGGCGCAGGTGCCGCATCAGGTCGACCAGCTCGAGCAGGTCGTCGGCTTCCAGTGCCAGCACCCACTCATAGTCGCCGAGGGCGAAGGCTGCGACAGTGTTGGCCAGCACGCCGGGGAAGGCGCCGCCCATGCGCCCGTGGCGGGCCAGCATCGCCTTGCGCTCGTCAGCCTCCAGCAGGTACCACTCGTAGGACCGCACGAAGGGGTAGACGGTCAGCCAGTCGGCCGGTTCCTTGCCGCGCATGAACGCCGGAACATGGTTGTGGGAGAACTCGGCGTCACGATGAACGCCCATGGTGTTCCAGGTCGGGGTGAGCGGCGCCAGGATCGCGGTGCGACGCAGGCGACGCAGCGCCGACTGGATGCTCTGCGGCGAGACTCCGTGCAGCCACAGCATCACGTCGGAGTCGGCCTTCAGCCCGGACACGTCGTAGACGCCGCGGAGGGTGACCCCTGAAGCCTCCAGCTCGGGAATGGCGGCGGCAAGCTCGGCGGCATCAGCCTCGGTGGGCGTTGCCTGGCCGGGTGTTCGCCGGAACACCGTCCACAGCGTGTATTCGGTCTCCCCCGCCGGCGGTGTCGTGACCGCGCTGGCGAGCGGTGCTGGTGAGCTGGAGGGTGCGGTGCTGGATGATGCGGTGCTGGATGATGCGGTGCTGGCTGATGCGGTGCCGCTGTGGCTGGTTGTCATGACTTCAATCATCCTCCAGACCAGATCGTGTTCCTGCCAGTTGACTGAGAAGCCCGCCAGCCTCCCGCCGAGCGTGGTCGATGACTGCGGCGAGACCCGTTCCGGCCACCGACTCCCCGATGGCGATCACGCCGTCCGGCACCGACACCGGGCTGGGACTCGACGACCACTCGACTCGGGCGAATCCCTCCACCGACTCCGGCGGAATCGACACCCCCAGCAGGTGCTGGGCATCCGTCCTGGCCAGCTCAGCGAGGCCTGTCGAATCGAGATTCGTCGCGTTCAGGTCGGACGAGGATTTCAGATCGGATGAGCCCAAGTCGGAAGAGCCCAGGCGTGCAGGGTCGTAGGAGAGCCGCAGAACGTGACGATGCTCCCCCACCGACTCGGCGAGCCAGCCCCACTTCGCTGTTGCGTGAGTCAGCGCCTTCGCCGAAACGGTCGCCGAACCGGACTCGACGAGCAAACCTGTGCCGCGCGGCGCGTCGTCGAGGGCCGGAAGCCTGACAACCAGGGTCGCCAGGACGATCGGCGAACCGTCCGTCCCGGCCGCCGAGGTGAACACCGCGTGCCGCGCCTTGATCCGCTCCCCCGCTGCGGTCGTCACGCCGTCGGTATCGACCGATTGCACCGTGCAACCGAACCGGGTCTCCCCGCCGAACGACACAACATCATGGTGCAACTCCGCTGCCAGGCGATGGATGCCGCCGCGGATGCCGCCGACGCTGGTTCCTGCTGGCGCGGCTTCCCGCAGAACGAGCACGGCTTTGGCCAGCGAATCGTACTTGCGCAGGCCCCTCCTGAGGCCGGGTGCCACCCGGTCTACCTCCACATCGTCCGGATGCCGTGAGTGCACGCCGCTGACCACCGGGGCGACGAGTCGGTCGAGCACGCGTCGTCCCATGCGCTTGCGGACGAGGGGCCCGAGGTGTGTCTCGCGCCCTCCGAACACGCCCGGGATGAGGGAGTCGAGCTGGGCACGGAATGCGCCGGCGAGGCCGATGACGTCGATCACATCCGTTGCCATCGGTGTGGCGGGGATTCCCAGCAGGCTTGTCCGGGGAAGCGGATGTGCTGAGCCGTCTTCGCGGTACAGCCACGCCCCGGCCGGATCCGGTGACTCCAACTGGTCGGCGAGGCCCAGCTCCCGGATCAGCGCAGCGACCGTGTCCCCACGGGTCGCGTAGCTCTCGGCTCCGGCGTCGAGTTCCACGCCGGCAACGGTATGGCTGGTCACCTTCCCGCCGACATTCTCGGACGCCTCCAGCAGCAGCACGGACAGTCCGCCCATGGCCAGGTCGCGCGCGGCCGTCAGCCCGGCGATCCCCGCCCCGACGACGATGACGTCATGGTCAGCCACGGGAGTGGACGAGCTCGACGATCCTGGTCAGCACCGCCGGGTCGGTGTCGGGCGGAACGCCGTGGCCGAGGTTGACCACGTGAGATGGAGCTGCACGACCGCGCTCGATCACGTCGATGACGTGGCTCTCCAGCGCTGTCCACGGCGCAGAGAGCATCGCCGGGTTGATGTTCCCCTGAAGCGGAACACGGTCGCCGAGCCGATGGCTGGCCTCATCCAGGGGTGTGCGATAGTCGACGCCCATCACATCCGCCCCCACCTCGTGCATGGCGTTCAACAGCTCGCCTGCTCCGACGCCGAAGTGCACGATCGGCACCCCGAGGTCACGCACATGGCTGAGAGCCTGTGCCGAGAATGGGGCAACACGCTCGCGGTAGTCCGCGACGCTGAGAGAACCGACCCAGGAGTCGAACAATTGCGCCGCACTCGCACCGGCAAGCATCTGAGCCTTGAGGAACTGCCCGGTGACATCCGCCGCCCAGCCCAGCAGCGCGTCCCAGGTCTCCGGGTCGGAGTGCATGAGCGCTCGCGCCCGCAGGTGGTCCTTCGACGGCCCGCCTTCGACCAGGTAGGCCGCGAGGGTGAATGGGGCGCCGGCGAAGCCGATCAGGGGTGTATTGCCCAGTTCTGCCACGGTGAGCGCTACGGCATCCGAAATCGGCGCCAGTGAAGCCTCATCGATCGGCCGCAACGCTGCAACGTCAGCCGCGCTGCGGATGGGGGAAGCCAGCACCGGTCCCTTCCCAGGCACGATGTCGACCTCCACCCCGGCGAGTTTGATCGGAACCACGATGTCGCTGAAGAAGATCCCCGCGTCAACGCCATGACGCCGCACCGGCTGCAGCGTGATCTCGCTGGCCAGTTCCGGGTTCAGGCAGGCGTCGAGCATGGCTGTTCCCACCCGCAGGTCGCGGTACTCCGGAAGGGAACGGCCGGCCTGGCGCATGAACCAGACCGGAAGCCGATCGGGCCGCTCGCCCCGGTAACTCCGGATCAGTGCGGAATCGGCGGTGCGGCCGTCGAGGAGTGGATGGGTGGCAGGCAGGCGCGCAGAATCAATCACCTGTCAAGTCTGTCATCTTGGTGGACGTACCCTAGATGGGTGCTCGTCTGTTTCACCGCCAACCACCACCTCTCCAGTTTCGACATCCTGGAGTCGTTGGCGGCCCACGATTCCGGTAGTACCGAGTCCGTCCTGCGTGGGATCGCCGGGGTGAACGGCGCCGTGGTGCTGTCCACCTGCAACCGTTTCGAGGCCTATCTCGAGGTGGCCGACACCGTACCGGCAGCCGACCTGAGGGCATCTGTCCTCCAAACTCTCAGCAACTCCACAGGCATCCCGACCAGTGCGCTGGAGAACTCGATCGGCACGCTTCAGGAGGCGGATGTCGCGCCTCACCTTTTCGGCGTATCGGCCGGACTGAAATCCGTGGTCATCGGTGAGGACGAGATCGCCGGCCAGGTGCGCCGGGCCCTGGAGCAGGCGCGGGCGGCCGGCGGTGCCTCGTCCGGATTGGAGCGGCTGTTCCAGGCAGCATCGCGCACCTCGAAGACCGTGAAATCGACCACGGCGGTGGGGCGCGCAGACCGGTCACTGGTGCGCCTCGGTCTGGAGCTGGCCTCCAGCCGAATCGCCGACTGGGCGGAAACGCGGGTGCTGCTGATCGGAACCGGGCAGTACGCAGCCACCACCGTCGCAGCCCTCCGCGACCGTGGTGCTGAAGACATCATCGTCTACTCCCCCTCCGGTCGGGCCGCCCAGTTCGCCGCTCGGCTCTCCCTCACGGCAGCCGAGTCTCTCGAGGCGGCCGTGGCACAAGTCGACCTGGTCATCGCCTGCACCAGCCGAGAGCTGCCGGTGCTCACCGGCGCCGAGTTGTCATCGGGCCGGCACCGCCTCATCATCGACCTGGGCCTGCCCCGCAATGTCTCCCCCGAGGTGGCGTCCCTTCCCGGCATCGAACTTCTCGACCTCGAGACCATCCGCCTGCACGCTCCGCTTGAGGAGCTCAGCGCCACCGAGGACGCCCACGCGGTAGTCGACGATGCCGTCCAGTCATTCAGCACGAAGGAAGCCGAACGCAGCACGGCAATGGCGGTCGTCGCCCTGCGCAAGCAGGTGCTGGCGACGCTCGAGACTGAAATCGAGCGGTCGAGGAACCGCGGCACCTGGAGTGCACAAAGCGAAGCCGACCTTCGCCACTTCGCCGGGGTGCTGCTCCACGGACCATCGATGCGTGCCCGGGAACTTGCACGGTCCGGTCGCGGCGACGAATTCGTCGGCGGTCTGGCCGCCGTGTTCGGAATCGAGCCCAAGGAGTCAGCGGCATCCGTCGTCGCATCCGAACCGGGTGAAGGCGAGCTGCTCGCCTAATCCCCGCTTGCCTAACTCCCTGCTTGTCTAACCGCGCCGCAGCAGGTCGATCCTGGCCTGCAACTGGGCGACGCTGGCCTGCGGAACGGCTGGGCCACCCACCCGGCGTCGCAATTCGGCGTGGATGATGGCGTGAGGTTCGCCGGTGCGCTTCGCTCGTGAGCCAACCAGGGAGTTCAGCAGGCTGCGCTGCTCCTTCAGGTTGCGGTAGAGCGGTGGCGGCTCGTCCGACACGACTCCGCGCTCCTCCGCCTGCCGCTTGCGATCGCCGACCCGCCTGGATTGCCGCGCCTGTCGGGCGCGCAGGAGGTCTCGCACCTGGTCGGGCTCGAGCAGCCCCGGAATGCCGATGAAGTCGAGCTCCTCCAGGCTGCCGACGTCTGCGGCGAAACCGAACTCGCCTCCGTCGTAGAGAACCCGGTCGAAGTTGGCATCGGATGCCAGTGGCTTGAAGTCGAAGAGATCCGCATCGGCGGAGGCCGACTCCGAACGGTTCGCATCGTCCAGCGAATCGTCGTCGAGCAGGATCTCCTCCAGCCCATCGCCGGTGTCGCGATCGAGCGCGTGGTCGCGCTCCAGTTCCAGCGCCTGTGCGAGTGCGGTGAGCGCGGGAACGCTGGGGAGGAAGATCGACGCCGTTTCACCGCGGCGGCGGGTACGCACGAACCGCCCGATCGCCTGCGCGAAGTAGAGCGGCGTTGAGGCGGAGGTCGCGTAGACCCCCACGCCCAGGCGCGGGATGTCCACGCCCTCGGACACCATGCGTACCGCCACAATCCACCGGCTTTCGGCCGCCGCGAACTTCGCGATCCGATCGCTCGCCGCCTTCTCGTCGGAGAGCACAACGGTCGGCTTCTCCCCGGTGATCGATTGCAGGATCTTCGCGTAGGAGCGCGCCGCATAGTGGTCGGTGGCGATGACCAGGCCGCCGGCATCCGGAATGCTGTGACGCACCTCGGTCAGGCGTCGGTTGGCCGCCCGGAGTACCGACGGGATCCAGTCCCCCTCGGGGTCGAGGGCCGTTCGCCACGCCTGCGCAGTGACGTCCTTGGTATCGCCCTGCCCGAGGCGTGCCTCCATCTCGTCGCCGGTGCGGGTGCGCCAGCGCATCTTCCCGGCATAGGAGAGGAAGATGACCGGGCGGACGACACCGTCGGCGAGGGCACGGCCGTAGCCGTAGGAGTAGTCGGCCCGGGAAGTGCGGATGCCATGCTCGTCAGGGTGGTAGGACACGAACGGGATGGGCGAGGTGTCCGACCGGAATGGCGTACCGGTGAGCGACAATCGTCGCGCTGCAGGCTCGAACGCCTCGCGGATGGCGTCGCCCCAGCTCAGCGCGTCACCGCCGTGGTGCACCTCGTCGAGGATCACCAGGGTGCGGGCACCCTCGGTCATGGTGCGATGGAGGCTCGCGCGGGTGGCCACCTGGGCATAGGTGACGGCAACGCCGTGGAAATGGCGCCCATGCCAGCCGTGGGCGTTCTTGAACGCGGGGTCGAGGCGGATGCCCACGCGATGGGCTGCATCCGCCCACTGCCGCTTGAGGTGCTCAGTCGGCGCGACGACCGTCACCCGGTTGATGGTCCCGTTGGCGAGAAGCTCGGTCGCAATCCTCAGGGCGAAGGTGGTCTTGCCTGCGCCGGGGGTTGCGGCGGCGAGAAAGTCCGTCGGGCTGGTGTCGAGGTAGAGCTCCAGGGCCTCCTGCTGCCAGGCCCGCAGTTTGTCGGCGGTGCCGCGGGCGGCACGCTCGGGGAAGGCCGGAGAGAGGTGTTCCGCTGCCGAAGTGCCGACCTGATGGCCGAAAGAAAGGGGAGCGCTCACCTGACAAGACTCTACCGGCACCGGGTGACAACGGACTCCGCGACAGCGGAGTCGGCGGCCATGGGTGCCAACGACAATGGGCCCCGCGGCATCGCCGCGGGGCCCACCTGCGTCTACGCGTTATGCCCTGTTGCGGCTTCCCTTGGTGGCGAAACCATAAATGGCAAGAACCAGGATGGCTCCGAGGATCGCCACGATCCAGGTCTGGAATGACCAGAACTCTTCGAGTCCGATGCCGAAGATGGCGGAACCGATCCAGCCACCGATCAATGCGCCGACAACTCCGAGCAGCAGCGTCATCAGCCACCCGCCGCCCTGACGACCAGGGAGAATGGCCTTCGCAATGGCTCCGGCAATCAGTCCCAGAACAATCCAACCGATGATACCCATGGTGTCAACTCCATACGGTCATATTTCGCGTTCCGCTTTGAAACGCTTGAACAATCGTCGCACTCCCCCGTTTGGGGGGCAACCCTTGTCTCTTGGTGAATCGCGCGCTATGTGGGTTTGGCGCGTCCGCCGTGCATCGGGCAGTGTTGGACTATGAGTCGGCAACACCCCTGGACCAGATACGTCGCCATTGGCGACTCGTTCACCGAGGGCATCGGCGACCCCGAACCGAAAAGCCCGGGCGGACATCGGGGCTGGGCCGACCGCGTCGCCGAGGTGCTCAGCTCCCAGACCGAGGAGTTCTCCTACGCCAACCTCGCCATCAGGGGCCGGCTGCTCCAGCAGATCATCGACGAACAGGTCGAACCGGCACTGGAGCTGCGCCCCGACCTGATCACCATCTCTGCCGGCGGCAACGACATCATCCGCCCCAATACGGATCCGGACGATGTCGCCAGCCGGCTGGAGGAGACCGTCAAACGGCTGCGCTCGGACGGCGCGACCGTGGTGCTCTTCAACGGGCCTGATATCGGCATGACGCCCGTGCTCGGGCGGCTGCGTGGGAAGGTCGCCATCTACAACGAAAACCTGCGTGCTGTCGCCGTGCGCCAGGATGCGATCGTGGCGGATATGTGGGCCCTTACCGACCTGCGCGACCCGCGGATGTGGGCGCCGGACCGCCTCCACTTCTCCCCCACCGGGCACCACACTGTTGCGAGGATGGTGCTGGACGCGCTCGGAGTCGAGAACGACCTGGAGCCATTCGCCCCCGAACCGCTGCCACCCATCAACTGGCGGAAAGCGCGGGTGGAAGACATCGGCTGGGCTCGCGAGTACCTGGTGCCCTGGGTCGTCCGGCGCATCCGCCACCAGTCATCGGGCGACAATGTGACGGCGAAACGGCCGGGCTACTAAGCCGGCCGCGCGCAGACGATGAAGGTGGCTAACGCCCGAACTGGGCTGCAGCCGGGCAATCGAATGGATCGCTGCCGGCGGCAAGGCCGACCCGGTTCAGGTACTGGATGACGATCCCGTACGACTGGGTCAGAGTGGTCTCCGTGAACGGGATGTTGTGCGTCTGGCAGTATTCCTTGGCAATCTCGTTCGCCTTGCGCAGGTGCGGCCTCGGCATGTTCGGGAACAGGTGGTGCTCGATCTGGTAGTTGAGGCCGCCCATGAAGGTGTCCATGACCCAGTTGCCCTTGATGTTGCGGGAGGTCAGCACCTGGCGACGCAGGAAGTCGACTTTGCTGTCGTGGGGCAGGATCGGCATCCCCTTGTGGTTCGGCGCGAAGGATGCGCCCATGTAGACGCCGAAGACTGCGAGCTGGACTCCGATGAAGGCGAAGCCCATTCCTACCGGGAGCATGAGGAAGATGACGGCGACGTACGCGCTCAGCCTGGTGAGGATCATGGAGATCTCCAGCCAGCGCTTGTCGACCTTGCCGCGCCCGAAAACGGTCTTCAGGCCGTGCATGTGGAGGTTCAGTCCCTCGAGCATGAGTACCGGGAAGAACAGGTAGCCCTGGCGTTTGAGCGCCCAGGCGTAGATGCCCTTCGTCTTGGCCGTGTCTTCCTCGCGGAACATGACGAAGTCCGGCTCGATATCCGGGTCCTTTCCGACGATATTCGGGTTGGCGTGGTGGCGGCTGTGCTTGGTCATCCACCAGGAGTAGCTGATGCCGACAAAAAGGTTGGCCAGTGTCCGGCCGGCGAGGTCGTTGACCTTGCCCGAGGTGAAGATCTGGCGGTGTGCCGCCTCGTGGGCGAGGAAGGCGTACTGGGTGAGGATCACGCCGAGTGCTGCCGCCATCAGCAACTGGAACCAGCTGTCGCCGAGCAGGATGAATCCGGTGACCACCCCGCCGAGCGCGAGGGTGATGAGCGAGAAGATCAGGTAGTAGAACCCGGTGCGCCTGCGCAGCAGGCCGGCGTCCCGGACGGTGTTCAGCAGGGACGAATACTCGGTGGTCGGATTGCCTCGGCGTCCACCCGGTTTCGTCTTGGTGAACGTGACCACGGGAGCCTGCGTTGCGGTTGCGGACGAATCAGTCACGGGACCTCGATTCCGGTGACTTCCCAGTCGGGTTTGGTGATGTAAGCAAACGCTCAAACGGATGTCTACGACACTACGGCACGCGCCGCGCCGAGCGCTCGGATTCCGCTGCGTTTTGCGAAGATTCCCAGCATCTATATGCTGTTTGAGGCATATGAAGCATCAACCGGCGAGGGCGAATGGGTTGCTGAGACGCCACAGCGGACCGGGATCCGCGAGGTCGCCTTCGAGCTCCAGGGGCACCTCTGTGACCGTTCCGTTGACCGTCAAACGCAGGGTCCCGACCGGTGTTCCGTCAACGGCGACGCCAATGCGATTCACGACGATTTCGGACTCGATGCTCGGTGCTCCCCAGACCAATTGCGAGTACCCACCTCCGGCGATTGCCTCTGCTCGCCCGTCCCACACCGAGCTGTAGTCCGCGAGCACTTGCCCCTTGCGGACCAGCTCGAGGTCATGGAACCCAGCAGCGACCGTGTTCATGAGGGCGTTCACCTGGGGAAACTGCGTGTCGTGATCGACACCGCCGAGTGCAACGCCGACCACCGTCACCGTCTTCTCACCCACCGGGAAGTCGGCGGAGAAAAGCAGGCAGGCGCCTGACTCATCGAGCGTTCCCGTCTTGATCCCGTCAATGCCGAGGCTGCCGAGCAACCGGTTCGAGTTCTCGAAGGTCCCGATGTGCGGCAGTGTTGCCGAGGGCATGGCAACGACCGCGGAGACGGTCGGGTCGGCGATCGCCAGCTTGGCCAGTTCGAGCAACTCGGTCACCGTGCTCGTGTTCCGTGGGTCCATGCCGGTCGGCTCATAGATCGCCGTCGTCGTCAGCCCGTGCTCGTCAAGCCAGCTGCGTGCGGCATCCAGGAAGGCGGATTCGGAACCGAACCCCCAGACCGCGAGCGACTTCGCGTAGTTGTTCGCCGAGGAGATCAGCACCACCTCCAGCAACTCGCGCTGGGTGAGTGTCAGGCCGGCGCGCACCGGCTTGACCATGCCACCGACGGATTGGTAGTCGTGGTAATAACTCACATCCGCCCTGTCGAAGGTCACCGTCGGACCGGACTCACCTTCGGCCAGCGGATGTTCCTGCAGCACCACCAGAGCGGTGATGACCTTCGAGATGCTGGCGATCGAGCGCGGCTCATCAGTTCCGGTGGATGCCAATACGCCGGGGAACCCGACAGCACCGACCGCAGTTGCAGCGTTGGACGGCCAGGCAAGAGCGTGCTCCGTGACCTCGGGCGCCTCGTACGGCAGGACTTCGGCGGTGACCTGCCCAACCGGGGCCAGCAGCGTGAGCGGCAGGTAAGAGAGTGCGGAGAGCACCACAGCGAGGCCGCCGAACACGGTCAATCGGCGGCGCCGATACTTCTGGGCCGGGTTTACTCGCACTCGAACAGCATAGTTTTCACCGAAGTGCCCAGAGCGCCACCGCGCTGGCCGCTGCGACGTTGAGGGAGTCAACTCCGGCCAGCATCGGGATGGTCACCACCGTGTCGGCGGCGACCATCGCTTCACGGCTGAGGCCGTCCCCCTCCGCGCCCATGACGATGGCAATGCGTTCCGGCGGTTCCGCAGCGAATTGATCGAGGTCCACGGCGCTATCGGACAGCGCGAGGGCCGCGATGTGGAACCCGGCCTCCGTCAGCATTCCCCGGGCTTCGCTCCACTCCGGCAGCCTCGTCCACGGTACCTGAAGCACCGTGCCCATACTCACCCTGACGCTTCGGCGGTACAACGGATCGGCGCAGCGCGGCGAGATCAGCACGGCATCCGCGCCGAGTCCCGCGGCGGCACGGAAGATGGCACCGACGTTCGTGTGGTCGACGATGTCCTCCAGCACCACCACTCGCCTCGAGCCCAGAAGCAACTCCCCCACCGGCGGAAGTTCCGGGCGGTGCATGGATGCCAGGGCGCCCCGGTGCAGGCTGAACCCGGTCAGCGAGTGGAGCAGGTCATCCTCTCCGACGTAGACGATCGCATCCGTGGCTTCGGCGAACGGCACGACGGTGTCCAGCCATTTCTCGAGCACCAGGAACGATCGGGGGCGATGCCCGGCGCGGATGGCACGGTCGATCACCTTCGGCGACTCGGCGATATAGAGCCCGCCAGCAGGCTCGGACACCCGGCGCAGCGCGACATCCGTCAACCTCGCATAGTCGGCAAGCCCGGCATGATCCAGGTCGGTTATCCGGATGATCTGCACGTGGCCTCCCTGACCGCTGAAACATTTCCGCAGCTCGGCGGGTTTACCCTGAGACCGAGACGGACGAGGAGATTCATGGTGTCACATCCTGGCGCGCTGGCTGCCGCCGTCACAGCGCTCGGCGGTCGAACGATTGCCGTTCTCACCGGGGCGGGCATCAGCACCGACTCCGGCATTCCCGGATATCGCGGTGAAGGCTCCACCCCACGGACTCCGATGACGATCTCCGACTTCCTGACCGACGAACGGTATCGCAAGCGTTATTGGGCCGGCAGCCAGCTCGGCTGGGCCAGGTTCGGGTCCATCGAGCCGAACGTCGGACACCGGGTGCTGGCCGACCTCGAGCGGGCGGGCATCGTCACCGGCGTGATGACGCAGAACGTGGACAGCCTGCACCAACGGGCTGGTTCGGCCAAGGTCATCGAACTCCACGGCAGCACCGACCGGGTGCGCTGCCTGACCTGCGGGCAGTTGTACTCCCGGGAGGCGGTGGCCGAGACCATCGCCCGGCGCAACCCGTGGCTGCTCGAACTCGATGAGGGCGTTCTCGGCCCGGACGGCGACGTCGAGGTGTCGGAGCTTGACCGCCTGGTCGTCCCGCAGTGTGAAGTGTGCGGAGGCGTCCTCCGCCCGGACATCGTCTACTTCGGCGAATTCATCCCCCCGGCGAAGAGCGTGCAGGCACGCGGCATGATCGCGTCGTCGGATGCCCTGCTCATCGTCGGCTCGTCCCTGGTCGTCAACTCGGGCATCCGCCTTCTCGACCAGGCGGTGCGACGGGAACTGCCGGTGGTCATCGTCAACCGCGGTGAGACCAGGGGGGACCCACGGGCCACCGTGAAGATCGATGCGGATGCGTCGTCAACGCTGACCGCATTGGCCGGCCGCTTGATGCCCGGGCACCGAGAGGCTGGGGTCCGATGACCTACCTGTACCTCGTTCGCCATGGGGAGACCGACTGGAACCAGGCCAGGAGGATCCAGGGATCAACGGACATCGAGCTCAACGACACCGGCCGGGAGCAGGCCAGGGCGACCGGACGGCTTCTCGGTCGCCGGCGGTGGGATGGCGTGGTCACCAGCCCGCTGTCCCGAGCCGCGGAGACCGCAAGCATCATTGCGGCGGAGCTGGGCCTTCCCGAGCCGGCAATGCTCGACGCCCTGGTCGAGCGCAACTACGGCGAGGCGGAAGGATTGACCGGAGAGCAACTGCTTGAGCGGTTCCCAGGCGACACCCCGGTCGCCGGCCGGGAACCCCGCTCCGCCGTGGCCGACCGTGCGATACCAGCCCTCATCGAGCTGGCTGAGCAAGGGCCTGGCCGCTCCTTCGTCGTTGTCAGCCACGGTGGCGTCATCCGCACGGTCCTGAAGGCAGTCGGGCCCGACCACGGCCCGCACCACACCGATGCCATCCCGAACGGGTCGGTGCACAGCCTCCGTTACGTCGATGAGGTGCTGGAACTGGTCGCCTTCGACGACCCGATCGAGACCGCGTCGGTCATGCCCGGGTTGGACGACTTCCCGGAACAGAATCCGATCGAGGGGCGGGAACGCTGACGGTTTTCCTGATCAGCTCGAACAGCACCCCGGCCGACTCCTGCCAGGTGAACTGTTTGGCCTGGGCGACGGATGCCCGCGAACGCGCCTCCCACTCCCCCGGACTCTCCAGGGCCGTCACAGCTGCAGCCAACGCGCGCGGGTCGTCCGGTGGAAAGTAGCCGGCCGCTTCGCCACCGATCTCGTGGAAGACGGGGATGTCGCTGACCACGACCGGTGTGCCGACCCTCATCGCCTCGACCAGCGGGATGCCGAAGCCCTCCTGCCGGGATGCCGTGATGAGGGCCGTCGCAGTGGATAGCGCATCGAAGTATTCGTCCTCGCTCACCCCGTCATGGAACTCGAGGGAGCCGACCGGCGCCAGGGCGCTCAACCGATCCCGGTCCGCCGGCGAGATGCCGCTCAGCAGGTGCAGGGTGTAGCCGGGAAGCCGGTGCAGCGCCGTCGCAATCGTCTCCACGTTCTTGTACGGCATGAACGAGCCCATATAGACCAGGTTCTTGCCGGTGGGCGCCGGTCGCGCCGCCACCCCAGCGCGGTCGACGGCACTGCGCACCACGGTGATCTCTCGGTCGTAGATACGCGCGTCCAGGAGCTCCTGCCTGGTCGTGTATGACCCGGTGACAACCGCGTCCGCCCGCCGCAGGAGCAGCTTCACCGGCAACCACGACAGGTGATAGACGCGCCACCCGAGCCGAACCGGCCAGGAGAAATACCGCGGTGGCGTGCGGTTCGTGTAGTAGATGAGGTCATGGAGGGTGAGGATCAACCGGTAGCGTCGACCGGCTGAACCCATCATCTGCATCGGGCTGAACACCACGTCGGCCCCCGCCCGGTTGACCGCCCGCGACACCCACGGTTCACGCAGGCTGGTCGGATCGCAGCCCATGATCCACGGCAGGTCGGGCAGGAGTTCGAGTTGCCGCTCGTCGCTGATCAGCATGGTCACCGGATGCAGTTCGGAGAGCGCGGTGACCAATCCGGCCGTGTACCGGCTGATTCCGTCGTGACGGTCAGTCCTGGTGTAACGGCAGTCGAAGACGATCTTCATCGAGTGGAAGCCTCAGGCCCTGCCCAGGTCGGCAAGGAACTCCTGGATCGCGGCTGCCGCCTCTTTCGGCTTCTCGTAGTGGATCAGGTGGCCGACATCCGGCAGCACGACCAGCCTGGCGTCGCCGATGGCGTTCACGACCGGGGTATGCGCGGCCACCGGCGTGATGTCGTCCAGTTCGGCGGCGACCATCAGGGTGGGCACCGAGATCCCCGAGGCGAAGTCACCGACGTGGTGGCTGATGGATGCGTCGAACGCCTCGACCACGACGTCGCGATCGGCGAAATCGCTGAAGTAGGTGTGGTGCTCGCGGTGAATCCACTTGCGCAGCGCCTTGTCCCTGGTCTTCACCAGGGACATGCTCATGAACTGCACGATCAGCCAGCTCTTCAGCAGGGCCAGACCCAGGCGTTCCGGCAGCCAGCCGGCCACCTTGTAGTACCAGACTGTCGCGCGCGTGGCGAGCGGCCGCGGGCCGTTCAGGCCGGAGACGGAGATCGGGTTGATCAGGATGAGGGCGGGCGTCTGCAGCCCCTTCGCCAAGGCGGCCGTGGACGTGATCGTGCCGAACGAGTGACCCAGGATGACGGCAGTGCCGGTGAGGCCGAGAGCATCGACGAAGGCGGTCAGCCAGGTGGCATACCCGTCGATGCTGTGCGGTGCCTCGGTCATCGGCGTGGACTCGCCGAAGCCGGGAAGGTCCGGCCCGATGAAGCGGACTTCGGGCAATTGTGCGATGACCGGCTCCAGGCCGTGGTGTTCGCCTCGGTAGCCGTGGGAGATGACGACGGTGGTCGTGGCATCCGGAGCCCCATAGATCCAGTAGCGAGTGGTGGAGCCCAGCACCTCTACCTCGTGCTTTTCGATGGGGAGGGTGCTCAGTTGGCCGGCGAAGGGCGATTCTAGGTTCATCAGGTGTCAGTCTAGGCAATGCAGCTTCAGGCAAACGCTTGCACGGCGACCTAGACTCGAACCGTTCCCACATTTGCAACGACCTCCCTGCTCGGAGAGGAGCCCTGTGAGCTTCACCGCACCGATCCAATTGCCCGGGTTGACCCTGGATCCCCAGTGGTATCGACGATCCGTCTTCTACCAGGTGATGGTCCGTTCGTTCGTGGACAGCAACGGCGACGGCTCGGGCGACCTTCAGGGGCTCATCTCGCGGCTCGACTACCTGCAGTGGCTCGGCGTGGACGCATTGTGGCTTCCCCCGTTCTTCGTCTCGCCCCTGCGCGACGGCGGCTACGACGTGGCCGACTACCGGGCGATCCTGCCTGAGTTCGGAACGCTCGACGAGTTCCAGGAGCTGGTCACCAAGGCGCATGAACGAAACATGCGGGTCATCATCGACCTGCCGCTGAACCACACCTCGGATGCTCACGACTGGTTCCAGCAGTCCCGCCAGGACCCGGATGGCCCGTACGGCGATTTCTATGTGTGGAGCGACAGCGACGAGAAGTTCCCGAACGTTCGCATCATCTTCACCGACTACGAGGACTCCAACTGGGCTTTCGACTCCGAGCGTCGCCAGTTCTACTTCCACCGTTTCTTCTCGCACCAGCCCGACCTCAACTATGAGAACCCGGCCGTTCACGAGGCCATCTTCGAGGTGGTCAGGTTCTGGCTCGACCTCGGCGTCGACGGTTTCCGGCTGGATGCCATCCCCTACCTGTACGAGTCCGACGAGGGCAACGGCGAGGGCGAGCCACCGACGCACGAGTTCATCAAGACGTTGCGGGCGATGGTCGACCAAGACTATCCCGGTCGGGTGATGATCGCCGAGGCCAACCAGTGGCCCCGAGAGGTTGCCGCGTTCTTCGGCACAGAGGAGGAGCCGGAGTGCCACATGGCGTTCGACTTCCCGGTCATGCCGCGAATCTTCTACTCGCTGCGCTCCCAGCAGGCCGACGAACTGGTCAAGGTGCTGTCGGAGACCACGGATGTTCCTGAAGGCGCCGGGTGGGGCATCTTCCTGCGCAACCACGATGAGCTGACACTGGAGATGGTGTCCGAGGAGTACCGGCAGGCGATGTACGGCTGGTACGCCTACGACCCGCGGATGCGCGTCAATGTTGGCATCCGCCGCCGCCTGGCCCCTCTCCTCGACAATTCGCGGGCCGAGCTGGAACTCGCGCACGCCCTGCTGTTCTCGCTGCCCGGCTCACCGTTCCTCTACTACGGGGACGAGATCGGGATGGGCGACAACATCTGGCTCCCCGACCGTGATGCCTCCAGGACGCCGATGCAGTGGACCCCTGACCGCAACGCCGGGTTCTCCTCGGCCGACCCGGGCAAGCTCTACCTCCCGGTCGTCCAGTCGCTGGTCTACAACTACGCCCTGGCCAACGTTGAGTCGCAGCTCGCCCAGTCGCGCTCGCTGCTGCACTGGGTGCGCAACGTCATTCACGTGCGGAAGGCGCATCCGGTGTTCGGGCTGGGCTCGATCACCGTGCTGGAGACCGATAACCCGTCCGTTCTTGCTTTCGTCCGCTCCTACGGCGGCGATCAGCAGCGGTTCGGCGACTCCGCAGAAGACGTGCTGTGCGTCTTCAGCTTCGCCCACAACCCCACCTCCGTCACGATCAAGTCGGACACGTTCGGCGGGTCAGAACTTTTCGACCTCTTCGGCGGAGGCCGGTTCCCCGACTTCACCGAGGACGGCACCCTCACCCTGACCCTCGCGACACAGAGCTTCTACTGGCTGCACGTCGGCACGCCAGGGTATGCCGGTGGTCGGCAATAGGGTTAGGGCGTGAGCAACCCTTGGCATGAAACTCTTGGCGTCTTCGACCTCGAAACAACCGGCATCGACCTGGAAACCAGCAGGATCGTCTCTGCCCACGTCGGCGTCATCGATGTCGACGGTGACCCGATCGAGACCCGCAGCTGGCTGGCCGACCCGGGGATCGAGATTCCGGAGCAGGCCACCGCGGTGCATGGCATCTCCACCGAACGCGCCCGTGCGGATGGTCGTCCAGCGGCGGAGGTGATCGCCGAGATCATCATCGAGTTGAAACTGCTGGTGGCCCGGGGTATTCCGATCACCATTTTCAACGCACCATACGACCTGACCCTGCTCAACCGCGAAGCGGTTCGCTACGGGATCGCTCCCCTGCCGACGCCCCTGGCCATTGTCGATCCGCTGGTGCTCGACAAGGCGATGGATCGCTGGCGCAAGGGCAAGCGCACGCTCGAAGCGGCGGCCCTGGTCTACGGGGTCATCCTCGAAGACGCCCACGATGCGGCAGCGGATGCCGTGGCCGCCGGCAGGGTCGCGCAGGCCATCGCCCGACGGTATGGGGCGTCCCTCGAGTCGGATGCGCAGGACCTCCACCGCATGCAGGTCGCATGGTGCGCCGAACAGTCCGCGAGCTTCGAGGACTACATGAGGCGCACCAAGGACCCGAACTTCTCCAAGTCGCACCTCTGGCCCGAGTTGTAGGGAGGGCGGGCGCGAAAAAGGGCGACCAGCCGGTGCTGGTCGCCCTCTCCTGAAAGCCTTGTTACTTGCTGCCGAAGCCCTTGTAACGCGTGTTGAACTTCTCGACGCGACCGGCCGAGTCCATGATGCGCTGCTTGCCGGTGTAGAACGGGTGCGAAGCAGACGAGATCTCGACGTCGATGACCGGGTACGAGTTGCCGTCTTCCCACTCGATGGTCTTGGCGCTGCCCACGGTGGACCGGGTGAGGAACGTCTCGCCGGACGCGAGGTCACGGAAGACTACGGGTGCGTACTCGGGGTGAATGCCAGACTTCATGGTTGTTCCTTGAATTGGGTGTTGCTTGAATGATTGTGGGATGTCGACCGGCCAGTGTGCCCGGGTCGAAACGATAGGACGGGTGTTAAGCCGACTATCCACGATATCAGAGTTAGACGGCCCTCGCGGTGAAGCGGCCGTCGTGCTGCTCGATTTCCACTCCGAGCCCGAACGTGTCGCTCACGTTCTGGGAGGTGAGCACGCTCTCGATCGGGCCGGCCGCCTGGATCTCGCCATCCGCCAGCAGCATGGCGTGGCCGAACCCGAGAGGAATCTCCTCGACGTGGTGGGTGACCATGACCATCGCCGGAGCCTCGCTGGCCGTGGCATAGCCGCCGAGGAGCATCAGCAGTTCCTCGCGTGCACCGAGGTCGAGACTGCCTGCCGGCTCGTCGAGCAGGAGCAGCTCAGGATCGGTCATGACCGAGCGAGCGATCTGCACGCGCTTCTGCTCACCGTCGCTCAGGTCCCCGAAGCGGCGATCCGCGAAGGTGTCGAGCTTCCATTCGGCCAGAACTCGCTTGGCGCGTCGGATATCGACGTCTTCGTACTCCTCACGCCACCGCCCGGTGACCGAGTACGCCGCCGTCAGGACGACGTCGAGCACCGTCTCAGCACGCGGGATCCGCTTGGCCATCGCCGTCGAGGCGAAACCGATCCGTGGACGCAATTCGAAGACATCCACCGAGCCGAGCGAACCGTCGAGCAGGCGCGCCTGTCCGGAGGTGGGGTGCGTCATCGCCGCGGCAACCTGCAACAGGGTGGTCTTGCCTGCCCCATTCGGCCCGAGGATGACCCAACGCTCTTCCGGTTCGACCGTCCAATTGACGGAGGAAAGGATGTGGTTGTTGTTGCGGACGACGGAAACGTCGGAAAGCTGGAGAACGCTGGCCATGCTTTTACCCTAACCTGTGGCACCACCGGGCGAGCGCAGCGGCTAGAGGAGCGAGCGGTAGATCCGCTGCGTTGCCGCGGCTATTCGGTCCCAGCCGAACTCCCGTTCGGCACGGGCTCTCCCTTCCTCCCCCATTGCCTTGGCCCGGACCGGGTCGGAGATCATTTCGGTCAACGCAGCGGCCAGGTCGCGAACAAACCCGTCCGGATCGATGGGAAGCCCGGTGCCGTCCTGGGCCTGCATGATCGGGACGAGGCGTCCTGTGACACCGTCGTCGATCACTTCCGGGATGCCACCGGTGGCTGTGCCGACGACAGCAGCACCGCAGGCCATGGCCTCCAGGTTGACGATCCCGAGCGGCTCATAGATCGATGGGCAGACGAACGTCGTCGCGGCGGTGAGCAGGGCTCCCAGTTCCGGTTGGGACAGCAGGCGTTCTATCCAGACAACGCCACCCCTGGTTGCCTGCAGCTCCGCAACGCCACGCTGTACCTCCTGCAGGATCTCCGGGGTGTCCGGCGCGCCGGCGCACAAGACGAGCTGAACCTCCGGCGGAAGCAATGCAGCAGCCCGAAGCAGGTAGGGCAGGCCCTTCTGGCGGGTGATCCGCCCGACGAACACCACGGACGGGCGGTTCGGGTCCACGCCGAGGCTCCTGACCAGTTGCTCATCGTGTACCGGCTTCCACCGAGTGAGGTCGATGCCGTTGTGA
This sequence comes from Homoserinimonas sp. A447, assembly GCF_054489325.1. NCBI lineage: Bacteria > Bacillati > Actinomycetota > Actinomycetes > Micrococcales > Microbacteriaceae > Homoserinimonas > Homoserinimonas sp. A447. The sequence goes on along the minus strand of NZ_JBTMWW010000001.1, from coordinate 981,432 downwards.
ACAACGTGCACCTTGGCCGGGTCCAGAAAGGGATAGGAGCGGAGGATGTCGCGGGACATGCCTTCGCTGACCGCGATGATGGCGTGCGCCCCGGAGAACGCCGTCTGCTCGATCCAGCTGGAAATGCGGTAACCACCGCCGAGTTGCTCCGCCTTCCAGGGGCGAAGCGGTTCCAGGCTGTGGGCAGTGACCACGTGGGGAATCCCGTGGAGCATCGCGGAGAGGTGGCCGGCCAGATTTGCGTACCAGGTATGCGAGTGCACCAGGTCTGCGCCCTCGGTGTCTGCCGCCATCTGGAGGTCGACGCCCATCGTGGCGATCGACGGATTCGCCTCCGCCAGCTGGCCGGGCACCCGGTAGGCGTCAACGAGGTCACCCTCCCGATCGCTGCCGAAGCACCGCACCCGAACGTCGATCTCCGATCGCAGTGCACGCACCAACTCGGTTACATGGACGCCGGCTCCGCCGTACACCTCAGGCGGGTATTCCCTTGTTAATATGTCGACTCTCACGTTAGTGACGCTAGTACAGACGATATCGGGAGCCTACTGTGGAGCCATGGCTTCCCAGAAGATCTTCGGTATCGTGCTCGCCGGCGGCGAGGGAAAGCGGCTGATGCCGCTCACCGCAGACCGGGCCAAGCCCGCAGTCCCGTTCGCCGGCAACTACCGACTGGTCGACTTCGCGCTGTCCAACCTGATCAATTCCGGCATGCGCCAGATCGTCGTGCTGACGCAATACAAGTCGCACAGCCTCGACCGCCATGTGTCCCAAACCTGGCGGCTCTCCGGGATATTGAACTCATACATCGCATCCGTGCCCGCCCAACAGCGACTGGGCAAACGCTGGTTCGCCGGCTCGGCCGACGCCATTCTGCAGAGCCTGAACCTGCTGCGCGACGAGAAGCCCGACATCGTGGTCGTGGTCGGCGCCGACCACGTCTACCGCATGGATTTCAGCCAGATGATCGATGCCCATGTCGAATGCGGGGCCGGGGTAACGGTGGCAGCGATCCGCCAGCCGATCTCCCTGGCCAACCAGTTCGGCGTAATCGACGTGCACCCCGATGACCCAACGCGCATCCGCGACTTCCTGGAGAAGCCGGAGAACCCTATCGGGCTGGCGGATGCCCCGGACCAGGTGCTCGCATCGATGGGCAACTACGTGTTCGACGCGGACGTGCTGATGGACGCCGTTCTCCGCGACGGGGAGCTGGCGTCGTCGAACCACGACATGGGCGGCGACATCGTGCCGGAATTCGTGTCGCGTCAGGACGCAGCCGTCTACGACCTGAACCGCAATGAGGTTCCGGGGGCGACCGACCGTGATCGCTACTACTGGCGGGACGTCGGGACGATCGAATCGTATTTCGACGCCCACCAGGACCTCATCTCCGCGCTCCCGGTCTTCAACCTCTACAACCGGGACTGGCCGATCTACAACCAGCAACTGAACCTGCCGCCGGCGAAGTTCGTACGCGACGCGGACGGCAACCTGGGCACCACGATCGACTCGATCGTCTCACTCGGCTGCCTGCTCTCCGGTGCGCACCTCGAGCGCAGCGTCCTGGGGCCATGGGTGAGCGTGGGGTCAGCTGCGAAAGTGGTCGACTCGATCGTGTTCGACGGCGTGCAGATCGGCAAGAAGGCGACCATCCGCCGGGCTATCCTCGATAAGGAAGTCGTTGTCGATGATGGTGCGACCGTCGGAGTCGATCCGGCCGCAGACCGCGAACGCGGCTTCACGGTCACCGATACCGGGATCACCATCGTGGGCAAGGGCGTTCGCGTCCGCTAGTCCCCTCTCCCCGGGCCGATGGCCCGGAGCTTGGATGGTATTGCCCGATGGCCCGCTTCCTTGTCGTGCTCGACGTCGATTCGACCCTGATCGAGAATGAAGTGATCGAGTTGCTGGCGGAAGAGGCCGGCTCGCACGACCTGGTAGCCGAGATCACCTTCCGCGCCATGAACGGTGAACTCGACTTCGAGCAGAGCCTGCGAGAACGGGTGGCAACACTGCGCGGCCTCCCCATCTCGGCGCTGGCGGCCGTGCAGCAACGGGTAGTCGTCACGGAGGGGGTGCCAGAGCTGATCCGTGCGGTACAGGGCTCTGGCGGCTTTGTCGGCGTCGTCTCCGGCGGCTTCCACGAGGTTGTCGACCCGGTGGCTGCTGAGTTGGGGCTCGACCTCTGGCGGGCGAACCGTCTCGAAGTGCACGAAGGAGCACTCACCGGGGGCCTTCACGGCGCGATCATCGACGCGGATGCCAAGGCCTCCACCCTGATCGAATGGGCGAAGCAGCACGACATCCCGTTGCGTCAGACGGTGGCGGTCGGCGATGGAGCGAACGACCTGAAGATGATGGAGATCACCGGGCTGTCCGTCGGGTTCGACGCGAAGGCGCCGGTGCGCGACGAAGCGGATGTCATCCTCGACGTTCGCGACCTGAGCCAGCTCCTGGGGTTGCTGGGCCTGAGGGGCTGAGAAGCGAGCCCCCGGACTTCAGGGCTTCAGTGACCCATTCCGAGGCCGCCGTCGACCGGGATCACCGCTCCGCTGATGTATGCAGCGTCGTCGCCGGCGAGCCAGGTGATGACTTTGGCGACCTCGGCAGGGGTGGCGTAGCGGCCAGCCGGGATCTGCTTCTTGTATTCGGCCTGCGTCGCTTCGGGCAGCTCGGCGGTCATGTCGGTCTCGATGAAGCCGGGAGCGACGACGTTCGCGGTGATCCCGCGCGATCCAAGCTCCCGCGTCACCGAACGGGCCAGCCCGACCAGACCGCTCTTGGACGCGGCGTAGTTCACCTGACCGGCGCCACCCAGGAGACCGACAACGCTGGACACCAGGATGATGCGGCCGTGCCTGGCCTTGATCATCCCCTTCGACGCCCTCTTCACCACGCGGAACGCTCCGCTGAGGTTGGTGTCGATCACCGAGGTGAAGTCGTCGTCGCTCATCCGCATGAGCAGCATGTCGCGGGTCACGCCGGCGTTGGCGACCACCACTTCGACTGGGCCGAGCTCGGCCTCGACAGCGGTGAACGCCGCGTCGATGGAGTCGGCATCGGTCACGTCGGCCGTGACGGTGAGGCTTCCCTCCGGGCCGGCGCCGGAGCGGGCAGTTACCGCAACGCGGTGGCCCTGGGCGATGAATTCTTCGGCAATCGCGTAACCGATTCCCCGGTTCCCGCCTGTCACAAGCACTGTCCTGGCCGTCGTCATAATGGTCCAATCCTAGTCTGGGAGGCAGCTTCAGCCGGGGCAGCCGAATGGACTTAGGCTTGGTGCAGAGTCCCATGGCCAAGCAGCAATCGATCACATCACTCCCCCGGTCACCCGAGGAGGATCGACGCGCCCGGATGCTGAAATACAGCGTGACCATGGGCATCCGCCTGGTGTGCATCTTCGTCTGCTTCCTGGTCCCGGGATATTGGATCATCATCCCTGCCATCGGCGCGATAGTGCTGCCGTACGTGGCCGTCGTACTCGCGAACGTCAGCGATTCCCGCAAGCGGGTCGTGCTCCGCCCTGATCAGTTGAGCCTCCCACCGGCCGACAATGACCGGAGGGAACCATGAGCCTCCGCCTGCCGGGTGAAGCACCGCTGGAGCCCATCTGCTCGCGCGCCGGCTGCACCCAGGACGCTGCCTGGAACGTGAATTGGCGCAATCCGAAAATCCACGGCACGGAGCGGGTGAAAGTCTGGCTTGCCTGTGATGAGCATCGGCATTACCTGAGCGAGTTCCTCGCGGCGCGTGATTTCCCTGTCGTGGTGACCGCGTTGACCGAGCACCTCGAACGGCTCCCCAGCAGCCCTACCCCCGGCAGCCCGCTCCCCGACAGCGCAGTGCCGACGCCCGGAAGCACGACGTGAGCGGACAGCGCGACCCGAGCGGCTGGGGATTTGCGCTGACGCCGCGGTGGCTCGGTTACCTGGCGATCGCCGTCGTGTTCGCCATCGTCTGCTCCATGCTCGGCATGTGGCAGTTCCAGCGTCGCGCCGAGGCTCGTGCGGCGATCGACGTTGTCGAGGCGAACTATGACGAGAGTCCGCGGCCGGTCCACGACGTGTTGCCGTCCCTCGACGCCTATGAGCCCAGCCAGCAATGGACCCCGGTGGTGCTGCGCGGGGAATATCTCGTGGACGAGCAACTCCTGGCGAGAAACCGCCCGTTCAACGGTCATCCTGGCTTCGAGGTGCTCACTCCGCTGCAGCTGGAGGACGGCACCGTCTTCATCGTCGACCGCGGCTGGGTTTCCGTCGGTTCTCGTCAGGATGCGCCGGACACTGTGCCGGCGCCCCCTGCCGGCGAGGTGACCGTCGTAGCCAGGCTGAAGGCCGGTGAACCCACCCTGCCCGGTCGAACGGCCCCCGCCGGATCCAACCAGATCGCCACAATCCACCTCGACGAGGTTGCTGACCGCCTGCAACTTCCCACCTACACGGCCGCCTACGGGCTCGTGTCCTCCGAGAACCCGGCGCCAGCCGAGACCCCCATCGCCACGGTCAAGCCGGAACCGGATGAAGGCCCGCATCTCTCATACGCGCTGCAGTGGTTCGTCTTCGCCCTGATCGGTTTCATCGGCCTGGGGTGGGCGCTGAGGGAGGAATACCGGGTCGTCAACGTCGCCGATCCCCTCGAGCAGGAGCGTGCTGCAGACCGGGCCAGGCGCAAGTCGCTGAAGAAGCCGACGGATGCCGAAACCGAGGATGCAATCCTCGACCGCACCTGATCGCGGAGAAATACGCAGCTCAGACCACTCTGCTCAGGCCAGAGTCACCAACTCGGCGTAGTCCTTGCTCCAGAAGTCTTCCACCCCGTCGGGCAGGATGAGCACCCGCTCAGGGTTGAGCGCCTCAACGGCGCCCTCGTCGTGGCTGACCAGAACGACTGCGCCCGAGTAGTTGGCAAGCGCATCCAGGATCTCGATCCGGCTGGCCGGGTCGAGGTTGTTGGTCGGTTCGTCGAGGAGCAGCACATTCGCACCGGAGACGACGATCATGGCCAGCGCGAGCCTGGTCTTCTCCCCACCGGAGAGCACTCCGGCAAGCTTGTGCGAGTCGTCTCCGGTGAACAGGAAGGAGCCGAGCACCCGCCTGGCCTCGGTCTCGGTGATGCTGGGGGACGACGAGACCATGTTCTGGAGCACCGTGCGCTTCACGTCGATGGTCTCGTGCTCCTGCGCGTAGTATCCGACCCGCAGGCCGTGTCCCGGCTCCAACTGTCCGGTATCCGGTTGGTCGACGCCGGCCAGGATTCGCAGCAGGGTGGTCTTTCCCGCCCCGTTGAAGCCGAGCACTACGACTTTCGACCCGCGGTCTATCGCCAGGTCGACGGCTGTGAAGATCTCCAGGGAGCCGTAGCTCTTGCTCAGGTTCGACGCCATCAACGGGGTCTTGCCGCACGGAGCGGGCTCCGGGAACCGCAGTTTCGCCACTCGGTCGGAAGTTCTCACATCGTCCAGCCCGGACAACATCTTCTCGGCGCGACGCACCATCTGGTGTGCTGCGGCAGCCTTGGACGCCTTCGCACCGAACTTCGCCGCCTGGAGCTGCAGCACAGAGGCCTTCTTCTCGACGTTGGCGCGTTCCTTCTTGCGGCGTTCCTCATCCGCCTCGCGCTGACGCAGGTAGTGTTTCCAGCCCATGTTGTAGATGTCGATCATCTGGCGGTTGGCATCGAGGTAGAAGACGCGGTTGACGGTCTCCTCGACCAGCTCGATGTCGTGACTGATCACGATGAGGCCGCCGGCGAAGTTCTTCAGGTAGTCCCGCAGCCACACCACTGAGTCGGCGTCGAGGTGGTTGGTCGGCTCATCGAGCAGCATGGTGTCCGCGCCGGAGAACAGGATCCGCGCGAGCTCGATACGGCGGCGCTGCCCACCCGAGAGCGTCGACAGTTGCTGGTCGAGGATCCGGTCGGGAAGGCTCAGGTTGCTGGCAATGGAGGCAGCCTCGGCCTCGGCGGCGTAACCTCCCAAAGCCAGGAAGCGGTCGGACAGGTTGCTGTACTTCTTCATTGCGGCTGCGCTGACAGCAGAGTCCGAACTGCCCATCTGCTCGGTGGCGGTCTGCATCCCCAGCATGATCTGGCCCAGGCCACGGGCGTCGAGGATCCGGGTGCGAGCCAGGTCGGATGGGTTCCCGGACCGGGGATCCTGAGGGAGGTAGCCGATCTCGCCCGAACGGTCGATCGTGCCGCCGGTGGGCGCTGTCTCCCCGGACAGCGTCTTGGTCAGGGTGGTCTTGCCTGCGCCGTTGCGGCCCACCAGGCCGATCTTGTCCCCGCGGTCGACACGGAACGACACGCCTTCCATCAGGGTGCGGGCCCCTACCCGGATCTCGAGGTCATGCACGCTGAGCACAGGAATAGTCCATTTCTATTGCTGTCGAGCCGACAGCGGGGTTGGGGGGAATTCTCCAGTATATTTCGAAGTAGTACGGCTCGGCGTCGAGGAGGGGTTTCATGGGTCTGTCGCACCTGTCCCTGTCACTGGGCAAACCAACCCTGGCTGATCGCCTGATCGGTCGTGGGCTGGCCATCGACGTCGTGCTGATCGTCACCGGAGTCGCATTCACGTCGATCGCCGCGCAGGTTGCGACGCCGGCGTGGCCGATCCAGCTGACCGGCCAGAGCATGGCGGTGCTGCTGGTGGGAATGGCGCTCGGCTCCCTTCGTGGTGCGATTGCGATCACCTTGTATGTTGTCGGTGGTGCGCTGGGACTGCCGATCTTCAGTAACAGCACTTCCGGGTTCGAGACGATCACCGGTCCCCCGGGCGGATACATCATCGGGTTCATCATCGCCGCCGCGTTCGTCGGCTGGGTGGCAGAGCGCGGACTCGATCGTACCTTCCTGCGTGCAGTCGCCTCGGCGACCGGTGGAACGGCCATCATCTTCATCGTCGGCGTTCCGAGGCTGGCCGTGGTGAACGACCTGGCGTTAGGCGACGCCATTGCACAGGGTTTTCTCCCGCTGGCGGTTGGCGGAGTTGTGAAGCTCCTTCTCGCAGCCACCATCACTACCGCCGCCTGGGCGGCCCTGAACCGGATGGAGGTTCGCGACGCTGACCGGTCGAGCAGCGCCGCGTGAGCAGAACCGCCGGTAGCAGCTCCCGCGTCACATGGCGAAGCCGAGCGCCCTCATCATGTCGCGGCCATCATCCGTGATCTTGTCCGGGCCCCACGGCGGCATCCACACCCAGTTGATGCGGAACTGCTCGACGATCCCGTCCAGGTTCTGGGAGATCTCCTCTTCGATCACGTCCGTCAGGGGGCATCCTGCTGACGTCAGCGTCATGCTGATGATCAGGGCGTTGTTCTCTTCATCCCAGGTGAGGTCGTAGATCAGCCCGAGGTCGACGATGTTGACGCCGAGCTCCGGGTCCATGACATCTTTCAGCGCCTCTTCAACCTTGTCGAAAAGGGCTGGTTCAAGTGCGACTGGCATGACTTCAGCCTACGTTCGTCTTCGCCAGAAAGCGATCGTAGCCCTCATCTTCGAGACGGTCCGCCAGCTCGGCGCCACCCTCTTCTGCCACCTTGCCGTCAACGAACACGTGCACGAAGTCCGGCTTGATGTAGCGCAGGATGCGGGTGTAGTGGGTGATCAGCAGCAGGCCGAGACCGGTGTTCTCCTTGGCCCGGTTGACGCCATCCGCCACGATCTTCAGGGCATCCACGTCGAGCCCGGAATCTGTCTCGTCGAGCACCGCGAACTTCGGCTTGAGGAGCTCGAGCTGGAGGATCTCATGGCGCTTCTTCTCGCCACCGGAGAAACCTTCGTTGACGTTGCGCTCGGAGAAGCTGGAGTCGATCCGCAGGTTGTTCATCGCCTGGCGGATGTCCTTGACCCAGTGGCGGATGGCCGGAGCCTCTCCGTCGATCGCCGTCTTCGCGGTGCGCAGGAAGTTGGTGACGGTGACGCCGGGAACCTCCACCGGGTACTGCATGGCGAGGAAGAGGCCAGCGCGGGCGCGGGCGTCGACGCTCATCGCCAGGAGGTCGACGTCATCCAGGTGCACCGATCCGGATTCGACGTGATACTTCGGATGCCCGGCGATCGTGTACGCGAGGGTGGACTTGCCCGAGCCGTTCGGCCCCATGATGGCATGGGTTTCGCCCTCGTTGACGGTCAGGTCGACGCCGTTCAGGATCTGCTTGGTGCCCTGGTCGGTCTCGACGCTGACGTGGAGGTCCTTGATGGTCAGTACTGACATGGTGTGTTCGCTTTCTACGGAGTAAAAATGTCGGTGGGGTCGATGTAAACATCGCCGTCCACGATGGAGACGGTGTACACCGGCACGGGTTCGTAGGCCGGCAGCGTGAGTGCCTTGCCCGACTTCAATGAGAACTTCGAGCCGTGAGCCCAGCACTCGAGGGTGTCGTCTTCGACGAACCCTTCGGACAGTGAGATGTCGCCGTGCGTGCAGGTGTCGCCGATGGCGTAGATATCGCCTGCCGAATCCTTGACGAGGGCGATCGGCTTGTCATCGATGACGACTCGCACAGCTGCCCCAACCTCGAGGTCTGCTGCTGGGCAGATCTTGACTCCGGCCATCAGGAGGCCGCCAACTCTGCTTCGATCGCTTCCTCCAGGCGCTGTTCCAGCTCGGGAACGCCGACCTTCTGCACGATTTCCGAGAGGAAGCCGCGGACAACGAGCCGACGGGCCTCCAGTTCGGGAATGCCCCTGGCCTGCAGGTAGAACAACTGCTCGTCGTCGAAGCGACCACTGGTCGTGGCGTGGCCGGCACCGGCAATGTCACCGGTTTCGATCTCGAGGTTCGGGACGGAGTCGGCGCGGGCGCCGTCGCTCAGCAACAGGTTCCGGTTCTGCTCGTAGCTGTCGGTGCCGGTGCCCTTCGGCGTGATCAGCACGTCACCGATCCAGACAGTGTGAGCACCGTCACCGTGCAGGGCACCCTTGTAGCTGACGCGTGAGCGGGTCTGCGGTGCGTCGTGGTTCACGAACACCTGGTGCTCGATGAACTGTCCGGCGTCGGCGAAGTAGAGGCCGTAGAGCTCGGCGTCGGCACCAGCCCCCACCAATTGCGTTGACGGGTTGACCCTGACCACTGCACCGCCGAGGGAAACCACCACGTGCTTGAGACGTGCGCCGTTCCCGAGGGTCGCGAAGTGGCTGGCCACGTGCACGGCATCCTGGTCCCATTGCTGCACGCTGACCACTGTGAGGTTCGCGTCGTTCTCCACGACGATCTCGAGGTTCTCGCTGAGCAGCGCTCCCCCGGAGTTCTCGAGGACGACCAGTCCGTGGCTGTTCGGTTTCGCGACAATCACCGTGTGGGCGGCACGCGCCGTTGATCCGAGTGCACTGCGCTTGACGGTCGCCTGGGCAGGCTCATCGCCGGAGATGGTGATCGCGAGGGCCTGGTCGAAGTTGCTCCAGGCGTTGGCCGACGCGCGCTCCTCCGGGGCGCCGCCTCGGCCGATCCGCGCATCCGCCCGGTCCACCCATTCGATGGTGGCCCCTGCAGTCGACTGGATGTCCAGCTCGGTCGGCGACCCGTCGAGGGCGTCGTCCAGGAGCGGACGCACCGCCTTCAGCGGGGTGTACTTCCACTGGATCTCGCCACCGGTGACCGGCTCGAATTCGGCTACATCGTAAGAGTGGAAGCGCTCGGCCCGACTCTGAACCGGGATCAGCCCCTCGCCGCCCGCGCTGTTCTGCTTCGAGCTCAGTCGCGAGTGGTTCAGTTTCGGATCCTGGTGTGACTTCGGTCCGTGATGCTGCGTCGGTGTGATGGAAACAGACATTTAACCGACGGATCCTTCCATGCTCATTTCAATGAGCTTGTTCAATTCGAGCGCGTACTCCATGGGAAGTTCCCGCGCGATCGGCTCGATGAAGCCGCGCACGATCATGGCCATGGCCTCTTCTTCCGCCATCCCGCGCGACATCAGGTAGAAGAGCTGCTCTTCGCTGACGCGCGAGACGCTGGCCTCGTGGCCCATCTGCACGTTGTCTTCGCGGATGTCCGTGGTCGGGTACGTGTCGGAACGCGAAATCGTGTCGACGAGTAGCGCATCGCAGACCACGCTGTTGGCGGAGTGGTGCGCGCCCGCCGCGATCCTCACCTCGCCGCGGTAGCCGCTGCGGCCGCCGCCCCTGGCGATCGACTTCGAGAGGATCGACGATTGGGTGTACGGGGCCATGTGCACCATCTTGGCGCCGGCATCCTGATGCTGACCGGGGCCGGCGAAAGCGACGGAGAGGGTTTCACCCTTCGCATGCTCCCCCACCAGGTAGATCGACGGGTACTTCATGGTCACCTTGGATCCGATGTTGCCATCGACCCATTCCATGGTGGCGCCCTCGTGCGCGATGGCACGCTTGGTCACCAGGTTGTAGACGTTGTTCGACCAGTTCTGGATCGTCGTGTAGCGGACGCGGGCATCCTTCTTCACAATGATCTCGACCACGGCGGAGTGCAGCGAGTCCGAGGTGTAGATCGGCGCCGTACAGCCTTCGATGTAGTGAACGTAGCTTCCCTCGTCGGCGATGATGAGCGTGCGCTCGAACTGCCCCATGTTCTCCGTGTTGATGCGGAAGTATGCCTGCAGCGGAATCTCCACGTGGACACCGGGCGGAACGTAGACGAAGGAGCCACCGGACCAGGCTGCCGTGTTCAGCGCGGCGAACTTGTTGTCGCCGGCCGGGATGACGGTTCCGAAGTACTCGTCGAAGAACTCCGGGTGCTCGCGCAACGCGGTGTCCGTGTCGGTGAAGATGACGCCCTGCGCCTCGAGGTCTTCACGAATCTGGTGGTAGACCACTTCGGACTCGTACTGTGCGGTGACACCTGCCACCAGGCGGGAGCGTTCCGCTTCCGGGATGCCGAGCTTCTCGTAGGTGTTCTTGATGTCTTCCGGGAGGTCTTCCCAGGTCTGTGCCTGGCGCTCGGTCGAGCGCACGAAGTACTTGATGTTGTCGAAGTCGATTCCGGAGAGGTCTGCACCCCAGGCCGGCATCGGTTTCTTGTAGAACATTGAGAGGCCTTTAAGGCGATTCTTCAACATCCATTCCGGTTCGTCCTTGAGCGCGGAGATTTCCGCGACGACCTCGGGTGAGATTCCCCGTTTGGCCGTGGCTCCGGCAACATCCGAATCGGACCAGCCGAATTCGTAGATGCCCAGGCTCGAAAGCTCCGGTCGACTGATCAATACTTCTGTCATGGGTTTCATCACTCCTCTACTGGCCGCAACTAACGCGGAACGGAGATCATTCCCGCCTGCGACCAGCATTGTCGTTCGCGTGCCTGTATACGGGGGCTGGGTATCGATTGTTCGAAGCGGTTCGGCGTTTTCAACTTCGCCACCTGCCTAGAATGATCGAGGAACCGGGAGAGAACTCCGGCATCTGCGATGACGCCCCGGTATCGGCTGTGTTCTGCGAACAATTCGATTCTACAGCGTTGCCGGTGGGAATTGCTTGAAAGGATGGCAGTGAGCGGCCAGTCGTTATCGGTTCGTCAAGAATCCGCGGAATCGGGAGTCAGACTTCCAGGCATCAGGGACGCACGTATACGGATAGCGGCATGGGTTTCGTTCGTCTGCGAAGTGGCGATCATCGGCACCGGCGGTGCGGTGAGGCTCACCGGGTCCGGCCTGGGTTGTCCGACCTGGCCGACCTGTACGGCGGAGTCCCTCATCCCGACTGCTGAACTCAGCTTCCACAGCCTGATCGAGTTCGGGAACCGGATGATGACCGGCGTCGTCGGCATCGCGGCACTCGTGCTGCTCCTGCTGCTGTGGCGGCTCCGGACGGAACGGCGGGACCTGTTCACGCTTGCCGCGGTCGTCATCGGAGGAGTTTTCGCCCAGGCCGTCGTCGGCGGAGTCACGGTGTGGACCGGATTGAACCCCTTCATCGTCGGGTTCCACTATGTCGCGTCGCTCGCTTTGGTTTGCGTCATGGCGGCCTTCCTGGTGCGGATGAATCAGGGCGCCGGGCTGCGAGTCCGGGCGGTGCCGGTGTGGTTCGCCGCGCTCACGCACGGCACCAGCGGTGTCGTCGCCGTGACCATTGCTGTCGGCGTGCTGACCACCGCGTCCGGGCCGCACTCTGGAGACGTGACCGCCGGCCGAACCGGTTTCGATGTCGAATTGCTCGAGCACCTCCACGCCTGGCCCGCCTACCTCACCTTCGCGTTGACGATCGTGCTGGTGATAGCGGGCATCCGTCTGCGTCTCGCCATCGCGCCATGGGCGGTCGCGTTGCTCGCGATCGAGCTGGTGCAGGTCCTTCTCGGCCTCTACCAGGCACGCAATGGCCTCCCCGAGCTGGCTGTGGGCGCCCACATGGTGCTCGCCGCACTGCTGGCCGCGGCGATGACCGTCGTCATCCTGCGGCTGAAGACTCCGGTCGCCGAGGGCCGTTAGTCGACGAGGATTCCGAACGCTCTGCGCTGGAGAAGGCTAGAAGGGCAGCAGCGGGTCCACGCCGACCGCGACGAACAGCAGGGTCAGGTACGTGATCGACGCCTGGAACACCCGCATCGGCTTGACCTCCCCGTGACGGATCGCCTTGGCGTAGAGCACATGTGACTCGTAGATGAACCAGCCACCGGTGCTGATCGCCACCAGGCTGTAGACCAGGCCCATGTCGCCGACCGGGATCAGCAGCAGCGAGCAGGCGACCGTCGCCCAGGCGTAGAGGATGACCTGCAGCCCCACCTGGGTGCGTCCGCGCACGACCGCGAGCATCGGCACGTTGACCGAGGCATAGTCGTCGCGGTATTTCATCGACAGCGGCCAGTAGTGCGGTGGCGTCCACAGGAAGACGACGGCGAACAGGATGAGCGGCGCCCAGGTGATCGACTCGGTGACGGCCGTCCACCCGATGAGCACCGGGAAGCATCCGGCGATCCCGCCCCAGATGATGTTCTGCGAGGTGCGGCGCTTCAGGATCAGCGAGTAGATGACGACGTAGAAGAAGATGGCGACGGCGGAGAGCACGGCAGCCAGCCAATTGGCTGCCACCCACAGCACAGCGACGGATGCCACGGCCAGCACCCAGGAGAACACCAGTGCCTCACGAGGGGTGATGGCACCGGTGACGAGCGGTCGCTTGCTGGTGCGTTTCATCACGCGGTCGATGTCGCGGTCGATGTAGCAGTTGAATGCGCCGGCCGCGCCGGCACTCATCGAACCGCCGACCAGGGTCCAGAATACGAGCCAGAGGTCGGGAATGCCCCGTTGGGCGAGGATCATCACCGGAGCTGTCGTCACGAGCAACAGCTCGATCACCCGGGGCTTGGTGAGTGCGAAGAATGCCTTGACCCTATCCAGCCCATGCGCCCGGCCAGTGTGGAGCTGGTTGTCTACGGCTACGTTCATTGCTCCTCTAACACGGGGATTTTGCTCTCATCAAGTCTAGGACACCGGCCGGGAGCCCCGGGCCGGACGGCACACGGGCCGGAAGCGCTCCGGAGGGTGGTTCTCTATACTGTAAGGAGCTTGCCAGTCGCAGCCAGCGCGTCACACAGGCCGGGTTCCAGACTCGGTCGACGCAATTGCGGCAGTGCCGATGACGTCCACGGCGAGTGTCTATTCCGCGTCCAGTCGGGGCATCGAGTCTCGAACAGCAACTGTCAACACAGCGGCGTAGCGGCTCAGATTCGCTCCGACCGAAGCAGAAGGGTCATCATCACGTGGCAGCTCTCCAGTGGGATTCCATTGACAATCAAGCGGTAGACACCGCCCGAATCCTGGCTGCGGATGCCGTTGAGAAGGTGGGCAACGGGCATCCGGGCACTGCCATGTCGCTGGCTCCGGCCGCCTACCTCCTCTTCCAGAAGGTGATGCGCCGCGACCCGCGCGACAACGAGTGGATCGGTCGCGACCGCTTCATCCTGTCGGCCGGGCACACCTCGCTGACCCAGTACGTGCAGCTCTACCTCGGCGGGTACGGGCTGGAACTGGATGACCTGAAGGCACTGCGCACCTGGGGTTCGAAAACCCCGGGGCACCCGGAGTACGGTCACACCGATGGTGTGGAGATGACCACCGGCCCGCTCGGCCAGGGGCTGTCGTCCGCCGTGGGCTTCGCCTACTCCTCCCGCTTCGAGCGTGGGCTGTTCGACCCGGATGCCGCCCCAGGCCAGAGCCCGTTCGACCATTACATCTACAGCATCTGCAGCGACGGTGACCTGCAGGAGGGCGTGACCAGCGAAGCGTCGTCCCTGGCCGGGCACCAGCAGCTCGGAAACCTGATCGCGATCTATGACAGCAACCAGATCTCGATCGAGGATGACACCGACATCGCGTTCACGGAGGACGTGAAGGCACGCTACGAGGCGTACCACTGGCATGTGCAGGTCGTCGACTGGAAGAAGACCGGCCAGTACGAGGAGGACATCCACGAACTGCACGCTGCGATCGAGGCGGCGCAGGCCGAGGTCACGCGTCCGTCCATGATCATCCTGCGCACCATCATCGGATGGCCGTCCCCCGGCAAGATGAACACCGGCAAGATCCACGGTTCCGCACTCGGCGGCGACGAGCTCGCCGCCGTCAAGCGCGTGCTCGGTTTCGATCCGGAGAAGACCTTCGACGTCGCCGACGAGGTGCTCGAGCACACCAGGAAGGCCATCGACCGCGGCGCCGACGCCCATGCGGAGTGGGACACCCGTTTCGAGGCCTGGGCCACGGCCAACCCGGAGCGGAAGCAGCTGCACGACCGGATCCTCAGCGGCGAACTGCCGGCGGGCGTGGAAGACGCACTTCCCGTGTTCGAGGCGGGCAAGGATGTCTCGACCCGCGCCGCGTCCGGCAAGGTGCTCGGGGCGCTCGGCGCTGTGATCCCGGAGCTCTGGGGCGGCTCGGCCGACCTGGCCGAATCCAACCTGACCACCATCGCCGGAGCCGAATCATTCGTTCCCGCAGAACACTCCACCGATGCCTGGAAGGGCAACAAGTACGGGCGCGTGCTGCACTTCGGCATTCGCGAGCACGCCATGGCGGCGATCATCAACGGGATCGTGCTCCACGGGAACACCCGCCCATTCGGCGGAACCTTCCTGATCTTCAGCGACTACATGCGTCCGGCGGTTCGCCTTGCCGCCCTCATGCAGGTGCCGTCGATCTTCGTCTGGACCCACGACTCCGTTGCGCTCGGCGAAGACGGACCGACCCACCAACCGATCGAGCAGCTTGCCAGCCTCCGCGCCATTCCGGGAATGACCATCGTGCGCCCCGGTGACGCCAACGAGGTGTCGTGGGCCTGGAAGACCATCCTCGAACGTCGCGGCGGCCCGGCCGGGCTCGCGCTGACCAGGCAGAACATCCCCGTCTTCGAGCGTGGCGACGACGTCGCCAGCGGCGACACCCTGGCCTCGGCCAAGCACGTCGTCAAGGGTGCGTATGTGCTGGCCGAGGCTCCGGGCGGCAGCCCCGACGTGATCTTCATCGCGACCGGCTCCGAGGTGCAGGTGGCCATCGAGGCGCGCGAACTGCTCAAGGCGGACGGCATCAACGCCCGCGTGGTGTCGGCCCCGAGCCTGGAGTGGTTCGAGGAACAGAGCGCTGACTACCGCGAATCCGTGCTCCCGGCAGCCGTCAAGGCGCGGGTGTCCATCGAGGCCGGCGTCGATCTCAGCTGGCGGCGGTACGTGGGCGACGCTGGTCGCTCCGTCTCGAT
The DNA here is from genome assembly GCF_054489325.1 of Homoserinimonas sp. A447. Taxonomy (NCBI): domain Bacteria; kingdom Bacillati; phylum Actinomycetota; class Actinomycetes; order Micrococcales; family Microbacteriaceae; genus Homoserinimonas; species Homoserinimonas sp. A447. The sequence goes on along the minus strand of NZ_JBTMWW010000001.1, from coordinate 965,772 downwards.
CGAGCACTTCGGCGCATCCGCCGACTACAAGACCCTGTTCCGTGAGTTCGGAATCACCGCGGAGCATGCTGTCAGTGCGGCCAGAGAGTCGTTGGCGGCGCTCTAACCGTGGCATCCGCAGGACCGAGAACACAGAACCCAACAGGACAAAGGAACCCGCAATGAACACCACCAGTCCACTCGCAGCCCTCTCAACAGCGGGCGTAAGCATCTGGCTCGACGACCTCTCACGCGACCGCATCGTCTCGGGAGGGCTCAAGGAGCTCATCGACACGCGCAACGTGGTCGGTGTCACCACCAACCCCACCATCTTCGCCGGTGCACTGGCGAAGGGCGACGCCTACGATGCCCAGGTGGCAGAGCTGGCTGCGGCAGGCAAGACCGTCACCGAGGCGGTCTTCGAGATCACCACGCACGACGTGGCCACCGGATGTGACATCCTGCGGCCCGTCTACGATGCGACGAACCGCCTTGACGGGCGTGTTTCCATCGAGGTCGAACCCGGTGTCGCCCACGACGCAGAGGGAACCATCGCTGAGGGTCTCGAACTGTGGAACAAGGTCGACCGCCCGAACGTCATGATCAAGGTTCCGGCCACTTTCGAGGGGCTCGAGGCGATCAGCGCGCTGACGGCCGAGGGCGTGAGCGTCAACGTCACCCTCATCTTCAGCCTGGAGCGATACCGCGAGGTCATCAACGCGTACCTGACCGGCCTGGAGCGCGCGAAAGCGGCCGGCAAGGACCTCAGCACCATCCAGTCGGTCGCCTCGTTCTTCGTGTCCCGGGTGGACACCGAAGTCGACAAACGCCTGGCCGAGATCGGAACGGAGGAGGCACTTGCGCTGAAGTCGCAGGCCGGAGTCGCCAATGCGCGCCTGGCCTACCAGGTGTTCGAGCAGTCGTTCGCCACCGAACGTGCCAAGCTGCTGCTGGCATCCGGAGCGAACCTCCAGCGGCCGCTCTGGGCCTCCACCGGCGTGAAGGACCCGAACGTGCCAGACACCACCTACGTGGTCGAGCTGGTCGCCCCCGGCGTCGTGAACACCATGCCGGAAAAGACCATGGAAGCCACGTTCGACCACGGTGAGGTGCGCGGAGACACGGTGACCGGCGCCTATGCGGAAGCGAACCAGGCGCTCGACTCACTCGCGGCCGTCGGAATCTCCTATGAAGACGTGACCGCGGTGCTCGAGAAGGAAGGCGTCGAGAAGTTCGTCGTCTCCTGGAACGAACTGCTCGACACCGTGAGCGCAGCCCTGGAGGCGGCTCGGTCCGGAACAGCACAATGAGCTTCGACGTGGCGGTGAGTGGAGTGGCCGCCGAGGCCGTCTCCCGGGTGGTGCCGCAACTGGTCTCCGACCTCGTCGCATCCCGCATCACCGGGCAGGATGCCAGCCTGTGGGGCGCCGCGGCCGAGGATGAGGCCGCCAAGCGCCTGGGCTGGACCGAGGCCGTCGTCGTCTCGGACGGAATGGTGGACGACATCCTGGCGCTCCGCGACGAGCTCCGGTCGGCAGGGGTCGACCACGTCGTCCTCGCCGGAATGGGAGGATCATCGCTCGCTCCAGAAGTGATCACTCGCACCGCAGGCGTGCCGCTGACCGTGCTCGACTCCACACATCCCGGCCAGGTGAGGGCCGCCGTCGCCGACCGACTCGAGCGCACCGTGCTGGTCGTCTCGTCGAAGTCCGGATCGACGGTCGAGACCGACAGCCAGAAGCGCATTTACGAACGCGCCTTCCTGGATGCCGGAATCGACCCGATCACCCGCATCGTCGTCGTCACCGACCCGGGATCACCACTCGACGTTGCTGCTCGTGCTGACGGATACCGCGTCTTCAACGCGGATCCGAACGTCGGCGGGCGCTATTCAGCGCTGACCGCTTTCGGGCTGGTGCCATCCGGACTCGCGGGAGTGGACATTGCCGGCCTGCTCGATGAGGCGTCCTCCGTCAGCGGCCGCCTGGCCGTCGACCACCCGGACAATCCTGCTCTCGTCCTGGGCGCGGCCATCGCCGGGACACGCCCGCTCAAGGACAAGCTCGGCATTGTCGCCGATGGCACCTACATCGTCGGGTTCGCCGACTGGGCGGAGCAATTGATCGCCGAGTCCACCGGCAAGAACGGCACCGGACTGCTGCCGGTGGTTCTCGAGCCGAGCTCCCCCGAACTGCGGCTCGGGCTCCCGGACCTCCAGGTCGTCAGGCTGGTGGAGAGTGCACGGGAAACCCATGAAGTTCTCGAGGGCGAAATCGAGATCAGCGGAACGCTGGGCGCCCAACTACTGGTCTGGGAGTACGCCACCGTTGTTGCCGGTCGGCTGCTCGGAATCAACCCGTTCGACCAGCCGGATGTCGAATCCGCGAAGACGGCGACCCGTGGGCTGCTCGACGATCGCCCGGAGCCCGAAGCCCCTGCGTTCGAGGTCGACGGCATCGAAGTGCGCGGTTCAGCATCCGTCGTCTCCGGTGCCTCCACGCTGGCGCAGGTGATCGACAATCTGACCGCAGAGATCGGCGAGGACGGCTATCTCGCCATCCAGGCCTACCTGGACCGGCACGCGGACCATGCGGTATCCGGGTTGCGTGATGCGTTTGCCGCTCGCCTTGGTCGTCCGGTCACTTTCGGCTGGGGGCCACGGTTCCTCCACTCCACCGGCCAGTTCCACAAGGGCGGCCCGAGGGTGGGGGCATTCCTGCAGCTTCGCGCCGCTGTTGATACGGCCACGGCAACGGATGCCGACCTCGCCATCCCCGACCGGCCGTTCACTTTCGGGCAGCTGATCCAGGCGCAGGCCGCCGGGGATGCCAGCGTGCTCGAGGAGCTCGGTCGCCCGGTCCTCAGCCTCACCCTGACCGATCCGGCGGCCGGCGCCGCTGCCATCCGCTCCGTGCTTGGCTGAGCTCACCCAGATGAGTTCGTCCCTCCCATACTCGTCCCACGCAGACTCGTCCCATGCAGACCCAGAGGAGACAGATGTCGCCGGTTGAGATCACACCAGAGTTCAACCCCCTCCGGTTGCCCTCCGATCGGCGCCTGAATCGGATCGCCGGGCCCAGCGGCCTGATCATCTTCGGCGTCACCGGGGACCTGTCCCGCAAGAAGCTGATGCCGGCGGTGTACGACCTGGCCAATCGCGGGCTGCTCCCGCCCGGGTTCGCGCTGGTCGGCTTCGCCCGCCGTGACTGGGAGGACCAGGACTTCGAACGAGTGGTCCACGACGCCGTCAAGCAGTACTCGAGAACCCCGTTCGACGAGGACGTCTGGAATCAGCTGGCCCAGGGCATCCGCTTCGTCTCCGGCGAATTCGATGATGACGAGGCGTTCGAGAACCTGGGCAGGACGATCGAGGAACTGGATGCCCATCGCGGCACCATGGGCAACCACGCGTTCTACCTGTCGATCCCGCCCAAGTCGTTCCCGGTGGTCACCGAACAGCTCCGCCGCTCGGGGCTTGCCGAGCAGAAGGAAGGCCAGTGGCGTCGAGTCGTCATCGAGAAGCCGTTCGGCAGCGACCTGCAGTCTGCACGCGAGCTGAACGCGGTGGTCGAGTCGGTCTTTCCGCCGGACTCCGTGTTCCGCATCGACCACTACCTGGGCAAGGAGACCGTTCAGAACATCCTGGCTCTGCGATTCGCCAACCAGCTCTACGAGCCGATCTGGAATGCGAACTACGTCGACCACGTGCAGATCACCATGGCGGAGGACATCGGGGTCGGTGGTCGCGCCGGCTACTACGACGGAATCGGCGCCGCGCGTGACGTGATCCAGAACCACCTTCTCCAGCTTCTGGCATTGACGGCGATGGAGGAGCCTGTGTCGTTCGAGGCGAGCGACCTGCGGGCGGAGAAGGAGAAGGTGCTCTCCGCGGTGATCCTGCCGAAAGACCTGGGGGCGGCCACCGCGCGCGGTCAGTACACCGGTGGCTGGCAGGGTGCGGAGAAGGTGGTCGGCTTCCTCGAAGAGGACGGCATGAACCCGCAGTCCACCACTGAGACCTACGCGGCCATCCGGTTGAACATCGGTACCAGGCGCTGGGCGGGAGTCCCGTTCTACCTGCGGGCAGGCAAACGACTGGGCCGCCGGGTGACCGAGATCGCCGTCGTCTTCAAGCGGGCGCCCCAATACCTGTTCGCCGACAGTCAGATGTCGGCGCTCGGGCAGAACGCACTGGTCATCAGGGTGCAGCCCGACGAGGGCGTGACCATCCGCTTCGGTTCGAAGGTTCCGGGGGCCGGCATGCAGGTGCGGGACGTGACCATGGACTTCGGCTACGGGCACGCTTTCACCGAGGCCAGCCCTGAGGCCTACGAACGGCTGATCCTCGATGTGCTGCTGGGTGATCCCCCACTGTTCCCACGCCACCGGGAGGTGGAGCTCAGCTGGAAGATCCTGGACCCGATCGAGCAGTTCTGGGCGACCCAGGGCCCGCCGGAACAGTACCGTCCCGGCACCTGGGGTCCGGCATCCGCCGAGGACCTGCTGGCCAGGGATGGACGAGCCTGGAGGCGACCATGATCGTAGACCTGCCGAACACCACGGCCAGCAAGATCTCGAAAGCCCTCGTCACCATCCGGGAGGAAGGCGGCGCCGTCGCGCTCGGCCGGGTGCTGACACTGGTGATCTCCACCACCCTGGGCCAGGAGGAGGCGGCCATCGATGCTGCGAACGACGCCTCCCGCGAGCATCCGATGCGCGTGATCGTCATCTCCAAATCGCCGATAACGGATGCGGCCACGGAGTTGCGCCTGGACGCCCAGATCCGGGTTGGTGGAGACGCCGGAGCCAGCGAGGTGATCGTTCTCAAGGTGCACGACGCAACCGGAATCGATGACGAGGGGCTGGTGATGGGGCTACTGCTCCCGGACGCCCCTGTGGTCGCCTGGTGGCCCGGCATCGCCCCGGAGAAGGTGTCAGAGTCGACACTCGGCCGCATCGCCCAGTGCCGCATCACCGACTCGGCCGCGCAGGTGGACCCCGGCGCGTTCCTCCAGGGAATCTCGGTCAACTACGCGCCGGGCGACGTCGACTTCGCCTGGACCCGCCTGACGCTGTGGCGTGCACAACTGGCCGCGGTGCTCGACCAGCCACCGTACGAGCCCATCATCGGCGTGCAGGTGCACGGCTCATCCGATTCCCCGTCCACCCTGCTTCTTGCGGCCTGGCTTCAACTGCAATTGCAGGTACCGGTCGAGTACGAGCTGACCTTGCCGGGCGCAGCGCCGACCGGCATCCACGGGGTGACGCTGACGCGCCAGTCCGGCGCCATCCGGTTGGAGCGACCGCAACTGACCATCGCAACCCTCACCCAGCCGAACCAGCCGGTTCACGACATCTCCCTGCCCAGGCGGAGCCTCCGGGACTGCCTCGCGGAGGAACTGCGTCGGCTGGACCCTGACGACCTGTTCGGCGAAGTGGTAACCATAGGTTTGCGGCAATTGGGAGAGCCGACCATCATCCCGCCCAGCCAAGGACACGAGGACCAGGGACAAGCGAACCAGACGAAGGACAGGCAATGAACAAGCGCGTATTGATCCACCTTGACTCGAGCGAGCTGATGACGGTTGTTGCCGGGCGCGTCATCCGCACCGCGAGGCGTACGCTCGAGAACAAGCCGTCGATGAACGTCGTGCTGACCGGGGGTTCGGTCGGAATCGGCATCCTCAGTGCGATCAGCGCCGCGGAGGACCGGGGCAGTGTCGATTGGGGCCGCGTGCACTTCTGGTGGGGGGACGAGCGTTGGGTGCCTGCCGGGCACGCCGACCGCAACGACCAGCAGGCGAAGGATGCGCTCCTCGACGGCCTCGACCTTCCTGCTGAGAACCTGCACCCGTTCCCGGCTTCAGACCAGGGATACGACCTGGATACTGCCGCCGAACGATACTCCGATGAGCTTGCCGCGGCCGGCGGCGATTCCCCGCAACCGCACTTCGATATCCTCCTGCTCGGGGTCGGCCCGGACGGCCATATCGCCTCACTGTTTCCCGAGCGGCGCGACCTGGTGGACGCGCCGGGCACAGTGGTGGCCGTGCGGAATTCCCCCAAGCCGCCGCCCGAGCGGCTGAGCCTGACCCTCACGGCGATCAACAGCGCCGAGCGTGTATGGATCGCCCTGGCCGGCGCCGATAAAGCTTCTGCCCTGGGGTTGGCCCTTGCCGGGGCCGGCCGTTACCAGCTTCCCGTCGGCGCAGCAGAAGGCCGCCGCAAGACGGTGTTCTTCGTCGACGAGGCGGCTGCGGCCGAAGTTCCGGCCGACCTGATCGCCAGCCAGTACTGAACCAGGCGGTAGCGGTCAGGCGGTAGCGGTCAGGACGTAGCGGTCTGGCCGCGGCGGGTGCGAAGCTGCTGAAGCGCTTCGTCGAGAAGGGCGACAGCCTCTTCTTCGCTCCGGCGCTCCTTGACGTACGCGAGATGAGTCTTGTACGGCTCGAGCTTGGCGATGAGCGGCGGGTTGGCCTTGTCGCGCCCGGCTGGTGTGCCGCAGTTCGGGCAGTCGATCGTGACCGGGATCTCGTCGGGATCGATCGTCGCCAGGAAGAACGGGCTCAGCTCGTGGCCGTTGCCGCACCAATAGTGAACCTGGATCCGTTCGGCGTGAAAGCCGCGATCCTGTTCGCCCATCGGGCCTGCCCCAACGCGGGAACCGCGAATAGCACTACCACCAGAAGCCATGAGTACTCCTAACCGACCGAATCGAACTTGGTGATGAGCCCCAGCACGACAATGCAGGCGACCCACACCAGTCCCAGGATCACGGTGAAACGATTGAGGTTCCGTTCGGCGACGCCGGAGGAACCGAGATTCGAGGTGACTCCGCCGCCGAACATGTCGGAGAGCCCACCACCGCGACCACGGTGCAGAAGGATGAGGAGGGTCAGCAGGAGACTCGTGATGCCGAGCACCACCTGCAGGACGACCTGGAGAATTTCCACAAAAAACCTTTCTACGAGCCGTTACCGGCCGTTGATCAGTATAACCGGGCTGCGGATGCTCGCCTCCCCGGGCGCTGGATCCTATGTTCCGACGTGGTGACGGAAGCGCGCAATGCTGGAGAACTCGGCGATGTCGAGGCTTGCACCACCGACCAGCGCGCCGTCGAGGTTCGGCTGGCGCATGAACCCGGCAATGTTGGCTGCTTTCACCGAGCCACCGTACAGGATGCGGGTTGCTGCTGCAGTGTCGGCGCCCAGGGATTCGGAGATCACCGCACGAAGAGCACCAGCAACCTGTTCGGCCTGCTCGGGTGTTGCGGCCTGCCCGGAGCCGATGGCCCAGACCGGTTCGTAGGCGACGACGATATCGGTGCCCGCTTCCAGTTCGGACAGGGCGACCGTCAACTGGGCAACCGGCACCGCACTCGGCCCATGCTCCTCAAGGTCTTCTGCCGACTCACCGACACAGATGACCGGGGTGAGCCCGACGCCGACGGCGGCCTTTGCTTTGGCAGCGACCTGCTCGTTGGACTCGTCGTGCAGCGTCCGACGCTCGGAGTGCCCGATGATCACGTACTCGCATTCCAGCGCTTTCAGGAACGCGGCGGAGATCTCACCGGTGTACGCCCCGGAGGCGTGTGCGGAGACATCCTGGCCACCGAACGTGATCGGCAGGCGATCGGCCGAGACCAGGGTCTGCACAGACCTCAGGTCGGTGAACGGCGGGAAGACCGCCACCTCGACCTGGCTGAAGTCGTGCCTGGCATCCTTCAGGCTCCAGGCGAGCTTCTGCACGAATGCGATGGACTGCAGGTGGTCGAGGTTCATCTTCCAGTTGCCGGCGATGAGCGGAACGCGCCCACCGCCTGTCGTGGTCATGCTTGCCAACCGAGAACCTCCAGTCCAGGGAGGCGCTTACCCTCGAGAAACTCGAGGCTGGCACCTCCGCCCGTCGAAATGTGGCCGAACTGGCCGTCGGTGAATCCGAGCGCACGTACCGCCGCAGCCGAGTCTCCCCCGCCGACGACTGACAAACCGTCCACCTCGGTGAGTGCGGCCGAGATGGCTTTCGTCCCGGCAGCGAACGCATCGAACTCGAAGACGCCCATCGGACCGTTCCAGAAGACCGTGGCAGAGGAGCGGATGGCTTCTGCGAAGCGGGCGGAGGTTTCCGGGCCGATGTCGAGACCCATGCCGGACTCACGCCATGGCGTCGACTCGAACGAGTCCGCAGCGGTGACCGCATGCTCAGCGTCAGCTCCGAACTTCGAGGCGACGACAACATCCGTCGGCACTTCGATCGTCACACCGAGGCGGTCGGCCTCAGCGAGGTAGCCGCGAACTGTCTCGATCTGGTCCTTCTCCAGCAGGCTGGCCCCGACCTGGTGGCCGAGGGCAGCCAGGAAGGTGAACATCATGCCGCCACCGATCAGCAGCGTGTCGACCTTCGGCAGGAGGTGGCCGATGACGCCGAGCTTGTCAGAGACCTTCGAACCGCCCAGCACCACCGTGTACGGCTTGGCCGGCCGTTCCGTCAGGCGGTCCAGGACATCCAGTTCGGTCGCGATCAGCAGGCCTGCGGCACTCGGCAGCAACTCGGCCAGGTCATACACGCTGGCCTGCTTGCGGTGGACGACGCCGAAGCCGTCAGAGACGAAGAGGTCGCCGAAGGAGGCGAGTTCCTCTGCGAATGCTCCGCGCGCGGTGTCATCCTTCGCGGTCTCCCCCGGGTTGAACCGGAGGTTCTCAAGCACAGCCACCTGGCCATCCTCGAGCTGGGAGACGGTGTCCCGCGCCGAGTCGCCCACGGTATCGCTGGCGAAGCGCACATTCGTGGCCAACAGCTCGCCGAGACGGGTTGCGACGCCGGAGAGGCTGTACTTCGCATCCGGCTTGCCCTCTGGACGGCCGAGGTGCGAAATCACCACCACCCGGGCGCCGGCGTCGATCAGCTCGCGCAGAGTGGGCACGGATGCCCGGATCCGGCCATCGTCCGTGATCTCGCCGTCACTCAGCGGAACGTTGAGGTCGCAGCGGACGATGACCGTCTTTCCGGTCAACGGGCCCAATGAACTGATCGTGCGAAGGGACATCTGCTGGAGGCGTTCGGCGTTAGAGACGCTCGGCGACGTACTCGGTCAGGTCGACCAGTCGGGTCGAGTAACCCCACTCGTTGTCGTACCAAGCCGACAGCTTGACCTGGTCGCCGATCACGCGGAGCAGCCCGGCATCGAAGATGGACGAGTGCGGGTCGCCCACGATGTCGCTGGAGACGAGCTCGTCCTCGGTGTACTTCAGAATGCCCTTGAGGTAGCCGTTCGCCGCATCGCGGTAGACCGCCTTGATCTCATCGGCCGACGCTGCGCGGCTCGCGGTCACGGTGAGGTCGGTGATGGACCCGGTCGGAACCGGCACCCGCAACGCGAAGCCGTCGAGCTTTCCGACGAGTTCAGGCATGACCAGGCCGATGGCCTTCGCGGCACCCGTCGAGGTCGGCACGATGTTGATCGCGGCCGCCCTGGCGCGGCGGAGGTCCTTGTGGGGACCATCCTGCAGGTTCTGGTCTGCCGTGTACGCGTGGATCGTGGTCATCAGCCCACGCTCGATCCCGAAATTGTCGTTGAACACCTTGGCCAGCGGGGCCAGGCAGTTCGTGGTGCACGACGCGTTGGAGATGATGTGGTGGTTCTCAGGGTCATACGACTCATGATTGACGCCCATGACGAACGTGGCGTCCTCACCCGACGCCGGTGCGGAGATGAGCACCTTCCTGGCGCCGGCGGCGATGTGCTTGCGTGCATCATCCGCCTTGGTGAAGAAGCCGGTGGACTCGATGACGATGTCGACACCCAGGTCGCCCCACGGCAGGTTGGCAGGGTCTCGGTCTTCCAGGACCTTGATCGGCTTGCCGTTGACGATGATCTGGTCGCCCTCAAGCTCAACGTCGGCGGCGAGCCGCCCAGTCACGGAGTCGTATTTCAGCAAGTGCGCGAGAGTCTTGTTATCGGTCAGGTCGTTGACCGCGACAATCTCCAGGTCGCTGCCCTTGGCCAGCGCTGCCCGGAAATAGTTGCGACCGATGCGGCCGAACCCGTTGATGCCGATCTTGACGCTCATGGGTACTCCTTGAATTCTTAGCGCCGACGGCGCGACTCTAAAGGGACTGGGCGACGTTGACCCCTATGACAATAACAGCAGCCCAGAGGTCTTCTCACGTGCCGCAGTGAAGCGATCCTGCACATTTGCCCAGTTGGCGATGTTCCAGAATGCCTTGACGTAATCGGCACGAACGTTGCGGTAGTCGAGGTAGTAGGCGTGCTCCCAGACGTCGAGCATCAGCAGCGGAATCGTCCCCGCGGCGAAGTTGCCCTGCTGGTCGAAGAACTGCTGGATGATGAGGCGCTGGCCGATCGAGTCCCAGGCGAGTACCGCCCAGCCGGAGCCCTGAACGCCCATGGCGGCGGCGGTGAAGTGTGCCTGGAACTTGTCGAACGTTCCAAAGTGGTCGTCGATCGCCGAGGAGAGGTCGCCGGTTGGCTTGTCGCCGCCATCCGGTGACATGTTGGTCCAGAAGACGGAGTGGTTCACGTGGCCGCCGAGGTTGAAGGCGAGGTCCTTCTCCAGCTTGTTGACGTTCGCCAGGTTGCCGCTGTCGCGTGCTTCAGCCAGCTGGGCGAGTGCAGTGTTGGCACCGGTGACGTAGGCCTGGTGGTGCTTGCTGTGGTGCAGCTCCATGATGGTGCCGCTGATGCTGGGTTCCAGAGCCGAGTAGTCGTACGGCAGTTCGGGAAGCGTGTAATCAGTCATTGAGATCTCCTTGCTTGAGTGGCCCCGGCGCGACTTAACGCGCGGATAACGGGGGTAACCCCAGTCTATGCATCCTCAAACTCGGGTGGCAGGTTCGCGTCGGTTCCCGGGATTCCGAGGTCCTCCGCGCGCTTGTCGGCCATCGCCAGCAGGCGGCGGATGCGACCGGCGACAGCATCCTTGGTCATCGGCGGCTCGGAGTGGTGTCCGAGCTCGTCCAGGCTGGCGTCACGGAATCGCAGTCGGAGCTCCCCCGCGTAGCGAAGATGGTCGGGCATCTCGCCGTCAAGGATCTCCAGCGCCCGCTCGACCCGCGCACAGGCGGCGACGGCCGCCTGGGCCGACCGGCGAAGGTTCGCGTCGTCAAAGTTGACCAGTCGATTGGCTGTCGCCCGCACCTCGCGGCGCTGTCGGAGCTCTTCCCAACTGAGCACGGTGGCGTTCGCCCCCATGTGCACGAGCATGGCGCTGATCGCTTCACCATCGCGGATCACCACGCGGTGAACGCCGCGCACCTCCCTGGCCTTGGCCGGCACCTTCAGCCGCCCGGCAGCACCCACCAGCGCCATGGCGGCCTCGTTGCCGGGGCAGGCGATCTCCAGGGCCGCTGACCGGCCGGGATCGGTGAGTGTCCCCTGGGCCAGGAAGGCCCCGCGCCAGACGGCGGCCAGTTCTTCCCTGGTCCCGGTGGTCAGGCGGTTCGGGAGCCCGCGGATGGGGCGGCGACGCGCATCCAGCAGGCCGGTCTGCCTGGCCAGCGTCTCCCCGCCTTCCACGACGCGAACGAGGTAGTGATTCGCTTTGCGGATGCCGGAGGCCGAGATGACGGACACATCACTGCGCACGCCGTAAATCTCGGCCAGGTCTTTGCGCACGCGCCGGGCGAGATGCACGCTGTCCAGTTCGGACTCGACCGCGATGCGGCCGGAGATGAGGTGCAGCCCTCCGGAGAACCGCAGGATGGTGGCCAGTTCGGCAGCCCTGACGGTTGTCTTGCTCACTTCGACGCGGGCGAGTTCGTCTTTGACGTCGGTGGTGAGAGCCAATCGGGGCCCCTTTCTGTGTGGTCGTGTCGTCGTTCTGGGAGGAGTGGGTGGCAGCGGCGGGGTGGAGCCGTTACTCGCGCCCCAGATCCCGGTGCCGAACGTTCACAGCTACCCCGGGCAGCGATCTTAGTCTTTTCGCCATCTCCTCGGCGACGGCGATGGAGCGGTGCTTGCCTCCGGTGCATCCGACAGCGAGGGTCACGTGGCGCTTGTTCTCGCGCTGGTAGCCGGCCAGTACCGGCTCCAGCGCCTTGGTGTAGCCGTCGATGAACTCCTCGGCACCCTCCTGGGCGAGCACATACTCGCTGACGACCTCGTCCTGGCCGTTGAACGGGCGGAGGTCGGGGTTCCAGAACGGGTTCGGCAGGAACCTCATGTCGGCGACCAGGTCGGCATCCGCCGGTAGCCCGTACTTGAACCCGAAGCTGAGCAGAGTGACCTGGACACCTGGAGTGTCGTCGTCTGCGAAGGTGTCGGCGATGCTGGTCGCCAATTGGTGGATGTTGAGATCGGAGGTGTCGATGATGATGTCGCTGGACTCCCGCAGCTCCAGTGTCATCGCCCGTTCGGCAGAGATGCCGTCGAGCAGTGTCCCATCGCCCTGCAGCGGATGAGGCCTGCGCACCTGCTCGAAGCGGCGGACGAGTGCTGCATCCGTGGCTTCCAGGAAGATCACCCGAACCGAGGTTCCCCCGCGAAGCGAGTCGATGATCTCGTGGAGGTCGGCGAAGAGCTTTCCGCCACGCACGTCGACGATGGCCGCGAGTTTCGGCAGGTTGCTTCCCGCACGGCCGGCGAGCTCCACCAGCGGTCGCAGCATTTGCGGGGGCAGGTTGTCGACGACGTACCAGCCCAGGTCTTCGAGGGCGTTGCCTACGGTCGACCTGCCTGCTCCGGACATACCCGTGACGATCAGCACTTCCTGCTGGACGGTGCCATCGGTCATCGTCTGTAGCCTCAAATCGTTGTTGATCGACGTTCCTCCAGCCTACCGATTTCGCGGCGCGACTCTGTCCGGGGGCTGTGTGGTCTGTTTCACTCGCGAAGCGAGCGATGGATCGTCTCCGCGGTGACCACCCCGATGCCCTTGACCTGGGAGATTTCGACGGCTGTCGCCGCGCGCAGCCTGGTGACGGAGCCGAAATGGCGCAGCAACTCTCGAACACGGCTCGGTCCGACACCCGGCACTTCGGAGAGCACGCTGGTGACATCTTTCTTGCGGCGTTGGCGTTGATAGGAGATGGCGAAGCGATGAGCCTCATCGCGGATGCGCTGGATCAGGAACATGGCATCGCTGTTTCGCGGAAGGATGACCGGGTAATCGGAGTCGGGCAGCCACACCTCTTCCAGTCGCTTGGCAATGCCGCACAGCTGGATGCCGGTGACACCGGAATCTCGCAGGGCGCGGGCGGCGGCCTGCACCTGCGGCTGGCCTCCGTCGACGATGAGCAGGTTGGGCCGATAGGCGAACTTCTTCTTTGCCGAGGCGGATTCTTCGTCTTCGCCTGGTTCTTCGCCCTGTTCCTGGACGGTTTCCGCCGTGGGATCGTTCATCCGCGCGAGTCGCCGCGACAACGTCTGGTAGATCGAGTCGGTGTCATCAGTGGAGGCGGGGATGCTGAACCGGCGGTACTGGTCTTTGCGGGCCAGCCCGTCTTCGAACACCACCATCGACGCCACGATGTTGGTGCCAGACAGGTGCGAGACGTCGAAGCACTCCATCCGCAGGGGTGCCTCCTCCATCCCGAGTGCTTCCTGAATGTCGGCCAGCGCCTGGGAGCGTGCCGTGAAGTCGCTGGTACGCCTGGTCTTGTAGAGCATGAGCGCGTTCCGGGCATTGGTTGCCACCGTCTCGGCCAGCGCTGCGACGTCTCCGCGCTGGGCGACCCGCAGTGAGATCCGCCCGGAGTTGCCTGTTCGTTCCCACTTGAGCGATGCGAGCCAATGTTCCAGCTCAGCTGCGTCCGAGGGCATCACGGGAACGACGACCTGCCGTGCGGGCACCTCATCGCCCTCATAGGCATTCCTCAGCACGGATTCGACCAGTTCGTCCAGGTCGACGTCGAGTTCCTTGTCGACCACCCAGCTGCGAACACCGCGGATGCGCCCGCCGCGTACCTTGAACAACTGGACGGCGGCCGCCAGCTCATCGTGGGCAATCCCGAAGAGGTCGGCATCGACGTTGTCGGCCAGCACGATCGTGTTCTTCGACAACACGGTCTCGAGTGCCGCCAGCTGGTCGCGGTAGCGCGCCGCATTCTCGTATTCCTGGGTCTCAGCCGCTTGTTTCATCCGCCTGCCCAATTCTGCGACATAACGGGTGTCCTGGCCGGCCATGAACGATGCGAAGTCCAGGGCGATCGACTTGTGGTCCTCTTTGGAGATGCGGCCGACGCACGGTGCAGCACACTTGCCGATGTCACCCAGCAGGCAGGGGCGGCCGGTCTGCTCCGCCCGTTTGTAGGTCGCATCCGAGCAGCTGCGCATCGGGAAGGCCTTGAGCATGAGGTCCACGGTTTCGCGGATCGCCCACACCTTGGTGTACGGGCCGAAGTACCTGGCGCCCGGCAATTTCTTGTTGCGGGTCACCAGGACGCGCGGAACGTCATCCGCCAGTGTGATCGCCAGGTACGGGTAGGACTTGTCGTCCTTGAACTGCACGTTGAACGGCGGGTTGAACTCCTTGATCCAGGTGAACTCCAGCTGGAGGGCCTCGAACTCGGTGCCGACCACCGTCCATTCGACCGAACTGGCCGTTGTCACCATCCGCCTGGTGCGTTCGTGAAGATTCTGCAGAGGGGCGAAGTAGTTGCTCAGGCGCGCCCGGAGGTTCTTGGCCTTGCCCACGTACAGCACGCGACGGTTGGAGTCCCGAAATCGGTACACGCCCGGTTTGGTGGGAATCTCACTCGCCTTCGGGCGATAACTGACGGTGTCGGCCATCGGTGCCTACTTGGCCGCCAGCACTTCTTTGAGGAAGGTGCCGGTGTGGCTCTTCTTGTTGCGCGCAACCTGCTCCGGCGTTCCAATGGCCACTACCTCACCACCGCCTGCTCCACCCTCCGGCCCCAGGTCGATGACCCAGTCTGCCGACTTGATCACGTCGAGGTTGTGCTCGATGACGATCACGGTGTTGCCCTTGTCGACCAGCCCGTTCAGCACCAGAAGGAGCTTCCGGACATCCTCGAAATGGAGGCCGGTGGTCGGCTCGTCGAGCACGTAGATGCTGCGGCCGTTCGACCGCTTCTGCAGTTCGGTCGCGAGCTTCACCCGCTGGGCCTCGCCGCCGGAGAGCGTCGTGGCGCTCTGGCCGAGGCGCACGTAACCGAGCCCGACGTCGACCAGGGTTTGCAGGTAGCGATGGATGGCGCTGATGGCCTGGAAGAACTCCGCTGCCTCAGTGATCGACATGTCGAGCACCTCGGCGATGTTCTTGCCCTTGTAATGCACCGCCAGCGTTTCGCGGTTGTAGCGCGCTCCCCCGCAGACTTCACAGGTGACGTAGACGTCCGGCAGGAAGTTCATCTCGATCTTGATGGTTCCGTCGCCGGAACAGTTCTCGCAGCGGCCGCCCTTGACGTTGAAGCTGAACCGGCCAGGGAGGTAGCCGCGGGACTTGGCCTCCATGGTCTCGGCGAACAGGTTGCGGATGCGATCGAAGACGCCGGTATAGGTCGCCGGGTTCGAGCGCGGGGTGCGGCCGATGGGCGCCTGGTCGACGTGGACGACCTTGTCGAGCTGGTCGAGCCCGGTGACCCTGCTGTGCTTGCCCGGGACCTGCCTGGCACCGTTGAGCTGGTTGGCGAGGACCTTGTAGAGGACGTCGTTGATCAGTGAGGACTTGCCTGAACCGCTGACCCCGGTCACCGCGGTCAGGGTACCGAGCGGGAAGCTGGCTGTCACGTTCTTCAGGTTGTTGGCGCGTGCGCCCTGCACGGTGACCTGGCGGCCCTTGTCCACTGGTCGCCGCGACCCCGGGGTTGCGATCGACAGCCGGCCGGAGAGGTAGTCGCCGGTGATGGATGCCGTGTTGGCCAGCAGTTCGTCGTAGGAACCCGAGTGCACGACCATGCCGCCGTGCTCACCGGCGCCCGGTCCGATGTCCACCACCCAGTCGGCGGTTCGAATGGTGTCTTCGTCGTGTTCGACGACGATGAGGGTATTGCCGAGGCCCTTGAGCTTGACCAGCGTCTCGATCAGCCGGCGGTTGTCCCGCTGGTGGAGGCCGATGCTCGGCTCATCGAGCACGTACAGCACGCCGGTGAGGCCGGAGCCGATCTGGGTGGCCAGGCGGATGCGCTGCGCCTCACCACCGGACAGCGTTCCGGCCGATCTCGCCAGGTTCAGGTAGTTCAGTCCGACCTCGAGCAGGAACTCCAGCCTCGCCCTGATCTCGCGAAGTACCGCCGCAGCGATCTGCTCCTCGCGGGCGGTCAGGGTCAGTTCTTCCATGAAGGTGAAGGCGTCGGTGAGACTGAGTTCACAGGCATCCGCAATGCTCTTGTCGTTGACCGTGACGGCAAGCACTTCTGGCTTCAGCCGCTTGCCATCGCAGACCTGGCACGGGATCTCTCGCAGGTAGCTGGCGTACCGCTGCCGGGCGGAATCACTCTCGGCCTCAAGGTACTTGCGCTCGATGTAGGGGATGACGCCTTCGAAACCGGTCGAGTATTTCATCTCCCGCCCGTAGCGGTTCTTCCACTTGACGGTGACCTGGAAGTTGTTGCCCTTCAGGATCGCTTCCTGGACATCCTCGGGCAGGTTGCCCCACGGCGTGGAGAGCGTGAAGCCGAGATCGCGTGACAGGCCCTCGAGGAGGCGCTGGAAGTAGTTGTACAGGCCCTTGCCGGATTGCGCCCACGGCAGGATGACACCCTCTGCGAGCGACAACTCCGGGTCGCCCAGCAGCAGGTCAGAGTCGACCGACATCCGGGTGCCGAGCCCGGAGCACTCCGGACATGCGCCGAACGGTGCGTTGAACGAAAACGTCCTGGGTTCGATCTCGGTCAGCTGGACGGGGTGACCGTTCGGGCACGACAGCTTCTCGGAGTAGCTGCGCCACGCGGCGTCGCCCTCCTCATCGATGAAGTTGATGGCAACCAGGCCATCCGTAAGGCGTAATGCCGTCTCGAGCGAGTCGGTGAGGCGGGTGAGTACGTCATCCGCTGCCACCAGGCGGTCGACGATGACCGAGATGTCGTGCTTGAGCTGCTTCTTGAGGATCGGCGGGTCGCTCAGCTGGATCGGCTTGCCGTCGACGATGGCGCGGGAGTACCCACTGGCCGCCAACTCCTTGAAGAGGTCGACGAACTCGCCTTTCTTCTGCGAGATCATCGGGCTGGCGATCTGGTACCGCGTTCCGGCCTCGAGGGTCATCAGCTGGTCGGCGATCTGTTGCACGGTCTGGCGCGAGATCCTCTCGCCGCATTCTGCGCAGTGCGGCACCCCGATGCGCGCCCAGAGCAGGCGCATGTAGTCGTAGATCTCGGTGATCGTCCCCACCGTGGAGCGTGGGTTGCGGTTGGTGGACTTCTGGTCGATCGAGACGGCGGGGCTCAGGCCCTCGATGAAGTCGACGTCCGGCCGGTCCACCTGGCCCAGGAACTGCCTGGCGTACGCGGAAAGTGATTCGACATAGCGTCGTTGCCCTTCCGCGAAAATGGTGTCGAAGGCGAGGGACGACTTGCCAGAGCCGGACAGGCCGGTGAAGACGACCAGCGAGTCGCGGGGTATTTCAAGGTCGACGTTGCGGAGGTTGTGGACTCTCGCACCGCGAACGCTGAGGCGCGCGTCGGAGTCAACGGGGGAAATGGTCACTGGATTCAGTCTACGTTCTCTTCGGCTGACAACTTCGGGTGCGGCGGCTTCGAACACATGTTCTATACTATCCGCTCAACGCAGCGAAACCGCCGCACGGCTGGGTCAGATGTGGCCAGCCGCCTCCATCTGGCGGAGTTCCTTCTTGAGATCGGAAACCTCGTCGCGCAGGCGGGCGGCCAACTCGAACTTGAGTTCGGCCGCTGCCGACAGCATCTGCTCGTTGAGGTCTCGGATGATCGTCTCCAGATCGTTGGCCCCGCTGGCGGCGAGGCCCTCGCGTCTCAGGTTCGGAGTGGGTGAGCGCCTCCGCCCGTCACGGTTGGACAGGAGTTCCTGGGTGTCCGCACCCTCGCGCGCGAGAACATCCGTGATGTCGGCGATTTTCTTGCGCAGCGGTGTCGGGTCGATCCCGTTGGCCAGGTTGTATGCGACCTGCTTCTCCCGTCGGCGGGTTGTCTCTTCGATGGCGATCTTCATCGAGTCGGTCAGCACGTCCGCGTACATGTGGACGGCTCCGGAGACGTTGCGTGCGGCGCGGCCGATCGTCTGGATGAGAGACGTCGATGAGCGGAGGAAACCCTCCTTGTCGGCGTCGAGGATGGCCACCAGCGACACTTCGGGAAGGTCGAGGCCCTCCCGAAGCAGGTTGATGCCGACCAGGACGTCGTAGACGCCCTGCCGGAGCTCGGTGAGCAGCTCAACCCGGCGCAGGGTGTCGACATCCGAGTGGAGGTAGCGAACCCGAATGCCGGCCTCCCCCAGGAACTCGGTGAGTTCCTCCGCCATCTTCTTGGTCAGGGTCGTCACCAGCACGCGCTCGTCGCGTTCGGTTCGCGTGCGGATCTCCTCGAGCAGGTCGTCGATCTGGCCCTTGCTGGGCTTGACGACGATCTGTGGGTCGACCAGGCCGGTTGGGCGGATGATCTGCTCGACCACACTGTCAGTGATGCCCATTTCGTAGCGGCCGGGTGTTGCGGACAGGTAGACCTTCTGCCCCACCCGGTCGAGGAACTCCGAGAACTTGAGCGGCCGGTTGTCGAGGGCACTGGGCAGGCGGAATCCGTGCTCGACCAGAGTGCGCTTGCGGGAGGCGTCGCCCTCGTACATGGCGCCGATCTGCGGCACCGTGACGTGCGACTCGTCGATCACCACCAGGAAGTCCTCGGGGAAGTAATCGATGAGGCAGTGCGGGGCCTCCCCCGGCGCTCGCCCATCGATGTGCCGCGAATAGTTCTCGATGCCGCTGCAGAAACCGATCTGCTCCATCATCTCCAGGTCGAAGGTGGTGCGCATCCGCAATCGCTGAGCCTCCAGCAGCTTGCCGTCGCGTTCCAGCTCGCCGAGGCGCTCCGCCAGCTCCTCCTTGATGGTGCCGATCGCGCGGTGCATCGAGTCAGGGCTGGCGACGTAGTGCGAGCCGGGGAACACGGAGACGGCATCCAGCTTCCTCACGACATCGCCGGTGAGCGGATGCAGGCTGTACAGCGCCTCGACCTCGTCGCCGAACATTTCGATGCGGATGGCGAGTTCCTCGTACATCGGGATGATCTCGATGGTGTCGCCTCGCACCCGGAAATTCCCGCGGGAGAAGTCGACATCGTTGCGCTGGTACTGCATGGAGACGAACTTGCGGATGAGCGCCTCGCGATTGATGCGCATGCCGACCTGAAGCGCCATCATGGCGTCCAGGTATTGTTCAGAGCTACCGAGGCCGTAGATGCACGACACCGTGGACACCACGATGACGTCACGCCGGCTGAGGAGGGAGTTCGTGGTCGAGTGCCGCAGGCGCTCCACCTCGGCGTTGATCGAGCTGTCCTTCTCGATGAAGGTGTCCGTCTGGGGTACGTAGGCCTCGGGCTGGTAGTAGTCGTAGTACGAGACGAAGTACTCGACGGCGTTATTCGGCATGAGTTCGCGGAACTCGTTCGCGAGTTGTGCGGCGAGGGTCTTGTTGTGGGCCATCACCAGGGTGGGGCGTTGCACCTGCTCGATGAGCCAGGCGGTGGTCGCCGACTTGCCCGTTCCGGTTGCGCCGAGCAGTACGACATCCGTCTCCCCGGCGTTGATCCTGGCTGCGAGTTCGGCGATAGCGGCCGGCTGGTCGCCGGACGGAATGTACTCGCTGATGACCTCGAACGGGCGCACGGCTCTGGTCGGTTGCATTACTTCAGTTTAGGCAGCACCGCTGACAAAGCCGTCGACCAGGGTGGACGGCCGCTCAGCGAGCAAGGGCGGTTCGGCGGGCACGTTCGAACAGGGCATCCGCCTGTGCCAGCGTCTCGTCCAGGGTGCCGTTGCTGTCGATGACGACATCGGCGATGGCGAGACGGTCCGTGTCGGTTGCCTGGGAGTTCAGCCGGTGCTTTGCCTCATCGCGGCTCAGTCCGCGAAGCGTCACCAGTCGTTCGAGTCGGGTATCGATGTCGGCATGGACCACGACGATGAGGTCGAAGGGGTGCGCCTTGTCGACGGAGGCCTCGACCAGGAGTGGAACGTCGTAGACGACGATCGCTTCCGAATCGGCTTCGCCCGCTTCTGCGATCAGCTTGCCGGCGAGTTCCCTGACGGCCGGGTGGGTGATGGCGTTGAGTTTCGCGAGACGCTCCGGGTCGCCGAACACGAGCGAGCCGAGCGCGGCGCGATCCAGCGAGCCGTCGGATGCGATCACCTCGGAGCCGAACTCCGCAGCAATCCGGGCCAGCGCCGGCTTCCCTGGTTCGACAACCTGCCTGGCCAGCTGATCTGCGTCGATGTGGATGGCGCCATGCTCGGCAAGCCGATTGGCGACAACGGTCTTGCCTGAGGCGATACCGCCGGTCAAACCAATCAGATACACGCCGCCCATGCTACTGTCACGCTGAGCAGGAGGTCGACTGGCATGCTTGAGTTCCTGACCGGAGCGGGTCTGGCACTTGCTGCCGGCGTCAACGCGTACATTCCGCTGCTCGCCATCGGGTTGGCGAGCCGGTTCCTGGAGTTCGTCCAACTGCCGGATGCCTGGCAATGGCTGGAGAACGAATGGGTTCTCGGTATCCTGGTCGCGCTGCTGGTGATCGAGTTCTTTGCCGACAAGATACCCATAGTCGACAGCGTGAACGACTGGGTGCAGACGGTGATTCGCCCCGCTGCGGGAGGTCTCGCCTTCGGATCCGGCTCCACCACTGAGACGCTGACGGTTCAGGATCCTGCCGCATTCTTCGAATCGAACCAGTGGGTACCGATCGCCGTCGGGGCGCTGCTCGCGCTCGCGGTCCACGTGGTGAAGATGATTTCGCGCCCGGTGTTGAACGCCGTAACGGCCGGCGCAGCGGCACCAGTCGTGAGTATCGCGGAGGACATCGGCAGCCTGTTCGTCTCAGCCCTGGCCATCCTGCTGCCTATCCTGGTCATCGTTTCTGTTCCGCTGCTCGCCTGGTGGGCGTGGACGGCAGTGTCGCGTGCCCGAAAGCGCGCATACAGGAGTTAACGAAGAAGCGGCCGGACCCCGGGGTCCGACCGCTTCCTGATGAACTGTTGCTAGCTGCTACTCGTTGCCACCGGAGAGCTTCTCGCGGAGTGCGGCAAGCGCCTCGTCGTCTGCGAGGGTGCCGACGCCGGCAGAGTCACTGGAGAACGATGAGCCGGATGCGGCCGGAACGTCCTCGATGACCTGCGTCGCTGCTGCGGCGACCTGCTTCTTGTGGGCTTCCCAGCGGCCCTGGGCTGCAGCGTAGTCCTGCTCCCACTTCTCGCGCTGGGTCTCGAAGCCCTCTTTCCACTCGTTGGTCTCCGGGTCGAAGCCGTCCGGGTACTTGTAGTTACCCTGCTCGTCGTACTCGGTGAGCATGCCGTACAGCGCCGGGTCGAACTCGGTGCCCTCGGGGTCGACACCCTCGTTGGCCTGCTTGAGGCTCAGCGAGATGCGGCGACGCTCCAGGTCGATGTCGATGACCTTGACGAACACCTCGTCGCCGACCGAGACAACCTGCTCCGCCAGTTCGACGTGCTTGCCCGACAGCTCGGAGATGTGAACCAGGCCCTCGATGCCCTCTGCAACGCGAACGAACGCGCCGAAGGGGACCAGCTTGGTGACCTTGCCGGGTGCAACCTGGCCGATGGCGTGGGTGCGGGCGAAGACCTGCCACGGGTCTTCCTGCGTCGCCTTGAGCGACAGGGAGACACGCTCGCGCTCGAGGTCCACTTCGAGGATCTCGACGGTGACCTCCTGGCCAACCTCGACAACCTCCGACGCGTGCTCGATGTGCTTCCAGCTGAGCTCGGAGACGTGAACGAGGCCGTCCACTCCACCGAGGTCGACGAACGCACCGAAGTTGACGATCGACGAAACGACACCCTTGCGAACCTGGCCCTTGGCGAGGTTGTTGAGGAAGGTCGTGCGGCTCTCGGACTGGGTCTGCTCGAGCAGGGCACGGCGCGACAACACGACGTTGTTGCGGTTCTTGTCCAGCTCGAGGATCTTCGCCTCGATCTCCTGGCCGAGGTACGGGGTCAGGTCGCGAACGCGGCGAAGCTCGATGAGCGATGCCGGCAGGAAGCCACGGAGGCCGATGTCGACGATGAGGCCGCCCTTGACGACCTCGATGACCGTTCCGGTGACAACACCATCGTCGGTCTTGATCTTCTCGACGTCGCCCCAGGCACGCTCGTACTGTGCGCGCTTCTTGGACAGGATCAGGCGGCCTTCTTTGTCTTCCTTCTGGAGGACGAGGGCTTCGACGGAATCTCCGACCTGCACCACTTCGGTGGGGTCGACATCGTGCTTGATGGAGAGCTCGCGGGAGGGGATGACACCCTCGGTCTTGTAGCCGACGTCGAGGAGGACCTCGTCCCGGTCGATCTTGACGACGATGCCCTCGATGAGGTCTCCGTCGTTGAAAAACTTCAGCGTCTTTTCGACCGCGGCCAGAAAATCTTCAGCAGATCCAATGTCATTGATGGCGACCTGCTTGGGTGCCTTGGTCGTTACGGTTGTCATGTAGTTGTTGCTCCAGGATGGACATGAATTGGGCCACGGACGAGGTCGTGCTCTTGGTTTTGTGTCCCCGACTTCGATGAGTTGCGGGGATGTCTCGCCATGGCAGGCGGATGAATCTTCGCAGAATGCGACTCTCAAGCTTAGCTCACCCCCATTAACAAGGGCAAATGACGCGTTGTGGGGCTAATGCCGTCGCAGGATGTCGGCAAGCGCCGGTTCCAACTCGGGGAACCGGAACTCGTACCCGGCTTCCTGAAGGCGCTGCGGCAAGACCCACCGGCTCTTCAGGATCAGCTCGGTCTCGGTGCGAATGGCGATCGACCCGAGCTCGAGCATCCAGCGGAACGCCGGAAGTCCGGCCGGTACTCGCAGTACCCTGCGCAGCGTCGCCATCAGGGTGCGGTTGTCTGAGGGGTTCGGGGCAGCGACGTTGACCACCCCGCTGAGGTCGTCTCGCTCCATCAGGAATCGGATGCTGCCCAGCACGTCATCGAGGTGCACCCAGCTGAACTTCTGGCGCCCTCCTGGCGTGCGGAACTCATGGAACGTGCCCTCTCGACGTCCCTCAGCGGTCGAGAACCAATGGCCGTCGAGCTGCGGACCGCCGAGCCCGAACCTGGCAAGCCTGGCCAGCGGGAGCAATGCGCTTCCATCACCGAGCACGATCGCCATACGCAGGGCAACGCGGCGGGTATCCGAGAGTTCAGCGTCGAAGAACTCCTTCTCCCAGGCGGTGGCGACGTTCACCGAGAAGCCGCGACCGATGTCTCCGCGCGCTTCGGTCATCGGCCGGTCATCCGCATGGCGGTAGATGGTGGCGGTCGACGAGTTCACCCACAGCGCGGGCGGATGCTCGCAGTCGGCGACAGCGCGCGCCAGCTCCCGAGTGGTCTCCACCCGTGATCGTAGGATCTCGGCACGGTTGGCGGAGTTGTACCGGCAGTTGACGCTCTTGCCGGCAAGGTTGATCAGCAGGTCTGAGCCGTCGAGCAGGTCGGTGATGGCCGCGGTGCTCCCCCAGCGGGCATCCGGCCCATTCCTGCCGATGAAGGCGACGTTGTCGCCGTCCGCGCGGAATGCCTCCGCCAGGTACTGTCCGATGAATCCGGATCCACCGGCGATCACGATTCGCTTGTTCATGCTGTGCCCCCTTCGCTCGGCCTGAGCTCGTAGTCGAACGAGCCGGCATACTCGTAGATTCGGCCGAGAAACGGCGCAGCCGTGACGACCTCGACCTGCTGCCGGCCGGACTCATCATCGAAGCGTTCGGTCAGTGTCACTGTCGGGCTGATCCAGCGCGGCACCGTGACCCAGGTGGTGCGGATGCGCACCGCCAGACTGGTCATGGACAGTTGGAGGGTACCGGCGCTGACTGACGCGGCGAAGCGTCCGCGATACCGGCGATTATTGCCGAGGTAGTCGACCAGGTCGGTGCCTTCCGTTGTGATGGCGTCGACCATGTGCCGGTCCCCACCGCGAAGCTTGAAGGTGCGCGTTGCGACGACAGCGGCGTTCCCGTTGGCCTCCAGGGTGGGGACATTGACCACAGTGAACGGCACGCCCCGTTCCCAGACCGGGAAGAGCACGCCCTGGCGCGCGAGTACCCTCAGGACCGGCCACAGCCACCGGCGCGGGGTTCCCACTGTCGCGAAGGTTCCTTCCCCGGCTCCGTGGTGACCGCCGGGGATGCCGCGGAAATACGCCTGCAATCGCGGATGCAAGAGCAAAATCCGTTCGCCGAGTGCCAGTTCATAAGGCGATTCGGCTTCGTACGGCGATTCGGCGCCGAGCACTATGTGAGCAATGCGGAGCGGAGCGTGTCCAGCCCGACACCGCCGAGGGCCAGTGCCTCGCGGTGGAACTCCTTGATGTCGAAGGACTTCTTGTCGCGCGCTTTCCGCTCGTCGCGCAATTGCTCCCAGATTCGCTGCCCCACCTTGTACGACGGGGCCTGGCCCGGCCAGCCGAAGTACCGGTTCACCTCGAACCGGGTGGTCGCATCCGTCTCGTGATAGTTGGAGCGGAAGAAGGCGAGCGCGTAATCGAAGTCCCACTCCCCTGTGCCGTCGAGGCTGCGCTTGCCGAGGTGCACGCCGAGGTCGAGGACGACGCGCGCGGCGCGCATCCGCTGGGCGTCCAGCATGCCGAGGCGGGTTCCCGGGTCGTCGAGGTAGCCGAGCTCCTGCATGAGGCGCTCTGCGTAGAGCGCCCAGCCCTCGGCGTGACCCGACGTGCCGGCGAGCTGGCGGCGCCAGGTGTTCAGCTGACCGCGGTTGACCACGGCCTGTCCGATCTGCAGATGGTGGCCTGGGACACCCTCGTGGTAGACGGTTGTCGTCTCGCGCCAGGTGGAGAACTCGGTCTCACCAACGGGAACCGACCACCACATCCGGCCCGGCCGGGAGAAGTCATCGGACGGCCCGGTGTAGTAAATGCCGCCGTCCTGGGTGGGTGCGATCATGCACTCGAGGCGCTTGATCTCCTCCGGAATCTCGAAGTGGGTACGGGAGAGCTCCTCCACCGCGGTGTCGCTGAGCTGTTGCATCCAGCGTTGGAGCGCGTCGGTGCCGTGAAGCTTGTTCGACGGGTCGGCGTCGAGGATGCTGATCGCCTCCTCGACTGAGGCGCCCTGGCGGATCTCGTGAGCGATTGAAATCTGTTCGGCGGTCATCCGCGCGAGTTCGTCTATCCCCCACTCGTACGTCTCGTCGAGGTCGATGGCGGTGCCCAGGAACGCACGGGAGTGCAGGGCGTAGATGTCCCGTCCGACGGCGTCCGTCTCGGTGGCCGCCGCGTCCAGCTCACCGGCGAGGAAGTCGGTCAACCGCTGGTACGCCGACGACGACGCTGTGGCACCACGCCCCAGGTCGGAGCGCAGCGAATCCGGAACGCTTTCAGGTGCGGAGTCAATGAACTTGGGGAAGAACCCTTCGGGCGATGCGTGCCGGGTGGTCTGCTCGATCACCGCGCGGACCTGGCGGCGTGCCGGCACCACGCCGTCGGCGATGCCCTGCCGAAGCGTCTCGATGTACTGCTCGATGGCAGTGGGAAGGGTGTTCAGGCGACCCGAGATGTCGGTCCAGTCCTCGACAGTCTCGTTGGGCATGAGGTCGAAGACTTCGCGAATCTCCTGGGCGGGGGAAGCCAGGACGTTGAGGTCCCTGAGGTGCAGCTTGGCCGCGTGGAACTCGTCGGCGAGCTTCAGCTCCGCCATGAGGTCGGTCTTGGTCACCTCATCGACGCTGTCGACTGGTTCGACGGCCTTCAGCCTGCGTTCGACCTTCTTGCGGGCATCCGCGAAGGCCTGGTGGCCCGCTGGTGAATAGTCGCCGTACTCGCCGAGCTTTCCCGGTACTCCGATGTAGGTGGCGATGGTCGGGTCAAGCTCGGTCATGGTGAGGACCCAGCCCTCAGCGATGGCATCGATCTTGGTCGGTGTCCTGGGCTCTGTCATGCCGCAAGCCTATTGTTCTGGGTGTTGAGAGGCCTAATGCGCTGCGGCGTCCCAATTTGCGCCGGTGCCGATCTGCACGTCGAGCGGCACCTTCAGTTGCGTCGCAGAGCCCATCTGGGTCGTGACGATCTCGGCGAGCGAGTCCAGTTCTCCTGGTGCTACTTCGAAGACCAGTTCGTCGTGAACTTGCAACAGCATGCGACTGCTCATCCCCTGACCGCGCAGCTCCTCGGCAACGCCGAGCATGGCTAGTTTCATGATGTCTGCGGCCGAACCCTGGATCGGGGCGTTCAACGCGGCCCGCTCCGCGTTCTCGCGGAGTACCCGGTTCGAGGAGCTCAGGTCGCCGAATGGGCGGCGTCGTCCGAAGATCGTCTCGGTGTAGCCGTCTTCCCGCGCCTGGACGACGACCCCGCGCAGGTAGTCGCGCACCGCCCCAAAACGTTCGAAGTAGTCAGCCATGAGTTGCTTCGCCTCCGCGGTATCGATGCGGAGTTGCTTGGAGAGGCCGAATGCGCTGAGGCCGTAGGCGAGACCGTACGACATGGCCTTCACCTTGGTGCGCATGATCGGAGTGACGTCGGCCGGATCGACGTGGAAAATGCGTGAGCCGACGAAGCGGTGCAGGTCCTCACCGGAGTTGAATGCCTCGATCAGCCCGGCATCGCCGGAGAGGTGCGCCATGATCCGCATCTCGATCTGCGAGTAGTCGGCGGTCAGCAGCGTCTCGAACCCGGCACCGTACTCGAAGGCGGTGCGGATCTCGCGGCCCACCTCAGTCTTCACTGGGAGGTTCTGCAGGTTCGGGTCGTTCGAGGAGATTCGGCCGGTGCTTGTGCCGGTCTGGTCGTAGGTGGTGTGGATGCGCGCATCCGCCCCGATGCTCTTCTCCAGGGTCTCAATGATCTGCTTGAGCTTGGTGGCGTCACGGTGTTGCAGCAGCAGACCGAGGAACGGATGCGGCGACTTCTCCTGCAAGTCGGCCAGCGAGGCCGCGTCGGTCGAGTACCCCGTCTTGTTGGCCCGGGTCTTCGGCATTCCGAGTTCTTCGAACAGCACCTGCTGCAATTGTTTCGGCGAGCCGAGGTTCACCTCACGCCCGATTTCGGCGAAGGCGCGAGAGGCGAGGTCTGCGGCAGTTTCCGTCAGCCGACCGCCCAGCTCGGAGAGCACACCGGCGTTGGCGGTGACCCCGGTCAGCTCCATATCGGCCAGAACCCGCACGATCGGAAGCTCGATGTCATCGAGTACCTTGCGTGATCCGGCGTCAAGCTGTTCGGCGAGCTGGTTCGCAAGACGGAGCACGTACCAGGCTTCCGTCGCCGGGCTGAGGGACTCGACCTCCGGGACCAGCTGGTTGGGGTCGGCGATGGCGATGGTTTCGCCCAGGTGGCTGTAAACCTGGCCCGCGAGGTCTTCGGACCTGCCACCGGGTTTCAGCAACCAGGAGGCAAGGCTGGTGTCGAAGCGGATGCCGCCCACGGCCAGTCCTGCGGTCAGCAGCACCTTCAGCTGCTTCTTCGAATCGAGCAGGTACTTCGGGGACTCCCCCGCAAGCCATTCCTCCAGCGCGACGTAGTCGTGGCGTCCGGCCGCCCACGGAACGTAGGCGGAATCATCGAGGGAAGCGATCCCAAAACCGGTCACGCCCTCCGGGCCCACCTCCAGCTGCAGCCCTAGCGGCTGGGTGCCATCCCTGGACGCTCGCGCCAGCCATTGGCCCAGTTCCTCGTCGATGAGTGTTCGAATCACCGGCGGGGTCGTTTCCGCGGTCGACTCGACGATCGGCGCTGGCGTGCCCACGGCATCCGTCACCCCTTCTTCGGCGGCGATCTTCATCACGCGTTCGAGGAGTGTCTTGAACTGCAGCCGGTCGAAGATCGCCCGCACCGCTGTCGGGTTGATGGGTTGCCGCTCCAGGTCTGAAGGTCCGACCGGCAGTTCCACGTCGGTGACCAGGCGGTTGAGCTTACGGTTGCGGATCGCGTTGTCCTTCTGCTCCCGCAGTTTCTCGCCGACGACGCCCTTGATCTGATCAGCATGGGCGAGGATCTCATCGAGGCTCCCGAACTGGTTGATCCACTTGACGGCGGTCTTCTCCCCCACCTTGTCGATGCCGATCAGGTTGTCACTGGTCTCACCGACGAGCGCGGCGACATCCGGGTACTGCTCAGGGCGGATGCCATAGCGTTCGATGACCGCAGCGGTGTCGTAGCGTTTCAGCTCGGAGACGCCGCGGGCGTTCGGGTAGAGCAGCGTCACGTCGTCGTTGACGAGCTGGATGCTGTCTCGGTCACCACTGACAACGAGCACCCGGTAGCCCTCCTGAGCGCCGCGCATGGCGAGCGTTGCCAGGATGTCATCCGCTTCGTAGTCCTCCTTGGTGATGGTGGCGATGTTCATCGCCGCCAACGCCTCCTCGAGCAGCGGAACCTGGCCGATGAACTCCGGCGGGGTGTCGCCGCGGGTGCCCTTGTACTCCGGGTACTCCCTGGTGCGGAACGAGTAACGGGAGATGTCGAAAGCCACGGCGAGGTGGGTCGGCTTCTCTTTCTGCAGCAGCAGGATCAGCATCGAGATGAAGCCGTGGATGGCGTTGGTGTGCTGGCCTTCTCGGTTGACGAAACTGTCCACCGGGAGGGCGTAGAACGCCCGGAACGCCAGCGAATGACCGTCAATAATCAGGAGGGTAGGCTTTTCGTTGTCCGACACCCAGCCAGCCTAGTGGCGGCCGGTGACAGCCAGAATGCCCCCAGAATGTAGAGGCCAGATGACGAAGTTGCCCGACCACCTTCCACCGGAACTGGCCGAGATCCTTCGCACCACCGGGGGCGGCGAGCTGAGCGTCAAGATGGGCATCGAGTTCCTGGAACTGTCAGCCGAACACTCTGTCGCGCGGATGCCCGTTGACGGGAACCGCCAGGTGGTGGGCCTGTTGCACGGTGGAGCGCACCTGGTGCTGGGCGAGTCGCTGGGGTCGATCTCGTCGGCGATTCACGCGGGCGCGGGACGGGTCGCTCTGGGGATCGAGATCAGCGCGAGCCACAGTCGGGCGATCACCGAGGGTTACGTGATTGCCACGTGCCATGCGATCAGCCTGGGGCGCACGCTTGCGACCCACGAGATTGTCGTGCGCGATGAGGCCGGCAATCGGCTGTCGACAGTGCGGATGACGAACTTCCTGAAGGACGCCGGCCCCGCCGCTTGAGCTGGCGACCAGGCTCGTGATTCCAGCTGCGCGCCCTTTCAGTGCAACGCTGCGGCATCCGTCGCCGCGCCGCACTGAAAAGGCCGCGCAGCATCCGTTGTTACTTGTTCGCGAACTGCTCGATGATCGTCTTCGCGACGTCCTGCATGGTCAGGCGGCGGTCCATGGACGCCTTCTGGATCCAGCGGAACGCCTCGGGCTCGGTCAGGCCCATCTTGTCGTTGAGCAGGCCCTTGGCCCGGTCGACCAGCTTGCGGGTCTCGAACCGTTCGGCCAGGTCGCTCACTTCGGACTCGAGCGCGATGATCTGGGCGTAACGCGCCAGTGCGATCTCGATCGCGGGGAGCAGGTCGCTGGGTGTGAACGGCTTGACGACGTAGGCGAGGGCCCCGGCCTCGGTTGCGCGCTCCACCAGTTCCTTCTGGCTGAACGCGGTCAAGAGCACGACCGGCGCGATGTGGTTCTTGCTGAGCTTCTCTGCGGCGGAGATCCCGTCGAGGAGTGGCATCTTGACGTCCATGATGACCAGGTCAGGTCGCAACTCGGTGGCCAAGGCGACGGCCGCCTCGCCGTCACCGGCCTCCCCGACGACCTCGAACCCGTTGTCGCGAAGGGTCTCGACGATGTCGAGACGAATGAGCGACTCATCCTCGGCAACAACAACACGGCGAGGGGCTTGGGGAGATTCTTGGTCGGTCACGCCCTAAAGCCTACGGTATTCTGATCTGCGTTACTGTGCGCCGGTGTGGCGGAATGGCAGACGCGGAGCACTCAAAATGCTTTGCTCGAAAGGGCGTGTGGGTTCAAGTCCCACCACCGGCACGTACAACTTACCCACCAAGCGGTTTAGAGATTTTTTACCACTCAACCGCCTTGCGGTTCGTGTTGCCGCACAACATGCGAGTAAGTTTTGTGCCGCGTACGGTCCATGTTCGGTGATTGTCTCCACCGCACTCGTAGAACGTATCTTCCGGGAGTTGGGGTCCCGATGGCTGGTACTTCATCGATGTAGTTCTCGGGAATTGACTTCTCGAAGTCGTTAGTCACGAGACTGAGCTCGGTGGAGAATGTGCGACCGGCCTCATAGTCGTGCGGGTGTGGGCACCGGACCCAACCGCTCTTCGGGGTCTTCATCCACACCGATACGTCCACTGCCTCACCCGGCCCGAGCTGGGCTAACTCGTGGACCAAGAGCGGCCGACTCTCGCCTTGCCGCCCTGCATTACGCTCTGAAAACTTGCTTTTCCAGTTGGGGCGTGGGTGATAGAGCCATGTTTGTCTGACCGCCCAGATTGCCGCGACGGCAGATATTCCGGCGACGATGATGGCAACGAGCGCTATCGTGAATGAGGTGGTCGGGTCCATGACCGCGAGGCTACCGGTTGTTCGAGGGTGACTATTGAGGCCCAGACTCAGCCACCAAGCCACTCAACGGTCTCGTGCACCGCCGCTGCCCGGTCCGCAGTGGGCGTGAGTGTCACGCTCACACGGTGCTGCTCTGGGTCAACCAGGAGCTCCACACCCAACCCGGCGTAGAACTCCGCGCGCTCCTGGGGCGTGCCGTGAGCAAGGAGCTCGTCAATCCCCCCGCCAAGAGCTAAGACGACGTCGCGCAACTCCGTAGCGTCAGTGACCACTCGCTGCACCACGGTGACAGACAACTCCGCCTGTGCGTCGGCAATCTCGGCAGCGAGGCTGTCGAGCCGAGACGCAATGTACTCCGCCTTGACCCCACGTTGAATCGAGTCGACCAGGTTCTCCTGCTGATTCACCGCCTCGGCCGGGTAGGCCGCGGCAATCACATCGTCCATGCGGTGGGCCATTACGAGCTGGCTGCCGAGCAGATAACCCGTGGCCCACAGTCGGGCCGAACTGGCCTGGAAATCTGTGGGTTTGCGTGGTGGTTTCGAGCCGCGTTTGTCCATACCACCCCTGTGCTCGGCATCGGTCACAGCGGGCCCGCTTCCAGCAGGCGCAATTCGCGCCACGACACCAGAAGCGCCTCCGCCGACCGGCCATCGACCCATTCGACATTGTTTCCACTTGGATACGGCGCGCCGTCCGCGTACACGTGGCGGCAGAGAATAAGCGCCGGGACCGGGCCAGCCCACTTCTCCGGCGGGTCGGGAATCGGCCGGTCCTTCGGCCAGCCGAGGACACGCGCGTGCTCAGGCCCCGAGTCTTCGAAAGTCCAGGAGGCGGCCCCGATACCTATGCCCTGTCGGGCTTCGAGAAAGATGTCAGCCTGCATCTGCTCCGCGGTGAGCACCGCCGCATCGTGCAGGGTGCCGTCGCGGGCCTGGCCATTTTCGTTCCAGTTCAGTAGTGCCGGCCACGCTGCGGCGACGATGGCCTCCGCCTCCTTGGCCAGGACGGGCGTGTTGAGTAATGAGCCTTGGGCCCAAAGAATTTGCTCCATGCCAGCACTGTGCGCGGCACCGCCACTACGCTCACCAAGATGGCGGCCCGCATTCGCACCCGGGCCCGGGGTTGTCGATAATCAGCCAACCCGGGACCTCAATGACTCATTCTTGGACGCCGGAATCGCCGGAACACCGTGGCTCCATCCGCTGTGAGCAACACCCGTTCACCATCTGTCGCTGGATCCAGTCCAAAAACACGGATCAGGCCATAAAGTCCTGATAGGCGAACAGAAGCCGCCGCCACCGTCGAGAAGACGGGGCGACGGCTTCTGCGTCGATTCGCTACGCGTGCGCCCGAGTGCGTCGTACCGACAGTCGAAGCCCGGCACCCACAAGTAGAAGCAGGAAGCCGGCGCCTAGGGCGAAACCGTCCGCTGCCCCGCCGGTGCTAGCCAGGTTGCCTGCCGGTGCCGCCACGGATTGACCCGACGTGACTGTAATGGGGAAAGCGGCGTCCGTGGGCGCGAACGCCCCCAGCTCCGTTGAGAAAACGTGCAGGGTGTGGCTGCCGGCGGCGAAATCTTTCGGCACGGTTACCCACAGGCTCGCCTTACCGTCAGCGTCGGCCAGGACGCTGCCCAGTGTGGTCGGGGTGGAATGCAGCTCCACCCAGAACTGCGTCCCCGGCTGAAGTCCCTCGGCTTCGAAATGCAGCTGCGAACCAGCCGGGATGGTGGACCCGATCATGACCCGCTCATCACCAAGTTTCACGATCAGGGAAGCCCGAACCAGACTGTTGATGGCGGCGTTCATATTGGCGATATCAAAGTCGATCAGGGACTGCCAGACCGGCACATGCCGGTCGGTGGACCACAGCTCCAGATCCGACTTCACCTGTGCGATGGCTGCTCGCGCGCCGGTCCAGGAGGAACCCGTGTAGCCGTCAGCCGCCAAGCCCGCCATCGCCGCCTCACCGGCGGCGGCGGCGTCGATCAGTGGGGTCAGCGATACCATCCTGTTGTCCACCTGGTCGCTGAACACTGCAACCGCCTCGGCAATGTCCTCGTCAGTGATCCAGTTTTCCGTGTCGCGTAGTTCGATCAGCTCCTGTACCCGCTTGTCGAGCCAGTACACCGAAAATGCGGACATGTTGGTGGTGTTCACCGAATCGACGCTGGCGATCGCGTCCAGCAGTGGCCGGATGCTGACGAGGGAATCTACCATCTCCTGTGCTTCATCCGCCTGCTCGATTATGTATTCGTTCGGGAGGAGGACCCCATCGGCTGAGCTTTCAACGATGTCGGCGAGAGCTGCCCGCATCAGCACGATGTTGTTCCAACTCGCGGACGTGTAGTCGCCTTCCACCAAGGTGTCCAGCATGGCTTGGGCCTCATGAATCGGCCCGAGCGAATGCAGTCCGTAGACGGCGGCGTCGAACTCGTCAATCATTGGCTGGAAGTCCCAAATCCAATTGTCGGGGTCGGTGGCGTCTTCCCGCCACTGGACCATTGCAGCCACGGCGGCGTCGAACCGTGCGACCGAGACTGGGGCCATCCCCTCGGTGCTGATCGAATCCGCGCTGTCGATTGCTGTGACCAGGGGCTTGATGTTGATGACCACCTGTTCGCTGTTGAGTATCCAATCCAGGGCCCACGCAATGTCTTCGTCGGTGTAGGTAAGCGGGTCGTCGAGGTTTCCGTAGTTGGCCAGGCGTTTCATATCCTGGATGATGGCCCAGCTCCACGCGGTGTAATCCTCCTCAACGTACTCGTTGATCCACACCGACGCATCGATCAGATCTGCCCGGGACACCTGCGCGTCGATGACGGTCTGCGCCTCGATGACTAACGCCGCGATTTCGGTTTCTGTGCCGGCAACCCTCGCCGTCATGATCTCCCGCAGAACGCGGTTCAGTTCGGCGTAGTCCGCCCCGGTGAACGGGTACGGGTATACCGACATGGCGGCGATCAGATTCTGTTCGGGGACTACGAGGCTGGTGACGCTGACCATGGAGTCCAGAGCAGTCTGCAGCGGCGGCTCCAAGGCGGCCATCACTGCGTCGTCCATGCCAGGATCGCTCGCGATCGCGGACGTGGTGGCGTTGTACACGGATTTGAATGCCGCATATGAGGTGCTCGTGTAGTCGGCGGCCTTGACGGCCCCTGACTTTGTGAGCAGGGCGCTCAGCGATGCCGGGACCGGGGTGGCTAGCGATGTGATGCCAGCCGCTGGTTTGGCAACCACCTGTATGTTCCCGGACGTGGTCGGCGCCGCAGACGTTCCGGCTCGGGCTGCAAGGAATTTGGCAACGAATACACACGATGTCGGCCCCTCTGCTTCGAAGGCCTCGACTCGGATGTAGGTTGAGCTGCGGCTGCCCATAAGATATCTGCCACAGAGCGACATTGAGGTTACCGATTGCCAGGTCAAGTAGCTGGGAGTGCTGATTTCTAGATAGATCTCCGTCGTTGGCGTCGCGGGGCCCGCCGACTTGTCGACGGACACGGTCATGGTCACTTCGTCACCGACGCGGACCGAGTCCGAGCTGTAGCTAATGGTCGCCGTGACGTCCGGATAGTAGTCCTCAGCCTGGGCTGGAGCGGCTGTCAACGCGAGCACGGCGGTCAGCAGCACAGCTGTCCCGCATTTCAGTGGCGCTGAAAGTGAGATCTTCGGTAGCTTCCGACTAGGCATGGGGATCCGTTCGTGTTCCTGGGTGCTGGTGATAACCGCGCGGGGAGCCAAGAAGTCCGAGGACATCCGCTGTTGCGTATATGCGGCAAGAACTGCGTAATCCTCCCATATGCGTGGCAATCTTGATGCTAGTGCCAGCCACATCTCATCCAGGACTGAACTAGCCGCACGTGCCGGCAATCATCGGCGTTAGGGCTTGCTCACCGATCCTTGGTTGAGCCGATCGCTATCCGCGGGCGTGAAAAAATCTCATGCCCTACCAAGGTCCAAGATGCACCCAATGTTCAGTGATTCCCGACAGGGGTGCCCGAATCGGATTCCCCGCCCGCACCGGAGCAGCCAGGCAAGAATCCGGCATCCCGCTCCGGTCGTGGCAGGGTCGATGTCGGTGACCATTCATCGACGCGAGGCCAGGCAAGCAGCGGCATTCCGGTCCGTTACATAAAAACTGCGGCAGGGTGTCGGGCTCTTAGTCCTCCGTTGCTCGCGCTCGTGCGTTGAACCCAGCATGGTCCTCGTCGAGCTCGGCCATGAGTAACTCCGCCATCTTTACCGCCTCATCGTCAATTAGCAGCTTGCTAGTCGCATGGACTGCATCGATCGGCGCGTGAGCCGTCAGCCATTTCCGTTCGACGCCCGCATCTTGGGGCAATAACTCGTAGCTACCCACCAGATAGAGCGGCGCAGCAGGGTCAGCTCCATTGCCTGGAAGAGGCAGTCGGCTACTCGGGTCCAGTTGGTCCCGAAGGTCATGATCCGGGTGGAAGAAGATGTGGCGGACAGCCGTGTCTGCGACTGCCTGGTTTAGGGCCCGTCCGAGCCCCTGATGCAGCTTTAACTTGTGATCACCCGAAATGCCGAGCCGTCTGAGAAGCCCCTTACCGGGGAGGAAAAGGCAGCGATGCGGGTCGAGTGGGACAAACACATCCCAGTACTCGATGGCGTCCAACTGATTCGAATCATCTTGTCCATTGAGCACCAGGACCGGGGT
Organism: Homoserinimonas sp. A447; assembly: GCF_054489325.1. NCBI lineage: Bacteria > Bacillati > Actinomycetota > Actinomycetes > Micrococcales > Microbacteriaceae > Homoserinimonas > Homoserinimonas sp. A447. The sequence continues at coordinate 930,479 of NZ_JBTMWW010000001.1, read as the reverse complement.
GTCGGAGGTCAAAAGGCATGCGTCACTGAATCCGATTCCCCACGGCCGTTCAAAGAGCACCTTGGCGACAGGAGCGACCATCTTCGCGATGAAATCTAGATGCAAGTTCGATGCACTCAACCCGCTAGGTGTCTCCAGTCCCTCACCGCCTTCCAGCGCGCGCAACCTCAGCCGTTGACGAGAGGTTCGTAGGAGCTGCGCCGCCAACCACCACGAAATATCAAACCGAGTCGCTGGGCGGGGAGGCCAATGTCGAGGAAATGCATCGTCGCGCGGGAGCTTGCCGTTGTCGAGGACCTGGCGGAAGGCCGTCGCACCGAGTCCCTCAATTTCCGTGAGGAACTTCTCCATGTCATGGTGGGGAGTGCCGTCAGCAGACGTCCCCCAGTAGAAACCTTGCTCGGCACCGATGTTTCTCACATTAGGTTTGAAAGCTTGCGCAAAGTCGTCGGCTTTGGCGGTACCGATCTGGTGGCCGTCACCCCTCGGAACGGCAAACCGCCGCAAGTACATCTGCGGCACGGTGTGGTCATTCGTCGTACCCGGCTGCTTCCTGGACTGGCGAGGTATACGGGGCGTCTTTGTCATGGAATGCCTGCTCCTTCGGGTGTCGCGGCTTCCCTCGACGAGTGTCAGCCCAACATGGCACCGCACACTCGATCATCGCAGTCGTGGTGGCTGGTACACGGGCATGTAACCGACTTTCAGAAATTTGCGGCAGCAAGAGTTAGGCCGGGGCGGGGCGATGGCATAACGCGAGGCTCATAGACGGCTTGGCGCCCGCGTATCGCCAAGGCGATTCGGGACGGTGCGGGGAGCGGTGAGGGAGCGAGGCGACGGCGCCCCGCCCTGGTGGGTCGGTTCGCCTCGGCTACGCGTTCGAGCACATCGCCCAGCGACTTCCGGGTGCGGTCTGCCGTTGCCGCCAAGTCGGTACCAACCGATACGGTCAGAGACATGGACCTCACCAACGGACTGATCCTCAGCCAAGCGGTGAGGGATCGGAGCACTCCCCTTCGCCAATATCTCGCTAGCCGGTATCCAAACACTCGCCAGCTTCAGCGGGAGTTCAAGGCGCAGAGCGGTGGGCTCCTCGTCGACACGTCTGGCGCATCCGCGTCCACAATGGGGACCGCTATGGACCTACTCGTCAGGTTGCTGCTGAATCCCAACGACGTTCCCGTTTCCGCCTTGTCGCTGTTCCCCGATAACAAGTCGTATGTGAAAACGGTGCACTTGCTCGCCGGTGTTGCCGGTCACGCCATCCGCGAAGGCGGCAACGAAGCGGTGGTGTCACGCGCAGTCTGGGCGCTTGCGCTTTGTGTTCAGACGCTTCGCGCCGGTCTCCTTCGCTTGCCGCAGATCCTGGACCTTGCCCCGCGGGGCAAGTTCAACCCAAAGGTGATGATTCTGCAAGCCACACCCGAAGCGATTCGTGAGCTTAACGAGCTGAGAGGCGTTGCGGAAACGCACTTAATCCCTCACCTAGAGAAACCCTTCCACCTCGGCCCGGGGTTCGAGAGCGCTAACGCTGGAACCCACGGCATCGCTGCTGAGGCAGACCTGATTTGTAATGGCCTGCTACTCGACATCAAAACCCAGCTCGGCTCCCTCAGCGCGAATTCCGGTACGCGCAGCGACTCGCTTTCGGCTGCCCAGCTTTACCAGCTCATCGCCTACGCCCTGCTGGATTATTCCGATACCTATGAGATCGACCGACTCGGCCTGTACTCGGCCCGCTACGGTTCGCTTGTTGTCTGGCCGCTGGACTACGTTACCTCCACAATGGCGGGTCGTTGGGTCGACATCCGTGCGGCTAGACAGGAGCTCCGGGAGATGCTCTGAAGCTGCGCCGGTCACACCGCTTCGCGCGGAACGAGCTGATTTGGGCCAGTAGCGTTGAGGATGTGCCACTCTCCGACCGTCTCGACCTTCGCCAGGGCGACGCAATGACTGTCCTGGCCCAGATCCCCGACAGCTCAATCGACACAGTCATCTCGGACCCGGCATACGGCATCGACCACACGCGGCTCATCTCCGGCACCGACTGGGATAGCGGTTCTCTGGCCTTCGACCCGGCACTCTGGATCGAGGTCCGGCGCGTCACCCGGCCAGGCTCCAGCATCGCGGTCTTCGGCCACACTCGAACCGTCCACCGCGTGGCCACGGCGATGGAAGCAGCCGGGCTCACTATCGCCGACACATTGTTTTTCGCTCGGGGCGCCTCAGTCCAGGCCGGCAACCAGCGGCTAGATGATGTGCTCCGCCGTGCCGGCGCCGGTGCTGATCAGGCTGATGCGTACGAAGGCTGGACCTCGCAGCTGCGGAACGCCGTCGAACCCATAGTCATCGGCCGAAACCTGGCGCCGGGCCAGACACTGAACCAGGCGCTCATCGGTGGCGGAACCGGCGGGTTCAACACCGGGGCGTTGCGCATCAACGACGGGGGCGAGGACCGGTCGCGCGGGCCCGGTTCGGTCTCGGACTCGCACACGATTCGGCTCCAACGAAGAGGCGGCGAGATGTCGACGCCGCACGCCGGCGGTCGCATGCCGACAAACTTGGTGCTGGAACATGAGGTCGGGTGTGACGACGGCGCGTGTGTCGACGGCTGCCCCGCCCTGGCTGTCGACGCTGGCGGCAGGCAGAAGTACCGCGCGGGCCGGGAGCGCGCGTCCAGATTCTTCTCCCGGCTGCACTATTCTGGGCGGTCGCCAGCCGGCGGCCACCCGACGGCTAAACCGGATGGGATCTCAGACTGGTTGGCCGCTTTGCTGGTGCGGCCCGGATCCGTTGTGCTCGATTTGTTCGCCGGAGGCGGGAGTCTCGGGTTCGCCGCAGTTCGGGCCGGTGCCGCTAAGGTCATAGCGATCGAGCGGGAACCAGACTTCTGTGAGTTGATACGGCGGCGGTTCTCCTAGACCGAGTAGACCGAGGACATGCGGGAGCTAGCGCGCGTTGTGAGCGGTCGTAGCGCGTTCGACTGACCGACGCTCGCGTCTCAGCTGCCGCAGCCCGAGCCGCCGTCTGGTGGCCTCTCTGGAAGCCTTAATGCAGTTCCCCGCCTGCGCACCCCCGATAGACTGGTAGTTAGGCACAAATACGCGGATTCTGGGGCTAAGAATCGCCGTATTCATTGGTGGGAGCGCTGTACAACCCGCACCACCGGCACAAATTGATAAATATTCACGACAAAGAAGCATGAGCACCTTTCCGGCCGATTGCCCCCTTGGCAGTGGACTGCACTTAACATCCCGTCCGTCGCGCTCTAGTGGACAACCGACGGATTCCGTCACCGCTGTGAATCTGGACGGATTATGAGGCACGTGCTGGATGCTGTGGCGAGGATGCGGCCATCGGTGTCCCGCACATCGGCTTCGGCGAATGCCACGTTCCGGCCGACTTTCGTCACCCAACCATGAGCGGTCACGGTTCCCGTATCGGCGGTGATGGGGCGCTGGAATGAAACCTTGATCTCCAGGCTTGTGTAGCCGACGCCAACGGGAAGGGTGCTGTGCACGGCGCATCCGCAGGCTGAATCGAGAACCGTGGCGAAGAAGCCTCCATGAACGGATCCGATCGGGTTGTAATGAGATTCGTCGGGTTCCGCGGTCATCAGGACATCACCTTCGTCGACTGACACGATTTGCAGTCCAATATGGCTGCTGATCGGCGGCGCGGGAACGCGCAGTTCGACCATCGCACGAAGCTGCTCTAATCCTGAGCTCTCGAAGACCTTTGCCTTGTTCTGTTCGGCAACGGTGTAGTGCAGCGTTCTTGATCGGAGCCCACCGGCGTCTTCGCTCACAGGACAACCACTACCTTGCCGTTCGCGTGACCTTGTCCGACGTAAGCCATGGCCTCCAGCGTCTGATCAAACGCGAAGGTACGATCAAGGACCGGCCGAAGAGCCCCGCTGTCGTAGAGGCGAGCCGACTCCTTCAGTTGCCCACCGTTAGCGCGCATGAAGAAGAACGAATACCGCACCCCAATGTCTTTCGCTTGCTTCCGAATGTTTCGGCTCAGCGCCGCCAGTACCGGCTTGAGTAGCGGTCGACCGATTTGTGCCGCGAATGCGGGGTCGGGCGGCCCGACAAGGCTGATCGCGAGCCCATCCGGCTTAAGTACAGTCAACGACTTCTCCAGGTTCGTGCCTCCGAGAGAGTCAAGAACGACATCGTAATTAGGGCCGACCTCTGCGAAGTCCGTGGTGGTGAAATCGATGACCTCATCAGCCCCTAATGCGCGAACCCTATCCGCGTCGTTGCCGCGCACTGTGGTGGTGACATGGACTCCCAAATGCCGTGCGAACTGAATTACAGTCGAGCCAAATCCGCCGGCGCCCCCATGAACGAGAATGCGTTGACGTGGCTCGACGCGCGCGAGCTCGACCAGCGACTGCCAGGCCGCCAAGGCGACAAGCGGCACCGCGGCTGCCTCCTCGAACGAGAGGGATTCCGGTTTGAAAGCCGCGTCGGCTTCATTGATGGCGATGTATTCGGCGAACGTACCGATTCGAAGGTCACGCGGCCTGGAATAGACCGCATCTCCAACCTTGAACGCACGCACGTCCGCGCCAACCTCTGTCACAACGCCAGCAACATCGTGGCCGAGCACGAATGGGGGTTTGTACTTCAGCAACTGTTTGAAAGTGCCGTCGCGGATCATCCCGTCCAGCGGGTTGATACCTGCCGCTCGGACCTCAACCAGAACTTCGTGAGCACCTGGCGCGGGTATAGGTACTTGCGCGGACTTCAGCCCGTTCTCACCATACGAGTCGACTACGAACGCTTTCATATCAGCCTGCTTTCTACACGTGAGCCTTCGATGTGGTCGCCTGTTGTCGCGCGGATTGGCTGCTGTTTGGCGCTTGACCGCTGAGGAGCATCACGTTCTGTGATCTCGCCGCGTCGCACCACGTGGCCGCAGCTCTGGCATGCGTCAACGGGGTGGTAAACCTCACCACAGGTGTGCGTGAAGGTCAGCGGAGACTCCGCTTCCGCAGTGAGGTGCCGATCGCCGAATTCGCGCAACATGCTGATGATAGGACCAAGCGCATTGCCGAGGTCGGTGAGGTGGTATTCGAATCGTGGCGGGCGCTCCTGATACTGAACTCGGGTGACGAAACCCCCCTCTTCCAGATGACGCAGCCGAACCGTGAGGACGTCTCTCGGGGCTCCGGTGTAGTGAACGATCTCGTCGAAGCGATGGATGCCGAGAAGCAACTCGCGCACAATGAGTAACGACCATTTCGCACCCACAAGCTCCAGCGTGTGCGCCACCGAGCACTCCCGAATCAGCTTCCCCATACCAATCAACCTACCTGAGTTTGATTTTCCAACTGAATCGGTTCAATTCCACGCGGCATCCCGCTCCCATTGCGCCCACGGCGTGGACGTACCCGCCTGCGGCTCTGTTGCGACTGAGTATTTCCCACGGTGGAATCAGCGACCCTCCCCCCACTGCACAATCTCTTAGCCTCAAATACCGTTCAGTTAAGACTCTGAATGTGGATTTCGCGGCTGAATTCGCGGATTTCCTTTGCATTGGCAGGGAACCGAGCGGTTCCCTGCCTCCGATTGTGCGCAGTCAAACCCGGTCGTTCGGGGCTGATTTCAATGGGTAAGTGTTGGGCATCCCCACGACTCGAACCACGACAAATGAGAGCTTCTCGGACGCCCGGGTCTACCACTCCCCGTGAGTGAGTGCCGCCTCATGCTCACGCAGAACCAGTTCGATCAGGCCAGGGAACCTGCGGTTGAGCTCCTCGCGGCGAAGCCAGTTTCGGTGACGGGTGCCGTCCACCTCCTGCTTGATGATCCCGGACTCGCGGAGCACCCGCCAGTGCCTTGTCAGAGCCGACTTCGACACCCCGAAGTCCGAACCGCTGCACGCTGTTCCTGGTTCCTGGGCGATGTGGAGAACAATCGCACGACGGATGGGATCGTTGAGTGCGAACATCGCTTCGAACAGATCGAACTCGCTTTCGGCCGGAATCGCCAGTGGATGCGTCAAACGACTTGCCACGATTCTTGTCCTCACGTTCGGAGCCGTACCCTATGTACGCATATGCGTGTACATCAGCTACAGTAAATGTACACGCCGACGTGTACATCATTGCACGACACAAAAGGCACGATCACCATGACCTGTAGCTACCTCTGTACTGACGCCCGCCGTTCAGGCCCCAGGACCACGGCGCTGATGGTGCCCGACGAAAGAAGGACGAGAAATTATGACGACCATTGGCTTGATCGGAAGCGGAAACATCGGAAGTGGTGTGGCTCGTTTGGCAATCGCCGCGGGCTACGACGTGGTGCTAAGCAATAGCCGAGGCCCCGAGACACTCGCGGACCTTGTTGCCGACCTCGGACCGCACTCTCAAGCAGCGACGCCATCGGATGCTGCCGCAGCGGGCGACATCGTGATCGTGTCTATCCCCCTGAGCGCCTATCCGAACGTGCCGGTCGCCGAGCTTCATGGCAAAACGGTGATCGACACGAACAACTACTATCCCGAGCGCGACGGTCACTACCCGGAGCTCGATGACGAGTCGACGACCACGGCCGAGATGCTCCAGGCACATCTGCCAGAATCGCAGGTGGTCAAGGCCTTTAACAACATCTACTATCCCCATCTCACGGGCCTGGCCCGACCATCGGGGGATCCTGAACGCTCCGTCCTCCCGATTGCCGGGGACGATTCAGCCGCGAAAGCAACGGTGACGGAGTTCCTCGACGCCATCGGATACGACACCTTGGACACGGGTGCGCTTTCCGAGGGGTGGCGGTTCCAGCGAGATACTCCCGCGTACACGCGCCCGTATTTCAGCGAAACCGACGACCCGAACGTCGGGCGCCCTGTCCAACGCGACGAGCTGGCCGACAGGCTGAGCGAAGCCAAGCGCTACCGCGATTTCTGAGGCACTGAGCAATTGATCACGGCTCCATCGGCAGCCACTCGGCTATCTAGCGCCGCCGTCTCGGCGACGCAATCTCTACCCTTCCAGTGCGCGTGGGTACAGTCGCGGACACGGAGGACGAGACTCGTCGCGCAGTAGCGCACTCCCTCCGAACAGGAATGGAGAATGAACATGTCACGATTGAGTGGAAAAGTCGCCATCATCACGGGCGCCGCGAGCGGGATCGGCCTGACGACCCTAGAAATTTTTGCTGCAGAAGGCGCGAAGGTTGTGGCCACCGACATCTCCGAAGAGGCGCTGAACAGCGTGGTCGACACGGTTACAGCCAAGGGCCGGACGGCCATCGGGCGCGTTCTGGACGTTAGCTCGCCGGATGCCTGGCGCGGTGTCGTGGAGGACGTCGTTGCGGAGTGGGGAACCATCGACATCCTGGTCAATAACGCCGGTATCGCGATACCCAAGGGAATTCTCGAAGCCGAACTCGATGACTGGAACAAAGTGATGGCTATCAACGCCACCGGCACATGGCTAGGTATGAAAAACGTCATCCCCGTCATGCAGAAGGCCGGCCGAGGGTCAATCGTCAACGTCTCGTCCCTCGGGGCAATCATCTCAGGGAACGCCGACGGTGGGGCGGCGGCATACTCGGCGTCCAAGGGTGCCGTCCGCTCACTCACGAAGCATGGTTCGTTCTGGTTCGCTAAAGACAGCATCCGGGTGAACTCCGTGCACCCCGGCCCGATTTACACGAGCATGATTGAGGGCTACGGCCTGACGAAGGAGGAAGCCGCTGTGTCGGACAACGTGCCGCTTCCGCCTCACATCGGTGAATCATCTGATATCGCGTACGGCATCCTTTACCTCGCTTCTGACGAAGCGAAATATGTTACCGGTGAAGAACTCATCATCGACGGGGGGTACGCAGCCCACTAGCGAGTACCACGGAAAGCATCATTCACGGACGAGAAGTTCAACGAGGCGATCTCGCGCATGTCCAGGACCACCAGCGTCAAGTAGGCCATGGCGAACGCGGACATGGTCATTGAGGCTGTTCCGGAGAACATGGAGATCAAACACGAGCTCCGGGGAAATCTCCGAGGTCTTCTGGGCCTGCCCATTGGCATGATGGACGTGTATGACATGGTCGGGTCCAACGTCGTCTATGCGATGTCCCCAGGCTCCCGTATCCGTTGGTGGGACACCTGTACAACCCGCACCACCGGCACTGTAGAAATTGCCTCAGCTGTTCGGCGTTCGCGCGGTGACAGCTTGTTCATGCTTGCGCGGGTGCCCAGAGTCGGTACACCAGCACCCCGGCTGCGATGACGGTCAACGTCCAGCCGAGGACGACAGCGGCCAGCGCCAGGCCGCGACCACGCTCGCCCGTGCGACCTATCTGCGACAGCGCCACATGGCCGAGAATCAACCCCATGGGCGAGAAGAGGAACACGACGATGACGGAGGCGATGGCGAGTCGATTGGTGCGGCCGGTTTGAGTCGTGGGCGTCACCGGGTCATTGGCTGCCTCCGGTGCTATCTCTACGATGCCGCCGTGATCCGCTCGCATTGGGCGGGCAAAGACAAACACAGAAAGTATCGCGCTCAGCGCCACCGGAAGCATGAAGTAGATGCTCAGGGGACCTAACAACGTTCCTTCAGCGAAGAATGTCAGCCCACCGACCACAATTGCGGGGGCAGCGACAAGGACGCAGGCCCAGGCCGGGGACCTCATCAAGCGGGCGAGAAGAGCCGCCAGGAACAGAACGCCTGAGCCTAAGAGGATGAGGCGGCGACCTTCACTTGCCTCGGCAAGTACGTCCTCGGTTGCGAAGAAGTAGAAAGTCTTCTGCGTACCCCATTGGAGCAGCAACATCCCGAATACCACGACTGCTGCCCAGGAAATCAGAATCACCACGTGAAGCAGACTCTTCGCCACCGGGTTCATGCGCGGCTGCTGTGTTCGAGCGCCTGCCCGAGAACGCACGCGCCGTGTGGGAAGGCGCTCGGGTTCGGCCCCGAATAGTTGAGTCGCACGAACGGTCCTGCCGGTTCGGCGGGAAACCATTCGTGACCCGGAGCGATCACCACTCCGCCGGCTTCGCAGTCGCGGGCGAGTTGGTCGAGATCCGTGCCATCGGGTAGACGGGCCCAGAGGTTCAGGCCACCGGCGGGCACGTGATCGATGCGGGCCAGCGGGGCGTGCTCCTGAACGCTGGAGATGAGCAGATCCCGCCGGGCCCGAAGTTGGTGCCGGAGCCCGCGAAGGTGCGTCTGCCAGGCCGGCTGGGTGACGACATCCAAAGCCGCCGCCTGCAGAAACCCGCTGACGTACATGGATTCAGCACTCCGATCGGCCAGTATCCGCGCATGCGCCGGTCCGCGGGCAATCACTGCGGCCACGCGCACGGCCGGCGACACACTCTTGGTCAGCGACCGCAGATAGACGACATGACCGGAGTCGTCGCGTGCGGCAACAGGCTGGACGCTGGTGGTTATTCCGAAATCATGCGCCCAGTCGTCTTCGACGAGGAAAGCCCCGGATGCGCGCACTACCGCCATTATTTGCTCAACGCGATCGGCGGACCACTGCGCCCCGGTCGGATTGGCATAGTTGGGCTGGGCGTAGAAGAGACGCGCGCCCGTTTCGTCGAAGGCTCGTGCCAGGTCCTCCGGGTCAGGTCCATCCGGCCCGCTTGGCACCGGGATGACCTGAACACCGACCTGGGCCGCGGCGAGGATCGCACCCCAATAGGTCGGCGACTCCATCAACAGGGGTTGGCCGGTCTTGACCAGGGCACGAAAGATTGAGCTCAGCCCGCTTTGACTTCCCGGCAGCACGATCACGTCGCTGGCGGTCGGAGGGGCGACGCTGACCGGTGTACCGGCACGCATTTCCTGCGCGAACCAGGCCTGGAGGTCAGGGAGACCGCCGGCGGGTGGGCGGGATAACGCCGCTTCACCCCGCGAGGCCCGCGTGAGGGCTGCCCGCACCAGGCGCTCCGGCAGCAACTCTCGGTCCGGATAGCCGTCGTGGAACGCAATCACGTCGTTCCCGGTGCTTCGGAGCGCAGTGGAGGTGCTTCGAAGTGGAGCAAGGGGCGATCGCAGTGCCGCGCTCTGCCAGCCGTAGTCCGGTGGCTGCACGGTGCTGCTCGCGCGCACGAATGTGCCAACACCCGGTCGGCTCTCGACCAGGCCCTGCCGGGCCAGCGCATTGACCACTTTCTGCACAGTCACCGGGCTGGCCCGATACTCGGCCACCAGGGCGCGCGTCGAAGGCAGCCGAGAACCCGGTGCCGCTTGCGCGATCCACGCGTGGAGTCGCTCGGCGATACGGGAACTGTTATCCTGATTCATGACACACAATAGTAGCGCTACTGTCGAGTTGGCCATCCCGTTATCGTCGAAGTCATCGGCCGGCCTGTGGTGGGGACTGCTCGGCGTTGCCGCATTCTCGTTCACGGTGCCGTTCACCCGCGTGGCTGTTGAGGGGCTTTCCCCCCTGTTCATCGGGTCCGGCCGCGCCGTCGTTGCTGCCGCCCTGGCCGTTCTCGCCCTGGCACTGACCAGACAGCGCTTTCCCGACCGGATGCTCTGGGTTCGCCTCGCGGTCGTCGCCGGCGGCGTAGTCGTCGGGTTTCCGATCTTCACTTCTTTCGCGCTCACCACGGCTCCGGCCAGCCACGGTGCCGTGGTGATCGCGCTACTGCCGGCCGCGACGGCTGTGATGGCGGTCATCCGGGGTCGCGAGCGTCCGCCGCGGGCATTCTGGATCTGGACCGGACTGGGCACCGTCGCAGCAATCGCCTTCGGGTTCTTCCAGTCCGGGGGCTTCGGCGCACTGCATTGGGCCGATCTACTTCTCCTTGGCGGTGTCGTGGCGGCCGCCATCGGTTACGCCGAAGGAGGCTTGCTCGCCCGCGAACTCGGCGCGTGGCAGACGGTGTCCTGGGCGCTCGCCCTGTCGTCGCCGCTCATGCTTGCCCTGACCGTGTTCTCTGTTGTTCAGCAGCCGCCTTCAGGTACACCGGTGCAGTGGGCAGCATTCGCATACCTGGGCGTAGTGAGCATGTTCCTCGGGTTCTTCGCGTGGTACCGCGGCCTGGCGATTGGCCCGATGACGCGGGTGAGCCAAGTGCAACTCGCGCAACCGGTACTCACGCTCGTCTGGGCCGGACTCCTCTTGCACGAATCCATGACCTGGACCACCATCGCTGGCGGACTTGTAGTGATCCTTTGCGCCGGAGCGGCAGTTCGCGTCCGTTCCGGACTGACTCCGGTCCTCCGTTAACGGGAATGCGGGTATTCGACGTCAGGGGCCACCGGCGATCGATCTCACACCAGCCACTCGGGGTTGCGCCGAAGCGCCGTGAGCCGAGCGTTCCTTTCCTGCGAAACCGTGACATCCGCCTCCACCCACGTCCCGGAGACCGGACCGATGACTGTCACCGCGTCGTCGGCGACAAGCCTGATCGTCCCGGTGCCGTCATCGATGGTGAACGCGAGTGCGGCAATCGGACCGCCGACGTTGATCGTCCGTCCCTGCACCGTCCCTGCACCGTGCCGGACACGGTTCCGTGGGTCGAGGCGTCGAGCAGGTCCGCGATCGTCGTCGTTGCTCCCCGCGGCAACAGCGACTTCGTCGACGTGCCCATGGATCGCAGCCATGGCTCCGGCGTGCCGGTCTCGTACTTCACGATGGAGGTTCCAGCCGGTGGGTCGGGGTACCGGAAAGCATGAGGACTGCGCCCCAGCCGGTATTCGCCGCCATAGCGCAAGGCGCCGAGCAGCAGTTCCCTTCTCCGATCGAACGATTCACTGGCATCCGTTGCCATGTCGTTGAACGTTGCGATCATCGCCTCCAACGACTCGTGCGTCAGGTTCAGCCAGACATCGTGGGTGTGGCCGGCCCACACCGAAGGGTCCGCGCTGCAACCGGGGACGCCGAGGGAGACGAAGTGAAAATCGGGGCCATCCGTGAACGGAAGCCACGCCGGCGGATGCTCCAGTGAGCTGATGTTGAAATCCCGGCTTCCCGAAACTTCCGCGGCCGACAACATCCGCTTCCCTCCCAACACGCGGTGCTCGAGCCCGTCGTGCCAGCGGTACAGGGTTTCCAGGTCGGCGCTGAGATCAAGAGGCGCCACCGCCAGACGAAATTCATCGATTCCCGGCTCATCCAGGCCCGGCCGCGGCGCGGGAAGCTCAGGGAAGAGCTCCTCCAGCACGATATCGAAGCGTTTCAGTTCCCTCAGCAGTGACATGAGCATCACTCTGACTCAAACCCGGCGCACCGGCAAGGACTCAGGCTGCAGCGAACCTCTTGGCGGAACGCGCCTTCGCCTTCTCGGCCTCGACCTCGCGGTTCTTCGGCGGCGCGGAGCTCACCAGGTCCTCGAGGAGATGCCGCGAAACGTGGGCGATCTCCTCCACCGCGCGGTTGAACACCGCCTCATTGGCCTTCGACGGCTTGGTGGAGCCGCTGATCTTACGGACGAACTGCAAGGCCGCCGCGTGCACCTCATCGTCGGTTGCTGCGGGCTCGAAATTGTGAAGCGTATGGATGTTCCTGCACATGCCAACGAGGGTAACGCTCAGGCGCCTCCCTGTGAACCCTCGCCGGCTTCGCGCGCGACCTGGTCCAGGCGGGCCCGGTAGGCCACCCACCAATCGCGATCTCCCGGCGGGAGGTTGTCGTTGTCCTTGCGCAGGCCGGCGGCACCGTCGATCAGCTCCCGCACGATATCGGCATGGCCAGCATGGCGGTGGGTTTCCGCGATCAGGTGCACCAGGATCTGCTGAAGCGTGACCGTGCTGCGATCGTCCGGCCACCACGCGACACGGCCGGGGGCATCCAGCGCGAGTTCCTCGATCGTCGCATCGGAATGCGCTGCCACCCGGTGGTACAGGTCGACGATCGACTCGGGCGTCTCGTCCGCGGTCGCCCACATGTCGGCATTCGCCTCGGCATCCTCGTCCATCCAGGGCAGTGACTCCGGGAACGGCCGACCGAATGTGGAGCCGAAGTAGCCGGCCTCAACGCCGGCAAGGTGCTTCACCAGCCCGAGCAGGTTGGTGCCGGTCGGCACCAGCGGACGACGGAGGTCATAGTGCGACAGCCCATCGAGCTTCCACAGCATGGCCTCCCGGCCCGACCTGAGGTAACGGTGGAGGATTGCCTTTTCGCTGGTGTCTGCCATCCCGCCAGCCTTTCAGACACCCGCGACATTCGACAGAAGCGGCACGCGGCGGCCCGCAGTAGCGTCGTGGCATGGCTCCTACCCCCCTTCGAAACCGGATGCTGCTGCCAGCCACCGGTGGTCTCGTGGCGTTGGCCATCGCCGTCGGCTTCGGAGCCGTCAACAGCGGGGCCTACCGGGGCGAGCCACTGCCCCTGGATTCCGCCTGGATGGACACCGTCGGTCCCGGTCAGCCAGCCTGGGTACCTCCATCCGTGGTGCTTCATGAGGTCGGTGCGGGGCTCCCCGCCTTCGTGCTGGCGTCCATCATTGCCGGCACGCTGCTGCTGTGGGGGCGCGCCTGGGGTGCCGGGTACTTCCTCACAGCCGCGATCGCGAGCACTGCGCTGGTGGAACTGCTGAAGAACACCATCGGGCGACCGCGACCGGCGGATGCGATCATCGAGGTCGGATTCGGAAGCTACCCTTCAGGACACAGCGCCCGGGCGGCCATGCTGGCCGTGACCCTCGGCATCCTGATCCCGCGACTCTGGGTATGGATGCTCGGCTTCGCCTACATGCTGGCGATGATGTTCAGTCGCACGCAACTCGGGGCGCATTGGCTCAGCGACACGATCGGGGGTGCGCTCACCGGGGCGGCGGTTGCGTTGCTGTGCTTCGCGGTGCTTTCCAGACAGCTGCAACGCGAAGGTGAGCGGGCGCATCCGCCGCCGTGGCGCGCTCGCTAGCCCTTCGCCCAGACCGGGGCTGCCCCCTTGCGGGCGTCGCCGACGTGGTGCACCCGCAGGTCGTTGGTTGAGCCGGAGATACCGGGAGGGGAACCAGAGATCACCACGACCTTGTCGCCGATCTCGGCAAGCCCATCACGCAGCAGCACGTCTTCCACCTGTTCGTACATGGCGTCGGTGTGCTTCACCCGGTCCACCAGGTAGCCCTGTACCCCCCAGCTCAGAGACATGCGCCGCAGCGTACCCATCTGCGGGGTGAACCCGAGGATCGGGATGCCGTTGCGTAGCCGGGTCATCCGGCGCACGGAGTCGCCTGACTCGCTGAACACGCAGAGGAACTTTGCGCCGACGAACTCCGCGACCTCGGCAGCGGCTGCCGTGACGGCGCCGCCCTGCGTCCGGGGGGTCGTGCCGAGTGGTGGGATACGCTCCATGCCGTGCACTTCGGTCGACTCGATAATGCGCGCCATGGTCTGCACCGTGACCACCGGGTACTTGCCGACGCTGGTCTCACCACTGAGCATGACGGCATCCGCCCCATCCAGCACAGCGTTGGCGACGTCAGAGGTCTCGGCGCGAGTCGGAATCGGGTTGTCGATCATCGACTCCAGCATCTGGGTTGCGACGATGACCGGTTTGGCCATTCGGCGGCTCAGCTCGACAGCGTGCTTCTGCACGATCGGCACCGCCTCAAGCGGAAGCTCGACGCCGAGGTCGCCGCGGGCGACCATGATGCCGTCGAACGCGTCGATGATGGCTTCGAGGTTGTCGACGGCCTGCGGCTTCTCGATCTTGGCGATCACCGGAACCTTGACGTTCTCTTCGGCCATGATCTCGTGCACGCGGTCGATGTCTGCGGCGTTGCGCACGAAGGACAAGGCGATCAGGTCAGCCCCGAGTTTCAGGGCCCAGCGGAGGTCGTCCTCGTCCTTGTCCGACAGCGCGGGGACGTTCACGGCGACACCCGGCAGGTTGATCCCCTTGTTGTTGGAGACGGCGCCGGCCACCACGACCTTCGTGGTGACGACGATGCCGTCGGTCGAGACGACTTCCAGCTTGACCCGGCCGTCATCGATCAGCAGCGGGTCGCCCGGCTTCACGTCGGTCGGCAAGCCGGAATAGGTAGTGCTGCTGAGCTCCTTGGTCCCCAGGATGTCTTCAGTGGTGATCTTGAAAACGTCGCCGACAGCCAGGTGGTGCGGTCCGTCGGCGAACTTGCCGAGGCGGATCTTCGGGCCCTGCAGGTCGACCAGGATAGCGACGGCCTTCCCCAGGTCATCGCTCGCCTTCCGCACATTGCGAAAAACCTCCTCGTGC
This sequence comes from Homoserinimonas sp. A447, assembly GCF_054489325.1. Classification (NCBI taxonomy): domain Bacteria; kingdom Bacillati; phylum Actinomycetota; class Actinomycetes; order Micrococcales; family Microbacteriaceae; genus Homoserinimonas; species Homoserinimonas sp. A447. The sequence goes on along the minus strand of NZ_JBTMWW010000001.1, from coordinate 915,312 downwards.
ACGGCGTAGGTGCCATGGCTGAGGTTCATGCGGGCCACGTTCACTCCGGCGTCGATGATCGCTCGGATGTTCTCGTAGCTTGATGTTGCCGGGCCCAGCGTGGCAACGATTTTGGCGCGTCTCATAGATATCTTTCTTTTCTTCAGGTCACAGACCAGATTAGAGGGCGATTGCCCTGTCTGTTGGCTTCACGGGTGCCGGCAGCTCTGTCTCGCCCTGCAGGAAACGGTCGACGGATGCCGCAACCGACCGCCCTTCCGCGATCGCCCAGACGATGAGCGACTGCCCACGGCCGGCATCACCGGCGACGAACACGCCGGATTCACTGGTCTGATAGTCGTCGTCGCGCTCGACATTGCCCGCGTCGAGCGGCACCCGCAACTGCGTGCGCAGGGAATCGGACTCCGTTCCGCTGAAGCCGAGCGCGAGCAGCACCAGGTCTGCCGGGATTTCCCGCTCGGTTCCGGCTTTCGGCACCCGACGCCCGTCGAGGTACTCAGTTTCGGCGACCCGGATCCCCCGTACCTCCCCGACCTCGTTGGGGAGGAACTCCACGGTGGAGGCCAGGTAGACCCGCTCGCCGCCCTCCTCATGTGCGCTCGACACCTCGAACAGGGTCGGCGACATGGGCCAGGGCTGATGTTCGGCTCGCTCCGCCGGCGGCCTGGTCCCGATGGCGAGGTTTGTCACCGATAGCGCCTGCTGGCGGTGTGCCGTCCCGATGCAGTCCGCCCCGGTGTCGCCGCCGCCCAGCACGACGACGTGCTTGCCCGCCGCGGTGATCTGGTTGTCGACGCGGTCTCCTGCACCGACCCGGTTCTGCTGCACCAGGTACTCCATGGCGAAGTGGACGCCTGGCAGGTCGCGCCCGGGGATGGGGAGGTCGCGCGGCACCAAAGCGCCGGTGGCCACGATCACGGCGTCATAGCGCGATCGGAGATCAGCCCAGGTCACGTCGACGCCGACGTTCACCCCGGCCCGGAACCGGGTTCCTTCGGCCTGCATCTGCCGCAGGCGCATTTCGAGGTGTTTCTTCTCGAGCTTGAAGTCCGGAATGCCGTAACGGAGCAAGCCGCCGATACGGTCGTCGCGTTCGAACACCGCAACCGTGTGGCCGGCCCTGGTCAGCTGCTGCGCGGCAGCCAGCCCGGCGGGTCCGGAGCCCACCACGGCCACGGTCTTGCCGGTGAGGCGACCTGGCGGATGCGGTTCCACCCACTCGTTGGCGAACGCCTGGTCGATGATCGACACCTCCACCTGCTTGATGGTCACCGGCGGCTGGTTGATCCCGAGCACGCAGGAAGATTCGCAGGGTGCCGGGCAGAGGCGCCCGGTGAGCTCCGGGAAGTTGTTGGTGGCGTGCAGCCTTTCGATCGCCTGCCGTCCCTCCCCCCGGCGCATGAGGTCGTTCCACTCCGGGATGAGGTTGCCGAGCGGGCAGCCCTGGTGGCAGAACGGGATACCGCAATCCATGCAGCGCCCGGCCTGGCGGCGCAGTGTTGCGGCATCGCCTTGCTCGTACACCTCCTTCCAGTCCATCAGGCGAATGGATACCGGCCGCCTGGGGGGAAGCTCACGCTCGCGCGTCTTCAGGAATCCGCGTGGATCAGCCACCGGTCACCTCCATGATTCGTCCCCAGACAACGTCCCCGTCGGGGTCGAGCCCTTCTTCGATCGCCGCCTGCCTGGTCGCCACAACGGCAGCGAAGTCGCGGGGCAGCACCTTGACGAACCTGGCCAATGCTGTTTCCCCGGCTGCGAGCATCCGCTCGGCAAGTGTCGACCCCGTTTCCGCCAGGTGCCGCGTCAGGAGGTCCGTGACGATGGCCAGGTCCGCGCTGCCGAGAGGGAGGAGGGCGAGCTCTCCACTGCTGAGGGCTTCGCGGTTGACGCTCTCCCGGTGGAGGTCGTACACGTACGCTGTGCCGCCGGACATGCCGGCACCCAAGTTGCGGCCGGTCGTGCCGAGGATCACGGCCAGTCCGCCGGTCATGTACTCCAGCGCGTGGTCTCCGACGCCTTCGACCACGGCAGTGGCGCCGGAATTGCGCACCAGGAACCGCTCGCCGACCAGTCCACGGAGGAACATGCTGCCCTGGGTCGCGCCGTACCCGATGACGTTTCCAGCGATGACGTTGCGCTCGGCCGGGAACACGCTTCGATCGTCAGGGCGAACGATGATCTGGCCACCGGAGAGGCCCTTGCCGACGTAGTCGTTGCTCTCCCCTTCGAGCCGGATGGTGATTCCTGGCGGCAGGAAGGCCCCCAGCGACTGCCCGGCGGAACCGGTGAGCTTCACCTCGATGGTGCCGGTGGGAAGCCCGTGCTCGCCGTGGCGGAGCGTGACTTCATGGCCGAGCATCGTTCCCACTGCGCGGTCCGTGTTGCGCACCGGCAGCGAGATCGCTACCGGGTTGCCGGTGAGCAGGGCGTCGGATGCCCGCTGAATCAGCTCCATGTCGAAGTGGTTTTCCAGGTCGTGGTCCTGGGGGACGCGATTCGCCCTCGGTGCATCGTCCGGGAACGACGGCCCTTCGAGGATCGGGCTCAGGTCGAGTCCGCCGGCCTTCCAGTGCTCGATCGCCTGGTCTACCTCGAGTACTTCTTTGTGCCCGATCGCATCCTCGATGGACCGGAAGCCCAGTTCGGAGAGATATTCGCGCACCTCCTGGGCGAGGAATTCGAAGAAGTTGACGACGAACTCCGGCTTACCGGAGAAACGCGCCCGCAGTTCGGGGTTCTGGGTGGCAACGCCAACGGGGCAGGTGTCCAGGTGGCACACCCGCATCATGATGCATCCGGAGACGATCAGCGGTGCGGTGGCAAACCCGAACTCCTCCGCGCCGAGGAGTGCGGCAACGATCACATCGCGACCGGTTTTGAGCTGGCCGTCCACCTGCACGACGACGCGGTCCCGCATGCCGTTGAGCATGAGGGTCTGCTGGGTCTCCGCGAGCCCCAGTTCCCAGGGGGTTCCGGCGTGCTTCAGCGAGTTCACCGGGCTGGCGCCGGTTCCCCCATCGTGTCCGGACACCAGCACGACGTCCGCCAGCGCCTTCGCCACGCCGGCAGCCACCGCGCCGATGCCGCTCTGGCTGACCAGCTTGACGTGCACGCGGGCGGTCGGGTTGGCCCGCTTCAGGTCGAAGATCAGCTGCTTCAGGTCTTCGATCGAGTAGATGTCGTGATGCGGAGGCGGGGAGATGAGCCCCACGCCCGCGGTGCCGTGCCTGGTCCTGGCGATCCACGGGTAGACCTTGGCCGCGGGCAGCTGGCCGCCCTCTCCCGGCTTGGCTCCCTGCGCCATCTTGATCTGGAGGTCAGTGGCATGGGTGAGGTACAGGCTGGTGACGCCGAAACGGCCGGAGGCCACCTGCTTGATGGCGCTACGCCTGGCCGGGTCGAGAAGGCGATCGACGTCTTCTCCGCCCTCACCCGTGTTGCTGCGGGCGCCGAGCTGGTTCATGGCGATGGCGAGGGTTTCATGCGCTTCCTCGCTGATGGAGCCGTAGCTCATCGCTCCAGTGCTGAAACGCTTCACGATTGATGCGACCGATTCCACCTCATCGATGGGGACCGGCTTGCGGATGTTTGTTCTCAGCTTGAACAGACCGCGCAGGGTCATCAGGTTCCCGGCCTGGTCGTCCACGAGCTTGGTGTAGTCCCGGAAAATGTCGTAGCGCCGGCTCCTGGTGGCGTGTTGCAGCCGGAAGACGGTGTCTGGGTTGAACAGGTGTGGTGGCCCGTCCCGGCGCCATTGGTATTCTCCGCCGACAGCCAGCCGCTCGTGCGGGCGCTGACCGTCATGCGGGTAGGCGCCCTCGTGCCTGGCCAGGTTCTCGGCGGCGATCACATCGAGCCCGACGCCATCGAGTCGGCTGATGGTTCCAGTGAAGTAGCGGTCCACGAACGAGCGAGACAGCCCGACGGCTTCGAACGCCTGGGCGCTCGAGTACGATCCGACGACGGAGATGCCCATCTTCGACATGATCTTGAGCACGCCCTTCCCGAGCGCCTTGATCAGGTTGTGCACTGCCTCTTCCGGCGTGACCCCGGTGATCATTCCCCGGCGCACCAGGTCTTCCGCCGTTTCCATGGCCAGGTATGGGTTGATCGCGGCAGCGCCGAAGCCGATCAGCAGGGCGACATGGTGCACTTCGCGCACGTCGCCGGCCTCGACGATGATGCCGACCCCCAGGCGGTTCTCGTTTCGGATCAGGTGGTGGTGCACGGCTGCGAGCATGAGCAGCGAGGGAATCGGGGCGAGGTCCCTGGTGGAGTCGCGGTCGGACAGCACGATGTAGCGTGCGCCACCCCGAATCGCGTCGTCTACTTCCGCGCACATGGCATCCAGCCTGGACTCCATCGCCTGTGGCCCGTCATCCACCCGGTAGAGGCCCTTCACCGTGGTGGTGGTGCGGTTGCCGGGCGACGCGTCGATGTGCTGGATCTTTGCCAACTCGTCGTTGTCGATGACCGGGAAATCGAGCACGATCTGGTACGCGTGGGCGGGGGTTGCCGCGAGGAGATTGCGTTCCGGTCCGAGGTTCTGTGTCATCGACGTCACGACCTCTTCCCGGATCGAGTCGAGCGGCGGGTTGGTGACCTGCGCGAATTGCTGGGTGAAGTAGTCGAACAGCAGCCGCGGCCGGTCGGCGAGAACAGCGATGGGAGTGTCCGACCCCATGGCGCCCAGGGGCTCCACCCCGTGCTGGGCCATCGGCGCCACCAGGATGCGCACTTCCTCCTCGGTATAGCCGAAGGTGCGTTGGCGCCTGGTGACGGAAGCCGGCGTGTGCACGATATGTTCGCGTTCCGGGAGGTCCTTGAGATTGATCCGCCCGTTCTGGAGCCACTCGCCCCATGGTTCGGACGCCGCAAGCTCCGCCTTGACCTCGTCGTCTTCGACCAGCCGCCCGGCCTCCGTGTCGACCAGGAACATCCGCCCCGGACGCAGGCGACCTTTTCGAACGATTCGACTCGGCTCGATGTCGAGCACACCGGTCTCGCTGGCCAGCACAACCAGTCCATCGTCGGTGATGAGGTACCGGCCCGGGCGCAAGCCGTTGCGGTCCAGGGTTGCCCCGACCAGCGTGCCATCGGTGAACACGAGAGCGGCTGGGCCATCCCACGGCTCCATCAGCATGGAGTGGTACTCGTAGAAATCGCGTCTGGCCTGGTTGATGTCCGCCCGGTTCTCGTACGCCTCGGGGATCATCATCATCACGGCGTGCGGCAGCGATCGTCCGGTCAGGCTGAGGAGTTCGACGACCTCATCGAACGACGCCGAATCGCTGGCACCGGGCGTGAGGATCGGCAGGATCGGGTCGAGGTCACCGAGGAGTTCGGACTCGAGCTGCGATTGGCGCGCCCGCATCCAGTTGCGGTTTCCCTGAACGGTGTTGATCTCGCCGTTGTGGGCGATCATCCTGAACGGCTGGGCGAGCGGCCACGACGGGAAGGTGTTTGTCGAATAGCGCGAGTGCACCAGTGCCAGCTTGGAGGCGAACCGCTCGTCGCTGAGGTCCGGGTAGAACGGCTCCAGCTGCAGAGTCGTCACCATGCCCTTGTAGACCAGGGTACGGCAGCTCAGCGAAGGGAAGTAGACGGTGAGTTCGCGCTCGGCGCGCTTGCGAAGACGGAACGCCTGCCGGTCGAGGGCGATCCCGGACAACCCGGCGCCCGCCGCATCCGTGCGGATGCTGCTCAGGAAGAGCTGTTCGAACGCGGGCATGGCCGATCGGGCCAGGGTTCCCAGTTCAGCGGGGCGAACCGGGACGGTCCGCCAGCCCAGGACAGCCAGGCCCTCCCCGTCGGCGAGGCGGGCAATCGTGTCCTTGATGCCGGCCCGTTCGGCCTCGTCTTCTGGCAGGTAGGCGATGCCGACGGCGTAGCTGCCCTGCGCCGGGAGGACGAAGTCCACCACGGCCCTCAGGAAGGCATCCGGAATCTGGGTGATGATGCCCGCGCCATCTCCGGTGCCGGCATCGGAGCCGATGGCTCCACGATGTTCGAGGTTGCGGAGCGCCTGGAGGGCTGTGGCGATGATGTCATGACCGGCTGTGCCGCGAAGCGTCGCGACCATGGCTAACCCGCACGCGTCGTGTTCGAGTGCGGGGTCGTACAGTCCGGTGGCGCTGGGAGTTGCGCTGAAGCGCTGGAGGGCGAGCGATCGTACGGCGGGCGCTGAGCTCTGCCTGGGGCGTACGGGGATTTCGGAATCGGTGAACATGCAGAACCGTCCTCGCGTCAGAAGAACCTTGCGTGTGGGACGTCGGCGGCCCAAAGAGCAGTCACACGGCAGGGCGAGGGTTCGGCCCGACATCAATCCTTGAGGCTAAGACCTGGACTGAGGCTAAGACTTGGCGCTGGACCCGCTTGTGGCGGACGGTGCTGCGCCGTTGGCTACAGGGGAAGCGAGTTCGGAATGCCTGGCGTCGTCATCGTCGTCATCTTCGCTGTCTGTATAGGTGTCGTCAGAGTGTACAACAGCATCCGGCTCCCATTCGCGTCCCGGAACATAGACACTCGGTTCCAGTCCAGGATGGCGGCGTGCCTGCACCACGAGGATGACCACGCCGATCAGGATCGCAGCAAGCGCCGCCCACACGTTCGTGCGGACGCCGAGGAAGATCTCACTCGGGTCGATGCGGATCGACTCCCACACGGTGCGTCCCACGCCGTACCAGATGAGGTAGACGGCGAAGAGACGACCCCACTGCAAGCGATACGCGCCCGGGATCAGGGTCGGAACGGAGTAGCCGGCAATGTCCCTGCGGCCGAGGCGGTACTTGCGCTCGAGGTAGAGCAGCACCAGCACACCGAGCACATTCCAGATGACCTCGTACAGGAACGTCGGGTGGAAGAGTGTGCCTTCCGGCAGCCCGGCAGGGAACGCCGGGTTGGTCGATTCGATCTCCAGGCCCCAGGGCAGGTCGGTCGGAAGGCCGAACAATTCGTGGTTGAACCAGTTTCCGAAGCGTCCGAAGGCCTGTGCCAGCAGGATGGCCGGCGCGAGCGCATCCGCGAAGCTCCAAAACCGCACCCCGGTGACCCGGCAGCCGATGTAGGCGCCGACGGCGCCGCCGAGGAGCGCACCGAAGATCGCGATGCCGCCCTCCCAGATGTACAACGTTCGCATCAGGTCGGCGCCGGGGAAGAAGTAGTCGTCCGGGTGCGTGACCACGTGGAAGATCCGTGCGCCGATGATGCCCAGCGGCACGGCGAAGAGGCAGATGTCCAGGATGACCCACGGCTCACCGCCGCGGCGGACCAGGCGGCGATTGGTCATGAAGGCAGCGACGAAGATGCCGATCAGGATGCAGACGGCGTAGGCGCGGATCTCCAGGTTGAAGGTGGCCCACTCCAGGCCGAGGTCGCGCAGCCACTGGCCGACGTTGAAGGACTGCCAGTCGTAGCTCGGGCTGGGAATGCTCAGGGGCAACAAGGAACTGGTCGCCTTTCGTTGTCTGTCGATCGGGTGGCTCTGGCCGACTATGGCCTCGGCCGGCTCACTGAGAACTGCGTGAACAGCCTAGTTGGTTGCGTATGACAGGTGATTACCGGGTACCGGCCGAAAGCTCGGCGGCCACCCGGGCCAACGCCGGAACTCCTCCATCGGACAACGCCTTCACCAGGACGGAACCCACGATGGCGCCATCCGCGTATTCGAGCACCTCGCGAACCTGGTCGGCGGTGGAGATGCCGATTCCGACACAGGTACTGGTTGACCCGGCTTCGCGCAATCGTGCAACCAGGGAGCGTGCCGCGCTGTCGACATCCGACCGGGCACCGGTGATGCCCATGGTCGAAACGGCGTAGACGAAACCACGGGTGGCGTGCACTGTGCTCTTCAGGCGTTCGTCCGTTGAGGTGGGTGCGGCGAGGAAGACCCGGTCGAGTCCGGTGCGGTCGCTGGTCGCAATCCAGTCGGCGGCGGAGTCCGGGGTGATGTCCGGGGTGATGAGTCCGGCCCCGCCCGCGGCGACCAACGCGTCGGCGAACCGATCGACGCCGAACTGCAGGACCGGGTTCCAGTAGGTCATCACCAGCACTGGCACATCCACGCGGGCACGGATCGCCTCGACCGCGGTGAAGACGTCGCGCAGCCGGAAGCCGTTGCTGAGCGCGGACTGGGTCGCCTGCTGGATGACGAGGCCGTCCATGACGGGGTCGGAGTATGGCACACCGAGTTCGAGAACGTCGGCGCCGTTCTCGGCCAAGGCGACGGCGGCATCAATGCTCGTCTTCAGGTCGGGGAAACCGACGGGCAAGTAGCCGACGAGGCTCCCATTGCCTTCGGTCTTCCTCGCGCGGATTCTCTCCTCAACGGAATGCACGGTCGTGGTCATTCCTGTCGTGCTCCTTCGTCCATCAGCCCGAACCAGCGTCCGGCGGTTGCGACGTCCTTGTCGCCGCGTCCACTGAGGTTCACCAGGATCACTGCGTCTTTCCCGAGTTCCTTGCCGAGCCGGATGGCTCCGGCCAGGGCGTGCGCGGACTCGATGGCGGGGATGATTCCCTCGGTGCGGCTGAGCAACTGCAAGGCATCCATTGCTTCAGTATCAGTGGCCGGCAGGTAGCTCGCACGGCCGATGTCGGCGAGCCAGGCGTGCTCCGGTCCGACGCCGGGATAGTCGAGGCCGGCGGAAATCGAGTGCGATTCGATGGTCTGGCCGTCGTCGTCCTGCAGTAGGTAGCTGCGTGCGCCGTGCAGAACGCCGGGGCGTCCTCGTTCGATGGAGGCGGCGTGCCTGTCGGTGTCGACGCCGTCTCCGGCTGCCTCAATCCCGTACAGCGCGACATCCGCGTCGTCGAGGAAGGCGTGGAAGATGCCGATGGCGTTCGATCCGCCGCCGACACAGGCCATGACGGCGTCGGGCAGCCGGCCGGTGAGGTCGAGCACCTGCTGCCTGGCCTCTTCGCCGATGATTTTCTGGAAGTCACGCACCATGGTGGGGAACGGATGCGGACCGGCCGCAGTTCCGAAGATGTAATTGGTGGTCTCCACCGAGGTGACCCATTCGCGGTACGCCTCGTTGATGGCGTCTTTCAGCGTGCGGGACCCGGTCGTCACCGGGACGACATTGGCGCCGAGCAACCGCATTCTGGCCACGTTGAGGGCCTGTCGCTCGGTATCGACCTCGCCCATGTAGACCGTGCAATCAAGCCCGAACAACGCGGCCGCGGTCGCAGTGGCCACGCCGTGCTGTCCTGCACCGGTCTCGGCGATCACGCGCGTCTTGCCGAGCCGCTTGGTCAGCAATGCCTGACCGAGGACGTTGTTGATCTTGTGCGATCCGGTGTGGTTGAGGTCTTCGCGCTTGAGGATGATGCGCGCTCCCCCAGCATGCTCGGCGAATCGGGCGACCTCGGTGATGATGGACGGGCGGCTGGTGTAACTTCGGTGCAGCTCAGCCAGTTCCGCCTGGAACTCCGGGTCGTCCTTGGCCACGTCGTAGGCTGCCGCCAGTTCGTCGATTGCCTTGATCAGCGATTCGGGCATGAAACGTCCACCGTACTCGCCGAAGAATGGTCCTGTCTGGTCTCGTAGTGCCATCAGACGGCCCGGAATTCTTCGAGAGCCTTCACCGGATCCCCGCCGATGACGAGGGCCTCACCGACCAACACGACATCGGCGCCGGCCTGCCGGTAATGCGCCACGTCAGCCACGGACTTCACTGCAGATTCTGCGACGCGGATGACGCCGGAGGGAATCCGGTCGGCCAGCCTCCCGAAGAGGTCCTGGTCCATTTCGAAGGTATTCAGGTCGCGTGCGTTCACACCGACCAGCCCGGCTCCGACCTCCAGCGCCCGGCTCACCTCTTCGGCGTCGTGCGCCTCCACCAGCGCGGTCATCCCGAGCTGGGTGACCAACGCGTACAGTTCCTGCAGGGTCGGCTGGTCGAGCGCGGCCACAATGAGCAGCACGATGTCTGCACCCGCCGCACGTGCTTCGAACACCTGGTACGGCTCGGCGATGAAGTCCTTGCGCAAGACGGGCAGGCTCACCGCATCCTTCACCGCTTCAAGGTCGGCGAGTGACCCGCCGAACCGCCGCCGCTCGGTGAGTACGCTGATCGCGCTCGCGCCGCCGAGCTCGTAGGAGACGGCCAATGCTGCCGGATCCGGGATCTGCGAGAGCAGACCACGGGAGGGACTGGCGCGCTTGACCTCGGCGATGATCTTCACCCGTTCGGCCGGCGCAAGCGCCTGCATGGCGTCGATGGCCGGCGCTCGGCTCAGCGCCGCCGACTCCACCTCAGCGAGGCTGCGGCGCAATCTCCGGCTGGCGGCGTCCTCCCGCGCACCACCGACGAGGTCGGCGAGCAGGGAGCCGGTCTGCAGGTGACCGATGGATGTCTGGTCGGTATTCACAGCCAGGCGTCAGTTATCGCCCGGAGTGTAGCGGGAGCCGCCTACCCCGTAGCCGGCCCTCGTCATCGTCCAGCCGACAATCGCGCCGACGACGATGAGCGCGCCCGCACCCCAGACGATCAGCGGAACGTCGAGCCAGAACCCCACCGTGCCGATAGCGAACGCGATCAGCATGATGATGACCGAGGTCCATGCTGCGGGTGAGTGGCCGTGTCCGGGGTCTGAGATGTCTTCGTTCATGGTGCTCCTTAACGCGGGTGAATTCTCGAAAAGTCTATCGTGACGTGGGATCTGAGCCATCGCTCAAGGAGTCCCAATCCGAAACCGCGGAGCGCGGGGCATCCGCCTCCTCCAGCCGGACGCTCTGGTACCGGCTCGTCGCCGTGGGCCAGGTGCGAGCGGTGACGACGATGAGGACGCCGGTCAGTGCCATGAGGACGCTGATGACCATCGTGATTGCCGGCCAGGGAGTGGTGGAAGCTGCCGTCACCAGCGCCTCGATCGACTCACCACCGGAGATTCCGGTTGTCTGGGTGACGAGTGGCGTCGAGGCGGCAACGGGATCCACGATCGCGCCCCAGGCGGAGATCCCGATGCTCGCCCCGATTGCCACCTGAAGCAGGCCCAGGACGATTCGGAAGGCAGGGCCGGCGATGGCCAGCGCCGCCACCAGGGCAAGGCCGGCAAGGCCGAGGGCCGCGAGTGCCGGTGCAGCGACTTCGCCGGTCACCGGGATGGCCTGGCCCGCACCCTCGCCGCCGAGGTTCACCACGAACCAGGTCATCGTCCACGACAGCAAGGTCAGGGCGCTGAACAGGAGGCTCAGGAGGAGGCTGATCGGCTTCAGACGGCGAATCATCTCAACGCACCCGCCGCATAGCGTTCGCCACGGCAACCGCGCGGAGCGGAGCGGCAGCCTTGTTCTGCGATTCGACGAACTCCGTGCGCGCGTCAGAGTCGGCGACCAGGCCGGCGCCGGCCTGAACGCGGGCGACACCCCCCGAGATCGTCGTGGTCCGGATGGCGATGGCCAGGTCGAGGTTTCCGGCGAAGTCGAAGTAGCCGACCACGCCGCCGTAGAGGCCGCGCTGGGCGACCTCCAGCTCGTCGATGATCTCCAGCGCCCGGGGTTTCGGTGCACCGGAGAGCGTGCCTGCCGGGAACGTCGCTGTGAAGACGTCCAGCGGTGAATGTCCTGGTGCCAGGTCGCCCTCGACGCTGGAGACCAGGTGCATGATGTGGCTGAATCGCTCCACCTGCATGAACTCGGTGACCTCAACAGAACCTGGAAGACAGACTTTCTGCAGGTCGTTCCGGGCGAGGTCGACCAGCATCAGGTGTTCAGCACGCTCCTTCGGGTCACCGATCAGGTCTTCGGCGAAGGTGCCGTCCTCATCGGGCGACGCCCCACGTGGGCGGGATCCGGCGATCGGGTGACTGTAGACCCGACCGGACTCCACCTTCACCAGCGCCTCAGGAGACGAGCCGACCACCCAGTACGGTTCGCCGTCGGGGGTGTCCAGCGCCAGCAGGTACATGTACGGGCTCGGATTGAGCGTTCTGAGCACCCGGTAGACGTCGATCGGTTCGGCGGACACCTCGTGGTCGAAGCGTTGCGAGATGACCACCTGGAAGACATCCCCATCGTGGATGTACTGCTTCGACCGCTCGACGGCTGCCGCAAACTCCGCCTCGGTGGTTCGTGCGACCGCGGTCGGCTCACGAGCAAGGTCGACTTCTGCCAGCCACGCTTCTGCCGGTTCGGCAAGCCGCTCCTGCATGGAGCCCAGCCTGGCCTGCGCGTCGAGCCACAACTGGTCCGGATCGTCCACCCCGTCGTTCAACGCGGTCGCCACCAGGAGCACAGAACCGGTTCGGTGGTCGAGCACCACCAGTTCGGAGACGAAGCTGAAGGCCTGACCCGGGATGTCGTAGTCGGCCGGCGGAACATCGGGAAGCCGCTCGATCTGGCGCACCGCCTCCCAGCCGATGAAGCCGACCAGGCCCCCGGTCAGCGGCGGATGTCCTTCGACGGCTGGGGTTGCCCAGCGGGCATGGAGGTGCGCGACCGCGTGCAGGGGGGTGAGCGGATGCTCGGGGCCGAGTGCGCGCTCGGCGGAGATTCCATAGTCCAGCCAGGTCACGGCATCCGCCCTCTGGGTGAGGACACCGAATGAGGAGACGCCGATGAACGAGTAGCGGGACCAGATGCCGCCCTGCTCGGCCGATTCGAGCAGGAACGTGCCCGGCCGGCCGTCCGCCAGCTTGCGGTAGATGCCGACCGGGGTTTCGCCGTCGGCGAAGAGCTGACGGATCACCGGGACCACGCGGTGATCGTCCAGGAGGTCGTTGAATTGCTGGCGGGTCGTCGAACTCACGGCTGCTCCACCTCGGGTGCGAAACGGTTCGAGGCGACGTCGAGCGGGTCGACGTCGAAGCAGGAGTGCGCGCCGGTGTGGCAGGCGGCGGCAACGGCTTCGACGGTGACCAGGATGGTATCGGCGTCGCAGTCGAGAGCGGCACCGCGAACGTGGAGGTGGTTTCCGGAGGTGTCGCCCTTGCGCCAGTACTCCTGCCTGGACCGGGACCAGAACGTCACGAGGCCCTCGGTGAAGGTGCGCCGCATCGCCTCCGCATCCATCCAGCCCAGCATGAGCACCTGCCGTGTGCCTGCTTCCTGGATGATGGCGGGAAACAACCCGTCGGCATTGAACCTGGTTCGCTCGATTGCCGCTTCCAGCTCGTCCGGGGTCATGCCGGAACCTCCCTCACGTCGACGCCGGCCGCTGCCAGCTCCCGCTTGACATCGCCAACGGTGAATTCGGCATTGTGGAACACGGATGCCGCCAGTACGGCATCAGCGCCGGCCGCGATCGCGGGCGGGAAGTGCTCGAGCGCCCCCGCTCCCCCGCTGGCGATCAGTGGCACCGTGCTGACCTCGCGCATGGCACGCACCAGCTCGAGGTCGAAGCCCTGCTTGGTGCCGTCGGCGTCGATCGAGTTGACCAGCAACTCCCCTGCGCCACGTTCGATCGCCTCGCGCGCCCAGGCGAGGCCGTCGAGGTCGGTCTCGGTTCGGCCACCGTGGGTCGTCACCACGAAGCCGGATGGCACGCGGTTCGAGCGCTTCAGGTCGAGCGAGAGCACCAGCGCCTGGGAACCGAAACGGTCGGCGATCTCGGACAACAACTCTGGCCGGGCGATTGCGGCGCTGTTCACGCCGACCTTGTCCGCCCCCGCTCCCTGAAGGCGGGCGACGTCGTCGACGGAGCGCACTCCGCCACCGACCGTGAGCGGTATGAAGACCTGCTCCGCCGTGGCGCTGACCACATCGTAGGTGGTCGCCCGGTTGTCGACCGTCGCCGTCACGTCGAGGAAGGTGATTTCATCCGCCCCCTGCTCGTAGTACTTGCGGGCCAGCTCGACCGGATCGCCGGCATCGCGAAGGTTCAGGAAGTTCACGCCCTTGACCACGCGGCCGGCCGCAACATCCAGGCACGGGATCACGCGCACGGAGACGCCCATCAGAGCCTGGCTGCGTGGATCGGACTGACCAGGATGGCGCGCGCGCCCAGGGCGTACAGCTGGTCCATGACGTGGTTCATGCCGGCGCGCTTCACCATCGAACGCACAGCGACCCAGTTCTTGTCGCGCAGCGGCGAGATCGTCGGCGATTCGAGTCCTGGCGTGATCGCCGAAGCTGCCTCGATGAGTGCAGCCGGGAGGTCGTAATCCATCATCACGTATTGACGCGCCACCAAAACTCCCTGGAGGCGACGCTGCAGCGTCTGGAGACCCGAAGGCGGGGTGGGGGCGCTGATCAACACAGCGGATGACTCGAGGATGACCGGTCCGAAGATCTCCAGCCCCTGCGCCCGCAGGGTAGAACCGGTCGAGACCACGTCGGCGACGGCATCCGCCACCCCCAGCTTCACTGCGGACTCCACGGCGCCATCCAGGCGGATCAGGTCGGAGGTCACGCCATGCCGGGTCAGGAAGTCACCCACCAGTCCCGGATAGCTGGTCGCCACCCTCTTTCCGGCGAGGTCGCCGAGCTCGCGGTAGCTGTCGCCGGGGCCGGCAAACCGGAATGTCGAGGCTGCGAAATCCAGTTGGGCGACCTCGACCGCCTCCGAACCGGAGTCAAGCAGCAGGTCGCGCCCGGTGATGCCGACATCGAGCGCCCCGGAGCCGACATACGTGGCGATGTCACGCGGGCGGAGGTAGAAGAACTCCGCATCATTCGCCTGGTCGCTGACCGTGAGAGCGCGCGGATCCCGGCGACCCGCATATCCGGCCTCGTGGAGCATCTCTGCTGCGGTCTCGGCCAGCGAACCCTTGTTGGGCACTGCAATGCGAAGCATGGTGGTCTTTCTGTTCAGCGTTGGGGCGGTCGATGACACACATGCGCGCTACAGACCGCAGCGCGCTGAGGGTCACAGATGTCGGTACACGTCCGCCGTCGACAGGCCCTTGGCAAGCATCAGCACCTGCAGGTGGTACAGCAGCTGGGAGATCTCCTGCGCCGTCTCGTCGTTCGACTGGTACTCGGCCGCCATCCACACCTCAGCGGCCTCTTCGACGATCTTCTTGCCGATCGCATGCACACCGGCGTCGAGCTCTGCCACGGTGCCGGAACCGGCTGGCCGGGTCTGGGCTTTCAGCTCCAGTTCCTCGAAGAGGTCGTCGAAGGTCTTCACAGTGTCAAGGCTACTAGCCCCGCCACCGTGTGACGCTTCAGCTGACACCAAGGAGGTCGATCACGAAGATCAGTGTGCGCCCGGAGAGCTGGTGCCCTCCGCCTGCCGGTCCGTAGGCGAGGCTCGGCGGGCAGATCAGCTGGCGGCGCCCACCGACCTTCATTCCGGGGATGCCCTGCTGCCAGCCGGCGATGAGGCTTCCCAGGGGGAAGTTGATGGACTGCCCGCGGCTCCAGGAGGAGTCGAACTCTTCGCCGGTCTCGAGGTCGACGCCGAGGTAGTGCACATCGACGGTCGCGCCGGGGGTTGCTTCGGCTCCCTCGCCTGTCTCAATGTCGGTGATGACGAGTTCGGTGGGAGTTTCGCCGTCGTAGAAGTCGATTTCCGGCTTGGTCTTGTTGGTTTCGCTCATTCGCCAATTCAACCACTTCAGCCCTGCGAAAGTGCCCGTTCCGGACGATAGTGCCCGGCGGAACGGACGCAAGCGACCGGAACGGGAACTATTGGTGGGCGTGAGCGGATGCCGCCTGCCGCAGCAGGCCGATTTGCGCGGCGCGGTCTGGCGAGCCGAACACGCTGGAACCGGCGACGAAGGTGTTGGCTCCGGCAGCGGATGCTATGGCGATGGTGTCCTGGTTGATGCCGCCGTCGACCTGCAGCCAGACGTCCAGCCCTGACTTCGAGACGGCCTCCGCCAGTGACCTCAGTTTCGGCATGGTCTGCTCCATGAAGGACTGCCCGCCGAAACCGGGTTCGACCGTCATGACGAGCACCTGGTCGAATTCGGGCAACAGGTCGAGAAGTGATTCGATCGGTGTGCCCGGTTTGACGGCGATGCCCGCCCGGGTGCCGATCTGCCGCAAGCGGCGCGCCAGTGCCACTGAGTCAGCGGCGGCCTCGGCGTGGAAGGTCACCGAGTAAGCGCCGAGTTCCGCGTAACCGGGTGCCCACCGGTCCGGATCCTCGATCATCAGGTGCACATCCAGCGGGATCGGGGACACCTCCTGGATACGGCCGACCATCTGCGGGCCGAACGTCAGGTTGGGGACGAAATGGTTGTCCATGACGTCGACGTGAACCAGGTCGGCCGACGCGATGGCGTGCAGGTCGGGCTCCAGGTTGACGAAGTCTGCCGAGAGGATGCTGGGGTTGATGCGCACGGTCATGTGCCGAGCCTAACGATGAACGCCCAGCCGAATCAGGCGGGCACTCCGCCATCGGCTGGCACCGCGCCATCAGCTGGCACCTTCTGCAGCAGGCAGATGAACATCGCGTCGGTGCCGTGCCGGTGTGGCCACAACTGGACGCTGGTGTCGGAGGGTCCGAGGTCCAGCGGGGAGCTGGCCACTCCCTGAAGCACCTCAGCCGTGTTGAGTTGCACAACCGTGCCATCCGCGGCCCTCACCGCGTTCTCCACAATGAGCCGGGTTTCGCCCAGGTGGGGTGAGCAGGTGACGTAGGCGAGGAGCCCACCTGGCTTGAGGGCCGCCAGCCCGGAACTGAGGAGCTCAGCCTGCAGGGCGGCGAGCTCCGGCACATCGCGGGGCTGCTTGCGCCAGCGTGCCTCCGGACGACGACGGAGCGCGCCGAGGCCGGTGCACGGTGCGTCGATGAGTATTCGGTCGAATTGCTCAGGAAGGTTCTGGCCGAAAGTGGTGCCGTCCTGCACCAGTACCTGCGGTGGTTCCGCGAAAACGGCCAAGGCGTTACGCACCAGCTGGGCGCGGGCGGGAACCACCTCGTTGGCGACCAGTGTTGCGCCGCCAGTCAGCGCCTCCGCTGCGAGCAGTGCCGCCTTCCCGCCCGGACCTGCACAGAGGTCGAGCCAGCGTTCGCCCGGCTCGATCGGTCGTGCACGGCTGAGTGCCAGCGCCGCCAGCTGTGAGCCTTCGTCCTGGACCCGAACCCGCCCCTCCCGCACACCGGCCAGGTTCGCCGGGTCGCCGCCGTCGCTCACCGCTGCCACCGGGGAGTACTCCGCTTTCCTCTCGCCGGCTACCTCGCGCACCGAGGCGAGGCCGGGGAGGGCGACCAGGCTGACTTTGGGCGCCCGATTGTCGGCCTCCAGCAGGCTCTCCAACTCATCCGCCCTCCCCTCGGCACTGAGCGCCTGCCGAAAGGCACGGACGATCCACACCGGATGCGAGTGCTCCAGTGACAGCCGTTCGTCATCGTTCCGCGGGTTGCTGAGCACCCGGGCGCGCCACTCGTCCGGAGTCGTGCGCGTCACGGTTCGGAGAACCCCGTTGACGAAGCCGGTTGCCGACCGCGACGCGACCTCCCGCGCCTGGTTCACCGCTTCATCGACAGCGGCATGCTGCGCGACCCTCATCGACAGCAATTGGTGACAGGCGAGCCGGAGAACGTCCAGCACGGCCGGGTCGATCTTGTCGGTCGATCGCGCGGCGGCGAGAGCGATGACGGCGTCGTAGTAGCCCTGCCTGCGGAGCGTGCCATAGGTGAGCTCGGTTGCCAGGCCGGCATCCGGGCCGTAGAGCCCAGCCCGCTCGAGCTTGACCGGCAGCAACAGGTTCGCATAGGCATCCGACTCCCGAACCGCACTGATGACCTCGTAAGCCACGCGTCGTGCCGGCTGGATCCGTGGACCGCTCATCGGTTCGCCGCCTGATCAACGCTGGAGGCGGCATCGGGCTGGCGACCCCGCCACCAGTCCGCAGCGGCCATCGCCTTCTTGCCGGCCGGATGCACGCGCACCAGTTCAATCGGGTCCGTCGCCGTACCGATGACCGGGCGGCCATCCACCTCGCCGAGCCGCCCGGGAGGCAACCGTGGCGTGCCGTGCGCGATCGCCGCTTCGAGCACCTTCACTCGAACGCCGTCAAGCTGGGTGAAGGCCCCAGGCTCCGGGGTCACCCCGCGGATCTGGCCACCCACCATGGTCGCGGGAGCGGTGAAGTCGATCCGGCCATCCGCCAGCGACAGTTTGGGTGCCAACGTCACGTCGCCCTGTTGCGCCTCAGCCCTGGCTGTGCCGTCCGCGAGGGCGTCGATGACGCGAAGCAGCAGCCCGGCACCGCCATCCGCCAGCGACTCCAGGAGGTGACCGGCCGTCTCGTGTGCGCCGATCGCCTGGGTGAACTGGCCGTACAGCTCGCCAGCATCCAGTTCGGGGACCAGCTGGAAGACGGATGCGCCGGTCACGTCGTCGCCGGCCATGATGGCGCGCTGCACCGGCGCAGCCCCCCGCCAGCGGGGCAGGAGGGAGAAGTGAAGGTTGATCCAACCGAGCCTGGGAACGGAAAGCAGCGGCTCGCGCACCAGGCCGCCGTAAGCCACGATCACCCCGAGGTCTGGAGCCAGGGCGTCGACCTCCGAGGTGACCGCGGAGTCCAGGCGATTCGCCTTGATCAGCGGGAGCCCGTGCGCCGCCGCTTCCAGGGCGACGGCTGTCTCGGTCATGATCCGCTTGCGTCCCTGTGGGGAATCTTCCCTGGTGATGACGGCGGCAACCTCGTGGCGTGAACCGGCGATCAGGCGCAGGCTCGGCACCGCGGCATCCGGGCTTCCGGCGAAAACCAGTCTCATTCCGCTCACGGACATCCCATCAATTGGCGAACGGTTCGGAATCATCGAACCGCACTTTCAGTGTAGGCAGCGCAGGAGGACGCCCATCACCGGGCGGCACCCGCTTACGCCTGGTGGTGGCGTTGCGGATGATGGCGGAGCGAAGAATGGACGCGACCTGGCTTCCCGCACCGTACTCGAACCGGACGATCGCCCGCACACCGTCCTCGACCGCCGTCGGTCCGAGCACGTCAACGCCGGCCACCTCTGCTGCGGCGGCGACGGCCGTGTCCACGGCGTCCGCGCTGCCGGTGACCGTCGCAACACGCACCGCTGGCGGAAAGCGCAGCCGGCGACGATCGGCCAGCTCGGAACTGACATAGTCGGAGAGGCGCCAGGTCGCCATCGCCGTGGCCAGCGCACCGCCGACACCGACCAGGATCACCGGACCTCCCGGGGCCGCGAGAGCTGCGGCATTGGACCACCAGCGCAGGCAGTCCTCCCCCACCCTCAGCGCTTCTCGTGCGAGCATCCGCTCCCCGTCCAGCAGCAGTACAGCGCGGTAACCTCCGTCGGCGACGGGTTCTGCGCCCCGGGTGGAGATCACCAATGCCGGCTTGCCTGGAACGGTCAGCAGCGGGCGGTCGCCGTCGGCCACCACGACCTTCACGCCGGGAAAGGCGCGCCCCAGGTCTTCGGCCGTTCGCGTCGAACCCTGGCCGACCAGCCGGTAGCGCTGCCCGCCGCAATTGTTGCAGGACCAATTGGCGGCGATGGCCCCACACCAGTGGCAGGACGGCGCCCCGCGGGCAGACTTCATCCCCAGCGGACCTTCACAGACGGTGCAGCGGGCCGATTGCCCACAGCTGTCACAGGCCAGCCGCGGCGCGTAGCCGGGCCTGGCCACCTGCACCAGCACCGGACCGTCGCGCACAGCGTCGCGGGCAAGCTGCCAGGCACTGGACGGGATACGGGCGAATGCCGCGTGGGGATTGTCAGCGCCCTGGCCTGCAGTCGGAATGACCTTCGGGAGATATGCGCGCTGGGGGCGCACCTCGGTCGCCCACCCGTGCTCAACGAGCCGCTGCACCTCCGTGCTGCGGGTGTGTCCCAGGAAGACCAGCGCACCGCCCTGTTGCTCCTGGCGCACCAATGCGGCGTCCCGAGTGTGCACGTAGGGGCTGAGCGGCTCGGCGTGCAGCGGATCGGAGTCGTCCCACAAGCCGATCAAGCCCAGGTTCCGGGCGGGCGCATAGACGACGGAGCGGTTGCCGACAATCACGCGCGCCTGCCCATCGAGGCAGGCCAACAGGTCGCGGTAGCGTTCAGGGTTCGCTTGTCGGGCATCCAGCCGAACCAGCCTGTCCGCCGGGAGCATCGCGGCCAGGGCCAATTGCAATTGCTCCTGATCGCGGTAGTCGGGAACAGCGAGGATCGCCGACTTGCCGGATGCGACCACCTGGGTGGCCAGAGCGGCAAGTGTCACCGCCCAGTGCCCTACCCAGGAGCCATCAGGCAATTGCACCAGGCGCGGGATCGCGTCGACAGCGAGTCTGCCGCCGTGCTCGAGGACTGCCTCGAACGCATCCGACGGGTAGTCCTGAACCGAATTGGCCTCCACGGGCGACAACACCGGTGTCTGAGCGGACAACCAGGCCTTCTCGACACGCACCTGGCGTTTCGGCACCGCGAGCCTCACCACGTCGTTCGCGCTGCCGGCTGCACGGTCGGCCAGGCGCCGAGCCAGCGTGTACACCTCCGGCGCCAGCACCCGGACAGGCGACGCGACGGAGTCCAGTTCGCTCAGCACACCGGTGTAGTCGACCGAGTCAACGAGCTCGACAATGAACCCTTCGGCGATCCGGCCGGCCGATCGCAGGGGTACTTTCACGCGCACGCCCGGCACCGCGGCATCCGCCAGGTAATCGGGGATCGAATAATCGAAAAGCCGGTCCAGCTGGGGCAACGACGAATCGATCAGGACCCTGGCTATCGGCGCCGAGCGTGCCACTACTACAGCCCTGCCATTGCTACGGCCCCATCATCGCTACGGCCCGGCACTGTTAGAGACGGCACTGCTGGAGACGGCACTGCTAGAGACCGGCACTGCTGCGCAGGTCGTCGACCCGATCCAGCCGCTCCCAGGTGAAGTCGGGAAGCTCCCGGCCGAAATGACCATAGGTGGCCGTCTGGGCGTAGATCGGACGCAGCAGGTCGAGGTCACGGATGATCGCAGCCGGGCGGAGGTCGAACACGTCATTGATGGCGCGAATGATCACGTCGTCGTCGACAACGCCGGTTCCGAAGCTCTCCACGTACAGGCCGACCGGTGCCGACTTGCCGATCGCGTAGGCAACCTGCACTTCGAGCCGCTCCGCGAGCCCGGCGGCTACCGCATTCTTGGCAACCCAGCGCAACGCGTAGGCGGCGGACCGGTCGACCTTCGAGGGGTCTTTCCCGCTGAACGCGCCACCGCCGTGCCTGGCAGCACCGCCGTAGGTGTCGACGATGATCTTCCGCCCGGTGAGACCGGCGTCGCCCTTCGGGCCGCCGATCTCGAACTTGCCCGTCGGGTTGATCAGCAAGGTGGCCCCTGAGGCGTCCAGGCCGGAGGCCTCGAGCACCGGATTGATCACGAACTCCGCCATGTCGGCGGCAAGGGCCGACATCGCTATTCCCGGCGCGTGCTGGGTGGACAGCACCACGGTGTCGATTGTGCGCGGAACCAGGCCCTCGTAACCGATGGTCACCTGGGTCTTGCCATCCGGCCTCAGGTAGTCGAGTACCTGGCTCTTGCGAGCCTCCGCAAGCCGCTCAGAAAGTCGGTGCGCCAGCCAGATCGGAAGCGGCATGTACGACGGAGTCTCCGTCGTTGCGAAGCCGTACATGATGCCCTGGTCGCCGGCGCCCTGGTGGTCGAGCGGGTCTGCTCCGTGCCCTTCGCGTTCTTCCAACGCGCTGTCGACGCCCTGCGCGATGTCGGGCGACTGGGCGCCGATGGAAACCGTCACACCGCAATTGCTCCCATCGAAGCCCACCTCGGACGAGTTGTAGCCGATGCCCGTGATGACTTCGCGCACGATGCGGGGAATCTCGACGTAACCGTCGGTGGTGACCTCGCCGGCCACGTGCACCAGTCCGGTCGTCACCAGGGTCTCGACCGCAACCCGGCTCCGCGGGTCCTGTTCGAGCAGGGCATCCAGGATGTGGTCCGAGATCTGGTCGCAGATCTTGTCCGGGTGCCCCTCGGTCACGGATTCCGAGGTGAACAGACGAAGCGGGGAGGTCATCGGGGGCCCTTCAGTCAGTTCGAGCCTGGTCGTCGTGCAGTTCGAGGGAGCACGCTCACGCGAGCAGGTCGAGAATACGATCAGCCACCGACGCCTTGCTCCCGGTGGCCTCGCTCACTATAACGCCGGCCGCATCGAGCACGACGACCGTGTTGCCTTCTGTGGCAAACCCCTCCGACCATCCCACAGTGTTGAGGACGAGGTAATCACAGCCCTTCCTGGCGATCTTCTGGCGTCCGAGCTCCAGCAGCCGCTCCGGATCCGTCTCGGTTTCCGCACCGAAGCCGATGATGGTCTGACCGGGCTGCCGCGAGGCGACCAGCCCGGCGAGAATGTCCGGGTTCTTCACCAGATTGATCGACAGGCGGTCGCCGGTCACTTCTTTTTTGATCTTGCCCTCGGCAACCGCCTCCGGCCGATAGTCGGCGACTGCTGCAGCCATGATCACCACGTCGGCGCTCGGCGCGACGCCGCTCACCGCCGTCTCGAGTTCGCGGGTGGAGCTGACCGGTAGCAGGCGTACGGATGCCGGCACGGCTACTTCGAGGTTCGCGCCGATCAGCGTCACCTCGGCTCCCCTGGCGGCCGCAGCGACGGCAATCGCAACGCCTTGCCTGCCGCTGGAGCGGTTGCCGATGAAGCGCACCGGGTCCAGTGGCTCTCGGGTGCCCCCTGCGGTGACCAGGATGTGCGTGCCGGCCAGATCCTGTGCCAGGACCGCGGCGAGGGCTGCGGACACCACATCGTCCGGCTCCGACATCCGACCAGGGCCGGAGTCCCGCCCGGTGAGTTGCCCGATGGCCGGCCCGACCACCACGACTCCCCGGCTGCGAAGCGTTGCCATGTTCGCCACTGTGGCCGGGTTGGCCCACATCTCGGTGTGCATCGCCGGCGCGATCACGAGCGGTGCAGTGCTGGCGAGGATCGTGTTCCCGAGAAGGTCGTCGGCCAGTCCGTGCGCAATCCTGGCGATCGTGTTGGCGGTCGCCGGCGCAACGACGATCAGGTCAGCAGCCTGGCCGATGGCCACGTGGCGCACTTCTGCGACCCCTTCGTAGAGGTCGCTGTGCACCGGATTCCGGCTGATGGCCTCAAGGGTGGGCCGCCCCACGAAGCGAAGCGCGGCATCCGTGGCAACGACGTGGACATCATGCCCGGCGAGCACCAGCGAACGGACGACGCCGATCGCCTTATAGGCGGCGATCCCGCCGGTCACGCCGACGACGATATTCAAGACTGGTGTGCTCACAGAGCCATTGTCCCTGATCGCGGACAATGGGAGTGAAACCTGGGCTCGCTACTCGGCGAGGGGCTTGAGAACCAGCTTGTCTTCGTTGATCTCGTGCATCGCGACCGACAGGGGCTTGTCGTCGATGGTCGAGTCGACCAGCGGGCCGACGTTGTCGAACAGGCTTCCCTCATGCAGGTCGGCGTAGTAGTCGTTGATCTGGCGGGCACGCTTCGAGGCGAAGATGACCAGCGCGTACTTGGAGTCGACCTTCGAAAGCAGTTCGTCGATGGGCGGGTCGATGATGCCCTGTGAACGTTCGACCATGGTGGATGCTCCTTGAAAACTAGTGGGATTCGGTGCCGCGGAGTGTTGCCGGGCGCGCGGACGCTGCCGGTGCGGGCACGGACATCAAGTCTACGACTTCCTGGGCGGCTTCGCTGACAGTGTGATTGATGACCTTGTAATCGAACTCGTCCTGCGCCGCGAGCTCGATCTTCGCCGTCTCCAGCCGGCGGGCCTGCTCCGCGGCCTCTTCGGTGCCTCGACCGATGAGCCTGCGGACGAGTTCCTCCCAGGTCGGCGGAAGCAGGAAGACCAGTACCGCCTCCGGCATGGCCCGCTTGACCGAGCGTGCACCCTGGATGTCGATCTCCAGGAGCACGCTCCGGCCCTCGGCGAGTGCTTCCTCGATGGGTGCACGCGGAGTGCCGTAGCGGTAGGCGTTGTGCACCGTCGCCGTTTCGAGCATCCGCCCAGTCGTTTCCAGATTGTCGAACTCTTCGTCGGTGACGAAGTAGTAGTTCACCCCGTCCACCTCGCCGGGACGCGGTCGCCTGGTGGTCGCGGAGACAGACAGGTGCACGCCGGGGAAATTCTCGCGGATGTAACCGGAAACGGAACCCTTGCCGACCGCTGTCGGGCCGGCCAGCACCACCAGCCGCGATGGCTTACGACGCTCCTCCTGGGCCTCCCGGGTGGTAAGCCAGTCGCGAAGGGACTTGCGCTGCCTGGAGCCGAGCCCGCCGACCCGCTTGGACTCGGCGATGCCCAGCTGCTCCATGACTCGAGCTACCCGGATCGGACCCAGCCCCGGAATACTCCCCAGCAGTTCGCGCACCCGGAGTGACGCTTCGGGCTGCGACGACTCCCCCAGCCAGGCGGTCTCGGCAACCTCCAACGGAGTGCGTCGGTGGGTTGCAATGTCCCGCTTGACCGCTGCCCGTGCGCGCCGCGCCGCAACGGCGGCGCGTGATGCCGCTGCACGGTCCACGTCTGGAGGCGTTATCCGCGGCATGCGACCACCTCGGCTGCGTCACGGGAGATGGCGGCACGGATTCCCTGCGGTCCGGTGCTGAGGATGCTGCGGGACACCGTGACGAGCACGGAGCCTGCGGCTGCGCCGAACAGGTCGGGCAGTTGTTCGATGCGTGCACCCTGGTGGCCGAATCCGGGGGCGAGGATTGGCAGCGGATCGACGGAGGCGAACTCGATGCCGTAATCGGATGTCTGGACGGTGGCGCCGACGACAACGCCCACCGACCCGAGCCGGCCCAGTGAATGGGTCGTGTTCCAATCGGCGACTTCCTGAACGATCGCCTGGGCAACAGTCTCACCGGACGCGGTTCTGGCGAGCTGCAGCGCTGCGGCCTCGGGGTTCGAGGTTGCGCTCAGCACGAAGAGCCCCTTGCCGTGCTGCGCAGCCAGTTCCAGCGGAGCGCGGAGGGAACCCACTCCCTGGAACGCGCTCACCGTGATGGCGTCGGCCTCCAGCGGACTGCCGGGAGTGAGCCAGGCCTGGCCGTACGCCTCGACACTCGTTCCGACGTCCCCGCGCTTGACGTCGGCGATGACCAGCAGTCCCGCTGAACGGGCGGCGGCCAGTACTTCCTCGAGAGCTTTGTAGCCGGCCGATCCGAAACGCTCGTAGAACGCGACCTGCGGCTTGACTGTACCGACCTGCCCGGCCGCTGCTTCTACGACGCGCAGCCCGAACTCCCGTGCGCCGATCGCGGTATCGGGAAGGCGCCACTCCTCAAGCAACCAGGAATGCGGGTCGATCCCGACGCACAACTGGCCGTAGCTTTCGAAGCTGTCCGCCAGACGGTCACCGAAGCTAGCCAATCAGTGCCAGCCTCTCTGCCCGGTCGATCGCGTAATCCTGCAACGATCGCACATCGAAACCCTCGCGCATGATCTCGATCGAGTGTACGGCTGCGCCAAGCTGGGCGATCGTCGTGTACAACGGCAGGTCCGCAGCGACTGCGGCCGCCCGGATCTCGTAACCGTCGGCACGCGCACTCCGGCCGCTGGGCGTGTTGATCACGATGTCGACCTGTTCGCTGTTGATCAACTCGACGATCGACAGTTCGCCCTCGACCGCGGACTCCCCCTGGTCGTACTTGCGAACGACCTGCGCCGAGATGCCATTGCGGCTCAGGATCTCTGCTGTCCCGAGCGTTGCCAGGATGCGGAATCCGAGCTGCTGCAACCGCAACACCGGCAGGATGATCGCCCTCTTGTCGCGGTCTGCCACCGACACGAATACCGCACCCGATTGCGGGAGCCGCACGTAGGCGGCCTCCTGGCTCTTCGCGAATGCCCGCGGGAAGTCGGAGTCGATGCCCATGACCTCCCCGGTCGACCGCATCTCCGGCCCCAACACTGAGTCGACGATCCGGCCCTCCTTGGTGCGGAAGCGCTTGAACGGCAGCACGGCCTCCTTGACCGCAACCGGCGAGTCCATCGGAACCACTGAGCCGTCCTGCTGTGGCAGCATCCCGTTGTCGATCAGTTCGCGGATGCTGGTTCCCGTCATGATGAGGGCGGCCGCCTTGGCGATGGGGAGGCCCAGCGCCTTCGCGACGAAGGGAACCGTCCGCGATGCCCGGGGGTTCGCCTCGAGCACGTAGAGCACGCCTGCGCCGATCGCGAACTGCACGTTCAGCAGGCCTCGCACGCCGATCCCCTGGGCGATCGCCAGCGTGGCCTCACGGACGCGGTCGATGACCTCGCGGCCGAGAGTGACCGGTGGCAGGGTGCAGCTCGAGTCGCCGGAATGGATGCCGGCCTCCTCGATGTGCTCCATCACGCCTCCGACGTACAGCTGCTCGCCGTCGTAGAGGGCGTCGATGTCGATCTCCACCGCATCGTCGAGGAAGCGGTCGACCAGCAGCGGATGTGTCGGCCCGATGATGCCCTGTCCGGCCATCCGCTCGAAGTAGCCGGCCAGTGACGGGCTGTCGTAGACGATCTCCATCCCGCGCCCGCCCAACACGTATGACGGACGCACCAGCACCGGGTAGCCGATCTCTTCTGCGACCGCGACGGCGCCCGCATAGTCGATGGCTGTGCCGTTGCGCGGCGAGAGCAGCCCGGCATCGTCGAGGAGTCCCTGGAACAGCCCACGCTCCTCGGCGAGGTCGATGGCCTCAGGCGATGTGCCCAGGATGGGCACCCCGGCAGCCTTCAGCCCTTTGGCCAGGCCGAGTGCCGTCTGCCCGCCAAGCTGCACGACGACACCGACCAATTCGCCGCTCTGACTTTCGGCATGGATGACCTCGAGAACGTCTTCCAGGGTCAACGGTTCGAAGTAGAGCCGATCGGAGGTGTCGTAGTCGGTTGAGACCGTCTCCGGGTTGCAGTTGATCATGACCGTCTCGAAGCCGGCATCCGAGAGCGCAAAGGATGCGTGCACACAGGAGTAGTCGAATTCGACACCCTGGCCGATGCGGTTAGGACCCGAGCCGAGAATGACCACCTTGCGTCGCTCACTCGGCACGACCTCGGTCTCCTGGTCGTAGCTGGAGTAGTGGTACGGGGTGAGCGCCGGGAACTCCCCCGCGCAGGTGTCCACCGTCTTGAACACCGGTCGAAGCCCCAGACCGTGACGGATGCTGCGGATGTCCGCCTCGCTGAGCCCGCGAAGTTCGCCGAGCTGGTGGTCGCTGAAACCGTGGTCCTTGGCAAGCCGCATAGTCGCGAAGTCGAGCTCGACAGCATCCGCCACCGTCGCAGCGATCTCGTTGATGAGGATGACCTGGTCGATGAACCAGGGGTCGATACCGGTGACGTCGAAAACCTCCTGGGAACTCGCGCCGGCCAGCAACGCCTGCTGCACGGTGACGATCCGGCCGTCGGTCGGCACCGACGCGACCTCCAGCAGCTCAGCCTTGGTGCGGGAGTCACCGTTCCAATGGAATGACGAACCCCGCTTCTCCAGGGAGCGCAGCGCCTTCTGGAGGGCGGACGCGTAGTTGCGGCCGATCGCCATCGCCTCACCAACCGACTTCATGGTGGTGGTCAGCCGCTGGTCTGCCGCCGGGAACTTTTCGAAGGCGAAGCGCGGCACCTTCACCACCACGTAGTCGAGTGTCGGCTCGAAGCTCGCGGGGGTGACCTGCGTGATGTCGTTCGGGATCTCATCGAGCCGGTAGCCGATGGCCAGCTTCGCGGCGATCTTCGCGATCGGGAAGCCGGTCGCCTTGGACGCCAGGGCGCTGGAGCGGGAGACTCGCGGGTTCATCTCAATCACGATGACCCGGCCGTTCGCCGGGTCGATGGCGAACTGGATGTTGCATCCGCCGGTATCGACCCCGACGGCACGGATGATGTCGATGCCGATGTTCCGCAGGTTCTGGAATTCGACGTCGGTCAGGGTGAGGGCAGGCGCGACGGTGATCGAGTCACCGGTGTGCACGCCGACAGGGTCGACGTTCTCGATCGAGCAGACCACGACCGTGTTGTCGGAAGTGTCGCGCATGAGCTCGAGTTCGTACTCCTTCCAGCCGAGGATCGACTCCTCCAGGAGCACCTCGGTGGTCGGGCTCTGGTGAAGGCCATCGGTGACCATCCGCACGAGCTCTTCGCGGGTGTACGCGAAGCCGGATCCCAGCCCGCCCATGGTGAACGACGGCCGGATCACCAACGGATAGCCGAGGTCCTCGGCGAAGTCGATCGCCTCCTCGACAGTGTGGGCGATGTGGGAGCGGGCGACATCCGCTCCGCACGCCAGCACCAGGTCCTTGAAGATCTGGCGGTCCTCACCCTTGTTGATCGCCTCGAAGTTGGCGCCGATCAATTCGACGTCGTACTTCTCCAGGATTCCGTTCTCGTGAAGCTCGATCGCCGCGTTCAGGGCGGTCTGGCCGCCCAGGGTGGGAAGGATCGCATCCGGCCGCTCCTTGGCGATGATCGACTCGATCACCTGCCAGGTGATGGGTTCGATGTAGGTGGCGTCCGCAAAATCCGGGTCGGTCATGATGGTGGCCGGATTCGAGTTGATCAGGATGACGCGCACGCCTTCCTCGCGGAGCACGCGGCAGGCCTGCGTTCCGGAGTAGTCGAACTCGCAGGCCTGGCCGATGACGATCGGCCCTGAGCCGATGACGAGCACCGATTTAATGTCATCGCGCTTCGGCATTAGTTTTCCTCACTGGCCCGGAGCTGGTGCGAAACGACCATCTCCCTGAATCGATCGAATAGGTAGTTGGCATCGTGCGGCCCTGCAGCCGCCTCCGGGTGGTACTGCACGGAGAAGGCCGGTATGTCGAGGGCGCGAAGGCCCTCGACGACGTTGTCGTTGAGGTTCACGTGGCTGACCTCGACACGCCCGAAGCCGGCCGGTGAGTCGACCGGTTCGCCGATCGGCGCATCGACCGCGAAGCCGTGATTGTGCGAGGTCACTTCGACCCGACCGGTAGACCGGTCGACCACCGGCTGGTTGATGCCGCGGTGGCCGAACGGGAGCTTGTAGGTTCCGAATCCGAGCGCACGGCCGAGCAACTGGTTGCCGAAGCAGATGCCGAAGAACGGAATCCCCTCGCGCAGCACGGATTGCAGGAGCTCGACGTGGTTGTCCGACGCCCCGGGGTCGCCAGGGCCGTTGGAGTAGAACACCGCGGTGGGCTTCAGCGCCAGCAACTCGGCAACCGTCGTGGTCTGCGGCACCACGTGCACGTCGAAACCGCGCACCGCCAGGTAGCGAAGAGTGGATGCCTTGACCCCGAGGTCGAGGACGGCGACGGTTCCGATGCGCTCACCCTCCGCCGGTACGACGTACGGTTCGCGAGTGGACACGGTCGACGACAGGTTCGCCCCGGTCATCTGGGCTGATGACCGCACGGCCTCGAGTTGGGACTCCAGTGACACGTCGGCATCAGCACCGGAGAAGATGCCGGCGCGCATGACGCCGGCATCGCGAAGCCTGCGAACCACGGCGCGCGTGTCGATGCCGCTGATGCCCACGATCGATTCGTCCACCAGGCGGTCATCGAGGCTGCCGGTTGCCCGATAGTTGGAGACCATCCGCGCCGGGTCACGCACCACGAAACCGGACACCCAGACCCGGTCGGACTCGTTGTCTTCCTGGTTCACGCCGGTGTTGCCGATGTGCGGAGCCGTCATCACGACGATCTGGCCGGCGTAGGAAGGGTCGGTGAGGGTTTCCTGATAGCCGGTCATGCCGGTCGCGAATACCGCCTCGCCGAAGGTCTGGCCGATCGCCCCGTACGCCTGGCCGCGGTAACTGGTGCCGTCTTCGAGGACGAGAACTGCTGGGTGGAGCGTGGTCACTGGGCGCGACCTCCTGTCTGGTCGGTCCTGGCTGTCTGGGTGGTGCCGGAGTGCAGCTGCTGCACGGAACTGAAGAACTGTGCGGCGTTCGCCGGGTCGATGATGCGCAGATAGCTGTCGACCTCGCGCCGAGCATCCGCCGTCTCACCGAGGGCCCAGCGGATCAGGATCAAGCCGTCCTGTTCCACAGCCCGGTCGATGGCCCAGGTGGCCCGCTCGACGGTGCGGATGCTCTCGGCGGGGATGTAGATGGCCGGCTGCCCCGGAATGGACAGCCGAAGGCCGTGCTCCAGCACACCTACGGTGGCGCGAGCGCGATAGCCGAGACCTCCGACGGCAATCCGGTTCAGCGGCTCTCCGGCGACAGTGGTGGCGACATAGAACGCGTCAGCGGCCAGCGTCTCGGCACCCGGGTTCTCCGGGAGTGCAAGCGGTGCCGGGAAGGCGGCCTGGCTTCGCTGGCGCTTTCGCCAGCCGAGCACCATCAAGGCGAGGAGGATCAGAAGGAAGGCGATGACGATGGCCATGAGTAGCGGTCTATCCATGCTGAGCTCCGTTCGCGACGGCCGCTGAGGCCACCGTTTCCTCGTCAACGAGTTCCCCGTCAAGGACCGTGGCGTATCCGTTGTGAATCGTCGCCATGACGCGTCCCGGGAGGGTGCGTCCGGCAAATGGCGTGTTGACACTTCGGCCGCGCAGCAGGGCCGCCGAGAACTCGCGACCGACAGTGGGGTCGTAAAGCGTCAGGTTGGCCGGCGCACCGATGGTGAACCCGTCCGCGTAGCCGGCAACCCGTCCGATTTCCGCCGGCTTTTCCGAGAACACCCGGGCGATACCGGTCCAGTCCAGGTGCCCGGTGTCGACGACCGCCGCCTGCACCACGGACAGCGCAGACTCGAGCCCCACCATGCCGAAGGCTGCGGCGCTCCACTCGCATTCCTTCGCCTCGAGCGGATGCGGTGCGTGGTCGGTCGCAATGATGTCGATGGTGCCGTCGGCGAGCCCTTCGCGGAGAGCCTGCACGTCTTCGGCTCGGCGAAGCGGCGGGTTCACCTTGTAGGTCGCGTCGTAACCCTGGACGAGCTGTTCGTCAAGCAGCAGATGGTGTGGCGTCACCTCCGCGGTGACGGCAATCCCGCGTGACTTCGCCCACCGGATGACGTCGACCGACCCCGCGGTCGACAGATGGCAGATGTGCACTCGAGAACCGACATGCTGGGCGAGCAGCACGTCCCTGGCGATGATCGCCTCTTCAGCAACCGCCGGCCAGCCGGCCAGGCCGAGCTCACCGGAGAGCGTTCCCTCGTTCATCTGGGCGCCCTCGGTAAGCCTCGGCTCCTGGGCGTGCTGGGCGATCACGCCATCGAATGCCTTCACGTACTCCAGCGCCCGGCGCATCATGAGTGCGTCTGAGACGCACGTGCCGTCGTCGGAGAACACGCGAACCGCCGCGCGGCTACTCGCCATCGCGCCCAGCTCGGCGAGCCTCTCCCCCATCAGGCCGACGGTGACAGCGCCGACCGGGCGAACCGTGACGTAGCCTGCCGAATCGCCCAGTGACTTGACCTGTTCCACCACACCGGCGGTGTCGGCGACCGGGAACGTGTTGGCCATGGCGTGTACCGCAGTGAAGCCGCCGATGGCTGCAGCCCGTGAGCCGGTGAGAACGGTTTCGCTCTGCTCTGCTCCAGGTTCCCGCAGGTGCGTGTGGAGGTCGACCAGGCCGGGCAGCGCGATCAGGCCATCAGCGTCGATCCGAGTGACGCCGGTGGTACTGAGGCTGGAGCCGAGCTCGGCGATGACCCCGTCGGCCACCAGGATGTCTGTCGTTGTTCCGTCGGCCAGGGCCGCTCCGGTGATCAAGATGCGCATGTCAGTCCTCCAGCGATCCGGAGAGCAGGAGGTAGAGCACTGCCATCCTCACCGCTACCCCGTTCGTTACCTGTTCCCGCACTGTCGAGAGGCTGGAATCGGCCGCTCCGGAGGAAATTTCGAGACCTCGGTTCATCGGGCCCGGGTGCATGACAATCGTATCCGAGCCGAGCCTGGCCAATCGCGCATCGTCAAGTCCCCACCGCCTGACGTACTCCCGCGGGTTCGGGAAGAAGGCCGCGTGCATCCGCTCGGACTGGATGCGGAGCATCATGACGACGTCGGGGGCGCTGGACAGGGCACTGTCGAGGTCGTAGCCCACCTCGACCGGCCAGTTGGTGGCGCCGACCGGCAGGAGAGTCGGAGGAGCGACCAGCCGAACGGACGCGCCCATGGTTGACAGCAGCCAGACGTTGGAGCGCGCCACCCTCGAGTGGAGGATGTCGCCGACGATGGTGACCGTCGTGCCGTCCAGCCCCTTGCCTCGCGAAGCACTTCCGTGCAATCGGCGGCGGATGGTGAACGCGTCAAGCAGGGCCTGGGTCGGGTGCTCGTGGGTTCCGTCGCCCGCATTGACGATGCCCGCATCGATCCAGCCGCCATCGGCCAGCACCCGGGGGGCTCCGGACGCGTTGTGCCGCACCACGACGGCATCCGCGCCCATTGCCGCAAGGGTCTGCGCCGTGTCCTTCAGGCTCTCCCCCTTGGAGACACTCGAACCCTTCGCGCTGAAGTTGATGACGTCAGCGCTGAGCCGCTTCGCCGCAGCCTCGAAGGAGATGCGGGTACGGGTGGAATCCTCGAAGAAGAGGTTGACCACGGTCTTGCCGCGCAGCGCCGGGAGTTTCTTGATCTCCCGGCCCGAGACATCCGCCATGTCCTCTGCGACATCGAGGATGGCGATCGCCTCGTCGCGGCTCAGGTCCCTGGTGCTCAGCAGGTGCCTCATGCGCGTCCCTCGAAGTTGTCGATGGTGATCGAGTCTTCACCGTCCACCTCGACCAGGCGCACGTTCACCCGCTCCTCGTGGGACGACGGCAGGTTCTTGCCGACGAAGTCCGGGCGGATTGGGAGCTCTCGGTGCCCACGATCGATGAGCACCGCGAGCCTGACCGCCTTCGGCCGACCGACATCACCGAGGGCGTCCAGTGCCGCCCTGATCGTGCGGCCCGAGTAGAGCACGTCATCGACCAGAACAACCGTCGCACCGTCGATGCCGCCGGGCGGGAGCTGGGTAGGAGCTGGGGTGCGGGTCCTGCCGCGCGAGAGGTCGTCGCGGTACATGGTGACATCCAGCGAACCGGCGGGCACGTCGTCTCCGGAGAACTGCGCCAACTGGTCGGCCAGGCGCCTGGCCAGGTGCACTCCGCGAGTGGGAATACCCAGCAGCACCAACCCGGAGGGGCCCCGATTGGACTCCAGAATCTCGTGGGAGATCCGAGTCAACGCTCGAGAGATATCAGCTTGCTGCAGCACTATACGCGTGGGCAACCTGACCTCCTTCCCCGCCTCACAGGACGGAACTTAAAGGATGTCTGTTTCGACAAGCATACCGCTGTCGGAACCTACCCCCAGCGCTTCAGCAGGTACTTCTCGAGAAGCCCGATGAGGGCATCCGTCGTCTTTCCGAGAATCCCGAGCAGGATGATCGTCAGGAACAGGCGATCGACCCGTCCATTGTTCTGCGAGTCCACCAGCAGGAAGCCGAGGCCCATCGAGGACGCAATCAGCTCAGCAGCCACCAGGAACAACCACGCCTGCGCGAGTGCGAGCCGAAGCCCGGAGACGATGCTCGGCACCACAGCGGGGAGCTGCACCTGGCGGAGCAGCTCGACCCGCCCCAGCCCGTAAGCCTGACCGAGTTCCACCAGGTGCGGATCGACGTGCCTGAGCGCGCCGGCAACCGTCGTGTAGACCGGGAAGAGAGCGCCGATCGCGATCAGCGTCACTTTCGAGTCTTCATTGATGCCGATGTAGAGCACGAGTAACGGGACCCAGGCCAGGGATGGCACCGCCCTGAACGCGCCAATGGTCGGCGCGAGCAGGATGCGGCCCCGTCGTGACAGCCCCACCACCGACCCGAGAACGAGCCCGGCGACCGCGCCGAGGACAAAGCCGATCAGCACGCGCTGGGTGGAGATGGCGATGTGGATGCCCAGCTGGCCCCGATCGAGAAGGTCGGTCGCTGCCAGCCAGACTGTGGTCGGTGCTGGAAGGCGGAAGGCCGGCACCCAGGCGTAATGGGCAATGAGGATCCAGATACCGAGCAGCGCCAGCGGAAGCAGCAGCCCTCCTCCGATCACCCAGCCCCTGCCGCCACGGCGGGTCGCCGGTTGCTTGGCCGGGAGCGGGTCCGCTGCGGTGCCAGCGGCCGAATACCCGTAGCCCGACGCATAGTGGTGCAGGGTTCGATCCTCGAGTCGGACCGGCCGTTCATCCGTCGTGGTACTCATGGGCTAACCGATCCTGGCCGGGTCGGCCTTCGCGAAGAAGCCGTCGTTGAACAACGCGTCCAGGGCGTCGTCGATCAACGCCTGGTTCGCGACGTCACCGGACTCCACGAAGATCGGCCCAACGATCTCGAGCACGTCGCGCTGCTTCTCACCCGGCGCTCCGACGTCGAGGTTCGTGCGCTCCAGGAGCACTTTCCTGGCGACCTCGATCGTGACTCCCGAGTAGTCGGCAAGGACCTGTGCCGTCTCCTCCGGATTCTGCGCTGCCCACTCCCGCGCCTTCTCGTAAGCGTTGACAACCACCTGGGCGATATCCGGCGACGCAGTCAGGAAGCTCTCCGTGGCGTTCAGGAAGCCGTAGGTGTTGAAGTCGATGTTCCGGTAGATGAGCTTGGCACCGGAGTCGACTTCTGCGGTCGCCATGATCGGATCCAGTCCGGACCAGGCATCAACGGCGCCGGAGAGGAGTGCTGCTCCCCCGTCGGCGTGCTGAAGGTTCTGGATGGTGACCTCATCCAGCCCGATGCCCGCCTCTTCGAGTGTCTGGAGCAGGAAGAAGTACGGGTCCGTGCCCTTGGTGGCAGCGATGTTCTTGCCTCGCAGGTCGTCGACAGACTCGATCGGTGACCCTTCCGGCACCACGATCGCTGCCCACTCCGGTTGAGAGTAGATGTCGATCACCTGGATGGGCGAGCCGTTCGACCGCGCCAGTAGTGCGGCAGAACCAGCGGTGGACCCAACATCGACCGCGCCTGCCCGCAACGCCTCGTTCGCCTTGTTCGAGCCGGCCGATTGCAGCCAGGTAACGGTGACGCCGTCCAGCTCTTCCTCCAGCCAGCCCCGCTCCTTGATGACCAGGCTGAGCGGGTTGTAGGTGGCGAAGTCGATATTGAGAGTGTCGGATGACCACTTCCCGCTGGTTTCTTCGTCTCCCAGAGCCGCTGAGCCTTCGCCTGCGACGCATCCGCTGAGCGCCAGAATGGTTGCGGCGGCAATGGCCGCTGTGGCCAGGGGTGTCTTGGTTCTCATGCTGCGTTTCCTTAACTCGATGTGGTGCTGCGATGGGTGGGTACGCCGAGGCCGCCAAGCAGCTCGGCGCGGAGGTGAGCAAGGTGCGCATCCCCGCGGTCTCGCGGGCGCGCGCCAGGCACGTCGATAATCGAGCGGATGCCGGAACCAGACCCCGGTGTGCGGGGATCCTCCCCGAGCAGCACGACCCGGTCGGCCAGGTAAAGCGCTTCTTCGACGTCGTGGGTGACGAGCACGATCGTGGTGGGCTCCGCTGCGTGGATGTCGAGAAGGAGGTCCTGCATCTGGAGCCGGGTCAGCGCATCCAGCGCCCCGAACGGTTCATCGAGAACCAGCACGCCGGGTTCCCGCGCGAGCGCCCTGGCGAGGGAGACCCGCTGGGCCATGCCGCCGGAGACCTGGCGTGGGCGGAGGCCGCTCGCCGCGCCCAGCCCGACGAGCTCGAGCAGCCCGGCGACCCTTCGTGCACCGCCGGCGCGGCGCGTTCCGTTGGGGAGGCCGAGTTCGACGTTATGGGCGATGGTTCGCCACGGCAGCAGCCGCGGCTCCTGAAAACCGACTGCGCAGCGCAGGTCGATCCCGTCGACCGGCGTGCCATCGATCGCGACGTGGCCGACGGTTGGCGCGTCCAGCCCAGAGATGAGCCGCAGAAGTGTGGATTTTCCGCAGCCGGAGGCACCGAGGAGCGCCACGATCTCGCCGGCGTCGATGGTCAGGTCGATGCCGCTGAGCACCGATCGGTCGCCGTCGAAAACCCTGCCGACGCGCTGGACGGTGATGGCGGAAGCGCGGGCCGCGGTACGTGCCGGGGTCGCTGTAGTTGAGGTCACAGCAGGAGACTATGAGCCGCCTGGCCGGCCGCCTACGCCGGTTGTAACAGTGCGAAACGCAGGCGCGTAACGCGACGAAACACTGGCCCTACGAGCGAAGCTGGGTGATGCGTCCCAGGAGACCGTTCACGAAGCCGGCTGAGTCGTCGGTGCTGAGCTCTGACGCCAGTTTCACGGCTTCGGAGACCGCGACTGAGTCCGGCACCTCATCGTTGAACATAATCTCCCAGATGCCGATTCGCACGATCGCCCGGTCGAGGGTGGGCATCCGGTCGATCGTCCAGCCTTGGGCGTAGGTCTCGATGAGTTCATCGATCTCATCGCCGTGTTCGGTGATTCCGACCACGATCTCTCTGGCGTAACGCCAGGAGGCTTCACGGTCAGGCTGCCCTTCGGCTCTGGCCGATTCGACGGCGATTGCCTCGTTCAGTGAGATTTCGCGGAGGTCTGCCCCGTAGAGCAGGTCGACGGCGCGCTTGCGCGCTTTAGTGCGGGCGCTCACTAGTCGTTTACGCGTCCCAGGTAGTCACCGGTGCGGGTGTCGACCTTGACCTTGGTGCCCTGGTCGAGGAAGAGCGGCACCTGGATCTGGTAGCCGGTCTCGACGGTGGCCGGCTTGGTACCGCCGGTCGAACGGTCGCCCTGCAGGCCGGGCTCGGTGTAGGTGATCTCCAGGACGACGGATGCCGGAAGCTCCACGTAGAGCGGGTCGCCATTGTGCAGCGCGATCGTCACGTTCTGGTTTTCGAGCATGAAGTTGGGCGCATCGCCGACCTGTACGTCGCTCAGCGTGATCTGGTCGTAGTTGTCGGTGTTCATGAAGACGAAGCTGTCCCCGTCCTTGTACAGGTACTGGAAGTCGCTCCGGTCAACTGTCTCGGTCTCGATCTTCGCACCGGCGTTGAAGGTGCGGTCGACGGTCTTGCCGGTGCGCACGTTCTTCACCTTGGTGCGAACGAACGCACCGCCTTTGCCCGGCTTGACGTGCTGGAACTCGATAACGGTCCACAGTCCGCCGTCCATGTTGAGAACCACACCGTTCTTGATGTCAGCGGTAGAAGCCATGCGTCAATTGATCCGTTCGATTGGGGATGAGCTGCGGCGAGTGCGCCGAAGGGAAAGTTTACCGGTTAGGCGGCCGTGCGCCGAATGTAGTCGAGGGCGAGGAGGTAGGAGTCGAAGCCGAGGCCGACGATGACGCCGGTTGCAACACCTGAGATGACACTGGTGTGGCGGAACTCTTCACGGGCGTGCGGGTTGGATATGTGCACCTCCACCAGCAGGAGTCCAGCACCGGTCACCATCGCAGCGGCGTCCCGCAGGGCGTAGGAGTAGTGCGTGAATGCTGCCGGATTCAGGATCACTGCGGCGCGGGTGTCGACGGCTTCGTGCAGCCAGCCGATGAGTTCGGCCTCATCGTTGGTCTGCCGCAGGTCGATCTCCGTGCCGGTAACTTCGGCCAGGCTGGCACGCAGGTCGTCCAGGTTGGCTGTGCCGTAGACATCCGGCTCCCTGGTGCCCAACCTGTTGAGGTTCGGGCCGTTCAGCACCAGCACTCTAGTCATGGGGCAAGCCTATCGAGCATGCTGTGGGCGGGTTCTCCGGTTTGGTGAGCGTGCGCTCCGCCCCCGCTGGTCTAGCTTGCGGTGTACTGAGCTCGTCGAAGTGTCGAAACCTGCGCCCCGCTGGTTGAGCTCGTCGAAACCTGTTGAGCCTGTCGAGGCCCGCGCGTTGTGGGGCAGAGTTCTACCCGGTGAGCGGGATGCGTTCTCGTTCTCGCCCGTCTCGGTCTTGCCGTTCTTGTTGTTCTCGTTGGAGGTCGGCGAGGGTGGCGGATTTGTGCGGCATCAGCCGGGGGGTGCGGGTGGGGTCGATATTGGCGGGTGGGTGTAACCAGTAGGTGGCGCCGGTGCGGGTGATCTCCCAGTGGTTGTTGTGCAGGAGCATGTGGTGGTGCCGGCAGAGCAGAATCCCGTCAGCCAGATCGGTTGTGCCGTGGTCGCGTTTCCAGTGGTGGATGTGGTGGGCTTCACTCCAGGTGGCGGGGCTGGTGCAGCCGGGCCACCGGCAGCCGCCGTCGCGGGCGGCGAGGCCGATGCGTTGCAGGGCACTGTAGAGGCGTTGTTCCCGCCCCAAATCGATGCATTGGCCGTCCCGGTCGAAGGTGACCGGCACCATCCCGGACTCACACAGGCGCCTCTCGACCGTTTCGATCGATACCGGGGCGGTCTGGCCTTCGATCCGGCCATGCCCGGTGCCGGCATCCAGGGTGTCCTTGGTGACCAGGACTCGGACGGCGGGACGCCGGGCGCCGAGCACACTGCAGGTGGCGGTTTTCGTGTCGGTGTCGGCCCCGATCCGCAGCACGGCCATGAACCCGTCGAAGGAGAGTTGTTCGATGCTGCGCGGGTCGGCCTCGATCGCCTCATCGTGGGCTTTCGCGGTGACATCCACCATCCGGGGACCGCCCCGGCGGGGCGAGGTCAGGGAATCGTAGATGGAGTCGAGGTAGGCGGCGTTCTCCGGATCGGCCAGCATCGTGTAGACGGTCATCCCATCACCGCGCCGGTACCGTTTGAAGGATCGGGCCTGGTGGCGGGCGCGTTCCCGGTCGGCGATGCCCGCCTCATCCAGTTCATCCCGCAAGCTCCTCGCCCGATCCAGCAACTGGTCGGCATTCAACGAATCCGCTACCCGGGCATCCGGGTCGGCCGAGTCGAGACCGCTGGGGCTGGCAAATTCAACGAGTTGGGCGGCGGCCTCAGCCAGCAGCTCGGCGGTGATGTCCTCCGTCGGGACCCCCAGGCCGACCCGGATCGCCTCGCCCGCCTCCATCGACAACACCCCCGCGGCCACCGCCCGGCCCACCGGGGCCAACCACGGTTGGGTCAACTCCGGGGACACTTCGCCGGTGCGTTCGGCTTCGGTGATCAGTTCGGCTTCGTGGATGATCCCCCCGGTGCGCACCAGCTTCGCCGCCTCCCGGGAGGTAGACCCGGTCAAATGCTGCACCAGTTTCTCCGGAGTGCGAAACCCACCCTTCTGCGCCAAACCCTGGTAGCCCAAGTCGTAGGAGGAACGGCGGGCGATCTCCCCGGCGGTGGCGGCGAGGGAGGGCTCCAGTTGCCGGGTGATGTTCGCGAACAGGGCCGGGATGGCCAACAGTTCCTCTTCGGGCAGGCCGGCCAGGGTCGCCGAATCCCGCGGCAGCAAGGCGGCGGCCGCCGCGATGACGCTGAGGGAATCGGTGAACTGGGACATGCCACTATTCTCTCACATTCGAAGGTTTATTCTAGCGAATGTGAGTACTTCTTCTCCACAGATTTGCTGTGGATAAAGGGAAGCGAGCGGGTTGTGGAGGAGAAGACGACGGAGTGGGCGCGGGCGCTCAGACGCCGATCTCCTGGTAGGCCGCGAAGAGGAGGCTCTGGTCGGGCCCCGCCAGCACTGTCGGCTTCGCGAGGTCGTCCAGCACGATGAACCGGAGCAGGTCTCCCCTGGCCTTCTTGTCGCGCTTCATGACGCTGAGGAGCGTGTTCCACCGGCCAACCGGGTAGGTGGTCGGCAGCTGGAGGGACTCCAGGATGCTCCGATGCCGGTCAACGACCTCGTCGGACAGCCGCCCGGTCAGCCGAGCCAGCTCCGCGGCGTACATCATGCCCACCGCGACCGCTGCACCGTGGCGCCACTGGTAGCGCTCGGAATATTCGATGGCATGGCCGAGAGTGTGACCGTAATTCAGGATTTCACGGGCGCCGTGGTCCCGGAAATCCTCACTGACCACTTTCGCCTTCACGCCGATCGACAATTCGATCACCCTGAGGAACTCGTCGCTGTTGGCGTCGGTCACCGTGTCGACATCCCGCTCGATCAGGTCCAGGATTTCGGGCTCAGCGATGAAGCCGCACTTGGCGATCTCGCCGAAGCCGGCCAGAATCTCCATCCGGCTGATCCCGTCGAGCGTGTCGAGGTCGACGAGTACGCCCACCGGCGCGTGGAAGGCTCCGACCAGGTTCTTCCCCTCATTGGTGTTGATGCCGGTTTTCCCCCCAATGGCGGCGTCAACCATGCCGAGCGGCGTTGTGGGCACCTGAATGACCCGGATGCCACGAAGCCAGGTGGCAGCGACGAACCCCGCAAGGTCAGTGGTCGCGCCGCCGCCGAGGCCGATGATCACATCCGACCTGGTGAAGTCGGACTGCCCCAGCACCTGCCAGCAGAAGGAGGCGACTTCGATTCGCTTCCCCGCCTCAGCATCTGGGATCTCGGCGAGGAGTGCCTCGTAGTGTTCGTTCAGCGACTCCCGCACTTCGGCGGCACGCGCAGCGAGCGTTGGTGGGTGGACGATCAGGGCCTTTCGAGCATCCGGCCCGATCAATTCGGCGAGCTGGGA
Source organism: Homoserinimonas sp. A447 (assembly GCF_054489325.1). Lineage (NCBI taxonomy): Bacteria > Bacillati > Actinomycetota > Actinomycetes > Micrococcales > Microbacteriaceae > Homoserinimonas > Homoserinimonas sp. A447. The sequence goes on along the minus strand of NZ_JBTMWW010000001.1, from coordinate 875,042 downwards.
CAGGATGCCACGGCCGATCAGCACGTCGTAGTCTTGCGCTCCCCCGGCCGTCGTTCCCGCCACGGTGATGGTTTTCGTCATCGGTCTGTCATCCCTGTCATCTCGGCCCCTGTAATCTTTGCGTTCGTCATACGTGTGTTTGCATGTCCGCGTTCGCCCACTCCGCGACCTCGTGGGCGATCGCCGTGATGGGCCTCGCCGATGTGTCCCAGGTTTTGTTCGCCAGCGCTTCGTAGATACTGCGCCGTGAGTCGACGAGGCGTTTCCAGGCAGCCAGCCGATCCTCGGTGATGTCGGCAGCGAGCAACGGACGAGCGCTCTGACCGCCGATTCGCAGCGCTGCAGCCTCCGCAGTGACCATGAGCAGGGCGACCCGGTGGGAGCGCAATGCCTGTTGCGTTCCTTCGTCCATCACGGCCCCGCCGCCCAGCGACACGACGCCGTCCGTCTCCAGCGACCGGGCGACCACTGCCCGCTCGATCCGGCGGAACGCCGCCTCGCCGCTGGTCTCGAAAATGCCGGCGATCGGTCCATGTTCGGCCACGATCGCGCTATCGGTGTCAACGAACCCTAGCTGCAGGTATTTGGCGATTGTCCGGCCAATACGCGATTTTCCGGCTGCCGGCGGGCCGATCAGTACGACAACGGGACGGGGCGACATGGCGCGGTTACGCGAACGGGCCGGTAGAACCGGTCGTCTTCACGGCATCCGGGATGGCTGCCAGGTACCCGTCGAGGTTGCGTGCCGTCTCGGCAACGGAGTCTCCGCCGAATTTTTCCAGCACCGCGTTGGCCAACACGAGCGCCACCATGGCCTCTGCCACAACGCCGGCTGCAGGAACAGCGCAGACGTCTGACCGCTGGTGGTGAGCCTCCGCCGCCGTTCCGGTTGCCACGTCAACGGTGCGCAAGGCACGCGGAACCGTCGCGATCGGCTTCATGCCTGCGCGCACCCGAAGCACGGTGCCTGTGCTCATACCGCCCTCGGTGCCACCCGCCTTGTCCGTTGACCGCATGATCCCCCCTTCGCTCTGGAAGAGTTCATCGTGCGCCTCTGAGCCGCGCCTGGTCGTGGTGAGGAACCCGTCCCCCACCTCGACGCCCTTGATTGCCTGGATGCCCATGAGCGCCGCTGCCAGCTGAGAATCGAGCCGTCGGTCCCAGTGGGTGTACGAACCGAGGCCGGGCGGCAGGCCGTAGGCAAGCACCTCCACGACCCCACCGAGGGTGTCGCCGTCGTCGTGCGCCTGATCGATTTCGGCAACCATGGCCGTCGTCGTGGCCGCATCGAAGCAGCGCACCGCGTTGGCGTCGAGGGCCGTGACGTCGGCTGCGGTGGGCAGGCGGGCGCCTTCCGGGACCCGCACGGTACCGATTGCCAGGGTGTGACTGACCAGGCGGATGCCCAACTGGATCAGGAACTGGCGCGCCACAGCCCCCAGGGCGACTCGTGCCGCTGTCTCCCGGGCGCTCGCACGCTCCAGGACGTTGCGCGCCTCATCGAACCCGTACTTCTGCATGCCGACCAGGTCGGCGTGGCCGGGGCGAGGCCTGGTAAGCGCCGCTCCGCGCCCCTTGGGCAGCGTTTCGGGGTCGACCGGGGACGCGCTCATGACATCGACCCAGCGTGGCCACTCGGTGTTGCCGATGCGAAGGGCGATCGGGCTGCCCATGGTCGCCCCGAAGCGCACCCCTCCGGAGATAGTGAGTTCGTCTTCCTCGAACTTCATCCGAGCGCCGCGGCCGTAGCCGAGCTTGCGGCGGGCGAGGTCGGCCCTGATGTCGTCAATGGATACCGGAACGCCGGCAGGGAGCCCCTCGAGGATGGCCACCAATTCCGGGCCGTGCGACTCACCTGCGGTTAACCAACGAAGCATGTATGAATCCTCCCACAGGCGCGATGAGGCTCAATCCTGCGCGAGCGGCCACATGCTGGCTCGCATGGCCCCCAGCACCTTCTGCTCGTCAGGCAGTTCGGTTTCCGGGTCTCCGGTGACGAAGATGCGCACCTGGACGAGTGCCTGCTCGATCAGCAACTCGGCGCCCGAAATGACCGGGGCGGAGACGCTGGTCCAGGTCTGCGCCAGCGTGGTGGGCCACGGGTCGTAGGCGACATCGAACAGGACCGATCCGCGCCGAACGTCCTCGGGAAACATCACGTTGACCACTGCACCGTTCGGGATGGTGCTGACCACAGCATCCGGATGCCCGACATCAGCCGTGACGTCGGAGAACGACCACAACTGCACGTCCATGTCCAGCTCGGCTGCCAGGTGTTCGAGCGCCGTCGCCTTCGACGGGGTGCGAAGCCAGAACCGGGCGGATGCGGCACCCAGCCGGGCCGCCGCAACCAGGGCGGACGCAGCCGTCGCACCGCCGCCCAGGATCACGACATTATCCAGCCGGTTGACGCCACTCGCTGTGAAGGCCCTGGTCATGCCGGCTACGTCGGTGTTGAACCCGCGACGGGTCCCACCGTCGAGAAGAACGGTGTTCACCACGCCGGTCAACTCAGCGACCTCGTCGAGGGTGTCGAGAAGCGGGATCACCTCGCGTTTCAGCGGCATTGTCAGCGAGACGCCCCGCCATTGCTGGTCACGGGTGTCCAGGAACTCGGCCAGCCGGTCGCCGGTCAGCTCGATCGCCTGATACTCCCAGGGAAGCCCGAGCGTGTCGTAAGCGGCCGATTGCAGCCGCGGAGACAGTGAATGGGTGATGGGGCTGCCCAGTACCGCGAGCTGCCTCGGCGTCCCGCTGAAACCAGTTTGGATACTCACGGGCCTAGTCGCAGTTCGGGCTCTGGGTCTCGCGGCACCACTTGCGCAGTTCCTCGACGGCCGCATTGTGTTGGGCATTCGTGTTGGTGAATTTGGTCTCCCCGGTCTCCAGGTTCACGGTGACGAAGTACAGCCAGTCTCCAGCGACTGGGTTCATCGCTGCTTCGATCGCCTGATCACCGGCAGCCCCGATCGGCCCGATAGGCAGCCCAGAATGCTTGTAGGTGTTGTACGGGTTGTCATCCGCGAGTTCTTCCTTCGACGTGAAGACGGAACTCTCCAGCCTCTCGCCGTGCTTCCAGGCGTAGCCGTAGTGCGAGGTGGAATCGAATTGGAGCAGCATGCCCTGGTCGACGCGGTTCTGGATGACTCGCGACACCTTGTAGAAGTCGTCCGGGTTGGAGCCGGCTTCTCGCTGGATCAACGATGCGATGGTCAGTACGCGGTGGCGGTCTTCCGCCGCAACACCGGCCGCGTCCAGGGACTGGAAGGTGCGCGCGACCAGCGTGTTGATGACGCTGGCCGTATCCACTCCGGGGTCGAAGGTGTAGCGGGCGGGGAAGAGGTAGCCTTCGAGGCTCGGCGCCTCGGCCGGAACACCGTAGGCAGCGGGGTCTGCCACTGCAGCCTCGTAGTCTTCGCGCGCCAGCCCGGTCCCCTCAATCAGCGCGTCGATCGTCTGGTCGACACTCCAGCCTTCCTTGATGAGAACGGATGCCTCGATCTTGTTGGCCGGGTCCTGAAGGGCTGCCAGCGCGGCTTTGGCGCTCATCTCCTGCTTGAGCTGGTAGTGCCCGGGGAAGAACACCACTTGGGGGTCCTGTGCCAGCAGCAACGTGTAGAACGCCTCGCTGGTACGCGTCACGCCCGCCTCTGTGAGCGCTGCCGAGATCTCTTGTCCACCGTCGCCGCTCTTGATCACCACGGTCGCCTCGCCGTGGCCAGGGCCCTCATAATCGATCGGCAGTTCCCAGCCCATGACTTTACGGATCTGGTCTTCGTAGTTGGCCCAGGCCCAGGATGTCGCCACTGCGGTACCGCCGAGCAGCACCACGACGATGCTGAGCGCGATTATCCAGCCCCTGCCTCGTCTTTTCTTCGGGGCACCCCTGCCATCGCGCCCGCCCGATCCTCGACGCGGCTTCGCGGCGGGTCGATCCGGCCGCGCAGCCGGCTGACTCGGCGGTGCTTCCGGTGCCCTGCGGCCTTCTGCTTCCCGCAATTGCCGGCGGCTCTGGGGCTGCTCCGTCCCCGCAGGAACCGGCGGCTGGTCAGTCGGCTGCTGGTCAGTCGGCTGCTGGCTGGGCGGCTGCTGGCTGGGCGAGGGGTCGGCTGTGAAGATGTCGTCCCAGTTGTCACCGGGTCCGTTCGAATCTGGCGCCACGCTTATGATCCTTCGTCCGGGTCAGCGAGCTCTCCGGGGGGACTTCCCGCCGAGCGCTCGAAGTCGAGGGCATGCTGCAAAATTATCACTGCGGCGACCTGATCAATCACTGGGCGCGAACTCCTGGAGTTGCGTCCGGAGGCGCGCAAAGCCTGCTGGGCGGTCACCGTCGACAATCTCTCGTCAACAAGTCTTACCGGAACTTCCACCCTGGCCGCCAGTTGGGCCGCGAAGCCGACCGCATCATCCGTCGACGCCGTCCTGGCGCCGGACAGCGACAGCGGAAGGCCCACGACCACCTCCATCGCCTCCAGCTCGGCAGCCAGTCCGGCTATCGCCGCCAGGTCACCCTCGCCTCGGGACACCGTCACGACCGGGGTTGCCAACATCGCGTGGGGGTCGCAGCGCGCTACGCCGATGCGTGCCTTGCCGACGTCGACTCCGATGCGCACTCCGGGTCGGAGCACCTCAGCCCCTCAGTGCGTCGCGGATGGCCGTCAGCGCTTCCGGAATGGCGTCAAGCCGTGACCCGCCGCCCTGCGCAAGGTCGTCCTTGCCGCCGCCACCACCGCCCAGGATGCCGGCAGCCGTCTTGGCCAATTGGCCCGCCTTGGCGCCCCGGTTTCGGGCCGGCTCGTTTGCTCCTACGATCACCGCGGGCTTGCCGTCGATGCTCGCGGCCAGGGCGACAACGCCCGCTTCTGGCAGCCTGCCCCGCACGGCGGTGACGAGCGACCGCAGGTCATCTGAGGAGTTCAGGATGCCGACGTCCTCCGTCACAACCGTGAGCTCGCCCATCCGCTGGGCACCCTGCACGAGCGCCGGTACGCGCTCGGAAAGCGCGGCAGACTCGTATTCGGCGATCTTCTTCTCCGCGGTCTTCAGGCTCGCCATCAGGTCGGCGATCCTCTCCGAGAGTTGTTCCCGCGGCGTCTTCAGATTTGCGGTCAGCTGGGACACGATCGCCCGCTCGGTCGCGAGATCGCGGAAGGCGTCCATGCCGACGAGCGCCTCAACCCGTCTGTTCGCTGAGCCGACGGATGATTCGCTCACCAGGTTGACCAGGCCGACTTCCGCACTGCGCGAGACGTGCGTGCCGGCACACAGTTCCCGTGACCACGGACCGCCGATGTCGACGACCCGGACCGTCGTGCCGTACTTCTCCCCGAACAACGCCATGGCGCCGAGGGCCTTGGCCTCATCCAGCGGCATGATGCGCGTCTCGACCTCGAGGTTCTGCCGGATCGCGTTGTTGGTGATCTCCTCGATCTCGCTGCGGGTGGCAGGCGACAACGCCTGGTTCCAGCTGAAGTCGAGCCGCATGAAGCCGGCCTTGTTGTACGAACCGGACTGGTGGGCATCCGGCCCCAGCACTTCACGCAAAGCCGCGTGGATCAGGTGCGTAGCCGAGTGCGCCTGGGTTGCCCCGCGACGCCACTCCGGGTCGACCACCGTTGTTGCTTGGTCACCAACCGCGACCTCACCGCTGGTCACCTGAACCCGATGGCTCACCAGACCCTTGACCGGTCGTTGCACGTCGAGTACCTCGAGGTCGAAGCCGGGGCCGACGATCGTGCCGGCATCCGCCTCCTGGCCACCGGATTCCGCGTAGAGCGAGGTCTCAGCGAGGATCACCTCGGCGATGTCGCCGGCAGCTGCACGATCCACCGATAGTCCGTCGACGATGAGGCCGAGAACGCGGCTCTCGGTCTGCAGGTACTCGTACCCGGTGAAAACGGTCTCACCCTTGGCGCGGAACTCGCCATACACCGAGAGGTCGGCGAGCAGCGTCTTCTTCGACTTGGCGTCGAGCTTCGCCTTGGTTCGCTGCTCCTGCATGAGCGTGTCGAAGGCGCCGCGGTCGACGGTCAGACCGGCCTCCTCCGCCATTTCCAGCGTGAGGTCGATCGGGAAGCCGAAAGTGTCGTGCAGCAGGAACGCCGTGTCTCCGGCCAGTTCAGCCGCTCCGGCCTTCTTCGTGTCCGCCACCGCGACATCCAGGATCGTCGTCCCGGTGGCGAGCGTCGCCAGGAACGTCTCTTCCTCGGCATAGGCGAGGCGGGAGATCCGGCCATAGTCGTGACCGACTTCCGGGTACGACGATTTCATGGCGTCCCGGGATGCGGGGAACAGTTCGGCGAAAACAGGCTCGTCAACGCCCAGCAGCCGCATCGCACGGACGCTGCGGCGGAGCAGCCGGCGCAGGATGTAGCCACGGCCCTCATTGGACGGCCTCACGCCGTCAGCCATCAGCATCAGGGCGGATCGCACATGGTCGGCAACCACACGCATCCGCACGTCGTCGCCGTGGTCTGCACCGTACTTGCGGCCGGAGAGTTCAGCGGCACGGTCCAGGACGGGGCGCACCTGGTCTATCTCGTAAAGATTGTCGACTCCCTGCTTGACGAACGCGACCCGTTCGAGGCCCATACCGGTGTCGATGTTCTTCTTCGGGAGTTCGCGCACGACACGGAAGTCGGTCTTGCTCTTCACGTCGTCGAGCAGGTACTGCATGAACACCAGGTTCCAGATCTCCAGGTACCGGGTGTCGTCCACTGCGGGGCCGCCGTCCGGACCGTACTGGGGGCCACGATCGAAATAGATCTCCGAGCAGGGGCCACCGGGGCCGGACTGGCCGGTGTGCCAGTAGTTGTCCGCAGCGCCGAGCCGCTGGATCCGCTCATCCGGCAGCCCGGCTATCTTCTTCCAGAGCGCTGCCGCCTCGTCGTCATCCTCGTAGACGGTGACCCAGAGGTCCTTCTCCGCGAAGCCGTAACCGCCGTCGGCCTCGCTCGAGGTGAGCAGCTCCCAGGCGTAAGCGATGGCCTGCTCCTTGAAGTAGTCGCCGAAGGAGAAGTTGCCGTTCATCTGGAAGAACGTGCCGTGCCTGGTGGTCTTGCCGACCTCCTCGATGTCGAGGGTGCGGATGCACTTCTGCACGCTGGTGGCGCGCGGGTACGGAGCCGGGATGAGACCGGAAAGGTACGGGATGAAGGGAACCATGCCGGCGATCGTGAACAGCAGCGTCGGGTCGTCGCTCACCAACGAGGCTGAGGGGACGACGGTATGGCCCCGCCCAGCGAAGAAGTCGAGCCAGCGTTGACGAATTTCAGCGGTTTGCATGGAGTCCTGTAGTGGTGGACCGGGCAGCGCCCGGTCGCAATGATCGGTTGGTTGCGGGAGAAGCGGTCAGTCCTGCACGCGCTTGGAGAGGTCGGCGATGGTCTCCTCCGCCTCGGCCACCGCTGCACGCAGCTCAGCCTCGCGGGACTTGTAGCCGTCGATAACGGCCCCGGTGAATTCGCGGGCAACCGAGTCGACATCCTCGAAGAATTGCCGGCCCTCCGGAGTCTTGTTGATCTGGTGGGCGGCGACGAAGCCGATCCCGGCACCGAGAATCAGCAACAGTAGGTTCTTCATGAACGTGCTCCTCATTGGTCTGGTGGATGCTGAAAGCTTACTTGCCGAGCGCTACTCGCCCGAAGCGGGCGGAGATGCGCCGCCCGGGGACGCGAAAAGCGGGCCACCATCCGGTGACCCGCTTTCGGCTCAAGTGTTGCGAAACCCTAGCGGGCTGCGTAGTACTCGACGACGAGCTGCACTTCACAGGTCACCGGGACCTCGGCGCGCTTCGGGCGACGCGCGAGGCGCACCTGCAGCTTGTCGAGCTCAACCTCGAGGTAGCTCGGGGTCTTGGGCAGGAGGTCGACGTGACCGCCGGCTGCCGCAACCTGGAACGGCTCCATGCCCTCGCTGCGGGCGTGGACCGCGACCAACTGGCCGGGCTTGACACGGAACGACGGGCGGTCGACACGCTGGCCGTCGACGATGATGTGACGGTGCACGATCATCTGGCGGGCCTGCGCGGTGGTCCGGGCGATGGCGGCGCGGACCAGGATGGCGTCGAGGCGCATCTCGAGCAGCTCGACCAGGTTCTCACCGGTCAGGCCCTCGGCGCGACGAGCCTCCTGGAAGACGATCTTCAGCTGCGCTTCGCGGATGCCGTACTGGGCACGCAGGCGCTGCTTCTCGCGCAGGCGGACAGCGTAGTCACTGTCGGTCTTGCGCTTGGTGCGGCCGTGCTCTCCCGGAGGATACGGGCGCTTCTCGAAGCCCTTGGCGGCCTTCGGGGTGAGCGGGATGCCCAGTGCCCGCGACAGGCGGGTCTTGCTACGTGTACGTGACTTGGTAGACACGGTTTCCTTTCAACATGCTTTCATCGGTCTTCTGACAGGGATTCGCGCACGCGGATGCGACCCGCGAAAAATAGAAGAGGGATGGTGTCGCGGGCCGGTTCGGCTAAAGAACCTGGTTCCCGGGAAACACAATGCCCCTGGGAACGCTGCCCTTGAGCATTGGAGTTGCTGCAGCCGTGCGCAACTCCCGCTCTAGACGGAGTAAATAGTATCACTTGCCCCGGATGATTCGCCGCAGCTTCTCCCACCGGGCTGAGATCTCCCGCTCATGCCCGCGCTCCTGCGGACGGTAGTACTGGCGGTCCCGGAGTTCGTCCGGGAGATGCTGTTGCTCCGCGACACCCAACTCGGAATCGTGCGGGTAGATGTAGCCCTTTCCGTGGCCGAGTTTCTTCGCCCCCGCGTAGTGGGCGTCACGCAGCGGTTTGGGGACGCGTCCGAAGTTGCCTGCCCGGACATCCGCAATCGCTTCACCGATCGCCAGGTAGGAGGCGTTCGACTTCGGCGCTGTCGCCAGGTAGACGACTGCCTGGGCGAGGGGTATCCGGCCTTCCGGCATGCCGATCAGCTGCACGGCCTGGGCCGCGGCGCTGGCGATGACCATCGCCTGCGGGTCGGCCATGCCGATGTCCTCCGATGCACTGATGATGATGCGCCTGGCGATGAACCGCGGGTCCTCCCCCGCTTCGATCATCCTGGCCAGGTAATGCAGCGCGGCGTCCACGTCGGAGCCACGGATCGACTTGATGAAGGCGCTGATCACGTCGTAGTGCTCATCGCCATTGCGGTCGTAACGCAACAGGGCGCGGTCGACCGCCAGCGCGACGGTTTCTGCGGTGATCACTGGACGGGCGGAACCAGCGACCGAGGTGGCGGATGCTGCAGCGGCTTCGAGGGCCGTCAACGCCCGGCGCGCATCACCGGACGACAGCCGGATCACATCCGCACGCGCCTTCGGATCGAGGTCGACCTTGCCGTCGAGGCCCCGCGGGTCGGAGACGGCGCGGTCGATCAGGATGCCGAGGTCGTCATCGCTCAACTGCTGAAGCGTCAACAGCAGCGAACGGGACAGCAGCGGCGAGATCACCGAGAACGACGGGTTCTCGGTTGTCGCCGCGACGAGGATCACCCACCCGTTCTCCACCCCAGGCAGAAGCGCGTCCTGCTGCGCCTTCGAGAACCGGTGGATCTCGTCCAGGAAGAGAACGGTGGAGACCCCGTAGAGGTCGCGGGACGACAGTGCCGCCTCCATGACCTCCCGTACATCCTTGACCCCCGCGTTGACAGCCGACAGCTCGACGAACTTTCGCCCTGAGCTGTGGGCGATGGCCTGCGCCAGGGTCGTCTTGCCCGTTCCCGGCGGGCCCCAAAGGATCACGGAGACGGATCCCTGAGTGTCCGAATCGGCGGATGCCAGGCTCACCAGCGGGGAGCCAGGACCCAGCAGGTGCTTCTGTCCGGCGACCTCGTCGAGGCTGCGCGGGCGCATCCGAACGGCGAGTGGGGTCGCGCCGCCGCGTAAACCAAGCTGCCCGTCCACCATGCGCTCAATGCTACGGCCACCGCCAGACACCCCCGTGTTGTCAGGTCGGCTAAAGTTCTTGGGGGCAGCAGGCACCCTGCCAGCCAGGCGCTATCGACCACGCAGTATCGACGACCACGCACTATCGACGGAGGACAAGTGGCACCGAGCAAGACAGCCGAACGCGATGCACGTGCGGCACGGGACCGCCTCCGCCGCTACAACGCCAGGCAGGCGGTGTTCTCGCACACCGTTCGCCGCCGTGTTCGGGACAACGTCATCTGGGTCGTCATCGCCGTCCTCGTCATCACCCTGGCCACCGTGACCCAGGTTCTGTACTTCACCGCCGGCCCGGGGGCCCCTGAGCCTGCGCCGGTCGAGTCGGCTGATCCGGTCGATCCGGTCGAGGAGGGCTCGAATGCCGAGGCCGTGCCCGACCCGTCTCTCGCCGAGGCGCGGACCTGGACCGGCGAACTCACTCTCAATGACGTCGCCCTGGGCATCCAGCTCGACGGCGCAGCAGCACCGCAGGCGGTCTCCGCTTTCATTGGCGACGTGCAGAGCGGTTACTTCCCCGGCAAGACCTGCCACCGCCTCACCGATAACGGCTTCTTCGTCCTCCAGTGCGGCTCGATCGACGGTACCGGTTCAGGGGACCCTGACTACAGCTACGGCCCGATCGAGAACGCGCCAGCCGACAACGTGTACCCGGCCGGGACGATCGCCATGGCGCGCGCCGGCGGCGATGCCTTCAGCAACGGCCACCAATTCTTCATCGTCTACGAGGACACCACCATTCAGGCGGATGCTGCCGGCGGCTACACGGTGATCGGGCAGGTGACCTCCGGGCTCGACCAGCTCATCGAGCAGATCGCCAGCAAGGGCGTGGCCGATGGGGCGCACGATGGCGCACCGGTGGTTTCGACAACGATCACCGGCGTCAGCGTGGAATAAGGAATTGTGGAATAGGCGGGTGCAATAGGCTGGGCACCGGCCATCAGCAGCAATCGGCTCCGGTAAACAAGGTGAGACTGTGACTACGAACAACCAGGAATCATGGGGCCGCGTCGATTCGACCGGCACCGTCTTTGTACGCGACGGCGACGTGGAACGCGAGGTCGGGCAATTCCCCGACGGCACGCCGGAAGAGGCATTGGCGTACTTCCAGCGGAAGTACACCGACCTTGCCGGACAGGTGACCCTGCTCGAACAGCGCATCAAGCGTGGAACGCCCGCCGCCGACATCGCTTCAACAGTGGATGCCCTCCGCAAGACGCTGGAAACCGCGAACGCTGTTGGCGACCTGGCATCGCTGCGTGCCCGCCTGGATGCGCTCGGCGGCGCGGTTGGCGAACTCACCGAGAAGCAGCTCGCCGAGAACAAGGCGGCGCTCGACGAAGCGGTAGCGGAGCGCACCGCGCTGGTTGTCGAAGCGGAGAAACTCGCCGCACGGGATCCGGCGAAAGCCCAGTGGAAGTCGGTCAGCGCCGAATTGGACGACATTTTCGCCCGCTGGCAGAAACACCAGCAGGATGGCCCACGGCTGCCGAAGGCGGAGGGCAATGAACTGTGGAAGCGGTTCAGGGCCGCACGCACCACGATCGAGACGCACCGCAAGGCGTTCTTTGCTGAGCTCGACGCCACGCACAAGCAGGCGCGCAACCAGAAGCAGGAACTGGTCGAGAAAGCCGAGGCGCTCGTCCCCCAGGGTGTTGCCGGAATCCCCGCCTACCGCTCCCTTCTGGAGGCGTGGAAGGCGTCCGGGCGCGCCGGCAAGAAGTTCGATGACGCGCTCTGGGCCAAGTTCAAGGCAGCCGGTGACGCCCTGTACTCGGCGAAGTCGGAGGTGGACGCCAAGGACAACGAGGAGTTCTCTGCCAACCTGGACCTGAAGCTCGCGCTGCTGGCCGAAGCCGAGCCGCTCCTGACCGAGACCGACCGGTCCAAGGCACGGAACGCGCTCGCTTCAATCCAGACTCGCTGGGACCAGGTCGGCAAGGTGCCGCGCGACAAAGTGAAGTCGGTCGAGGACCGCCTGCGCAAGGTCGAGACCGCGGTGCGCAAACTTGACGATGAGCATTGGCAGAAGAACAATCCGGAGCGTCAGGCGCGCTCGGAGGGGCTGGCCAGCCAGCTTCACGACGCAATAGCGAAGCTGGAGGAGGAACTCGCCGCAGCCCGCGCGAGTGGAGACGCCAAGCGCATCGCAGAGGCCCAGGAAGCCCTTGACGCACGCAAGGCCTGGCTGGGAGCGATCGGCTCCTGACCCGGCACCTGCTCACAGGCGCGACCGGCAGCCGGTTTCCCACAAATCGCAGGCTGGAGCTTCTCGCCGCTCAGAGGCAGCCCACCATGGGTGCATGACACCTCGCCTGCCCGCCGTGCTCTCCCCCGCCGACCTGCCGATCGCGGAATTGTCTGCCGCGAGGCTCGATGGCGACCTCTTCGCCATTGCGGACTGCTTCAGCCCAGTCGACCTTCCCGAGCAATCAGCCGATCGTGCGCAGGCGGCTGCGCAGCAGCTCTCCGGAAGAGTGATCGTGGAACGGCTGTCCGCAGCGTGGGTGTTCGGTGTGATGGACTCACCGCCCAGCGAGCACCAGTTCTGTTCAGCAGCGGATGCCCGGGCAAAGCCGTCCACGCTCCGCAGGCTCGTCGTTCGTGAGGTCGTGATCGATGACAATGAGATCGTTGTGCTCGGCGGAGTTCGCGTGACCTCACCACTGCGCACCGCCTGCGACCTGGTCAGGTCAAGTTCCGGGTTCGATGTGCCCCTGCAATTGATGGTGCTGCGGCTCCTCGGCCTGGCCGGGGCATCCGTCGAGGATTGCGTCACCCTTCTGGATCGGCGCCGTAATCTCCCGGGGAAGGTGCGAACACTGGATCGCTTGCGGTCCCTGGCGTTGCCTTCGGTATCAGCCGTTGCTGACGCGGTAGACGTCGTAGACGGCGTCGATTCTCCGCACCGCGTTGAGCACCCTGTCCAGGTGGGTGGTGTCTCCCATCTCGAAGACGAACTTGCTGAGCGCCAGGCGGTCGGATGACGTGGTGATGGTCGCCGAGAGGATGTTGACGTGGTGCTCGGACAACACGCGCGTGATGTCGGAGAGCAGTCCGGAGCGATCGAGCGCTTCCACCTGAATCTGAACCAGGAAGACGCTGGTCGACGTTGGCGCCCACTCGACCTCGATGATCCGCTCGGGCTCCTTCATCAACTCAGCCACGTTGATGCACGAAGCCTGGTGCACGGAGACGCCGGATCCGCGCGTGACGAAGCCGACGATGTCATCACCGGGGACCGGCGTGCAGCACTTGGCCAGCTTCACCAGGATGTCGGGTGCTCCCTTGACCAGCACGCCGGAACCGCTGTCGTTCTGGCGGCGGCGGCGGCCTTTGGCCGGGATGGGGATGTCGGAGTCCTCGTTCTCCGAGTGCAGCGAAGCAACGACCTTCTCCAGTACCGATTGGGTGGACACATGGCCTTCGCCAACGGCCGCGTACAGGGCGGTGACGTCTTCGTAACGGAGGAGCGCGGCAACCTCGTTCAGCGAGTCCTGGCCCATGAGCTTCTGCAGCGGGAGGTTCTGCTTGCGCATGGCCCGGGCAATGGAGTCCTTGCCCTGCTCCACCGCCTCATCACGGCGCTCCTTCGTGAACCACTGTCGGATCTTGTTGCGTGCCCGAGTGCTCTTCACGAAGGTGAGCCAGCCCTGGCTCGGCCCGGCATCCGGGTTCTTCGAGGTGAAGACCTCGACGACGTCACCGCTGCTGAGTTGGCTTTCGAGCGGGACGAGGCGCCCGTTCACCTTTGCCCCCATGGTGCGATGGCCGACCTCGGTGTGCACCGCGTACGCGAAGTCCACAGGTGTCGCGCCGCCCGGAAGGCCGATCACCTTGCCCTGCGGGGTGAAGACGTAGACCTCCTTGGCGCCGATCTCGTAGCGTAGCGAGTCAAGGAACTCCCCCGGATCCGAGGTCTCGGCCTGCCAATCGGAGATATGGGCGAGCCAGGCCATGTCGGTGTCACTGCCCAGCGGCTTGAGGACACCCTTGCCGCTCACCCGCTCCTTGTACTTCCAGTGGGCCGCCACGCCGAACTCCGCACGGCGGTGCATCTCTTCGGTGCGGATCTGGATCTCCACGGCGCGGCCGTTCGGCCCGATGACGGAGGTGTGGAGTGACTGGTAGAGATTGAACTTCGGGGTGGCGATGTAGTCCTTGAACCGGCCGGGAATCGGCGTCCACCTGGCGTGGATAGACCCGAGCACCGCATAGCAGTCGCGAACCGAGCCCACCAGCACCCGGATGCCCACCAGGTCGTAAATTTCGTCGAACTCGCGTCCGCGGAGCACCATCTTCTGGTAGATCGAGTAGTACTGCTTGGGCCTACCGGCCACTTTGCCCTTGATCTTCGCGGCCTTCAGGTCTTCACGAACAGCGTCGATCACCTGCTGGAGGAACTCGTCGCGTTGTGGGGTGCGCTGCTTGACCAGGTTCTCGATCTCGAGGTACAGCTTGGGATGCAGCACGGCGAATGAGAGGTCTTCCAGCTCCCATTTGATGGTCTGGATGCCGAGGCGGTGCGCGAGCGGAGCATAGATCTCCAGGGTCTCCCGAGCCTTGCGCGCCGCGGACTCGGAGTCGACGAAGCCCCAGGTGCGGGCATTGTGAAGGCGGTCTGCGAGCTTGATCAACAGCACGCGGATGTCTTTGGACATCGCGACGACCATCTTTCGCACTGTCTCCGACTGCGCACTGTCTCCGTACTTAAGTTTGTCCAGCTTGGTGACGCCGTCGACCAGCATCGCGATCTCGTCGCCGAACTCGTCGCGCAGCATGTCGAGCGAGTAGTCGGTGTCTTCCACGGTGTCGTGCAGCAGCGCGGCGGCCAGCGTCTTGGGGCCGATGCCGAGTTCGGCAAGGATCTGTGCCACCGCAACCGGGTGGGTGATGTACGGTTCACCGCTGCGGCGGAGCTGTCCGCGGTGTGCCTCTTCTGCGCGCGCGTATGCACGCTCGATCACGTCGAGGTCGGCCTTGGGGTCGTTCGCGCGGACCTTCTTGAGCAGGATGTCCATGCCGCCGGACGGCTGAGCCCTGGAGAAGATCCGGGGAATCAGGCTCCGCCTGGCGACCGGGCTTGGCGACGTGACCTCTGTCATATCCCCTCCTCCGGCTTGCTCACTCCAGAATACCGTGGCAAGGGTGGAGGTCTGACCTACTCGGCGCTGGCAGTGCGAAGCGCAAGTGCGCGCGCGGTCTGCTTCTTGATCTCCGGCTCGTTCTCCCTCAAATGGGCATAGATCGGGGCACCGATGAAGATGGTCGACGTGGTACCCAGGATGATGCCGACCAACAGTGCCAGCGAGATGTCCCGCAGGGTGTCGGCGCCGAGCACGAACGATCCGATGAACAGGATGGCGGCAACCGGCAACGCGGCGACGACACCGGTATTGATGGAACGCACCAGCGTCTGGTTGACGGCCAGGTTGACCGCTTCTCCGAAGGTCTGGCGGGACTCTGGCCCGAGTTCCGCGGTGTTCTCGCGGACCTTGTCGAACACCACGACAGTGTCATAAAGGGCGAAGCCGAGGATTGTCAGGAAGCCGATGATCGCGCCGGGCGTCACCTCGAATCCGGTTGCCGCGTAGACACCGGCGGTGATCACCAGGACGTTGATGAGCGACAGGAGTGCGGCGATGGACATCTTCCAGGTGCGGAAGTACATCGCCATCATGATGACGGCGAGTGCGAGGAATACGACGAGGGCGCGCACGGCCTGGGCCGTGATGTCGGCGCCCCAACTGGGTCCGATGAAGGAGGCGGTCACGTCTGCAGCTGGGATGTCGTATGCCTCGGCGAGGGCCTGGGCGACGCTGTTGGTCTCGTCGTCGGTGAGCTTGTCGGTCTGAATGCGCAGGCCACTCGCCCCCACGGACGTCACATGGGCGACCTGCTCGGGGACCACGCTTTGCACGGCATCGATCGCCGGCTGCTGTTCGGGATTGGCGGCCTCAGTGATCTGGAACTGGGAGCCGCCCCGGAATTCGATGCCGAAGTTGAAGCCGTTGATGATCGGAATCACGATGGAGATCGCCATTCCGATGATGGCGATGGTGTACCAGACGCGGTATTTGCCGACGAAGTCGTACGACCGCTTGCCGGTGTAGAGGTCGTTTCCGAACTGAGTGAGATTGGCCATCAGGACTACTTCCCCCTGGAGGATGCGTTCGAGCTGGACTTGGCCGCGGATTCCGCAGCCTTTCGCTCAGCAATGGTCTGTCGGCGCACCGCTTCTCGCGACGCACCCACGAGCTTCGGCGATTTTGCAATGGGTGCGCGGAACTGGGCGCGCCCTCGGTAGACCGCTCCCAGGGCGTGTGGGTCTAGCCCGCTCAGCTTGTGGCCGTTCGAGAAGAACGGGGTGGTTGCGAGCAGTTGCAGCATCGGGTGCGTGAAGACCACCACCACGAGCACGTCGATCACCGTCGTGATCCCCAGGGTGAGGGCGAAGCCCCGGACGTTTCCGATCGCCAGTACGAAGAGCACGATGGCCGACAGGAGGTTGACACCCTTGGCCGCCAGGATGGTGCGGAGCGCCCGCTTCCAGCCGGCTTCGACCGCGCCCACCAGGCTCTTGCCGTCACGCAGTTCATCACGGATGCGCTCGAAGTAGACGATGAAGGAGTCGGCGGTGAAACCGATCGCCACGATAAGGCCGGCGACCCCGGCCAGTGACAATCGGAACCCCATTCGCCACGACATGATGGCTATCACCAGATAGGTCAGTACGGCGGCCACGACGAGCGACGCGACCGTGACGGAGCCCAGCAGGCGGTACTGGAACAGCGAGTAGATGACCACCAGGAACATTCCGATGAGTCCGGCGATGATCCCGCTCGAGAGCTGCGTGTCACCCAGCGTTGCCGAGATCACTTCTCTGCTCTGCACCTCGAAGCCGATCGGCAGCGCGCCGAACTTCAGTTGGTCGGCGAGTGTCTTCGCGCTGTCCTGGGTGAAGTTTCCGCTGATCTCTGCCTTGCCATCGGTGATGGCAGCGTTGGTGGTCGGGGCGGTGATGACCTGTCCATCCAGCACGATCGCGAACTGGTTGCGAACACCCTCGAGCGTGATCAGCCTGCGAGTGACGTCGGCGAACGCCTCGGCGCCTTCATCATCGAAGTGCATGTTGACAGCCCACTGGCCGGTGGTGACGCCCTGGCTGTTCATGGCCAGCCCGTGGCTGGCATCCGAGATGTTTGCGCCGCGGACCTCGACCGGGCCAAGGATGAACTTCTGTGTGCGCGTGTCATCACAGGTGATGAGCGGTTCCGCTTCCGGAGCCACGTTCGCGCCGGCTTCGTCGAGGCTGTCGCAATCGAACTTGGTGAAATCGTCGAAGAGCTTCTCGGTGATCCAGCTCGGGTCGCTCGCGTCAGTCGGGCTGGCGGTCGGTGTCGAGTTCAGGGTCGGTTCTGGAGTCTCCTCAGCACCGGGTTCGGGGGTAGCGGTCGAATCCTCGCCGTCCTCCCCCATCTCGGTGGTCGTCGCGGCGTCGGTGTAGAGAACCGGGCGGAACTCGAGCTTGGCCGAAGACTCCAGCCGGTCGAGGGTCTCCTTGTCGGGGACGCCCGGCAGGGAGACGGTGATGTTCTGGGTTCCCTGCGTTGCGATTTCAGCCTCAGCCACACCACTCGCATCGATTCTCTGGCGGATGATCGACACGGCTTGGTTCAGCTGTTCTTCCGTGACCGTCTGCCCACTCTCGAGCTGCGGCGCAAGCACGATCTGCGTGCCTCCCTGAAGGTCGAGCGCCAGCTTGGGGGCCCAGGAGGCACCGCTGCCCCAGAGGATTCCCGCACCGTTGATGGCGATGAGACCGACGATGATGACCAGCAACCAGGTCAGTGCACGCCAAGCCTTCTTGACCGGGGTCGATCTTGCCACCTGGTTACTCAGCTTTCTTCACGTCGGTTGCACCGCGCAGGCGCAGACTCTCTCGGGCCACATTCATTGGAGAACTGGCGGCAGGTGCCGCCGGACTCACAACAGGTTAGTGGTTACTCGCGGTCTTTCTTCGCACCCTTGCGAGCCGGCTTCACCGGCTCCTCCTCGATGCGCTCCCCGAACTCGGGGGCTGTGGTGTCTTCGGGAAGAGCCTCGATGACGGCGTCGTCCTCGGCCGAGACCTCGGCATCATCGGCGATCACTTCTTCTTCGACTGCCTTGAGGATCGTCTGGCGGTGGATGCGCAGCACGGTGCCTGGGGTGGTTTCGATGAGTGCGATGTTGTTCTCATCGTCAATCGAGATGATTGTTCCGTAGAGACCGTAGTTGGTCATGATCTCCGTGCCGGGGAGCATTTTCTCCTGGAGTTCGGCAGCCTCAGTGCGACGCTTCTTCGCAGTGCGGAACTGCATGAAGACGAACAGGCCCAGGGCGACGACGACGATAATAAGAAACGGATCCATGACGGGACCTTCCAAAGCTTGAGGGGGATCCAGTCGGCGGGCAGCGCTGTGCACAACTGGCAAGGTTCAACTATAGATCATCGGTGAACAAGCTATCCGTGTGGCGAACGAGCCCGAAATGCTTCCAGGCCAGGCTCGTCGCGACTCGGCCACGTGGCGTCCGCGTGATCATGCCGATCCGCACCAGGAATGGCTCCACCACGGATTCGATGGTCTCCGCCTCCTCACCGACCGACACCGCGAGCGTGTTCAGGCCGACCGGTCCGCCGTCGAATCGGGTGAGAATGATGTCCATGACCGCGCGGTCAAGGCGATCCAGTCCCAACTCGTCCACGTCATAGAGTTCCAGCGCCGCGTGAACAGCGGTCAGGCCGTCGTCTCCGTGGACGAGGGAATAGTCCCGCACCCTGCGCAGCAAGCGGTTGGCGATTCGAGGTGTTCCCCGGCATCGCCCGGCTATCTCAGCGAGTGCCGACCTGTCGATGGGCAGCTCGAGCAGCGCAGCTGCACGCTGCAGCACCATCTCCAGTTCCGGCTCCGAATAGAACTCGAGGTTCGCGGTGAAGCCGAAGCGATCGCGCAGGGGGTTTGGCAGAAGCCCTGAGCGCGTCGTTGCACCGACGAGGGTGAATGGTGCCAGGTCCAGTGGGATGGATGTTGCGCCAGCGCCCTTGCCGACCATGATGTCGATCCGGAAGTCTTCCATCGCCAGGTAGAGCATCTCTTCGGCAGCGCGGGCCATCCGGTGGATCTCGTCGATGAAGAGGATCTCCCCCGGCACGAGGGAAGAGAGCACGGCTGCCAGGTCGCCGGCGTGCTGGATTGCCGGGCCACTGGACATGCGAAGCGGCCGGCCGCTCTCCTGGGCCACGATCATGGCGAGTGTGGTCTTGCCGAGGCCGGGAGGCCCTGCCAGCAGGATGTGATCGGGGGTACGATTCTGCATCTCGGCTGCCCGCAGCAGCAACTCGAGTTGTGCCCGCACCTTGGACTGTCCCACGAATTCGGCCAGCGACTTGGGCCGAAGGGCACCTTCGAAGGCGAGCTCGGCTTCGGATTCGGGAGTCGGGCGCACCACCGCGACGGCCGGATCGTCCTGGAATTCCGAGGGTGTCATGGCGTCTTCACCTCGCCGCGCTGAGCCGGGCCCAACTGGGCCAGGGCCAGGCGCAGCAGTGCGGGTACCGCATCACGCTCCGCCGGCGAGGCGGCGGTGATGGCGTCGTCCACTGCCTGCGTTGCGACCCTCTCCGACCAGCCGAGGCTGACCAGGGCTGCGAGCACGCTGGACCCGGTGGAAGTGTCGGATGCGGTTCCCTGAGGGCTTGAGACTGCCGCGACGTGGAGCTTCCCAGCGAGGGAAAGCACAATGAGCTTGGCGGTCTTCGGGCCGATCCCGGATACCTTCCGGAATGCGCCGTCATCCTCAGTGGCGACGGCGGTAGCGATCTGCTGCGGGGACATCGCGGCGAGAACGCCCATCGCCGACTTCGGGCCGACACCGGTCACCCCACGGAGCAGGTCGAACACTGTCAGTTCCTCGGCCTCCCGGAACCCGTAGAGTGCCAGGTCGTCTTCCCGCACGATGAGCGCCGTGTACAGACGGGCTTCGGCTCCCAGCTGAACGGACAACGCGTGCTGCGGTGTGACGGTGATCGACAGGCCGACGCCACCCACTTCGACGGCGACAGTGGAGCCGACCGCGGCCAATACCGGGCCGCGCACAGAGGAGATCATGGCTCCACCCTACGAGCGGCCGCCGACTTCGGAGCCTTACGCTCCGCGGCGCGCCACGCCCGTTGTGCCGGGGTCAGGGACGAGTTCGCGGAGGGGCCAGCCTGCGCCGTCCCCAAATTCCAGCCGTGGCAGATGGCGAGTGCAAGAGCATCCGATGCGTCGGCAGGAGTCGGCGGCGTGGCCAGTCCGAGAATCCGCGCGACCATTGTTGCAACCTGCTTCTTGTCGGCCGATCCGTAGCCGGTGACCGAGGCCTTCACCTCGGAAGGCGTATGCAGCCCGACGGCCAGCTCCTGCCTCGCGGCCAGCAACAGGACCACCCCGCTGGCCTGCGCCGTCCCCATCACCGTTCTCAGGTTCTGCTGGGCGAATACCCGCTCCAGTGCGACGGCGTCAGGACGGTACTCGGCAAGGAGGCTTTCCAGTCCGGCACCGAGTCCCAGGAGCCGTTTCTCCAGGTCGAGTTCCGGATCCGAGCGGATGACGCTCACGTGCACCAGCCGCGCCTTGCGGTTCGGTTCGACGTCGATGACACCGACACCGCAGCGGGTGAGGCCGGGGTCGACTCCGAGCACTCGGAGTGTCATGGGTGTAGTCGCCTAGTCCTCGTCAAGCTGGGCCTGGACTTCGGGTGAAACCTCGTAATTGGCGAAGATGTTCTGCACGTCGTCCAGGTCTTCGAAGGCGTCGATCAGCTTGAAGACCTTCCGGGCGGTCTCCAGGTCGAGCTCGACGTGCAGGTTCGGCACGAACTCGGCCTCGGCGGAGTCGTAGTCGATCCCCGCCTCCTGCAGGGCGGTGCGGGCAGCCACCAGGTCCGTCGGCTCAGTGATCACTTCAAAGCCGGCTCCGCGGTCGATGACTTCCTCAGCACCGGCATCGAGAACAGCCATCAGGATGTCGTCCTCGGTCACCGTGTCGGTCTTGCTGATCGAGATGACGCCCTTGCGGTTGAAGTTGTATGCGACGCTGCCGGGGTCGGCCATGGTGCCGCCGTTGCGGGTCATCGTCGTGCGCACCTCTGCAGCGGCGCGATTCTTGTTGTCGGTGAGGCACTCGACCAACAGCGCGACGCCACCCTGGGCGTAGCCCTCATACATGATGGTCAGGTATTCGACGGACTCGCCGGACAGCCCGGCGCCGCGCTTGACGGCACGGTCGATGTTGTCGTTCGGAACCGAGGTCTTCTTGGCCTTCTGGATCGCATCAACGAGGGTCGGATTGCCCGACAGGTCGGCCCCGCCCATCTTCGCAGCGACCTCGATGTTCTTGATCAGCTTCGCGAACGCCTTGGCGCGCCGCGAATCAGTGATGGCCTTCTTGTGCTTGGTGGTTGCCCATTTGGAGTGACCTGACATGGATCACATTCTACCCAGCCGGCAACGACGGGCCGGCGCATGGCGGTGCGATCAGCTGCGCCGGCGCACCTTGTCGAGGAAGTACTCGTGGAACCGAGTTTCGCCGGTCATCTCGGGATGGAATGAGGTGGCGAGCAGGTTTCCGCTCTCGGCGGCCACCACGCGCCCGTCGTCGAGGGTGGCGAGTGCTGTCACGCCTGCCCCGAGCACCTCCACCACTGGTGCGCGGATGAAGACGGCATGCACCGGGGTGTCCCCCACCGCCGGCACGTCCAGGTCCACCTCGAACGATTCGACCTGCGACCCGAAAGCGTTCCTGCGCACTTCGATGTCGAGACCGCCCAGCGTCTGCTGCCCGTCGATTCCATCAAGGATGCGATCGGCCAGCATGATCATTCCGGCGCAGGTTCCGTAAACCGGCAGACCATCTCTGATCGCGGCACGCAACGGGCCGGCCAGGCCGAAGGTCCTGGACAGCTTGTCCATGACGCTGGACTCGCCGCCGGGAATCACCAGCCCGGCCACCTCAGCCAGTTCCTCCGGCCGTCGTACTGGGCGTGCATCCGCCCCCAGGGAACGCAGCACGGCGATGTGCTCGCGAAAGTCTCCCTGGAGCGCGAGCACACCGATCGTCCCGGGTACTGCTGCAGTCGTGTTCGTAGTGGGACTACCAGCCACGCTCGGCGAGCCGGTGCGGTGCGGCCAGGTCGGACACGTTGATTCCGACCATCGCCTCGCCGAGACCGCGCGAAGCCTCGGCGATCACCGCCGGGTCGTCGTAGAAGGTCGTCGCCTTGACGATTGCCGCTGCGCGCTGTGCCGGGTTGCCCGACTTGAAGATTCCCGAACCGACGAACACGCCGTCGGCTCCGAGCTGCATCATCAACGCCGCGTCGGCCGGGGTCGCAACCCCGCCAGCGGTGAACAGCACGACGGGCAGGGTGCCGGTCTTGGCAACCTCGAGAACGAGTTCGTACGGTGCCTGGAGGTCCTTGGCCGCGACATACAGCTCGTCGGTGCTGAGGGAGCCGAGGCGGGCGATCTCGCGCTTGATGGTGCGGATGTGCTTGGTCGCCTCAGAGACATCGCCGGTGCCGGCCTCACCCTTCGAGCGGATCATCGCAGCGCCCTCGTTGATGCGGCGCAGCGCCTCACCGAGGTTCGTTGCCCCGCAGACGAACGGGATAGTGAACGGCCACTTGTCGATGTGGTTGACGTAGTCGGCCGGGCTGAGAACCTCTGACTCGTCGATGTAGTCGACGCCGAGCGACTGCAGAATCTGTGCTTCGACGAAGTGGCCGATGCGGGCCTTCGCCATGACCGGGATCGAGACGGTGGCGATGATGCCGTCGATGAGGTCGGGGTCGCTCATGCGGGCGACGCCGCCCTGCGAGCGGATGTCGGCTGGGACGCGCTCCAGGGCCATGACGGCGACGGCGCCCGCGTCTTCGGCGATTTTCGCCTGCTCAGCGTTGACGACGTCCATGATGACGCCACCCTTGAGCATTTCGGCGAGGCCGCGCTTGACGCGGTTGGAGCCGACCGTGTTGGTCTCGGCAGCGGTGGTGCCGTTGTCGGGTGAAGTGCTTGTGGTCATGCTGCTGATTCTACCTTCGTCGTGTGGTGGGGTTCTGCGGTGGGAAAGGGGCTTGCGGCTCTAGCGGGGCCAGGCCTGGGCGATCTCGTCGCGCACTTCTCCCAGCAACCTCGGCACGGCTTTCGTGCGGGCCACGATGGGGAAGAAGTTCGAGTCGAGCGCCCACCGCGGCACGATGTGCTGGTGCAGGTGTTCAGCGATCCCTGCGCCGGCGATCCTGCCCTGATTCATGCCGAGGTTGAAGCCGTCACACGAGGATACCTGTCGCAGCACGCGCATCGCCGTCTGGGTGAGGCTACCAATCTCGGCAATCTCTTCGCTGGTCGCCTCGTCATACATTGCAACATGGCGGTATGGGCAGACCAAAAGGTGACCCGAGTTGTACGGGAACAGGTTGAGCAGCACGTAGGCGTGCTCACCCCTGGCAACGATCAGCGCATCCTCGTCGGCTTTGGACGGTGCGAGGCAGAACGGGCAGGCATCCTCTTCCGGCTGCTGGCCTTCCTGGATGTAGACCAGCCGATGCGGTGTCCACAACCGCTGGAACGCGTCGGGTACCGCGGCAAAGTCGGCACCGTCTTCGACCGCGATGCCGGTCTCCGGGTCGATCACCTCAGACCTGCGCCTTCGTCTCGATGGATTCGCGGATGCGCGCGATCGCGTCGGCCACCGGGATCCCGTTCTCCTGGGTTCCGTCCCGGAACCGGAAACTGACCGCCCCGGCTGCGCGGTCGTCTTCGCCTGCGATGAGCTGGTAAGGCACCTTGGCCTTGGTGTGGGTACGGATCTTCTTCGGCATCCGGTCACTGGAATGATCCACTTCGGCCCGCACGCCGACAGTCTTCAGCTGGTCGATCACGTCATCGAGGTATGGGCCGTACTCTTCGGCGACCGGAATCCCGACAACCTGCACCGGCGACAGCCACACCGGGAAGGCGCCGGCATAGTGCTCCAGCAGGATGGCGAAGAAACGCTCGATCGATCCGAAAAGTGCACGGTGGATCATGATCGGACGCTGCCTGGACCCATCGCGGTCGGTGAACTCGAGGTCGAAACGTTCCGGCAGGTTCGGATCGACCTGGACCGTGGACAGCTGCCACTCGCGTCCGATCGCGTCGCGAGTCTTGAGGTCGATCTTGGGCCCGTAGAACGCGGCCTCGCCTGGAACCTCGGTGAGCTTCAGCCCACTGCGCAGGGCGACCTGGCGCAGGGCATCCGTGGAGCTGTCCCAGAACTCCTCCGAACCGATCCACTTGTCCTTGTGGTCGTCTTTCATCGACAGTTCGAGCTCGAACTCGGTCAGGCCGAAATCTCGCAACATGGAGACAACGAATTCGAGGACCTTCGCGACCTCATCCTGCAGCTGGTCAGGGGTCACGAAGAGGTGCGAGTCGTCCTGGGTGAAGCCACGCACCCTGGTCAGTCCGTGCAGGGCACCGGAGAGTTCGTTGCGATACACCGTGCCGTTCTCGGCGAGTCGCATCGGGAGGTCGCGATAGCTGCGTCCACGCTCCTTGTAGATCAGGATGTGCATCGGGCAGTTCATCGGCTTGAGGTAGTAGTCAGAGCCCTGCCGGGTCACGTTGCCCTCGGCGTCCCGTATCTCGTCCATGTGGATGGGAGGGAACATGCCGTCCTTGTAGGTGACCAAGTGATTGGACTGCAGGAACAGGTCAGCCTTGCTGATGTGCGGGGTGTAGACGTAGGTATACCCAGCCTCGCGATGACGCCGCAGGGCGTGCTGCTCGATCTCCTGGCGGATGATCCCGCCGCGAGGGTGCCAGACCGAGAGCCCGGAACCGATCTCCTCCGGAAAGGAGAAGAGGTCGAGCTCCTTGCCCAGCTTGCGGTGATCGCGGCGGGCGGCTTCCTCCATCCGCTCCTGATACGTACGCAGCTCGTCCTTGCTGGGCCAGGCCGTTCCGTAGATGCGCTGGAGCTGCTGGTTCTTCTCCGAGCCGCGCCAATAGGCGGCAGCCACCCTGGTGAGGGCGTATCCGTTGCCGATCATCCTCGTGTTCGCCAGGTGCGGTCCGCGGCACAGGTCTTTCCAGAGCGTTTCGCCGGTCTTGGGGTCGACGTTGTCGTAGATGGTGAGCTCGGCACCGCCGACCTCGACCGACTCGTTGCTTGTACTGAGCTCCGTCGAAGTGTCGCCAGTCTGGTCGGTCGCACCTTTGAGCCCGATCAGTTCAAGCTTGTATGGCTCCTTCGCCAGTTCCGCCCGCGCCTCGTCCTCGGTCACGACGCGACGCTGGAAACGCTGGCCCTGCTTGATGATGCGCTGCATCGCCTTGTCGATCGCCTTCAGGTCTTCCGGCGTGAATGGCTCTTCCACGTCGAAGTCGTAGTAGAAGCCGTCGACGATCGGGGGGCCGATGCCGAGCTTCGCGGTCGGGTTGATCGCCTGCACCGCCTGGGCGGCAACGTGCGCTGCGGAGTGCCGCAGGATGTCCAGCCCGTCCGGAGAATTGATGCTCACCGGCTCGACGGCATCCGTCTCGGAGACGGTCGTCGCCAGGTCCCGAAGCTCCCCGTTGACGCGGATCGCGACAATGTCGCGGTCGGTGAATAGGTCGAATCCGGTTTGCTGGCTGCTCATTCACCCAACTTTAGCGGCGCTTGCGCCGGGGGCGGACGCGTCAGTCGCTGCCGAACTTCCGTCGCTTGATCGCGCCGATGATCACCGACACCAGGCCGAGGCCGAAAAAGGTGGCGCCCAGGATGACACTGAGGGTCTGCCAGACGCTGGACCCCTGCACGTTGCCGGTGGTCGGAATGGTGGATCCGACGATGAAGATGACGATTCCGATGATCCCGAGCACCAGCATAACGATGCCCCAGGCCAGCCATCCGCTGCCTGAGGAACGTTTCTGCATGCTCTCGATGCCAGCCATGCGAGTCATTAAACTCCTATATGGCCAGAATGGGAGTGGGAACAGAAAGGGCCCAGACCGGAGTCTGAGCCCTTTCATCTGCTGTGGGCGATACTGGGATCGAACCAGTGACCTCTTCCGTGTCAGGGAAGCGCGCTACCGCTGCGCCAATCGCCCGGCGCTTGTTTCTACAAGTTGTTGAGTGGAGGTGGCGACGGGATTCGAACCCGTGTGGACGGCTTTGCAGGCCGCTGCCTCGCCTCTCGGCCACGCCACCATGGTGGGTTCTCACACGTTGCTTTGCTGCACGTACCGTTCTTTCGCTGGTGTGATACTTCACTCGAGCGGATGACGAGATTCGAACTCGCGACCCTCACCTTGGCAAGGTGATGCGCTACCACTGCGCCACATCCGCACTGCTCGCATTTCTGCGTGCTGCATGACTCTAGCCGATTATTTCTGGCATCGCCAAACCGTGACGGGTGTCGCGCAAAACCTGTGGCAAGATTATGGGCGCGGGCGATTGGCGCAGTTGGTAGCGCGCTTCCTTCACACGGAAGAGGTCATCGGTTCGAGTCCGGTATCGCCCACTCCGCTTCGCATCTCCGCGGCCTTCCACCGGCTACCAGGGCCAGGGGAACCGCGACCAGCACGCAATACACCACGCACACGATCACCGCTGTGCCCTGGGCTACCGGCAGCGCGAACGAGCCGGTGTAGAAGAACCCGCGGGTGGGTTCGAGCAGCCCGATCATGAGAAGCCCGGTTGCTCCCCCGACGAGGTTCGTGATGGCGATAGCCCCCGCCAGGGAGAATCGCGCAGCCGTCTTCCTGAAGGCGATCACACTGGCGATCGTGCCCGCGAGGAGTCCGGTGATCCCGGCCGTGGCCGGCTCCAGGAAAGCGCAGGATGCCGTCGCAGCGGCCAGGCCGGTGATCAGGCCGATCACGGCACCATTCGTGCTGTTGCGCCCCCTGAGCATCCGCTCGAGGATGACCGCTACGACCAGGGAGGTTCCGGCGAGCACCACGCTGTTGATGACGATGGTGAGGACGAACGGGTTCAGGTCGAGCTCCATGACCATCAGCCAGCCGATCCACAGCGCGGCGATGCCGGCCAGGAGCACGGGCCTCGGCCAGCTGCGCGGGATACGTGGCGACCCCTGGCGATCACGATGCGGAATGAACAGCAGGATGGCGAGTGCGCCGACGCCGCCCCCGAGGTGGAACGGGATTGCCCCGGCGAAATCGTAGGCGCCGACCGCCTGCACGTACCACGCTGTCTGCCCGCCGAAGATGCCCCAGGCGACTGGGATGAACACCAGGAGCAACCAGCCGGCCGCGAAGATCGCAGCGGATGCGCGGCTGCCGCCTCGGTGCACCACGGCCGCCGCCTGCACGAGGGTGGCCGCAGCGCCCGCCAACACGAGCACCGCGACCAGGACGATTGTGCCAAGTGCCATAGCTGCCCTCCAGGTGAATCCGCCTGAAGACTAGCGAAAGATCGCCGACGCCGTTTCATTCTGAGACGTCCGTGATCACTGATCACCGTTCAGGCGTTCTGGATGGCGTAGCCTTCTTCGCCGTGCATGACCTTGTCGAGCCCGGCAAGCTCGTCCTCGTTCCTCACCCGGAAGCCCATCGTCTTCTCGATGGCGAATCCGAGTGCGAATGCGACAGCGAATGAGTAGGCCAGCACGGCGGAAGCAGCCACCAATTGCACCGTGAACTGTCCGAAGTCTCCCCCGGTGAACAACCCGGTACCGGTGGCGAACAAGCCGAGGTACAGCGTGCCGATGAGGCCGCCGACCAGGTGGATCCCGACGACGTCGAGCGAGTCGTCGTAGCGGAACCGGAACTTGAGTTCGATGGCCAGCGCGCAGGCGGTCCCTGCCAGCAGACCGAGGAACAACGCCCAGCCGGGAGTGAGGTTGGCGCAAGCCGGAGTGATCGCCACCAATCCGGACACAGCACCGGATGCCGCTCCGACCGCAGTCGCTTTGCCGTCCTTGAGCTTTTCAACCACCAGCCAACCCAGGATGGCTGCCGCCGTCGCACCCAGGGTGTTGACAACGATCAGACCCACCCCGGCCAGGCCATTGGCGAACTCCGCACCGGCGTTGAACCCGAACCAGCCGAACCAGAGGATCGCGGCGCCGAGGAGCACCAACGGGACGTTGTGGGGCTTGTGCGCACCCTTCTCGAAGAGCACGCGCTTGCCGAGAACCAGGGCGAGGGCCAGGGCTGCAGCCCCCGCGTTGATGTGAACGGCGGTGCCGCCGGCGTAGTCGATCACCGCGGGCAGCCCCAGCGCTTCGCCGAGGTTGAGGATCCAGCCGCCACCCCACACCCAGGCGGCCACGGGGAAGTAGACGAGGGTGGCGAAAAGCCCGGCGAAGAGCATCCAGGCCCCGAACTTGGCGCGGTCTGCGATGGATCCGGAGATCAGCGCCACCGTGATGATCGCGAACGTGGCGCCGAAGGCGGCACCGATCAGCGTCTCATTGTCCGCAGATCCGAGGCCGAAGTCGCTGAACGGATTCCCGGCGAAGTCGCCCGGGTGTGCGACGGCCGACATATTGAACCCGTAGAGCACCCAGAGCACCGCCACCAGCGCGAGCGAGCCGAAGCTCATCATCATCATGCTGACCACGCTTTTCGCCTTCACCAGTCCGCCGTAGAAGAAGGCGAGCCCCGGCGTCATCAAGAGCACCAGGGCTGTGGCCGTTATCGCCCAGGACAGTTCGCCAGAATTCATGGTGTGCACCTCTCGTCGGTTTGGTGCACTCAGTGTCCGGCCGGGACGTTTCCGGTACGGCGCACGAGTGTTTCCGCGCTGTTACGAAGGTCGGCGCCGCGTGAACAACGTGTTTCGGCAGCAAGAGGCCGGGCCGGACCCGACGGCTATTCGGCGTCCTGGGAGGTCAGTGCGATCATCCGTGACACTGCACGGAGGTACTTCTTCCGGTAGCCGCCAGCCAGCATGTCGGCAGCGAAGACCTGGTCGATCGGGATCCCGGTGGCGATGATCCGGACCTGGGCGTCATACAACCGGTCGACGAAGGCGACGAGCCGCAGTGCATCCGTCTGGTTCCTCAGCAGGTGCACGTCACGGAAACCGACGGCTGAAAGCCCCTCGACCAACTTCACATAGCGGGAGGGGTGCACGCTCGACAGGTGCCCCAGCACGGCGCCGAACGAGTCGACGGTGATCGCGCCCTCGACCTCGGCGACCGCCGCAGCGAACTCCTCGTTGCTGAGCGAGATCGCGCTGCCAGAACGGTCCCGGTGCCGGTAATCGATGCCGTCCACCCGCAGCGTGGTGAACTGTGCGGCCATCGCATCGATTTCGCGGAGGAAGTCGACCGCCGCGAACCGGCCCTCGCCAAGCGCGTTGGGAGGAGTGTTGGAGGTGGCCGCTACCCGGGTGCCGCTGCCGATCAACTCGGAGAGCAGCCGGGTCATCAACCGGGTGTCGCCCGGATCGTCGAGTTCGAACTCGTCAATGCAGATCAGCGTCGCACCGCGCAGGGTCTTCACGGTTTCGGCGTAGCCGAGTGCGCCGACCAGGGCGGTGTATTCGATGAAGGTGCCGAAATACTTCCTGCCCCTCGCCAGGTGCCAGAGGGCCGCGAGCAGGTGGGTCTTCCCGACGCCGAATCCACCGTCGAGGTAGATGCCCGGTTTCGCCTCCGGGGACTTCCTCCGCGAGAAGAATCCCTTGCTCGATGTCGTGGCTGCAGCGGCGAAGTTCCGGATTGCGGCCACGGCCGCGCCCTGTGACGGATAGTCGCGGTCCGGTCGGTAGCTCTCGAGGGTCGCCGTCTGGAACTGCCGGGGAGGGGTCAGGTGGGCGACGATCTCCGCGCCGCTAAGCTGAGGACTGCGCTCGAGGATACTCGCGGGCGGCCCTGGCTGGTCGGCGGTCAAGTGTGTGGCCTTGTCTCTTTCGGCGATTGCTGCTGGCGGATTCTCGTTCGCGATCATCCGCCCACTGGCTTCCCGTCACACATCGACGCTGGCCGCGCCATCGGGCGACAGAAGGCATAAAGTCGAAGTGCTGGGATATCTCCCAGCTTAACCCGACTATTCACTGCATTAATTCGCACGCCGTGAGCGTGCACTGGAGGAACAAGATGACCATCGAGGTCGACTCATCCGCAAAGTTCGCTGAGTACGCCCACCCGGAGCGCCTGGTTAGCACTGAATGGCTTCAGGCTCACCTGAAAACGCCCGGCCTGGTCATCGTGGAGTCGGATGAAGATGTGCTGCTGTACGAAACCGGGCACATTCCCGGCGCGGTGAAGATCGACTGGCACACCGATCTCAACGACCCGGTGCAACGCGACTACATCGATGGGGAGCGTTTCGCCGAGCTGATGATGTCGAAGGGCATCAGCCGCGACAGCACTGTCGTCATCTACGGCGACAAGAACAATTGGTGGGCCGCATACGCCCTCTGGGTCTTCACCCTGTTCGGTCACGAGGATGTCCGTCTCGTCGATGGCGGGCGGGTCAAGTGGGAGGCGGAAGGACGCGAATACACCACTGAGGTCCCGAAGCCGGCTCGCAGTGAGTACCCGGTGGTGGAGCGTGACGACTCGACAATCCGTGCCTTCCGCGAGGACGTCCTCGAGCACTTCGGCAACCCGCTGATCGATGTCCGGTCACCGGAGGAATACGTCGGCGACCGAACCACCGGCCCCGGCTACCCGGAAGAGGCGACCCTCCGCGCAGGCCACATCCCGACGGCCAACAACATCCCCTGGGGCAAGGCGGTGGCGGAGGACGGCACTTACCGGCCACTCGGCGAGTTGAACGCCCTCTACCGTGACGGTGCCGGCCTGGAGGACGGCGATGACGTTATCGCCTATTGCCGGATCGGCGAGCGTTCTGCACACACCTGGTTCGCGCTCACCCACCTGCTCGGGTTCGAGAACGTGCGCAACTATGACGGTTCGTGGACCGAGTGGGGCGCAGCGGTGCGGGTTCCCATCGTCCTCGGTTCAGAACCCGGCGAACTGCCAACGAAGTAGTCAAGGCGCGCGGGGGATAATGGAAGCACCATGGTGAACCCAGAAGCAACCACCGATCCACTCCCCCGCGCCCTGGCCGAAATCCGGGACGAGTTCCTCGCGCTCGACCAGCCGGACCGTCTCACCCTGCTGCTCGAATTCGCGAACGAGCTGCCCGATCTGCCTGAGCGGTATCGCGACCACCCCGACCTGCTCGAACGGGTCGTCGAATGCCAGGCGCCGGTGTACATGTTCGTCGAGATCGACGACGACCGGGTCGTGCACCTCTACGTGACGGCGCCGCGGGAGTCTCCGACAACCCGCGGCTTCGCCTCCATCCTCGCCCAGGGCCTCGCGGGGCTCACTGACACCGAAGTGCTCGCCGTTCCGGACGACTACCCCCATACGATCGGGCTCACTGCCGCCGTGAGCCCGCTGCGGCTGAGGGGGATGTCGGCACTGCTCGGACGAACCAAGCGCCAGGTCACCGAGAAGATGGCCGCCTGACGCCGCCCGGATCGCGCAGCCAGTCAGTGATGGCACCCCGCCACCGTTCCTCGTCGTAATTCCAGAGCCGGGTATGCCCCGCGCCGGCGAACGGCACATGGGTGACGATGTCGGGCCGAAGACCGGCCAGCGCCCGCGACCCCGTTGACGGGACGAACGTGTCGGAGTCGCTGTGCATCAGCAGGGTGGGCAACGACAGTTCGGCCGCCCGTGCCACGAAGTCGAGTCTCGCCAGGTCGATGGCCGCCGCCTGGCCGGTGAACCGCCTTCCCCACCCGCTGCCGATGAGCCGGTACGCCGCGGCGCGGATCGGCCCGGGGATACGCAGCGCGCCGGCCTGGTGGTCGAGCACCCGGATCCAGTCGACGACAGGAGAGTCGAGGATGACCCCGCGCACCACCCGGGACAGCGGAGACCTGGTAACGCATTGCAGCACCACCGCGCCGCCCATCGACCAGCCCATCAGTACAACATCCGTTGCACCTCGCGACAGCGCAAAGCTGATTGCCGCCTCGACGTCCTGCCACTCAGTATCGCCCAGTGCGTACCGGCCGTCGCTGCTGAATGGGGCCACGCCGTCGTTGCGATAGGAGATCAGCAGGGAGGTGTAGCCCGCGCGGTGGAACACCGGTACCGAGCGGAGCGGCTCCCGCCGGTCTGCGCCACGGCCATGCACCTGGATGACCCAGCGTCCCGCAGAGTCGGATGCGGGCACCAGCCATGCAGGCGCCGGCCCCAGGCCGGTCTCCACGACCACGTCCTCGAACTGCAGTTCCAGGTTCTCCGGCGACTCGAAGTACGTTCCGCTCACCCGGGTCCTGAGCCCCGGCCGAAGTGTCCCGCGCTCCTCCGAGATGAGGCGCCTGGTGACCGCCCCAGGCGCGATCGCGGTGATCTCCCCCACCTTCGCGTAACCGCGGCCGCCGGAGAAGTACAGCGAGTAGCGACCCGGGACCGTGGCATCCGGATGATCGCTGAGGGTGATGGTTCCGGCCTTGCGATCCACTCGCCGCACGACCACGTCCTCCGGCCGGACGCCGACCGGGATGATCACCAACCTGGCGACCCGCAAGGTCACGATGAAGGCGGCGACGGCGAGACCGAGGAGTGTCGCTGAGAGGATTGCGGGAAGGGCAAACCACCATCCGATGCGCCCGACGGCGTGCCTGCGCGAATCTCCCACGGTCAAACTTTAGTCTTCACGAGTGTCCGAAACTGCTGCAGGGCCACCCGTGCCCTCACCATTCGACGAAGCCGTGGCTTCTGTCCGCCGCGCCGCGCCGCGAACCGAGCTCAACGTCTCGGAGATTCCCGCCCCAGGCAACCTGGCACCGTACTCGATTGCGTTAGCCGCAGACGTCTCTCCGGCTCCGCACGGAACAGACTCCGATCTCGGCACCGGCCGCTTCATCCTGCTCTACGACCCTTCCGCCCCGGAAGCCTGGGGCGGTGTTTTCCGGGTGGTCTGTTTCGTGCAGGCACCACTGGAAACCGACATCGGAATCGACCCGTTCCTGGCCGATGTCGCCTGGTCCTGGCTGGTGGATGCGCTGGAGGCCAAGGGGGCGCGGTACGCCGCTGCCTCGGGCACCGCGACCAAGATCATCTCCACCGGTTACGGCGAGCTGGCCGATCAGGGCGACGGTGCGCAGATCGAGGTTCGGGCCTCCTGGACGCCGACGGATGCCGATATCGCCTCACATGTGGAAGGCTGGGGTGAGTTGTTGTGCATGCTTGCCGGGCTTCCGCCCGCTGAAGGAGTGAGTTCCCTA
The DNA here is from genome assembly GCF_054489325.1 of Homoserinimonas sp. A447. Taxonomy (NCBI): domain Bacteria; kingdom Bacillati; phylum Actinomycetota; class Actinomycetes; order Micrococcales; family Microbacteriaceae; genus Homoserinimonas; species Homoserinimonas sp. A447. Next base: position 841,830 of record NZ_JBTMWW010000001.1, on the reverse strand, counting down.
TCTGCTCGAAGAGCCGGACGTGAGTAGCGCCCACCCCCCATCGACGCCTTCACGCGACCACGCTGTCTTCACGCCGATCGATACGCGCCAGGGCTACCTGGACGCGGTTGCCGCCATCTCCGCAGGAAACGGGCCGATCGCGATCGACGCTGAGCGGGCATCCGGTTTTCGCTATTCGCAACGCGCGTACCTGATCCAGATCTTCCGCCAGGATGCCGGTACCTTCCTGTTCGACCCTCCAGCCGTCGGTGACTTTGCCGAGCTGAACGCGGCGATCGAGGGGACGGAGTGGGTGCTCCATGCCGCGAGCCAGGATTTGGCCTGCCTCCGCGAGGTCGGACTGCAGCCGACGAAGATCTTCGACACCGAATTGGGAGCACGCCTGGCCGGCCTGCCGCGCGTCGGCCTCGGCACGGTGGTCGAGTCGCTGCTCGGCATCCATCTGGCGAAAGAGCACTCAGCGGCCGACTGGTCGACCAGGCCGTTGCCGTCTTCCTGGCTGATCTATGCCGCCCTCGACGTTGAACTGCTGGTCGACCTGAGAGATGCAGTCGCCGCACTCCTGGAGACCCAGGGCAAGTCCCAGATCGCTGAAGCTGAATTCGATGCCGTACTGCATCGGGAACCGCGCGCCGGTTCACGAGGCGAAGGCTGGCGGCGGTTATCCGGTGTCAGTTCGATCAAGGGGGCAAAGAACCTGGCCGTGGCACGGGAACTGTGGGAGACGCGGGATCGGTACGCCCAGGAGATCGACACGGCGCCCGGCCGGTTGGTCCCCGACTCCTCCCTGGTGGCGGCCGCGAAGGCGCTCCCCGCAACCAAGCGGGACCTGGCCGCGCTCAAGGAGTTCAACGGCCGGGCCTCTCGCTCTGAACTGGATCGCTGGTGGGCCGCCATCGAGGTCGGGTCCGCCAGCACCGATGTTCCCCAGTTGCGCACCAACGGCGACAGCCTGCCACCGGCAAGGGCCTGGTCGGTGCGCAACCCTGAAGCGGATGCCCGGCTGAAGCTGGCCAGGACGCGACTCACCGACCTGTCGGCCGAACTGAGCATCCCCATGGAGAATGTGCTCACGCCCGACCTGCTGCGACGCCTGGCCTGGAACCCACCCGAGCCGGCGACACCATCGGCCGTCGGAGTGGAACTCGGCAATCTGGGCGCCCGGCAGTGGCAAATTGACGCAACCGCACAGTTGATTGCGGAAGCCTTTGTGGATGCAGGCCAAACGACTGAACCGCCTGCGGAATCAGCTTCGTAGGAACAGTCAAAGGATTCTGTCGGCAAAAACGCCCAGCCTAGGATCGGAACAGACCTGAAACCTAGGAGGCATTTGTGGCCGAGAGACATGAAGTCGTGTTCGTCGACGGGGTCCGCACCCCGTTCGGCAGAGCCGGCGAAAAGGGAATGTATTGGCAGACCCGGGCGGACGACCTCGTCGTCAAGGCCATGACGGGCCTGCTCGAGCGCAACCCGAGCCTGCCTCTGGACAGGGTCGATGACGTCGCGATCGCAGCAACCACCCAGCAGGGCGACCAGGGACTGACCCTGGGCCGCACCACGGCAATCCTCGCCGGACTGCCGCTCTCGGTGCCAGGCTTCGCCATCGACCGGATGTGTGCCGGCGCCATGACCTCGGTGACGACGCTCTCCGGTGGCATCGCCTTCGGTGCCTACGACGTTGCCATCGCCGGCGGCGTCGAACACATGGGGCACCACCCGATGGGTTCCGGTGTCGACCCGAACCCGCGCTTCGTCGCCGAGAAGCTGGTGAACGCTGAAGCCCTCAACATGGGGAACACTGCGGAGAAGATTCACGACCGCTTTCCGAGCCTCACCAAGGAGCGCTCAGACCGGTTCGCGCTGGGGAGCCAGCAGAAGCTCGCTGCTGCCTACGAGGCGGGGAAGATCCAGCCAGACCTGATTCCGGTCGCCATTCGCAGCGATTCCGGATGGGGGCTCGCCACTCGTGACGAGGCTCCCCGCCCCGACACGACCATGGAAGGGCTGGCCGGGCTGAAGACCCCGTTCCGTCCACACGGCCGGGTCACGGCGGGAAACTCCTCCGGTCTCAACGACGGCGCCACCGTGAGCCTGCTGGCGAGCGAGACTGCCGCCAGGGAGCTCGGGCTCACCAGCAAGATGAAACTGGTCAGCTTCGCCTTCGCCGGCGTCGAGCCGGAGATCATGGGGATCGGCCCGGTGCCTTCCACGGAGAAGGCGCTGAAGAAGGCCGGCCTGGGCATCGACGACATCGGGCTGTTCGAGTTGAACGAAGCGTTCGCCGTGCAGGTCCTGTCACTCCTCGACCACTTCGGCATCGCCGACGATGACCCCCGGGTCAACAAGTGGGGCGGCGCGATCGCCATCGGGCATCCGCTCGCCTCGTCTGGTGTGCGACTGATGATCCAATTGGCTCGCCAATTCGAGGAACACCCCGAGGTGCGCTACGGGCTCACCGCCATGTGTGTCGGTCTCGGCCAGGGCGGATCGGTTATCTGGGAAAACCCCCACTACGACGGAAAGAAGCGCAAATGACTCTCGAAATCACTGCAGCATCCTTCGACGAGCTGCGCGCACGATCGGTCGACGAGGTCGTGAGTCACTCCCTCGTTCGCGATGTGCCCATCTCCGACGGCAAGACGCTCGCCCTCATCACCCTGGACAACGGCCGGGATCACACCCGGCCGACCACCCTGGGCCCAGTCACCCTGCTCGAGCTGGCAGAAGTGCTGGATGCGCAGAAAAAGCGTGCCAGTGCAGGCGAGATCGCCGGCGTCGCCGTCACCGGTAAGCCGTACTTCCTTGCCGCGGGTGCCGACCTGAGCAAGGTCAGCGACATTCCGAGCAAGGACTTCGCGAAGAAAATGGCGCAATTGGGCCACTACGCCCTCGGCAAGCTCGGAACCCTCGGCGTGCCGTCATTCGTTTTCATCAACGGGTTGGCGCTCGGCGGTGGACTCGAGATCGCGCTCAACGCCAATTACCGCACGGTGGACAGCACCGGCGCGGGAATTGCGCTGCCGGAAGTGTTCCTCGGGATGATTCCCGGATGGGGAGGCGCCTACCTGCTGCCCAATCTGATCGGGATCGAGAACGCGCTCAAGGTCGTCATCGAGAACCCGCTGAAGAACAACAAGATGCTGAAGCCACAGGAGGCGTTCGACCTCGGGATCGCGGACGCGATCTTCGACTCCACCAGCTTCCTGGAGCGTTCCATCGCCTGGGCCGACGGTCTGCTGTCCGGTTCCATCACGGTCAAGCGTCCGAATGAGCCTGGCAAGATCGAGCGCGCGGTGAAGTGGGATATCGCAATCGGCATGGCCCGCAAGATGCTGGAGAGCAGGATCGGCACAGTGGCGAAGTCGCCCTATGCTGCGCTGGACCTTCTGCAAGCCGCCAAGAAAGTGGATCAGGAAGCGGCATTCGCGCGGGAGGACGACGCCCTGGCCGAACTCGTCTCCGGCGACCAGTTCGCGGCGAGCATCTATTCCTTCAACCTGGTTCAGAAGCGCGCGAAGAAGCCGGCCGGGGCCCCGGACAAGTCGCTGGCGAAGCCGGTCACCAAGATCGGCGTCGTGGGTGCGGGGCTGATGGCCCAGCAGTTCGCCCTGCTGTTCGTACGTCGCCTGAAGGTTCCGGTGGTCATCACCGACCTCGACCAGGCGCACGTTGACAAGGGCATCGCCTACATCCACGGTGAGATCGACGCGCTGCTGGCGAAGGGCCGCCTCTCACCGGACGACTCGAACCGGCTGAAGGCGCTGGTCACCGGCACTACGGACAAGTCAGACTTCGCCGACTGCGATTGGGTGATCGAGGCGATCTTCGAAGAGCTCGAAGCGAAGCAGAACGTGTTCGCCGAGATCGAGAAGCACGTCTCCGACACCGCCGTCCTGGCCACCAACACCTCATCGCTGTCGGTGGAGCAGATCGGCTCCAGGCTGAAGCACCCGGAGCGGCTCGTCGGCTTCCACTTCTTCAATCCGGTCGCCGTCATGCCGCTGATCGAAGTCGTGAAGACACCGAACACGGATGATGAGACCCTGAGCACCGCGATGGTCACCGCTGCGAAGCTCTACAAGAATGCGGTGATCACTGCGGATACCCCCGGCTTCGTGGTGAACCGAATTCTCGCGAAACTGCTCGGCGAGGCAATGCATGCCGTCGACACCGGAACGCCGTTCGCGGTCGTCGACAATGCGACCAAGCCGTTCGGGTTGCCGATGACCCCGTTCGAACTGCTCGAACTGGTCGGCCTGAAGGTCGGAGCGCACGTGCTCGACACGCACCACGCTGCCTTCCCTGAGCGCTTCTTCGAGAGCGAGAACCTGCACCGCCTGGCTGAGCACGGCAAGATCTTCGAGCGTGACGGCAAGGGCAAGGTCAAGGGCTACGACAAGACCGCAGAAAAGATCGTTACAGGCGGAAAGGCCCCGATGACGGGGGAAGAGATCCTGCGCCGGGTCGAAGACGGGCTGGCCGACGAGATCCACCGGATGCTCGAAGACGGGGTCGTCTCGGCGGCGGAGGACATCGACCTCTGCCTCATCCTGGGCGCCGGCTGGCCGTTCCAGATGGGCGGGGCAACGCCATACCTCGACCGGGTCGGAGCTTCAGAACGAGTGTTCGGCGCGACCTTCCACAACCCGACCATCAGCGGTGTCGCCTGACACCAGGCCGCCACCCGGCATTCAGCAGTCGCCTGCTCAGCTTCCGGGTGTGATCCGCTCATTCAGCGTGATCGCATCCGGAAGCTGGCGGGCGATGGGAATCTTGCTTCCCAGCACCTGGGCGACCACGTCGCGCGCGATCGCCTGGGGAGTCAAGCCGACCTGCTCCATGATCTCTGCACGCGAGGCGTGGTCCAGGAAGGCGTCGGGCAGGCCGAGTTCTGTCACCGCAGTGTCGACACCCGCCGCACGCAGATCCTGGCGGATCCTGGTGCCCACTCCCCCGACTCGTACCCCGTCTTCGATGGTCACGACGATGCGGTGATCCGCGGCAAGCTCGATGATGCTCTTCGGCACTGGGACGACCCAGCGGGGGTCCACAACCGTGGCGCCGATCCCCTGGGCGGCCAGCCGTTCCGCAACCTCTAGACCGAGTTCTGCCATCGGGCCGACGGTGACGATCAGCACATCCTTGTGGGGGGCTTCCCTCAGGACATCAACCCCGTCGTGCGTCCGGCGCTCGGCGTCGAAATCCTTGCCAACGCTGCCCTTCGAGAAACGCAGGACAGTCGGGCCGTCATCCACGAGGACTGCCTCAGCCAGTTCCTCGCGCAGGCGCGGGGCATCACGGGGAGCAGCCAGTTTGATGCCGGGAATGACCTGGAGGATCGCCAGGTCCCACATGCCGTGGTGGCTCGGTCCGTCCGGGCCGGTGACCCCGGCACGGTCGAGCACGAAGGTGACGCCGGCCTTGTGCAGTGCGACATCCATCAGCAGCTGGTCGAACGCCCGGTTGACGAACGTCGCGTACATGGCCACCACCGGATGCAGGCCGCCGAAGGCCAACCCGGCGGCCGAGGTCACTGCGTGCTGCTCGGCGATGCCGACGTCGAACACGCGTTCCGGGTGCTTGGCGGCCAGCTTGTGCAGCCCGGTGGGCCTGAGCATGGCAGCGGTGATGCCGACGATCTTCTCGTCGCCATCAGCGAGACGTACCAATTCGTCAGCGAACACCGAGGTCCAGGACTCCCGGCCGGGCTCACCAAGCGGTTCACCGGTCTCCGGGTCGATCTGCCCGACAGCGTGGAACTGGTCAGCCTCGTCGAGCATGGCCGGCTCGTAGCCCTTGCCCTTCTGGGTGATCACATGGACGATCACCGGGGCGGAATACTTCTTCGCCTGCCTCAGAGTCTCCTCGAGGGCACGGATGTCATGACCGTCGACAGGGCCCAGGTACTTGATATCGAGGTTCGAGTAGAGCGCGGTGTTGTTGGTGAACCGGCTCAGGAAGCCGTGCATCCCACCACGGACGCCGCGGTACACGGCACGGCCTGGGCCGCCCAGCCGATCGAAGAACTTCCGGCTGGACGCATGCAGGTCGCGATACGACCGCCGGGTCCGCACGTCGTTCAGGAAGCGCGCCATGCCGCCGATCGTCGGCGCATAGGATCGCCCATTGTCGTTGACGACGATGACCAGGTTGCGGCTGTTGTCGTCACTGATGTTATTCAGCGCCTCCCAGGTCATGCCGCCGGTGAGTGCGCCATCACCGACTACTGCGACGACGTGGCGATCCTGTTGACCGGTCATCTCGAGGGCGCGGGAAATTCCGTCGGCCCAGGAGAGCGAACTCGACGCGTGAGAACTCTCGACAACGTCGTGAACCGACTCCGAGCGCTGCGGATAACCGGCCAGCCCACCCTTGAGGCGGAGACGGCTGAAATCCTGCCTGCCGGTGAGCAGCTTGTGCACGTAGGACTGGTGACCGGTATCGAAGACGATCGGGTCACCAGGCGAGTCGAACACGCGATGGATCGCAATGGTCAACTCGACAACGCCGAGGTTCGGGCCGAGGTGTCCCCCAGTCTTCGAAACCTCGGTGATGAGGAACCGCCTGATCTCACCAGCCAGCTCGACGAGCTGCTGCCTGGTGAGAGCGTCCAGGTCGCGTGGGCCGTGAATTGTCTCGAGTATGCCCATCTTGCGAGCCTAAACCAGCGACCTCAAAACATACTGGAGGATGCCACCGTGGCGGTAGTAGTCGGCCTCACCCGGGGTGTCGATGCGTACCACTGCGTCGAACTCAACGGTGCCCTTGCCTGCCGGCGAGTGCTCAGTCGGTTCGGCAACCACGTGCACCGACTTCGGCACGCCACCATCGTTGAGCGCGGTGAGCCCGGAGACGCTGATCTGTTCGGTGCCATCGAGTCCGAGGGTCTCCCAGCTTTCGCCGGCCGGGAACTCGAGCGGAACGACGCCCATGCCGATCAGGTTCGACCGGTGGATCCGCTCGAAGCTCTCGGTGATGACCGCCTTGACGCCCAGCAGGCTGGTTCCCTTGGCCGCCCAGTCACGGGATGATCCTGAACCGTACTCCTTGCCGGCCAGCACCACGAGTGGCACCCCTGCGGCCTGGTAGTTCTGGCTGGCGTCGTAGATGAACGCCTGCGGAGCATCCGGCTGGGTGAAGTCGCGCGTGTAACCGCCCTCGACGTTGTCGAGAAGCTGGTTGCGGAGGCGGATGTTCGCGAAGGTTCCGCGGATCATCACCTCGTGGTTGCCGCGACGCGAACCGTAGGAGTTGTAGTCCTTGCGGTCGATGCCGTGCTCGCTCAGGTAGTGACCAGCCGGGCTCTCACCCTTGATCGATCCAGCCGGGCTGATGTGGTCGGTGGTCACCGAGTCGCCCAGCTTGGCCAGCACGCGAGCACCGGTGATGTCGGTCACCGGAGTCATCTCGAGAGTCATGCCGTCGAAGTATGGGGGCTTCCGTACGTACGTCGAGGACTCATCCCACTCGAAGATCCCGCCGGCAGGCGTCGGTAGTGAACGCCAGCGCTCGTCCCCATCGAAGACGCCCGCATACTCCCGGGTGAACATCTCGGAGTCGATGGAGCTGTCAATGGTGCGCTGCACCTCGGCGGCGTCCGGCCAGATGTCCTTGAGGAACACATCATTGCCCTCGGTGTCCTGGCCGAGCGCATCCGCTTCGAAGTCGAAGTTCATCGACCCGGCGAGGGCGTAGGCGATCACCAGCGGGGGGCTGGCCAGGTAGTTCATCTTGACGTCCGGGTTGATCCGACCCTCGAAGTTGCGGTTTCCGGACAGGACCGCCGTGACGGCGAGGTCGTTCTCATTGATGGCCGCGGAGATCTCGTCGGCGAGCGGTCCGGAGTTTCCGATGCACGTGGTGCAGCCGTAGCCGACGGTGTAGAAGCCGAGTGCCTCCAGATCACGGTCGAGGCCGGACTTCTCGTAGTACTCGGTGACGACCTTCGATCCGGGGGCCAGGGTGGTCTTGACCCACGGCTTCGACTTCAGGCCCTTCTTGGCGGCGTTCCGCGCGAGCAGGCCGGCCGCGAGCATGACTGACGGGTTCGAGGTGTTGGTGCACGACGTGATGGCCGCAATGGTCACCGCCCCATGGTCGATGACGAATTCATCGCCACCGTCCACCGAAACGATGCTCGGCTTGGACGCCGTCGAAGGCGAGTGGCTCTTGTGGGTGTGGTGGTGGTGGCTCTGCTCACTCTCCGGAGTGTTTCCGGGAGGGTCGGATGCGGGGAAGGACTCGGCCACCTGCAGGTCGACCAGGTCGTGGTCGATGGTCGCGTAATTGTTGAGGTCGCTCTCGAACTGCGCCTTCGACCGGTTCAGCTCAATGCGGTCCTGCGGGCGCTTCGGGCCGGCGATGGATGGAACGACCGTGGCGAGGTCGAGCTCGAGGTATTCACTGAACGCGGGCTCGACCGATGGGTCATGCCACATTCCCTGCTCCTTCGAGTACGCCTCGACCAGCTGGACCTGCTCCTCGCTGCGCCCGGTCAGGCGCAGGTAGTCCAGCGTGACAGCGTCGATGGGGAACATGGCGGCGGTCGAGCCGAACTCCGGGCTCATGTTGCCGATCGTTGCCCGGTTGGCCAGCGGCACCTGGGCGACGCCTGCACCGTAGAACTCGACGAACTTGCCGACCACTCCGTGCTTCCGCAGCATGTCGGTGATGGTGAGCACGACATCCGTCGCCGTCACGCCGGCCGGAATGGAGCCGTTCAGCTTGAAGCCGACCACCTTCGGGATCAGCATGGAGACTGGCTGGCCGAGCATGGCCGCCTCGGCCTCGATACCGCCGACGCCCCAGCCGAGAACGCCGAGGCCGTTCACCATGGTGGTGTGCGAGTCGGTTCCAACCAGGGTGTCCGGGTAGGCCTGGAGCACAGTCCCTTGTCCTGGGCCTGTCGAAGGGACCTCACGCGTGTAGGTGACGCGGGCCAGGTACTCGATGTTCACCTGGTGCACGATGCCGGTGCCTGGCGGGACGACTTTGAAGTCTTCGAATGCGGTCTGGCCCCACCGGAGGAACTGGTAGCGCTCTCCGTTGCGCTCGTATTCGAGTTCGACGTTGCGCTCCAGTGCATTGTCGCTGCCGAACAGGTCGGCGATCACGGAGTGGTCGATGACCAGCTCAGCGGGAGCGAGCGGGTTGATCTTGTTCGCGTCGCCGCCGAGGTCGGTCATGGCCTCGCGCATGGCAGCGAGGTCGACGATGCAGGGCACACCGGTGAAGTCCTGCATGATGACGCGGGCAGGCGTGTACTGGATCTCGGTGTCCGGCTCCGCTGCGGGATCCCATCCGGCAACCGATTCGATCTGCGCCTTGGTGACGTTCTTGCCGTCTTCGGTGCGCAGCAGGTTCTCCAGCAGCACCTTGAGGCTGTACGGCAGCTTCGCCGAGCCCGGTACCGCGTCGAGCCTGTAGATCTCGTAGTCGGTCGACCCAACCGTCAGTGTCTTCTTCGATCCGAAACTGTTGACTGACGACATCTGTCGACTCCCTTGCTGAACGTGATGGCTGCAAGCCTAAGACAGTGCGCTGCTTTGGGCCAATGCCGCTACCGGCTGTGCAGTTGCGCCAAAAGTATCTTGACGTCGAGATAAATATACCACTCTCACCCGGGCAGGGCTGAATCACCGGAGGTCGTGTCGCCGCCCAAAGCCGGCCGCGGATAGACGGTGCGCACCAGAAGCCAGGTCACCCAGACCATCCCGGCGTACAGCGGGACACCCATGATGAGCTTGGTCGCGGCGAGCCATTCGGTCTGGCCGGACAGGTACAGCGGCGCCTGCACCAGCAGTCGCGCCGAGAACAGGCCCACCCAGAGCCAGGTCGCCAGCACCAGCACCCGTCTTTTCTGCAGATTCTCGCGCCATGCGGTTCCCTCGTTGGCCAGGAAACCGACGATCACCCCGATGAATGGCCACCGGAGCGCGATGCTGGTCAGCAATACGACGACCGAAACGACGTTGATGATGAGCCCGGGGAGGAAGTTGTCCTCCGTGCGTCCGGTCAGCATCGCCAGGACGGCGGAAATGCCGACCCCGAAGAGGCCGGCGAAGGCCAGCGAAGCCGAAGTCCTGGAGATCAGCCGGATGGCGACGAAACACAGCGCGACCGCTACCGGTGCCAGCACCGACATCACCAATTCGTGCGTGATCGTGTAGACCACCAGGAAGCCGAGGCCGGGGAGGATCGATTCGATCAGCCCACGGGTGCCGCCAATCGCCTTCAGCAGGGAAGACGCACGCGGAACCTCGCCCGGAGCCAGGTGCCCGATCGATGACTTTCGAACGGCATCCTCGAGGCTGGCCCTGATGGCATCCTTCGCGGTCTCCGGAGTGTCCGCTGCCGGTTCGTCCACGGCTCTCACAGCTTGGTCGCGGGTGCGACCTGATCAGGGGCGCTGCCGGTCTTCGGCATGTGCAGGGGAATCAGGTCTCGCGGAGGCATGGGAGTCGAACCGCGGACGACAACGATACTGCGGAAGAGTTCCTCGATCTTCGCGGCGGCCTCCGGCTTCGTCGCGCCCTCACCGGCGATCACGCCGCGGAGAAACCACCGAGGCCCGTCAACGCCGATGAAACGGGCCAGCCGCTTGGTTCCGGGTTGCCCGGGGGCAGCCGCAGGCACCTCGGCGAGGAGCTCAGGCCCGAAAGGCCCAGTGGTGAGTTTCGTCGTGCCACCCTGTTTGGCGATCTGGTCACTGATCTGCTGGCGGATCTCGTGCCACAGGCCGGTGGACCGAGGAGCAGCGAACGGCTGCACCTGCAGTGTCGACCCGGCATAGTCCAGTCCGACAGCCACCACCCGCTTGCTGCCCTCCTCGACCTCGAGCCGTAATTGCAGGCCCTCGCGGGGAACGATCTTCACGCCGCCGAGGTCGACGTATGGTCGGACGGCGTTGGCCTCAGCCTCATCGAGGGGTCCTGCCTCCGCCCGGTCAGCAGGGGCGGACTTCGCCTGGCGCGCCGCTGCGTCCTGGTCGTCGATGGTGCCCTCGATGTTATCGCTCACGCGTGTTCTCCTTGCATAGGTTCACGGTACCCGGTGGACCCGAATCCCGCCTGGCCACGCTGGCTTCCGGGAAGGGAATCGACCTGGATGAAACGCGCACGACTGACCGGGGTGACGATCAATTGGGCAATCCGGTCGCCCACCGCGATCGAGTATGGCTCCCGCTTGTCGGTGTTCAGGATGGTCACCCTGATCTCGCCGCGATACCCGGCGTCCACGGTGCCCGGGCTGTTGACGATGGTCACGCCGTGCTTGGCCGCGAGCCCACTTCGAGGAACGACGAAGGCCGCGTAGCCGTCCGGCAGTGCTATCGAAACACCGGTTCCGACGGTAGCCCGCTCCCCCGGCGCCAGCACGACAGCCTCCGCCGCGACCAGGTCGGCTCCGGCATCCCCGGGATGCGAGTAAACGGGCAGCATCCCGCTGGCAATGAGTACTTCGACGGTTTCAACCACGAGACGAGGGTAGTGCAGAACCACTTCCCCGGCGCGCGCACGCTGCAGGGCGATCATCTGATCGAATAGGGCCATGACCTACTACCGAGAACGCCTCTGGCCTTCCCCCTGGATCTACCTGTCGCTCGGCCTTGTCATACCGGCTTCGATACTCGTCTTCATGCCGATCAACCCAGTGGTCGGCGTCCTCACCGGTGCTGGACTGTACCTGGGTTGCGCCGGCCTGCTGACGGCGACAGCACCGACCCTTCTGGTGACAGACCATCAATTGGTGGCCGGTCGTGCCTCCCTGCCACTGAGCCTGGTTGGCGAGGCGACCGGGTTCGAGGGCGCAGAAGCCACCCTGGAGCGAGGCCAGCGCCTCGACGCCCGCGCCTGGCTCCTGATCCGCGGCTGGGTGGGGCCCGTCGTCAAGATCGTCGTCTCCGACGAGTCAGACCCCACACCCTATTGGCTGGTTTCCACGCGTGATCCGCGGGCTTTCATCTCGGCGATCACGACGGCGCAGGAGTCAGCGGCGTCGTGACGTGCGCATTGTCGAGCTGAACGCTCCGTTCAGGCAGCGCACTCGAGGCAGATCGCCCCGAGCTTCTCCTGATGATCGATCTGGGAACGGTGCTTCACCAGGAAACAGCTGATGCAGGTGAACTCGTCGGCCTGCGGAGGCAGTACGACAACGTCGAGGTCCATGTCGGACAGGTCAGCGCCGGGGAGTTCGAACCCACCGGGGTTGTCGGCGTCGTCGGCGTCAACCACCCCTGACATCTTGTCTGGGACGCGCTCCTTCAGTGCCTCGATGCTTTCAGAATCATCGTCGGTCTTACGAGGTGCATCGTAGTCGGTTGCCATGCCCATCCAGTTCTGGTTTGTGCCGACATGTTCGTATTCGGCGGCGACAGTTTGCATCATCCGGTAGTGAATTGCAAACCACTGTGAGACTCCCGGGAATGCTGCAACAGACCGAACTTGCGGCACGCCCGAGTTATTCCCGCCCGGATGATGAATCACGTGACAATCTAGACCCGAACATGACGGCCGGAAAGGCGATCAGCATGCAAGACCTGAGAGTCATCGGAGTGGAGAACGGCTCACTCCTGGTCACGTCCGACGACGGCGAGCACTACCGCATTCCCATCGATGAGGTGTTGCAGTCCAAGATCCGCCAGGCCGCACCGGCTGCGGGCAACGGGCGCAAGCTGTCTCCCCGCGAGATCCAGGCGCATATTCGCAGCGGAATGTCCGCTCAGGACGTCGCGTCGATCACCGGAGTGGCGCTCGAATACATCGAGAAATTCGAAGGCCCCGTTCTCGCCGAGCGTGAGTATGTCGTCAGCGCTGCGCTGAGCGTCCCGGTGCACACTGCGATGGAGACGGATCCGCTGGGCGAAGGTTCGACCTTCGGAACCGTCATTCGCGAACGGCTCCACGACCTGGGCGCCACCGGCGAACGCTGGGCGAGCTGGAAAGAGCAGGGTGGCGGCTGGGTCGTCAAACTCGCTTTCACCGCCGAACAGGTGGATCACGACGCCCGCTGGCAGTTCGACCCCAAGAAATCCGCACTGGCACCACTGAACGGCGACGCGGTGACGCTGTCGCAGCAGGGCGAGCTGGCTGGTGCATTGATCCCACGGTTGCGCGCCGTCAGCACCGAAGACCGGGTCCCGGACAACTCCCGCTTCGACAGCGGCGCCTTCACGGAAGAAGAGCTTTCCGGGCACGACACGGCACCCTACGTCGACCCGTTGCCGTTCAATCGCGGGGGTCACTCTGCTGTGGTTCCCGGCGCCATCAATGCCGGCACCACCGGAACGACCGCCGATGGCGAACCCGCTGAACTGGGTCACACCGCAGACCTCCTTGAGGCCCTCCGTCGCCGGCGGGGCGAACGAGAATCCGCCGCCTTCGATGATCAGGATGACGCGCGCTCGGCCCACCCGTCGACCGGCAGCATCCGCGTCATCGATGTGCCACTCGATGACTTCTCAGCTGGCGACAGCGCTCCAACGCCACCACCGGCAAGTTCGGCGGCGCCACCGGCCGATGCGCATCCCGGCCCGACGAGGGTCGGCACGCCCAAGCCGGTCGTGTCCCTCTCCAGGCCGGGCAAGAAGGGCCGGGCGGCAATGCCCAGCTGGGACGACATCGTCTTCGGCGCCAAGTCTGACGACGACCTTTAGTCGACCGGAACGTGAGCCGACGCCTTCAGGCGAACGCTCCGAACCGTAATAGCGGCACCAGCTGCTCGTCCAGGGTCATCGAACCATGCTGTCCGATCATGGTGCGACCGGACGCGCGCTCGTCCCTGCCGTCGTAGTAGGCGATCGACTTGCGCGCGGCGACAAGCAGGTCCCCGATACGCGCTTCGACCTCGGCGTGAACGGATGCGCCGAACCAGCCAGCCGAAATCGCCTCGGCCCGGGTGGCGACCCACGACCTGCCGGACTCCGACTCCCGCCACCGAGAGGTGACCGTCTCGCGGAGAGGAGTCGAAGCATCCGGTTCGAAATGAAGCTGCAGGCAACGCGGTTCACCGGCGACATGGCGGATGCCGTCCAATAGTGCGGGATCGGAGTCGAAGAGCACATGGTTGTGGGCGGCCACGTCGATGACCCCGTGGTCCGCGGTGAGGATCAACCCCTCACGACTGCCCAGCGCCGGCGCGAAGGCACGCACAGCCGCGTCGAGCTCTTCCAACCGGTCAGCCCATTGTGCCGACTGCCACCCGTGCTTGTGTCCCGCCTGGTCGAGCTCGGGCACGTACACGTAAACCAGCGCACGATCGTGCGAATCCAGGATGCGTCGGGCCTCCGCCAGCCGTTCCTCCATGGAAACGGCGGCCCGGTATTCGGCCCCGCGCAGCACGGCATGGGTGAAGCCGGTGTTGCGGTAGCGTTCGACCCCGACCGCGAAGGCGGGCACACCGGCATCCGTCGCCCGCTCGAAAATCGTCCTGCTGCGCTGCCAAGTAGCCGGATCCAGCAGCGCATCCCACCCGGTGAGCTGGTTGACGATCCGGTCATGCTCGGGGTCGAGCACGGTGTAGCCGATCAGCCCATGCACTCCGGGCTCGTCCCCGGTGGTCAGGGATGCCAGCGCCGACGCCGTCGTGGTCGGAAAACCGGCGGTGGCCGTCGTGCCTGCGTTCAACAGCGGCGCAAGAGTACGGGCGTGACCCGCGGATGCCCTGAGCACGGATGCCCCCAGCCCGTCGGCGAGGAGCACCACCGCCTTGTCGACCGGCGGCAGCGAGAGCGGGTTCGCCTCACCAGAGGTGGCGGACAGGCAACTTCGCAGAACATCGGCAAGGCTAAACCGCACCGATTTAGGGGCCGATAGCATGAGGGCAATCCTATGACTACACCTGCATCCACGATCCCCGAAGACTCCGGTGAACGCATCGACGTTGTCGATGTCGCCTCTGAAATGGAGGGCTCGTTCCTCGAGTACGCGTACTCCGTCATCTATTCGCGCGCCCTGCCTGACGCACGTGACGGCTTGAAGCCTGTCCAGCGACGCATCCTGTACCAGATGACCGAGATGGGGCTGCGGCCCGACCGGGGCCACGTGAAGTCGGCCCGAGTCGTCGGAGACGTGATGGGCAAACTGCACCCGCACGGCGATGCCTCCATCTACGACGCCATGGTGCGCCTCAACCAGCCGTTCATCATGCGGGTTCCGCTCATCGACGGACACGGCAACTTCGGGTCGCTCGATGACGGCCCGGCCGCACCCCGCTACACCGAGGCCCGTCTGGCACCCGCAGCCACGGCATTGACCGCAGACCTCGACGAAGATGTCGTCGATTTCGTGCCCAACTACGACAACCAGCTGACCCAGCCGGAGGTGTTGCCCGCTGCCTTCCCCAACCTCCTGGTCAACGGGGCGAGCGGCATCGCGGTCGGCATGGCCACCAACATGGCCCCGCACAACCTCATCGAGGTGGTCGGGGCGGCCAGGCACCTGCTCGAGCATCCGGATGCCTCCCTCGATGACCTGATGAGCTTCGTCCCGGGTCCCGACCTGCCTACCGGTGGCACCATCAGCGGCCTGGAAGGCATCCGTGACGCCTATGAAACCGGGCGCGGAAGCTTCAAGACGAGGGCCAAGGTGTCGATCGAGCCGATCACGGCCCGCAAGACCGGGTTGATCGTCACCGAGCTGCCGTTCATGGTCGGCGCCGAGAAGATCATCGAGAAGATCAAGGACGGTGTCACGTCCAAGAAGCTCAGCGGCATCTCGGATGTGACAGACCTCACCGACCGCAAACGCGGGCTGCGCCTCGTGATCGGCATCAAGACCGGGTTCAACCCGGAAGCGGTGCTCGAGCAGTTGTACAAGCACACCCCGCTGGAAGACCAGTTCAACTTCAACAACGTGGCGCTGGTGAACGGTGGCCCCAGGACCCTGGGCCTGCGAGAACTGCTGCAGGTCTATCTTGACCACCGCATCTCCGTGACGACGCGGCGAAGCCGCTTCCGGCTGGCGAGGAAGCAGGAGCGCCTGCACCTCGTCGAGGGACTATTGGTGGCCATCCTGGATATCGACGAGGTGATCCAGGTCATCCGCACCAGCGATGATTCGGAGCAGGCCCGCACCCGCCTGATGGAAGTTTTCGACCTCAGCCACGTGCAGTCCGAGTACATCCTCGAGTTGCGGTTGCGCCGCCTGACCAAGTTCTCCCGCATCGAGCTGGAGGCCGAGCGCGACCAGTTGCGTGCTGAGATCGCTGAATTGGAGCTGCTGCTCAGCGATCCGGTTCGGGTACGTCACCTGGTCTCGCACGAGCTCGAGAATGTGGCCGAGAAGTACGGAACGCCGCGTCGCACCATGCTGACCCACGCGCGCCCCAGCGTCGCAACGGGTTCATCGAAACAGGCGGGTTCGTCGAAGCAGGCACCCATTCTCGAACATGCGGATGTTCCATGCCGGGTGATCCTGTCTACCACCGGGCGCGTGATCCGAGTCGACGTGAGCGACGATGCGGATGCACCGGCTCGCGCCTCGAGGCGGAGCAAGCACGACGCGATTCGGGCAAGTGTCTCCACCACCAGTCGAACCGAGATCGGCGCTGTCACGTCGACCGGACGGCTGATCCGCCTCTCGCCCGTGGACCTCCCGGTGCTTCCCGGAAACTCGATCCAGCTCGCTGCCGGTGTCAAGATCGCGGAGTACCTCGCCATCGACACGAAACGTGAACGGGTCGTCGGCCTGGTCTCGCTCACCGCTGAGGAACCGGTAGCCCTCGGAACCAGGCAGGGTGTTGTCAAAAGGGTGGTGATGGCGGATGCGCCGCACCGGCCAGACTTCGAGATCATCTCCCTGAAACCCGGCGACGAGGTCGTTGGCGTGGTTCAGGGCTCGGACGACGATGAGCTGGTGTTCGTCACCTCTGACGCTCAGCTGCTGCGTTTCCCGGCGACGGCCGTGCGCCCTCAGGGGCGAAGCGCCGGCGGCATGGCGGGCATCAAGCTCTCGCCCTCAGCGGAGGTCATTCACTTCACGGCGATCGCTGACGCGAGCGACTCCGTCGTTGCGACAATCTCCACCTCTGCGGCGACCATTGCCGGAACCGACCCCGGGCGCGCGAAGGTCTCGCAGCTGGCCGAGTTCCCGGCGAAGGGTCGCGCAACGGGCGGCGTTCGCGCGCACGCCTTCCTCAAGGGTGAGGACATGCTCAGTGTGGCGTGGGCAGGGCAGGCTCCCGCGTTGGCCGTGGCCTCCGACGGTGCGCCGCGCTCACTCCCCGAGGCTGGCGCCAAGCGTGACGCGTCCGGTACACCACTGGATGCCGTCGTCGGCTTCATCGGCCACGAGCTGTAGGTTCGGCTGCCCGTTGAGCCAGTACAAAATCGTGGATACGCCAGAGGCTGTCGCCTCAGCAATCGAACAGCTCCGCGTTGGAGGCACGCGCCTAGTGGTCGGGATTTCTGGGTACGCAGGCTCCGGAAAGTCCACTCTCACCCGAGACTTGCTGGCCCGCGTTGACGGCTCCGTTCGCATCCGTGGCGACGACTTCTTGGATCCGACGCGTTCTCACCACCGCTCCGCTGACTGGGATGGCGTCGACCGCATTCGGCTGCTGCGGCAAGTCATCGTCCCATTCCGTTCTGCGCAAAAGGGCTCACTCCAACGCTTCGACTGGAGCACTCGAACGCTGGCAAACCCGGAGCCGCTGCCGGATGCCGCCGTCCTGATCATCGACTGCATCGGGCTGTTCCATTCAGACCTTGAGGGAGCGTTCGACCTGACAATCTGGGTTGACGCCGAACCGGGAATTGCCGCGCAGCGGGGCAGAGAGCGCGACCATGACCTCGGTCGGCAACACGACGCCCTCTGGGAGGACGTCTGGGTGCCAAACGATCGCGACTTCGATGAAACCTTCAAGCCGCGAGAAGTGGCAGACATCATTTTTCTCGCCAATTGAAGCGAGTTTCCCAACCCTTCTTCTGCTTCGCGCATTGCTCCGTGGGTCGCTTGTGCATATGCGTGCGCGCTGCAGCGTTCGGCTAGCGGCGCCCGTGGCGCCCCGCATATCCGTACACGCACCGTGGAACCGAGCGCGGACCTGCCGGGAGGTCGATCGGCAAAAGCAGCCGCGCTGTCGTTTGAGCGTTGCGCCGCGACGAATACTCCAGCGCACCACTCGAATCACCGCGCCGGCGACCAGGGGCAACCTGTCAACCAGTGAGTTCGACCCGCGCGTGCAAGAAACACCTACGAAGGGAGTGGGACGGTAGGCGACTGACGCTAGACGTCGATGCGCTCGCGCGAGAGGTCGTTGGAACCGGCAACGATGAACTCCTTGCGGGGGGCGACATCGTTGCCCATCAGGAGCTCGAACACCTTTTCCGAGCGTTCCGCATCCGTGATCTCCACGCGGCGAAGGGTGCGGTGGCTGCGATCCATGGTGGTGGTGGCCAACTGGTCGGCATCCATCTCCCCCAGGCCCTTGTAGCGCTGGATCGGATCCTGGTACCGCTTCCCCGACTTCTTCAGCGCAGCCAGGACGCCCTGCAGCTCAGCCTCGGAGTAGGTATAGACCGTGTCGTTCGGCTTAGTGCCCGGGTTCATCACGACCACCCGGTGAAGCGGAGGCACGGCGGCATAAACGCGGCCGTCGCGGATCATGTCCGGCATGTAGCGGAAGAACAACGTGAGGAGGAGCGTCCGGATGTGCGCACCATCGACGTCCGCGTCGCTCATGATGATGACCTTGCCGTAGCGGGCGGATGACAGGTCGAAGCTTCGACCGGATCCGGCACCGATCACCTGGATGATCGACGCGCACTCGGCGTTCGACAGCATGTCCGAGATGGAGGCCTTCTGAACGTTCAGGATCTTCCCGCGAATGGGCAGGAGCGCCTGGTACTCGCTGTCCCTGGCCAGCTTGGCGGTACCCAGGGCCGAGTCGCCCTCGACGATGAACAACTCGCTGTTGGCGACATCGCTGCTGCGGCAGTCGACCAACTTGGCCGGCAGGGAGGAGTTCTCCAGCGCGTTCTTGCGACGTTGGGTCTCCTTGTGGGCTCTGGCCGAAACTCGCGACTTCATCTCGGCAACGACCTTGTCGAGCACCAGCGCCGCCTGCGTCTTGTCGTCACGCTTGCTTGAGCTGAACTTCTCAGCCAACGCCTTGGCGACGACGGATGAGACGATGTTGCGAACCGCAGGAGTCCCCAGGATCTCCTTGGTCTGCCCCTCGAACTGCGGCTCCGGGATGCGTACCGTCAATACTGCTGTCAGGCCGGCAAGCATGTCGTCCTTCTCGAGCTTGTCGTTGCCGACCTTGAGCCGGCGCGCATTGACTTCGAGCTGGTTTCGGAGGAACTTCAGCATCCCGGCCTCGAAACCGGCCTGATGGGTGCCGCCCTTCGGCGTGGCGATGATGTTCACGTAGCTGCGGAAGACGGTGTCGTATCCGGTGCCCCATCGCAGCGCAACGTCGACCTCGCACTCCCGGTGCAGTTCAGTCGGCACCATGTGCCCCTTGTCGTCGAGAACGGGGACGGTCTCGGTGTACTGCCCGGTGCCGGTCAGTCGCCAGATGCCGGTGAGCGCCGGATCTTTGGAGAGGAACTCGACATACTCGGCGATCCCACCGTCGTAGCGGAACGATTCCTCGGTGGGCGGGCTCTGGCGGTTGTCGGTGATCTCAAGGCCCAGGCCTTTCACCAGGAATGCCGTCTGGCGGGCTCGGGCGACAAGCTCCTCAGTCTGGAATGTCGCACCCTTCGTGAAGATCTGCGGATCCGCCCAATAGCGCACCCGCGTGCCGGTCACGCCCTTGGCAACCTTGCCGACCACCCTCAATTCGCTGCGCTTCTCGAACGGGGTGAACGGGGAATCCGGGCTCGGCTCCCCCGAGTCGGCGAACACCCCGGGCTCCCCGCGATGGAAGGACATGGCCCAGGTCTTGCCGCCGCGGTCGACTTCGACGTCGAGCCTCGCTGACAGTGCGTTGACGACGGATGCCCCGACGCCGTGCAGTCCACCGGATGCCGCATACGATCCGGTGCCGAATTTTCCACCGGCGTGCAGCTTGGTGAGGACGACCTCCACGCCGGACAACCCGGTTTTCGGCTCGACATCCACCGGGATGCCGCGGGCACGGTCGCGAACCTCGACGCTGTCATCCTGGTGCAGGATCACCTCGATTTTTTCCCCGTAGCCGCCTAGCGCCTCGTCGACCGAGTTGTCGATGATCTCCCACAGGCAGTGCATGAGGCCGCGGGAATCGGTGGAGCCGATGTACATTCCTGGTCGCTTGCGGACCGCTTCAAGGCCTTCCAGGACCGAAAGGTGCCTCGCCGAGTAGTCCGAGTTTGTCACTGATTCTCCTTAGTGCGACCGAGCTGCGCACCGCCGAAGACCGCAGGGAATGGCGGCTGGGCGGGCGGTGTTAAGACTAGTGAGCCGCGCAGACAACCTTCGCATCCGACACCCGTCGGCCGAGGGTTTCCTACGCGGTCAGCGAAATGCGCCCGCCGCCTCACCCATCCTGCGGCAAGGCGTGCTTGTATAGATGCACGGAAGTTAGTCGTCAAGAAAATTGGAGGAGCAACGTGTCCCACATTGCACCCGGAACCACAGCTGTAGACGAGCTGGCCTCCGCCCACGAGCTCACGGCGTCAGACCGCTGTGACAGTTGTGGAGCCCAGGCCTACATTCGCGTTTCCATCGGAAACAGCGAGTTGCTCTTCTGCGCTCACCACGGCAAGAAGCACCAGGAAAAGCTGGCTGCGGTTGCCACCGAGTGGCACGACGAGTCAGCACGACTCCTCACCGAGGCGCGCGGCTAGAAAGTCCGCCCAGGGCCACAGCCGTTACCGGCCGGTGACGACCCGCGGGATCGTCGCCGTTAGCCGCGTCACGATTTCTTCACCGATGGTGCCCATGCCGTCAGCCCACTCCTGAAGGGTGGGCTCGCCGGCTGAGCCGTCGCCGAAGAGCGTCACGGTGTCACCGACTTCCGCAGCCCTTCCGGTCACGTCGATAAGCGTCTGAGACGGGTCGACGCGGATCACCGGCACACGGTGCCCACCGATTGCGACCGTCACATTGCCAGCAGCGTCGGCAAGGATTCCGGATGCGCCACCAATCGGCAACTCGCCCAGCACCCGGCCGTCTTCCTCCCTGATGCGATGAATCGGCGCGCGCAGCGTCATGACCGGTCGAAGCCCGAGCTCTGCCGGCCCAACTCCTCCGCCGGGAGCTATCCCGTACAGGAAGGCGCCAACCCGCACCAGGTCGAGCCGGGCATCCGCCCTCGCGTAGGATGCTGCACTCGCGGCGACATGGACCACCACGTCGCGAACACCGTGCGCTTCGGCGATCGACACTCCGCTCTGGTGCTCGGCGATGGAGCGGCTGTCGTCATCATCCGTTTCCTCGGCCAGGTGCGTCCACAGCCCGGCGACCTTGACCAGCCCATCGCGTTCGAGCGCTGCCGCCCGTTGCACGAACCGCTCCCACTCAGCCGGAAGCACTCCAGCCCGGTGCAGGCCGGTATCGAGCTTCAGGTGGATGCGTGCCCGGGTCCCGGCTGCGGCGCCGGCGGTGGCCACGCGCTCCAGCACCGCCTCATCGGTGACCCCCAAGTCGATTCCGGCCCGAATGGCCTCGGTAAGGTCGTCACCACTGTCGAACACCCACGCGAATACCATTGCGTCCGGAGCCCGGCGGCGCAACGAGAGCGCCCCCGGAAGGTCCAGCGTGCCGAACCTCGTCACGCCTTCATCGAGGAGTACGTCTACAGCGGCGTCCACCCCATGCCCATAGGCGTCGTCCTTCACGACGGCGAGCAGCGCTGCCGGCGCCACTCGATCACGCAGCAGGCGCACGTTGTGGCGCAGAGCATCGACGGACACGAAAGCGGTCGCCTCGGTGATCCTCATGTGGCCACCACCCTGCTCACGCGATGGTCCAGGCAGGCGAGAACGCTGAACGGATGCTCGCCAACCGACTCCGCCCACTCCGCCAATGGGATCTCGGCAGAAGCCGGGTCGCCAAAGAACGTCACCCTGTCTCCGGCGGCAACGGAGGCGTCTCCGGCATCGATCACCAGGACATCCATCGCCACCCGGCCGACAATCGGCATCCGCACGCCGCGGGCGGTGACGGATGCCCGGTTTCCGGCTTTACGGGGAAGCCCATGCCCGTAGCCGATCGCCACCAGGGCGAGCGTTGTCGGTGTCGTGGTGCGGTAGGTGTGGCCGTAGGAGACTCCGGCACCTGGCCCCACTCGTTTGACTGTCAGGACCTCGGCATCCAGTCGGGGTGGATGCGTCTCCAGGGACTGCACGACGTTCGACACGGCAGCATCATTCACGGCTGCATTGTTCAGGGCGGCGGATGCCAGCAGTGAAGACTGCCCGGCGGAGAGGTGGAGGGCACGGGCGGAGAAGCTCACGATCACCCCGTCCCGCCTGCCGTCCAGATTCCTCCACTCTACCGCCCCGTATGATTGGGGGGCACGTTGTGATGGTGGCCGATGGGAGACACACCGCTGTGAAATTGAAGAACCTGGGTGTGAAGAGTCGCCTTCAGTACCTGTGGCGTCGGGCCCGTGGCTTCGACGCCGCTTCTCTGACGTCCCGGGCGCGCGCAGTCGCTGCCGCCCATGGCAAGGCGACGCCGATCATCGTTGTGGACATGCTCTGGTCTGCCGCCTTCCGCAACGTCGCGTTCCAGGATTATGTCGACTACGACTTCGCCATCCTGACGCGTGCCGAGCGTGCGACGTACATGACCCACTCCATCTCCAACCACATCGCGATGAAGTACGACCACCCCGATTACCGCGAGGTCTTTCACGACAAGACTGCGTTCAACCGTGCGTTCGACGCGTACCTCGGCCGCGAATGGCTCGACGTGAGCTCTTCTTCGGTCGATGCGGTGCGCGAGTTCACGCAGCGCCACGGTCGGGTGATGGGCAAGGTTCCGGTCAGCGACTCCGGCCACGGCGTTTCACGCTATGAGGCGGATGCGATCAGCGACTGGGAGGCCTTCCGCAGCGAGCTGATCGCCAAGGGGCAGACCCTGCTTGAGGAGTACATCAGGCAGCACCCCACGCTGGCGGCCGTTTGCCCCGGTACCGCGAACACCACCAGGGTCACCACGTTCTTCGACGGCGACAAGACCCATGTGCTCTCCATGGCGCAGAAGTTCGGTCGCGGCGAGGCAAGCGACCAGCAGACCTTCGGCGGCTTCTACACGATGCTGAACCTGGACGGCTCATCACGGGGACGCGGCTACGACTCTCACGACAGCGTGCACGAGACGCATCCGGAGTCCGGGGTGTCGATTCCCGATTTCCAGCTGCCGATGGTCGACGAACTGTTCGAGTTCATCGACCAGGTCGCCCGAGTGGTGCCGCAGATGCAGTATGTCGGCTGGGATGTCGTCATCGGGGAGACCAGGCCAATACTGGTCGAAGGCAATTGGGCGGCGGGCGTGTACGAGAACAAGCCGAGCGTCACCGGCATCCGTACTGGCAGCCTGCCGAGGTACCGCGAAGCGATCGGGTTCTAAGCGGGGCCTACGCCGTGCGGCGGATGATGCCCATCGGCGTGCTCTCGCGCCCCTGACCGAGGGGGTTGTCCAGCAGCAGCCGCTCCATGGCGCGGGTTCCGGCGCGGTCCATGGTGGAACCGAGCACATTCCCGCCCAGGTCGTTCATGTCGACGATCAGCACATCGACGTTCTTGCCGATGGCGTCGCGCAACTCGCGTGCGACGTGCGTCGGGCGATCGGGGGCGAGCACCACGTGCGAGTTGTATGGCGGGATGGTTCCGCTGGTCGGTCCATCGATTCCCCGGGCCTTGGGCCCGGCAACCCGATAGAAGTCGCCACGCCGGCCGAACAGCTTGGTCACCGCGGCGACCACGGCAGCAAAAAGGATGCGAGGGGTACCGCACTCTCGCAGCGCCATCTCCATGGTCTGCGGAAGTCCCAGGCCGATGCCGTTCGGGGTCTTGCTGACATGGTTGGACAGCCAGGTGGCCAGCTTGCGCGGCTCAATGGATTCCGTCGGAAACGAGCGACCCTGTGTGATGGCCACGATCTTCTCGGTCACGAAGAGAATGTCGCCGTCTTCCAGGCGGTCGACGGCGAAGTCGGTGACGACATCCGTGATGTCATCATCACTCAGCACCAGCTTGGTCTTGATGGGAATGCGCTGGTACCGCACGCCGTCCTGCACCGCTTCGAGCTGTTTGCCCGCGTTCGCCTCATCGGCCATCCCGGCGCACCTCTCTCCTGACCGCTCGCACCAGGCTTCTGCCTACTCCAGGTAGTCGCGCAGCGACTGGGAACGTGACGGATGGCGGAGCTTGGCCATGGTCTTCGACTCGATCTGGCGGATGCGCTCACGCGTCACGCCGAAGGTGTCACCGATCTGGTCCAGGGTCTTCGGCATGCCGTCGCCGAGACCGAAACGCATCCGGATGACGCCGGCTTCGCGCTCGGACAGGGAATCGAGCAGCGACTCCAGTTGCTTCTGCAGCATGGTGAATCCGACCGCGTCAGCAGGCACGACAGCCTCGGTATCCTCGATGAGGTCACCGAATTCGCTGTCACCGTCTTCGCCGAGCGGGGTGTGAAGGGAGATCGGCTCGCGACCGTACTTCTGCACCTCGACGACCTTCTCCGGGGTCATGTCGAGTTCGCGGGACAACTCTTCCGGGGTGGGCTCGCGACCGAGGTCCTGCAGCATCTGGCGCTGCACGCGGGCGAGCTTGTTGATGACCTCGACCATGTGCACCGGAATGCGGATGGTTCGGGCCTGGTCGGCCATGGCGCGGGTGATCGCCTGGCGGATCCACCAGGTGGCGTAGGTCGAGAACTTGAAGCCCTTGGTGTAGTCGAACTTCTCGACGGCACGGATGAGCCCCAGGTTGCCTTCCTGGATGAGGTCGAGGAACTGCATGCCGCGGCCCGTGTACCGCTTGGCCAGCGACACAACGAGGCGGAGGTTCGCGCCGAGCAGGTGGCTCTTGGCCCGCTGCCCGTCCTTGGCGACCCACTGAAGTTCACGCCGGGCGGCGGGCGACAGCTTGTCGGCCTCGTTGGCCAGCTTGTCCTCGGCGAACAACCCGGCCTCAATGCGCATGGCGAGTTCGACTTCCTCAGCCGCGTTCAGCAACGCGACCTTGCCGATCTGCTTCAGGTAGTCCTTGACCGGGTCGGCGGTGGCGCCGGTGATGGCGGCGGAGTAGACCGGAACTTCGTCTTCGTCGTCAACGAGCGACAGCACCAATGCGCCGGTCGGGAGGGCTTCGTCCTTACCGGTCGACTTGGTCTCGTCCGAGTCGTCGGCGTCGTCGTGCTCGTGATCCGTCGCCTTCGACTCGTCTTCATGCTCGTCGGCCTTGGCCTTGGCCCTGGCGCCGCGCTTGGCCGGCGCTTTCTTGGCGGCCGGCGCCTTCTTCGCGGGAGCCGTCTCCTCCGCAGTCTCAGCAGGCTCCTCGGGCGCAGCCTTCGCCCCCTTCACGGTCTTGGGGGCAGCCTTCTTGGCCGCAGCCTTCTTGGCCGGCACCTTCTTGTCAGCGGGAGCCTCGTCCTTGACGGCAGGCGCAGCCTTCTTCGTCGCAGCAGCCTTGGGCGCAGCCGTCTTCGTCGCAGCAGCCTTGGGCGCAGCCGTCTTCGTCGTAGCCGTCTTCGTCGCGGAAGCCTTGGCCGCAGCTTTCGTCTCCGCCTTCTTAGGGGCGGTCGCTTCCGGCGTCTGGTCCGTGGTGTCGGTGGTGGTCTTGGTTCGGGCAGCCATACGGTTACCTTTCATTCGGGTCGAAGCGCTGAGTCAGCCGCGAGGCAGTGGAGCAGTGCAGCGTCGTTGTTTGACAGCATCGTTTTTGGACAGCACCGTTTTTTGACAGCCTCGTTTTTGGACAGCATGAAGACCCATGTCAAGTCCTGGACATGCGCGCACTTCGAGTGCCGTCACTCCAAGACCATCAAACGGGTCTTGTCAACAATTATTGCATGCTTTGACCGGGCTTCCCGCCACGGCGCCGACGCTTCCATTCTCTAACCCATACAACCCACAAGGGGGCTACCTGTATTCCCTCTTCCTCGTGAAGGAGGCGTCGAGTGCGACGCCTGGCGTGCAGCATGGCAGCGATACCGGCCCCCACCACCACGAACTGCACGAGGAACGCCACGCGGAAGCCCTCCCACGAGAACAGCTCGTCCGGCAGTCCGGTCGCCATCCGCCAATGGTTCATGAGGTCGAGAATGGTCCCGATGAGGAACATGATGACGAAGGTGGCGAGGAATCCGCCGACGTTGACGATTCCAGTGGCGGAGCCCAGGCTTCGTTGCGGGTTGAACTGCCGCGCGAAGTCGAAACCGATCAATGAACCGGGGCCGCCGACGCCCAGGACGAGGATCAGGATACTGACCAGCCACAGCGGAGGCTCGGTCGGCCAGGCGAGGACGACAGCCCAGGCGGTCAACATCATTGTCACGGCGGTCAGGACCAGGTTCGACCGGCGCAACGGGAACAGTGCGGACAGGAGTCCGAGGATGGGGCCGGCGACCATTCCAGCCACGACCAGGAGGGCAAGGAGTCCCGCGGCAAGCTCGTTCGAGTAATGGAGTGCCCCCACCATGAACGGAAACCCCCAGAGCAGAGCGAAGACCGTCCCAGGCGATTGGGTGACGAAGTGCGACCAGAAGCCGAGCTGTGTTCCCGGCCGTCGCATGGCTTCTTTCAGCTGGCGTATCGACTGCCGGAAACCCCGGGCATGTTCTGCCGGGTTCAGCTTCTGCGGGCTGTTGGCGACGAACACCAGAACGATTAGGAGGACAACCGCTGAGGCCACGCCTGCGCTGGCGAACGCGGTGGTCCACCCGAATCCCTGAAGCAGCCAGGAAAACGGGACAACCGAAAGGATCTGGCCCAACTGGCCGATGTTCCCCGTCCACTGCGAAACCTGCGGCAGGATTCGGCCGGAGAACCAGAACGAGAGGAGCCTCAGCACCGATATGAACGTCATGGCGTCGCCGGCGCCGACCAACAGGCGGCCGAACAATGCGAAGCCGAGGTCCGCGGTAGACGCCAGCATCAGCTGTCCGGTCAGCATCAGCACGCCGCCGAAAACGATCAACACCTTCGGTCCGACCCGATCGAGAACCATCCCGACGGGCACCTGCAGCGCGGCGTAGACCACGATCTGAATGACGCCAAGGGACGAGAGCAGCGAAGCAGAGATCTCGAACCGTTCGATGGCCTCCACCCCGGCGACCCCGAGGGATGAGCGCTGGAGCACGGCAACCATGTAGGCGGCTACCGCAGCCCCCCACACCAGCCACGCCCGCGACGAATTCACGGTTAGAGCCTAGGCGAGACTCCAACGGCCGAATGCCGGTCACACCCGGTGTTAGAGGTGGTCCTCCGACGAGCCGTTGTCTTCCCCGTGCCTCCTGGTGGCGAGGAATTTCTCGAGCTCCGCCGCGATCTCATCGGCCGTCGGAAGCTCGCCGTCTTCATCCGTCAGCGGGGACCGCATCGGGTTTCCCGCCATATACGAGTCGTGGCGTTCCTCAAGAGCGCCGACCAGTTTGGCGAGTTCGGGGTTCCCCTCAACCTGGGCATCGATCTTGGCCACGAACTCGCGGCCCTCCTCACGAAGCTGGTCGGTCGGGAAGAGCAGCCCGGTAGCTGCCGACACCCCGTTGAGGGCGGCAACCGCGGCATCGGGATACTCAGTGTCTGCCAGGTAGTGCGGGATGAGCAGTACGATCCCGGCCGTGGGGAGTTCGGTGTTCTGCAGGCGGTACTCCACCAGGTGCATTGCATTGGACGGAACCTGGGTGTGCGGCTTCCACACCGACATCGCGTCGATCAACTCGGTGCGGTTCCCGCTCACTGTGACGCCGATCGACCTGGTGTGGGGCACCGGCATCGGAATCGCATGGACCCAGGTGGCGGATGCGACGTTCAGCCCGTCGATGAGCTCGAGGACTGCGGAGGTGAAGCGTTCCCACTGGAAGTCGGGCTCGTAGCCGCTGAGCAGCAGGAATTGCTGGCCGATCTCATCCTTCACCAGGTACAGCGCCAGCCTTGCCGGCCGGTAGTTGGTGAGGTGGTCCTGGTCGAAGTAGATCGTCGGCCGGCGGGCGCGGTAGTCGAGCAGCGAATCGTTGTCGAAGGTTGCGACCAGCCGATAATCAAGGCTGTCGGTGAGATATTCGGTGAACTGGGTGACCGCAGAGCCGGCGTCGGCGAAGCCGGTCAGGCCGGCAACGAGCGGAAGCCCCTCCGGGACGACGAACGCGTCGTCCTCCCACTCGAACAGGCCCTCTGGTGTAAGCATGCATTCACTCTAACCGCGGGTAACTGGGCACTTCGGCTGAACCGGCCGTTAGCCGAACGCCGTCAGCGAACAGCCGTAGCATGGGGCACATGACTGTGCCTGCGCTCGCCGTTTCCACCCAATCCCCCACCACCATCAGTACCGACGTCCTGGTCGTTGGAGTACACGCGACGGATGATGGCCCTCGCCTGGCGACCGACCTTCCCGAAGTCGCTTCCCTCGCCCCCCAGCTGGCCGCTATGGGCGTGTCGGGCGGCAAGGACGAACTCACCCGGCTGCCCGGGATCGGCTCAGCTGCGAGCGTCGCCCTGATCGGGCTCGGGCCGGGCGACGTTTCGCCCACCACACTCCGCTACGCCGCCGGTTCAGCCGCGCGCCAGCTTGTCGGCGTCGACTCGCTTGTGATCGCGCTGCCGATCAGCACCGACGCGGATGCCCTCGCCGTCCTCGAGGGTGCCGGTATCGGCGCGTACTCCTTCACCCGGTACCGTCACGCGTCGAAGGAGAAGACCAAGGTTCCCGCGACCACGATCACCGTCCACTCCACGCTGGAGACCGCAGGCACGATCGTTGACCGCGCCCTTACGGTGAGTGAGGCCACGCACCAGGTGCGCGACCTGGTGAACATGCCGCCGCTCGACCTGTACCCGGAGACCTTCGCTGACGCCGTCATCGAATACGCGGAAGGGCTTCCGGTGGAGGTGGAGGTGCTCGCGCAGGATGAGCTGACAGCGGGGGGCTTCGGCGGATTGCTCGGGGTCGGCTCCGGCTCCCCCCGTGGCCCGCGCCTGGTGAAGATCAGCTACCAGCCGGCAGGGGCTTCCAAGCACCTCGCCCTCGTCGGCAAGGGCATCACCTTCGACACCGGCGGGCTTTCCCTGAAGCCGCCGGCCTCGATGGTCGGCATGAAATACGACATGACCGGAGCCGCAACCGTCATGTCGACTGTGCTCGCTGCCGCCCGGCTCTCGCTGCCGCTGCGGATCACCGGCTGGTTGTGCCTGGCCGAGAACATGCCATCCGGAACGGCCATCCGACCGAATGACATCCTGCGGATTCGGGGCGGCAAGACGGTCGAGGTGCTGAACACCGATGCGGAGGGCCGCCTGGTCCTGGCCGACGGCCTGGTCGCAGCCGGTGAAGAGCATCCGGATGCCATCATCGACGTGGCAACACTGACCGGGGCCGCCATTGTCGCGCTGGGCAACCGCTATTCCGGCGTCATGGGTTCCGATGACCTGGTCGGCAGCGTGCTGGCAGTTGCCACCGAAGCGGGCGAGCCGATGTGGGGCATGCCCCTGCCCGAGGAGCTCCGCGCGTCGCTGAACACGGACGTCGCCGACATCGCCAACGCCAAGATCGGCAGCACGGCAGGCGGAATGCTGCTCGCCGGTGTCTTCCTGCAGGAATTCATCGGCACTGTGTCAGAGGATTCCTCCGACCGGATCCCCTGGGCGCACCTGGATATCGCCGGCTCATCGAACAACGGTGCCGGAGGTTATGGCTTCACCGGAAAGGGCCCGACGGCGGTAGCGGTGCGCACGCTGCTCGGCGTGGCAGAGGAAATTTCTCGGGCGTAGTAAGGTTTTTTGGGTACGAAACTTCCCTGAATCAGGCCCCGGCAGATCAGCCATGGGGTCACGCAGAAACCTGAACCACTAGGAGTTGCCGGGTGTCCGAACAGAATTTTGATGTTGTTGTCGTCGGTGGCGGAAGTGGCGGTTACGCTGCAGCCATCCGCGCATCCGAGCTCGGTCTCTCGGTCGGCCTGATCGAGAAGGACAAGCTCGGCGGCACCTGCCTGCACGTCGGCTGCATCCCCACCAAGGCGCTTCTCCACGCCGCAGAAGTAGCGGATGTCTCGCGCGACTCCGCGAAGTACGGCGTCAAGACCGCCTTCGAGGGCATCGACATCGCCGCAGTGACCGCGTACCGCGAGGAAGTGGTCGCCAGCAAGTACAAGGGCCTCGGCGGCCTCATCAAGGCTCGCGGCATCACCGTCATCGAGGGTGAGGGCAAGCTCGTTGCGCCGACCACCGTCGAGGTCGCAGGAAACCGGGTCACCGGCAAGAACGTGATCCTGGCTACCGGGTCGTACTCCCGCTCGCTCCCCGGCCTTGACATAGGCGGGCGCGTGATCACCTCGGAGCAGGCACTCGAACTCGACTTCGTTCCCAAGAAGGTTGCCGTCCTGGGCGGCGGCGTCATCGGCGTGGAGTTTTCGAGCGTGTGGAAGTCGTGGGGTGCTGAGGTCAGCATCATTGAGGCCCTGCCGCACCTGGTTCCCAACGAGGACGAGGCGATCAGCAAGCAGTTCGAGCGCGCATTCCGCAAGCGCGGCATCGAGTACACGCTCGGCGTGCGCTTCCAGAGCGTCACCCAGGACGAGAATGGCGTTGTCGTCACCCTGGAGAACGGCAAGACCATCGAGGCGGAGTTGCTGCTGGTTGCTGTCGGACGCGGTCCGTCCACAGCCGGAATCGGGCTCGAGGAGGTCGGCGTGGAGCTGGACCGCGGGTTCGTCATCACCAATGAGCGCCTGGCCACGAACCTGCCGAACGTGTATGCCGTCGGAGACATCGTGCCCGGCCTGCAGTTGGCGCACCGCGGCTTCCAGCAGGGCATCTTCGTCGCTGAGGAGATTGCCGGGCTGAACCCGCAGGTCATTGCCGATGTCAACATCCCGAAGGTCACCTACTCCGACCCTGAGGTGGCCTCGATCGGGCTCACCGAGGCGAAGGCGAAGGAAGCCCATGGAGCGGACAAGGTTTCGAGCTACGACTACAACCTCGCCGGTAACGGCAAGAGCCACATCATCGGAACCTCAGGGCTCATCAAGGTGGTGCGGGTGAACGATGGTCCGGTGGTCGGAGTCCACATGATCGGCGCTCGCGTCGGGGAGCTCATCAGCGAGGCTCAATTGGCGGTCAACTGGGAGGCGTACCCGGAGGACATTGCACCGCTTATCCACGCCCACCCGACCCAGAGCGAAGCGCTCGGCGAAGCGTTCCTTGCCCTGGCCGGGAAGCCTCTGCACGCAATGTAGCGTCCGGGCCGGCGCGTATGAGGGCAACCGATTGGTGAATCTCTGCTCGTTTCATGGCAGCCAGACGCAGGCAAACTAAGCTGAACCCAACAACACTGCTATAAGGAGCAACACTGATGAGCCAATCCGTCAACCTCCCGGCACTCGGAGAGAGTGTCACCGAGGGCACGGTAACGCGCTGGCTGAAGAACGTGGGCGACCACGTCGAGGTCGACGAACCGCTGGTCGAAGTGTCCACTGACAAGGTGGACACCGAGATTCCTTCGCCGATTGCCGGTGTGATCGAGCAGATCCTCGTCCAGGAGGACGAGACCGTCGAGGTCGGCACTGCTCTCGTCACCATCGGCGACGGAAGGTCCGGTGGCGCTGACGAAGCGCCCGCAGCCCCGGCAGAGGAAGAGCCGGCAGCAGCCGAGGCTCCCCCCGAGCAGGCGCCGGCTGCCGCAGAAGCGCCCGCAGAAGAGGCGCCGGCCGAACCTGCTCCAGCAGCAGCAGCAGCAGCTCCGGCTGACCAGGCACCAGCCGAACCAGCCCCAGCAGCAGCGGCAGCAGAAGCACCGGCACCGGAGGCGGCACCAGCCGCCGCCGAGGCGCCAGAGACACCGGCACCGGCACCGGCACCGGAGCAGACGGCAGCAGAGCAGCCCGCGCCCGCAGTCCCGGCTGCCGAAGCTCGGGCCCAGGCGCCAGCCGAGCAGCGGGAATTCCTGCCGTCATCGGTTCCGTCGGCCATACCGTCGAACGACGCTCCGGCACCGGCGGCAGAACCGCAGGCCCCGCGTGAGCCTTCGGTTGTGGCGAACGCCGGCTACGTGACCCCCCTGGTTCGCAAGCTGGCCAACGAGCGCGGCATCGACCTCACCACCGTGAGCGGTACCGGCGTCGGCGGCCGCATCCGCAAGGAAGACCTCACGGCCGCTCCCGCACCGGCCGCACCGGCCGCAGAGGCGGCTCCGGTTGCCGAGGTGGAGGTGTCACCGCTGCGCGGAACGACAGTTCCGATGTCTCGCTTGCGCAAGATCATTGCAGAGCGCGCCGTCGCTTCGATGCAGGCATCCGCCCAGCTCACGTCCGTGGTCGAAGTGGACGTCACGAAGGTTGCGAACTTCCGAGACCAGGTCAAGGGCGACTTCCACAAGAGCACGGGCAACAAGCTGTCATTCCTGCCATTCTTCGCACTTGCCACCGCCGAAGCGCTGAAGTCGTACCCGATCGTCAACGCGACGATCGATGGCGACAGCATCGTCTACCCGGCGCAGGAGAACATGAGCATCGCCGTCGACACCGAGCGCGGACTGCTCACGCCGGTGATCAGTGACGCCGGTTCGCTCAACCTTGCCGAATTGGCCGCCCAGATCGCTGACCTGGCCGCCCGCACCCGCGACAACAAGCTGACCCCGGATGAACTCAGTGGTGGAACGTTCACGCTGACCAACACCGGATCCCGTGGGGCATTGTTCGACACGCCGGTGGTATTCATGCCGCAATCCGCGATCCTGGGCACCGGAATCGTCACCAAGCGCCCCGTGGTCGTGACCACTGACGGAAGCGACTCGATCGCCATCCGCTCGATGGTCTACCTGGCGCTGTCCTACGATCACCGCATCGTCGATGGTGCGGATGCTTCGCGCTTCCTCGTGCAGGTCAAGAACCGCCTCGAGGCGGGCGACTTCGCGGGCGACCTCGGAATCTGAAGAGACGGCATCTAACCAACGAACGGTGCAGCGCCTTCCAGGAGGCTCCTGATCCGCCAGCCAGCCTCGGTCCTGATCATCAGGACCGAGGCTGTGGCGTTTCCAGAAGGTTCACCGAGCCCTGGATCCACAGCCAGCAGTACCGTGTCGCCCATACGGTCGATGATGCTAACGCCGCTTCCCGCGAAAACGTCCTCGTCAAGCTCACCGCCGTCCTCCACGCCCTGGATGCGGGTGGCGTCCGCGTGCCAGGCAGCGGAGTCGGCCTGGTGCACGGTATCGAGACAGAGGATCGAGCGTTCTCGCAGGCATTGCTCACGTCGTTCCAGCAACGCCACTGCGGCGGCAACAGGATCGTCACCGGCGGCGACGCTCGGTGCGACTGGTTGTACCGGAACCGTCAGGGCATCGACAGTGGCATCGGCATTGCCGGCTCTTGGTGCAGCTTCCGGTACCTGGGCCAGGGTGATTGCCACGACTACGGCGAGAAGTCCGCTCCCGGCTACAAGCCAGACGCGCCTCCTGACCCGCCGGATCGCGTCCACCGTGCCGGCCAGACGGTCGACAAGCCACTCCGGTAGCCTCTCCGCCTGGCGAGCCGTCCACTCGGCTGCTCCCGTACGCTCCGGTGCGTCGACCACCGGGCTGACAGCTCGGCCCACATCGAACCGGTGCGGAACCACAGCCTGCGTCGCGTCCGGGCTGAAGTTCACCGGGACAGCGTCAGAGAACGCGAACAGGCCGCGCGCCAATTGTGCCGGGTAGCCGGGGACGCGTCGTTGTTCAGCCACCCAGGCGGAGAAGTCGCCGGCACGCACCGCCGGGTCGACCACGCGGGCAAGCACCGACCTGACCAGGGCCGTCAGAGCATCCAGGTCGGTGGACACTCCGGCATTCGCATCGAGTTGTGCCGGTGTGATGGGCTGCCCATCACCGGGCGTGATCACCGTGGAGGCGCCGAACCCGCTCAGCACGGGGGCGCCCGTGGCGTCGAACAGCACCGCAGCGGGCCCGATGCGCCCGTGAGTCACACCCAGCCGGTGCAGCTCAGAGACCGCCGCGACAAGCGGGGCGAGTATGGTGACGGCCTCCCCCGCCTCCAGCGAACGCCGGTCCGCGAGCAGGCGAGCCAGCCCGCTCGGCTCCAACCGTTGCAGGATGAGGCTCGGGGTGTTCCGGGGCCCGGTGGCAAGGTCGAGGAGGCGCACGATGTGGGGGTGACCCAGGCGGCTCAGCGCGGTGATCTCCGCGTCGATGGCCTCGTCAGGGGTGCCGTCCTTGAACACCTTGACGGCTGCCAGCTCCGGTGTGCCATCCGGCCTGCGACCGGCGTGCCCCAGGTACACGTCTGCGCGGCTGCCCGAGCCGAGTCTCCGAATGATGCGATATCCGCCGATCGAGTCCACTCCCCCACCCTGAAGGCATGCCGCCGTCAGACTGGCTGCTCTACGGGACTGGTGAACTCCTCCTGCGCTGGCGACGCAGTGAGGAGAAGAGGGTGCGTGAGGCCGTATCCTTATGGGTATGGCCCGAACTAAAGACAAGGCACCCAAGCCGCCCAAGGAAGACGGTCGTCTGAAGCAGATGTACCGGGTCTTCCAGATGACCCGCCGCTACGACCCGAACTCCGTCTGGTGGATGGCGGGGGGCTTCGCGCTTCCCTTGATCCTCGGTGTCGTGATCGGTATCGTCACCTCCGGCGGTGCGGTGTTCCCACTGATCCTGTGGATCGTCTCAGGTCTGATGGCCGGCGTGCTCGCCTTCCTGATCATCCTCGGCCGGCGCGCGGAGAAGGCTGCCTACTCCCAGATCCAGGGCCAGCCTGGCGCCGTCGGCGCCGTGCTCAAGAGTTCGCTTCGGCGAGGCTGGACTGCCAGCGAGCTTCCGGTCGCCGTGAGCCCGAAAACCCAGGATGCCGTCTACCGGGCGGTCGGACGCGGTGGCGTCGTGCTGATCGCCGAAGGACCGAAATCGCGCACGACGAAGATGTTGGACGAGGAGCGTCGCAAGGTCGCGCGTATCCTTCCCAACGTCTCGGTGCACTTCCTGCACGTCGGGCCGGATGAAGGCTCTGTGCCGCTGCACAAGATCCCATCGACGCTCGGCAAGTACAAGAAGGCACTCAACAAGGCGGAGATCTACGCGGTCAGCAACCGGATGTCGTCGCTCACCAAGGGCAGCCTGCCGATCCCCAAGGGTGTCGACCCGTTCAAGGCGCGCGCGCCGAGGCCTCGCTAACGCGTCAGCGCCTCACCAGCACAGTTCCCGCGATCTTGTCGTGGAGTCCACGCTGGTCTGTATCCCAGATCAGTGGCGGAATCACCGCGCAGACCAGCACGGTGCGCACCACCGGCCGCCACCAGCCGATCCAGCCGCCTGTGATGGGCACAACCCTCAGCCCGACGAGAAGGTGGCCGATGCCGCCGGCGACGAGCGTGATGAACACGATTTGCGTGATGGCGAAGATCAGGGTGGATGCCAATCCGTTGTACTGGAAGAACACGGCTGACAGCAGGGCGGCCAAGGCGAAGTCGATGGCCAGTGCTGCAATCCGCCGGCCCGGACGGGCCACCGATCTGGGGCCGGATTCGGGAAGGCCGAGCCGCTCCCCCGGCCAGCGGGGGGAGGCGCCGGTAGGCTGGGTAGTGGTGGAGGGCATCCGTCAATCCTATGAGAACCGGCTGACGTAACACCGCCGAAACATTTGCGACACCGCCGGGAAATCCCGTGCCGCTAACCTCCCCACGTGGCTGCGAACGCAGTTGCATCGACAACCAGGACCAGTTGGAGTTCAACCACATGTTCACTGATTCAGCCGAGGTACTCCAGTACATCAAGGACAACGATGTGAAGTTCCTTGATATCCGCTTCACCGACCTGCCAGGAGTGCAGCAGCACTTCAACATCCCGGCATCGACGGTGGACGAGGAGTTCTTCACCGTCGGCCAGCTCTTCGACGGCTCGTCGATCCGGGGCTTCGCGTCGATCCACGAGTCGGACATGCAGCTCATTCCTGATGTCACCACCGCTTACATCGACCCGTTCCGCGTCGAGACCACGCTGATCATGCTCTTCGACATCTACAACCCGCGGAACGGCGAGATCTACGCCCGCGACCCGCGCCAGGTGGCCAAGAAGGCCGAGAAGTACCTGAGTTCGACCGGCATCGCCGACACCGCGTTCTTCGCCCCAGAGGCAGAGTTCTACATCTTCGACGACGTTCGCTACGAGACCAGGCAGAACTCCAGCTTCTTCTCGGTGGACTCCGAAGAGGGCGCGTGGAACAGCGGGCGCGTCGAGGAAGGCGGGAACCTGGCCAACAAGACGCCGTTCAAGGGCGGCTACTTCCCCGTCAGCCCGGTCGACAAGCAGGCTGACCTGCGCGACGACATCTGCCT
Organism: Homoserinimonas sp. A447; assembly: GCF_054489325.1. Classification (NCBI taxonomy): domain Bacteria; kingdom Bacillati; phylum Actinomycetota; class Actinomycetes; order Micrococcales; family Microbacteriaceae; genus Homoserinimonas; species Homoserinimonas sp. A447. Next base: position 805,404 of record NZ_JBTMWW010000001.1, on the reverse strand, counting down.
CAAGCTGATCGATGCCGGACTCATCCTCGAACGGTCCCACCATGAGGTGGGTTCCGGTGGGCAGGCCGAGATCAACTACCGGTTCGACACCATGGTCACCGCGGCAGACGACATCCTCAAGTTCAAGTACATCGTCAAGAACACGGCGGAAGAATGGGGCAAGACTGCCACATTCATGCCGAAGCCGCTGTTCGGCGACAACGGATCGGGAATGCACGTGCACCAGTCGCTGTGGAGCGACGGTAAGCCGCTGTTCTACGACGAGAGCGGCTACGGCGGCCTCAGCGACCTCGCGCGCTGGTACATCGGCGGACTGCTCAAGCACGCCCCGGCTGTTCTGGCGTTCACCAACCCGACGCTCAACTCGTTCCGTCGTCTCGTCCCCGGTTTCGAGGCTCCGGTCAACCTGGTCTACTCGGCCGGCAACCGCTCGGCTGCCATCCGCATCCCGATCACCGGTACCAACCCGAAGGCGAAGCGCATCGAGTTCCGGGCACCGGATGCCTCGGGCAACCCCTACCTCGCATTCGCGGCCCAGCTGATGGCCGGCCTGGACGGGATCAAGAACCGCATCGAGCCTCATGAGCCGGTCGACAAGGACCTGTACGAACTGCCGCCTGAGGAGGCGCGGAACATCCCGCAGCTCCCGGCGTCGCTCGAGGCAGCCCTCGAGGCTCTGGAGGAAGACCACGACTTCCTGCTCGCAGGAGGGGTGTTCACGATGGACCTCATCGAGACCTGGATCGCGTACAAGCGCGAGAAGGAGATCCTGCCGGCAGCCCAGCGGCCGACTCCGATCGAGTACGAGCTGTACTACGGAGTCTAGCCTTCGACAAGCCGGGCCAGTCAGCCGGTGGCGGGCTCGAAATCATCCGTGATGCCGTAGAAGTGCCGTTCGAAGACGGTCCTCGACAACCTGGTCACGCGCAGGTAGTCGTCCTCCAGCTGGCTGGCTGAGCCCGGCGGATAGCCCATCAGCCGGGCGACGCCATCCAGTTGCTGCCGATCCCGGGGCAGCACATCGGAGGTTTTCGCGCTCCAGAGGGTCATCGCGGACCTCGCACGCGCGGCGAAGATCCAGGCGCTGCGTAGCTTGGCCGCATCCTCTTCGGGTACCAGGGAGTGCTTCACCGAGGTGGCCAGCGCGTCGAGAGTCGAGGTCGTCCGCAGCTCCTCGACAGCGGCGCCGTGCTGCAATTGAAGAAGCTGCACGAACCATTCGACGTCGCTGAGCGACCCGCGCCCCAGCTTCAGGTGGCGGTTGGGGTCAGCGCCCTGCGGGAGTCGCTCAGACTCCACCCTGGCCTTGATGCGCTTCACCTCACGAACCTGCTGGTCGGTGATCGCCAGCGGAAAGCGCACCTCATCGGCCAGGGCGTCGAAGGCGCGCCGAAGTGCCTCATCCCCCACCATGCCCTTGGCGCGGAGCAACGCCTGCGCCTCCCAGGTGAGCGACCAGCGCTCGTAGTACGCGCGATACGAGTCCAGGGAACGGACGACAGCGCCGTTCTTACCCTCCGGCCGCAAGTCGATGTCCAGGTCGAGCGTCAGCTTGAGGTCGTCCGAGAGCCTCAGCAACTCCGACACCAAGTGCTCCGCGCGCTTCTGGGCGTCTGCGGGGGTGGCGGACAATGCGCGGTAGACGTACATGACATCCGTGTCCGAACCGAAGCCGAGTTCCCGGCCGCCGTACCTGCCCATGCCGATTATGGCGAATTCGATTCCGTCGTTGTCGCGGCGCAGGGAGTCCAGCAGTCCGCTGAGCAGTGTCGTGGTGACATCCGCCAGCGCGTGGCCCAGCTGGGCTGAATCGATGAATCCGAGCATCCAGCCCAGCGCCAGCCGGAGCACCTCGCGACGGCGCGCCGCCTTCAGTACGGTAGCGGCAGCATCCGGGTCGTCATAGCGCGCAACGGTCGCCTTCGCCTCTTCCGCGAGGGTCGCCGCCGACCGCGGAAGCAGCTCAGCCTCGTGCTCAAGCCAGGCGGCGGCCTCAGGAATGACCTCGAACAGGCCGCCGATGTACCGGGAGCCGGAGAGCACCCGCGTCAGGCGGCTGGCAGCGCCAGAGGAGTCTCGCAGCATCCGCAGGAACCAATGCGACTCCCCCAGGTCCTCATTGAGCCTGCGGAAGCTGAGAAGGCCGTAATCGGGGTCCGCGCCGTCGGCCAGCCATTGCAGCATCACCGGCAGCAGCGTGCGCTGGATCTGTGCCCGACGCGAAACCCCGGCGATCATGGCACGGATGTGGCTGAGCGCACCCTTCGCATCGACGAAACCGATCGCAGCAAGGCGTGCGGATGCCTGGTCGCTGGTCAGCGCGAAATCCTCCTCCGGGAGAGCCGCCACCGCCGACAGGAGCGGCCGGTAGAACAAGCGTTCGTGCAGAGTGCGCACCGCGCGCTTGGTGGCATGCCACCGCTCGACCAGCGCATCCGCCCCCGCGTTGATGCCCACCGCACGCGCCAGCACCCGCAACTCGTCACGGTCGCGCGGCATGTGGTGGGTGCGCTGCAGGCCCGTGAGTTGGAGCCGATGCTCCAGCAACCGGAGGAACCGGTAGTGCTCGGCGAACGCCGCGGACTCCGTGCGCCCGATATAGCCTTGCGCGGCCAGTGCCTCCAGGGCAGCGAGGGTTCCCCGCTGGTGGACAACATCATCCGTCTGCCCGTGAACCAACTGCAGCAACTGGATGGTGAACTCGATATCCCGCAGTCCGCCTGGTCCCAGCTTCAGCTGGACATCAACTTCGTCAGCCGGAATGTTCTCGGTGACGCGCTCCCGCATCCGCTGGACACCTTCGACGAAACCGTCACGGGAGGCGCTCGACCAGACCTTCGGGGCCATGCCGGCCACGTACCGGTCACCCAGCTCGCGGTCGCCGGCAAGCGGTCGGGCCTTGATCATGGCCTGGAATTCCCAGCTCTTGGCCCAGCGTTCGTAGTAGGCCAGGTGCGACTCCAGGGTGCGCACCAGCGCGCCATCCTTGCCCTCCGGCCGCAGGTTGGCATCGACCTCCCACAGCGGTGGCTCCCGGCTCACCCCGTGGACGCCGCGCATCGTCTGGACGGCCAGGGCGGTGGCGACCTGCACGGCACGCTCCACCTCGATCCCCGTCGTTGCCTCCACCACGAAGATCACGTCGACATCGCTCACATAGTTCAGTTCGCGGGCGCCGGCCTTGCCCATGCCGATCACCGCAAGCCGGGTCGCAGCCACCTCCTCCGGCGGGAACGGCACGTGCCGTCGGGCGACGGCGAGGGCGGCATCCAGCGCGGCGCCGGCAAGGTCCGACAGGGCGCGCGTCACCTCGTCGATCGCACCAACCGGATCCGGCCGACCAAGGTCGTAGGCGGCCAACCTGGCGAGCTGGCTCCGGTAGCGGATGCGCAGCGCGTCCCAGGCTTCCTCCTCCCCCGCGGCATCCGCCACCGACTGCAGCATGACGCTGCGGTACTCCTCGACTGAAGGTGGCTCGATGACCGGGTCGGCCAGGGCGGTGAGCTCCGTCGGGTGACGCAGGAAGAACTCCGCAATCCCGCCCGACGCGCCGAGAGTGCGGATGAGCCGCCGAGCGGCATCCGGTTTGCCCAGGAGCGGTTCGACGTCGGCGCGAGAGGCCAGCAGGAGGTCGTTCAGCCTGGCCAGCGCCTGATCGGGGTTGGCAGCATCCGAGAAGACCGGAAGCACCTGGTCGATCGGGTGAACCTCCGAGACCTCCGCGATGAGGGAAGCCGCCCGGCCGAGGGAGGCGAACCCGAGGCGCGCCAGCGCGGTGAGGCTGCTACTCGGACGTGACATCGCGGAACCCGGACAGCGGTCAGAGCATCTTCAGGTTGCGAGCCAACTCGTATGGCGTCACCTGTGCCCGGTATTCCTTCCACTCCTGGCGCTTGTTCAGCAGCACATAGTTGAAGACCTGCTCGCCCAGTGTTTCAGCGACCAGCTCCGAGTTCTCCATGAGCGAGACCGCGTGATCGAGGCTGGCCGGGAGGGGGCTGTAGCCGAGCGCACGCCGCTCAGAATCGGTGAGCATCCAGACGTTGTCTTCCGCCTCCGGCGGCAGCTCATAACCCTCTTGAACACCCTTCAGCCCGGCTGCCAGCATGAGGGAGAACGACAGGTAGGGGTTCGCTGCTGAATCGATGGCGCGATATTCGACGCGTGCGCTCTGGCCCTTGTTCGGCTTGTAGAGCGGCACCCGCACCAGGGCGGACCGGTTGTTGTGCCCCCAGGTGACGAAGCTGGGAGCCTCGTCGCCGCCCCACAGCCGCTTGTAGGAGTTGACGAACTGGTTGGTGACTGCCGTGATCTCCGGGGCGTGCCGCAGCAGGCCGGCGATGAACTGGCGTCCGACCTTCGACAGCTGGTACTTCGCACCGGCCTCGTAGAACGCATTGGTGTCTCCCTCGAAAAGCGAGACGTGGGTGTGCATTCCCGAGCCAGGGTGATCGGTGAGCGGTTTCGGCATGAACGTCGCGTACACGCCCTGCTCGATCGCGACCTCCTTGACGACGGTGCGGAAGGTCATGATGTTGTCCGCTGTGGTCAGCGCATCCGCGTAGCGGAGGTCGATCTCGTTCTGGCCGGGGCCACCCTCGTGGTGGCTGAACTCGACCGAGATGCCGAGGTCTTCGAGCATCCGCACCGAGCGGCGCCGGAAGTCGTGGGCGGTGCCGCCCGGAACGTTGTCGAAGTAGCCTGCCGAGTCGACCGGGATCGGACCCTTCTTGCCGAACTTGGAGCTCTTGAGCAGGTAGAACTCGATCTCCGGATGCGTGTAGAAGGTGAATCCGGCGTCCGCGGCCTTGGCCAGGGTGCGCTTGAGAACGTTGCGCGGGTCGGCGATCGCCGGCTGACCGTCGGGAGTCATGATGTCGCAGAACATCCGTGCGGTCGGGTCGATCTCTCCCCGCCAGGGCAGGATCTGGAAGGTTGCCGGATCGGGGTGGGCCAGCACATCCGCTTCGTACGTCCTGGTGAGGCCTTCGATCGCCGACCCATCGAAACCGATGCCCTCGGCGAACGCCCCCTCTACCTCGGCTGGCGCGATCGCGACGGATTTCAGGGTGCCGACAACGTCGGTGAACCACAGCCGAACGAACTTGATGCCCCGCTCCTCGATCGTGCGAAGAACAAAGTCGCGCTGCTTGTCCATTGGCTCCTCTTCGTGCATTCTTCATGCCTGGTGAGGCCAATAATCCCGGCCCCTGCTGCCCACCATTAGGCTAGTGGCTATGCCCAGAATTCGCTTGGCGCTGGCCCAAACCAACCCCGTAGTCGGTGACCTGGCCGGCAACGCGGGGCAGATTATCGACGCGGCCCGCAGCGCGGCCGCCCACGGAGCCGACCTGCTGGCTACCGGCGAGATGGCGATCTCTGGTTACCCGATCGAAGACCTGGCTTCGCGACCCAGCTTCCTGGAGGCTGCACATCGCGAGGTTCGTCACCTCGCGAAGCAATTGCAGGATGCCGGGCTCGGCGACCTGCCGGTGATCGTCGGGCACCCGGATGGTCCGTTCGAGCCGCGGGCGATTGGCACCAGCAACGCGCCGACCGCCATCGCGCACAACAGCGCCAGCGTGCTGCATCACGGCCACGTGAAGGCGACCTACTCGAAGCACCACCTGCCGAACTACTCGGTGTTCGACGAGTATCGCGTCTTCATTCCGGGCGATGAACTACTGGTCCTGCGCGTCAAAGACGTCGACATCGCTGTGATCATCTGCGAAGACCTGTGGCGGGACGGCGGGCCGGTGGCCCGGGTTCTCGACGCTGACGCCGGAATCCTGCTCACCCTGAACGCCTCCCCCTTCGAGCGCGACAAGGACGAGGTGCGGCTGCCGCTGGTCACCCGCCGGGCCGTCGAGAGCGACACGATCGTCGCGTACGTGAACATTGTTGGCGGACAGGACGACCTCGTGTTCGACGGCGACAGTGTCGTCGTCGATGGGACCGGGGCGATCCTCGCGCGCGCACCGCAATTCTCTGAGCACCTGCTGGTCGTCGACCTTGATGCCGCCGCCGCGACCGATGCACCGGCCTCGACGGATATCCAGCGCGTGACACTCGACGTCGAGGCCGGCACGCCACCACCGATCTCCACACTGGTCGCCGAGCTGGGCGACGACCGGGAACAGCTCTGGAATGCGCTCGTTCTCGGTGTCGGCGATTACGTGCGCAAGAACGGCTTCCGTTCTGTCATCCTCGGGTTGTCGGGAGGTATCGACTCCGCGGTCTGCGCTGTCCTCGCTTCGGATGCCATCGGGCCGGAAGGCGTGTACTGCGTATCGATGCCGAGCCGCTACTCCTCCGACCATTCGAAGTCCGACGCCGAGGACCTCGCTGAACGGGTGGGGCTGAACTACCAAGTTGAGGCCGTTGCCGACCTGGTTTCACCGATCGAAGAGCAACTCTCACTGACCGGTATAGCGGCCGAAAACCTGCAGGCACGGGTGCGCGCTGTGGTACTGATGGGACTCTCGAACACCCACGGCCACCTCGTGCTCACGACGGGGAACAAGTCCGAACTCGCGGTCGGATACTCCACCATCTATGGCGACTCGGTCGGCGGTTTCGCCCCGATCAAGGACGTCCCCAAGTCACTGGTCTGGGAGTTGGCGCGCTGGCGGAACGACGAGGCCGTGCGTCGCGGCGAGACACCGCCGATCCCGGAGAATTCGATTGAGAAGCCGCCGTCGGCCGAGTTGCGACCCGGCCAGAAGGACGAAGACTCCCTTCCTCCCTATGAGGTGCTGGATGGCATCCTGGACGCTTACGTCACCAGGAAGCTGGGAGCAAAGGATGTTGTCGCGCTCGGTTTCGATGCGCAAACGGTCGATGAGGTCACCACGCTGGTCGATCGGGCCGAGTGGAAGCGCCGCCAGGGCGCGATCGGCCCGAAAATCTCCGGAATGGCGTTCGGACGCGATCGCCGTCTTCCCATCACCTACCGCCCCAGCGTCAGCGACTGATCCACGTGATCCCGAACGGAATAGCCAATATCCGCAGAATAGAGTGGCCCCATGACTGATCCAGCAAAGGCAGCCGCGCAGGCGGGACTCAAGAAGGTTCGTACCCGGCATTTCCAGTCCGCGAAGGAGAACGGGATCAAGATCGTCGGCCTCACCAGCTATGACCAGCTGAGTGCGGGAATCTTCGACAAGGCGGGCATCGATTTCCTGCTGGTCGGTGACTCTGCCGGCAACAATGTGCTGGGATTCGACACGACCCTGCCGGTGACGGTCGATGAGTTGATCCCCCTCACCCGAGCGGTCGCCGGCGCGGTCTCGCGTGCTTTCGTCGTGGCGGACTTGCCGTTCGGCTCCTACGAGTCCAGCCCGGAGGAAGCCCTCCACACAGCGTTCCGGTTCATGAAGGAGACGCACGCGCACGCGGTCAAGCTGGAGGGCGGGGTGCGCAGTGCTGAGCAGATCCGCCGGATCGTGTCGGCTGGAATTCCGGTCATGGCCCACATCGGTTTCACCCCGCAGAGCGAACACGGGCTCGGTGGTCATATAATCCAAGGACGCGGCGAAGGGCTCGAACAGCTTCTCGCCGACGCACACGCCGTCGAAGATGCCGGCGCGTTCTCTGTGGTGCTGGAGATGGTTCCAGCCGAGGCCGCTGCACAAGTGACCAGGGAATTGCGTATTCCGACCATCGGCGTAGGTGCCGGCCCGGACGTCGACGGCCAGCTCATGGTCTGGACGGATTGGGCTGGACTGAGCTCTGGTCGTATTCCCAAGTTCGTCCGGCAATATGCAGACCTCAATGGAATTCTGACGGATGCCGCCACCGCCTATAGAACGGATGTTGCAAACGGCGCCTACCCGGCACCCGAGCACAGCTACGAGTGACGCCGATGATCCGGTGGCGCGTCTTCTGCCCCCAGATCTAGGGATATTAATGTACCTTTCCACCACTTCGACCAGCCAGGAATCCTACGAGCAGACCACCCTGGCCATCCACGATGTGTATGAGCAGACCGTCGCCCGCAACCCCGGGGAGCCTGAATTCCACCAGGCCGTGCGGGAAGTCCTGGATTCCATCGAACCGCTGATCGCGAGCCATCCCGAATACATCGAGGCCGGCATCCTTCAGCGCGTTGTCGAGCCCGAGCGGCAGGTGATGTTCCGGGTTCCGTGGGTCGATGACGCCGGCAAGGTGCGGGTGAACCGCGGCTTCCGCGTGCAGTTCAATTCGGCTCTCGGCCCGTACAAGGGTGGCCTGCGGTTCCATTCCACGGTCAATCTGGGCATCATCAAATTCCTCGGTTTCGAGCAGATCTTCAAGAACGCGCTCACCGGTCAGGGGATCGGTGGCGGCAAGGGGGGCTCTGACTTCGACCCGCACGGCCGCAGCGACAACGAGGTGATGCGCTTCTGCCAGAGCTTCATGAGCGAGCTCTACCGCCATCTCGGCGAGCACACCGACATCCCAGCCGGCGACATCGGCGTCGGCGGTCGGGAGATCGGCTACCTGTTCGGCCAGTACCGTCGCCTGACCAACCGGCACGAGTCCGGAATGTTCACCGGGAAAGGTGTGCAGTGGGGTGGCGCGCAGGTGCGCACCGAGGCCACCGGGTACGGCGCCGTCTTCTTCGCTGAAGAGATGCTCGCGACCAGGCACGACGGCATCGAAGGCAAGACCGCAGTCGTCTCCGGCTCGGGCAACGTCGCGATCTACGCGATCGAGAAGGTGGCGCAGCTCGGCGGGAAGGCGATCACCGCATCCGATTCCTCCGGCTACGTCGTTGACGAGGACGGCATCGATGTCGACCTTCTCAAGCAGCTCAAGGAGGTGGAGCGCGGGCGCATTTCCGAGTATGCCGAGCGCAAGCCGAACGCCCGCTTCATCTCGGGCGGCTCCGTGTGGGACGTTCCGGCAGAGTTGGCGTTCCCTTCGGCGACCCAGAACGAGTTGACGTTGCCCGATGCCGAGGCGTTGATCCGCAATGGGGTCATCGCGGTCTCAGAGGGCGCCAACATGCCGACGATGGCGGATGCCGTGCACCTGCTCCAGAACGCCGGCGTCCTCTTCGGCCCGGGCAAGGCGGCGAACGCGGGTGGGGTGGCGACCTCCGCGCTGGAGATGAGCCAGAACGCAGCACGTCAGCACTGGGACTTTGAGACGAGCGAGGAGCGCCTGCGGAGCATCATGAGCACAGTGCACTCTTCGGCCCGCAACGCCGCGGAAGAATTCGGGCGCCCAGGCGACTATGTCGCCGGGGCGAACATCGCGGCGTTCCGCACCGTCGCAGACGCCATGCTCGCCCAGGGCCTTATCTGATCGACCGGCGTCAGCTGTTCTCCGCTGCGTCTTCCTCAGCCCATTTGCGGGCACGTTCCGCGATGATCTCGGGAGCCCGCGCGGCATCCTCGCGCGTCTCGAACGGACCGTCCCGCTCGGAACTGAGCGACTGCGGGCCTTCTTCGACTTCACCGGTAACCCGGTTGTACCACCACTCGGTCATGGGAACTCCCGTCGTGAACCTAACATGGATCATATGCCGAAGGACCTGAACGGACACCTCATCCCCGGGGCGCAGTCCCCGCCACGCGCGGTGCCGGCCGACATCGTGCGTCCAGAGTATGTGGGCAGGAAGGGTCCGACCCGGTTCACCGGGTCTGATGTCTATCCGCCGGAGAAGGTGGCCTTGATCCGGGAGTCGGGCAGGATCGCTGCTGAGGCAATCCGGCTGGTCGGTGAGAACGTGCGCCCGGGCATGACGACAGACGAGCTGGATGCCATCGCGCACGGCTTCCTGCTGGCGAACAACGCCTACCCGTCCACGCTCGGCTACCGCGGTTTCCCGAAATCCATCTGCAGTTCGGTGAACGAGGTCATCTGCCATGGCATCCCCGATGACACCGTCCTGGAAGACGGCGACATCGTGAACATCGACATCACCGCCTACAAGAACGGCGTACACGGCGACAGCAATGCCACCTTCATCGTGGGTACGGCGTCCGCGGAGGTCACTGACCTGGTGAACCGCACCCGTGAAGCGCTGGGCCGCGGCATCAAGGCCGTAGCACCCGGCCGCCAGGTGAACGTCATCGGGCGCGCCATCGAGTCCTACGCCCGGCGGTTCGGGTACGGGGTGGTCCGCGATTTCACCGGGCACGGCGTCGGTGAGGCCTTCCACTCCGGGCTCATCATTCCGCATTACGACTCGGCGCCCCGGTTCGACACCGTCATGGAGGTAGGGATGGTGTTCACGATCGAGCCCATGCTGACGTTGGGCACGCACGAGTGGGACATCTGGGCGGATGACTGGACGGTCACCACCAAGGACAAGAGCGTCACCGCCCAGTTCGAACACACCCTGGTCGTCACGGAGCGTGGCGCCGACGTGCTCACCCTCCCCTGACCGACCTGACCTGACTTCCTGACCGAAAGGCAGTACCTCGTGACGCGTGCAGTGGGAATCGACATCGGCGGCACCGGAATCAAGGCTGCCATCGTCAACGTGGACAGCGGTGAGCTGGAGTCCGACCGCCTCAAGGTGTCCACACCGGAAGGCGGGTCGCCAGAGGGTATTGTCGGGGCGGTTGTCTCGCTCGTCGAGGAGCTCGGCATCGACGACGATCACGCCATTCCGGTCGGTGTCTGCTTCCCCGCCGTGATCCTGAACGGCACGACCATGTCTGCCGCGAACGTCAGCAGTGAGTGGATCGGGCTCGAGGCGGAGGCCCTCTTCGAGCGGAATCTGGCCAGGGATATCCATTTCGTCAATGATGCGGATGCCGCCGGATACGCGGAGGTGCGTTACGGGGCAGCGGCCGGTCGTTCCGGCCTCACCATCGTGACCACCCTCGGCACCGGCATCGGTTCGGCGTTCATCTACAACGGTGTGCTCATTCCGAACACTGAACTCGGGCATCTCGAGCTGGATGGCGCGGTTGCCGAGCACCGCGCGGCGAACAGCGCCCGCGAGGAGGAGGAGCTGAGCTGGGAGGTGTGGGCCGAGCGCCTGCAGCGGTACTACTCGCATCTGGAAGTGTTGTTCTCCCCCGACCTGTTCATCGTCGGCGGCGGCGTCTCAAAGGCGCACGACGAGTTCCTGCCGCTCCTGAAGCTGCGGGCGCCGATCGTACCGGCAGAGCTTCGCAACAATGCGGGCATCCTCGGGGCAGCAGTTCTCGCCGTCCGCGGACTCTGACAGGGGTGAATGGGCCGGCTGTTACGCCGGGTTCTGTCCCCACCTTGCGGTGCTGGACGGCCATCTATCTCGGGACTACGTTGCCGCAGCCCTCTAGCGGTCTACCCGGGAACTGGGCGAGCAGCCTGTAGCGTTCCCTGTCTGACCTTGCTCCGAACGAGGTTTACCTAGCCGGCCGGGTCACCCCGGCCGCTGGTGGTCTCTTACACCACCGTTTCACCCTTACCCCGGGCCTTGCGGCCCGTGGCGGTCTGCTTTCTGTTGCACTTGCTCGCGGGTTACCCCGGGTGGGCGTTACCCACCGTTCTGCTCTACGGAGCCCGGACGTTCCTCGGCACCCCTGCACCCTTTTCAGAGGCAGGGAGTGACGCGACCGTCTTGCCGACCCATTCGCCCTCATTCTACGGGCAGGTGCAGCGTCTACCGGCGACTACAGCCCGGATTCGGTTGTGCGGACGAGGATCGCCTGGCTGTCCGGGCAGATCAGCACGTCGTCAGGTGCGGCGGAACGGATCGCGTCGAGGTCGTTGGCATTGAGTTTGACGCCACTGGCCATCGACACGCCGCCCTGGAGCAGGGATGCCCCGAAGCCGTAACGCTCGCGCTGGCGCTCGTACAGTGCCAGCAGGTCCTCCGGCAGCTTCCCGGCAATGGTCGCCCGGTTGGCTTCAGCGTGACCGCGCTCCGAGTTGATGCCGGTGAGAGCGGCGTCGCGTTCCTGCTCCTTGGCGCTGATCTTCGCTTCCAGCTCGTCGAGGGCGGTGATGGTCTTCGCCTCCGCCTGCTCTCGCTCCTCCAGCGTCTCCATGACGCCGAGCTCGATCTCCTCCAGGTCGTTCTGGCGCTTCCTCAGCGCTGTCAGCTCTTGCTCAAGGCCAGCGACGTCCTTTACCGATGATGCGGTATCCAGTCGGTCGCTATCGCGCTTGATCCGCGCTTCGACAACAGCGACGTCTGCCTCGATGCGCCCCAGCTCGAGCCGGGTGTCTTCTGCCTCGCCCGTCTCCGTACGAAGCTGCGCGCGCGTGGCATCCGCCTCGGCATTCAGGCCGGCAATCACCGCGATCTGCGGAAGGCTCTTCGCCTGGTGGCCGAGCTGGCTGAGCTTGGTGTCCAGAGCCTGAAGGTCGAGCAGGTGCTTCTGGATGTCTGGGCTGGCTTTCAGGGGCATTGGGGCCTCTCAGGCTTTCCGGCGGTCATGGTTGCTTGCAGTGCTATTGCACAATCGTAAAATCCCAGGGGTCGGTGCGCAGGTCGCTGACGGTAACGGTGAGCGCCGGGAGCGCTTCACGCAGTTCGGCGGCCGCGGTTTCGAGCCACAGCCACTCGCTCGCCCAATGCGACACGTCAATCAGTGCCGGGCCGCCGGCGATCGCGGAGTTCGCCCGCGATTCCGAGGCCGGGTGGTGGCGAAGGTCGGAGGTCACGTAGACATCCGCCCCCAGCACTGCCGGTGCGCTCAGGAGCGAATCACCGGCACCGCCGCAGAGGGCGACCCGCTGGACCTGCTGGTTGTAGTCGCCGGCGACGCGAACGCCGCTGGCAGTGGCCGGCAGCAGCTCACCGAGCAGGCGGGCCAGCTGGCCGAGAGTGGTCGGCTGAGGAAGCATGCCGACGCGGCCGATTCCCTGGCTCGGGTCGGCAGACGGGGCGATCGGCGAGACCTCGGTGAGTCCGAGCATGGACGCCAGTACACCGGATGTGCCCGTCTCGACGACGTCGGCGTTGGTGTGGGCTGCAATCAGGGCGCAATTGGCGCGGATGAGCCTGCCGACCATCGCCCCCTTGTACCGGTCTTCGGCGACCGTCGTCACGCCGCGCAGCAAGAGCGGGTGGTGCACCAGCAGCAGGTCTGCACCCAGCTCGATGGCTTCGTCGATGGTTTCGGCAACCGCATCGACCGCAAGGTGGACCGAGGTGACCGGCGCCGTCGGAACGCCCACGAGGAAGCCTGGGGCGTCCCAGCCCTCGGCGCCGGTAATGGGCCACAGCCGCTCAATGACGGCGTTGACTTCGGCGACGGATGCTGACACCTCGACAGTCTACCGACTAGCCGCGAACGGATTCCTGCCGCCGGACGGCACCGATGCCGACCAGGATCGGCATCAGGATGGCTATGCCCAGCGCGACCAGGACCCCAACATCGGACTGCGCCAGGTCACTGCCGAGCGGCATTCCCGCAGGCTGCAGCAGGTAGCCCTGCCAGGCGAGCCAGTCGACGGAGGCCGTCGTGAACCCGTAACCGACCGCGCTGGCGGCAACCAGCACTCCGAGGTTGACCCAGCGGAAGTCTGCGTATGTTCCCCCGCGCTGAACCAGCGAGCGGGTGTCGAACCGACGATTACGGATCATGACCTCGGCGGTGAAGATTCCCAGCCAGGCGGCGGTGGGTACGGCCAGGGTGGTGGCGACATCGCGGAAGATCCCGGCCAGGTCGGCCGCCGTGAGCACCAGCACCACGGTGAGCGCGCCCAGAAGGGTCCCGACGGCCAGTACGGCCAGCTCCCGCCGCAGCGGCGCCAGGGCGACCAGCGCGAATCCTCCTGAGTAGATGGAGAGGATGACGCCGGAGAGCAGCCCGATGCCGACGGCGGCGACCAGGGGCACCATGAACCACGCGGGGACCAGTTCCGTGAGGGTCGCGATCGGGTCGTCAACGAAGCCGGATGCCAGCGACGGGTTTGATGCCGCCAACAGCGCCCCGTAGGCGATGAGAACGAACGCCGGCAGGGCGTTCCCGAACGAGGCGGTCAGCATGGAACCGGCGGCAGCGTTGGAGGGACGCTGGTACCTGGCGAGGTCGCCGGCCGACGTCGACCAGACCAACCCCACGAAACTGAACACCAGAATCGCCCCGGTGAGCACCAAGACCCACGGACCGTCGCCAATGGTCAGCGCTGCTCCCACATCGACGAGTGGCCAGCTGATCATGATGAGACCGATCACCAGTGCAGCGGATGCCACACTCAGCACCAGCTGGACCTTCGCGAGCAGCCGATAGCCGAAGAAGGCAACCACCAGTGCGATGAGGAACCCTATTCCGGCGGTGGCGATGGTCAACTGCAGCGTGCTCAGTCCGCCATCCGCCCGCGCTGCCACGAGAAGCCCGGCAGTGACCGACGCGAGCAGCCACAGCAGGACCCCACCCCACAGCAGGCGGGTTACCAGGGCGAGAATGCCGGGAACGGCATTGCCGATGAGGCCGAAGGTTGCCCGGGACGCAATGATGGTCGGCTGCCCACTCCACTTGCCGGCAAGGGTGCCCAACCCGATCGGCAGGAAGGACAGCGCCACCCCGGCAAGGGCTGCGACGATCGACTGGCGAAGGCTCATTCCCAGGGACATCAGCACTCCCCCGAAGACGATGCTCAGCACCGAGGAGTTCGCTGCAAACCAGAGCCAGAACAGCCGTAAGGCGCGACCCGTGCGCTGCTCCGGCAGCGTCGGCTCTGCGCCGCTGGGCTCGGGGCCGAACACCCGCTGGGCGGGGGTCACGGGTTCCGGAACGATGACGACCTCGCCCGGTTCGGTGCGGGGGCTCCCTACCGGGGCCGCTGGTGCGGCAACGTCGATGACATCATCATCGTCATCGTCAACATCATCTTCATCGTCTTCTTCACCGGCGTGGCTGTCCGTCGCTGAGGCGGAGGGGACATCCGCAGCCAGGACTGTCGATCCCGTGGCGTGCGGCGGTTCCTCCGGCTCCACCAGGTCGTAGACGACAGGCTCCGGTTTGTCCGGTGCCGTGGATGGAGCGGAGGCAGACGCATCCGGCGGTACCGAAATCGGCGCCGAAACGGGTGCGGAGGCTGACGGTGGAATGATCTGGATCGCCCCGGTGAATGTGACGCGAGTCTCCTCGACGACGTCGAGCGCTTCCGGTGTGCCGATGGCGAGCATCGAGCTCTCCCAATTGCGGAACTCCCGGGCCTCCTGCTCCCGAATTCGAAGCTGTGCCTGCAGCTGCTCGATCGCCTCCAGGACTCCTCCGTCCTGAAGGCCCTGCTTGTCGAGCGTGGCAACCAGGTGATCGTCGTCAAGAGAGCGTCGCTCCGGCGGCCGTGGGAACGCAGATCCGGGCGGCGGCGTCACCACTGTCGCAGGGTTCGGTGGCGGAGCATCCGGGAGCTGTGTCGGCTGGAAACCGGACCGGGAGAACTGCGCATACGCGTCGGCCAGGGGCGGCGTGAAGGTCGCCCGCCGCGGACCGGCGCCTGCACCGTCAGCCGACGTGGGCCGGCCGTCGCCCGCGCCGTCGTCCTGCTCCATGCCGCACATGTTATCGGCGAAATACCGGTCCGAGACGGTGACTGGCCGTGGCGGGCGCACGGAGTTTTCAGGGTCGTGGTGGGCCCTACCGGGATCGAACCGATGACATCCACGGTGTAAACGTGGCCGCGACCGCTATTAGGGCTATTTCACCTCTTGCAGCCCTTGCATTTGTTGCAGCGTGCCACCGGAGTTTTAGCCCGGGGGGACGCCGGGGGAACACGGGAAAGCCGACGGTTTCGGTATGTCGGGCGTCTACCCGGTTGCCTAGCAGAGTGGGCGCGCCTTCCAATTCGTCTATCTGCCCCTGGCCTGGGGGCTTGGCCTGTGCACGCAGCTCCGCCATACTCTGTGCATGAAAGTTCTCGGGGGAGTTCTTATTCTTGCCAGTGCGCTGGTGCTAAGTGGCTGTGCAGTCGGAGGCGATCCGGTGATAGGTGCACCGCCGGGTTTCGAGTCGGTTGTGAGCACTGTGCCCTCGGATTCGGTTCCGGGGTTCGTTTCCGAACCGCAGGATCAATTCGACGTGGTAGACGAGTTCGACGTTGCGTCGAGCGGAGTGGACCCGGCGTCGATTCGGTTCCAGGGCGAGTGGGGCGGCAGGGAAATCTTCCTCGGCGTTTCCGGTAAGACCACCGTCAACCTCATCACCGGCATAGACGGCGATCCCGACGAGTGGGGCACGGGCAGGTCCATCGGTAACGCCGTGATCGGGACGAACCCTGACTGGACGAGCCAGACCGGCGAGATCACTCTCCAGTACGTCCCGCAAGGCACAGAAGAGGTGCCCGAGGGATGGTCCGCCCTCTCCGACTGGATCATCGTTCGGGGCTAAGTCGAGGCCGTGCGTGACGGTAGACGGCGGTTAGTGACAGCCCTAGCGCCTCACCTTCAAAGCGGTAGGCACCAATCGGCTCGTTCCCAACGAGCAAACTACCGTCGATCAACGCTCGTGCGCTTGGGTTGCTGCAGATGCTACAAACTGCCATTGGTGGACTCCTAGAAGTAGATAGGGGCCGGGTCACGGATGCACGCAACCGCCGACAAACCCGGAGAAGGGCGACCCAGCCTCTACTCATAACAATCGACTTCACAGCACCGCCAAGTTGACCTTGGACACTTACGCGCACTGGCTCGGAACCGATGCCGACACAGCAGCAATCGGGCGTATCAACGCTGTGCTGGGGGACGCCGGGGGGACACCACCTATGAACCTGAGAGCCGAAGGCAAGAAGTAGATTTCTCTGCATCCCAGTGGATACGGGGCTAAACAATGGTGGGCCCTACCGGGATCGAACCGATGACATCCACGGTGTAAACGTGGCGCTCTACCAGCTGAGCTAAAGGCCCGTCTGCCCGGCTGGCCGGGCGACGAAAGTCAATAGTACAGCCCCGTGGGGGCCGACCTAGACTCGGCAACATGGCGCGTGCAACCGAAAGTTCAGGCAAGGCGAGCGATCGACGGAACCGGGCCGAGAAGAAGGCGGCTCGCGCCGAGCATCGCTGGCCGGCGGGTCTCGCGCTGTTCGTCGCGCTGACCCTCTACGCGCTGTTGCCGAACAGCGTGCTGCCGCTCTGGCTTCGCCTGACCGTGGTCGGCATGGGTCTCGCGCTGCTCGTTCCCGTGCTCATCCTCAACCCCCATCGGTTGAGTCGGCAGACCGAGTGGTCGCGCTTGCTGTCGGTCGGCCAGGCACTCCTTCTGATGGCGGTCAACCAGTACGCCATGGTGCACCTGATCATTCAGCTGGTAACCGCCAAGGAGTCCAACGGCCCGTCACTGCTCGTCGCGGCGGTGCAGGTCTGGGTGACGAACGTCATCGCTTTCGCCCTCGTCTATTGGGAGCTTGATCGAGGCGGCCCGGTCTCCCGGCGGCATGAGAAACGGAGCGACCTGCCGTTTGCGGACTTCAGGTTCCCCCAGGATGAGGATGCCGACGCGATCGATGAGGTCGCAGCCAGGTCATCGGAGAAGATGGACTGGGCCCCGTCGTTCATGGACTACCTCTACTTCTCCGGAACCAACTCGATGGCGTTCAGCCCCACCGACACCATGCCGCTCTCCCACCGCGCGAAAGCCCTCATGCTTGCCGAATCGTTCGGCGGCTTCGTCATGCTCGCGCTGGTGATCGCCCACGCGGTCGGGCAGTTGGGCGGCTGAAGCTAAGCCATGGCGAGCGCGTCCAGGGCCTCCTGATACGCGTCCAGCGACCTGGCGGTTCCCGGCTCGGTGACGAAACGTGAGCGGATGACACCACCGACATCGATCACGAAGGTCGCCCTGGCAGCAGTCCCCCGGTCCTCCTGGAACACGCCGTAATCCCGGGCGACTCCCCCGTGCGGCCAGAAATCCGCCAACAGGGAGAACTGGTAGCCCTCCTGTTCGGAGAACACCCGCTGGGTCGCCTTCGAATCGACGGAGACGGCCAATAGCTCGACGCCCTGCTGCTCGAACAATGCGAAGTTGTCGCGCAGCTCGCAGAGCTCACCCGTGCAAATCCCGGTGAACGCCAACGGGAAGAAGACCAGCGTCACCGGCTTCACACCCCGGAATTGCGACAACCGCACCGACTCGCCGAACTGGTTGCGCAACTCGAAATCCGGCGCTGCGGTGTTGATGTCTGCCATTCCGGCGGCTCCCTTCCAGGCCGGCCACCGGCATCCGGCGTCTCGGCGATCCAATTCAAACTAAGCTTGTTCAGCCTAGAGAACCAGCACACTGCCGCAATCCGGCCGTGCTGCGCCACTGGCTTGTACCTGTCTACGAAACGAGAACGAGGTAAGGGTGACGATTCACGATCAGGACCCGTACTCGGTGAACCACACCGATTCCGACCCGCAGGAGACTGCCGAATGGAACGAGTCCCTCGACGGGCTCGTGAAAACCCACGGCAGGGCCAGGGCCCGAGAAATCATGCTGAGCCTGCTCAAGCGGTCGAAGGAGTTGCAGGTCGGTGTTCCGATGGTTCCCACCACGGATTACATCAACACCATCCCGGTCGAGGACGAACCAGAGTTCCCCGGCGATGAAGAGATCGAGCGCCGCTACCGCCGCTGGATCCGCTGGAACGCCGCCATCACCGTGCACCGCGCCCAGCGGCCGGGCATCGGCGTCGGCGGTCACATCTCCACTTACGCGTCGTCCTCCTCGCTGTACGAGGTCGGCCACAACCACTTCTTCCGCGGCCAGGACCACACCGGCGGCGGAGACCAGATCTTCTACCAGGGCCACGCCTCCCCCGGGATGTACGCGCGTTCCTTCCTGGAAGGCCGTCTCTCTGAAGACCAATTGACGGGCTTCCGCCAGGAGAAGTCACATGCTCCGACAGGTATCCCGTCGTACCCGCACCCGCACCTGATGAAGGAATACTGGCAGTTCCCGACCGTGTCGATGGGAATCGGCCCGCTGAACGCCATCCACCAGGCGCAGATGAACAAGTACCTGACCAACCGCGGCATCAAGGATGCGTCCGACAGCAACGTCTGGGCGTTCCTGGGCGACGGTGAAATGGACGAGGTCGAAAGCCGCGGTGCACTGCAACTGGCCGCCAATGACGGACTCGACAACCTCAACTTCATCATCAACTGCAACCTGCAGCGCCTCGATGGCCCGGTGCGCGGCAACGGCAAGATCATCCAGGAGCTTGAGAGCTTCTTCCGCGGTGCCGGCTGGAACGTCATCAAGGTGGTCTGGGGTCGCGAATGGGACGACCTGCTCGCCAAGGACACCGACGGCGCCCTCGTCAACCTGATGAACCGCACGCCGGACGGCGACTACCAGACCTACAAGGCGGAGAGCGGCGCCTACGTGCGCGAGAACTTCTTCGGCCGCGATCCCCGCACGCTCCAGCTGGTTGAGCACCTCAGCGACGACGAAGTGTGGGGGCTCAAGCGCGGTGGGCACGACTACCGCAAGGTGTACGCCGCGTTCAAGGCTGCCAACGACCACAAGGGGCAGCCGACGGTCATCCTGGCCAAGACGGTGAAGGGTTACGGGCTCGGCACATCCTTCGAGGGCCGTAATGCGACCCACCAGATGAAGAAGCTGACCCTCGACAACCTGAAGACCTTCCGCGACGAAATGCGCATCCCGATCACGGATGCCCAGCTCGAGACCGACCCGTACAGCCCGCCGTTCTACCACCCCGGCGAGAACGACGAGGCCATCCAGTACATGCACGAGCGCCGGCGTGCGCTCGGCGGCTACCTGCCGGAACGACGGTCCAGGTACACGCAGGTGAACCTTCCGGACGTGTCGACCTACGACGTCGTGAAGAAGGGCTCAGGCAAGCAGGAGATCGCCACCACCATGGCGTTCGCCCGACTGCTGAAAGACCTGCTGCGGTCGAAGGAGTTCGGCCAGCGCATTGTTCCGATCATCCCGGATGAGGCGCGCACCTTCGGCATGGACGCGTACTTCCCGACCGCGAAGATCTATAACCCGAACGGCATGCACTACACCTCCGTCGACCGTGAGCTTCTGCTCGCTTACAAGGAGAGCGTTCAGGGCCAGATCCTCCACGTCGGGATCAATGAGGCCGGCGCGTTCGCCGGTTTCACCGCAGCCGGAACCTCCTACTCCACGCACGGCGAAGCGCTGATCCCGTTCTACGTCTTCTACTCGATGTTCGGTTTCCAGCGCACCGGCGATGCCATGTGGGCGGCCGGCGACCAGATGGCGCGCGGCTTCATCATGGGTGCTACTGCCGGTCGCACGACGCTCACCGGTGAAGGCTTGCAGCACGCTGACGGCCACTCGCCTCTGCTCGCCTCGACGAACCCGTCGGTGGTGTCCTACGACCCTGCCTACGGCTATGAACTTGGTCACATCGTGCGGGCCGGACTCGATCGGATGTATGGCGGGAATCACCCGGACCCGGATGTCATGTACTACGTGACCATCTACAACGAGCCGCTGGTGCAGCCGGCCGAGCCGGAAGAGCTCGACGTCGACGGACTGCTCAAGGGCCTATACCGGCTCAAGCAGGGCGCCGACGCGCCGCTCAAGGCCCAGCTGATGGCATCCGGTGTCGCGGTGCCCTGGGCCCTCGAAGCCCAGGAGCTGCTTGCCAACGACTGGGGGGTGTCGGCGGATGTCTGGTCGGTCACCTCGTGGGGCGAACTCCGCCGTGACGGTCTCGCCGCGAACGAGCACAACTTCCTCAACCCCGGCGAAACCAAGCAGGTTCCGTACCTGACTGAGAAGCTGTCACAGGCCGGCGGACCTTTCGTCGCGGTCTCGGACTACATGCATGCAGTGCCAGACCAGATTCGCCAGTTCGTTCCCGGCGACTACGCGACATTGGGCGCCGACGGTTTCGGCTTCTCCGACACCCGGGCAGCCGCACGCCGCTTCTTCAAGATCGACGGGCCGTCGATTGTGGTGCGCACCCTGCAGTCATTGGTGGAGCGAGGCGAACTCGACCCGACCGTCTTGCGCCAGGCGATCGAGAAGTACCAGCTGCACGATGTGAACGCCGGCACGACGGGTTCGGCCGGCGGCGAGAGCTGACGGTCGGGTAGGCAGCCATGGCGACAGTGCGAACCAAACAGCAAACCCTTGCCTGGCTGAAGACTGTCTCCGGAGAGCTCGCCACCGCCACGCTCAAACGCCTCGAAGACACGCTGCCGTGGTACGGCGACATGCCCCCCGGTCGTCGCTCGGCGGTGGGCATGGTGGCGCAGAACGGCATCACGTCGTTCATCCACTGGTACGACGATCCGACCTCGACGCCGTGGATTGCGGCGGATGTCTTCGGCGCAGCCCCGCGGGAACTGCTCCGCTCGGTCAGCCTGACTCAGACACTCCAGTTGATCAAAGTCACCGTCGAAGTGGTCGAAGACCGGGTCAAGGGCGGTGACGAGTCGCTGCGCGAGGCCATCCTGCTCTACTCGAGGGAGATCGCCTTCGCTGCGGCGGATGTCTACGCGCGGGCCGCCGAGGCACGCGGACTCTGGGACGCGCGGCTGGAAGCGCTGGTCGTCGACTCGATCCTGAGTGGCGAGTACGACGATGAACTGCCCAGCCGCATCGCCGCGCTCGGCTGGCATGGCCACGGCGAGGTGTCGGTTCTCGTCGGCACCGCGCCGAAGATGCTCGACGTCGACATGCTGCGACGCACCGCGAGGCACCTGGACGCCGACGTTCTGATCGGGGTTCAGGGCAGCCGACTGGTGCTGGTGATCGGCCGTGCGCGGCCGATGCCGCTTGAGGGCGAAGACGATGACGGCGCCGAGTTGGTCCCGTTCATCGACATTGCGAAGGCTCTCGAGCCCGGCTTCGGCGACGGTCACCTGGTGCTCGGGCACGAGGTTGGCTCACTGGTGGACGCCTCACGCAGCGCGAAGGCCGCGCTCGCCGGATTCGCTGTCGCGCGATCGTGGCGAAACGCTCCCCGGCCCACCCTCGCAGACGACCTGCTTCCCGAGCGTGCCCTGGCCGGCGACGCCCTGGCACGGGCAACCCTGATCAACCGCATCTACCGGCCTCTTCAGGCGCACTCGACCGAGCTGCTGGCCACCCTCTGGTGCTACCTCGACAACGGCCGCTCGCTGGAGGCCACCGCCCGAGAGCTCTTCGTCCACCCCAACACGGTGCGGTACCGGTTGAAGCGGGTGTCTGAGGTGATCGGCTGGGACGCCACTGGTGCGCGCGAATCGCTCATCCTCCAATCAGCACTGATTGTCGGTTCGATAGCCGATGTCGAGCCAGGCGCTCGACGGAGACAGACCTGATCAGGGCAGACCACTTGATTGTGGGACACGAACAAGGCTCCGCCGAATTCTTGGTCGCACCTGCACAGCCCAAACACTCGATCGATTGGGAGACTAGATAAGTGATCGTCGTCGTCTGCCCAGGCCAGGGCTCCCAAACTCCCGGTTTCCTCGACCCCTGGGTTGCCGAACCGCGCTTCCGCGAGCATCTGGATGCGCTCTCCGACGCCGCATCGATGGACTTGCTCGCGCACGGGACCGTTTCGGATGCCGACACCATCCGAGACACTGCCGTGGCACAGCCGTTGATCGTCGCCGCAGGCCTGCTCACCCTTCGCGCGTTACTCGATGGCCGCCGGGACAAGGTCGCCGGCGTTGCTGGCCACTCGGTGGGCGAGTTGACGGCCGCAGCTGCCGCCGGCATCCTCTCCGAGCATGACGCCATGACGGTGGTGCGCGAACGTGGAGCAGCCATGGCGGATGCTGCCGGCCAGGCGAAGACCGGAATGAGCGCGGTCATCGGCTCCTCCGAGGAGGAACTGCTGTCCACATTGGAATCGCTCGGCCTCGAACCGGCGAACTTCAATGGTGGCGGGCAGATCGTCGTCGCCGGCGACCTTGGCGCCCTCGACCGGCTCAAGCAGGACCCGCCTGCCGGAGCTCGCGTGATTCCGCTGCAGGTCGCTGGTGCATTCCACACCCGGTATATGGCTTCCGCGGTCGAGCGCCTTCGTGCCGTGACTGCAACGGTGGACAGTCACGACCCCTCGCTGACCATCTGGACGAACCACGATGGCACCGCGGTGGATAGCGGTGCGCGGTTCGTCGAGCTGCTGGTCGGCCAGGTCTCCTCCCCGGTACGGTGGGACAGGACCATGGAGTCTCTCGCAGCTGCCGGAGTCTCCGGAATTATCGAGGTCGCGCCAGCGGGCGCCCTCGTCGGCCTTGCAAAACGCGCACTCAAGGGCGTGCCGACCGTCGCAGTGAAGACGCCGGACGACCTGGATGCCGCATACGCCTTAATCGATGGGAACTCATGAGCACTCCAATTCTGAAGCAATCACGCGGGGTCGAGTTCACTCGCATCTACAGTTACGGTGCCGCTCGAGGCGACCTCGTGGTCCCCAACAGTGAGCTGATCGGACCGATCGACTCCAGCGACGAGTGGATCCAGCAGCGCACTGGCATCATCACTCGGACACGGGCATCCGTCGGCGTGCTCGCCGTCGACCTGGCAACGGATGCTGCCAAGGAAGCGATTGAGAAGTCGGGTATCGCACCCGACAAGATCGACCTGGTCGTCATAGCGACCATCAGCAACGTGATCCAGACGCCATCGATGGCCGCCGTCGTAGCAGACCGCGTCGGAGCCAACCCAGCTGCGGCCTATGACACCAACGCAGCCTGTGCCGGGTTCAGCTACGCCGTAACCCAGGCGGATGCGCTCATCCGTTCGGGTGCAGCACATTACGCACTGGTGATCGGCGCCGAGAAGCTGTCTGACGTGGTCGATCCCACCGACCGTTCCATCTCGTTCCTGCTCGGCGATGGCGCCGGCGCCGTCGTGATCGGGCCGAGCGACACGCCCGGCATCGCGGCACCGGTCTGGGGTTCCGACGGGTCGAAGGCGCACGCCGTGAGCATGAATGCGACGCTGATCGATTTTCGTGAGGGCGATGCCAACTGGCCGACGCTCCGCCAGGAAGGCCAGACGGTTTTCCGCTGGGCCGTCTGGGATATGGCGAAAGTGGCCAAGCAGGCGTTGGAGGAGGCCGGGATCACCTCAGCCGACCTCGCCGCGTTCATTCCGCACCAGGCCAACATGCGCATCATCGACGAGTTCGCCAAGCAGCTGAAACTGCCTGAGACCGTGGTGATCGCACGCGACATCGCCACCACAGGCAACACCTCGGCCGCATCGATTCCGCTCGCCACTCATCGGTTGCTTGAGGAGCATCCGGAACTCAGCGGCGGCCTCGCCCTGCAGATCGGATTCGGTGCCGGGCTCGTATTCGGCGCCCAGGTTATCCGGTTGCCCTAAACTTGACCACGGTCATAACGACACCCCCAAGGAGAAAACAACAATGGCATTGTCAACCGAAGAAGTTCTGGCCGGCCTCGCCGAGCTGATCAATGACGAGACTGGTATCGCAACCGACACGGTTGAGCTGGACAAGTCGTTCACTGACGACCTGGACATCGACTCCATCTCGATGATGACGATCGTCGTCAACGCTGAAGAGAAGTTCGATGTGAAGATTCCGGACGACGAGGTGAAGAACCTCAAGACTGTCGGCGACGCCGTCAGTTTCATCGTCAACGCGCAGGCGTAGTACCACCACAACGCGGGCGGCCAGCCAGCACTGCCCCATCTGGGACCGTGTCTCGGCTGGTCCGGCCCGCGTTTGTCACCGTGTGACCCACTGGAGATGTCATGACCAAAAAGATCGTTGTCACCGGGCTGGGAACCAGCTCACCGCTAGGCGGAAACGTCGCCGACTCGTGGAAAGCGCTACTCGCCGGAGAATCGGGCGTCAGCACCCTCGAGCAGGACTGGGTCGCCGAGTACGAGCTTCCCGTCACTTTCGCCGCCCAGGCCAAGGTTCCGTCGTCCGAGCTCCTGGAGCGCGTGGAGACCAAGCGTCTCGACCCCAGCAGCCAGTTCGCCCTGATCGCAGCCAGGGAAGCCTGGGCAGATGCCGGCTCCCCCGACATTGATCCCCTGAGGATCTCCGTTGACTTCGCCACCGGTATTGGTGGCATCTGGACCCTCGTCGACGCATGGGAAGCCCTCCGCACCCGCGGCCCTCGCCGCGTGCTGCCCATGACCGTTCCCATGCTGATGCCGAACGGCCCTGCCGCGGCCGTGAGCATGGCGCTCTCCGCGCGCGGAGGTGCGCGCACCACGGTGTCTGCCTGCGCATCCGGAACCGAGTCCATCGTCAACGCCTACGCGCACCTGCAGGCCGGGCTGACGGATGTTGTCATCGCCGGTGGAAGCGAAGCGGCCATCCACCCGCTGCCGATCGCCGCGTTCGCCGCCATGCAGGCGCTGTCGAAGCGCAACGACTCTCCCGCAACAGCCTCGCGCCCGTACGACGTCTCTCGGGACGGTTTCGTGCTCGGTGAGGGTGGTGGCGCCATCGTCCTGGAGACGGAGGAACACGCCCTTGCCCGCGGTGCCCGCATCTACGCCGAGCTGACCGGCGGGTCGGTCACCAGTGACGCGCACCACATCACCGCGCCAGACCCCGAAGGATCGGCCGCGGCTCGGGCAATGAAGATGGCCATCGACCAGGCAGGCGCTTCCATCGATCAGGTGTCGCACATCAACGCCCACGCCACCAGCACCCCGGTCGGCGATATCGCCGAGTACAACGCCCTGTTGCGCATCTTCGGTGATCGCCTGCCCGAGATCCCGGTGTCGGCGACCAAGGCAGCGACCGGCCACCTGCTCGGCGGAACCGGCGCGCTGGAAGCCATCTTCACGATCCTGGCCCTCCACGAGCGCACCGCGCCGCCGACCATCAACCTGAACGAGCAGGATCCGGCGATTCCCCTGGACGTGGTCACTTCACCGCGTCCGCTCGGTGGCGGGCCGCTGTTCGCGCTCAGCAACTCCTTCGGCTTCGGCGGCCACAACGCCGTCGTCGCGTTCCGCAGCGTCTGATCGGGGCCTCCGACCGTATGCGCATCGCCATCGTCAGCGACTACTTCCTGGATTATGTCGGCGGGGCGCAGACCTCCATGCTGCAGCAGCGGCTGGCACTGTTGCAGGCCGGCCACGAGGTGGTCTTGGTGTCTGCGACCCGGGAACGCGGGCGCCGCTTCCAGGTCGGGGCCGAGGGCTTGCGCATCCGCCCGCTGTTCACCCTGCCCGGGGTCGAGCTGCCCGTCATCCCGAACAACACGACGACGACGGATGCCCTGGAAACCTATTTTCGGGAGCTCGGCGTCGAGGTCGTCCACGTTCAGACGGAGTTCGGGCTGGCGCATGCGGCGGCTCACGTCGCGCGCCGGATGGGAATCCGGGTCATCCACACGGTTCACACGTTCTACTGGGCGAGCGACGGCGGCTGGCACGCCCCATTGGCGCCGGTGCTGCGGAGCGCACTCACCCGGTTCACCCGTTCGACCATCCCCCGGCTGGAATTCACTCCCCGGCCGGTGGACAACTTGTTGCGCAATGTCACGCTCGGCATGGCGTTGGCGGCTGACGCCGTCGTCTCGCCGTCCGCGCATCAGGCTGCGGACCTCCAGAAGGCCGGGGTCGTGGGGCCGATCGCTGTCGTTCCCAACCCGATCGCCGATTCGCCGCGGCCGCCGGTGCCGCTCTCAGCCGAGTTGGCCGCCGAGCCGCGTTTCCTCTGGGTGGCGAGATGCGAGGCGGTGAAACGGCCGCTGGTCTTCGCTGAGGCGGCGATCAAGGCACTGGAGCGAACCGGCAACGGCTTCAGCGTGGACTTCGTCGGCGACGGTTCTGAACTGCCGGCCTTGCGGCGCCTTGCGGAAGGCCACCCGAACATCCGCGTGCACGGTTCCCTGCCGCACGAGAGGGTCCTCGATCTCATGGACGGTTCGGCCGCAGTCGTGCTCACTTCCCTCGGGTTCGACAACCAGCCGATGACCATCGCCGAGGCCGTCAGCCGGGAACGCGGGGTGCTCTACTGCGACCCGAAACTGATCGAGGGGCTCGGTCAGGCGGGTTTCCTGTCGACGACTCCGGATGCCGACGGGCTGGCGGATGCACTTGTCGCCCTCGCCAATGAGCCGTCACGGCTGGTTGAGCTGTCGCAGGGCGCCGCCCGTGACCACGCGCTGTTCAGCGCTGCCGCCTATGTGACCAGCATCCTCAGGGCGTACGTGGGCTGAGTCACTCGCTGACCGAGGGTATCGAAATCCCTGGACCCAGGTTTCGATACGCTCGCTGCGCGAGCTACTCAACCCGCAGAAAAGGCGTCAGCCGACCTTGTGCAGCCACACCACCTGATTGTTGTCGCTCGCGTGACGGAACGCCTCGAGTTCGTCATCCCAGGCCTGGCCGAGGGCGAGGCGAAGTTCACGGTGCAGTTCGAAGGCGTCGGACCCGGCGATCTCCATCGCGTAGCGAATCCGGTCTTCCGGGATGACGACGTTGCCGGCGGTGTCGGTCTGGGCGAAGAAGATGCCGAGGTCCGGGGTGTGAAGCCACCGTCCGCCGTCACTGCCCGGGGTGGGATCTTCGGTGACTTCGAAGCGCAGGTGTTCCCAGCCGCGCAACCCGGAGGCGATGGCGGCGCCGGTCCCCTGGTCGCCTTCCCAGTAGAACTCCGTGCGCATCGAACCCTTGAGCACGGGTTGTTCGGCCCAATCGAAGTTCACGGCGCGGTCGAGCGCGCGCCCGGCAGCCCACTCGACATGCGGGCAGAGAGCACGAGGAGCGGAGTGAACATAGATCACTCCGCGTGCGGTTGCTGCAGCCACAATTTCTCCATTCCGTTTGGTTCGACTTCCCCATCGACCACCGGAATGTGCATTGTGTTCACAGCGTGGTTGTTCAGTTAGCTGAAGTTGCCTTCTCCTGCATTATGCCTGATCGCGGGGGCGAATCACAACAGTGTCATTAGTGTTTCCCGCGATTCTCCCTATACTCGGTATGGCATTCCTGTCCCGAGAAAGGATGTCCCATGTCTGTGCGTGACGGAATTCTGGGCATCCTGACCCTTGGTCCGGCGTACGGCCTGCAACTGCACGCCGAGTTCATGGCGAGGGCACCACACCGGAAACCGGTGAATGTCGGGCAGATTTACGGCACCCTGGAGCGCCTGGCCGGGCAGGGGCTCGTCGAGAGCGCCGGCGCAACGGATGATGGACTCCCCCTCTACGCGCTGACCGTGCCCGGGCGAGAGGCTGCGGCGAGCTGGCTGTCGAGTCCGGTCACCGCGTCGTTGCCGGAATGGACCGAGATGCTCGACCAGGTGCTGGTGGCGAGCTCGGTGGACCCGGCCGGGGCTTTGGCGCTGAGCAAGGGCTTCCGCCGCTGGTGGGAACAGGACCTTCGCGAGTTGCGAGCCACGAGCACCGATGAATTGGCGCACGATGAGCGACTCGCAGTGCTCGCCCGGGATGCGCAGGGTGTTGCCGCGTTGGCATGGCTGAGCGCGGCCATCTCCGACCTGGCGGAGCTGGATACGGCCCGCGGGTTGTCGCCGCACCGGCCCAAGCGAGGACGTCGGCCCCTACGCTGATCGAGTCTGCCCTCGCTGATTGAGCTTGTCGAAATCCCGGCACAGGTTACTTGATGCGGGAGACCGGCTACTTGGCCTGGCCGTAGTCGTCGACAATGGCGACGGTGAGGGGAAACTCCACCGGGAGGCTGCCGAACAGCAACCTGCCCGCCTCGGCAGCCGCCGCGCGCACCGCCTCGGCTACGGCATCCGCCTGATCGGCCGGGCAATGGATGACCACCTCGTCGTGCATGAAGAACACCAGGTGGGCGGACTTCGTCAGCCACGAGCCTCCCGCGAGCTCGTGCAGGCTCCGACGCAGGGACGCCATCCAGCACATCGCCCACTCGGCCGCGGTGCCCTGCACCACGAAGTTTCGGGTGAACCTCCCCCACGACCGCGCTTCGGTCCGCGCGCGCGATTGCGCGGCATCCGTCGCCCCCTCCGCCGATGCGCGGGACTGAATGTCGTGCCACTCCTCACCCGGAACCGGTGAACTGCGGCCCAGGCGGGTCGTCACCTTCTCGCCGCGCTCCCCCGCATCGGCCGCCCGCTCGACCAGGCCGATCGCCTGCGGGAACGCGCGGGTCAGCGCCGGCATCAGCCGACCGCTCTCCCCCGTCGTCGCACCGTACATGGCGCCGAGCATCGCCACCTTCGCCTCGTCACGCGTCTTCACGGCGCCCCTGGCGACTATCCCGGCGTAGAGGTCGCCCGCACTGCCCGCCTCCACCATCCCACGATCGGCAGCCATACCGGCCAGGATGCGCGGCTCCAGTTGCGAGGCATCCGCCACCACCAGCTTCCAGCCGGTGTCCGCCACCACAGCCCCGCGAATCTGCTTGGGCAGCTGCAGGGCGCCGCCACCTCCCTTGCTCGCCCAGCGACCGGTGACGACCCCTCCGACCACATACTCGGGCCGAAAGCGACCGTCGCGCACATTCGTCTCGAGCCAGTGCCAGCCGTTCGCACTGAGCAGTCGGGCAAGCTTCTTGTATTCGAGCAACGGGCGAATGGCCGGATGCTTCACCTTCTCGAGTTCCCATTTGCTGGTCGACGAAACCTGCATCCCGGCACGCCCCAGCGCCTTGAGCAGCTCGACAGGCGAATCCGGGTTCAGTTCGGGTGCGGCCAGGTGGAGCCGCACCTCATCGAGTACGCGCTCCATCACGGCGGGCCGAACGCCAGGCAACGGTCGGACGCCCAGCGTGCGCGTCAACAGCTCGTCGTGGAGGTCCGCACGCCACGGCAACCCGGCGTAGTGCATCTCTGCCGCGATCAACGAGCCGGCCGACTCGGCAGCGAGCAGGAGCCCGATCGCTGGAACAGCGGCATCCTGTTGCCGGGCGAACTCCGCGACCGGGTCGAGCCTCGGCTTCTCGTCCAGGTCGAACAGGCCGTCGGGCGGCCTATCGGCAGCGGCCGGGTCGTCCCACCCGTCTGGTGCGGCCGTGGCAAGCACCGACGCTGCCGTGAGCTCCGAATTCCGCAGGATCGCCCGGCACAATCGCAAGTCGACGCAACGCTCGACCCGTACCCCGGCGGCAAGCAACGGTGGATACCAGCGCGAAGTGTCATCCCACACCCAGCGCGGATGCTGAGCCTCCAGCAGGGCGACCGCCGCGGGCAGGGCGGCCCGGGTCACCGATCGTTGCACGCCCGGCCCGTCGATCGGAGTGATCGTCACCCGATCGTCGCGGTCGGAGGACAGGGCGATGTACACGAGACCAGTCTTCCGTGTACGGGCGACATCGGTGGTCATTAAGGCCTCGGCAAGCTCGGCTGGTCTCGACGAGCTCGACCCGCTTGCCGGGGGCCGCTCTAGTGGAGGAGGGCGCCGTCCTTGGCCAGCACGTTCTTCTCGCCGGCCTCGATCGGTACGGCGAACCGGTTCTGCCTGGGCGGCATCGGGCAATTGAATGCGTACGAGAAACCGCAGGGCGGGAGCACCGCCTGGTTGAAGTCCAGCGTGACGTTGCCCTCGGCATCCGGTGCCACAAACAGGAAGCGCCCAACGCTGTAGGTGGTGTCGCCACTGGTCGCATCGGAGAAGACGATTTGCAGGGCGCGGCCCGACTTGATCGCCGCCAGCCGGTAGTCGATGCCGTCCTTGCTGAACGTGATCTCTCCCGGAACCTCAAGCTCGCGGGTCTCGCCCTCGTCCTTGCTGTGCTCGAACGGGATGGTCGTACCGGGCAGCTCGGCGAACTTCGCAACTACCACCCAGTCCGGGTTGTACGCGAACGCGTCGATACCGCCGAAGTTCTGGATCGACTCGGAGTTGGCGTCCCACACCCGGAGCGCATACTGGCCGTCCTGCCCCGCGATAACGAATCCGCTCACGGTGTCGCTGAAGACCACGTCGCCCGGAGCATCCGAATCCTTGCCACGCACCGTGACGGTTCCGTCAACCAACTGCCCATCGACCACGATGTTGTCGGAGGCGGTCGCGGTGAGGCTGAGGCCTGAGTCGCCGGCCGGCAACGGGGCCCAGGTTCCCGGAACACCCCAGATGGTCTGCTCGGAGTCCACCCACTGCGTGGTCACCAGCGCCAGGCTGCCCTTCGGCTGCACGACGGCCAGGTCACGCCGCTGGCGGAAGGTCGCGAGTCGTTCTTCGGGGGTCGTGGTGGTTGTCGTCGTGGTGTCGGTCATTCGTCCATCCTTGTCGAGGTCACTGACAGTAACCTTCGGCGACACGGCGATTGTTCCCGTTCCGGAGAATAGTGCCCGGCGGAATGGGCACTTTTCTCCGGAACGGGCACTTCGGGAGGCGCTGCACAAAAAAGCCGACCCCCACCGAAGTGGGGGTCGACCGAAGTTTTACGAGACGCCCCGGAGGGTGTCAGGTCTAACTAGAGGGGACGGATGTTCTCCGCCTGGGGACCCTTGGGGCCCTGTGCCAGGTCGAATTCGACCTTCTGGTTCTCGTCAAGCGACTTGTAGCCGCTGGTCGAGATTGCCGAGTAGTGTGCGAACACATCCGGGCTGCCGTCTTCGGGGGCAATGAAGCCAAATCCCTTTTCAGCGTTAAACCATTTCACGGTTCCTGTTGCCATTTTGCTTTTCTCCTTCAGGAGTTTCGTTCGTGTAACCCCGACTGCCGGGGCTACTCGTCGCGGTCATCGTCCGCTCCCGAAAGTTCCAAGCGACCAAACGGCGCTCAGCATTCAAGATCTGCGAGGTACTGCAACTGCAATACACGACAGTAGTGCACGATGCTGACTAAATACAGCCTTTCCTGTGGATGTAATCAATCGTTACCCGTTTCATTGGACAGTTTCACCGTCGTGCGTAGGCTCTGGGCAGAGGCGGTCGAAGCAATTCTCACAAGGAGGTAACGATGTCCACCCGCGATACTGCTCCCCTCGGAGCACCGTGCTGGATCGATTTACCGTCATCAGACACTGAGCAGGCACGCACCTTTTACGGTGGCCTGTTCGGCTGGACTTTCGAGGTCAGCGACGGAGGTGACGGCGACTACATCAATTGCCTGCGGGGCGGCTCCCGTGTTGCGGGAATCATGCAGAAGGGCCCGGAATCGGAGACGGCGGAGAGCTGGATCACGTATTTCGCCTCGGCGGATGCCCAGGTAACGGCCGACCTCGCCGACGACTCGGGCGGCCAGTCCACAGTCGCGCCGATGGAAGTGGGGTCAATGGGGACCGTTGCGATGCTCGAGGACCCGGGCGGTGCGGCAGTGGGAGTATGGCAGCCGGGGCAGCACACCGGATTCACGCGGCTCGACGAACCGGGCACACCGGTGTGGCACGAGCTGATCACCCCCAACTACCGCGCCTCGGTGCTCTTCTACGAGACGGTTTTCGGCTGGATGACCAAAGTCGAAAGTGACACGGACGATTTCCAGTACACGACCGCCGATTTCGACGGCACCTCGCTCGCCGGGATCATGGACGGCACCGTCGACCTGGCGGAGGACGCCCCTGCGCGGTGGGATGTCTACTTCGGCACGGAGAACGTCGACAGCACGGTTGCGCTGGCCGAGTCGCTGGGCGCTCGGGTGGTCGATGCTGCTGAGGACTCGCCTTACGGTCGCTTCGCGACGCTTGCCGACCCGTCCGGGGCGGAGTTCAAAGTGATGACCCCGTCGGAGTGGCAGAGCCCCTCGCCGGGGGCATCCTGAGCGCGTAGGCGGATGCGATCAGCATCAGCACGACAGCTGTGCCGAAGGCAGCCGGGAATGAGACGGCGTCGACCAGTGCGCCGGCAACCAGCGGTCCGATGATCGCGCCAACATCGGAGAACGCGGAGAAGACGGCAACCGGCTGACCGCCGCGCGAGCCTGCGGCGTCGCCGACCGCGGCAGCCGGGGCTGTCCCCATGAACGCGGCTGCGACCCCGTAGAGGCAGAGCATGGCCATGAGCATCCAGATGTCCGCTGCGAACGGGATGACCAGCATTGCCAGCGCCCCGACGGCGTAGGCGCCCACGATCGCAGGGCGCCGCCCCACCGTGTCGACGAACTTGCCTGCCGGTCCGAGCGCGATCGTCTGCGCGACAGCGGCAACCGCGAAGGCGATGCCGGTCCAGACCGGCGGCCGGTTCAGGATCTCAACGACCAGAACCGGCACCAGGGCACTGCGCACGCCGAAGGATGACCAGCCTTGCGCCAGGTTTGCGAGGCAGGCGGCAATGAACCGCGGATCCCGCGCAACCAGCCGGAACGGGACCGGCTCGGTGGTCGGGCCACCGGCAACCTCGAGCGTCTTCGGCTGAAGCAGGAACAGGCCGACGAGTCCAGCGACGGCAAGGGTTCCCGCGTAGAAGAAGAATGGCGCCTGGAGTGAGATGACGGCGAGAAGTCCGCCGATCGCCGGCCCCGCCATGCCACCGATGAGGAAGCCGCCCTGATAGAAGCCCATGGCGCGGCCACGCAGTGTCGCGGGGGTGGACCCGAGCAGGAGGGTCATGGCGGAGATGGTGAACATGGCTGACCCGACACCGCCGACACCACGAAGAATCAGCACCTGGGGGTACGTCTCTGCGATCCCGACCAGGCCACTCGATACCGCGACGATTCCGATGCCGATGGCCAGGATGGTGCGCTCACCCCCGCGGTTGATCAGCCAACCGCAGAACGGGCTGGCAACGAGCCGCACCAGCGCGAAGGCGGAGACCACGGCGCCCACCTCGACGTAGCCGACCCCGAAACTGCGGACGTACACCGGAAGCACGGGGATGACGACGCCGAACCCGACCATGACGAAGAAGGCGATCACCCCGAGGACGAGGACGTCCCGTGGAAGCCGCTGCGAAGCATCCGGTGTCAGCTTGCTGACAAGACGACGGATGAGGCGCACCCGTCTAGGCTATGGCCTCCACAGCAGGCACCAGCCCAGTCTGACTAGCCCAGCGCGACGATGAGGGTGAGCACAGCGAGGACGACCGTCACCGGAACCATGGTGTTGCGTTCGAGCTTGCTGCGGGAGATGCCGTTCATCAGGATGCCCAGCGTGAAGTACCCGAACAGCACCCAGGATGCAACCTGGACGAACGGGTCGCTGCCGAACACTGTCATCAGGCCGGCCCTCTCCAACAGGATGAGCGCAAAGAGCACATAGAGGATGATCGACACCGCACTACCGACGCGAAGCTTGGTGGGCAGCACTCGGTGCTGACCGCCCCAGGCGAAATGCCCGATCGGCGCGCCGAGGATCAACCCAAGCTGGAACACGGCGAGTGCCGCGAGAATCACGCAGGCGGCGATAGCAGCGAAAGTGGACATTCGCTCAATCTAGCGGATGCGAGTGTCCACTCTGTCGTCGGCCTCGGGGTGACCCTCATCCGGGGGTAATTCACCCGCCGTATCACCCTGGTATCACCCTTGGGTCGCCCTGCCATGCCTCGTCCAGCACGTTAGCGTGAGGCACCGCACCTGAGTCGGCTGAACCCGAAGCCAGCCGACTGACCCGACAGAGTGCCTCAAGAAGGTGATCCCCCACACCGAATTCTCCGGCCGACCCTACGGCCGCATCACCGAGCCGAACGTTCAGGATCCCGCCCTGGCATGCAGACGCCACCTCAGCCGTCGCGCCGTGCGTGGACGGGCTCCCATGACGATGCATCCCACCCCCAGCTCTACAGCTCGCTATCAAGGAGATGACCATGCAACCCAAGAGGCAACCACTCTCGGTGGCACCCCGCACACCAGACGGACACAACAAACGCCCTTTAGTGAAATTTCTCGCAATGATCGGCAGTGTTGCCGTAGTGGCGGTAAGCCTGCTTGCCGTCAACCCGGCAATGGCGAACACGGACAACTCGAATCATGAGTCTTTCTGGGAGACAGCCGCCGGCGAGAGTTGTTACAAGATCGACAACGGTGTTCCCGTCCCGTATGTGTTGCCAGCCGCCCCCGAAGGCAAGACCTATTCGAAGGTCGTGATCAAGGCGGGAAGCGGTATCGATGAGAACAAGGTCTACACCACCGGGCTCACGGCCGGAACACCGTTCATGCATGCGACGAAGGACAGTATCAGCCACGTCATCGTCTGTACGATCCCGACCCCATCAATCGTGGTAGCGGACGTCCCTGTACCGAGCTTCGCGGATCTGTGTGGCACCGACAATGACGGCTACGGGCTGCCCACATCGACCCAGGTCTCCTACGCAGTCGACGACCAGCGCGTCAACGGCGTCGGCACCGTCACGGTGACCGCCACGGCGAATCCCGGGTTCACCATCGAGGCCGGCGTGACAGCATCCTGGACCTTCACCTTCACGGATGAGCCCTGCGACGACGAGAGTGTCTCGTTCGTTCCTGCCGCAACCGCCTCTGATGTGTGCGGCACCGACGATGACGGCTACACCCTCCCCACATCGACCCAGGTCTCCTACGCAGTCGACGACCAGCGCGTCAACGGCGTCGGCACCGTCACGGTGACCGCCACGGCGAATCCCGGGTTCACCATCGAGGCCGGCGTGACAGCATCCTGGATCTTCACCTTCACGGATGAGCCCTGTGTGGTGGTCCTGGAGGTGCTTGCCGATCCGACGATGACCGACGACTGCGGCATCGCGAACGACAAGCTCACCGTACCTTCGGACTCGAATGAGGTCAGCTACGACGTGGACGACCAGCGCGCCGACGGCGTCGGAACAGTCACGGTGACCGCATCAGCGAATGCCGGGTTCCAGTTCGCCGACAACATGCAGACTGTGTGGACAATTGAATTCACCGATGTGGATTGCCCCAGCACCGTGGTGCCCGTGACACCGGGAGTGAACGGACAGTTGTGTTTCCTCGGTAACTTCATCGCCGGATCGATCAACGTCGAACTGAATGATGCTGTCGCATACCGCATCACGGGCAACGGAATCGACATGGTGGCCACCAAGGCGATCACGAACGTTGCCCCGGGGAACTACACGGTGACGGCGGAGGCGAAGCCCGGCCATGTCCTGGACGGCAAGTCCAGCTGGCAAGTGACGGTCGCCGCCGCGCAGGCGTGTGGCGAGCTGGAAACGCATCCGTTGGTAACACCATTGGCGTCCATGACGAATATGGGCTGTGCCACCGATGGTTCGTACACGCTGAACGCGATCGAGGGTGTTCTCTGGCTCGTCGATGGCGAGCCGACAGCGGCCGGAACGTATCCGGTGAGGACTCCGGGCGCCGTGAACGTGACGGCGCAGGCGGATGGACCCGAGTTCGGTCTCGAGTTCGAGGCACAGACGGAGTGGACGTTCACGTTCACCGCGGCGGAGGCGTGTGGCGACCTGCAAACGCTGGCCATGACCGGTGGCGGGCAGTCGATGAACGGATTGCTGATGTCCAGCGGTCTGCTGCTGCTGTTCGGCGGCGTCCTTCTGGTGATGTCGCGTCTGAAAGCATCTCGCGTCGAATAGGTTTCGGCGCGGACAGAGTTCGGGTGTCCGGTCCTCCCCGTTCGGGCGGGGAGACCGGATGTCCGAACACCAAATGTCCAGAATCACCCGAAGCAATACAGGAAACCTGTAGGGCGGACGGGACTTGAACCCGTGACCGACGGATTATGAGTCCGCTGCTCTAACCAGCTGAGCTACCGCCCCGGATCGCCGGCGGGACCGCTACGCGGACTCGTCCAGCGAAACCTCGGTGACCGGATCGGTGACCGCCTCACCACGATACAGGCTCTCAAACGTGTTCAGCGTGCGCTCGATGTCGTGCGCCTCGATGAATTTGAGGCTCGTCTCCTTGAACCGTTTCAGGTCCGAATCCGACG
Source organism: Homoserinimonas sp. A447 (assembly GCF_054489325.1). Taxonomy (NCBI): domain Bacteria; kingdom Bacillati; phylum Actinomycetota; class Actinomycetes; order Micrococcales; family Microbacteriaceae; genus Homoserinimonas; species Homoserinimonas sp. A447. The sequence continues at coordinate 768,823 of NZ_JBTMWW010000001.1, read as the reverse complement.
CCTTGAGCACGTCGGTCAGCTTCTCTGCGAGGTCGGCAACATTGCCCGGCTCGAACAGGTAGCCGTTGACGCGGTGGTGCACCAGGTGCGGCAGCGCCATCGCGTTCGCCGCCACGATCGGCAGCGCGGATGCCATCGCCTCCATCGTCGCGATGCTCTGAAGCTCGGCGATCGACGGCATGGCGAAGACGGTCGCGCGCGTGAGAATCGCGCGGAGCTCCTCGTCGGAGACGTACCCGGTGAAGTTCACCCGATCGCGGATGCCCAGCTCGACGGCGAGCTGTTGCAACTCCCTGAGCTGGTCACCACCCCCGACGATGTCGAGCTGGACGTCCAGCCCGCTATCGAGCCTGGCGACCGCCTTCAGGAGCACGTCGATGTGCTTCTCCCCGGTGACCCTTCCGACGAAAACGACTCGGTTGCCCTGACGCGGTGCGAACGACGGCGTGTAGAGACTGGCGTTGATGCCGCAGGAAATCGCGTGGACTCCCGTGACCGAGGTTTCCGCTTCGAGGAACGCTGCCGCCTTGCGGGTCGGCGTCGTCACCGCCGAGCAAAGCCGGAACGTCCTTGCGGCATCCTGCCAGGCCAGGCTGATCGCCGGGCGGCGCAGGAATTTCGGCAGCAGCGTGTGCTCGATCATGTTCTCGGGCATGAAGTGGTTGGTGCCGATGACCCGGATGCCACGCTTCGTCGCCTGCCGGGCCAGACCGCGACCAACGACGATGTGCGACTGGATGTGGACGACATCCGGCTTCACCTCATCGAGGATGCGCGCGGCGTGCGCCTGACTGCGCCACGGCAACACGAAACGCAGCCAGTCGTGCGGGAACCAGCGCCATGAGTACACGCGGTGGACGGTGAACGCAGCGCCATCGTGCTCTTCGGTGAACTTGCCGTGCTTGCTGCTGAACGCCGGCGCCTCAACGTGCACCTCATGCCCGCGCTGCGTCAGTCCGGCAGCGAGGCGGGACGCGAAATTCGCTGCACCATTCACATCCGGTGGGAAGGTGTCGCAGCCGATTAGCACCCGAAGTGGTGCGGAATTCGGGGACCCTTGCGGGTCAGCCTGCTGGCTTCGATCGGGGGTGTCGGGCACGACGTGTAGCTGTCCCTTACGGTTCATTCCCGCGCGGCGTTCACGAGGGTCTTGCTCAAAACTTGGATCAATCTAGCTTAGTGCTGGCTCTGCGGGTGGTGTTTCGCCAGCTCGAAGACGCCATACATGGCGACGATTCCGGCGAGCACGAACCCGATCACCGCGAACAGCGGGGCGCCGGCCGCCTCGTTCAGCACCACAATTCCGATGGAAACGGCGATCAGCGGATCGATGACCGTGAGCCCGGCGATCACCAGGTCGGGAGGGCCGGATGCGTACGCGTTCTGAACGAAGTATCCGCCGAGCACCGTCGCCAGCAGGAGCGCGCCCAGGCACACCAGCGTGAACACTTCGAAGAAGTCACCGGTCTTCGTGCGATCGATGATCACCTTCGCCAGGGTTGCGACGAAGCCGTAGAGCACCCCGGCACCGATGATGTACATGATCGCCTTGAACCGCTTGCGGTAGAGGGCGAACAGCACGGCGAATGCGACGGTGACGCCGCTCAGGATGCTCAGGATGATGATCAGCTGGGCATCCGAAACCGGGCGCGACGTGGTGGTGAATGCGGCCAGGGTGACGAAAACGGCTACACCGAGGACGCAGAATCCGATTGCCCTGATCGACAATCGGTCGATCCGCACCCCGGTGATACGAGCGTTCATGATCGCCGTGATCACCAGCGCCACAGCGCCCAGCGGCTGCACCAGCGTGATGGGCGACAGCCCCAGGCTGGTCAGCTGCGCGACGATCGCCAGGCCGAGCATGAGCGTGCCGAACAGCCACGACGGTCTCCGCGCAAGCGCGACCAGTTGGCTCATGCTGAGGCCGGCCGTGCTCAGCACCGGAGGGGTCAGCCCCTCGATGTCCTGCAGGGCACGGGCGTGAGCATCCACTTTGCCAACGCCGCGGTGTTGCAGTTGCGCGCCGACCGCAAGGAAAACCGCCCCGATCAACGCAATCGGAATGCCGAGAAGGGCGAGCGGGGTCAGGGACTCCGTCAAGTCAGTCAGATCCGCCAGCACGCAACGACACTACCGGCTGACGCCCGATATTCTTGGCGAATGGCCGTACTTCCCATCCAAATCACCGGTGAGCCGGTACTCCACACCCCAGCCAGCCCGGTGACGGACTTCTCCGACGAACTCGCCACCCTGGTCTCCGACATGTTCGAGACCATGGAGGCCGCGCCGGGGGTCGGCCTGGCGGCCCCGCAGGTGGGAGTCGGGCTGCGACTTTTCGTCTATGACTGGACCGACGACTCGGACAGGCACTTCAGGGGCGCTGCCATCAACCCACAACTGTGGATCAGCCCGACACCCACCGGGGAAGCGGATGAAGAGGACGAGTCCGAAGGCTGCCTCTCGGTGCCCGGGGAAAGGTTCGCCCTGCGACGCTCCGAGCTGGCCATCCTGAGGGCGGTCGGTCTGGACCAGAAACCATTCGAGGTTCGCGCGGAAGGCTGGTTGGCCCGCATCTTCCAGCACGAGTATGACCACCTCGACGGGGTGCTCTACGTCGACCGCCTCGACCCGGCGCAGGCGAAGGCCTCAGCCAAGGCCGTGAAGCGCAACGGCTGGGGATCGCCGGGGAGCAGTTGGTTGCCCGGGGTTGACCACCTGGATGACTGAGGTGGTTCAGTAGAGCAGGCGCAGGATGGCGGCCGTTGCGGCAGCCGCAATGATGACGAGGACGAACGGCACGCGCAGGGCGAACAGGCCGGCAGCAACCAGCAGCGCAGGCACCCGAGCGTCGAGCACGACCTGACTGCCGGAAGCGAAAGTCTGGGTCGCCACCAGCGCCGCCAGGAGCGCCACAGTCAACAGGTTCGCGACCCTCGATGGGCGCGGTTTCTCCATGAAGGAGGGCGGCACCAGGTATCCGGACAGCTTGAGGGCCAAGCATCCGACCGACGCAATGATGATGATCGTCCACAGGGTCATGGGTGCTCATCCCCCGTCACGATGGTGTCTGCGCTGACCTCTTCCTCCAGGGTGTGTCGCTGCTTCACGCCCAGCCAGTTGGTAAGCCCGACAACCACAGCAACCACGGCGGCTGCGAGTACCGGAAGTCCGGCAGGCAGCGTGGGGGTGAGGACGGCCGCGACGACAGCCGCCGCCACAGCGACGACCACCGGTTGCAGTTCCTTCAGCCGTGGCCAGAGAAGTCCGAGGAATGCGGCCGCGGCTGCAGCATCCAGCCCGTACGCGCTGACATCGCCGAGCGCATCCCCGACGAACGCACCGATGAGCGTGCTGAGGTTCCACCCGATGAAGATCAGGATTCCCGTCCACCAGAAGCCGACGCGCTGCGCACGCAAGCTGCGCTGTGCGGTCGAGACGGCGGTGCTCTCGTCGATCGTCAGGTGTCCCGCGGCGGCCCGCCTGAAGAAGCCGTCGCCGATGATCGGGCCCATCCGCATCGCATAGATGGCGTTGCGGCTTCCGAGCAGCACCGCGCTGGCAATCGCAGCGGGCCCGGCAGCCACTCCGCCGGACGCGAGGACACCGATCAGGGCGAACTGGGAACCGCCGGAGAACATGAGCAGGCTGAGCACGCAGGTCTGCCAAATGTCAAGGCCGGCGGTCACCCCGAGCGCGCCGAACGACACGCCGTACGCAGACACCGCCAACCCGACGCTGACCGCCTGACGGATGGCGACCGCATCTTCGGCACTCCGAGCCATCAGGCCGGGAACCGTCCAGCCATGGCTACGACATCCGTTCGCGGTCGGCGAGCGGCCCGGTTCGAAGCGCAGGGAAGGTGACGGCAACCGAGAAACCTACGCCGGGAACCGTCTCAGCGTGGAACACTCCCCCGAACAACTCTGCACGCTCCCGCATCTCAGTGATGCCGGGGCCACTCGGTGTGGAGGTCAGGGCAGCTGCGTCCTCATCAACGGTGTAACCGCCGGCCTTGGCGACGCTGTTCGGGTCGTCGCCCTCGCGGCGGGTCGCAGCACCGATGCCGTCGTCGTCAATCAGGACACGGATGCCTTGGTCACTCCAGCGGAAGGCCACGGTGACCGAGGTACCTTCCCCGCCGTACTTCAACGCGTTCGACAGCGACTCCTGCAGGATGCGGTAGATCGCAAGCTCCGCACCGGACTTCAGCTCGAAGCGTTCGCCCGTCTCCTCGAACCGGATCTCAAGCCCCGCCTCGCGCATGACGCGAAACAGCTCCCTGGCCGTTTTGATGCCAGGCTGCGCACCGGCATCCGCCTCGCCGTGCTTCACGATGTCGGTGACGCGGCGCAGGTCATCGAGCGTGGCCCGGGCGGCGTCCGCGATGGACGCGACCGAACGCACCGCTGCACCCGGGTCGCTCTCGGCTGCATACCGCGCGCCATCCGCCTGCCTGACGATGGCCGTGATGGAGCTGACGGCGACACCACCCAGTTCACCGACCATGCGCAACCGGGCAGTCTGCTCTGCCAGCAAGGAGTCCAGGTCGAGGAGTGATCGTTCACTCTCGGCACGAACGGCCGACTCGCGCCGTCGACGGCGCGAAGCCCGCACCCACAACAGCAGGAACACCAGCGCAAGAAGCAGGAGCGCGGCGGATGCCACCGCGAGGATGACTGTCGTCTGGGACGCATCCTCACCGAGCAACGCGTCCATCTACGACTCCTGAACTATGGCTCATCGGCTGACGGCCCGGCCTCCGAAGAGACCGGGCCGCACGCTGTGCTCCCCGAGATGGACTCGAACCATCAACCTGCCGGTTAACAGCCGGCTGCTCTGCCAATTGAGCTATCGAGGATTGCTGAAACAGCTTGGCTACTTTACCAAGGATTCGGGTACGACCAAATCGGCACCCGCGTTTCGTGCTCAGTAACCCGCTTTCGGGTCGACAACGCCCACGAATCTGCCGTGGTCGAGGAAAGCTTCCACGTTCAGCCGCAGGCGTTCGGCGAGCAGCGGACCGGTCATATCGGGAGTATCCGCACTGTGTGGCGTGATGATCACGCGAGGCTCGTCCCAGAGCGGATGTCCGTCCGGGAGTGGCTCCGGATTGGTGACATCGAGCCCGGCCCCGTGGATGGATCCGTCAGCGAGGCCTGCGGTGAGGGCATCCGTGTCGATCAGGCCGCCGCGCGCAACGTTGACGAGTACGGCGGAAGTCTTCATGAGCTGGAGCTCTTCGGCCCCGATGAGGTTCGCCGTTCCCGTCGTCATGGCTGCCGCCACAAAGACCACGTCAGCCGTTGGCAGTACCTCGTGGAGCCGGTCCGCGGTCACGGTCCGGTCGGCGCCGGGGAACGGGTCAGCGCTGCGGCGAACCACGGTCAACCGCACGCCGAACGGTTGCAGCAGGCGCGTCAGTTCGACCGCGATACCGCCCGCTCCGATGAGCACGACGTTCAGTCCGTAGAGCGAACGCCCTTCTGGCAGTGTCGACCAGCTGCGGGCACGAATCCGGGTGGGGATCACCCGCAGAAGGGACAGTGCGAGCATCAGCGCGTGCTCGGCAACCGGTTGGGCGTATGCACCTTTCGCGCTCGTCCAGAGAGGTAACGCGGAATCTGTGTGCTGGGCGAGAACGTCGGCAAACGCGTCCACCCCAGCCCAGGGCAGCTGCACCCACTCGATCTGCGGGTTGGCGTCCAATACCTTTGCCAGCTCGGCTGCACCCTTCGATGCCAGCCAGACCAGGCCGCGGGTCTGGGGACCCAGTTCGGCCAGCGCTCCCCCGGCATCGCGTACCGCGTTCTCGAACAGAGGCTTCGACTCGGGCAGGAGCGCGATGGGCCCCGGGTTCGGGCGCCGGTCGCCGGCAACCTGTTCGACCAGCTCGGACCCCATGACTGCCCGATGTTGCGGCGGAACGTGACCTTCGAATGATTCAGGCATGGTGAACCTCCGGATGAGCTGGTGAACGTCGGGCCGCAGCCAGCCCCTTCAGGTACGGATGCGTTGGGGCGGCCAGCACTTCGTCCAGAGTTCCGAGCCCGATCATGATTCCATGCTGCAGCACGGCGACCCGATCCGCGACCCTGTCGACAACCCCGATATCGCTGCTCACGATCAACGCGGAGAACCTGCGCTCAGCCTGCAACTCGCGGATCACGTCGAGCACTCCCTCCCGCACCGTCGCGTCGACACCCCTGGTCGGCTCGTCGGCGACCAGCAGTGTCGGCTCGAGGATCAGCGCACGGGCGAGCGCGACCCGCTGGCGTTGCCCGCTGCTCAACTCGTGCGGCATCCGGTTCATCATGCCGAGGGACAACCGCACGGAGTCGATGAGGGCAGCGACAGCATCCGCTGCCTCGTACTGGTCGAATCGGCGATCGCGCTGGTAGATCGGCTCTGCCACATTCTCGGCGACCGTTAGCCGCGGGTCGAGGCGCACGGCCCCATCCTGAGGCAGGTAGCCGACACGCAGGGTCAGCCGGTTGCGTTGCCTGGCGGTCACGCCGCGCACCTCGGTTCCGTAGACGCTGAGGGTGCCGCCGCAGATCTCCGCGATGCCGTCATCGATGAGGCCGCGTCCCGCCCTCGCCGCCACGGTGAAGGCCAGGGACGACTTCCCTGACCCGGATTCCCCGACGACGCCGAGCACCTCGCCCTCCGCGAGGTCGAAGCTGACCCCGGAGACAGCAAGCGAGTATGAGGCGGAATTGCGAGTGCGATAGTGCACCGAAAGGTCCCGCGCTGAGACCACCACTTCCGGCACGTCGCCGGCCGAGTCGAGATCGACCATGCGGCTCACGCTCCGTTGTGTCTCAAGCGGTGCAGTTCCCTGCGACGCTCCGCCTGCTCCTTCGGGTTGGGCACCGGCAATGAGGCGAGCAGTCGCTGAGTGTACGGATGCTGTGGGGCACCCAGGACCTGCTCCCCCAGGCCCTCCTCGACGAGCTCACCGTGGAAGAGTACGCCGATCCGGTCGGCGAGGAGGTCGACGACAGCCAGGTCGTGGCTGATGAACAGGGCGGCGAAGCCGAAGTCGCGCTGCAGCTCTGCAAAGAGCTCGAGGACCTTGGCCTGCACCGACACATCCAGTGCGCTGGTCGGCTCGTCGGCGATCAGGAGCTTCGGTTTCAGCGCCAGCGAGCGGGCCAGGCTGGCGCGCTGCCGCTGCCCACCACTGAGTTCGTGCGGGTAACGGTCACCGAAGCTCTTGGGCAGTTGCACCGCCTCCAGCAGCTCATCGACCTGCTTGCGGGCCGCCTGGGCGCTCTGGGTCCTGCCGTGGACGAGCAGGGGCTCCGCGACGCACTCTGCAATGGTCAGGAGCGGGTTGAAACTGGTTGCCGGGTCCTGGAACACGAAACCGATCTCGCTGCGGAGCGGCCGGAACTTGCGTTCACGAACCCCGAGCATCTCCTGCCCGAGTACCTCGAGTGAGCCACCGGTGACCTTCGTGAGCCCAGCGATGGCACGGCCGATCGTGGTCTTGCCTGAACCACTCTCGCCGACCAGGCCGAGCACCTCGCGCTCGCCGATCTCGAAACTGACCTGGTTGACGGCTCGAAAGCTCGGCCTGCCGAGGCGGCCGGGATATTCGATGATCAGGTCACGGGCGACGACCAGTGGTTTGGTGTCGAGCATCGCGCGGTCCATCGCCCGCTCCCGGGTGCTCGCGGCACCCGTGCCGATGTGCGGAACCGCGGCCAGCAACTTCTTGGTGTACTCGTGCTGCGGGTTTCCGAACAGCGAGGTCGCGTCGGCCTCTTCGACCACTTTGCCCTCGTACATCACGACAACGCGGTCGGCCAGGTCGGCGACGACTCCCATGTTGTGCGTGATGAGCACGATGGCGGTGTTGAACTCGTCTTTCAGGTCGCGCAAGAGGTCGAGGATCTCGGCCTGCACCGTGACGTCCAACGCGGTGGTCGGCTCGTCGGCAACGATCAGCCCGGGGTCCAGCACCAGTGCCATGGCGATCACGATGCGCTGCTTCTGGCCACCGGAGAACTGGTGCGGATAGTAGTCGACCCTGTTCTTCGCGTCGGGGATTCCCACCTTCTCCAACACGGCGATCGCTTTCGCCCGGGCTTCGGCGCGCGTGAACTTGCCGTGCGCGCGAAGTCCCTGGGCGATCTGCCAGCCAACGGTGAAGACCGGGTTGAGCGCTGTTGATGGTTCCTGGAACACCATCGCCACGTCCTGGCCCCGAATCTGGCGCAGCTTCGATGCCGAGAGACGGATGACGTTGGTGCCGCCGATCAGTACCGCCCCCGACGTCGTGGCGGTCTCGGGCAGTAGCCCGAGGATGGTCTTCGCCGTAACGGTCTTGCCGCTCCCGCTCTCGCCGACGATCGCCAGCACTTCGCCGGCGCGAACGGACAGGCTGACGCCGTCAACAGCTCGCACGTCTCCGCCGTCAGTGGCGAACGTGACACTCAGATCGTCAATGCGAACCGCTTCTTCACCAGCAACCAGAGTGCTCATGCGCGTCCCTCCTCAATTGTGAAAACGGATGCCGTGTCCAGCCCGGCGACCCCGTCGAGGGAGCCTCCGGGGACCACTGCGGCTGCTGCCCCCACAGTGGGTGTTCCGTCGGCACGTCTGCGGGTGCGAAGGCGCGGGTCGGCGAGGTCGTTCATGCTCTCACCGATCAGGGTGACACCGAGCACGACCATCACGATGGCGAGGCCGGGGAAGACCGAAGTCCACCAGATACCGCTCGTGACGTCTGAGATCGACTTGTTCAGGTCGTAGCCCCACTCGGCCGCCGACGTCGGCTCGATGCCGAAGCCGAGGAAGCCCAGGCCGGCCAGGGTCAGGATCGCCTCAGACGCGTTCAGCGTGAAGATGAGCGGCAGCGTCCTGGTGGCGTTCCGCAGGATGTGCCGGAACATGATCCGGAAGCTGCTTGCCCCGAGAACCTTGGCCGATTCAACGAACGCCTCAGCCTTGATGCGGACCGTCTCCGCCCGGATCACCCGGAAGTATTGCGGGATGAAGACCACGGTGATGGAGATCGCCGCCGCCAGGATTCCGCCGAACAGGCTCGATTGACCGCCAGAAATGACGATGGCCATGACGATGGCCAGCAGCAGGGTGGGGAACGCATAGACAGCGTCGCAGATGACGACCAGTACCCGGTCCACCCAGCCGCCCAGGTATCCGGAGAACAGTCCCAGGAACACCCCGGCGAAAATCGACAGGAGGACCGCGATCACGATGACCAAAACCGCCGTCTGGGATCCCCAGATCACCCGGGAGAGCACATCGTACCCGCCGACCGTGGTGCCGAGCAGGTGTTCGGCGGACGGTGGCTGTTGGGCGCCGAACGTTCCGTTATCGTCGCGCAGTTGACCGTAGCCGAACGGGGCGAGCAGCGGGGCAAAGGCGGCGCACAGCACGAAGATGCCCGTGAGGACGAGCCCGGCGACCAGCATTCCGCGCTGGAGGCCGACGCTCTGGCGCAGCTGGTGGATGACGGGGAGTCGCTTCCACAGCGGAGGGCGGGACCGCTGCACGTCGGGGATGGTTTCTACCGACATGTCAGTACCTCACTCTCGGGTCGATGAGCGCCGCAATGATGTCGACGATGAAGTTGGTGACGGCTACGATAACCGCGAGCAGCATGACGATGCCCTGCACCGCGACGTAGTCTCGCGCGGACAGGTACTCCACGAGCATGAACCCGAGGCCCTTCCACTCGAACACCGTCTCGGTGAGCACCGCGCCGCCGAGGAGCAGGGCGATCTGCATGCCCATGACCGTGATGATCGGGATGAGAGCCGGCTTGTAGGCGTGCCTCGTCACCAACCGCAGTTCCCGGACACCGCGTGACCTGGCCGCGTCGACGTACTGCGCAGAGAGCGTGCCGATCACGTTCGTGCGCACGAGGCGAAGGAAGACGCCGGCCGTCAGCAGCCCGAGAGCGAGACCCGGCAGGACCGCGTGGGAGAGGACATCCGCCACATTGTTCGAACTGCCGGTCTGGAACGCGTCGATCAGGTGGAATCCGGTCGGATTCTCGAGAAACTGGATGTCCAGCTCGGTGCGAGTGGATGCGCGGCCTGCGACCGGGAGCCACTTCAGCCAGACGGCGAAGACCAGCTTGAACAGGAGCGCGGAGAAGAAGACGGGCGTGGCGTACCAGAGGATGGCCGTGACCCGCAGCACGGCGTCTGGCCACTTGTCGCGGAAGTAGGCGGCGACCATGCCGAGCGGAATGCCGAGGATGAACGCGACGATGAGCGAGTAGAAGGCGAGTTCCAGCGTCGCGCCGCCATAGGTCACGAGGATCTCGGTGACCGGGCGTCCGTCGCTGATGGTGCTGCCGAAGTTTCCGGTGAACACCTGGCCGATGTACTCGAGGTACTGCACGATCAGCGGGCGGTCATACCCGGCTGCGTGGATGCGCTCCTGCAGCTGCTCGGCGGAGAGCCGGCCACCCAGTGCTGCGGTGATCGGGTCGCCGATCAGCCTCATCAGCATGAAGACCATGGTCACCAGGATGAACACGGTCGGGATGATCAGGAGCAGCCTGGTGACGATGTAACGGCCAAGATTGCTGCCTCCGGAAGCCTTCGGCTTCCTGGGCGGCGCCACCGGACCTTGTGGGTCCGAGACCGCCAGCGCGGGTGAAGTCATTGTCGCCTATCTGGTTCGGGAGGCACCCGAAACGAAGGGGCGATCCGCATAATCACGGATCGCCCCCGATTCGGTTTGTTGCCGATTTAGCTATTCGATAGTAACCGGATCGCGACTAGCCCCGCCCGATGACACCGAAGCGGAACTTGAACGACGCGTCGAGCGTGTCAGCCACGCCCGTCACGCCAGCGGAGGAAACCGCAACCTGGGCTCCCTGCAGGAACGGCAGGGTCGACAGCTGCGCCGCAACCTTGTCCTGGATGTCCTCGATCAGCCCAACACGGGTGTCAGCGTCCATCTCGACAGCCTGCGCCGGAATCAGCTGGTCCAGCTCAGCGTCGCTGAAGTGGTTGGCCAGGAAGTTGTCGGTCTGGAAGAACGGCGACAGGTAGTTGTCAGCGTCCGAGTAGTCCGGGAACCAACCCAGCTGGTACATCGGGTAGACATCAGCCGAACGCTCTTCAGCGTAGGTGACCCACTCGGTGGACTGCAGGTTGACCGTGAACAGGCCATCCGTCTCCAACTGGCTCTTGATCAGCGCATACTCGTCACCTGAACTCGGGCCGTAGTGGTCCGGGTTGTACTGCAGGTTGAGCACGACCGGCTCGGTGATTCCGGCACCGGTGAGACGCTCCGCAGCCTTGACTGCATCAGGTCCGCCGTCGCCGTCGCCGTAGAGGCCCTTGAGCGACTCAGTGGCACCCGTCAGTCCGTCCGGAACGTAGGAGTACAGCGGCAGGTAGGTGCCCTTGTAGACCTGGCTGGCGATCTCTTCACGGTCGATCAGGTCGGCCATGGCCTGGCGGACCGCGAGAGCCTTGTCCGCGTCTGCCTCAGCCGTTGATGCGCCGAACGGCATCGTGTTGAAGTTGAACACGATGTAGCGGATCTCTCCACCGGGACCGTAGTTCACCGTGACGCCGTCGTCGCCCTCGAGGTCTTCGACGTCGGTAGCCGAGAGGCTGCGCGTCGCGACATCGATGTTGCCCTCCTGAACGTCGAGCTTCAGGTTCGACGAGTCAGCGTAGTAACGGAGGTTGATGGTGTCGGTGACCGGCTCCCCCAGGACGCCCTGGTAGTCGGGGTTGGCCTTGAACTGAACCAGCTCGTTGAACTTGTAGCTGGCGATCACGTACTGGCCGGCGAACGCGTTGCCGTCGATGATCGCGTCGTCGTCGGTGACCGCGTCAGCGGCGAATACCTCTTCATCGACGATCGGACCGGCCGGGCTGCTCAGGATTTGCGGCCAGATCTGGTCGTTGTCCTGCTTCAGGTGGAAGACGACGGTGGTGTCGTCGACAGCCTCGGTCTCCTCCAGGTTGTACAGCAGCGTGGATGGACCGTTCTCGTCCGCAATGGCGAGCTGGCGGTCGAAGCTGAACTTGACGTCCGACGAGGTCAGCTCGTTGCCATTCGCGAAGGTCAGCCCTTCCTTGAGCTTGACCGTGTACTCGGAGGGAGCGGTGAACTCGGCGGACTCTGCGATGTCTGGTTCGACATCCGCTGTACCGGGCTGTGAGTTCATGATGAACGGGTACACATTGTTCATGATCGCGAACGAGCCGTTGTCGTACGAGCCGGCGGGGTCGAGGAACGTGACCTTGTCGGTGGTGCCGATGGTGATGGCGTCGCTCGAAGGCTCGTCGCCGCTGCCACCTCCTGCACAACCGGTGAGCACGAGTACCGCGGTGGCCGTGCCACCGAGCACTGTCAGCGCTCTTTTCTTGAAGCTTGATCCGGACGTCATATCCGTCTACCTCTCTGTTGTTCTGTCGTGATGAGCACCCCCGGCTGGTGGGCTGGGGGCGCCGGTGACGCAGCGGCGCAGTTCGTGCGCGCTGTCTATGTCTTGCTAACACAGGTTACGAGCAATGGCCCGGAGCAAACGACTTCGCCGGGCAATGTTTATGGATCTGCAATGAGCCCGGATCGGCTGATCAGTCTTCGCGCAGAGCGCGCCGCTCCGCTTCCACCCTGACCAGCTCGCGCTGGACCTCGGCATAGCGCTCCGGCTCCTGCGCGCTGTCGGTGCGCTGGAGCCGTCCGAGCAGGTCGGCCTTCCGTCGCAGCAGGTCGCGATCGATGAGCGACGATGCGATTCCCTGGCAGTATGCGGCGAGCTCGCGGCCCGACTTCTCCGGGATGGGCGCCAGCCCGAGCTCCTTCACCAGCATCGAGAACGGGGCAGGGACCTCGTCGATGATGCGCTCCAGCCAGCCGGCCGATTCCAGTGCGTCCAGGCTTGCGGCGATCGCGTCCCTGACCACTGCCAGCGAAGCGTTGGAGAACCCGGTCTGGGCCGCGCGTTCCACCAGGGGACGCCCCACTTCGAGCGGCTGCTGGAGAATCGCCATGATCGCATCGCGCTCGAGCCTGGTGGCCGGGTCGGACGGAAGGTGCACGAGTGACGGACCGGTCTCCTGTGATTGGCCGTCAGGGTTCTCGGCGGTTGTCCCGGCTTGGGGCGGTCGGGCGTCCCTTGCGTCTGTGCCCCGGGCATCCGCCGACCGTGACTTGGCGGCGTTGACAGCGCGACCGACCTCCCCCAGGTCCATGCCCAGCCAGCCGGCCAGGTTGCGCACGTAGCCGATGCTGAGGGCCTGGTCCCGTATTCCGGCGACAACGGGGGCGGATGCCCGCAGTGCGGCAACGCGGCCTTCAACAGTGTCGAGGTCGAAGCCCCCCAGCACCCGCCTGACCATGAACTCGAACATCGGCTTCTTGCCCTGGACCAGGCGGCGCACGGCGTCATCCCCGCGCTTCAGCCGGAGGTCACACGGGTCGAGCCCCTCAGGGGCGACGGCGACGTAGGTCTGGGCTGCGAAACGCTGCTCCTCGCTGAACGCGCGGCTGGCGGCCTTCTGGCCCGCCTCATCCGGGTCGAAGGTGAACACCACCTCCCCCAGCCCGCGCGAGTCGGCGTTGTCGACATCGCCGAGCACCCGGCGAACAACCTTGATGTGGTCGACGCCGAACGCGGTACCGCAGGTGGCGACTGCGGTGGTGACGCCGGCCAGGTGGCAGGCCATCACATCCGTGTACCCCTCGACAACCACGACCTGCTTGCCGCGGGAGATGTCCCGTTTGGCGAGGTCGAGCCCGTAGAGCACCTGCGACTTGTGATAGACCGCGGTTTCGGGCGTGTTGAGGTACTTCGGCCCTGAGTCGTCTTCGAGCAGTTTTCGCGCGCCGAAGCCCAGGGTCTGGCCGGTGACATCGCGAATCGGCCAGATCAGGCGCCCGCGGAAGCGGTCGTACAAGCCGCGATCGCCCTGCCCGACCACGCCGGAGGCCAGCAGCTCGTCATCCGTGAATCCGAGTGTTCTCAGGTGCTTGCTCAGGGCGTCGTAGCTCTTCGGGGCGAACCCGATGCCGAACCGCTCGGCTGCGGAGGAGTCGAAACCACGCTCCCCCAGGAAGCTTCGCCCGGGCGCTGCATCCGGCTCCGTCAGCCTGGCGACGAAGAATTCCGCCGCCGCCTTGTTGACGGCGAGGATGCGCGCACGGTTGCCGTGGTCGCTGTTCGCCTGCCCGCCGTCCTCGTAGTGCAGTTCGAAGCCGAGACCAGAGGCGAGCCGCTCGACGGCCTCGGTGAACGAGACGTGGTCCATGCGCTGCAGGAAGCTGAAGACGTCGCCATCCTCGCCGCAGCCGAAGCAGTGGTAGCGGCCGACCTGCGGGCGGACGTGGAAGCTCGGGCTGCGTTCGTCGTGGAAGGGACACAGGCCCTTCAGCGAGCCGACCCCGGCGCCCTTCAGCGTGACGTAGTCACCGACCACATCGGCAATATTGATTCGAGCACGGACCTCATCGATGTCGCTTCGTCGAATCAGGCCGGCCATGGGCCAATTCTAGGCTGGTGGCCGCAGCCGACCCGGCCCGGTGGACAATAGAGTCGACTCGCGAAGGGGTGAGGGATGAGACAGATCACGAACGTGGTGCTGACCGGAGCGTGTGGAGGCATCGGGCGCGAACTGGCGGCAGCGTTGCTGGGAAGTGGAGCATCCGTCGCCCTGGTCGGTCGCGACGAGACCATACTGGCCGGCCTGGCCGCGCTCGCCCCCACGCGGGCACGAAGCTACACCCCTGACGTGAGCGACAGCGCAGCCATGAACGCCGTCGCCGAGGACTGGATCGCCGCCTTCGGGGTGCCGGATGTCGTGATCGCCAACGCCGGCGTCGCCAGCGGGTTCGACACCGCTGAAGAGGGCGACCTGGCCGTGATGAAGCGGATGCTCGAAATCAACCTGCTGGGCGTTGCCACCACCTTCCAGCCATTCATCTCCGGGATGCGCGGGCAGCGCAGGGGCACCCTCGTCGGGATCGCCAGCATCGCCGGGTGGCGCGGGATGCCCGGAAACGGTGCCTACGCAGCCAGCAAGGGCGGGCTCATCCGTTATCTGCAGAGCCTGCGTGCCGAGTTGAGGCCGCACGGCGTGACTGTGACAACCATCTCGCCCGGCTACGTGAAGACGCCGCTAATCGCGGGCAACACCATGCACATGCCCGGGATGATCCAGCCGGCCGAGGCGGCCAGGCGAATCGTCGCCGCCATCCGCGCCGGCCGGGAGAAGGCCACCGTGCCGAAGCGCACCGGGCTGATCTCGCGCGGGTTGGGCGTGCTGCCCGACCGCCTGGTTGATCGCATCCTGCTGCGGGAGCCGCGGAAGCCGCGGGCCGGCGAGCCGGGCTCAACCGAGATTCCCGGGCTGCAGCGCCGGTAGCTAGGAGTGCACGAGCCTCTCGTGCCAGGTGAGGGCGGACTGGTCGGTCAGGCTCGCCACCTGGTCGACGACAGCCCGCTTGCGGCCGGCATCCGTCTGCGCAGCCTGCCAATCGGCGGCGAACCCGATGTCCAGGCTGTCCGGACCGCGCTCGAAGAGCGTTGTGGCCAGCTGGGTCAGGATGTCACGCTGCTGCCGGTAAATCGGCTGCCGCGTGTTCTTCGACATGACGAAGGCGGCGACGATGCCCTTCAGCACGGCGATCTCCGCCTGCACCGCGCGCGGAACCACGACGTCGGCGCCGAAGCGCACCAGGGATCCGGAAGAGTGGGCTTCCCGCGTCGCATTCACCGCGCCGGCACCGAACCGGCCGATGAGCTGGCTGGTCAGGTTCTTGAGCCTGCCCTGCTCGATGCGGCTGCCGTCCCAGGTGTCGATCCAGGCGTCCAGGCTGGCCAGGCGGTCGAACGCCGCGATGAGCTCGTCATGGTCGAATTCGCCGCCGATCCAGGCGAACATCGAGTCGACCAGCTCGTCGTGGTCGACGCGAGCGCTCAGGGCGGCGACATCCACATACCCGCCGACGATCGCATCTTCGAAGTCGTGCACGGAGTATGCAACATCATCGGAGAGGTCCATGACCTGGGCTTCGACGCACAGCTTCCCCTCCGGCGCGCCGTCACGCAGCCATTCGAAGGCGGCGAGGTCATCCGAATAGAAGCCGAACTTGGCCCGACCGCTCGGGTCGGCCACTGAGCGTGTGTCCGGCCAGGGGTACTTGCAACTGGCATCCAGGCTCGCCCTGGTCAGGTTGAGGCCGTACGGCGCACCGTCCGGCCCGAAGACCTTCGGCTCGATCCTGGTGAGCAGCCGAAGAGTCTGCGCGTTCCCCTCGAAACCGCCGATGTCGGCTGCCCAGGCGTTCAGTGCCCGCTCTCCGTTGTGGCCGAACGGCGGATGTCCGAGGTCGTGTGCGAGGCAGGCTGTGTCGACGACGTCGGGGTCCAGGCCGAGGCTGGTTGCAAGCTCACGCCCGACCTGGGCAACCTCGAGCGAGTGGGTGAGGCGGTTGCGGGCGAAGTCCAGCCCCTGCGTCGGGGACAGCACCTGGGTCTTGGCCGCCAGCCGGCGCAGGGCGCTCGAGTGCAGCAGCCGGGCCCGATCGCGGGCGAAATCGCTGCGCCGGGAGTAGTGCTCCTCCGGCAGGAACCGCGCGGTGTCGTGTGCGCCGTACGCCGCGTCAACCACCGGTGGTATCCGCTTCGCCCTCGGTCAGCTGGCTTCGGTGCACGTCGCCGAGCTCGCGGCTGGAAAGCCAGCCCTCCGGCAGCGCTGTACGTTTCGGCGTACCGGCGCGACCGCGCGGGCCCTCGGCGCCCTCCCCGGGGTATGGCATATCCCAATCGAGGGTGCCCAGCAGGTCGTCGAGATGCTGCAGGGATTCGACGGTGGCCAGGCTGGCACGAAGCTCGCCACCGACCGGATACCCCTTGAAATACCAGGCGACATGCTTGCGGATGTCGCGGCAGGCGCGTTCCTCGCTGTCGAAGAACTCCACCAGCAGTTCGGCGTGGCGGCGGATGGTTGCGGCCACCGTGCCGAGTGAAGGCCGGGCAACCTCTGCCTCACCGCGGAATGCGGAGGCGAGGTCTCCGAAGAGCCACGGCCTGCCGAGGCATCCGCGACCCACCACGACGCCATCGCAACCGGTCTCGCGGGCCATGCGGATGGCATCCGCCCCGGACCAGATGTCGCCGTTGCCGAGCACCGGAACGCCGGAAATGGTCTCCTTGAGCTTCGCGATCGCCGACCAGTCGGCCTGCCCGCTGTAGAACTCGGCAGCGGTGCGGGCGTGCAGCGCGATGCTGGCGACGCCGGCCCCTTCAGCGGCTTTGGCTGCCTCCAGATAGGTCAGGTGGTCGGAGTCGATGCCCTTGCGCATTTTGACCGTCAGCGGCAGGTCGCCTGCGGCCTTCACCGCGCTCTCCACGATGTCGCGGAACAGGCCGAGCTTCCACGGGAGCGCCGCTCCCCCGCCCTTACGGGTGACCTTGGGCACCGGGCATCCGAAGTTCAGGTCGATGTGGTCCGCACGATCCTCGGCGACCAGCATGGTGACCGCCTCGGAGACCGTCTTCGGGTCGACTCCGTAGAGCTGGATGCTGCGGGTCGTCTCCGACTCGTGGTGCTGGATGAGCCTCATTGAGGCCGGCGTGCGCTCGACCAGGGCGCGGCTGGTGATCATCTCGCTGACGTAGAGGCCTGCGCCGAACTCGCGGCACAGGCGACGGAACGCCGTGTTGGTGATGCCCGCCATCGGGGCGAGAACGACCGGAACCTCGAGCTCGAGTGGCCCGATCCTGAGCGCAGGGAGGTCAGTTTTCGGCGCGTCCGATCGCATCCCGGAGGTGCTCATGGCGGTTGCGTCGAGGACTGTCACCCCACAATTCTCCCAGAAACTCGGGCGCGGCTCGCCACCCGGGGGAACTAGCTGCCGATGGACGGCGTCGCCGGCACCTCTGGTCGCTTCTCAGCCTTCTCTGTCGGGACCGTGACCATGATGGACACGATCGCCACGACCACGATGAACAAGTTGAACAGCAGGCCGATGGCCCCGCCGAAGCGGAGGGCAACGTTCGTCTGATCCCCGATGAAGAGTCCCCAGGAGCGGATTGTCTCCGGGTCCATGGCCTGCGCAGCCACATAAAGCGCGGCCGAGACGGCGACACCGATCGCGTTTCCGAGCGACGACGCCATCTTGTAGATACCGGAGGCGGCACCCACCTCGTTGTCCGGGACGTTCGCGAGTGCGGCATCCGTCGACGGAGTCGCATAGAACCCCAGTCCGATGCCGAACAGCGTGAATCCGATGACGGCGAGCACGACATATTGTTCGATGAGAACGAATGTCATGGAGGTCAGCAGGATCCCCGCACCGGCGATCGCACTGCCCCAGATCATCGGGCGTTTCGGCCCGAAACGCTGGAGTAATTTCTCGCCCACCCGGATCGTCGCGAGGATGGCGACCAGATAGCCGATCGTCAAGAGTCCGGATTGCAGGGACGACATGCCGGCCGCGACCTGGACCAGCCCGAGTGACACGATGAGCGTGCCAGCCGCACCGTTCAGCAGGAAGTTCGACAGCGTCGCCCCGGAGAACGTCAGGTTGCGGAACAGCGAGAGGTTCAGGAACGGCGCGGCGCGTTTCGTCTCGATCGCGAAAAAGGCGAGCACCCCGATGACCGTGAGCGCGACGAGTCCGATGCCGCTCCAGCTGAGCCAGCCGATCGCCGGACCCTGCGAGATGTAGACGTTGAGCGCCACGAGGGCGACGATGAAGGCGATGAGGCCGCCCCAGTCGAAGGAATCGTGACCCGCATGCGGTTCCGCCCTGGACTCGGGTGTACCTCGAACCAGGAACAGCGCAAGGATCGACAGCACGATGGAGATCCAGAAGATGGATCGCCAGCCCAGCACGGATGTCGCCATCAGGCCGCCGAAGAGAGCGGTGAACCCCGAGCCACCCCACGAACCGATAGACCAGAAGGAGAGAGCCCGCTGCCGCGCCTTCCCTTCGTAATAGGTCTTGATGAGCGCCATCGTGGACGGCATGATGCAGGCGGCCGACAGACCCTGGATGATGCGCCCGCCCAACAGCGCTGCGTCCGTGATGGCACCGGCCTGCTCCGGCGTGATCGCGATCAGCAGCGACCCCGCAATGCTCAGGTAGATGCCGATGTACATGATCTTGACCCGGCCGATCCGATCGGCGAGACCGCCGGCGACGACGATGAAGATCCCGGAGAACAGCGAGGTGATAGACACCGCCAGGTTGGCCAGTGTTCGTTCGACGCCGAGGGACTCCTGGATTCCCGGGATGACATTAAGCAGGGTCTGGGCGAACAGCCAGAAGTTGATGACGGCCAGGACAACGCCCAGCAACCAGGCGTCGGTCGGTTTCCACTGGGTTCCGGCCTTGGTCACAGTCGGGGAACTGGACATGTGCTACTCCTCCTTCGCCAGGTATGACAGCGCGGCGACCACCTGCGCCTGAACGCCGATCGACAGCGTCGGGTCGATCATTGGCGCGAACCGGGGCGAGTGGTTGGCCGGAATGTCCTGGGCCACCGTGCCCTTTTCTGCCGCCACCCGATACGCTTCGGCATCGACTCCGCCGAGGAACCAGAACGTGTACGGAACGCCGAAGGCATCCGGTATCCGACTGAAGTCCTCTGATGCGGTTTGCGGATCGGCACGGCTCACCGTCTCGGCGCCGAAGTGGGCGACGAAGGCGGCAGTCACCTGGTCAGTCGCCACCGCGTCGTTACTGGTCAACGGAAACTGGTCGTACCGTTCCAAATCCGGCGGCCTGGGCGAACCAGCCGCGGCGCACTCCCCCGCGACGATCCGCTCGATCGATGCCAGAATTCGCGCGCGAAGCTGGTTGTCGTAGGTGCGGATGTTCAGCAGCAGCGTGGCCTGGTCGGGGATGATGTTCGACTTGGTGCCGGCATTCAGGGCTCCGACAGTGACGACGGCGAATTCGCCCGGCCTCGTCTCGCGGGAAACGATGGTCTGCAGCCCCAGGACGATGGATGCGGCCAGCACCACCGGGTCGATCGACAGGTGCGGCATCGAGCCGTGCGCACCCGACCCGTAGACCGTGATCCTGATCGAATCGCCCGCCGAGAGCACCGGCCCGGGTGCCGTAGCCAGTGTCCCCGCTGGAAGCGGCATGACGTGCTGGGCGAGCGCGACATCCGGTCTCGGCAGGCTGGCAACGAGCCCGTCGTCGACCATCGCCTGCGCGCCGGAACCGGTCTCTTCGGCCGGCTGGAACAAGGCGATGTAGGTGCCAGCCCACGACTCGCGGGCATCGGAGAGCAGTTTCGCCGCCCCCAGCAATGCGGTCACGTGCACGTCATGCCCGCAGGCGTGCATGACCCCGTCCACCTCAGAGCTGTAAGGCAGTCCGGTTGCCTCGCTGACAGGAAGCGCGTCCATGTCGGCGCGGGCCAACACCACCGAACCGTCGCCGTTGCTGAGAACTCCTACAACACCGGTGCCGCCGAGACGCATCACCTCGAAGCCGAAAGACGCGAGGTGCTCGGCGACCAGCTTCGAGGTCGCAGTCTCTTCACCGCTCAGTTCGGGGTTCCTGTGAAAGTCGGTGTACAGGCGCCGCAACCACTCGAGCTCACCGTCGAGCCTGGTCAGTACATCCTCGTCTACGCTCACAATTTTCCCGTCCGGAGGGTCGGGCGCCTGGGCGATGCCCTGGGGAAAGACTAAGTGCGATGCGCGGAATTGCACCAGAAAGTCACCACTTGGTTCGAACTACAGTGGTTCCATGACCCAGCCCACAGGACGTGACCGTGTTGAGGCGGATGCCGCGGCTCGCGGTCTCGATATCGAGATCGTCGACCGGGTCGGGGCCACCAGCCTCGAGCACGCCGCCGAGCTGCTGGGCATCGAGCCGTCAGGAATCGTGAAGACGCTCGTGGTCAAGCACAAGGACGGCTCGTACCTGTTCGCCCTCATCCCGGGTGACCGCCAGATCTCCTGGCCGAAGCTGCGCGCCCTCATCGGAGTGAACAAGCTGTCGCTGCCCGACGAGTCCAGGGCACTCGAGGCCACCGGGTATGCGCGAGGGACCATCACCCCGCTCGGCAGCACCACTGCCTGGCCGGTCTACGCCGACGCCGGCATGGTCGGCAGGCGTGTGTCACTCGGGGCGGGGGAACACGACATCAGCCTGTTCACCGATGCGGATGCCCTGCTCGCCTCGTTCGACGCGACCGTCGCCGACATCACCGAGCCGCTGGCACCCCGCTCGTAGCGGCAGGAGGGATCAGGCAGGCATCGCCCTCGCAGGCAATCGCCTCGGGGTCGCCGAGCGGAATGAGGCCGCTCACGCTGATGCCGCCTTCTCGTCGCGCGCCTGCTGCAGTACCTGCGCAAAGGTGGCAGCCTCCTGCGCACCGGAGACGCCGTACTTGCCGTCGATCACGAAGAACGGGACGCCCTGGATGCCATACTCGATCGCCTGCGCCTGATCGGCCTTCACGGCGGACAGGTACTGCTCCTCGGTGAGTGAGCGGATGACATCCGCCCGGTCGAAGCCGACCTCGACTGCCAGGTCGGCGAGATCCTCGATGCGCCCGACATGGTGGCCCTCCTCGAAGTAGGCCTTCAGCAGGCGCTCCTTCATCTCCAGCTGCTTGCCCTGGGCCTTGGCGTAGTGCAGCAGCTCGTGCGCCTTGACCGTGTTCGTCTGCTTGACCGAGTCGAAGTCGTAGTTGAGACCGACACTCTTGGCGATGCCGGTCACGTTCGCCAGCATCCCGTGCACCTGGTCGAGCGGCATCCCCTTGCGCTTGCCCAGGTAGTCGGCGGTGCTGCCCTGGAAATCGACCGGGGTGTCCGGGGAGAGTTCGAAGGAGTGGTATTCGACCTCCACCTCTCCCCCGAATTCCTGTGCACCCGCCTCGAACTTGCGCTTACCTATGTAGCACCAGGGACATTGCACATCGGACCAGACGTCGACTTTGATCTTTTCGCTCATACCCGGTGCAACTCATGCATTCGTATCAACATTCCCAGCGATAGGAATAGAACCCGTGTTCCATGCATTTGCATAGATAACTGGCATTACCAGAGAGGCGTCTACGCCTCAGAAGAGAGGAAGATCGACATGGCTCGATTCACAGGAAAAACCGTACTCGTCACCGGCGGAGCCAGTGGCATCGGCAAGGCAGCATCCCTGCAGTTCGCTCAGGGTGGTGCGAACGTGGTCATCGCAGACATCCAGGACGACGCAGGGAGGACTGTCGCACAGGAAATCACGGATGCCGGTGGCCAGGCCACCTACGTGCACCTCGACGTCACCAGCGAAAGCGACTGGAACGCTGCCGTTGCGAAGACCGTCGAGACCTACGGCGGGCTCACCACTCTCGTCAACAACGCAGGCATCGGCGACACGCTGCCGATCGAAGACACCCCGCAGTCGAGCTGGGACAAGGTCATCGCCGTCACCCAGACCAGCGCGTTCCTCGGTATGAAGGCCGCCAGCGCCGAACTGCAGAAGTCCGGCAACGGCTCGGTGGTCAACATCAGTTCCATGTACGGCATCGTGGGCGGCCTTGGCGGACCGAGCTATGCGGCAGCCAAGGGGGCAGTACGCATCCTCACCAAGAACACCGCCCTCGGCTGGGCCAAGAAGGGCGTCCGGGCGAACTCGGTCCACCCCGGCTACATCAACACGCCGATCCTCGGCGACACTGACCGCGAATACCTCATCAACACGACCCCGATGGGCCGGCTCGGCGAGCCGGAAGAGGTCGCCAACGTCATCGCGTTCCTCGCCAGCGACGAGTCGTCGTTCATGACCGGGTCAGAGGTCGTCGTCGACGGTGGCTACACCGCCGGCTAGTTTTCACCCGTTGCGCGGTGTTTTCCGTGGTTCGCTGTCACTTTTGTGGCCGCGAACCACGGAAAAGGCCGCGCGCGGCAGTGTTTCGTGGTTGAAGGCGGCTACGCGCCGAGCAGGCGCTCAGCCAGGTAGCCCTGCAGCCGGTCGAGCGAGACACGCTCCTGTTCCATGCTGTCGCGCTCGCGCACCGTGACGGCCTTGTCGTCGAGAGTGTCGAAGTCGACCGTGATCGCGAACGGGGTTCCGATCTCGTCCTGACGGCGGTAACGGCGGCCGATCGCCCCGGCGTCGTCGAAGTCGATGTTCCAGTACTTGCGAAGGTCGGCCGCCAACTCGCGAGCCACCGGCGAGAGCTGCTCGTTACGCGACAGCGGCAAGACGGCGGCCTTGACCGGTGCAAGGCGGCGGTCGAGGCGCAGCACAGTGCGCTTGTCGACGCCGCCCTTGGTGTTCGGCGCCTCATCCTCGGCGTAAGCGTCGACCAGGAAGGCCATCACCGACCGGGTGAGGCCGGCCGCCGGCTCGATCACGTAGGGAACCCAGCGCTCATTCTTGGCCTGGTCGAAGTACGACAGGTCGACACCGGAGGCCTTCGAGTGGGTGGTGAGGTCGAAGTCGGTGCGGTTGGCGATGCCTTCCAGCTCGCCGAACTCGCTGCCCTGGAACCCGAAGCGGTACTCGATGTCGACGGTGCGCTTCGAGTAGTGGGAGAGCTTCTCCTGCGGGTGCTCGAACAGTCGCAGGTTCTCCGGCTTGATGCCGAGGTCGGTGTACCACGACATCCGCGCATCGATCCAGTACTGGTGCCATTCCTCATCCGTGCCCGGCTCGACGAAGAACTCCATCTCCATCTGCTCGAATTCGCGGGTGCGGAAGATGAAGTTGCCGGGAGTGATCTCGTTGCGGAAACTCTTGCCCATCTGTCCGATGCCGAACGGCGGTTTCATCCGCGAGACACCGAGCACGTTGGCGAAGTTGACGAAGATGCCCTGGGCGGTCTCCGGGCGCAGGTAGTGCAGGCCGGATTCGTTGTCGACAGGGCCGAGGTAGGTCTTCAGCAGGCCGGAGAACTCCTTCGGCTCCGTCCACTGGCCGCGGGTTCCGCAATTGGCGCAGGCGATCTCGGCCAGCCCGCCCTCCGGCGCGCGGCCCTTCTTCTCTTCGAACTCCTCCTCGAGGTGGTCGGCGCGGTACCGCTTGTGGCAGCTGAGGCACTCGACGAGCGGGTCACTGAAGACATCGACGTGGCCGGATGCCTCCCAGACCTTCTTGGGGAGGATTACCGAGGAGTCGAGGCCCACGACATCGTCGCGACCGTTGACCATGAACTGCCACCACTGCCGCTTGATGTTCTCCTTCAGCGAGACGCCGAGGGGCCCGTAGTCCCAGGCTGACCGCGATCCGCCGTAGATGTCACCGGCCTGGAAGACGAACCCGCGGCGCTTGGCGAGGTTGATGACAGGGTCGAGGGATGAGGCGTTGGCCAAGAAAACTCCAAAGGTCTTACCGTGCTGGATGCGCGGTCGAGGTGAGGGTTACCAGCCTACTTGTCCGAGCTACCGCCCCAACGCAGCCACGACAGCGGCCACGTCGCTCAGGTTGTTCCAGAGGTGGAACGCGGTGCGCAGGCGTCCGGCGCGTCCGGACACGGTCAGTCCGGCATCCGCCAACCGCTTCAGGTCGCTGCCATCAGGGTCAGCCCAGGTGACGATGGCCTGGTGCTGCTGCGGCATCCCGAGGGCGTCGCACAGCGCGTCGCCCAGCCCGGACGCATGCTGCCACACTTCAGCGATATCGAGCGAGGCGAACAGGCGGATGGCCGGCTCGGCGCCGATCCACGCGGGCCAGGCCGGCGACACGTCGTAGCGACGGGCCGACGGTGACAGCTGCATCGCCGGGCCGTAGCAGGAGTCCCACACCGAGTCGCCGGCGTACCAGCCGGCCTGGGTCGGCGTGACCTGCTGGCCCAGCCGTTCGTTGATGGTCAGGAAGGCGACACCGCGCGGCGAGCAGAGCCACTTGTAGGCGTGGCAGACGGTGGCGTCGAAAATTGCGGCGTCGATGGGGTGCACGCCGGCAGCCTGGGTGGTGTCGCACAGCGTGAAAGTGCCGGTTCGAGTGGCCGCCGCAACGATGGCATCAACGTCGGCAATGGCGCCGGTCGCGGATTGCGCGAAGGAGAAGGCGACCAGCCAGGTCTTCTCGGTGATCTCGCTCGCCAATGCCTCGAGCGGCACGGAACGCACCCGGATATCGGCGCGCTGGAGGAACGGGAAGACCACCGAACTGAAATCTCCGTCGACGCACAGCACCTCGGCGCCGCTGGGGACGGCGGAGCAGAACAAGCTCACCATCACCGATGTCTGGGATCCCATGGCGACGCGCTCGGCATCGACGCCGACCAGCGTCGCGTAGTGCCGCCTGGTCCGCTCGATCACCTGGTCGTAGTCGCCCGGGCTGAGCTTCGCCGTGCGCCACGCTTCGATATCGGCCAGCTGCGCATCAACCGTCTCGCGGGTGGGAATGCCGATCGAAGCGGCGCCAAGGTAACCGCGCACGGCGTCGGGATCGAATTGCGAGATCGCGTTGCGTAGCGCGACAGAAGGGGTACGGCTCGTGGCCGACGTCGTTGTCATGCTGCAAGCCTAGGAGTTGGTCGGCGTATCCACAGCACCACCGAACCGCCGGTTCCTGGACGCGTAGAGCTCGGCGGCATGCCACAGGTCGGTGCGCGAGAAGTCCGGCCAGAGGGTGTCGAGGAAGACCATTTCGGCATACGCGCTCTGCCACAACATGAAGTTGCTGGTGCGCTGCTCCCCCGAGCTGCG
Organism: Homoserinimonas sp. A447; assembly: GCF_054489325.1. NCBI lineage: Bacteria > Bacillati > Actinomycetota > Actinomycetes > Micrococcales > Microbacteriaceae > Homoserinimonas > Homoserinimonas sp. A447. Next base: position 743,189 of record NZ_JBTMWW010000001.1, on the reverse strand, counting down.
GATGAACAGGTCGACGTCCGGAAGCTCAGGCGCGTACAGGTTTCGCTGGATCGCCTTCTCGGTGATGCCGGAGACTTTCAACCGCCCGGCCGCGACGTCCTCGGCCAGGGCGCGAACAGCATCCGTCAGCTCCGTGCGTCCCCCATAGTTGACGCACATGGTCAGGGTGAGCACTGAGTTGCCTGCCGTCAGGCGTTCGGCGAACTGAAGCTCCTTGATGACGGATGCCCACAGCCGGGGTTTCCTCCCGGCCCAGCGAACCCGAACACCCCAGTCGTTGAGCTGGTCGCGCCTGCGGTGCAGCACGTCACGGTTGAACCCCATCAGGAACCGCACCTCGTCTGGTGACCGCTTCCAGTTCTCGGTGGAGAACGCGTAGACGCTGAGGTGCTTGATGCCAAGCTGAATCGCCCCGGCGACGACGTCGAGCAGTGCTGCCTCCCCGGCCTTGTGCCCTTCCACCCGGGTGAGCCCCCGGCCGTTCGCCCACCGGCCGTTGCCGTCCATGACGATGGCGACGTGCTCCGGGACGACGGATGCCGGCAGCTTCGGTGGGTAGAGTCCGGACCAGTCGACCGGCTTGAAGTCGAGCGCGTCGCGGTGGGTCTTGGGCGCCGGTGTCATGCGGGGGCCGACTCGCGAGTTGCCCGGTCCACGTGCTCCAGCGACCGCAGCTTCCGCTCCAGATGGAACTGCGCGTATGCCGCGACGATGCCGCTCGCCTGTGACCTGGTGCGTTCATCCGCCGCATCCGCCACCGGCCAGTCACCGGTGAGGAGCGCGGACAGCAACGCCAGGGTCTGCTTGTCGAGCCGTGGCGCGCCGGGGGGCGCGACCGCGTCGGCGACCACGCCGCCCAGCTGCACCACGAAAGCCGAGTGCGGGCCGGGCGCCCCGGTCATCGCGCAATCGTGGAAGCTCGGCGACCACCCGGCGATGGCGAACGAGCGCAGCAGGAAGGAGTCGAGGGTCAGACTGGAGGTGTGCTCGCGACGGGCCAGCGAGCGAAGGGCTCCCACCAGCAGGAGGTACTGCTGCAGGCTTCCGTTGTCTTCGGTCAGCTTGTCGGCAGTTTCGACCATGGCACTGGCCGCCGTGTAGCTGCCGTAATCGGACGTGATCGCCGCACCGTACGAACCGATGGATTCGGCCTGGGTGATGATGTCGAGCGAGCGCCCCTCGTAGAACTGGGCATCGGCCACCATGAACGGCTCAAGCCGCGAACCGAACTTCGATGCGGTACGGCGCACCCCCTTCGCCACCGCCCGGATCTTCCCATGCTGCCGGGACAGCATGGTGACGATGCGGTCGGCTTCGCCCAGCTTGTGGGTGCGAAGCACGACGACTTCATCGCGGTACAGGGGCATGAGTCAATTATCGGATGCCGACCCGGGTTTGGCTGGGAGGCGCCACCGGCACGGCCGAGGCAGCCGGCTGGAGCAGAATATGAGCATGGAACAGAACATCCTCGTCACCGGCGGCACTGGCACCCTGGGTCGGGTGCTTGTCGCCACGCTCCGGTCGAGTGGGCAGCACGTGCGGGTGCTCTCCCGCCGGCCAGGCCAGGACACCGCAGTCGCCGACCTGTCAGCGAACACCGGTCTGGATACCGCTCTCTCGGGAATCTCCACGATCATCCACTGCGCGACGGATGGGCGCAGGGATGTGGAGGCCACTCACAACCTCATCGAAGCGGCCAAACGTGCTGGCGTCACCCACTTCGTCTACATCTCGATCGTCGGGGTCGACCGGCATCCGCTGTTCTACTACCGAACGAAGCTTCGCGCCGAGCGACTGGTCGAGCACTCCGGGATCCCCTGGACGATCCTGCGGGCCACGCAGTTCCACAACCTGGTGCTCGCAGTGTTCCGAGCGCAGCGCTTCCTGCCGGTGCTTTTCGCTCCGGCGTTCTCGATCCAGCCGATTGCGGTCGATGATGTCGCGAAGCGCCTCGTCGAGCTCGCGCAAGCCGAACCCAGCGGTCGGGCAACGGACATCGGCGGGCCGGAAATCCTCAGCAGCAAGGAACTGGCCCGCATGTTCCGGGCACGAACCGGAAGTCGCCGACCGATAGTTCCGTTGCGGCTCCCCGGCAAGACGTTCGCCGCTTACGCAGCGGGCTATCACCTGACGCCGGAGAACCGCTACGGGACCGTGACGTTCAGCGAATTCCTGAGCTAAACGGCTGCGATCAGTGTCTTGCTTTCCTCCGACTCGCGGAGACGGAGCGCCCGGTTGACAGCCGAGACGATGGCCTTCAGCGACGCCGTTGCGATGTCCGGGTCGATGCCGACCCCCCAGAGGGTCTTCCCGCCGACTCCGAGCTCGACGTACGCTGCGGCGAACGCGTCTCCCCCGGAACCCATGGCGTGCTCCACGTAGTCGAAGAGCTTCACGTCGAGCCCCTGTCCGGCGAGCACCTGCAGGAAAGCATCGACCGGGCCGTTGCCGACCGCTTCGACCGAGATCTCGTCATCCTTGACCCGAAGGTCGGCGTGCAGCTTCACCGAGCCGGACAGATTACTCGAGGTCTGGGTACGCAACAGTTCGTACTGTCCCCACTTGTGGCCGGCATCCGTCGCCGGAAGGTACTCGTCGTTGAAGATCGCCCAGATCTCCTGACTGGTCACCTCTCCGCCATCGACCTCGGTCTTCGCCTGGACGACACCGCTGAACTCGATCTGGAGGCGCCTCGGCAGGTCGAGCGCGTGGTCCGCCTTCAGCAGGTAGGCCACACCGCCCTTCCCTGACTGGGAATTCACGCGGATGACTGCTTCGTAGCTGCGGCCGAGATCTTTCGGGTCGACCGGCAGGTACGGGACGGCCCACGTCAGGTCGTCCACGGACACGCCCTCGGACTCGGCCTGGGCAGCCATGGCTTCGAAGCCCTTCTTAATGGCGTCCTGGTGGGAGCCGCTGAAGGCGGTGTAGACGAGGTCGCCAGCCCACGGGCTGCGCTCGTGCACCTTCAGCTGCGTGCAGTGCTCCGCCGTGCGCTTGATCTCGTCGAGGTCGCTGAAGTCCAGCTGCGGGTCGATGCCCTGGGTGAACAGGTTGATGCCCAGCGCGATCAGGTCGACGTTGCCGGTGCGCTCGCCATTGCCGAACAGGCAGCCTTCGATGCGATCGGCGCCCGCCATGTACCCGAGTTCGGCCGCCGCTACGGCGGTGCCGCGGTCGTTGTGCGGGTGGAGGCTCAGGATGACATTCTCGCGGTGGGCGAGGTTGCGCGACATCCATTCGATCGAGTCCGCGTAGACGTTCGGGGTGGCCATTTCGACGGTCGCCGGCAGGTTGATGATGACCTTGCGCTCGGGGGTGGGCTCGAATACTTCGATGACCTGGTTGCAGACGTCGACCGCGAATTCGAGCTCAGTGCCGGTGTAGCTCTCCGGGGAGTATTCGTAATAGATCTCGGTACCGGGCGCGAGGTGCTCCGACGCCTTGCAGAGCCTGGCTCCCTCGAGCGCGATGTCGATGATGCCCTGCTTGTCAGTGCGGAAGACGACCTCGCGCTGCAGCACGCTGGTCGAGTTGTACAGGTGCACGATGGCACGCTTGGCACCGCGGATCGACTCGTAGGTGCGGGTGATCAGCGCCTCCCGAGCCTGCGTGAGCACCTGGATAGTGACGTCGTCCGGGATCACATCCTCGTCGATGAGGCTGCGGACGAAGTCGAAGTCCGTCTGGCTCGCGGATGGGAAACCGACCTCGATCTCCTTGAAGCCCATCTTCACGAGCAGGTCGAACATGATCCGCTTGCGCTCGGGGCTCATCGGGTCGATGAGTGCCTGGTTGCCGTCACGGAGATCGACGGCACACCAGCGCGGCGCCTGGGTGATCCGCTTGCCCGGCCAGGTTCGATCCGGCAGGTCGACGTTCAACATCTCGTGGAACGGACGGTACTTGTGAATCGGCATTGCCGATGGCTTTTGCGTGTTTTTCATGGTGTTTCGCTGCTCCTTTGCCGGCCTTGTGGGCCACGTACTGGACCTTTCAGCCCTGGTCTGCTCAGCCAACGACGAACTCCGCGACGAGTGAGGCCTGGGTTAGGACTCGTCGCGGCAGCTAAGGAGGAGCAGACCGAACAACACGAATTCAGGTTAGCATCGCGGCCGGGCACCCGGCGACTGCGGCCGGATTGCTACCGAACCGAGACCCGTGACTAGTCTTCAAGTGCCACCCCACGCCGCTCGGGCAGCCAGAACGAGCTGAGCGCCGCCAGGCCGAAGAATGCGGCGAAGACGATGAAAAGCGTGAGCGTTCCGCCGAGGTCTCGGAGGAATGGCACCGCGAGTGGCGCGAGAATCGAGGCCACGCGTCCGACGCCGGCTGCCCACCCCGCTCCCGTCGCGCGCATCCTGGTCGGATACAGCTCAGGCGTCACGGCGTAGAGCGCTCCCCAGGCGCCCAGGTTGAAGAACGACAGCAGCATTCCGGCCGCGATCACCTGGGAGACGTCGCCAGCGAACCCGAACAGCACCGCGGATGCCGCCGAGCCGACGAGGAATGTCGCCAGTGTGCGCCGGCGCCCCCATTTCTCGATCAGCCAGGCCGATACCGCGTAGCCGGGCAGTTGCGCCAGCGTGATGATGAGCGTGTATTCGAAGGAGCGGATCAGGGAGAATCCGGATGCCACCAGGATCGTCGGCAGCCAGATGAATGCGCCGTAGTAGGAGAAGTTGACGCAGAACCACACCAGCCAGAGCGCTGCCGTGCGAGCACGGAGTTTCGCTGAGAGCAGGTCTCGCACTCGTGCCTTTGGTGCGGGGGCGGCATCCGAGACAGGCAGTTCCGCCCTCGCGGGCGCTGGCGGCTGGCCGGCGGAGGTCTCGAACCGTCGCACTGTCGCTTCCGCCTCCGCAAAACGGCCGCGCGCCTCGAGGAAGCGAACCGACTCCGGCAATCCCAACCGCACGATCACCGAATACAGTGCAGGTGCGGCACCGATGAGCAGGGCCCAGCGCCAGCCATCCGCGGACAGCGGCACGACCAGGTAGCCGATGACCGCCGCGGCGGTCCAGCCGACTGCCCAGAACGACTCCAGGATGACGATGATGCGACCGCGGATGCGCGGCGGCGCAAACTCGCTGACCAGCGTCGATGCCACCGGGAGTTCCGCACCGAGCCCCAAGCCGACCACGAATCTCAATGCGATCAAGACCGCGACTGTGCCAGCCAGGGCGGATGCGCCGGTGGCCAGGCCGTAGACCAGCAGCGTGATTGCGAAAACGTGTCGGCGACCGAGCCGGTCGGCCAGCAGCCCGCCGAGCGCCGCTCCGATCGCCATCCCGACGAATCCCGATGACGCGATGAGCGAAAGTTCGAGGCTCGTCGCATTCCACTGGATCGCCAGTTGTGCAAGCACGAACGAGATCAGGCCGACATCCATCGCGTCCAGCGCCCAGCCGAGGCCCGAACCGACGAGAACCTTGCGGTGCTCCCGGGTGAATGGGAGGGCATCCAGTCGCGTTGAACGGGTGGGCCGGGCGGGAGCGTCGATCGCCATGATTCCAATCTCGGGGGTCGATTCGGTCGCCTGGGGGTGCGACGACGTTCAGAGGTTACTGCACGGAAAGCGCCTGAAACGAATTGTTTCGCTCAGTCCAACAAACCAGCTGAACCCCAGACGACGAAGTGGTCGAAAAGGTTGGGTGGCGGGGCGCTTGCCCTGCCGCCACAGTTGAACCATGACCAGACTTCTCGTCCGCGGGCTCGTTACCGCTTGTGCCGGTGCCATGATCCTCACCGGGTGCGGGCAGACCATAAGCGGAGGCAACGGCATCGACATCAATCCCCCGGCGCCACCGGCAGCGATCCCCGCCGCGGGAGAGGTGCTCGGCCAGGGCATCGTTCTGCAGATCGCCAGCGAGCCGGTCGAGTTCTGCCTCGGCGGAGTGGCCGAGTCGTATCCCCCGCAATGTTCCGGCCCCGAGCTCGTCGGCTGGGACTGGGCATCCGTCGACGGAGAGGAGGCGGCCAGCTCCGTCACCTGGGGAACCTACGCCGTGCAGGGCACCTGGGACGGCGAGCGGATGACCGTGACCCAGCCGCCCATCATGCTCGCGCTGTACGACCCCCTGGCCGTGCCCGACCCCCTTCGGGACCCGGCCAACGCCGGAGAGACTCCAGAAGCAGAGCTGATCGCGATCCAGGACGAACTGCACGAGCTTGGGACTGTCGACCTACTGGCATCCGGTGCCCAGAATGGCTACCTCTTCGTCAGCGTCGTCTACGACGACGGCCAGATTCAGGAGTACTACGACGAACTGTACGGCGAGGGCGTGGTGGTCGTGGAGTCGGTGCTGCGCCCGGTCACCGGCTGAGCTCGGCGACCGGACACAGCGACCGGACACAGCGTCAATCGATGGCGAGTGCCAGCACGGGTGAAACGGATGTTGCCCGCCTGGCCGGCACCTGGGCGGCGGCCAGGGTCAACGCGGTGGCGCCGACACCCAGCACCAACACGAGCAGCCACGGTATCGACGGCCAGGTCAGGCCAGGACTCCCATACATGCCACCGAGAAGGGATTGGGCGCCGGCCCAGCCGTAGCCGATACCGAGGATGAGACCGAGGCTGACCGCAGCGATGGTCATCTGTGCGCTCTCCGCCACGATCATGCCCCGCACCTGGCGTGCAGAGAAGCCGAGTGCACGCAGCAGGCCCAGCTCCCTGGTGCGCTGCAGCACGCTGAGTGAAAGGTTGTTGATCATCCCGAAGGCGGCAATGATCGCCGAGAACCCGATCAGGGCGGAGAAGACACCAACGGTCACGTACAGGATGTCGTCGATCTCGCCGAATTCCTGCGGCTGGTTCTCCTGCGCGGCCAGGATCATGTCGACGTATCCCTGGGACGCCACCGCAAAAGTGGTCACGAGCGTGACGCCGATCACCAGACCGATCGTCGTGCGGGAACTGCGCTCCGGATAGCGGGTCGCGTTCTCCGCGGCCATCCGCGATGCCGGTGAGCGTCCAAGCATCCGCCCGGCAAGTCTCAGCATCGGCGGCATGACGACATGGGCTCCGCTGACGACGCCGCTGAACGACACGATGCCGCCAAGGAATGCGATCAGGAAACCGAACGGCGACACCAGTCCGAGTGCGACACCCAGGGCCAGCAGGGCGAGGCCGCCGAAGAACATCACCCCGGCAAGGGCGTTGCGGACAGGGCGCTTGAGCGTCTCCTCCCTCGACGCCTCCTGCGAAGTGCCCGTCGCCTGGATCGGGGTGACCGCCAGCACTCTTCGAGAGCCCACCCAGGACGCTGCCCAGGTGGCGAGCACGACGATGACCAGGGGCAGCAGGATGGCGGGCTCGACTATCGCGTAGTCGAGACTGGGAATGCTGCCCGCCGCGACTCCCCAGCGGACACCGACGGTCGCCAGCAGGAGCCCGAAAGCGCCTCCGGCCAGGGCACCTGTGACCCCGACGAGCAGCCCCTCGCGCGCGACCGACCGTCGCTGCGCCGATGCACTGGAGCCGATCAGCCGCATCAGCGCGATGGTGCGGGTGCGTCCGGCGATGATGGTGGCGAAGGTGTTCGCGGTGACGATCGCCCCGACGTAGACGGCGATGACGATGAACACCCCGGCAACCATCACCAGGGCGAGCTGCACGGCAGCGCGGCTCCCGATGTCATCCGCCGTGACAAGCGAAGTCAGATACGACGTTCCCTGGATCAGCGCGACGCCGAACGCCGCACTGAGGGCCGTGACGATCAGGCTGGACCGGTGCTCAGCGGGCCTGGACACTTTCGATTGAAGCGAGCTCATGCGTGCTGCTCCATTCCCAGCATGTAGCGGCTCACGTCTTCGGCACTCGACCGCTCACGCTCTTCGACGACCTTGCCGTCGGCGAGGAACAGGATGCGATCGGCATAGCTCGCCGCGATCGGGTCGTGGGTCACCATGGCAATGCTCTGCCCGTAGCCCGCGCTTGCTGCCGCCAGCAGCGACAGCACTTCACGACTGGTCCGCGAATCCAGGTTGCCGGTCGGCTCGTCGGCGAAGACCAGGTCTGGCCTGGTGGCCAGGGCGCGAGCGATCGCCACACGCTGCTGCTGTCCACCGGAAAGCTCGTGCGGCCGGTGACTGAGCCGGTCGGCCAGGCCGAGCGAACCGATGAGCTCGTCGATCCATGCCCCCTCAGTGGTGGACGGCCTGCGCCCATCGAGCTCGAACGGAAGGAAGACGTTCCCGCGAATGTCGAGCGTCGGTACCAGGTTGAACGACTGGAAGATGAAGCCGATACGGCGGCGCCTCAGAACGGTCAGCTCGGAGTCGCCGAGGTCGGTGATCTCGGTGTCGCCCAGCCAGGCGCGCCCCGTGGTCGGGGAGTCGAGGCCGGCCATGATGTGCATCAGCGTGGACTTGCCTGAACCGCTCGGGCCCATGATGGCGGTGAACTCTCCCTGGCGGATGCCGATGGACACGTCATCGAGGGCTGTGACCAATGATGACCCGTCGCCGTACGACTTGGTCAGGTGGGATACGCGGGCGACGAGGCCCGCTTCTGCGTGATTGAAGGACATGGCTCAACGCTATTTTCGCCAGGCGTCCGAAACATCGGGCGCAGGATGGCTGTCGCTACATCCAGCGGATGACTCCGTGACGCCCCAATAGTGCCCGTTCCGGATAGAAGTGCCTGTTGCGCGGGGCACTTCTATCCGGAACGGGCACTATTGCTACGCGGTGAGGCTGTGCTCGAACGCGAAGACCACCAGTTGCACGCGATCGCGCAGCCCGAGCTTGCCGAGGATGCGGCTGATGTGGGTCTTGACGGTCGCCTCGCTGAGGAACTCGCCCTTCGCAATCTCCGCATTGCTGAGGCCACGGGCCGCCAGCAGGAAGATGTCGCGCTCCCTAGAGGTGAGGCTGCGGAACTCTTCCGGTTCGACCGGCTTCGCGGCTCGGCCGTCGAAGTGTTCGAAGAGCTCACGGGTGGCGGATGCCGCGATCACGGCGTTGCCCGCGTGAACCGTGCGGATGGCCGCCAAGAGGAACTCGGGGTCGGCATCTTTGAGCACGAAACCGCTGGCCCCGCCACGGATCGCACGCGTCGCCGCCTCATCCAGGTCGAAGGTGGTGAGCACGATGATCCGGGGTACCTTGCCGCCGCGCTCCCGTGCTGAGGCCAGGATGGCACGGGTGGACTCGATACCGTCCATGACGGGCATCCGGATGTCCATCAGCACCACATCGGGACGGCTTGCCGCCGCCATGGCGATCCCTTCGACCCCGTTTCCGGCCTCCCCGACGAACTCCAGGTCGGGCTGCGACGACACGAGCATCCGGATGCCGGCACGGAACAGCGCCTGGTCGTCGACCAGTCCCACTCGGATCGCCCTCGTCACTCGCTCACCTCTCGTGGGATGCCCGCTGACACGACGAACAACCCTTGACGGGGTTCAGCTGTCAGCCAGCCGCCGACGAGCGCTGCCCGCTCCCGCATGCCGACGAGGCCGTGGCCGGCGGTTGCCGCCGGCGCGGGCGTGGGATTGAGTGCATTGATCACGGTGAGTTCCACGCCGTCCGGGTTCCACTCGAACCGCAATTGCACCTCATCCTCCGCCAGGCCGTGGCGGAGTGCATTGGTCAGCGCCTCCTGCACGATGCGGTAGATCGCGAGTTGTTGGCTGGTACCGAGAGACATCGGTGTGCCGGTTTCCGACCGGGCGATGGTCAGCCCGGATGAGCGCAGCTGTTCGATGAGGCGGTCGAGGTCATCCAGCGCAGGCTGGGGCGACTCCCCCTGGCTGTGGCGAAGCTGGCTGAGGAGCACCCGCACATCCGAGAGGGCCTCTCTCGCGGTGGTCGAGATCGTGGTCAGTGCGGCGACGGTGGCGCCAGGGTCTTTCGCCTGGGCATACCGGGCGCCATCCGCCTGCGCAATCACGACCGCGAGCGAGTGGGCGACGACATCGTGCATGTCGCGCGCGATGCGGTTGCGCTCCTGTTCGACGATGACGTCCTGCCGAGCGCGGGCCTCCTCCTCCTCAGCCAGCTGCTGAGCTATGCGGCTCTCACGCGCCGTTCGGCGGGTCCTGGACAGCAGCCCGAGGGTCCAGCTGAGTCCGAAAGTGGCGAGCAACGCGCCGAACAGGAAGACCGTGTACAGCAGGAATTGCGGGATGGCGTTCGGAGAATCAAGCCGCACATCCACGAGGAAGGATCCGAACAGCGGGTACAGGGCCAGGTAACCTGTCGCAATGACGGACCCGGCGCCCGCCGAGATCAGGCCGGCCCACTTCGTACGCGACGGTCCGTACGCCGCGGTCGCATAGAGCACGGGCAGTATCGCCAGGTTCGACGGGTCAGGTTCGAGGCGGAAAGTGAGCTGGGTAACCGCCCCCAGCCAGGCGACGGACAGGGCGAGCGACGGGCTGAGCCTGCGGAGCGCGAGAGCCGCCGCCATGAGCAGCACTACGGGAACCATGGGAGCTTCCCGGATGGTGATCGATGCCCGCAGGAGCAGGCACGCGACTGCCAGCACCACGTCGAACGTCAGCTGACCGGGGGTCAGGCGGCGGAACTCGAGCAGCGAACGCATCCCTCAACGCTAGGGCCTGCCGCAGTTCGGCCGGGCCTCGCGAGGCCAAGATCATCCTCGGGATGTACTCCCACCCTCTCAATTCCGTCGAGACCGCACTTTCGGCCCTAACCGCTAGCGTTTTCGAGCCAGAACTGCGGTCTCGGGGTTCCACCCACCGTGGATGAGAGCGATTCGGACCCGGTTGAGGACCATCGCCGGGCGATACCGCAGTTGACCCTTGAGGACGCGGATGATCCGCCAGCCCTCTTCGATGATCTCGTAAATTCGGTCGGAGTCCGTTTCGTACTGCTGGTCGTCCGTCCGGTGCTGTTGCCCGTCGTACTCCACGATGGTTCGAAACTCCGGAGACACCATGTCGCCAATGCCGATCAGCGCTCCGAACCGGTTGATGATGGGAACGTTGATTTCCGGCTCCGGTAGCCCGCCGTGCACCAGGAGCAGCCGAAGTTCCGTTTCCTTCGGAGAGTCGACACGGGGCCGGATCAGCTCGAGAGCCTCGCGCAGCTTCCGGACCCCTCGGCGGCTTGCGAACGCCCTGACTGCCGATCGCAATTCCTGAATCGTGCACAGGGGGTCGCTCCGCGCTAGGAGCCGATCGCCCGCAATGACCAGTTCTTGCACCGTCAGCACTGTCGACAACTCGCACCAGGTGTCGAGCACGGACGTCACACGCAAGTCGTGTACCGTCACAACGCGCACGAGTTCAGTCTGGACAGTGTGAACGACCACGCCGCGCATTCGAGGCTCCTGTTCGGAATCGAACGCTGACACGTGAATTGGACGGCCCGAAACGAACCGCCACGGCAATGGAATCGAGTGGATTGCAGCCGCCGTCTGATGACTAAAGAAGTGATGGAGTGGCATCCGCGCTGCGTAATGTCTGCACGCGCCCAGAACTGTGGTCGCTTGGGAGCTGGCTCGCACTCCACGGAACGGTGTCGTCAGGTCCTTGCCGCGCATTCGCGACCTGGACAGCCCGACCGTTGCGCCGTCCGCAACCGTGAACGACTCGTCAGGCAGTCCGGGTGGGATCGGGACGCGTCTGGGCACCGCCCGATACTCCCATCGCGCGCTGCCGCTCCTCCCAAACTATCCACACCCATCGCCGAGACCGCAGTTCGGGCCCAAAACCACACGCGCAACGGGCCGAAAGTGCGGTCTCGCGGAAATAGTGGGGTCGTCGAGAGGGCGGGAGGGCGAAGCTCGAGGGCGGGGCCTAGAAGCCGAGGCGACCGAGCTGCTTGGAGTCCCGCTGCCAGTCTTTCGCGACCTTGACCCGCAGCGAGAGGAACACCTGCTTGCCGACGAGCGGTTCGATCTGCGCTCGCGCACGCGCACCGACCTCGGCGAGCCGCTTGCCCTGGTGGCCGATGATGATGCCCTTCTGGCTGTCCCGTTCGACGAACAGGTTGGCGAAAATCTCGACCAGGTCTTTGTCTTCCCGCTCGATCATGTCGTCGATGGTGATTGCGATCGAATGCGGGAGTTCGTCCTCGACACCTTCCAGCACTGCTTCACGAATCAACTCGGCCACCCTGGATTCCAGCGCCTCCTCGGTCACGGTGTCGGCCGGGTACAGGGCCGCCGACTCCGGCAGCAGCTTGATCAGCTCACTCGCCAGGATGTCCAACTGGATGCTGGTGAGCGCAGAGACCGGGATGATCGCCTCCCAGTCGCGCAGTTCCGAAACCTCCTGCAGCTGCTCGGCAACGGCCGGCCGTGACGTTGCATCGATCTTGGTGACGATGGCGACCTTCTTGGCGCGCGGGAACGCATCCAGCTGCTCGTTGATGTAGCGGTCCCCCGGGCCGATCTTCTCGTTCGCGGGCACGCAGAAACCGATGACATCGACCTCGCCGAGGGTGTCTTGCACGATCGAGTTCAGCCGTTCGCCGAGAAGGGTGCGCGGTCGGTGCATGCCGGGAGTGTCGACCAGGATGAGCTGGCCGTCACTCTGGTGCACGATGCCGCGGATGGCACGCCGCGTCGTCTGCGGCTTGCTGCTGGTGATCGCCACCTTCTCACCGACGAGCGCGTTCGTGAGTGTCGACTTCCCCACGTTGGGGCGGCCGACGAACGAGACGAAGCCGGCACGATACGGCGAATCGGAGGGCGTCATCGGTCTTGGGCCTTTCGGTTGGGGGTTGCTTCGGCGCGTTCGTTGCGACGCTCGACCAGCGGTTCGGCGTCAATCAGTGACTGGTCGCGCTCCACGAGCACCGTGCTGAGCCGCTTGCGCCTGCCCTCGGTGCGGTCGGCGGTCAGCACGAGTCCGGAGACGGATGCCGTGGAGCCCGCCTGAGGGAGGCGCCCCAGCTGCTTGGTCAGCAGACCGCCGACCGAGTCGACGTCGTCGTCGTCGAGGTCGAGACCGAAGAGTTCCCCCAGCTCGTCGACCGGCAGTCGGGCGGACACCCGGAAGCGACCGTCCCCGAGATTCTTGACCTCCTCGACGGCGTGGTCGTACTCGTCGGCGATGTCGCCCACCAGCTCTTCGATGAGGTCTTCCAGCGTCACCAGGCCGGCGATTCCGCCATACTCGTCCACCACCATGGCGAGGTGGTTCGACTCCAGCTGCATCTGGCGCAGCAGGTCGTCGGCTTTCATGGATTCGGGCACGAACATGCCGGGGCGCGCGAGTTCGCCCACGGTGATGGCCGCCGCGTCGATCGGCTGCTCGAAGGTGAGCCGGGCGACGTCACGCAGGTATGCGATACCGAGCACCTCGTCGATGTCATCGCCGATCACCGGCATCCGCGAGACACCCTTGCTCAGGAACAGCCCCATGGCCGCCCCGATGTCGTCGGTGGCGTCGATGGTCACCATGTCGATGCGCGGGATCATCACTTCGCGAACCACCGTGTCGCTGAACTCGAAGATCGAGTGGATGAGCTCGCGGTCCTCTTCTTCGAGAACGTCGGCCTCGGTGGCCTCGTCGACCATGCTGAGCAGTTGCTGCTCGGACGAGAACGTCACCGTCTTGGGACGGCCGGGGGTCACCCGGTTCCCGATAGCGACCAGGGCCGCCGCAACAGGGCCGAGGAAGACGCGGATGCCCCGCACCAACCAGCCGAAAGTGCCGATGATGACGCGCGCATTCTCACGGCCGACACTCCTCGGGCTGGACCCGACGAGCACGAACGAGGTGACGATCATGATGAACGCGGAGCAGAGGAGGGTGAGCCACCACTGGTCGAAGATTGAGGCGAAGGTCAGGGTGACGAGTACGGCGGCCGCGGTCTCGGCGACGACACGAACGAAGTTGACGGCGTTGACGTGCGCTCCGACGTCGGTTGCGATGGCGGTCAGCGACTTGGCTGACCGCGACTTGCCGGCCAACTCCAGCAGGTCGATGCGGGAGAGTACCGTCAGCGCGGCATCGGCTGCCGCCATGAGCCCGCCGAAAGCGACGAGCAGCACCGCGATGCTGATGAAGACGGCGATCACGGCCGGGGCTCCGGACGTCGGGGCATCAGTTGTTCCGGCGTTCGTCCATGGTGAAGCCAATGAGGATGTCGCGCTGCAGCCCGAACATCTCCTTCTCCTCCGCAGGCTCAGCATGGTCGAATCCGAGCAGGTGGAGGATGCCGTGAACGGTCAGCATGAGCAACTCATCCAGGGTGCTGTGCCCAGCCGTCTCGGCCTGCGCATCCGCTACCTGCGGGCAGAGCACGACGTCACCCAGCAACCCGGCCGGGCTGATCGCGTCTTCCGTCCCCGGGCGCAGCTCGTCCATCGGGAAGCTGAGCACGTCGGTGGGACCGGGTTCATCCATCCACTGCACGTGCAGTTGCTCCATCGCCGCCTCGTCAACCAGCACGATCGACAGGTCGGCATCCGGATGCACGTGCAGTTGATCGAGCGTGTAGACCGCCAGTCGCTGCAGGGTTGCTTCATCGACGGGTATGACCGACTCGTTGTTGATCTCGATGCTCATCGGCGATTCCCCTGCTTGTTGGCCTGTTGTTCGGCGTCGTACTTCGTGTAGGCGTCAACGATCTGGCCGACCAGGGTGTGGCGCACGACATCCGCACTCGTAAGCCTGGCGAAGTGGATCTCGTCCATTCCGTCGAGCACCCTGGTCACCAATTGCAGACCACTCGTGCCGACCGGGAGGTCAACCTGCGTGACATCGCCGGTGACCACCATCTTGGAGCCGAAACCAAGCCGGGTCAGGAACATCTTCATCTGCTCAGGTGTGGTGTTCTGCGCCTCATCGAGCACGACGAAGGAGTCGTTCAGGGTGCGGCCGCGCATGTACGCCAGCGGGGCCACCTCGATGGTTCCGACAGCGAGCAGCTTGACCACCACCTCCGGGTCCATCATCTCGTTGAGGGCGTCGTACAGGGGACGCAGGTATGGGTCGATCTTGTCGGTGAGGGTTCCGGGCAGGAAGCCGAGCCGTTCGCCCGCCTCCACTGCCGGCCGGGTCAGGATGATGCGGTTGACCTCTTTGCGCTGCAGGGACTGCACTGCCTTCGCCATGGCCAGGTAGGTCTTGCCGGTTCCAGCCGGACCGATGCCGAACACCACCGTGTTCTCGTCGATGGCATCGACATAGTCCTTCTGGCCCAGCGTCTTGGGGCGGATGCTCTTGCCCCTGGTGGTGATAATGGCCTGGCTCAGCGTGCTGGCCGGGTTCGAACCCGCGTCTTCGCTGAGGAGACGAGCGGATTCGGTGACATCGATCGCGGCCAATTCTTCGTCGTTGCGCACCAGTTGAACCAACTCCTCTATCAGGCGTGCAGCCGCCTTGGTGTCCTTGTCTTCACCGTCGATGGTGATGCGATTGCCACGCACCATCACGTCGACCAGCGGGAATTGCTGCTCGATCGTGAGCAACAACCGGTCTTGCGGTCCGAGCAGGCGCACCATGGCGACATCGTCGACGACGACTTCCACTCTCTTACTCGCCAAGGGTGCCTTCCGGAAGGTTGCCGCCCAGAACGTGGGCGTGCACGTGGAAGACCGTCTGCCCTACGGAGGAGCCGGTGTTGAATACCAGGCGGAATTCTCCGCTGCAATGCTCGTCGGCGAGTTGCTGCGCCGTGGCCACAATGTCGGCCAGCAGGGCTGGGTCGCCGGCCGCCAATTCGGCGATGTTGCGGTACTCCGGGTTCTTCGGCACCACCAACAGGTGCACCGGGGCCTGCGGGGCGATGTCGCGAATCGCGATCACCGTGTCGTTCTCGAACAGGATGTCGGCGGGGATTTCGCGCGCGATGATCCGGGAGAAGACCGATGGCTCAGCTGTAGGCATGCAGCAATCTTAACCGGGTTTGTTTATCGTCGGCACTGTCTCACCAGCGCCCGAGTGCGGTGTTGAGCACGGCGATGGCCGCCGGACCCGCCGTCGAGGTGCGCAGGATCGGTGAACCGAGGCTTACCCGCTCGGCCCCCGCACGCGCGAACTGATCCAGCTCAGTGTCGGAGATTCCGCCCTCCGGCCCGACCACCAGTACCAGGTCGCGCCCATCGGGTTTGATCCCGGACAGCGGCGAACCCGCCTGCGGGTCGAGCACGAGCATCCGGGCATCCGCCCCGAGTGCGCAGAGCATGCCGGTGGAGGCCAGGGCGGATACTTCCGGAATCCACGGGCGGATCGACTGCTTGCTCGCCTCGCGCACGATCGCGCTCCACCGATCGTGGCCCTTGCGCACCTTGGCGCCCTCCCACTTGACGATCGAGCGCTTCGCGGCCCAGGGGATGACGCCGTCGACACCCAGCTCGGTCGCGGCCTGCACAGCCAGCTCGTCGCGATCGCCCTTCGCCAGCGCCTGGGCGAGCCAGACGGCCGGGCTGGCGGCCGGCGTCATCTCGGCGCCGGCGACCCGCAGGGACAATTCTTGTGGCGTTGCGGTTTCCACCGTGCCCGTCACCACCAGGCCGGCGCCATTACCAATCCGCAGCGTCTCGCCGACCTGAACCCGGCTGACACTGACCGCGTGCCTGGCTTCCGCCCCCTCGATGGACACCAGCGAGCCGACCTCGGCCGTCTCAAGGAGCTCATTCAGGTAGAAGTGCGCCACGATGCCGCGACTACAGGTTCAGGAACCGGTCGCGAAGCTTGCCGAACAGCCCCTGCTGGAACTGCGCGAGCGTCGGTGGAACGGCTTTTTGCACTTTGACGAACTGCTTGATCAGTTCTTCCGACTTGGAGTTCAGCTTGGTGGGGGTCAGCACTTGAACGCCGATCTTCAGGTCTCCGCGTCCGGTGCCCTTGAGGTGGGTGACGCCGCGGTCCTTGACGGTGATGACCTCGGCACTCTGGGTTCCCGGGTGGATATCGAGATTCACGAAGCCGTCCAGCGCCTCGAATGAGGCGCTGGTGCCCATGATCGCATCCGTCATCTGGATCTCGAGCGTCGCCAGCAGGTCGTCACCGTTGCGGCTGAACACATCGTGGTGCCGCACCTTGATTTCGAGGTACAGGTCGCCGTGCGGTCCACCGGCAGGCCCCACCTCGCCCTGGCCCGGCATCTGAAGGCGGATGCCGGTGTCCACCCCGGCAGGGATGTCCACCGGGATCTTGCGGCGGGCGCGAACCCGGCCTTGGCCCTGGCAGGTGGCGCAGGGATTGGGGATGACGGTTCCGAACCCGCGGCAGGTGCCGCACGGGCTGGACGTCATGACGTTGCCGAGGAGGCTGCGAACGGTGCGCTGGATGAGGCCGCTGCCGTGGCAGATGTCGCAGGTTGCCGGCTCGGTGCCCGGTGCGCAGCACGACCCCTGACAGGTCTTGCACAGCACCGCAGTGTCGACCTCGACCTCGTGCTGGGTGCCGAAGATCACTTCGGCGAGCTCAACCTCGACCCGGATCAGCGCATCCTGGCCGCGCTCGCTGCGGGACCGTGGTGGCGAGTTCCGCCCGCCACCGCCTCCGCCGAAGAAGGTCTCGAAGATATCGCCGAACCCGAAGTCGCCGCCGAAACCGCCCTGGCCGCCCATGTCGTACTGCTGCTTCTGCTTGGGGTCGCTCAGCACGTCGTAGGCGTGAGTGACCTCCTTGAAGCGGTCAGCGGCATCCGCCCCGGAATTCACGTCAGGGTGCAGCTCACGTGCGAGCCGGCGGTACGCCTTCTTGATCTCTTCAGCCGTAGCGCTGCGCTCGACCCCGAGTACTTCGTAATGGTCAGCCAAAACCGTTCCTTGAATATGTTGTGGATTGTTGAATCTGGGTCGCCGAGGCTCAAGCCTCGCCGAGGTGACGCGTCACGTAGCGGGCGACAGCCCTGATGGCGGCCATGTTGTTCGAATAGTCCATGCGGGTCGGTCCGAGCACCCCGAGGCGGGCGAGTTCGCCGCCCGACGAGGTGTAGCCGGTCGCGACCACGGACGTCTCACCGAGGCCGAATGAGGCGTTCTCGGCGCCGATCCGCACCGACATGCCGTGCTGGTCCGGTTGCATTTCGCCGAAAAGCTTCAGGAGGGTGACCTGCTCCTCGATCGCTTCGAGCACGGGCAGGATGCTCCCCTGAAAATCTTCTTCGGTGCGAACAAGATTAGCTGCACCAGCCATCACCAGTCGATCCTGGCGATTGGCCGCAACCTGTTCGATCAGTCTGGCCGCGATCTTCCGAACCGTTTCGCGGCGCTCCGCCGAGAAGGTGTCAGGAAGGTCGGCGAGAATCTCGGACGCTTTGGCCAGTTCGTGACCGCCAAGGGCCGCGTTGAACTTCGCCCTCAGCTCTGCGAGGAACTCTTCTTCCATCCCTGCGGTGATTTCGAGGATGCGCTGCTCGACCCGGCCGGTGTCGGTGATCAGCACCGTCATCAGTCGCGTGTCGCTGAGCAGCACAAGCTCGATGTGGCGGATGCGGGACCGGGTGAGGGATGGGTACTGCACCAATGCGACCTGGTGCGTGAGCTGGGACAACAGGCGCACCGTGCGAACGAGCACCTCGTCGAGGTCGGTGGACTGGCCGAGGAACGCCTCGATGGCATGCCTCTGCGCCGCAGTCAGCGGGCGCAAGTCGGCAAGCTGGTCGACGAATACCCGATAACCCTTATCGGTCGGGACCCGACCGGACGAGGTGTGGGGGGCGGTGATCAGCTCCTCTTCTTCGAGCTGTGCCATGTCGCTGCGGATGGTGGCAGCAGAGACACCGAAGGAGTGGCGCTCGACAATCGACTTCGAACCGACAGGCTCCCGGGAGGCGACGTAATCCTGAACGATCACGCGGAGAACTTCGAGGCTGCGCTCGGAGACCATGTCGCACCCACCCTCAGTTTCTTGGCACTCTTACCTTCCGACTGCCAATTGTATCGCCTCGACCCGCCCGGATGTCCTTGCCAGAGGGCTGTGTCCGGCACTAGCTTATGGGTGCGCTTGATTAGCGGCCCCGTCATGGGGGTCTGGCATTCACCCGCCAGGAGGCTCTACCCGATGTCTAGCAGCAACTCGCAACCGAAAGGCAAAGTCAATGACCGAACAAGCTCCTTCCCCCGCCGCAGCAGCGCCGCTGTCTCAGGCGGAAGACAACCAGTGGGCGTCATTTGCGCACCTCGGCGGCATCCTCTGGATCCTGCCGCCACTGATCATCTGGCTGGTCTTCAAGGACCGCGGAGCTCACACCAACGCTGAGGGCAAGGAGTCCCTGAACTTCCAGATCACGGTGACCATTGGACACATCGCGATCATGATCATCAACGCGATCCTGACCGCCGTCACGTTCGGGTTCTGGGTTCTCATCAGCTGGATCTTCCCGCTGGCGCTCTGGGTGATCACCATCATCTTCTGCGTGCAGGGCTTCAACAAGGCGAAGGCCGGCGCGGCCTACCGCTACCCGATCAACATCCGCTTCATCAAGTAGCAGTCGGTTCGTCACGTACAGCGAGCGGGCCGGGACACACAGTCCCGGCCTTTCTTGCTTTAATGGACCCATGACCAATTCAGCCCCACCGCCTCCCGGCGACTACCAGCCCGTCCAGCCGATGAGCCCCCGCGACGAGAAGCTGTGGGCGACGCTCGTGCACATTGGCGGTATCTTCCTCGGGGTGATCTCTCCACTGATCGGATACCTGGTGCTGAAGGACCGTGGCCCGTTCGTCCGCGCTCACACGCAGTCTGCGCTCAACTTCCAGATCACCATGACCATTGCAGCGGTGGTTGGGCTCCTGACGCTATTCGTGCTGATCGGGTTCGTGATCCTCATGGCTGTCAGCATCGTCATCATCGTGTTCAGCATCATCGCCGCGGTGAAGGCGACCAACGGTGAGTACTACAACTACCCGTTGTCGATTCCGCTGATCAAGTAGGTTTCGAAGCTACTGGACCAACCTTCGGACAACGGCGTCCGCCAGCAGCCGCCCACGCAGCGTCAACTCGATTGACCCGCGCAGGGCGGCTGCTGCGTTAACCAGCTCGTCGGCGATGAGGCCGGCGACGGCGGTGCGACCGGATGCCGGAAGCTCGCCGATCCGAAGCCCGTCACGGATGCGAGTCAGCAGGAGCACGCGTTCGACCCGCCGGGTTTCATCATCGAGGGTCTCCCGTCCGGCGGCCGGGGAGTGCCCGGCCAGGATGCGGTCGGCGTAGGCGGCCGGATGCTTGACGTTCCACCAGCGGACGCCTCCGATATGGCTGTGGGCACCCGGACCGACTCCCCACCAGTCGTGACCCTGCCAGTAGGCGAGGTTGTGGAGTGAGCGATGGCCGTTCCGGGCCCAGTTGCTCACCTCGTACCACTCGTACCCGGCGGCATCCAGCAGGGTGTCCGCCAGTTCGTACATGTCGGCCTGCAGGTCTTCGTCTGGCTGGTCGACCTCGCCGCGACGAATCTGGCGCGCCAGCTTGGTGCCGTCTTCGATGATCAGGGAGTAGGCGGACAAGTGGTCCGGCTGCTGGGCGATCGCGTGCTCGAGGGAGCGCCGCCAATCGTCCAGGGTCTCCCCCGGCGTTCCGTAGATGAGGTCGAGGCTGACGTCCAGGCCCGCCTCCCTGGCCCAGGCGACAACCAGCGGGACCCGCTCCGGATCGTGGGTGCGCTCCAGCGTGGCGAGCACGTGGGGCACCGCCGACTGCATGCCGAACGAGACGCGCGTGAATCCGGCACGCTTCAGCCTGAGCAGGTACTCGAGGTCGACAGAGTCTGGGTTGGCCTCGGTGGTGATTTCGGCATCCGCTGCCAGGTTCCAGGCATCCGCCACCGACCCCAGCATCGCCGCGAGATCCGCGGCGGGGAGCAGGGTGGGTGTTCCTCCGCCGAAGAAGACCGTCGAAACGGGTCGGCTGGGCAATCCGGCAGCGTCCATCACCTGTGCGGCGAGCCCCACCTCCTGCATGGCCTGACCGGCATAATCGCTGCGCTTGGCGCCGCGCAGCTCCTCCGAGGTGTAGGTGTTGAAGTCGCAGTACCCGCAGCGGACGCGACAGAACGGCACGTGCAGGTAGACGCCGAAGTTGCGGTTCTCAGCGTCGAGCGCGACCGAGGCGGGCAGGTTTCCGTCGGCAGGGGCCGGATCGGCGATGGGCAGGGCGGAGGGCATCTGGGTTCAGTCGACCGGTCCGGTCAACGCCTTGAAATAGCGGCGGGTGTAGAACCATTGCGCGATACGCAGTACCGGGTACGCGAGCCACCAGCCGACATTCGCCGGACGGGAGAACGCGCGGATGGTGAGCCACACCGATCCGTCGTCGGTGCGCTCCACGATGAACGCCTCCTCACCGCTCTCCGGATGCCCGGCCAGGGTGCCGTAGGCGAACCCCTTGCGGTCCTTCTCATCGACGATGTAGACGACCCGGCACGGCGCGCCGATGCGGAGCGGGCCCACCGGTATGGACAGCTTGGCAGTCACCCCTGGGACCACGAACTCCGTGCCGTCAGGGCCGAAGGTGAGCTCGTCCGGCGTTTCGGTGCTCGCCGGCTTTACCGGAACTCCCCCGGTGTCGAACTCGACGGGGGTGTAGGTGAGGCCGGTCACGGCATCCGGAGTCTCCGTCACATCGACCAGGAAGCCGCTGTTCGTCTGGATGCCCCAGGACAGCGCGGCTGCCCAGGCATACTCCCAGCGCGCGGGGCCGTGACCGATGCGCGCACGCTTCTCGAACGGCCGGTATCCGGACGGCGGGTAAGCCATCAGGTCAGCGGCCTTGGTGCCGCCCACCGCCGCGTAGGTGACCGGCCGATTCCACCACTGGGCCCTGCTCATCTACTTCTTTTCCTTCTTCTCCGTATCGCCGGAGAGCGCCGCGATGAAAGCCTCCTGAGGTACTTCGACGCGGCCGACCATCTTCATCCGCTTCTTGCCCTCCTTCTGCTTCTCCAGAAGTTTGCGCTTGCGGGTGATGTCGCCGCCGTAGCACTTGGCCAGGACGTCCTTGCGGATGGCGCGGATGCTCTCGCGAGCGATGATTCGAGCGCCGATGGCCGCCTGGATGGGCACCTCGAATTGTTGCCGCGGGATCAGCTCACGCAGTCGCCCGGTCATCAGCACACCGTAGGCGTACGCCTTGTCGCGGTGCACGATCGCGCTGAACGCGTCGACCTGTTCGCCCTGCAACAGGATGTCGACTTTCACCAGGTCGGCTTCCTGCTGACCGCTGGGCTCATAGTCGAGCGACGCGTAGCCCGCCGTCTTGCTCTTGAGCTGATCGAAGAAGTCGAAGACGATCTCGCCGAGCGGCATGCTGTAGCGGATCTCCACTCGGTCCTCACCGAGGTAGTCCATGCCGAGCAGCGCTCCGCGGCGGCCCTGGCAGAGTTCCATGATGACGCCGACGTAGTCTTTCGGCGCCAGGATGGCCGCCTTCACCATCGGCTCGGTCACTGAGGCGATCTTGCCGCCGGGGAATTCGCTCGGGTTGGTGACGGTGACCGACTTCTTGTCGTCGGTGGTCACCTCATAGATCACCGAAGGCGCTGTGGCGATCAGGTCGAGGTCGAACTCGCGCTCGAGCCGTTCGGTGATGATCTCCAGGTGCAGCAGGCCGAGGAAGCCGCAGCGGAATCCGAAACCGAGGGCGACGGATGTCTCCGGCTCGTAGACGAGGGACGCATCCGACAGCTTCAGCTTGTCCAGTGCCTCGCGAAGCACCGGATAGTCGCTCCCGTCGATCGGGTACAGCCCGGAGAAGACCATCGGCTTGGGCTCCGTGTAGCCGGGCAGCGCCTGGGTTGCCGGCTTCGCGGCCGTAGTGACGGTGTCCCCGACCTTCGACTGGCGAACATCCTTCACGCCGGTGATCAGGTAGCCGACCTCGCCGATGCCTAGCCCCTGACTGGGGGTCGGTTCTGGCGAACTGACGCCGATTTCGAGGATCTCGTGGGTTGCCCTCGTGGACATCATCTGGACCTTCTCGCGAGGGCTCAGCTTGCCGTCGATCATCCGCACGTAGGTGACGACACCGCGGTAGCTGTCGTAGACGGAGTCGAAGATCATGGCGCGTGCAGGGGCGGATGCGTCGCCGACCGGTGGCGGAATGAGCTTGGTGACGCGATCCAGCAGCTCGGGAACTCCGACACCCGTCTTGCCGGACACCCGAAGCACGTCGTCGGGTGAGCCTCCGATGAGGCCGGCCAGCTCCTTCGCGTACTTGTCGGGGTCGGCGGCCGGAAGGTCGATCTTGTTCAGCACCGGGATGATCGTGAGGTCGTTCGCCAGCGCGAGGTAGAGGTTCGCAAGAGTTTGCGCCTCAATGCCCTGGGCCGCATCCACCAGCAGGATGGCGCCCTCGCAGGCCGCCAAGCTGCGGGACACCTCGTAGGTGAAGTCGACGTGGCCGGGAGTGTCGATCATGTTGAGGGCATAGACCTGGTCCGGTCCCTCAGCCTGCTCGAGGGCCCAGGGCATCCGCACTGCCTGGCTCTTGATGGTGATGCCGCGTTCGCGCTCGATGTCCATCCGGTCCAGGTACTGCGCACGCATGTCGCGGTCGCTGACCACGCCGGTCACCTGCAGCATCCGGTCGGCGAGGGTCGACTTGCCGTGATCGATGTGGGCGATGATGCAGAAGTTGCGGATGAAGGCGGGGTCGGTCGATGCCGGTTCAAGGGCCTTCAATGCTTTGGGGCTCACGTGTACCTCAGGGGTTGCTGGGAAGAGTCGTCCAATTCTCCCATGCCCGCGAGCGAGCGCAGTGTGCACTAGCTGAGAGCAATTCGTTATGAAGAACTTTTCGAAAATCCGGTATATCTGCCCCAAGACGGAGTAGCGTTCGAGGAATCGTTGTTTTTGCGCGACCCGAAAGTAAGGAACACACACGACATGAAGTTTTCCCGCATGCTCGCCGTCGGGGCTGCCGCAGCCCTTGTAGGCGTGTCAACGCTCGCCATCGGAGGCTCCGCAAGTGCCGCCGACCTCTATGTAGACGACAGCGAGTTCGGTGTCGAAGGCGCGTCTTACCCCGCAGGCTGGTTCATCGGAGCCGGCTCGACGGGAACGGTTACCTCAGGCGTCAATGGGTTGACAATCACCGGTAACACACAGATTCTGAACGGGACAACGCCCACCACCGATCTCGGTGCGCTCGTAGATGGAGCGGACTTCGGTGTCGTCAGCGGCAACGCGAACTTCCAGATCCCACTCTTCACAGACGGAGTGGCTGACACCGGGTTTACCACCCTTCGCCCGGACAACTTTGGACCGGTCGGGCTCAACCCGCTCGCCGGGTGGACCACCAGTGGAGCCGTCGGCAGCTTCGCAGCGGGAACGAGCCACACGATTCCCGAGTACGTCGCCGAGCTTGCTGCCTTGGGCGATGATTACGAGATCCTCGCGTTCGGCCTGATCGCACCGGCTGGTGCGGTGGTAAGCCACGTTACGTGGGCGGGCGACACGCACTGGTTCCTCCCCGCTCCCACTGCGGCCGTCACGCCCGCATCACTCACCATTGCAGCGATGGGGACCACCGGCGTGTCCGGCGTGTTCACCGGCTTCATTCCAGGCGAGAGCGTGAGTGGTACCTTCAGCAACGGCGGCTCCGGCGGAGCGATCCCAGGGTCCTTCACCGCTGACGCCAACGGCTCGGTAACCGTTGCGTACAGCGAAGCCTCCCTGGTTGCGGGCACCTATTACCTCGGTGCGCGCGGTCTCAGCTCAGGCGTCATGACCTCGGGCTCGTTCGCCGTCACCGCTAACCCAGCGACACTCGCCGCAACCGGTACGGACTTCACGCCGGCCATCGCTGCCGGCGGAGTAATGCTCCTGCTCGGCGCTGGCCTCGTACTGGCCGGCCGCCGTCGCGCGGCAGCCCACCGTCGCTAGACAGTAGTATCCGGAAGGGGCGGGCCCGTTGGGCTCGCCCCTTTCGCATGCCCGACCACATCAGACGATTGCCGAAACAGGCGCTTCCTCTGGTAAAGTTGACGCTTGGCTTGCGCACCGCGTTCATTTCCCACGATCACGGGTGCGAATCGCAGCTCTCAATCGGAACGATGCCCTCTACTTCGTCTCGGCCACAGCTGCCAAACACCGTCCAGAACTAGAGAAAGAACCCTAAGTGGCAAACATCAAGTCGCAGATCAAGCGCATCCTCACCAACAAGAAGGCGACGGATCGCAACAAGGCATTCAAGGCCGAGCTTCGCACCGCCATCCGCGCCACCCGCGCCGCTGTCGTTGCCGGGGACAAGGAGAAGGCCGCAGCCGCCCTCCTCCTCGCCTCGAAGAAGCTCGACAAGGCCGCCAGCAAGGGAGTCATCCACAAGAATCAGGCCGCCAACAAGAAGTCGGCCATCGCCAAGCAGGTCAACGCCCTGTAGGCACACCAGCTGAACAAGAACCCCGTCTCCTCGTGAGGCGGGGTTTTTGTTGGCCTGCGCAGTTCGTGGCGTGAGCCGGGGATCTCGGCGGGCTCGATGGGTTTCGACAAGCTCAACCAGCCTGGGGGTGCTCAACCCGCCTCAGCTGGTTGAGCATGTGCCTCGCTGGTTGAGCTTGTCGAAATCCCCAGCGGCCAGCCAGGGTTAGGCGGCGAAGTGGACGGTGGGGTCGGGTTTGTCGGTGTGGACGTACCCGTTGGGGCTGGTCCACTCCAACACCCCGGGTGCCAGTTGTTTCACGCTCCACCCGCCGTGATGTTTCAGGGTGTGATCGCCGCGGCATAGATGGGCCAGGTTATCCACGGTGGTGGGTCCGCCGACGTCGGCGGCCACGGTGTGGTCGAGATCGCACCGGTTCGGCGGTCGGGTGCAGCCCGGGAATCGACACCGACCGTCCCGGATCCGGAGGAACCTTCGGAGTTTCTCCGACGGCCGATACGTATCGACCGATAACACCAGATCACTGGTGGGGTGGGTGAGGATCCGCACCATCGACGGGACCTGGGCCGCCAACAGTTTCGCTTCGGCCAACCCGATCGGCCCCGCACCGGCCAGGGTCGCCGGCTCATCACCCTCACCAAGCAAGGTCAGGGCGGGGATGACAATGGCCACCTCCGCAGTGATCCCCCGAGCCAACGCGTGTGGGGACCCGTCCGTCCCGTCCAGCCCCCCGGTCAGGAGCAGGTCGGTGGCCAGATCGGCCCGCAACTGGTCAAACGAGCGCGGTCTCCGGCCCGGGACAAAGTTCTGGCCTGAGTAGTGAGCCGGTCCCAGACGCCGGCGGCCAGCAGGGTCGGCAACACCAGGATCAGCTCCGACATCCCGTCCGGTAGTTTCCCGACGAGCTCGACCAGCCTCAGTCGCGCAACCCGACGGAGGCCTCGACACGCCCGACCAGCCGATAAGTGAATTACCCCGCTACTCGCCGCGGGCCGCGATCTTGCTGACCATGCGCTCCAGCGCGAAGACCGGGTCGCGCTCGGCACCCTTGACCGCGGCATCCGTCTCTGCCAGTAATTCGATGCAGCGCCCGAGCCCCGCCTCCGTCCAGCCCTGGAGGTCGCGCTGGGCGCGCTCGACCTGCCACGGCGCAAGGCCGAACTGCGCAGCCAACTGGCCAGACCCGCCCCGCCGTCCGACCAGCTTCGCCATCGTCCTCAGCTTCATCGCGAAGGCGGCGACCATCGGCACCGGGTCGGCCCCCGAGGCGAGTGCATGCCGCAACAGGATCAATGCCTCACCGTGCCGACCGGCGATGGCGCTGTCTGCGACCTTGAACGCGTTCGTCTCGACCCGGCCGGAATAGTATTTCTCGACCGTCGCCTCGGTCACCTCCGCCGCGGCATCCGCGATCAACTGCTGGCAGGCGGAAGCCAACTCGGCCAGGTCGTCCGCGAAAGCAGACACCAGCGCACGGAGCGCCCCAGCGCTGACCTTCTTGCCCGCCGTGGAAAACTCGTCGCGCGCGAAATCGAGCTTGTCGGACTCCCGTTTCAGCTCCGCACAGACCACCTCAATGCCGCCGCCGGTTCCCGACCGGATGCCGTCGAGCAGTTTCTTGCCACGCACTCCCCCGGCGTGACGCAGCACCAGGTAGGTGTCATCGGCCGGCGCCTCCAGGTACTCGAGGCACTCGGAGATGAACGCGTCAGTGCACTTCTCGACGTTGGTGACGCGAATCAGACGTGGTTCGGCGAACAGGGAGGGGCTGGCGAGGGTAATCAACTCACCGGGCGCGTAGTTGTCGGCCTCCAGGTCGCTGACCTCGAGGCTCGGATCCTCCAGCTTGAGCGTGTCGCGAAGAAGGCGGATCGCACGATCGGCAAGCAGTGTCTCGGTTCCCGACACCAGCACCACCCGGGCGGGGCGGATGCTCGACCAGCCGACCTGGGGAATCGCTGCGGCCTTGGCTGAACCGGTGCGGGACGTCGACGATTTCGCAGCGCCTGCCTTCGACGAACGTTGCACTGCCATGGAACTCCTCTGGACACCGGGGGCGACACCCCAGCCTATTCTGGTGCGCCGACACCGCTCGAATCAGCACTGCCCGTATTGGTACTGTCGTGCTCGGTCCACAGGACGAGTTCCCCGCCCCGCAAGGAGATCAGTGCCAGCCCTGAGCGGTCGGTGCGCACCACCTCCGTGCCGGTCGCGCCGAGGAGGTCGAGCGTCTGTTCGGTCGGATGACCGTAGTCGTTGTCAGCACCGACGCCGATCAGGCCGACGGTTGCGCGCAGCGTCTCGTAGAGCCGACTGTTCTGGTCCCGCGAACCGTGGTGCGAGACCTTCACCAGGTCGACCCCGGCCAGACCGGCTCCGCCGAGGTTGGCTGCTCCGAGCATCCGCCCCTGCGACTCCTCGCCCAGGTCGCCGAGGAATACGCCGGTGAAGCAGCCGTGCTCGCATCCGGATGCCGGCGTGAACTGCAGAACTACGCTGGCGTCGTTGCCCGGTTCGATGCCGCCCAGTCGTGCCGGCGGCCACAGGACGTCCCACCGCAGCTCCCCCAGCGTCCCCGTATTACCGCCTGCCACCTGCTCGACGGCCGCGCCGGCATCCGCCAATTGCTGCACGACGCGATCATCGTCCTGGCCGGCGCTCGGCCCGACCAGCACACGATCGGCTCGACCGGCCACCGCCATGGACCCGCCGACATGGTCGAGATCGAAGTGCGTGAGAACCAGCACGTCGATATGGGCGACTCCAAGGGTGGACAGGCACTCGTCGAGCAGGCCCGGCTCCGGCCCGGTGTCGATCAGCGCCACCTGACCGGAACTGCGCACCAGCATCGCGTCACCCTGGCCGACATCGCAGGCCGCGACGGCCCAATCCGCGGGCGGTGCCACGCGGCGTCGCAGTTGTTCACCTCCGGCAACGCCCACGTATGCGACGACCAGGAGCACCAGGCCGGCGGATGCGGCGGCGCGCCACTTCCCTGCCCGGCCGGCCGGCAGCAACCACGCCAGCAGGGCGAGCGCGCCCGCCAGCAGGCACAACGCCACCCCGGCAACGCCGGAGAGCCAGGGCAGGCTCGCACCGGGCAGCGCGCTGAAGAACGATGCCACTGCCGCGATCCAGGCTGAGGGCAGCCACGCCACCTGGGCCATCACGGCACCAAGCGGGGCGAACACCGGGGCAGTCACGCAGGCGATCAATCCGAGCACGGTCGCCACCGACGCTGCCGGCGCCGCGAGGATGTTCGCCAGCACCCCGTAGGTCGGAATCGAGGGCGTGAGCAGGATGAGCACAGGCTGGCAGGCCAGCTGAGCCGCGGCGGGTACTGCCACCAGCAGCGCGAGCGGCAGAGGCACCCACCGGGAGAGTGCACGAGCCAGCGGCGCGGCAAAGAGGAGCAGTCCTGCAGTGGCGCAGACCGACAGGACGAAGCCGAAATTGCGTGCCAGCCAGGGGTCCATCACCAGCAGCACGGTGACGGCAAGACCCAGCACCGGCAGCCCTCTCAACGGGCGACCGGAGGCGAGACCGGCAAGCACGAGCGCTGCCATGACGGAGGCCCGAAGCACGCTGGGCTCCGGCGTGACCAGCACGACGAATCCGGCGAGTACTACCAACGCCGCGCCGATCCGTACCGAACGCGAAAGCCCTATCGCCGAACCGCCGAAGACGACCAGCGCGATGATGACGGCGCAGTTCGCTCCGGAGACGGCGGTGAGGTGGCTGAGTGATGACGCTTTCATCGCGGAATCCAGGGACTCGGTTACCGCGCCGGTGTCGCCGATGGCCAGGCCGGGAAGCAGGTCGCCGCCGTCGCCGGGCAGCGACGTTGCCAGGTCACGGAACCCGTCGCGCAGGCCACCGGTCGCCCTGATGAGCCACGGTGGTCCTCGCTCCACCGATGCGTCATCGGTCAGGAAGAACAGGAAGGCCACGTTCCCGGCGTGGTCAGCCTGGCCCAGGGTTCCAGTCAATTGCAGCTCGGCACCGATACCGACCGGGGTTTCGGCTGCACCGAAGACCAACACAGGAGCTGAGGCGGTGAACTCCGAACCCGCCACAGTGCCCCTCATCAGCGTCGCGGTGAACCTGCCGTCACGGTTGTCCGTCGCCTGCGTCGTGCTGGCAACAGCCCGGACCACCGCGCCGCTGCCGACAGCATCCACCAGCGGCTCCGGCCACCGGCTGGGCGCCGAGATTGCCGCTGAGGTGAGCATCATGGCCGCCAGTGCCCCGCCGAGTACCAGGCTCAGGGCCACCGCGCGCATTCGGATCCGCAGCCACCGTGTTGCCATCAGTCCGAACGCCGCGACCAGCCAGCATCCGCCTGCCGTCCAGGGCAGTGCCGCCGGTGCGGCGATGACGATCGCCAGCACGGCCCACCCGACAGCGGCGGGCAGCGCCAGTCGGGCATCCACCTTCATATCGTGATGAGGTCCCGCATGGCCTCAAAGGTCTTGTCGCCGATGCCGCTCACGCTTTTGAGGTCTTCCACGGCCGAGAATCGCCCGTTGGCCGCTCGCCAGGCGATGATGCGTGCCGCCATCGCCGGCCCGACCCGGGGAAGGGTCTCGAGTGCCGCCGCGTCGGCGGTGTTCAGGTTGACCTTGCCGGCGATCGTCCCGATCGCGCCAGGCCGGGCGGATGGCGCCTCGCCCTCCTTCGGCACATACACCTGCTCGCCATCGGACAGGATGCGGGCCAGGTTGAGGCTGGTCCGATCGGCGCCCTCGATGAAGCCGCCGGCCGCGGCCACAGCATCCACCGCACGGGAGCCCTCCGGCAATTGGTACAACCCCGGGGTGGCGACTTCCCCCAGCAGGTGCACATAGATGGTCGCCTGCATCCGCTCAGGAGCGGATGCTGAACGCACCGTGCCGACGGGTTCCGACGTTCCGTGGGAGCCGAGCGCGGAGATCAGGACGGCGATCGCGATCGCGATCAGGAGGAGAACGAAGACCGCACCCTTCGACAGGCTCAGGGGGCGGCGGGTGCTCAGGGAGCCGGGGGTGCCCGAGCGGGGGGTGCTCATCCCACGACGCTAACCAGCCGCATTCCGACCAGAAGGCCATCGGCGCGTCTCTGTGCACAGAACCGCACCGTGCGGGCAATGGAGGACTACCGGTCTTCCGGTGGCCCTACCTCCCCTACTTGGTCGACAGGCTCACCACCCGCGGAGCGCGGACGGTGACTCCGGTGATGGTGCGATCGCCGACCGCGCGCTGAACAGCATCCGACGCCCGTGCCAGGGCTTCCAGCTCAGCCGGGTCGATGCTGGGACTCACCTCGAGGCGGTCACGCACCTTCCCGTCGACCTGCACGATCGCGGTGACCGAGGTCTCCACCAGCAGCACCGGGTCGGCCTTGCGCCAACCGGCCAACGCGACCGGCGCCGGGTAACCCAGGCGCTCCCACATCTCCTCCGCCACATAGGGCGAGAACAGGCTGAGGGCGAGCGCGACCGTCTCGGTCGCCTCCCGAACGGCGGGGTCGCCGCCGCCGACGCCGCCATCGATCGCCTTGCGGGTGGCGTTCACCAACTCCATGATGCGGGCGACCACGACGTTGAACTTGAAGGACTCGGTCAGCGCCGGCGCCTCGGCGAGGAACCGGTGGGTCACCCGGCGCAGCGACTCGTCGCCGGTGCTCCAGTCCACTCCGGGCTTGCTGGTGACATCGCCGGAGAGCCTCCATGCGCGGGCGATGAACTTCGCGGATGCGTGTGGGGAGACGTCCGCCCAGTCGATGTCGTCTTCCGGAGGGCCGGCGAATGCCATGGTGAGCCGCACGGCATCCACGCCATGCTCGTCGAGCTGCTCGCTCAGCTGCACGATGTTGCCCTTGGACTTGCTCATGGCGCTGCCGTCCATGAGAACCATTCCCTGATTGAGCAGTGCGCTGAACGGCTCGGTGAACGAGACGTAGCCCAGGTCGTACAGCACCTTGGTGATGAACCGGGCGTAGAGCAGGTGAAGGATGGCGTGCGTCACGCCGCCTACGTACTGGTCGACCGGCGCCCACCGGTCGGCCGCCGCAGGGTCGAACGCCTGGGTGTCATCGTGAGGATTCAGGAACCTCAGGAAGTACCACGACGAATCGACGAAGGTGTCCATGGTGTCCGGGTCGCGCCTGGCCGGGGTGCCGTCCTTCGGGTTGGGCACGTTCACCCAATCGGCGGCAGCTCCCAGCGGTGACGAGCCCTTCGGCTTCAGGTCGAGGCCCTCGCTCGGCGGGAGGGTAACGGGCAGCTGACCCTCCGGTACCGGAATCAGCTCCCCGTTCTCGCCGTGGATGATCGGGATCGGCGTCCCCCAGTAGCGCTGGCGCGAGATCAACCAGTCGCGGAGGCGGTAGTGCTTGGACGAGCGACCGCGTCCGTCTTTCTCCAGTTGTTCGATGATCCGGCTGATGGCATGAGACTTGCTGAGCCCGTCCAGGGGGCCGGAGTTGGTCATCCGCCCCTCACCCGACAGCGCGATGCCGGTGGACACCGGGTCGAGCGGAGGAAGCTCGTCCGGAAGGATGGCCTCGCCGGTCTCTGGGTCGGTCTCGAGCACGGGGATCGTGCCGGTGATCGGGGCGTTCGTGTCGACTACCACGCGCACCGGCAGGCCGAATTTGCGGGCGAAGTCCAGGTCGCGCTGGTCATGTGCCGGCACCGCCATGACAGCGCCATGGCCGTAGTCGGCCAGCACGTAGTCGGCGACCCAGATCGGCAGGCGCTCCCCATTGATCGGGTTGACGGCGTACCGCTCAAGGAAGACGCCAGTCTTCTCCCGCGTGGCATCCTGCCTGTCGATTTCGGTCTTCTTCTGAACCTCGGTGAGGTACGCGGCGAATGCGGCCTTCACCTCAGCGGATGCTCCTTCGACCAGTTCGGCTGCGAACTCCGAGTCGGGGGCCACCACCATGAAGGTT
Organism: Homoserinimonas sp. A447; assembly: GCF_054489325.1. Classification (NCBI taxonomy): domain Bacteria; kingdom Bacillati; phylum Actinomycetota; class Actinomycetes; order Micrococcales; family Microbacteriaceae; genus Homoserinimonas; species Homoserinimonas sp. A447. The sequence goes on along the minus strand of NZ_JBTMWW010000001.1, from coordinate 711,003 downwards.
GCCCCGTACAGGGTGTCCGGTCGGGTGGTGAACACGGAGATCGGCTCTGCCCTGCCCTCGATCTCGAAGTCGACATCCGCACCGCGCGAGCGCCCGATCCAGTTGCGCTGCATGCTGATGACCTTCGACGGCCAGGTTCCCTCCAGCTGGTTGAGGTCGTCCAGCAGCCGGTCGGCGTAGTCGGTGATCTTCAGGTACCACTGGGTGAGCTTCTTCTTCTCGGCCAGGAACCCGCACCGTTCGCAACGGCCGTCGACGACCTGCTCGTTGGCCAGCACTGTCTGGTCGTTCGGGCACCAGTTGACCCAGCTGTCCTTGCGATAGGCGAGGCCCTTCTCGAACATCTTCAGGAACAGCCACTGGTTCCACTTGTAATACTCGGGGTCGCTGGTGTGGAGCACCCGGTCCCAGTCGAAGGATGCGGCGTACAGCTTCATGCTGCGCTTCTGCTGTTCGATGTTCTCGTAGGTCCAGCCGCGCGGGTCGATTCCCCGTTTGATGGCAGCATTCTCCGCCGGCAGCCCGAACGAGTCCCAGCCGATCGGGTGCAGCACGTTGAAGCCCTGCTGCCGCCAGTAGCGTGCAATCACGTCGCCCAGCGCGTACGCCTCCGCGTGACCCATGTGCAGGTCGCCCGACGGGTACGGGAACATGTCCAGGATGTATTTGCGCGGGCGGTCGTCGTCGTCGCCGCCGGCCGCGAACGGCTTGAGTTCATCCCAGACGGCCTGCCACTTCTGCTGGATGCGGGCGACGTCGTATTCGGCGTCGTCGCCGTGCTCTGGTGTCAGGCGCTTTGATGTCAGATGCTCTGATGCCACGGGGTCACTCAATTCGTTGCGGGTGGGAGGGTGCACCGCCCGAGAATTCTTCTCGCGCGATGGCCAGCCTCCAGATTACCGAACGGAGCGGCCCACCCCGAGCACCTCAAGCAGGGCAGCCGCCTTCAGGTACACCTCGTCGAGCTCTTCCTCCGGAACGGAAAGCGCCGTGATCCCGCCCCCGGCTCCCACGGTCGCACCTTCCCTATCGATGACGATGGTCCGGATGACCATGGAGAGGTCGATCCGCCCGTCCAGTCCGAAGTACCCGAGCACGCCGGAGTAGATGCCCCGCGGACGCCCCTCCAACCGGTCGAGGATCTCGGTCGCGCTGCGCTTCGGCGCACCGGTCATGGATCCGGCCGGGAAGCAGGACACGACCGCGTCGACACCGCTTACCCCGGCCGCGAGGTCTCCGCGAACGGTGCTGACCAATTGGTGCACCTGGGCATAGCTCTCCACGGTGAGCAGGCTGGACACCCGCACCGACCCGACCGTCGCGATGCGGCCGATGTCGTTGCGCATCAGGTCGACGATCATCAGGTTCTCGGCGCGTTCCTTGTCGCTGGCGAGCAGTTCCTCCCTCAGGCGGGCGTCGTCCTCCGCGCTCTCCCCGCGGCGACGGGTGCCCTTGATGGGACTGGTCTGCACCTCACCGGACGGCGAAACCGAGATGAACTGTTCCGGCGAGGAGCTCAGCACCGACACGTCGCCCATCCGCAGGTATGCCCCGTGGTGCGTCGGGCTCGACTCCCTCAGCGCCAGGTAGGTCGCCAGTGGGTCCGGCTTCGCTCCCACGCTCGCTTGAGTGGTCAGGCACAGCTGGTAGGCATCCCCGGCGGTGATCGCGTCCTGGCACTGGCGGATCATGCCAAGGTACTCGTCATCGGAGTGAACCCATTCGACAATGGGCGGTGGGGACGGCGCCTGCGCCTGTTCCTGGACTGGATGGTGCCGCTCGCCACCTCCGGCCAACTCGGCGAGACTGCCCACGACCTGATCCCGCCAGGCAAGCAGTTCTCCGTCCCAGGAATCCCCGAGGGCCTTCAGCGCCACAGACCCGGTCTCGTGGTCGAAGACGATGCAGCGGTCGAGGAACACGAGCGCGGCATCCGGGTGCCGTGACTGGCCGCTCAGCTTTACCTGCATCGTTTGGGCTCGCAATTCGTAGCCGAGCCAGCCCACCCAGCCGAGAGCGAATCCCGGATGCTCTGCCACACCGTGGCGCCCGAGGTCCGCTTCCAGGAATTCGAAGATTGTTCCGCTTCGTGTGACACCATCAAGGGTCACTGTGTGCTCGGCAACTGAGGCTTGCACCCGGCGGGCAGCCGTCCCCATGACACTCATGCCGGCCGCGGCATGCCTTCCGCTGTCGAGCCAGACGGCGTACTGCTCGGTGCCGTAGACAGCCTCGAAGACAACGCTCGGCTGCAGTCGGTCGGTCACCGGGTAGGACAGAACGCGCATACCCTAACTCTATGAGCACGACAGGGACCGCATTGTTCCGCTGGCAGGGTGGCAACCTCACGCCGCTTGAGTATTGCGACCCGGGTGAAACCCGCATTCTTGCTGCCGACTCCTGGCTGGTCAGCAGCGGCCGAGCCCTGGCGATCGACCTCCACCGGGACCGGTTCTTCGCCGCCGTTGACCTGCAATTGCCTGAGCAGGCTGCTGAACTGAGGCTCGGCGACTTCTGGTCCGCGGCCCTCGCGGCAACGCCCCGGTCCGACGACCAGTTCCCCAGGGTCGAGCTTCAACTGCTCCGCGGCTCCCCCACCTTGGTGGTGCGGCAGCGACCCGCTCCTGGGCTCAGGCTTTCCGTCACGGTGGCCAGCCTCACCGGCCCCGATCCACGCACTCGGCCCACCATCAAGGGACCCGACACGGCGGCTCTACTTCACGCCAGAACGCAGGCGCAGCAGCGGGGCGCAGACGAGGCGATCATCCTGTCGCCGGAAGGCTTCATCGTTGAGGGTGCCTACAGCGCGATGCTCTGGTGGCGTGGCGACGTCCTGTGTGCACCGTCACCCGACCTGGAGCGCGTCGACAGCGTCACCGCCAGAAGTGTGATCGCCCTTGCGACTGCGTTGGGCGTCGAGGTCCACTACGAATCGGTGCCGCCAGAGGATCTCGATGGCCTGGAGGTGTGGGCGCTCAGCGCACTCCATGGCATCCGCATCGTCACCGCCTGGATCGACGGCCCTTCGCCGGCTGAAGAACCCGGCCGCCTGGGCCAATGGCGCGCACGTCTTGATCGGCTGAGAAAACCGCTACCGGCACTCCCCGCTCGTTAAGCTCTAACCCGTGGACGACATCCTGAGCTGGATTCTCAGCACCGTGCAGGGAGTGGACCCTGTTCTGCGCACGCTGCTGGCGGCCCTCGCAATGGCGCTGGAGACGTCTGTGCTGATCGGGTTGATCGTGCCGGGCGACACGGTGGTGATCGTCGCGAGCACCGGAATTGCCAACGTCGTCGAATACGTTGCGCTCATCGTGGCAGTGGTCCTGGGCTCACTGCTGGGCGAAAGCGTCGGCTTCGCGCTTGGCAGGTACTTCGGTCCGAAAATCCAGTCCAGCCGACTCGGCCGACGCCTGGGCGAAGACCATTGGGTGCGGGCAGAGAACTACCTGGACCGCCGGGGCGGAATAGCCGTCTTCATCTCACGGTTCCTCCCCGTGCTCCATTCGCTCGTCCCGCTCACCGTGGGGATGAGCACCATGAGCTACCGCAAGTTCCTGGCGTGGACGGTCCCCGCCTGCGTCATCTGGGCCACGGCGTACGCATCGGTGGGGTGGGCGGCCGCAGAAAGCTATCGGGAACTTTCGGAGCGACTGCACTATGCCGGCTACGTCTTCGCCGGCATCTTCGCTCTCTTCGCCATCATCGTGCTGGTGGTGAAGAAGGTACTGGCGCGCACCGAGGCCCGGTACATGACTCATCGGGGCGACGGTGACGCCAACACCATTGATGCCGAGCCAATCGAAGTCACGGAGACCGACGACTGACTCGGCATCACGGTCTAGCGAAAACAGCTAGCGAGTACAGCTAGCCGATAAGGCCGTTCTCGGTCAGCCACTGCTTTGCGATGTCCCCTGACGACATCTGGTCGACAGTGCTCTGCACGTTGAGTGCCACCAGGCCCTCTGCGGTGAGCGCTGCACTGACCGCGTTGATGACATCGGCTACCTCATCCGCCACATCGTCATTGACCAATGGCACCACGTTCGACGCAAGGAAGAGCCCTTCGGGATCGTCGAGGGTGACAAGGCCTTCGGTCTGGATGCGCGGGTCTGCGCTGTAGACATTGGCAATGTTGACCACGCCCTGGAGAAGCGCGTCCACGGTAGTATCGCCCGTGGCTTCGAAGTCGACAGTTACGCCATAGACGTCGAGAAGCCCGGACGGCCCGTACGGTCGTTCCTCAAGCTCGGGAGCACCGCCCAGCACCAGCGGGGTACTCACGTCGGCCAGGTCGGCCAGACTCGCGAGACCGTTCTCGTCGGCGAATGCCTTCGTGACGTTGTAGGAGTCCTGGTCCGTGGCCGGTGACTGGTCGAGCACGGTCAGCCCGTCGGGGAGCACGCCTTGGAGCTCTGCATATACCTCGTCACTCTGGGTGGCAGTGGCCTCCTCATCGTAGAACTGCAGCAGGTTTCCGGTGTATTCGGGGAAGAGATCGACTTCCCCGCTTTCCAGTGCCGGCATGTAGGCATCGCGCTGCCCGATCTGGAACTTGCGCTCCACTTCGAATCCGGCATCCTCCAGCGCCTGCGCGTAGATCTCGGCGATGATCTCGTTCGAGTAGTACGCCTGCGAGCCGACGACAATCGTGTCGCCGGGGCTATCGGATTCCGTACCCGGGTCTAGCGGGTCACCCGATGCGCACCCTGACAGGGCCAATGACACCCCGACCACGGCTGCGCCGATGGCGAGCCGGCCTTTGTTCCTTAGCGTGAACATTCCTATCCTCTTTCCAGTTCGATGGAACTTCCCATCACCGCGCGCCGCCGGGTTGGCGGCGTACGGAGTTCTTGTCGTTGCCCTGCGGTAACTCCATGCGGCACCGCAAGCTTCTGCAGGAGGCCGAACAACCCGTCAATGACCAGCGCAAGCACCATGATCACGATCGCGCTGCCGAGCATCTGGTCGAAACGGCGCAACGGAAGGCCCTGAAGAATGTCATACCCGAGACCGCCCAGGTTCACGTACGCCGCAAGGGTCACTGTTGCCACAACCTGCAGGGCACCGTTTCGCAGGCCGCCGATGAGCAGCGGCAGCCCGAGCGGGATCTCGACCTTCAGCAGGATCTGCCACTCGGTCATCCCGATCGCCCGCGCCGCGTCGATGGTGCTCCGGTCGATGGCCTGGATGCCGGAGTATGCACCGGCGAGGATGGACGGAATCGCCAGGAGCACGAACGCGACAACTGACGCGAAGGACACCTGCAACACCCCGAGCAGCAGGACGAGCAGCAGGATCAGGCCGAAGGACGGCAACGCCCGGGCAGCGCCGGAGATCCCGACCGCAATCTCGCGGCCCTTGCCGGTGTGACCGATGAGATAACCGAGCGGGATCGCGATGATGGCGGCGAACAGCACAGAGATCGCCGTGAAGAACAGGTGCTCGCCGATTCGCACGGTGAGGGCGCCCGAGCCCTCGAGGCGTTCCGGAGAGAACAGCCAGGCCAGGGCTTCGGCGAACAACTCCACGACTACACCCCCGCCGGTTCGCTGGTGCGGCGAAGGCGTGCACCATTGGTTCCCGCTCGCGTAGCGTCCGTTCGGGTCCACGGCATCACCAGGCGCCCGAGCAGCATGAGGGCGACGTCGAACAGCAGCGCGACGATGACGGTCATCACGACTCCGGCAGCAATTTCTTCCATGATTCGCCGCTGGAATCCATTGGTGAACAGGTACCCGAGGCTCTGCACCCCGATCAGGATGCCGACGGTCACCAGGCTCACCGTGCTCACCGCGGTCACCCTCAGGCCCGCCAGGATGACAGGACCGGCCAGCGGCAGCTCTACCGCCCAGAACCGCCGCCAGGCCGAGTAACCGAGGGCTGTGGCCGACTGCCGGACGTCTTCTTCGACCGAGTCCAGCGCATCCGCCACCGAGCGGGACATGATCGCCACCGCGTAGACGGTCAGGGCGATGGTCACGTTCAGTTCACTCAATGCGCTTATTCCGAGTATCGGCGGGAGCAGGATGAACAGCGCGAGAGACGGGATCGTGTACAGCAGGCCGGCCAGGGTCAGCACCAGCCCCTTGGTCAGCGCGAAACGATAGGCGAGCCACCCGAGCGGCAGGGAGATGACCAACCCGAGCACGATGGGCGAGATGCTGAGCCGAACGTGCTCGAGCGTGAGCCCGCCGATGAGCCCGAGATTGTCCAGGACCCAGTTCACTCGTTCGCCGTCTCCACCAGAACGCCGGCCGGCCTGCCGTCCGAGTCGACGAGAACATCCCGCCCATCGGTGCGGCGGATGCTGAGGGCGCGCTTTCCACGGTCGGCGCCGATGAAGGTGGCGACGAAGTCGTTCGCGGGCTCGGCCATGATCTCTGCCGGCGTGCCTCGCTGGGCGATCCCGGCACCCTTCTGCAGGATCACGATCTGGTGCCCGAGCAGGAAAGCCTCGTCGATGTCGTGGGTCACGAAGACGATCGTCTTGTCGAGTTCGCGCTGAAGCCGCAGCAACTCCTGCTGCAGATCGGCGCGCACGATCGGGTCGACCGCCCCGAATGGCTCGTCCATCAGCAGGATGTTCGGATCGACGGCGAGGCCACGGGCCACCCCCACCCGCTGCTGTTGTCCGCCGGAGAGTTGACTGGGATACCGGTCGGCGAGGTCGCGAGACAGCCCGACGGTGTCGAGAAGTTCGAGTGCGCGCTCGTTCGCCTGCTTGCGGGGCACCCCTTCGAGCCGCGGAACGGTTGCGACGTTGTCGATCACCTTGCGGTGCGGGAGAAGGCCGGAGTTCTGCATGACGTAGCCGATGCGGCGCCGCAACGTCACCGGGTTGAGGGTTGCCACGTCTTCGCCGTCGATCTCGATGGCGCCGCCGCTCGGCTCCACCATGCGGTTGATCATTCTCAGGATGGTCGTCTTGCCACAGCCGGATGAGCCGACCAGCACCGTGGTCTTGCGAGAGGGTATGACCAGGCTGAAGTCGTCAACAGCCGTTGTGCCATCAGGGAACGTCTTCGAGACGTTGCGAAATTCGATCATTCGGTCGGCTCCCTTATCTCGAGGACACAGGCCTGGTGCTGCGACGCGGGTTGACTTACCCCTTGCGTCAACACTAAACGTGGGCCCTGTCATTCCCGAAGGCCGCCGACTCGTCGCCGGGCGTCAAACACCGGGCGTCAGACACTGGCCATCAGGCATTCACGCGCCAGCCGGGCGCCCGACGCCTCAGTCGGGAGCGCCGAGCTCTTCGATCAGGTAGCCGCGCGCAACAGACTTCGCTGCGGCGCTGAACTCCGTATTGGCGGAGCCCGCCGCGAACGAGCGCGCCAGCAGGGCATCCGCCATGGTCATGGCGACTTCGATGGTGAAGGCGAGATTTGCGGCCTTGAGTTCGAAACGCGATGCCAGCGCACCGGCGATCGCGTCGGCAACGACAGCGCTGTTGGTCGTCGAACCTTCATCCGTTCGCAGGTCGATGACATCTCCGAACCGCAACGAGCGGAAGCCGCTCTTGTTACGGAACGCCTCGTGCAGCAGTTCGAGGGCGGCGTCCATCGCCTGCAACCAGTCGGAGTGCGACTCGTTGCGAAGGGTCGCGGTCACCTCGTCGATGAAAACAGCCGTGGCGCGAACGCTGAGGCTCTGGAGCACCGCGATGCGGTCGGGGAAATAGCGGTACACCGTGCCGATGGATGCGCCGGCACGCTCGGCGACCATGGCGGTGGTCAGGCGCTCGAATCCGATCTCGTCGATGACCTCGGCGGCCGCGTCGAGCAGCCTGGTGAGTCGCGCCGTACTCCGCGCCTGCACCGGCTCATTTCGGAGCTTCGAGGTGATAGCCGGCTGTGAATCGCCGGTATTTTGCTGCGCCAATGAGACTCCCTCTGAGTAGATCATCTCGAATTGTACAGTCCGTGACCTGCGCCGAACATGAGTGTTTTGAGCATTAACGATTTGTCTCGGCAAACTGTCAGAATGCCTTCCCGAGCGGCCCGTGGACGCACCTGTCAACCGGAGCATGAAAGACTGGCGCGATGGAGAGCACGCCGGGTGGGACTCACGAGAACCGGAGTCCGATGAAGGCGAACGCGCCGGCCAAGGTAAAGCTCCACCTCGGTGCCCGCATCGACGACGCCGTCCATGAGTTCCGGGAATTGATCGCCAGACGGCGTGGACACCAGCCGGTCGTCGTGCCGTACACCGGCTACGGAGCCCCAGGTTGGGTGCGCATCATGTGCCGCGTGCTGCTGGACAAGCCGCGGAAGCCGTCGGAGAAGTCCGCGAAGAAGATCCGCGGCTGGCGCAGCTTCGCCACCGTGCCCCTCGATGACGTCGAGGTGACCATCGTCGCCGGCGACGTCGAGCATTCCGTCATGACCGACCGCGGTGGCCTGGTGGACACCGTCATGCGCGTGGACCTCGCCCCCGGATGGCACACCGTGACCATCCAGACCGCCGGCTCCGAGCAGGTTGAAGCCCCGGTGTTCATTGTCGACCCCGCTGCACGGCTCGGCCTCATCTCAGATGTCGATGACACCGTGATGGTGACCGCACTCCCCCGGCCGTTGCTCGCCGCCTGGAACACCTTCGTTCTCGATGAGCACGCGCGCCGGCCGGTACCGGGAATGGCGGTGCTCTACGAGCGGCTGTTGCAATTGAGCCCCGGCGCGCCGGTGTTCTACCTGTCGACCGGCGCCTGGAATGTTGCCCCCACCCTGACACGCTTCCTGGAGCGGCACCTGTACCCGAGCGGGCCGCTGCTCCTCACCGATTGGGGTCCGACCCACGATCGTTGGTTCCGCAGCGGGCGAGACCACAAGGCCAGCACCCTCGAGCGCCTGGCCACCGAGTTCCCGGATATCAAGTGGTTGCTGGTCGGGGACGACGGGCAGCACGACGAAGAGCTGTACGGCCAATTCGCCGATGAGCACGCTGAGCGCATCAGGGCGATCGCGATCAGGCAATTGTCGACCAGCGAGGCTGTGCTGGCCGGTGGCCGCAGCAGGGACGACGAGAAGCACCGGCCCAATTCGGTTCCCTGGGTCTACGCACCTCATGGGGCGGGGCTCGCCGACCAGTTGACCGACCTCGGCGTCCTCGGTGACTGACGACGTGCCATTAGCGATGGGCCATTAGCGACGGCGATTAGTGACCAGCAGCAAGCGATGCTGCAATCGGCTAGCGTGGTTGGTGAGCGGCCTTGTCCGCATGACTTCCAGGAGACCCCCATTGATCGAACCCGGCACCATGCTGCGCCACGAACCTGCGGTGCGCAACCTACAGGTCACCGCCGTCCGCGAACTGAGCCCCGGTTACCTGAGGATCACCCTCAGCGGCGACGAGCTGACCGGATTCGTTACGGCTGGGCCGACTGACCACAGCAAGCTTTTCTTCCCCGACCCGGCGACCGGAACCATCACCGCACCACAATTGGTGGAGGGGCGGATGCAGCGGCCGGAGACGGGAACCGTCACGGTGCGGGACTTCACGCCTCGCGAGTTCAGGGACGGGGATACCCCCGAAGTCGATTTCGACTTCTTCCTGCACGGTGAGGGTCCCGCATCCGCCTGGGCCGCTGCGGCCGCCGTCGGAGACCCGATCGTCATCGCCGGACCTCGCGGTTCCCGCATGCCGCCATCCGGGATCTCCCAGGTGATCCTGGCCGCCGATGAAACCGCGCTGCCCGCGCTGGCCAGGTGGATCGAGGCCCTGCCGGAGGAGGTTGAGATCGTGGCGTTCGCCACCGTCTCCAACGAGTCGGACGCCGCCTACCTGGAGCCGGCACACGTCAACCGCGCCCGCGTGGTCTGGATCGACAAGCATCCGGATGCTCTCGAGAGGGCCTTCCGCGCGTACGGGCCAATCTCGGACGACACCTACGTCTGGGCGGCAGGAGAGGCAGCCTCGCTCATCCCGATACGCCGCTACCTTCGCCGGGAACTCGGCCTCCCGACCGCCCAGGTGAAAGTGGATGGCTACTGGAAGCGCGGCGAAGCCGGGCGCGATCATCACGCTCCGGTCGATCCGGCGGATCCGGAAGACTAGCCAAGTCGCCGGCAGGGCCGGTTACTGGGCCCACTCTGCTGGGCCGGTCGTTCCCGCCGCATAGTGGTCAAGGGGCACTGCGTTGTCACTCCACGCGGCCAGGGCCGGGGCGACGATTCGCCAGCACTGCTCGACGGCATCCGCCCGAACCGACAGGGTCGGGTCGGCGCTCAGGATGCCGTGGAGCACTTCGGCGTACGGTCCAAGCGTTCCGGCGCCGAACGTCGCCGTCAGTGTGGATCGGTCGAGCACGAACGGGTCGCCGGCGCCATTCATCATGACATCGAGGGCAATCTCGTCAGGGCTCAGGGAGATGCGAAGCTCCACCGGGCCTTCTCGCCCGGACAGGCCACTGGGGAGGTGCGGAACATCGCGGAATTTCACGACAACTTCCTTCTTCAGGTCGGACAATGCCTTTCCTGACCGCAACAGGATGGGCACCCCCGCCCACCGCCAGTTCTCGACCTCGACGGTGAGTTCGGCGAGGGTCTCGGTGGTGCTGCCCTGCCGGATGCCCGGCTCGTCGACATACGCGGGGATGGCCCGGTCGCCCAGCTTGCCTGCGGTGTACTGTGCCCGGCGGCTGTGCACAGCGGGGTCGCGGACTTCGGTCGCTCGCAAGACCTGCGCCATCGCCCCGCGCAGGTCGTCGGCATTAACACTCGACGGCGGCTCCATCGTCACCAGCGCCATCACCAGCAGCAGGTGGCTCTGGATCATGTCGACGAGTGCGCCGGCGCCGTCGTAGTAACCCGCGCGGCCCTCCAGTGCGAGCTGTTCGTCGAAGATGATCTCGATCCGCTCGATGTTGTCGCGATTCCACACCTGTTCGAAGATGCGGTTCGCGAAGCGCAGGCCCAGTAGGTTGAGCACCGTCGACTTGCCGAGGAAATGGTCAACCCGGTGCACCTGGTTCTCGGGGACCAGCCGCAGCAGCTGCCGGTTGAGTGACTCGGCGCTGGGCAGGTCGGATCCGAACGGCTTCTCCAACGCCAGCACAATGCCCTCGGGGAGGTCCGCCTTCTCCAGGGCGGCACATGCGGCAATGGTGACGGTGGGCGGAAGGGCGAAGTAGAGCGCAGGAATGCCCGTGCAGGCAGCCAGGATGCGTTCCAGCTCGCCGGAATCCGTCACATCCGCCTGCAGGTAGACCGACCCTTGCAGGACCTTGTCAACCCGAGCGCCCTCTGCGCCGCCGGCCGCGAAGGAGCCCGCCACTCGGGAGCGCCACTGCTCATCCGTCATCGGGTCCTGTCCGACGCCGATGAGCTGGAAGGAGTGGCCGCGGCCGCTCGCCAGCAATTGACCGACCCCGGGAAGCAGCAATCTCTGGCTGAGGTCTCCCCCGGCACCCAATATGACCAGTGCTCCGATTGGTTCCGTCATTCACAACACACTAGGTGGAAGGATGGAGCGATGGCGTTGAACATCGAAGATTATGCATTGATCGGCGACTGCCACACCGGTGCCCTCGTCGGAAACGACGGGAGCATCGACTGGCTCTGCTTCCCCCGGTTCGACTCGGCCTCCATGTTCGGCGCCCTCCTGGGCACCGAAGACCACGGCCGCTGGTTGCTCGCTCCGGCCGAGGAGGTGACCGAGACCTCTAGGCGCTATGACGGCAACACCTTCATTCTGCTCACCAGGTGGGTGACCCCGACTGGCGAAGTCGAGGTGACCGATTTCATGCCGGTCGGGGATCGACGGGCCAACGTCGTACGGCGCGTGCGCGGGGTGAGCGGCACTGTCGACATGCACCAGGAACTGCGCATCCGCTTCGGCTATGCGGATGCGCTGCCGTGGATCAGGCAGGTACCGGCTGCCGGTCGCCACGCGATCATCGCTGCCGCCGGTCCCGACGCCGCGGTAGTGCGCGGCCAGCACCTGACCGCCCATGGTCAGTCCCACGTGAGCGACTTCACTGTCTCAGAGGGTGAAGTGATGGACCTCACGATGACCTGGTACCCCTCCCACCGCGCAGTGCCGGAGCCCCCGGATGTCGATGCCGGCATCCGCAACACCAGGAAGTGGTGGGAGGACTGGGCCTCACAGACCGATTGCAGCGGCACTTACGGGACGTTGGTCCAGCGGTCACTCCTGGTGCTGCGCGCGCTCACGCACGAGGACACCGGCGGGATCGCAGCCGCGGCGACCACGAGCCTCCCGGAGCATTGGGGTGGGGTGCGCAATTGGGACTACCGCTTCGTCTGGCTTCGCGATGCATCCGCCACCATGGAGGTGCTGCTCAGCCGCGGGTTCACCGGGGAGATCGAAACCTGGCGGGGCTGGCTGCTGCGGGCCATCGCCGGCGACCCGGCCGACATCCAGATCATGTACGGCCTGGGCGGCGAACGCGAACTCCTCGAAGTCACCATCGACAGCCTGCCGGGATACGGGGGCGCTGCGCCGGTGCGCAAGGGCAACGGAGCATTCACCCAATACCAGGGCGACGTCTTCGGCTCGACCATGATCGCCCTGCAGAAGGCGCGCGAGGTCGGGGTGGAGGAGGGCCGATTCTCCTGGCCGCTCCAGCGGGCGATCATGAGTTACGTCGAGGAGAACTGGCAGCGCGCCGACCACAGCCTGTGGGAGATTCGCGGGCCGTTGCGCCATTTCACCCACTCCCGGGCGATGATCTGGGCCGCATTCGACTGCGCGATTCGAGGGGTGCGCGATTACGGGCTCGATGGGCCGGCCGACCACTGGGAAAAGCTGCGCGACCAGGTACGCGACGAGATCGAGGAGAAGGGGTTCGACAGCGAACGCGGAACCTATACGCAGTACTACGGGAGCACCGGTGTCGACGCGGCCCTGCTGCACCTGGCACAGATCGGCTACCTGGAACACAATGACCCGCGGATGCTCGGAACGGTTGCCGCGATCGAGGAAGAGTTGCTGCACAATGGTCTGCTGATGCGCTACCGCACCGAGTTGGGTGTCGACGGGCTGCCGCCCGGCGAGCATCCGTTCCTCGCCTGCTCCTTCTGGCTGGTGGAGCAGTACGCATTGAGCGGTCGGCTTCAGGATGCGCAGACGCTGATGGACCGGCTCGTCGGGTTCGGAAACGATGTCGGACTCTTCTCGGAGGAGTACGACACCGAGCAGGAACGCCACGTGGGCAACACGCCTCAGGCCCTCACCCACCTGGCGTTGGTGCGGGCGTGCGGCGCCATCCAGTACGCGGCGGGCGCGAAGGATCGCACGGAGCTCGCGACGGTGTCGAAGCGCAGGCAGGGATGACGAAGTCCGCCCGGCGCCTGCTGGGACGGATGCGCTTGCACAGCCAGCTGGTGTGGCCCACCCGCTCCGACCTGGGCTCCGCGGTTGACGTCGTCCGCTGGATGACGGCCGTGCAGGCGCAGGACTTCCTCGGGGCGAAGTGGTCGATCGGGCTACGGCTGCCCGGGTCGACTGACGCGATCGTCGAGGCTGCCCTGGCCGACCGCAGCGTGGTGCGCTCCTGGCCGCTGCGGGGAACGCTCCACTTCGTGGCGGCCGAAGACCTGCACTGGATGCTGTCGCTCACCAGGGAGCGGATGATCAAGCGGTCGGCCACCAACTTCAGCAACGAGGGGTTGACCGCTGCTGTACTCGACCGGGCCACCGATGCTGCACGTGGGTCGCTGACCGGGGGCCGGATTCTCACCAGGGATGAGCTCTACGACCTCCTGGCGGGTGCCGGTGTGTCCACGGAAGGTCAGGCGCGCTACCACGCCCTCTGGTACCTGTGCCAGACCGGCCTCTTGTGCCTGGGTCCGCCGAGCGGAAAGACCCAGACGTTCGTTCTGCTCGACGAGTGGGTGACCGAGCCTCGCCGGCTCGATCACGATGAGGCCCTGGGCGAGCTCGCGCTGCGCTACTTCCTCAGCCACGGACCGGCCACCGATCGAGATTTCGCCTGGTGGTCGTCCCTGACCTTGACCCAGGCGCGGAAAGGCCTGGCAACGGCCAGCACCCAGCTGCGACACCTGGAACTGGATGGTGTGGACTACTACCTCTCCCCCGACCTACCGGAGAAGCCGCCAGCATCCGCTGCCCGATTGCTGCCCGGATTCGATGAGTACCTGCTCGGCTACACGGACCGGAGCGCCGCCCTGGCCGAAGAGCACTCGCCGCTGGTCTTTCCCGGCAAGAACGGAATGTTCCTGTCAACCATGGTGATCGACGGGGCCGTGGCCGGCACCTGGAGACGGACGACGACTGCGAAGGCGGTCACCGCCGAATTCCGTCCATTCGAACCACTGACCGCCAGGGAATCCGCTTCCGTGCAGGCTGCGGCGCAGGAATACGCGAACTTCATCGGTTTGGAACTCCGCGCGCCTGCTTGACCGCCCCGATTCTCCACTGGTACCGTTGATCTGCTGCCCACAGGTCCCCCAAACTGCGGACAAGCATGTGACCCGCACTGTGACCCACCCGAGAACACGCTTACCCCACCGAAAGCACCCCCGATGCTTGCGCTACCCGCTCTCGCAGTTCCCGCTGCGCCCGACGCGACACCTGCCGCGTGGCTGCTGGCTGCCGTCGTGGCGGTCGCCATCCTGGTGCTGGTGAGTATCGCCCTCGACCTGCGCAAGCTTCGGCGCGCATCACGTCTTCGTGCTATTCACGGGGTGCTTGGTGCCGCGTTCTCGATGATCGTCGTCGGCGGCGCGCTGGCAATGAGCATGGCACTCGGCTCCGCTTCGACAGCAACGGCCGGTCCGGGCGATGCGCCGGTCGCCGGCTACGAGGAGCCGGTTGCCGTACCTGAACAGCTCGACACGAGTGACGTGACCGATCCGTCGACCGACATCCAGCTGCCGACGCTCAGTCTCGACTGACCAGCCAGAACCGGCTGACCCCGCGGGACGCCCCGCTTGCCGACTACTGTGGGCGGATGCGAGTGCTCAGCAATGTGCGCGGGACCTCCCGTAGTCCGCTGCTCCAGGTTTTCAAGACCTCAGTCGCTGTGGTCGCCGCCTGGCTCCTCTCCAACATGCTGCTCGCCCAGCCACTGCCGATCTTCGCGGCCATCGCAGCCCTCCTCGTGGTGCAGCCGAGCGTCAACCAGTCGCTGGCCAAGGGTGTCGAGCGAAGCCTGGGCGTCATCCTCGGAGTGATACTGGCCTACGGTGCCGGGATGGTGTTCGGCCAATCCACCTGGATTGTCCTCACCATTGTCGTCGTCTCACTGTTGCTCGCCTGGGCGCTTCGCCTGACCCCGGGCTCGGCCAACCAGATTCCGATCAGTGCCATGCTGGTGCTCGCAATCGGTGGTGCCCAGAACTCCGAGTACGCGATCGAGCGGGTCGTGGAGACGCTGATCGGTTGCATCGTCGGCCTGCTCATCAACATGCTCATCGTGCCGCCGGTGCTCAGCGCACCCGCACATCACGCGGTCGTGCGGCTCGCCACGTTGATAGCGGCGACGCTGGATGCGCTGTCCAACACCTTGAAGAAGCCCCAAACGGCCGCAGAGTTGGCAACGATGCTGGAGAACGCTCGCGCACTGCGTCCATTGCAACGCCAGGCGCAGGCCGCCATCACCAGCGCAGAGGAAAGCCTGCTGCTGAATCCGCGCAAGGGGGCGCACCGCCAGTCGATAGAACGGGACCGAGTCCTGATGGGCAAGCTGGCGATCCTGGTGACCAGGGTTCTGGGACTCGCCCGCGCCGTGCACGACCGTTACGACGAAGACCTTCCGAACGAGCCTATGGTGCGCTCGATCGCCCAGGAGCTCTCGCGAGCGGCGCACGACCTTCGGCTACTGGCTGACCGGCGAACCGTGGATGACGGTACGGACCCCTCCGGGGACGAGGTTCCGGCGCTGACCGCACCGCTTGTCATTGCTGTCCCCCACCCGGAACACTGGATCCTGATCGGGTCACTGATGGAAGACATCCGCCGGGTGCGCGAGGAGATCACCGGCAGTTCAGACGGTTAGGGCTGATGGCCCGCCGGCACCGGGAACCAGTTGAGGCTGGCGAAGTCCTCGAGGGTCAGTTGGAAGGTCTCGGCTTCGCGCGCGACCAGTGCGCGCACCTCGGTGGTATCCGATCCCTCGCGCACGAGCACGTCGATACCTTCAGCAGGCGATCGTCCCGTGCCGTGCTTGACCACGATCACGTTTCCGTCGTCACTGGCACCGCGCACCGTCCAGCGACGGGCGTTCGGGCGCCGGAGTGCCACCGTGCGCGTCACAAAACTGTCTCCACTCCAGACGGAGCGCGAACGCACGACGCGATCCTTGCCCTCGCTGGTCGCAAACTCCACCTGCTCCCCCAGGGCCAGCGGCCGGGTCGAGCTCAGGCTCAACTCCACGACCGGGTTCAGGCGTTCACCACTCAGCCAGTGGAGGAGGTTGGAGGCGCGGATTCGCCACCGGCCGGGCAGGATCTCCGCCAGGTTGCTCGGTGTCGGCTCGATTCCCATGGCGCCCACGTTACCGAGCCAAGCTGAACGCGCATGTGCGACGTGCCGGGTGAAGACCGACTCAGTCCGTGAACGTCGCGGGGGCCTACTATGTGCACATGTCGACAGCCATTGCGCTGGCCAGGGCCACCCACCCCGGTCCGACTGTCAGCGTCACGATCGTTGCGCTCCTCATCGGCGTAGCGGCCGACCTGTCGCTGCTTCGACTCGTCATTCTCGCAGTTGTCATCCTCACCAACCAGGCGTCGATAGGGCTGTCGAATGACTGGCTGGATGCAGAGCGCGACCGCACCAGTGGGCGGCGTGACAAGCCGATTCCGCTCGGCCTGGTCCGGGTGGAGACCGTACGAGCCTGGGCTGTCGGCACGGCGATGGCATCGGTTGCCGTTTCGATCGTGCTCGGTCCGTCGGCGACCATCGCTAACGTGGCCTTCCTCGCATCCGCCTGGGGCTACAACCTCGGCCTGAAGGCCACCCCATATTCCGTCTTGCCGTACCTGGTGAGCTTCGGCCTGCTGCCCACTATCGTGACGCTGTCGCGTGAGGAAGCCGCGCCGGCTGCGTGGTGGGCGATGGGCATGGGTGCCCTGCTGGGCGCTGCTGCTCACTTCGCCAATGTGTTGCCCGATTTCGACGACGATCGGCGCACCCGCATCCGTGGCCTGCCCCATCGCCTGGGGCGTGCGGCATCCGGGATCGTGATCGCTGTGGCGTTGGTCGGTGCCTCCGTCTTGGCCGTAGTGGGGTGGAGCGACGACGCCCGCTGGTTTGCCTGGGTCGGTCTCGGGCTGACCGCCGCCATCGCAGTGGTGTGCGCGATACTGCTGAGCCGACGACCGCCGACCCGCCTGCTGTTCCGCCTGATCATCCTTGCCGCGCTGGGGAACGTCGCGCTGCTCGTGGTGTCAGGCGACAGCCTTCTCGCCTGACGGCTCAGTTTCCGGCTGCAGGTTGCGGATGCCGGCCCACGAGATCAGACCACCCAGGATGAGCAGCGCAGCGGTCGCAATCAGCCCGCGGTGTAAACCGGCCAGGTCCAGTTCGTAGCCGACGATGATGCCGAGGGCGGCGATCGCAACCAGGCCCGCAACTCGTGCGACCGCGTTGTTGATGGCTGAGCCGATGCCGGCCTGCTTGTCGTCGATCGCCCCGAGGATCGCGGAGGTGAGCGGCGCCACCGTGATGGCGAGCCCGAGGCCGAAGATCAGCACCCCGGGAAGGAGCTGCGTCCAGTAGTTGACTTCGGAAGTCACCGTGAGCATCAACAGGGTTCCAATGCCGGCGACGATCGGACCGATCGTCATGAACAGTCGCGGGCCGTGCTTGGCTGCCAGGGCGCCGAAACGCGACGAGAGCAGCATGAGGATGATCGTCTCGGGAAGCAGCGCCAGCCCGGCGAGGGTAGCCGCGTATCCGCCGACCTGCTGCAGGAACACGGTGATCAGGAAGCCGCTGAGCGACAGGGCTGCATAGATGGCGACCGTGGCCAGGTTGCCCATGCCGAAGTTGCGCACCGTGAACAGCTCGAGCGGCATCATCGGCTGGCGGGCAACACGCTGTCGCCAGAGGAAGGCTGCGAAGGCCACCAGTCCGATGATCAGCGGGATGTAGATGATGGGGTTGCCCCAGCCGAAGTTGCCCTGCTCGATGAGCGCGAACACCGGTGCACCGACGCCGATCACGGCGAGCACGGCTCCGAGGAAGTCGACTCGCACACCCACCCGGCGGACATCCTTCTGTTTCAGGATGATGAGCAACCAGATCGTCACGGCAATGGGGAGGATGTTGATAGCGAACACCAGGCGCCACGACATGAGGTCGACGAACAGACCGCCGATCAGTGGCCCGACGATGAAGGCGGCACTGGTCCAGGCAGTCCATTGGCCGATCGCCTTGCCTTGGGCGACGCCACGGAACGTCGACATGATCAGGGCGAGCGAACTGGGGACCAGCAGGGCACCGCCGATGCCCTGGAGTCCGCGCGCGATGATGAGGATTTCGGCGTTCGGTGCGATGGCGCAGAGCACGGATGCGACGCCGAAGCCGATCAGGCCCCAGCGCAGGATCGCGATGCGGCCGAACAGGTCGGATAGTGACCCGGCCACCAGGATGAGGGCGCCCAGGGTGATCAGGTAGGCGTCGACCACCCACTGCTGCGTGCTGAGCCCACCGCCCAGCTCTTCGCTGATTGCCGGGAGTGCGACCGTGATGACTGATCCGTCGAGGAAGGCGACGAACGAGCCCAGGATCGCGATGATGAGCACCAGCCGCTGATTCCGTTCCATCCCGCTATTGTCTACCCTCTTGGGCTAATTTCCGACGGCCGTCACTCGCACCACTGCCTGGCCTTCGGCGTTCGACTCGGCGAGGTCCACCGTCGCGCTGATTCCCCAGTCGTGGTCGCCGGCCGGGTCGGCGAAGATCTGGCGCACCGTCCACTCGCCGACTCCCTGCTCGATGATCAGCATCTTGGAACTGCGGGCATCCGCGTCTGTAGCCAGGTAGTCGTGTTCCGCGTAGTAGGCGTCCATGGCATCCGCCCACGCGTCCGCGGTGAATCCGGATGCGGCATCCAGCTCTCCGAGGTCGTCGTACTTTTCCAGCGCAGCCAGTTGCACTCGGCGGAACAGCTCGTTGCGCACCAGGATCATGAACGCCCGCGGGTTGGAGGTCAGCTTGTGGGGAGGCGGTGGCAATACGGTCTGACCCGGCTGTGACGCAGCCAGGTCCGCCGGGTTGACCAGTTGCTCCCACTCGTCGAGCAGGCTGGAGTCGACCTGCCGAACCAGCTCCCCCAGCCACTCGATGATGTCGCGCAGTTCATCGGTCTTCAGCTCGTCGGGGATGGTCTGCCGAGCCGCCCGGTAGGCGTCCGAGAAGTAGCGCAGCACCAGGCCTTCTGAGCGGTTCAGCTTGTAGAAGCCGATGAAGTCGTTGAACGTCATCGCCCGCTCGTACAGGTCGCGCACGACCGACTTCGGGCTCAGTTCGAAATCGCCGACCCAGGGCTGGGATGCCCGGTAGGTGGCGAAAGCAGCGTCGAGCAGTTCCTCGAGTGGTTTGGGGTGGGTGACGCTCTCGAGCAGTTCCATCCGCTGGTCGTACTCGATGCCGTCCGCCTTCATCGCCGCGACCGCTTCGCCACGAGCCATGTGCTGCTGGGCGGAGAGCACCGGGCGCGGGTCGTCGAGGGTCGCTTCCAGGACGGAGATCACGTCGAGCGAGAAGCCCGGGCCATGTTCGTCGCCCTCCGCCGGGCTGATCAGGTCGAAGACGGCGAGGGCGAACGGGGAGAGCGGCTGGTTCAAGGCGAAGTTGGGCTGGAGGTCGACGGTGAGGCGGATGCCGCCATCCACCTCCTCGACCACGCCGGCAGTGCGCAGGGTGCGGTAGATGGCCAGTGCCTGCCGCAGCAACTGGAGTTGCTGCTTGCGCGACTCGTGGTTGTCCTCGAGCAGGGCGCGCACCGCGGTGAAGACGTCGCCACCGCGGGCGATCATGTTCAGCAGCATGGCGTGGTTCACCCGCAGGTGGGAGGTGAGCCGCTCCGGTTCCGCCTCCATCAGGCGGGTGAAACTCGGTTCACCCCAGGAGACGAAGCCCTCCGGCGCCCGCTTGCGCACCAGCTTCTTCAGCTTCTTCGGGTCGTCCCCGGCCTTCGCCACGGCCTTCGCGTTCTCGGTCTCGTGTTCCGGAGCCTGGGCGATGACCGTCCCCGCCGTGTCGTAGCCTGCCCGGCCTGCCCGGCCCGCGATCTGGTGGAACTCCCGGGCGCTGAGCTGGCGCATCCGGGTTCCGTCGAACTTGGTGAGCGCGGTGAGCAGCACGGTGCGAATGGGCACGTTGATGCCGACCCCCAGGGTGTCGGTTCCGCAGATGACGCGCAGCAGTCCCTGCTGGGCGAGTTGCTCCACCAGGCGGCGGTACTTGGGAAGCATTCCGGCGTGGTGCACTCCGATGCCCGAGCGGATGAGCCGCGACAGCGTGCGTCCGAAGTTGGTGGTGAAGCGGAAGTCGCCGATGGCATCCGCGATCTCATCCCGCTGCGCCCGGGTGGCGACGTTGATGCTCGTGAGCGCCTGCGCACGCTCGAGGGCGGCCAGCTGCGAGAAGTGCACGATGTAGATGGGCGACTGGCCGGTCGCAAGCAGGTCTTCGACGGTCTCATGCACCGGGGTCAGCGCGTACTCGAAGCTCAGCGGTACCGGGCGCTCGACGCCGGTCACGACCGTGGTCTCGCGCTCCGTGCGGCGGGTGAGGTCGTCGGCCAGCCAGCCCACGTCGCCCAGGGTCGCCGACATCAGGATGAACTGCACCTTCGGCAGGGTGAGCAGTGGCACCTGCCACGCCCAGCCGCGCTCCGGGTCGGCGTAGAAGTGGAACTCGTCCATCACCACCTGGTCGACCGGGGTTTCCGACCCGTGCCTGAGGGCCAGGTTGGCCAGGATCTCCGCGGTGCAGCAGATGATCGGGGCATCCGCATTGACGCTGGAATCCCCCGTCACCATGCCGACGTTCTCGGCGCCGAACACCTCGACCAGGGCGAAGAACTTCTCGGAGACCAACGCCTTGATCGGTGCTGTGTAGAACGACCTCTTGCCCTCGGCCAGGGCGGCGAAATGCGCGGCGATGGCCACCAGGGACTTCCCGGTGCCGGTGGGCGTGCTCAGGATGACGTTGGCGCCGGAGACCAGCTCGATGACCGCTTCCTCCTGGGCCGGGTAGAGGATGAAACCTTCGTTCGTGGACCACTCGACGAACGCGCTGTAGACGGCATCCGGGTCGCCGGCCAGGGCGCGGTCGAGGCGTGGAATCTGCACGCTTAACCGTTGCACATCCGACCGGCGCTCAACTGCCAGTTGGGTTCTATGCTGGAAAACGCCACCACAACGCGAGGACGCGAACATGACAGGCAACGATCACTGGGTGCGTGCTGCACTGGCGGGTGTCGCAGCCGTCAGCGGCGGTTTAGGCGCAGCAGAACTCATCGCAGCACTGGCGATCCCGGGCGCGAGCCCGTTGTTGGCGGTCGGCTCGTTCGTGATCGACCTCGTCCCACCATGGGTCAAAGACCTGGCCATCTCTCTTTTCGGTACCGCGGACAAGATCGCGCTTCTTCTCATTCTGGGAGTGCTCCTCGCGCTGCTGGCGGCGGCCGCCGGTCTGGTAGAACAACGGAAGCCTCCGCTGGGGCGGTGGCTGGCCGTGATGGTCGGTCTGATCGGGGTGCTGGCAGCCGCAACCAGGGCGAATTCCGGTGTCCTGACGGTTCTACCGTCGATCGTGGCCGCCGCCGTCGCGGTCATCGCACTGGGCTTCCTCATGCGGCAGCTTCGGGAACAGCCGGCCGAGGGCGCGGCGGATGGCTCCCGTCGCCGCTTCCTGATCGTCGCGGGCACCACGACCGCACTGGGGATCCTTGCGACCGTCGGCGGCCGGATCCTCTCCGCCGGCACGCAGACCCTGGAAGCCGCGCGCTCACTGTTCACGCTCCCCACCCCCGCAGTCTCTGCACCGCCGATCCCGGCCGAAGCGTCACTCGACGTCCCTGGCGTCGTACCGCTCATCACCCCCAATGCGAATTTCTACCGAATCGACACGGCCCTGCTGGTCCCGCGGGTGGAACCGAAGGACTGGAACCTGCGGATCACCGGGATGGTCGAGAACGACGTCACGCTGTCGTTCGACGAACTCATAGCGCTCCCGCTGGAGGAGAGCACCACCACGCTGGCCTGCGTCTCCAACTACGTCGGCGGGGACCTGATCGGCACCGCAACCTGGCTCGGCTACCCGATCCGTCACCTGCTCGCCAGGGCTGGGCCGAGTCCCGACGCCGACATGGTGCTGTCGAGAAGCATCGACGGATTCACGGCCAGCACACCGCTGACCGCCCTGACCGACGATCGGAACGCCATCCTGGCCGTCGGCATGAACGGTGAACCGCTACCGCTGGAACACGGCTACCCGGTGCGCATGGTCGTTCCAGGGCTGTATGGCTACGTCTCCGCCACCAAATGGGTCACCGAGCTACGCGTCACCTGCTTCGCCCGAGAGGTCGCCTACTGGACCCAGCGCGGCTGGAGCGAGCGCGGGCCCATCAAGCTGTCATCCCGGATCGACGTTCCCAGGCAATCCCAAACCCTCGGTGCGGGAACCGTCGTGGTCGCCGGCGTCGCCTGGTCACCCCACGTCGGCATCTCGAGCGTGCAGGTGCGGATCGATGACGGACCGTTCAATGATGCCGAGCTCGCCGAGGCGATTTCGATCGACACCTGGCGGCAATGGGCGTTTGCCTGGCGCGCGACGCCCGGCGAGCATCGGCTGAGCGTGCGTGCGGTCGATGCGGCCGGAAAAGTTCAAGTCTCCAGGCAAGCAGACGTGGTGCCGGATGGCGCGACCGGGCTGCACAGCATCGGTGTGACCATCTCCTGACCGAGCCCGCGACTCAGCCGTCGTGTCGCACGGAGACCCGCGCGTATTGCGCCAACACGTAGTCCCAGAAGCCGTCGACGTCGAGCTCCACCGCGACGGAGGCGTTGGGGATGGCTGAGCGGAAGTCGGTGACCGTCATGCCTGCGGTCCACTTGCCTTCAGTTTCCACCTCGACCCGTGCCGGGACCGTGGTGAACAGGTCGGGTCGGCTGACGTACGCCACGGCGCAGACGTCGTGCACGGCCTGACCTCCCCAATTCGGGTCTTGCGGGTCGTTCCAGAATGTCGCCAGCGGCACCACCAGGTCGCGTCCCAGCTTGCCGAGCTCGAGCATCCGCTGCTTGATGGTGTCGGTGACCATGGCCTGGAGGGTGAGGTCGAGGCCGACCATGACGGTGTTCCAGTCGGCGGCGAAGACTTCCGCTGCGGCCTCGGGGTCGGCGTAGATGTTGAACTCGGCGGCCGGAGTGGTGTTGCCGCGCGTGTAGGAGCCGCCCATGATGACGAAAGACGCCGCCCACTCGGCAATGCGCGGCTCTTGACGGAGGGCGAGCGCGACATTGGTCATCGGGCCGACAGCGACCAGGTGGATCTCGCCCGGCGCATCCTTCAGCGTGTTGATGATCAGGTCGGCGGCGTGGGCGCCGTCCAGGGGAAGCTCGGCCTTCGGAAGGATGACGTCGCCGAGCCCGCCGGCGCCGTGCACTTCAGCCGCGTTCTTAGCTTCCCGAACCAGCGGTCCGGCAGCGCCCGCGGCGACCGGAACTCCGGTGAAGCCGAGGTACTCGCGAAGCTCCAGGGCGTTCCGTGTGGTGTTCTCGAGGGCGACATTGCCGCCGACGGTGGTGACCGCGACCAGCTCGAGGTTCGGGTCGCCGTGCGCGAGCACCAGCGCGAGGGCGTCATCGAGGCCCGGGTCACAGTCGAGCAGGAGTTTCGTGACGGTCATCCCCCCAGCTTATGGCCGGTCAGGAGCCGGTAGAATCGGCCTAATGACCGCCGAAGCATCCTCCCCTCAGCAGTTCGACGGCGGAATCGACCCGCACGACCTCGACGTGACCCTGCGCGTGCTCGCATCGCTGAACGACCTCGACGAGGAGCACCCCGATTTCATCACGGTGCGCCAGGCCACTGCGCGCATGTTCAAATCGGTGAAGCAGAATCGCCGGCTGGAGAAGCGTGCGCTGATCGCCGAGGCCGACCGTGCGGTCGTGGCCGCAACCGCGACCGGTGCTGCCGACCGCATTGATGACGAGACCCGAGGCATCCCGCTGCAGGCGGGAACGGATGCCCCCACCGCCGGCACGCTGCAGAAGTCGCGGGCCTGCTACATCTGCAAGCAGCACTACACGCGGGTCGACGCGTTCTACCACCAGCTGTGCCCGGACTGCGCCGCCTTCAGCCATGCCAAGCGGGATGCGCGCACCGACCTGGCCGGCAAGCGCGCCCTGCTGACCGGCGGCCGGGCGAAGATCGGGATGTACATCGCGCTGCGGCTGCTGCGCGACGGCGCCCACACCACCATCACCACGCGGTTCCCGCGCGATGCGGTGCGCCGGTTCTCCGGCCTTCCGGACTCAGCCGAGTGGCTGCACCGGTTGCGGGTGGTCGGCATCGACCTGCGCGACCCGGCCCAGGTCATCGGCCTCGCCGACTCGGTTGCCGAACAGGGGCCGCTCGACATCCTCATCAACAATGCCGCCCAGACGGTGCGGCGCTCCCCCGGCGCCTACAGTGCCCTGGTCGACGCCGAGCTGGCGCCGCTGCCCGACGGCCCGAAGCCGGAACTGATCACCTTCGGTCATACCAACGACGCGCATCCGCTGGCGATTGCTGCTTCGGTGGCATCGCATCCGCTGCTCGCGCGCACAGCGCAGACAGCCGAACAGTTGACCGAGGCCGCCATGGCAGCGGGATCTTCGTCGCTGGAGCGGCTGGCTGCGGGAACCGCCATCGACGCCGGTGGGCTGATCCCCGACCACCACGACGTGAACAGCTGGACCCAGCACGTGCACGAGGTTGAACCGCTGGAGATGCTGGAAGTGCAGCTGGCCAACACCACTGCGCCGTTCCTGCTGATCAGCCGGCTGCGGCCGGCGATGGCTGCCGCCTCGGCCAGGCGCAAGTACGTGGTGAACGTCTCCGCGATGGAGGGCCAGTTCTCCCGGCGTTACAAGGGTCCAGGGCATCCGCACACCAATATGGCCAAGGCCGCGCTCAACATGCTCACCCGCACCAGTGCCGGCGAGATGCTGGAGACGGATGGCATCCTGATGACCGCGGTCGACACCGGCTGGATCACGGATGAGCGCCCGCACCCGACCAAGGTGCGCCTGGCCGAGGAGGGCTTCCACGCCCCGCTCGACCTCGTCGACGGCGCGGCGAGGGTCTACGACCCGATCGTGCGCGGGGAGGCTGGCGAGGACCTGTTCGGTGTCTTCCTGAAGGACTACAAGCCGGGCGCCTGGTAGGTCAGCCGGCCGCGGGAGCGCCTACAGCTGCGCCGGCCAGACTCGAAGCGCCGAGGTCTTCGTAGAAACGAGCGTGAGCGCGCGCGAAGATCTCAAGCGAGAAACGTTGCTCCACCCTGCGCCGGACCGTGGAACGATTCAGGCTGCCGACCTCGTGAATGGCGGCAACGGCATCCGCTGCCCGCTCTCGCAGCATTCCGGTCCGTCCATCCTCGATGATCTCCGGGGCCGCACCCCGCGGAGTGGCGATGACCGGTGTTCCCGTCGCCATCGCTTCGATCATCACCATCCCGAACGGCTCCGGCCACTGGATCGGGTTCAGCAGGGCGAGCGCAGATCCCAGCAGGGCGTACTTCTCGACTCGGTTCAGCTCACCGAGGTATTCGACGTCGCCACCCAGCATCGGGGCGATGACGCTGCTGAAGTAGTCCCACTCTCTCGGCTCGCGCATCTTTGCCGCAATCTTGAGGGGGACCCCGCTGTTCCGGGCGATCAGGATCGCCTCACGAACGCCCTTGGCCGGAGTCATGCGGCCGAGGAATGCGAGATAGCCCCCGGCGCCGTCGCCCGGCCTAATCGCCGTGACATCGATCCCATGGTGGATCACCCGATTGATGCGCACCCCGGCGGCGGTGCTTGCCTGGTGCTGCGAGATGGCGACGATCGCGACATCCGGCGGCAACGAACCGTACAGCCGGCGCATCTCTCGGGTGAAGGGACCGTGCACGGTCGTGACATTCGGCACACCGCGCGGCCGACCACCGTACCCCGGCCCGCAGAGGGTGTGGTCGTGCACCACGTCCACCCCGGCGTGACGGCACGCAGCATACGCGAGCACGACATGGTGTCGTTCGCTCTCCACATCCCCGATCGGTCTCGGAGCGCACCGCTCCGTCGCGGCGATCCGGCTGACCGCGCAGGTACTTCCGGCGCCAGCTGCGAGAAGGACGTCGTGACCGAGACCGTGGAGTCCGCGAGCGAGTCCGTCGACCACTTCTTCGATGCCGCCGTAGGCGGGAGGCGGCACCGGAATCCACGGCGGGGCAATGATGCCGATACGCATGTCAGCTCCTCGGTGAGGCGCCGTGAGGGACGGCGTAGCTGAGCGGTCGTGGTGTACGGTGAACAACAATGCCCTCCGGAAGGCCGCTGATCTGCGCCTCTGTTCCGGCTATGTCGACGGACAACCGGGCACCTGACAGCGGCAGGTTCCGCACCGATATGCTGAACCCCTCAGGGAAAACGGGGGCCAGCCACAACTCGCCTTCCGGCATGCTCGGGTCGAAGCGGCACAGGCTCCGCATCAGCTGAATCGGTGTGGCCGACGCCCACGCCTGCGGGGAACAGGACGTGGGGTACGGCACCGGTTCCGGATAGTCGGCGCGGTCGAAACCGCAGAACAGCTCGGGCAAACGTCCGTCGAAATGCTCGGCTGCATCCAGAATCCCGGACGCGACTGTGTTGGCCTCATCAATGAAGCCGTACCGCGCCAATCCGGTGACGATCATGGCGTTGTCGTGGGGCCAGACCGATCCATTGTGATAGCTCACCGGGTTGTACGCGCCCATCGTCGACGCGAGGGTACGGATGCCCCACCCGCTGAACATTTCGGGCGACAACAGCCTGTCGACGACCATGGGCGCCTTGTCCTCGTCGATGATGCCGCTCCAGAGACAATGCCCGATGTTGGAGGCGCAGGCATCCACCGGCTGCTTGTCCCGGTCGAGCGCAATGGCGAAGCAGCCTTGTTCGGGCATCCAGAAGCGATCATTGAACTGCTCCTTGAGCGTCGCCGCCCGCGACTCCCACTGCTGTGCCGCGTCCTCGTCGCCGGCGTCCCTGGCCAGGTAGGCGCGCGACAGATAGGCGCTGTACACGTAGCCCTGCACTTCGCAGAGGGCGATCGGAGGCACGGCGAGGGTTCCGTCGGCGAAGTTGATGCCGTCCCAGGAGTCTTTCCAGCCCTGGTTCAGCAGGCCCTGCTCGTTCAGCCGCTCATACTCGACAAATCCATCGCCGTCGCTGTCGCCGTAGTCGCGTATCCAGTCCAGGGCAGAGTCGGCGGCAGGAAGAAGTGCCGCCACATCCGTGTCGCGCTGCCCCCAGCGGCGCAGTTCGGCCAGCGCAACCACGAAGAGCGGCGTCGCGTCCACTGAGCCGTAGTAGACGCTCTCGCCGCCGAGCGACAGTCCGACCGTGACTCCGAGCCGTACTTCGTGGAGAATTCGGCCCGGTTGTTCCTCGGTGAGCTCATTCACGTCAGTGCCCTGATAGTCGGCAAGGGTCTGCAGGGTTCCCAGCGCCAGCGACGGGTCGACTGGGAGTGCCATATACGACGTCAACAGCGAGTCTCGGCCGAACAACGCCATGAACCACGGTGCTCCTGCCGCCACCACGTCTCGGTCGGGTCTGTCCGGGTCGGAAATGCGGAGGGCACCGAGGTCGAACTGGCTCCGTTCCAGCGTCCTCGTCAGGGCGGGGTCGCTCGCCATCGGAACCGGCACCGCCTCGCCCCAAGCGCGGAAGCGCTGGGCGGCAGCGCTCTGTCCCACCGGCAGGTGGCTGTGAAATCCCGATCCCATGGCCTGGCCGTCGATCTTGGGGGTCACGATTATCGTGGTGCTCCAGCTGCTGCGCGCCGGGACGATGAGGTCGTAGTGCAGCGTCTGACCGTCGATGATCGCGTCGGCGGCGAGGATCTCCAGGCCACGCTGGTGGCCGCGCCATTGCGACTCGATCTGCAGGCCCGTACTCGTGGCCACGGTGACGCTGTCCCAGTGGTGAACGACCTTGCCACCCTTGACCTCGAACAGGTCGGCGAAGTCCGCCTCCACCTGCAGGTCGATCCTGCAGTCGATGGCGGTGGCGGAGAAGTTGCGGATAACCAGGTCTTCCCGCATTCCGGCTCCGACCAGGCGCGAACGTTCCACTACCAACGGGGTGTCGGCCCGGTGGGAGTTGCGCACCACTCGGCCGATGAACTTCGCGCGATAGGGTTCCGGGATGACCGCAGTGAGAGATTCGATCGGGTTCCCGTTGACGGTCATCAACCACCCCGAGATGAACCTGGTGTCCTGGAAATAGGCGCCGTGGTGGCCACCGGGAAGTATGTCACCGCTCGTCGAACTCACCGAGAAGGATGAGCCCTCCACGATGGTCGTATTTCCTGTCGCTGCCGCTCGTGCAGCGTTGTCCTCGTTCCAGCCAGACACGCCTGCCGCTCCTCAACCGCTCCCACACCCGTTCACCTAGCTGACCAGTGTGCTCCGCAGTGGTTTCGGCGGCGAGTTGCTCCGGTGAAACTCACAGGGTGCGGCGTCAAGACCCGTTGTAGGCGTCTTCCAGCTCCGCAATATTGATCTTCTGCATCGCCAGCATGGCCTGCATGACCCGGCCAGACTTCTCCGCGTCGGGGTCAGTCAGGAGCTGCCCAAGGATGGGTGGGACGATCTGCCAGGACAACCCGTACTTGTCCTTCAACCAGCCGCACATGCTCGGCGCGCCGCCGTCGGCCGTCAGCCTGTTCCACAACTCGTCGATCTCGTCCTGCGTTGGTGCATCCACAGAGAACGAGACGGCTTCCGTGAATGTGAAGGCCGGTCCGCCGTTGAGTGCCTGGAAGGAAACGCCCTCCAGCACGAAGTTCACGACCAGCGCGGTACCAGCCGGCATGGGAGCACCGTCGCCGTAGCGCGAGATGTCGGTGATTGCGGAGTTCTTGAAGATGGACACGTAGTAGTTGGCGGCTTCCTCGGCCTGATCGTCGAACCACAGGCATGGAGTGATTTTCTGCACAGTGCGCTCCTGACGTTATTCCGGATGTCCATATTCGCCGATGAGCGGAACGAACGCCACACCGAGCACAGCGTCTTCTTCATAGCCGTCCTCCGTCCGTTCGACGACCATCAACTGTTGATGGCCGAACCGGCGCTCCACCGGTATGACCAGGCGCCCACCCACCGTGAGCTGTTCGATGAGCGGTCTCGGAACATCCGGACCCGACGCGGTGGCGAGGATGGCGTCGAAGGGCGCCTCGGCGGGCAGCCCTCGTGTGCCGTCCCCGACAACGATGTCTACGTTGGTCGCGCCGGAATCTGCCAACCTCGTTCGCGCAGCGTCTGCCAGCTCGGGATGCCGCTCAATGGTGTAAACCTGCGCGGCAAGGGCCCCGAGCACGGCCGCCGCATACCCGGAACCGGTGCCAATCTCGAGCACGCGCGCATCCGGGCCAATCCGAGCCTGCTCGGCCATGAACGCCACGATGTACGGCTGCGAGATGGTCTGTCCGCTCCCGATCGGCAGGGGGCGGTCGTCGTACGCGTAGTCCGTCTGGTCAGGCGGCACGAAGAGGTGGCGGGGAACCGTGCGCATGGCTTCCAGCACCCGACGGTCGCGGATGCCACGGGCAGCCAATTGGGTCTCGACCATCACATTGCGGCTGGCCTCGAATTCGTCCATGCCGAAGTCTTTCTCCCGTGCCTGAGAGTCCTATGGACGGGCCACAGGAACCGCGGGGCCCGGCATTCACGGGTGCAACTGCAACACCCGTGGCCGGGTCCTCATGGTTGTGGACGACGACGCAGGCTCAGCTAGGCGGTTCCTCCATGGTGCAGTAAATGGCGTGACTGAGCCCCTTACCGGTTTGGTGGTAGTAGTCGTAATCGGAAGCCGGCCATCCAATGACATCGTTGGCGGAATCGCCGCTGCCCGCCTTCAATACCAGCATCGTGTAGGTCAGGCCATACTGAGAAGGCAGCGAGAATGACGTGACACCGTCTGCGAACTCCACTTTCGTGCAGTCAGTTGTGGATGTCTCCCAATATGTTTCGTGGTTCATACTCGCGGATTCTGGGCTTGCGGCGACAGGCGCGCTGATGCCGACGGTCGCGATACAGGCAATGGCACTTGCCGCTAGTAGTTTCTTCATTTCCGTGCCCTTCTGTGGGGTAAGACGAAACCGAGAGGGCTGGGCCATCGGTTCAGGGCACTCGGTACCGTCCTAAGGGAAGCGTGGCGGTCGCCAAGTGAACACGGCCGTTTCCGGCCGGTTCATGAATCAGGTGAGGCGATGATAGCCCCACCCCCCGAACGGGGGCAATACTCAAAAGTTGACCGGCTACGAAAGCCGACTTCTAGCGCTCTCCGAACCCTGTACCTGTCGCTCAGGGCGCGCGTCCGAACGGCACCGCGACAGGCCCGGGCTCCGGGTCTATGAACGGACGGTCGATGACTTCGCGAACCAGCAGTTCGGCCAGCCAGTACGGTGCAAGTGAGCAGAGCTGGAGCAGCACCAGGGGCGCCAGCAGGGCGAAACCGTAGCTCAACCAGAGCAGGAGAACGTAACGGCGACCCCAGGCGATGGCTGCGATCGCCGGCAGCGCAACGCCGAGCAGCCAGAGCGGTGAGCCGAACGACAGCACGACGGAAGCGTAGATGACGGCGAGCCCGAGAACGGCCTGCAGAATCAATGCACAGGCGCGGGACCGGGCATAGAGCAAATAAGCCTCCACCGAGACCGTCGCCCACATCAGCCAGGAGCGGAGCAGCGGAACCTTCTGATGGCGCAACCCCACCCGGAACAGGCGATCATCTTCTTCCGCATGCGAGAACGCATCCGCCGACCCCAGCCGGCTGGTCACCCCACGGCGATGGTCATGCATGATGGCGGGAGCGCTCTGGCGGCCATACGACGCAATGAAGGCGCGAAACAGCCAGGGAACGGATGCCAGGTCCGTGCGATTGCCCTGCCCAGGGTGGGTGGCCGGGATGTGTGCGGGAACCCAATGGGTCTCGCTGGAGTCGACCTCGCGGAACCCGATCGGTCGAACCAATTGGAAGTAGTGGCCGGTGGCAGGTGCCTGCGTCAGCGGAATCACCCTGAGCGGTTCGCCACCCTCGTCAATGAACGGCATCCGAACTCCTAACCCGTCGTGCCGACGATGATAGCCCGGTCGGGGCACATCATTCGAGAACTAATCTTGTAAAACTAGTTTTCGCTGACTATTCTGGCTCCATGGCGAATCCCAGTTCCTCAGCGCGCAAGAACGTCCTCGGCCTTGCGGTGCTGTCTTATCTCACGCAGCGCCCAATGCACGCCTACGAGCTGTATCGGCAGCTGAAGGACAATGACGCGGCAAAGGCGTTCAAACTGAGCTACGGGGCTTTGTACGGCGTGGTGAAGCAGTTGCTCAATGCGGAGTTCATCGTGCCAGCCGGTACTGGTCGTACCGGCAACCTCCCGGAGCACACGATGTACGAACTGACGGATGCCGGTCGTGTCGAAACTCGAACCTGGTTGCGCGACCTCATCGAGAACCCTCCAGCCGAGTACCCATCGCTGGCTGCCGCGCTCTCCCTCGTGGCGATTCTGGAGGTGGATGACGCCGTCACCTCGCTGCGCCGCCGACAGGCAGGGAATAAGGCCGAAGCGGCGGCGCTTGCTGAGCAGATCGCAGCTACCGTCGCTGGCGGCGTGCATCCGATCTTCCTGGTCGAGGACGAGTATCGCATTGCCCTGCTCAAGGCCGAGAGCGAGTTCATCGGCTCCCTGATCCAGAAGATCGCCAGCCCCGAGTGGGCGTCGTCCGGGGAAGTGCCGCTGATCGATCCGGACATTCAGGAAAGGAATGCAACATGACCCAGGTGCGAACCGCACTCATAATCGGAGGCGGGATCGCCGGCCCGGCCACTGCGATCGCCCTGCAGAAGGCCGGCATCCGGGCGACGGTCTTCGAGGCGCGGCAGGAAACCGCAGCGGAGCGCGGAATCATGCTCACGCTCGCGACCAACGGCATCGACGCTCTCCGCGCCATAGACGCAGACTCCCGCCCCGCGGCGGTCGGCTTCCCGACGCCCGCGATCACACTCCGCTCCCACACCGGAATGGCGCTCGGGGTCGCACCGACGGGCGGGAGGCTGGCGGACGACACAATCAGCCGAACCGTGCAGCGGGAAGCCCTCGGCCGAGCGTTGAATGACGAAGCACTGGGTCGGGGCATCGTGATTCGGCATGGCAAACGACTTATAGCCGCTCACGTCACCCGGGATGGTGTGCGAGCAGAATTCGCCGACGGCACACTGGAGGAGGCCGATATCCTTATCGGCGCTGACGGCATCCACTCGACAGTCAGACGAATCATCGACCCGGATGCGCCGAAACCGTCTTACAGCGGACTACTCACCACCGGCGGGTACGCGCGCGGCGTCAAAGTATCGGCCGCGCCGGGAAGCTACGAAATGATCTTCGGCAAGCGGGCTTTCTTCGGCTACGCCACGGCACCAGACGGCGAAGTCTGGTGGTTCGTCAATGTTCCGCAACGACGCGAGCCGACACGCGGTGAACTGGAGTCGATCAGCACGGACGATTGGCGGAGCCGATTCACTGGTCTCTTTCGCGATGATGCCGGACCGGCACTCCAACTGATCGAGGCAACCGACGGGTTCGCCCCGATGACGGCTATTCACACGCTTCCGTCGCTGCCCCGGTGGCACTCCGACCGGATGATCGTGCTCGGCGATGCAGCCCACGCGCCATCCCCCACCTCCGGACAGGGTGCTTCGCTCTCGATCGAAGACGCCGTCGTGCTGGCCAAGACCCTTCGGGACGAAGAGTCGCCCCAGAAGGCTTTCGCCACGTTCGAGCGGGTCCGGCGTCCGCGCGTCGAGAAGATGGTCAAGGCGGCAGCGCGAATCAACAACAACAAGGCTCCCGGACCCCTCGGCCGCAGGCTGCGCGACGCGATCCTGCCGGTGGTGTTGCGGGCTACCGCAGACACCAAGAGCTCCCGCGAGATCTATGACCACCACCTCGACTGGGGGCAGCGCACAACCGTTGAAAGTCCGCTGCCGTGAGTCAGGGCCGTTCTTGGCGAACGAAAAAGCCCCGCAATCTCAAAGATTACGGGGCATCCGCGGTGGATCCAAGGGGACTCCGTCGATCGGGCTCCGCCCTCACTCCTCCTCGAATCACTGACACATTAAATGAAGAATGGCCCGACACTCCGTGCCGAGCCATTCCTTGTTTGGTGGATCCAAGGGGATTCGAACCCCTGACCCCCTGTTGGACGTCTTTAGTTCGAAAACCGGGGCAATTCGGGCTGAAGAGCCCGTGTTCATTGTCGTTTGCGGCGGTTAGCGTCCGGTGCGGCTCAGCCTGATTTCGCGTTGTTTCGCGTTGTTGTTGGTCTCAAGTACCGACGCAGTGCCCAGCTCCCCGGTGAGGAAGAGTCGCAGGAGGGTGTTCAGACTCGGTGGCTCTGACGGTGAGGTTGTGAGCGCCTATGAGCGTGACAGGCTTGCCCCGCCGACCTGGCCGGCTCTCGACACGTTCCACCCGTCGAGAAGCTCAACAACGCATTCGGCTGCGGAGCCGAACAGCTGAGCGGTGCGGGGCACACTGGTGTTGCGGACGATCAGGAACGCCGTCTCCCAGCTGCGCCCGAGACCTGCCGCGAGGTGATCCATTTGCGCCCACGACCGGAGCGGCCATTCACGGGAGCCATCGAAGTTCTGCGCCCAGGCGAACTGGAACGGTTCGGGCGCTGCCTCGGCAACGAGGGCAAGGTCAGGGGCCGCTAGATCGAGGACTACAGTCATGCCCAATATGTGCGCGGCAACCCGCCCGTGTATCCCATTGCACCGACAGACGATGCGACCGGGGCATCAATATGCTGTGATCTCTCGGTTCTTGGACTGGTGGTAACTAGTTGGGACCGCGGAACCAGGAAGACTAAGGCAGACCCGCCTGCCAGGCACGCCAGAGTTGCGCGTACCGTCCGTTTCGGTGCAGGAGTTCGTCGTGGCCGCCGAGTTCGCGGATCCTGCCTTTGTCCATGACGGCGATGCGATCCGCGTCCTGTGCGGTGGAGAGCCGGTGTGCGATGGTGATCACGGTGCGGCCCTTCAGCACTGACCGCAGCGATCGTTCGATGTCGCTTGCGGATCCGGGGGTGAGGAGGGATGTCGCTTCGTCGAGTACGACGGTCTGCGGGTTGGCGAGGAGCACGCGAGCGAGTGCGAGTTGTTGTGCATGCGCGCCCGAGAGCTCATTGTCTGCGCCGACGATCGTGTCGAGGCCGTCGGGAAGGTTGCCCAGCCAGTGCGCCCCGACAGCGCTTATCGCTTCGTGGAGTTCGTCACCGGTGGCGGTCGGTTGGGCGAGGAGAAGGTTGGTGCGGATGGTGTCGTGGAAGAGGTGCTGTTCCTGGGTGACGAGCGCGACGTGGGAGCGGCGGATTTCGGCGGGGAGAGTGGACGCTTCGATGCCGCCGAGGGTGACCGAGCCGGTGGTTGGTTCTTCGAAGCCGACCAGGAGACGGGCGAGGGGTCGACTTCCCTGCACCGGAGGCTCCGACGATGACGAGGTTCTCGCCGGGTTGGATGTCGATGTCGATCCCGTGGAGCACGGTTGGTCCGTGTTCATAGGCGAAGGAGACGCTCATGGCGGTGACGCCTGATCCGGATGGTGTTTCGGTCGCCTGTGTTGAGGTCGTGATGCCTGCGGCGGCGAGGCCTTCGACGCGGGCAAAGGATGCGATGCCGCTTTGCAGCGATTCGAGCCAGAGCAGGACGGTGTCGAACGGGGCGTCGATCTGGCACACGTACAGCAGGACCCCGATGAGCGAGCCGAGCGCTATGCCGTTGGTCCCGTACAGCCAGGCGGTCAAGATGACCGGACCTGTGAACATGCGCCGAAGCATTGCGGCCGATGCTGACCGGCTGCTCGAACGGTTCGGCGATCACGAAGGCAAGTCTCTTAGCCCTCGAACAGCTCGTAGCTGATAAGCAACGACACAATGAAGGCACCGATTCCGACTGCAACAGTCACAACGTCGTATCCTCCGGCGAGTCCCGGCCGCGGAAGGCCGGCCGCAGACACTCTTCAGCCTGGCTCACGCTGGCATTCATCTTGCCACCCAGTGCCGCACCCACGCGTGATCGTCAGTAGCGAGGTGTCGCAGCAGGCCAATCGGCGTTGACGGATTCATCGCCACCCAACTCCACACCTTCGCCTCAGTGGCAGGTGGCGAGGAACTGCAGGAGGTCCACCGGCGTTGAAGGATTCCCCGCCGCTCACCAGCCGAGATTTACACCACTTCACGGGACGTGACCCACAGATGTGGAAATCCTCCAAACGGCGCGGTGGCTCGATTGTGGCCCAGCGAGTGAGGGGGAACGAAATCGTCTCCCTAACCCGGTGATTCATTTACACGCGACTCGAGACCGAACTAACGTGCATGCTGACACTGTCGGCGAGCTCGGGTGAGTGTGCCGCCACGATCTGCCGCACACGCACCATCGCTGACTCCCCGAGGCCGTCGTAGACGCTCGTAAAGATGCGGCGGGCATCATCCCGAGGCCACTCCTCTGGCAGGAGGGACTGCGGAAGCTCGGGGTCGATGCTCGGCATCGTGCGCCATTCGTCCATCACGCGGGTTCGCGCGAGCAATGCCTCGGCCGGCGAAACAGTCCCGGCAGAGAGACGTTGTCTAATCGGCTCGATTCGCTCGATGAACTGCCGATACCGTTTGCGCACTTCCGTCAGATCCCACGCGTCAATCGGATGACCATACTCTGTGCCCGTGGCGCAATCACGGCCCACCAGTACTGTCGCAGCAGATACCTGCATCTTGTCGAGAACTGCCTTGACCTCATTGGCGAGCGGACGGGCCGAAACCCAGAGTCCGTCGTATAGGGGAGCAAAGCCAAGCCAGCGCAAGCGAATCCGAAGTTGGTGCCGGATGCTGCGCTGATTCTCCGGCACAGAGAACGCCACGTAGGTCCACTGCCCATCCCACTCACGTGGCTCGGTGCCGAACGACAGAATGCGGTCCAGTCCGGTGATCAACATCTGGCGAGCATGAGGGGTCAGCTCGTAGAAAGTTCTTCGCCCTGACTTCGTCGACAGGAGCATGCCGCGCGCAGATAGTCGACTCAACGCGGCACGGGCGCTAGCAGTGCTGACTCCAAATTCACCGAGGAGATCGACCAACGCTCCCGATGGAACCACCGCTCCGTCCGCGATCCAGTAGTCGCCGAGCAGGGTGAGAAGCAGATGCTGAGGATGCTGTCCATTTGCCGACATGGCCCCTGTTTCTCCCATGGTGGAGCCCGAGTGATCCTGCACATCATCTTCGATTAGCACGAACAGAGCATATCGAGATTGAGCCCGCCTAGAACGCGAGGTGCTACTAAACGCTTCGCTGAAACACGAACATGCCGGGCATCGCGTCATCCGTTACCGCCGATTCGTGCAGCATCACGAATGCTAGTTAGTTGACTATCAGATGAACGGTCGTTACTCTTCGTGAAGCCCAGTGATTTGCTTTCGCGGGGAACGCACCACCCGCACGGCGCCTATCAATGGAGATACACGACATGTCCCTTCACGTCCCACTCGTGCACACCGCATCAGATTTGAGCGGCACCGCATCGAACCCCGGGTTCATCGCGTCAGGGCGCGGAGAAGCAGCATGATCCGCACGGCAACGAAGGCACACTCCGGCTCGGCTGGTTCCAACCCGGCCGACGCGACGCTTCCCCCCGTCGTCGAGGTCAGCCGGTTGCGCAAGCACTTCAAACGCGAAGACGGCACCATCGTCACGGCGATCGACAACGTCTCGTTTCAGGTGAGCCCGGGCGAGTTCATCGTGCTTCTCGGCCCCAGCGGCTGCGGAAAGACGACACTGCTCCGCGCCATCGCGGGACTCGAAACTCCCGACGAAGGCCAGATCGACATCTCCGGCCGCACTTGCTTCGATCACGAGCGCGGCATCGCAGAGCCACCGGAACGCCGTGGCATCAGCATGATCTTCCAGTCATACGCTCTGTGGCCACACATGACGGTTTTCAAGAACATCGCGTACCCGCTCTACAGCCGAAAGGGACGCCGCATCTCGAAGGAAGAGGTGGCCCGTCGGGTGCGCGCCGCACTCACCCAGGTGGGTATTCCCGAGCTTGAGGCGCAGTACCCCGGCCAGATGAGTGGCGGCCAGCAGCAACGCGTGGCTCTCGCGCGCGCCCTCGTCAACAACGATGAACTCATTCTCTTTGACGAGCCGCTCTCCAATGTCGATGCGAAAGTGCGCGAGCAACTGCGCCTCGAGCTCGTTTCAATGCAGCGAGAGCTCGGATTCTCGGCTCTCTTCGTGACGCACGATCAGACAGAAGCCATGGAGCTGGCCACGCGCATCGCTGTCGTCGACGCGGGTCGCATCGCCCAGTTCGGCACTCCCCAGGAGATCTACGCCAAGCCCGCCACACGGTACGTCGCCAAGTTCATCGGAGCTATCAACGAAGTTGAGGGGGTCGTCGCCGAGATCGGCTCCAGCCACCTGGTGCTCGACACCGCGCACGGACGGCTGAGCTCAAACGATCTCAGTGCCGGGCTTCGTGTCGGCGATCAAGCCGTCGCCCTCTGGCGCCCTGAACAGGGAACGCTGAGCACCACCGAGCCCTCCATCGCCAACCGGTGGCAGGTCACGGTCGAGGCCTCGATGTTTGTAGGGTCCCACACCGAATACCTCGTGCACTCCGGCGACATGAAGGCACGACTGTGGAGCCCCCGCTACGAGAACTTCGCGCCTAAAACCGAGAGCTGGGTGGGAGTTCCCGCCGAGGATATCCGGGTCTTGCCGGCTCACGATGCCACGCCCGCTGTGCCGGACCCGATCCGATGACACATACCGTCTCGACTCCGGCGTCGCCCTCGATGCTGACCACGCCGCCGCGGAAACCGGCGCGGCGTGGACCGCGCTGGCGCGGAAAATCGTTCAGCCTCTTCGACACGGTGACGATTGTTATCGGGCTTCTTCTCGTAGGCATCGTTGTGATCCCACTGGGCCGGGTTCTCATTGGCATGTTCTGGGTCGGAGGCGCCTTCACCATCGAGCCGATCATGCGCACCCTCGCGTTGCCAGACCTCGGCTCGCTCATTCTCAACACCCTCATCGTGGTTGCCGGCAGCACCATCGTGGCACTGGTGATCGGTGTCGGCCTCGCC
The DNA here is from genome assembly GCF_054489325.1 of Homoserinimonas sp. A447. Classification (NCBI taxonomy): domain Bacteria; kingdom Bacillati; phylum Actinomycetota; class Actinomycetes; order Micrococcales; family Microbacteriaceae; genus Homoserinimonas; species Homoserinimonas sp. A447. The sequence goes on along the minus strand of NZ_JBTMWW010000001.1, from coordinate 672,630 downwards.
TGGCTGAATGAGCGGACAGACGCTCGAATGGGCCCCCTCAGCGACGCTCTCCCCCTATTGCCGTTTCTGTTGCCCCCCGTCGCCGGCGCTGTGGGCTGGACAATGCTCCTCGCGCCTCGCGCCGGACTGCTCAACGCCTGGGGCCGCGAGGTGCTCGGCTTCTTCGGCATCCATCTTGAGACCGGGCCCTTCGATATCAACTCGTGGTACGGCCTCATCATGGTCTTCGCGTTCTACGCGGTGCCCTTCATCTATATGAACGCAGCGGCAAGCCTGCGTAACTTCGATGCGAGCCTCGAGGAAGCCTCCCGTCTGAGCGGTGCCGGCGCGCTGCGCACCCTCTTCAAGGTGACTCTCCCTGCCGTGGCACCCGGCATCGGAGCCGGACTCCTGCTGTGCGTCTGGTTCGGCTTCGGCATGTTCTCAATCCCATCCATCATCGGCACGCCTGCCGGTATCGATGTGCTCTCGGTACGAATCGTGAAGCTCCTCACCTTCACTTACCCGCCCGACACCGATGTCGCTGTCGGGCTGAGCGGATTCGTGGTGCTCTTCGTGGGCTTCGCCTACATGCTCCAGGTGCGCATCTTGCGCAAGGGCCGCTTCGCGACAATGAGTGGCAAAGGCTCCCGCTCGGTGACGACCAGGCTCGGCGGCTGGAAGTGGCCCCTGCGCCTGGTCATGCTCGGTTACGTCATAACCTCGACGCTGCTGCCGATGCTCGCTCTCGTACTGGTCTCCCTCAACGGATACTGGACGCCCAAGATTGGTTGGGACAGCCTCAGCTTCGACGCCCTCCGGGTTGCCGTTATCGACGACTTCCTCACCCGGCAGGCGCTCATCAACAGTCTGGGTCTGGGCATCGGGGGCGGGCTCATCGGAATCGTCGCAGCCGCACTCGTCGCGCTCTATGTCGCACGCAAGCGCACTGCGTTCGCCCGCATGCTCGACCTGGGCATCAAGATGCCCGCGGCCGTCTCGAACATGGTGATCGCGGTCGGGATACTGCTCCTCCTCGCTGCCGCCCCCTTCCACCTCTCGGGCACCCTGTTGATCCTGCTGATCGGCTACCTCGCCCTCTATCTACCCCAAGCATCCATTGCAGCGGATGCCGCGGTCAGCGGGGTGGGCAAGGAGCTGCCCGAGGCGTCCGCAGTGTCAGGGGCAAACCCTTTCCGCACCTTCTACCGCATTCAGTTGCCTCTCATGATCCCCGGCCTCGTGGCGGGGTGGGCCCTGCTCTTCATCCGCATGGTCGGAGACCTCACGGCCTCGGCGATCCTCGCGGGCACCGGCAACCCGGTCGTCGGGTTCCGCATCCTGGAAGTATTCAACGGCGGCTCGTATGCGCTGCTCGCCTCGCTCTCGACGGTGCTTGTGATCATCACGGGCACGGTGTTGACCCTGGTGCTGGCCTACACCCGACACAAGTCCAAATTCGGCATCACGACGAAGGTAGGCTGACGTGGAGGTGATCCTGCTCGGAACGAAGGGGGGCCCTCGGCTCTCGGGCACTCATTGCGGTCCGGGGCAGGTCGTCATTCACGGCGACCGCGTCGTACTGATCGACGCCGGTCAAGGGGTGCCGCAGCAGCTCATGAGGGCAGGCATCGACCCTTCAGACCTCACCGATATCCTTATCACTCACCACCACTCCGACCACAATGTGAGTCTCGGCAGCGTGGTCATGGCGGCCTGGGCGCACGGCAAGTCGACCCCACTCCGGGTCTACGGCCCCAGACCGCTGCGGCACCTCACCGAGCACAGCATCGAAGCCAATAGCTACGACATCGAGATTCGCATCGCCGACGAGGGTCGGCATGACCTCCGGAACCTCATCGAGGTAACCGAGCTCGATGGCAGCGAATCGGGGATCGAGCTGGGCGGCCTCCGGCTGAGCACCACCCTCGTCGACCACCCCCCGGTGTTTCCCGCGCTCGGGTACCGACTCGACTCCCCTGAAGGCTATTCAGTAGTGGTCTCGGGCGACACCGCCCCCAGCCGCAACCTGATCGCACTTGCTCAGCACGCCGATCTGTTGATTCACGAGGTCATCCATCCCGACCTCATCAGGCCCCTCGCCGAGATGCGCATGAACACTGACTGGGACAAACTCAAGGCCCACCTTCTCAACTCGCACACCAGCATCTACGACATCGGCGAGGTTGCTGCCTCGTCGAAGTCGGCCGCACTGGTGCTGAGCCACAAGGTTCCTGGCATCGGCTTCGACGAATCCGACTGGCTCGGACCGATCCGCCGCCACTACGACGGAACGGTCATCCTGGGCCAAGACCTGATGCGCTTCACCCTTCCCTTCACCCCGACCACCCAGTAACAGCCAAATCATCACACAAGGAGGCAATCAATGAAGATCCGCAAATCAGCACTAGCCGCAGGATTCATCGCTGCGGCACTCATGCTCGGCGGGTGCAGCGCTGGCACCCCCGACTCGCCAACATCCGGGGACACCACGAGCAATGACGACCCAGCGCTGCAGGAACTCATCGACGCGGCCAAGGCCGAAGGTACGCTAACCCTCTACGGCATCCCCGACGAGCGGGTCCTTCGTGCGCTCGGCTCGGCGTTTACCGAGAAGTACGGCATCGCCGTCAACACGCTGCGTCTCGTCTCATCCGACCTCTCGCAACGCTACTCTTCCGAGGCCTCCGCCGGGGCAATCGTTGCCGACGCGATCCTGCTGACCCACTCCCCCTTCTTCGCGGACGCCCTTGATAAGGGTTGGCTCACCTCGTTGACGGATGCAGAGATTCCTGGGTTCCCGGCCGACTTCCCCAGCGAATACATCGAGAACGATGGTGCGACCGCCATCGTCAGCATGGTTCCGACACAGCTCGTTTACAACACCGACAATGTCACGACCGAGCCGACCAGCTGGGAGGAGTACGCGAAGCCCAAGTACGAGGGCAAGCTTCTCTTTGCCGAGCCGGCCAGTTCGCCTGCGAACCTCGCATTCTGGTCGCTCATGCTCGACACCTATGGCGAGGATTTTCTCTCCGGGATCGCCGACAACAAGCCCACTTGGATGAATAGCGCCGTCAATACCACTCAAGGTGTCGCGGCCGGCGAGGGCGACCTCGCGCACCCCGGCGTGTTGGCCATCGTTGAGACGCTCAAGGCATCGGGCGCCCCCGTTGAGGCCGCCCTGCTCGGGCCGACAACCGGTCCCGAGATCGCCCTCGGTCTCTCCGCCGACAGCCCTCACCCGAATGCCGCAAAGCTCTTCGCGCACTACGTTTTGACGAAGGAAGGCAGCGACGTGCTCTCGGAGGAGTCGGGAGCCTCTTCGCCTTACGGCAAGAACATGGTCGACGGCTGGGTGCGTCCGACCCCGATCGCCGATAAGGTCAAGACCACAATCAACACCCTCCTCGGCGTCGGCTAGACCCACGCCAGGGTTGGCCGGGCCTCACTCGAGATCCGGCCAACCCGACCTGGCCGCCACCGCCACCGCCACCGCCACCGCACACAATATCCGCCACGAGGGAGTCCACTGTGACCTGTCCATTTTCCGCCGCCGCTGCCGACGACGTGACAGAAGAGGGTCGGCGTGCCGATCACGACTTTGACCCGGTACGAGCCGACGAGACATTCACGAGCGCCCATGAGGAGTTTCACGAGCTCCGCGCGAAATGCCCGGTGGCCCGCAGTCAGGAATATGGTGGGTTCTGGGCCGCCCTCGGCTACGACGAGGTGCTCAGTGTCATCACTGACATCGATCATTTCACCACCTCAAAGCAGAACGCGATTCCCAAGTTCACCTTCACTGGCGTGCGCCCACCCCTCCACCTCGACCCGCCAGAGCACAACGAGTACCGCCGTGTCATCAACAAGGCCTTTACCCCACCCAGGATGAGAGCCCTCGAGGAGAGCGTGCGTAGTTCCGCCGCGGCCCTTCTCGATCCCCTGATGGGAGCCGGCTGGGTCGATGTGTGCATGCAATACGCCCACCGCTTCCCCGCCTATGTCTTCGCCGACTTCTTCAACCTGGATGTCGAAACATCCGAACTGATCAAGTCGGTCACCGGCACCTACGTCGACGCCATCCAGATTCTCGACCACGACGTCGTCAAGAGCCTCAGCGCCAAGCTCTATGAGATCGCCCAAACGATCATCGATGACCGCGTCGCCGGCCGCTATGACCCGGAAGAGGACCTCACCGCCGCCCTCCTTGCAGCCCGCCCCGACGGACAGCCTCTCCCCGAGGCCATGATCCTCGGCTGCGTGAGACAACTCATCGTTACCGGCATGGTCGCCCCCAGCGTCTTCATTGGCAACATGTTCGTTCATCTCAGTCGAGACCCACAACTCCAGGACCAGCTCCGCGACGACCCCTCCCTCATCCCTGCCGCCATCGAAGAGTTCCTGCGCCTCTACTCCCCCTACCGCGGCATGGCCCGCACCGCCCGAGAAGACGTCATGCTCGGCGGCCAACTCATCCGCAAAGACGACCCCATCGCACTGGTCTATACCTCCGCCAACCGCGACGAATCCGTCTTTCCCCAGGGCGAGGAATTCCTACTCAACCGCCCCAACATTGCCAAACACATCTCCTTCGGCCGCGGCACCCACAGCTGCCCCGGCGCGCCCCTCGCCCGCATGATGATGCGCATCACCCTCGAAGAAGCCCTCGCCCGCAGCACCAGCTTCACCGCGGGAGGCGACCCCGAAATGGCTATATGGGCCGAATGGGGCACCCGCTCTATGCCTGTTGACTTCGTCCGCGCCTGAATATCCTGACCGTCAATCACCCCAAAAGACGCTTCGCCAACACCACGATCTGTGCGCTAGCTCGGAGGACTCCATGAACGCACCCCGTCAGGATCACGAACGCAGCGACGACTTCGATGCTCGTGCCCCCGAGACCTTCGACAGCCCGCACGAGATGTACCGAGAGATGCGCTCGAAGTGCCCAGTTGCCCACTCCAACGAGTATGGCGGTTTCTGGGCACTCACCGGCTTCGATGATGTCGCGGCCGCGGCCAAGGATTCCGAGCTCTTCATCTCCTCGGTCAAGGCCGTCGTACCGAGCGACCCCCGTGGCATCCGGCGGCCACCGCTCAACTTCGATGCCCCCGCGCATAACCCCTTTCGCCGCGCACTCGACCGCACGCTTCATCATTCGCGGCTGGAGCGAATCGCGCCACGCCTGCGCGAACACGCAGCCCGCGAGATCACTCCGTTCATCGACGCCGGCACGAGCGACATCTGCCAAGGCTTCGGCACGATCTACCCCGCGTTTACCGCAGCCGAGTGGCTCAACCTCGACATCCCGGACGTCTACAAGCTGGCCGACGTTGCCAGTACCTGGGTGGACGCTTGGCGCAAACAAGACGGCGAACTCGTCACCTCCAAGAGCAACGAAATGTATGACATGGCCCGCGCTCTCGTCGCCGACCGCAAAGCAAACCCTCGTGACCCGGAGCTAGACCCTGCGAGCTCTCTCTTGAGCGAGCGAGTCGATGGCGAGCCGCTCGAGGAAGAGCTTGTGGTGGGAGCACTGCGTCAATCGCTCGTAGTGGGCATGGTCGCACCGCCCATCCTCTTCGGCGGCATCTGCATCCACCTCGCGCGTGACCCCGAGCTGCAGGACCGTCTTCGCGCGAATCCGCATCTCCTCCCGGCGGCGATCGAGGAATTCGTGCGGCTGTACACGCCCTACCGCGGCTTCGCCCGCACCGTGAGCGAGCCTGTCGAGTTGCACGGGCGCACGATCAACCCTGGCGAACCGGTCACGCTGGTTTACGCTTCGGCCAATCGCGACGAGCGCATGTTCCCCAACCCCGACGAGTTCATCCTCGACCGCGAGAACATCATGCAGCACCTCGGCTTCGGCCGGGGCCGCCACCGCTGTGTCGGCATGGCCCTCGCTCGCCTCAGCCTGCGCATCGGCCTGGAGGAGCTGCTCGCCCGCACCACCTCCATTGAACTCGCGGGAGAGATAGAAACTACGCGCATGCCCGAAGTCGGCGCCCAGGCAGTGCCCCTCCGGGTAACAGCGGCGTGACCACCGGGCCTCGCGCTTGGTCTGATAATAGATCGGACGAGCTATCGCCCCAGGCTGGTTCGACTCCTCACCTATTGTCGAGGGTGAGGCAACGAAAAAACCACCCTTCGCTCAACCAACCACTTTCGTGGTGTCACGGGAAGTGTGATGCGTGGCGAGCCTGGCTAGCTCCGGATCGACCGCCGCGATAATCTTCCGAAAACGTATCTCAGCTGTCTCCCCCAGATGGTCATAAATCTGGATGAAGACCGATCTCGCGTGCTCCCTCGGCCAGTCTTCGGGCAAGAGCGACAGTGGCAGCTCTGGGTCTTCGACGCGAAATGAGAGCCACTCGCTCATTAGGGTAGTGCGCAGTACTAACGCCTCAGAGGCCGCCATCCGACCCGAACGTGCCCACTCGATGGTGTGCTCGTGCCGCTCAATAAACTCGCGGTACGCGGTGGCCAGAGTCGACAACTCGAACACATCCCCAAACGAGTAAGCCTCGCCGCGTCGTGGTAATAGTTCCGCCCGCATCACCGCGGCCGACTCAACCCCCAGACGGTCGAGCAACCCTTCTGCTTGCACGGCACGATCATGTGGTGAAATCCAGATCGCGTCGTTGAGTAGGCCAAATTTCAGGGTACGGAGTCCGTTTCGCAGCAAGCGACGCACATCCCGATCTCGCTCGGGGACCGAAAACGATACGACGGTCCACTTCTCGTCCCATTCGACGAATCCACTGCCGAAGCCCATGGCACGAACCAGACGCGTTGAGGTCGCCTCGGTAATCCGCGGCGGCACACCGTAGTAGGTGGCACGCCCGATCTTCTCGTGCACCAGGAGTCCCCGTGCCGCGAGCCGCCGCATTGCCTGCCTCGCGCTGCTCTCGGAGGCGCCAAACTCGGCCAGCAACTCAACGAGGGCGGTCGAAGGAATCAGCGCCTTCTGCCCCGTCCAATAATCGCCCAGCAGAGTGATCAGGAGATGTTGCGGCTCAGCGCCGGAATGCGCCCGCGGTAGCCGCGAGCCAGCCGATAGCGCAAGCTCTTCACTCATTTGACACCCTGCCTTCATTATACGATTCCCCGTAGAGTACCGCTCAGAGCACGCGCTCCTGGAGCCACCGCGCCACGGTGCCGCGGAACTCATCCACGTCGTAGCTGCTGCTGTCTGCGTTGTCAGCGTGCACCTCGATGACGGGGATACCCGCCGCCTCCAACGCACGCGTGGTCGCCCAGTTTCCCCGTGGGTCGTCCGAAACCAGATGCACGACCCCGTCGACGCCGTGACGCCGCGCCTCATTGACGTACCACTCGGCAGACATCGGCGGAACGTAGAGGTGCTCGTGAAAGCCCACGAACCGGGAGGCAAGCGCCCGCAGCGGGTCATCACCGTAGCGCGCGTAACCGTCGGCAGCTATCGCCAAATACATCGACCAGACGAAGACCGCGCCATGTTCCTGCTCGAAGTGCCGGTAGAAGTTGAGGTCGAACCACAACCCGCGCCCGATCCACATCAAGCGGGCTCTCTCCGGCTCCGCGAGCGAGCGCCCCTCGGCGACTCGCTGTTCTACCTCCTCGAACAGCGACTTGGCAGCATCCCGCCCCCATTCAGTCCCGCGGTGCCACTGCGGCACCATCACGGCCGGGATGCTGTCGTTGACGCTGATGGGACACGGTGTAGTTGCCGCGATCAGGTTGCGGGTGCGTTTGTTCCACTCCGCCTGCTCATTTCCCAGCGCCATAATCTCGGCCAGCCGACCCCAGTCCATCGAGCGGCCGGTCTCCTTCTCAAGGAGTTCGATGAGCCCCTCGATTTCACCGACCATGAGGTCGATTCGTTCGGTGCCGATGAGGCGCTCCCACTCGTGGGGCAATTCCTCCCACCACTGGCCTTCCATCGCGTTCTCAGACGAGCTCTCGAGGGGATAGAAGGTGGTGCCCGGCTGCTCCCCCCAGATGTCGAACACCTTGCGGGAGGTGTCTCCCGTGAGCTCGCTCAGCACCAGGAATGGCTGAGGCAGGCCGCCCCATGGTGCAGTCTGGGGGTCGGTGTCGAAGGCCGATCCCAGGCCGATCGCGTTGTACTGTTCCGAGTCACGGGGGTAGCCCCGCTCGGCGATCAGTTCGAGGTATCGCTGCGCACCCTGCTTCGACGCGGCGATCGACGACCACCACTGGTTGACGACGTAGGGAACATCAAAGGCACGCAAGATCTCGTGGGGTGTATCGGCGTTGACCAGGGAGACCTGACCGCCGCAAGCCGCGTGGGATTGCACCCCCGCGAACCACTCCGCCTGATACCGGAGTGCCGCGCGCGCTGATTCGAGCCGGTCTCCAGTGGGCTTGGTCATGATGCAAGGTCCTTGTCTGTCTGGGGTTCTAGAGCGGCGGCGGCCGCTTCACTACCGATCAGGCCGTACATCTGCCTGTGCGCGGCGAGGGCCGGGATGGTAAGGGCTGCCGCCTGCGCGGGGAAGTCCCAGAGCGGAGCCTCGTCCTTCTCGCGGGAGTAGCTAAGCAGCACACCGGCAACCGCACGAGTGGTTGCGGTCACGGCGTACTGTGCCCGCTCCTGCGCTGAGGCCCGCTGGGCGGTGGGCCCATTACTCTGGTATCGCCGGGCGAGCGCGTCGAGGCTATCGCCCGCGACGTTGATCCCGATAGTCAGTTCACCCCAGTCGTGGTCTTCGCTCACGATTACTGCACCACCGTCTTCGATCGCCCGATACACAGCATCGGAGTCATGGTTGCTTCCGCTCACAAAAACTCGCGTGCCCTCGTGAGTGGGGAGGGTTTCGGCACCGTCAACGAGTGCCTGGAGGAGTGTGCGGTAGCGCTGTGCGGGCAAGCGCGTACCCGCAACGATGATCGCCAGGGCCTCTGCACCAGTCAGCCGTGCAGGCACGGCATGGCGCAGTGCCATAACCGCTCGCTGTGCGTCTCTCGTCTCGTTGACCTCTTTGATCGCGTCGGCCAGTGAGGCATCGGTCACCGGGCATCCAGTCCACTCCCCGAGCGCGTCGGCACACTGGTTAAGGCGCACGATGTTGTAGCGGGTGGTCGTGGGCCGAGGAAGGTGCAGGATGTCGAGTAGGTAGACGGCAGGGAGCGGAGTCTGTGGCTCAACCCGTTGAATCTCCCGCAGCACATAGAAGAGCCGCTGGGAGGCATCGCAATCGCTCGAGACCACGATGGCGCGCAGACCAGCAAAGTGACCCGCCAAGATGCCGGCCAGGATGGAACGCGTCGCCGGATCGAGGCCGGTTCCCAGGTAGCGGTCTGCCGCATCCGTATTCCATTCGGGGTTGCCGCGGAGCCGCAGCGGACGAGCACCCGCAGCGAGTATCAACTCGGCCGGGACGTCCTGCCCCACATAGCCGATGACGGGGCGCGCGCCGTTGGATAGGGCGGCCCGGTCGGCGTAGGCCGCTACCAGCTCACCGAGTGCCGCGCTGGCCGCTGATATTTTCGACATGACGTCTCCCTTGTTCGTTCTCTCTTCACTGCTGCTCATGCTGTCGCCGCGCCCCGCCCCAGACCTCGTTGTGGCCGCACGACTGTCACATAGACGAGAATCGAGCAGAGCAGGCAGGCCACAGCTCCGAAGGCCAACGACATCTGGCCCGAAAATGCGTCGGTGACTGCCCCCGCTATGAGCGCGCCGATGGGGGCAACCCCCACATTGCCGAGGGTGACGAGTGACATGACCCGTCCGATCGCGTGTGCGGGGGCGGCATTCTGGGCCGCGCTGTTAAGCACGCCGTTATAGAAACCCAGACCCAATCCCAATAGTGGCGCGGCGACAAGAAAGAAGACGAGGCTCGGCGCCGCGGCATTGACGACCAGCACGGTGGCAAACGCGAGACACGCCGGCACGAGCGTGGCAATGTGGACGATACGAAAACGGGCCAGGATGAGCCCGCCCGCGATTGCGCCGACGGCGTTGAGCGCGTGGGCTGCTCCCAGCGCCCCGGCATCCCCGCCAAAGCTGAGAGTGACGATGGAGGTCAACGTCACGTTCATGCTCATCGCCGCGATAGTGACGATGACGTTGACGAGGAGCAGAATGGCCAGCGGCCGATTGCTCCGCAGCTGCTTGACCGTTGCCCACGTCGATACCCTCTCCCCTGTAAGCCGCGGGCGGATAAAGAGGCTGCCGGGACGGATGAGGAGAAGGGCGATCAGAGCGCAGAGGTAGGTGGCCGCATTCACCAAAAGGCACGCGACCGGCCCGAAGGCGAGAAAAGCGAAGCCGGCCAAGCCGGGCCCGATGGAACGCGCAGCCGAGACGTAGACAGTGCTGAGAACGACGGCGTTCTGCAGCATGCCCGCGCCAACCAACTCATAGATGAGCGCTTGCGCGGCGACCCGCTCGAAGGCATGAACGACGCCGGAGACAGCAATGAGGCCGTAGATCAGGGGCAGCGACGGGGCATCGCCCGACACCGCGAGCGCAAGCCCGAGCGTCACCACCGTCGCAACGCTTGAGGTTACGAGAAGGATGGTGCGGGGCCGCAGCGTGTCGGCAATCCTACCCGCGATGCCTGCAAAGAGTGCGATCGGGCCAAACTGCGCAACCGTGACGAGGGCTAAGGCGCTCGCGCTCCCCGTAACATTCAGGACCAGCAGCGATATCGCGAGATTCTGAAACCACGTGCCCGTGTTTGAGACGAGCTGTCCGAAGAAATAGAGGGAGAAGTTGGGCAGTCTGAGCGCCCCCAGCGCGGCCGGCCGCTCGTTCATGTCCCATCGCCATCAGCCCGCGCGCGTTCACAAGACACCTGAGCCTCGTATCTTGGCGATCTTTTCCGTGCTGTATCCCAGGAGCTCAGCCAGCACAGTGTCCGTGTTCTCACCCAGGCTCGGGGCCGGTTCGGTCAGAGAGGTTGTGCTGGCCGAAAACCGGATGGGTACCCCGGTGCCGTAGAGGTCATCGACCGCGCCAAAAGTCGGATGGATGAGGGGAACGACTTCTTCGCGCTGCAGCACGAGCGGATCCCGTACCGCATCGGCGGTGCTTCGCACCGGTGCAGAAGGAACACCCTGCGCCTCCAGCCGCTGGACCGCTTCGACTACGGTGAGGTGCTGTGCCCACTGGGCGATCATGGCGTGAAGCTCAGACGAATGCGCCACACGTCCGTCTCTCTGGGCGAAGCGCGGGTCGCCTACGAGCGCGGACAGTCCGATCGCTCGGAGCGCGCCGTGGGCGAACTCATCAGTTGGGGCGCATAAGGCGAACCATCCGTCGCTCGTGGCGAAGGTACCGAAAGGTGCGAGCCGGGGAACAAAGTCGCCGGTGCGCATCGGCAGGCCGATCTTCTCGAACGCATCGAAAGGTTCACACGCGACGAGCGAGGTGAGCGCACCCAGCATCGACACATCAACCTGCTGGCCTTCGCCGGTCTTGTCGGCGTGCACGACCGCTGCGAGGGTTCCGATGACGGCGAAGAGCGGAGCCACGAGATCCCCGACGGGAAGCCCGAAACGAATCGGACCGTCACCGGGGCTGCCGGCGGTCATCATGACGCCGCTGAGGGCCTGGATGATGGTGTCCATGGCCTTACCGGTGCCGGGGCTCCCCTGCGCCCCGAAACCGCTGATCGAGGTGTAGACGAGTTTGGGGTTGAGCTCGCGCACGCTCTCGTAGTCGATGCCAAGTCGCTTGGTGACCCCGGCGCTGTAATTCTCGACGACGATGTCGGCCTTGGCCACGAGGTCGAAGAAGACAGCTCTGCTGTCGGGATGCTTCATATTGAGCGTCATGCTCTGCTTGTTGCGCCCTCGCAGCATCATCGAGACCGACATGTCGTCGTCGCTCGTTCGCACGACACTCAACCCCTCCGCGGTCACATAGGGCGAGTTGTTGCGCGAGCTGTCGCCTCCGCGGGAGGGGTTCTCGACCTTGATAACGCGAGCGCCGAGCCCGGCCAGCAACAGCGTGGCGTAGGGACCCGCCAGGGCCGTGGTCAGATCAATGACGATCTTGCCCCCGAGGGGTTGTGAGCCGTTCATCGTTTCTCCGTTCCACGGGCAGCCGGGGCCGCCTCGAGTCGCACTTCGTTGGTTTCCCAGCGAAAGACTGTGTCGAGGCCGACCTCGCGAGTGATCTCCTCGATATAGTCGGCTACCCGCCGGCCATCGGCGTCGTCTGTGAGGGGAATGGGGCGGGCGTCCTGATCGATCCAGCACGGAATCAAGCTGGCCGAAACCTCACCTCTCGCATCGAAGCGCAGCACCGCGATTGCGGTGTTCCGACTTTCGGGGTGGAAGGCGTACGTCGGCATGGTCGGGTCGGGACTGAAGCCGAAGAGCTTCTTGCGGCGCTTCGCCCACGCCTGGCGTTCCGGCGAATTATCATCACCGCTCGAGAGCGCCATGGTGACCGTCACGAAGTTGCCGAGGCCGTGAAAGATCGGCTTGCCCTTGTAGATTTCGATTCCGCGCATGATGTGGGCGTGATGGGCGATGACGGCGGATGCCCCGCTGTCGATGGCCGCGCGCGACACCTCATACTCGTACGCAGCGATCTCCGCCGGCAGGTGACCGATGCCCTTGTGCAGCGCCACGATCACGATGTCGACGTCGTCCGCGAGAGAACGGATGTCCGAGCGCATCGCCTCGAGGCTCGCCGGGTCGCAGAACGAATAAATCGAGGGAGGCCCTCCGGGATTCGCGCTGTCGAGCTCGTAGTGCGTGAGCACCTTCACGAAGGCGGCACCGGGCTTCTTCGACGTCGCCCACGACTCCTTCGGCCCCACGCAGTTGTAGTTGAGCACGCCGATGCGGTGCCCGCCGCGCTCAACGATGGCGGGGGTGCGGGCCTCGGTCAGCGTCATCCCCGCGCCCGTCGTGAGCATGCCCAGTTCATTGCTGAACTTGATCGTCTCCGCGATGCCCTGGGGGCCGCAATCGTAGACGTGGTTACCTGCGAGCGTCGCGATCGCGAAGCCCGCATCCGCCGCCGCTTTCAGATTCTCGGGGTCGGCGGGCGGCGCGGGCACGTCTACACTGGCCGATTCGGTCGAGTACGTGTGCGGCACCTCTATCTGCCCGATCGCGAGATCGGCAGAGCGCAACAGGTCACGGCTCGGCTCGAAGAAGAACGGCGCGTTCGGCTCGTCGAGCACGAGGTCCCCGACGGCCATGATCGTGATGGGTGAAGTCATGACTGCGCACCCTGCTCTCCGTCGGCCTGGTCTTTGCCGGTCTTTTCTCCGCCGGCCTGCTCTGAATACCGCGAGAGAAAGCTCCGCAACCTGTCGGTCTTCGGCCTGGCGAAGAACTCGAATGCCTCGCCTTCCTCAACGACGACACCCTGCGCCATGAAGACGCAGCGGTCGGCGACATCGCGGGCAAAGTTCATCTCGTGGGTCACGACGACCATCGTGATGCCCGTCTCCGCCAGGTCCTTCATGACGGTGAGAACCTCGTCAACGAGTTCGGGGTCGAGGGAACTCGTCGGCTCGTCGAACAGCAGCACCCGCGGGCGGGGCGCCACCGCGCGGGCGATCGCAACCCGCTGCTGCTGACCTCCGCTGAGCTGGCGTGGGTGCGCATCCGCCTTGTCTACGAGGCCAACCCTCTCGAGCAGGTGCATGGCACGCTCACGTGCCTCTGCCGGGCTCTGCCCGTGCACCTTGATGGGCGCCTCGGTGATATTGCGCAGCACCGTCCAGTGCGGAAACAGGTTGAACTGCTGAAAGACCATGCCCATCTGGCGACGCTGACGCTCGATCGCCCGATCGGGCAGGGGGCGCACAGTGCCTTTCACGCTTTCGTATCCGAGCAGCGTTCCGTCGAGGTACATGGCGCCGCCGTCGATCGACTGCAGCTGGTGGATACAGCGTACGAGCGTCGACTTGCCAGACCCTGACGGGCCGAGGATTGCGACGACGTCACCCTCGTTCACGGTGAGGTCGACGCCGTTGAGCGCCAGATTGTCGCCGAACTGCTTCGTGATTCCGCGGATGTCGAGCACCGCGGGCTTCTCACTCGGGGTCATACTTTGCTTCCGATCACGGTGATTGACTTGGTCATGGGCTTCGTCGCGACGCCGGGGCGGTCGTAGCCGCGCCCGAAGTAGCGTTCGAGTCTGCGCTGGCCCATCGTCAGGAGGGTGACGACGACGAGGTACCAGATGATGGCGACGAGCAGCATGGGAACGATCTGGTACGTCTGGTTGTAGATCGTCTGCACCGAGTGCAGCAGGTCGCCCATCGCGATGACGCTCACGAGCGATGTGCCCTTGAGCAGGCCGATGAACTGGCTACCGGTAGGCGGGATGATCACGCGCATCGACTGGGGCAGTACAACCTTCCAGAACGTCTGCGTGCGCGAGAATCCGAGCGCGCTCGACGCGTCGCGCTGACCGGAATCGACCGACAGGATGCCCGAACGCACGATCTCGGCCATGTAGGCGGCCTCGTGCAGGCTCAGGCCGATGATCGCGGCCACGAGAGGCGTGATGAGGTCGTTCGACGACCACGAGAAGAACTCGGGCCCGAACGGTATTCCGATCGCGATGCGGGGCACGAGATACGCGAGATTGAACCAGAAGATCAGCTGCACGAGTGGCGGGATGCCGCGAAAGATTCCAACATACAGCTGGCACACCCAGCGAATGGGGCCGAAATCGCTCAACTGGCCAGCCGCCAACAGGGTGCCGAGAAGGGAGCCGATGACCATGCCGACGATCGTGAGAAACAGCGACATGCCGAGCCCCGTGAGCACGTTTGGATTGAACAGGTACTCCCCAACGACATCCCACCGCAGCCGCTCGTTGGTGATGAGGAAGATCGCCACCTGGGCGAGCACCACCAGGATGATGAGGGCAATCGCGATGCGTCCCGGCCGCAGCCGTGGCCTCGCATCGGCAATGTCAACCGCCGGGGTGGAGGGGTTGGGCGCCTGCTCCACTGTCGTTGTGGTCATGATGTGATCTCCTGCTGGGCTACGGCGCCACCGGTGACCGGTGGCGCCTTGACTGAATCGGAGGGGAGGACGGCACCCGCTGCCACCCGCCCCTCCGACACTTTTCGCGTTACTTGCTGGTGGCCGGGTTGAAGACCGGCTCGGCGAGGGCCACGCTTTCAAGGTTCCACTTCTTCATGAGCTCGTCATAGCTTCCGTTCGCGAACATGTTCTCGACAGCCTTGAAGAGCACGGGGCCGAGACCGCTGGTCTTCGGGGCGAACATCGCCATGAGGTCGACTCCTGCGCCCTGTTCATCCGTCTGGGTGACGTACTTGAACGTGTCTGGCGTCTTGTCGACGACATCCATGGCGGCGGTCTCGGTCGTCGCGAATGCATCGGCGCGCTCCGACTGCACCGCGAGGATGGTCGAGTTGGTGTCAGCAAGTCCGACGAACACCGCCGGGTCTTCGCCCTCCTCCGCACACCACTTGTTAAGCGCGGCGACCTGGGTCTCTGTGACGGACCCCGCAACGCCGGCGATCTGCAATCCGCAGAGAGCGTCGCTGTCGGGGATCTTCTTGGAGTTGCTCTCGAGGAACACGTACGAGCTGCGCGTCGTCATCCAGACGATCGCGTCGAACTCGGCCTCGCGCTCGGGGGTCGAGCGCACGGGTCCGTTGAACGCGTCATAGCGGCCCGAGAGCATTCCCGAGAGAATCGCCGGCAGGCCGGACGTGACCTCGATCTCGATGTCGACGCCGAGTTCTGCCTCGAGCGCGATCTGGAAGTCGGGGTCTATGCCCGTGACCGTACCGTCGGCGGCGACGGAGCGGTACGGCGGGTGAGTGTCGCCTGCGAATGTCAGAACGCCCTTGTCCTGGATCTCCTGGGGCAGTTCGGAGAAGAGCGGCGCCTCTGCCGCGCTCTCGCTGGTCTTCGGTTCCTCTGCCGAGGGGGCGCTGCAGCCTGCGAGAAGCAGGCCGGCAACGCCGAGCGACAGCATCGCTGTGGTTCTGGTGACGCGCATGATGACTCCTGTGAGTGATGGATGACGCGTCGCCGGCGAATGGAAAACTCGCGAACCGGCGTCATTGACGGAATTGCTGGGTGAGGCAATGCTATACACCAGCGTGACGAGCGTCAACTTGAACGAGCTTTATTAGCACGGCGTGTCGTGGTCACTCACGACACCCCTCGATGAAAGTTCGAAGCGGGTACTGGTAGTACTGGCCCGTGCGGCCGAGGTACTCCGCAGCCGCAAAACGGCCGGACCGCCCGCGTGACTTCGCGTTGGTCCGCACCGCTTTATTCATAGCGGTACGCCAAAGCGGGATTCTCGGCCTTTCGGAAAACGAAGAAGCCCCGCAATCTGAACGATCACGGGGCTTCCGTTGGTGGATCCAAGGGGATTCGAACCCCTGACCCCCTGCATGCCATGCAGGTGCGCTACCGGGCTGCGCCATGGACCCATGCTGCCTCTTGCGGAGCAACCTGTTCAGATTACTACAGAATTCGGATGCCCCGATGCAGTCTGTCCTGCCGAGCTCGCCGACAAACCAGGTGTCAGGACCAGGTCTCGAAGAGCTCGGCCGGCGGATCAGCCCCTAGGCGGTGGGGACCACCAGTCCACCCCAGGTATCCAGGAGGAACTGCTTGGTCTCGTCCGAGTGCAACAACTCGAACAGCTTGGTGACGCGGGGGTCATCCTGCAGTTCAGGCGTGGTCGCCAGAACGTTGAAGTATGGGCTGTCTTCATCCTCGGTGAGGATCGCATCCTCACCGCTCAGTCCGGCGGGGAGAGCGAACGAAATGGTGACGAACGCCGTGTCAACATCCGGTACAGCCTGCGGCAGGGTCGCATTCTCGATTTCGACGAATTCGAAATCGTGGGGGTTAGCGGTGATGTCGGCGAGTGTTGTCGGCTCATCCGTCGTCTCGATCAGGCGCTCCGCGGCGAGGATCTTCAGCGCACGACCCTCATTCGTCGGGTCATTGGGAATGGCGATCTTCGCGCCATCCTCCAGCTCCTCGATCGAGTCGACCTTGTCGCTGTAGAACGCGGCGCTGGGCAGGTACACCTGGCCGAGGCTCACGAGATCGTCGCCCGCAGCCTGGTTGTAGTCGGCCAGGAATGTCTCATTCTGGAACAGGTTCGCATCCACGTCACCTGAGCTCAGTGCGGTGTTCGGGGTGTTGTAGTCGGTGAATGGAACGAATTCAATGGCGAGACCGGCATCCGCTGCCAGGTTAGCGGCGACGAACTTCAGGATGTCACCGGCCGGCGTCTCGAGAGCGCCCACCTTGATGGTCCCCAGGCTGCCGTCCGTCGGCGCGTCGACTTCGGCGGCCGGCGCGCACGCCGCCAGCCCGAATGCGAGGGTTGCGACTGCAGCCACCGTGGTGATCAGTTTTCTCTTGATGTTCATCATTTCCTCTGGTTGCTGATGGTTGTTTGGTGGGTGAGTCTTCTGGCGAAATAGGTCGCGATCGCCTGCAGGATCATCACGATCACGAAGATCACAACAATCACGGCGACCATGTGGATCGTGCTGTACCGCTGGTATCCATATCGAACGGCCACATCGCCCAGGCCACCGCCGGCAACGGTGCCCACCATGGCCGAGAAGTTGATGATCGATGTCACCGTCGTGGCGAGACCGAGCACAATACTGGGAAGCGCCTCCGGTACCAGCACCTTTCGCACGATCTGCCACTTGGTCGCCCCCAGCGAGTCGACGGCCTCAACCAGGCCGTGATCCACCTCCTTGAGCGAGATCTCCACCATCCTGGCGAAGAACGGGATTGCGACGAGCGACAGCGGAACGATGGCGGCCGTTGGGCCGATGAACGTTCCGACGATCAGCCTGGTGAAGGGAATGATGGCGATCATCAGGATGATGAACGGCACACTGCGTCCGAAGTTGACGATGAAGTCCAGCACCCGGTTGATGACCAGGCCAGCGAGCCGGGAACCGAACGGCCGCTCGAACAGCCCACCGCGCTCCGACCCGACCAGAAGGATGCCCAAAGGCAGGCCGACGACGATTGTCACCACCAGCGAGACCCCCACCATGTACAGGGTTTGACCCGTACCGACCAGGAGTACCTGCCACAGCTCCGGCCAGAACGTGGGCGACGACGGGTCGATCATGCGTGCACCTCCCCCACAACATCGACGAGGAGTCCCTGGGACACCAGGTCGTTGATGGCGGGAGCATTCTGCTCGAGACTTCCCGGCAATTGCAGCCGGGTGCGCCCGGCCTGACGGCCCCCAATAGTCTCGACGGCTGCACCGAGGATGCTCACGTCAATACCGTGGTGTCTGGCCAGCTGTGCGATTACAGGCCGATCCGCAGCACCCCCGCTGAAGGTGATCTCGATCACGGTGTCACCGGCGTGTGGCGGAACCGGCCCGAGCGGGAAAAGGTCCCCGGCCAAACGCGAGCCGCGCGTGGAGATCAATTCGACCAGTGATCCCTGCTCGATCACTCGACCACCCTCGAGGAGCGCCGCTGAGTCGCAGATCGCCTTGACGACCTCCATCTCGTGCGTGATCAGCAGCACGGTGAGCCCCAACTCGACGCTGATGTTCTTGACGAGGTCGAGGATGGACCGCGTGGTGTCCGGGTCAAGTGCCGAGGTGGCTTCGTCGGACAGCAGCAGCGACGGCTTACCCGCCAGCGCTCGGGCTATTCCGACGCGCTGTTTCTGGCCGCCGGAAAGCTGTCCGGGGTACACGTTCGACTTCGCGGTCAGCCCGACCAGCTCCAGGATCTCGCTCGCCCGACTGCGGCGGTCGCGGCCGCCGACGCCGATCACCTCCAACGCGAGTTCAACGTTGCCCAGTACCGTGCGACTGGAGAGAAGGTTGAAATGCTGGAAGATCATCCCGATCTTCTGACGAGCGAGCCGCAGCGCATCAGGGGCAACAGCGGTAAGTTCCCGACCGTCGACCGTGACCGTTCCGGAGTCGGGCCTCTCCAACAGGTTCACAGTCCTGATGAGAGTGGACTTGCCCGCACCACTCTGCCCAACGACACCGAAGATCTCGCCCCGTCCGACACTGAGGCTGACATCGTCGAGCGCGTTCACGACGGCATCGCCAGACCCGAAGGTCTTGGTGATGTTGCTGAGCGTGATCATTGTTCCCCGATGTGCGGTGTAAGAAACAGGTCACACGTCGATGGGCAACAAGGTCACAGCTGTCCGTGACACCGTCAATCTTCAGGGCCGCAAACGCTCAGCCAAAACTCTGTTACCGATTGTTAAGTCGCGGTCCCGCGAGCAGCGACCGGCGCAGCGAACGCATCCCGCGGATGGCCGAGCGCACCTCCTGCAGATAATGCATGGCCTCGTAGTCCTGCGCGTACCGACCGAGGTGACCGGTGCGCCGACGGATGCCGACGGTTTCCACCGCGAGTCCGTACTCGATACCCAGCACCTCCACCGCACCCGCGCCCTGGTACGGGACATACACCGGCGCAGTCACCACCAGCACCGACTGCTCCGACGGCCGACGCCGGTGCTCTGCCCAGAACCGGTAGGTATCGACGGTATTCGCCCGGCGCGCTTCCGGGCGCGACGACGGCGCGGCCACCGCGCT
Source organism: Homoserinimonas sp. A447 (assembly GCF_054489325.1). Lineage (NCBI taxonomy): Bacteria > Bacillati > Actinomycetota > Actinomycetes > Micrococcales > Microbacteriaceae > Homoserinimonas > Homoserinimonas sp. A447. The sequence goes on along the minus strand of NZ_JBTMWW010000001.1, from coordinate 653,105 downwards.
GACCCGAAGGCCGAATGCCTCCCACGAGAGGTCACGCCAGGACGCATTCAGGGTGGGTGCCATGAGCTCCTCCACACGCGGCTCCCCCAGCGGCCCGAACGCCCGGTGCAGACCGGCCACCATCGCATCGAACTCGTTGTCCCCGTCGACCTCCAGCCCGGCTGCGACGTCGTGCTCGTCGCCGGCGAACGGACGGAACCCGCCGAGGAACACCACATTGTCGACCCGCAACCCGTCGTCGAGCAGCATCCGCACATAGCGTGGCTTGGCGATCCCGGCACGAACCATGCCACCGGTCATCACCACGGTGTCGTAGTGTTCATGCCGCGGCGGCACCTGAGCCAGCCCCAGCTCCGCAGCGCACTCGAAGATCACGGCGTCACGCTCAGGCGTGAATTCCACCCGCTCCGCCAGGTTGCGCTCCCGCCCGCCGCGAAAATCCCAGTGGGTCGCCGAGAACGTGTCGAGAAAGTCGAGCAGGACATCCGTCGTCATCCCGGCGGTGGAACCTCCGAACTCGGCCACCAGGCGCGCCATCGCGTCGCTGGCAGCCCATCGCTCGACGGCCAGGAGGTTGTTGCGGGCATCATCCGGTCTCCCCGTCCACCGGGGCAGGTCGAGCGGTGCCACAGCGACCGCTAGTCGGCTATTTCGTGAGCCGGCAGGTCGATCGGGATTGCGGGGCAATCCTTCCAGAGCCGCTCGAGCGAGTAGTACATCCGGTCTTCAGCGTGGAACACGTGAACCACCAGGTCACCGAAGTCGAGAAGAATCCACCGGCCTTCCGCCCGGCCTTCGCGGCGCAGGGGCTTGTTGCCCGATTCGATGAGCTTGTCCTCGATTTCACCAGCAATGGCGACGACGTTCCGCTCATTGTTGCCGGTCGCCAGCAGGAAGATGTCGGTCAGCGGCAGCGGTTCCGACACGTCCAGCGCCACAAGGTCCTCCGCCCGCTTCGAATCTGCCGCCAGGGCGGCGATCCTTAAAAGCTCATGGGCGTGCGCGGTAGCAGTCACTGGTTCCTTAGAAGACGGATGATGGAAGAAAGTGTAGGTCGCATGGCTTAGAAGTATCCGAAGATCATTCCCGCCGCAAAGAGCGCGGCAACGCCAACGGCAAGGATACCCGCGGTCACAGCCATCAACATCGGCAGGCGATTGTTCGCGGGCTTCTTGGCGGAGATCACGCCGTGGGTCGACGTGTGAGTGCTGACCGCGCGAATCGCACGAACCGGAGCCGAATCGGCCGGAGCGTAGTCGTGGTCCTCCTGCGCGAACAGGGCGTCAATGTCGGAGTGGTCGAACCTCGACGAGTTCGCCCCGGTCGACGCCAGGCTCATCGGCAGGTCAATCGAACCGGTGACCAGGATCTCCCCGGTGCTGCTGAACGGCCGTGTGATGTCGCCGGCCTGCGGGATCGAGGGGATGACGAGCGCACTGGTGGTGAACGATCCGCTGCTGCTGCCAACCGTCCTGATGAAACTGTCGCCTGCCTGGAACTCGGAGCCGACGTTGTCCTGAGCGGCGCGTACGTCCGGTGAGGTGAAGATCAGCGGCGCAGAATCGATTCCGCGGCTGGAAGCCAACGAGACTGGAGCAGCTGGCTGTGGTGCAACCGGTGCACGGTTGGCCGGCGCCGATCCGGAGGCGTCAGTGAAGACGATCGGTTCGGGCGAAACCTGGCCCGGTAGGCCCTCTGGCGCAGCCACACGCATCGGTATTGGCGGAGCCAGCCGGATAACCGGCGGCATCGCCGGCTGGGGCATTGCCGGCTGGGGCATTGCCTGCCGGGGTGCAGATGGAGCGGCAGGTGCAGGGGCCGGCGGCAGCGGCGCGGACTGCAACGGCACTGAAGGCGATTGCGCCGGGGGCACGGAAACCGGTGGGGCGACTGGTGGGGCTGCGGATGCCGGCGGGACGATGAGTGCTGGCGCAGGCGGTGCGGCGGCAGCCGGCGCCTGAGGAATCTCGGGAATCTCGGGAGCGTCATCCGCCTGGGGACGGATGCCCTGGCTGACTTCGAGTTCCCTGAGTTGGCGGCGGGTCATCGGACGCGGGGGTGCGGCGAACTCCGAGGGAACACTGTTGACGACCGCAGGTGGCGGGGTCGGCTGTATCGGCACGCCCTGGGTGTAGTAGTCGAGGCGCCCGTCATTATCCGAAGACGGAGGGCTCCAGCTGGGAACATCACGCGTCGGCCCCGAACGCGGCGTCGTCGGAACGCTGCCACGCGGCGTCGCGAAATCGCCGCGGGCCTCAGGGCGGAAATCGCGCACCCTGAATTCGGTGTGGCGAGCATCGGGATGTGCCGGTGAGTCGACAGGGAACCGCTGCGCGGCCCTGACGTCGGCTGCCCTGTCGTCGGCTGCCCTGTCGTTGGTTGCCCTGTCGCCGGCTCCCGCATCCACCGCTCGACGACTACGTCGGCTGTAAGCGGATGCGAGTTCCTGCGCAGCATTTTCCGGTTTCCCGGTGAAGTCTGAACGTTCGGATCGACGGAACGCCTCGCCGGAGAGTGAGTTCTGGCCGGCTGTCTGATCCGATGCTGAGTTCTGGTCGGAATCCTTGGGAGCGCGCTCGAACTCTGCGGCGGGTTGTTCCCGCTCGTTCATCCGAGCCTGCCGCCTGGTTCGAGGCGGCAAGTCTTGCCACGCTGTCATATCAGACTCCGATAGAGGTGGTGTTTGGCGATGTATTGGACAACACCGTCGGGAACCAAATACCAAACCGGGAACCCCCGGCCGACCCGGCTGCGACAATCTGTTGACGAGATAGCCAAAGCAGGCACTTCCAACAAGCTTACGTCCCCGGCGGGCAATCCGGAAATGGTCAGCGGATGCCCCGGACGGGTGACCGCGACGAAATGTGCCAGCTCCCACAGCTCCGAAACGTCCCGCCAATCAAGGATTTGCGCGATAGCGTCGGCCCCGGTGATGAAGAACAGCTCGGCGCCGGGGCGCTCCCTGTGAATATCCCGAAGAGTGTCGATCGTGTAGGTTTCGCGGTCGCGATCCAGATCCACTCGGCTCACCGTGAACGACGGGTTGGATGCTGTCGCGATCACCGTCATCAGGTACCGGTGCTCACCTTCGGAGGCGTCGGGCTTGCCTGCCGGAATTCCGGTGGGCACGAAGATGACCTCATCCAGATCGAAATTCCGAGCCACCTCACTGGCGGCCACCAGGTGGCCGTTGTGAATCGGGTCGAACGTGCCGCCCATAACGCCGATTCGTTGGCGCCCCGGCACCCGTTCGCTGGCGCTCATGCCTGCCTAGTGAGCTCCGTGCGTTGGATCCTTGTCGGTGACCGGGCCACGGTGGTCATGCCGATTCGATACATCCCGGAAGCTCCAGACGACGACGCCCAGGAGCAGGAAGGCGGCACCGGCGATCACGGCGAACCAGATCGGGTCCATGACCATCGGGGCGAGCTCATGCCCCTCGGCAGCAGCAAAGGCAAGCAACGACATATGTTCTCCGTTTCACGCTGCTCGGGAGCACCGAGCGCAGGTTCACTAATCTATCGTGGAAGGGTCGTCCTGGCTGGTATCGCTCTCGCGTGTATCCGAAGAGCGGTCGACCGCGAAACCTTCATCGTCGTGCCAGATTCCGGCCTCCCGCTCACGAATGAGCTCTGCGCGGGCAGCAGCCTTGGCATCCATGCGCTCGAAGTAGGCTTCGCGCCGCGCGTTGCGCGTCGGTCGCTCATTCGGCGCCAGGCGCGCATCCGTACCGCGAGGACTGGTCATGAGCTCGGCTGTCGATGTCAGCGTCGGCTCCCAGTCGAACACGTTGGTTCCGATCACGACAGTCGAGCCCGCAACGGCCCCGGCCTTGAAGAGCTTGTCTTCGACGCCCAGCTTGGCGAGCCGATCGGCCAGGTAGCCGATTGCCTCTTCGTTGGTGAAGTCACACTGGGCGACCCAGCGCTCCGGCTTCGCGCCGACGACCCGGTAGACGTTGCCGAACGACCCGCCCTCGACCACGATCTGGAAGCCGGCATCATCGACAGCGCGCGGACGCAACACAATACGTTCCGGTGGCGGGGTGGCAGCCAATTGAACCCGGTGCTCCTCCACCAGCGCGGCCAGGGCGTAGGTCAACTCGCGAAGGCCATCGCGGCTGACTGCTGAAATGTCGAATACCCGATACCCGCGGGCCTCAAGTTCCGGACGAACCAGCTGGGCGAGTTCGCGCGCATCCGGCAGGTCCAGCTTGTTCAGGGCGATCAGCTGCGGACGCTCCAACAGCGGCAATTGCCCATCGGGAACAGGGTAGGCAGCCAGTTCGCCCAGGATGACGTCAAGGTCGCTCAGCGGGTCGCGCCCTGGGTCGAGTGTGCCGCAGTCGAGTACGTGCACCAGCGCGGTACACCGCTCAACGTGGCGCAGGAACTCCAGCCCAAGGCCCTTGCCTTCACTGGCACCCTCGATGAGGCCGGGGACGTCTGCCACCGTGAACCGGGTATCCCCCGCCTGCACGACACCGAGGTTCGGGTGAAGTGTGGTGAACGGGTAGTCGGCGATCTTCGGCTTTGCCGCCGAGATGGCTGCCACCAGACTGGACTTTCCGGCGGATGGGAAGCCGACCAATGCGACATCCGCCACCACTTTCAGTTCAAGCTGGATGTCGCCCTCCCAGCCGGGAGTGCCGAGCAGGGCGAAGCCGGGTGCCTTGCGCTTGGTGTTGGCCAGTGCCGCGTTGCCGAGGCCGCCCTGCCCGCCGGGCGCGACAACAGCGCGCATCCCGGGCTCGTTCAGGTCGATCAGGTCGTTGCCGTCCGAGTCCTTCACCAGCGTGCCGACCGGCACCGTCAGTTCGAGGTCGGCCCCGCTGACTCCGCTCTTGTGGTCGCCCATGCCGGGCTGTCCGTGATCGGAGTTGCGGTGCGGACCGCGGTGAAAGCCGAGCAGAGTGGTCACCTGCGGGTCGCTGACCAGCACGATGTCGCCGCCGTTGCCGCCGTTGCCGCCGTCCGGGCCTGCGAGGGGCTTGAACTTCTCCCGCTTGACCGAGACGCAGCCGTTGCCACCGTGGCCGGAGCGCAGGTGCAGGGTCACATGGTCCACGAAGGTTGCCATAGCCGTGATCCTTTCTGGGAGAAGCCGCGAATTGCGGTTGAAACACGTAAGGGCGAGCCGAAGCTCGCCCGAACGTTGAAGTGCTTGTGTGAAGCGGTTGAAGCCCTAGGAAGCTGCAGCCACGATGTTGACGACCTTGCGGCCGCCCTTGGCACCGAACTGGACAGCACCGGCCTCGAGGGCGAACAGCGTGTCGTCGCCGCCACGGCCGACGTTCACCCCGGGGTGGAAGTGGGTGCCACGCTGGCGGACGATGATCTCCCCCGCGCTGACAACCTGGCCGCCGAAGCGCTTCACGCCGAGGCGCTGCGCGTTGGAGTCGCGACCGTTACGTGTGGACGATGCGCCCTTTTTGTGTGCCATTGTTCAGCCCCTAATGCTTTCGAAGTCTTTGGTTGTTACTTGATGCTGGTGATCTTGACGCGGGTGAGCTCTGAGCGGTGGCCCATGCGACGCTTGTACCCGGTCTTGTTCTTGTAGTTCTGGATGACGATCTTCGGTCCGCGAAGGTCGGAGAGAACTTCAGCGGTGACCTTGATCTTCGCGAGGGCCTTGGCCTCATGCGTGATCTTGTCGCCGTCAACGTGCAGCACGGGTGCCAGCTCGATGTTGCCGTTCTCGTCTGCTGCGATGCGGTCGAGTACGACGATGGTGCCGACCTCCACCTTTTCTTGCCGGCCGCCGGCGCGCACAACTGCGTAAACCACTTGGAACCCTAACTATTGAATAACCGAATCACGCGAAAATTTGCGGTGCTGAAAGCGGGCTTAGCCCAGCCACACCAAGGGTCAATACTACTCGATGTTTTGCGACTCGGTCAAACGCTGGTCGTGTCGGCGGAAACCGCGTGTGGCGACGGATGCCTGGCAGGCCAGATCCAGAGGAGAACGCACCCCAGGACCACCATCGCCAGATGGAGTGTGAACGCACCGATGCCAGCCTGAACGCCGAACATCAGGCTCTGTCCAAGCCTCTCGTGCGGGAGGGCCGGGAAGGCATGGCCGAACCAGGGACCCACCCCCTGGAGTGCCCAGACGGCATCCCAGGCAACGCGCACGACCAGCGCCAGGACTGCGCCGATTCCGGACGCAACCAACGCTCGCACCACGACGCGAGACAGGCTGAGCCCCGCCGAGATCGGCGCCACCAGCCACAGACTGGCGAAGACTCCCAGCGCGAACGGCAGGTGGTAACTGAAGATGCCGGTGATTGCGCCGCTCCAGATCGACTCCCAATACATCGGTGGAGTGGAGTTCAGGCCGATCCCGATCAGCGTGGAGGATGCTGCACCCACCAATTGCTGAACGGCGGCGAACACCAGGACACCTCCGGCAACGACCAGGGCCGCAAGCCCGCCCCTTCCATGCCACAGGGTTGTGGGTTTCCGCGTTTCCACCTTGTCTAGACTCCCATCATGACGGTGTTGATCGACCAGCCGATGTGGCCGGCCCACGACAGGCTCTGGTCACATCTGGTCAGCGACAGTTCACTTGAAGAATTGCACGCATTCGCCGAGAAAGCGAGACTGCCTCGCCGTTCATTCGATCTCGACCACTATGACGTGCCTCAGGAACGCTACGACGCCCTGGTGAACGCCGGCGCCGAGCCGGTCAGCAACCGCGACCTGGTGCGGAGGCTGCAGGCAAGCGGTTTGCGGGTGACCCAACGCGAGCGTCGGGCTGAGGGGTCGAACGGCTGAGGGGTCGAACGGCTGAGGGGCCGCTCATCGGGCAGCCCCTCACCGCTACTTCTTGGCCGCGTTCTCCTCGGCGGTGACGATACCTGCGCTGGATGCCCGGCGCGAGACGCGCCCACGGCCCTGACCGGGCTGCTTGGGTTCCGGCAGTGCCTCGAGCACCGAGCCGAGGATGTCTTCGGCGTCCTTGGTGCTGATGCGACGTTCGACACGCGGCGACTTCTTCACTGGGATGTCGAGGATCTCGACAACAGCCTCAGCTGCGGCGACCTTCTCCTCCGCAGATGCCGAGGCAGCGCCTGAATCCTCTCCGCCGGCTGAGCCGGCAGGTTCGGAAGCCTGCTTGCCTCGTCCACGCCCGCCGGAGACGACACCGGTCCTGATCGGTTCCGCCGCCTTACGGACGTCTGCCGCGACATCCGTCGCCGTATCCTCCTGAGCTGACTGGGCCGTTGCGTTCACGGTGGGAATCGAGCCCGTCTCGGTGGGAACGATGGTGCTGGCGGCGATCTTCGCGAGGGCGTTCTTCACGTCCTCGGTGATCGCGTGCGTGCCTGCGTTCGGCTTGCTCGTCTCCGAACCGTTGGAGCCGTTGCCACGTGAGCTGTTGTCGCCCCCATTGCCGCCGCGGTTGCCGCGACCGCGACGCGGCTCCGGCTGTGCCGACTGGCGGTGCCTGGTCACTGGATCGTGGTGGATGATGATGCCCCGACCCGCACAGGTCTCGCACGGCTCGCTGAACGACTCGATGAGCCCCAGCCCCAGCTTCTTGCGAGTCATCTGCACCAGGCCGAGCGAGGTGACCTCGGCCACCTGGTGCTTGGTACGGTCGCGTCCCAGGCATTCGACCAGGCGTCGCAACACCAGGTCGCGGTTGGACTCCAGCACCATGTCGATGAAGTCGACAACGATGATGCCGCCGATATCGCGCAGCCTCAGCTGGCGGACGATCTCTTCCGCGGCTTCCAGGTTGTTCTTGGTGACCGTCTCTTCCAGGTTGCCGCCCGAGCCGACGAACTTGCCGGTGTTGACGTCAACGACGGTCATCGCCTCGGTGCGGTCGATGACCAGCGAACCACCCGAAGGCAGCCAGACCTTGCGGTCAAGGGCCTTCTCGATCTGCTCGCTGACCCGGTACTTGTCGAACGAATCAGCAGAGTCCTCGTAGGTCTCGACACGATCGATCAGGTCGGGAGCCACCTGGGCGAGGTAGGTGTTGATGGTCTTCGCAGCATCCTCGCCGTCGATGACCAGCTTGTGGAAGTCCTCGTTGAAGACGTCGCGGATGATCTTGATCAACAGGTCCGGCTCGCTGTGAAGCAGGGCGGGTGCCGGCGAGTTCTCCAGCGTCTTGCTGAGCGCCGCCCACTGCGAAGTGAGGCGATTGACGTCGAGGGTCAACTGCTCCTCGGTTGCACCTTCAGCAGCGGTGCGCACGATGACACCGACGTTCTCAGGGAGGACCTCCTTGAGGATCTTCTTGAGACGGGCACGCTCGGTGTCCGGGAGCTTGCGGCTGATGCCGTTCATGGAGCCGTTCGGCACGTAGACCAGGTAGCGACCGGGCAGGGACACCTGGCTGGTCAGCCGGGCACCCTTGTGCCCGATCGGGTCCTTGGTCACCTGTACCAGGACCTTGTCTCCCGGCTTCAGTGCGAGCTCGATACGGCGGGCCTGCTGGCCTTTACCCTCACCGGAGGCGTTCTCCGCTGCGGCTTCCCAGTCGACCTCACCGGAGTACAGGACGGCATTGCGACCGCGTCCGATGTCGACGAATGCCGCCTCCATGCTGGGGAGCACGTTCTGCACGCGACCGAGGTAGACGTTGCCGATGAGCGACGCTTCCTGCGACTGGGCGACGTAATGCTCGACGAGCACGCCGTCCTCCAGCACACCGATCTGGATACGGTTCTGCTTCTGGCGCACCACCATGACGCGGTCGACGCTTTCGCGACGGGCCAGGAACTCTGCCTCGGTAATGACCGGCCTACGACGACCGGCGTCCCTGCCGTCACGCCGACGCTGCTTCTTCGCCTCAAGGCGAGTGGATCCGCGGACCTTCTGGGGCTCATTGCTGGGCTCAGGGTGCTGGCGCGGCTGACGCACCTTGACCACGGTGTTGGCCGGCGCTGCCTCGTCGTTGTGGTTCTCTTCACCGGAACGCCGACGCGAACGACGGCGCACCGTCGGGGATTCGTCGTCGGGCTCGTGGTCGTCACCGCGACCGGAGTGGGACGGCACCATGGTGGGCAGGTCGGGCGCCTGGAACAGGAGCGACGTCGTCGGACGGGCAACCGGAGCGGATGCGCTCTCAGGCTCCTGAGCCGGCTTCTTGCGGCTGCGGGCGGGAGCCTTGGCCGGGCTGTCACTCGCCGCTGCTTCGGGCGCTGCGGCCCGTTTCGTGGCGGGCTTTTCAGTGGGCTCCGCTGGCTCCTGAACCTTCCTGGCCGGCTCTGGCACGATCGCCGGTGTCTCGGACGCCTTGTTCTTGCGACCACCGAAGAGCCGGGTGCGCTTGCGCGGCTTGTCGCTGGAGTCGTCGCTGTTCGGGTTGTCCTTGCTCGGATTGTCGTTAGTTGTCTCCACCATTACTGGTGCACTCCTCGCCCGGAGCGGGTAACCGCGCTACCCCACCGGGTACTCTCGTGCGGAGGCTGCCTGAGCAAGCCCCCCGCTAATTCTTCACGTTGTGAGAGCGGCACAATCCTTTACCCACCGGCCTGTTCGGCCTGGTGAAGGTTGCAGCCCTGCTCTCAGTCGTCTGTGGACAAAAATCTTCGAAACTTGCTATTCGACACGATCTCAATTCAGGCACGGTGTGCCGATTCGTCGTGGCCCGGTTTGGTGCCCGGAAAGCCTTCTTTGGCGTCACTGCGGGCGCGGCCCACGTGACTACCTCAAATTATCGCATGCATTCGCCGGAGAACCGCATTTGACGCGTGCAATAATCCGAGCATGTCCCAGGGAACAAGCCAGCGTGCAAACCTGGCGCGGTTTGTCGGTGTGACCGTCACGCTGGTCGTACTGGGAGCGCTGGGTGCGCTGGTCGGCTTTCTGCAGACGGTTCGGGACTACGCGACACTGCCCACAACTGACGAGTTTTCGCCCGTCCTGGGTGCTCCCATCGGCGTGTTCACCCTCTCCTTCGGCGTGGTGACCCTCGTGCTGGCGACGGCCATCCTGGCACGCGGACGCTCACCTCGGACCCAGGCGGTCCGACGGGACACTTCGCTCGGTTTGTGGCTGCTCGTGCTCGGTGCGATCGGGTGGTACGCCGCGTTCGCGCTGGCTGCGGACAAGGTGCAACTTCTCCTGGAGCCGAGCGCGGATCTGAGCTGCAACGTCAGCCTGCTGGTGCAGTGCGGCACGAACCTCGATTCCTGGCAGGGTTCCGTGTTCGGGTTCCCGAACCCGTTGCTCGGTATTGCCAGCTGGGCTGCCGTCTTCACCGTCGGATGCCTCCTGCTCGCCGGCATCCGCCTGGCTCGGTGGTTCTGGATCGCCTTCACCGCCGGCGTTGTCTGCACCATGGTTTTCGTGGTGTGGTTCATCGGCCAGAGCGTTTTCGTGTTGGGCACGCTCTGCCCATGGTGCATGGCCACCTGGGCGGTCACGATTCCGCTGTTCTGGGCGGTCACCTTGCGCGGCGCCAGGGACGGGCATTTCGGAACCGCGGCCAAGCGCGTCATCGGGCGCGCCTACGGCTGGGTTCCGTTGATCACCGTCGCAAGCTACCTGGCCGTCGCGGTCATCGCGCAGTTGCGACTGGACGTGCTGTCGTACCTGTGACGCCGACCGGCCAGGCGATCAGCGGAAGCCCTCCTGCTGGGTCTGCTCGTCGGCCACCCGAACTCCGTAGTGGAAAACCAGCTTGCCGCCGAGCCAGCCCGACATGCCCAGCACGGCAAGGCCGATGATGCTGAGCACCACACCCAGCACGTTCACCTCATCGTGCTCCGCTCCAGCGCGCACGAAATAGTTGATGATGAACAGCCCGACCACGCCGAGGTTGAGCGACATGTGCGTGACCGCCGTCGCCTTGGCCTTGGTGCCGGCCGCGATCATCAGGAAGTCCAGGAACCCGAAGATCGCCGCGAGAAGCGCACCGATGATGCCGATGGCGATCAGCGCCTGTGCCCCGGTGACGAAGACGGTCGGATCGTCGCTGACGCCGCCCAGGATGTCGAAAATGATGCTGGCCACCCACGTTCCGATCGGAATGGTGACGAGAATCGGGTGGAACGGATGCCCGTACGGGCCGGCCAGCGGGGTGCGCGGGTGTTTGGCCGCCTGAAGCGGTGTGTGCTTGTCCACAATGCCTCCGAGTTCATCGGTCGGCCCGACGGATGCGACGGGGCCGCTCTCATGGGCAACATAGTCCGCTCGCCGGGTTCCGGCCACGGTGGGCGGCTCTCTGGCGTCAGGCGCCCGCGGTGGGGTTGGCCGCCCGGCTCTCGGTGCTGAGCAGCACGATGACGGCGCGCTCCCCCATCGCGACGGCGCTGCGGCGCGCCGGGTCCGATGCGACAGTGCGAACGCCGGCCAGCGACGATGCGCCGCACGGTCCGGCATCCACGCCGAGGGCTTTCAAGTCATGTACCGCCTGGCGGGTCGCGTCCTCGGAGACGGTGACCGCAGCATCCAGCCCCTTCTCCAGGTAAGGCCACGAATTCGTCGACGGGGTGCCGCAGTTCAGTCCGGCCATGATCGTGTACGAGGTCGGGACGGTGGTCAGCGCCTGGTTCTTCAGCGAGACGATGACGGATGGCGCGTTCACCGGCTCCACGCTCAGCACGGCCGGCGCCTCGGGCGATTCACGGTAGTGGCGGATGCCCGCCTCGGCCAGCGATCCCACCCCGACCGGGATGGCGACCAGGTCGGCGGTCTCGATTCCCGCTTCCCGGAGTTGCGCGTCGGCTTCGACGAAAATCGTCGAGTAGCCGTCGACGATCAACTGCGGTATTTCCGTGTAGCCGGGCCAGGCGGTGTCCTGAATGTGCAGCGCTCGAGCACCGGCCTCGGCAACCCAGGCTCGCGCAGCCTCGACCACCTGGTCGTACTCCGCATCCACTCCGACCACGTGTGCGCCCTCGGACTCGATGGCGGACCATGCGTCCTTTGACAGGTAGGCGGAGACGAAGATGCGGGAGGGCAGACCAAGCAGGCGCGCCATGTGGGCGACCGCGCGGCCATGGTTTCCGTCGGTGGCGGCGACCAGTGTCACCGGGTCTTCGCCGGCCAACCTGGCACGCAACTCGTCGAAGCCGAGCGCCACGTCAGGCGACCCGACTCGCGCCGAGAGGATACGGGAGACCGCGTACGACGCACCAACCATCTTGAATGCCGGCAACCCGAACCGCGACGACTCGTCCTTCACGAAAACCCGCCCGACGCCAAGTTCGGCTGCCAGCGAAGGCACCTCGGTGAGCGGGCTCGGCCGGTACCCGGGCAGGCTGCGGTGAAACTCCTGGATGGCGCTCGGGACGGGCTCGGTGCGCCAATCGCGCGCATCCGGATTCGAATAGAACTCCTCGGTCATGATGCTTGAACTCCTCCGCAGTAGTCGGTGATGACGTCGGTCAGTACCTGGGTGACGGTTTCGAGGGAGCGCAGGGTCACCCATTCCGTTGCGGCGTGCGCTCCACCGCCATCGACGCCGAACAACAGGCACGGGATGCCCGCCTCGGCGAGCAGCGCGCAGTCGGTCCAAAAAGGCTCGCCGCGCCGAACGGCGGGGAGACCCGTCACTGACTCGACGGCCGCCAATGTCGCCTGCACAATGGCTTCGGACTCATCCGCCTGGAACGGATGCCGTTCAATGCCGCGAGAAATGGCGTACCGGAACTCGGGTTGCACCGCCCGGATGCCTTCGAGCATCCGCCTCAGTTCTGCCTCCACCGTGTCGGCGTTCTCGCCCGGGACCGTCCGGCGTTCGATGGATACCGTGCAGCGTGCCGGGTAGCTCGAGAGTTCCTCCCCGCCCGTAATCATCGAGGCATGCACACTGCCAGGCCCGAGCACCGGATGCGCGGGGCCGGCCGCCAGGGAATCAGCCCACTTGTCGATCTCGACCAGCAGGTAGCCGGCCTTCGCGATCGCGTCCACGCCGAGGTCGGGACGGGAGCCGTGCGCCGCCACCCCTTCGATGGTCACGTCGAACCAGGCGAATCCCCGGTGGGCGAGCGTGACCTCGAGGTGGCTCGGCTCGGTGACGATGGCGGCGTCCGCGGTGAATGATCGCAGCACCTCCTCGGTGCCTGCACTGCCGTATTCTTCGTCTGCGACGAGGGCGAGAATAATGTCGCCGGCGTGCGGTCGGGCCGCGGCATCAGCGGCGGCCACCATCATCGCGGCCATGCCGCCTTTCATGTCGAAGGCGCCGCGGCCGAACATGCTGCCATCGCGAATCACCGGCTCCAGCGGGTCGCCGTCATACCCGGCAAGGGTCACGGTGTCGAGATGCCCATTCAGCATGAGGCTCCGGCCACCGCCCGTGCCTGCCGCGATCGCGACGATTGACGGGCGGCCAGGGCGCTCTTCCAGCCGATGGATCTCGAAACCGCGCGCCCCGAGCCAATCGCCGACGTGGTCTGCGATTGCCGACTCCCCCGCAGCGCCCGGAACCAGGTCGGGATTGCTCGAATCGATGGCGATGAGTTCCGCCAGAAGCCCAGAGCTCGGTGTGCCTTCGTTCACGAATGTCCTCCCGGCTCCCACCATGGCACGCAACTCAGCGTGAAGTCGCTCGTCTCACGCGACTCGCCGTGATGCGCAGCTCAGCCGAACCAGAGGGCCAATTCGCGCTGAGCCGACTCCGGTGAGTCGGAGCCGTGCACCAGGTTCTGCTGCACGCGCAGGCCCCAGTCGCGACCAAGGTCACCGCGGATGGTGCCCGGCGCAGCCGTGGTGGGGTCTGTGGTGCCGGCCAAGGACCGGAAACCGTCGATCACACTGTTGCCGACCACCCGGGCGGCGACGATCGGGCCGGACTCCATGAACTCGACCAGCGGCTCGTAGAAGGGCTTGCCCTGGTGCTCCTCATAGTGAGCGGCCAGTAGGTCGCGATCGGCGGTCACCATCTTCAGGTCGACCAGCGAGTAGCCCTTCGCCTCGATGCGGCGCAGGATCTCCCCGGTCAGGTTGCGTGCAACACCGTCCGGCTTGATCAGGACGAGTGTTTCTTCGACGGTGGCGGTCATGGGTTCTCCTTGGTCTGGGGGTTGGACTTGCTGGAATCGGGGGTGCTGGAAGCAGGGTTGTCAGAAGCAGGGTTGTCAGAATCGGCGGCGTTGCGACGGTCCAGGCGCCGACCGGCGTAGAAGCAGTAGATCCATAGGCCGGCGAACAGTGCACCGACGAAGAACATGGCCGGGAGCACGAAGCCGAACGCAATGAGCACCAGCTGGAGCGCGTGGCCGATCCAGACGCCCCAGGGCTTGTCCATCACTCGGCTGGCTGCCGCGAGGACGACGATGAGGCCGATGCCCACACTGAAGACAATGCCGGGCGGATGCAGGTGAAGACCGAAAGCGGTCATCATGACGAAGAACACCAACACGGCGTCCAGCGCCAGGACGATGGAGAGCAGGCTCTGGGTGGCAGAGCGCCTCCGGCGGGGCTTCGCTCCCGATGCCGCACTCATCGCATCCATCCCTGCCTGGCGGCCAACGCCATGGTTTCGCCGACGAGAGTGATCGAACCGGTGACCAGCACCGCTCGGGTGGTCGTCTCCCCCGCCCAGCGACGAGCCTCGTCGACGGCCTCTTCGAGGGTATCGAACTCGTAGGTGGCATCCGCCCCGGCAATGTCCCGAACCTGGTAGGCGAGATCGTCGGGCGAGATCGCGCGTTCGGAGCTCGACGTGGTCACGTGGAACCGGCTGGTCAACGGGGCGAGAGCCTGGATGATGTGCTCGGTGTCCTTGTCTTCGAGCACGCCCAGAACGATGGCGATCTCCTCGAAGGTGAAGTATTCGCCCATTGCCTCGGCGACCGCTTTCGCGCCGTGGGGGTTGTGGGCGGCATCCACGATGACGCTCGGCTCGATCCCAATCAGCTGGAGGCGGCCCGGGGATGTCACCGTTGCGAATCCCTCTGCGACGACGTCCTGCGAGATGGGCTGGCTTCCATCGCCGAGGAAAGACTCGACGGCGGCGATCGCGACTGCGGCGTTCTGGGCCTGGTGATGCCCGAACAACGGGAGGAACAGGTCCGGATAGGTTGCGGCGCGGCCCTTCACGGTGATCAACTGCCCGCCGACGGCGACCGAGCTGCTCACCAAAGAGAACTCCCGCTGCTGCACCGACATTGTCGCGTTGTTCTTCTCCGCCGCACGAGAGAGCTCTGAGAGGGCGTCCGCTGACTGCTCAGCGCTGACCACGATCGCATCCGGCTTGATGATGCCCGCCTTGGTGCGGGCGATCTCGGTGATCGTAGAACCCAGACGCGCCACATGGTCCAGCGCGATCGGGGCGAACACGGCAACCTGGCCGTCACCCACGTTGGTGGAATCCCACTCACCGCCCATGCCGACCTCGATGACCGCGACATCGACCGGGGCGTCGGCGAAACTGGCGAAACCGAGCACGGTGAACGCCTCGAAGAAGGTGAGCGGGAGTTCGCCCTCCTTCTCCAGCTCAGCGTCGACCATGGTCAGGTACGGTTCGATGTCACGCCAGTTCGCGACGAACGCCTCGTTGCTGATCGGCTCCCCGTCGATCATGATGCGCTCGTTCACCCGCACCAGGTGCGGGCTCGTCAGCAGACCGGTGCGCAGCCCGTGGGCACGCAGGAGGCTCTCGGTGATGCGGCTGGTGCTGGTCTTGCCGTTCGTTCCGGTCACGTGGATGATCGGGTACGCGCGCTGCGGGTCGCCGAGCAGTTCGACGGCCCGTCGAGTGGCGTCCAGTCGGGGACGGGGATTGGCCTCACCCACGCGCCTCAGGAGCTCGGCGTAGACGGCATCCGCTTCCCCCTGGAACAGGGCGTCGTCACCCAGCTCCGGGTCGTCAGTCAGCGGCTTCTTAGACATTCCTGGCTCCTTAGACATTGCTGGCTGCTCCTACCACGGCCACGTCAATGGTGACCCCACCTGAATTCGCGTATTGACCGGCCGCAACCTGCGAGCGGAAACCGCCGACCGGAACGGTCAGCTCTGGCGGGACTCCGGACGTGACAGTCACCTCGGTCGCCAGCGTCTCATCTGCAAGGAGGGTCTGGAAACCGGCGACAGCGGTCGCATCCGCCCCCAGCTCGAACACCAGGGACAACCGGATGCGGTCGCTCACCTGGTACCCGGCCGAACGCCTGGTCTCCTGCACGGCGCGCACCAGGTCGCGGGCGAGGCCCTCGGCTTCGAGCTCAGCCGTCGTCTCGGTGTCCAGAAGCACGAAGCCACCACCGGGCAGGAAGGTGATCGCACTCGAGTCATCGCCCGCAGTGAGCTCGAGGTCGAACTCCGCCGGCAGCAGTTCGATCCCGTCGACCGTGATCGTGTCTCCGGTCTGCTCCCAGAAACCCTCCCTGGCGGCCTTGATCACCTGCTGCACGGCCTTGCCGATGCGCGGCCCCGCCGCGCGGGCGTTCACCGAGAGCTTGCGCACGATGCCGAACCTGGTGAGGCTGTCCTCCACCAACGGCGTGAATTCGACCTGCTTCACATTCAGTTCGTCGCCGAGGATGTCTGAGAATTCCTGCAGCCGGTCGCCGTCGTCGCTGACCACGGTGAGCCTGGCAAGCGGGAGGCGAACGCGAAGTCCGGTCGACTTGCGAAGTGCGAGTCCGGCGGATGCGATCTCGCGCACCCGGTCCATCGTCTCGGCGAGCGAGTCGTCATCGGGGAAAAGCTCCGCGTCGGGCCAATCCTGCAGGTGAACGCTGCGCCCGCCGGTGAGGCCCTTCCAGACCTCCTCGGACACGAGCGGGATCAACGGGGCTGCGACCCGCGTGACCGTCTCCAGCACGGTGAAGAGGGTGTCGAAGGCGTCACGCCAGCCGGCTGAGCCGTCGTCGCCCGCCCAGAACCGGTCGCGGCTGCGGCGCACGTACCAATTGGTGAGAACATCCGCGAAGTCGCGGAGCTTGGCGGCCGCCATCGGGGAGTCGAGGGCTTCCAGGTCGCTCGTGACATCGCCGATCAGCTGGCGGGTCTTGGCCAGGAGGTAGCGGTCGAGCACGTGCGTCGAGTCGGTGCGCCAAACGGCCTCGTAGCCGGTTCCAGTCGAAGCGTTCGCATACAGCGTGAAGAAGTAGTAGCTGCTCCACAGCGGCAGCAGGAACTGGCGTACACCTTCGCGGATGCCCTCCTCAGTGACCACCAGGTTGCCGCCGCGGATGACGGATGACGACATCAGGAACCAGCGCATCGCATCCGCGCCGTCCCGGTCGAAGACCTCGGAGACATCCGGATAGTTGCGCAGTGACTTCGACATCTTCTGGCCGTCGCTGCCCAGCACGATGCCGTGACTGAGAACGCTGCTGAAAGCCGGGCGGTCGAACAGCGCGGTCGACAGCACGTGCATCGTGTAGAACCAGCCGCGGGTCTGGCCGATGTACTCGACGATGAAGTCGGCCGGACTGTGGTTGTCGAACCACTCCGCGTTCTCGAACGGGTAGTGCACCTGGGCGTACGGCATCGAGCCGGAGTCGAACCAGACATCCAGCACGTCCTCGATGCGGCGCATCGTCGACTGGCCGGTCGGGTCGTCGGGGTTGGGCCGAGTCAATTCGTCGATGTACGGACGGTGCAGGTCGGTCTCGCCTGCCTCGTTCTGCGGCAACCGGCCGAAGTCGGCCTCCAGTTCGGCGAGGGAACCGTAGACGTCGATGCGCGGAAAGTCGGGATTGTCGCTCTTCCAGACCGGGATCGGGGAACCCCAGTAGCGGTTGCGGGAGATCGACCAGTCGCGCGCGCCGGCCACCCACTTGCCGAACTGGCCGTGCTTGACGTTCTCCGGAACCCAGGTGATCTGCTCGTTCAGCTCGCCCATGCGGTCTCGGAACTCGGGCACCTTGATGAACCAGCTCGACACCGCCTTGTAGATCAGCGGGTTGCGGCAGCGCCAGCAATGCGGATAGCTGTGCTCGTAGCTGGCCACGCGCAAGAGCCGTCCGTCGGCACGAAGTAGCTGGGTCAGGGGCTTGTTCGCGTCGAACACCTGAAGACCGGCGACCGGCTCGATGATGGGCAGGAACTTGCCGCCCTCATCCACGGAAATGAGTACCGGGATGCCGGCAAGGCCGGTGACGATCTGGTCATCCTCACCGAAGGCCGGTGCCTGGTGAACGATGCCTGTGCCCTCACCGGTAGCGACATAGTCGGCGACCAGGATCTGCCAGGCGTTCTCGGTGCCGTAAGTGTCGGCATCCGCATAGAAGTCCCAGAGGCGGTCGTAACGCACGCCGTCGAGCTCCTCGCCCCGGATCGTGCGCGTCACGGCATCCGTCGCTGCCGCAGCCGACTCGTAACCGAGATCCTTGTGGTACGCCGCGACCGTGTCGGCCGCCAGCAGGTAGTCGGCCACGCCATCCGCGGCCCCATCGCCGGCGCCCAGCGGTCCGGCCGGAACAACCGCATACTCGATCTGCGGTCCGACAGCGAGGGCCATGTTCGTCGGCAGGGTCCACGGGGTGGTCGTCCAGGCGAGCGCGCGGACAGCAGTCAGCCCCAGCGCCTCGGCTTTCGGCCCGACCAGCGGGAAGGTGACCGTCACGGTCTGGTCCTGGCGCATCTTGTAGACGTCGTCGTCCATGCGCAGCTCGTGGTTCGACAGCGGGGTCTCATCGTTCCAGCAATACGGAAGCACGCGGAAACCCTCGTAGGCGAGATTCTTGTTGTGCAGCGTCTTGAAAGCCCACAGCACCGACTCCATGAAACCGGGGTCGAGGGTCTTGTAGTCGTTCTCGAAGTCGACCCAGCGCGCCTGCCGGGTCACATACGCCTGCCAGTCATCGGTGTACCTGAGCACCGATTCGCGCGCCGACTTGTTGAAGGCGGCGATGCCCATCTTCTCGATCTCGCTCTTCTCGGTGATACCGAGTTGGCGCATGGCCTCGAGTTCTGCCGGCAACCCGTGGGTGTCCCAGCCGAAACGACGGTGCACCTGCTTGCCGCGCATGGTCTGGAACCGCGGGAACAGGTCCTTGGCGTAGCCGGTGAGCAGGTGCCCGTAGTGGGGAAGGCCGTTCGCGAACGGCGGGCCGTCGTAGAAGACCCACTCCTCGCATCCGTCTCGCTGGTCGACGGAGGCGCGGAAGGTGTCGTCCTGCTTCCAGAAGGCGAGGACGCCGGTCTCGATGTCGGGGAAGCGCGGGCTCGGGCTCAGCGGCTTCGGAGCGCCGTCACGGGCATCCGGTGCGGTTCGCGGGTAGGTCATGTCACTCCTGGCAGGAACTTCGTCTGCACGAGGGCGGTGAATGAGCTTCCCATCCATCGCGGTACCACCCCGCTTGCCAGGCGTCACCGCCTGACCGCTTGTTCTTTGGCTGTGACGGGCCAGACCCGTTCGGTTCTACTGGGTTGCTCCCCTGAGGTTGGCAGCTGTTCTTCCGAAGGCTCCCCGGTGATGGCCGGATCGATGCCTATCCGCCTACTTTAGCCGATCGGTTCGCGAGCCGATCAACGCTGCGAGAACGGATGCCGCGGTGTCGGCATCATCGACGGTGACCACGAACTTCTTTCCGGACGCCCGCGTCACCTGTACCGCGGAACCGGTCCGCATGATGATCCCGGTTCGCCCGGCGCCGTCCAACCGCCAGCCCCATCCACCGAATTCAGCCGTCGGACTCACCTGGACCGCGTTGACCTCGGCGATCTCGCTCAGCGGGATGACCATGCGCGGCCAGCCGAAAACACTCACCACGCGGAGGCCGCGGCGGTCTGCCGTCACCGTCCACCAACTGGTCATCAGCGTGAGCAGGGTCACCACGATCAATGAGGCGAGGGCAAACCCCAGTGCCTGGGGCGCGGCCACCGCCGTGAACACCGCCGTCGCAACAGTGATCAACACGATGCCTGAGACGAAGATGATCACGCGACGGGACAACCGCACGCTGCGGGACCAACTGACACGCTCACCGGGCGCCAGGGTCAGCGGCTCCGGTTCGTCGGCCGGAATGTCGACACGGCCCGTCTTCGGCAGGATGAACCACGCCCCGACGGCCAGCA
Source organism: Homoserinimonas sp. A447 (assembly GCF_054489325.1). Taxonomy (NCBI): domain Bacteria; kingdom Bacillati; phylum Actinomycetota; class Actinomycetes; order Micrococcales; family Microbacteriaceae; genus Homoserinimonas; species Homoserinimonas sp. A447. The sequence goes on along the minus strand of NZ_JBTMWW010000001.1, from coordinate 633,166 downwards.
CGAGGCCGGCCAACGCCCCGGCGAGCATCAGCCATCCGATGTCGGCGGCCTCCCTTGCGTCGTCCAGTCCACGCTGCGCCTCGATGGATCCGCCGATTCCGATGCTGAGCAGCGCGCTGAGCCACAGTCCGGTCGCCAGCACGAACTTCTGATTCCAGGTCAGGAGTCCGCTCTCCAGTGTCTTCCAGGCTGCTCCGACCGCAAACGCCGAGTACAGCAGGGTCAAGCCACCAGGAAGCAGCACCATCGGCCATGCCGGGCCGAAACCGTCCGGCCCCGCGCCGCTCCAGTGCACCGCGATCGGGTCGGGCAGTTCCGGCAGCCAGCCGATCATCAACACGGTTGTGACGACGGCGATCATCAGGGGCAATGCGCCGCCGACCAGGAGAGCCAGCCGTCGCGTTCGCCGCTGCTGATCGGCAGGGGTGGTGGTCATTGGTAGGCCTCTCGGATCAGGGCAGTCAGGGTGGTCGGCGATACGTCGAGTTTCCGCGCCTCGTCGACGACCGTGCGAATGGCGCCACTGAGGTCGGCGTAGTCGGCGGCCCGGTCAGTGACGATGGCGCCCCTGCCGCGGCGCAATTCGATGAGCCCCTCGTCACGCAGCAATTGGTAGGCGCGCAGTACCGTATGCACGTTCACGTCGAGGGATTCGGCGAGTTCGCGGGCGCTGGGGAGCCTTTCACCGGCCGCCACCCGTCCGGTGATGGCGGAGGCGCGGATGCTGGCGGCAAGCTGGTCGAACAGCGGAACCGCCGAGGAGGCATCGACGCGAATGAGCATGAACCAAGCATAGTTGTTCTAGTGCTAATAGATCAACTTGTGTTGCGAGCATCCGCTCACTACAAAGAATCGGCCATAGTTTGTTTGATTTCCTCCCAACCACCCCGGAGCGCGCCTCTACTATGAATTCATCCCCACAATCTGAAGCATTCGCCGAACGCTGAAAGGAGAGTCGCGTGTCGACCCTCGCTGTAACGCTTTCTCGCCCCACCCTCGCCGATCGCGTGATCTCGCGCAGCCTGGCCACCGATGTCGTCCTGGTCGCCGCGGGCGCCGCCTTGACCGCGGGTGCCGCCCAGCTCGCCATCCCGCTCTGGCCAGTGCCGATCACCATGCAGACGCTCGCCGTACTGCTCGTCGGCAGCAGCCTCGGTGCGACCCGTGGTGCCGCCTCGATGGCCCTGTACCTGGTGCTGGGTGCGATCGGCCTCCCGATCTTCAGCGACGGCGAGGCCGGGTTCGCCGTACTCTTCGGCTCAACCGGCGGATACATCGTCGGCTTCGTGTTCGCCGCAGCACTGACCGGCTGGCTTGCCCAGCGCAACTGGGACAAGAAGTTCCTCGGCGCAGGATTGTCGTTCCTGGCCGGCACCGTCGTCATCTTCGCGTTCGGCCTGGTGGGACTGTCCCTCGCACTCGGCGGAACCCTGGAGCAGACGCTCGCCTGGGGCCTGTACCCGTTCATCATCGGCGGCATCGTCAAGGCGGCCATCGCCGCCGCCCTGATCCCGGGAAGCTGGAAGCTCGTCAACTGGCTGGACAGCCGCAAGAAGTAGTCACTTCTTCGTAACAAACGGGTCGCAATCGCGCTGATTGCGGCCCGTTTGGTTTCATCTGCGTCAATGACGGTGAGAAAACCCGTAGCATTATTGGACTGAGTCAAACAATCTCCCGTCACCCGTCAAGGAATTCCATGCCGTTGCACACGCCTGCCCACACCCGTCGCCGCCTCATCACCACCGCCGCAGGGCTGGCCGCATTCGCACTGCTGGCGACCGGATGCTCGGCATCGCCTACCGCGTCGAGCGAACCGGTCGCAGGTGGCACGCTGGTGTACGCCACCGGGGATGCCGAACCCACCTGCCTCGACCCGCATGTGGGAGGCAACTACCCTCAAGCGCTGGTGGCCACCCAGTACCTGGAATCGCTGGTCTCGAAGAACGCGGACGGGGAGATCATCCCCTGGCTGGCAACCGAATGGACTCCAGCCGAAGACGGCTTGAGCTGGGAGTTCACGCTCCGCGACGACGTGTCGTTCACCGATGGCACACCACTGAATGCGGAAGCAGTGCGGGCCAACGTCGCGCACCTCCTCGACCCGGCAACGGCATCCTCCACCGGCTATCTGGCCCTCGGGAAGGTCGCATCCACCGAGGCCGTCGATGAACAGACCGTTCGCTTCAACCTGAGTGCACCAGACAGCGCGCTGCTCGACTCCCTGTCGATGCCGTGGCTGGCAATCCAGTCTCCCGCCGGCATGGAGCGTGGCATGGAGGCCAACTGCGAGAGCCCGATCGGCACCGGGCCGTTCGTGGTCGATGGGTGGGCCAAGCAGGACTCAATCACCATGGTGCGGAATGAGGATTACAACTCACCTCCCGAAGATGCCGCCCACGACGGTGTCGCCTGGCTCGACGAGATCGTCTGGCGTTTCATCCCCGACTCGGCCTCACGCTATTCCGCTCTGCAGGGCGGGCAGGTCGATGTCATCGACAACGCCCAGCCCAGCAACATCGCGGCGGCGGAATCGATCGGGACCATTACCGAGTTGGATGCCCCGAGGCCAGGTGCATCCAACCGCATCGAGCTGAACTCCGGTAAGGCTCCGTTCGACGATGTGCGCGTTCGCGAAGCATTCATCCGTGCCGCCGACGTCAACGACGGCATCGATAGCCTGTTCTTCGGCACCGCAGGGCGCTCGTACTCCGTGCTCTCCAGTGTCGAGGCGCTCGGAGTTTCTGGCGAGGAACACTTCTCCGTGAACCTCGATGAGGCCAATGCGCTTCTCGATGAGGCCGGCTGGACCGAGAAGGACAGCGAAGGCTATCGGGTCAAGGACGGCGTGCGCCTGAGCCTCGACTTCCCGGTGAGCACCAACCAGTCGATCCCCGCCGAGCAGTCCTTATTCGAACAGATTCAGGCAACGGTGAAGGCGGTCGGCTTCGAGGTCAACCTCAAGCCACTGGATCTCTCCAGCTGGTATGGCGCCCTCTTCGTGAACGAGTACAACCTGGTGAGCGCGCCATATACCAAGGTTGGACCAGACGTGCTGCGCATCCTGTTCCACTCCGACTCGATCGTGCCGGCACCGAGCGGATACTTCGCGAACCTCTCCCAGTTGAGCGACCCTGAGGTGGACGCCCTCCTCAGCAAGGCCAGCCAGGTCTCCGACCCCGCAGAGCGTGCCAGCCTGTACGAGGAGGTGCAGCAGCGGATTCTCAGCGGCTATTACGTACTGCCGCTCTACGACCAGCAGAACCACTTCCTGGTCGGCGATGCAGTCAACGGCTTGCGGGCGATGCCGACGGTGTCCACCCCCACCTTCTACGACGTCTGGCTGAGCCGGTAACGTGCGGTGGGTCGTCAGCCGTGTGCTCGGCGGCGCCTTCGTGCTGTGGGCGGTCGCCACGCTCATCTTCTTCGGCCTGAGGCTGATCCCGGGCGATCCGGCTGAAGCCATCCTCGGCGGCCCGGGTTCCCAGGCTTCGCCGGAGGCCCTGGAAAAGGTCCGCAGGGACTACGGACTCGACCAGCCGCTGCTCGTCCAGTATGTGCAGTCGATGCTCCGGTTGCTCAGCGGTGACCTCGGGTCGTCCTACGCCTTGAAAGCCGATGTCGCGGCCCTACTGGGGGAACTGTTCTGGAGCACGCTGGTGCTGACCGCCTTGTCCCTGATCGTGGCCTGGGCGCTCGCGCTGGTGTTGGCCACCTGGGCGACCCGCGGCGGCAGGGCGGCCCGCATGGTCGGCTCCGGCATGGAGATCGTTGCCGCCGCGGTGCCGCACTTCTGGCTGGCGTCGCTGTTCATCCTGTTGTTCAGTTCGGCGTTGCACTGGCTGCCGCCGATCAGCGTGCCCGGGCCGCTCGGCCTGGTTCTCCCGGTGCTGACCCTCGCCATCCCGCTCGCCGGCTTCCTCGGCCAGGTGATGCGGGAGTCGCTGGCGGATGCGCTCGAGTCGCCTTTCGTGCTCTCCGCACGGGCCCGCGGCGAGTCGGAGACCGGTGTTCGCTGGAGGCACGCCATCCGCCATGCCGCCCTGCCAGCGATCTCGCTGTCCGGCTGGGCATTCGGGTCGCTCATCAGTGGCGCGGTCGTGGTTGAGACGGTGTTCGCGCGCCCCGGTCTGGGTCGCAGCCTGCTGAACGCGGTCACCATTCGCGATGTGCCGATGGTCACCGGGGTGGCGCTGGTCTCGGCTCTTGCCTTCGTGCTGGTCACCATCGCCACCGACGCGGTGGACCGCATCGCCGACCCGAGGCTGAGGTCGTCATGAGCCTGACGGATGCGGAGGCGACACAGAGTGGTGCGATAGCCCGACCGACGACGAAGGCTCGGCCTGGTTCGCGGCCGACGGTCGGGGAAGTGGTTTCCCTCGCCGCTCTCGCCTTCCTGGCGCTGTCCGCCATCGTTCCGGAGTTGTTCACCTCGGTCGATCCGCTGGCGATCAACCCGCGGGAGGCGTTCCAGGCGCCGAATGCCGCCCACTGGTTCGGCACTGACGAGTCTGGCCGCGACGTCTTCTCCCGCACTATCCACGGCGCGAGACCGTCGTTGCTGATCGGGGTGGCGGCCACAGCCATCGGGATCGGTCTGGCGCTGGTGCTCGGGATTCTGGGCGGGCTGGGGCCGAAGCCGGTCGACTACACCGTCACTCGCGTCGGTGAAGTGCTGTTCGCGCTGCCCGGTCTGCTGCTGGCGCTGATCTTCATCGCCATTGTCGGGCCCGGCATCGTGACTTCCACGATCGCCGTCGGCATCTCGGCCGCACCGGGCTACGCGCGCATCATCCGCTCCCAGATTCGTGCTGTCCGTGGCGCCCCCTATGTCGAGGCGGCGACTGTGCTCGGCAGGTCGCGGTTCACCATCCTTCGGCGGCACATCCTCCCCAACGCGGTGGCACCGGTGTTCGTTCTGGCAACGCTGGGGGTCGGGCAGGCGATCGTCTGGGCGTCGTCGCTCAGCTATCTCGGACTGGGCGCGGTTCCACCTGCCGCCGAATGGGGTGCGATGCTCTCGGCCGGGCGCACCTACATCTCGAACGCGTGGTGGCTGACCGTGTTCCCTGGGTTGTTCATCGTTCTTGCCGCCGGAGCGGCAACCTCGCTGGGTCGCAGCCTGCAGGCCAGGACCAGGCAGGTGGAGCAGTGAACCCGGTTGTCTCGGTGCAGAAACTGCGGGTGGCGTTCGGCCAGTCCGCCCGGCAGGTGGTGGCGGTCGACGGCTTGTCGTTCGAGTTGGCTGCCGGGGAGTGCCTGGCGCTGGTTGGTGAGTCCGGTTCGGGCAAGAGCGTTACTGCGCGATCTCTGATCGGTCTCGCTGGCGCCGGAGCGCGAGTCTCCGCCGACCGGTTGCAGGTGGGCGAGCACGCGATCCTTGAGCTTCGGCAAGGCGAGCTCCGCAGCATCCGTGGCAAAGAGGTCGGGTTGGTGCTGCAGGATGCGCTGGTGTCCCTGGATCCGCTGCGGCCGATCGGTCGCGAGATCGACGATTCGTTGCGGCTGCACACCTCCCTGTCGCCGGCAGCGCGGCGGACGCGGGTGCTGGAGTTGTTGGAGTCGGTGCGGATGCCGCAGCCGGAGCAGCGGATGCTGCAGCGCTCAGGTGAGCTGTCTGGCGGGCTCCGTCAGCGGGCGTTGATCGCATCCGCTATCGCGCTGAATCCGGGGCTGCTGATCGCCGATGAGCCGACGACGGCGCTCGATGTGACGATCCAAGCCCAGATTCTCGACCTGCTGGCGGAGTTGAAGGATGCCGGTACGGCACTGTTGCTGATCAGCCACGATCTCGCTGTGGTCAGTGGTGTCGCCGACCGGGTCGCGGTCATGCAGGACGGCCGCATTGTCGAGCAGGGTGAGACCGCCGAGGTGCTCGGTTCGCCCACGCATCCGTACACGCGTGCGCTGATAGCGGCTGTGCCGTCGGCGCACCGACGGGGCGAGCGGTTGTCTGCCGAGCCGGCGCGGACATTGGAGGCGGATGTTCGGCCGAAGGCCTCCTCGCAGCCTGGGTCGCTCGTGCTGGAGGCGACGGACCTCACCAAGGAGTTCGCGCTGCGTCATGGGCGTCGGTTGCGGGCCGCTGACCAGGTGTCGCTGCAGTTGCGTGCTGGTGGGACTCTCGGCCTGGTCGGTGAGTCGGGTTCCGGCAAGACCACTGTGGCGCGGATGATCCTCGGTCTGACCGAGCCGGATGCCGGTGCCGTGACGCTGTTGGGTGAGCCGTGGGTTCCGCTTCTGGAGCGTGAGCGGCGTGGCCGGCGGGCGCTGCTCGGTGGGATCTACCAGGATCCGCTGAGCTCGTTCGATCCGCGGCACACCGTCGAGCAGGTACTGACTGACGCGGTCACCTCGGGTCGGAGCATCCGTGATGCCGGTGCGCGGAAGCGTGTCGGGGAGTTGCTGGATGCGGTGGGCTTGCCTTCGACCGTGGGTTGGAGGCGTCCGTTGCACCTGTCCGGTGGGCAGCGGCAGCGGGTGGCGATCGCCCGGGCTCTCGCGGCGAATCCGCGGATCATCGTCTGCGATGAGCCGGTGTCTGCTCTGGATGTCTCGGTGCAGGCGCAGGTGCTCGACCTGTTGACTGACCTGCAGCGTGAGCTGGGTCTCAGCTACTTGTTCATCTCCCACGATTTGGGTGTGGTTCAGCACATGAGTGACACAGTGGCGGTGATGCGGGATGGCCGTATCGTCGAGACCGGTGTTGCGGCGGAGGTCTTCGACTCCCCTGCCCACGATTACACCCGCCAACTCGTTGAAGCAGCCCCACGTCTGCCCGAAAGGACCGAGTAATGAACAATGTCCCAGCCGCCAGAGGGCGACCGCAGTCGGCTTCGCGGGAGTTGCTGCAGGAGGCGGCGCTCGAGTTGTTCCTGGAGAACGGTTTCGCGGGTACCACTGTTGAGCAGATCACCACGCGTGCCGGGGTGAGTCGTAACACCTTCTTCAACTACTTCACCGCCAAGGGCGACGTTTTCTGGGTGGAGCTGGACGATTCGCTGAGCAGGCTGGCGGATGCCCTCGCTGATGGGGCCACGGATGGGTCGCCGATGCAGGCGGTGCTGGATGCGATCATCCGCTTCGGGCGCGAATTCGGCCCCGATCGCGTTCCGCTCGCCCTGACCCAATACGAGTTGATCGGGAGCGTCAACGAGCTGCAGGCGTCCGCGTTGACACGATTCACCCGGCAGTCGGCTGTCATTCGCAGTTTCCTGGTGTCACGAGGGTTCGACCGGTTGCTGGCCCAGACGGCGGCTTACGCGGCGCTCGGTGCGGTGATCGCGGCTGGTCTGGAGTGGGCGGATGCCGGGACGAGTCGTGGCGAGGTTGAGCCCTATCTTCGTGCGGCGTTGGCCCCGGTGGTCGCCGGGTTTGACAGCATGGGGTGATGACCCAGAAGAACGTGCGGACCTGGTTGCGGGAACTGCCTGTATTTCCGGATGCTGTCGCGCCTTTCGACACAGCGACCTTGCCCCAGGACCCCACCACCCTGTTTCTCGACTGGCTCGAGAATGCGGCTGCTGCCGGACAACTTGCTCCCCATGCCGCTTGCCTGTCGACGAGCCGTGCTGCAGCAGTGCCGAGTGGTCGGTTTCTCATATTGAAAGACGTCGACGAGCGAGGGTGGCAGTTCGCGTCTCACCGCACCAGTCCAAAGGGCTTGGACTTGCGCGAGAACCCGGTTGCGTCGCTGACGTTCTTCTGGCCCGCGACGGCGAGGCAGGTGCGGGTTTCTGGTGCGGTGAGCGAGTTGCCTGCGGAGGAGTCGGCACAGGACTTCCTCGCCCGCCCCATCGGTTCTCGGGCTGCGACGCTCGTCGGGCGCCAGAGTTCTCCGTTGGCTGACCCGGATGCGTATGGTGCTGCGCTCGATGCGGCGCTCCGGGAGCTCTCCGGGAACCCGGAAACGGTCGACAGCGACTGGACCTTGTATGCGCTGAACCCGTCCCGCGTCGAGTTCTGGCAGGCATCCGCCGGTCGTGATCACACTCGGGTTCTGTTTGAGCGGCGCGATACAACGTGGGAGAAGACGCTCCTCTGGCCGTGATTGCACCACACCATGGAGAGTCCGTTAGGGAACGTAATACTTTTTGCCGTCCTGGCATCCTTGGTCCTGGCGACAGCCGTACCCTTCCTTTTCTTCTCGAACCGTGTGAGGAACATCTATTCGCGGATCTTTCCTAATGAGCCAAAGCATTTTTGGAGTGTTCGGGCGCCCGGGATTGCCGTCATCCGTTTCGGCGGGGTCTTGATGGCAATTAGCGGCCTCGTGGCACTGTATGGATCGATCTACTGGGCATCCAAGCTCGAGAAGCACCTATCGCCCGAGCCACCCGCATCGGAAAGCAACCGCAGCTCTACAGCAGATCCGCTCGTCGAGTCTTCGACTTGGTGGCGACTCGCCACGGGCCATCCCACTCGATCCAGGGTGGTGCCTTGATCTGGGGAACGCCGGCGACCATCCGGATCAGCCATCCGGAGGTCTCGATACTTCGATGGTGGAACCAGCACAACAAGACACCGTTGTCTGTATGAGTGGGGCCCACCCTCCGCATCCGGGAGCACGTGGTGGATCTCCGTCCAACAGGCGGGAATATTGCACCCGGGGATGATGCATCCGCCATCCCTAAGGGTGATCGCCTTGCGTTGGGCCGGTGTGAAACACCGCTGCGGCGAACCGAGCTCGATAATTCGACCCGTTTCATCGAACCGGACCGTCTGGGTGCCTCCGGTGCAGATCGCCTGCTTGACCGTGCGGAACGAAACCGGGGAGTCAACCCCGTCGATCCAGCCTGCACCACGGCCGCGCGCCAGGTCTGACTCGCGAACGCTGACCAGCACTGTCGGCGCGGCGCCACCGATCGTCGGCGCCTCACCACTGCGGGCGAACGAGTCGACCATTGCAGCCACCACATCGTGACGCAACTGTTCCGGCGTGCGAGGGTCTGCCTCGAGCTTCTCTTCCGCGAGCTCCTCATCGCGAAGGAACGCCGGTGCTGACTTTGGCGACTGGCAGGCATCGAACATCCGGATGAACTTGCCACCGATCTCGGGCATCAATGCGTACGTTCCGCACAGAAGCCCGCCGCGCTCACGCGGAAGGCTGAAGCCTCGCTTGCGCATCATCCGCTCTTCTGAAGGCTCGAGGCCGTCGGGATCGAGAACCGACTTCCACACCTGCGCCTGCGCACGGATCTCATCGGCGGGACACGGTACGGGAGAGTCCGGCGAAGCCCCTGTCGCGGCCGCAACCAGCTCAGCTTCGGCGGCGCCGATCTCATCGATTGCAGCGTTGTCGATGATGGGAACCAAACCGGCCAGAATCGCCTGCGCCGAGTCGAAACCGAGGGTGCCTGCCTCCAGTGCCGCCGCGATCCGGGGGAAACGAGGTGAGAACTCAATGCCCGAAAGAGATAGCTGTGAACGCGTCTGCTCGCCGAGCTTGATCCGGCCGCGAGCGGATGAGGCGGATATCCGGGTGACGCGGGTCACAAGTTCTGCCGCACTGGCGCAGCCTTTCTTGGCAGCCAGGGAGTCAGACCCGAGCGACGCCCGCGAGCGCTCAGCGAGTTCGCCGGCGCACCCCACACGAAGCGCATCCACCTGGCGTCCCAGACGCTCGGTGGAGGCCGTTGTGGTCAAGAGAGCAGTGTCGTCGGCGGAGCGCACAGTAAATGGGAGCACTTCGGTGAGCGCAGCCGAAATCGCGTCGACACACGCGGCGGAACCATCCGCGGTGTCGAACTTGATTACGATTTCTGGCATATCAATATTCTCTCACTGTCGTTGTTAATTGCGAAGGGGTCTCAGCAATCTGTGGAGAAGATCTTGACGGTTGGGTTGTGGAGGAGAACATGTGATGACCCGGTCGCTACGGGATCCACACGATCCGGTTCGCTAGCATGGAGGCAACCCCACACTCAGGCACCTCAGTACATGACACGGTGCCGCACATAGAAGACCGGAGAACCTCATGGCCGACGCCATCCCAGAAAAGCCCGCCCTCGAAGGGCTGGAAGCCAAATGGGACCAGGTCTGGGAGGGCCAGGGGACATACCGGTTCGACCGCGATGCTGCGGTTGCGCAGCGGGTTTCGACAAGCTCAACCAGCTTAAGTAGCGAAAGCGCCCTGAGCCGCCAGATCTTCTCCATCGACACTCCCCCACCAACGGCCTCCGGCACACTCCACATCGGGCACGTCTTCAGCTACACCCACACCGACGTCATCGCCCGTTTCCAGCGGATGCGCGGCAAGACGGTCTTCTACCCGATGGGCTGGGACGACAACGGCCTCCCCACCGAGCGCCGCGTGCAGAACTACTACGGCGTGCGCTGCGACCCCACGCTTCCCTATGACGCCGACTTCACTCCGCCATTCGAGGGCGGCGACAACAAGTCAAGCAAGGCCGCAGACCAGCTGCCGATCTCCCGCCGCAACTTCATCGAACTCTGCGAGACGCTGACCGTCGAAGACGAGAAGCAGTTCGAAGACGTCTGGCGCAAACTCGGCCTCAGCGTCGACTGGAAGCAGTCGTACCGCACCATCGGCGACGAGGCCCAGCGGGCATCCCAGCGCGCCTTCCTTCGCAACCTCGCCCGCGGCGAGGCTTACCAGGCGGATGCGCCCACGCTGTGGGACATCACCTTCCGTACCGCGGTCGCCCAGGCAGAGCTCGAGGACAAGGACATGCCGGCCGCCTACCACCGGGTCGCCTTCCACAAGCCTGACGGCACCGACGTGCAAATCGAGACCACCCGCCCGGAACTGCTGGCCGCCTGCGTTGCCCTGGTCGCGCATCCGGATGATGAGCGTTACCAGGCACTCTTCGGCACCACTGTGACCACCCCGGTTTTCGGCGTCGAAGTCCCGGTGCTCTCCCACCACCTCGCCCAAAAGGACAAGGGCTCCGGTATCGCCATGATCTGCACCTTCGGCGACGTCACCGACGTCGTCTGGTGGCGCGAACTCGACCTGCCCAACCGCACCATCATCGGCCGCGACGGCCGCATCATCAGCGAAGCACCGGATGTCCTGGCCACCGACCAGGCGAAGGACGCCTACGCACAGCTCGCCGGTAAGACGGTCTTCTCGGCCAAGGCCGCCATGGTCGAACTGCTGAAGGAAAGCGGCGACCTGATCGGCGACCCCAAGCCGATCACCCACCCGGTCAAGTTCTACGAGAAGGGCGAGAAGCCGCTCGAGATCGTCTCCACCCGCCAGTGGTACATCAGCAACGGCGCGCGCGACGAAGAGTTGAAGGCGCGGATGCTGCGGGCCGGTACCGACATCAACTTCGTCCCCGAATTCATGCGGGTGCGCTACGAGAACTGGGTGGGCGGCCTCACCGGCGACTGGCTGATCTCCCGCCAGCGCTTCTTCGGCGTTCCCATCCCGCTCTGGTACCCGCTCGACTCCGACGGCAACCCGGTGTTCGACCAGCCGATCGTGCCATCGGAAGACTCCCTCCCGGTCGACCCGTCCTCGGCGGCCGCGCCCGGCTACGAGGAGTCACAGCGCAACCAGCCCGGCGGCTTCATGGGCGACCTCGACGTCATGGACACCTGGGCCACCTCCTCCCTCACCCCGCAACTCGCCGGCGGCTGGGAGCGCGACCCTGAGCTCTTCGACACCGTGTTCCCCTACGACCTGCGCCCGCAAGGCCAGGACATCATCCGCACCTGGCTGTTCACCACCGCGCTGCGGTCGGTGCTCGAGCACGGCGTCGAGCCGTGGAGCAACGCGGCGCTCAGCGGGTTCATCGTCGACCCTGACCGCAAGAAGATGTCCAAGTCGAAGGGCAACGTCGTCACCCCGGCCGCCATGCTGGATCAGCATGGTTCGGATGCTGTGCGCTACTGGGCGGCATCGTCCCGCCTCGGCACAGACGCGGCTTTCGACCCGGAAAATCCGAAACAGATCAAGATCGGCCGCCGGCTGGCCATCAAGGTGCTGAATGCGGCCAAGTTCGTGTACTCGTTCGAGGTCGCCGGCGGGGTTTCGACGGGCTCAACCAGCCAAACGGGCTCAACCAGCGAAAGCGAGAACAGCGGTGTCACGCACCCGCTCGACCTGGACATGCTGGCCGAGCTGCACAAGGTCATCGCGACGGCAACCACGGCGTTCGATTCTTACGACCACGCCAGGGCACTGGAGACGACGGAACAGTTTTTCTGGACCTTCTGCGACGACTACCTGGAACTGGTGAAGGAGCGAGCCTACGATTCCTCCGCGCCTGAGGCACAGGCATCCGCCGTCCTTGCCCTGCGCAGCGCGATCGACGTTCTGCTGCGGTTGTTCGCTCCATTCCTGCCCTTCGCTACCGAAGAGGTCTGGTCGTGGACCCACGACGGCTCAATGCACGTCGCACCCTGGCCCACCGCGCCCGGCAACGACCGGCCGAGCGGGCTGCTGCCGGCCGTGAGCGCCGCACTCATCGGGATCCGCCGGGCGAAGTCGGATGCGAAGGCCTCCCAGAAGACTCCGGTCACCTCCGCGACCATCGCCGCCCCGGCGGCTACGCTGGCGTTGCTCGAGCAGGCCACAGAAGACCTGAAAGCGGTTGGCCGAATCGAGACCCTTACGTTGTCAGAGGGCGCAGAGCTCGCTGTCACCGACATCGTGTTCGCCGAACAGGAGGCCTGATGGTCGACATCCGCCCGATCGATCCTCGCGACGCCACCCGGTGGCGCGAGCTATTCACCGACTACGGCACCTTCTACAAGACCTCCTTCAGCGACGAGGTGCTCGACGGGGTGTGGGCGTGGTTGCTCGACCCGCTGCATCCGGTGAACGGCCTGGTGGCCAGCAACGATGACGGCGTCGTGGTCGGGTTCGCCATCTACCGCGAACAGCCCGACACCTTCAGCGCCGGCCCGGGGATGTACCTTGACGACATCTTCGTCGACCCGGCAGCCCGTCGCAGCGGGGTTGCCGGCGCGATGCTGAGTACGTTGCGAGAGCGGGCACGCGCGAAGGGGGTCAGCCAGATTCGCTGGATCACCGCTGCCGACAACGTGCGGGCCCAAGCGGCATACGACCGCATCGCGCGGAAGACCGACTGGGTCACCTACGAGATGGACGTCTGATGCAGCTTGGCACGCGCTGGAAGGTTGGCGATGAACCACCGGCACTCCCGGTATCGGTGGTTCAGGCGGTTCGCCAAGTCGAGGCAGATCTTGCGGGCGTTGACACCAACCAGTGGCGGTGGACCCTCACCTGGCTGGAAGGCAGGCCGGTCGTCGAACTCGATGACGGCACCACCATTCGCGTCGGCGGCGATGGCACCGTCCTGGTGTCCGAGCCCGAAGACTGAGCTCGGCGGCCGGTGGTCAGCCGATCACGTGCCAGTTCGCACGGCTGGCATAGGCCTGGTCACGCAGCCGGCTCGCCTCACGATATAGCTCCGCCCGCTCACTGTCGCTGAGCGCGGACAGCGGATGCCGAGTTCGTGCGATCGCTTTCTGGTCGGCGCGATTGCGTGCCCAACTGGCCAGCGCCATCCCGATAACCAGCACCAGACGGTGCAGGCCCTCAGGCCTGGCCCGCCTCGTCGCAGCGCGCGAATCGGGGCACGCCCGTGTTGTTGCATCCAGTGTTGTTGAAGACATTGATTTCACCTCTCCCAAGCTGTCAATCTACGGGCAACCACTGACATTCCTGCGGCTGCCGAAGTGGCAGGAATCGTCCGGAAATTCACTGTTTTTCGTCGCTCCCCGGAGTCATTTCACCGTCCATGATCGGGAACGCGTTGAACTGGATCTGAACCGGCCGGGAACCGGGAACCATCTGGCCGCGGAACTTGTCGAGAAACTCGTCGACCATGGCCATATAGCGGTCCCGGAAGTCGGCCAACTGCTCGACAGTCAGCCTCAGGTTGCTGGAGGTCACCATGCTGGCCTCCACCCATTCAGCCGGGAGCTCGTCGTAGCCGCGCTCCTCGAACGCCCTCAGCAACCGCTCCCGTGCGGCACCCCACTCGCGGATGACCATTCGCGACGCTTCGCGCCCGATCGGGCTGTCGGCGAAGTCTCCCGGCTCGACCGTGATGCCGCCTGGAGCCCGCTCCCACCAGCGCTCGCGCCCGGTCCCCTTGCCGACAACCTCGCGCACGAAAGCATGCTTCTCCAGCTGCCTGAGGTGGTAACTCGTGGCGCCGCTCGACTCCCCCAGCCGTTCCGCCAGGCCGCTTGCCGTGGCGGGACCATACATCGAGAGGGCCTCGAAGAGCTGCACCCTGAGTGGATGTGCCAGCGCCTTCAGCGAGGCAAGGTCGACGACGCGATCACGCGGTGCTTCGGGCTTTCTGTCCATGCCCCAAGCCTAGACATGCAAAGCCTTCTTTGCAACTCCTTTTTTGCAACTTTGTCTTTGCATCTGTTTCTTTGCAACGATCCATTGGCACAGCCAGGGCTCCGGCTCCCGCTGGGCAGCGAGCCTCCGCAATAAGCTCAGATGCATGACCAACCCGTTCTTTGCCCCGAGTCCGCTCTCCTACGGGCTCCCCCCGTTCGCCGAGATAACAGATGACCACTATCGCGCCGCGTTCGAGAGGGGCATGACCGACCAGCTCGCCGAGATCGAGGCGATCACCACCAGCCGGGACGAACCGTCGTTCGCCAACACCCTGATCCCCCTGGAAGCGAGTGGCCAGCTGCTCGATCGGGTGTCCGCCGTCTTCTACAACAAGGCATCCGCCGATTCGAACGACTTCACCAACGAACTGGAGGAGGAGATCGCACCGCTGCTGGCCGCCCACCACGATGCCATCGTGCTGAACCCTGAGCTATTCGGGCGTATTGCCCACCTTCACGAGCGTCGCCTGCAGCTGGGACTGGATGCCGAGAGCCGCTACCTGCTGGAACGCTACTTCAGCGAGTTCACGCTCGCCGGCGCCGGCCTCGGCGACGACGAGAAGGAACGCCTCAAGGTGTACAACCGCGAGCTCTCCACTCTCACCACCCGCTTCGAGAAGAACCTGCTGGCGGACACCAACGAGCTCGCGGTGGTCTTCGACGACGCCGCCGAACTCGATGGGCTGGACGCAGGCGAGCTGTCGTCCGCGGCCGAGGCCGCCGCGGAGCGCGGGCTCGACGACACGTTCCTGGTGACGCTCGTGCTGCCTACCGGCCATCCGTACCTGTCCCAGCTCACCGATCGCCGTGTTCGGGAACGCCTGATGACTGCGTCGCGCTCCCGCGGAACCCGCGGCGGTGACCATGACAACCGGGAGCTGGTTCTCCAGATCGCCAGGCTGCGCGCAGAGCGGGCATCCCTGCTCGGTTTCACCAGTCACGCAGCATGGGTAACGGCGGATGAGACGGCCGGCACCCCGGAGGCCGTCACCCGGATGCTGGGCAGGCTCGCCCCCGCGGCGGCACGGAACGCCCTGGCCGAACAGGCCGACCTCGAAGCGCTGGCCGGGCATCCGATTTCAGCCTGGGACTGGGCGTTCTACAGCGAGAAGGTGCGCCAGGCGAAGTTCGATGTCGACACCGCGTCGATGCGTCCGTATTTCGAGTCCGAGCGCGTGCTCCGCGAGGGGGTCTTCTTCGCGGCGACGAAGCTGTACGGCGTCACCTTCAGCGAACGCGACGACCTGGTCGCCTACCACCCCGACGCCCGTGTCTTCGAGGTGCGCAATGAGGACGGTTCCGGGTTGGGGCTCTACCTTCTCGACCTCTACACACGCGACTCGAAGCGGGGTGGCGCCTGGATGAACCCGCTCATTTCGCAGAACCGGCTGCTTGGACACCCGACCGTCGTGGTCAACAACCTCAACGTGCCGAAACCGGCCGCGGGCGAGCCGACGCTGCTCAGCTACGACGAGGTGAACACGCTCTTCCACGAGTTCGGCCACGCCCTGCACGGGTTGTTCGCCCAGGTCACCTACCCGAAGTTCGCCGGCACGAACGTTTTCCGCGACTTCGTGGAGTTTCCCAGTCAGGTCAACGAGATGTGGATGCTGTGGCCCGAGGTCCTGGCCAACTACGCGATGCACCACGAGACTGGCGAGCCGATGCCACAGGAACTGGTCGACAAGCTGCACGCGTCCGAACAGTTCAACGAGGGGTTCGCCACCAGCGAGTATCTGGGCGCTGCTTTGCTCGACCAGGCCTGGCACCTGATCGCAGCGGATGCGGACATCACCGACGTTGCTGCGTTCGAGGAGGCCGCGCTCGCCTCCGTGGGCCTCGGCAACCCGGCGGTTCCGCCGCGGTATTCGAGCACTTACTTCGCCCACACCTTCTCGGGCGGCTACGACGCCGGCTACTACTCGTACATCTGGAGCGAGGTGCTGGATGCCGACACCGTCGAGTGGTTCAAGGAGAACGGCGGGCTCACCCGGGAGAACGGCGACCGATTCCGCTCACGGCTGCTCGGCGTCGGCGGTTCGAAGGACCCGCTGGAGGCGTTCCGCGACTTCCGTGGGCGCGACGCCGTCATTGATCCGCTGCTGAAGAGGCGCGGGCTCGGGTAGCGCGTCGGCTCAGGAGCGTTCGACGCTCAGCGCCGTCGGCCCCAGCTCAGCCAGAGCATGAGCACGCCCCCGGCAAGCAGCCCCCAGAGCGCCGAACCGATCCCGAGAATCGTAATGCCGGATGCTGTCACCAGGAAAGTGGCGATCGCCGGCACCCGGTGCATCGGCGCCTCCAGCGCGCTCGTGATCGACGTGATGAGCGCGCCCAGTACCGCGAGCCCCGCGACGGCGATGATCAGGATGGTCGGGGCCGCCGCGACGAGGGCCGTCGCCACCCCGGCACCGAGCCCCAGCAGCAGGTACACAACCCCGGCCGAGAAGGTGGCAATCCAACGTTTCGCCTTGTCCGGATGCGCCTCCGGGCTGGCCATGATCGCTGCGGTGATTGCCGCGAGGTTGATGGCGTGGCCGCCGAAGAACGCGCCGGCCGCTGTTCCCACCCCGGTGCTGATCAGTGCCGGGCGCGCGGGCGTCTCGTAGCCGAAGGTCTTCATCACCACGAACCCGGGAACGTTCTGGCCCGCCATGGTGACGATGAACAACGGCAAACCGAGGCTCACCATGATGACCGGATCGAACACCGGCGCCACGAACGTCAACTGCGGAGCGATCGTCGCGGACTGCAACCAATCGTCCCCGGCGTACAACGCGATCGCCACCGCTGCTGCGACCATGGCCGCCGGCACCGCCCAGCGCGGAGCGAGCCGGTAGAGGATCGCCCACACCAGGATGATCGGCCAGGCCAGCGCGGGCACCTCGATCATCGCCGTCACCGGCGCAAGACAGATCGGAAACAGGATGCCGGCCAGCATCGCGCTTGCCAGCGGGGTCGGAATGCGGGTGATCAGCCGTCCCAGCGCCGGCCACAGCCCGCAGAGGATGATCAGCGCGCCACACAGGATGAAAGCGCCCACCGCGGCCGCGAAATTCGCGTCATCAATGCCGGCCGCCACCAGGAGTGCGGCACCGGGCGTCGACCAGGCCGTGGAAATCGGCATCCGGTACACCCAGGCGAGCACCATCGACGTGATGGCTGTCGTCAGGCAGAGCACCAGAAGGCCCGACGAGGCCTGCCCGTTGGTGGCGCCGACTGCCTGCAAGCCCGCGATGACGAGTGCGAACGAGGTCGCAAAGCCGCTGATCGAGGCGACCAGGCCCGCTGAGACAGACTGGAAGATGGGTATCGGGCCTTTCTCGACCCGAAGGTCACCGTCGCGAGCAGCTCCAGCCTAGGGGCAGCCACGCCGCCTGCCTGCCCAGACGCCCTGTGCCCGGCTCAGGAAACGGCGGACTCGAGCAGCCGGAACCGATCATCGACCGGATCCAGTTCCGCAAGCACATTGTGCGGCAGGATCCACTGCGGGTCGATGTGCCCGAAGTCGGCTCCAGCGAGCACGGGGATATCTGTGACGCCCCACTCGCCGAGCCGCTCCACGATGATCCGGTCCAGCTCCCGGGTCTGGTCGGCGGTGTAGCCACGAGGACGCCCGAACACCAGACCGCTGATGCGGTTCAGGATGCCCTGGGCTCCGTAATTCCTCAGCCAGAAGCCGACCTGCGCCGGCGTCGGAACGTCCTCCGACGTTTCCAGGAAGAGAATCCGGTCGTCGAAGAACGGGGCAGCCGGCCACCATGGGGTCCCGATCATCATGTCGAGCACCTCAATGCAGCCGCCGGTCAGCCTGCCTCGCGCCGGCGCGGACCCCTGCAGCCAGCGCCAGCCGGCATCCGGCATCCGCTCCCCCGCCTGGTCGCCCGGCTGGTCTGCCCAATCCGGTGCGTCGCCGAGGCGGTAACCGTACGGCCGGTAGTCGTAACTGCCCGCCGGCTCGAACAGGATCGCCCGGATATGTTCCTCCACCCCCGGCTGGCTTCCCAGCTGTGCGAGGCCGGCCATGACCGCCGGGCCGTTGAACGTGGTGAGGCCGGCGGAGGCGAGAGTCAGGAGCTGCGTCGTCGTATCCGAGTACCCCAGGAGCACCTTGGGGTGCGCGATGGCAGCGTCGAGGTCGAGGTGCGGCAGGATGCGAACGGAGTCGTCCCCACCGACCACCGTGAAGATCGCGGCGATCTCCGGGTCGGCGAAGGCGCGATTGAGGTCGGCTGCCCTCGCCTCGGGCCTGCTCCAGGCTTCCTTCGGGGTGAACCTGGTCGACGGGTACTCGACCACGTCAAGGCCGAACACGTCACGAAGCGTTCGCAGGCCATGCTGGTAGACCTTGGGGAACACCGACGACCCGGGCCAACTGGTAGCAACCACGGCGACACGGTCGCCGCGGTGTAGACGGGCTGGGCGCAGACGGGGAGGCCGCAGGGTCAGGCTGACTTCTCCCGGCGCTCCGGCTTGCGCGGCACGATGGTGGGTGCCGCGTTGTTGAGCACCGCTTCCCTGGTGACGACGACGCGCCCGATTCCGTCATCCGACGGCACATCGAACATGATCGAGCCGAGCACTTCCTCCATGATCGACCGCAGCCCGCGGGCACCGGTCTGGCGCAGCACGGCAAGGTCGGCGATGGCCTCGAGTGCGTCAGGCTCGAAGTCGAGTTCGACGTTGTCCAGTTCGAACATCCGCTGGTACTGGCGCATCAGGGCGTTCTTCGGCTTGGTCAGGATGTCCATCAGGGCGACCTGGTCAAGCGGCGTGACTGTGGCCACGACCGGCAGGCGCCCGATGAACTCCGGGATCAGGCCGAACTTGTGCAGGTCTTCCGGCAGCACCTCGCTGAACAGGTTCACGTCGTCGCCCTTGCTGTGCAGCGGAGCTCCGAAGCCGATGCCCTTCTTACCCGCACGCTGGGAGATGATCTCCTCCAGGCCGGCGAAGGCACCCGCGACGATGAACAACACATTGGTGGTGTCGACCTGGATGAACTCCTGGTGCGGATGCTTGCGCCCTCCCTGAGGGGGAACGGATGCGACGGTTCCCTCCAGGATCTTGAGCAGTGCCTGCTGCACGCCTTCACCCGACACATCGCGGGTGATCGACGGGTTCTCGGCCTTGCGGGCGATCTTGTCGATCTCGTCGATGTAGATGATCCCGGTCTCGGCCCGCTTGACGTCGTAGTCGGCGGCCTGGATGAGCTTGAGCAGGATGTTCTCGACATCCTCACCGACGTAGCCCGCCTCGGTGAGTGCCGTGGCATCCGCTACCGCGAACGGAACGTTCAGGCGCTTGGCGAGGGTCTGGGCGAGGTAGGTCTTGCCGCAACCGGTCGGGCCGATCAGCAGGATGTTCGACTTGGCGATCTCGACATCGTCGATGACGGCGTCTGCCGAGGTGATGGTGTTGCGTGCGCGGATGCGCTTGTAGTGGTTGTAGACCGCGACGGAAAGGGCCTTCTTCGCCGGCTCCTGGCCGATGACGTACTCCTCAAGAAAGCTGAAGATCTCTTTCGGTTTCGGGAGCTCGAACGAGCCGGCCGTCTCTTCGCCGGCCTCAGCCAGGCGCTCTTCGATGATCTCGTTGCACAATTCGACGCACTCATCGCAGATGTACACGCCAGGCCCGGCGATCAACTGCTGCACCTGCTTCTGACTCTTGCCGCAGAAGGAACACTTGAGCAGGTCGGCGCTCTCGCCTATCCGAGCCATGTGAACCTCCTTGTGCGGTGAAACCTGGTGCAACGAAATGCTGGTATCGAGCCTAACCCGATACTCCGACACTGTTATGCACCGGAGGCGAATTGTGACCGGCGCGCCGAATGGCCGGCGAGGCGCCAATGCGCGACCAGTCCGATGGCCGGACCGCTCCGAATAGACTGGGATTACAGGTTCCGGTCTGGGGAGAGCATGACGAAACGTTGGGCACGCGTGATTCGCGGCCAGGCCGTCGCAGTTTTCGCCACCTTCGCTGCAGCCTTGTCCCACGGTGTTGCGGATGGCGGGCATCCGCCTATCGCCGCCATCGCATTGGCCCTGGCGTTCTCCAGCGTCGCCTGCGTTGTCCTGGCCGCCAGGCACTTCTCGCGGCGGCGCCTGGCAGCATCCGTCGCCATCAGCCAGCTGATCTACCACGGACTGTTCAGCTTGTTCGGTACGGCAGGGTCTACACCGGGCGCTGTCGTCGTGGGTCACCACGGTTCACTGTCTTTCGCTCCAACCGCTTCAGGGCAATCCCCCGCAGCGCTATCACACGCGGTGTCATCAGACCTGTGGATGCTGGCGGCCCACCTCGGCGCAGCGGTACTCACCTTCGCGCTGGCGGTGCGCGGTGAGCGCTCCCTGATTGCCGTGCGTCGCGTCGCGGAACTGGTCGTTGCTGCGGTGTTCGTTGGGACTCTGCGCTGGCCGCTGCCTCACATTCCCGACCGAGTGCCGGCCAGCAGACGCTTTCCGACCGGCCAGCGGGCCGAGATTCCCCACCGACAACTGATCCTGACCTCGTCGCTGACCCACCGCGGTCCACCCGCAGGCCTGCGGTTTGCGTAGCGCTCGCGCGCGAACCAGACGAGTTCACCTTCTCGGCCATCAGGCCACTAGTTAAGGATCATGTGTGAAGAAATCAACCCCAGTCAAGGTCGCGACCGCACTCGGTGCGGCGGCCCTGCTGGCCGTAGCAACCCCGTTGGCCGCCAACGCCCACGTCACCGTGGACCCGACCAGCACCGCAGCACCGTCGTACTCCGTGCTCACCTTTTCGGTCGGACACGGATGCGAAGGGTCACCAACCACCGCCCTCACCTTCTCGGTCCCGGAGAGCATCCAGTCGGTCACCCCGACCGTGAACCCCGGCTGGACCATCGCCCAGCAAGGCAATCAGGTCGTCTACACGGCTGATCAACCGCTGATCGACGGACAACGCACCACGTTCGCACTGTCGGTGAAGCTCCCCAACCTGCCAGCCGGCGAGAAGCTCGTCTTCCCGGTGCTGCAGGAGTGCGAGGTCGGGTCGACCGATTGGTCCGAGGCGCAGGCCGACGGGGAGACTGAGCCGGAGCATCCGGCGCCGTCCCTCGTGCTGAGCGAGGCGACCGCCGACGGCCACGGGCACGCGGATGCGGCAGCTGCCGGTTCCGATCAGCCGCTTGCCGCCGGGCACTCCGACAGCGAAGCTCTGAGCGCGAGCGTTGAAGACCCGCTCGCCAGGACGCTCGGCATCGCCGGACTGGCGCTCGGAGCGGTCGGCCTGATCATGGGTATTGCATCACGTCGGAAGGAGGTCGGCAAATGACCACGGTTGCACGGCGCACAGCGTCGCTGGGAGTTGTTGGCCTGCTCGCGCTCGGGATGTCGATCGGCGTCGCGACACCGGCCAGCGCCCACAACTATCTGGTTTCCTCGACACCTGCTGAGGGTGATGTTCTGACCGCACTTCCAGACGAGTTCGTCATCACGACCAACGACGACCTGCTCAACCTGGGTGCCGACGCCGGCGGCTTCGCGCTTCAGGTGCAGGATGCCGACGGGTTGTTCTACGGTGACGGCTGCGTGGCGGTCGATGGACCGTCGATGACCGCGGTCGCCGCGCTGGGCGCACCCGGCTCTTACCTGCTCACCTGGCAGGTTGTCTCCATCGACGGTCACACCGTGTCTGGTGAGATTCCGTTCGCCTGGACCCCGGATGATGTCACCGAGTCGAGCGAAGGATCGGCAACACCGCCGGTGTGCGGTGAGGCGGCCCAGGAGGAGCCGACGCCCGAACCGGACGTCACGGAAGAACCGATCGCGCCGGCACCGGAAGAAGCGGAGGCGCCGGCGCCGAGTGACCTGCTGTGGATCGGTGGTGCCATCGCCGCCGTCGTGATCGCGGCAGCGACCACCATGCTGGTGCTGAGCCGCAGGAAGAAGTAGACAGCGAAAAGCTGGTCGAGCTCGTCGAGACCCGTCCCGAGTAGCTCGGGTGCGGAGGTCTCGACGAGCTCGACCAGCTAAGCGAGCTCGACCAGCTTGAGAACGCTAGCCTGCGATCGCGGGAAGCCCCTTGCGCGAGGTGAGCACCTGGTCGACAAGCCCGTACTCCTGGGCCTCGGCGCCGCTCAGGATGTTGTCGCGGTCGATGTCCTTGTTGACCTGCTCCTTGGTGCGGTTGGAGTGCTTGGCGATGGTCTCTTCCAGCCACTCGCGCATGCGCAGGATCTCGCGCGCCTGGATCTCGATGTCCGACGCCTGGCCGCGGCCTGAGTCACCGGCCGACGGCTGGTGGATGAGGATGCGCGCGTTCGGCAGCGCCAGGCGCTTGCCGGGCGTGCCGGCCGCGAGGATCACTGCCGCAGCGGATGCCGCCTGCCCGAGAACCACGGTCTGGATCTGCGGGCGCACGTACTGCATCGTGTCGTAGATCGCCGTCATCGCGGTGAACGAACCACCCGGTGAGTTGATGTACATGACGATGTCGCGGTCCGGGTCCTGGCTCTCGAGCACCAGCAGCTGGGCCATGATGTCGTCTGCTGACGCGTCGTCGATCTGCACGCCGAGGAAGATGATGCGGTCCTCGAAGAGCTTCGCGTACGGGTCCTGGCGCTTGTAGCCGTAGGCCGTGCGCTCCTCGAAGGTCGGCAGGATGTAGCGGGACTCTGCAGGGCGCGCGACTCCGCCGGCCTGGTGTAGCGAAGCCTGCCCTGAGCGTGTCGAAGGGTTAGTGAATTCCATGTGGTTTATCTACCGATCCCTAGTTCTTGTCCTGGTCGTCGTCGGACGCGGCGGCCTCAGGAGCGGCAGCCTTGGAGGTTGTGACATCAGTTCCGCCGCCACCGGCCACGTCGGATGCGAACTCGCGAAGGTGGTCGACGAATCCGTACTCGAGCGCCTCCTGCGCGGTGAACCAGTTGTCGCGGTCGCCGTCGATCAGGATCTGCTCGACCGACTTGCCGGTCTGCTCGGCAGTCAGCTCAGCCATCCGCTTCTTCATGTCGAGGATGACCTTGGCCTGCGTCTGGATGTCGGCGGAGGTTCCACCGAATCCGCCGGACGGCTGGTGAAGCAGGACGCGTGCGTTCGGGGTGATGTACCGCTTGCCCTTGTTGCCGGAGGACAACAGGAACTGTCCCATCGAGGCGGCGAGGCCGATGCCGACGGTCACGATGTCGTTCGGAACGAACTTCATCGTGTCGTAGATCGCCATGCCGGCCGTGATGGATCCGCCGGGTGAGTTGATGTACAGGTAGATGTCGCGCTTTGGGTCTTCTGCGGCGAGAAGAAGTATCTTCGCGCAGATCTCGTTGGCGTTGTCATCGCGCACCTCTGACCCGAGCCAGATGATGCGATCCTTGAGGAGTTGGTCGAAAACACTGCTGACCAATGCCGGTTGGGCCATTGCCTACGCTCCATTTCAGTTATCGCGTATGTCGAATCTATCCGAGCGGGCGGGCCCATTCGGCCGCGTTCGCTGTAGGCAAAGAATGCGGGTGCTGCTCAGAGGTTCAGTGCCTCGGCCAGGATGCGCTGCGTGCGCTCGATGTGCTCCCGAACCATTGCCTGGCTGCCCTCGGAGTCGCCGGCCTCGAGCCTGGCGATGATCTCCCGGTGCTGGTCGTTGGCGATCTTGTTGTCTTCGGCGCTGACCAGGTTCTGGATGGTGAAGTTCCAGTAGCTGATGCGGGTGCGCTGGGAGAACTGGTCGAGCAGGAAGTTGCGGCCTGCCGCGGTCACGATCGTGTGGAAGCGCTTGTTGAGTTCGTTGAGTTGGGTGCGCGTCGTGCCGGAGTGGTCGATCTGCTCGACGATCTGCTTGAGTTCGGCGATCTCGTCGGTCGTGATGTTCTTGGCAGCCAACGCCGCTGCAGCACCCTCGATTGCCGCCCGCGCCTCAAGGATGCGCAGGAATTCCTCCGGCGCGTGCTCACGCACGATCCAGCCGCGCGAGCGCTGCACCAGGCCTTCCTGGGTCAGCCTCAGCAGGGCCTCCCGTACCGGGGTGCGGCTGACCCGCAGCCAACTGCCGAGTTCTTCCTCGACCAGGCGCATGTTCGGCCGCAGTTCACCACTCAGGATGGCGTCACGAAGTCTTTCGTGCACCGTGTCTGCAGCCACTGACACCGTCAGCGGCTCAGGCGAGAACTTGAGAGGGTTCGTCACTGCCGGGCCTTTCTGGCCGGATGAAGTCGAGGATGGGTGCTGGTGTGCACCGCGGACGCTACTTGTGGTCGTGTCCGTAGTGCTCGTGGCCTGGGGCGCGGCCGTGACGGTCCTTGCCGCCGTCGGCCGGGGCCTCAGGGGCGATGGCTTCGACGAAATCGTCGCCACCATCATCCGTTGCCGTGAAATCGGTCAGGTCGACTGCCTTGCCCTTGCCGTCGACAACCTTCGCCTTGCCGAGAACGACCGCGAGCGCTTTGTTGCGGGCGACTTCGGCGATCATGCCGGGGATCTGGCCGTTGCCGTCGAGCACCTGGATGAACTCGCCCGGCTCCATGTTGTACTGGGCGGCACCCTGGATCAGGTACTGGGTGAGCTCGTTCTGACTGACCTTCACGCCTTCCGCCTCCACGATGGAGTCGAGCAGGATCTGCGTGCGGAACGTCTTCTCGCTGGACTCGGTGACCTCGGCGCGGTGGGCGTCGTCCTCCAGGCGCTTCTCGTTCTCCAGGTGGCGGTGCACCTCATCTTCGACCAGCTTTGGCGGCACCGGGATGTCGACGGTCTCGAGCAGCTTGTCGACGACCTGGTCGCGAGCCTGTGCGCCCTGGCCGAAGACCTTGGATTTCTCGACCTGCTGCTTGAGGTCGGCCTTCAGCTCGTCGATCGTGTCGAACTGGCTGGCGATCTGGGCGAAGTCGTCGTCGGCCTCCGGAAGCTCGCGCTCCTTGACGGCGATCAGCGTGACGGTGATCTGGGCGGCCTCGCCCTCGTTCTCGCCGCCGAGCAGCTGAGCCTCGAAAGTGGTGGTCTCGCCGGCGCTCAGGGAGTCCAGCGCCTCGTCGATGCCGTCGATCAGCTCGCCGGAGCCGACCTCGTAGGAGATGCCCTTCGCAGTGTCGACCTCTTCGCCGCCGATGGTGGCGATCAGGTCGATCTGGGCGAAGTCGCCGGTCTTGGCCGGGCGGTCGACCGTGACCAGGGTGCCGAAACGCTCGCGCAGGCTGTTCAGCTCGGTCTCGACGTCTTCATCCGTCACTTCGACGGTGTCGACGGTCAGCTTCAGGCCATCGAGCTTGGGGAGGGTGAACTCGGGGCGAACGTCGACCTCCACGCTGACCTCGAGGTCGCCAGAGAAGTCCTTCAGCTCGGGAAGCGTGGTGACGTCAGCCTCTGGGCGACCCAGCGGGCGGATGCTGTTCTCTTCGACCGCCTGGCGGTACACCTTGTCGAGGGCGTCGTTGACAGCCTGGTTGAGCACCTCGCCGCGGCCGACGCGCTGGTCGATGATGGGTGCAGGAACCTTGCCCTTGCGGAAGCCCGGAATGTTGATCTGCCCGGCGATCTGCGTGTACGCCTTGTCGATGCTCGGCTTGAGCTCTTCCGGCGTCACCGCGATGACAAGCTTGACGCGGGTGGGGCTCAGTTTTTCAACCGTGGTCTTCACGAGGTGGGACTCTCCTGTTTGATCGTTCGCGATTGCGACGCGTGGTGTTCCAATGGTTCACAATTCTGGGTTTTGTCGGGGCGACAGGATTCGAACCTGCGGCCTCTCGGTCCCAAACCGAGCGCTCTACCAAGCTGAGCTACGCCCCGGGTTCGCTGCGAAAATCTCACTGCGGATGTGGCCCCACCGACGTACAAGCTCGTCGCGGCGAAAATGGCCTTGGTAAGTCTAGCTGAGTTGTTCGGCTCGGCTGTCCCCGAGGCCCGCGCGACCTGTATTAGGATTGCAGCGCACTTCTGGCCAACAAGCCGGAAATTGCGGGGATGTAGCTTAATGGTAAAGCCTCAGTCTTCCAAACTGATTACGCGGGTTCGATTCCCGTCATCCCCTCCAGGCCTTCCGCAACGCTCGCGTAGCGCGGCCCCCATCCGAGTTCCTGCCTCGCGAGCTGGTTCGACACCTGCATGTTGACCCGCGTCATCATCATGCCCGCGTACGGGGCCACAGCTCGCAAGAGGCCATCCGGGAGCGCAATCGGCTTTTTCGTTCGGTACACCCGAGCGACGGTCTCGACGAACTCCCGCCAGGACACCGGCGTGTCGTCGACGATGTTGTACGCCCTCCCGGCGGTGCCGCGCTCGAGGGCGGCGACGGTGGCCGCAGCAGCGTCCTCATGGTGGATGAACCCGAGCGTCCCCCGCCACTTGGTGGGCACCGGGAGCGACCAGCGGTTCAGCATGCCGACCATGGTGGCGGCATCCGCACCGTAGAACAGGCCGTACCGCAGCGCGATGCCATCGATGCCCGGGGCGTGGAAGGCCTGTTGCTCAGCCGACACCATGGCCTGGATCGGCTCATCGGTCGCATCGCCGGCGGGCTCGCCGAATGGGGCACCTTCGTCGACACTCCCGACATCCTGGTATCCGTAACCGAAGATGATCGACTGGGTCACGAACCGCGTGGCGCCGACCGAGCGAGCCGCCTCCAGCAGATTCGTGCTGCCCTCGATGCGCAGGCGATTGGTCTCGGCCATATCGGAGAACCTGGCCGGGGCCTTCTTCAACGCGGTCAACTCGTGCAGCACTGCATCGGCACGGATGCCATCGACCGCACGCAGAAGGGCATCCCGGTCCATCACATCGGCGATGACCGCCCGGCCACCGCGTTCATGCACGACCGCCGCGCTCTTCTCGGAGCGGGCGATGCCGATAACCTCGTGCCCGGCATTTCGCAACGCGTGCAGCAGCGGGCCCCCGAGGGTGCCGGTAGCTCCGGCTACAAGTACCTGCATTTCTTCATCTCCTCCAATGGAGCGAGGTCTGATCACGCGCCCGTTGCCGTTGAGGCCCTCTGGCTAACTGAAAGCGTAACCGGGCCGTAGGTCCCGAGCAAAAGTGCGACAGACAGCACGGTCCATCCCCCAGCACTTTTCAGGCTAACCCCCCTCCTTCCCTTATAGGACGGGGATCGAAGAGTTGAGTTATTCACGAAAATGTACCCCGACGCCTATTGCAATGTCCCCCGGAGAGGGGGCTAACATCAGAGCTACCCCATCCGATATGCCCGGCACCCGACGGGCACGTCCCCTTCAGGAGTCATCCCCGTGTCTCTCGCAACCGAAACCCAAGCACCCGCCGGCTGGTACCACGACCCGCTCGGTCTCCCCCAGGTCCGCTGGTGGAACGGCATGATGTGGACCAACGACGTTCAGGCGCCCCGCCCCGAGATCCAGGTCTCGTCGGCGTACCGCACGGAGTTGGTAACCGCCCCGTAACTATTCAGCGTCGGCAACGGCGCGAACACAGCCTGCGAAGCCGTCACCAGCTTCGCGAATGGAGCCCCCACAAGGGGGCTCCATTGTTGTTTCGCCGGCCCTTCAGCAAGGTTGTCCCCAGCCTGGGCCTGACCTCCCGGCTACGGCGCGCCTCTCCACTAACCTGAGCGCAGACCAACTCCAGAGGGGAAACCAGTGCCGCCTGCTGACAACTACGCCGAGTTCAGAAACCACGCCGGCACCGTCCTCTGGCCGACCAGCCCGGGCGCATTGACAGACACCACCCGGTGCCCGGCCTGTTTCACCCCGCTGAAGGCCATCGTGTGCACCAAGTGCGGCCTCGACCTCGGGCATCCGGCTGCTGCCGAGCTCGCCGCTGCCTCGCAGGACGCATCCGACAGCCTCTCGCAACGAGTCGCCGTCATCGGACGCATCCGCTACGAAAGCTCCCAGCCGCGCGTCCCTGCTGAGACGGTGCCCGCCGCGGCGACCACCTTCCCGACAGTTGCAGCCCCGACAGCTGCAGCCCAGACACCGGCAGCCGCGGCGCCAGCAGCCGCCGAGCCAGTGACCACAGCGCCGGAGTGGTCGCTGCCCACTGCCATCGAACTTCAGCCAACCCCGCCAGTCAACATCCCGGCACCGGCAGCGGATGCCCCGCAGCAGCCGGGTGCGCCACGGCGTTCCGGCGTTCAGGTGGCACTGCTGATCGCCGGCGTCTCGCTGCTGTCGATCTTCGCCATCTTCTTCCTCGTCTACGCCTTCATCAATTACGGGATCGTCTGGCGGTCGGTCATCATCGCCTCGATCACTGTCGCGGCCTTCGTGTCCGCTTCCCTGCTCAGGCGCAAGTCCCTGATTGCCAGCGCCGAGGGCCTCGCCGTCTTCGCCCTGGTCTTGGTCTACCTCGACGCGTACGCGCTGCGGGCCAACGACTTCTTCGGCCTCGGAGGCGCCGACAGCGCCGTCTATTGGGGCGCCACCGTCTCGATCGCCAGCGTGTTCTTCATCGCCTGGCACCGGCTGTCCCAGGTGCGAGCGGCGAGCATCGTCGGATGGGCCGGAATTCCGGTCGGCATCGGAATTCTGCTCTGGGGACTCATGGATGGCGCGGAGCCGGCGACTCGAGTCTTCACCGCCTTCGCCGCCACCGCCGTCACCGGTCTCGCGCACGGTCTGGTCCCCCGCCCGCCCTTCCACGGCACGCTCGAGCGGATGCTGGTGCTCTCGACCTCCTCGTTCGCATTGCTGGCAGCATTCATGGTGTCCTGGGCGGTCGAACCGTTCAGCGATTGGGGCGGAACAATGGCCTGCGCCGCGGCTGCGTTGACCGCCTTCGCTCTCGCTGCCTCCGCCACCGCGGACCGCGTGTCCACCCCGGCGGTCCGGGCATTCGGCCTGGCGTTCGCCACCATCGGCGGAGTCGCTGCCGCGTCCGCCGTTTCCGTCGGTGCACTACGCGTCGCGGCAGACGACACCGGCTTCGCGATCTTCGTTCCCGTGATCGCCGCTGCCGCAATCGCGCTGCTGCTCGAGGCATCCGCTGGCCGCTGGTCGGCCACCCGTTTTCGCGCGCCATCGGTCTTCGCAACCTGGGGAGCAGCCGGGGTTCTCGCCCTGACCGCGTTGCTGCCGCTCGCAACCGCCGCGATGCCCATCGGCACCGGACTGGTTGCCGGCCTCGGGCATCCGTGGACAGCGGAACCATCACTGAGCCTGACAATCACCGAGCCTCCCACCGACCTCGCCGTGCTCGCACTGGCCTGCGTGGTCGGCCTGGCGGCAGCCGCCTGGCTCTTGACCGGGTCAATGCGCCAACGCGGAACAGCATTGGCGTGGGGAACCGGTGTCGTGCTGATCCTGGCAGCAGCCCAACTCCCCCAGCTGTGGCTCGTGCTGGCCGGATGGCTGGGCATCGGGGTGGCAGCCTTCGTGCTGCTCCTTCGCACCCGTGCGACGACGGTTCCCGCGGGCTACCGCGTCTCTTTCGCCAGCGTGCTTGTTGCGGCCACCACGCTGATGTTCCTGGTCGGGTGGGCCTCGCTGGACACCTGGTTGTTCACCACCGCAGCAACGATCGTCACCCTGCTGGCCTCGCGTGCGCTCACGGCAAAAGCGGAGTGGAAAGCGATCTTCCTCGGCCTGGCCACCGTGCTGTTGTTCGTCGGTGTCGTCGCAACTGCCCGGTTCGCAACCTGGGAGCAGGGCGCTCCGTGGGAGCTGGTGCTGATCAACGAGACCGTCCTGCTGACGCTGGTTGCGACAATCGTCCTCGCCGCCGCGGCCATCGACTACCGTCGGTTCGTCAGCACCCTGGACCGGCAGACAACATTCTGGATCGCGGGCGTCGTCGCCGGGGCATCCGCTTTCATCGCCCACAACACCGTTGTCGACACCGCAATCAGCCAGCCGGTGCTCATGCTGCCGCAGCCGGTCACCAGCCTCGTCTCGGCCGCGCTGCTGTTGGGCGCGCTCCTGCTGTGGGTCGGCCTGCGGGTCAACGCGTCGCTGCGGCCCGAACGGATCGTCGCATCGATCGCGCTCGCACCGGCGGTGTTCTGGCTTGTCGACTCCTTCGCCCGCGTGCTTGATCTTTCGGAGTTCGCGCAATCGGTGGTTCCCATCACGGCTGCCCTGCTCAGCGCGGCCGGCGCGCTCACCGTGACACTCCTGCGGCCGACCGGAACTCCGCGCTGGGCGCGCGAAGCCGGGGTCGCGATCGTCGGTGTCCCCGCCGTCGTGGCCGCAATCTACATCGACGCTCCGGCCGGCTGGCTGGTGTTGGTGCTCGCCGGTGTCACGCTGCTCCTGATCGCAATCAGTCCGGACGGGCTGTTCGCATCCGGTTCCCCGCGACGGCACCTCGGCTGGGCGGCCCTCGCGGTGGCGACGGCCGGCCTGTGGTGGCGGCTCTCCAGCGCCCAGGTCGAGGCATTGGAACCGTATGTGCTGCCGTTGGCCGGGGCGCTCCTGGCGATCGCCTATCTTATCCATCGCGCCGCGCGGCGCGCCCAGACCACGGGCAAAGCAGCGCCGATCGTCGCACTCTGCAGCCTGCTCGTGGCGATCCTGCCGTTGGCGGCGAACTCCGTCAGCGGCGATCCGACGCGGGCGATCGTGATGTTCGCGGTCTGCGCGGCGCTCCTGCTCGTCAGCAGCCTGGTCGTTCGAAGCGCCGCCCAGCCGTTCCTTGACGCGATGGCGCTCTCGGGTGCAATCGGCGTGCTCGTCACGGCCGGCGGTCGGGCTTCCCTCGCATCGCACCGCGACCTTGAACCGGACGGCTGGATCATCGCGGCCCTGGCGGTGTTGCTCATCGCCGCGTTCGGCCAGTCCAGGGAACGAGCCGATGCAAGCGCCCGTGCGCGACAGCTGGTCGGCCAGGCGCTGGTGATTGTCGGAATGGTGTCCCTTGCGGCCATTGAGACGGAAGGGTTCTTCGACGAGACCCTGGGAACAATGCGAGCCATCGCCACCGTCGCCCTGCTCTGCGCGATCCACATCATCGCCTACGCCTTCGACAGCGCTCCGCTCACCCGCCTCGTCGCAACCGTCGCGGTCGTGGTCGCCTCCCTAGCCGCTCTCATGGGCTTGGTGGTGCAGGCGCTCGATCCGATCGAGCTGGCGTCCGTGCCCATTGCGATCGCCCTGCTGGTGACTGGTCGCATCCGCCTGGGCTCGGAACCGGATGCCCGCAGCTGGCGTTCGCTCGCACCAGGACTCGCCGTCCTCATGGTGCCGAGCCTCCTGAACTCGTTCACCGAGCCCGAACTCTGGCGCCTCGTCGGGCTCGGAGTTGTCGCTGTCACCGTGCTGGTGGTGGGAGCGGTGCGGCGCCTGCAAGCGCCGTTCGTTCTCGGCCTGGTAGTCGCGCTCATTCACGGGTTCGCGACCTTCGCACCGCAGATCCGCGCCGTCTACGAGTCGCAGGAGTGGTGGCTGTGGGCGGGCCTCGCCGGAGTGCTGCTGGTGATCCTCGCCATCCGCTACGAGAAGCGCATCCAGAACCTGAAAGACGCCGTCGGAAGGATCGCCGCGCTCAGGTGAGCGAGCGGTGGGTGAACCGGCCGCCGAGCACTGTTGCTGCGACCGGCATCGACCGCAGCTCATCCGGAGTTGAGGTGAACGGGTCCCGCTCCACGACCGCGAGATCGGCCACCTCGCCGACAGCCACCCGCGTGCGCGTGGAGGCCGCAAGCGCTGCATCGACACCGATAGCCTGCTCCGGATGCCAGGCATCCCGCCCGTCGCGGGCACGGCCGACCGCTGCAGAGATGGTCACCCACGGATCGAGCGGAGCGACCGGGGCATCGGAACCAAGGGCGAGCTCCGCGCCGGCGTCCAGCAGGCTCTTGAGTGCGAAGCTGCGTCCCGTCTTGCCACCCCAATACCGGTCGGCGACATCGCGGTCATCCATGGCGTGCTCTGGTTGCACGCTGGCCACCACGCCGAGCTCGGCGAAACGCTCGAAGTCACTCACGTTGAGCAGTTGCGCGTGCTCGATGCGGCCGCCGCGGCCCAGCTGCGCGAAGGCGTCGAGGGCCAGCGTGTTGGCCAGATCGCCGATGGCGTGCACGTCGGGGATGATTCCGGCATCCGATGCGCGTCGCATCAACGGCAGAAGCTCCTCCGGCGTGATGGTCTGCAAGCCGTGCGAATCCTCCTGCCCCTCCAGGCCGGGGTATTCGTCGTGGCAGTACGCCGTACGGGTGTTGAGCGAACCATCCGTCAGCACCTTGTACATGCCGACTGTGACGAGATCGTTGATGGCGCGTCCGGTGCGCAGGCCGAGCTCGATGGCCCGGTCGAGGTGCTGGGTGTAGATACCGAACTCGACCCGCAGCGAATCGAACCCATTGGCGGTGCGCCTGGTCCAGTTCTGCAGATTCCACTGCATCTCCAGGTCGATCACGCCGACAACGCCGCGCTGTGCCGCCTGCTCACCGGCGGCGATCGCCCAGGCGTCGAGCGTGGCGTCCGGAACCGTGTTGATGCGCCGGGTCACCTCGAACGCATCGTCCTCCTTAAGCAGCCCGGTTGGATGCCCGGCGTGGCCGTACCACTCGAGCGCCGCCGAGTTCAGCCAGGTGGCGTGGAGGTCGGCGCTCACCAATACGACGGCTGTGGAGCCCGCGGCCTCATCGAGCATGGCCCGGTTCGGAACATCCGGCCACAGTCCGTCGCGAAAGCCGAAGCCGATCAAGGGCCCGTCTTCGCTGGCTGGACGGGCGACGGATGCTGTTGCGACCTGGGCTGCTACCTCTGCAGCAGACTCAGCGCCCGAGAGATCAAGCCATTGCTGCACCATCGACCATTGGCTGAAGTGCACGTGGTTGTCCCAGAGACCGGGGACCAGCCAGCGGCCATCCAGGTGCACCTCTTCGGCCGTGCAGTCCACTGCGGAGCCGATCTCGGTGATCGTCCCGTCTTCGACAAGCACGTCGAGGACGTCGTTGCCCAGGCGTGCGTTCCGGAAGATCGTGCTCATCGGTCGTGCACCTTCCGCATCTCCGCAGCCAGCCCCGGCTGGGCGTAGACGGGGTTGTGCTCGAGTTCGTCGATCACATTGGAAACGACCTCCTCCGACTTGTTCTGGCTGAGCTTCGCCCGAGCGTCGAACCGGGTGACGACCAGGCGGAAACCGACCGTGCCGGAGAAGATCTCGCGCCCGTACTCCTCGTTGTCGGAGAGGCGGTTCGGATGCGGAAGGTGATCCTCGAAGTGGTCGACCAGTTCGCCGAGCACCCGCCAGTTTTCCTCATCGCTCAGGATCTCTGGCGTGCCGTACAGGTGGGCGGTCACGTGGTTCCAGGTCGGGACGTTCGGGGTACCGTCGTACCACCCGGGAGAGACGTAGCCGTGCGGTCCCTGCACGACCACGAGAACCTCAGCGCTTCCGAGTTCGAGGAGCCGGTCATCCGGTCGCCCAACATGGCTGACGATGCTGATGTCGTCGCGGCCCTCCTCGAGCACCACCGGGTAGTGCGAGGCGACCAGGCCCTTCGCGGTATTGGCGACGATGGTCACCCACGGGTTCTCCCTGATGAGGCGCTTGACCTCATCCGGATCCTCAAGAAGATACGACGGCGTATGTCTCATGTTCCTACTCTGGCACGAGATCAGGGCCGCCTCAGGCGCTCAGGTTCCCTACGCCTGGCACCGGGGGCACCAGTACAGCTTTCGGGCTGCCGCAACCTCCATGACGATGTGGGTTCCGCACACTCGGCAGGGCAGTCCTCCGCGGCGATACACCCAGTGACGGTCGTCGCGACTGGCCAGCGCAGCACGGTAGGCGTCGCCCTCCAGACCGTCCATGGTGAGCATCTGCCCGGTCTCGACGCCGATGGTGAGCAGGTGGGCCCAGTCGCGCCAGAGCTGGCGCAGTGTGTCTTCGGGGATCAGCTTCCCAGGCGTGTGCGGGTTGAGGTTCGCGCGGAACAGCAGCTCTGCCCGGTAGACGTTGCCGATGCCCGCGACCACGCTCTGGTCCATCAGCAGCAGGCCGATCGGCGTCGGCTTCTTCCGGACTGCCTTGACGAACCGGTCCTCCCCCTCGGCATGATCGGTGGTCATCGGGTCGGGGCCGAGCCTGGCGATGAGAAGGTCGGCTTCGCCAGGGCTCAGCACCTCGCAGGCGGTGGGGCCCCGGAGGTCGGCGACCGCGGCATCCGTCAACAACCGCACCCGCACCTGACCGATCGGCTCCGGCGGGAAGGTGTCGAGTTCCTCCCCCAGCTGTTCCTGCTCCGCCATGCGGAGCCGAGTTCGACGAGGTGCTCCAATGCTGCCCAGCGAGTCCTCGTGCTCCCCCACGACTGTTCCGTGCATGGCCGTTTGGCCCATCCGACCGGTGGCGGATGCTGTGGTGGCATCCGCTGTAATGTCGCCGGCGAAATCCCACGCCCCATAGATGCCCAGGTGGACCCGGAGCACACGGTCGTGCTCGAAGTCGAGGTACAACTGCTTGCCGACTGCCTTCGAACCGGTCATGACGTGGCCGTCGAGCTCGGCGGCTCCGGCAGCGAACCGCCCCTGTGGCGACGATGCGGCGACTCGATGCCCCACGAAGTGCAGGGCGAACTGCCGCGCGATGCGGTGGACGGAATGACCCTCGGGCATCGGTTAGACGATCTCGTGCCCGGCGATGGCACCCGTCGTCTCGTACTCCGCCATTTGCGCTATGCGGCGCTCGTGCCGCTCGTCCCCGGGGAATTCGGTCGCAATGAAGGTGTCGATGAACAGGATGGCCTCATCGACGGTGTGCTGGCGTGCACCGATGGAGATGACGTTCGCATTGTTGTGCTCGCGGGCAAGCTTGGCCGTTGACACGTTCCACACCAGGGCGGCCCGTGCGCCCTTCACCTTGTTCGCCGCCATCTGCTCACCGTTCCCAGAGCCGCCGAAGACCACGCCGAGCGCCTCGGTGCCAGCCGACTGGTCCGTCACGACCGCGCGGGCGGCTTTGATGCAGAAGGCCGGATAGTCATCCACCGGGTCGTACGACTGCGGGCCATGGTCGACGACGTCGTGGCCCGCATCGCGCAGGTACGACTGGAGCCGTTGGCTGAACTCGAGGCCGGCATGGTCGGTGGCGATGTGGATGCGCATGGTTCCAGCTTAGAACGGCGCAATCGGCCGAGGCGGCTACCCCTGGATGAACTCTCGCAGGCCGGCGAGGAGCCTGTCCACCTCATCCGCCGTGCTGTACGGGGCGAGGCCAACGCGCAGGCCGCCGGCATCGCCCAGCCCGAGGTGGCGGGACGCCTCCAGCGCGTAGAAGTTGCTGGCCGGGGCGGAGACCTTCGACCTGGCCAGGTGAACGTAGGCATCCTCGGCGTCACGACCGTCGAAGCTGATGAGCATCGTCGGCGTCCGGTGCTCCGCACGGGAATGCACAGTCACGCCGGCAAGCTCGGCGACGCCGGCCTCCAGTCGGGCTCGCAGCGCGTCTTCGTGCTCACCGAGAGCGCGGTACGAGTCGACAAGACGCTGGCGCCGTGTGGATGCCGTGCTTCCGGACAGTTCGGCCAGGTAGCCGACGGCGGCCGTCACTGCGGCGAGGTGCTCGTACGGCAGCGTGCCGAACTCGAACCGCTCGGGCACGTCATTGGTCGACGGCAGCAGCTTGTCCGGGCGAAGACCGTCCAGGAGCACCGGGTCGGCGACCAGGATGCCGAGGTGCGGCCCGAGGAACTTGTACGGCGAGCAGGTGTAGAAGTCAGCGCCAAGCTCCCCGACATCGACCGACTCGTGTGCCGTGTAATGCACGCCGTCGACGTAGACCAGTGCACCGAACTTGTGCGCGAGCCGGGAAATCTCGGCAACCGGCGGCATGGTGCCGATGAGGTTGGATGCCGCGGTCACGGCGACCAGGCGCGTCCGGTCGCCCAGCACACCGGCCAGCTGGTCCAGGTCGAGTTCGCCGGTCGCCGGGTCGAAGTCGATCCAGCGGATGGTGGCACCAGCCCGCTCGGCGGCCTGCACCCAGGGGCGGACGTTGGAATCGTGGTCGAGCTTCGTCACGACAACCTCGTCGCCGTCGCGCCAGGAGGCTGACAGCATCCGGGAGAAGTCGTAGGCGAGCTGGGTGGCGCTGCGTCCGAAGACGACACCCTGCGGGTCGCCGGCAACCAGGTCGGCGACAGCCAGGCGTGCGTCGGAGACGATCCGTTCGGCATTCTGCTCGCCCTCGGTGATGGTGCCGCGATTGGAGAGCGGCCGCGCCAGCGCATCCGTGATCGCGTCCATGACCTGCACCGGGGTCTGTGTGCCACCTGGCCCGTCGAAGAAGGCCCAGCCGTTCTTCAGCGCCGGGAAGTCCGCTCGGATGCGTTCAATGTCGAAGGTCATGAACCCACCATATTGAGTTCGGCTGCACCAGGCCTCGCGCGAAAGCAGGAGAAATCCCGCTCACGCCGCGAAAAACTCCTTCATTCGATGCGGATGGCGTGAAAGGTCCCTCAATTCGGAGAGGGAGAAGGGGCGTCGGTCAGGAGTCGAAGCCGAGGCCCACCGCGTCCATCGTGCGGAGGAACGCGTTTCGCTTGCCCTCGTTGTGGTCGGCACGGTCGAGCGCCCACTTCATGGCGGCGACACCGACGGATGCTGCCGGTTCCGGCGGGAACGGAAGCGGCATTTCGCGGACCATCGCCAGCTGCGTGCGCTCGGTCTCCTCACCGGACAGGTGGTCGAGCATCACGTTGGCGGCGAACCGGGTGGCGCCGACGCCCAGGCCGGTGAACCCGGCTGCGTAGGCAACGCGACCCTGCCTGGCCTGCCCATAGAAGGCACAGAACCGGGTGCTGGTGTCGATGACACCAGCCCAGCGGTGGGTGAACTTCACGCCCTCCAGCTGGGGGAACGTGGTGAAGAAGTGGCTGGCCAGCCGACGAAAGCTCTCGGTGCGATCATCGTATTCCCGGCGGATCCGGCCCCCGTAGTGGTAGATCGCGTCGTAGCCGCCCCAGAGGATGCGGTTGTCGGCGCTCAGCCGGTAGTAGTGGAACTGGTTGGCCGAGTCGGCAACGCCCTGCCGGTTCTGCCAGCCGATGCTCGCCAGCTGCACGTCGCTGAGCGGCTCGGTCATCAGCACGTAGTCGTACACCGGGACGGTGTGCAGTTGATAGCGTTTGAGGAGCGACGGGAAGGCATTCGTCGCAACGGCGACCCGATCAGCCGTCACGAAACCGCCGGGTACGGTCAGCGTGACCGGACCCGTCTGCCCCTTGCCGGCTGTATCAGAGTCCAGCTGCGACACCGGTGAGTTCTGGAAGATCTCGACCCCGGCATCCGCACAGGCCCTGGCCAGCTCGGCGACCAGCTTGGCCGGGTGCACCAGCGCCGTCGCCTTCTTGCTCCAGAGCGCGGCGAGGTAGGTCGGCGAGTTCAGCTCCCGCCTGGCCGCGTCAGCGTCGAGGAAGAGCTCGTTCTCGCCGTCGTGGGCTTCCCGCAACTCCGCAACCTGGTACTGCTCGACCGCGACCGTCAGCGAACCGGATCGCTCGAAGTCGCAGTCAAGGGAGAGCGCTGCAACGGTCGCCTCGATCTCGTCGAGGTTCTCCCGCCCCAGCCGCTGGAGCTGAGCGAGCTCGGCCGCGAACCGGTTCTGCCCGTTCACGTCCCCGTGGGTCAGCGTCTCCTCGCAGAATCCGCCGTTGCGACCGGATGCCGCCCAGCCGACGTGACGCGCCTCAATGAGCGCCACCCGCGCATCCGGGTCCCGCTGCTTGGCCTGCAGGGCGGTCCACAAACCCAGGTAGCCGCCACCGACCACCGCCAGGTCGTACCGGGCGGACCCGGTAAACCGTGGCCAGGTCGGCGCCGGGACGTCATCGACCCAGAACGACTTCAGTCTGCTGCCCGAAAGCGAATCGTCGATGATCCTGCTGTCGGGACGGGAACGCTCGAAAACCGTGGAATGCACGGCCCCAGCATACTTTCAGGCCCAGCTGCCAGCCGGATGCGCTTAGAACTGCGGGTCGCGGGTGCGGCTTCTCTTCAACTCGAAGAAGCCGTCGTAGCTGGCAGCTGCCACCACGCCGTCCCAGAGGGCCAGTGCCTGCTTTCCCTCGGGTGCTGGCGAGATCACCGGGCCGAAGAACGCCGACCCGGCCACCGCGATGACCGGGGTGCCGACATCCTGCCCCACCCGGTTGATCCCGTCGAAGTGGCTGGCCCGCATCTGCTCGTCGTACTCATCTGATTCCGCGTACCGGGCGTACTCGGCGTTCAGCCCCACCTCGGCGAGCGCAGCGGGAATCACCTCGTCCGGGTTCTTCGACCCGCCTGGGTGGATGAGGGTACCGAGCGCGTCGTAGAGCGGCTTGACCACCTGTTGGCCTTCCAGTTCGGCGACGGCAGCCACCAGCCTGGTGTACTTCAACGCTCGCGGGAAGAACGCCCGGTACGCATCGGAGACCTCCTTGTCCTCATTCAGCACGGCCAGGCTCATCACGTGCCAGGTGACGTCGAGGTCGCGGTGCCTGGACACCTCATCCACCCAGCGGCTGGTCATCCACGCCCACGGGCAGGAGGGGTCGAACCAGAAATCGACGGCGGTTGGCTGAGCGGCTGAATCAATGGTGTCCATAGCTTCATTCAACCCCATGCCCAGATGACAGCTTGCCGAGAACACTGGCATTGCATCGCGAGTGGGGGGACACTGGATGCACGTGGTTTCCGTGCGTTTGGAGGCACTGATGTCAACGACCTATACGCCAGAGTTCACCGGCTCGCCGGACGTCATGCCGGTGCTGTCCCCCGGTAAACATCGCAACCCCCGCCAGGGCGCCTGCTTCATGGAGTTCGCGTCTTACCTCGCCGGGGAGCGCTGGAGCGATCATCCGCCCTGCACTCACCCGCTGCTGGCCTTCCTGGCCAGGGGGGTGAACGACTTCACCTCGGACGCAGCCAGAGGTCGCCTGGTCCCGTTGATCCCCTCCGTAATCGGCCTGAGCGGGAGCGATCCGAGAATCGATCTGATGATCGCGCTGCGGTCCGCCGCCTGTGCCATCCCGGTCGCGAGCGAGAGCCGTCAGCGTGCGCTGGCCACCGGCCTTCTCTCGTGTGAACAGATGCTGGATGAGCTGGGGATGACGGACGACACCGCCGTCGTCCGCCGTATTTCCGACTCGCTCGCCATGGCACCGCACGCACGCGAGTGGGCGCAGGACTTCGAGGCTCTGCGCGGCAAGCACCGTCGCAGCCTCTCGTTCACTCGCGCGGGCAGGGCGATCGTCAGCACTGCTGTGCTCGGGATCGCGCAGGCCTGCATCGATGATGCGGATGACCGGTTGTACGAACTACTGTCCCTGTCCATCGACGACACTGCCCAGCTGGTGCAGCCCCGCACTGCCGCTCCGATTACACCCCCATCAGCGGCGATCCCAGAATCCGTCACTCGCGAGCCGGCGGGCGTCCGCTAGCCGCACCCAGTCGCGCAGCCGGGTCGGTCGGGTCAGGTCACTCCAGCCAGTGGAGTGCCCGGCCGTGAGGCTGCGCGAACGCGATAGGCGTGCCGTCCAGCGCCAGCACGAAGTCCGAGGGCGCACCAGCCTGCCCGCTGTAATGGTCCAGCCGCTCCAGCACGCCTGGGACGATTCCCTGGGCTTCGTTCGCCAGCCAGGTGACCGGCAGGCGTCCCACGATGTCGGCGAAGTCCCTGCGGGCATCCTCGTCGAGGTACGCCAGCACGGCGGTGTGGAAGACGACAACGGATGCCCCAGCAGGCGCCCGGGCGACCAGCGACTCGATGGCGGCCACCAGGTCACCGCGCACGAACTCCACCGGCTCCGCCCTCGCCACGTCAACCGCGGCGTTCAACCGCACCCGACGGTCGTCGTGCTCAGGCCAGATGAGGGCATCAAGCCAGGCAACGTCATCCGCCCTGCTCACATCGAGCGGGTTCAGGTCGATGCCGGCCCTCCAGACAACCTCCGGCATTACATCGGGAATGGGAACCGGCCCGGTCACCTCGCACTCCAGCACCACGGGACTCGGCCCGGCGGCCGGGTCGAGCCTCCGCTCGCCGTCAGGAAGCCGGTAACGGTAGCTGTACCGGTCCGGGTAGAGGCAGAGGCCCGCGGATGCGCCCACCTCGATCAGGGCGAGCGGCCCGGGGATGGCGGCGAGCGCGGGGAGCAACGTGGCGCAGCGACCAGGCTCGTTCGTCTGCGTGGCGTGGGACAGGCAGACGGCTTCGACCTCCGCCCAGTGCGCGACAAGCCACTCGGCGAACTCGGGGAAGTCGGTCATCGGGGCACCCACGAACCGGGCAGCGCTGAAGACCAGGTTCGGCTGGCGCTTCGGCGCCGGCAGCAGGTCGATCATGGCGACGACGCCGTCATCACCGGCAACTCCGAGCGCCCAGGACTCGTAGCGTGCGCTCATCCCGCGGGCTTCCACCTCGGCGAACGCCCGGTAGCGTTCCGCCGTCGACACTGCCGGGTCGGTGCTGCGCTTCATGAGTCGAGGTTAGACCGCGCCCGCACCGCAATCATGGTTAAGCTTGACAATCGTGCAACGGCGCCACGAGTGCCGGTCGAGAACCAGATGGAGAACACCAGTGCCAGGAGACAACCTCACCCGCATCGAAGCGCAAGAGCGTAAGGCGATCGTCGACGTGTCGAATTACGATGTCACGCTTGACCTGACCAGCGGAGAGGAGACATTCCTCAGCACCACCGTGGTCACCTTCACCGCGACACCAGGGGCCTCAACGTTCATCGATGCGATCATCCGCACCGCCCGCTCGGTGAACCTCAACGGGGTGGATCTTGACCCTTCGGTGGCGGACGGCGTGCGCATCCAGCTCGACAACCTGGCCGCCGAGAACGTGCTCACCGTCGTCGCCGACGCCGAATACACGAACACCGGCGAGGGCCTGCACCGTTTCGTCGACCCGGTCGACGGCGAGGTCTACCTGTACACCCAGTTCGAGGTTCCGGACAGCCGTCGGGTGTTCGCCGTCTTCGAGCAGCCCGACCTCAAGGCGACATTCACGTTCACCGTCACGGCGCCCGCCTATTGGCAGGTCGTCAGCAACTCTCCGACACCCGAGCCGGTGGTGACCGGAGACTCGGCCACCTGGAGCTTCGCTCCGACGCCGATCCTCTCCAGCTACGTCACCGCCATCGTCGCCGGCCCATACGAGTCGATCCGCGGAGAGCTGACCAGCCGTGACGGCCGCACCATCCCGCTCGGGATCTTCTCGCGCAAGTCGCTCAGCCAGTACGTGGACGCGGACTACATCTTCGAGAAGACCCGCCAGGGTTTCGCCTACTTCGAGGAGAAGTTCGACTACCCGTACCCGTTCGAGAAGTACGACCAGCTCTTCGTTCCCGAGTTCAACGCCGGGGCCATGGAGAACGCCGGAGCGATCACGTTCACCGAGACGTACGTGTTCCGGTCGAAAGTGACGGATGCCGTCAAGGAACGTCGCGTCGTCACCATCCTGCACGAGCTCGCACACATGTGGTTCGGCGATCTGGTCACCATGAAGTGGTGGAACGACCTGTGGCTGAACGAGTCGTTCGCCGAGTGGGCGTCCACCATCGCGGTTGCGGAGGCGACCGAGTGGACCGAGGCCTGGACCACGTTCCAGGCGATGGAGAAGAGCTGGGCGTACCGCCAGGACCAGCTGCCGTCCACGCATCCGGTGGTCGCCACGATCAACGACCTCGAAGACGTGCAGGTCAACTTCGACGGAATCACCTACGCCAAGGGCGGATCGGTGCTCAAGCAACTGGTCGCGTGGGTCGGTCGCGACGCCTTCTTCGGCGGTGTCGCCGCGTACCTGAAGAAACACGCCTGGGGCAACGCTGAGCTCGCCGACCTGTTCACTGAGCTGGAGGCCACCAGCGGCCGCGACCTCGACTCGTGGAAGAAACTCTGGCTGGAGACCGCCGGAGTGAACACCCTCCGCTCGGAGGTTCAGACTGACGCTGCGGGCACGATCACCGGCTTCGCAGTGCTGCAGAGTGCCGCAACCGACTACCCGACCATCCGGCCGCACCGCCTGGCGATCGGGCTGTACGACTTCGACGGCGACAAGCTGGAGCGCGTGCACCGGGTCGAGATCGACGTGGACGGCGAACGCACCGAGGTGCCGGAACTCGTCGGCCGGAAGCGCACTGCGCTGATCCTGGTGAACGATGACGACCTCGCCTACGCCAAGGTGCGCCTGGACGATGAGTCCCTCGCGGTTGCCATCGAGCACCTGAAGAGCATCGAGAACCCGCTGGCCCGCTCCATCGTCTGGGGATCCGCGTGGGACTCGACTCGGGACGCCGAGGTCGCTGCCAGCGACTACGTGCGCCTCGTACTGGGCAACATCGCCAGCGAGACCGAGAGCACGACCATCCGCACCACCCTGAACCAGCTCGCGCTGGTGGCGAGGCAGTACGTCGACCCG
Organism: Homoserinimonas sp. A447; assembly: GCF_054489325.1. NCBI lineage: Bacteria > Bacillati > Actinomycetota > Actinomycetes > Micrococcales > Microbacteriaceae > Homoserinimonas > Homoserinimonas sp. A447. Next base: position 590,540 of record NZ_JBTMWW010000001.1, on the reverse strand, counting down.
TCGAAGCGTGCCGAGACGATTACCCGCGTCGGCGACGCCCTGTGGGCGCTGGCCCAGAAGGCGGAAGGCGGGTCGGATGCCCAGTTCCAGTTCGTGAAGTTCTTCGCTCAGCTCGCATCGACCGAGGAGCACTACGCGACCATCACGTCGCTGCGTGATGGCGAGACCTCCCTCGACGGACTCGAAATCGACACGGACCTGCGTTGGGAGCTGCTGGAGGGCCTCGCGCTCGGCACCAAGGCCACCCACGCGGACATCGACGAAGCGCTGGCCGCGGACAACACGGCGAACGGTCAGCAGGCCGCAGCCAGAGCCAGGGCGACCTTCCAGACAGCTGATGCCAAGCTGGCCGCCTTCTCGTCAGTCGTCGATTCGGACACCCTTCCGAATGCCATTGTGCGCAACACGGCGCTGGGCTACCAGCACGTCAACGACGCCTCCGTGCTGGCACCCCTGGTCGAGCGCTACTTCGCCAGCATCGACGGCCTGTGGGAGTCGCGAAGCTACGCGATCGCCGAAGCGCTGGTCGTCGGACTGTACCCTGCGCCGCTCGCCAACCAGGAGCTGGCGAATGCGACGAAGGCCTGGCTTGACGCCAACCACGACACCCCAGCGTTGCGCCGCCTCGTGGTCGAGAACCTGGCCGGCGTCGAGCGGGCGCTGAAGGTTCAGGCCCGCGACAGGCAGAAGTAACTGCACCTGTGGGTTGAGTAGGCCCGCCAGGGCTGCGCGGGCTACTCAACCCACAAAGCGGCTAGTTGTAGAGCATCCCGCCGTCGACCAGGAGCACCTGGCCGGTGACGTAGTCGGAGTCAGGACCGGCGAAGAACGACACGACCTTCGCGACATCCTCCGGGGTCTCGATGCGTCCGAGGGCGATGCCCTCCACGTTCTCCTTGAGGTTCTGCCCCACCGGTTTGCCGTTGATCTTGCTCAGTTCCTCGTCGATCAGCTCCCACATGCCGGTACCGACGATCCCAGGGGCGTAGGCATTGACGGTGATGCCCTTCGGTGCCAGTTCCTGGGCAGCGGCCTGCGTGAAGCCGCGCACGGCGAACTTGGACGCCGAGTACGCACTCAGGATCGGGAAGCCCTGAATCGCCGCAATCGAGGCGGCCGAGATGATCTTGCCGCCGTGGCCGAGTTCCTCGAATTTCGCTGCCGCCGCCTGGATACCCCAGACGACGCTGTTGACGTTGATCTGGAAGATCTTGTTCAGCTCATCCTCGGTGACGTTCAGCAACGGGTTGACCTGGGCGATGCCGGCGTTGTTGACGATGACGTCGAAGCCACCGAGCTTGTCGGCTGCCGCATCAACAGCGGCCACGACCTGGTCACGCTGGGCGACATCCGCTGCGACGAAGATGGCTTTGCGACCCAGTGCCTCGATCTCGGTGACGACCGACTCTCCCTTGTCCTTCTGGAAGTCGAGGTCGGCGACCGCAACGTTGAATCCGTCTGCTGCCAGCCGCAGCGCAATCGCGCGCCCGATTCCCTGGCCGGCTCCGGTGACGAGTGCAACCTTGTCTGTGACAGTCATTGTGTTCTCCTTCGCTCGTGACCGCCGCGCTGCTCGCGGCAGTTCGACGGTCCAACCGTGACGTGCGAGCTTCTGCCCACCGCCACTCTTGTCTCCTACAACCGCCCCGGCCACCGGAAGATTCCATACGTACGCATATATCGGCATGCGGGATGCGCTGAGCGCACGCAAAGATGCGCTCAGTAGACTTGGCTGGACATGGATGACACTGCCCCCGCCTTCGACTGGACAGCCTTCTGGGCAGGGGTGTCTTCGTTCATCGACTTATGGCCGGTCAAAGTGGCCCTGGTCCTCGTGGTGGCCGTGCTGCTCAACTGGGTGCTGCGCATCCTCATCCGGCGCACCGTCGATCGTGTTGTCAATGGTGCCAAGAAAAAGCATCGGGTCGACGACACCCAGGCGTTGATCTCCTCACCGCTGGCCGCCGCCCGGATCGTGCAGCGCACGCGGGCACTCGGCACGGTGTTCAACAGCGCGGTAACGGCGATGATCACCATCGTGGTCGTGCTGCTCATCGTCTCAATCGTCTTCCCGAACGCCACCGGGGCTTTCGCCATCGTCAGCGCGGCGATCGGTGCCGGCCTCGGTTTCGGCGCCCAGAACATCGTGAAAGACGTGCTCAACGGCATCTTCATGGTCGCAGAAGACCAGCTCGGCGTCGGCGACATCGCCGATCTGGGCGAAGCGACCGGCACCGTGGAGGAGGTCGGCCTGCGCATCACCAAGGTGCGCTCGGTCGACGGCACCCTGTGGTTCGTGCGCAACGGCGAGATCCTGCGGGTCGGCAACTTCTCCCACGACTGGGCTCGGGTCATCATCGACCTTCCCGCTCCGTACACAGCGGATGTCGCCGCCATCCAGGAGAAGCTGCTGCAGACCGCGAACACCATGGCGAACAGCGCCGCCTGGCGGTCGAAGGTTCTCGAAAAGCCGGAAATCTGGGGAATCGAATCGGTCTCTGCCGAAGCCATCGTCATCCGCCTGGTGATGAAGGCACGGCCGGCCGAACAATGGGCGGTCGCGCGCGAACTGAGGCTCCGTCTCAAGCTGGCGCTCGACGAGATCAACGTCAACCTGCCTGCCCTCAACCGCGTGGTCATCGACAACCGCGGTGCCTCAGCCAAGGTGGATCCGATTCCGGCGAAGACGAAGCCCCTGCCAACGACCGAGGGCAATCCGGCCGCTGAACGCGAGCCCGCAGCCGAAAGCGAGAAGCGCACGTGACGGATGCGAGCGGCCAGGTGAACCCGGTCACGCTACGGGTCAGCGAGAATGGCCCTGCTGCTGGCGGCAGCCTGTTCGAGCAGATCGGTGGGCACGCCACATTCGAGCGGCTGGTGCGCGCGTTCTATGAAGGCGTGCGCCATGACCCGGTGCTCTGGCCGATGTACCCGCAAGAAGACCTCGAGGGCGCCATCCATCGCCTGACGATGTTCCTGGAGCAGTACTGGGGCGGACCAGGCACCTACAGCGAACAACGCGGACACCCACGGTTGCGGATGCGCCACGTCGCCTTCAAGGTGAACCCCGAGGCCCGGGACCACTGGTTGTCCCACATGCGCGCCGCCCTCGACACCCTCGAGCTCAGCCCGTTGCACGACGCCACCCTCTGGGGTTACCTGGACCGCGCCGCGCACGCCCTGGTGAACACCTTCGAGGACTGATCGAAAGGCTGGTCGAGCTCGTCGAGACCCACTGACGAACTTGCTCGCATTGGGTCTCGACGCGCTCGACCGGCTTAGGTATTCAACGCCGGGGCCGCGGCCAGGGTTTCCCGCAGCGGCGTGCTCGGGCGGCCGATCAGGGCGCTCAACTCGCCGCTGGTGCCGGAGAGGGCACCATTGCGGGTATTCCCGTCAAGGGTGACCACGAAGGCAGCCTGCGCCATCGGCACTCCGGCCTTGGTCAGGATCTTCCGGTGCTCCTTAGGGGACACGCGACGGTACTCCACCTCCCGGCCGAGCAGCTCACTGAGCGTGGCAGTCAACTCGTCGTAGCCCCAGGCAGTGTCTCCGGCCAGTTCGTAGACCTTGCCCTCGTGGCCGGCACTGGTGAGCACCACCGCTGCCGCCTCTGCGAAGTCGCGGCGGCTGGCGCTGGCGACCGTCCCGTCACCGAGGCTGGCGATGACCAGCCCGGTGTACTGCGCCTGCTCCAGCACCTGGAAGTAGTTCTCGGTGTACCAATTGTTGCGAAGGAACGCGAACGGGATCCCGGAGTCACGGATGAGCTGTTCGGTCGCCTTGTGCTCCGGCGCCAGTGCGAGCTCGGTGCTGTCGGCCTTCGGAGCGCTGGTGTACGCGATGAAGCCGACTCCGGCATCCGTTGCAGCCTTCAGCACGTTGGTGTGCTGTGCGACTCGCTGTCCCACCGCGCTGCCCGAGATGAGCAGGAGCCGGTCGACGCCGTCGAGGGCTGCAGCCAGGGTGTCGGGCTTCGTGTAGTCGGCGGCGCGAACCCGTACGCCGCGGGCTTCGAGATCGTAGAGCTTCTCGACCTGCCTCCCGATGGCCACGATATCTCCGGCCGGAGTGCCGCGCTCAAGCAGCGAGTCGACGACGAGGCGGCCGAGTTGGCCAGTGGCACCGGTGACGGCAAGCAGCATGAAGGGTCCTTTCGCGGGGGTTCGCTGGGAACAAGTCCTCCCAGCTCGTGAGCATTCCCGGTGCCCGATGGGTGGTCAGATCACCCGGTGGATCAGCGGAACGCCGGCGCGCTGGAGCTTTGGCAATCGCGCCAGCGATTGCGCGACGCCAGCGCCGACTGAGCCTGCGAAGTCGGTGGCTCTGGTCAGATCACCCGGTGGATCAGTGGCACTCCGGGTCGATAGGCCAGGTGCACATAGCTGGGGGCATCCAGGATGACCAGGTCGGCCTTCTTCCCCACCGCAATCACCCCGACGTCTTCTCGCCAGAGCGCCTTCGCTCCCCCGGCGGTCGCCGCCCATAGTGCTTCGGCCGGTGACATCCGCATCTCGCGGACCGCCAGGGCGATGCAGAAGGGCATTGATGACGTGAAACTTGATCCGGGGTTGCAATCACTGGCGATCGCCACGGTCGCTCCGGCGTCGATCAGCCGCCGGGCATCCGGATAGGGCTGCCTGGTGGAGAACTCCACGCCCGGCAACAGGGTGGCCACCGTGCTGCCGGATGCCAGCGCATCAACGTCGGCGTCGCTCAGGAAGGTGCAGTGGTCGACGCTGGCGGCGCCAAGCTCGACCGCGAGCCGCACCCCGTCCGATTCGCCGAGCTGACCGGCGTGCATCCGCGCAGCCAGGCCGCGAGCCTTGCCCGCGTCCAGGATGGTTCGTGCCTGGTCGACGTCGAAAGCGCCGTCGTCGCAGAACACGTCGATCCACTTGGCGCGTGATGCGCACGCGTCGAGCATCTCCCCGGTGACCAGGTCGACGTAGCCTGCCGGGTCATCGGCGAACTCGGCCGGCACGACGTGCGCACCAAGGAAAGTGGTGTCCTCGGTGAACTGACCGGCGATGGCGAGGGACCGAGCCTCATCGATCGTGCTCAGCCCGTACCCGCTCTTGATCTCCACCGTTGTGGTGCCCTGGGCCCGCATCTCGGCGATCAGGCGGGCCGTGTTCTCGGCGAGTTCGGCATCCGTAGCCGCCCTGGTCAACCCCACGGTGCGACGGATGCCGCCAGCGGCATACTTCTCGCCGATCATCCGGGCCTCGAACTCGTCTGAGCGGTCGCCTGCGAACACCAGGTGACTGTGACTGTCGACGAAGCCGGGGATGACGCAGCGTCCTTCAGCGTCGATGCGGGTGTCGGCCGACGGCGCGTCAGCCGCGTGACCGACCCACGCGATCCTGCCGTTCTCGATGACGACCGCTGCATCACTGCGTTCGGCTGTCAGGGATCCGTGGGACTCATCGTTGGTGACCAGCAGTCCGATGCGGTCGATGATCGTGCTTGTCATGCACGCAACCTTAAGCCCGCAGCGTGTTCTTTCACTCTGTTTCCTTCATCGGCACCCGGACGCCGAGCCGGTCAGCGACCTCAGCGGCATCCTCGTAACCGGCGTCCACGTGGCGGATCACGCCCATTCCCGGGTCGTTGCTGAGCACCCTGGCGAGCTTCCGCGCAGCCAATTCCGTGCCGTCGGCGACGGTCACCTGTCCGGCGTGGATGGAACGGCCGATGCCGACACCGCCCCCGTGGTGGATGGACACCCAGGTCGCACCGGATGAGGTGTTCACCAGCGCGTTCAACAGGGGCCAGTCGGCGATCGCATCCGAACCATCCTTCATTGCTTCGGTCTCGCGGTACGGCGAGGCGACTGAGCCGGAGTCGAGGTGGTCCCGGCCGATCACGATCGGAGCCGAGATCTCGCCGGATGCCACCATCTCGTTGAACTTCAGCCCGGCCTTGTCACGTTCGCCGTAGCCCAGCCAGCAGATGCGGGCTGGAAGCCCCTGGAAGTGCACCCGCTCCCCCGCCATCTTGATCCACTTGGCGAGGGACTTGTTCTCGGGGAACAGCTCGAGGATCGCCTTGTCTGTCGCGGCAATGTCGGCCGGATCCCCACTGAGGGCCGCCCAGCGGAACGGGCCCTTGCCCTGCTCGAACAGCGGCCGGATGTAGGCCGGCACGAACCCGGGGAACGCGAACGCGTTCTCGAACCCGGCCGTCTTAGCCTCGGTGCGGATGTTGTTGCCGTAGTCGAAGACTTCGGAACCGGCATCCTGGAAGCCGACCATTGCCTCCACCTGCTTGCGCATGGAATTGCGGGACTTCTCGGCGAAACCAGTCGGGTCAGCCTCGCGGGCCGGGATCCACTCGTCGAAGCTGTAGTCGAGCGGCAGGTAGGCCAGCGGGTCGTGCGCGCTGGTCTGGTCGGTGACGATGTCGATCTCTGCCTTCATCTCGAGGAGGCGCGGGAAGACATCCGCCGCATTGCCGAGCAGCCCGATGCTCAGGGGCTCCTTCCTGTCACGCGCCGCGTAAGCCAGCTCGAGCGCGTGCTCCAGGGAGGTTGCCTCGACGTCGAGGTAGCGGTGCTCGATGCGCCGGTCGATGCGGCTCTGGTCGACGTCGACGCAGATCGCTACGCCATCGTTCATGGTGACGGCCAGCGGCTGGGCGCCGCCCATGCCGCCGACACCACCGGTCAGCGTGATCGTTCCGGCCAAGGTGCCGCCGAACTTCTGCTCAGCGATGGCCGAGAAGGTCTCGTAGGTTCCCTGCAGGATGCCCTGGGTGCCGATGTAGATCCACGAGCCGGCGGTCATCTGGCCGTACATGGTGAGGCCGAGCTCCTCGAGACGGCGGAACTCGTCCCAATTCGCCCAGTCGCCGACCAGGTTGGAGTTGGCGATGAGCACGCGCGGAGCCCACTCGTTGGTCTGCATGACACCGACCGGCTTGCCGGACTGCACCAGCATGGTCTCGTCATTCTTGAGGGTCTTGAGCGTGCGCACCATAGCGTCGAAGCTCGCCCAGTCCCTGGCCGCCTTGCCGGTTCCTCCGTAGACGACGAGCTTGTCCGGGTGTTCGGCGACCTCCGGGTCGAGGTTGTTCTGCAGCATCCGCAGCACCGCCTCCTGCTGCCAGCCGAGCGTGTTCAGGGTGTTGCCGCGGTAGGCCTTTACGGGACGCGGTCCGTGCTGTTCGTTCATATGAGTTCTCCTCCTGTTTCAGAAATGACGGATGCTGCGGCAGCCAGAAGGGAGCCGTCAAGCACCATGGAATGGGCTGCTGCAATCTCGGGGGCCAGGTAGCGGTCGCCACCGGCCGGTCCTTCGACGGCGGTGCGGAGCTGGGCGCGGACCGCGGAAGCGACCGGGCCGGGCTCGATAGGAGCACGCAGGTCCATGGCGCGGGCCGAGGTGAGCAATTCGATGGCCACTACGCGGCTGAGCCCGTCGATGGAACGACGCAGCTTGCGGGCGGCACTCCAGCCCATCGACACGTGGTCCTCCTGCATGGCCGACGACGGGATCGAGTCGACGCTCGCCGGGTTGGCCAGCCGCTTCAGTTCGCTGACGATGCCCGCCTGTGTGTACTGGGCGATCATGTGCCCGGAGTCCACGCCCGGGTCGTCCGCGAGGAACGCGTTCAGCCCGTGGTTGCGGGCGACATCGAGGAACCGGTCGGTGCGGCGCTCGCTGATGCTGGCCAGGTCGGCGACTGCGATGGCGAGGAAGTCGAGAACATAGCCGAGAGGGGCGCCGTGAAAGTTGCCGTTCGACTCGAGTCGGCCGTCGAGGGTCACCACCGGGTTGTCGATGGCGGAGGCGAGCTCGCGCTCGGCGACGGATGTCGCGTGGCTGATGGTATCGCGCACGGCACCGTGAACCTGGGGTGCGCAGCGCAGGGAATAGGCATCCTGAACCCGGGTGAAGCCTTCCGGCTTGCTGATCATGGTCGAGCCCTGCAACACAGCGCGCATGTTGGCAGCGGAGTCGCGCTGGCCGGGATGCGGGCGAAGCGCCTGCAGGTCGGCGGCCAGGACGGCGTCCGTGCCGGTCAGGCCCTCGATGCTCATGGCTGCGGCCAGGTCGGCGGTGCTGACCAGGGCGTGCAGGTCGGTGATCGCGAGGATCAGCATCCCGAGCATGCCGTCGGTGCCGTTGATGAGGGCGAGTCCTTCCTTCTCGCGCAGTTCGATCGGCGTGATGCCGGCCGCTGCGAGAGCATCCGCAGCCGGCATGAGCCTGCCGTTCGCGTCGCGCACCTCGCCCTCGCCCATGAGTGCCAGGGCGCAGTGGGCCAGCGGCGCCAGGTCGCCGGAGCATCCGAGGCTGCCGTACTCGCCGACGATGGGCGTCACGCCGGCGTTGAGCAGGTCGACGTAAGCCTGGGCGACTTCCGGGCGGACGCCGGTGCGCCCGGTGGCCAGCGTCGACAGGCGCAGCAGCATGGTGGCCCGCACCACTTCACGCTCGACCTCGGGGCCGCTGCTCGCGGCGTGGCTGCGCACCAGGGAGCGCTGCAGCTGCGCGCGACGCTCGAAAGGGATGTGCTTGCTGGCGAGGGAGCCGAACCCGGTGGAGACGCCGTAGTGCGGCTGCGGGTCGTCGGCGAGCGCCTCGATGATGGCGCGGCTTGCGGCGATCGCCTCCAGGGACTCGGTGCTCAGTTCGACCCGGGCGCCGTTGCGGGCAACGGCCACCACTTCGGCGAATGATGGGCCACCGACCCCGAGTGCCACGGTGTGTGGGGTCGCGGTGCCTGGGGTGTGGGCGCCTCGCGCGGTGTTCACAGTACTCATGACTCTCATTAGAGCTTGTCAACGCCTCAAGTGGACGACCTTTGCAGGATATTCTGTCTGGTATCCCAGACACTCGCACGGAAGGAGCCGGATGAGCAGCGTTCCTGCCGCCACGGACACCCTGCGGGTCATCAAGTACCTGGCTGGGCACAGCGGGCCCGTGCGCGCGTCGACGGTGAGCCGCGACCTGGAGCTGCCACGATCATCCGTCTACCACCTGTTGCGGGTGATGCAGGATGAGGGATTCGTGGTGCACTCGCCCGAACACCAGGGCTATGCGCTCGGCCCGCTGATCGCCGAGCTCGGGTCCTCGGTGAGCGCCTCCGACACCCTCGCCCGTCTCGCGGGGCCCGTGCTGGGACGCCTCGTCGGTGAGACGAAGCTTCCGCTAGTGGCACACCTCGGGGTGCTGCAGCACAGCGATGTGGTCTACGCGTCGAAAGTTGCGGCCGCCCGAGCGCCGGCAGTCGTCACCAGCATCGGCGTGCGGCTGCCCGCTCACCTGACGGCTACCGGGCGCGCGATGCTCGCTGCGCTGCCAGAGGCGCAGTTCGCTGCTATATACTCCCCCGGCGAACCGCTGCCGCTGCGCACGACGACGGGACCCGCGGATGTCCCCGCCCTCTCGGCATTGCTGGCGGATGCGCGGGAGCGCGGGTGGGCGGTGGAGGACGGCGACATCAACCTCGACTACGCCTCCGTCGCGGCCGTCGTACTCGACCACAACGGGTACCCGGCGGCATCCGTCGGGCTGACTTTCCGACGCACGATCGTCGACGACGCCGAACTGTCCCGCCTCGGGCGTGCGGTGCGCTCTGCAGCAGACACCCTCACCCGGCGCATCCGCGGCCGGCTGTAGCGACCGGTCCTGCCCCGTCAGGCTCGCTTCTGCTGATGCGCGAAGATGCCGGCGATGACCAGCACCACGCCCACGAGCTCCAGCCAGCTCGGAATCTGGAGCAGAACGATGATTCCGATGACCGTAGCCGTTGCGGGCAGCAGCGAGAGCATCAGCGCGAAAGTCGCCCGAGGGATCCGGGCCATCGCCAGCTGATCGCAGACGTAAGGGATGACCGAGGAGCAGACCCCGACACCGACGGCGGCAAGCAGCAAGAACGGGGCGGTGACCGTCGCGAACGCGTCGACGATCCCGAACGGGGCAACGACAATCATGGCGATCAGCATGGCGGCCCCCAACCGATCGATGCCGGACGCTCCCCCGTTCTCCGCCAGCCGATGGCCGAGAACGACATAGACGGCGAAGAGTGCACAGTTCGCAAACGCGAAGAGAAGGCCCAGCGGTTCTGCCTCGAAGCGGACGTCGGCCAGAAGGTACACCCCCGCCACGGCCAGGGCGAGTGCCGCGACGTTGCGAAGCGAGCGGATGCCGACGGCTGCCAGGAAGATCGGGCCGAGGAATTCGATGGCGCCCACCGTGCCGAGCGGCAATCGTTCGATCGCCAGGTAGAACACTCCATTCATCGCTCCGAGCACCACACCGAGGGCTACAAGAAGTCGCCGCTGCTGCCAGTTGGACGAAGCCCAGACCCGCCAGGGCCGACGCCAGAGCGCGAAGATCAGGGCGGCTGAGGCGATTCGGAGCCAGGCGACTCCCATGACGTCGATACTCACGAACAGGAGCACAGCAAACGCCGGGCCGAGATAGTGGAACGTCGCACTCGTGACGAAAAACACCGAGGCGGGCACTCGGTCGGTCAGCGCGCTGAGCTGTACCGGGGCTGCGGATGATGTGCTGGACATACCTCAATGCTGCCAAGCAGCAACGGGTCACGACCATGACGAACAATCGCTGCGGAAGCCTTTGGCTTTGCGGATCGTAAGTGCTTTGTGCGTATCCTTTTATGATGACAGAACTCGACCAACTCGATCGATCGATCCTGCGCCAGCTTGACTATGCACCACGGATGCCGGTGGCAGAGCTCGCCAGGCAGGTAGGTGTCTCGGTCCCGACAGCCCGCGAACGGCTGCGGCGGCTCGAAGAATCCGGGGCGATCAGGGGCTACCGCCTCGACGTGGACCCTGCGGCGTTGGGGCTTCCCGTTGCCGCGTTCGTCCGGGTCAAGCCAGGGCCGGGTCAGCTGCCGAAGATCGCCGAACTCGCGAAGAGCATCCCGCAGGTGAGCGAATGCCACCGCATCACCGGCGAGGACTGCTTCCTGATCAAAGTGCACGCCACCAACCTGACGACGTTTGAGGAAGTGCTCGACCAGTTCTTGCTGTACGGGCAAACAACGACGTCGATCATCCAGTCGACACCCGTGCCGCCGCGCACACCGGGTATTGCTACACCCGTCAGTTAGCGACAGGCCTGCACACGCCCCCGCGGCGCCTGTGTCCGGAACTGACGGGTGAGGGCTGGGTGGCCCGCTTCGACAAGCTCAGGGAGCGGGTCGGCTAGCGACCCGCGCGCCGCAGCAGCTTCTGCGCGTGCTTCAGGATGGGGCCGTCCACCATCTGCCCGTCGAACTGGAAGACGCCGCGCTCGTTTTCGGCGGCCGCCAGCACCGAGCGTGCCCAGGCGAGGTCAGCGTCACTGGGCAGGTACTCGGCGCGAATGACCGCGACTTGCGACGGGTGGATGCACGCTGCCGCGGTGAAGCCGGAGGCGACGGCATCCGCTGCCTCCACTGCCAGCCCTTCCAGGTCGGGGATGTTCGCGTAGATGGCGTCGATGGCCGCCTTGCCGTTCCCGCCGGCGGCCAGCAGCACCGTCGAACGCGCGTGACTCGCAACGTTGCGGTATTGACCGTCCGGGAAGCGGCTCGACGTGCCGCCGAGGGATGCGATCAGGTCTTCGGCGCCCCACATCAGCCCGACCACGTTCGGCTCGGCAGCGATCGCGGCAGCGTTCAACACCCCGGTCGCAGTTTCGATGAGGGCGACGACGTCGAAGCCGGAAAGCGCTTCAAGCTGCGACGGATGCTCGGCCTTCGCCAGCATCACGGTGCGGTAGCTCGTCCGCGAGACAGCGGTGAGGTCACAGTCCAGGTCGCCGGTGCTTGCCGGGTTCACCCGGACCATGGTGCGTGCCGGGTCCAGCTTGGAGACGGCGACAGCCTCGCGTGCGAAGTCTTTCGCTTCGGCCGAGACGGCGTCCTCCAGGTCGAGGATGACGGCATCCGCCCGCTCCGCCGCCTTCTCGTAGCGGTCGGGCCGGTCGGCCGGGCAGAACAGAATGGCCGGCCCCATCGAGAAGTCAGCCATTGTGGGCGTCCTTGCACCAGACCATCACCGAGCGCACGGCGGTCGCCACCACGTCGCCGTGCTGGTTCTTGGCAGTGTGGGTGAGGGTGATGATCCCCTGCCCCGGCCGCGAAGAGGACAGGCGCTTGTCGTTGACGACGGTCTCCGAGTACATGGTGTCACCGTGGTAGAGCGGGTGCGGGAACTTCACCTCGGTGAACCCCAGGTTGGCCACGATGGTCCCCTGCGTGAGCTGGGCGACGGATGCCCCGACCAGGGTGGCGAGGGTGAACATCGAGTTCATCAGGCGCTGGCCGAACGGCTGCTCGGCCGACCAGGCGGCATCCAGGTGCAGTGACTGCATGTTCATCGTCATGGTGGTGAACAGCACGTTGTCAGTCTCCGTCACGGTGCGCCCCGGCCGGTGCAGGTAGCGGGTGCCCAGCTCGAACTCCTCGTAGTAGAGCCCGCGCTGTTCGACGACTTTCTGTTCGCTGGACACTTCTGGCTCCGTGGCCATGACTACCTCCTAGAAACCGAGCTCGCGGGCGATCACCATGAGCTGTACCTCGTTCGTGCCCTCACCGATCTCGAGGATCTTCGAGTCACGATAGTGGCGTGCCACCAATGACTCGTTCATGAAACCGTAGCCGCCGAAGATCTGGGTGGCGTCGCGGGCGTTGCTCATCGCCGCATCGCTGGAGACCAGTTTGGCGATGGCCGCCTCGGTCTTGTACGGGAGGCCGGCGGATGCGCGGCGCGCTGCCTCATGCCAGGCCAGGCGCGAGACGTGCACCCGGGACTGCATTGTGGCGATCATGAACGAGATCGCCTGGAACGATCCGATCGGCTTGCCGAAGGCGTTGCGCGACTTGGCGTACGCGACGGATTCGTCAACACAGCCCTGCGCAGCACCGGTCGCCAGCGCGGCGATGGCGACGCGCCCGTCATCGAGTGTCTGCAGGAAGTTCGCGTATCCGCGCCCACGCTCCCCCAGCAGGTTGGCCTCGGGAACCTTGGCGTTGTTGAAGGTCAGCGGATGCGTGTCAGACGAGTTCCAGCCGAGCTTGTCGTACGCGGGCTCCACGGTGAAGCCTGGCGTTCCGTTCGGAACGATGATGGTCGACAGCTCCTTGACGGCCTTTCCGTCGTCGCGGGTGGTCTGGCCGGTGACCGCGGTGACGGTCACGAAGCGGGTGATCGGGGTGCCGGAGTTGGTGATGAACTGCTTGCTGCCGTTGACCACCCACTCGCCGCCGTCGAGCACGGCCGTGGTACGCGTAGCACCGGCATCCGACCCCGCCTCTGCCTCGGTGAGGCCGAAGCCGGCGAACGCCTTGCCTGCGGTGAGGTCTGGCAGGTACTCCCGCTTCTGCTCCTCGGTGCCGTGCCGGAACACCGGGAGGGCGCCCAGGCCGACTGCGGCCTCGAGGGTGATGGCCAGCGACTGGTTCTGGGTGGCGATCGCCTCGATGGCGAGGCCCAGCGCCATCACGTCGCCGCCCTGTCCGCCGTACTCTTCCGGGAACGGCAGGCCGAACAGGCCCATCTCACCCATCTGGGCGACCACGTCCATCGGCAGCCGGTGTTCGCGGTCGGCCTCGTAGGAGATCGGTGCGATCACTTCGCGCGCGAAGTCGAGAACGGTGTCGTACAGGTCTTGTTCGTCTTCGCTGAGCTGGAAGGTCATGAGTGTGCCTCTTCCTGTTCTGCTCCCTCCTGGGGAGCGATGGTGTGGGGAGCGATGCTGGCGACGACCTGGTCGAGCTTGACCAGGTCGGCTGGTTTGGCGGTGATGGTGACAATGCCGTCGACGGTGGCGAGGAGCTTGTGCTCCATCTTCATCGCCTCGACTGTGAGGAGGGTTTGACCGGCGGTGACGGAGTCGCCGCTGGTCACGTTCACGGCGACGACCGTGCCGGGCATGGGCGAGCGTACGTCTGGGTCTGCCGCACCGGCCACCCTGGTGATGGCGTTCAGCTGGTCGGCGAGCTGCTGGGTGCGGCTCACCAGGTTCAGGTCGATCGCGAATCCGTGGTCGCCGACCCACACCGTGTCGCCGTCCACGGCCACGCGATAGCGCGTCACGCGTCCGTCGAGCTCCAGGCTGACGGTGGTGCCGCCCAGCCAGCTCAGTGCCGCCGACCGCCGTGCGCCGTCGCCGATTGCGATGGTGGCGGCATCCACCGCCCCGGAGATGAGGACGTCGACCTGGTCGGTGGCGGATGCGGCGAAGCGGTAACGGGACGGCACGTGTGGGCCGAGGCGCCAGCCGTCGCGGTGCCAGGCACTTCCCGGACTGGTCTCGCGAGAGTGCACGACCAGCGCGGCGACCGCCAGCAGCGCGTCATCCGCGCCACGGAACTCCAGCGATGGCAACATCCGCTCGATCAGCCCGGTCTCCAGGTTTCCAGCCTGCACTGCGGGGTCCGCGATGAGGTGGCGCAGGTAGTCGATGTTGGTCTCGATGCCGAGCACCGTGGTCGAGGCGAGCGCGCCGTCCAGTCGCGCCAGGGCCTCGGCACGGTCTACACCCCAGGCGATCACCTTCGACAGCATCGGGTCGTAGTTCGATGCGACCTCCAGGCCCTGCACCAGCGACGAGTCCACCCGAACGCCGTCGCCCTGCGGCTCGTCGAGCACCAGGGCGCTGCCGGTGGTCGGCAGGAACCCGCGAGCCGGGCTCTCCGCGTAGACGCGCGCTTCGACGGCATGCCCGGTCAGGCGGATATCATCCTGCACCAGGCTCAGCGGCTCACCGGCTGCGATGCGCAACTGCCACTCCACCAGGTCGATTCCGGTCACCAATTCGGTGACCGGGTGCTCCACCTGGAGGCGCGTGTTCATCTCCATGAAGAAGAAGTCGGTCGGCGCATTGTCGGAGACGAGGAACTCGATCGTTCCGGCGCCCACATAGCCGACGCTGCGGGCCACCTCGCAGGCGGCCTCGCCGATGCGGGCGCGGGTCTCGGAGTCGAGCAGCGGAGATGGTGCTTCTTCGATCACCTTCTGGTGCCGGCGTTGCAGTGAGCACTCCCGCTCACCCAGGTGGATCACGTTCCCTTGGCTGTCGGCGAGCACCTGCACCTCGATGTGGCGCGGCGTTGCCAGGTAGCGCTCGAGGAAGAGGGTGTCGTCGCCGAAGGCTGCGGCCGCGACCCTGCGGGCGGTGACCAGCGTCTCTGCGAGGTCCTCCGACCGCTCGACGACGTGCATGCCCTTGCCGCCACCCCCGGCCGATGGCTTGATCAGCAGTGGGTAGCCGACGTCTTCTGCGGCCGCGATGAGCTGGGCATCCGTCAGCCCCGGTTCGGCGATCCCGGCGATCACCGGCACCTGATGGGACTTGACGTGGGTCTTGGCCCGGATCTTGTCGCCCATCAGGTCGAGCGCCTGCACTCCGGGGCCGATGAAGGCGATTCCAGCTGTCTCGAGGGCGCGGGCGAAGTCGACGTTCTCGGAGAGGAAGCCGTAGCCGGGGTGGATAGCTTCAGCGCCGGTGGCCTGCGCTGCGGCGACGACAGCGTCGATGTTGAGGTAGCTGGCCTGGGCCGGCGCAGGTCCGATGCGCACGGCGACATCCGCCATCCGCACATGACGCGCGTTACGGTCGGCGTCGCTGTAGACCGCGACCGAGCGGATGCCCATGGCACGCAGCGTGCGGATGACGCGGCAGGCGACTTCGCCGCGGTTGGCGACGAGGACGGTGGAGAATTCCTGGGGCAACGGGATCACATCCTGAACAGGCCGAAGGCCGGGTCGGCGAGCGGAACGGTGGAGCAGACGTCGAGGGCGAGACCCAGGATGCGACGCGTGTCGCCCGGATCGATCACCCCGTCGTCCCAGAGGCGTGCGGTCGAATAGTACGGGTTGCCCTGACTTTCGTACTGTTCGGCGATGGGCGCCTTGAAGGCGGCTTCGTCTTCTGCCGACCACTCCTCGCCGCGCCCTTCGAGCTGTTCCCGTCGAATGGTGGACAGCACCGACGATGCCTGCGCGCCGCCCATGACGGAGATGCGGCTGGCCGGCCACATCCAGAGGAATTTCGGCGAGTACGCCCGCCCGCACATCGAGTAGTTGCCCGCGCCGAACGATCCGCCGATGACGACGGTGAACTTGGGAACGCGCGTGGTGGCCACCGCGGTGACCATCTTGGCGCCGTTCTTGGCGATGCCGCCGGCCTCATAGTCCTTGCCGACCATGAACCCGGAGATGTTCTGCAGGAAGATCAGCGGGATGCCGCGCTGGTCGCACAACTCGATGAAGTGGGCGCCCTTCAGCGCTGACTCACTGAACAGCACGCCATTGTTGGCGATGATGCCGACCGGATGCCCGTGGAGGCGGGCGAAGCCGGTCACCAGGGTCGTTCCGTACTCCTTCTTGAATTCGTGGAACTCGCTGGCGTCAACCAGGCGGGCGATCACTTCGCGCACGTCGTACGGCGACTGCACATCGGTGGGGACGACGCCGTACAGCTCGGACTCGTCAGCGGCCGGGTCGCGCGTCTCGATCACGTCCCAGGCGGTGTGGCGAGGCGTGGGCAGGGTCTCGACGATGCTGCGCACGATTTCGAGGGCGTGGGTGTCGTTCTCGGCCAGATGGTCGGTGACGCCGGAGGTGCGCGAGTGCAGGTCACCGCCACCGAGTTCCTCCGCGGTGACGATCTCGCCGATGGCGGCCTTCACCAGCGGCGGGCCGCCGAGGAAGATGGTGCCCTGGTTCTTGACGATCACCGTCTCGTCGCTCATCGCCGGGACGTAGGCGCCGCCGGCGGTACACGACCCCATGACGGAGGCGATCTGCGGAATCCGAGCCGCAGACATCCGCGCCTGGTTGTAGAAGATCCGGCCGAAGTGGTCACGGTCGGGAAACACGTCGTCCTGCTTCGGCAGGAAAGCGCCGCCGGAGTCGACCAGGTAGATGCAGGGGATGCGGTTCTCGAGCGCGATCTCCTGGGCCCGCAGGTGCTTCTTCACGGTCATCGGGTAGTAGGTGCCGCCCTTGACGGTGGCGTCGTTGGACAGCACCATGACGTGCCGGCCGTTCACCAGGCCGATCCCGGCGATCACGCCGGCGCCCGGGGAATCGTCGTTGTACATGCCGTTGGCTGCCAGCGGGGCGACCTCGAGGAACGGGCTGCCGGAATCGAGCAGCTGGTCGACGCGGTCGCGTGGCAGTAGTTTGCCGCGGGAGACGTGGCGCTTGCGTGACTTCTCCGGGCCCCCGAGTGCTGTCTTCGCGAGCCGCTCGTGCAGTTCTGCGACCAGCTGCCGCTGGGCGGCATCGTTGTTCCGGAAGGTGTCGCTGTTCGGATCGATCTTGCTGACGAGGGTTTCCATCGACGCTGCTTTCCGCTCCCGTCGCGCGTGCGCGAAATGGTTTCAGTTAGTGCTGGTTAACTAGATTTAGGTTAGTGTTCATTAACTGATTTGTCTAGGACGGGAGCGAGCATGAGCGAGACGACGTTTCCGACCGCCCGCGAGCAGGCGAAGGCTGACCGTCGTGCTGTGCTGCTCGCATCCGCTGCCCGCCTGTTCGCCGAGCGTGGCTTCGATCGGGTGTCGATGGAAGACCTGGGGGCCGCTGCCGGCGTGAGCGGTCCGGCGGTGTACCGGCACTTCCCCAGCAAGCAGGCGGTACTCGCGGCGTTGCTCGTCGAAGTCAGCGAGCGCCTGCAACAAGGCGGCCATCGGGTGGTGACGGCGGCGCGAGACGATGCGACCGCCCTGCGTGCGCTCATCCGCTTCCATGTGGACTTCGCACTCGCCAACCCGCACGTCATCCGGGTGCAGGATCGCGACCTGGATTCGCTGGCGGATGCCGATCGGCACGCCGTTCGCGCCCTGCAGCGCGGATACGTCGAACTCTGGGTCTCGGTGCTGGCACGCCTCGAGCCCGGCACCGACCCGGTCGAGTTGCGCATCCGTTCGCACGCCACCTTCGGGCTGATCAACTCGACGCCGCACAGCGCGCGCCCCTCCCCGCGCGGCGCTACACGCGACCTGCTCGAGCAGATGGCCTGGGCGGCGCTCACCAGCTGAGCGCTGCCGCACTCACCGCTCCCCCGGCACAATTGAGAGAGCTTTTCGGCCATCCGCACTCTTTGAGGGAAGTTTTTCCACCGCGGGACGAGTTTCTCCTCCCATCAGGCGCGATGCGCGGCGGATGCGCGGGAAATCATTCCCATCGTGTGCACGGCGGCGCATAATGGCCGCATGACGGAGCAGGCGGCTGTGCCGCCCGAGGACGTTCACCCGGTTCCACTTTCGATGCGGGCACAACTGCTCGCCACCGAGCATTGGAGCCTGCTCGCGTCGCGCAGCACCACCCAAAGCGAGGTGCTTACCCGCATCAACATGTTCCTGACCCTCGTTTCCGCCGGGCTCGTCAGTCTCGCGCTGGTCGGCCAAGCAACCGGATTCTCTGACGCTTTCATCGTCTTCGCGGTAGTTGTCCTCGGCTTCGTCTGCCTCGTCGGGGTCCTCACCCAGCTGCGCGTGATGAATGTCGGACTGGAAGACCTCGGGTACGTACTGGCCATGAATCGACTGCGTGCCGCCTACGTCGACCTCGATCCGGGTGTTGCGCCGTACCTGATGACAAGCCAGCACGATGACCTCGCCGGCTCGACCCGCACCTACTACTTTCTCGGGAAGCGGAGTGCGTTCAGCCACGTCGCCGGCAGCAGCATGGTCTTCATCTCCGTCGTCAATGCGGCCCTGGGCGGGCTCCTCGTCGCCACCATCACCGGCGCTCTGGCCGCACCTGCGCTGCTCAGCGTGGTGGCTGGTTTCATCTACGGGCTTACCTACTTCATCGTCTCCGCCGAACGTGGACGGGCAGGCTACCTGAGGACGTGGGACAACAACACTCCGCTCAACCCCACACCGCCGGAGTAAGTAGTGACATACCCGACGAAGCTCATCCCGTAGCCCTTTGCTCGCCGCAGGGTGCCCGTCAGAAGGCACCGGGGAGCGTCGCATTCCCTTCGGAGCGATCGTCCTGGATGTCCGGGTCGAGTCCCATCACCGCAATGTCGACTCCGGCAGTGATCAGCAGCTCAGCCTCATGGAGCGTGCCCTCGCCGTGGTTGACGGGAAGCCAGTGGGGAATACCGCTGGTCACGGCATCCGTGATCTCCGCTTTCAACTCCGCGATGTCGCGATTGGCGATGGTGTAGCGAATTCCGCCGTAGATCACGTCGATGCGCTTCATCGTGCACCGTTGTCGTTGGCCGACGGCGCTGCCGGCTCAGGTTCACGCACGATCTGGAGCCCGCCCGGCGTGTTGGCCGATAGCGTCAGCTCCTCAACCCATGCCCGGTTGATCGCGGGCATCCGGCTGCCGAAGTACTTGTAGACCAGCGGGATAGCGGGATGCAACCAGATGGTCGTGCGCCCATCACCGATGCGCGCATCGTCCTTCCAACTGAAGTAGAACGACTCGTTTCGGCGAAGCTTCGCCCCGATCACGATCTGCAGGTGCGCGAGCACACGGTCGTCGAAATCAGCAGTGAACGTTGAGTCATACGACAGCGTCCCCATGGCCTCGCCTCCGTAGCGTGTGTTCTCTCACCCCTTTCCTACCCGCAAACTGCGCACAAAGGTACCCCTTGCCTGCACCGTCGCACCGTTGAAGACTGGCGGGCATGAGACGCCTCTACTTCGCCGGCGGAAGCATGTTGATGGCAGACAACACCTGCAAGGCCGTGCTCCGCTATGCCCGCGCTTTGGCCGATGCGGGCAAGGCGGATGTGGTGATGCTCCCAGTCGTGACAGAGGGGGGAAGCCTCGCCTACGCCCACCTGCTGATTGGGCCGGCCAGCCAGATGTTCTCGACACCGGTGGAGAATAGCCAGGATGAGCCGTTTGACACCGAGGCCATCGCAGAACTGGAGACGCGGACACTGAAACTCCAGCCGTCACGCCCAACCTGGCCGTCAGAGATGACCGACGTTCCCGACATGAAGGACCTCGGACTCGACTATCCCGACCTTGACGCGGCGACCGGGCACGCCTGACCGACGTCACCGGTGCAGCAGCGGCTGCCCGGTCCGGCGTTCAGGCGTCTGACGTGCAGATGCAGAGCTCGTTGCCCTCGACATCGGCCAGCACCCACCAGTCGGGGGCGAACTCGTCGGTCAGCAGGAAGCCGCCGGCTGCGACCACGTCCCGCACTCGCTGTTCGGCATCCGCGGTCGGCACGTAGACGTCGATGTGGATGCGGTTGCGATCGGTGCGCGGGGGGTCCATGTGCTGGAACCACACCTTCGGGCCTCGGCCGGTCGGGTCGACGAGGTCGATGTCGCCGTCGCCGTCGGACTCCGATTCCACGTAACCCATTCCAACCCGCCAGAAATCGCGCACCGCGTCGGCATCCACGCAGTCGATCGCCAGTTCGTGCCGCTGGCGCTGAACCGGTTCGACGGTCGCGCCGAGTGCGTCCGCGAGCCCATGGATGCCGCGAGCCAGCTTGATGTCGCGCTCGGTGACACCGCCGGCATCGTGTGAGCTGAGTTCAAACTCGGCCGACCCGTAGCCGAGGCGGATGTCCGGGTGGTGATTCTGCGCATCCGCCAGTTGCGCGACCTGCGCCACCAGGGCCGCCGCGCCCTCGAAGTCGTCGGTCTTGTACTTGCCGTACAGCACGCCGTCGAGGTGCACGAATGCGGTGCCCTCGAGCTCGCTCGCGCTGTTCTGCGGACCCAGTGTTGCCTTCGCGTCGCTCATGTCCCCAGTCTGAGCACCCGGTCGGATGCGGTCAAGGGCGTGAACTCCTAGACCATCGTCAGGATCATGCCCGGGTTCGAGACGATGGTGCCGACATCCGCCAGGAAGCGCGACCCCTGCTCACCGTCGACCAACCGGTGGTCGAACGACAGGCTGAGCGTCATGACGCTGCGCAGCGCGACCGCACCCTGGTACTCCCACGGCTGGCGGCGGATGGCTCCCATCGCCAGGATGGCGGCCTCCCCCGGGTTCAGGATGGGCGTGCCGGCGTCGATGCCGAAGACACCGATGTTGGTGATGGAGATCGTTCCACCACCGAGATCGGCCGGGCTGGTGCTTCCGGCGCGTGCGGTCTCGGTGAGGGTGCCGATGGCATCCGCCAGCCCGACCAGGTCGAGCTGGTCGGCGTCCTTGATGTTCGGCACGATCAGGCCGCGCTGCGTCGCCGCCGCGATGCCGAGGTTGACGTAGCCGAACTGCACGATCTCGCCCGCCGCCTCGTCCCACCGGGAATTCACCGACGGGTTGCGGGAGATCGCGATGAGAATCGCCTTCGCGACGACCGTGAGGATGTTGATGCGGTGTCCGGCGAACGCACGGTTCGCCTTGATCGACTCGAGCAGCTCCATCGTGGGTGTCACATCGACGGTGAGGAACTCGCTGACGTGCGGCGCGGTGAACGCGCTCGACACCATGGCAGCGGCGGTGTGCTTGCGCACCCCCTTGATCGGAGTGCGCGTCTCCCGCTCGCGAGACGATGCAGGTGCAGCGGATGCCGTCGGAGCCTCCGAATGCGCCTTGACGTCGTCGCGGGTGATCAGGCCGTCCGGGCCGCTGCCGGTGACTGTGGCGAGGTCGATGCCCAGATCTGCTGCGAGTTTGCGGACCGGTGGGGTGGAGCGCGGGCGTTCCTTCACCGGTGCTGGGGAACTTGCCGTTGCGACCGGGGTCTCGACGGGCTCGCTCCCCACCGCACGGCCGACCGATGCTGGCGCACCGTTCGGAACCGGCGGCGTGGGCCCAAGCTTTTCAGGCTGGGCCGGCGCGGCCGGCGCGGCCCCACCGCTCCGAGCACGGCGCGTCGGCCGTCCGGTGCCCTCAACGGGCGGCCCGTAGCCGACGAGCACCGAGTTGCGCTCGCCTGACGGCGAGGCTTCGGCGACCGGCTTGCCCGAGGCATCCGTTCCCTCTCCGCCTTCAACCTCGATAGCCACGATCGGCGACCCGACCAGCACTGTGGTGCCCGGCTCGACGAAGAGCTGCGACACCGTTCCGGCGAACGGCGACGGCAGCTGCACGAGCGCCTTCGCGGTCTCAACCTCGGCGATCACCTGGTTGAGCTCGACGGTGTCTCCGACGGCGACGTTCCATGAAACCAGTTCCGACTCGGTGAGACCTTCACCGAGGTCCGGCATTGCGAATTCTTTGACTGCCATGGTCAGGCGCTCCAGCCGGTGAGGGAGTTCTCGCGGCCCATGACGCGGTCAACCGCGTCGAGGATGCGATCGAGGTCGGGAAGGTAGTGCTCTTCGAGCTTCGCCGCCGGGTATGGAACGTCGAAACCGGTGACCCTGGCCGGTGCAGCCTCCAGGTGGAAGAAGCAGCGTTCGGTGATGCTGGCAGCCACCTCGGCCCCGATTCCGCCGTATTGCGAGGCTTCGTGCGTGATCACCAGGCGGCCGGTCTTGCGAACGGATGCCTCCACGGCGGCGAAGTCGATGGGCGCAAGCGACCGCAGGTCGATGACCTCAACCGAGATTCCCTCATCGGCTGCGGCGAGCGCAGCATCCCGAGCGGTGATCACCAGGGGTCCGTAGGCGACGAGCGTGACATCCGTCCCCTCCTGCACCACGTGTGCGCGCTCCATGGAGAGTGCGTTGCTGATGTCTTCATCGACGTCGCCCTTGACCCAGTAGCGGCGCTTCGGCTCGAAGAACAGCACCGGGTCGTCGCAGGCGATCGCCTGGCGGATCATGGTGTGCGCATCCTGCGGGTTCGAGCAGGTGACCACCCGCAGTCCGGCAGTGTGGGCGAAGTACGCCTCAGGCGATTCGGAGTGGTGCTCGACCGCGCCGATGCCACCGCCGTACGGAACCCGGATGGTGATGGGCATCTTCACCTTGCCGCCCGTGCGGTAGTGCAGCTTGGCCACCTGGGCGACGATCTGGTCGAACGCCGGGTAGATGAAGCCGTCGAACTGGATCTCGACCACCGGGCGGTACCCGCGGAAGGCGAGACCGACGGCCGTTCCCATGATTCCGGCTTCGGCGAGCGGGGTGTCCATGACGCGGTCGGCGCCGAACTCCTTCTGCAGGCCATCGGTGACGCGGAATACGCCCCCGAGCGTGCCGATGTCCTCACCGAGGAGCACCACCTTGGGGTCGTCGGCAAGCGCACTCCGAAGTCCGGAGTTGATGGCGGCGGAAAGTGACAACAGGCTCATTTCGCGCCCCCTTCGTACGACGCGAGATAGGCGGCGTACTGGCTCTTCTGCCGCTCCAGCAAGGAGTGCGGCGTCGCGTACACATTGTCGAAGACGGTGAGTGCTTCCGGGGCCTCGAGCCCGTAGCATCCGTCGCGCATCTCCCCCGCGACCGCGTCTGCCTTGGCCTTGACCGCTGCGGACACCTCGTCGGTGAGCAGGCCCTTGGCCTGTAAGAGGCGTTCCAGGCGGATGATCGGGTCTTTGGCCGCCCACTCCTCCTGCACCTCGGGGTCGACGTACCGGCTCGGGTCGTCGGAGGTGGTGTGCGGGCCCATCCGGTAGGTGACCGCTTCGATGAAGGTCGGGCCGTCGCCGCGGCGGGCGCGATCGAGTGCCACCCGGGTGGCCGCCATGACCGCGAGAACGTCGTTGCCGTCGACTCGCATGCTGGGGATGCCGAAGCCTGGGGCACGGTCGGCGATCGGGCGGGTTGCCTGCAGGCCGACCGGTTCAGAAATCGCCCACTGGTTGTTCTGGCAGAAGAAGATCACCGGGGCCTTGAAGCTGGCGGCGAAGACCATGGCCTCGTTCACATCGCCCTGGCTGGTCGCCCCGTCGCCGAAGTAGGAGATGGCGACCGAGTCGACCCCATCCTTCTTGCAGCCGATGGCATAGCCGGTGGCGTGCAGTGTCTGGGCGCCGATGATGACCGCTGGCGTGGCCATGTTGATGTCGAAGGGGTTCCAGCCGTGATGGCCCACTCCGCGCCAGAGTCGAATCATGTCGGTGAGGTCGGCGCCCCGGCAGTAGGCAACCCCGTTTTCGCGGTAGCTGGAGAAGACGAAGTCGTCGGAGCGGAGGGTGCGGGCGGAGCCGATCTGGGCAGCTTCCTGCCCGAGCAGCGGCGGCCACAGTCCCAGCTGGCCCTGGCGCTGGAGGGCTGTCGCCTCCGTGTCGATACGACGAACGACCACCATGTCTTCGTAGAGGGAGACCAGTTGCTCGTCGGTGACGTCGGAAACCCAGCTGTCGTAGCTCGGGTCCGTCACCCGCTCACCCGTCGGGGTGAGCAGCTGGATGAGGTCTTCCGGGTGGCCGAGAAGGTTGAGGTCGGTTGTGGCCTCAGGCACGTTGGTTGCACGCAACATTTGTTTGCTCCGTTGTCGGCGGTTCCCGCTCTTGTGGAGCTCGGGCACCGTTGCCAGATGTTGCTCCAGAGTACGTCGATATGGCAGGAGGTTCAAGCATCCGCAATTTGACTGAGCATAATGCTCTATCGCAAGGCTTTCGACAGTGCTAACGTCACGTTATGCGACGAGTGGACACCACCGACATCCGGCTCCTTCGGGCCATGATCACCGACCCTCGAGGCACCGTCGTGGCGCTCGCCCAAAGACTCGGACTGTCCAGGAACACAGTGCAGGCGCGGATGTCCGGCCTCGAGTCGCGGGGCGCCCTCTTCCCTTTCGATCGCCGCATCAACCCGGAAGCACTCGGCTATCGGCTGACCGCCTTCATCACGGTGCACCTGCACCAGCCCAGCCTGCCGGAGATCGTTGAGCAGATTGCTCAAATTCCGGAGGTCATCGAGGGTTTCGGCCTCAGTGGACCTGCCGACCTGCTGGTGCGCGTGGTGGCCGCCGACGCCGAGGACCTGTTCCGGGTCAACGGCAAGGTGCTCGCCGTTCCCGGTGTCGAACGCACCGAAACCTCGCTCGCGATGGGCGAGCTGATCCCCTTCCGCATGGACCCTCTGCTCGAGGTCGGGCCGCGCCTCACCGACTGAACTCGGCGATAGCATCGAACAACGTCAGCGATCGACGATGACGACGTGCGAAGGAGCGACGGATGCCGGACCAGTCCCTGAAAACCCAGGACCAACCGCACGCGATCGTCGTCGGAGCAGGCTTGGCCGGGCTGGTCGCCGCCGCAGAGCTGGTGGACGCCCGCAAGCGGGTCATCATCGTCGAGCAGGAACCGGAAGCCAGCTTCGGCGGGCAGGCGTGGTGGTCGTTCGGCGGCCTGTTCCTGGTCGACAGCCCGGAACAGCGCAGGATGGGCGTGAAGGACAGCCGCGCGCTGGCCCACCAGGACTGGTTCGGCACGGCGGGCTTCGACCGCGACGAAGACGATTGGGCGAAGAAGTGGGCTGAGGCCTACCTCGAGTTTGCCGGCGCCGAAAAGCGCGAGTGGCTAGCCGGCTTGGGGGTCAAGTTCTTCCCCGTGGTCGGCTGGGCGGAGCGCGGCGGATACACCGCGAATGGGCACGGCAACTCCGTCCCACGGTTCCATATCGTGTGGGGCACGGGCCCTGGCATCCTGGAGCCCTTCATCGCCCGAGTGCGTGCCGGGGTGGGTGCCGGGCTGGTCTCACTCGCCTTCCGTCACCGGGTCGACGAGCTGATGGTCGAGAACGGCGCCGTGGTGGGCGTGCGCGGTTCGGTGCTGGCGCCGGATGACGCCGAGCGCGGCGAGGCGAGCAACCGCGAGTTCGTGACCGATTTCGAGTACCGCGCCGGCGCTGTCATCGTCGCCAGTGGCGGCATCGGCGGCAACCACGACCTGGTTCGTGAGCAGTGGCCGAAGCGCATGGGCACTCCCCCGAAGTCCATGCTCTCCGGCGTTCCGGCGCACGTGGACGGGCGGATGCTGGCCATCAGTGAGAAGGCGGGCGCTCGCCTGGTCAATGGCGACCGCATGTGGCACTACGTCGAGGGCATCGAGAACTATGCGCCTGTGTGGGCCAGGCACGGCATCCGCATCCTGCCCGGCCCGTCCAGCATCTGGCTGGACGCAACCGGCAAGCGCCTCCCGGTTCCCCTGTTTCCCGGGTTCGACACGCTCGGCACACTCGAGCACATTCTCCAGGCCGGCCACGAACACAGCTGGTTCGTGCTCACCCAGAAGATCATCGAGAAGGAGTTCGCCCTCAGCGGCAGCGAGCAGAACCCCGATTTGACCGGTAAGGACCTGAAGCTGCTGTTGCAACGCGTGAAGAAGGGCGCTCCGGGCCCGGTGGAGGCGTTCAAGGAGAAGGGCGCGGACTTCGTGGTCGCCGACACGCTCGACGAACTGCTCGCAGGAATGCAGCGCCTCTCCCCCGAGGTGACCATCGACGCCGAGCAGGTGCGCCTCGAGGTCGAGTACCGGGATCGCGAGATCGACAATGCCTTCTCGAAGGACGCGCAGGTGAATGCCCTGCGCCAGGCCCGCAAGTATCGCGGCGACAAGCTGATCCGGGTGGCGAAGCCGCACAAGGTGCTCGACCCGAAAGCCGGCCCGCTGATCGCGGTCAAGCTGCACATCCTGACCCGCAAGAGCCTTGGCGGCATCCAGACCGACCTGAATGCGCAGGCGCTGAATTCTGCCGGCAAGCCGGTGCCGGGGCTGTACGCGGTAGGCGAGGTCGCCGGTTTCGGGGGCGGCGGCATGCACGGCTACCGGTCACTGGAAGGCACCTTCCTGGGCGGATGCCTGTTCACCGGTCGCACAGCCGGCCGCGCCGTCGCGAGACTGTAGGGTTCAGGTGGCAAACCTGAGGAGAAACCAGTTCCACCATCCCCAGCATCCGGAGCTAGTGCAGCAGGGTCCACGACTTCCGACGCACCAGGGTGTGGCCGCCGAGTGAGGTGAGCCGCGTCCAGGGGCCGGTCTCGTAGATGCTGACCGGGGCATCCGTCGCCAGGAAACCAAGGGTCATCGCCGCGAAAGCAGCACCGGCTGGGACGTGTTCGAGGGTCGGGATCGGCCGACTCCACACCTCGGAGCGCACCCGGCGAAGGATCTGCTCGCCGATCTCATCCGGAACAGCCTCCTTGATCTCGTCGATTCCCGACTTGGCCACCTCTTCGAGCATCCGCGGCTCCGTCGGCTCCAATTGCAGCCAGCCACCTCGCGGAGGCGAGATCGCCGCCCAGGTCGCCGTGTTCACCTCGATCGGAAGCCCGACCGTCACCGTCTCGGAGCGGTCGCGCTCAGCGTTCTGAAGGCGCACCAGCCTCTCGATGAGGCTCCTCAGCGGAACGACGGCATCGAATGTCGACTGATCGGTGAGGGCGAAGGTGCGGAGGCCCAGCACCGTCGGGCTCTCGTCGCGCAGGCCGACCGGATAGAGCACCGCGACGTATGCCGCGAGCACGCCGGAACCTGCGATCAGGCGCACGGAGCCCTCCTCAACGCGACCGGCGCGGCTGAGGAAGGTGTGCAGATCGTCGAGTGCGAGGGAATCCACGAGGGAGAATGTGTTGCTCATCTGCAACCTAAACTACCTATCAACGGCGGTAGTCGGGTATCCCGGCCGTGTGAACCCCCCAGAATCGCAGGAGATGGCATGACTCGACCGCTGGACAAGCTGCTCACGGCACTCGACCTGACCGACACCGGAGCGAGGACCAGCGAAGACATCTACACCGGTCACAGCCAGTGGACACCGCTCGGACGGGTTTTCGGCGGGCAGGTTCTCGCCCAGTCGCTGGTGGCGTCGATGCGCACCGTCGCCGAAGACCGCCCGATCCATTCCATGCACGGCTACTTCCTGCGCCCCGGAGCCGTCGATGAGCCGATCACCTTCTCGGTCGACCGCATCCACGATGGACGATCCTTCTCCACCCGCCGGGTGCAGGCGTACCAATCGGCGTTGCCGATCCTGTCGCTCATCGCATCGTTCCAGGATGAGGATGAGGGCCTTGACCACCAGACGCCGATGCCGGAAGGCTTCCCGGACCCGGAATCTCTGCCCTCGGTCACCGAGGTGCTGGGTGACAACACGGATGTGGTGGCCCGCAGCTGGGCGAGCGACCGGCCTTTCGACATCCGCCACGTTCCCTCCCCCATCTACTTCTCGGTGGAGGGCGAGCATGTGGCGCACCAGGCGGTCTGGATGAGGTCGACCGACCGCTTGCCCGACGATGAGAACCTGCACCGCGCGGCACTCGCCTACGTGAGCGACTATTCGCTGCTCGAACCGATCTTCCGGCGGCATGGCGTCGCCTGGTCCACCCCCGGCATCAAGGTGGCGAGCTTGGACCACGCCATGTGGTGGCATCGCTTCGGGCGGGTGGACGAGTGGATGCTCTACGTTCAGGAATCCCCGACCGCCACCGGAGGGCGCGGGCTCTCCCTCGGCCGCATCTACAGCCGTGACGGCGTGTTGCTGGCCAGTGTCGCCCAGGAGGGCATGGTGCGGGTGCCCCGCGCCGACTGACTGTATTGACGCCTCACGGGGTCCCGCGCAGCAGTACCGTTCCGTCGGCGACGGAGCGAACCTCGACAGAGCGGATCTCGGCCAGCCCGACCGACGCCGTTCCGGACGGCGTCGCGGTCTGCCCCGGTGCCGCCGACCAGGTGGCGACCCTCACCTCGTCACCGGCATCATCCGTCACGTACATCGCGTACTCGACCGGCTCCGAGTACGGATCGCCGGCATCGTAGCGGCACTCCATCTCGACGAGCGTTCCCCATTGCTCTTCGATCAGGCGGATGCTCGCCACCAGTGGCGACGGCGTCACCCGTTCCAGCTCCAGGGCAACGCTCGCCGGCTCGGGTTCCATGGTCGCCAGGAGCCCCGGGACGACGACGGCACCGATCGCCCCCGCAGCCACGGCGGCGGCGACTGCGAGCGCGACCGCCCACCGCCGCACCCTGCGGCGCTTCTGGCTACGACCGCGTGCAACGTGGCCGGCCAGCTGCGGCATGAGGTCGGGAGCCTGCGGAGGAACGCGTTCCAGCAGGTCGTCCGCGTCGGCGGCCGGCACCTTTCCGAGCAGGCCCGGCATCCCGGCCAGTTCAGCCATGGACGACGCACACTCCTCGCAGTCGGCGAGGTGCCGCTCGTACCGTCGCCGGTCATCCGTCGACAGCGAGCCGAGCAGATAGGCGGCATCCCAGTCGCGAAGCTCATCGTGTTCGCTCATTCGGTCAGCCCCCTCTCCTGCAGCGCGAGCCGCATCGACCTCAGCGCATAGTGGAGCCTGGACTTGACGGTCCCCTCCGGAATTCCGAGGATGCGGGCGATCGCCGCCACCGAGAGCCCCCGGTAGTAGGCGTGCACGACGACAACGCGATGCTCGGGCGAAAGCTGGGCGAGAGCATCCGATACCAGCCAGGCGTCCAGGACGCTGTCGGTGTGGTCTGCGCTCACCCGTTCCGGCATCACGGCGGCAGGCAATTCGTGCCGGGAGTGCGCGCTCCGGTACTCATCGATGACCAGGTTGCGGGCGACAGTGAACAGCCACGCACGAGCGGATGTTCCGGAGGCCTCGAGCTGCACCGGACGCTTCCACGCGCGCAACAGTGTCTCCTGCACCACGTCCTCCGCCAGTTCGCGATCGCCGCACAGCCACACGACGTAACGCCACAGGGCGGGTGCGTGTTCGTCGTGCAGCGCGCGCAGCGCTTCCGCCTGCCTGTCGGCCATCACACCTCCCACCTGAGATACGTCACGGCGGCACCGAAAGTTCACTCACAATGAACCGGATGCGAGCGGGTCTCGTTCATAGAGTAGGCACAGCACTTGCGATTGACGAGAAAGTAGAGATTCGTGACTGAACTTCCGATCCTGACCCGGCGTGGACTGATCGTGGCCGGCAGCGCCACCGTGGCCGGGGCATCCGTGCTGGCATTGGCGGCCTGCTCCCCCGCGGCTGAAAGCCCTGAGCCCGGCGCCTCCGAACCGACCGGCCTGCAGCCGGGCACCGAGTTGGCCGTGCTCGCCGATATTCCCGTCGGCGGCTCGCTGGGCGTTCAGGTGGATGGTTCTGCCGTGCTCCTGTCCCAGCCGGAGGAGGGCAAGGCGATGGCGTTCAGTGCGATCTGCCGCCATCAGGGTTGTGTCGTGGCAGCAGCGGGAGCATCCTTCGACTGCCCATGCCACGGGTCCCGCTACGACGCGGCGACCGGCGACGTGTTGAACGGACCGTCGACCCGCCCCCTCATCGAAATCGAGGTCACGGTTGCCGACGGGCGGGTGGTAGTCGCCTGATGGACTGGGTGTTCGGGGACCTGCCACTGCACCCATTGCTGGTGCACCTCACCGTTGTCCTGATTCCGGTCGCCGCGCTTGCCGTGGTACTCGCCGCAGTCTGGCCGGCCGCCCGCCGGCGCCTCGGCCTGCTGCCTCCGCTCCTCGCGTTGGCCGCATTGGTCATGGTTCCCATCACCACCACGGCCGGAACCTGGCTGGCCGAGCGGGTGGGACGCACGCCCCTGGTCGACCGGCACGAGGCGCTCGGCAACTCGATCCTCCCCTGGGTGATCGCGTTGTTCGTTGTCGCGCTCGCAATCTGGGCCTGGCACCAGTTCGCTAAGACGACCGGACGGGCTCGATTGGTGGTGTCGGTGATCCTGGCGGCAGCTGCGGTCGCCGTCGCCGCCGGATCGGTGGTGATCATTGTGCAGATCGGCGACTCCGGTGCCCGCGCCGTGTGGACAGGGAACTTCAGTGACGAGCCGGTCCCGGCATCCTGACCCGCTCGCGCCTACTCGTGCTCAGGCTCGCTTGGCAAACGTCAGCGGTTCTTCGACGTAGGGTGACCAGGCCGCGCGCAACTCGTCCGGAATGCGCTTCGGCCGCCCGGTCGCCGCGGTCACCATCACCAGCGTGGTGGCGGCCCGGGTGAACAACTGCCTCGGAACCACCCCGACCGGCGAATAGAGCTCGTAGCAGATCTCCAGGCTCGCCCCGCCGATCCGGCCGATCCACAGCTCGATGTCGATCGGCGCCCGCATGTAGGGAATCGGCAGCAGGTACTCGATCTCCTGCCGGGCAATCAGGGTCATGGTCTCGGCACCGGGACGGCCGTCGAGAACTGCGGTGGCCGGCACCGGCCCGGCATCCGTGACCGCGCCTGCGTCCGGCGGCCAGAACGCCTGGATGCGCGCCTCCTCCAGCAGGCGGAACATCTCCGCGTTGTTGACGTGCGCGTACGCGTCGAAGTCGGACCAGCGCAGCGAGATGGCGACGTGCAGGCGCACGGTCAGTCCCTGGTGAGCTTGCGGTACGCCGCCCGGCTCGGCTTGGCGGCATCCGGCCCCAGCCGCTCGATCTTGTTCTCTTCGTAGGATTCGAAGTTGCCCTCGAACCAGTGCCAATACGACGGGTTCGACTCGGTGCCCTCCCACGACAGGATGTGCGTGGCGATGCGGTCGAGGAACCACCGGTCGTGAGTGATGACCACTGCGCAGCCTGGGTATTCGAGCAGAGCGTTCTCCAGGCTGGAGAGGGTCTCGATGTCGAGGTCGTTGGTCGGTTCGTCGAGCAGCAGCAGGTTGCCGCCCTGCTTCAGCGTGAGCGCCAGGTTGAGCCTGTTCCGCTCACCACCGGAGAGCACTCCGGCCTTCTTCTGCTGGTCGGGCCCCTTGAAGCCGAACTGCGAGACGTAGGCGCGTGACGGGATCTCGGTCTTGCCGACCTGGATATAGTCGTGCCCTTCCGAGACGACCTCCCACAGCGTCTTGTTCGGGTCAATGCCTCCGCGGCTCTGGTCGACGTAGGAGATCTGGACGGTCTCGCCGATCTTCAGCTCGCCGCCGTCCAGCGGTTCCAGGCCGACGATCGTCTTGAAGAGGGTCGTCTTTCCGACGCCGTTCGGCCCGATGATTCCGACGATGCCGTTACGCGGGAGGGTGAAGGAGAGCCCGTCGATCAGGATGCGATCTTCGAAGCCCTTCTTGAGGTCCTTCGCGTCGAGCACCTGGGACCCGAGCCGCGGCCCCACCGGGATCACGATTTCCTCGAAGTCGAGTTTCCTGGTCTTCTCCGCTTCCGCAGCCATCTCCTCGTAGCGCGCAAGACGCGCCTTCGACTTGGTCTGGCGGCCCTTCGCGTTGCTGCGCACCCAGTCGAGCTCTTCAGACAGCCGCCTGGCGAGCTTCTGGTCTTTCTTGCCCTGGATGTTCAGCCGCTCGGCCTTCTTCTCCAGGTAGGTCGAGTAGTTGCCCTCATACGGGTAGAGGCGTCCGCGGTCGACTTCGGCGATCCACTCCGCGACGTGATCGAGGAAGTACCGGTCGTGAGTGACGGCGAGAACGGCACCGTGGTACTGGGCCAGGTGCTGCTCGAGCCAGAGCACGCTCTCGGCGTCGAGGTGGTTGGTTGGCTCGTCGAGCAGCAGCAGGTCGGGCTTTTGCAGGAGGAGCTTGCAGAGTGCGACGCGACGCTTCTCACCACCGGAGAGGTGGGCGACGGGTGAGTCCGGCGGCGGGCAGCGGAGGGCATCCATCGCCTGCTCCAGCTGGGAGTCGAGGTCCCAGGCATCCGCCGCGTCGATGGCTTCCTGCAGGGTGCCCATCTCGGCAAGCAACGTGTCGAAGTCCGCGTCGGGCTCGGCCATGGCTGCGGAGATCTCGTTGAAACGGTCGACCTTCTCCTTGATCTCGCCGAGGCCCTCCTGCACGTTCTCCAGCACCGTCTTCGACTCGTCGAGAACGGGTTCCTGCATGAGGATGCCGACGGTGTAGCCCGGGGTCAGCTTGGCTTCACCATTGCTGGGGGTGTCGAGCCCCGCCATGATCTTGAGGATCGTGGACTTTCCGGCACCGTTCGGGCCGACCACACCGATCTTCGCTCCCGGCAGGAAAGCCATCGTGACGTCATCGAGAATGAGCTTGTCGCCGACCGCTTTGCGGGCGCGGACCATCGAGTAAATGTATTCGGCCATGCACCCCAGTTTAGCCGGGTGCCATCACCAGTCGATCGCCCGAGCGTTCCCCACCAGGCAGCCACCGGATTGGAGTGCCGGCGCCACCGTGCTGACGTAACCGCCGCCATCCGCCTGCCCGATGAGGCACTCTTCACCGATCTGCACCGAGAACTGCACAGAGTCCACAGCACTCCCGCGCGGGGTGCGGTCGGCGGTCACCTGCATCGCCGCCTTGTCGAAGCCTGCCGCCACCAGGTTGTCGATGATCGGACGAGCTCCCGCGTTGCCGCCTGCCAGGAATGCGGCGTTCACGAAGTCGAAGTACGAAAGGTTGTCTTCGGCAGTCCCGCCGGGAAGCAGTTCCGGATCAGCTTCGGGCTCCGGCTCTGGGCCTGGCGTCGTGGACGGCGTCTCGACCACGGAGGTGGGCTCTGGCGGTTCGGCAGGGGCCTGGGTGCAGGCCACCAGCGTTGTGGAGGCAAGCAGGATGAGAGCTCCGACCGCGCTCCAGCGAATCGCTCCCATGTCACCTCTATCCCCGGCAGACGCGCCTGCGCCCGCCGAGGTCGAGTCTAGAGGCGACAGGCGCGGGCGCGGTCAGCCGAGTGCGGTTGGGCTAGAACGGTGTTGCAGCGGTTTCGCGTTCGTCCTCCACCGCGGCCGGGAATTCCGATTCCTGGGGAGCCTCTGGCGAATCCCCCAGCGAGTCAGGTACCGGCTCGCCCTCAGCGGAAGCAGCAGGGTCCTCCGGCGCAGGCGCGGCACCGTCACTTGCCGACATCGTCCGCATGTACTTGGCAGTACCCCAGTTGAGGTCGTGGCCGAGCGCGTCGGCATCCACCTCAACTGACTTGCCGGTCTTTTCTGCGCTCGTCCAGTCGCGGAGGCGGAGCCGACCGGTGACGATCACCCGGTCGCCCTTGGAGATGGATGCCGCAGCACCCATTGCCAGGCGGCGGAACGCCGAGACGGTGTACCAATTCGTTCCCGCATCGACCCACTGGTTGGTCTTGCGATCGAAGCGGCGCAGGGAGGATGCCAGCCGGAAGCTGGTGATGGGCAAGCCTTCGCCCGTGGTCAGGTGCTTGGGCTCGGTCGCAACCAGTCCCGTGAGTGTGATGGTGTCAGTCATTCCGCCAGTCTCGGCGACCGGAAAAGCCAGTGGCCGGACTACCCACGAACCGTGGAAAAACGTCTCTCGCGCGCCCTGGGGAGGGCGGACTAATGCTCTCGGAACTCCGGCCAGTCCGACCCCGGAAGCATCGCCGCGTAGAGCGCACTCTTCGCCACGTCGAGGCTTTCGTAGACGCCGCGGTGCGTCGAGTCGTCCAGCATCCGCACGGCGTAGCCTTCTTCGCTGCGGCGGATCGTTCCGATAGCGCCGACCGGTCCGAAGGCCACCCAGGTCTTCTCCGTCACTGTGGATGGGCTCATCGTTGAGCTCCTTTCCTCTTGACTTCGACCATACGACTGAGCGAGTCACGTGTCGATGGGCAGCGGTTGCTCGGCTGGCTGCGTCCGCGGTCGTAGGCTTTCCCCATGACCTACCTTCCAGCATCCGACCGCTACGACTCGGTCGAATACCATCGCGTCGGCCGCAGCGGATTGACGCTGCCGAGAATCTCCCTTGGACTCTGGAACAACTTCGGCCACGACCGCCCACTCGATACCCAGCGTGCGATCATCCGCCGCGCGTTCGACCTCGGCGTGACCCATTTCGACCTGGCCAATAACTACGGCCCCCCGGCCGGTTCGGCGGAGACCAATTTCGGGCGGATCCTGGCGGAGGACCTGCGCCCGTACCGGGACGAGCTGATCATCTCGAGCAAGGCCGGTTTCGACATGTGGCCCGGCCCCTACGGCGAATTCGGTTCGCGCAAGTACCTGTTGGCGTCCCTCGACGCGAGCCTGTCGCGCCTGGGCCTCGACTACGTCGACGTGTTCTATTCGCACCGCCCTGACCCGAACACGCCGATCGCGGAGACGATGGGCGCATTGGCGACCGCGGTGAACTCCGGCAAGGCCCTGTACGCCGGAATCTCCAACTACGACCCGCAGCAGACCCGGGCGGCCTATGAGGCGCTGGCCGTGCACAACATCCCCCTGGTGATCCACCAGCCCAGGTACAACATGTTCGATCGCCACATCGAGGATGGTCTGTTCCCCGTTCTCGACGAGCTGGGAATGGGCAGCATCGTCTTCTCGCCTTTGGCTCAGGGGCTGCTCACTGACCGCTACCTGGCCGGCATCCCGGCCGGGTCCCGCGCCTCGGAGGGCCGCTGGATCTCGGCCGAGAACATCAGCGACACCTACCTGGACCGTGCCCGTGCCCTTCAGTCGCTCGCGACCGATCGCGGGCAGACGCTCGCGCAGCTCGCCCTGAGCTGGGTGCTGCGCCACCCGCAGGTCACCTCCGCACTGATCGGTGCCAGCAGCGTTGCCCAGCTGGAGAGCAATATTGCGGCAGCGGATGCCCGGCCACTGTCGACGGAGGAACTGGCAACCATCGAGCCACTCGCCGTTCACGGCACCGGCCTACGCTGACCGGTCGGCTTCCTCCGCTCACCGGCCGGCTTCCTCCGTTGGCTGGCACCTGGCGCCGCTGAACGGCAATGCTCCGGATGTCAGTGGCCACGCTTAGCGTTGAATCACCAACAAGCGGGCCGGCTCAGTCACGGGAGTATAAGATGATCACCCTCGATTTCGTGGGAACCAGCCCAGCCGTCCGTCCAGGCGTCACCCTGGTCCAGCTGCACAACGAATTGTGGCGTGTCACCCGGTCAACCGGTGAAGTGCTCGGATACATCGAGAGGTTCACTGAGGCGCAAGGTGACCGTTTCCGCGCCAAGCGCCTGCTCGTGCGACAGCGCCGTTTCATCGTCATTGGCGAGTTCTGGGGCATTGATGACGCAATCGACTGCTTCGCCTGAGTCTCAGTTCCGGCAGGGCGGCCGTCGCACCAGGTGACAGGCCTGCTGGTGCGACACGCGCCTGCGGGACCACCTGTACCCCATCCGCGGGGTAATGTTCCCTCATGCAATGGTGGAATAACTTCGTCGACTGGTTGACTTCCGAAGACGGGTGGCGCGTCCTCTCCGCCGTCGTCTTCCCGTTCCTGGCGATCGTGGTGGCCGGATTCATCGCCGCCATGATCGGTCGGGCAGCCACCCGGCGCTTGATCCTGCTGCATGACCGTGAACAGCGGGTGTCGACTGTCTCGGCCCTCATCGGTGCCGCCCGCCGGGCATCCAGGTGGAACACGCTTTCCGCACCTGAGCAGCAGCACGCTGAACACCTTGCCCACGATGCAGACGTCAGCGTGCGCCTCCTGCCGCTCGCCGGCGCATCGATGACGGCCGACTGGGCCGCGCACGAGATCGCCGAGATGAAGAAGAACTCCGTCTCGTTCAGCTTTCAGGCCGAACAGTCGCTGATGGACTTTCGGGACCGCCTGGTCGAGTGGCAGTCGAGGCCGTCACGCGCCAAGAAGCTCTTCAAGGCAGACCTGGACCTGTGGGCATACGAGTCAGCTCAGGAGGACAAGGGCCTCGTCGAGAAGCAACAGGAGTGGGCCAAGCAGCAGGTGGCAACAGAGACCGGGCCGATCAACACAGGGCCGATCAACACAGGACAGCCGGAATTGACTCGCACGGAAACACCGGAGCCGGAACCGTTGCACACACCCGCAGCCCAGCGACCAGTCGAACGCCCCACCTACGGTTTGCCGGCTGCGGCCAGCGTGCCCCCTGCAACTCAGCCCGGTTCACCCACGAATACGGGTGAACAGGGGCAGGTGGAGATCCCCAGCCCGGTCTCCGCCCAGACGGTGCGCCAACGCGTCCTGCCGGAGAACTACCAGGAAGACGACCCGCGCTAGCTTTGAGCTTTTCGACCGGCCTCCTCGGCCGGCCTGGCCGGCTCAGGTTCCGACGTACGCGGCCAGGTGCTCTCCGGTGATTGTCGACCGGGCCGCGATCAATTCGGCCGGCGTGCCCTCGAAAACAATGCGTCCGCCGTCGTGGCCGGCACCCGGTCCCAGGTCGATGATCCAGTCGGCGTGAGCCATGACGGCCTGGTGATGCTCGATCACGATGACAGTCTTGCCGGAATCGACGAGCCGGTCGAGAAGGGCGAGCAACTGCTCGACGTCAGCCAGATGAAGGCCGGTGGTCGGCTCGTCAAGAACGTAGGTGTCGCCGTCCTCCCCCATCTGCGACGCCAGCTTCAGCCGCTGCCGTTCCCCGCCTGACAGCGTGGTCAGTGGCTGGCCGAGACTCAGGTAGCCGAGGCCGACATCCGCCATTCGCTCCAGGATCTTGTGGGCGGCCGGGATGCGGGCCTCGCCGGTCGCGAAGAACTCCAACGCCTCGGCCACCGGCAGGGCCATGACCTCGCTGATATCCTTTCCGGCGAGACGGTACTCCAGCACCGAAGCGGCGAAACCCTTGCCCTCGCACTCCTCGCAGGGGCTGGAGACGGTGTCCATGAAGCCCAGCTCGGTGTAGATGACGCCAGCGCCGTTGCACACCGGGCAAGCGCCCTCGGAGTTGGCGCTGAACAGCGCAGGTTTCACTCCGTTCGCCTTCGCGAACGCCTTGCGGATCGGCTCGAGCATGCCGGTGTAGGTTGCCGGGTTGCTGCGCCGTGAACCGCGGATGGCACCCTGGTCGATCGATACGACACCCTCTCGGCCGGCCACGGAGCCGGTGATCAGGGAGCTCTTCCCGGATCCGGCCACCCCGGTGAACACGACCAACTGGCCGAGCGGGATATCGACATCCACGTTCTTCAGGTTGTGAAGGTCGGCGCCGCGCACCTCCAGCGCCCCGGTGGACTTCCTCATCTGCGGTTTCAGCGTGACCCGGTCGTCGAAGTGCCGGCCGGTGAGAGTGTCGCTCCGGCGGAGTTCGTCGACGCTTCCCTCGAAGCAGATCGTTCCGCCGGCGGTGCCTGCGCCTGGACCGAGGTCGACGACGTGATCGGCGATCGCAATCGCCTCCGGCTTGTGTTCGACGACCAGAACCGTGTTGCCCTTGTCACGAAGTTGCAGCAGCAGGTCGTTCATCCGCTGGATGTCGTGCGGGTGCAGGCCAATGGTGGGCTCGTCAAAGACGTAGGTGACATCGGTGAGCGACGACCCCAGGTGCCGGATCATCTTGGTTCGCTGGGACTCTCCGCCGGACAGCGTTCCGGTCGGCCGATCCAACGAAAGGTAGCCGAGCCCGATCTTCACGAAGGCGTCGAGGATGTGCCGGATGCCCTTGAGCAGTGGCTCGGCGGATGGTTCGTCGAGGTTGCCCAGCCACTCGGCCAGATCGGTGATCTGCATGGCGCAGGCATCGGCGATGCTCAAGTCGGCGATCTTCGACGACCGGGCACCCGCATTCAACCGGGTTCCGTCGCACTCCGGACAGTTCGTGAACGTGGCAATGCGGTCCACGAATTCCCGGATGTGCGGCTGGAGGGCCGCGCGATCCTTGGACAGGAACGACTTCTGGATGCGCGGAATCAGGCCCTCGTAGGTGGCGTTGAATCCCTGCCACTTGATCTTGGTCGGCTCCTTGTACAGGAAATCGTCGAGTTCGGTCTTGGTGAACTGGCTGATCGGCTTGTCCGGATCGAATAGCCCGGAGTCGGCGTACTGCTTGACCGCCCAGCCTCCGGACTTGTAGCCGGGCACCGTGATGGCGCCATCATTCAGCGACTTGGAGTCGTCGAAGAGCTGCTGGAGGTCGATGTCGCTGGTGGTTCCGCGCCCCTCGCAGCGTGGACACATGCCTCCGGTGATGCTGAAGTCGCGGCGCTCCTTGACTGTCTTGCCGCCCTGCTCGAAGGTGACCGCGCCCGCTCCGCTGATCGAGGCGACGTTGAACGAGAACGCGTTCGGCGAGCCGATGTGCGGCTGGCCGAGCTTGCTGAACAGGATGCGCAGCAGAGCGTTCGCGTCTGTTGCGGTGCCAACCGTGGACCGGGGGTTCGCACCCATCCGCTCCTGGTCCACGATGATCGACGTCGTCAGTCCCTCGAGCACGTCAACGTCCGGTCGAGCCTGGCTCGGCATGAAGCCCTGCAGAAACGCGCTGTAGGTCTCGTTGATCATCCGCCGCGATTCTGCGGCGATGGTGGCGAAGACCAGCGAGCTCTTGCCGGAGCCGGAGATCCCGGTGAACACCGTGAGCCGGCGCTTCGGAATCTCGACGCTCACGTCTTTGAGGTTGTTCTCGCGCGCGCCCTGGACGCTGATCACGTCGTGGGTGTCTGCCTGGTGAAGCGCGGTCGGCTGGGCATCCGTCGTCGTTACTGTGCTCATCGTTCTCCGTCGTGTGGCGGGCCGCCTGGCGCGGTTGTCGCTCGACTAGTTTTACCCATCGCGGGTCGAGGGGTCAGCGCAACTCCTGGATTCGCACCATGTTTCCTGCAGGATCGCGGAAGGCGCAGTCGCGGACGCCGTAGGGCTGGTCGGTCGGCTCCTGGACGACTTCGGCTCCGCTCGCCTCCAGTTTCGCGAACGTGTCGTCGAGGTCGGGTGTGGCGAGGTTGAACCCGAAATAGCTGCCCTTGGCAATCAGCTCGAGGATGGTGCGTCGCTCATCGTCGGTGATTCCGGGAGTAGCCGCCGGCGGGTGCAACACAACGGATGTGTCCGGCTGACCTACTGGCCCAACGGTGATCCAGCGCATCCCCTGGTATCCCACGTCGCCCCGCACCTCGAATCCGAGGACGTCCCGGTAGAACGCAAGGGAGGAATCCGGATCGGTGTGCGGAAGGAAGCTTGAGTGAATTGTGATGTCCATGGCATTCACGCTAGCTGTGGTGTGGGCGCCTTTGCTTCTCGATTCCTGACCGGTCTGGTCACCTGTTTCGTCACGCACGACGGCATTCCGGCGGTCGGATGCTCGACCGGATGTGCGTTCTGGCGCTGGTAGACGCTGGGCGCCACGCCGACCAGTTCGGAAAAGCGGGTGCTGAAGGTGCCGAGCGATGAACAGCCGACGGCGAAACAGACCTCGGTGACGCTCAGGTCTCCGCGGCGCAGCATCGCCATGGCACGCTCGATCCGACGCGTCATCAGGTAGCTGTACGGCGACTCACCGTAGGCGAGGCGGAATTGACGGCTGAGGTGACCGGCAGACAGGTTCACGCCGCAGGCGAGTGCCTCGACGTCGAGCGGCTGGGCGTATTCACGGTCGATTCGATCACGCACCCGACGCAACAGGGCAAGGTCGCTCAGCCGTTGCTCGGGAAGGGTTGTGGTCACCACCTGCGCGATCCTGCCACCTCGGGCTCACGTTGTCCAGCGATCGATTTGACACCACCGGCACTTGACGTGACACCATCGTGGTGTCAGTATGGTGACATGGAACTTGGAGTGTACGTCACCGACCTGCAGCGCCAATTGGTGGACACCGCGGCGAACGGCGCGGAAGACACTCGCCTTATCGCCGAACGACTTGCCACCGGATTGGATGCGGCGACGCGGCTCGTCCTGCTCGACGCCCTGTCAGCTGCGGTGGGCGAGATCACCCGTGACCTCGCCCCCGGCTCGGTGGACCTGCGGTTGCGTGGACGTGAGGTCGAGTTCGTGGTCATCCAGCCGAACAACGAGCCGGACACCGACGACCGGCCAGCGGCATCCGCCGACCTCGACGATGCGAGCACCTCGCGCACGACGTTGCGCCTACCGGACGCACTCAAAGTGCGGGTGGACGAAGCCGCGGCGGCTGATGGCCTGTCCGTCAATTCCTGGCTGGTGCGCGCCGTCGCATCCGCTCTCCAACCCAAACAACGACGAACTGCACAGCGCACGCTGCGCACCGGCGACAATTTCGCGGGGTGGGCGCGCTAACCCGCCTCCCAGCCCAACACACTCACCAGCCGCGCAGACCCGCGAGGCCGAACAACCACGCCCCAGAGAAAGGCAGCTTCAGCATGCCCACATACGACACCCCTGACCCCATCGACCTCGCGATCAACCTGCAGGTCGGCGCGGTCGAGGTTTTCGCCAGCGACCGGACAGACACGGTCGTGACCGTGTCGCCGACCAATCCGGCGAAGGCCGTCGACCGCCGGGGTGCGGAGGAGACCAAGGTCGACTTCGACGGCCAGCGGCTCACCATCACCGGCCCGCGGCCCCGCATCAGCTGGATCGGGCCCACAGAGTCGGTTGACCTGAAGGTCGAGTTGCCGACCGGGTCGAGGTTGACCGCCGAGATCGCGGTCGGCGGCCTGCGCGGCGTCGGCCGGCTCGGTGCGACCCGCATCAAGAGCTCGATGGGCCCGGTGGAACTCGACAGCACGGGCAACCTGTGGCTGCGGGCCTCGCACGGCAACGCCACCCTGGGCAGCGCGGACGGTGGCGTTGAGATGACTGCAGACCACGGCCAGCTTCGGGTCGGCACGGTCACCGGCGACGCGATCCTCAATGCTTCGCACGGCAGTGTCCTGGTTGGGGAGTCCGGGGGCGACCTCGAGGCGAAGCTCTCCTATGGCGACCTCGAGGTCGCCCGGGCGCTCGCATCCGTGACGGCGAAGACCGCGTACGGCAGCATCCAGTTGCGCGAGGTTTCCAGCGGCTCGATCCAGATTGAGAGCGGTTTCGGCGCGGTCACCGTCGGCGTGCTGCCGGGCGTACCCGCCTGGCTCGACCTGTCGTCGAAGCAGGGGCATGTGCGCAACCAGCTGGACGGCGACCACGCCCCCGACCCGTCTGAGCAGACCGTCTCGGTGCGTGCCCGCACCCAATATGGCGACATCAGCATCCAGCGCGCCCAGTGAATTCAACCGACCAGAGATAAGGAAAGCACCATGTCGACCACAGCGATTGAGATCCGCGGACTGCGGAAGTCCTACGGCACCAAAGTGGTTCTCGACGACGTCGACCTCACCGTGAGGGCGGGCACCGTCACTGCCCTGCTCGGCCCGAACGGAGCCGGCAAGACGACGACCGTGCACATTCTCTCCACGTTGGTGCGACCCGACGGTGGCACAGCGTTCGTGAACGGATACGACGTGGCG
Source organism: Homoserinimonas sp. A447 (assembly GCF_054489325.1). NCBI lineage: Bacteria > Bacillati > Actinomycetota > Actinomycetes > Micrococcales > Microbacteriaceae > Homoserinimonas > Homoserinimonas sp. A447. The sequence continues at coordinate 548,759 of NZ_JBTMWW010000001.1, read as the reverse complement.
CGCGATCCGGACGGCGTTCGTGCCGCGATCGGCCTCACCGGTCAGTTCTCCGCCGTCGACGGGTTGCTGAGCGGCGAGGAGAACCTGCTGCTGATGGCTCGCTTGCGTCACCTGGGGCCGAAGCGTTCGAAGACGCGGGTGGCTGAGTTGCTCGAGCAATTCGACCTGGTCGAGTCCGCTCGCAAGCCGCTGTCCACTTACTCCGGTGGCATGCGCAGGCGGCTCGACCTGGCGATGACCCTGGTTTCGACGCCCAGCGTGATCTTCCTGGACGAGCCGACCACCGGCCTCGACCCGCGCAGCCGCCACACCATGTGGGACGTGGTGCGCGGTCTGGTCTCGGAGGGCACCACCGTGCTGCTCACCACCCAGTACCTGGACGAGGCGGATGAGCTGGCCGATCGGATCGCGGTGCTCGACGGTGGCCGGATCGTCGCCGACGGAACGCCGGACGAGCTCAAACGGCTGGTTCCCGGCGGGCATATCAGGCTGAAGTTCGCCGATGCTGCGTCACTCGACGGTGCCTCTCACCTGCTTGACGAGGCGACTCGAGACGACGCCGGGCTTGCGCTTACCGTTCCGAGCGACGGCGGTGTCACTGCCCTGCGCACCGTCCTGGACCGCCTCGATGCGGCAGGCCTCGAGGTCGACGACCTCAGCATCCACACCCCGGATCTCGACGACGTGTTCTTCGCCCTCACCGGCAAGGCGGATCAGGCGGACCCGGTCGACACGAAAGGAATCGCATCATGACCGCCGTCACTGCCCACCGCCCCACCACGAGCAGCGCAATTCAATCGCACGTCGTCGCCGACGCGATCACCATGCTGCGTCGCAACCTGTTGCACATGATCCGCTACCCCGGCCTGTCGGTGTTCACCATCCTCGGCCCGGTGGTGATCCTGCTGCTGTTCGTTTTTGTCTTCGGAGGCACGCTGGGGGCCGGCCTTCCCGGTGTGGACCCGGCCGGCGGACGGGAAGCGTACCTGGCTTACGTCGTGCCGGGCATCCTGTTGATCACCATCGCCGGCACAGCCGGGGGTACCGCGACCACCGTCTCCATGGACATGACCGAAGGGATCACCGCGCGGTTCCGCACGATGGCGATCTCCCGGGCCTCGGTGCTGGCCGGCCACGTGCTCGGAAACACCATCCAGGCACTGATCGCCGTAGCGCTCGTGCTCGGTGTCGGCCTGCTGGTCGGATTCCGCCCGACCGCCGGACCGATGGAATGGCTCGCGGCTGCCGGCCTGTTCGTGCTCGTCGCGTTCGCGATCAACTGGCTCGGTGTTGCCATGGGGATGCAGGCGAAGTCGGTGGAGACGGCAAGCAACTGGCCTCTCCTGCTGACCATCCTCCCGATGCTCGGCAGTGGCTTCGTGCCCACCGAGTCGATGCCGGCGGGCCTGCAGTGGTTCGCGGAATACCAGCCGTTCACTACGTTTATCGAGACCGTGCGCGGGCTGCTGCTCGGCACACCGCTCGGCTGGAACCCCGTACTCGCCGTCGCGTGGGGTGTGGTGATCATCACCATCGGCTACGCCTGGTCGATGACGATCTACGAGCGGAAGTCGGTGCACTGAGACGTTTTTAACGCACGTTTGCCATCACCACAGCAATTTTTATGCACAAAAGTCACCGCGAAGGGGACTGCAGACCGCTACCTTCGGACAACGAACGCGACCACGGGCTCGGGCGTCGCCGCCGTCGAAGGAGTCCACCTCAGGATCCTCCGACCCGGCGAGCTGTTCGAACTTCCAGACGTTGACCACCATGCAGCGGCCGGGGAAGTTGCCGAGCCGTCCTTCCTCGACACAGCCGCTGCTGCCGCCGCCGACAACTGATCGGGGGCGTTCGCCTCAACTCCGACTCTAGGCAGGATGGTACAAAAACCTTGGGACAATCAGAAAGGGCGATCCAACCAAGACGGCGATAGCCGACCACGACGCCCACATCGCGGCAGCGCCCGAGCCCTTCCAGCCGTCGCTGAAGCGGGTGCGCGCGACCCATACCCTGCCGGAGCGGAGGACATCCCGGCAGGACGTTGTTTACCCCCGACGGGTAAGTTCGATGCTCGATCGTCCTCGATGGCTCGGTAACCTGATGGCGTGCACGTTAACGCGGTGCTATTCGATTGGCGCGGGACGCTAGTTGTCGCGCCGACCCTCGAGCTGTGGGCCGCCGATGCCCTTGAACGTGCCCATCGAGACGCAAGTCGGCATCCTGTCGATGACCTCGTGGCGCGGATCAGCGAGAGTAACGGGCCACACGACCGGATGGACGCGCCGGGTCTCGATTCCGATAGAGATCTTCATCGGGTCGCGTTCATGGGGGTTTTCGCGGACGCCGGTGTTGACGACGAACTCGCGGAGGCCCTCTACGAGTCGGAGCTTGACCACGCGGTCAATCCGTTTGCGATCGACGCTGCGCACACTATTTTCGCTCTGAAGAGCGCCGGACTGCAGGTAGGAATCGTTAGCGACATCCACTTCGACCTTCGTCCGGCCTTCGCGGCAGTTGGGCTAGCCGACGCGATCGATTCCTACTCCCTGTCGTACGAAGTGGGAGTGCAGAAGCCCTCGAAAGCGATCTACGCACACGCGCTCGAGGCGCTGGGAACCGGGCCGGATCTCGCCTTGATGGTCGGCGATCGTGCCGGACCCGACGGAGGAGCAGTGACGCACGGGATCCGAACGCTCCTGCTTCCCCCTCTTCTGTCTACCCACGATGAGCGACTGCACGACGTGCTCAAACTGGCCCTTTGACGCCCCGCCGGATGATCCGCCTCGCTGGGCTTGCTTCACCCAGAAATGTAACCAACGCCTCTGCTGGGTAAGAAGGGCATCGCAAGTGCAAGGCCGCTTTCGCACCGACGGACGTGGTGCACCATCCGGTCTTGCTCAGTTAGCTGGCAATTTTCCGAACAAGACTGGCAAGTGACAAGTGCTGTCACTTGTCACGCCAGTTCGGAAAAATTGACACACGCGGAAAGCCGGAACTACGGGGAAGTCGCTGTTGTGTTCGGTAGACGTTTTGACACCCTAGTCCGGAAAACGGCCATAAACCCGCGGTTAACCCCCGTTGACGTTAATCGCGACCAAGCGTGCGCTGCAGTTTGCAGCCGATCGAAGACTGCGCACTCGAGGCTGTCTCGATATCGGATGGTTCACACGGAGACGCGATGGTCGGCGCACCTGCCGCCATTCCGACAGGCGTACCGCTGACGCCACAGAATCAGGTCGGGATCGTGTTACTCGTTATCGGGTTGGCATTGCTCGCCTTCGGTGCCGGCTGGACGCCCGGGCAACGCCAAACTGTAGGCCTGCCACGGTTACCCCATCCGGGCAGTCCGGGCGCCTGAAACTTGTCCGCGCTTCGCCCGCAGACCGAACGACCAGCGGGCATCAGGCGTCACATAGAGTTCCGTCAGCGGACTTCTTCCGCGTGCTCTGAAACGTCGACCAGCCAGCCGGCTAGTGTGCGTCGACGCCGCTCGGGTGGTGGATCAGCAGCGAGCGCCGCGGCGGACGGAAGCCGCTCGGTTTGATCGACGATGGGTTGTCGGACGCCTTGAGCCGGCGTCAGCATGGCAGTCTCGGGTACCGGCACAATCTCGATCAGGTACCGCGACGGTCGCGTCCCAACGAACGCGCCGTTTCCGAGCTCGCGGCCGACCATCGGCCAATCGTCGCCGTCGGTCGGCATGATCGCGTCAGGTGGTGCGCCGTGGCCAGGTCGGCGCAGTGACCGACGCTCTATGACCTCGCGCGTAACCGTGTAAACCGCGACGACCCGACCGCTCACCCGATCGGCAAACTCCTCCACGTGGTGCGACTCCATTGCGTCCACCGTTCTGACGAGCTCCGGACCGAGGACCTCGGCGAGGGCTGGATGCGCCGTCCGCGACTCGATACCGAAGTCGACCTCGTCTCCGAGGCCGAACGGATCACCGCAGCACGCCCACTCCCATTCCGTCAGCCACACGCGCGTCATAGCTATCAGGCTAACCCGGCCCGTTCGTTGCCACCGGGCTGCCGCGTTCGCGGATCCTGCTACGGGACGATCTGCACGAATGGGCAGTGAGCGAGGCCGCGGTCTGAAGCGTCGCAGTCATCGACCGGCTTGCGGGTACGCGCATACCGCGACTTAGAACGTCGCGCGAGTTCGCCAGATCAACACTCAGCCCGCCCGTGAGACGACCGCTTTTGATGCTCGGAACTCGACCTTGCCCTGTCCTGGTGAGCCGATGCAAACGAACAGCCTCAGTCCGAAGTGGGCGGCACCTTCTTCTTGCGAGTGATCCGCTTCGCCGAGGTGGCGGACGGCGGATCGACGTTCGCCTGGAGGCGGACTGCGATGAGGGCATGCTGTCGCGATGCTGCATCGAGCTTCATTGGGGTGACGTGGAATGCCCCAGTGAGGTCGCGCCGGATCATCCGCGGAACGTAGTCGGCCACTACCAGAATGGCGACGGGGATGTCGGTCACGGCGTACTGGACCGCCTGCGTGCCGAAGTCGTCGACGAGCTCGTCGTCGGAGCGGTCCTTGTCGACCGTCTTCACTTCGATGTAGATGGAGCAGCGGCTGTGGAACGTCACTGCGATGTCCACCCGTCCGCCCGCGATGTTGGGCAACTCGACGAATGCCTCTCGGCCCGCCCCCCTCAGGAAGTCGTTCAGGTGATCCGCGAGCACGTGCTCCGCGGGCCATGGCTGGCCCGGCACCATCCACGGCGGCAACCTGCTCGGTGACTGGCTGATGTTGAGGTGGTAAGTGGTGTACCGGATGACGTCGGTGAGGAGCACCTTCAGCTCAGTCCGGTAGGCGCCGATTCCTCCTTCGGCGTGTTCCTCGCACTGAGCCAGGAGGCTGGACAGGAGGTCGTCCTCGGCGATATTCAACGACCGAGTCTGGATCGCGATCTCCTCGAAGACCGGGACTAGGGACGGTTCGGATGCCGCCGCGCGTTTGAGCTCGGAGAAGGCGGCGTCCGTCAGATGGAGGTTCTCGCGAATCGCATCCGGAAGACGGAGCGACTCGCTACCTGCTTTTTTTGGCGGCACCTCTTCCAGCCGGTCAAGGAGTCCTTCCACCGCGGCGCGGGTCGCTGAGTCGACGGGGTCAGCATTCGCCGTCAACCATCGTTGCAGGTGCATGATGACCGAGGCGTTTCCGTGTGTGATCTCTTCGATGCGCGGCCATACCAGCTCGCGCACGCCGACCTGAGGCGCCGACTCGGTCATGCCCGGGTTGACGACGAGCACCATGGTCTGCTCGGCAGCAAACGCATGCGCGAGCGCGCGCAACGTGGTCCCGGTGTCGAACCAGCGGTCGGCCTCAGCTATTCGGAGTTGCGTCAGGAGGTCCAGCCAGGCACTGGTCGTGCCGGCGCGGGCTCCCCGCCAGCTCCGCTCCACTCCTCGATAACCATCGAGGTACTCGTACACTGCGTCGGCGATGGCGTCGAACCGTTCATCGGGGATGGGGTGGCCGGATACCTGCTCGGCGACTCCGGTGATGACGGCCCGAAACGCGGTAGCGTCAGGACGAGCATCATCGAGGCATGCGGCGTCGAACCAGTGCACCGCGTCGTCGAGATCCGCGCGTACGGCATCGAGATGGACGGACGCAGCCGCGGCTGCGATCTTGTGGAAGCCGAGTTCCATTGCCGCGTCCGCGTCAAGCGAGTCGTGTGTGGAGAGCACGGTTAGCGCGTTTCGGAGCTCGGCATCGTCCCACATCGAGCAAGCGGCGCCGAGCGCCCGAACCAGCGGAGGGGTCGCGTCCTCGGCTTCGCTCCCCTCATGTAGCAGCCCGCGGAGCTGGAGCGTGTTGTTCGTCCAGTGTCCAAGCGCCAGGCGAGTCCACCCCTCCAGCGCGATGTCCCTCTCGAATCCACGCCCACCGGCGCGCGCTTTGAACGCGCCTTCGAGGCCAGGTGCGATCTGGGGGAGAGCAGCTTCCGCAGCCAATAACACGTCGTAGAGGGCGCGTGCCCCGAGCGCAGGAATGGTGTCGGCGGCGTCGATGAGGAGCGCGCCCGCAGAAGTCTGGTCTTGGAGGTTCGTCCACTCGGCGCACAGCGCGACGGCGACCTCGACTACTCGGGTATCGCGAACCAGTTCAGAAGACGAGGCGTAAATCGTGTGCTCGCCGCCGAGACGGGTGACGGATGGGGTTCCCTCGAGGGTGTCGAGGAAGTCGAACACGGTCTGTGTCACAGGGAACTCCTTCTCACCACATCAGGTCTTCCGCGGTCGGCCTCTGCATCGCCTCGTCCGGGAGGACGGCAGCAACTAACTCACTGTGTGCCGTGCTTGTGATGACCTGAAGACCGTGAGTCTGCGCCACCCGATTCAGCTCTCGTAGCAGCAGTTCGCCGTTTTCGCGGTTGAGTTCCTCGGCGGCCAGAGAGTCGACTATGAGCAGACCGGGGTGTCGGCCAAGTCCTGATGTCGTTCCGACGTCTAGGAGTGACACGACGAGCGCGATCTTCAGGCGGAGCTTCTCACCATCGGTGAGCTTCCCGAACGGTGTCTTCTCCCCACCCTTGACGACTGGGAGCTGCGCGTTCGCCTGGAGGGTCGCGTTCTCGAGGTTGCTGATGCCCAGGGTCTTTCCGAGCGAAGTGATCTGTGCACTCACCGAGGACAACGCCTCCGAGAAGACGCTCTTCGCGGAGCCCCCGGCGAAGACCTCTGCGGCGTCAAGGATGCGTGCGTCGGTGGTCAACGCTTCCTCCTCCGGGTCTTCATCGAATGATTCGGAACGCTCCTGAATGCGGCCGTCGAGCACTGCGATCCGGCGTTCGAGTGCGCGGCGCTCGATGGGGTCTCCATGGACGTTACTGATACCCTCTGACGCGCGCTCGAACTCGGTCTCGGCAGCGTTCGCCTGCCTAATCGCGTCGTCGTGGAGCGTCGAAAGGCGTTCTGCGTCCGCGGTGTGCTGCGCGACCCGCTGCTCTGCCATCGTCACGGGATCGATCTCGTCATCGGCGGCTTCGTCATCGTCGTGGTTCGTGTCGGGCGCCGTGTCAGTTTCATCCATGGGGTTGTTGCATAGCGAACAGGAGCCTTCCTGCTCCCTCTGCCACTGATCAGGCCGAACCTTCGCGTCGCATCGCGGGCAGCATGACGGCTTGAGCGCGTGCCAGAAGCGTTTGGTGACAGCCGCCTCTTTGAATGCCGCGAGATCCTGCTCGGCCGCATGCAGCTCTCGCTCCGCCGACCCGTAGCCGAGAGCGGCATCCGACACAGCGCGCTGCGTGCGGGTGATGTCGGCCGTCGCTGCGGTGACTGCCGCCATCGCCGCCTCGACCTCCTCGGCCGTCATGCCGGACACAGGGATGGTGTTCAATTCCGCCTCAGCTTCAGCCTTCTCCGAGCGGAGCACCTGCGCGCTGGCCTCTCGCGACTCGGAGTCACGGTTGCGACGCCGATGGATGCCGGCGAGCCGCCCGTCCACGGCCTTTTTCTGCGCACGAGCGCTCAGCGTCGTCGCGCCCCACTCCGTTGCGAGGAAGGTATTGAGCACATTCCTCGCGTGAAACGGTGTCTCTCCGATGACCGAGGACACACTTGGTTTGGTGATGGCAAGCGCCTGAGACCATAGGTGCCAACCGTGATCGACCAAGTTGCCGTCATCAGCGTCGGTTGCGCCCGCGATGCGGGTCCATTGTGTGAGGGCGTCGAGTCCAAGGCGCTGCAGCATGAACTCACTGACCGCCGCTTCCATCTCGTCGTCCCCGTCGAAACTCTCGATGGCGAGTGCGCCGTCTGTGAGGAGACGCTCGACAAGACCGTCGACCGGGACGGGCATCCCGAACGCAGGCTCACCTGCCGTGGCAGCCTGGTGGCTGTGCTTGATCATCACGTCGGTGGTTGCGTAATTGAAGTCATCGAGGCCAAGTTCGACTCCCGCGGGGAGGACGACGATCTGTCCCTTGGGAACGCCGTCGTCCACCCGCCATGCGATGAGAATCCGCTCGCCGCCGAGAGTCAACAGCAGGCAGACCTGTCGGAGCCATTTCTGCACGTCGCCGGCGACCTTCGACGAGCCGCGCAGGCCCCACTTGATGATGTCGAGGGTCGAGCTTTTCCCGGCATCGTTCTTCCCGTCGCTGACGAACGCGGTCACGGGGGTGGTGAAAGCGCGGTGGAAGGAGAACGGCACGAAGCGGCGAACCCCTGCGCTCTCGTCGTCGGCGAGATTCTTGACGCCGGCGAACTGAATCGCGTCCACTCGCAGCTGACGCCTAGTCGGAACTGCCTTGGGTCCGACGATCCCGTACCGGGTGAACACCTCCACCACGGCATCGCGATCTGCCTTTGCGCGCTCCGCGACGTTGTCCACCCAGTCCACGACGGTCGCCTCCATCAGCCCTCCATCATTTTCAGCGCCACAGCGCGCTCACGTACACGCTCGAGAATCGAGGGGATAACATCCCCGTGCGCCGTATCCGCGTACTCGGCCTGGAGATATTGCCGGCGCTTCGCTGTTGCTCCCACCGCCGCATCGGCGATGAGACCGATGGCGCTCGCCTGCTGCACGTACCACTCGAGTTCCGGAATCTCCGCGCGCATCGCAGCGACGGTGTCCCGTCCCTTCTGCAACAGGAAGTAGTCCCGACGTGAGAGGGCGCCCGAGTCAGCGGCGCGCCGATGCTCGATCTGCTCGTAGAGCTTGAGCACAGCGAGAGCGTCGTCGATGAACTCATACGCCCCATATATATAGCGCTCCATGGGATACGTGTGCAATTGCGGCGCATCACCATCAAGCATCCGGATGACGTGCGGCTGAATCTCGCCGAACGTCACGAGTCCGGTCTCGTACTCACTCAGCAGCTCGTCCGCGAGGTAGTCAGGATTCCGCAGCCAGAAATCGAGCTTCTGCAGGCGGATGAGCGACGAGACGACGGCAGCCGCACCATCTACATCGCAGGATGCTGGGACAGGCGTCCCGAGAACGTCGAGCAGCACCAGCACCCGAGTCGCGGTCTGGCTCGTCGATCCGCCACGTCGGCGCGCGTCAGAGGGCGGCATCGAAACAACAGTCACGGACGGTCCTTCCCCCCAGTCGTAGTTAATCTCTCAGATAAGTGTTCGCGCCGACCTCCGACACGCTCAAGGCACTCGGCCGACGATTGGCGGTAATCCTTGGCTCGATGCCCGGATAGGGATCCCTGAGTGGTCAGGTACGCGCCCGCGGTGGATCACCGCGTCCGGAGAGCCCGGGGCGCCGCGATGAGGCAGCCTCTCCCCATGGTCAGGCCCTGCTGACTTCCTGCGCCCGAGTGCCCAGCGGCGACAGCCTAGGCTGTCGCCGTGAGCACCGAAGTCCCCGCCTCCCATGTCACACTCTTGGAACGGCCCTCGCCCGCCGTGCTGACGACCTACCGCAAGGACGGAACCGCCGTGTCGTCACCGGTGTGGTTTCGGGCAGCAGGCGGCAACCTCGAGGTGGTCATCGCCGAGGACGACGTCAAGCTGCGCCATCTGGGACGACATCCTCGTTGCTCTCTGCTCGTGTTCGAAGCGGTTCCGCCGTTTCGCGGTATCCGCGTCGAAGGCGATCCGACGCTGCGACGCGACGGCGTCGAGCATGCCCGCCTGGCCATCGCATCCCGCTACCTCGGGGAAGAAGGGGGCAAGCAGTTCACAGCCGCGCGTGGCGCCGGTGTCATCCTCACGTTGCCGCTGCAAGAAGCGCGCACGTGGGACCTCGGCCCGATCCTTCCCTGAAGTGTTCCGAGCCCGGTCGTCAGATCCGGTCGTCCCCGTAGGACCAACGACCAACGGAACTTACTCAGTTCAATACCTGCCTGCACTGAATCTCAGTCCAAGTCCCAAAGCGCCTTCATCGCATCTTGGATGGAATCGAATGGTCCTGCCTCGCCATTACGAATGTGCATTGCTACGAATCGTCCACGGGTCGGAGTGATAACCCCAATCTGCAGGCCGTTTTTGTACTTCACGACGAGTCGTTGATCCGACGCCCGTACCTGGACTTCGAGGTCTTCCAGTCCATGGCCGGGCGCGAACGGCTCTCTGGCCGTCGCACCGCGCGCGTCCGTGGCCATCGGTCTTTCGCGTGAACCGTTCGGCGGCGTGGCAAGTCGGTCGAGAGGCTGTTTGGCCCCTCCGCTCACATCTCTCCAGCCTTTTTGCTTAGCGGCCCCCACGATAGTCTTCTGTCGAGTTACCCTCGTCGGACGGCGTGCCCATATCTGCCCAGCAACGTGTCCGATCCATCTGAAGGATGGCTTGCGGCCCTTCACCGTCAGGACACCAGTCGTTATCACCGCGAGAATCGCGCCTCCCACCACGGTGGCTACAATTCCTGCCAGCGTCGGCGATTCATCTGCCCACGCCAAAATCGCACCAAAGTCCATCTCTGCACGCTATCCGACCTAAGTCTTTCGCAATGAATCTGGGCGATCGCGGAGTCACGCGCCACGTACGAACGCGTCCTGCAAGCCGGCCGCCGTGCGGGCGCAAACGACTGGATCAGCCAGCTGAACGATGACCACTATGGGTGCACGCAAGCGGGACCCTCAGCGGGACCAACAGCCCCTCCGTCGAATCGGAGGATACCTAAGTCGTGTTTGCTCTTCCTATAGTTGAGAATGTCAACTTGATCTAGGACCACCGTGACGGCTTGTTCCGGGACCACCTGGCGGGCTCGAGGGCGATCCTTTGGGGCGGTTGCAACTGTTGCGCGTTCCTCAAAGGAGGATCAAAGGGTGCTGGCGGCGTGCTGCTGCTTGGTGTGCGCGAGGCGGTAGGAGTCGGTGCCGGTTTCGATGATGGTGCCGTTGAAGGTGAGCCGGTCGACGATCGCGGCGCAGAGCCTGGGGTCGGTGAAGGTGTGGGTCCAGCCGGAGAAGGATTCGTTCGAGGCGATGGCGACGGAGTTCTTCTCCTCGCGTTCGGTGAGGACTTGGAAAAGAAGCTCGGCGCCGCGGCGGTCAAGTTCCATGTAGCCGAGCTCGTCGATCATGAGCAGATCGACGCGGCCGTAGCGGGCGATGGTGCGAGCGAGGGTCTTCTCGTCGGCGGCTTCGACGAGTTCGTTCACGAGCCGCGTCGCGAGCGTGTAGCGGACCCGGAACCCTTTCTCCGCGGCCGCGGTGCCCAGGCCGATTCTGGGATAACGGGCTGTTCAGGTTCGGGTGCGGGTGCGGGTTCGACTGATTCCTCGGACTCCATAGGGTTTGACGTCTCCGGAGTGAACGCCGGCGCTGCGTCGACCTCCCGGTCGCGGGGGTCTGGTTCCGCACGGCATCATGGGTTCCATGGCCCGCTTTCTGCTCTCGGCAATGCCCTTCACGGGGCACATCAACCCCATTCGCGCCCTGGCGAGTGCGCTCGTCGCTCGCGGGCACGACGTGCGCGTCTACTCGGGCGAGGCGTTCCGCACGGCCGTCGAGTCGACGGGCGCCCGGCTCGTGCCCTGGCATCACGCTCCTGACTTCGATGAGAGTGACCTCGCCACGACGTTCCCGCGGCTCCGCGGCAGGAAGGGCCTGAGCCAGCTCCTCATCAACGTCGAAGATGTCTTCATCAACACCTCTGCCGCGCAGGTGCAGGATCTGCGGGACGAGTGGGTCAGGGAACCGTGGGATGCGATCGCCGGCGACGACGTCTCGATCGGCGCGGCCCTGTACGCCGAGCAGAACGGCGGCCCATGGGCGACGATCTCGATCACCCCGCTCAATCTCGCCGGAACGCAGGGCCCTCCTGCCGGACTGGGTCTGTGGCCCGGTACGAACGCGTTCACCAAGGCGCGGGATGCCGCCCTTCGCGGGGCGGCGCCGCTCATCGCCCGATCGCTCGTGAAGGCCATCGCGAGATCTGAGGAAACGATCGGACTCCGCCCACGAGGGTTGACCATGGAGGAGGTCACCTTCTCACGACAGCTCATCGTTGCGAGCGGATCCTCGTTGCTGGACTTTAAGCGCACCGACCGGCCCGACTTCCTGCACTTCGTCGGCGAGCTCCGGATGCCTCCGCAGGCGTCGCATACGCTGCCGGCGTGGTGGAGCGAACTCGAAGGCCGACGAGTCATACATGTCACGCAGGGGACCCAGAACATCGATCCCGCCGACCTTATCGTGCCCACGCTCGAGGCCCTGGCCGACCGCGCCGACCTGCTCGTGGTCGTGGCGACGGGCGTCACCGGAGACGATGAGCTGCCCTTCCCCGTCCCCTCAAACACGCGGGTCGCAGGATTTCTGCCTTACGCCGAGCTCCTTCCGCGGGTGGATGTCGCCGTGACGAACGGAGGATGGGGCGGGACGCTCGCCATGCTCGCCCACGACATCCCCCTCGTGATCGCTGGAGGGGACCTCGACAAGCCGGAGATCGCCTCCCGCGTCGCATGGACCGGAGGGGCCGTCAATCTCAAGACGGGCACGCCAACGGCGGCTCAGGTCGCAGCCGGACTCGACAGAGTCGCGACAGACACGTCATACCGGGATGCCGCATCCCGCGTCGGCGCACAACTGCGGTCGCTCGGCGGAGCTGCTCGAGCAGCCGAACTGCTCGAGCAGCTCGCTCAACCGGCGAACCAGTCGACCCTTCAGCCGGGCGACTGACACCGCCCACCGACCGCCTCTCAAAACCATCGCGGGTATCGATAGGCTCTGGCTTCATCTACAAGAGCGCATTCACAATCCTTCCAGACATACGCCACCTGTAACCAGCCCAGAAAAGTACGACACCTGCCGATTCCCTGCGGGTGCAAAAGGGCTACGACGTCGACGCCTTGGTCGCAAACCTGATCGCACTGCTGGACGCCCTGGGTCTCGACTGAGTGGCTCTCGTAGCGCACGACTATCGCGCACGCATCTGCTTCAAACTGTGCCTACGCCATCCCGCACACGTCAGTCGACGCAGACGGCCACTCGGAGAGCGCAATGCTAACTTCCTTGTGCTCTTGCCTGAAAGGAGTGTCGCTAGAGGGACCTCCACCGCGATCTCGCGTTCAGTGACGACGCTCGGGGAAGTTGCGAGCGGAGCTGCGCCCGTAGAACCCGCCCGTTGAAATGCCCGCTGAGCGGAGGTCAAATGCATCACACCGACAGGTGCCCCGGCCGACAAGAACTACTCAGCCGATGAAGGCTGTTTGTTCCGAACTAGGTGGCAGTTTTCCGATCTAGCGTGACAAGTGACAAGTGCCCTCGGCAGGATTCGAACCTGCGACCAAGAGATTAGAAGGCTCCTGCTCTATCCCCTGAGCTACGAGGGCGGGACAGCGTGTCAACGATACCGCAGCTGCCTCGGCGCGAAGCGTGGGCTCAGACGGCTTGGGCGAGCGCGGTCAGCACCTGGTTGACGGTGGGCACACCCTCCGCGCGGAACACTTCGACGTTGTCCTCCCCCACCACGACGATCGTCGGCGTCGACATCACGCCGGCCTGCTTCGCGACGTCCTCATCCCGGGCGATATCGAGTTCCACGATGGTCGCCGCGGGCACCAACTTCGAGACCTTGTCCAGCACGAAACGGGTGTGGATGCACGGGTCACAGAACGCCGAAGCGAAGAAGAGCAACTTCACGATTCTCCTGCCGGTGGTGGTTCGCGCGGACTAGTCTTCCCGGTCGGCAGGATCTTCGACCTCTTCGCTGTCACCGGCATCGAAAGCGTAAGTGACGTGCACAGCATCACCGACCGATCGCCAACTCGTTGCGTCGTAGTTCATCATCGTCTCGTGACCGTGGGCTTCGGCCAGCACCGTGATCGACTCATCCCAGCCGCCATCAGTGCTGATGCGCTTGTCGGTCTGCCCGTCGAATGGGCCACCCGAGAACAGCACAATGTACTCGGATCCGTGTTCCAGGGTCGGCTTCGCATCAGTCATGTTCTCTTACTACCACGCAACACCTGCGGATGCGATGGAAGCTCCTCATCGAAGATCGGGTGGAGGCCGTAATCGGACGGTCGGTGCACGCCCGTAGAATTGCCCCATGTCTAGCACCTCAGATCGTCTCGTCTGGATCGACTGTGAAATGACCGGACTCGACGTCGAGGTCGACGAACTCGTCGAGGTTGCGGTCGTCATCACCGACTTCGACCTGAACATCCTCGATCCTGGCCTGTCGATCGTCATCAAGCCGGACCAGGCGGCGCTCGACGGCATGAGTGACTTCGTGCGCGCGATGCACGTCGAGTCGGGCCTGATCACGGAGATCCCGAACGGCGTGAGCCTGGCGGATGCAGAATTCGCCGTCAACGAGTACATCCTGAAGTTCGTCCCCACCGCGGGGCAGGCCCCCCTGGCCGGCAACACTATCGGCATGGACCGCGCGTTCCTGGCCCGCTACATGCCGCGCGTCGACGGCCACCTGCACTACCGCAACGTCGACGTGTCCTCGGTGAAGGAACTCTCCCGCCGCTGGTTCCCGCGCATCTACTTCAACGCCCCGATCAAGGGCGGCGGCCATCGCGCGCTCCCCGACATCCTCGAATCGATCCGCGAACTCGATTACTACCGGAAAGCGGCCTTCGTTTCCGACCCCGGCCCCACCACTGAAGAGGTGCAGGTCATCTCCGCAGCCGTGGTGGAAGAATTTGCTCCGCACCTGTAATAGGATCTATGCGATGTGATTTCGCAGCCCCGGTTGCGAAGTCGACAACATGGTGGGCGTAGCTCAGTTGGTAGAGCGCTGGCTTGTGGAGCCGGATGTCGCGGGTTCGAGCCCCGTCGTTCACCCCAATAGTGATCGAAAACACGTAGATCGCGGTAACCCGCGTTCGTGGGAACACAGGATCGGCCCGAGACTCTCGGGCCGATCTTCGTTTAACCCGCCAGCACCCGGAACGGTGCCCTCCCCAGACCTCCTAGGCTGGAAGCATGCCCCAGACCATGGATCGAACGTATGCGCGCACTACCGCTGCGCTCGACTCCGCCTGGGTCACGCTGGTCTGGAATGACCCCGTCAACCTGATGTCGTACGTGTCCTACGTCTTCCGCACCTACTTCGGATACTCGGCAGTCGAGGCGGAACGGCTGATGCTCCAGGTGCACCTGGAGGGCAAGTCGGTCGTCGCGACAGGCTCTCGCGAGGAGATGGAGCGGCACGTCGAGGCCATGCACGACTACGGGCTCTGGGCAACACTGAGCAAGGCCGACGCATGAGACGCTTCGAACGTAAACCGGATGGAACCCTGGAGGCGCTGCTCGACGCGGAGGAAGCCGTGCTGCTGCAGTCGCTGGCTGGGCAGGTCGCGGAGTTGGTGGCGGAGGGCGCCGAATCAGACGTCGCATTGGCGCGATTGCTGCCGGATGCCTACCCAGACGACCCGGAAGCATCCGCTGAATTCCGCCGCTTCACCGCCGGCGGCCTGGCCGAACGGAAGGTCGGGAACGCCGAAACTCTCATACGTTCACTGGACGGAACGGGGGTCACCGGGCGCGTCATCCTCGACGAGTCGGAGGCGCTCAGCTGGCTGAGGTGCCTGACCGACATCCGCCTGACCATAGCGAGCAGGCTGGGCATCGAGTCCGAAGACGACGACGCCGGTCGCACCATCGACCCGCTGATGCGCGAGATCTACGACTGGCTCGGGTTCGTGCAGAACTCGCTCATCGAGGCGCTCGACGACCGGGTATCGCATGGATGACCTGTCCGAGGAGGAGTTCGAGCGGCTCGTCATCGACGAACTCGACCTGCTCCCCGACGACATGGTCGACGGCCTCGACAACGTCGTCTTCGTGACGGAAGCCCGACCCGAGGACGGCAGCCTCGACCTGCTCGGCCTCTACGACGGTGTCGCCATCACGGACCGCGGACAGTACGGTTTCGGCGAGCTGCCCGATCGCATCATCCTGTATCGCGAACCACTGGTCGCGATGTGCGCGGACCTCGACGAGCTGAAAGACCAGATCCACGTGACCCTTGTGCACGAAATCGCCCACTTCTATGGCATCGACGATCGCCAGTTGCACGAGCTGGGCTGGGCCTGACGTCAACCGGGCCCCACTGGCTGCGCGTCGAGATGGCGTGACCGCTGACTGCGGCCAACTCGCGCGAGGAGGCTCCCATGGGCAAGTTGACGACGGCTCTGGCCGGTTGTGCCGTGACCATTCTGCTGCTGAGCGGATGCTCGGGCGGCACCCCCGACGAACCGCCCAGTCCGGCCGAAGGCGTTCCGGCAGCCGAGACTGAGGACGGTTCCGGCTCTCCGACCGATTGCCTGATCGACCGCAATTGGATGGTCGACGTCGACGACCTCGCCGGACAGCTGAAGCACCAGATGGAGTCGCTGGGCTCCCCCGTCTCGTCGGTGACCGGAACGGGCACGATGACGATCATGTTCGCGGAGGAGTCGCTCGTCACCACGGCGGTCGACCTGACCTTCGTCGTCGTGGTGCCGGTGGAAGATGCCCCGACCTTGACCGTCACCCAGACGCAGAAGGGCAGCGGCTACGGTTCCTGGTTCTGGGATGCCGGTGTCGACAACCTCGTGGTGTTCGAGGACTGGGTGGGTGAGTACGACATCCAGATGACGATGACGAGCGCCGGCGTGACCATCGAGTCGCCGATCGAGTTGCCGACATCCGCTGCCGGCGGTTCGGACATGACGGTGACCTGCGTCGGCGAAACCCTCACCACGAATGCGGAAGGCAACCCGTTCACCCAGTTCTGGACTGAAGGCTGAGCGGGCTTAGCCTTCGATGAGCTCGTCAGCCAACTGCTGCGGCCGCTCGCGATCGATGAACGCCTGCTCCTGGGCTGCCCAGCGCTCCCAGTGGGGAACGTAGGCGTCGCCGTCGCGTGCCAGCGCGCGCGCCTTGCGGGTCGGCTCGTCCAGTTCGACCCAGATGCCGTAGTCGGCGAGCGCGCGGTTGGCGCGGCTGAGCGCTCCGCAGCCTTCGATGATGATCGGCCGGGAAGGGTCGAGCGGATGCCATTCCGCCCATGAGTTCTCGGTCCAGTCCCAGCGTTGCCACCGGGGAGCGGATGCCGCCAGCACGTGGTCGTGCACGTGGCGGCTTCCGGCTTCCAGCCCGTCCCAGCCCGGATAGATGTCGTCCAGGCGCACCAGCTGGGCGCCCGGGATTTCGAGCGCCATCCGCTTGGCCAGCTCGGTCTTGCCTGACCCGCTCCGGCCGTCGATCAGGATGCGACCCGCACTGAGGTCAGCCAAGGACGAAGTTCCATTCCCCGGTGGCGATGGCTATCGCCAGAGCTGAGAGGCCGGCGACCAGTCCGATCGCGGAGAGTGCCCATTCCCGGGCACCGAATCGGGAGGGCCTCGCCCAGGTGCGTTCGATGCTGGAGCCGAAACCGCGGGCTTCCATTGCTGTGGCGAGCTTGCTTCCGCGCCTGATCGACAGCACAAGCAGCGCGAAGGCCTGCCCGGGGAGCCGTCTGATCCTGCCTCGGTCCCCCACCCCGCGGGCACGGCGCGCCACCTCCAGTGACCGCCAGTCGTCGAGGAACAGGCCGACCAGTCGCAGCGCGGCCAGGGCCCCGAGCACGAACCGGCTGGGAAGCTTCCAGACCTGGGCCAGTCCGTCGGCCAGGGCCGTCGGGTCAACCGTGAGGAAGAGGACCACCGCGGGCAGGCCGATGGCGAGCACCCTCAGCACCGTCGCGACAGCCAGTTCGAGCGAACCGTCGCTGACCCGCATCGCCCAGAACTCGAAGTAGACGGCGCCGGATGGCTCACCGTAGAGGGCGATGGTCAAGCCGGTGAGCGGGGCAGCGATCCACACCGGGAGCGTGCGCAGCCAGAATTTCCGTGGCGGGACACCCGCGAACGGCAGCAACACGGCCTCGAAGGCCAGCGCCACCGTGCCGGAAACCCAATCGAGCGACAGGATGAGGCACACGCTGAGCAACATCACCGCCGCCAGTTTCGCCACCGGGTTGATGCCCTCGAACGTCGCGGTCACAGTTGCACCTCGCGATCGGCAATGGCCTGCACCAGCTGGCGGTCGTGCGTGATCGCCACCACCGAGGTTCCGTCAGCCATGAGGTCGGCGAGCAGCGCCACCAGCTCCTGCCAGGTTCGGGAGTCCTGGCCGAATGTCGGTTCATCGAGCACCAGCATCCGCGGCCTGGTTGCCAGCACGGTCGCGACGCTCAGGCGTCGTTTCTCGCCGCCGGAGAGGGTGAACGGATTCGCCGCCGCCAGGTGGTGGAGGCCCAGGCGGTGCAGCAACTCGTCAACGCGTTTGGCAACGTCCTGTTCCGGGAGCTTCAGCGCCTGCGGGCCGATCGCGAGCTCCGCGCTGACGCTCGCCGTCAGGAACTGGTGCTCTGGGTGCTGGAAGACCGTGCCGATGCGGGTTAGCAGCTCACGCGACTTCCACCGGATCGGATGCGGTGCCGCTCCCCGGCGCAGGAGCTCGCTGGCCCTGACCTCCCCGGCCAGGGGCGGGAGCAGTCCGGCCAGGGTGAGCCCGAGGGTCGACTTGCCGGCGCCGTTGGGCCCGGTGATGGCGGTTGCGCTGCCTTCCGGCAGTTCGAGGTGAAGCTCCGAGCGCACCGGCGTCGTCTTTGTGCGGCCGACCGCGAGCCCGTGGGCCGTCAGCAGGGTTTCACCCGGCGTCCACAGCCGCTCCGGATGCTGCGGCGGATGCTCGGGAACCCACACGCCGCTCTCGGCAAGAGTTGCGCCCTGTTCCGTGAGGACAGCATCCGGATGCCCGTCGGCCAGCACTCCCCCGGAGGCCGACAGCACGATCACCCGGTTCACCAGGGACCGCCAAACCTCAACCCGGTGCTCGACCACCACGAACGTTGCGGACGAATGCTGAAGCAGCCCGGCGACCGCGTCCCGCACCTCCGTGACGCCGGCTGCGTCGAGGTTCGCGGTCGGCTCGTCCAGCAACAGCAGCCCCGGCCGCATGGCGAGCACCCCGGCCAGCGCCAGGCGTTGCTTCTGCCCACCGGACAGCGCAGAGGTCGAGTGATCCAGCGGCAGGTGGAGCCCGACGGCTTCCAGCGCCCGGGGCACCCGACGCCAGATCTCCTCCCGCGGAATGCCCAGATTCTCGCACCCGAACGCGACATCGTCGCCGACCCGGGGCAGGATGACCTGGCTGTCCGGGTCTTGCAGCAACAGTCCGGCCCGGCCACGTTCGCCGGCCGGGGCCTTTCCATCAAGCAGCAACTCACCGCGCTGGTCGCCCTCGTCATCCCCGCCGAGCACGCCGGCCAGCGCGTGCAGCAGCGTCGACTTGCCGGCACCGGAGGCACCCAGGAGGAGCACCCGTTCTCCCGGCTCGATCACCAGGTCGAGGTTGGAGACCGCCCAGGCGTGTCGACCGGCGTGACGCCAGCCCCAGCCGCGCGCGGTGATGCACACGGCTGGAGCCGGCTCTGAGACGTTCAGGTCAGACTCTCCCGGCGCGCTCTCGTCCCGCTGCGAAGCGGCTGAGCACCCCGGTCTCGGCAAGCCCGCGAACGGCGATCCACGACAGCAACCCCGCGATGATGGCACCGCTGATCATCGCCGCGACGATGTAGACCACGGTGAAGAGGGTGTCCGCGCCGGCGTACCAGGCGATCAGGTCGTTGACGGCCATGGCGACACCTGCACCGATGCCGGCAAGCACGGCAACGCCGACCTTCCAGACGCGGTACCGGAAAGCCAGGAACACGACCTCAGCACCCAACCCCTGGATGAGTCCGCTCACCAGGACGGTCACGCCCCACGAGCCGCCGCCGAACAGCACCGAAACGCAGGCCGCGACCAGTTCGCCGAAGAGGGCAGCTCCCGGCTTTCGGATGATCAGCGCAGTGAGCGGGCCGGCGAAGAGCCAGAACCCGCCGCCGAGTGCCTGCAGTCCGGGGAGCAAGGCCTTGAGCGGGCCGGTGATCGGCTCGGATGCGACGTTCCAGACGATGAAGATGACACCGGATGCGACGCCGATGACGCTGGCCACCACGATGTCGACGACGCGCCACCGATAGGAGGCCGGCGCAGACCCTGTGCCGCGTGAATCGAGCTTTTTAGTATTGGTCACTTGTCGTGCCCTTTCAGTCAGTGAAATAGGCACGGGTTAGAGAATTGTCTGCCTCCCTGCGCTGGCATTATCCAGATCAGGTTCGACGGTCGAAGCTTGGATCAGCTTCCTCTCAGCCCGGCTCACCGGACTCCCGTGTTCGACATCCATTCTACTCACGCTTGCGCAGGAGTGCGGCCGGTCCCACGGCACCCCTGCCGAACTTCTCGCTTACCCCATCGATGGCGCGTTCGGCTTCACGCCAGCCTTCGTCGGTGTCCCACAGCCCGACCTGGCCGGGCGTTCCGTCAGCGAGCTGCTCGACCCGGACGCCGATCAGCCGCACACCGCGGTGGGCACCCAGCGCCTCGTAGCTGCCACGGACCTCTTCGTAGATGCGGCGGGCGAGGTCGGTCGGCTCAGCGAGCTTGCGCGATCGGGTGATGGTGGTGAAGTCGCCGTAACGCAGTTTCAGAACCACCGTGTGCCCGGTGACTCCGGCGTCGCGCAGTCTGGCGGCGACCTGGGTCGACAGCCTCAGCAGCTCCCGGCGCAGGAGGTCGGAATCCGTCACATCCGTCTCGAAGGTCATTTCGTGGCCGACGCTTTTCTCTTCTGCCCGCGTGGTCACGCTGCGTGGGTCAACTCCGTTTGCAAGGTCGTGAAGTTTGCGGCCGGCCGCCTCCCCCACGGCGCGCTGAAGGGTCACCAGCGGGGTGGCCGCGATGTCGCCGATGGTGCGAAGTCCGCGCTTGGTCAGCGCCTCCTCCGTCACCCCTCCGACACCCCACAGGGCACCGACCGGCAGCGGATGCAGGAAGGCCAGCGTTTCGCGCTCGGGGATGACCAGGAGCCCGTCAGGCTTTGCCCGGCCGGATGCCAGCTTGGCGACGAATTTGGTTGCCGCTGCCCCGATCGAGCAGGTCAGGCGCGTCTCCTCCTCCACGCGGCGGCGGATGATCGTGGCTACCTCGGCAGGCGACCCGATCAGGGAGCGGGCGCCAGAGACATCCAGGAACGCTTCGTCGATGCCCAGTCGCTCCACCAGCGGCGTCATCTCGTCGAAGATGGTCATCACTCGCTGGGAGTAATGGCGGTACTTCTCGAAGTGGGGCTCCAGCACGATCGCCTTGGGGCACAACCGCATGGCCTGGCCCAGGGGCATGGCCGAGCGCACCCCGTACTTCCGCGCCGGATAATTGGCGGCGGTGACCACCGAACGCAGCGACTTTCCGGCAACCACGACCGGCAGGTCGACCAGCTCAGGATGGTCCAGGAGCTCGACCGAAGCGAAGAAGGCGTCCAGGTCGACGTGCAGGATCGGCGCCGTCGAACTGTCGACGGAGCTGGCACTCACCTGGCGAGTGCTGCCGTCCTGTTTGCTCACCCGTTCAGGTTAACCTGCGCCGCTGACTAAAGCGGCAGTGCGCGGAGGCGGTTAGATGCGGGCGGCGAGCCAGGCGTACGGGGGAACAGCGGCGCCTCCGCCCGGGCGAATCTCGAAATGCAGGTGGGCGCCGTATGCGCGACCGGTTTCGCCGACCGCACCGAGCTGCTGCCCGATGCCCACGTGCTGCCCGGCCGACACGGCCATCGTTCCAGGCGCCATATGCGCGTAGAGGCTGGTGACCATTTGACCATCGATCACATGCTCCACGACGACGTGGTTGCCGTAGGCGCCAGCGCCGGTAGCCGTGACCACGGTTCCCGCGGCGATGGAGTAGATAGGGGTTCCATAGCCCGGGAAGAGGTCGTCACCCTCGTGCATGCGGCCGCCACGCGGTCCGAATGCGCTGGTGATCCCGGTGCCGGTGAGCAGCGGGTACTGGAGCTTCGGGGGGATCACCACGGTGTAGCTGTCCCGCACGATCTCCGTGACCGGGCTGGCGCTCACCACGGTGAGCGATTGCGCCCGCGGCTGTGGTTCGGCTAACTGTTCGGCTTCAATCGTGGACGCGTAGGAGGGCAGGCCGACACCTGCCCCTGCGATCACGAGCAGCGAGGCTGCCCCGGCCGTGATCCGCCGACCGAAGCGCTTCACCATTGCGGCGTGGTGGACCCGGCGCTGGAGGGCTGGCGGGAGAAGGGGGGCGGATGTCGCCGCGGCGTTCGACGGCATGGCGATGCCGCCGGAGTGTTTGGGAGTCAAATTGAAGCTTCCTGGTCTGAGACGCGGCGCCACACGGCAGGAGTGTGGACCGGGTCTATGGACTGGTTCGGGGAGGCGCTCTAGCGACACACATGGTCAGCGCATGACGTGAGCGACGCTGTGGTGTCGGTGACAGGTTCCACCGGCAGGTAGTCCAACGCGCGTCGCTCTGCTACCAGTGAACGGGGGAAAGCTCCGCACTCCCTGTGAAGACGCTCCCTTACCCGTCTCTGATCAGGGCTTTTTCTGATCCTCCGAATGTAGTGAGAACGTTATAAAGGCTGGAAACGGCGGGATGACCGGCCGCGGTGGGTGGTTTTTAGGCCGACTTCCTGGACTTTGCCGGTTCCTTTTTCGTCGACGCTTTCTTAGCCGGTGCCTTCTTGGCTGCGGGCTTCGTCGCATCCTTCGCCGCGTCTTTCTTCACCGCGGTCTTCTTTGCCGGCGTCTTGGTGGACGACTTCTCCGCCGTGCCGGCGGAGGCTGAACCCTTGCGGCTCTTCTCGACGCTCCGGCGCAACGCCTCCATGAGGTCGAGCACCTCACCGCCGCCCTCGTCTTCATCCGCATTGCCGAAGGTCGCGTCGGTGTCGAGGGCGTCGCCTTCCTTCAGCTTCGCGTCGATCAGTTCGCGAAGCTGCACCTGGTAATCGTCGGTGTACTTGTCCGGCTCGAAGTCGGCCTCGAAGGACTCCACCAGGGATGCCGACATCTTCAGCTCCTGCGGTTGGATGCGCACCTTCTCATCGAGCGAGGGGAATGCCGCCTCCCGCACCTCGTCGTCCCAGAGCAGGGTCTGGATCATGAGCACGTCACCGCGGACCCGCAGCGCGGCAAGCCGGGTCTTCTGGCGCAGGGCGAAATGGACGATCGCCGTGCGGTCGGTCTCCTCCAGCGTCCTCCGGAGGAGGACATACGCCTTCGACGACTTCGAATCCGGCTCCAGGTAATAGCTGCGGTTGAACATGATCGGGTCGACCTGCTCGGTGGGCACGAACTCGAGAACATTGATCTCGCGACTGCGCTCCTCCGGAAGCGACTTCAACTCCTCGTCGGTGAGGATGACCGTGCGGTCACCATCGTCGTAGGCCTTGTCGATGTTCTCGTAGTCGACGATCTTTCCGCACACCTCACAGCGACGCTGGTAGCGGATGCGCCCACCGTCCTTGTCGTGCACCTGGTGCAGCGAGATGTCGTGGTCTTCCGTCGCGCTGTAGACCTTCACCGGCACGTTGACCAGTCCGAAGGTGATGGCGCCCTTCCAGATGGATCTCATCCGTCAATCATTCCCCCAAAACGGCCGTTTGTCCCGGGTTCGGGGGCAACATGGAGCCATGCCATCGAACCAGCAGTTCGTCGACATTGACGGGAACCGGCTCAAGCTGACCAGCCTCGACAAGGTGCTCTACCCGGAAACCGGCACCACCAAGGCCGATGTGCTCGACTACTACGCGCGGATAGCCGACGTGATGATCCCGCACATTGCCAACCGTCCGGTCACCCGCAAGCGCTGGGTGAACGGTGTCGGCACGGCCCAGAAGCCCGGGCAGGTGTTCTTTCAGAAGAACCTGGGCGATGGGGCACCGGACTGGGTGGCCACGCGAACGATCCAGCACAAGGACCATGTCAACGAGTACCCGCTGGCCAACGACAGGGCCACGCTGGCCTGGCTGGGGCAGATCGCCGCCCTGGAGGTCCACGTTCCGCAATGGCAGTTCGGCCGCACGGGTGTTCAGAAGAATCCGGACCGGCTCGTGCTCGACCTCGACCCGGGGGAAGGGGCTGGACTCGCCGAGTGCGCCGAAGTGGCGCAGCTCGCCCGCGCCATCCTCACCGACATGGGGCTCGACCCGCTCCCGGTGACCAGCGGAAGCAAGGGAATCCACCTGTACGCCGCCCTCGACGGCAAGCAGAACTCTGAGACCGTCTCGGCGATTGCCCACGAATTGGCACGCGCGCTGGAGGCCGACCACCCGGAGCTCATCGTCAGCGACATGAAGAAGGCGCTGCGGGGCGGCAAAGTCCTCGTCGACTGGAGCCAGAACAACGCAGCCAAGACTACGGTTGCGCCGTACTCCCTACGCGGAAAACTGCATCCCATGGTTGCCGCACCGCGCACCTGGCGCGAACTCGCATCCGCCAACCTGAAACAACTCGACTACACCGAGGTTCTGGCCAGGGTGAAGCGGCGTGGCGACCCGCTGGCCGGGCTGACCAGCGGCCACCTCCAGTCGCTGGAGCCCACCGAGGAGCACCTGGCTAGCTTCGAGGCGACGGAAGCCAGCCGCGACCGCTTGGCCGTCTACCGCGCCAAACGCGACCCGACCAAAACGAAGGAACCGATGGGCGCGAAGCCCGGTTCTGTGCAGAAACAGCGTTCAGGGGACGATTCTCCTTCATTCTCTGGACAAGCATTGCCGGCGGGAGCAGAGTCGGCACCCACCTTCGTGATCCAGGAGCACCATGCGCGGCGGCTGCACTACGACTTCAGGCTGGAACACGACGGCGTGCTGGTGAGCTGGGCGGTGCCGAAGGGGATGCCCACCGACCCCGCAAAGAATCACCTGGCCGTGCAGACAGAGGACCACCCGCTGGCGTACGGCACCTTCGAAGGAAGTATTCCCGCCGGAGAATATGGTGGCGGCGAGGTGACCATCTGGGACGCCGGAACCTACGAATTGGAGAAGTGGCGCGAGGGCAAGGAGGTGATCGTCACGCTGCACGGCGAGAAGCACGGCAGCCATCGCTACGCCCTCATCCACACCGGCGGCCGCGACGGCGACGACAACAATTGGCTGCTGCATCTCATGAAGGACGACGCCCCGGCGAGCAAGCCGCGCCGGAAGGTGATCGGCGCGGCACGGCGCGGCCCCAAGGCGATCTCTCCCATGCTGGCAACGCTCGGCACGGAGGCGAGCCTGGGCGACGAAGACGGCTGGGCCTTCGAGATGAAATGGGACGGCATCCGTGCCATCGCCGTCGTCGAAGACGGCCAAGTGCGCTACATCAGCCGCAACGGCATCGACCTGACGGTGAGTTACCCCGAGTTGGCGGAGCTGGCGGACGCGATCCAGTCGGATGCCGTGGTCGATGGTGAGATCGTCGCACTGGACAAAGGCGGCCGGCCCAGCTTCGGACTCCTGCAAAGCCGGATGAAGCTGACCAGGAAGCCGGACGTCGACAGGGCCAGGCAGGCCACACCGGTGCACTTCATGGTGTTCGACCTGCTGGAGCTGGATGGAGAACCGCTGCTGTCACGCAGTTACGACGACCGGCGTGCGGCGCTGGAGGATGCCGTCAACGAAACGGACCGCATTCGCGTGCCACCGGCATTCGATGGCGACAGCGGCGCCGCCATGGCCAGCAGCCTGGGGCTCGGGCTCGAAGGCGTCATGGCCAAGAAACGGGATGGACGGTACCGTCCAGGCGTCCGCTCGCAAGGCTGGGTGAAGATCAAGCACCACAGCACCCAGGAGGTGGTCATCGCCGGATGGAAGCCGGGGAACGGTCGGCGGTCGGGCACCATCGGCTCGCTGGTGCTCGGCATCCCGGATGACGCCGGATTGCGCTACGTCGGCAGAGTCGGCACCGGGTTCGGCGACAAGGAGCTCGACGACCTGCTGGCCAAGCTCACTCGGCTCGAGCGGAAGACCACGCCGCTCCACAACGTCCCGGCAGCGGATGCGCGCGGGGTGAACTGGGTCACGCCCAGCCTGGTCGGCGAAGTGGAGTTCGCCGAGTGGACTCACACCGACCGCCTGCGCCAACCGAGCTGGCGCGGCCTGCGGCCGGACAAGGCACCGGAAGACATCGTGCTCGAAGCGCCGGTCGCCGGCTAGAGGCGATCGAAGCCAGGCGAGGCCGCAGCTACGCGAGGCTGAAGCTACGCAAGGCTGAAGCTACGCGAGGCTGTACCTACGCAAGCACGTGACGCTGCGCGCTGGACAGGCTGGCGAACTCGCCGACCACCCGACCCGCGCAGTCAGTTGCCCGATAGCCCGCGCCCCACAGCTTCTCGATCAGCCCGGCGAAATCGGAGCCGCACTTGGCGACCCACAAGCCGGGCCCAACCTCGGTCCAGACCAAATCTGACCTGCGAGTTTCCGTTGCCGGAATCGCATTCGCGATGTCGGTCATGCCTGCCTCCTCCACCACCCTGGCCTGGACCGAAGGTTATTGCTCGCCCGGCCCGATCCGGACGTTACCCGAAAGCTACCCCCAAACAGGGGGGCTTACAAGTGGGAGGTAACTGAGAGTATTTTTCGCCCCTCCGGCGTAGCCTCTGCGGCATGAACGACCGTAGTGAAGACCCCACAACGGCACATCGCACTTCCGGTCACTGGAGGGAAGGGACTCTGATCATGTCGCCGAAGGGCAAGAACTCGCCGCTGAAGGACCCGGAACTGTATGAGGAGTTGCGGGATGACGGCGCGAGCAAGCAGAAGGCAGCGCGCATCTCCAACGCGGCCGCGGCGAGAGGCCGGTCGGCTGTCGGGAGGAAGGGCGGCAAGGCCGGTGACTACGATGACTGGACCGTCCCGGAGCTCAAGGGCAAGGCGAAGGAGATCGGCCTCACCGGCTACTCCAGGAAGCGGAAGCATGAGCTCATCAAGGCACTGCGCAACAGCTGAGAGCAGCCACCGGAACTGGCGGTGCGCCCCGCTTGACAGTCGCATGGGGGCACGGCACGCTCGACAGGTGGGCCACGCCGAGTACTCCGCTACTCCATTCCTTGTTACTACTGGGCGGGCCTGCTGATGACCAGGCCACCCGATACCGAGGCCGCGCGCGCGCTCGAACGCGCGGAGAGCGACCCGGAGTTCGAGGCTGCCCTGCAGGCTGCTTACATCGGCCGTCACGACCTGCTGGACGCGTTGTGGTGGGCGGCGCATCCGCTCACCAGCTCTCCGCGAGGGGTAGCCGACCCGGCGACCGGCCTTCCGGAACTGCAGCGGGCGGTGTTCTCCCGCGCTGCGACCGACTCCCCGCTGATCGAAGTCGTCGACCCGGAAACCGGGGAGAACGCAAGACTTCGGGAAAGCGAGCACCGGCTGCGCCAGGAGCAGCGGCTGCTTTCCGAAGATGCCCAGCACCTCAGAGATGCGTTGCGCACCGTCGGGATGGCTGCCGCCCC
Organism: Homoserinimonas sp. A447; assembly: GCF_054489325.1. Lineage (NCBI taxonomy): Bacteria > Bacillati > Actinomycetota > Actinomycetes > Micrococcales > Microbacteriaceae > Homoserinimonas > Homoserinimonas sp. A447. The sequence goes on along the minus strand of NZ_JBTMWW010000001.1, from coordinate 521,513 downwards.
GGTCGCCATCGCGACGCGCGAGCCGCCGTCCGCAGCAGTACCGGCGCGAACCACCGCAGTCAGGACGACGATCGACCACAGCGTTGGCGAGCGGGTGGACCTGGTTCCGCCCGAAGCTCCTACCCCGGCCGGGACAGTTCCGCGTCAGAGGATCCTGCTTCCCGCCCTGGCCGGCATGGGCATCCTCAGCATCATCCTGCTCCTGCCGACGCTTTCTGAATTGAATGCGGGGGCGGATGGCGAAGCATCGCCCGCGCAGACCTCGGCGCCCAGGATCAAGACGGAGATCGTGACCTTGGGTACGACGGGGAACATAACGGATCCGCTGGCGATCCTGGAACGGCCCCAGGGCGAAGCCGACCGCCCGCCCGCCACCTTCCCGACCAGCATGCCGCTGGAGAACTTTCGGGCACTTCCTGACCTGGTCGCGCAGGTAAAGCTCTACCTCACCCGGAGCGAAGATCCTGAATCCGTGTGCCTCGTCGTCGTGCAGCCGGACGACCTGGGGATGACCGGGTGCATGCCGGAGTCCAACTTCATCGAGGATGGCATTCAGGTGAGCGGCGGCCGCTATGAGGTCGACGCCTTCATGACGATCCTCACCGAGTCATACTCGCTGCTTTCGACCGGGGAGTTCCACTACGAGGCGACGGCGAGAGTACGCGAAGGGGGCGCTCCACCAACGGTTGGAGGCCCCGTGGTGGTTCCCTAGACTGGGCGGGGTGCCGCTCCACCCGTCCTGCCCGCTCGATGCTGACCAGCAGCGCGTCGTCGACCACCTGGATCGGCTCGGTGAAGCGATCCTCGGCGGCGACGCTCCTCCCGGGGTCTACCTGCATGGCGCAGTGGGGCGCGGCAAGACCTGGCTCTGCGACCAGTTCTTCGAGCAGCTCCCGGTGAGCGGGAAGCGTCGGGTTCACTTCCACGGCTTCATGCATCGCCTCCAACGAGACGTGTGGAACCAGCGCCTGCAGGATCCTTCGGCGGCCGGGAACGCAGTCGATCGCGCTGTCGCCGCGCTGCTGGAAGGCATCGACCTGCTCTACTTCGACGAGTTCCACGTGCACGACTCCGGCGACGCGGCCCTCGTGCTGCGAGTGCTGGACGACGTGCTGGCGAGCAATGTGACGCTGCTCGCAACCTCCAACTACCGCCCACATGCCTTGCTGCCCGGCCCGTTCCATCACGTGTTCGAGCGGGGGATCCGCCTCATCGAGGAGAACCTCCAGGTGGTGCAATTCGGTGGCTCCCACGACTACCGCCGCCACGGTGCGGGCGCGGCGAAGACCGGGTTCGCCGCAGGAAGCTGGCTTCATCCCGGCAGCGTCGACCAGCTGGGCGCCGTGGGCCTGACCCTGCCTGTGGCATCCGAACGTCAGCGGTTGACCGGCGGCGGTCACCGGTTCGCCGCTCGCCGGGCGAGCGGCCGACAACTGTGGTTCACCTTCGCCGAACTCTGTGAGCGTGACTCGGCCGTCGCCGACTACCTGGGATGGGCAGCCGACTACGACACCTGGGTGCTCGAAGGCGTGCCGCGCCTGGCCGACGCCAGCCCGCAGGCGGCGAAGCGGTTCGGGAACCTCATCGACGTGTTGTGCGATCAGGGTGCAATACTCCACGTGCTGAGCGAGCACTCACTAGACGCCGTTTTCGGTGGTACCCGGCTGCCGCTCGACAGCGACCGCACCGCCAGCCGCCTTGCCATGCTGCAAGGCTCGGAAGCGATTCACACGCAACCCTGAGCACGCGTGCCTACACTCCGCGGTGACCGAAAAGGAGTATCACCCATGAAGGCGAACAAGGAACTCGCAAACAACATGCAGGCCGTGCTGGTCGACCTGATAGAGCTGGGCATCCAGGGCAAGCAGGCGCACTGGAACGTGGTCGGAACGAACTTCCGCGACATGCACCTGCAACTCGATGAGATCATCGAGGTCGCACGAACCCTCTCCGACCAGGTGGCCGAGCGGATGCGCGCGCTCGAGGTACTGCCCGATGGACGGTCGGAGACGGTGACAAAGACGAGTTCGCTGCCGAAGTTCCCCGCCGACCAGGTGGACACCAGCCACGTCACCGACCTGATTGTCGAACGTCTAGACGCCGTGGCGGAAACCTGCCGCCGAGTGCACGACCCGGTCGACGAGGCCGACCCGACGACGGCCGACATCCTGCACGTCGTCATCGAGAAGATCGAGCAGTACTCCTGGATGGTGGGTGCGGAGAAGCAGAAGCCGCGCAAGCGCAGCGCCTGAGAATTCTCGGCGGCTAGGGTTGTTCGGTGAGCATCGAGACCCCCCGCCCCTGGCTGAAGAGCTACGCGCCGTCAGTTCCGCACGACATCGAATTGCCCAGCGGCTCGCTCCTGGACATCGTCGAGGGGTCGGTTGCGGACTACCCGAAGAACGTTGCCCTCGAGTTCTTCGGCAAGACAATGACGTACGCGGAACTCGGCGACCAGGTTGCCCGGGCTGCTGAGGGCCTGAGGGCGCTCGGGGTGAAGAAGGGCGACCCGGTCGCCATCATCCTGCCGAACTGCCCGCAGCACATCGTCGCGTTCTACGCGGTGCTGCGTCTCGGCGCGATCGTCGTCGAGCACAACCCGCTCTATACCCCGCGCGAGTTGCGTCACCAGTTCGAAGACCATGGCGCGAAGGTTGCCATCGCCTGGAACAAGGTCGTCGCAACGCTCCAGGACTTTCCAGCGGATGTCGCGGTGCGCACCATTGTGTCGGTCGACGTCACCCACGCCATGCCGGCCGTGACCCGGGCGATGCTGCGCCTGCCGGTCGCGAAGGCGCGCGAGGCGCGCGGCAACCTGACCACGCGGGTGAGCGGCACGGTGAAGTGGAACACCCTCACGAAGGCCGAAGCGATTGCGGCGGATGCTCCGAGACCGTCGGCCGAGGATGTTGCGGTCATCCAGTACACCAGCGGCACCACCGGCCACCCGAAGGGTGCCATGCTCAGCCACCTGAACCTGGGCGTCAACGCGGCGCAGGCCAGGGCGTGGGTGCCTGCCATCGAGCGCGGCACGGCCGTCGTCTACGCCGTGCTGCCGATGTTCCACGCCTACGGCCTGACCCTCTGCCTCACGTTCGCGATGAGCATGGGGGCGCGCCTGGTGCTGTTCCCCAAGTTCGACCCGGACCTGGTGCTGAAAGCCGTGCGCAAGCATCCGCCCACCTTCCTGCCAGCCGTTCCGCCGATCTACGAGAAGCTGATGGCCGCCGCCAAGGCGAAGGGCGTGTCGCTGGCCGGTATCCAGATCGCCATCTCCGGTGCGATGCCGCTCACCGCCGCGCTCGTCGAGCCGTGGGAAGCCGAGACCGGTGGCTACCTGGTGGAGGGCTACGGCCTGTCTGAAACCGCTCCGGTGCTGATGGCGAACCCGGTGGCGACCACCCGGCGCGCCGGCACCGTCGGACTGCCGTTGCCGAACACCGAGGCGCGTGTCGTCGACCCGGAGAACCCGATGGTTGACCGCCCGGATGGCGACGAGGGTGAGTTGATAGTCCGCGGCCCGCAGGTGATGAGCGGGTACTGGATGAAACCGGATGAGACGGCGGCAGTCTTCGTCGCCGACCCCGCCGGGGGTGCACCGTGGTTCCGCACCGGCGACATTGTCACGATCGACCCGGACGGTTTCGTGCGCATCGTCGACCGCATCAAGGAACTGATCATCACCGGCGGCTTCAACGTGTCGCCGAGTGAGGTGGAGGAAGCCCTGCGCACCCATCCGGACGTCGACGATGCCGCCGTCGTTGGACTGCCCAGCGAGCACAGCGGTGAGGACGTCGTGGCCGCCGTGGTGCTGCGGCCGGGAGCGGAGCTGGACGCTGAAGGCATCCGCTCGTACCTTCGCGAATCGCTCACCGCCTACAAGGTGCCGCGGCGCGTCGTCGCTGTCGACGAACTGCCCAAGTCACTGATCGGGAAGACCCTGCGCCGGGTGGTGCGCGACAACCTGCTGACACAATAGGCGCCATGCGCTACATCATCGCGATCGACCAGGGCACCACCAGCTCTCGGGCCATCATCTTCGACGCGGCGGGCACGGTGGTCAGCGTCGGGCAGAAGGAACACGCGCAGCTGCTTCCCCGCGCCGGTTGGGTCGAGCACGACCCGATGGAGATCTGGGGCAACGTTCGCGAGGTGATCGGGCAGGCGCTGTCCAAGGCGAGCCTGACAAGGCATGACATAGCGGCGATCGGCATCACCAACCAGCGCGAGACGACCGTCGTCTGGGACAAGAACACCGGCAAGCCGGTCTACAACGCCATCGTCTGGCAGGACACCCGCACGCAGCCGATTGTCGACCGGCTGGCGGCGGATGGGGGCACCGAGCGGTTCAAGGAGACGACCGGGCTGCCGCTCAGCACCTACTTCGCCGGCACCAAGATCGTCTGGATCCTGGAGAACGTCGACGGTGCCCGCGAACGGGCGGAAGCCGGAGAGCTGCTCTTCGGAACGACCGACACCTGGGTGCTCTGGAACCTGACCGGGGGGACGGATGGCGGCGTGCACGCCACCGACGTCACGAATGCCAGCCGCACGCTCTTCCTCGACCTGCGCACCCTCGAATGGGACGAGCAGATTCTCGGCACGTTCGGGGTGCCGGTTTCGATGCTGCCGGAGGTGCGGTCATCCTCCGAGGTGTACGGCACGGCCCACGGATCCAGCCTGCTGCGGGAGGTTCCGGTGGCCGGCATCCTCGGCGACCAGCAGGCTGCCACTTTCGGTCAGGCGGCCTTCGACAAGGGCGACGCGAAGAACACCTACGGAACCGGCAACTTCCTGATCGTCAACACGGGCACCGAGATCGTCTCCAGCAGGAATGGCCTGCTCAGCACGGTCGCCTACAAACTGGGTGACGGCGAGACGCATTACGCGCTCGAAGGATCGATTGCGGTCACCGGGTCGCTCGTGCAGTGGCTCCGCGACAACCTCGGACTCATCGGTTCAGCCGACGAGATCGAGGCATTGGCGAACACCGTCGACGACAATGGCGGCGCCTACCTGGTGCCGGCATTCTCCGGCCTCTACGCCCCGCATTGGCGACCGGATGCTCGCGGTGCGCTGGTCGGCCTGACCCGTTTCGTGAACAAGGGGCACATCGCCCGTGCCGCCCTGGAGGCGATCGCGTTCCAAACCCGTGAGGTGCTCGACGCCGTCAACGCGGATGCCGAGGTTCCGCTGACCGAGCTGCGGGTGGACGGCGGCGCCACCGCGAACGACACCATGCTGCAGTTCCAGGCCGACATCTTAGGTCTGCCAGTGGTGCGGCCGGTGGTTGGCGAGACGACGGCGCTCGGCGCGGCCTACGCAGCCGGGCTGGCCGTCGGCTTCTGGAAGAGCCTCGACGAGTTGCGCGCGAACTGGAAGGAAGACCACCGCTGGGAGCCGCAGATGGAGGAAGCCGAACGAGGTCGACTCAACCGGAGCTGGGACAAGGCCGTGACGAAGACCCTCGACTGGGTCGATGAGGACGTGCGCTAGCGCTCGATCCACTTCAGAACGTGAGCGGGGATGGCCACCGCGAGCGAGATCACCAGGATGCCACCGAGGAACATGACCAGCTCGAGCCCCTGCATCTCGAACGAGTAGCCCATCATCAGCAGTCCGACGACGAAGATGACGAACGAGAAGAACCACACGACGATCTGCATGCTTCGACTTTAGCCGGTTTCCTCACCGAATTCGGTCAGCTCTTCCTGTGTCACGAAATCGATGAGCTCCTCCACCCGACCGAGCAACACCGGCTCGAGGTCGGCGTAGGTGCGTACCGTGCCGAGGATGCGCTGCCAGGCCCTGGCGACATCCGCCTGATCACTGTGCGGCCAGCCGAGCGCCTCGCAAATACCGTGCTTCCAGTCGATCCCACGAGGAATGGTCGGCCAGACATCGAGCCCGAGCCGCGACGGCTTGACCGCCTGCCACACGTCGATGAACGGATGCCCGACCACCAGCACCTGGCGTCCGAACGGGCTTTTCGCCACAGCGTCGGCAATACGGCTCTCCTTCGAACCGGCGACCAGGTGGTCGACCAGCACCCCAACGCGTCGCCCAGGTCGTGGGGCGAACTCGGCGATGATGGCCGCCAGGTCGTCGACACCCTCCAGGTACTCGACCACGACGCCCTCGACCCTGAGATCGTGACCCCACACCTTCTCGACCAGCTCAGCGTCGTGCCGCCCCTCGACGAAGATGCGGCTCGCGCGTGCGACACGTGCCTGGTGATTCGTCACGGCAAAGGAACCGGATGCGGAACGCCCCGCGCCGGTCGGCGTCGACTCCGGCACAACCAGCTCGACCGGCTTACCCTCCAGCAGGAACCCCCGACCGAGGGGAAACGTGCGCACCTTCCCGAAATAGTCCTCCAGCTCGACGAGCCGCCCCTCCAGCCGCACGACAGCCCCGCAGAAGCCTGACTCCGACTCCTCGATCACGAGACCCTTCACCGCCTCCGCGCGAGGCAGTTCGCTGGGACCACGCTGCCTGGAGAAGCCGGCGAGCACATCCGTTCCGTAGCGGTCTTCCATCACCCGTGAAGGCTAACCGCTTCGATGAGCGCGACCCGCGCAAACACGCTGGGCCGGCAAGTTCGGCAATACCCAGCAGATTCGGATGGACTTTTCCGGCAACGCGGTTACCGTGGCAGGCCCAGTGCACGACCCGTGAGCGCACTCGACTGTGTGCAACGGACGGGTGCATCCGACCGAAGGAGAATGACTATGGCCCAGGTGATGGAATCTATCGACGTGGACGTACCAGTCACCACCGCGTACAACCAGTGGACGCAGTTCGAGTCCTTCCCGCACTTCCTCAGCTACGTGGAGAAGATCGACCAGATCGGTGACACCCTCACCCACTGGAAGGTGAAGATCGGCGGCGTCGAGCGGGAGTTCGATGCCGAGATCACCGAGCAGTTGCCGGATGAGCGTGTCGCCTGGAACAGTATCGCCGGCGAGGAGAACCATGCCGGGGTGGTCACCTTTCACAAGCTGAACGACTCGACGACGCGCGTGACCGTTCAGCTCGACTGGGAACCGGAGGGGCTGCCCGAGAAGGTCGGCGCCGCGCTCGGCGTTGACGACAGGGCGATCAAGGCCGACCTGAAGAACTTCAAGGAATTCATCGAAAGTTCCGGTGGAGAAACGGGCGCCTGGCGCGGTGAGGTCCCCCGCGAATAATCGCTGAGCGGCTACGTGCAGGCTTGGAACACCGCGGCTAGAACAGCGTGGGCTGGGGCATGGCCCGGGCGGCAAGCGCCGGAGGCAGCTCTTCGGCAATGATGGAGCGCTCACCGTTCGGGCCGCGCATCCCGTCCCATGCCCCAGTGCGACCGAGGGCACTGGAGCGGACGCCGCCCGTTGCCGGGTCTTCGCGCCCTCGCTCCAACCCGTAGCGCCGGATGAGCGGCTTCACCTTCGCGGCCAGCCAGCTGCGGTATTCCTTCGGCGCGTAGGCACCTCGCGAGTACAGTTGCCGGTACTTCTGGACCAGTTCCGGATGCTCGCGCCCCAGCCACTCCATGAACCACTCCTTGGTTCCCGGCCGCAGGTGGAGCGCGGAGTACACGACTGAGGTGCCGCCGGCATCCTTCACCTGCTTCATCGCCCGGTCGAGGTGGTCTCGCGAGTCGGTGAGGAACGGCAGGATCGGCATGAGGAACACCGAGCAGTCGAGGCCGGCTTCGCGCACAGCCGTCACGGTGGCCAGCCGCGCCTTCGCGGTCGGCGTTCCCGGCTCGACTGACTGCTGCAGGTCGTCGTCGTAGATGGCGATCGACATCGCGAGGTCGACCGGAACGTGCTCACTCGCCTCGGCCAGGAGCGGGATGTCGCGGCGAAGCAGGGTGCCCTTGGTAAGGATGGACAGCGGGGTTCCTGAGCCGGCCAGCGCCGCGATGATGCCGGGCATCAACCGGTAACGGCCCTCGGCACGCTGGTACGGGTCGGTATTGGTTCCGAGCGCGACCGGGTCATGCCCCCAGCTCGGCTTGCTGAGTTCTTTGGCCAGCACGTCACCCACGTTCACCTTGACGATGATCTGGGTATCGAAGTCGCGACCCGCGTCGAGGTCCAGATAATTGTGCGTCGGACGGGCGAAGCAATACGTGCACTGGTGCAGGCAGCCGCGCATCGGGTTGATCGTCCAGCCGAACGGCATATGGCTGGCGGTCGGCACCTTGTTGAGCGCGCTCTTGGCCAGCACCTCGTAGAAGGTGACCCCGTCGAACTCAGGTGTTCGCACCGTGCGCACCAGGTTGTTCAGCCTCGCCAACCCTGGCAGGGCATCCGCCTGTTCGCCGTCCAGTTGCTGGGCACTCCATCGCATGCTCTATTCGAACATAGTTTCGAATTCTGCGCAAGCGTCTCTATCTCAAACCATTCGCCTCAGTCAATTCGCGGACGAGAGCGGGCCCGCGCGCCTTCAATTCGGCAACGGATGACACCCCGACCAGCGTCATCGCACGCCTCAACTCGTCGGCGAGGATGTCGATCACCTGACTGACGCCGGCCGTCCCTGCCGCTGCCAGCCCGTAGAGGTACGGCCGCCCAATCGAAACCGCATCGGCTCCGAGCGCGATTGCCTTGAGAATGTCACTCCCCCGCCGGAATCCGGAGTCTGCGTAGAGCTCGAGCTGGTCACCGACCAGCTGCCGCGACTCCTGAATGACATCCATGGGGCTCAGCATGTGGTCAAGCTGACGGCCACCATGATTGCTCAGCTGCACGGCGTCGATGCCGAGACTGGCTGCCCTGGCAACGTCGTCGGGGTTGACAGTGCCCTTCAGGATGATCTTGCCTGGCCAGTCCGCGCGCAGTTGCTCAATGTCGTCCCAGCCCTGAGTGGACTCGGAGTGGCCGAGAATCTGCTCCCACATGGACGGCGTCACCATCACCCCGGTGGCATCGGCCGGCTCGAGGTTGGGAAAGCGGATGCCTTCGGCCCGCAGGAAGTTCAGCCACCAGCCTGGGCGCACGGCAATGCCCATCAACGAGGAGAGCGTCAAAGCGGGAGGTGCGGTGAAGCCGTTGCGCCGGTCGCGCTCCCTGGATCCCAGCGCACGCGTGTCGACCGTGACAATGATCGCGCGATAGCCGGCCGCACTGCACCGCTCCAGCTTGGCGCGCAGCGCCCCCTTGTCCGGCGACAGGCTGACGTTGAACCATCGGTCGAGCCGCGGGAAGCCTTCGGCAATCCGCTCCATCGACACCGTGCTGAGCCCGGCCAATGCGTACGGCAGTCCAGCGGCGTCGGCAGCCTGCGCTACCGCCAACTCGCCGTCCGGGTGGAACAGACGAGTGGCTCCGGTCGGCGTAAGCGTGATGGGCAGGGCTGCGTGTCGACCGAGCAGGCTCGCCGTGGTGTCCGGACCGTCCACCGGCCCCCAGGAGGGCATGAGCCCCCACCGGTCGAACACCGTGCGGTTGTGGCGCAGGGTCGCTTCGTCTTCCGAGCCGCCTTCCAGGTAGTCGAAGATACCCCGCGGAAGAACTCGCGAGGCTGCATGACGAAATTCGGCCACGTTGTACGAATCTCGCAGCACCCGACGCCGTCTCGACACCACAGGCATCCTCACCTGGACAAGTTGCCTGACATCGCTCAGCTTCACGTGGGCCCCTTCGCGGTTCTGATGCGCTTGACGTGGCGCGCTGCTCGTCAGCCTAGAATCACCATCAGGCACACACTATGGAGAACCTGACGAAATGGCGGCGGAACGACTGTTATGAGCTACCAAGCTGTTTCCGGCGACATTGACCCGGCGGATGTCGAAGCGGCCGGCGGAAGCGGTCGGTTGCCGACTCTTGCCGAGGTAGCACGCTCGATCGGAGCTGAAATCGCCAGCCTGGTGGAAACGCCATCCGGTGACGAACACGTCGTCTCCGGATCTGCGATCTACGACCCCTCTGCACCACCATCGCCGTTTCCCGGAGCAATTGCCCTCGGCATCGGCCTGGCCACCAGCGGCGGTCAGGTGGAAGCTCAGCTGGCAGCGCTCAAGTCGGCCGGATATGCCGCACTCGTGTACAAGCCCCATGGCGAGCCGGACGATCAGCTTCGCAGCGGAGCTCGCACGGCCGGTCTCGCCCTGTTCAGGGCCTCCGACGCCGTGCCCTGGGATCAGCTCATGGAGGTCTTCCAGGCTGGCGTCCTGCCCCAGGGCGATGCCCCCTCGCTCGTGGACATCCGACCTGGCGATCTGTTCGAACTGGCCAACGCTGTTGCTTCACTGGCCGGTGGCGCTGTCGCCATTGCCGACCCTGACCAGACCGTGCTGGCGTATTCAACGCTGGCGGATCAGCCGATCGATGAAACGCGCCGACGGTCCATCCTGCAGCTGCACGTGCCGCACACCGACCAGAATGACCAGGACTATCGGCGCGTGCACGCGTCGCACAGCGTTGTCAGCGTCGCGCCGGTCAAGGACTCCCTCACCCGCTCAGCCGTTGCCATCCGCGCGGGAAGTGTCGTGCTGGGGTCCCTCTGGCTGATCGACGCCGATGCCGTGCGCGGTGACGACACCAATCGGATATTGATCGAGGCGGCCAACGTTGCTGCTCTCCACCTGCTGCATCGGCGGAACAATCACGATGCCGGGCGAATGCGACAGATCGAATTGGTCAAGCCGCTGCTCTTCGAGCCCGACCGCGCAGAGCTCGCGGGGGTGCAGCTGGGGATCTCCGCGGATGTCCTCCAGGTCGTCGCCCTGGCCGCTGGCGGACAGGCGGCCAACGCTCCGGAAATGCTGCGCTCCAGCATGATGCTCTTCGACACGGTGCGCACCGCCTGCGCGGTGTGGCTGCCGACAGCCATCTGCGGCATCGCCGACAACGTGGTCTACATCGTGCTTCCCCAGAGTGCGGCATCGTCGTCGGCGTTCCAGCGTGAAGCAGTTCTCCGAATCGCACACCACACCAGGCGCCTCACCTCCAGGCCGATTGTGGCGGGCTTTGGCGATGTGGTTCCTGTCGTCTCGGCCGCGAAGTCGCGCCTCGCGTCAGAATCTGTGCTCGCGATGCTCCTGCGCGACGTCGAGGACGGACGCGTGCGCGGCGATTCCGATGAGATCGTGGCAGATCGTGAGTCCCTGGGCCCCCGGCTGCAGCTCCGCCAGCTTGTTGGAGTATTAACCGAAGCCGGCCAGCTCCCCGGCGACTTCGCCACCAGGATCGCTGCACATGATTCCCGGCGTAAGACGGCGTTCGAGCTCACCGTTCGCACCTACCTCGACTGCAACTCCAATGCCATCGAAACCGCGGCACGACTGGGACTGCATGCCAACACGGTGCGGTATCGACTCTCCAGGGTCGAGCCGCTGTTCGGGGTTCGATTGGAAGACCCGGAGACCCGTCTATTGGTGTGGCTCCAGCTGTCTGCTCGTCACGTGTGACGGCGGCTGGTGGAGCCCGCACGAACAGCAGAACGGCGTGGCTCAGGAGATATCCATGCGCCACGCCGCCCCGATTGGTTGCTCGCTAGCCCTTCGTGGCCGCGTTGATCGTGATGGATTCCAGTCCGCCAGACTCGACGCCCCAGGCTTTCAGCAGCTCGAGATACGAGCCGTCATCGACCATCGACTGCAAGGCTGCCTGAACCGCTTCTGCCATTCCGGAGTCCTTTTGAACGGCGAAGCCGTATGGGGACACCTCGAAGGTCTCACCGGCGACCTGAAGCTTGTCCTTCAGCCGGGAGATCGCATAGAGGGTGACGGGTGAGTCGGCGCTGAACGCATCCGCCTGGCCGACGGCCACCGCGTTGGCTGCGGTGTCCTGCGTGTCATACGGCATCAGGATGATCGCCTCGTTGCCTGCCGCGACGCACGCGGCGCTCTTCGCCGGCAGCTCGACCGTGTGCTGGTACGTAGTTGCCTGCACCGCAACCTTCAGCCCGCAGGCGTTGTTCGGATCGACATCGTTGCCGAGGGCAGATGCCCATTGGATTCCCGCGGTGTAGTAATTGACGAAGTCGACCTGCTTCTCACGCTCGGCGTTGTCAGTGAATGACGATTCGCCCAAGTCGAGCTGGCCGCCGACGATCCGGGGGATGATGTTGTCGAATTTCGCAATCGAGATCTCCGCGTTGAGGCCGAGCTTGGCTGCGATCGCATCCACCATTTCGATGCCCCAGCCGATCGGCTCCCCGGCGTCGTCCTTGTACTCGTTCGGCGCATAGTTCGGGCTGGTGCCGATGCGCAGGATGCCGGACTCCGCGACCTCGGCAGGCAACAGGGCTGCCGCAGCCTCGTCCACAGCAAGTTCGCCGGCGGTGGAGTCGTCCCTCGGCCCTGCGGCATCCGGATCCGAGTTGTCCACGCAGCCGGTCAGCATGAGGGCTGCCACGGCAACGAGTGCCGGAAGCGTGTATCGAGCGCGCATTTGTCATCCTTCGTCAATGTTTGTCGGTCGGACTCCAGCCGTCGCCAGCGATCACTGGTTCGTCGTTGAAGTACGTGAATGGGTGCAGCACGCCTGAGCCTAGGTAGGCATACCCCTCGCACTCTATGGAGATCGAAACGAGCCTAGGCGAGTGGCCTTGTGACCATCTACCAAGGTGACGCCCACCTGTTGGCGCTCAGCCGGAAGCGGTAAGAATGGAATCATGAGCGAACCCGTCATCGAACACGTTCCGGACATCCACCACTACGAGTTGCGGAGCGGCGGCGAACTCATCGGGCACGTCAACTACCGGGACGACGGGGATCGACGGGTCTTCCTGCACACGAAGGTCGATGAGGCCCACACCGGAGAGGGGCTCGCCACCAAGATGGTGCGATTCGCCCTCGAGGACGTTCGGGCAAGCGGCCTGCGGGCGGTCGCCCTGTGCCCGATGTTCTCCGCCTTCGTCATCAAGCACCGCGACTACGACGACATCGTCGACCCGCCGCACGTACTGGACAGCAAGGTTTAGCGGGGACCGTCAGGGGAGGTCACCGCCGTCGCCTCGCCGCCGGTGACCCGCAGCAACTCCTCGAAGGTGGTCGGAAAGACTGTGTGGGCGTGCCCGGCGGCCGCCCAGACAACCGGATGGTCTGCGAGTGCCACATCCACCAGCGTCCTCAGCGGCGCGGGGTGCCCGACCGGTGCGACTCCCCCGATGACTTGACCGGTTGCCTCCTTCACCAGCTCCTTGGACGCCCTCCCGAGCGTTCCGCCGAGTTTCTGTCCGAGCCACTCCGTGTCCACTCGATGCGCACCCGAGGTCAGCACCAGCACGGCCTCACCATCGAGCGCGAAGATCAGCGAATTCGCGATCGCCCCGACCTCGATACCGAGTGCATCCGCCGCAGCCTGCGCGGTCGTGGCCGCATCATCGAACCAGCGGATCTGCGGCGCCAGCCCGTGATCGGCGAGCGCACCGCGCACACGGAGGACAGCAGGATGCTCTGTATTCACCATGCCCGAATCCTAGTGAACGGACGTAGCGGCTATCCGGTGAACGGCGCTCCGGGCTGCGCCGGCGGCCCCGGCTCGATCTCGGGGTCGAGCGGGTGATCGAGTTCGTCCTGCGGCATGCGGAAGATGACGATCGCGAGCACCGCCAGCACGACCGGTACCAGTCCGGCCACCGCGAAGGTGATCGGAATCCCCACGCCTTCACCGACCGGCCCGGCCAGCGCCATCGAGACCGGCATCAGGGCGAGAGAGACGAAGAAGTCGAGGCTGGATACCCGGCCGAGCAACGCCGGTGGTACTCGGCGTTGCAGCAGCGTCCCCCAGATCACGCTTCCAGCCGAGAAGGTGAAACCGACGATGAACAAGGCGATCACCATTACCCAGAGCAGGGAGGTGAATCCGATGATGGCGAGCGGAATGGACCCGGCTCCCCAGGCGAGAAGCATGATCGTCAGGTAGCGACGCGGTAGCGGCAGCGATGCCACCGCCATCGAGCCGACGGCCCCGCCGACACCGAATGCCGCCAGGGCGAGCGCGAACGCTCCGGCTCCTCCCCCGGTCTGGTTGGTGACCGCGAAGGGCAGCAACACCTCGATCGGCCCCATGATCACCAGGATGAGCAGGCACGCGAACAGCAGACTTCCCAGCAGCCACGGGGTTCCCACCATGTAGAGGAATCCGCCGCGGAGGTCGGTGAACAGCACCCGAAGCGGATGCTGCTTCTCGGCATCCGGCTCCCGGCGCACCGGGGTCGGTTTCATGACGGCGAGCCACACGACGGCGCAGGCGCTGGCGATGGCGACAACCACGAAAGCCAGCGCTGGAGAGTGAAAGCCGATGGCCAGGCTGGCAGCGGCGGGACCCGCCGCCTGCATGACGGCCGGGCGGAGAACGCCCTCGACGCCGTTCGCGGCCAGCAGGTCGTCGGCCGGGAGGATCGACGGGAGCAGGGCGGAGTACGCCGGGTAGAAGAACCCGTCGACGATGCCGAGGACCAATGCGACGACGGCCAGGTGCCACACCTGCACCACGCCCAGCATGGCGAGTGTCGCCGCGGCGCCGATGCTCACCGCCTTCACCGCCTCGACGACCAGCATCACGTTGCGCTGCGGGACGCGGTCGGCCACGACGCCGCCGATCAGCACGGCTCCGACCAGGCCCAGGCTGGCCGCGAGCGCGACGAAAGACAGCTCGGTCGGCCCTCCGTCGAGGCGGATCACCTGGAAGACGACGGCTACCAGCCACACTCCTCCGCCGAACAGCGAGAACGACAGGGCTCCGACCAGCAGGCGATACTGCCGCTGGAGGAACGGTCGCACCGCACGCGGTACTCTCTGGCTGCGCATGGCGGCGCTGGGTTGTTGCTGGTCTTGCACGAGTTTTCCCACTTCTTGGTGAAGCCGCTAGTGAAGCCGTCCACCGATGTGTACAGCGTCAACACGGACGGGCAATCGTAACATCAGGCGGAGGCATTAAGCATCCGCTTCGCCGCTTCTGCGACGAAGGCCCGCGTGGTGTCGCCTGCGATCAGTTCGTACTCGACATCCTCCGGAATCCACGCCAGGGCGGCGATGAGTTCCTGCGGCGTGCGGCCGCCGATCGGCCAGCGGGTGCGGTGCTCGTCGACGGGCTCGGCACCCCTCGTCCATGGGCCGAAGCAGCCGGTCATCTGCTCGATCGGCAGCCGCATGACGACATCGGCTTCCAAGGGCTGCCTGACGGATGCCACGGCGACGGCCACGAACTCCGCGGCATCCGCTGCCGGCAGCTCCCTGGGCTCGAAGCGCACGCGCGTGTTGAAGAACCGGGCCAGGCGGTCGACCCGGAACGTGCGCCAATCGTCGCGGTGGAGGTCCCAGCAGACCAGGAACCAGTACCGCTGCGAGGCGACCAGCGAATGCGGCTCAACCAGCCGGTCACTCTCCTCGCCGGAACCGGCCGTGTAGTGGAAGCGGATGCGATCGCGGTCCCGGCAGGCGAGGGCCAGCTGGCCGAGGACTTCCGGCGAGACGGCCGGCTGGTCGGGAACCATCGGCTGTACGTGGGCGGCCAGCGCGTTCACCCGCGAGCGGAGCGCGGACGGCAGCACCTGCTCCAGTTTCGCCAGCGCCGTGAGGGTCGTCAGCCGGCCATCGGTCAACCCCTGCGTCGCGGCGACGCGGAGCCCGATCGCCATTGTGACCGCCTCATCGTCGGTGAGCAACAGGGGCGGGAGCGCCGCGCCGGCTTCCAGCTGGTACCCACCACCCGACCCCGGCGCCGACCCGACTCGGTAGCCCAGTTCTCGCAGGCGATCGACATCGCGCCTCAATGTTCGGGAGGTGACGCCCAGCCTGGCGGCCAGCTCGGTTCCCGACCAGTGCCGGTGCGTCTGCAACAGGTTCAGCAACGCGAGCACCCGGGAGGTTGTGGTGGTGTCGGACATGTTGCATATTCTCCTCGCGTTGAGGACAGATGCTGTCCTCATCGCCGAATAACCTGTCGCCCATGACAAACGACAACATCATCACCGCACGCGGCCTGTCGAAGAAGTTCACCGTCAAGCGGGAACTCGTCGAAGCCGTCAGCGACCTGGACCTCGACGTGCAACGCGGCGAACTGGTGGCTTTCCTCGGACCGAACGGCGCCGGCAAGTCCACCAGCGTCCGCATGCTCACGACCCTGCTTCCACCCACCTCCGGCACCGCAACGGTCGCCGGCCACGACGTGCGCACCGCACCGGATGAGGTGCGCCGCCGCATCGGCTACATCGGCCAGGGCAACAGCGCCAGCCACTACCAGCGGGTGCGCGACGAGATGATCAGCCAGGGCGCCTTCTACGGGATGGGCCGGGCGGAGACCCGCAAGCGCACCGACGAGTTGCTCGAATCCCTCGACCTTGCCCCACTCGCCAAGAGAGGCGTGCTCAGCCTCAGCGGCGGCCAGAAACGCCGCCTCGACATTGCGCTCGGGTTGCTGCACTCCCCCGAGCTTCTCTTTCTCGACGAGCCGTCCACCGGGCTGGACCCGCAGAGCCGCGAGAACCTGTGGCAGCACATCCTCCAGTTGCGCCGCACCCACGGCACCACCATCTTCGTCACCACTCATTACCTGGATGAGGCCGACCGGTTTGCCGAGCGGGTCATGGTGATGGACCACGGCCGCGTCATCGCCGACGACACCGCGTCCGCGCTGAAGACGACGCTCGCCGGCGACGTGATCACCCTCGGCTTCGCCAGCGAAGCGGATGCTGCGGCAGCCATCGAGGGGACCAGCCGTGTTGCGGGCGCATCCGTCACCCACAGCGGCAACAAGCTCGAGCTCACGGTGGACCACGGCGACGCGCTTCTGCCCAGCCTGCTTCGGGCTCTCGACGCGGACGGCCGGGCGGCGGCCACGGCAGCGCTCAGGCAACCGACGCTCGATGACGTGTTCCTCGCCCTCACCGGACGCAGCCTGCGGGACGACAGCGGCCGAGACAACTCGACCCACATCCAGTCCCAGCTCACAGAAGAGGTGCCAGCATGACCACCACAACAACCACGCGACCCAGCGTCATCCGCGACTCGCGCAACGTGCTCGTGCGTGAACTGCGCCCGGTCGTGCGCGACCCGTTCTCCCTGATCTTCAGCCTGCTGCAACCGCTGGTCTTCCTCGGGCTGTTCGGGCCGTTGCTGATCGGCGGATCCGATGCGCCGGCCAGCGAAGTGCTGCAATGGTTCGTGCCGGGCATCCTGGTCATGATCGCGCTGTTCGGCACCGGCGTGACCGGGTCGAACCTGCTCATGGAGATGCAGACCGGGTCGCATGAACGCACCCTGGTCGCGCCGATCTCCCGCTCTTCCCTGCTGATCGGGCGGGCGCTCAAGGAGATGGCGCCGATCATGGTGCAGGCTGCGGTGATCGCGCTGGCAACCATCCCGTTCGGATTCTCGGTCCACCCGCTGGGAATGCTGGTCGGACTCATCCTGATCGCACTGTTCGGCATGGGCTTCGGTGCGCTCAGCTACGCGCTGGCCCTGGCCAGCCGCAACCGCGACTGGATGTTCTGGGCAGTGCAGCAGGCCACCATTTTTCCGCTGCTCATCCTCTCGGGCATGCTGCTCCCCCTCGAGGACGGACCGCAGTGGATTCAGGTTGCTGCCTCCCTCAACCCAATCACCTATGTGGTGTCCGCAGAGCGGGCGCTGTTCGCCGGCGACCTCGGGTCGATCGACGTGGTCTGGGGGTTCGTCGCCGCCATCGGGCTGGCCGCCATCGGACTGGCGGTGGGCATCCGCTCGATCAAGCGCAGTAACTAGCGCCTGAAAACCGAAGCTGCAACCGCCACCCGTGAACCCTGCCATTTCACGGGTGGCGGGCGTACCTTCGCGGCATGTCCATGAAAGAGCACCCCAGCGAAGACGAATCCATCGAGCGGGACACCACCTACAGCCCGGCCAGCGACACCGAGACGCGCGAGCGTCAGAAGCACCCGGCCGACAGCCCGGCGACAGCCGACCCGGAGGTCGATGACGCCGAGGTGAAGGTGCTGCCGGGCACCGGCGGGCCGGATGATTCAGGCGACGTCGACGTGGACCCGGACGACATCGACTTCGACGCCATCCGCCGGGACGATTCGTCGCGCTGAGCGTCCTGAGGGACTAGGCGGGGTCCTGAGGGATCAGGATCCACAACACGATGTAGATAATCACCTGCGGGCCGGGGATCAGGATGCTGAGCACGGTCAGCAACCGCACCACCGTGACGCTCCATCCGAAACGGCGTGCCACTGCGGCGCAGACGCCCGCGATGACGCGGCCGGTCCTGGGTCGTGAAAGGTTCATGCTCCGAGCCTGCTACGGCGCATCCGTCATCGCAATCGGGGTATCCCCCGATTTCCGATTCAGGGTGCGGATGGCTCAGCTGGTCTTCATCACGGCGAGCACGTTGCCGGCCGGGTCCTTGAACCACGCGATCGCCATCGAGTTCTCCTCGTCACGCGTGATGCCCTTGGCGTCGTTCGGCATGTCGGGTATCTCATCGTCCGCGTAGATCTTGGTCGTCACACCTCGCCCGTTGAGCTCGTCGACCGCCTTGTCGATGTCGTCGACATCGAAGTTGAGCACGGTGAAACTCGCCGGTTCGTGGTTCGGTTTGGGGTAGACGAACACTCTGGCGCCGTTGCCGAGCGTGAGGTCGATGGTGCCCATCTCGCTGTCGGTCACCTTCAGTCCGAGGGTCTCGCCGTAAAACTGCCTGGCCGCATCCAGGTCGTCCACCGAGAACGAGCTGAAAGCGTTTGTTGTCGTGAACACGGGGTGCTTCTCTCTGTAGTCTTGCCTCCATGTGTACGCTGTCCACAATGACACGATGATTGGATGCTGTCCAGAGGGGAGTTGTCATTGTCAGGTAGTCGGGACCATTACCATCACGGAGGCCTCCGCGAGGCGCTCATCTATGCCGCCATCGAGATGGCGCGGGAGGGCGGCCCTGACGCGGTCGTGCTGCGGGAGGCGACCCGACGAAGCTCGGTCTCGCCGAACGCGGCCTACCGGCACTTCGCCGACCGGCAGGGCCTGCTCGACGCGGTTTCCGCTGCAGCGCAGGGGATGGCGGCAGACCGCATGGAGGAGGCGATCGCATCCGCACCCCTGACCGGCGATGACCAGGCGGATGCCCGCCGGTACCTTCGCGCGGCAGGCGCCGGCTACCTGGCGTTCGCGCGGGAGCAGCCGGGGTTGTTCCGCGCCGCGTTCACCGTTCCGCACGACTTGACCGAGGCGACGACCCCGGACAAGGCGGGCAAACACGGACGCACGCCGTTCCAGATCCTGGCTGACGCCCTCGATCGACTGGTTGAGGCGGGCGTGCTTCCCGTCGAACGCCGCGAGAACGCGGAACTGCACGCCTGGTCGTCCGTCCACGGGCTCGGCATGCTGGTGATCGACGGACCCCTGCGGGGCTTCACCGACGCCATGGTGACCCACGCCACCGAGCGCCTTCTGGACATGGTCGACCGCGGCCTGTAGTACCCGGGTCACCGGCCGGGACGAACCAGGCCGCTCTCGTAGGCGAGCACCACGACCTGCACCCGCGAACGAAGCCCGAGCTTGGCCAGGATGCGATTCAGGTGGGTTTTCACGGTGGCCTCCGCCACCACCAGGGCCGCAGCGATCTCCCCGTTGGAGAGCCCCTGCGCAATCAGCTCGAACACTTCGAGTTCGCGTTCGGTCAATCCGCTCAACGTCGTCGGCACGCCGTCGACCGGCGCCGGGCGACGTACGTGCTCCTCGATCAGGCGCCTGGTCAGCGATGGGGCGAGCAGGGATTCTCCCGCCGCCACCGTCTCGATACCGGCCACGAGCCGGTCGGGAGGCGTCGCCTTGAGCAGGAACCCGGCGGCCCCCGCCTCCAGGGCGCCGTAGACGTAGCGGTCGAGGTCATAGGTGGTGAGCACGAGCACCCGTGCGGTATCGCCACTCGCGGTCAGCTCGCGGGTCGCCGCGATGCCGTCGAGAACGGGCATCCGGATGTCCATCAGCACCACATCTGGTCGGGTGCGGCGCACCACGTCGACCGCTTCACGCCCGTCGGATGCCTGCCCGACCACCTCGCAACCGCGAGTCTGCAAGACCAGCGCGAGACCGGAACGAATCAGTTCCTGATCGTCGGCGATCACCACGCTGGTCATGTCTCCTCGCCAATCGACAGTCGGAGGGTCGCGTCGAGTTCGAACCGTCCGTCGCCTGTCACACCGTGGCTGAGTGTTCCACCGAACAGGGACACCCGCTCGGCCATGCCGACCAGGCCCAATCCGCTGCCGCCGATGGAGCCCTCGCCTCCCAGGTTCGAGGAGCGGATGCGGAGGACAGTCGGCGTGCTCGTCACCCGCAGCCGGGCCTTCTGGTCGGCCGCGTACTTCAACGCGTTGGTCAACGCCTCCTGCACGATGCGGTAGCCGGACAGGTCGACGCCGGCGGGGAGGTCGCGAATCGGGCCATCGAGCTCCCACTCGATTGCCAGCCCGTTGTCGCGGAAGCGTTCCACCAGTTCCGGGAGTCTGGACAGGCTGGGAGCCGGTTCCAGCCCGAGCTCGTCGGCTTCGTCACGGATCACGTGCAACAGCCGGCCGGTCTCCGAAAGCGCGCGTCGGCCGGTGTCCGCGACATCCTGAAGCAGGATGCCCGCCCGGTCGGGCTCACTGTGCACCAGGTCCTGGGCCGCCGCCGTCTGCACCACCATCGCGCTCACCGAATGGGCGATCACATCGTGCAACTCGCGGGCGATCCGGGCCCGTTCGGCCCGCACCGCCTCGTCACGGATCAGCTCCTGCTGGCGCTTCAGTTGCTCGGCCTGGTCCGCCAGCCTTCGCGTGAGACGACCGAGAATATAAGGCGGCAGCAGGAGTGCCGCGATGAAGATCGCATCGGACGGGCCATGCTCCCGGGAGTCGACCAGGCCGTAGTCGACCACCAGCATCAACGCCATCACGCCGATGCCGATCAGGCCGCGCAAGTCGCGCACTCTTCGGGCCAGCGAGTAGCCGACGACCGCTGCGATGATCACGGGGGTGGCCGGGTCGTTCAATTGTGGCCCGACCCAGGGCATCAGCAGCACCAGCACGGCGGCCAGAGTGCACGCGACGAGTGGGTGGCTGAGCCGCCACACCAGCAGCACGCAGGCAGCCACTTCGAGCGCAATGCCGAAGGCCCAGCCATCCGTTCTCAGGTAGGCGAGCTCGAGCGCACCGAGCACGGCTATCGCAGCCGGGAGCGCAGCGTCACGCAGCAGGCCGGCCCTCGTCATTGCTTGAGGCTACTGCCTTCGCTACGGAGGGGAGTCAACCCTGGGGTGGAGACGTGTTCGACCGTGGAGTGGACGACTCCTGGCCGCCGCTTCCCTAGCGTGAGTGGCACCGACCGTGGTGGGCGGTCCGACGAGAGGAATCTGATGTTTGCATCACGGAACGCACAGAAGGCGATCGGCCGGTCCGCCTGGATAATGGCGTGGGTCGGGCTCGTGGTCGGGCAGTTGCATTCGTTGGCCCGTCACGCCACGGCGGACGGCCAGGAAGACCTGGAGTCGCCGCTGATCAGTGCCTGGTCGGAGCCGCTGTCTTCAGCATTGGCACCGTTGCTCACCTGGGCCCCCGCCGACACGGTATACCTGACCTACGGCAAGATCTGGGTGTTCGCGTTCATCGCGTTCACGCTGTGCGCCGTCGTCGTGTACCGTCGCCGGCACCCGCGCGGCTTCGAGAAGGTCATGTGGCGGATCGTGCTCGCCGGTTACGCCGTTGGCACCGTAGCGACCTTCGGGCAATACTTCGGGCAATGGACCTCGTACAACCTGATCGGCGACGTGTCCTTCGCTTTGACGATTCCCAGCTTCCTGGTGATCCTCCTCGGCACGACGATTCTCGGGATCACCCTTCTGTTCAAGGGGTTCCACCCGCGCGCGACCGCCTGGCTGCTCGCGCTGCAGTTGCCGCTCGCGGTCGGCATCCTCCAGGTCACGTCTATGGGCAGCGCGGCCCTTCCGATCATGTTCGCTTTCGGTATCGCGGGGCTCCAGATCTCCCGTGAACAGGCTTTCTCCGAGGTCTCACCGAGCGAACCAGCAGTCTCCCATTGAGGACACATCCAGTCCGCATCGCTCCGTACCGTGAAGGTACAGAGACAAGGAGAACCATCATGGACTGGAAAATCGAATTGCTCGCAGTGCCGGTCACCGACATCGACCGGGCGAAGGACTTCTATGTCGGCAAGCTCGGCTTCAACGCAGACCACGACATAACGGTCGACGAGAACCTGCGTTTCGTGCAACTCACTCCCCCCGGTTCGGCCTGCTCGATCGTTCTCGACACCAACATGACCACCATGTCGCCCGGCACCCAGCAAGGCATCCAGGTGGTGGTTGCGAGTGCAGATTCGGCGCGCGAGCAGCTATTGTCACAGGGCGTCGCGGCGGGAGAAGTGGAAGAGTTCCCGTGGGGTCGATTCGTATTCTTCAGCGACCCGGACGGCAACGGCTGGGCGCTCCAAGAGCTACCGGCCAAATGACGAGAGGCCAGTACCGTGGTAGCCCACAACGACAAGCCCCTGCTCTATTGCCAGACGCCGGCGGAGTGGCGTGATTGGCTGGCGAACGCGGGCCAGGACTCGGTCGGCGTTCGACTGCAACTGGTCAAGAAGTCGTCTGCCCTCCCCGGGATCTCCTACGCCCAAGCCCTGGACGAAGCGCTCTGCTTCGGCTGGATCGACGGCCAGACGAGCTCACTCGATGACGACTTCTTCATCCAGTCGTTCACTCCCCGCAAGCCGCGAAGTGTCTGGTCGAAACGGAATCGCGAGTACGTGGCCCGCCTGGTTTCAGAGGGGCGGATGCAGCCTGCCGGACTCGCGCAGGTCGACGCGGCGAAGGCGGACGGCCGCTGGGACGCCGCCTACGGCCAGGGCGATGCTGTTCCGGATGACCTGCAGGCCGCCATCGATGCGAGCCCGGCCGCATCCGCCTTCTTCCTGACCCTGAACAGCCAGAACCGCTTTGCGATCATTTTCCGCACCAACAGCGTGAAACGTGCCGAGACCAGGGCGAAGAAGATCGCCGGCTTCGTCGCCATGCTGGAGCGAGGAGAGACCGTGTACCCGCCGACGCCGGCTACCGGGCGAGCTGCTCGCGAACCAGCGGAATGACCTCGCGGCCGTAGAGCTCGATGGACGACATCAGCTGCTCGTGCGGCATGGTGCCGTTGGAGTACTTCAGGTCGAAGCGGTCGAGCCCGAGCCCTTGCGCCGCGCGCACGATCTTGGCGGCGACAGTAGCGGGTGACCCGACGAAGAGGGCACCGTTGGTTGCCTCGTTCTCGTATTCCTCGCGGGACATCGGTCCCCATCCGCGCTCAGCCCCGATGCGATCGCGATTCGCCTTGAAGTGCGGCCACAACTCCTCTTTCGCCTGCTCATCCGTCGCGGCAATGTGGCCGGGCGAGTGGGCGCCGATGGGCAGCAGGTCACGCCCGAACTGGCCGAGCGCCCGCTTGTAGAGGTCGACGTACGGCGCGAATCGCAGTGGGTCGCCGCCGATGATGGCGAGCATGAGCGGGAGGCCGAAATGGGCAGCGCGCACCACCGACTCCGGGCTGCCGCCGACTCCGACCCAGGTCTTGAGGCTGCCGTTTTCGATCGGCGGATATACGGACTGGTCGGTGAGACCGGCACGCAGTTTGCCAGTCCAGGTGACCGGCTCGCCCTTCAGTAGTTCACTGAACAGCTCGATCTTCTCTTCGAACAGCTGCTGGTAGTCGCTCAGTTCGAATCCGAAGAGCGGGAAGGACTCGGTGAACGAGCCCCGACCGATGATGACCTCTGCGCGGCCGTTGGAAACGGCGTCAACCGTCGAGAACCGTTCGAACACGCGCACCGGGTCGTCAGAGCTCAGCACGGTGACGGCTGAGCCCAAGCGGATGCGCTCGGTGCGGCTGGCGATCGCGGCCAGCACGACTTCGGGAGCCGACACCGCGAAATCGTCGCGGTGATGTTCGCCGACTCCGATGAAGTCCACACCGAGCTGGTCGGCGAGAATCGCCTGGTCAACGATGTTGCGGATTGATTGCGCGTGCGAGATCTTCTTGCCCTCGGCGTCGACGGTCACGTCGCCGAAGGTGTCGAGTCCCAGTTCGAGGTGTGCCATGCCCGGCCTTCCATCCGTTCAACTCAATGCGTTTGCATCTAGCTGTGCAACGGGCTGCATTTCCCAATTATTCCCGGACGGACGGCACCCTCAGGTTCGCCCGGAGCGGTGGCTGGCAGCCATGACCAGCCGGGACAGATCCACTCGATTGGACGTCCCGGTCTTCCTCAGCAGGTTCGACACGTGCGAGCTGACGGTCTTCTCGCTGATCACCAGCGCGCGTGCGATCTCGCCGTAGGTACGGCCGGCGACGATGTGATCGAGAATCTCATGTTCGCGCCGGGTCAATCCCGCGAGGGCAGTTCCCGATTCCACTCTCAGGTTCGAGTCGACCCGATCGATCCGAATTCTTGCGCTTATGGCCAGGTCTTCGAGCGCCGTTCGGATCGGCCGGGCCTGCAACTCTTCAGAAAGGTCCAGGCCCCTGCGAACAGCGGATGCCGCCAGCTCACGATCGTGGTGTCCACGGGTCAGCAGAGACTCGGCCGCACGCCAACACGAGTACAGCTCCTCCCACGCCAATGTTGCGGCATGACAGGCTTCTGCCGCGCGCACCCACCCCTCACCGTTGCCTGGATCCTGGCGCGCTCGACCGGCCTCGGCAGCGTACACGTCATTAAGTGCCGCGATCTGACGATCCCACAGCTCCGTTGACTCGCCGATATCCCGCATCACGGAGGGGAAGCGCTCCAGGATGTCGTCCAGTTGCGCAAGCAAGAGGGCGGGGTCGCTTCCCGCATCCCTGACGATCTGAACCTGGTCGGCGATGGCGCGCGCCGCGAGAGGCATCAGCCACTCGCACATCGTCGGCGGGACCCCCGGCGAGGTTGCCCCGGCCATCGCCGCCTCGACGGCGGCCTCCGGCTTGCCAGCGGCGAGGCACACCTCGGCGCGGCACGCGTCGAAGTCGAAGTTGAGGAACGCGGAACTCCCCGCGAAAATCTCGTCCGCCCTCGCCAGGTGGGCTTCAGCCTCTCCAAGTCGCCCTTGCCAGGCCGCCAGCCGTGCCGCAGCCAACCGGGCACTGACATCGGCGAAAGGCCCGGGATCTGAGCCGAATACGACGCGAAGACGACGCAGGCATTCCTGCCATTCGCCGACGCTGAGCCAACTGGCCGCCTCGTTCGCCGAGAGAAGCGCGACATAGGTGTGTGGCGCTCCCAGGGTCGTCAGTTCTTCACGATGCCCACGCAGCAGCTCGGCGTAGAGGTGGCTGGTCCACGTCTCCAGCCCGTTGGCTTCCCACATTACGGCGTTGCAATAGGCGAAGTAGTCACGGGCCTGCACGGCCGCGTCTCGTGCTTCGACAGCGAAAGCGCGCGCTTCCGCTCCATGCTCGCGGTGGATCGCCGCGACAGCATTGGCAGACAGCGCGTAGCTCAGTGCGCGAGGGTTTCCCGCAGTCCTGGCCAGGGCCAGCGCCTGCTCTGCGTGCGCCGCCATACCAGGGGCGCCGCTCCAGCTTTCGGCGTGGGCAAGTTCGGCCAGGGCCAGAGCGAGCTGCCAACTGCGTGGCACCGCCGACGCGAGACGCACTGCCTCACTCATTTCATCCGGGTTCATGAACGCTCTCCCGGTGACAAAGCGCAGGTGCATCCGCCGCACCAGCAGTTCGGCCACAACCAGCGGATGCTTCTCCGGGCTGAGACCATCAATCAGCGACTCGATCGCCTGAAGCTCCTCTTCATGCACTCCTGCATCGGCGGCGGCCGTCCTCCACCTGAGTAACAGCTCCTGCTCGCTCGGGGTCGCCTCCGGAAGCTCCTTCCTCAAGGCAACGGCTCGTCGCAAAAGGCGCAGCATCTCGCTCACACCGCCCACTTGCCCCACAGCCTCGGATGCCCGCAGCGTCCACCGGTAGGCCTCAGCAAGGTGCCCTGCCTGGTCGTGGTGGTCGGCGAGCGCCACCAGCAACTCGACGGTTGGTTCCGGAGCTACCGCCAGCCGCCTTTCGTAGAAGTCCGCGAAGACGGAATGGAGGCGCTGTCGTTCGTCTTCCGGAAGGCCGTGTTCGAGCACCTCGGCGCTCAGCGGGTGTCGGAACCAGTACGCTCCATCCGGACCGGCATCGAGGAGGCCATTTTCCGCTCCCTCGCTGAGCATGCTCGATACGCGTCGAATGCCTGCAGCCGAGCCAGCGACGTCGTCCAGTTCGTTCGCGCGCAAGGGTCGTCCAGCAACCGCCAGAAGACGAGTAAGTTCCCTGGTTGGTGCGGACAGCCGACGCCACGACTGTAAGACCGCGGATTTCAGATCTGGCGGCAAGGGAAACGGCAGGTGGCGCGCGCCGGGCGGAAGGCCGGCTACTACCAGGCGACTGAGGTAAGGGTTGCCGCGCGTATGCGTGAAAACTTCCTCCACCAGCGACTGGTGGGGTGCCCCGAGCAGGGCGGTCAGCTGGGCATCCGTTCCGGCACGGTCGAGCGGCCCGAGCGCCAGCTGCTCAATCCGAGGCAGGCGCCGGATGTCGGCCAGCCAGTGCTGCAGCGGATGGCTGTCCCCTACCTCACTACTACGGATGGTCGCGATGACCGCCAACCGGCGATCGGCGGGGCCAGCCAGCACGTACATCAGCACGTCCAGAGTGCTCTGGTCTGCCCACTGCAGGTCGTCGACGACCAAAACTACGAGGCGCTCAAGGGACTGGTTGCTCAGCCAGGAATCGAAGGAATCGGGAATGTCGGATGTGGACTGTGACACCCCGAACAACGAGTTCCCCGCGCCGCCTGCGCTTCGAACGGCGGAGCGAATGGCCAGGAAGGGCACAGCCATGGAGGTCATGGGCAACGCTGCGCCGAGGAGGACGAGAACGTCGGCGTCGAGGCTCGCGCACGCCTGCTGCACCAATGCGGTTTTTCCGACCCCAGGGTCACCCGAGACCAGCAGCGCGCCGGCTTCTCCCGCGATCGCACGGTCCACAAGCGCACGGACAGTGGCCAGCTCCTCGGAGCGCCCCACCCGAACAGGGCCGGTCATCACTCCGCCTCAGCGTCTCTCGTCGACCTGCTGCTGCCGATGGAGGCCAGCCGGGACAGATCCACTCGGTTGGATGCCCCGGTCTTCCTCAGGAGGTTGGACACGTGCGAGCTGACGGTCTTCTCGCTGATCACCAGCGCGCGTGCGATCTCACCGTAGGTACGGCCGGCGACGATGTAGACCAGGATTTCGCGTTCGCGAGTGGTCAGCCCGGCAAGCTCTGTGCGCTGGTTCGGTGGCACCGGAAGCGAGGCCACACGATCGATGCGAATCCGGGCGGTACCGGCAAGGTTCTCGAGTTCGAACTGAATCGCCCGTGCTTGTAGCTTCTCGGCAAGGTCAAGTCCCCTGCGGAGAACGGATGCCGCCTGCTCACGGCGATTTCGCCCATGGACCAGCGCGGATTCGGCCGCCCGCCAACACGAGTAAACCTCCTCCCAGGCGAGCGTCGCCACCCGGCAGGCGTCCGCAACTCGAATCCAATGGGCGCCGTTGTCAGGATCGTGACGCGCACGGCCAGCCTCGGCATCGTACAGCTGGTTCAGCGCGTCTATGTGGCGTTCCCCCAGCTCGGTGGTCCGATCGTTATCCCGGATGACCGACGGGAAACGTCGCTGCAGGTCCTCCAGCTGTGCCAGCAGCGGGGCCGGATCACGCCGATTGTCATTGGCCGTCTGCACCTGATCGGCAATGGCGCGCGCTGCGAGGGGCATCAGCCATTCGCACATGGTCGGTGCAACCCCAGGCGATGTTGCGCCGGCCATCGCGGCGTCGAAGGCTTCCGCCGACTTGCCCGCGGCCAGGCAGACCTCCGCACGGCAAGCGGCAAACTCCAGATTGACGAAGGAGGAGCTCTCGGCAAAAATCTCATCGGCGCGCGCCAAGTGGGCTTCGGCCTCGACCGTTCGTCCTTGCCATGCGGCCAGGTGCGCCGCCGCCAGCCGAGCGGCGACATCGGCAAGCGGCCCGGGATCGGAGCCAAGCACGACCCGGATGCGATGCAGACATTCACGCCATTCGCCGATGCTGAACCAGCTGCCCGCTTCCGCGGCTGAGAGAAAGGCAATGTACGTGTGTGGCGCACCCAACGCCATCAACTCTTCGCGATGCCCGCGCAACATGTTGGAGTACAGACGACTCGGCCACATCTCGGCAGCGTTGGCTTCCCAGATTGCCGCGTGGCAGTATGCCCAATATTCGCCCACCAGCAAAGCCGCATCCTGGGCCTCGATCGCGAGAGCGCGTCCCTCCTGCCTTCGCCCGCGTCGTATCGCAACCACGGACTTGGTTGTCAGCGCATAGCTCAACGCGCGCGAATCGCCTGCGGCCCTGGCCAGGGCGAGCGCTTGTTCGGCGTGAGCTGTCACATCCGGGTTGTCCTCCCAGCTTTCGGCGTGCGCCAATTCGGCCAGCGCCAGCGCGTGCTGCCAGCTGTGCGGCTCCGTTGCGGCCAGCCGAACAGCTTCGCGCATCTCATCCGGTGCCAGGAAGGCGAGCCCGCTCAGAAAGCGAAGCTGCATCCGCCGGACCAACAGCTCGGCGGCCAGGAGTGGCTGTGCGTCACGGTCAAGGCCATCCAGCAATGACTCGATTGCCTTGAGTTCTTCCACATGCTCACCGGTTCTTGCGGCGGCCGCGCGCAACCGGAGCAGGAGCTCCTGTCTGCTTTCTGCCGCCTCCGGCAATTGGTCCCTCAGCGCGACCGCCCGCCTCAGCAGCCGGAGCATTTCTGCAACCCCACCCGCTCGGCCTGCGGCAGCGGATGCGGCTAAGGCCCACCGATACGCTTCGGCAGGGTGCCGCGCCTGGTCGTGGTGGTCGGCGAGCGCCACCATGAGCTCAACGGTCGGTTCCGGGGCGGTCGTCAGCCGCCTCTCGGAATACTCCGCGAATGCCGAATGCAATCGCTGGCGCTCCTCGTCCGGCAAGCCCTGTTCGAGCACTTCGGCGTTCAACGGGTGATGGAACCAGTAGGCGCCATCCGGCGCGACATCGAGAATGCCGTTCTCGGCTGCCTCGCGCAACATCCCCACAACATCCCCATGGACCGCCGGGCCAACAACGTCGCCAAGTTCACTCGCGTGCAATGGTCGTCCGCCAACCGCCAGCACCCGAGAAATTTCCCTCGACGGGGCGGACAGCCGGCGCCATGACTGCAGCATCGCCGACTTGAGGTCTGCCGGCAGGCCAGGGGGCAGGTGGCGCGCGCTCGGGGAGACGCCGACAACAAGCAGGCGATTGAGGTAGGCGTTTCCGAGCGTGTGCCTGAACACCTCCTCCACCAGCGACCGGTGCGGAACGCCGAGGAGTGCGGTCAACTGAGCATCGGTCGCGACCCGATCGAGGGGTTCCAGCATCAGGTGCTGGATGCGGGGAAGGCGGTGGATGTCGGCCAGCCAACGCTGCAGCGGATGGCCGTCACCCAACATCTCGCTGCCGCGCATGGTGGTGATCACCGCCAACCGTCGATGTTCTAGTCCGGCCAGCACGTACATCAACACGTCCAGAGTGCTTTGGTCAGCCCAGTGCAGGTCATCGATAACGAGAACGACAGGGTGTTCCCGGCACCGATCCTCCAACCATTCGTCGAACAGGATCGGAACATCGACCAAGGATTGGCCCGGCTGGAAAAAGGACCAGCCATCACTTCTCGCGCGATTACGGAGCGCTGACCGCAGGGCGAGAAACGGAACCGACATGGTCGTCAACGGCAACGCTGCGCCGGAAAGCACAATCGTGTCCGGCTGCAGCTGTGCGCACGCCTGCTGAACCAAGGCGGTCTTTCCCACCCCGGGATCGCCCGAGACCAGCAGCGCGCCGGCTTCTCCTGCGGTGGCACGGTCCACAAGGGCACGGATAGTGGCCAGCTCCTCGGAGCGCCCCACCAGAAGAGGGCCGGTTGTGCCAGGACGGGCGGCCACCAATCCAGTGTTGCACCGTTCCGGGCGTATGGCGGGTCAACCTGAGGGTTCTCCCGCTGGATCTGAGGGGGAATGCCTGATGTGAACAGGTCCCGACCGGATGGAGCCTGAACTGATCAAATTTTCAATTATCGGAAGGCCACGATCATGTACCACTCGAAGCAGGGCCATTGGACAGCATCCGTTCTTTGCGCCATCCTCATCGTCGGCGGCAGCGCTGCACCCGTTGCCGCCGCTGAACACCCCGGATCACCGACTCAGTCGCAGCCGTCGCTCGGTTCCGGTAATTGCCTGCTCATGCGGGTGGGCGACCAGTACGTGCGCTGCGACAACTTCACCGGCGCGGGGGTGCGTGCCGCCAGCTGGATTCCGGAGCAGTAAGCAGTGATACCCCAAGCCCGCGCAGGCCACCTCGTTTCACTGGGCGAACCTTACTGAGTAAAACCTGTAAATCATAGACTGATCCGTCTACCCGGCCTACGGTCAGGTGCATCGGCGCAGTTGACGAAGCGCAGGGGGTGACGAGCGTGGAACCGGACCTTGGGCAGCCTGTGCTCTCCGCCGGGCGAATCCTGCTCCTCTCCGTGCTGGCCGCGTTCGTGTGGCTTGTGCTCTCCATCTTCGCCGGCAGCACCCCGGCCGCCGCGAACGACGACATGGACACGGGCTCGCTGCTCGGAACGCTCGCCGCCACGGTCAACGAGGTGGTTCTGCCGGCCGGGCTCATCGGACCTGAGCACGAAGTCGAGCCCGTTGCGGCGGATGTTGTCGCCCCAGTGGTGACGGATGTTGCCACCCCGGTTCTTGAGGTTCCGATCGTGGCGAAGACGATGCAGCTACTGAACGGCGTCGTGGCCGACTCGGCGGACTCACTCGGCCTCACCAGCCAGCTCAGCGAATCCATCACTATTCCCGCCGCGGCGGCGCCTTCAGCCGTTGTCGCGGACCAGCCGGAGCCAGTCGCGGTGGCATTGACGTCTGTTGCCCTCGATACCGGGGCCGCACACGTTCCCGCGGCTGGCTCCCATCACGCTCCACCGCAACCGATGGTGCCGACGCAGCCCGTGCCGGCTCCGCCGTCCACGCCGAACCAGGGCACCGGTGCACCAACCCTGGTCGCCGCGATGCCGACGGCGGTCGACTCGTTGACGCCGGCCGGCGCATCCGCTGCCTGGGAGAACTTCACCCTGCCCTCCTCCCCCACCTTCGACAGCGACACCTCCCCTGGCTGATGGGGTTCGCCCTGCCCTTCTGGCGCAGGAAACGAACCTCGCTCTCGACGGCTGCAGGCCGTGCGAGGGCATGACCACATCAGTCTCAAGGAGTGAAATCATGCATAAAGCAGTTTCTCGAGCGCTCTGGGGAGCGTTCTTCGTGGGCGGCCTGACCGTCCTCGGCGCCGGGGCAGCGAACGCTGCCGACACCTCAGGTGAGAACGGCGTCGCATCCGGAAACCAAGTCGGGATCCTCGGCGAGTTGCCGGTGACCATCGGCGGGAACGCCATCTCGATTCTCGGTGACAGCGAGAGTTCGGACACCACGATGGCGCCAAGCGGTAGCGACGCTGCCGCGACCACCAGCACGACCAGCGGTGAAGACGCCATCCTCGGTGGCAACCAGGTGATGCCGGAGGTTGTCGCGCCGATCGTCGCCAGCGGAAATGCCATCAGCGTCCTCGGCGACAGTTCCACGGACGGGACGCAGACAAGCGCCACCTCCGAAGGGGACACCGAGGGCGCCGCCGCCACCACCACGGGTGACGACGGCATTGCCAGCGGCAATCAGGTAGCACCAGACGTCGATGTGCCGATCATGGTCGGTGGCAATGACGTCGCGGTAATCCGCGATGACTCGCCTATCGATGGAGGAATCCTCAGTGGCGGCTTCCTCGATGAGGACATCCTCAATGATGGCCTGTTCGAGGATGGCCTGTTCGAGGATGGTCTGCTCAAAGATGGCCTGCTTGATGACGGCCTCGTGGAAGTCGGACTGTTCGACGGGCTGCTCGATGACGGCATGATCGGCGAACCAATCGTGCGGATGGGATTCATCAATGACGGGCTGCTGGCAACTCCCGTCGTTGACGATGGCCTGCTGAGTGAGCCGACTGTTGAAGGCCCGGTGGTCAGGGCCATCGCCCTGGACGCCTTCGCCCCGGTCGAAGTTGACTCCGCGGTCGACAACGAAGGTACGGTGACGGATGCCGGTACCGACATCGCCATGAGTGGCTTCACCCCGCTCATGGCGACGGCAGCACTGACTCCGGCGATGATGCTCGCGGCAACAGGGGTTGAGACCCTGCCGCTCATCGGGGGGATCGCGCTCATGCTGGGAACCGGTCTTGCGCTGGTTGCCGCCAAGCGCACGGGGTACGCGATCGGCTAGTTCTCCGCCGACCTGACACCGGATGCCGCTGGCCCGCTGGCGGCATCCGGTGCCGTGCGCCCGCGCGGTGTCCCTGTGCCGTGCCCCCAGCACACAACGGGCTGCCGCAATACGCTGGGGTGCATGCGTGCAACGGTGATTCATGGTGAACGGGACATCCGCCTGGAAGAAGTACCCGATCCGGAGCTGGCCACCGGCAGTGACGCGATCGTGCGGGTGGTCGCGGCCTGTGTCTGCGGTTCCGACCTGTGGCCCTATCGCGGTGTGACGCCCGTCCACGCGCCGAGGCGAATCGGTCACGAGTTCGTCGGTGTCGTCGAGCGGGTCGGTGTCGACGTCACGGCCGTGCAGGTCGGCGATTTCGTGATAGCGCCGTTCTACCACTGCGACAACACCTGCATCAATTGCCGGAATGGCGTCACCACATCATGCCTGAACGGCGGCTGGTGGGGGTCGGATGACCAGTCCGGGGCCTTCGCCGATGGCGCCCAGGGCGAGCGCATCCGCGTCCCCAACGCCAACGGCACGCTTGTCGCCACGCCGACCATGCCTGACGACGACCAGGTTCCAGGCGTGCTGGCGCTGGCGGATGTCATGGGCACCGGTCACCACGCGGCCGTCTCCGCTGGCGTCACCACCGGCAGCACCGTCGTGGTTGTGGGTGATGGTGCGGTCGGGCTGTGCGCGGTGCTCGCCGCCAAGCGGCTCGGGGCGTCGCGCATCATCGCCATGTCACGTCACGCCGATCGCCAGGTCATCGCCCGCGAGTTCGGGGCAACCGACATCGTGGAGGAGCGCGGCGACGAGGGTGTCGAGCGGATCAACGACATGCTCGACGGTGTCGGCGCCGACTGCGTACTCGAGTGCGTCGGCACGAAAGAGTCGATGGACCAGGCCATTCGCAGCGCCCGGCCCGGCGGCATGGTCGGCTACGTCGGTGTGCCGAACGGCGGACCGGAGCTTCCCGTACGTCGACTCTTCAACAACAACGTCGGTGTGAACGGCGGCGTCGCCCCGGTGCGCGGCTACATCGAGGAGTTGCTGCCAGAGGTGCTCACCGGGGCCATCAACCCTGGGCGCGTCTTCGACCTCGAGTTGCCACTGTCAGAGGTGGCCGAGGCGTACGCCGCCATGGATGAGCGCCGGGCCACCAAGGTGCTGCTCCGCCCGTAGCGCTACGGCAGGAGGAATCCGGCATCCGCATGGATTCGAGGACTTCTCGAGCGCTTGCCGCCGATTTCTCCTCGATTCCCGCAGTCGTAACGGCGCTAGGCCGCAGGGCCCGGGCCACGGGCTCTTCCTTCACCGTCGTTCTAGCGGAAAGCAGCGTCGCTGCTGACCCCAGCCCCTGACGTAGCGCGGAGCCCCCAGCCGACACCGATCACGATGAGCAGGATGCTCGCGGCTTCGGCCAGGGTCGGAAGGCGGCTTTCGAGCAGGCAGACGAAGATCATCGCGAACACTGTCTGCGACACCACCAGCAGCCCCAGCACCGTCGTGGACAGGCCGGAGCTGGCCTTGTTCCAGAGCCAGGTTGCCACGCAGGTGGAGCCGAGTCCGAGCAATAGTCCCCAGAACAGGAGCACCGGCACATCGCCGGCGACGACCGGTTCGACGCGACCCACCACGATCGCTGCGATGACCAGTGGAGGCACCGTGATCAGCGTGCCTATCCCGGTGAGACTGGTCCACAGGATGACGCCGGTTTCCGGGTTGTCGACCAGGTATTCGGCGTTCACGATGCCGTAGGCCAGCCAGGAGAACACGGCAACCAGCCCCAGGACGATCCCCAGCGGAACGAGCGAACCGGGCGCCCCGCCCTCGCCCTCCATCGCCGCCAGTCCGGTCAACCCGAGGCCGGCAGCCAGCACGGCGATCGGTCCGGCGAGGCGGCCCCAGGAAACCGTCTTCCGGCGGATGTTGCCCGCCACGATCATGGCGATCGGCAGGGTGCCGATGATCAACGCGACCGGCGCCGAGCCGGCGAACGCGACGCCGCTCGACAGTGCCAGGTAGAAGAGGGTGTTGCCGGCGAGGCCGAGCCCGATGATGCGCCACCAGCCCCGAGCATCCAGGCGCTTGAACGGGTTGAACCGGAGCACCATCAGCGCGGCGACCGAGACGATCCCGAAGATCAGGTAGCGCACGACCGTGAGGTCGAGGGTCGTGAACGGGCCGAGGAACACCGGGGCGATGAAGGTCAGCCCCCACAGAGCGCCGGCACCGAGACCGAACATGACATGACGTGGCACAGCCTCATCATGCCCTAGCTTCGACCCCCCTACGCGCTGGCCACCCGGCGGTAGTGCTCGACAACCGGGAACGGGTCGTAGAAGTGGTGCAGCATCCGCTTCCACTCCTGGTATTCGCCCGAGCCGCGAAAGCCGACCTCGTGCGCCTCGATGCTGTCCCAGGTGACCAGCAGCAGGTAGCTGCTCGGGCTCTCAACGCCCCGCGACAGGGTCAGACCGCGGAATCCGGGCATCGAGGAGATGATGAGGCGAGCGGATGCGAACGCCTCCTCGAACTCCGTTTCGAGGCCCGGCTTGACGGGCAGTAGTGCGTGCTCGGTGATCATCCGCCCAGCCTAAACACTTGTGGCTATAACCTACGTGTTATATGATTCTCGCATGCACGCACTCGACATCCTCGGAGATCCGGTTCGGCGCCGACTGGTCGAGTTGCTCGCGGCACAGGATCAGCCGGCGGGCGACGTCTCGCGGGTGGTCGAGCAGGAGTTCGGCATCAGCCAACCTGCTGTCGCCCGGCACCTGCGGGTGCTGCGCGAGGCCGGGTTCGTCAGTGCCCGCCCCGCTGGGGCCCGTCGCATCTACCGGTTGGAGGAGGCGGTGATCGACCAGCTCCAGGGGCAGGTCGACCGCTACCGCTCCCTCTGGAACCAGCGCCTCGACGCCCTCGACACCGAGATAGCTCGAGGCAAGAGGAATCGAAAGGAAGAACGATCGTGACCACAATCTTCGGCAGCATCACGCCGCGTGACAACGGTGTCGACCTCGAATTCGAGCGCGTACTCGCCACCGACATCGACGATGCCTGGTCGGCGGTAACCGACCCGGACCGCATCGCGCGGTGGATGGAGACATACGTCGGCGACCTGAAGCTCGGCGGCACCTGGCGGGTGTTCCGTAGCACCGGCGACCTGTATTGCACGGGAACCGTGTCCGAATGCACTCCTCCGCACGCTTTTGTCACCTCCTGGCACGTCGTCGGCGATGAGCCCACCACCCTGCGAGTCACCCTCGACACGGTCGCCGATGGTACGCGCCTGGTGTTGCGGCACGAAGGCGTTCGCGACGAGCGGTACGGGGCCGGCTGGCAGACCTACCTCGAACAGCTCGATGACCTGGTGGGCGCAGCACCGTCATCGGTCACCGACCCGACACGCACTCCGGGCATGGACTGGGACGAGCGCCACACGCAGCTCGAAGCGCCGTGGGCCGAACGGTTCAAGGCGCGAGCAGGCGCCTCAGGATGATCCGCTCCACCAGGGTCCAGGCAGTTGTCAACGCGAGGTAGAGCGTGGCGGCAAGGGGCACCACCGCCGCGAACACCACCGTGAGGAATGGCAACCAGCTGAGCGGGCCGGCGAGGTTCTGCAGGGCGGGCGGAGCGGCATCCGTCATAGTCGGTGCGTTCTTCACTGCGATGCGCCGCGACAACCAGGCGACAACAGCCAGCACCACCATGATCCCGGCGAAGACTAGTGCGCCGGGCCACCCCGGCCCCGAGATGAGCGACGCACCCAGGGGAACGCCGAGCAGCCGCTCACTGAGCAGCGCGTTCGTGTGGCCATTGATGCTGCCGAGGATGAACAGGCCGTAGACCGTGGACAGCACCGGCGCCTGCAGGAGCGTCGGCAGGCATCCGGCCAGCGGCGAGGCCTTCTCGGCCGCGTACAACTCCATCGTCTTGCGCTGCAGCACCTCCGGCTTCTTCTTGTACTTGCGCTGCAACTCCTGCAGCAGGGGAGCGAGCCGCTTGCGGGTGAACTCGGCGCGCACCTGAGACACGCCGACTGGGATCAGCGCGGTGCGAACGAGGAGGGTGATGAGCACGATGGCGGCCGTCGCACTGGCGGCACCGGTGATCGGGTCCAGCAGCGTGATGAGCGCGGTGACGGCGTTATATGCCGTGTCGAGCACGGCAGCGATCGGGGCGAACGAATAGAAATCCACGGGAGAAGTCCTTGCAGTCGAAGCGGATGTTGGTGGCCTGCTGGCCGCGAAGCATCCGCTCCCGTCTGTGGAGACTCTCCGTCTTGTGGAGACTGGGTGAGCGGTGGGTTCTACGCGGCCGGAGGCGGCTGCGCGGGTGCTCGGGTGCGGGGTCGGCCCGCCGTGTTCGGGTGCCGTGGTTCCGGCATGACGCTGAGCACCTCGCGGTGCTCCCGCGCGCGTGAACCAACGGTGAGCTCCAGGGATCGCACCGCGACGGCGGCGTGGCGAGCGCTCAATGCTGCCGCAACCAGGATGGTAGCGAGGCCGGCCGCCAGCAGTCCGGAAGGTTCCGCCTGCGCGATGACGAGCGCGAGGAACGACAGCGTCATGATGATGACGAGTCGTTGCCTGAGCCAACTCATGGGTACAGGGTAACCCGCCATCAGGTCAGAATGACCAGTTGCTGGGTCGCCCGGGTCATCGCGACATAGCGATCGACTGCCCCTTCGATGCCGTCGCCGAACGATTCCGGGTCGATCAGGATGACCAGGTCGAATTCGAGCCCCTTCGACAGCTCCGGAGTGAGCATGCGAACGCGCGATGGGAGCGTGTCGTGCAGCGGGTCGCCGGCGGCGATCACGCAGGCCACACCCTCGGCGTGCTCGGCCAGCCACGCGTCGAGGATGATACCCAACTCGGAAACCGACCCGTGCCTGACGGGAACTCCGCTGCTGCGGATGGAGGTGGGCACGTTGGCATCCGGCAGCACCGCCCGGATCACCGGCTCCGCCTCTGCCATGACCTCCTCTGGCGTGCGGTAGTTGATGCTCAGCGAAGCCACGGTGAACTGGTCGAGCCCAATCCGCCCCAGCCGCTCCTCCCACGACTCGGTGAACCCGTGCCGTGCCTGCGCCCGGTCACCGACAATGGTGAAACTCCGTGACGGGCAGCGGATGATCAGCATCTGCCACTCCGCGTCGGTCAACTCCTGCGCCTCGTCGACGACGACGTGCGCGAATGGTCCGGCGAGCAGGTCAGGGTCGGTGGCGGGCAGCGCGGCTTCGTCGTCCAGGGTGTTGCGGAGGTCCTCACCGCGCAGCATCGTCATCAACCCTTCACCGTCGTCGTGCGCCTCCGCAGCGATCAGCTCGTCGACGACCCTGTCCATCCGTTCCCGCTCGGCCGCGACCACCGCCTCGAGTTGCCGTTTGCGACGGGAGGCGCCCGGATCGCCAATCCGTTGCCGTGCCGCATCCAGCAGCGGCAGGTCGGACACCGTCCACGCTTTTCCGTCACGACGCTGCAGCTGCCCAACTTCCTCGGCGGTGAGCCACGGGGCGCAATGCCGGAGGTAGGCGGGCACCGACCAGAGGTCTGTGACCACACCGGCCGGGTCGAGCAGCGGCCACGCGCGGGTGAATGCCCGGCTCAACTCCTCGTTCTGCGCGAGGGCCCGGCGCAGCAGGTGCGGCGGTACCTCATTTTCATCGAACCGGTCGGCGGCGATGTCGATGAGCGCTTCCCAGACCTGCTCGCGCGCCTCGTTGTGCGGAGTACCGCCTTCTGGCGCGTCGAACGCCTCGGCCCACTCCTCAGTACTGAGCCAGACATCCGACCACGGCGTCTCGACAGTCATCCCCTGGGTCGGCGGCTGCTCGTAGAACCTGACGGCCGCCCCGATCGCCCCCACCATGGCCGCCGATGCTTTGAGGCGGCTCACCTCGGGGTTGGTTTCGACCGTTGCGGTGGCGCCTCCAGGCACCAGGTCTCGCAACGTGCAGGTCTCCACTCCTTCCTCGCCCAGCCCGGGCAGCACATCGGAGACATAGTCGACGTACGGCTGGTGCGGTCCGACGAAGAGAACCCCGCCCCGGCGGTGCCCGAGGCGCGGATCCGAATACAGCAGGTAGGCGGTGCGGTGCAGCGCGACCACAGTCTTTCCTGTTCCGGGGCCCCCATCGACGACGAGAGCACCACGGGACCCGGCGCGGATGATCGCATCCTGGTCTGCCTGGATGGTGCCGAGCACATCCCGCATCCGATCCGACCGGTTGCTTCCGAGGCTCGCGATGAAGGCGGACTGGTCGTCCAGTGCGGCGTTGCCGCCGAGCCCGTCCGGCGTGTACACCTCGTCCCAATAGTCGGTGATCCGGCCAGCCGTCCAGCGATACCGGCGGCGGCTCGCGAGCCCCATCGGGTTGGCGTGCGTCGCCCCGAAGAACGGTTCGGCCGCTGGGGAACGCCAGTCGAGCAGCAATCGGCGGCCATCGCGGTCGGTGAGTCCGAGTCGCCCCACATACACAGGCTCGGAGCCGGCTGCATCGACGATGCGCCCGAGGCACAGGTCCAGGCCGAAGCGGCGCAGCGCTCGGAGCCTGGCCGTCATCCGGTGGATGTCCAGGTCCCGCTCAAGCGCTGCCTGGCCGGTACCTCCCGGCTGCTTACGCACGTCGCCCAGGCGGTCGGATAGCTCGGCGATCGCCTGCTCGAGGCTCGTGGCGATGGCCACGAAATGCTGCTCGTCGGCGGCAATCAGCTTCGGGTCATCTTTCGCTGCGAGGCGTTCCGGAAGCTCGAAGACCCTATCGATCATGGGGTTTACACCTGCACGCATCTCACCACTCCAATTGCCCGATTCCGGCGTCGACGGACAATTCTGCGGTACTAGGGGGGCCTTGCCACAAGCCCCCCTGTCAGCTATAAATTAAGAATGGAAGGGTGTGAAAACGCCCTTCTTCTTTCGTTAAAGCGCCCTAGAGCTCCAACACCAGACGGTCTCCGATGCACCGCGAGACGCAGATCATCATGGTCTCGTTGCTGGCCCGCTCCTCGTCGCTCAGCAGGCTGTCCCGGTGGAGTGGCGTTCCCTCGACAACGACCGTCTCGCAGGTGCCGCAGATGCCTTCCTGGCAGGAGTTGAGGGCCGGAACGCCGCAGCGCATCATCGCGGCCAGGATCGACTCATCCGCGGCCACCTCGATCTCGGTTCCGTCGCTGGTCTCGACGATGAACGCCGTATCGGAGTCCTCGGCGCCGTTCCCGTCGCCGGTGAACCGTTCGACGTGCAGGCGCGCTGCCGGCCAGCACTCCCCCAACGCATCCAGCAATGGGGCCGGGCCACAGGCGTAGATCTCCGGATCGATCAGCCCGAAGGCGGCGATGCCTGCGCCCAGCGGAAGCCTCCCGCCGCTGTCGCTGGTGTGCACGGTGACCCGGTCGCCATACGGCTCCAGCTCATCCAGGAAACCCATCGACTCCCGATTGCGCCCGAGGTAGAGCATCCGCCACGTGATCCCCGCCTGCTCTGCCGCCTTCACCATGGGGAGTATCGGCGTGACGCCGATACCACCGGCGATGAACAGCACATCAGATGCCGGGGCGCTGTACCTGAAGCTGTGCTTGGGACCGGTTGCACTGAGGGTGTCGCCGACCTGTACCGAGTCATGGACGGTGTCCGAGCCGCCGCGGCCCGCCAGTTCCCTCAGCACCCCAATGCGCCAGCTGCTGCGATCAGCCGGGTCGGAGCAGAGCGAATACTGCCGGATCATCCCACCGGGAAACGTGAGGTCGATATGCGAACCGGGCGTCCACTCGGGCAGCGGGGTGCGGTCAGCACTTTCCAGTGTCAGCGCGAGAACCCGGTCGGCGATTGCTTCACGCCGCAACACCCGCAGCTGGATGCTCACGCCTGCACCGCAGCAATCGCCCGGTCGACTTCACGCACGACAGCGCCATCGATCACCAGCGTCGCCGCAGCGCGGATGCGCGGGTAGAGCACCGCATCGCGAACCAGATGCCCGTTCGGCCGGCCGTCACTCGACGGGGTGCTGCGCAGCAGCCGCAGCGCCGCGCGGCTAGCCGTACCGATCGCATCCGCACCCACTCCGCGTTCGATCAGCCGCAATTCCAGCGCCTGCGCTGCCATCAGGTACTCGATGGCGACGACCTGCTGGATGTTGCTGACAATGGTGCGCGCGTGCCGACCGGCGTTGTTCGCCATCGAGACGTGGTCCTCCTGGTTGGCGCTGGTCGGGATCGAGTCGACGCTGTCGGGGTGGGCGAGCGTCTTGCAGTCGGAGACGAGCGCGGCCGCCAGGTATTGCGGCAGCATGAACCCGCAGTCCAGGCCGACCTGCTCGCTGGCGATGAGCATGTCCGGAAGCCCACGGTTCAGCGTTCCGTCATCGAGGCGGAACAGCCTCCGCTCGGTGATGTTGCCGATCTCGGTGACGACGATGGAGATGAAGTCGGCCGCGAATGCCACGTACTCGGCGTGGAAGTTGCCGCCGGAGACCGCCTTGAGCGTGCGAGTGCTCGGCAGGTCCGGGAAGATCAGCGGGTTGTCGGTTGCCGCGTTGATCTCGGTCTCGATGATGCCGGTGACGAAGTCGAGGGTGTCTTTCACCGGGCCGAACACCTGCGGAACACAGCGCAGCGAGTAGGCGTCCTGCGGCGGCTGGCGGTCGGGGTCGGTGTCGCGATCACCGGTCACCAATTGGCTGTCTTCCAGCAGCTGGCGGATGCGGGTGGCCACCGCGATCTGCCCCTGCTGTCCCCGGGCCTGGTGCAGTTCGTCGATGAAGGCGTCGCCGAAACCGCGAAGGGCTTCGATCGACATGGCTGCTGTGATGGTCGCGGTCTCCAGCAGCATCCGGGCGTCCCAGAGTGCCAGCCCTGCCTGCGCGGCCGAGAACGACGTGCCGTTCAGCAGGGCAAGGCCGTCCTTCGCGGAGATCGGGATGCGGGCGATCCCGGCGTGCGCCATCGCCTCGACGCCAGAGACAATGCGACCGTCAACGAAGGCTTCGCCGGAGTCGAGCGGGTCGTCCTCGCCGCTGGGCGGGCCGGTCAGCACGATGGCGATGTGGGCCAACGGGATGAGGTCGCCGCTGGCGCCCAGCGAACCGTACTCCGGCACCGCCGGGAACACATCGTGGTTGAGCATGTCGATCAGCCCCTGCACCAGCGAGGGTCGGATGCCGGAGTAACCGCGGGTGAGGCTGACGATCCGAATGAAGATGGTGGCGCGCACGACCTCTTCGTCGACGTTGCGGCCGACGCCGGACGCGTCGGCGAGGATCAGGCGGCGGCTGAGTTCAGCCGCATCCCCCGGGTTGTCGAATGCCCGGCGGCCGGCGAGTGAGCCGAAGCCGGTGTTGATGCTGTAGATCGGCGCCGTCTCCTTGCCCGCGGCCATCCCGTCGATGATTCCGTCGATCCACTCCCGGCTCGGCGCCATCCGCTCGGCAACGCCTGGAGCAAGCGCGACCCGCCGGCGGTGGCGGGCGACATCAACGAGATCGCCGAGGCTTGCGTCGTCATCGCCGATCAAGAGGACGGGTTGCTGGGTCATGCGATCTCCTTGTTCTGGACGCTTGATTGTTCACGTGGCGCCTGTAAGCCGACCTGACTGGCTGGCGCCCACACGCCGAGCGCGTCGGTGAGGTCGGCAGCAGCAGAGTGCAGCACCTGCACGGTGTTCTTCACCCATTCACGCGAGCCGCACCGCGCCTCCGGCCCGGCAACGTTGAGCGAACAGACCGCTTCCCCGCCGAAAAGCACCGGCACGGCAACGGATACCGCCCCGGCGTCGAACTCACCACGGGACAGGGCCCAGCCGACACGGCGGATGGTGGGGATGCTCTGCCTCAACTGCTCGGCAGTCGGGGTGCGGTCGGTGAAGCGCTCCAGCTCGCGACCGAGGACTTGCTTGATCACCGCATCCGGTGCCCAGGCGAGCAGCGTGCGCTGGCCGGCGCCGGCGTGAAGGGGCAGCAATTGGTTGATCGCGAAGGTGTACTTGAGCGATTTGTCGGGCTCCGCGCGCCGCAGGCAGAGCGCACGGGTGCCGACCCGGACGATCATCACCGCGGTCTCCCCGATCTCTTCGACGAGCGCGGCAAGAACTGCCGGCCCGACCTCGGCAAGGTAGGACTGTGCGGAATGGCGCCCGCTGAGCCCGACCAGCGCGGTGCCGGCCTCGTAGCGCCCGCGGTGTTCGCGGACGAACTGGCCGTCGCGCAGCACCCGCAGGTAGCGGTAGGTCGTGCTGACGGGCAGGCCGACCGCGAGTGCGAGCGACGCCGCCGTGTGTTCGCCCGATGCGGCGATCTCGGTGAGCAGCGCCAGTCCGCGCTCAAGGGATGAGTCCACCGGGCACCTCCAGGTTCATTGTCCTAGCCACATGTCGCCAGCCGCGTTGTTGCTAGCCACATGGTCCGCCACTCAGCGGGCAGCATCCAACCGTCATTCTCACAGAGCAAGAACCTGGGTCGCGTCGATTTCCCGTCGCTCGATACGGTGAAGGCCCTTCCCAAGGCAAAGGACCAGCGATGACGGATCTCCCCTCGTTCCCCGATGACCCGTACTCCGACGCCAATCTTGCCGACCCCTATCCGCTGTTCGAGCGGATGCGCGCGGCCGGCCCGGCCGTCTGGCTGGAGCGTTACAAGGTGCTCGCCTTCACCCGGCACCAGCTGGTGCGCGACATCCTGGTCGACCATGAAACGTTCATCAATGGCGCGGGCGTCGGGCCGAAGAACCTGCATCATGAGGCTGCTTGGCGACCCCAGGGCATCCTGGAGTCGGACCCGCCCATCCACGGGCAGATGCGCACGGCAATGGTCGACGTGATCTCGCCGCGTGGCGTTCGTGCCCTGCGCGCGCAGTTCCAGGAGTTCGCCGACGAGTTGGTGGACCGCCTGGTAGCCCAGGGCGAGTTCGACGCGGTCACCGAACTCGCCGAAGTGTTCCCCATCCGGGCTTTCGGCGACGCGGTCGGCATCCCGCGCGAGGGGCGGATGGAGAACCTGCTCCCCCACGGCGCGATGAACTTCAGCGCTTTCGGGCCCGAAGACGATCGCTACCGCCACTAC
The DNA here is from genome assembly GCF_054489325.1 of Homoserinimonas sp. A447. Classification (NCBI taxonomy): domain Bacteria; kingdom Bacillati; phylum Actinomycetota; class Actinomycetes; order Micrococcales; family Microbacteriaceae; genus Homoserinimonas; species Homoserinimonas sp. A447. The sequence continues at coordinate 478,125 of NZ_JBTMWW010000001.1, read as the reverse complement.
TTCGAGAAGGGCGAAGGCACCAGGGACTGGGTGATGGCGAATTGTGCACGCGACAACCTCGATCCGGACGGACTGGGCGCGAAGATCTGGGAGCATGCGGACGCCGGCGCCATCACCGCAGACCAGGCGGCACTGCTGGTGCGCGCCCTGCTCTCCGCCGGGCTCGACACGACCGCGCTGGCGATCGGCAACACCCTGCGAAGCCTCACCGGAACCGACGGCGCCTGGCGCACCGTGCACGAGAAGCCGTCGATGATGAAGTTCGCGATTGATGAGGCGCTGCGCTTCGAATCGCCGTTCCAGTCGTTCTTCCGCACCACCTCGCGCGCGGTCGAGTTCCACGGCATCCGCCTTGAAGAGGATCAGAAGGTCATGGTGTTCCCGGGTGCGGCGAACCGCGACACCGAGCAGTGGGGGGCGGATGCCGACAGCTACCGCATCGACCGGCAGGCCGGCGGGCACCTGGCTTTCGGGATGGGTATCCACCAATGCGTCGGCCAGCCCATCTCGCGACTGGAGATGGACGTCGTGCTGACGACCCTCGCGACTCGCGTGAGGAGCATCGAGCGCCTGGGTGAGCCGGTTCCGTACCTCCACAACACGCTGAAGGGCGTGGCGTCGCTGCCCGTTCGGGTGGTCGCCGCCTGAGCCCACATCCGCTCGCTTGCCCGCCACTTTGAGGGACCTTTTGTGCGACTCGCACGGTATGAGGGAGTTTTTTGCGAGTGGCGTGCGGTTTCTCCTGCTTTTCGGCTACTCCGGCAGCAGTGCTTGCGCGTAGTTGGTCACGGAGCGCTGGTAGCGGGGCAGGTGGGGGGCCAGCGCGGCAAGCGCCATGGCGGCAGCCTCCCGTTCGCGGCCGACGTCGATGAGCGCGAACGCGAGGAACGCACGAACGGCATCATCCAGTTCGTCGGTGCGGGCGTCGCGCTCTTCCTCCAGCAGCGAGACGCTTTCGGATGCCTGGCCGAGGTTCCGCAGGGAACTGGCCAGCTGGATCACCGCCTGGCGATGCCTGCTCCCGTCGAGTCCCAGCTGCAGAGCACGACGGTAGTGGGGCACGGCGAGGTCGCTGTGACCGGTGGAGTCGTAAGCGCCACCGAGTTCGTGGGCCGCGACCGCATCATCCGCCGGTCGCTCCGAGACCAGGCGAGTCATCTCCAGCACGAAGGCGTCCGGCTCGTAGCTGTCGATGAGTGCCCAGAGCGCATCCGCTCGCTGCTGCCAGGTCGTGCTGTTCGTATTCACGAGGCAAACCTATCGCCGCAGCCACGGCTGCACGAACACGGTTGGCACCGACGGCATTGTGCGTGAGGATGGCAGGACTACTTTCGGGAGGCACACAATGGCGACAATCGACGAGTACATCGCGGGGCTTGACGCCCCCAACGACGTCATTGCGGCGGCACTGCGGGCGCACCTCGACACCGGGCTGCCGGATGCGGTCGGCCAGGTCTGGCACGGGCATCCGGTGTGGATGATGGGCACGACGCCAGTGGCGGGCTTCAAGGCGTTCCCGAACTATGTGACCTTCATGCTGTGGCGAGGGCAATCGATCAACGACGACACCGAGACGCTGGTGCCGAGCGGTTCAGCCGACATGGCGACGCTCAAGATCGCCGACAGCGACGGGTTCGACGGTGAAGTGCTCGACGACTGGCTGAGGCAGGCACGCGAACTGGCGGGGGGCGACTAGAAGTCGACCCTGTTGTCACGGGATGCACGGGTCTACGCTATGAGCCATGTCGGCCGAACCGGATGACTATTCCCGGGCCCTGAATCAAGCGCACCACCACGCTGAACAATGGCTTACGTCGATGCCGTCGCGAGAGGTTCGGCCGCAGCTGACCGCCGACCAACTGGCGACGCAATTCGACGAACCGTTCCACGAGGATGGCGCAGACCCTGTCGATGTGGTCGATGAGCTGGTCCGGCGGGTTGAGCCAGGACTGATGGCCATGCCCTCCGGCCGGTTCTTCGGCTGGGTGATCGGCGGCACCCTGCCTGCCGCACTCGGCGCCGACTGGCTGGTGAGTGCGTGGGACCAGAACACGGCACTCCGGTTTGCCACTCCAGGTGTGGCAGCCGTGGAACAGAATGCCGGCGACTGGCTGCTCGACCTGCTCGGGCTCCCAGCCGGCTGCGATGTCGGCTTCACCACCGGTGCCACGATGGCCAACTTCGTCGGCCTGGCAGCGGCGCGACAGGATGTGCTCGACCGTGCGGCCTGGGACCTCACCACGAACGGTCTGACCGGCGCACCCAGGGTGACCGTTCTCGTGGGTGCCGACCGTCACGCATCCGTCGACCTCGCCCTGAAGTACCTGGGGCTCGGCAAGCCGACCGTGGTGGCGGCGGATGCGCAGGGGCGGCTGGTCGTCGACGCGCTGGCCGAGGCGCTCAGCAAGGCGGACGGGCCGAGCATTGTCTGCCTGCAGGCCGGCAACCTGCACTCCGGCGCGTTCGACCCGATTGCCGAAGCGACAGCGCTTGCTCACGAGCATGGCGCGTGGGTCCACGTGGACGGCGCTTTCGGGCTGTGGGCTGCCGCCAGCCCCACCCACCGGGCGCAGCTGTCCGGGCTGGAGTCCTGCGACTCCTGGGCGACCGACGCACACAAGACGCTGAACGTCCCGTACGACTGCGGCGTGGCGATCGTGGCGCGTCCGGATGTCGTTCGGTCGGTTTTCACCACGCACACCAGCTACCTGGTGACCGACGACAGCGGCCCCGGCGACCCGTTCGAGAAGGTGCCGGAGTTCTCCCGGCGGGCTCGCGGCGTGCCGGTCTGGGCGGCGTTGCGCGCTCTCGGACGCACCGGGGTGGTCGGCATGGTGGACCGCATGGTGGAGATCGCCCAGGAGTTCGCGGAAACGCTCGGCCGGCTTCCCGGGGTCGAGGTCCTCAACGACGTCGTCTTCACCCAGGTGTGCCTGAGCTTCGGCTCCGACGAGAGAACCCGCAGCATCACCGCGCGGCTGCTGGCCGACGGCACCACCTGGATGTCCGGCTCGCACTGGGCCGGCCGCGATGTGCTGCGGATCTCGGTCAGCAACTGGTCGACGGATGCCGACGACGTGGCGGCGTCAGTGGATGCGATCGAACGGGCGATCGCATCCGAAGACGCCGGCTAGCTGCTCTTCAACAACTCGTCGAGGCGCTCGTACCCTTCGTTGATGCCCTTCTCCATGCCGGACTCCGCCATCCCGTCCCGGTCTTCGACCGACTGGTAGGCGGAGTGGTTGACGATGCGCGTGCGCCCGTCGCCCAGGTCTTCAAACGTGACGGATTCGAGGCTCACGTGCCCCGGCCATCCGTCGAACTCGAAGGTCTGAACCAGCGTGTCGCCGGAAACCGAGTGGAAGACGCCGCTGAATCCGTAGGCGTTGCCCTCCGGGTCGCGGTGCGTGTACTGGTAGCGTCCGCCGGTCTCACCATTCCACTCATTGACTTCCATTTCGTAGCCGCGTGGGCCAAGCCATTGGGCGATGAGGTCCCGGTCCAGGTAGGCGCGGCGCACGGCATCCTTCGGCGCATCGAACTCACGCACGATGTCGATGAACGGCAGTCCGTCGGGAATGGTGATGGTGGTGGGGTTGGTGCTTGTCATCTTTCCTTCTCCTTCATCGTTTCGAGCAGGCTGTCGAGGCGCCGGAATCGGCCCTCGGCGACGAGGCGATAGGTGTCGATCCACTCGGTGAGTGCCTCCAGCGCAAGCGGCTCGAGGTGGCACGGGCGGGTCTGCGCGTCACGACTCCTGCTGATCAGCCCGGCTGCCTCGAGCACCTGGATGTGCTTGGAAACACCCTGCTTGGTGATCTGGAACGGCTCGGCGAGCTCGTTCACCGTCGCGGGACCGGTCGACAGCCGGGCGACGATCTTGCGTCGTACCGGGTCGGCAAGCGCCAGGAAGGCCCGGTCCAGCTGGGCCTCAGAGGCGTCCGTCTCAGTCATTATCAACCTATCGCTTTATCAACCAATTGGTTGATAACAAGAAGATACGCCTCCACCGGCCAGCGGTCAATACCCCGACCAGATTCAGTCGTCGCTGGAGTGGATGGTGCGCCGCGCCGACAGCAGGTCGATCTCGGGCCGTTCGGCGATCATCCGTTCAACCTGGTCGAGCACCTCCACCACGCGCGAGCCGTCAGCGGCGACAACGGCGACACCGATCGCTGCTCGACGGTGCAGGTCGAGACTGCCCACCTCGGAGACACTCACCTCAAACCGTCGGCGCACCTCCGCGATCACCGGCCGCACCACGGAGCGTTTCTCCTTAAGCGAGTGCACGTCGCCGAGCAGGATGTCGAACTCGATCGCCCCAACCCACATGCCGTCATCCCTTCACTCGCGGGCGAGTGTACGCGTGGCGATGGCGGCTACGCGAGGATTCCATGGAGCACTCAGATGCGCTGGCTAACGTCGTGATCGGCTCGACAACAACACGCTTGATAAAGACGCGGGGGCGGCATGGGTGTAAGGCGCGGCAGAACATCCAGTCTCCTGATGAGCTGGCCGGCTGACCCGGAGCGCCGCAATACACTGGGCGCGTGGAGCAACTCCTGATTTCGGTGCTGACGCTGGGCGTTGGTGCCTGGGTGGGCGGCTTCGCCACGGTATTCGTCGTGTCGCGCAGCAGCAAAGCGGCTCTCCAGGCGGCCGGGCGGGTGGCCCTGTTCCGCGATCTGGGCCGACGGTATGCGGTGGTGGCGGCCATCGCGATGGCGTTGATCCTCGTCCCAGCCACTGTGCTCACCATTCTCGAGCCGAACACCACTGTCATTGCCGCACTTGCGGTAGCCGTGGCGCTCATCGCCGCCAGCATCCCGGCGATCGCCCAGGCAGGGCGAATGGGAAGACTGCGACGCGAAGCCCTTGCCGCTCCGGATGATGCGGCGAAAGCATCCGCTGTGCTTCGCGGTTCGCGCTCGGCTGCCGTGCTGCGTGGCGCTCTCGGGCTCGGCAGCCTGGTGCTGGTCGTGCTGGCGGTCGCGCTGAACCTACAGCGTTAAGACGTGCCGCCTCGGTTCTTGAAGATGGCCCACTCGTCTTCGAACATCCGCGGACGCAGCAGGACTGCGCCGGAGATCGCCATCCCCACGACAGTGCTGATCAGGAAGAGGATCGGAACAGTCCACCCTCCGGTCAGGTCGCGCAGGATACCCAGCATCACCGGGCCCAGGGCACCGATGAGGTAGCCCATTCCCTGCGTGAATCCGCTCAACGCGATCGCGCCCTGGTGGGTGCGAGTGCGCAGGTTGATGAGCACCAGCGCGAGCGGGAAGTGCATCGCACCCAGGCCGGCGACCACCACCCACAGCACGGTCAGCGCACCAGGGGCGAGGAGCAGCCCGAGATACCCGCCGGCGTAGAGGAGGCACCCGGCAACGGTCAACGGACCGGCGCTGCCTCGCCGCACCGCCAGAACCGGAACGACTACCGCCAGCGGAACACCCATGCCGGCGTACACCGCGAGCAGCGCGCCGGCGGTTGCCGGGGTGACGTCGGTCACGTCCAGCAGGATCTCCGGGAGCCACGCGAACATGCCGAAGATGTTGATCGAGGTCATGCCGAAGAACACCGCGAGCGCCCAGGCCAATCGGGAACTCCAGACGCTTCCCACCAGAGCCGGGGTGGCGACGTCGTCACGTTCGGCGGAGTCCGCACTCCGCGGTTCGCGGCGGCGGACCAGCGCGATCCACGGGATGACGGCCACGGCCGCCAGGGCGGCCCACATGCCGACGGACACCCTCCAGCCGAACGCGTCGGCGACGGGCACCGCCACCAGCGCCGGAACCATGCTGAAGAACGTCATGCAAGTGACATACAGTGACGTCACTCCGCCGATGCGGTCAGGAAAATACTTCTTCACGATGGGCGGCAGTACGACGTTGGCGACGCCGACGGCGGCGAAGGCGACGCCGCTTGCCACCGCAAGACTCAGGTAGCTGCCGGATGTCCCCCGCCAGACATGCGTGAGCGTCATCACCACCAGGGCGACGAGAAGCAGTGTCTCCAGGCGCATCCGCCGTCTCAGCAGCGGTGTCAGGAGGCCGAAAATGGCGAAGAGCAGCGGAGGCAGTGTGCCGAGCAGTCCGATGCGGATGCTGGTAAGCGGCAGGTCCGCGTCGATCTCGCCGAAGATGGGCGACAGGGCTCCGACCGCGGGGCGAAGGCTGAGCGCGACCAGGATGATGCCGACCAGCACTACCGAGCGGCCGGCCCAGACCGGGAGCGGATGCTGGGTGCTCGGCATTAGTCCAACCTAACCTCCGCCACCGGGGCTGGACCGGGGCCGCGCGGGGGCTCAGCCCTTGGCGACGGTGACGCTGACCGGTGTCGGGTTCGCGAACAGGTCGAAGACCGGGCAGTGGGCGTCGACGACTTCGCGGAGCTCCTGGTAGCGCGCATCCGTTTCCGGCCCGGTGATCGTCACGGCCAACCGCACGGCGCTGAAGCCCGGGCGAACAGAGTTGTCGATGCCGAAGAGGCGCCTGGCGTCGAGGTCTCCCTCGGCTTTCACATCGATGTCGTCCACCTGGATGCCGAGTGCTTGGGCGTAGAGCCGGTAGACGACGACCTGGCAGGAGATGAGCGCGCCGAGTGCGAACTCGACCGGGCTGGCGGCAACGTCGTCGCCGGCGAGGGCATCCGGCTCATCGACGAGGAAGGCATGCTTGCCCGCGGTAATCGCTGTCGCCACTGAGCCGACGCCGGAGCCGTTCACCCGGTAGGTGAGCAGGGCCGTTTTCGGGTCGGCGGAAATCCGGTTCGCCCACGCGGCACCCGCATCGGTGAGCCTGTCGGCACGCTCGGCGGCGGCAACTGTTGGAACGGTGGATGGGTTTGTGGAGGTTTCGAGAAGTGTCATGCGGCGACGCTACCGAACGTGCCCAGACGGCGTCGGAACACTACGTCACACGGCGAAACCGGGCGTAACTTCGGCCTGAGTTCGGGCCTAATTCTCCCCGCCGAGGTTGCCGGCCAGACGACCGTGCATCGAGGTGCTCGCCTCGTTCATCCCGACCAGGACCACACGCTTGCCGTGGCGTTCGTACTTGTTGGTTATCGCGTCGAGGGCTGCCACCGTCGAGGCGTCCCACACGTGGGACTGCGACATGTCGATCACGACGCGCTCCGGGTCATCCGCGTACTCGAACAGGGTGGTCAGGTCGTTGCTGGAGGCGAAGAAGAGTTCGCCGCTGACCGTGTAGTACGCGGTCGGTACGACCTCGTCGTCGGGCAGGGTTCGCGTGACGGTGACGAAGTGGGCGACCCGACGCGCGAAGGCGACCATCGCCACAAGCACACCAACGATCACGCCGATCGCGAGATTGTTGGTGGCAACGACCACCGCGACGGTGGCGACCATGACCGTGGTCTCGCTTTTCGGCATCCGCTTCAACGTGGACCAGCGGATGCTGTGCCAGTCGAAGGTGAGAACCGACACCATCACCATGACGGCCACCAGGGCGGCCATCGGGATGATGGCGACCAGGTCGCCGAGACCGACCACGAGGATCAGCAGGAAGACGCCGGCCAGGAAGGTGGAGATGCGGGTGCGGGCACCGGACGCCTTCACGTTGATCATGGTCTGGCCGATCATGGCGCAGCCGCCCATACCGCCGAAGAGGCCGGAAAGCACGTTGGCGACGCCCTGGGCCCACGACTCCCGGGTCTTGTTCGAGTGCGTGTCTGTGATGTCGTCGACCAGTTTGGCCGTCATCAGCGACTCCATCAGGCCGACCAGCGCCATGGCGAGTGCGTAGGGCGCGATGATGGCGAAGGTGTCCCAGGTGAGCGGCACCGTGGGGATGAAGAACTCGGGCAGGCTCTTCGGCAGTTCACCCTCGTCGCCGACCGTCGGCACGGCGGCGGCCATGGTCACCGTGATGACGGTCAACACCACGATCGCGATGAGCGGAGCCGGAACCACCTTGGTGATGCGCGGCATGACCACCATGATCAGGATGCCGCCGGCCACCAGCGGGTAGACCAGCCACGGTACGCCGATCAGGTGCGGCAGTTGGGCGATGAAGATCAGGATGGCGAGCGAGTTGACGAACCCGACCATGACGCTGCGCGGGATGAACCGCATCAGCTTGGCGACACCGACCAGTCCGAGCATTATCTGGAAGAGGCCGGCGAGGATCACTGTGGCGAGGAAGTACTCGATGCCGTGCTCGCGGGCGACCGGCGCGATAACCAGGGCGACGGCGCCGGTCGCCGCCGAGATCATGGCCGGCCTGCCGCCGAGGAAGGCGATGGTGACGGCCATGACGAACGAGGAGAACAGGCCGTACCGCGGGTCGACGCCGGCAATGATGGAGAAGGAGATGGCTTCGGGGATGAGGGCCATCGCGACCACGAGGCCGGCCAGGACTTCGCGGGTCAGCAGCCGTGGAGAGCGGAGTGCGGTCAGTACCGAGGGGTCCGGCCTATAGCGGGTGTGTTCGGCGCGGTTGCGGTCAGTGGCAGTCATGGGAGTCCTTGCAAGTGGGGGCCGCATACACCCTAGCCGCGCTTGCATTGGCCCCCCGACGAGATGAGCATGGACGCATGCCCACCCGACTGCTGCTGATCGCAGACACCCATCTGCCGAAGCGTGCCCGGCAACTGCCCGAGCAGGTATGGCGGGCGGTCGATGACGCGGATGCGGTTGTCCACGCCGGGGACTGGGTGCACCTTACGCTCCTGGACGAGTTGGAGCAGCGCGCCTCACGGCTGGTCGGGGTCTGGGGCAACAATGACGGGCCGGAGCTGAGGGCACGGCTGCCGGAGGTCGCGCGCGCGGTGATTGACGGCATCCGCTTCGCTGTGGTGCACGAGACTGGTTCGGCAGCCGGGCGTGAGGCGCGGTGCGATGCGGCATTTTCGGACACCGACGTGCTGGTGTTCGGGCACAGCCACATCCCGTGGGACACCATGACGCCACGCGGGCTGCGACTGCTGAACCCCGGCTCCCCCACCGACCGGCGACGCCAGCCGGCCTGCACCTACCTGACCGCGGTGGCGGATGCCGGCACCCTCCGTGATGTGGAGTTGGTTGACGTGCCAGGTCGAGTACTTAAAGACGATTGAGTTTGTCGCAACCAGTCGAGCTTGCCCAGACAGCACCGACTCGTCGCATGACGCGCAAGGTTCGCTGGCGCGCGTACGGATCCGCCTCGCGAGGAACCCAGACGCTAGCCGATCGGAGCTGCGCCCACGCATTTTCACAAGCGACCCTCCGATCGGTGCGCGTGGACGTCGTGCTGTTCACCACCGCTGACCCAGACGGCAAAGTGCGCGGAGAGGGTGTGACGCGACAGATCGCCTACCTATGCTGGGGTGAAATTCGAGGAGCAGGAATGTCCGCACCCAGTTCGGTTCGATCTCCTTCCTCCGCCCGGCGGAGCGTTCTCTGGATGGCCGTGGTCATCACGTTGCTGCTCTCGCTGGGCTGGGGGTTGTTTTTCATCGTGGTGCTGCCCGGTGACTTCGGGCTGGGCAACAATCAGACCTTCGGTCTCGGACTGGCCTTCACCGCCTTCACCCTGGGTGCCAGACACGCTTTCGATGCCGACCATATCGCCGCGATCGACAACACCACCCGCAAGCTGGTGAGCGAGGGTGGCCAGCCGATGTCGGTCGGCTTCTGGTTCGCGCTCGGCCACTCCACCGTGGTACTCGTCGCCGTCGGCCTGCTGGCGGCGGGGCTCAACGGACTCGCCGAACAGCTCTCGGACGACGGCTCCGCCCTCGCGGCCGTCACCAGCACCTGGGGGCTGATTGTCTCCGGCGCCTTCCTGTTGCTGATCGGCACCGTGAACCTGTTCTCCCTCACCAGGATCTGGCGTACCTTCCGACGGCTGAGCACAGGCGACTTCAGTGAGGAGCAACTCGAGGAGCAGCTGCAGGACCGCGGAGTGGTCAACCGGGTGCTCGGCCCACTGGCCCGACGCATCGACAAGCCCTGGAAGATGTACCCGGTCGGGTTGTTGTTCGGCCTCGGCTTCGACACGGCCACCACCATCGGGCTGTTCGTCATCGGAAGTGGTGCTGCGCTGGCCGCGCCATGGTATGTGGTGCTGGTGCTTCCCATCCTGTTCGCTGCCGGCATGACCCTCTTCGACACGATCGACGGCATCTTCATGAACCGGGCGTACGCCTGGGCCTACGCCCGCCCGGTGCGCAAGGTGTATTACAACCTGACGGTGACCGTGCTGTCCGTGCTCATCGCCTACCTGGTCGGTGGGGTGGCGTTGCTCGGATTGCTGGCGGTGAACATCCGGGCGGATGCCGGACCCCTCGCCTGGATCGCTTCGCTCCAGCTCGAATATTTCGGTTTCATGATTGTCGGCTTGTTCCTGCTGACCTGGCTGGGTTCGCTCGCCTACTGGAAGCTGGCCAAACTCGACGGTCGTTCTCCGGCACCGAACTGAGGTTCGCACTCCTTGTCCCGTCCCCATCCCGGGGGTACGCTCGCGCCAACACACGCCGCCGTAGGACGGCTGTGCTGAAACTCTGGAGCACGCAGATGTTATTGAGCATGCACGAGCAAGAGCGCCTGATGGTCTATCTGGCGGCCAAGCTGGCCATGGAGCGAAAGGCCCGCGGGTTGAAGCTGAACCTTCCGGAAGCTACCGCCATCGTCACCGCCTACCTGCTGGAGGGCGCACGCAACGGCGAGACTGTGGCCGACCTGATGGAGTCCGGCCGGGAGGTGCTCACCCGGGACGACGTGATGGAGGGCGTTCCGGAGATGTTGGCCCAGGTTCAGGTGGAGGCGACGTTTCCGGACGGAACCAAGCTGGTCACCGTGACGGGGCCGATCCCATGAGGGTCACCGAGAATCCGTTCGGCAGGAACCGGACGGGCGACCGCGGCCCGAAAACGGATGCCTCGCACCCCAGCGACAACCCGGGATACGACAGCGGGGTTGTGTACGACCACAAGGTGAAGCATCCATCATCCGGCGTCGGCAGCTCGAGCCAGCCGCGCCGGCCCGGAATGAACGAACGCCAGTCACCCCGCCGACTCTTCGATGCCAAGATCAGCGCCTACGAGCCCATCATCCCGGGTGAGATCCTTTTCGGGCGGGATCCGGTGGAGATCAACGTGGACGCCGAGGTGACGAGGATCCGCGTGGAGAACCCGGCGGATCGACCGGTTCAGGTCGGTTCGCACTACCACTTCGCCGAGGTGAACGCCGCCCTGAGGTTCGACCGGAAGGCCGCGTGGGGCAAGCGGCTGAATGTGCTCTCCGGCGGGTCGCTGCGGTTCGAGCCGGGGGCGGCGGAAGAAGTTGAACTCATTCCCATTGGGGGCAAGCGGATCGTGCGGGGGCTGCGCGGACTGTGTTCAGGAGAACTCGATGCCACAGATCCCCCGCGCTGAGTACATCGCGTCGTTCGGCCCGACGACCGGCGACCGCATCCGCCTGGCCGACACGAACATCATCATCGAGGTCGAGGAGGACCGCTGCGGGTACGGCGAGGAGATGGTCTTCGGCGGCGGCAAGTCGATTCGGGAGTCGATGGGGCAATCCAACGCCACCCGCGCGGAGGGCACCCCCGACCTGGTGATCACCGGTGCGGTTGTGCTCGACTACTGGGGCGTGATCAAAGCGGATGTCGGTGTGCGCGATGGACGCATCGTCGCCCTGGGCAAGTCGGGCAACCCGGACACGATGTCGGGCGTGCACCCCAACCTGGTCATCGGCCCGTCTACCGAGGTGATGTCCGGAAACGGCCTCATCCTCACCGCGGGCACCGTCGACACCCACGTGCACTTCGTCGGGCCCCAAATGCTGGCCGTCGCCCTGCAGGCCGGCACCACGACCGTGGTCGGCGGCGGGACAGGGCCGACGGAAGGGTCGAAGGCGACTCTGGCGACTCCCGGCTCCTGGTGGATGCAGCGGATGCTCGAAAGCATGGAGCCATGGCCGCTGAACGTGCTGTTCCTCGGGCGCGGCAACACCACTTCGCACGAGTCGATGTGGGAACAGCTGCGCGGCGGGGTCGGTGGCTTCAAGGTTCATGAGGATTGGGGTGCCACCCCGGCGGTGATCGACGCCTGCCTGCAGGTGGCCGACGAGTCGGGTGTGCAGGTCGCTGTGCACAGCGACACCCTGAACGAGTCCGGGTTCGTGGAGGACCTGCTGGCGGCGGTGGCCGGTCGCACCTTCCACTCGTTCCACACCGAGGGTGCCGGAGGCGGGCACGCCCCCGACATCATCCGCATCGCCAGTGAGCCGAACGTGCTGCCGGCCTCCACGAACCCGACCCGGCCGTTCACCCACAACACCATCGATGAGCACCTCGACATGGTGATGGTGGCCCACCACCTGAACCCGCAGGTGCCGAATGACCTGGCCTTCGCCGAGAGCCGTGTGCGTGAGGGCACCATCGCCGCCGAGGACGTCTTGCAGGATATGGGCGCGATCTCGATCATGTCGTCGGATGCCCAGGCGATGGGACGCATCGGCGAGGTGGTGATCCGCACCTGGCAGACCGCCCACCGCATGAAAGCCCTGCGTGGACCGCTCCCCGGCGACGACCGCGCCGACAACCTGCGCGCCCGCCGGTACGTTGCCAAGTACACGATCTGCCCGGCGGTCGCGCATGGGCTGGAGCGCGAGATCGGATCGGTGGAACCGGGAAAGCTGGCCGACCTGGTGCTGTGGCAACCGGCACTGTTCGGCATCCGCCCCACCGTTGTCTTCAAGGGCGGGGTCGCCGCTGTTGCTGCCCTCGGTGACCCGAACGCGTCGATTCCCACACCGCAGCCGGTCATGGAGCGGCTGGGTTTCAGCGTGGGCTCGCGTGCCGCAGCGGCGACGTCGTTCGCGTTCGTCGCCCCCGCCGCCATTGAGGACGGGCTGGCCGATCGCCTGGACATCAACCGCAAGCTGGTGGCGGTGGAGAATGTGCGCGGGCGCAGCAAGGAGGACCTGCCGGAGAACACCGCGATGCCGCACATCGAGGTCAACCCGAACACCTACGGCGTCACGGTCGACGGCGAGCTGATCGAGCATGAACCCGCCGTCGAACTGCCCATGGCGCAGAGATACTTCCTGTTCTGATGCGAACGACGCTGACGGAACCGTCGACCCCCGGCCGCACGGAGCCTGTCGACGACCGCCCGGGCGCCCTGGCCGCGCTGTTGCTGCTGGCTGATGGGCGCTTCCCGACGGGAGGTCACGCCCACTCCGGGGGTTTCGAGGCGGCGGCGGTGACGGATGCCCTGGGTGACGTCCCAGCCCTGGAGGGCTTCCTGCGCGGTCGCCTGACGACCGTCGGCCTGGTCGCGGCTGCCTTCGCCGGCGCTGCCTGCCGGATGTTCGCGGAGACGGCAACGGACGGCGCCGATGTCACGGCTGCACTGCTCCCCCTCGACACGGAGTTCAACGCCCGCACGCCATCCCCAACGCTCCGCACGGTCTCCCGTCGGCTCGGCCGCTCGGTGCTGCGCGTCGGCGGCACCGTGTGGCCGCACGCAGGGCTTCAGCGCATCGCGTCGCTGCCGGGCAATGGCCTGCACCAGCCGGTCGCGTTCGGCGCGGTCGCCGCCGCAGCCGGCCTGACCTCGAGGGATGCCGCCTACCTGGCGGCGTACGAGTCCATTGCCGGGCCGGCGACAGCCGCCATCCGTCTGCTCGGGCTGGATCCATTCCAGGTGAATGCCGCCCTCGCCCGGCTGGGTGCCCAGGTTGCCGAGGTGGCTGACGAAGCCGCCGGCTATCGCGATGCTCCACCCGCCGAGCTGCCCGCTCGCGCGGGGTTCCTGCTCGAAATCTTCGCCGAAGTCCATGCCACCTGGGAGGTGCGTCTCTTTGCCAGTTAATCCGTCACATGAGCACGAGCACGAGCACGAGCACGAGCAAAACGATGGTCACGGCCACGAGCATCCGGATGGCCGCATCATCCAGCTCGAGGAGAGCCACGAGGGGGCGAATACCCTCCGCGCCACCCCGGACCACATTCACGTCGACGAGGAGGAACCGCTCGCGGCCGGCCCCCGGCAGGCGGTGCGGATCGGGATCGGAGGGCCGGTCGGGTCGGGTAAGACCGCCCTGGTGGCGGCACTCTGCCGAACCCTGCAGGATCTTCAGATCGCAGTGGTCACCAATGACATCTACACCACGGAGGATGCCGACTTCCTGCTGCGCAACGGTGTGCTCCCGGCCGATCGGGTCACCGCAGTCGAGACCGGGGCGTGCCCGCACACGGCCATCCGCGACGACATCTCCACCAACCTGGAGGCGATCGAGGAGCTCGAGGAGAAGCTGCCGCCGCTCGACCTGATCCTGGTCGAAAGCGGCGGCGATAACCTGACCGCCACTTTCAGTCGCGGGCTGATCCATCACCAGATCTTCGTCATCGACGTGGCCGGTGGGGACAAGGTGCCGCGCAAGGGCGGCCCCGGTGTGACATCCGCCGACCTGTTGGTCATCAACAAGACCGACCTGGCGCCGTACGTTGGCGCCGACCTGGGGGTCATGGACCGCGACGCGAAGGCAAAGCGAGGTGAGCTGCCGGTGCTGTTCACCTCCCTCACCGAGGAACCATCTGCAGCGGCGGTGGCCGACTGGGTTCGGGATCGCCTGGCCGAACATCGCTGATGCGGTCATACGCGGGCGTGGCTGCCGACTGTCTCGCCGACGAGGACGGCCTGCTGCGCACCCGCATCAGTTGGATGCGATCCCAGGCACCGTTGATGTTCCGGCAGACGCGCGAGCCGTTTCCCGACGTTGTCGCGCGGTGGGGGGCGGATGCGCGCAGCGTTGCGAGCGTGAGGCTGGCGGCCGGCGCGGCCGGTCCGCTCGGTGGCGACCAGTTGCGCATCGACGTGCGCGTAGGCGGCGGGGCGATGCTGATGGTGAGGGCCGTGTCTGCGACGCTGCTGCTCCCCGGACCGCACGGGCTGGAGTCGAGCAGCGAGGTCACCATCAGGGTGGCGGCCATGGGAACGCTGGTATGGATGCCGGGACGGCAGATCGCGGCTGAGGGGTGCCGGCACGCATCCGTCACCCGCATCGAGTTGGAGCCGGGGGCGCGGTTGTTCGCTCGGGAGGAGTTGCTGCTCGGCCGGGAAGCTGAACTGCCGGGAGCGCTCCGCCAGCGTCTGCGGGTGACTCTTGGCGGTGAGGCGCTCTACGACCAGGAGGTCGCGGTGGGTGCGGGCGCGCCGGGATGGCAGAGTTCGGTGGTCACCGGTGGGCGACGGGCCCTCGGGTCGGTGCTGATCGTGGATCCGGCGCACGATGAGGCGCCGACCACCACCGTCTCAGAGCAGTTTCCGGATACCGCGGTGATGAGACTGGCCGAGGAGGCAGTGCTCGTAGCCAGCGCCGCCCCCGACGCGATAGAGCTGGACCGCCGACTCTCCGCCGCATTGGTATCGGTGGGTTGAGCGACTCGCGCAGCAAACGATGTTCTGTGGGTTGAGTAGCTCGCGCAGCGAGCGTATCGAAACCGCTCATGCCAGCAGTATCAGCACCAACCCGATCAACGGCAGCGTCCCCTGGGTGAACGCGGCACCGATGTACCGTCGCCCTGTGCTCACCAGCACGACAGCCGCCGCCACCATGCTGGCCATGGTGAACACGACGAGCGCCGTACCCGCAGCTTCCCAGCCAGCACCGAAGAACACGACGCCGACGATCGCGCCGATGGCGAGGAACAGGTTGTAGAACCCCTGGTTGTAGGCGAGGGGCCTGGTGGTTTCGGCATCCGCCTGGGAGGCGAGGCCGAAGCGCTTCCAGATGGCGGGGCGCGTCCAGGCGATGCTCTCCATGATGAAGATGCCCACGTGCAGCGCTGCGGCGAGGGAGACGACCAGTGTGGCGACGATGATCATGCGGTCAGCCTATTGCCCGGTTGCAATCATTGTGCGGAACTGTCGATCGGGCATCCGCTCATTCGTCATTGGGGTATGTCGGCCACCCACTGTGGCCGAGTACGTTACCTACGACGGAAGGAAATCCCATGCGTTACATGCTTCTGCTCAACTACCCCGAGATGACCGAGGCCGAATTAGGCCCGGAGGCGTTGGCCGAGGGCATGGCCGCCTTCGACGCCTACGCGAAGTCCCTCAATGAGTCCGGCGCGCTGATTTCGGCGGAGGTGCTGCAGTCGGTTGCGAAGAGCACCACCGTGAGCATGCGTGATGGCAGCCTGAAGGTTCAGGATGGCCCGTTCGCCGACACCAAGGAGCAGTTGGGCGGCACGTTCGTCATCGACGTCCCGGACCTGGATGCCGCACTCGCCTGGGCGGAGAAGTGCCCCGCGGCACAGTACGGGGTGGTGGAGGTGCGCCCGTCTGCGCTGATCTTCGAGGACGGCCAGTGGCAGGGCGAGTTTGATCGCTGACGAGCAGGTCGAGCGGGTCGCCCGTGCGTCGTACGGGCGACTGCTCGCGCTTCTTGCCGCGCCGACCGGTGACATCCGGCTGGCCGAGGACGCCTTGGCGGATGCCTTCGAGCAGGCCTTGAGAACCTGGCCCGTTTCCGGTGCGCCCGCCAACCCGGAAGGATGGTTGCTCACGGTGGCCCGCAACCGCATCCGCGACGTCTTCAAGTCGGCGGCCCAGCGAAGGTCGACTGTGCTGGGTGACCTGCAGCCCGCCGTGTTCGATGAGTTCGATCTCGACGCCATCCCCGACAAGCGGCTCGAGCTGATGTTCGTCTGCGCCCACCCGGCGATCGATGCCGGCGTTCGCGCTCCCCTGATGCTGCAAACGGTGCTCGGGTTCGAGGCAGCCCAGATCGCCAGGGCGTTCGCGATGCCTCCGTCGGCGATGGCGCAGCGCCTGGTGCGGGCCAAGCGGCGCATCCGTGACGCCCGGATTCCATTCAGCGTTCCCACCCGGCAGGACATGCCGGCTCGCCTGCCTGCCGTGCTGGAGGCGGTGTACGGCGCGTACTCCATCGACTGGATGCTGGTCTCCGGCGAGACGATGCGAGAATCGCTCTCGGCGGAGGCGCTCCACCTCGCTGCGACCCTGGCCGAGTTGCTCGGTGATGAAGCCGAGGCGTTCGGCCTGGCAGCGCTCATCGCCTTGTCGCTGACGC
Source organism: Homoserinimonas sp. A447 (assembly GCF_054489325.1). Lineage (NCBI taxonomy): Bacteria > Bacillati > Actinomycetota > Actinomycetes > Micrococcales > Microbacteriaceae > Homoserinimonas > Homoserinimonas sp. A447. Next base: position 461,069 of record NZ_JBTMWW010000001.1, on the reverse strand, counting down.
GGGCGGATGCGCGGGTCGTCAACGGCAGGCACGTCCCCCTCGATGAACAGGACACCACGAAATGGAACGCCGGGCTCATCGCCCAAGGTGAGGCGTGGTTGCGGCGGGCCCACGAGCTCGGCAGCATCGGCCGCTTCCAGCTGGAGGCGGCCATCCAGTCAGTGCATTGCGCCCGTGCAGCGTCCGGGGTGACCGACTGGGTCTCGCTGCGTAAGCTGCACGAGGCACTGGTTTCAATCGCCCCGTCCCTCGGCGCACACGTGTCACTCGCTGCCGTGATCGGCCAGGTCGACGGGCCAGAGGCTGGTCTCTCGTACCTGGACTCCATCGACGACCCAGCCGTGCACCGTTTCCAGCCGGCGTGGGCGACCCGCGCGCACCTGTTGGCGTCCGCCGGTCGTCGCGGCGAAGCATCCGCCGCCTATGAGAAGGCAATCTCGCTGACCACGGATACCACTGTGCGCGACTATCTCAGGGAACGCGCCCAGCTCCGCTGATTGAGCAGCCCGCTGTCAACCCAACCCGCAACTCCCTTCGTCGCACTATCAGAGTCACATCGATGATCAGGGAGTCACCATGAACAGGTTCGGCAAACTCAGCATCGCGGCCGCAGCGACCGCACTTCTCCTGGTCGGCTGCACGCCCACACCGGTTCCGCCCCCGGAAGTGCTGCCTCCGGCTCCCGCAGCTCCCACACCGACGCCGGCGGCCGACCCGGTCGAAGAGCGAGCCGACTACGGTTTCACCTATTTCTATGAGGCGGATCTCGGTACCTGGGAGGAGATGAGCGCCCAACTGTCGCACCCGGTGGCGGGAATTCCCGACTGCCCCTATTACGGCATGGTGTGGGGCACCGAGGTGGCCAACACCTTCGCCTTCATGGACCCGGATAACATCGCTGTCGGCGCCCTGTTCTTCTACACAATGCCGGGGATGACCACCTCCACGGCGCCGTACCCGCGCAACGCCGAGGGAGTCGGCCTCGGCAGTACACACGCCGAGGTGATAGCCGCCTTCCCCACGGCCGTGGTCGGCTCCATGGTGGATCTCGGAGCCGGCGACATTGCCACCATCACCGTCGATGACCCCGACAGCGACTCCAAATACGTCTACGGGTTCAACGGCGGTTCGTCGACGGTGGACCTCCTTCAGTGGGGTCCGGGTGCCGGCAACCAGTGGAGCCACCTCTGCGGAGGCTTCTAGCACGCGCCCGGACAGGCTTCCGGTTCGATCAGAAAATCTGCCGGAGGTTGGTGCGGGCCAGGTCGATGAGCTCGTCGCCGCGGCCAGACATGACGGTGCGGAAGGCGTAGAGGGCGAAACCCTTGACCTGCTCGGCCGTGATCGACGGCGGGATCGACAGCTCGTGACGCTCGGTGACGACATCGATGAGGGCCGGGCCGTCGTGATCGAGTACTTCCTTCAGTGCCGCCGGAAGCTGCGACGACTCCTCCACCCGAACGGCATGGATGCCCATCGCCTGGGCGAGCGCGGCAAAACTCGGATTCTCCAGGCCGGTGCCCCAGGTGACGAAACCGGCCGCCTTCATCTCCAACTCGATGAAGTTCAGCGAAGAATTGTTGAAGACCACCAGCTTGACGGGCAGTTTGTACTGCACGAGCGTGAGCAGCTCACCCAGCATCATGGTCAGGCCGCCGTCGCCGGCGAGCGCGACGACCTGCCGCCCCGGGTACGCCACCTGGGCGCCGATGCCGTGCATGAGGCCGGATGCCATCGAGCCGTGATTGAAGGATCCGATCATCCGCCGCTTGCCGTTCATGGTCAGGTAGCGGGCGGCCCAGATCACCGGTGAGCCGACATCGGGGATGAAGACGGCATCATCCGCCGCCGTCTCGTCGACCAGCCTGGCCAGGTATTGCGGGTGGATCGGCCTGGTGTCCCGGCTCGGGGTGGCCAGTTCATCGAGCTGGCGGCGGGTTTTGTCGTAGTGGTCGAGCATCTGATCGAGGTGCGTGCGATCGGTTTTCGTCTGCAGGTGCGGCAGCAGGGCGTCGATGGTTTCCCTGACACCACCGACCATCGCGTGATCCAGGTGCGTGCGCCGGCCCAGCTGTTCGCCACGGATGTCGATCTGGATGGTCGTGGCATCCGGATAGAACTGCTGGTACGGGAAGTCGGTGCCGAGCATGAGGAGAGTGTCGCAGCCCTCCATCGCGCGGGCACCGGATGCGAAGCCGAGCAGGCCGGTCATCCCGACATCGAACTCGTTGTCGTACTCGATGTGTTCCTTGCCGCGCAGCGCGTGGACCACCGGAGCCTTCAGCGCTTCGGCGATGGCCAACAGTCGATCGTGAGCACCAGCCACACCGGCCCCCGCGAGGATCGTCACCTTCTTGCCGGCGTTGAGCAGTTCGGCGGCGCGCAAGAGTTCCCGTTCTACGGGCACAACCTCGGATTCGGTAGCCGTGACAGTATCCACCCGGTTGTCCGGCACTTCGGCCAGGGCAATGTCACCGGACAGCACCACTACCGCCACTCCGCGCTTCTCCAATGCCGCGCGCATGGCGATGCGCAGCACCCGCGGCATCTGGTCCACGTTCGACACGTGCTCGACGTAGACACTGCATTCGCGGAACAGCTCTTGCGGGTGAGTCTCCTGGAAGTAGCCGCTGCCGATCTCGTCGCTCGGAATGTGGGCGGCGATCGCCAACACCGGAACCCTGGATCGTTGGGCGTCGAACAGGCCGTTGATGAGGTGCAGATTGCCTGGGCCGGCACTGCCGGCACACACCGCCAGCTCCCCGGTCAGGCCGGCTTCAGCCGCCGCGGCGAATGCAGCGGTTTCTTCGTGCCTGACGTTGATCCACTCGATGTCGCTGGTGCGCAGGGCATCCGTGAATCCGTTCAGGGAGTCGCCGGCGATGCCGTAGACCCGCCTGATCCCGCTTGCCTGCAGTGTAGAAACCATGTTCTCGGCGACGGTAACCATGTCGTCCTCTCTGACGGTCAGGGCTGTTGCCAGCCAACCTACCCACTGTCGCTGGATATCCCCAGCCTCGTCAGCTCCTCATCCATGCGGGTGGCCAGTTCGGCGTAACCCTCATCGTTCGGATGCAGGCCGTCCCACGAAATCCATTCCGGATGCCCATGCAGCCAACCAGACGCGCCGGCAATGTAGTCCGCGTCGATGTCGGCGGCGGCGTCCCTCAGCCAACCGGCTATCTTGTCGAGCGAGTCTGGCGGTTCACCGTCGTGCCAGAACGGTTCGACGACGATGATGCGGGCATCCGGAAGCTCCGTGCTGAGCCGTTCGAAGTCGTCCTCGATGTTGTGCTTGATGTCGGCAGCAGCGAACTCGAAACTGAAGGTGTCGTTGAGACCCAGCGTCACTATGACGATGCTGGGGCGCTGTTCGATGATGAGGCTGGGCACATCTCCGTCACCCACCACCGTGCGGTAGTTCACGAATCCGAGCCCGGCAACGCTCGGATTGAACTCCGCCCAGCCGCGCTGCTCGCAGATGATCGTCGACCAGCGCTTCGATGGGTCGCTGGCACCCATCCCTGAGGTGTACGAGTCGCCGTAGAACGCGACGACCGGGCCGTCGCCCTCGGGCGCGGCCGGCACGGGAGCGCACGCAGCAACCCCCACCAGTAGGCCGAGGCCGACGAGTACCGCGCAGAGTTTCTTCATGTCATTGCCAGCCGTTCCCATGGTAGGTCGAGCCGGGCTGATGTTCACCGCGGAAGCCGGCAGACACTTTCTGCGCCGAACAGGTGACGGCATTACGATTCGGGCATGACAGCGTTCGAGATCGTGAGCGTGATCTTTGGCGCGCTGGGATTGCTCGGTGGCGCGATCGGGTTCTTCCGTGCTGCCCGGGCCGACCGTCGGTCGAGCGCCGCCGAGGCTATGGCGGCGGATGCGCAGGCGGACGCAGCATCCGCTCTCGCGAAAAGCGCCGACGCTACCGAGCGAATTGCGGCAGCCGTGGAGCTCATTGCGCGACGCAGGGGCGTGGCAGCCGACACCCTGCTCACAGAGTCATCGTTACCTGAACTGAGTGCGTTGCTGGGTCGCCGCGAGGTGAACTGGGTGGTCGAAGCCCGCACGGTGCCGAACAGTTACCGGCTGCGGAACCTGGGCTCGCTTCCGGCCCGCGAGGTCACGATCGGCGAGAGATCGGCGGCTTCACTCGTTGAACCGGGAGCTGCGACGACGTTCAGCACGGGGCAGCACCCCGGCGCAATCGAGGTGTCGTGGCGGGACGATTCAGTGACGAATCGCCTGAGGTCAGCGGTCGAACTTCCTTCAGAGGCCGAGCATGGCAGCACCTGAGTCCATGAGACGTGCGTTAGCTTTTGGACTGGTTTCCGCGCAGTTGGTCTTGCTCGCGGCACTCGTCTTTGTTCCCCATGGTTCGCTGTGGCCTATCAACGGGGCCACCGTTGCGACCTCGATCGCGCTTGACGCGGCCGGCGCGATCCTCGTTACCCTGGGCGTGCTCGGCCTCGGGCCGGTGCTGACGCCGAGCCCGATCCCACGAGCGCAGGCGGGGCTGGTCACAAATCGCGTGTACGGTCTCGTCCGCAATCCGATCTACACCGGGCTCATGGTCGGTGGGCTCGGACTCGCGCTCTTCGGCAGGTCGGTCTGGCACGTCGCCGCCTGGGGCGCCCTCGTCGTGGTGCTGTCGGTCAAGACCCGGTGGGAGGAGCGGATGCTCGCGCGAGAGCACCCGGAATATGGCGAGTACGCGGCGCGCGTCGGCCGGTTCCTGCCGGGGATAGGCCGGCTGCGGCCTCCCACCTGATCACGTTTTCAGCCGAACCCTAGTTCGAGTCGCGGTACACCTCGGAACGGTGCCCGACGCCGATGGCCAAAACGACCATCCGCTCATCTTCGACACTGACAAGAACCCGAAAATCTCCGACTCGATATCGCCAGTACCCGCGTTTCTCCCCCGTCAGCGCTTTGCCTCTTTGACGCGGATCATCGAGCTGCTGCACTGCCTCAAGGTAGTCAATGATTCTGCGCGCGACGGCCCGATCGAGTTTTCGAATCGATCGGTCGAACTCGGCGGTGGTTTCGATTCGCCAGGAGCCCGATGGCCGTCGTTCGCTCATAGACCGAGTTCTGCCTTGAGGTCGCTCAGCGGTCGCGTCTTTCGATCAGACGCTTCCCACCGGTCGATGACCTCGTCGGCCCAGAACCGTTCCTCCAGTTCATCAAGATGGGTCTCGATCGCTTCCTTCACGTAGAACGAGCGAGTGCGTCCGGTGCGTGCCGCGAGCGCATCGAGCCGGCGTTCCTGTTCGGGCGAAAGCCGCACTGCAATTGTCATGTCTGCTCCGAATGTTTACATGTAAACGGTACGCTGAGTTGGATCGCAGTACAAGACGCTGAATTCCGCTGATTGACCTCGCCCCCGCTGATTGAGCTCGTCAAAATCGCGCTCGGGTAACCCTGGGCCACTTCGACAGTTCAGGAGCGCTCGAAAAGCTGAGACACATCGCCCTCGGTCGGCTTGCGGCGGGCCTCGCTGATTGAACTTGTCGAAATCCGGGCTTGGGTTGCCCGGACGGGGTTTCGATACGCCCGCTCGCTTCGCTCGCGGGCTACTCAACCAGCAACATGGGCGCTCGACCCGTGAGGGAGCGGTCAGGTGTTGGCGCCACGGCCTGCGACCCGCCAGGTGTCGATGAGGGCGCCATTTTGCAGGACGACGAGCTGATCGGCCAGGTTCACGGCCGCACAGACGTGGTTCGGCGCGACTCGCAGGGTGCTGCCGAGTTCGGGAATCGCTGCGCCGTCCGGGAAGCGGATGGTCGCGTGGTGTTCGGAGAGGGCCACCACTCGAGCATCCGGAAACTCAGGCAGCCGACCGCCACCGGTTGCCCACGCAGGCTGGTCGGCCCCCAGAACCTTGCTGCCGGCATCCGCGATCACGTCCTGGCCGCGCCTGCTGACCACTGTGATGTGGGCGGTCAGCGCGACGTCGTCCCACGAGCAGCTGCCGAGCTCCACCTGCTGCGCGTCATTGAAGACGTAGACGCCCGGGCGCACCTCGTTGACCACGTCGGCGTCCGTATCGGCACGCGTCGGGGTGGATCCGCCGCTGCGAACCGGAGCGACCACGCCCGCGCGCTCCAGCATGAAGGCGGCGATGCTGAGGGTGTCAGCCTCATCCCGGGCAGCCTGCGCCCGGCCGGTCGGCGAGTAGCCGTGACCCGGAAAAGTGAAGACGCCGGCGACCGACAGTCCGGCCCGCTCGGCAGCCACCGCCACCGTCGCCGCCTGGTCGGGCATCGTGCCGCTTCGGTGATGCCCGCTGTCGATCTCCACCATGGCCTGGATGCCGGAACCGGCGAGCATCCGGCCGAGTGCCTCAGCCGACTCGACCGAGTCGACGCCGACCCGCAGCGACACCCGCTCGGCAAGGGCCCGCAGCCGCGCTGCACGGCTTTCGGATGGCCACACCGGGTAGGCGATGAACAGGTCCGTAAAGCCGGCGTCGGCGAAGACCTCAGCCTCGCCGACCGTGGCGAGAGTCAGCCCCACCGCGCCGAGCTCCAGCTGGCGACGCGCGATCTCCGGCACCTTGTGAGTCTTCGCGTGGGGACGCAACGCGACCCCACGCTGGCGTGCATCATCCGCAGCCCGCTGGAGGTTGCGCTCCATCACGTCGAGGTCGACTGCCAGAAACGGGGTCTCCATCGTGAGGGTTTCGCTCATGCGCTGACCCTACCCCCGGGCGATGGGAAGTTCGATGGTGGCCAGCACAGCGCGCCCGGGCGACGCGCGCACGGCCATATCGACGATCGCAAGCTGAGTCAGCGTGAACTCGTCCCCCGCGTGCACGCGGCCGTGCGTCTTCACGGTGACGTGCGGGCGGAAGCCTGCGCCCGTGAAAGCCGGCTCATCCGGGGCCGCCGCGAAGGGTCGCACCGCCGCCCGGAGCGCCTGGTGCAGGGCGGTCAGCTGCTCGTTTTCGGCGATCAACGTCACCGGAATGTCATGGCGCCGCCCGAACAACTCATCCTGGGCAGCCACCACCTTCATCGCCGGGTGGGCGGATGCGGCCGAGCGGATGGCGTCCGCCACTTCTGAGGCCGACGCATCCGTCAGGAATGGCGGCAACACCGTCACGTGCAACGGCCACTCGCTAACCGCGAAGCTGTCGCCCTCGGCGAGCGGCGACAAGGGGAGAACGACAACCAGTCGGGACATCGCTACCTGTCGCGGCCGGACCGGTTGCCGAGCCGGAACCCCAGCCAGCCGGCGATAAGTGCGATTCCCGCCGACAGGGCGAGAGCAGCATCCGTCGGCATCGCGACGAGGGTCGGCGAGAAGCGGGCGAATGCGCCATCCGGGTAGCCGAACCAGCCGAAGGTGAGCGGCTGGCTCGCGATGATGAACCCGATAATGAGCAAGGCGAACCCGAGCGCGAGCGGGCCCCACTGTCTGAGAACCGAAGCAAACGTCATGCGCCTGACGTTATCGCACGTGCGGCAAGGGCCCACGATTCGCCTGCTGAGGATTACACTCGTGCCGACGCCGACACTTCACCATGATCGGAGACCCATGCCCTCGACAATCGAAAACCGTGACTGGTTGACCGTTTCGCTCGGAGTGCTGGGCCTGCTGCTGCACCTGGTAGTCGGATACTTCTACCTGGTGTCCGGCCTGGCCGTACCGCTGGGCGGCATCATCGTGCTTTGGCTCATCTGGGTGGCACTGATGCTGGTCGGAGTGTGGTTGCTGGTCACGCACCCGCTGCTGGCGCTGCTGGTGCCAGTGGTGGCCCTCGCGCTGTACTTCGCCGCCATCACCCTCGGCGGGGCGGTCTTCGGCTGGACCGCCTGAGGCGCGGCGCCCGTGCAGCCGCTTGCGCGCGCGAATCGGGTCATCCTGCGGGTTCTCCGGTGGAGCACACCCGCAGAATGACGCGGCTCGCGGTCTTAGAGCTAGTTCTCCTGCTGCCCGATCGCGAAGGTGACGGCGCCGCCCTCGTCGAGTTGGGCATCCAGAACCTTGTCTTCGAGTACCACGGCGGCATCCGGCTCAAGGAACACGCGCGCGCCGGCGCTCTCCACCACCTGGTCGGTCGGCTCTGGGGCCGGGGTGAGGTCAACGGCAAGGCCGGCGTCACCCTCTGTCGTGCTGATACGGAGGCCGGCGTTGTCGGCGACCGCCGTCTGTTCGGCGAGGTTCTTGATCAATGAGCTGGCGTTCTCGGTCAAAGTAAGCATGGGTGTTCCTTCCGATTCCGGTGAATGTCCGACCCTTCCCGCATTGGCGCCGAGACTCAACCCGCAGGTGCGCATTGTGATGAAACTCACACGAACACGCCGGAAGCCAGCAGACTGGAGGTAGTTGTGTTCGCTGAGTTGTGAGGAGATCCGGATGCCCGAATCGAGTGAAGGGCGCGTCGCCGTCTACATCGACTTCGACAATATCGTCATCTCCCGGTACGACCAGAAGCACGGGCGGTCCCGGGGTCGCGCACGGCCCGACAACCTGAAGGACATCACAGCAGCGTCGCTCCTGGCCGACCCGGAGCTGGCGCAGCGCCTGACCGAGGCAACCATCGACATCGGTGCGGTGCTCGACTTTGCGTCATCGTTCGGCTCCATCGCCGTCAGCCGCGCATACGCGGACTGGTCGGTCGAGGTCAACGCCAGTTACAAGAACCAGCTCATGGATCGCGCCGTCGAACTGGTTCAGCTGTTCCCCGCCGTGAGACCGGCCAAGAACGGTGCCGACATCAGGCTCGCCGTCGACATCGTCGAAGACCTGTTCCGGCTGGACCACCTCACGCACGTCGTCATCGTCGCCGGCGACTCCGACTACATCGCGCTGGCGCAACGCTGCAAACGCCTTGGTCGCTACGTGGTTGGCATCGGTGTTGCCGGTGCGACCAGCAAGTTCCTGGCATCCGCCTGCGACGAGTTCGCGGACTACGACGCACTGCCGGGCGTCACCACTGACGAGGAGACGCAGAACCCGCCGGAGCCGACCGAAGAGGTCGCGGAGCCGAAAAAGGCGAAGACGAAGGGCTCCATCACCGAGCCGACGTTCTCGTCGGCGGCCGGCAGCCCGACCCGGAAACAGGACAAGCAGAAGATGCAACTGGATGCGACTGCGCTCCTGGTGCGTGCCCTCAGGCTCGGGCAGGCGAAGGACGACGCCGACTGGCTGGGCAGCTCCAGCGTCAAGAACCAGATGCTGCGCATGGACCCTTCGTTCCAGGAGTCGGCCCTCGGCTACAAGACCTTCACGGACTTCATCAAGTCGCGCAAGAACGAAGTCGAACTGCAGGAGGACGGCCAGATGCGACGCATCCGCCTGCGCCCGTCGGAGAAGGCGACCAAGCAGGGTTAAAGGCCGCCGCAACGGATGATCGTCACGGCGGGATCACCATCAGGGAGCGGCAAGCGGCGTCTTGCTAGCATTCCAAGTCGGCGTCGTTCAAGGTGCCGCATCTATCGCCTCCTCAGATAGGACACCGTGGGACACAGTCACGCTCGCCCCAGAGACGACCAGCCGACATCCGAGACCGCAGCGACTCGCCGCCGCGCCAACCTCCTGCTGACCGCAATCCTCGGCCCGCTGACCCTGCTCACCATTGTCGGCATGATCCTGCTGTGGCCGAGCGGCGACCGCTCCAACGTTCGGGTTGTCGAGTCCTACGGAGGGCTGAGCACCCAGACCGGCACCGTGACAGGTGCCGCAATCGAACCGTGCGCGGGTTACGAGGCGCAATCGGGTGAGGCGCTCGTCGAATGCCTGGTCGTCAACGTCGCACCGGATGCCGGTGGTGCAGCGGTCAGCCTGGAGATACCTCCCGAGGTGACCAGCCAGTCATCGATCTCCGAGGGCAGCCAGGTGCGCTACCTGAATCTGGGCGACAGGGCGTCGGAGGGACAGGACCAGCACCTGTTCATCGACTTCGTGCGCACCGTACCCATGGCACTCCTGGCCGGCGTGTACGCCTTGGTCGTCATTCTCGTTGCCCGGTGGCGGGGCTTCCGCGCATTGCTCGGCCTGGCGGGCGCGTACGCGGTCATGGCATACTTCATCCTCCCCGGGCTGGTTGAAGGGAAGCCACCGCTCCTCCTCGCGCTGATCGGGTCGAGCGTCATCATGATCGCCGTGCTCTACTTCGCGCACGGGTTCTCTGCGCGCACCTCAACGGCCCTGCTGGGCACCATCTTCGGGCTGGTCGCCACCGCCCTGATCGCCGCTTGGGCATCCGGATCATCACAGTTGACCGGCCTCAACGATGATGCCGACTTCTACCTGCAAACGGTCTCGGACAACATCTCGCTGTCCGGGGTCATGCTGTGCGGGCTGATCATCTCGGGGCTCGGTGTGCTGAACGATGTGACCATCACGCAGTCGTCGGCGGTGTGGGAGATGCACGAACTCGCACCACAGTCGAGCGCGCGCCGGCTGTTCGCCGGAGCCATGCGTGTGGGGCGTGACCACATCGCATCAACCGTCTACACGATCGTGTTCGCTTACGCCGGGGCTGCCCTCCCCTTGCTGATCATCACCTCACTCCAGGGGCTGCCGTTCGTGGAAACGGTGACCGGTGGGGAGCTGGCTGAGGAGATCGTGCGAACGCTGGTCGGCTCCATCGGATTGGTGCTGGCGATCCCGGTGACCACGGCCATTGCCGTTCTCGTTGTGAAGGCTGTCGGATCGAAAACCGTGCAGACTTCAGCCGCCATCGTGGCACCCGATGCCCCCTCAGTGGCCCATCCGGTCGGCGCGGATCAGTGGGCCGGGGCGACGCCGATCACGATCGTGGAGTCCAAATCGTCTGAGTGGTGAACGGCGGTCGCAAAGCCGGCAGCGGCCAATGCCTCGGCCGTCAGCGATGATTGCCTCTCACTCGTCTCGATCAACAGCGCGCCGCCGGGTGCCAGCCACCGCGAGGCGTCCGCAATGATCCGGCGCTGCACGTCCAGGCCGTCCGCTCCCCCGTCGAGCGCCACCGGGGACTCGTGGAGGCGAGCTTCCGGCGGCATCAGGCTGATGGCATCCGTCGGCACATAGGGCGCATTGGCGACGAGAATGTCGATGGTCCCGGCCACGGCGGGCGGCAGCGCAGCGAAGAGGTCGCCCTCGAAGACCCGGTCGGGCGGCAGATTGCGGCGGGCGCACCGCACCGCCGCTGGATCAACGTCAGCAGCGTAGAGGCGGATGCCCGGCACGGCAGCCGACACTGCCGCGCCGACCGCGCCGGTACCGCAGCACAGGTCGAGCACCACGTCGTTTTCGGTGGCGAGGTGGGCCGCGAGTTCGACCAGGTAGGCGGTGCGCTGGCGGGGGACGAAAACGCCGGGCTCAACGACGATTCGCAGACCGCAGAATTCCGCCCAGCCCAGAAGGTGCTCCAGCGGCAGCCCGGACGTCCGCTTCGCCACCAGGTCGTTCAGGTGCTCATCGGTCGTCGCCGCCTCGAGGAGCAGTGTTGCCTCCTCTTCAGCGAAGACCGAGCCGGCGGTTCGCAGGCGAGCTGCAACGTCGGAAACCTGTGTTTGAGTGGCGCCCACTAGGCGGTCGGGCGCCCGCCGGGCGACTCTCTCGCGCGGTATTCGAATGTTCCGGCGGTCACGGTGCGGTACGACTCCTCGATGATGGACTCCAGCACCGCCAGGTCGATGTCGTCGAGCTTCTTGATGTATACGCACACCAAACCGGTCGTGTGTGGGCCGAGTTTGGCCAGCTGGCCCTCGTACCCGGCAACGCCGTCTGGCAGGTACACGGTGGTTGCGGCTTTTCGCGGCGCGAAGCCCGCCCCACCCGCATCGCCTTCACGACCGCTCGCGTATTGTAGTGGTATCGGCCGAATCCGATGATCGACGGTCCCCACATGCGGGGTTCCTGGCCGGTCACCCGGGACATCAACTCGATGAGGGTCTCGGCATCGCGTTTGCGGACGGCCGGGGTTACCTGGGCGACGAACTCCCCCACGTCTGCATCGGACTCGATCAACCGTGCTCCTCTGTTGCTGAACTCTGCTGCTGAACCTGTTTCGGTCCACAATACGAGGTGGAGCTACTCCTCTGTGGACGCATTCCGCCAGCGGACGCATTCCGCCAGGGAACGGAGCCTGCGCGCTCATCTGCGGGGTAGTACGCCTGCGGTTCGAGCGGTGCCAGCGCCAGATGTCGGTGGAGGCTGGCACACTGTGCGGCATGGCACTCGTTCAGTACTACGTGGCGTCCACCATCGACGGGTTCATCGCCGACCGCGAAGACAACATCGACTGGTTGCTGCAGTTCGGCTTCGACAACTTCCAGGAGGACTACGACAAATTCATGGCGGATGTCGGTGCGATCGTCATGGGGTCGACCACCTACGAATACGTGATCGGTGAGGGCGCCGAATCCTGGGCCTACGGTTCAACGCCGGTGTTGGTGCTCACGTCGCGCAGCCTGCCTGCGGTGCCCGGCGCAGACATCCGTTTCTTCGCCGGTGACGTGGCTGAGGTACACCGGGAGGCGCTGGAAGCTGCCGAAGGAAAGAACGTCTGGGTGGTCGGCGGGGGCAACGTTGCGGCCCAGTTCGCCGACCGCGGCCTGCTCGACGAGCTGCTGGTCACCGTGATGCCGATCGTGCTCGGCTCCGGAAAGCAGTTGCTGCCGATCGCGGGCGTCACCGAACCGCTCACCCTGCAGGGCACCACCCCGTTCCCGGCGGGAGCGGTCGGACTCCGTTACCGGCTGTCCGCGATTCCAGCCGAGTGACCCGCTAAGACTTCGGGTACGCCGACACCTTGAGCGCCCGGGCCAGGTGGGTGGCGTTCGCTGCGAGCGACGCGTTCGTGGCCGCTGTTTTCTCCGGGGTCTCCGGAAGGTCCTTGTAGTCGACGGTGTGCATCGCCTCACCGTTCCAGTAGGTGCCGCCCTGCGCGGGAATCGTGAACCCGACATCGTTGAGCGCCTGCATCAGGTCTGCGGTGATCTTGTGCGCGCCGTCCTCGTTGCCGACCACCCCGGTGACCGCCACCTTGTCGTACAAGATCGGGCGGCCCGCATCATCCGTCTCCGACAGCTCGGCGTCGAAACGTTCGACCACCCTCTGGGCGACGCTCGACATGTGACCGACCCAGGTGGGCGTGCAGAAGACCAGGATGTCGGCATCCAGCACCTGCTGGCGGATGCCCGGCCACTCGTCGCCGTCACCCATATCGGTCTTCACGCCGGGCTTCACGTCGTGGTCGACGACCCGGATCGTGCTGCCGGTGACCCCGTGCTTGGCCAACTCCTCGAGCAGCTGAGTGGCCAGCAATTCCGTGCTCGATTCGGTCGGCGATGGCGACAAGGTACAGACGAGGGCGATAGCTGAAAGCGAGATATCCATGAGTCGAGTGTTGTCCGGGCGGAAGGGAACGTACACCCTGCCCGAGGTTCTAGGCTCGAACCTATGGCCCTGTCCCCCGCACTCACCCGTGAACCGGGCCTGTTCAGCCGCGAGTACCTGTGGATCACGCTCGGCTCGTGCGCACTCGTCTTCCTCGGCGCATTCGAGTCCCTCGCCGTGACCACCGTGATGCCGGTCGTCAGTGCCGACCTGGATGGCGCCAGCCTGTATGCGCTCGCATTCGCCGGGCCACTCGCCACCGGGGTGATCGGCATGGTGGTTGCGGGCAACTGGTGCGACCGGGCCGGTCCGATCGTGCCGCTCTACACCTCCGCCGTGCTGTTCGTCATCGGACTACTGGTGGCCGGAACCGCGACGATCATGCCCATGCTGGTCGCCGGCCGCCTGGTGCAGGGCCTCGGCGCCGGCGCCATCAACGTCGCACTCTATGTGGTGGTCGCGCGCGTCTACCCGGCCAGGCTGCATCCGCAGATCTTCGCCGGATTCGCCGCCGCGTGGGTCGTCCCGTCGCTCATCGGCCCATTCGCGGCCGGGGTGGTCACCGAATTGTTCAGCTGGCACTGGGTCTTCCTCGGCGTGGTGGGGCTGGTCGCCATCGCCGCCGCCATGGTCTGGCCGGCACTGCGCGGCCTGACCGGCCAGGAAGCGGATGCGGAGCCGGCACCCTGGTCGTTCGGCCGCATTGGCTGGTCTATCATCGCCGCAAGCGCCGTGCTGCTCCTGGGGCTGCTGGCCGAGGTGGAATCCGTCGGCGGAGCGCTCGTCGGCGTCGGCATCGTCGTGGCGCTGATCGCCGTGCGACCGCTGCTGCCGCGCGGAACGCTGCTCGCCCGCCGGCGGTTACCCAGCGTGATCCTCCTGCGCGGTCTGGTGGGTGCATCCTTCTTCGGCGCCGAGGTGTATCTGCCCTACCTGCTCATCGAGCGCTACCACTTCCTGCCATCGCTGGCCGGACTCGCCCTGACCATCGGCGCGCTGACCTGGGCGAGCGCCTCCTGGCTGCAGGGGCGCCTGACGTCGCAACTCACTCACCAGCTGAGCACCGTCATCGGCGCCAGCCTCGTGCTCGCATCCATCCTCCTCGCCGGCGTGACCGCCCTGTTCACGCTGTCGCCGGTCATCGCGATCATCGGCTGGGGCCTCGGCGGCGCAGGGATGGGGCTCATGTACCCGCGGCTCAGTGTGATGACCCTCGCCATGTCGACCAAGGCGAACCAGGGGTTCAACAGTTCGGCGCTGTCGATCTCCGACTCCCTCGGCGCCGCGCTGGCCCTCTCCATGACCGGGATCGTCTTCGCCGGGCTCGCCACCAGCGGCCTCTCCTTCCCTGGGGTTTTCGCCTTCGCCGCGCTGATTGCCGTGGTGGCCGTCGTCGTCGCACCCCGGGTGGCAGAGAGGATGAGGGGCGAATGATCACGCCACCGGCACCACCGGCCAAGGGCGTCGCATCCGTCGACGGCGTCACCATCGCCACGTACGAGTTCGGGGATGCGGATGCCCGGCCGGCGCTGCTCGTGCACGGTTTCGCCTCCAGCGGGTTGCTGAACTGGCGGAACAGCGGGTGGGTGCGCGACCTGCTGCGCGCCGGCTACCGGGTGATCGCCATCGACCAGCGCGGGCATGGGGAGAGCGACAAGCCGCACTCCCCCGACGCATACACGATCGACCTGCTCGTCGCCGATGTGCAGCATGTGCTCGACACCTTCATGCTCGACGAGGTCGACTACGTCGGGTATTCACTGGGGGCGCGCGTGGGCTGGCGTACCGCTGTCAACGCGCCCGGGCGCATCCGTCGCCTCATTCTCGGCGGGATCCCGGATGGCGACCCGCTCACCCGCTTCCGAGTCGACCAGGCGCGGGCATTCATCGCGGACGGCACGCCTATTGAGGATCGGCTCACCGCCACCTACCTGAAGATGGCGGCCGGGATCCGCGGAAACGACCTCAGCGCGCTGGTGTCGTTGGTGGAGGGGATGCGCGGCGGGCCGCAGCCCGACCCGGCCAACCCGCCCGTGCAGCCGACGCTCTTCGCCACCGGCAGCGAGGACCCGATCCTGAATGCGTCACGGGCGCTTGCCGACGCGACGCCGCTCGGGTCGTTTTACGAGATTCCGGGGCGGGGACACTTCAATGCGCCCACCGCCCGCGGCTTCCGCGATGCGGCGCTGGAGTTCCTCCGAGCGGGTTGACCACGTCGAAACATCGGGGCTCGACAAGCTCGCCTGGTCTCGACAAGCTCGACCCGCCTATTCGCAGCGAGACGTCAGTGGTTGCGGCGGGCCGCGATCGCCTTGCCGATGCGATCGATCACCGACTGGGCCGTTCCCCACACACCCTTGCGGAACAACAGCACCACGATGATGAAGATGCTGCCGGTGATGATGCCGATGCCGTCGAAACCGGAACTGGCCAGTGAGTCCTCCAGCAGCACGATGATCGCTGCGCCGACCGGGCCGCCCCAGAGGGTGCCCATGCCGCCGATCACGGTCATCAGCACGACCTTGCCGGATGTGGTCCAATCCAGCTCCTGCAGCGACACGAAACCGTGGCTGATCGCGAAGACACCGCCGGCGATGCCCGCCAGCCCGGCTGACAGCACGAACGCGATCAGCTTGTACCGTTCAACGTCATAGCCCAGCGCTCGCGCCCTCGACGGGTTGTCCCGAATCGACACCAGCACCCGGCCGAACGGCGAGTGCACGATGCGCCAGCCGGCGAAAGCGCCAAGGCCGATCAGGATGATCGCAACATAGTAGAAGTAGAACGACTCGCTCTCGATCAGCTCGATCCCGAAGAAGGCGCTCGGCACACCCTGCAGCCCGTTCTCGCCGCCGGTCACGTCTTTCCACTGGTTGGCGATGAAGTAGATCATCTGGGCGAATGCCAGCGTGACCATGGCGAAGTAGATGCCGGCGCGGCGCACCGAGAGGAGCCCGATCGGCACGGCGATCACCATCGCGAAGAGTGCGCCGCCGATCACCGCCACCGGGAACGGCACCCCCAGGTTGATGGCGATAAGCCCGGTCACGTAGGCCGAACTCCCCCAGAAGGCGGCGTGGCCGAACGACAGCAGTCCGGTGAAGCCCAGGAGGAGGTCGACCGAGAGTGCGAACAGCGCCCACGCAGCGATGTCCATGGCGACCGGCGGGTAGACGAACCACGGCAGGGCGAGGGCGGCGAACAGTCCGACACCCAAGAGGATCAGCCGGCGAATCGTGCGACGCCGGCGAACGGCCGGGTCCAGGATGCTGCCTGCCACCAGGGTGTCGCGGGGAAGGGTGTCGCTGGTCATACCGTTTCCTGCCTTCCGAAGAGTCCGGCAGGACGAATCAGGATGACGCCGGCCATGAGGATGAAGATCGCGATCTGCGCGAACGTACCGGCGTAGGCCTGGCCGTAAGCCTCGACGAGGCCGACCAGGAACCCGGCGACCACGGCTCCGAGGATGGAGCCCAGCCCGCCGATCACCACGATCGCGAAGAGGATGATGATGAAGTTGTTACCCATGCTGGCGGTGATCGCCCGGAACGGTGAGGCGAGAACGCCGGCGAGCCCGGCGAGGGCCACGCCGAAACCGAACACCGGGGTGACCCAACGACCGACGTTGATGCCGAGCGCCCGAGCGCGTTCCGGCTCCTCGGTAGCCGCACGCACGATCATTCCGGCGCGGGTCTTGGTGAGCAGCATCCAGACGACGATGCACACCACGACGGAGAAGACGAACACGAAGACCTGATACGTCGGAAGCGTCACCGACCCGAGGGTGATCAGGCCCTCAAGCCCCGGTGCCTGCTCATACGGCAGCCCGGAGACGCCGTACTCGCGCTTCACCAGGTCGACCAGCAGCAGGGCGAGGCCGAAGGTCAGTAGGAAGTTGTACAGGATGTCCAGCTTCAGCAGCCACTGGATGAGCAGCCGTTCCACCACCACGCCGACGACGAACATGATCACCGGCACCAGCACCAGGGCAAGCCAGAAATGCACCTCGAAGGTGCTGAGCAGCACGGCGGACAGAACGGCGCCCAGCATGTAGAAGGCACCGTGTGCGAAGTTCACCACGCCGAGCGCGCCGAAGATCACCGCCAGCCCGAGGGCGGCAAGCGCGTAGAACCCGCCTGCCGCGAGCCCCTGCACCGTGTACTGGATGAACGATTCCATGTAGATCTCTTCCGAGTTTTGGGAGTGGGCGACTGGCGTCGCCCACTCCCAGGGTCAATCAGGGTCGGGTTAGAGCGAGCAGGCTTCGCTCACTGCCGGGTAGGCATCGGCTGCTGGGATGGTGGCGATGATCTCCTCGTAGTCCCAGTCCTCCTTGACGTCAGCTGCCTCCTTCACCTTGGCGACATAGGTGTCGTGGACCACGCTGTGGTCACCGGCACGGATCTCGCCGTTGCGCAGGAACACGTCGTTGACCTTCAGCCCCTCGAGCTCGGAGATGATGGCATCCGCGTCATCCGTACCGGCACGCTGGATAGCGTCCAGGTATTGGTACGCGGCCGAGTAGTTTGCCGCGTGGGCGAACGACGGGCGGGTGTCTGCCAGCTCCATGAAGCGGTCGGCGAACTCACGGTTCTGCTCGTCGTAGTCCCAGTACCAGGCATCCGTGAACGTGGTTCCGGCGAACTCCTCGACGCCCAGCGAGTGGATGTCGGTGATGAACATCAGGCCCACCGCGAGGGTCGCGTCAGCGCCCGACTGGTTGTACTGCTTCACGAAGTTGATCAGGTCGCCACCGGCAGCCATGATGCCGACGACATCCGGGTTGGTGGATTCGGCCTTGGTGATGAACGTCGCGAAGTTGTCGTTCGGGAACGGCGTGGCGATAGCCTCGTTGATGCTTCCGCCGGCACCCTCGATCGCGGCGCCGAACGACTTCACCATGTCCTGCCCGAATGCGTAGTCGGGGTAGACCAGACTCCAGGTCTCGCCGCCGTCAGCGACAACGCCGGATGCGCCCTTCGCCAGCATCTGGGTGTTGTAGGCCCAGTGGAAGGTGTACGGGTTGCAGGCTGCGCCGGTGAGCTCCATGGTCGCGGCACCGACGTTGATGTACAGCTTCTTCTTCTCGTTGGCGACCTCGGCGACAGCAAGGGCGGCTGAGGATGCCGGAACGTCCATGATGATGTCGGCGCTCTTGCGGTCGTACATCTGCTGCGCCTGGGTGTTGGCGACATCCGGCTTGTTCTGGGTGTCGGCGACCGTGATCTCCACCGTCTTGGCCACGGCCTCATCGCCGTACTTCTCGTGGTAGTCGTCGATCGCCATCTGGATGGCAATCTCGCTGTTCGGGCCGGACAGGTCCTTGTACACGCCGGACTGGTCGTTCAGCAGCCCGATGACGACCTTGCCATCACTGAGGTCACTCTCGGTGGCAGCCGGCGGACCACCCGCCGCACAACCGGCGAGCATGACCCCGCCCGTCAGGACGGCGGCGAATGCCAGCCCTCGCGTCTTCGTGATTGCCATGTAAATACTCCCTTGTACTTGGTGCGGATTGGCGGTGCGTTACATCCCCAGGTGTTCGAGCAGTTCGCTCTCCCTGACCTGGAAATCAGCGTTGTCGAGCTGTTCGACAACACGTCCTTGGGCGAGCAGGTAATGCCGGTCGGCGACAGTCGAGGCGAACTTGACGTTCTGCTCGACCAGGAGGATCGCGACGCCGTTGGCCTTCACCTCGCGGATGATCTCCCCGATGCGCTGCACGATCACCGGCGCCAGCCCCTCGCTGGGCTCGTCGAGCAGCAGCAGGCGTGAGCCCATGCGCAGCACCCGGGCGATGGCGAGCATCTGCTGCTCTCCCCCGGACAGCTGCGTGCCCATGGATGCTCGGCGGTCTGCCAGCACCGGGAAGGCTTCGTACACGCGGTCGAGCGCCCAGGCATCCGGATGCACCACAGGGGGAAGCAGCAGATTCTCGGCGACGGTCAGGCTCGAGTAGATGCCCCGATCATCCGGTACCCAGCCGATGCCGGCGCGTGCCCGGGCATTCGGTGACAGCTTGGCGATCGGCTGCCCGTCGAACGTGATCGAGCCCTGCAGGTCGCGATGCAACCCCATGATGCAGCGGAGCAGCGAAGTCTTGCCGGCACCGTTGCGCCCCACCAGGGTGACCACCTCGCCGGGTTGCACATTGATGGTGACGTCGGACAGAACCCGTGCCTCACCGTAGGACGCCGACAGCGAATTGATCTCAAGCATGAGCCTGCCCCAGGTAAGCGGTGATGACCTTCTCGTCCTTGCGGACCTCGTCGTAGGTGCCCTCCACCAGGATCTGCCCCTGCTGGAGAACCGTGACGCTGTTGGCGAGGCTGCCGACGACGTGCATGTTGTGATCGACGAAGACGATCGTGCGGCCGGCCGAGATGCTGAGCACCAGCTCGATGGTGCGATCGACGTCTTCGAGGCTCATCCCGGCCGTCGGCTCATCGAGCAGCAGCAGTTTCGGCTCCAGCGCCAGGGCCAGAGCCAACTCGACCGCCCGCTTCTGTCCGTAGGCGAACTGGCCGACCTCGTCGTTGGCACGATCGGCCATGCCTACCTGGTCGAGCAGCTCGAGCGCCCGGCCGTGGAAGCGATCGAGGGTGCGCTCGGACCGCCAAAACTTGTAGGCGAGGCCGGTGGGGCTGCAGAGCGCCAGTTCGAGGTGCTCGAGTGCGGTCAGGTTGTCGAACAGGCTGGTGATCTGGAATGAGCGGGCAATACCGAGGTGGGCGATGTTCTCCGGGTCGAGGCCGGTGATGTCCTTGCCGTCGAACACGATCGTTCCGGAAGTCGGCTTGAGAAATCCGGTCAGCAGGTTGAACAGCGTGGTCTTACCGGCACCGTTCGGCCCGACCAGCGCATGCACGCTGCCCTCCTGGATCGCCAGGTCGACGTCATTGACGGCCTTGAACCCGCGAAAGTCCTTGGTCAACCCGGAAGCTGCCAGCAGCGTCGTGGTGCCCGACCCGGCTGCGACACCGGGCTGAGCTGCGCTCACCAAGCCGCTCCGTCAACGCTGTCGTGAACCACGGTTTTCGGGGGGAGCAGCACGGCGAAGCCCTTCCTACAGTCATTGGAGGCGGTTGGCGATATATCAACCTGACAAGTGATTCAGGTTTCGTGTTGAAGGTACTCCCTCTGATGCGTCCAGCGCAAGTGTCCCCAATTCGGGGGCGCGCACGATCAACTCATCCCACCCATAGCTGCGCGGTGTTTTCCGGCTTGCGCGGCCGCAAATGCGGCCGCGCCATAGATCGTGCAGAGAACGGGGCGTGTTCGGCGGGGCTACTCGGTCGCGGCGGCGCGCTCCAGCACGAGTTCGCGGACGCGCGCAGCATCCGCCTGGCCCTTCATGGCCTTCATCACGGCACCGATCACGGCACCGGCAGCCTGCACCTTGCCATCGCGGATCTTCGCCAGGACGTCCGGCTGCGAAGCCAGCGCCTCATCGATGGCGGCGATCAGCGCACCGTCGTCGGACACCACGGCGAGCCCTCGGGACTTCACGACCTCGCCGGGCGAACCCTCCCCGGCCATGACTCCCTCCAGCACCTGGCGGGCCAGACGGTCGGTCAGTTCGCCGTCCTCCACCATGGCGACCAACTCGGAGACGTGCAGCGGCGACACCAGCGATGACGCCTCGACCCCGCGCTCGTTCGCGACGCGGGCGATCTCACCGGTCCACCACTTCCGGGCGGAGTGAGCGGATGCCCCGGCAGCGGTCGTCGCCTCGACCTCGTTCAGCAGGCCGGAGTTCACGACATCCTGGAACTCCAGGTCAGTGAAGCCCCAAGCCTCCTTCAGCCGGCGCTTGCGCAACGACGGAGCCTCCGGCAACGCCAGGCGCAGCTCCTCGATCAGCTCGTGGGATGGCTCGACCGGCAGCAGGTCGGGCTCGGGAAAGTAACGGTAGTCGTCCGCGTCGCTCTTCGGGCGCCCGGCGGAGGTCACCCCGGTATCCTCGTGCCAGTGACGGGTCTCCTGGATGATCGTGCCGCCCTTGGCGAGGATGGCCGCCTGGCGCTGGATCTCGTAGCGGATGGCGCGCTCAACCGAACGCAGGCTGTTCACGTTCTTCGTCTCGGTACGCGTTCCGAGAATGCCAGAGCCACGCGGGCTCAGCGAGATGTTGGCGTCGCAGCGCAGGTTGCCGCGCTCCATCTTCGCCTCCGAGATTCCGAGGGAGAGCACGATGTCACGAATGGCGGCAACGTAGGCCTTGGCGAGGTCCGGGGCATCCGCTTCAGCACCGGTGATCATCTTGGTGACGATTTCGACCAGCGGAACACCGGCTCGGTTGTAGTCGACGAGCGAATACTCTGCACCCTGGATGCGACCGGTCGCGCCACCCACGTGGGTGAGCTTTCCTGCGTCCTCCTCCATGTGCGCGCGCTCGATCTCGATCTGGAACACGCGGCCGTTCGGCAGCTCGACTTCGACGTTGCCGTCGAACGCGATCGGCTCGTCATATTGCGAGATCTGGTAGTTCTTGGCCAGGTCGGGATAGAAATAGTTCTTGCGCGCGAACCGGCTCGACGGCGCGATCGAGCAGCCAAGGGCCAGGCCGAGGCTGATCGAGTAGCGGATGGCCTTCTCGTTCACCACCGGCAGGCTGCCGGGCAGGCCGAGGTCGACGGGCGTGATCGTCGTGTTCGGCTCGTGCGGCACGTTCTCGAAGGCCGCCGGGTTGGGGGCATCAGAGAACATCTTCGTCTGCGTGTTCAACTCGACGTGAACCTCGAAACCGAGCACCGGCTCGAACATTTCAATGGCCTTGTCGTAGTCCATGAGATCGATCTTGGCCATCAGACGACACCTTCCATTGCTGCGAACTCTTCGCCGAACGCGAGATCGGGCGCCTGGCTGATCAGCGTGCGGCCCCACTTCTCTTCGAGCAGCGCCTCCAACGCGGAGCCGGCACGGTACAGCCTCACATCCTGGCGCGCGGGAGCCATGATCTGGATGCCGGTGGGCAGCCCGTCCTCGGGTGCCAGGCCCATGGGCAGGCCCATTCCGGGAATGCCGGCCAGGTTCGCCGGGATGGTCGTGATGTCGTTGAGGTACATCGCCAGCGGGTCTTCCAGCTTCTCCCCCAGCTTGAACGCCGTGGTCGGCGCGGCCGGGCTGACCAGCACATCCGCTTTCAGGAATGCGGCATCGAAGTCGCGCTGGATGAGGGTGCGCACCTTCTGCGCGCTCCCGTAGTAGGCGTCGTAGTAGCCGGCGCTCAGGGCGTAGGTGCCCAGGATGATGCGGCGCTTCACCTCGGGTCCGAAGCCTGCCTCGCGGGTGGCCGCCATGACATCCTCGACCGTTCCGCCACCCTCAGGGTTCACCCGCAGGCCGAAACGAACGGAGTCGAACTTGGCCAGGTTGCTGGACGCCTCCGCCGGGAGGATCAGGTAGTACGCGTTGATGGCGTACTCGAAGCTGGGCGCGGAGACCTCGACGATTTCGGCGCCGGCGGATGCCATCAGCTCGAGCGATTCCGCGAACCGGCTGTGCACGCCAGCCTGGAAGCCGTCGCCGTTGAGCTCCTTCACCACGCCGACGCGCAGGCCGGCGAGCGACCTGGACGCTGCTCCCTCGCGGGCGGCAGTGGCGAAGCTCGGCCACTCGTCGCGCAGCGAGGTGGAGTCACGCGGGTCGTGGCCGCCGATGACGTCGTGCAGCAGCGCGGCGTCGAGAACCGTGCGGGTGACCGGGCCGACCTGGTCGAGGGAGGAGGCCAGCGCGATCGCGCCGTACCGGGATACGCCGCCGTAGGTCGGCTTGACGCCGACCGAACCGGTGACTGCGGCCGGCTGGCGGATCGAGCCGCCGGTGTCGCTGCCCAGTGCGAGCGGCGCCTCGAAGGCTGCAACGGCGGCAGCGGAACCGCCACCAGAGCCTCCCGGGATGCGCTCGAGGTCCCACGGGTTTCGGGTGGGCCCATAGGCGGAGTGCTCGGTCGATGAGCCCATCGCGAACTCGTCCATATTGGTCTTGCCGAGCGGCACCAGGTCCGCTTCGCGCAGCTTGCGCACCACGGTCGCGTCATACGGTGGAACCCAGCCCTCGAGCATCCGCGACCCTGCCGTCGACGGCATGTCGATGGTGCACAGGACATCTTTGATGGCGATCGGAACGCCGGCCAGCGGACTCAGCTTCGCGCCGGAAGCCCGCTTGGCGTCCACCGCCTTCGCCGTGTCGAGAGCGGCGGATGACACGTGCAGGAACGCATGGACATCACCGTCGACTGCGGCAATGCGGTCCAGGTGCGCCTGCGTCACCTCAACGCTGGAGACGTCACCCGACTGCAGTTTCTCGGCGAGCGCGGCTGCGGACATCCTCGTCAGATCGGACATTACTGCTCCTCCCCCAGGATGGCCGACACCCGGAACCGGCTGCCGTCGTGGTCGGGTGCGCCGCTCAAGGCCTGCGCCGTCGTCAGGGTCTCCCCCGGAACATCCGGTCGGAACACATTGCTGAGCGGAATCGGATGCGACGTGGCCGGCACATCGGCTGACGCCACCTCGTTCACCCGCGCCACCGAGTCGATGATGACGCTGAGCTCGCCAGTGAGCTTGGCGATCTCGGACTCCGTCAACGCGATGCGGGCCAAATTGGCCAGGTGGGCCACCTGTTCGGTGGTGATTTCAGACATGGGGGCTCCGCAGGGTCGCTTCTGGTGGGGACCCGCCAATTCTATCGGGCACCCCCAACGGGCAGGCGCCGGGCGTCAGATCAGGCGATTGAAGTAGGTGAGGGTGCGCTGCACGTCCTGGCCGGAGCCGTCGCTGACCAGCGATCCGCGGTCGATACCGATCAGCGCCATGTTCCGCAGCGACTCGCTGTTCGGTGCGAAGTAGCCATTGTGGCCGACGGATGCGGTCAGCTCCTCGTCGGTGATCAGGTCGACGCCGCCGGCAACACTCATCGGGTGGGCGCCATAGGACGGCGCACCCGGGTCGTTGCCGAAGTAGCCGGTGCCCACCACCGGGTCCCAGCTGGCCTCGCCGACGAAGACGTTGCGTCCGCGAACGTGAAGGTCGTCAACGGACTGTGCGTCGCTGCCGGGGGAGCCGACGACGGCGAAGGAGTCGACCTCGAAGTTGCCGGTCACCAGCGCTTTCATCGCCGCGGTCGACCCATAGGAGTGCGCCAGCAACGACACGAACGGCCGGTCGGTGCCGCGCTCGTCGAAGAGCGAATCCATGGCGGAATCCAGGTACAGCGCGCCCTCATCCGCAAGCTCCTCGGAGCCGACGGTGAAGATGTTCGGCGTCTGGTATCCCATCCAGGCAACCGTGGCGACGGTCTTGTCCTGCAACCGCGGGTCGCTCCTGCCCAGCAGGTCGAGCCAGGCGTTCTGCTCGTTGTACAACTCCAGCGCGGTCTCCGACCAGTCGACGACCTGCCCCTCGATGGTGAAGAACATTCCCGGGATCAGGTAGCTGACGTAGTCGGCGGTTCCCAGGTCGCCGACGACGATGGCGGCGCGGCCGGGCCACTGCGTGTCGAGGCTGATGATCGAGCGGTCCGGCGTTCCAGTCGCCGGCGCGATGGCCAACTCGATCTGGTGCAACATGCTCAGCTGGGCCCCGATCTCGGTGCTCGCAACACGGCCGATCCCCATCTCCGCCGTCGCCTCGAGCTGGCCGATGGTCGTCTCGAGCAACTCGCGGTTGACGGCATCTCGTGTGGCGATGGGCACACCGGGCAGGTTGCCGACAATCTCAGGTGCCGCGGCCCGCAGGTCGCGTTGTGCCGCTGTCGGCAGCGAAGCCCACCAGCGGGCGGTCTGACCGGCAGCGGGCGGGTTGAGGAGCAGCTGCGTCGTCGACTCGGAACTTGTCTCCATGAACGAGCTGAGTTCCGCCCGGTCGAGCATCGCAAGCTGTTCGAGCAGCACGCGACCAGCCAATTGCGGCAGGAGAGTGGGGTCAAGTCTCTCGTGTTGCGCGCGCAGCGTGGTGTTCCCGTCGACCCGGAAAGCGCTGAAGGGATCCGTCTGTGGCGCCTGCGTCACGGTGCTTGCCGCTGTGCTGGCCATGGCGGGCGGAACGAAATCCGGCGCGGCAACTACCCCAGCGACCCCTGAAAGGGTGACCGAGGCGACCAGCAGCACCACGAGGTCAATCACGGATTGGACAGTTTCCTATGTACCCCATGCGGGAGGAGCATCAGCAAATGAAATGTTCTTACTTACTGTAGGTATAGCAGAGGCCCAATTGCATGGCAATAAGTTGCGCAGGCGCAAAGATCCGGATGTTTCGCTATTCGAGCGCCGATGGCCCCTCGGCGAGCAACACGGCGAACTGCGCGGCGTCGATAATCCGCACGCCGAGTTCTTCGGCTTTCGCCAGCTTGGAGCCGGCGCCGGGGCCCGCCGCAACGAAATCCGTCTTCTTCGACACGCTCGAGGCCGCCTTGCCTCCAGCCGCGATGATCGCCTCCAGGGCGCCCTCCCGGGTGAAGCCCTCCAGGCTCCCGGTGGCCACCACGGTCACGCCCTCCAGTGGACCGCCCGCCGCCGCTGCCGCGCCCGGCCCGGCGTGACCGGGCGTCGAGAACTGGACGTCGGCATCCGCCCACCGCTCCACGATCTCCCGATGCCAATCGACCTGGAACCACTCGATCACCGCGTCGGCGATGATGCCACCAACACCATCGACGGTGGCCAGTTCATCTCGGGACGCCTCACGAATCGCCTGCAGGGATCCGAAATAGTCGGCGAGTGCGCGGGCGGCCACCGGCCCGACGTGGCGAATGTTGAGGCTCACCAGAATGCGCCAGAGCGGCTTGGTCTTCGCCTTCTCGATCTCTGCCAGGAGCTTCACCGCACTGGATGATGGCTGTGGCCCGAGCAGTCCGCTCTTCTTCTCGGCGGGCGTCGGGTTGCGGCGGAACGGGGTTCGCACTTTCGGCTGGCCGTCTTCAACCTCCTTCACCAAGCCGGTCTCGCTGTCGCGCACAACGACTTCGATCGGCAGGAGGTCGTCGAGGGTGAGGTCGAACAGCCCCGCCTCGGTGACCAGCGGCGGAACCTCCGGAACGCTCGGCTGCGTCAGCGCCGCAGCAGCCACCTCCCCGAGAACCTCGATGTCGAGTGCACCCCGGCTGCCGATGTGCTCCACCCGGCCGCGAACCTGCGCGGGGCAGGTCTTCGCGTTGGGGCAGCGCAGGTCGATGTCCCCCTCCTTCGCCGGCCGCAGGGGCGTGCCGCACTCCGGGCAATTGGCCGGCATCACGAACTCGCGTTCGGTACCGTCTCGCAGCTCCACCACCGGGCCGAGCACTTCGGGAATCACATCGCCCGCCTTGCGCAGCACCACCGTGTCGCCGATGAGTACGGCTTTCGCCTTCACCACGTCCTGGTTGTGCAGCGTCGCCTGGCGCACCTCGGAACCGGCAACGCGCACCTTCTCCATCACGGCGAAGGGCGTGGCCCGTCCGGTGCGCCCGACGCTCACGACGATGTCGAGCAGCTTCGTGTTCACCTGCTCCGGCGGGTACTTGTAGGCGATCGCCCAGCGCGGCGCCCGGCTGGTCGCACCGAGCTCGTCGTGCAGAGCCAACTCGTCGACCTTGATGACGATGCCGTCGATCTCATGTTCGACGCTGCCGCGGTTCTCACCGAAGTATTCGATGAACTCGGCCACCTCGCCTGCTGTCTTCTTCACGCGGTAGTGGCTGCTGGTCGGCAGGCCCCAAGTGCTCAGCAGTTCGTACACCTGCGATTGGGAGGCGGCGGGAGGGTTGGCCCAGGCGCCGATGCCGTGCACGAGCATCCGCAACCTGCTCAGGCGGTTGGTCATCAGCCTCAGCCCGGACTCGCTCTTGCCCTCGGACTTCTGCCGCAGGCTTCCGGATGCCGCGTTCCGCGGGTTGGCGAATACGCGCTCCCCGGCCTCAGCCTGTTCGGCGTTGAGTTCCCGGAACGCCTCGACCGGGAAGAACACCTCACCGCGCACCTCGACGAGGGGCGGATGCCCGGAGCCGGCCAGCCGGCGCGGGATGGAGGGGATCAGGCGCACGTTCTCTGTCACGTCTTCGCCGACCCGGCCGTCGCCGCGGGTTGCCGCCGAACGGAGAACGCCGTTCTCGTAGCGCAGGTTGAGTGCCAGCCCGTCGATTTTCAGTTCGCAAAGGTAGTCGACGTGGCGGTGGGCGTCGCGTTCGACCCTCGCAGCCCAGGTGGTGAACTCGTCGATGGAGAACACGTTGTCGAGGCTGAGCATCCGTTCCGCGTGCTCAACCGGGTCGAACAGGGTCTGCGCCTTGCCGCCGACCGTCTGGGTCGGGCTGTCCTGGCCCTGGAGCTCCGGGAACAGCCGCTCGAGTTCTTCGAGTCGGTGCATCATCCGGTCGTATTCCGCGTCGTCGACGAGCACTTCGTCGCGCTCGTAGTACGCATCACGCAGTTCGAGGATGCGCGCCGTCAGCTTGTCGGCCTCGTCGTGCGCGGCATCCAGGTCGGGCGCGGTGTAGGTCTCTGCCACGGCACAAGTGTAGGCGCGGCCGGCGACATCGGCAGGCGGCGTTCAGCGGGTCAGTCGCGGGGCGTGGTCGCGTGCTCGGTGAGGATGCGCTGCATCTCCGGGAGCCCGAATTGCTGGGCCACCTCATGCGCGGTGTGCGCGCCAATGTCCGGGTCGGCGCCGGCGTGCAGCAGTGCCCGCACGATCGGCTCCGAGTTGCGGAAGACCGCGGCGATGAGAGCCGTCTGACCCATGTTGTTGATGATGCCGGTGTCCGCACCGGCAGCCAGGAGCGCGTCGACGGTCTGCGGATGCTCGCGGTAGGCAGCGAGGATGAGCGCGGTATCCCCGCGCGCGTTGACCAGGTCGACGGACACCCCCGCGTTGATCATCTCGAGCAGCGGCTCGGTGCGGCCCTCGCGTGCCAGGTCGAGCACGCCCTCGACGAATGCGCGCTGCTCGTCCTCGCTGAGTGGGGCGTCGTTCATGCCGATACCGGTACCGCGCTCACCGTGCGGTCGATCGTGCACTGGCCGAGTACGCGGGTTCCCACATAGACCACGGCGGTCTGACCGGTTGAGACCCCGTTGAGCGGCGTTTGGGGGCGAATGACCAGCTCGGCGTCCTCATTGACCCAGGCGGTGGCTGGCACCGGGTCGCTGTGCGCACGCACCTGCACGTGGCACTCGAACGGCGTTGTCGGGTCTTCCGGGGCAAGGCCGGCCCAGCTGAAGCGGATCCCAGCGACCTCGGCGAGGTCGAGCGCCTCGCGTGGCCCGACCACGACGGTGTTCTGTTTCGGGCGCACCTCCAGCACGAACCGTGGGCGGCCGTCGGGGCTCGGCACGCCAAGGTTCAGTCCCTTGCGCTGACCGATGGTGAATGCGGCGGCTCCTTCGTGCTTGCCGACGACGTCACCGTTGCGGTCAAGGATCTCGCCCTGCTCCGCACCGACCCGCTCGGCAAGCCACCCACGAGTGTCGCCGTCCGGGATGAAGCAGATGTCGTGGCTGTCCGGCTTGCTGGCGACGCTGAAGCCGCGCTCAGCAGCTTCGGCTCGCACCTCTGCCTTCGACGGTGTTTCGGCCAGCGGGAACATGCAGTGCGCCAACTGGTCCGCGTTCAGCACACCGAGCACATAGGACTGGTCTTTCGCCCAGTCCGCGGCGCGGTGCAGCTCGCGGTTGCCGTCAGCATCCGTCTTGATGGAGGCGTAGTGGCCGGTCACGACCGCGTCGAACCCCAGGTCGATGGCCTTCTCGAGCAGGGCCGCGAACTTGATCTTCTCGTTGCAGCGCATGCACGGGTTGGGGGTGCGGCCGGCGGTGTACTCCTCGATGAAGTTGTCGACCACATCGAGCTTGAAGCGTTCGGAGAAATCCCAGACGTAATACGGGATGCCGATGATGTTGGCCGCGCGCTGGGCGTCCATCGAGTCTTCGATGGTGCAGCAACCGCGGCTGCCGGTGCGGAGGGTTCCGGGCATCCGGCTGAGGGCCAGGTGAACGCCCACCACCTCGTGGCCGGCGTCGACAGCGCGCGCGGCAGCGACGGCGGAGTCGACCCCGCCACTCATCGCTGCCAGAACTTTCACGCGTACCAGTGTACGGGCCTGCCCTGAGCCGCCCCGCACCCTTCACGCCGCCTATCCGGGGATGTCGTTGAGGGTCTTCTCCACCGAGCCGAGGCGGGAGTCGATGCCGTCGAGGCGGGCGATCAGCTTCTCATTGACGGCTGCGTTCTGCTCGAGTGCTTTTGCCAGGTCGGTGTTGCGGCCGGCGAACTTCGTCGCCACGGTGATGAGACCGCCCACGATGATGCCGACGATTGCGATCCAGGCGAACCACGGGATGTAGCCCAGTGCGGTGATGTCCATTAGTTTTCTCCGATTTCTGCCTGTACGGCGGTGACGATTGTTGTGGCGTCGATGGTGAGAGCGAAGGGCACGACCTCGAAGAACTTCAAGGCCTTGCCGTCCTCGCTCAATTCGAGATGTCCGGTAACGAATCCGGCCTCCTCGAGCTTGGTGAGGTGCATGTAGAGAAGCGCTCGTGACATCCCGACCTGCCTGGCGAGCTCGCTCACATGGAGCCGCTCCCCCACCAGCATCGCAATGATGCGCATCCGCTGCGGGCTGGCGATCGCCGACAACCGAGCGCTGAGTTGTTCAGCGGTGTCGTCGGTCGAGAAAATCCCTCCCCTGGCGTCTGATTTGCTCACGATTCTCCTCTTTACTGCACCTGTTAGAAGAAACTAACACATGCAGGCCCCAGTCTGTCAAGTTGGCCGACAGGTGAAATCGCGAGCCGACCCGCCGCGGGCCACCCGTACGTTGAGTAGGCACGGAGCGCTTGCGCGCCTGATGGTGCGGCAGTAGCGTGACGGTACCTGACGGGTGTCCTGCGCCTTCCCGGCACTGGGCACTCGCCGCCGGAAGTCATCATGACCTTGTCAGCAGACCTCGACCGCGGCCGCACCGCCTTTGCAGAGCATCGGTGGAGTGATGCGATCAGCGCGTTGACGCGAGCCGAGCAGGATGGCAGCCTGCCGCCCCAGGATCTCGAGCACCTCTCCACGGCTGCGCTCGTCACCGGCCAGGAAAGCGTCGGAATCGACACGGCGACGAGAGCCCACGAAGCCTTTCTTGCCGACGGCGACTTCGCCAGCGCAGCCAGGTGCGCCGGCTGGATCGGTATGTACTTGATGGGCATGGGTGACGGTGCGCGCGCCTCCGGCTGGTTCTCGCGGGCCAAGCGGGTGCTTCAGTCGAACCCGGAGCCCTGCTCCGTCGAGGGCTTCCTGCTCATCCCGGCCGCCCTGGGGGCGCTCTACGGAGGAGACGCTGCCAGCGCGGCACGTCTCTTTGGTGAGGCATTCGCTGCCGGTGAACGATTTCACGATTCCGATTTGGTCGCCCTGACCCAACTTGGGCAAGGCCAGGCGAAGATCGCGCTGGGCGAATTGAGCGAAGGACTGGGTCTGTTCGACGAGGTGATGGTCGCAGTCACTGCCGGGGAGGTTTCGCCGATTCCAGCAGGCATCATCTACTGCGCCGTGATCGGGAACTGTCACCTCGCCTTCGACGTGCGTCGCGCCCAAGAGTGGACGATGGCGCTCGACCACTGGTGCGAAGCCCGCCCGGACATGGTGATGTTCAGCGGTCAATGCCAGGCGCATCGCGCCGAGCTCTACCTTCTGCACGGTGCCTGGGTCGATGCTCTCGAGGCGGCGCAGGCAGCACAGGAGCGGTATCGACGCGGTGACCGGAACGCTGTCTACGGTGCCTGGTATCAGCAAGCGGAGATTCAGCGGTTGCGCGGTGAACTGGAGGATGCCGAGGAGTCGTACCGCCAGGCAAATCAGGGCGGGTTCGAGCC
Organism: Homoserinimonas sp. A447; assembly: GCF_054489325.1. Classification (NCBI taxonomy): domain Bacteria; kingdom Bacillati; phylum Actinomycetota; class Actinomycetes; order Micrococcales; family Microbacteriaceae; genus Homoserinimonas; species Homoserinimonas sp. A447. Next base: position 429,889 of record NZ_JBTMWW010000001.1, on the reverse strand, counting down.
GCAGCCGGGACTTGCCCTGCTCCGGCTCGCGCAGGGGAAAACGCTGCTGGCTCAAACCAGCATCCGCCGGGCTGGCGACCTTGTCGATCAGGCGACCCGGCGCCTGCTGTTGCCCGGTCTGGTCGAGATCGAGCTTGCCGCCGGCGATGTCGCCGCTGCTCGGCTGGCGGCCGACCAGCTCGCCGAGGTCGCCATCACCGCCGCGATGCCGATGATGCAGGCCATGGCAGACCAAGGCGACGGCGCTGTGCTCCTGAAGGAGGGTGATGCGAGAGGCGCATTGAGTAAGGCACGCCGGGCGTGGAGGATATGGCAGGAGCTGGATGCTCCGTACGAGTCCGCACGCTGCCGGGTGCTCGCAGCACTCGCTTGCCGTGCTTTGGGCGACGAGGATTCCGCGTTGATGGAGTTCGCGGCCGCACGGGACGTTTTCGCCGAACTCGGCGCGGCACCAGCGCTCGCCGAAACGAACGCCTTGGCGCGGACGGATTCTGCCGGCCCGCTGACCGCGCGGGAGCTCGAGGTGTTGCACCTCGTGGCGGCAGGCAAAACGAACCGTGTGGTCGCCGCCGAGCTGTACATCAGCGAGAAAACCGTTGCGCGGCATATCAGCAACATGTTTACGAAGCTCGGGCTATCGTCGCGGGCGGCGGCCACGGCATACGCCTATGAGCACGGCCTGGTCTAGCAACTATCGGCTACATAGTTTTACCCACACGGCGCTACCCAGTTTTGGGGGATCTTCCCGACGTGCACACCGGATACCCTCCGTAGCGTCGATGGCATGAACATCCCCATCCTCGCCGGCGCGATCTCAACGGTCATTTTCGCGGTCAGCATGCTGCCCATGCTTCGCAAGGCCGCGCGCACCAGGGACCTGGCGTCGTACAGCCTGAGTTACCTGGCGATGACCAACCTGGCCAATGTCGTGCACTCGTTGTACGTGTTCAGCCTTCCGGTTGGCCCGATCTGGCTTTTGCACTCCTTCTACGTCGTCGCATCCGCGCTGATGCTGATCTGGTTCCTCCGGTACCGGAACGGCCTCCACCCCGACATATTCACCCAGTCCCACGTTCTCGAACAGGAGGCAGCATCATGAACTTCGACCCGGACCGTGAATCCGACGAACTTCTGGACACCGTCGTTATCGGCGGCGGACAAGCCGGGCTCGCTATCGGCTACCACCTCGCGCGGCAGCGTCGTGATTTCGTCATCCTCGACGCGCACCAGCGCATAGGCGACGCCTGGCGGCTCCGCTGGGATTCCCTCCGCCTGTTCACGCCGGCCAAGTATGACGGCCTCCCCGGGATGCCGTTCCCCGGCGACCGGCTCGCGTTCCCGACCAAGGATGAACAGGCCGACTACCTCGAGGGGTATGCCGAACGGTTCGGCCTGCCGGTCTGCACCGGTGTGCGCGTGGATCGGCTGTGGCGGGAGGATGATCGTTTTGTCGTCAGCTCGGGTGGACGTCGATGGAGAGCAGAGAACGTGGTGGTGGCGACCGGCGGCTGCCAGGCACCCCAGGTGCCGACCGTTTCCGGGCTGCTCGGTCAGGGAGTGAATCAGTTGCACTCCAGTGCGTACCGAAATAACAGCCAACTCCGGCCCGGGCCGGTGCTTGTCGTCGGGCTGGGCAACTCGGGCGCCGAGATCGCGCTGGAAGTGAGCCAGACGCATCCAACCTCTGTTTCAGGCGTGCCGAGGGGCGAACTCCCGGTGCGCCACGGCCGGGCGGCGGCACGGTTCGTCCTGCCTTTTGTGCGGTTCGCCGGGATGCACGTGCTCACTCTCAATACCCCCATCGGGCGCAGGCTCGCGCCGACGTTTTCCGCACATGCCACACCGCTCATCCGTACCAAGCGCGCCGAGCTTGCGGCCGCCGGGGTTGGCGCGGTCCCCCGAGTGTCCGGCGCCAAGGACGGAAGACCGGTGCTCGAAGGGAATCAGGTGCTAGACGTTGCGAATGTGATCTGGTGCACCGGCTATCGAGACGATTTCGGGTGGATTGACCTACCGGCCTTCGACCAGGCCGGTCGACCCCGGCAGCGCCGCGGGGTCGTCGAATCAGTTCCGGGCTTGTACTTCCTCGGGCTGGAATTCCTGTTCGCGGTTGTGTCGGCGACCATTCCGGGAGTGGGCCGGGATGCCAGGTACCTGGCCGGCCACATCGCCGCCCGCGCACCGCGCACATCCGGGCGGCAGCAATCGACAGCGAAGGTGTCACGGTGAGCGTGAAGAATCTCCTGCACAACCTGCCTCTGCCTCCAGGGCAGGTGATCGGAATGGTAGCGGCGGCACGCCTCGGCCGGTTCCGTGCGGCCCGGCTACCTGGCCCGCGAATAGTTCGCCGGGCAGCCGGCCCAGGGCTGATGGTGGCCGGATGCGCGTTCATCAGCTGGGCGTTGTCGGAGCGGCGTCGCCACGCTGTCGACGGGTTCGACCTCGAACGACCGCCGACACTGGTGACGACAGGACCGTACGCGTTGAGTCGGCATCCCATGTACGTCGGCTGGTGGCTCATCCACCTGGGATTCGGCGTGCTGCGCGGTTCAGCGTGGGTCTTCATCACCGTGGCCTTGGCGGTGCTGGCCGAGCACCGCGGGGTTCTCGCCGAGGAGAGGATGCTCGTTCAGGCGTTCGGCCCGCAGTACCTGAACTACGCCGAGCGGGTTCCGCGCTATGGCTCGCTCGCAAGAGTAATGAGTTTTGCCGAGCGGTGGTTCACGCCTCAGCGGGCGACCGCACGGTCCGCGTAGCCCGCGCGGCTGGCGCGCTCAACGGCAGCGGGCAGCGCGGCAAGCAGGGCGTCAACATCCGCTTCGGTTGAGGTGTGGCCGAGGGTGAACCTCAATGCTCCCAGCGCTTCAGCCTCACTCAGCCCCATCCCGACCAGCACATGGGACGCCTCGGGCACCCCGGCCTGGCAGGCTGAACCCGTGCTCACTGACACTCCTGCCCCGTCCAGCAGGAACAGCAGGGAGTCCCCCTGGCAACCGGGGAACGTGAAGTGCGCATTGTTCGGCAGCCGGTTGACGGGGTCGCCGCGCAGGACCGCGGTGGGAACAGCAGCCTGCACGCCGGCGATCAGGCGGTCGCGAAGCCTGGCGAGCGAGGGGAACGGATGCTGCGCGGCCGCGGCGAACGCGATGGCAGCGGGCGCATCCTGGGTTCCCGACCGTACCTGGCGCTGCTGCCCGCCGCCGTGGATCAGCGGGGTGACGGACGCCGTGCGCGAGAGCACCAGTGCGCCAATCCCGAGCGGGCCGCCGATCTTGTGCGCGGAGACGCTGAGCGCCGCCAAGCCTGATCCGGCGAAGGACACCGGGATGTGGCCGTAGGCGGCGACGGCATCCGCGTGCACCGGAACGTCGTACTGGGCGACGAGCGCCGTGATCTCGGCCATCGGCTGGATCGTACCGACCTCATTGTTCGCCCAGATCACGGTGAGCAGGGCGATGTCGTCGTGTGACTGCAGGGCCTCGGCGAGTGCATCGAGGCGGATGCGGCCGACTTCATCGACCGGCAGCCACTCGATGATGGCGCCCTCGTGTTGCTCCAGCCACTCGACGGTGTCGACGGTGGCGTGGTGCTCGCCGTGCGGGACAAGGAGTCTCGGCCTCGGCAGGCTCGGCTGGTCTCGACGAGCTCGACCCGCTGAAGCGGCGGGATCTGCGGGTGCAGCGTTCCGCGCCCAGTAGAGGCCTTTCAACGCAAGGTTGATCGACTCGGTGCCGCCCGAGGTGAAGACCACCTCGATAGGGTCGCAGCCCAGGGAGGCGGCGACCTTCTCGCGCGCCTCCTCGAGCATCCGCTTCGCATTCTGGCCCTGGCTGTGAATGGATGACGGGTTTCCCACCAGGTCCAGCGCGTTGATGAGGGCCTCCCGGGCCTCCGGAAGCATGGGGGTGGTCGCCGCGTGATCGAGGTAGACGGCCATGCTGCTCCAAAATTGGGGGTTTGCGCGCGGAATCTGGCTTGCCCGCGCACTGATTACTCTAGAACGATGTCCTCCGAAGACCCGCTGCAAGACCTGGGCGTGCGTGTGCACGACGCGGGAGGTCAACTGCGCGTGTGGTCTGCGAACGCGACGGCGATGGAGTTGTGCCTCTTCGACGACAACGACATCAACTGGGTGGTCGAGACGGTCGCGATGACCAGGGACGAACACAATGTCTGGACGGCCGCGCATCCGGCCCTCACCGTGGGGCAGAGTTATTCGATCCGCGCCGACGGGCCGGTCTCCCCCACGAACCATTTCATCCCCACCCGCCACCTGCTCGACCCGTATGCGCGCGGCCTCGCCCGCACACCGGAGGGCGGATGGCGCGCGTACGTTCAGGATGACTCGTTCGACTGGGCGGGGGCGCAGAAACCGAACACCCCGCTCGACCAAACGGTCATCTACGAGGCTCATGCCCGCGGCATCTCCAAGCTGAACCCGGCCGTTCCGGAGCACCTGCGCGGCACCTATGCCGGCCTCGCCCATGAGAGTGCGATCGCCGAGCTGAAGGATCTGGGCATCACCGCGATCGAGCTGCTTCCGGTGCAGCAGTTCGTCAGCGAGCAGCGCCTGCTGAACCTGGGGCTTGCCAATTATTGGGGCTACAACACGCTGGGCTTCTTCACTCCGCACACCGGCTACGCCTCGCGCGACGCGCGTTACGGCGGCACGGCAGCCGTCCTGAGGGAGTTCAAGGGCATGGTGAAGCTGCTGCACGAGGCCGGCATCGAGGTCATTCTCGACGTCGTCTTCAACCACACCGCCGAGGAGGGTCCTGGCGGCCCGACCACCAGCCTGCGCGGCATCGACAACGCGTCGTACTACCGGCAGATGGAGGACGGCGACTACATCGACGTCACCGGCTGCGGCAACACCATCAACTTCTCGCTGCCGGCCGCCCAGCGCCTGGTGCTCGACTCGCTGCGTTATTGGGCGAACGAGGTGCAGGTCGACGGCTTCCGCTTCGACCTGGCGACCACGCTGGGGCGCAACGGCGACGTTCATTTCGAGCCGGAGCATCCGCTGCTCCAGGCAATCGTCGACGACCCTGCCCTCGCCGGCACCAAGATCATCGCCGAGCCGTGGGACGTGGGGATGGGCGGCTGGCAGGTCGGCAACTTCCCGAACGGCTGGTCGGAGTGGAACGACGGCTACCGCAACCGGATGCGTGACTTCTGGTTGACGGATGTCGCCAAGGCCCGAAAGCACGGCGTCGCCTCCGAGGGCATCGGCAGTATGGCGAGGCGCCTGGCCGGCTCCGCCCACAAGTTCTCGCAGGAGCGCGGACCGCTGGCCAGCGTCAACTTCATCACCGCCCATGACGGCTTCACTCTCGCCGACCTGACGACCTATAACCAGAAGCACAACCTGGCCAACGCCGAGAACAACCGGGACGGCACCGATGACAACCACTCCTTCAACCACGGGGTGGAGGGCCCGACCAACCGCCCGGACATCGTGACCGCCCGGCGCAAGGCGATGCGCAACCTGCTGGGGACGTTGCTGCTGTCCGCGGGTGTGCCGATGGTCACCGCCGGGGACGAGTTCGGCCGCAGCCAGAACGGCAACAACAACGCCTACTGCCACGACAACGAGCTGACCTGGCTGCAGTGGGAGCGCGAAGACTGGCAATGGGACCTGTGGCGAGTCACCCAGAAGCTGTTGCGGTTGCGCCGCGAGAACGCGGCACTGCGGCCGTCCCGTTTCGGTGTCACCGGCCAAGTGACCGCTTCCGCTACCGAGATGTCCTGGTACAACGCCGAGGGTGAGTCGATGTCCATCGACGACTGGGACTCCCCGGAGGAGCGCACCCTGCAGTACTTCGCGTCGTCGACGCCGGAGGTGGAGGTGCCGAACAGCATCCTGCTGGTGGTGAACGGCATCGAGGAGCAGAAGACCGTCACCCTGCCAGAGCACGAGGGCGTCGCCGGTTACGTGTTGCTGTGGGACAGCGCCCTGGACGACACCGGCCCGGATGCGCACGCGCCCGGCACCGAACTCACGCTCGCGCCCACCTCGATGCAGCTCTTCCGGGTCGAGTAACGATGGCACTCGGCACCCCGGCCACCGTCGCGCTCAGCGCTGCGGGCATCCGCTTCACCCCGCACGCCTACGAGCACGACGCTTCCGTTACGAACTTCGGGCTGGAGGCGGCCACCGCGCTGAACCTCGATCCGGAGCGCGTGTTCAAGACGCTGCTGGCGGATGTCGATGGTCGCCTCGTCGTCGCAATCGTTCCGGTCACCGGGATGCTCGACCTCAAATCGCTTGCCGCGGTCGCTGGCGGCAAGAAGGCCGCTATGGCGGACCCTGCCGTCGCCGAACGGAAGACCGGCTATGTCGTCGGCGGCATCAGCCCGATCGGGCAGAAGACGCAGCACACGACGGTGCTCGATGAGACGGCAGAACTCTACGACTCCGTGTTCGTGAGCGGTGGCCGGCGCGGGTTCGACATTGAACTCGCACCGGCCGACCTGGTTGCCGTCACCTCAGCGACGGTCGCGGCGATCGCGCGGCCCTGACGCGTCAGGCAACTGGAGCGAATCGGCCTTGTCGAGCGGAGCGGCCCGGAAAAGCGGGTCGAGCTCGTCGAGACCAGTCGAGCTTGCCGAGGCTCGCCCCAGTATCTCGTCGGCCCGCGCCAACTCGCGATCCCGTTCCTGCTCGCGCGCCAACCGACGCTTCTTGGCGCCGGCGGCAATCCCGCTAGCGACCATGTAGCCGGCGTAGATGAACAGCGCGATTGCAATGGCGGGGATGATCAAGGCTCTGCTCTGCCCGTTGAAAAGGTTGTTCACATAGCCGATCCACGGAACGCTGTACCAGACCTTTCCCTTCAGCTGCACCGGTTGCACCGGCACGGCATCTGCCGCGCCGTTGGCGTCGCCCTTGGTTGTGAAACTTCGTTCACCGTTGGTCAAATGGCTGATTGAGATCACCCGGTGAGTCACCACTGCTGTCTCACCAGACTTGATCTGGTAGGTAATCGGATCGCCGATCCGGATGTCTTGTGCATTGATGGGCTTGACGATGATGAGCGTTCCCGGCGGGTAGGTCGGCTCCATGGAACCGGTCAGCACTGTCATGGGGGTTGACCCGGTTACGGCCGGGACGACAATAACCATGACCCCGACGAGTAGCACGAATGCCAGTAACCCGGCGCTGAGACCAACACCCAGATAGTAGAGAATTCCCCTCGACTTATTCTGGTCGCCGTCTCCGGCTGCTCGCCGCTCACTCATACGAGGGTCTCCGCTTCGGCTTTCTTGCTCCAACGCCGCACCACGAGGAAAACAGCGCCACCTAAAACGGATGCTCCGATCAGCACGAGAACCAAGTACTCCTCGAAGAGGCGCCAGGTATTGGGGTCGATGCCAAGGAATTCTGGCACGTTGAGCACGGGAAGGTCCGTATCCGGCGAACCTGCAGCCGTGGGAGGCGCGTCTCCTTCCGCAGCTGCGCCTGAACCGCCCACACCCGACATCGAGGGCCGCGCCGGTTGTTGGGGCACGACGGGGAGCACCGTTCCGCTCCGCCCGCATTCCGTCGGGGGCAGTTGCTGAACGGTGCCGGTGAGCGCGACGCTCAGGGCAGCGTTGGCTGTCGCGCCCTGGCCTGCCTGGCCGCGCAGATCGCCCAAGGACAGCGACGTCGTCACACGGACGACTTCACCGGGCGCAACAACTTGGCCCTCGAGCAGCACCCAGCACGGGTTAGCTTCAAGAATGGTCACCGGCGTCCCGACGTGCCCAGGAGTGCTGACACCCAGATTCAGGGCGTTGGCGAAATCGGAGTTGCTCGTGACCACGTCGCGCAGGGTTATGCGTAGAAAGCCCGGCTCCGTCGAGGAGTTGCGCAGATAGAACAGGGACTCATCGTTGTCCCCTGGCACCAAATTCGCGAGGCTGGTAAACAGCGCGCCGGAATAGGTCGAGTTGTAGCTCACCCCATCAGGGCTGACTTCGACACCGCCCGGAGCGGCAGCGGCCGGGCTCGCGGTCGCCAGTCCGGTCAGCACCAACCCGAGGGCGACCCCGGGTGCGATGAGACGCCACAGAGGGGTCATCATGATGCGCATTCCAGAGTCACATTGCCGCTGGATCCACCAGTCTTCTTGACCGGGAACTCCTTGTAGGCTCCCGGGTGCTGTGCGTCGCTCACCCGGATCTTCAGGTTCGCATTGCCTGACGGCCACGCAAGGTCGGCATAGATGGACATCTGGGTAGGGGTGTTCTCTTTGAGAAGGGGAGACCTGATTGGGGTCACTGTGGTGCCGTCCACGAGATAAGCGTCATAGAGGTTCGTGGCCGTGTGGGGCCAGGAGAGGATGACACCTCGACCATCAGTTGTTAGCCCGCAACTCAGAATGGCGCCCGTCCCTGCTGGCACGGTCGTTGCGACCCCGGTATGTGTTGCGGATGCCAACCATCCGCTCGCGGCGTTCGGCGAGATGGTTGACGTCACTGTGGGGGTGATGGTGAACCCGTCTTCACCGCCGAGTTGGCTGTGCGCACTGTCAACGACGCGTACACAGAACGTCGCACTGGCACCCGGACCCAGGTTGAGCAAGACCGGGGGGATGGCACCCAATTGTCCCGTTGTAGCACCGGATGGGGTCGGCTTCACGGTGCAGGCAGTCGTGTTCTGCCACACGGCGACAGTGAGATTCGCAGTCCGGGCCGCTGGGGTGACGGTTGCGCTCAGTTGCGAGGAGACCGGCATGGTCCGGGTCGTGCCTTGGGTGGCGTTGGTCGCGGTAAATGAGCCGTTGCTGGTGAAAACACCCTCATCGAAGGCAAAGGCGTTGAGACCGGCGAAATTGGTGATGACGGCAATCTGCCCGCCTTGCACGGTGCTGGTCCCGGTTGCCTGGGAATTCCAGTATGCGTAGCTGACACCGGCGCCGGATGCCACCAGCAGCGTGATCAGCAGCGCCACTCCGCCGCTGTGGATCAGGTTTCGGCGCAACGGGTTCTCGAGGCTCTTCCTGAGGCGACGCGAACGGGATGTCTTCATGATGATCAGGCAACCTTCTGCGTTGCGGTGAAGACAATGGTCAGGGGAATCGCCGCTCCCCTGCTGGCATCTGACGCCTCATCCTTCAGGGTCACTTCGATACAGGCCTCAAGGCTCTGGCCGGCTGACCACACGCCCACCGCGGACTGCACCGTGAGGGAGTCGGGGGCGGCGAGGTTCGTCGATCCTGGGGGGCAGGCGCCTGGAAGAATCTCCACCCGGTAGTCGCTCACGGCAGCGGATGTGGAACTCGCGACGACCGTGACGTCGGCAGGCACCGTTCCGGTGTTGGTGAGCGTCACCGCTTGCTGCACGCGGTCCCCGGGAAACATTGCCCCCCACGGTGAAGAGTCGATCACCGTTGAAGATCCGTTGTTCACCAGAAGAGTGAGCGAGCCAGATTCCACGACACCGGCGTTGACCGGTGATGAGTCCGTCCAAAGCCCGTAGGTTCCGCCGGCGGTAGCCACGACAATGAGCGTCGCTCCCAGCGCGGCGGCTGAGACGGTGAGCATGCTCTTGATCAGAGCCGCGTGATGGCGTACTGCGGGTGCGGGCATGAACATGGGGTCACCTCCTGAGGCGAGAGGGGAAGGAGGGGGAGGGTGCGCGGATCGGCGGTCGGCGGGCGCGAAGGAGGAAGCTGCACCCGCCGACAACCGTGCTGTTACGGAATCTGCGTAATCGTGATGATCGCGCCAGACAGGTCCAGCGGAGTGCTGCCTGCTTGAGAGGTGGCGCCGCTCGCATCGAACGGGAAGTCAACCGTGATCGTTGCAACAACCGTGTAGGTGTCGGCGCCCAGGTCGGTGAAGTCCGTGACTGCGACTCCGTCTGAGCCCTCGACATCGAAAGTCGACGCCACGGTTGCGCCGGTGATTGTGGAGGTGACGGTGTCAGTGACATTCTCAGCAAGCTGGAACGAGAGGTTGTCGCCAACAGCGGTGATGGTGAGCGTTTCCGTGTACACGAGCTTGTCACCGGGCACGATCCGGTACGCAGCAAGCGCCGCCGCGTTGAGAGTCGTTTCTGCACCGCCAGCGTAGGCCGCAGTCCACTCGCCAGCCTCCTCGACCGAGATGTCCAGCTGTCCCGCTGTTACAGTACCGGCCGAGGCGAGAGTCGCACTGTCGTTCCAGTAGGCGAGCGTTCCGGCCCCACCGAGCAGCAGCGCGATGCCGGCTGCACCGGCGATTGAACCCTTGACGAGCTTGTTCATGGTGTTTCCTTTCGCGACACCGCGAAGGGCGTCGGGTTATGGGCCCGACTGACCGCACACCATTCCCCCAACGCACTGCGATCAGACACAGCACGCCGTTGGAGCGCGTTAAGACATTCGGGTTGTCTTCTCGCCGGCCTCGGGGTTAAGGCGAAACCGACGGGTGGTGAAACTATTAGGTAGTGAAACTGTGGGTAGCGGAGCGCCTGAAACCTGGGTGAGGTTTCGGGTGTTTATCCCCGCATAAAACCCTACAGAAGCGGAATTGGGCGGACAACGGATGACCTCCCCCCAGTGGTGGGGGCACAAGCCATGTCCGCAGCAAGGGGGACAGACAGAACTGGCCGTGTCCCCCATCCGAACGAGCTCCCTGCGAGAGTCTCGTTCCTTCAACCCCAAGAGGGTACGGTCGAGTAATGGCAGCCGATTTTCACGCACAAGTCGGGCGAATTCCCATCCGGCAGCTCAGTCCCCGGCAGCCCGAAAACCTCTGGCCCGCCACGAGCTTCTCCGGCGAGGTGGTGCCGTTCCAGGCCACCGTCTTCAAGGAAGGCCACGACGTACTCGGCGTCGACCTGCTGCTGACCGACCCTGAAGGCAGCCAGACCATCCACCGGATGCACGCGGTCGCCCCGGGCACGGATCGCTGGCAGGCAGACGTGCAGCTCGAGAACGCCGGCAGCTGGTCGTGGAGCGTCCAGGCCTGGGTTGACGACTACGCCACCTGGCTCCACGACGCCGAGATCAAGGTGCCCGCCGGCATCGACACCGAATTGATGCTGACCATGGGGGCGGCGCTCCTCAAGCGGGCCGCAGCCGGCGACTCCGCAAGCAAAGTGCTGAAGGATGCCGCCAGGGCCGTCGCCAAGAAGTCACTGAGCCCCAAAGAGCGCCTCGCGGCAGCCGCCGACACCCGAGTGGTGTCCGCGCTCCACGCCAAACCGCTCGCCTCACTCGTGACGCTGAGCATGCCGCTCACGCTCCGGGTGGAACGCACCCGTGCCGCGGTCGGCAGCTGGTACGAGTTCTTCCCCCGCTCCGAAGGCGCCAAGCAGAAGAAGGATGGCAGCTGGACGAGCGGCACCTTCCGCACGGCCGCTCGCCGCCTGCCCGCGATCGCCGGCATGGGCTTCGACGTCGTCTACCTGCCGCCGGTCCACCCGATCGGCTTCAGCTTCCGCAAGGGCCCGAACAACTCCCTGAACCCCGGACCATACGACCCGGGCTCCCCGTGGGCGATCGGCTCAGCAGCCGGAGGTCACGACGCGATTCACCCCGACCTCGGCACCGAATCGGATTTCGTCTCCTTCCTGGGTTCAGCGAAGAAAGCCGGGCTCGAGGTGGCGATCGACCTGGCCCTCCAGTGCTCCCCCGAGCACCCTTGGGTGACCGAGCATCCGGAATGGTTCACCACCCTCCCCGACGGCTCGATCGCCTACGCCGAGAACCCGCCGAAGAAATACCAGGACATCTACCCGCTCAACTTCGACAACGATCCGGACGGGCTCAGCGCCGAAATCCTGCGCGTCGTCCGGCACTGGATCTCGCTCGGCGTCCACATCTTCCGGGTCGACAATCCGCATACGAAGCCGCTGCGCTTCTGGGAGTGGCTACTGCACGAAGTCAACACCGAGCATCCGCAAGTCGTCTTCCTGGCTGAAGCGTTCACCAGGCCGGCCATGCTGCGAGCCCTCGCCCAGGTCGGCTTCCAGCAGTCGTACACCTACTTCACCTGGCGCAACACGAAGGAGGAACTCGAGGAGTACCTGCAGGAACTCTCCCACGAGACCAGCGACTACCTGCGCCCCAACCTCTTCGTGAACACCCCCGACATCCTCACCGAATACCTGCAATTCGGCGGGCCGGCCGCCTACAAGGTGCGCGCGGCGATCGCCTCCACTGCGTCGCCCACCTGGGGTGTGTACTCCGGCTACGAACTGTTCGAGGATGTCGCCCGGCCCGGCTCCGAGGAGAACATCGACAACGAGAAGTACGAGTATCGCCCCCGCGATTACGCCGCGGCGGAGGCCGAGGGCCGCTCGCTGGCGCCGTACCTGAAAGTGCTGAACCGCATCCGCTCCGAGCATCCGGCCCTGCGCCAGCTGCGCAATCTCGACGTGCACTGGAGCGACGACCCGTCGATTCTCGTCTACAGCAAGCACCTGGACGGCAAATACATTCGCAGCGGGCGCAGCGACGCGGTCATCGTGGTCGCCAACGTCGACCCGCACGCGGTGCGCGAGACCACCGTGCACCTCGACTTGACCCGTTTCGGCCTGGAACCGGATGCGACGGTCGAGGTCACCGACCTGATCACCCGCGAGAAATTCAGCTGGGGAGCGGACAACTACGTCAGGCTTGACCCGTTCACCGAGCCGGCGCACATCCTCAGCGTGGATTTGAGTCAGCGAGGGACGCGCTGATGTCCAAGGTCACCGCCAAGCCCGCCCCCGACCTGCCACCGCTCGACCATGACGTGGTCGCCGCAGTCGCCCAGGGGCGTCACGACCAGCCGCACTCCATCCTCGGCATCCACCGGGTCAGCGTCGGCAACGTCATTCGCGCGGTCCGCCCGCTGGCATCCGCGGTCACCGCGAAACTGGCCGACGGCGGCCGAGTCGCGCTCGCCCACCTGGCCGACGGCCTCTGGCAGGGCGCGGCCGCCGGCGAGCCGCAACCGTACACGCTGGAAACGCTCTACGACGATGGGCCGTCCTGGGAGTCCGACGACCCGTACCGGTTCCCGGCGACCGTCGGCGACCTCGACCTGTATCTCTTCGGCGAGGGCAGGCACGAACAACTGTGGCGGATGCTCGGCTCCCGCCTGCGCACCGTCGACGGCGTCGACGGCACGGCGTTCGCCGTCTGGGCGCCCCACGCCGGGGCGGCCCGGGTCATCGGGGACTTCAACTCCTGGAACGGCGTCGGCCACCCGATGCGCCGACTCGACGCGGTGGGCGTCTGGGAGCTGTTCGTACCGGGAATCGCCGCAGGCGCCGCCTACAAGTACGAGCTGCTCACCGCCGACGGCGCCTGGGTGCAACGCGCCGACCCGATGGCCCGCTACACCGAGGTTCCGCCCGCCACGGCATCCGTTGTCGGCAGCAGCTCCTACAGCTGGGGCGACGACAAGTGGATGCGGTCACGCGTCGACCCTCACGACCAGCCGATGAGCGTGTACGAACTGCACGTCGGCTCCTGGCGGCCCGGGCTCGGCTACCGCGAACTGGCCGATCAGCTCATCGACTACCTCCACGACCTCGCCTTCACCCACGTCGAGTTCATGCCGCTCGCCGAGCATCCGTTCGGAGGGTCCTGGGGCTACCAGGTGACCGGGTACTACGCGCCGAGCAGCCGGTTCGGGCATCCGGACGACCTGCGCTACCTCATCGACCGCCTGCACCAGGCCGGGATCGGCGTGATCGTGGACTGGGTTCCCGCGCACTTCCCCAAAGACGAGTGGGCGTTGGCCAACTTCGACGGCCAGCCGCTGTACGAACACACCGACCCCAGGCGCGGCGAGCAACTCGACTGGGGAACGCTGGTGTTCGACTTCGGGCACTCGCAGGTGCGCAACTTCCTGGTCGCGAACGCCCTGTACTGGCTGGAAGAGTTCCACCTCGACGGCCTGCGGGTCGACGCCGTGGCATCCATGCTCTACCTCGACTACTCGCGTGAGGAGTGGCTGCCCAACATTCACGGCGGCAACGAGAACTATGAGGCGATCAGCCTGCTGCAGGAGGTCAACGCCACCGCCTACAAGCGCAACCCCGGCATTGTGATGATCGCCGAGGAGTCGACCAGCTTCCCTGCGGTCACCGGACCCACCGCCAGCGGCGGGCTCGGGTTCGGCCTCAAATGGAACATGGGGTGGATGCACGACACCCTCCAGTACATGCAGGTCGACCCGATGTACCGTTCGCACCACCACCACGACGTGACGTTCAGCTTCCAATACGCGTTCAGCGAGAACTTCATCAACCCGATCAGCCACGACGAAGTCGTGCACGGCAAGGGCTCGCTGCTCGGCAAGATGCCGGGCGACCAGTGGCAGAAGCTGGCGAACATGCGCGCGTACCTCGCGTTCATGTGGGCGCACCCCGGCAAGCAACTGCTCTTCATGGGGCAGGAATTCGGCCAACCGTCCGAGTGGAGCGAGCAGCGCGGACTCGACTGGTGGATCCTCGACCAGCCAGTGCACCAGGGGCTCCACCACCTGGTCGGCCAGCTGAACCGCGTCTACCGCGCAGAGTCGGCGATGTGGAGCCTGGACAGCGACCCCAGCGGCTTCACCTGGCTCGTGCGCGGCGACGCGACCAACAATGTGGTGGCATTCCTGCGCTGGTCCGCCGACGGCTCACCGATCGCCGTGCTCATCAACTTCAGCGGCATCGCGGTCGGCCCCTACCGGGTCGGACTGCCGTTCGCCGGCGAGTGGGACGAAGTGATCAACACGGATGCCACGGTGTACGGCGGCTCCGGAGTCGGCAACCTCGGCGTGGTCACCGCCACCGAGCATCCGTCGCACGGCATGCCGGCGTCAACGGAGCTCACCCTGCCACCGCTCGCGGCTCTCTGGCTGAAGCCCCGCGCCTAAGCGGGTCGAGATGCGGCGCTAGTAGAGGAGGGTTGTCAGGCGGCGGCGGGCTGCGACCACGCGGGGGTCTTCCGCGCCGGCGATCAGGAAGTAGTCGAGCAGGCGCGTGCGCACAGCATCCTTACCCTCCGGATCCAGCGTCGGGAACAGCGTGAGGAGACGGTCGAACGCGTCGTCCAGGTGGCCGCCGGAGACATCCAGGTCAGCCACGGCAAGCTGGGCGGCAAGCTCCTGGGGCGCGTTCCCCGCAGCGGTGCGGATGTCTGCCGCGCTGACCCCCTGAAGCCGGTGCAACAGCGATACCTGGGCCAGCCCGGCCCTGGCGAGATCATCGCGCGGGTCCTGGGCGATGGCCTTCTCGTACGAGGCGATTGCCGACGGGTAGTCACCGCGGGCGATGGCGTCGTAAGCCTCCTGGTGCAGCGGCGGCAGCGGTTCCTCCACCGGCTCCGCGTTCGCCTCAGCGGGTTCAGCCTCGTCGGGTACCACCGTCCCGGTCACGCCGTTCTGGGCCGCCACCTCGAGCACCTGGTCGAAGACCTGGCGCGCCTGGTCATCCGGCACCTGCCCCTGGAAAAGCGGGACCGGACGCCCGCCGACGACGGCCGCAACCGTCGGCGCCGCGGTGACGTTGAATGCCTGCTGCAGCTGGGGGTTCGCCTGAGCGTCCACCGTCGCCAGCATCAGCCGTCCGCCGAACTGCGCGACCAGCTTCGGAAGGGAGGTTCCCGGCTCCCCCGCATAGAACTCGACGATCACCGGCACGGTGTTCGACAGTTCCAGGATGCCGGTGAAGTTCGCGTCCGTCGCGTCGACCACCAGGGACGGTACCTTCAGGGGGCCGGCAGAGTCGGCCGCAGCCCCGGGAGCCGAACCCGCGGAGTGCTGGCCGGTGCTCGGTGGGCGGACCAGCGAGGAGAGGTCAACCGCTCCCCGAAGGTTGGACGCAGAAATATCGGACACTACAACTCCTTTGCGGCTACGAGGTTCTCGCTGAAGCCCAGCAAGACGATCTGGTCGCTGCTGGCCGCCGGCGGGACGTAGAACAACAATTGATAAGCGTACGTGGCCGACACACCATTGGTGGTCTTGGTGACACCGGAAAGAGCCGCCGTCGCCTTTTCCGGGCTGAGGATGGAGCCGGCCTCCTTCGGCTTGGCCGTCTCCAATTCCGAGATGCTGACCGTCACGATGGCGCCAGAGTTCAGCGAGGCCATCGCAATCGGCTGGCCAACGCCCTCGGTCGTTGAATATTCGAGGGTCGTCGTCGACAGGGCTTCCGCCCGCGCAGCCTTGGCTTCAGCGCCAACCCCAGGGAGCAGCGCGTCACCCTCGTAGTCGAACAGTTCGTAGTACTCGCTCTTCGGGCCCAGCATCATGACGTCGGCATACGCGGTCGCCAACTGCCCCGGCGGCAACCTCAACATCTTGTTGGCCGGGTCCTGGCGCACTGCCCCGACAGTCGCAGCCGCGAGGTCGGGGAGAACGGCGTTGGCTTCCAGGACGACCGCGTACGCGACCTTGTACGGTTCGCGCGGGGTCTCCTGCACCAGCATGAGCGCGGTGGGGATGACGGCAGGCTCCACCGGTTCGGCGGGAGTCTCTTCCGCCGGCGCCTCCTCGACTGGCGCATCGGTCGCCGTCGGGGCCTCAGGCTCGGCGGCCTTCTGGATGACGGTGAACACGGTGCGCGGCCAGACATCCGACTGCTGCGGAAGGGTCAACTCGACGGGTCCGGCCGGAATCGCCGGCGGCGGCTCGATCGAGTTGTCGACGGTCCTGATCGCGTAGTTCGCTTCGCGCAACTGCAACGCAGCGCCGGTGAACCGGGTCTTAGCCAGCTCGGGGTCGCGGTCGGTATCCGCCTGGGCTGCAACAGTGGAGATGCGCTCGACGATGCCTTCCAGCTGCGACACGGTGACGGCGGGTGTCTGCAAGAGCTCGTCCGTGGACATCGCCGTAGCGCTGGGAGTCGGCACGTTCTCGACTGTGCGACCGGTGATGAAGTCGGGCAGGTCTTCCACCGAGCATCCGCTCAGGACGATCGCGCTGACCAGCACAACCGGCAGTGCGACCGTCATCCTGCCAGCGGAACGCCTGCCGCGCGGATTCTCGATCGCCTTCGGCTTGCCTCGCACGGCCTTGGTGGCCTTGCGGTAGTTGTAGCGGGGCTTGCTCGGCAGCTTCGGTTGCGACGGAGGCTTGGGCGACTTACGCCGCGGACCCCTGGTCTTGCGGAGGTGCGCGAGGGCCCACAGGTAGAGCCCGAGGCCGAGGAGGAGGAACAGCACTCCCCCGATGAGCAACGGACCGGACCACGGGGCGCGATTGTCGACAGCCCAGGTGACCGCCAGTTCGGACGGGGCAGGCTCCACGCCGTCGGTCATGACGATGACTGACACGTCCTGGGGCACGTTCACCGTGAACTCGAGGGAGCCCTCGCTGGTGTACTCGCCAATCCAGAGGTCTGACCCTTCCGGCGCGATCGCCTCATCGGTCGAACCCTTCACCAATTCGCTGGTGAGCTGGCTTGTTTCGCTGTCGTAGGTGACGTGGTTGTACGACGTGTCGCCCGCCCATGCCACGAGGTCGCCGCTGCGCCCATAGGCCGCGAAGACCTTGTCATCGAACGAGTCGCCGATCTCGAGCTTCTGGCGACCGTCCCTCGCGTTCAGGGCGGACCCGTCGATGATCGTGATCGGGGCAGCTTCCTTGACCGTCACTTCGGATGTGGCGCGGTCGGGCTCCGCGAAGACCGTGCGCTGGGCGATGCCAAGACCGATCAAGCCGAAGGCGATGACAAAGCTCACAATGGCCGCAACAAACCTCAAGTAGTTACTCCTCTCGTGTTGCCTGGCCGGGTCGAATAGTTGGTAAGCGGTGGACGACCGCAAGCGGCATCTACCCGCCTGAGGGCGGGAACATGCAGTGCGGATCGTTCATTGACCCGTAATGGCAACAGACAAGACGCTCCAGATTACCCGAGCACCCTGAAAGCTGCCTAACAGCGGCCTGAACGCGACCGGCGGATGCCCACCGTTGCAGGCATCCGACTTCTGTTCGGGCAGCGCCTTGACGCTAAACTCGGATAGCTCGGGCTGAAACCAGCTCGCACAGGGCTCGCCAGGCCGACAACTCACGAGGAGACCATCGTGCCCAATGACGACGAAGCGTTCAGTACCGTCATGCGCGGGTACAACCGCGAAGAAGTAGACAGCGCCGTCCAGGACCTCCGGCGCGAGGTCATCAAGGCGAACACCGATAAGGCGGATGCCGCCAAGGAGATCAAGCGGCTGACCGCCACTGTCGCCGACCTGCAGTCTGAGATCGAGGAGACCGGGAGCCCGACCTACAGCGGCCTCGGAACAAAACTCGAGAACACCCTGCGGGTCGCCGAGGAGCAGTCCACCAGGCTCATCAGCCAGGCCGACATCGATGCGGAGAAGCTGCGCAGCACCGTGCAGGCCGAAGTCACTGCACTGCGTGAAGGGGCCGCTGCGCACGCCGAGAAGGTGGTCGCCGAGGCGACCGCGAAAGCCGAAGCTGCGCTGACTGCGGCGCAGGAGGAGGCTGCTGAACTGCTGGCGAGCGCGAACGCCCAAGCGGAACTGACCACCCAGGACGCCCTGCGTGAAACGGCCGCCATCCGGGGCGCCGTCGCGACGGAAGCAGCAGAGACGCGGTCGACAGCGAAGCGTGAAGTGGCCGCCCAGCGCGCCGAAGCCGATCGCGAGGTGTCGGAACTGCGGGCGGTCGTCGGCAGGGAGGTCGCCGAGGCGCGGGAGCAGGCTGCCGTGCTGGCGAGGGACACCGAGAGGGCCAGGGCCGAGTTCGAGTCGGAGAACGAGAAGCAGCGAGGTGACCTGGCGCGCGACATCGAGCAGCAGCGCGGCGACCTCGCCCGCGATGTGGAGCAGCAGCGAGGTGACCTCATCCGAGACGCCGAGAAGCAGCGCGCGGACCTCGCCCGGGAGGTCGAGACCACCCGTACCGAGCTCACTCGCGAGGTGGAGACCACCCGCGCCGAGCTTGCCCACACCGTCGAAACCACCAAGGCGGAGCTTGAGCGGGAGGTTACCGAGACACGATCGTCGCTCGAACGGGAGACCAGCGAAGCCCGCGCCAAGCTCGAGCTCGACACTGCCAGGGAACGCGCGTTCCTGAAGCTGGAGACGGATGAGGCCAGGGCGGCCGTGGCGCTGGAGACGGACGAAGCCCACGCGGCGCTCAAGCGGGAGACCGACGACGCACGCGCAGCGCTCAAGGCGGAAATGGACGAGGCGAGGGCGAAGCTCAAGCGGGAGACCACGGCTGCACACGCGAAACTGGCGCAGGAGTCTGCTGCGCGCCAGGCCAAGCTGGAGCAGGATACCGCCAAGGCGCACACGGCGCTCGAGCAGGAGACTGCCGAGGTCCGTACCGCCCTGGAACAGGACACGACCGCCACCCGCGAGGCGCTGGAGGCGGAAGCAGCGGCCACCCGCGCCGAACTCGAGAAGGAGATCTCCGAGGCGAGGGCCAGCCTGGCCCACGACGTGGGGCAGCAGCGGGCCAGCCTCGCGCACGACATCGATGAGCAGCGCACCAGCCTCGCCCACGACATCGACGAACAGCGCACCAGCCTCGCCCACGACATCGACGAACAGCGCACCACTCTGGCCGCCGACATCGAACGGCAGCGAGCGGAACTAGCGAACGAGCAGGAGACAGTTCGGGCCGCGCTCGCCTTCGAGGCCGACGAAGCCCGCAGCACGGTGGCACGCGAGGTCGAGCAGTCCCGCATCGACCTGGACGTCGAACTGAAGTCCCGGCGCGATGAGGCCGAAAAGGAGTTCCTCGCCAAGCAGCAGGAGGCGGTCTCCCAGACGCAGGCCTACCTCGACGAGGCACAGTCCCAACTGGCGGAGGCCATTCGTCGCGCAAGCGAGAAGCGCAAGGAGGCCGAAACCCTCGAAACGTCGTCCAAACGCGAGGCCAAGGCTCTTCGTGCGGATGCCGACGCCACCGCAACCGAAGTGCTCTCGAATGCGGAGAAGCGGGCGAAAGCGATCGTCAAGGATGCCGAAAAGCGATCCGCGAAGCTCGTGTCGGATGCCGAGGAACGCCTGGCGAAAATTAGGATCGAACGCGAGGCGGTCGCCGCATACTTCGAGAACCTTCGCGGTGTCCTGAGCGAAGCCGAGAAGATCAGCACCGGCGCAGCCGACGCCTAGCCTGCGCAGCCGCGCAGGTTCGGTGCCGGAACGCACGATCGATACTGGAACACAGCATTGACGGGAACATTGGGGCACAGATGAAGATTCAGAACGCGTTCCGGTTCGGCCTTTTCGGCGGCCTCGGCGTGCTGGTGGCGATCGGTATCGGCACAGCCGTCGGCAACCTGGCGACGATCCTCACCTACATCGGTGCCGCGCTGTTCCTCGCTCTCGGCCTCGACCCGCTGGTCACGTGGCTGGAGAGCAAGCGTTTCCCGCGCTGGCTCGCCATCCTCACCGTCCTGGTCGGGGTGATCGGCGTCTTCACCGGCCTGGTCTTCGCATTGGTCCCGGTGATCGTCGAACAGGTCGAGAAACTCGTCGCGCAGGTGCAGGAGATCATCAAACTGTCGCAGGAGGAGCTCGAAGAGCGGATCCAGGAGGTCTTCCCGTTCCTGGATGTCAACCTGGTGTTCGCCGAGTTCGACAAGTTCGTGCAGAACCTCGACGTCTTCAGCATCGGCGGCGGTGTGCTCCAGGCCGGAATCGGCGTGGCCACCGCGGCCTTCGGGGCGATCATCGTGCTCATCCTCACCCTCTACTTCACTTCGTCGCTGAACAGTATGAAGCGGGGCATGTACCAGCTGGTGCCGGCCTCCAAGCGGGAGAGGTTCGTCGACATCTCAGAACAGGTGACCACTTCGGTCGGTCGTTATGTCGTCGGCCAGGGTTCGCTCGCCCTTATCAACGGTGTGCTGAGCTTCATCTTCCTGTCGATCATCGGCGCGGAGTACTCAGTTCTCCTGGCCTTCATCGCGTTCCTGTTCGGCCTGGTGCCCCTGGTCGGAACGCTGACCGGATCGACGATCATCGTGCTCATGGTGCTGCTGTTCAACGGCTGGCCGACGGTGCTCTTCGCGGCGATCTACTACCTCGTCTACATGCAGGTCGAGGCATACCTGATCAACCCCCGCATCATGAACCGCGCCGTGCGAGTGCCAGGCGTGCTCGTCGTCATCGCCGCTCTGGCCGGCGGCACGCTGCTCGGCGTGCTCGGCGCCCTGGTTGCCATCCCGGTGGCCGCGTCGATCCTGATCATCGTGCGCCAGGTCATCATTCCCCGGCAGAACGAGCTTTAGGCGGGCCAGGAGGTCGGCAACGGCAGGACTGCGGGGTTCAGCCGCTCCACGATCTCGGTGAGAACGCGGCGGGTCTGCTGCTCCCCCACCCACAGGTGCCTGCCGTCGTCCACGGCGACGAACTCGACCTCCGGTACGGCAGCGAAGCGCTTTCGTGCCTCCTCCGGCCGCAGGTAGTCGTCCAGTTCGGGGATCACCGTCACGAGGCGCTTGCCGCTGCCCGCCCAGGCTGCGACATCAGCATCCGTCGCCCGATGCAGCGGAGGCGATAAGAGGACAGCGCCCACGATCGGATGCTGCAGACCGTAGCGTAGCGCGACCTCGGTACCGAACGACCAGCCGACCAACCACGGATTGGGCAGCCCGCGCTCGGCGACCAGCTGCATCGCCGCGCGCAGGTCGTGTTGCTCATCGATTCCGTCACCGAACGAACCGTCAGAGGTTCCTCGAGGTGAGGTCACACCACGGAAGTTGAACCGGAGCACCGCAACATCGGCGAGGGCCGGGAGCCTGGCCGCCGCCTTCCGCAGGATGTGGGAGTCCATGAACCCGCCGGCGGTGGGCAGCGGATGCAGCGCCACCATGGTGGCGACCGGTTCGTGGCCCTCCGGCAGCGCCAGCTCTCCGACCAGGGTCAACCCGTCACTGGTCTGCAGTTCGATGTTCTCCCGGATGGCCGGGAGTTCGATGCCGGCCCGGATCTCGACCGGGCTCGACGACGCGTCTTCGGTGGTCACAGTGCTCCTAGTAGATCTTCCAGCAGTGAGTGTGCCAGTGGCGGCGGGCGGCAAGATCGTCGGATTCGCCCATCAGGCCATCCGCCCGCCAGGTCACGACGTGAGCCGTTCCGACGGCGACCTGCGTTCCGCAGCCCGGGCAGGTGTACGGTTTCGCGGCCGATGGTGCGGCGACCGGCTGTACGTTCCACAGGCCGTCGCGCTTGGACTCCGTGTGCCGCCCGCCGAAGAGTGCGCGACCGAGGTCGAGTGGCGCGTCATCCGCGTGGCGGTCGAACGCGTCACGCTTGCGACGCGGATGATTCGACCTGGGCATGTATCGAGCTTAGCCGCGGCGGCAAGAGGGATCCGGTCAGTACCAGCCCTTGGCCTGGCTGGCGCTCCAGGCGCCACAGGGAGTGCCGTAGCGGCCCTGGATGTAGCCGAGGCCCCAGGTGATCTGGGTGGCGGGGTTGGTCGCCCAATCGGCTCCGGCCGTCGCCATCTTCGATCCAGGCAGCGACTGCGGGATGCCGTACGCCCCGCTTGACTTGTTGTGGGCGTACACGTTCCAGCCCGATTCCTTCTGCCACAGGGCGACCAGGCAGTCGTACTCGCCCTGACCCCACCCACGTGCGGTCACCATGTCGAAGGCGATCGCCTTCGCGGTGCCGGGATCGGGGGCGCCCGCTGCCGGCGCACTTCGACCGACGGGTGCAACGGGTTTGGGCGGCGCCGGCTTTGTGATGGAGTAACCCTCGCGGAGGATGGTCGAACTGTGGTCGCCCGCCACCGCGAGAGCCTGTGCGGGCCGGGCATCCGCTGCCGCTTCGGCCTCAGCGTGAGCGGTCTCGGCGAGCGCCGGCTCTTTGCCCGTCGGTGCGATGGCGAACACCAGCATGACGGCGGCGGCGATGGTGAAAGCGAAAGTACGCAGCACGAACGAACGGCGCTCGTCCCGCACCGCGGCGCCCACCCCCGACAAAACTAACGATGCCTGAGGAGGCTCATTGGTCTGATGCCTACCCACAGTGACAAAACCCTAGCCCACCTTCCTGCGAGAAAACAGGCAAGGTCAGCGAACGGCCAGCATCACGTCGATGACACTGTCGAGGAGAAGGTCGACCTGAGCCTCCCGGTAACCGCCGCGCTGGGGTCGGAAAGCCGCTGTGCGGACATCCGTCGTCTCCAGCGGCGCGCCAGAGACCAGGTGGGCCAGGATACGATCCGCCAGCGCATCGACATCCTTGCGGCGGTACCCGTTCACCATGAACCCGGCGCGAGCGAAGCGGTGCCGTTTCGGGCGTGACAGCCGGTTCACGATCTCCTGGGCGATCACGCGCGTCTCTCGATACCAGCCGTCCTCCCCCGCAGCCTGAATGGCCTGCTCCCGCTCGCGGGTGGCGAAGGCGTCTTCGAGTCGTTCCAGCGCAGCATCGACGTGAGTCGTCGAGTACCCGCCCCGACGCATGGAGAACGCGGTGGTCCGGATGTTATCGGCGCTCACCACGGAGTTTTCGGCAACCGTCGACGAGTAAGCACGGCGGGCCTCCTCGAGGAAGTCTTCGACTTCATCGATGTCGTAGCCACGCTTGCGGGTCTTGGGAAAGGTCGAGCTCACCGCTCTATTGTGCCCTACGTGAACAGGATGAAGAGCACATAGGCGCCCGCGGCACTCGGCAGGATCGAGTCGAGCCGGTCGAGGAAACCACCGTGGCCCGGCAACCAGGTGCTGATGTCCTTGATGCCGAGATCTCGTTTGATCAGCGACTCCGTGAGGTCACCCAGTGTGCCGGTGAACACCATGGTGATGCCGAAGATCAGCCCAACCCACCACGGCTGGTCGATCATGAACAGGGCGAGCAGCACTCCGGCGATGATCGCGACAACCACGGAACCGGCGAAACCCTCCCAGGTCTTCTTCGGGCTGATGCGGGGCGCCATCTTGTGCTTGCCGAGCAGGAGGCCGCTGGCGTAGGCACCCGTGTCGATCGAGATGATGGTGAGCAGGAAGGCCAACGTCCACCATTCGCCGCCCTCCTGGGCCGTGAGCAGCACGGCGAAACTGGCGAGGAACGGCACGTAGGTGTAGACGAAGGCGCCGGCCGCGACATCCGCCAGCAGCGTCTTGCCGTTCACCCGGTGACTGGGGCGGGCCTGCTCGGCGATGCGCCACAACGTGATCAGGGCGATACCGGACAGGGCGCTGAGCCACTGCCCGTCCACCCCGAGGTAGAACGCCGCCGGAAC
Source organism: Homoserinimonas sp. A447 (assembly GCF_054489325.1). Lineage (NCBI taxonomy): Bacteria > Bacillati > Actinomycetota > Actinomycetes > Micrococcales > Microbacteriaceae > Homoserinimonas > Homoserinimonas sp. A447. The sequence continues at coordinate 405,757 of NZ_JBTMWW010000001.1, read as the reverse complement.
GGTGGCGAGTGCCGCAATCACGACGGGAATGCGCGGCACATTGTGCCCGGCGAACCGGAGGGCACTGGCCAGCTCGAACGCGGTGAACGCGATCAGCGCGCCGGCGAACAGCATGAACAGCTCTTTGACGACGATCAGGCTGAACAGCATGGCGAAACCGAGCGCCAGGCCGATCACGATCGCGGCGATCAGGTTGCGGCCGGTGCGCGCCTCGATCTTCTCGTTGGTCGCGTCGATCTGGGCGCGGGTGGCCTCGAATTGCGCCTTGATCTCCTCCGCGGTAGCGTGCGCGAACTCCTCGAACTCTGCGCGTTTCGATTTGCGTCGCAGTAACCAGGACCGTCGTGCGGACTTCTCGCGAGGTTCAGTCATCTAGACCTCGAGAAGCTCGGCTTCCTTCTTCTTCAGCGCGTCGTCCACAGCGTCGATGTGGGTCTTGGTCGCTGCTTCGAGTTCTTTCTCGGCGCGCGCGACCTCGTCGTCGCCAACGTCAGCCTTGAGTGCGTCCAGGTCGTCCTTGGCCCGGCGGCGGATGTTGCGGATCGAGACGCGGGAGTCCTCCGCCTTGGCCTTCACCACCTTCACATATTCCTTGCGACGGTCGGCCGTCAGCTCCGGCAGGATCGCCCGGATGGTGTTGCCGTCGTTGCCGACGCTCGCCCCGATGTGCTGAGCGCCGGCGATAGCCTTCTCGATGTCTTTCAGCGCGGCCTTGTCGTAAGGCGTGATCAGCAGTTGCCGTGCCTCGGGGTTGGTCATCGACGCGAGTTGCCCGAGCGGCGTCGGAGTTCCGTAATAGTCGACGAGGATCTTCTGGAACAAGGCCGGGTTCGCCCGACCGGTTCGCACGTTTGCGAAGTCATCTTTCGCGGCCTCGAGGGACTTGCCCATCTTCTCTTTGGCATCCGCCAGCACGTCACTAATCACGTACAACTCCTTCGCGTCGAGAACGAGTTTACTGGTTAACCGCCAGCGAGCATGGCGACGCCGGCAAGCACGACCGCCGCGCCGATGAGCCTTTGCACCGGGTGCGGCTCCCGGAAGAGCAACCAGCCGGCGAGTCCGACCAGCACCACGCTGACTTCCCGCGCCGGAGCTACCAGCGAGACCGGGGCGAGCTGGATGGCGAGGAGGATCAGAATGTAGCCGAGCGGGGCCAGGATGCCGACGGTCAGCACCAGGGCCCAGTGACCTGTCGCAACCTCCCGCACCCTGGTGCGCTCCCGAAGTCCGAGGGGTGACATGAGCAGGAACTGGAAGACGACGCTCCCCCAGTAGACACCGACGACCGGCATCCCGCCGATGGTGACCGCCGCGCTGTCCCAGAGCGTGTAGACGGCGATGATGACCCCGATCACCAGCCCGAAGGCGACGCCCGCCCGATTGTCGGCTGCGCGCGAACGGCCTCCGGCGAAACCGACCGTGATCACCCCGGCAATGACGACTGCCGCGCCCGCCAGGGCGAGGGCGCTGGGTCGTTCGGCGAAGAGCAGCATTGCGAAGATGACGGAGAGCAGCGGACCGGTCCCCCGTGCCAGCGGATACACCACCGAGACGTCACCGGCCCGATAGCCGGTCTGGAGCAGCAGGAAGTAGACGACCTGCAGGGCGCCGCTGACCGACGCGAAGCCCAGCCAGTGCCACAGGTTCGCACCAGAGTCGATAAGCGACCACACGCCGAACGGCAGGTACACGATCGCACCGACCAGGAACGCCAGCCAGAGGAACATCGCACCGGTGGCGCCGGCCTTCTTGATCGCCAGATTCCAGGCGGCGTGCACCACCGCGGCGAGGGCGATCAGGCCCAGGACGAGCGGGGTCATCCTTCAGCCGAAGCCCAGGATGGGCTAGTTGGAGACAAGCGTGCCGATGTTCTCACCACGGATGGCCTTGGCGACGTTCCCGGCCGGCGTCATGCCGAAGACCACCATGGGCATCCCGTTGTCCATGCACAGGCTGAACGCTGTCGAGTCGACCACCTTCAACCCCTGCACCAGGGCCTCCTGGTAGGTCACCTTCTCCAGCTTGGAGGCGTCGGAGTTCTTGTTCGGGTCGTCGTCGTAGACCCCGTCGACACCGTTCTTGGCGACCAGCACGACATCCGCGAAAATTTCCAGCGCCCGCTGGGCAGCGACCGTGTCGGTGGAGAAGTAGGGCAGGCCGGCACCGGCGCCGAAGATGACCACCCGGCCCTTCTCCAGGTGACGCTCCGCACGCCGTGGGATGTAAGGCTCGGCCACCTGGGTCATCGAGATGGCGGACTGCACGCGGGTTGCCGCGCCGGCCTGCTCGAGGAAGTCCTGCAGGGCGAGGGCGTTCATCACGGTGCCCAGCATGCCCATGTAGTCGGCTCGGCCACGGTCCATCCCGCGCTGGGAGAGCTCGGCCCCGCGGAAGAAGTTTCCTCCGCCGACCACGATGGCGATCTCCACCTCGGATGCGACCGAGGCGATCTCCTTCGCGATGGAGCTGACGACATCCGGATTCACGCCAAGGGAACCGCCACCGAAGGACTCTCCTGAAAGCTTGAGAAGAACCCGTCGCTTGCTTTTCCCTGTCGTCATGTCTTCTCCCTCGATGGTGTTCTTACAGATTATTGCGTTGCACATGAAAAAGGGGTCCGAGTCGCATCAGCGTCTCGGACCCCTCATCACACCAGGACTAGGCGCCGACCTTGAAGCGGGCGAAGCCGCTGACAGTCAGGCCGGCATCGCTGAGCACCTTGCTGATGACCAGCTTGTTGTCGCGGGCATACTCCTGCTCGAGCAGGGCGACCTGCTTGAAGAATGCGCCAAGACGACCCTCGATGATCTTCGGAAGGGCAGCCTCAGGCTTTCCCTCGCCGCGGCTGATCTCCTCGACGATGCGACGCTCGTTGTCGACGTCTTCGGCCGGAACGTCCTCGCGGGTCAGGTAGATCGGGTCAGCGAACGAGATGTGCTGCGCGACACCGCGGGCGGTCTCCCCATCGTCACCGGCGTAGCCGAGCACAACGCCGACCTGCGCTGGCAGGTCCTTGTTGGTCTTGTGCAGGTAGATGGAGAACTTCTCCCCCGAGACGGCGGCCACGCGGCGAAGCTCGATCTTCTCGCCGAGGATGGCGGCCTCGTCGCTGACGAGGTCGGCAACCGTCTGGGCGCCTGCGGCTGCGGCCAGGGCTTCGTCCACGGAGGTCGCTCCGGCAGCAACGACCGCGTCGAGCACCTTCTCGCCGAGGGCGACGAACTTGTCGCTCTTGGCCACGAAGTCGGTCTCGCAGGCGAGCTCGATCATGGTTGCGGTGTTGCCGCTATCGCGAGCGGTGATGAGACCTTCAGAGGTGGACCGGTCGGAGCGCTTGGCGTTGCTCTTCGCACCGCGCAGGCGCAGCAGCTCGGTGGCCTTCTCCAGGTCACCGCCCGCCTCGACGAGCGCGTTCTTGGTCTCGACCATGCCAGTGCCGAGGCGCTCGCGCAGGGTCTTGAGGTCTTCCAGGCTGAAATCTGCCATGTCGGTTCCTTACTCCTTGTCTGCTGCGGCGTCAGCCTTGGCAGCAGCGGGCTTCTTCGCAGCCGGCTTCTTGACGGCGGCAGGCTTCTTCTCGGCGTCGGTGGAGGCGGCTTCGATCTTCGCCTCGGTCTCGGCGTCCGACTCCGGCTCGTGCTTCGGGGTGACGTCGCTCGACTCTGCAGCCTTCTCGGCAACAGCGGCATCCGCGTCGTTCTCCTGCGTGGTGTCGCCAACCGGCTTCTCCGCCTTGGCGGGCTCCTCGGTCTTGGCGGGCTCCTCAGCCTTGGCGGGCTCCTCAGCCGTGGCGGCTGCTTCAGCAGGCGTCTCAGCAGCAGGCGCGGCCTCGGCGGTCTGGCCGAGCAGTTCGGCCTCCCACTCGGCGAGCGGCTCGACGGCGGAGACGTTGCCCTCCTCGGTCTTCGAGTGGCGCTGAACCAGGCCCTCGGCCGCGGCATCCGCAATGATGCGGGTGAGCAGGCCGACCGAACGGATGGCGTCGTCGTTACCCGGGATCGGGTACTGAACTTCGTCCGGGTCGCAGTTGGTGTCGAGGATCGCGATGACCGGGATACCGAGCTTGCGCGCCTCGTCGATGGCGAGGTGCTCCTTCTTGGTATCGACGATCCAGATCGCGGAAGGCGTCTTGGTCAGGTTGCGGATACCACCCAGGCTCTTGTGCAGCTTGGTGAGTTCACGCTTCTTGATCAGGAGTTCCTTCTTGGTGAAACCCTTGGTGGTGTCGTCGAAGTCGAGCTCTTCGAGCTCCTTCATGCGCGAGAGGCGCTTCGACACGGTCTGGAAGTTCGTGAGGAGGCCACCGAGCCAGCGCTGGTTCACGTACGGCTGGCCGACTCGCTGAGCCTGCTCGGCGATGGCGCCCTGAGCCTGCTTCTTGGTGCCGACGAACAGGATGGTGCCGCCGTGGGCAACCGTCTCCTTGACGTAGTCGTAGGTCTTGTCGATGTAGGCGAGCGACTGCTGCAGGTCGATGATGTGGCTGCCGCTGCGCTCGGTCAGGATGAAACGCTTCATCTTCGGGTTCCAGCGGCGGGTCTGGTGTCCGAAGTGAACGCCGCTGTCGAGCAGCTGGCGGATGGTGACAACGGCCATTGCCGTCTCCTTTTCTGGCACGGCTGCCCGAGGCTCGCCGTGCTCGTTCTCAGTTGTTATCGCGGCCGGTCGGCCACTGATCCTGGTGCCCGGCCCACATCCGCAGATCACTCCCGTTTCGACGTGCGGCACGGATGATCAGACTGATTGGATGTGAGTGCCACGTCGGTGAGGACGTCATGGGCACGCGTAGTCACCCCGAATACACGGGATGCGTCGTCAATCATAGCACTGCTCCCTCCCCTCCCCGTGGCTTCCACGAACTGCACCTATCGGGGTCAACCCCGGCGGTCCCTGGTCGGCGTTCGGCACCATGGAGGGGTGTTGCTCCCTCCGCCAGGCACCGGTCCATCCCGGCTTGCTGCGCTGGTGATAGTGATCGCATCGACACTGTTCGCGGCCTCCCCCGCCGCGTCGGCGACGAGCGTTCACGCGGCGGAGGGAGCATCCGTCACCTGGGTCTGGCCGGTCAGCCCGCCGCGGATGATCGTGCGGCCTTACATTGCCCCGCCCATCCCCTACGCCGCCGGGCATCGCGGTATCGACATCGGGACCCAGGCGGATGCCCCAGCCGGCGTGTTCTCACCGGATGACGGGGTGGTGCACTTCGCCGGAGTGGTGGTTGACCGCCCGGTGCTGTCGATCCGCCACCGTGGCGGCCTGATCTCGAGCTTCGAGCCCGTGACGACGGAACTGGTGGCTGGAGCAGCCGTACTTCGCGGCCAGCAGGTCGGAGTGCTGCAGCCCGGGCACTGTTCCAGGCCCTGCCTGCACTTCGGCGTTCGCCTGCACGGGGAATACCTCTCACCGCTGGCCTACCTCGGCGGGATCCCCCACTCGGTGCTGCTGCCGACCCGGCCTCTGCGCTGACTCGCGCTGAGACCTACTCAGGGCAGGCTATTTCGAGCGAGAAAGGGCGCTCGGCCACCAGATGGTGCGGCCGATGTCGTGGCTGAGGGCTGGGACCAGCAGCGAACGCACCAGGAAGGTGTCGAGCAGCACGCCGAAGGCGACGATGAAGGAGATCTGCGCCAGGAACAGGATCGGCAGGACTCCGAGCGCCGCGAACGTCGCCGCCAGCACCAGCCCGGCCGAGGTGATCACTCCCCCGGTGGAGGACAGCCCGCGCAGGATGCCCTCTCGGGTGCCGTGCTTCAGCGACTCCTCCCGCACCCGCGTCATCAGGAAGATGTTGTAGTCGATGCCGAGCGCCACCAGGAAAACGAACCCGAACATGGGCACCGACGGGTCGGCTCCGGGGAAGTCGAAGATCCCGTTGAACACCAGCGCGGAAACTCCGAGCGCGGCGCCGAACGACAGCACGACGCTGGCGACCAGCAGCACCGGAGCGAGAACCGACCTCAGCAGCAGCATCAGGATGAGCAGGATCGCGCCCAGCACCAGTGGGATGATCAGGTTCCGGTCGTGGATCGCTGCCCCGTTGGTGTCGATGGCGACGGCGGTGACCCCGCCGACGATGGCCGCGGAGCCGCCCTCCTGGAATGACCCGCGCAGGGCGTTCACGGTGACCGCAGCATCCGCTGAGTCGCCGGCATCATCGAGTGTTGCCTGCAGCATCACCCGACCGTCGACCGTCTTAGGCTCGGGAACCGGTGTTCCGGGCGGGCCGACCGGCTGGATGCCGTCGGCGGTGACCGGTGCTGTGCCGCTGGGCGAATCATCCGACAGCACTGAGACGGATGCGACGCCGTCGGTTTCGAGGACAGTCGCCACCACCTCACCGAGCTCCGACACCGGCGCGATGATCACCGCGGGGGTACCCGACCCTCCGGGGAAATGCTCACCCAGCACCGCCTGGCCCTCCCTGGCCTGAGACTCGCCAAGCACGAACTCGCTCTGCGCGACGCCGTCCGCCTTCAGCTGGAGCATCCCGACGGAGGCGACCACCAGGATGAGGGTGCTGGCAATCCACACCACGCGCGGACGCCGGGAGACCAGACGACCGACACGGCCCCACACGCCTCTTCTGGCGGTGTGTTCCGGATGCTCGGAGCCGGGAGCCGGTGCAAACGGCCAGAACGCCACCCGCCCGGCAGCCATCAGCACAGCGGGAAGGAACGTCAGGGCAGCAAGCACCGCGAAGCCGATGCCGATGGCAGCGACCGGGCCCATCGCCTTGTTCGAGTTCAGGTCGCTGAACAGCAGGATCAGCAGGGCCGCGATGACGGTTCCACCAGACGCCAGGATCGGCTCGAATGAGCCCTTCAACGCAGCCCAGGTGGCGTCCCACCGCCGTGCATGATCGCGTAGCGCCTCCTTGTAGCGCGCCACGTATAACAGCGAGTAGTCGGTGGCGGCACCGATCACCAGGATCATCAGGATGCCCTGCGTCTGCCCGCTGAGCACCACGATCTCTGCCTTCGCCAGTTCGACGACGACGAAGATCGCGGCAGTCAGCGCGAACATGCTGGTTCCGAGCACGATCAGGGGCAACAACGGCGAACGGTAGACGACGATGAGGATCACGAGCACTGCGGCGAGTGCGACCAGCAGCAGCAGCCCATCGATTCCGCTGAAGGCGTCGACAATGTCAGCAGAGAGACCGGCTGGGCCGGTGACCAGGGCGACCAACCCCGGCTCGGAGTCAGCGGCCAGGTAGGCGCGGACCTCCTCGACGGTGTCAGCCACCTTGATGTTCGTGTCGATCGGCACGAACAGTTCGGCGGCCTGGCCGTCCTCCGAGAAGATCGGCGGCGACACACCGTCAGACAGGACACCGTGCATGGTGCCGAGGTCTTCCGCCTGACGCTCGATGCGACGCTTGTCGGCATCCGTCAATCCGGTGGAGCGCTGGTAGACGAGCACGGCCGGAACAGCGTCACTGTCGCGGAACTCCGCCTGCAGCTCCTGCACTTCGGTCGCTTCGGCACTCGACGGCAGGTGCTGGGCCTGGTCGTTGTCGGCGACCTCGTTGACCTCACTGAACGACGAGCCGCCCACGCCGGCCATCGCAAACCAGGCCAGGGCCAGCACCATCGGGATCAGGACGCGCAGCCAGCGAGGCACGCGGGTACGGCGAGGTGGGCGGGCGGTGGTTGGAGTCTCAGATGCGGTCACTATTCCGACAGTATTCACGCGGATGTCCAGCGGCGTCGTACAAAAGTTTGAATCCGCCGGAGTGGTTCGGGGGTGATGGTCCGTTCGATGGATGCCGGGCATCCGCTGGCGGAACTAGGCTCGCGTCATGGACCGGACGGGCACACAGGAACGCACAGTCGTGTTCTCGCGGAACACCCCGCTGGCCCCCGTCTTCCTCGGCCTGCGCATTGCGCTGCACACGACGGTGACCGGGCTCACGCTCTTCGTGATCGTTCGAGGCGTCACGCTGGAGCTTCCGGCCGCCTCCTGGATCGTCGCCATGGCGGTCGTGCTGCTGATCACCTATACCAGTGGCGCTTTCCTGTTGCGGTCGGGGCCGTCGCGACTCGTCCAGTTGTGCTGGCTCGCCACGGTGACCGCAGAAGTCGTCGCGCTGGTCTGGCTGACATCGGATGCCGCGTTCCTGGTCTTTCCGCTGTTCTTCCTTCAATTGCACCTGCTCCCGATCAGGTGGTCGGTTCCCCTGGTGGCCGCCACCACGGCGTTCACCATCGCATCCATGGCCGCGCACACCGGGTGGGGCGTGGGCGGGGTGATCGGCCCGATCATCGGCGCTGCGGTCGCCATCGCCATCGGGCTCGGTTACCGCGCGCTGTACCGCGAAACGGAGGAGCGGCAGCGCCTGATCGACGACCTGGTGGCCACGCGCCACGAACTGGCGGTACGGGAACGGGAGACGGGCGTCCTGGAGGAGCGTGAAAGGCTGGCGCGGGAAATCCACGACACCGTCGCCCAGGGCTTGTCGAGCATCCAACTGCTCCTCCACGCAGCCGAGAGAACCGTGACTGACCCGGGGGCCGTCGAGCACGTGCGCCTGGCGCGCGAAACCGCCGCAGCGAGCCTCGCGGAGGCACGGCAGTTCGTTCGGGAGCTTTCTCCACCCGCCCTTGAAGAACAGGGGCTCCCGCAGGCCCTGGAGCGACTTGCGGAGGCCACCACACAGGCCGACCTGGTGGTGTCGTTCCACCTCAGTGGCGACCTCATCGAGCTGCCGATGCGCCAGGAGACCGCGCTGCTGCGCATCGCCCAGGCATCACTGGCCAACGTGACCCAGCACTCCGGAGCGACCCGAGCAGAGGTGACGCTCACTTATCTCGATGACTGGGTCGGCCTGGACATCGTCGACAATGGCAGTGGTTTCGATCCCAATGAAGCGACCAAAGCGTCGTCGTTCGGCCTGGCCGGTCTTCGCGGGCGCGTCGCGGGGTTGGGCGGCCGGCTGTCGATCGAATCCACTCCGGGTGGGGGTACGGCCATCGCCGCCGCGTTCGACCTGACGGATGGTGCACCGTGATTCGCATCCTGATCGCCGACGACCACCCAGTGGTGCGGGCCGGTCTGCGCGCACTGTTCTCCGGCGAGGCCGACCTCGAGGTGGTTGCCGATGTGCCCACTGCCGAGGAAGCCGTGCGGTCGGCAGGGCAAGGCGCTGTCGACCTGGTGCTCATGGACCTCCAGTTCGGCGGGGGAATGCCGGGTGTTGCCGCCACCCAGGCGATTCGCGCGCAGCATCCGTCGCCCCACGTGCTGGTGTTGACCAATTACGACACGGATGCCGACATCCTGGGCGCCATCGAGGCTGGCGCGAGCGGCTACCTGTTGAAGGATGCGCCGCCACACGAACTGCTTGCCGCGGTGCGAGGTGCGTCAGCCGGCGAGACCGCGCTGGCGCCCGCTGTCGCCGACCGTTTGAGCATCCGTCGGCAGAAGAAGGGGCCCGAACTCACGCTGCGCGAGATCGAGGTTCTGGGCCTGGTGGCCGACGGGAAGTCCAACCGGGCCATCGGTCGGGAGCTGTTCCTCAGCGAGGCGACCGTCAAGTCGCATCTGGTACACATCTTCACCAAGCTCGGGGTGGCATCTCGAACCCAGGCCGTCGCCCGGGCGCGGGAGACCGGGTCCATCCGTACCTAGCGCTGTGCGCTCGGCCCTCGTCTCCCGTTCAGCGACGCGACGGGCTCACGCGCGCGGATGCGCCGAACGGTAGCTGTCTTTCAACCGCTCCATGGAGACGTGCGTGTATATCTGCGTTGTGCCGAGGCTGGCATGCCCGAGCATCTCCTGGACTGCCCGCAGGTCGGCGCCGCCGTCCAGCAGGTGCGTTGCTGCGGTGTGGCGGAGCGCGTGCGGGCCGGACGGCCCTCCGCCGGGGATCTCATCCAGAAGTCCGGACACCAACCGGTAGACCGTGCGGCTGCCGAGGCGCCGCCCCTGGGCGCCCAGGAACATGGCCTGTGTCGGCTCGCGCAGCAGCAGCCCGCGAGCGTCGTCGAGGTAGGCGACGATGGCGTCCTTCGCCGGAACCCCGAACGGGACGACCCGCTCCTTCGACCCCTTGCCGAGCACCCGGACGGTGAGGCGCCCGAGGTCGACGCTGCCCTGGTCCAGCCCCACCAGCTCGCTGACACGTAGAGCGGATGCGTAAAGCAGCTCGATGACGCACAGGTCACGCATCGCGTTCGGGTCGCCCGTGCCCGCCTTCACCTCGAGCGAGGCGAGCATGTCCGCCAGCTGTTGGCGGGTCAGCACCCGGGGTAGTGAGCGGTCTGGTTTGGGCGATTTCAGGCGGACTGCCGCATCCGTCGACCCGTCCTGCTTGGCCAGCCAGGCACTGAACGCCCTGGCGGCAGCTGACCGGCGGGCGAGGGTGGACTTCGCGAGGCCGTCCTGCGTTCCCTGCCAGAGCCAGTCGCGGAGGAGGTCGAGCGAGAGGCCCTGTGACGTTGCGACGCCCCGGGTGTCGGCGAACTCGCTGAGTCTGGCCAGGTCTGCGCGGTACGACCGCACCGTGTTCGGGCTGAAGCCCCGCTCGGCGCTGAGGTAGCGCGAGAACGCGTCGATGGCAGGGTCAAGCTTCACGCCTCTATCGTGCAACCTGCGCTCAGCGCGAGGCTGCTCCCCCGCCGCAGTGCGCGGATCGGATTCGCTCCAGCCGGGCGGGTAACGGCCGATTAATGTCAGCGCATGCCCTAAGGCCGCTCCCCTGGCCTGCTACCCTCAGCTGGCCGGTTCGGTGCCCAGGTTGAAGCTGCTCTTCTTGCTGGAGAACATCTCGCGCCGCTGGTGGGGTGTCATGGCTTCGATCTGGGCGCGGTAGTCGGCGGAGAAGCCGGAAACTTCAGCGTTGTCTCCGAGCGGGACGAGCGAGTGCACCACCCTGTCCTCGTAGACATGAACCATGCTGATCGCCTGGCCAGCGTCGATGCCGGAGAGCAGGCGGTGGTCGGCGGTGAGGTCCAGCGTGTAGCAGGTGGCTGAGACGACCGACACGGGCACGCCGGCGAACATGCTGTGGGTGGAGTAGTGGAGGTGGCCGGCGAGGATGCCGCGGACATCCGTTCCCCGCACCACCTCGGCGAAGGCGTGCTGGTCTTCGAGTTCGAGCATCTCCATCGCCCAGAGCAGCGGGGTGGGGATCGGCGGGTGGTGCACCGCGATGAACGTGCCGTGCGGCGCAGGCGTGGCCAGCTCGGCGCGGAGCCAGTCGAGTTGGTCGGCGGTGAGGGCACCGTGGTGGTAGCCGGGCACGCTGGTGTCCAGCGAGATGATCCGCAGGCTGCCCACGTTGTAGACGCGGTCCTGCGGTGCTTCGCTGCCCGGTTCGTCGAAGAGTTCCTGCGAGTACTGCAGGCGCTCATCGTGGTTGCCCATCACCCAGATGACCTGGGCGCCGAGGCGTTCGGCGGCCGGCTCGACGATGGCGCGGAGGCGCTGGTAGGCATCCGGCTCCCCCAGGTCGGCGAGGTCACCGGTGAAGACGATCGCTTCGGGGCGGACGTCTGACCGTTCCAGCTGTTTGAGCGCCTGCTCCAGGTGGTCTTCGGTTCTCACCGACCCGTACAGCTCTTTGCCTGCGGCGAGGAAGTGGGTGTCGCTGATGTGGGCGATGGCGTGCAGGGGCGCGGGGTGCTGGCCGAGTTGAGTCACGGCTCAACAGTATTGCCCGCCGCCGACCGCGACCAACTACAGGGCCTTCCTCACCCAGCCGCGCTCCCGTTCCACGACGGCGCCCTCCACGGAGGCGGCACCGAGGATCGCCTGCACGGCAGCGACCGACAGCCCGGAGCGGGCGGCGATGTCGTGGGCGGTCCGCGGGGAACGCGTGCTGATGGCATCGAACACCCTGACCTGTTCGGAGGTCGCACCCTCGCCGAGGCCGTCCAGCGTGTTGGCCTCGGCCCCGGCGAGCGGCGCCAGTTCGGCCATTTCGGCAGCATTGGTCACGCAGACGGCGTCGAAGTCGCGAATGAGGCGGTGGCATCCGGCGGATGCCATCGAGGTCACCGGCCCGGGGACCGCACCGAGCGGCCGACCAAGGGCAGCAGCGTGCCCGGCGGTGTTGAGCGACCCGGATCGCCATCCAGCTTCCATCACGATGGTGGCCTGGCTGGCAGCTGCTATGAGCCTGTTTCGCTGCAGAAACCTCCATTTCGTCGGCTGCGAACCGCACGGCAGTTCAGAGATCACCGCCCCCGACTCGACGATTCGGGTCAGGAGCGCGTCGTGCCCGCTCGGGTAGAACCGGTCGACGCCGCCGGCCAGGAACGCGACGGTCTGCCCGGAACTCGCGAGCGCTGCTCGATGAGCCATCCCATCGATCCCGTAGGCAGCACCGGAGACAATCGTGTACCCGCGATCGACCAGGCTGGCGGATGCTTCCATGGTGACGTGCTCCCCGTAGCCGGTCGCCGCCCGGGCACCCACCAGGGAGATGGATTGCTCCAGGGTGAGCATCGTCGAGACGTTCCCGCGCAACCAGAGCGCGATCGGTGCATGGAGGCCCAGGTCAGCCATGCCGACCGGCCAGGCCGGGTCGGAGGGCGTGAGCAGTCGAACGTTGAACCGGGCGGCCTGCTTCAGCGCGATCAGTGCAGTGGCAGACGTGATCCGCGGATGCCAGCGCTTCAGGGCATCCGTCGCCTCCTCCTCCGTCAGACTCTCAATGCCGGTTTCGCGCACCTCCGACACCATCCGGGTCACCGGCCAGCGGTCAACCACGGACGCCAGTGCCTGGGAAGCACCGAGCGCGGACACGAGGACGCCTGCAACGCGGTCCCCGGGCTCGGCGATCCCTGTCCATGCTGAGCGGGCGAAGCGCTCCGCGATCTCCGATGGCTCCAGCTGTTCACCGGCAATCTCACGGATCAGTGGCGCGACCACCGCCTCCTTGATGCCGAACATGCTCATCGGTGCGCCTTCCTCTTGGTGGGCCGTGTTGTGGTGGGCTGTGTCTTGGTGGGTAGGGCCCTTCAGCTCCGTCATGACATCGCCCTTCTCAGGTAGAGGGCGCGGCCGATCTGGTCGGGCCCAGGCGTGGTGACGCCGTCGAGGTCGGCGAGCGTCCAGCCCACTTTGAGCACGCGGTCGTAGCCGCGCATCGTGATGCCGCCGCGTTCGAGAGCCCGATCGATCGACACAGTCGTCGCGGGCGACAGCCTCATGCGCTTCGAGCGCAGCCAGGTGCCCGGTACCTGGCTGTTGAGCGTCCACGGCGTGCCGGCGAGCCTGCCCACAGCGGATTCTCGGGCGCCGATGACCCGCGAACGTGCCTCTGCCGTGGACAGGCGAGGCAGCTCATCCGCCACCTTCAGCTGCGCTGCCGTGATGCGCGACACCCTCAACTGAATGTCGATGCGGTCGAGAAGCGGCCCGGACAACCTGGCCAGGTAGCGCCGCCGCGCGTGCGGAGGGCACACGCAGTCGGAGTCGCGTGAACCGTACTGCCCGCACGGGCAAGGATTCGCGGCCATCACCAGCTGGAACTGACCGGGAAAATGGGCGACCGCGTTGGCGCGGTGGATGCTGATGACACCGGATTCGAGTGGCTGCCGCAGGGCATCCAGCACGTTGCTGTGGAACTCCGGCGCCTCATCGAGGAACAGCACGCCGTGGGCTGCACGGGCGGCAGCCCCTGGGCGGATGATGCCGGTGCCCCCGCCGATCAGGGCGGCGGCGGTTGCGGTGTGGTGCGGTGCTTCGAGCGGTGGCCTGGTGACCAGGCCGGCGCCGACCGGCATCCCGGAGAGGGAGCGCACCGAGCTCACCTCGAGGGCGGATTCGGTGCTCAGGTCGGGCAGGAGCCCAGGCAGTCTGGCCGCGAGCATGGTCTTGCCTGCTCCCGGAGGTCCCAGGAGGAACACGTGGTGTCCACCGGCGGCGGCGACCAGCATCGCGTGCACGGCGTCATCGTTGCCGACAACGTCTGCCAGGTCTGGCGTCTCGGCCTCGATAGCAGCAACATCCGGTCGAAGAATCGCGTCAACCGGGATCGGCTCGAACTCACCGCCGTGCCAGATGGCGGCGTCTCGCAGTGATGCGACACCTATGACGCGGATGCCTGGGACCAGGGCGGCTTCGTCCTGGTTGCCGGTCGGAACCATCACCGTGGTGGCGCCGGCGCGCGCCGCAGCCAGGACCGCCGGGAGCACTCCGTTGATCGGGCGCAGCCTGCCGTCGAGACCGAGTTCGCCCAGGTGCACCACCGATTCGACGGACCCCGCGCTGACCGAATCGGCAGCGACCAGCGCGGCGACGGCGATCGCCAGGTCGAACCCGGAGCCCTGCTTCGGCAACGCAGCCGGTGACAGGTTCACCGTCAGCTTTCGCGTCGGCAACGGGCATCCGGAGTTCGTGGCTGCAGCCCACACGCGATCACGCGCCTCGCCAAGCGCCGTATCAGGCAGGCCGATGAGCACGAACTTGGGCAGTTGGTTCGAGATGTCCGCCTCCACCGACACCAGCGAACCGGTGAGTCCGAGAAGTGCCACAGCGGTGGTGCGCCCGATCGGCATCAGAACACCCGCTTCAGGTGCTCGATCTGCGGGCTGCCTAACCTCGGGGCGATCACCGCGATGGCGTCGATGCGGATGCGCTCGTGACTACCCGGGTGCGCCTGGCACCAGGCGGCCGCCAGCCGACGAAGCCTGGCCAACTTGAGCGTCGTGATGGCTTCGAGCGGATGCCCGAAGGCGATGCTGCTGCGCGTCTTCACCTCGACGAAAGCGGTCTCCGAGCCGTCGAACGCGACCACGTCGATCTCACCCTGGCTGCAACGCCAATTGCGGTCCAGGATCGTGTACCCGGCGTCCACCAGGAATGCCGTGGCGAGTTCTTCGCCGTGCCGCCCCAGCGCATCCTTTGCAGCCATGACCACCTCCGACTTCGAGGATGGCGGCAGGTGCGCAGGCGCCTAGCGTGGTTCAGCGAAACCGTGATCGGTGGGTGTCAGCGCAGGCCTGTGGAGGGCGGGACTGCGTGAGGGCGATCTACTCGTCGAGCGCGAGTTCCTTGGGGAGCTCCAGCTCCTTGGCGTTCAGCTCCTCGACGTTCACGTCTTTGAAGGTGAGCACGCGCACGGACTTCACGAAGCGGTCGGAACGGTAGACATCCCAGACCCACACGTCGTTCATGGTGAGCTCGAAGTAGAAGTCGTTCTCGGTGTCCTGCCGGACAAGCTCCACCTCGTTCGCCAGGTAGAACCGTCGCTCCGTCTCCACGACATAGCGGAACTGGCCCACGACGTCCCGGTACTCCCGGAACAGCGCAAGCTCGACCTCGCGGTCGTAATCCTCGAACTCGTCCTCATCCATAGCGTGTTCAACTCTACGCTGTTTCCGATGGTGCCCTGCCGGGGTATGCAGCTCAGTCGGCGATGGCGACGAGCTCGTCGAATAGGGCCGGCTGCTTCAGCCAGGTGCGGCGGTGGAAGTCGGTAGCGCCCAGCTCGGCGATGGCCGCCATGTGCTCCGCACTGCCGTAGCCCTTGTTGCCGGCCCAGCCGTACCCGCTGGTGACAGCATCCGCTTCGATCATCAGCCGGTCGCGATGCACCTTGGCGATGACGGATGCTGCGGCGACCGACGCGCATTGCTGGTCGGCCTTGACGAGCGTGCGCACCGGGAGCGGGGACGACAGCCCGGGGTTGAGCCAGTCGAAGTGGCCGTCGAGCAGTACGATGCTTTCGCGGATGCTCGCGCCAGCCTCATGCAGCGCGGTCAGGGCGCGCTTTCCCGCCAGGGCGAGGGCGGCGGAGATGCCCAGCTGGTCGACCTCCAGGGGCGACGCGAGACCGACAGCACTGAAGCGGCACCACGATGCGCTGAGCGGCGCCAACTCCTCGCGGCGCTTCTCGCTGAGCATCTTCGAGTCGCGAAGCCCCTTCGGGATCGCGCCCATCTCCCGTTCGACCACGCTCATGCCCACCCCGACCGGGCCGGCGATCGCACCCCGGCCGACCTCGTCACATCCGATGACGTAACGGGCGCCCTGCGCGTGCAGGCCGGCTTCGTAGTCCAGTGTGGGGTCGGAGACAACCATCTACTGTCCCTCGTCGACCCCAGCGAAAGTCTGGGGGTAGTTGTCGAGCCAGGTCCAGTTCTGGCTGGGCCAGCTGACCAGGAACGCCCGGCCCACCACGTGGTCGAGCGGGACGAATCCTTCGGTCGGGCCAGAGGTATTGCAGCGCGAGTCGCAGGAGTTGTAGCGGTTGTCGCCCAAGACCCATAGGGAATCCTTGGGGACGGTGATCGCGAAGTCGTCCTTCGACACCTTGGTCACCTTGTCCGGCAGCTTCAGGTATCCCTCATCGATCGGCACGCCGTTCACCGACAACTGGCCGAAAGCGTTGCAGCAGGCCACCTCGTCGCCGGGAAGGCCGATGACGCGTTTGATGAGGTGGTCGTTGCTGTCCGGGGCGCTCAGGCCGATCGCCGACAGCATCCAGTCGACCGCCTCAACCAGCGGGGCGCGCTCTTCCTGCGGAACCGGGTTCAGCCAACCGCCCGGATCCTTGAACACCACGATGTCGCCGCGCTCGACGTCGAACAGGTCGGGGATCAACTGGTTGACGATGATGCGGTCCTGCACCTGCAGGGTGTTCTCCATCGACGAGGAGGGGATGTAGAACGAGCGGATCAGGAAGGTCTTGATGCCCACCGAAATGATGATCGCGGCCAGGAAAATGAGGACGATATCGCGGAGGAACAGCTTGATACCGCGCGTTTTGCGGCGCCGTTCAATCGCCTCGCTGGCTGTGCGCGAAGCAGGCAGTGCATCTGTCATTTAACCCCTGAGCTCCCCGCCATATTACGTGGTGGGGAGCCGAAGTAGCGCGCACTTTCGGGTGCGTTGCATGGGACGGGGAAAGCGCTTAGCGCTTTTCCTTGATCTTCGCCTTCTTGCCGCGCAGGTCGCGCAGGTAATACAGCTTGGCGCGACGAACGTCACCGCGGGTGACGACCTCGATGTGGTCGATGACCGGGGAGTGAACCGGGAACGTGCGCTCCACGCCCACCTGGAAGCTGACCTTGCGAACCGTGAAAGTCTCGCGGACGCCCTCGTTCTGGCGGCCGATGACGACCCCCTGGAAGATCTGGACACGTGAACGCGTACCTTCAACGATGTTGACGTGCACCTTCACGTTGTCGCCGGCACGGAAGTCCGGGATGTCCGAGCGGAGTGAGGCCGCATCTACGGCGTCGAGAATGTGCATGATTGTTCGCTCTCTGCGGCCGCCACTGGTCGACCACGATCTAAGTACTGCTGAAGAAAGGGATGGTGCCGAAAGAATGCTGGCTCCCCTGTGGCAGAGCCGTGCGCGGGCACAAACGCTAATTCTGCCATAAGCGGATGTCCGCCGCCAGTTGAGCCGGTTCAGCCCGGCCCCGAATGCTCAGTCCTTTGGCGGGTCGAGGCGGATGACCGTGCCGGCGCCGGGCGCATTCGGGCTCGTCTGCCGAAACTGTGACGCGGGAACGGCGGTGTAGTCCAGTGATGCCAGCGCCGACTTCACCCGCCGGCGAGTCTCGGTGAACAACTGCCAGAGTGCCGACCAGAACGCGGCGACCGTCAGGATGATGACGATCGCGGCGACAGCCGGATGCGCGAAAACGCCGGCGGCGATGATGGAGAGGTACCACGCGAAGTGGAGCCCGACGTCCAGCCACGACAGTGCACGGTCGCGGCGCACCGACTTGCGCGCCACCGTGAATCCTGCGACGACCAGCATCACGACACCCAGGATGGGGCTGATCAGCAGCAGCAGCGCGAAGTCCCAGCCACTCTCCGCGAGCACCAGACCGCGCCCGATCAGCAGGAACACCGGCAGCACCACGAAGGCGCCGAACATTGCGTAATAGAACGCTCGCCTCAGCCACATGGGACAAGCGTACGCGAGGCCTGCTGGAGAACAGCTAGGCCTAGCCGGTTACCCGTAAGGCAAGCATCCGTGCGTCTTTGATGGAGTACCCCAAGGTTGACGATGAAGACTGGCACCGTAACCGGATGTCATTGTTGCTGGTCAGGTCGACAACCTGGGTCCAGCCCGGTGCGATCGTCTGAACAGTTCCATGTGCAACCAGGGAACAATCACCGGTACCGCCGTCAGGCGTCCATTGAATCTCGACGAGCCACTTCTCGGCACTCAACATTGGGCTGAAAGCAAGCACCGTGTTCGGCGTATCGGTGAACCCTTGGGATGCCTTCTCGACCAGCCGCACATTCACGTCGCCATCGGCTCCATCGGCTCCATCGGCTCCATCGACACCGTCAACCCCATTTGCACCGTCAACTCCATCTGCACCAGGCGCACCGGCAGGACCGGGCATACCGGCAGGACCCGGCGAACCCGCGGGTCCCTGCGAACCTGCGTCGCCCCGAGCACCTGTGGAGCCTTTCGGCCCTACAGCCCCGCGAGCACCAGCCGGACCTACGCTCCCGTGGGGCCCGGCCAAACCGTCGACACCTTGTGCACCCTCGGGGCCGGTCGGACCCGCAGGCCCCGCCGGGCCCTCTGCTCCGTCTGTCCCGCTCGATCCCGTGGCGGACGTCGCATCCGCAACGCCCTGCGAGGCTCCTCCAGCAATGGCGTTGCCTGCGAGGCTTCCTCCCAGGGCCACCACGAATACAGTGACAAGAAGGGCGATGATACTCAAAACAGTCTTGGGCACGGGTACTCCTGAGTCGGCTGTCGGGTCCCATCGACGATATACTGTGGGACTCTCACTTTACCGGTTCGTTAGCTAGCCGTTACCATCCAGTAGTTCAGGCCTGACCTCACGGGTGCGATCCAGCTGTTGCGCCCGTCGCCACGCGGCGATGGCGGCGTGGTTGCCGCTCAGGAGCACCGGCGGTACCTCGAGCCCTCGCCATTCGGCCGGTTTCGTGTAGCTGGGGTACTCGAGCAGCCCGTCTTCGTGACTCTCCTCGACAAGGCTCTCCGGGTTGCCGACCATGCCGGGGATGAGCCGGCCGATCGCCTCGATCATCGCCATCGTTGCCACCTCTCCCCCGTTGAGCACATAGTCGCCCAGGCTGATCAGGCGAACGGATGCCCGGGTCGCCGTGTAGTCGATGACCCGCTGGTCGATCCCCTCGTAACGTCCGCAAGCGAAGGCGAGGTGGGATTCTTCGGCGAGCTCGCGTGCGAGCTTCTGGGTGAAGACCTCGCCGGCCGGGGACGGGAAAATGACTGTTGGCGGGGCATCCGCTACTGCAGCATCGAGGACGGTGTCGATCGCGTCGCCCCACGGCTCCGGTTTCATCACCATGCCGGCACCGCCGCCGTAGGGGGTGTCGTCCACGGTGCGGTGCCGATCGTGGGTGAAATCGCGGAGGTCGTGCACAGCGAGGTCGATCAGGCCGCTCTTGCGCGCCTTACCCAGCAGGGAGACGTCGAGAACGGAGAAGAACTCCGGGAAGATCGTCACGATGTCGATGCGCACGTAGTGATCCTAAGCGCGGAGGACTCGCTGACACGAAAGGAGGAGAAAGCGGCACTATCGCCGAAAAAAGTCCCTCAAACCGTGCAGACGGCACGAAAGGTCCCTCAATTCGCGGGCGGCTCTTCGGTGGGTGCAGGCTTGTTCGGTTCGTCGTCGGGCTCATCGGGCAGCTCCTCGAAGAGGCCGGGGGGCGGCGTCACCGTCAGGGTGCCGGCCTTGATGTCGACTGCGGGCACGATCGCCTTGACGAACGGGACAAGCACCTCACCGGCATCCGTCGTCACATGCAGGAGGTCCTGGGCCGGAAGGTGATCGACCAGGCTGATGGTCCCGACTTTCACGCCGTCGCGGATGACGGACAGGCCGACCAGCTGATGGTCGAACCAGGCATCCTCCTCGTCAGGGCTCTCATCGAGATCCTGGTCGACCCAGAGGATCGCCTTCAGCAACGACTCGGCTGTCGTGCGATCCGGGACATCCTTGAAGAACGCCACGGGATGCGTGTTGTACCACTTCAGCTCGACGAGCTCGAGGGTCTTGCCGTGCCAGGGCGACGAGGTCGGCACCTGGAGAGTGAACACGGCGCCCGGGACGAAACGTCGCCCCGGGTCATCCGTGTACAGCTCGATCTTTATTGCACCCTTGAGGCCATGTGCCTTGGTAAGGCGGCCGACTCTGAGTTGGGTCTTACTGGACATCGCTTGTCTAGTAATCGGTGTCGACAACGTCGACGCGCACCTTGCGGCCATCGGCGAGAGCCGAGACCAGGGTGCGGAGCGCCTTCGCAGTGCGGCCAGCGCGACCGATCACACGACCGAGGTCCTCCGGGTGCACGCGCACCTCGAGAACGTCGCCGCGAGGAGAGTTCTTTGACACGACCTGCACATCGTCCGGGTGATCGACGATCCCCTTGACCAGGTGCTCCAGAGCGGGTGCGAGCACGTGCTACGCCTTGTCTGCGTCGGGAGCGGGGGTTTCCTCGGCGGGAGCTTCGGCTGCTGCCTCAGCTGCCGGAGCCTCCTCGACCTTGGGCTCCTCGGCGGGAGCTTCCTTAGCCTTCGGCTCTTCCTTCTTCGCCTCTTCCTTGGCCGGAGCCTCGGCCTTCGGCTTCAGCACGGCCTTCTTCTTCTCGTCGGCGACGAACGGAACCTTGGGCTCTTTGGTCTTGACGGTGGACTTGGCGTTCTTCTCGCCCTTGAACGTTCCCCAGTCACCGGTCAGCTTGAGGAGAGCAGCAACCTGCTCGGTCGGCTGTGCGCCGACGCTCAGCCAGTACTGGGCACGCTCGGAGTTGACCTCGATGAACGAGGGCTCCTCGGTCGGGTGGTACTTGCCGATCTCTTCGATGACACGGCCGTCGCGCTTGGTGCGCGAGTCGGCGACAACGATGCGGTAGTAAGGAGCGCGGATCTTGCCGAAGCGCTTCAAACGAATTTTTACAGCCACAATTCTCCTGTGTTTCTAGATATGGGAGCGAACTGACAGCCGTGAGCGTGGGGGCACACTCGGCAGAAAGGTCTAAGGAAATCAGGTGCGGTTTGATTAGAGGGTCGAACCGCGCAGACTCAACAGTCCATTCTGCCAGAAAAACCGTGACGGTGATTACCGGGGTCGGCTACTCCGCCTGAACCGGCACCGCCGGAGTGGCTGCACGTGACGTGCGGCGGCTGAGGGCGACACCGATCAGGCAGATTACTCCACCGATGATGGCCAGTACGGTGGGGATCTCCTGGAAGAAGAGGAACCCGAGGGCGACCACGATGGCCGGGACGACGTAAGTGGTGACGCCGAGCTTGCCCGCGGGCATCCGCGACAGGGCGTAAGCCCAGGTGCTGAAAGCGAGAGCCGTCGGGACTGCGCCCAGATAGACCACCCCGATAATCGCCGCGGTCGGCGCCTCCTGGAGTTCGGCGATGAGACCGCCACTGAACGGGAGGCAGGCGATGGCGCCGATGACGCAGCCCATCCAGGTCACCTGTGTGGCCGGCATCCTGGTGAGCACGCGCTTCTGGCAGAGGACACCGATGGCGTAGGCCAGCGCGGCGACCAGGCACCAGATCACACCCCAGCCGTCACCGAATTCGGATGCCCCGGTGCCGAGTCCGATGAGAATCACCCCGAAGAATGCGACCCCGGCGCCGATGGCGAGCCACTTCGGGATGCCCTCACCGAGGAACAGGCCGGCGCCCAGCGCGATGAGGATGGGGCCGATGTTCACCAGCATCGCCGTGGTACCGGCATCCAGAGTCTGCTCTGCCGTGTTCAGGGCCACGTTGTAGACGCCGAACCAGGCGATCCCGAAGACCAGGATGAGGAGCCATTCGCGGCCGGTCGGCTTCACCCAGCGGCGCCCGATCAGGACCAGGGCGAGCAGTGCCGTGCCGATCAGCAGACGGCCGAGCGCGAGCGGACCGCCGGAGAAGTAGGGGGCAACGCCGCGGATGACGACGAAAGCGCTGGCCCAGGCGATCACCGTTACCACGATGGCGACGAGTACGAGGGTCGATGCGCTGGCGACGGGACGCCGGGTCTTCAGGGTGGTCACCGTCTCACGTTATCCATAGCCACCGACATTGGATCACCGAACGACGGCCTGTGGCACGGACTTGTCGAAGGCTGGCAGAAAGCTACCTGGAGTTCTGCTGATCGCGCCAGGAAAGCCAGCCCTTGATCGAGTCAAAATCGTACTCTGGCCGTCGCAACTCGATCGTGAACAGGCTGACCCCGAGGGCGACCTGCTCGTCGGCGTCCGCCACGGCCATCCGCGATCCCAGCTTGGTGGAGATCTCGATCTCGCTCACGTCGCGGCCGACATCCTCGCCGTGCCTGGCAAGGATGTCGAGCTTGCGCTTGAGGGTCGGCGCATCTGAGAAGCTGTGCCAGATGTCGGCGTGCTCGGCGACGATGCGAAGCGTCTTCTTCTCCCCACCACCGCCGATCAGCACAGGGATGCGGCGGGTGGGAGGCGGGTTCAGCTTCTCCCAGCGGGAGCGGATGATCGGAAGGTCGCGAGCGAGGGCGTCCAGCCTGCTGCCGGCCGTGCCGAACTCGTAGCCGTATTCGTCGTAATCGCGCTCGAACCAGCCGGCGCCGGTGCCGAAGATGAACCGGCCGACCCCGTCGGGGCCCGCGCTGATGTGGTCGATGGTGCGCGCCATGTCCGCTTGCAGGTTGGGGTTGCGGTAGCTGTTGCAGTTCACCAGCGTGCCGAGCTGGACTGTGCTGGTCTGTTCGGCGAGGGCCGCCAGCATGGTCCACGACTCGAAGTGACGGCCATCCGGGTCGCCGGACAGCGCAAAGAAGTGGTCCCAGTTGAAGAGCACGTCGATGCCGAGGTCTTCCAGTTCGGCGGCGGTGTCACGCAGCTTGGGGTAGTCGGCGTGCTGGGGCGCCAACTGCACGCCGATGCGGATGGGGCGGCTGGGTCGGGCAGGCAGGTTAGCGCCCGTGTCCGAGGTCACGCTGGTGGTCATCCGCCCAGCCTACGAGCCCGCGTGGGGCCACAAGTCTCATCTCGACGGCAGTTCAGCGGGTCAGCGATCCCAACGCGGTACCAGATGCGTCGAAGAGGTTCAGGTGGTTGTCGGTGTCCAGTCCGGCAGCGGATGCCTGCGCGACCCATGAGGGAACGGGCGCCCCTTCGCAGAAGATCAGCGTTGACGGCCCTGAGGTCGCGAGGAACCCACCTTCGCCGTCCACCGCCCACCGTCCGCCGCCACCGTTGCAGCCGTCGGAGCCGGTCCAGGTGCCGTCGGCATTGAACACGACGTGCGGGTCGGTCGGGGTCGTATCGACCGGTACCCACTTGCCGTCGAGCGCATCCGCTGTTGCAGGCTCCAACTCGCCCGGAAGCGGCGCCGGAGCCGCGAACTGGGCGCGCACCTCATCGGTGACCTCCGGCGGCTCGGCGAAGAACTCGGCCGCCGTCGGGATCGGCTCGGGCGCGCCGTCGATGCTGAGCGAGGCGACGACGCCGCCATCCGCCGCGAGAAGGTCGTAGCCGCCTGCCGTCGCGGTGAACCCGACCACCTGGTTCAGCCACTCCACGACCGGCATGCCGTCGGTCGCGCAGTCGCCCATCGCGCCCCACGCCTCACCAAGGAAGATCGAATCTGTTGCCGCCCAGGAACCGTTGATCATTCCGCAGTCCCGCCACAGCTGGAACTCGTTCGCGTCCAGCCGCAGCCACGTCGCTTCGCGTTCGCCCTCGGCACCGGTAACACGCCAAAGGTTGACCAGGCCGAGCGCTGCGGATTCGCCCTCCCCCGGCTCGATGATGATCGGCGGGGACGTCGGAAGGACGTCGTCGGGGTTGGCTTGTCCTGCGCATCCGGCCAGGAGCAGGATGGCGACGACGGGCAGGGCGAAACGCTTCATGTTCTGACCGTACCCAGTGGGCAGCGGATGCCGCGACCCAACGTTTTGCGGGGGTTGGGCGTCAGCGGGAAACCTTGACGAGTTCGGCCAACTTGCCCGCTGTCAGTGCCGCACCGGAACCGCCTTTTCAGCGGTCCGTCGCAGCGTTCCACTGAAAGGGCCGCGCGGCGGAAGGGACGCGCCCGCGGAGCGACGTCAGCGACCGAGGAACTTCTGCAGCGAGGCGAGCTCTTCCTCGCTGGGGCCGCCCTTGGCTGCGCCCAAGCCGAACCCGGAACCGGAGGCGGGAGCATCCGCCGGCTTGCCAGAAGCAAGCGCCGCATTCTCGGCTGCGCGCTTCGCCGGGTTTCCCGACTTGGAGCCCTTCTTCTTCGCCTTCTGCGGCTTGCCGCGTCCGCCTCCGAAGCCTGCGCCGGGGATCGGCCCCATGCCTGGAACCTGTGGCATGCCACCCTTGGCGACCGTCTTCATCATCTTCGCGGCCTGCTCGAACCGGTTGACCAGGGCGTTCACCTCGGTCACCGATGTGCCGGAACCGCGGGCTATGCGCAGTCGGCGCGATCCGTTAAGCAGCTTCGGCTGGCGGCGCTCCATGAGGGTCATCGACTGGATGATCGCCTCGGTACGCGTGATCTCCGACTCGTCGAAGTTGTCGAGCTGCTCGCGCATACCCTTCGCGCCGGGAAGCATCCCGAGCATGTTCTTGATGGAGCCCATGTTCTTGAGCTGCTGCATCTGGGACAGGAAATCCTCGAGGGTGAACGTGTCGGTCGCGAACTTCTCCGCAACCTTTTTGGCCTCGTCCTCGTCGAAGTTCTTCTGCGCTTGCTCGATCAGGGTGAGGATGTCACCGAGGTCGAGGATGCGGCTGGCCATCCGGTCGGGGTAGAACGGTTCGAATTCGTCCAGCTTCTCGCCGGTGCTGGCGAAGATGATGGGGCGACCGGTGACGGATGCGACGGACAACGCCGCCCCACCGCGGGTGTCGCCGTCGAGCTTGGTCAGCACGACGCCGGTGAAATCGACGCCCTCCTGGAAGGCCTTGGCCGTGGTGACGGCGTCCTGGCCGATCATTGCGTCGATGACGAACAGCACCTCGTCCGGGTCGACAGCCTTGCGGATGTTCCCTGCCTGCTTCATCAGCTCGGCATCGACACCGAGGCGCCCGGCAGTGTCGACGATGACAACGTCGTACTGCTTGTCCTTCGCGAACTTGATGGCGTTCTTGGCGACCTTGACCGGGTCGCCGACGCCGTTGCCTGGCTCCGGCGCGAACACCTGCACCCCGGCCTGCTCGCCGACGACCTGCAGCTGCGTGACCGCGTTCGGTCGCTGGAGGTCTGCCGCAACGAGCAGCGGCGTGTGGTTCTGCTCTGCCAACCACTTGGCGAGCTTGCCGGCCAACGTGGTCTTACCGGCACCCTGCAGGCCGGCCAGCATGATCACGGTCGGCGCGGTCTTGGCGAAGTTGAGTCGCCTGGCCTCGCCACCGAGAATCTGGATGAGCTCGTCGTTGACGATCTGCACCACCTGCTGGGCAGGGTTGAGTGCCTTCGACACCTCATCGCTGAGGGCGCGCTCGCGCACCTTGCCGGTGAACTCCTTGACGACATCCAGTGCGACGTCGGCATCGAGGAGCGCGCGCCGGATCTCGCGAACGGTGCCATCGACATCCGCTGGGCTCAGCTTGCCCTTGCCGCGCAGGTTCTTGAACGTATCGACGAGGCGGTCGGTGAGGTTTCCAAATGTGGCCATGGTGCTCCCTAGTTTAAGCGGAAGGCGGGGGCTCA
Source organism: Homoserinimonas sp. A447 (assembly GCF_054489325.1). Classification (NCBI taxonomy): domain Bacteria; kingdom Bacillati; phylum Actinomycetota; class Actinomycetes; order Micrococcales; family Microbacteriaceae; genus Homoserinimonas; species Homoserinimonas sp. A447. Next base: position 380,151 of record NZ_JBTMWW010000001.1, on the reverse strand, counting down.
GGTGACCGCGGGCGGTGACGGCGGCTGGCCATAGGGTTGAGCCATGCGCCACGGAATTGTGATTCTCCCCCAGGACACGTGGGCGGATGCCCGGCACAAGTGGCAGCAGGCGGAGCAACTGGGCTTCGACCATGCCTGGACCTACGACCACCTGTCGTGGCGGAGCCTCGCCGACGAGCCGTGGCATGCCACGATTCCGACGCTCACGGCTGCCGCGACGGTCACGTCAACGATCCGGTTGGGCACCTTCGTGGCGTCGCCGAATTTCAGGCATCCGGTTCCGTTCGCCAAGGAACTGGCCACGGTCGACGACATTTCCGGCGGGCGGATGCTGCTGGGTGTCGGCTCCGGCGGCACCGGGTTCGATGCATTCGTGCTCGGGCAGCCGGAATTCACCGTGAGGCAACGTCACGAGCGTTTTGTGGAGTTCGTGACCGGACTCGACGAGTTGCTGCGGTTCGAGACGCCGGGAAGCGGAGGCGTGTCGTTCAACGGCGAGTGGTTCACGGCGAAGGACGCACGGATGGTCGGCACGCCTGCCCAGTCGCCTCGGATGCCGCTGCTCATCGCCGCCAATGGACCGAAGGGGCTGAAACTGGTGGCCGAGCGGGGCGACGGCTGGGTCACCATCGGTCGCGAGTCGGAGACGCTGGACGAGTGGTGGAAGAGTGTTGCCGAACTCTCGACCAGGCTGGACGACACCCTTGCCGCGCAGGGGCGATCCCCGTCGACCCTCGACCGCTACCTGAACCCGGACTCGTCGCCGCACTTCTCGCTGGAGAGCGTCGACGCCTGGGAAGACACGGTGGGGCGGGCGTCCGCCCTCGGCTTCACCGACGTCATCACCCACTGGCCGCGGGCCGAAGGCGTGTACGCCGGTCGCGAAGAAGTGCTGTTCGAGGTGGCGTCGCGCTTCAGCCAGTAACACCGCAGTAGCAGGTAACTTGGGGGGCATGACTTCACCGCTGATCATCCGCCTCGGTGGAAACACCCCCGCCATTGCCGACACCGCCTGGGTCGCACCCAACGCCACTCTCATCGGGCAGGTGGCGCTCGGCGACGAGTCGAGCGTCTTCTACGGCGCCGTGCTCCGTGGCGACGTCGACAGCATCACACTCGGCGACCGCAGCAACCTGCAGGACAACGTCACCGTGCACTGCGACTCCGGGATCCCGACGAGCATCGGCAAAGGGGTGAGCGTCGGGCACGCCGCCGTGCTGCACGGCTGCACCGTCGAAGACGACTGCCTGATCGGCATGAGTGCGACGGTACTCAACGGCGCGGTCATCGGGGCAGGCTCTCTGGTCGCGGCCGGTGCGGTCGTGCTCGAAGGCACTGTCGTCCCGCCGCGCTCACTGGTCGCCGGGGTACCGGCCAAGGTGCGCCGGGAACTGACGGATGACGAGATCCAGTCGGTCAAGGACAACGCGACCCACTACGTCGGCTACGCGAAGACGCATCGCGCCGCGAACTAGTCACCTAAGCGAACGATGACGGTGTTTGTCGTCGATGACGCTGGAACTAGTGGGCTCATTGACGACAAACGCCGTCATCGTCGCGGTTTCAGTGGGTTGGTCAGTCGAGCAACCCGGCCACGAACACGTGCGGCGTGAAACCGGTGAGGTCGCCGATGCCCTCGCCCTGGCCGACCAGCTTGATCGGGATGCCGGTGCGCTCCTGAACGGCGACCACGAAGCCGCCCTTGGCTGAACCGTCGAGTTTGGTGAGCACCAATCCGGTCACACCCGCATGCTGGATGAACGCCTCAGCCTGGGCGAGCCCGTTCTGTCCGGTCGTCGCATCCAGCACCAGCAGCACCTCGGCGATCTCGGCCTGCTTCTCGATCACGCGCCGGATCTTGGACAACTCGTCCATGAGCCCGCTCTTGGTCTGCAACCGCCCGGCAGTGTCGATCAAAACGATCTCGATGCCCTCCCGCTGAGCCTTCTCGACGGTCTGGAAGGCGACGGATGCCGGATCCTGCCCCTGCTGCTGGGGACGCACGATCTGCGCTCCCCCGCGCTCGGCCCAGGTCGCGAGCTGCTCGACTGCTGCCGCACGGAACGTGTCTGCTGCACCAACCACGACACTTCGCCCGTGGCCTACGAGGAACTTCGCAAACTTGCCGATCGTCGTCGTCTTCCCGACGCCGTTCACCCCGACAACCAGCACGACAGCGGGCCTGGCGCTGAGGGTGAGGGTGGGGTCCAGCCTGGCGAGGCGCTCTTCGAGGCTCTCCCGGAGCATCCGCTTCAGGTCTGTCGGGTCTGTGGTGTTGTACTTTCGCACCTGCTGGCGCATCTCGTCGATGACAGCGTCGGTCACGTCCGACCCGAAGTCCGCCCTGATCAGCGCATCTTCGAGGTCTTCCCAGGTCTCGTCGTCGATGGTCTTCTTCGCGAACATCCCCCGCAGCGCCCCGGACAGGGACCAGCTATTCGTCTTCTCGGCCATCCCCCAATCCTAAAGCCCGGTGAGGGGCGCGTTGTGGGGGTTCAGCGCGGCTGGGAACGCCCACAAGGCACCCCTCAGGCATGGCGACTACCGTGACATGAGATCCCTCGGGAAGGCAGGTAAAGCACGTGACAGTGATCGGGTTCCACGCATCACACGAGCAAGTCCATCCGAGTGCGCTACTGGATGCCGTACAGCAAGCAGAGCAGGCCGGCTTCACCGCCGCGATGTGCAGCGATCACTTCGCACCGTGGAGCGAACGGCAAGGCCACTCCGCCTTCGCCTGGGCGTGGCTGGGTGCAGCTCTCCAGGCGACGTCACTCCCGTTCGGCGTCGTCAACGCCCCCGGCCAGCGCTACCACCCGGCCATCATCGCGCAGGCGGCCGCAACCCTGGAGAGCATGTACCCGGACCGGTTCTGGGTGGCGCTCGGCAGCGGCGAGGCCGTCAACGAGCACATCACCGGCGACGACTGGCCAAGGAAGGATCGCCGCAACGCCCGCCTCGAAGAGAGCGTCACAGTCATCCGCTCCCTGTTGGCCGGGCAGGAGGTCAGTCATGACGGTGAGGTCACGGTCGACCGGGCGAGGCTTTGGACGCTTCCCGAGCATCCGCCCTCCCTGCTCGCTGCGGCGGTGAGCGCGGAAACCGCAGGCTGGGCAGCCGGTTGGGCTGATGGACTGGCGACCGTGATGCAAGCGCCGGATGCCCTCCGCGGCGTCATGGACGCCTACCGATCGAACGGCGGGGTCGGGCCCCTGGTGCTCCAGGTGCACCTGAGCTTCGCCGCCACCGACGACGAAGCGCTCGCCATCGCCCATGACCAGTGGCGCACCAACGTCTTCTCCCCACCGCTTTGCTGGGACGTGGACTCGGTTGAGTCGTTCGATCTCGCCGCAACCCACGTCCCCCCGGAGGCGATGCACGGCAGCGTCAACGTGTCATCCGACCCCGCCAGGCACGTCGCCTGGCTGCAGGAAGCCATCGACCTCGGCTTCGACGAGATCTACCTGCACCACGTCGGCCAGGAACAGACCCCGTTCATCGACGCGTTCGGCGAGCACGTACTGCCCCAATTGCCGGTCACCAGGAAGGAACACGCATGAGAATCTCCGACACCAGCGACCTGTGGTGGAAGAACGCCGTCGTCTACTGCCTCGACGTCGAAACGTTCATGGACTGGAACGGCGACGGGCACGGCGACTTCGGAGGGCTCGCGCACCGGCTGGACTACCTGTCCGACCTGGGGGTCACCTGCCTCTGGCTGATGCCGTTCTTCCCCACACCGGACCGCGACGACGGCTACGACATCACCGACTTCTACAGCGTCGACAAGCGGTTGGGTCACCTCGGTGACGTTGTGGAGCTGATCCGCAGCGCCAGCGACCGCGGCATTCGCGTGATCACCGACATCGTCGTCAACCACACCTCCGACAAGCACCCGTGGTTCCAGGCAGCGCGCTCCAGCAAGTCGTCCCCGTACCGGGACTTCTACGTGTGGCGGGACAAGCCGCCGAAGAACGCTCCGGAATCGGTCTTTCCGGGAGACGAGGACGGCGTCTGGACGCTGGACGAACGCACCGGCCAGTACTACCTGCATCGCTTCTACCACCACCAGCCCGACCTCAACGTGGCCAACCCGCGGGTACGGGAGGAGATCGGGAAGGTGCTCGGCTTCTGGCTGGAACTCGGGTTCTCCGGGTTCCGGGTGGATGCAGTGCCGTTCTTCATCGAGGACGACAGCGACTCGTCAGAATACGGCGACCCGCACGACTACCTGCGTGAGCTCCGCGAGCTGGTCAGCAGGCGGCGAGGCGACGCCATCCTCCTGGGCGAAGTGAATCTCCCGTACAAGCAGCAGCAGGCCTACTTCGGCGGGCGTGACGGCGACGAGCTGACCATGCAATTCGACTTCGAGGCGATGCAACGCCTCTACCTCTCCCTGGCGCGAAACGATGCCCGCCCGCTGGCCAGGATGCTCGCCAAGCGCCCGGCCATCGCGCGCACCTCCCAGTGGGCGAACTTCGTGCGCAATCACGACGAGTTGACCCTCGACAAGCTCAGCGACGCCGAGCGCGAAGAAGTCTTCACCGCCTTCGCCCCGGAAGAGCGGATGCGCGTCTACGGTCGCGGCATCGTGCGGCGCCTTCCCCCGATGCTGGATGGCGACCCTCGTCGCATCCGCATGGTGTACAGCCTGCTGTTCTCGCTGCCCGGCACTCCGGTGCTGTTCTACGGGGAAGAGCTGGGCATGGGAGAGAACCTGGATGCCGGGAAGCGGCTGTCGGTCCGCACCCCGATGCAGTGGACGGATGGCAAGAACGGCGGGTTCTCCAGCGCCAGGCGCTCGCTGCTCCCCAACCCGGTCACCGAGGGCAGCTACTCCCCCACCCACGTCAATGCGAACGCCCAGCGCCACGACCCGGACTCCTTGCTGCAGTTCGTGCAGAAGCTGATCCGTCGCTACCGCGCCTCCGCCGAGATCGGCTGGGGCGAGCTGACGATCCTGAAGCAGCCGCATGCCGGAGTCCTGGCCCACCGCGTCACCGGCCCGCTGGGCAGCATGATCGCGCTGCACAACTTCACCCCGGAGGCTGTGTCGGTGCCGCTCACGATCGATGGCGCCAATGGCGACACGAGGCTCGTCGACCTGCTCGACGAGGAGGTCAGCATGACGAGCGGGAATGGCAGTGTTCAGCTCGACCTGGACGCGTACGGCTACCGGTGGCTGCGGGTGCTCGACCCCGGCAGCAAGCGCCTCTCCTGACTTCGGGGACAATGAGATCATGACTATCGCCTTCATCCGCCACGGCCAGACTGACTGGAATGCCGCCCTCAAGATGCAGGGATCGAGCGACATTCCCCTCAACGAGACCGGTCGTCAGCAGGCGCGCGATGCGGTAGCCGTGCTGGCTGATGCGGGTTGGGAGGTCATCGTCAGCTCTCCCCTGGCGCGGGCGCGGGAGACCGCCCAGATCATCGCCGACGGGCTCGGAATCGCACTCGGACGCAGCTACGGCCTGTTGGTCGAGCGCTCCTACGGTGAAGGCGAAGGCCTCACCCTGGCCGAGATCGACGCCCGCTGGCCCGACCGGCAGTACCCGGGTCTCGAGCCGCTCGACTCGGTGGTCGCCCGCGGCACCAAGGCGCTGCAGCAGATCGCGGACGAGTACCAGGGCAGGAATGTCGTCATCGTCTGCCACGGCACGATAATCCGCTACACCCTCGCCTCCCTCGCCGGCCGGCCGTTCGACCACATCCTGAACGGGTCGGTGTCGACGCTCGACGTGGTCGATGGCCAGTGGGAGGTGCTCAGCGTCAACGGGGAGCACCTCGAGTCGCTGGTCTAGCCTTCGATCAGGACGTCGGCGGGGGCGGATGCCCGCAGCAGCGCCCACAGGAGAACGGCGGCCACCAGCAGCATGCTGGCCAATCCGAGCCCCGGGTAGCCGAAAGCAGTCAATACCGGCCCCGCGAGGGCACCACCGGCAGCGCCGGCGAGGTTCATCATCAGGTCGGACACTCCCTGAACGCCCGGCCGATCGCCGATGGGCACCGAGTCGACCAGCATCGTCGATGCCGCGATGGTGGACGCCGACCAGCCGAGCCCGAGGAGCACCAGGCTGACCCCGACCAGGGCGTGCGACTCACTGCCGAGCCAGGCGACGACGAGAGCGGATGCCAGGATCGCCTGGCCGCCGAGCAGTACCGGAAGCCGGCCGACGCGGTCGGCCAACCAGCCGAAGACCGGTGACAGGCCGAACATCCCGGCGATGTGGAGGCTGATGGTGAACCCGACTATCGCCAGAGTTGCGCCGTGCCCGTACAGGTGAACGGGTGTCATCGACATGACGGCGACCATGGTCGCGTGGCTGAGGGCCACCGCTCCGACGGCGAACCGCGCGCGCGGGTTGATCCGTAGGGTGGCGAACCCGAGGCGCGGCCGCTCCCGGGCTTCCGTGCCGAGGGCATCACGGGCGACCACCAGCGGATCGGGCCGCAGGCCGAACAGGTAGATGCACACGGTGATCGCCTGGGCGGCAACCGTGAACACGAACGGGCCGGTCAGGGTCGGCAGGCCGAGCACGTCGCCGATCGCCTCGCCCGGTTCGATCAGGTTGGGCCCGAGCACGGACCCGATGGTCGTCGACCAGACCACCAGGGACAGGTCGCGGCCACGGTGTGCCGGTCGCGCCAGGTCGGTGGCGGCGAACCGGGCCTGCAGGTTGGTGGCCGATCCCGCACCGGAGAGGGCGAAGGCGACCAGCAGCAACGGGAACGATCCGATGGACGCTGCCAGCACCAGCAGGATCGCGGATGCCCCGGCCAGCATGGACCCGAACCCCAGCGCCGGGCGACGGCCCCGGCGAACAGCGAACCGGGCCAGGGGCAGTGCGAGCACCGCTGCGCCGAGCGTCGACATGGTCGCCGCCATGCCCGACCAGGCGTCGTATCCGGAGACGTCTGCGGCCAGCAGGGCGCCCACGGATGCCGTTGCACCGATGCCCAGCCCGCCCATGATCTGCGCGCTGCTGAGCACCCAGACGGTCTTGCGCTGAAGACGTTCGATGTCGGTCACCGGGTTACTCTACCCACCGCGAACGACGTTGTGTGAGACGAGGGGCCTAGCCGGCTTTTTCCTCGGCGGCGGCCACGCGCTGGCCGACGACCGCGCTCACACCGTCTTGCCGCATCGAGACGCCGTAGAGGGCATCCGCTATCTCCATCGTGCGTTTCTGGTGGGTGATGATGATCAGCTGCGAGGTCTGGCGGAGGTCTTCGAAGATCTGCAGCAGCCGGCCCAGGTTGGCGTCGTCGAGGGCGGCCTCGACCTCGTCCATGATGTAGAACGGGCTGGGGCGCGCCTTGAAGATGGCGATCAGCAGGGCGACCGCGGCCAGCGAACGCTCACCGCCGCTGAGCAGCGACAGGCGCTCGATCTTCTTGCCGGCGGGCTTGACCGTGACCTCGATTCCCGTGGTGAGCAGGTCGTCGGGGTCGGTGAGGTGGATGCTGCCGGTCCCCCCCGGGAACAGGATCGGGAAAACCTGGTTGAACGCGGCCCTGGTGTCTTCGAAGGCGCTCGCGAAGATGTCCTGCATCTTCTCGTCGATCTCGTCGATGATCGTCAGCAGGTCTTTCCGCGTGTTGGTGAGGTCGGTGAGCTGCTCGGTAAGGAACTTGTGGCGCTGCTCGAGGGCCGCGAACTCCTCCAGCGCGAGCGGGTTGACCCGGCCCAACTGCGCGAGCTTGCGCTCGGCCTTCGCCAGACGGGCCTCCTGCTCGGCGCGCACGAACGCGATTCCCGTGGCTTCGGAAACCTCGCCGTCAACAGGAGCGTTTTCCGAATCGCCGAGCCGAGAGGCGCCCTCGTCGGCATGTTGCTCAATCCGTCCTGTTGACGGAGGGGATGTGGATCCATCGACGAGCTCAGAGCTGGGGGCGTCCTCGTCGAGGTCGGTCGTCAGGTCGGGAATGGGAACCTGGGGGCCGTACTCGGCGACCAGCACGTCTTCGACGAGACCGAGCTCCTCGCCCGCACGCTCGAGCAGGGTGGAGAGGTGCAGTTTCTTCTCGTAGATCTGCATCTCGAGTCCGTGCACGCTCTCGCTGATCGTGTGCAGCCGTTCGCGAAGCACACTCTCGTTGCGGCGAAGTTCGGCCAGTTCCTCGTTCTGCTTCGCCCGCTCGGCTTCCCGGCCGGCAAGCTCGAGCCTTGCCTCCGCCACGGAACGATCGACGGCGTCGAGCACCGCGGGCAACGCCGAAATCACCTGTTCTGCTGCCTCCACCTGCCGGCGACGGATGACGGCACGGCGGGCTGCCTCCTCGGCCGCGGCCCGCTCGGCGTCCAGTTGCTGGGCGAGCTGTGTCGCCCGCAGTTCCTGGGCACGCACTCGTTCACGAGCGGTCTCCACCTGCAGGCGTGCCTCAACCTCGCGCTCGCGCGCGGCATCCAGTTCGGCGGCGAGACCGTCGCGCGCCGCGATGTCGAGGATCGGGCGAGGGCGTGCCTTCGCCGTCTCCAGTTCGGCCTGGGCACGCTCGGAGGCTGCAACAGCATCCGTCACGGAGGAGTTGGCCAACTCGAGCCCGCGTTCGAGACGCTGCGCCTCGGCATCGGCGGCCTCGACCTGCACCTTGGAGCGGTTGAGCTTCTCGGTCTGCGCAGCCAGCTGCGAGTCGAACTCGCGCAAGGTGGCCAGTGCGCGAACGCTCTGGTCTTTCGCCACCTGGAGGGTGCCCCGCTGCTCGGCGAGCGCGAATTGGGCGCGTTCGATGAGCGAGGTGACCTCGGAGAGGCGCTCGGTCGCGGCCTCCCGATCGGCGACCAGTTCGAGGCGGGAGCGCTTGGCGCCGGAGCCGCCACGGAGGACGTACTGGCTGAGCACGTCGCCCGATTTCGTGATGACGGTGAGCACTGAAGCGCCTGAACCCTCCGCCTCGTGCGAATGCCCCCCGGCAGTGCGGCGTGCGGTGGTCAGCCCGGTCCACACCCGCCTGGCGGCCTCGAGATCTTCGGCGATCACGACCCGGCCGAGAAGACCGAGCACACCCGCGGGGGCGGTCACGACGTCGACCGCGAAGACAGCGCCGTCGTCCAACTGGCCGCTGACTCCGGTAACAACGTCGGCATCGGCCAGCACGAGTTCGACGCGGCCGAGGTCGTCGGCGGCGGCGTGAGCCAGCGCGTCGATCGCGGAGTCGCGGTTCTCGGCGAGCACGGCATCCGCCAGCGAGCCGAGGGCGGCAGCGATGGCCGCCTCGTAGCCGGGCTTCACCTGCACGTGCTCAGCCACCAGTCCGCGGATGCCCGGACGCTTCGCCCCGACCAGCGCGCTCGAGCCGTCCTTCTGGTCGAGGGCCATCGAGAGGGCGCTCTGGCGGGCCGCCAGCGCGTCACGTTCCCGTTCGAGGGTGTGCAGCTGCTCACGAAGGGTGTCGATCTCGGCTTCGGCCGCCGTCACATCCGCCTGTGCGCTCTGGTACTGCGCATCCAGGTCGGTCTCCCCTTCGTCTCCGAGGGTGGATTCCGCCGCCAGTTGGGACAGCAGCTGGGCTGCGGCGTGGCGGCGGGCCAGTGCAGCATCCAGCGCGTTCTGCTGGCGCAACACCTCACCGCGAACGGCGGCGAGGCGGGAGGCCGCGGTGTCGGCCTGCCCGGTGAGCTTCGACAGCTCCAGGTCGTGGCGGGAGACGAGCGAACTCTGATGGGCGATCTCCTCGTCGAGCCCGTCGAGGTTGGCGCGCGCCTCAGCGGTGACCGCCTGCGCCGCCCGCCAGGCGGTCTCCGCCTCGGCAATCGTCTCGGTGAGCCGGGCAGCCTCGTCCCGGGCATCCGTCACCATCTGCGGGCTGACACCGGATGCCGCCTGGGCGGTCTCCGCCTGCGAACCGAGCAGGGCGAGCCGCTGGTTGGCGAGCGTGTACAGGCCGCGCAGGCGCTCCTGCACCGACTCGAGTCCGAACGCCGTTCGCCTCGCCAGGTCGACCGCATCGCCGACCTGCGCCTGCTCGATGCGCTGCTCCCGCAGCTTCGACTGGTCGAGTTGCTCCTGCAGCACGATGCGCTCGGTCTTGCGCTCCGACTCGCTCTTGCTGTGCAGCGTGAGCGACTCGCGCAGGGTTACCACTTCGTCAGCGAGCAGGCGTGCGCGAGCATCGCGCACGATCGCCGCGATCGACTGGGCTTCCCTGGCTATCTCGGCCTGGTGCCCGAGCGGCTTCAGTTGGCGACGGATCTCCCCCGCCAGGTCGCTCAACCTGGTCAGGTTGGCTTGCATGGCATCCAGCTTGCGGATGGTCTTCTCTTTGCGACGGCGATGCTTCAGGATGCCGGCGGCCTCCTCGATGAACCCGCGCCGGTCCTCCGGGCTGGCATGCAGAACGGCGTCGAGCTGGCCCTGGCCGACGATGACATGCATCTCGCGGCCCAGGCCGGAGTCGCTCAGCAACTCCTGGACGTCCAGCAGCCGGCAGGTCTCGCCGTTGATCGCGTACTCGCTGCCGCCGCTGCGGAACAGGGTGCGGCTGATCGTGACCTCGGCGTACTCGATGGGCAGTGCGCCGTCGGAGTTGTCGATGGTGAGGATGACCTCGGCCCGCCCGAGCGGCCCCTTGGTGGCGGTGCCTGCGAAGATGACGTCTTCCATCTTGCCGCCGCGCAGGGTTTTCGCGCCCTGCTCGCCCATCACCCAGGCGAGGGCGTCGACGACATTGGACTTGCCGGAACCGTTCGGGCCCACGACGCAGGTGACGCCCTCCTCGAAGGCGAAGGTGGTGGACTGCGCGAACGACTTGAATCCTTTGAGGGTCAGGCTCTTCAGATACACCTGCCTGCCCTCCCGTCGCGCCCGAAACTCACGGGTCAACGGTACCGGAAGGGCGTGCAATGGCCCGACTGCAACTCCGGTAACGATTTGGGTGATGGAGGTGCGGCATCCGCCGACCGCGTTGTAGCCTGATCGGCTGCCCATTCGGGGCATCCGCACCGGAGCAGAAAGAACTTTCATGGCCGACTTCGAGATCGACGAATTACTGCCGCCACAAACGCTGGATGGCCCAGCAGGCGCAGACTTCATCGAGATGGCACGCGTGCGCAATGACGTCGAGGCAGCGGCTGTCGGCAACTACGACCTCGCCATGAAGCCGGAAGAGCTCCTCCCCGAATACCACAACCCCTATGAGCCGAAGCGGATGTTCGTGGCCAGGGTCGACGGACGGATCGTGGGCCGCTCGGTGCACGAGTTGCAGAGCGGGGACGACGTGCGCTCAGCCTGGCTGCACGCAGAGGTGCTGCCCGAGTTCCGTGGCCGCGGGATCGGTACCGCGCTGTACGAGCGGGTGCTTGAGATCGCCCTGGCCGACAAGCGGCAGGTGCTTCAGTCGTTCGCCCACCACGCGGATGCGGCCGGCGAGCGCATCGAGTCACCGACCGGTTTCGGGTCCGTGCCGCTGAATGATCCGTCCACGCGGTTCCTCCTGGCCAACGGTTACGCCCTGGCGCAGGTCGACCGGATGAGCCGGTTGCCCCTGCCCGCTAACCTTCCGGAGTTGGATGCCCCGGAGGGTTACTCCCTCGAGCGCTGGATCGGTGCCACCCCCGAGCACCGGCTCGGCGACCTCGCGGTGCTGCAGCAGCGGATGAGCACTGACCCGCCGCTCGGGGAGGTCGACTACCAGCCCGAGGAGTGGGACGAAGAACGGGTGCGCGACCTGGACGCCCGGCGCGCGGCGGAGGGTCGGCACTGGATGACCACTGCGGTCCGTCACATTGAGTCGGGCACCCTGGTCGGCTTCACCGAGTTGGTCTGCGCCCACGACCCTGCGACACCGGTGTTCAACCACAACACCCTCGTTCTCAGCGAGCACCGCGGGCACCGGCTGGGCATGCTGATCAAGGCGGCGAACCTACGCCTCCTGTCGGAAACCGCACCCGGGCATCCGGCCATCTACACCTGGAATGCCGAGGAGAACCGGCACATGCTCGACGTCAACGAGGCGATCGGATTCGTGCCGGTCGGTTACGAGGGCTCCTGGAAGAAGGTGCTCTGAGCGCCTGGTGCTCTCCGCGGCGTCGGCTCATCCGTCAGCTATGGACACAGCCGGCTGCGCTGCGGATACAGGCGTGTGTCTACCTGACGGGTGAAGCGAGTCAGCGCAGGCGCTGGCAGAACGGGCAGAAATGGGACCCACGGTTCATGAACGTTTCGCGGATGATCGGACGCCCGCAGCGCGGACACGGTTGGCCGTGCTGGCCATACGCCTGTAGGGAGTGTGCGAAGTAGCCGGACTCTCCGTTGACGTTCAGGTATTGCGTGTCGAAGCTGGTGCCGCCCTCACCGAGCGCCTTCGCCAACACCAGCCGAACCTCGGCGAGCAGGCGCTTCGCCTTGGGGAGGCTGAGCGTATTGGTCGGCTGGTCGTAGTGGATGCGCGCCGCCCAGAGTGCCTCGTCGGCGTAGATGTTGCCGATGCCGCTGATCAGGGTCTGATCGAGAAGGGCGCGTTTCACCCCTGTCTTGCGGGCGCTGAGCCGCCGGAAGAATACCTTGTCGTCGAAGAGCGGGTCGATCGGGTCGCGGGCAATGTGGAAGACCTGGTTCGGGACCGACTGCGCCGGGGCATCCGTCGTCGCCCGCAGCTCATCGATGGCCATCGAACCGAAGATGCGCTGGTCGACGAAGTTCAGGCGCAGCGGTCCGTGAACCGGATGCTCCACGTCGATGCGGATGCGCGTCAGGCGATCTTCGGCGCCCGGCTCGCGAAGCAGCACCTGGCCGCTCATGCCCAGGTGCACGACCAATGCCTCGGACGCTGTCGAAATCGAAGGACTTTCGGCCGAAACGGCGCCAGGTGATGCAGAAGCGGCCGAATCCGGACGGATCTCCTTCGTTTTCGATTCCACGAGCGGGAGCCACAGGTACTTGCCGCGGCGGTTCGGGGTGAGCAGCGTTGCGCCGGTCAGCCGCTCGACGAAGTCCTCCGCGGGGCCAGGATGCCGCCGCAGCGAGCGCTCGTCCAGCACCGTGACGGCGGTGACAGTTGCGCCGGTCACGGCCGGCTCCAGGCCGGCGCGGACGACCTCGACCTCGGGTAGCTCCGGCATCTATTCGGACTGCAGCAGCGTCCACGCGTCGAGCGCGGCAGCCATCTCGGCGTGCTTCTTGCTGGTGCCGTCGCCCGAGGCGATCTCCTTGCCGCCGAGCACGACGACAGCGTGAAACCGCTTGGAGTGGTCTGGGCCGCTGTCGGTGATGACATACGTCGGCGCACCGCGCCCGCGGCGTGCGGCCAGTTCCTGCAGGCTCGTCTTCGGATCCATGGCGGCGCCGAAACGCTCCGGATCTTCCAGCAAGGGGTTGATGAGCCGCAGCACCAGGCCGGTAGCCGCATCCGCCCCCGCACTCAGGTAGGTGGCCCCGATGATCGCCTCAACAGTGTCGGCGAGGATGGAGGACTTGTCTCGCCCGCCGGTCAGCTCTTCGCCATGACCGAGGCGGATGTGCGGACCCAGGTCGATCGACCGGGCAACCTCCGCAAGCGCCACACTGGAGACCAGGCTCGCACGCCTCTTCGCGAGGTCGCCCTCGCTGAGGGTCGGATTCTCGTTGTACAGCATGACGGTGACCGCCTGGCCGAGAATCGAGTCGCCGAGAAATTCGAGTCGCTCGTTGTGGGCGATACCACCGTGCTCGTACGCGAAAGAACGGTGCGTCAGGGCAAGCTCGAGGAGTTCTGGGCTGACATCGACCTGCAATTGGTCCGCAAGTCCCGGCCGCGGCGCGGCGTGACGGCCCGATTCGACGGTGACAACCGGATCCTGCTGTTCAGCAGACACCGGCGCTCCCCTCGCTCAAATAACCGCCAGGCGATTTAGACGTCGGCGACCTTGCGGCCCTTGTACTCCATGTACAGGGGGGTGCCGGCGGAGTCTTCGACAACCTTCGCGCGGTGCGGGAGGCTGTAAACGACCTTGCCACCCTCGATGGTCTTGACCAGCGTCGGAGCGGTTGCCTTCCACTGGGCGCGGCGCATGCGGGTGCTCGCGCGGGACATCTTGCGCTTGGGTACTGCCATGACTATCTCTTCTCTCTCTCGACATCGGCCTCAGGGGCAATGTCGGCACCGCGCTGCGCGGCGTTGTCTGTTGGGGTGCTTGTGGCCTCGGTCAGGCCTTCGAGTCCGGCAAGCGCCGCCCACCGGGGATCAATGGGTTCTTCATGCTCGTGGCCGGGGTTGTCGAGAAGCCGCACCCCACATTCTGGGCACAGGCCGGGGCAATCTTCTTGACAGACCGGTTGGAACGGCAGCGACAAAACCACTGCGTCCCGAATGACGGGTTCAAGATCCACGTGGTCGTCTTGAACCTGATACTCGAAAGCTTCGTCCTCAGAATACGCGAAAAGCTCCTGAATATCGACTTCGACCGGGTGGGCGACATCGATGAGGCACCGAACGCACTCCCCGGTCGCCGTCGCATCCACTTCGGCACTGACCAGGATGCCGTCATGCAGGGCTTCGAGGCGCAGATCGATCTCGACGTTTGCGCCCTCCGGTACGCCAATGACGGGGTTGCCGAAGGGTTCCGGCGTCGCGATGTCGAGTTGGCGCTCGCGCATCTCGCCGGGCCGGTGCATGATGTCGCGCACGTCGACGGTCCAGGGGGTCTGGCGTAGGTGAGTCACCCGAGAAGTTTAGCCGGGCATCCTGAAGCAGCTACCAGTTGGCGTGTCAGGTACCGAACCGGATGTCGCTAGAATTTGTGCAGACCCACTGCGCCTGACCTGGCGTAGTGCGCTCGACCTCCGATTTGAGGCCGGCAGGTTTCGTGGCCGCTTGTGCCACGAACTCTCGCACGCCCACAACCGGAGGACCCCCATGAACTCTCGACTCGCCGTTCCCGCGATGATCGCCACTGCCTTGCTGCTGAGCGGATGCGCTGCAGCCGCCGCACCCGAACGCCCGGCCCCGATGCCGGAGGCGATCACCAATTGCGGCCTCGAGGTGACGTACTCCAACCCGGAGCGCGTCGTCACCATCAAGTCGTCGACCACCGAGATGCTGCTGGCCCTGGGCCTCGGCGACCGCATCGTCGGCACCGCGTTCCCTGATGGCCCAACCCCTGAGCAGTGGGCGGATGCTGCGGCCGACATCCCGGTGATCTCCGACAAGGTGCCATCGGAGGAGGCCGTCCTCACCCTCGAACCCGACCTGGTCTACGCCGGCTGGGAATCCAACTTCTCAGCCGACGGCGCCAGTGAGCGCAGCGAGTTGCAGTCGCTCGGGGTTGACACCTACGTTTCCCCCTCTGCATGCCAGTCACTCTCCGCCGATCACCCCGCACTGACGGTGGACGACATCTTCGCCGAGATCACCGAGGTCGCGTCGATCTTCGAGACGGATGCCACGGAGCTGGTCTCCGAGCAGCGGGCAGCACTCGAAGCGGTCAAGCCGGTCTCCGGCAAGCGCACTGCCCTGTGGTTCTCGTCCGGATCGGACACCCCGTTCGTCGGCGGCGGCACCGGGGCGCCGCAGGTCGTGCTCGACCACCTCGGCCTCACCAACATCGCCGGCGACCTTGGACAGGCGTGGGCCCCGTTCAACTGGGAGGCCGTCATCGCGGCCAACCCTGACGTGATCGTGCTCGTCGACTCCGCGTGGAACAGCGCGGACAAGAAGATCGGTATCCTGCAGGCCAACCCGGCCACCGCACGGCTCGACGCGGTCGTCAACGGGCGATACCTCGTCGTCCCGTTCGCGGCAAGCGAGGCCGGGGTGCGCACGGTTCCGGCGATCGTCGACCTGAGCGACCAACTTGCGGAGCTTGAGCTTGGGTAAACCAAGACCAGCGGTCGCGATGCTGGCGGGCGTGCTGGGGGTGGTGCTGGTGGCATCCGTCATTCTGGCCATCACCTTCGGCCCTGCCGACATCACGCCGGGCGAGGTCTGGGCCTCCGTGCTCCATCACCTGGGATTCGGCGCGACACCGCTCAGCGAACTGCGCGACGGCATCGTCTGGGAGCTGCGGATGCCCAGAGTGCTGACCGCCGCGGCGGTGGGTGCCGGGCTCGCGGTGAGCGGCGCGGTCATGCAGGCGTTGACCCGCAACCCGCTGGCCGACCCGTACCTGCTCGGCCTGTCGTCGGGGGCGTCCCTCGGGGCCGTTCTGGTGCTGCTGATGGGTGCTGCCATCATCCTGCCGCTCGCCGCGTTCCTCGGAGCGCTTCTTGCCCTGGGGCTCACCCTCGCGCTGGCCAGTTCGCTCGGGCGCATCACCCCATCGCGTACGGTGCTCGCCGGTGTCGCGGTGTCGGCGCTCGCATCCGCCCTGACCAGCCTGGTCATCTTCTGGTGGGTGACCGGGGACTCCTACCGGGAAATACTGAGCTGGCTGCTGGGATCGCTGGCCGGAGCGCGCTGGCCCGCCGTGGCGATCACCTTCGCGGCCATTCTCATCGCGGGGATTCCGATTCTGCTGAGCGGGCGCACGCTCGACGCCTTCGCTTTCGGCGACACTTCCGCTGCGGCCCTCGGGGTGAACGTGCAAGGGGTCCGGTGGAGCCTGTTGGCCGTCACTGCCCTGCTCACCGGGGCGATGGTGTCGGTCAGCGGCTCGATCGGGTTCGTCGGGCTGATCCTGCCGCACGCTGTCCGGCTGCTGGTCGGCCCGCGTCATCGGGCCCTGCTGCCCCTGGTCGCGCTGGTCGGGGCGATCTTCCTTATCTGGGCAGACACCGTGGCCCGGTCGCTGTTCGACCCGCGGGAGCTGCCGGTCGGCATCGTGACGGCCATCATCGGTGCACCTGTTTTTGCGTTCCTGCTGGCGAAGCGCAGGGCTGACGCATGACCGCCGACGGCCTGGGCGTCGACCGCGTCGACGTGCGCATCGACGGAACGCTCATCATCGACGGCGTGGACTGGTCGGTGCCGCCCGGCAGCCTGGCCGCCCTCATCGGACCCAACGGTGCAGGCAAGTCCACCCTGTTGAAGGCGATCGCCGCCGTCGAGAAACCGGATGCCGGTGCCATCTCGTTCGACGGACAGGACCTGCCCGGAATGGCACGCAAACCACGGGCGCGACTGGTCAGCTTCGTGGAGCAGGACGCCGTCACCGAACTGACGCTGACCGCGCGCGAGGTGGTCGCACTTGGACGGACCCCGCACCAGGCGATGTGGCAAGAGGAGAGTCGGGAGGACCGCTCGATCGTCTCCGACGCCCTACGGGTCGCCGGGGTGACGGAGTTCGCCGAGCGCGACTTCACCAGCCTGTCTGGCGGGGAGCGCCAGCGGGTGCTGCTGGCGAAGGCCCTCGCCCAGCAGCCGCGGCTGTTGCTGCTGGACGAACCGACCAACCACCTGGACATCAGTGCGGGGTTGGCGACGCTCGAGCTGCTCCGCAACCTCGCCGACACGGGGGTCACCGTGCTCGCCGCGCTACACGACCTGAACCTCGCGCTGGCGGCCAGCGACCACATCCTGGTGCTTCACCGCGGACGAGTGGTGGCCGCGGGGCCAACCCAGACGACCCTGACGGCCGAGCTGATTCGCGAGGTCTACGGGGTGCGGGCAGACCTGCTGCCGCACCCCGCGACCGGGAAGCCGATGGTGGCGTTCAGTTCTATCTAGCTGGTTTCGATACGGCGCTTCGCGCCTACTCAACCCGCAGAAGCTGCCTCAGCCAAGGCCGCGACGTACTCGTCGATGCCCCAGGTGAGCGAGAGGGCGGTGGGCGGCGAAACCGCGGCCACCAGTTCGACGCCACTGACGGATGCGACGGCACCAGACTTCACGGCCGGGATGGTCTGGGCGTAATTCTGGGCGAGGAACGCATCCGCCTCGTCCTGCGTGTTGGCGAACGCGACGACGATATCGCTCTCCAGCTTGTCGAGCTCCTCGTAGCTGAGCGTGAAGTAGAACGGTGACTCACCGTTCGCGAGTTCGTCCACCGACGGGGCGTTCACCAGCCCCAAGTCGAACAGGAAGCTGACCCGTGAATCCGCCGGCTTGTAGACGTAGAAGGTGCCGGAAACGTCCCACACGACGGCGACGGACTTGCCGGCCAGTTCGGGGTTCTCGGCTGCCTTCTCGGCGAGCACGGCGTCGACGCCGTCGAGCACGGACTGCGCTTCAGTGGTCTTGCCGAGCGCTTCGCCGACCAGCGAGACGACGTCACGCCACGGGGTTGTCCAGGCGGCGTCCGGGTAGGCGACGGTGGGTGCGATCTCGCTGAGGAGTTCGTACTGCTCCTCAGTGATGCCCGAGTAGACCGCGAGGATCAGGTCGGGCGCGGCTTCCGCGATCGCCTCGTAGGCCGGGGTCTCATTGCTCGACGGGATGAGGATGGGCGTCTCGACGCCAGCATCCTCGAGGGCCTCAGCGGTCCACGGCTGCACGCCGTTCTCGTCCCCGCCGTAGGCCTGCGCCTCCATGGCGACCGGGATTACACCCATGGCGATCGCGGCATCCGCGCTCCCCCAGCCCAGCGCGACGACGCGTTGCGGTTCGCTGTCGATCTCGGTTTCGCCGAATGCGTGCTCCATGGTGACCGGGAAGACGCCGGAGCTCCCTGAGCCCTCGGGCGCTTCTTCAGTTCCGGATGCGCATCCGCTCAGAACGAGGAGGGCGGCGGTCGCAGCGGCGAGCGCGGCGAGGCGGGGGCGAAAACTCACAAGGGACTCCAAATCGGGGAAAGATGAACGCAACGCTTAGGGTTGCCTAACCTAACTATAGAGCACCAGCTACGCGGATTTCGACGGACGCTTCGGCATGCTCAGCTGGTCACTTCGACAAGCTCAGTACAACGCTCGACAAGCTCGACCCGCTTAATCCCCTACTGAGCGAAAGGCGCGTGGAACTTGCCGATCGGCACCACCATCGGGGTTCCGCAGACCGGGTCGGGCGCGATGAGTGCCTCCAGCCCGAACGCGTCCTGCAGCAACTCCGCGGTGAGGACGTCGGATGGCGCCCCGTTCGCGATGATGCGGCCATCCGCCATCACCACCAGCTCGTCGGCGTAGCGGGCGGCCAGGTTGAGGTCGTGCAGCACCATGACGACGGTGGTCTGCCTGGTGCGGTTCAGCCCGGCCAGGAGGTCGAGCACGTCCAGCTGGTGGCGCACGTCGAGGAAGGTGGTCGGCTCGTCGAGCAACAGGATGTCCGGGTCCTGGGCCAGCGCCATGGCGATCCAGACCCGCTGCCGCTGACCGCCGGAGAGCTCTTCCATCCGCCGCCCGACCAGCTCGAGGGATGCGGTGACGGTGAGCGCATCCGTCACGGCGACGTCGTCTGCGGCCGACCACTGGCGGAACCAGCCCTGGTGCGGATACCGTCCACGCCCGACGAGGTCGCCCACCGTGATGCCCTCAGGCGCGATCGGGGACTGCGGGAGGATGCCGACGACTTTCGCGACTTCCTTCGCCGGGATCGAGTGGACGTCGCGACCGTCCAGGCTCACCACGCCGCTCTCCGGCCGCAGCAGCCGAGCCATCCCCCGCAACGTCGTCGACTTGCCACTGGCGTTCGCGCCGACGATGACCGTCACCCGGCCGGCCGGGATCTGCAGGTCGAGGTCGGTGACGATGCGGCGACCGTCGTAGCCGAGCGAGAGCCCGGTCGCCCCGAAATCGTGGGCTTGCTTCTCTGCTGTCATGCGCCGCGTCCTCCGCGATTGGTGGTGGCCAGGAGCCACAGGAGATAGGGCGCCCCGACCAGCCCGGTGACGATGCCAGCCGGAACCTGCACGTCGCCGGGCAGCAGGTGCTGCGCCACGAAGTCCGCCGCCACGACCAGAACCGCCCCCACCAGGGCGCTCTGCACCAGTGCGAGGCCGCCCGTTCCGAGCATCCGCCTGGCAATCGGCGCCGCAACGAAGGCGACGAACGCGAGCGGCCCGACGAACGCGGTGGCGACGGCGACCAGTGCCACCGCGACGAAGAGGATGGCCAGGCGAGAACGCTCGGGGCGCAGGCCCAACCCGCCGGCCGCATCGTCGCCGAGTTGCAGGATGCGCAGCCGGGCGGACAGCACCCAGACCAGCGGGAACAGCACGACCAGCGCAGCCACGATCACCGCAATGTCGACCCACGAAGCGCTGCCCAGTCCGCCGACCATCCAGACCAGCGCCTGCTGCACTTCCCGCACATCGCCGCGGGTGATCAGGTAGCCGAGCACCGCCTGCACCATGAAGGCGACGCCGACGCCGATCAGCACGAAGCGGAAGCCGGTCACTCCCCCGCGCCAGGCCAGCAGGTAGATGCCGGTGGCGACGACGATCGCGCCGAGGAACGCGGCCAGCGAAACCGCGGCGCCGCTGAAGCCGAGGGTCAGGATGCTGAACGCCGCCGCGACGCTGGCGCCCTGGCTGACGCCGATGATGTCCGGGCTGGCAAGCGGGTTGCGGAGAAGGGTCTGGAACAGCGCCCCGGCGATGCCGAACGCGCAGCCGACGAGTACGCCGATCAGGAGCCGCGGCATCCGCAGCCGGAAGATGATGAAGTTGTCGCTGCCGGTTCCCTGGCCGATGAGGGTCTGCACCAGGTCGGGGATCGGCAGCGTGTAGGCACCGACGGACAGGCTGACGGTGACCAGCACGAGGGCGATACCGGCCAGCACGAGCGTGATCAGCCGGGTGCGGCCGCTGCTTCCCGATCGCTGCAGGGCGGCGGATGCCTCTACCGCGGTCACAGTCCGGCCAGCTTCACGCGTCGCACCAGGGCGATCATGATGGGGGCGCCGATCACGGCGATGATGATTCCGGCCTCCAATTCGGCTGGCCGTACGATCAGGCGCCCGACCACGTCGGCGGCGAGCAGGAGCACCGGCCCGAGCAGGGCGGAGTAGGCGAGGATCCAGCGGTAGTCGGGCCCGGTGATGGGTCGCACGATGTGCGGAACGACGAGGCCGACGAACACCATGGGGCCTGCCAGCGCGGTGGCGGAGCCGCAGAGCAGTACGACGGCGATTCCTGCGATCACCCGGGTGAGCATGAGGTTCTGACCCAGACCACGGGCCAGGTCGTCTCCGAGTGACAGGAGGTTGAGCATCCGCCCCACTGCGAAGGCGAGTACGGCGCCGACGGCGATGTACGGCCACAGGGCGACAATCGGTTCGAAGTCGCGGGAGGCGAGCGAGCCGACCGACCAGAACCGGTAGGAGTTGAGCGTTTCCGCGTCGGTGATGAGCACCAGAGTGATGATGGAGGTCAGCCCGGCGGTCAACGCGGTGCCCGCCAACACGAGCTTCACCGGGGTGGCGCCCTCCCTGCCGATGGCGCCGATGCCGTAGACGACGCTGGCGGCGGCCGCAGCGCCGAGGAAGGCGAACCAAACGTAGGCGGACGGGCTGCTGATGCCGAGCACACCGATCGCCAGCACGACGAAGACGGATGCGCCGGCATTGACGCCGAGCAGGCCGGGGTCGGCGAGCGGGTTACGGGTGATGCCTTGCATGATCGTGCCGGCGAGCGCCAGGGCGAGCCCGACGATCACGCCGATCACCGTGCGCGGGACGCGCAGGTCCCGCACGACGAGGTGGTCGTTGTTTCCGACATCCGGGCTGAAGAGGGCGTTCCAGACGTCGGGGACGGCGACGTCGCGCGCGCCGAGGGCGAGGCTGAGAATGACCATCACCAGCAGGAGCGCGGCTGCCGCCCCGAGCCCGATCAGGCGACGACGTCGCAGTGATTCGGGCTTGCGGGTTTGCTGCAGGGCGGTGGCGGTCACCGCCCCGTCGCCAGTTCGTGCCGGTTCACACGACCTCAGCCTTACCGAACCGCCAATAGCCCATGAAGGCGACGCGCTTGCGGTCGATGCCGGTCTCACTGACCAGGAACCGGCGCAGCAGTTTGATGGCGGATGCCTCGCCGGCCAACCAGGCGTAGAAGTGGCCGTCGGTAACCTCGGCCGGTGAGTCCCAGAGCAGTTCGGTGTCGACGTCGACGTCGTCCAGGTGTTGGGCGGATGCTGCGAGCGCCGGTCGGATGACGGCCAGGTTGTCGGCGACCCAGCCGCGCACTGCGGGGTCGAGCTTGGTTCCGATCGGGTTGTCTCCGCGGTGAAGCCAGGTGACCGAGCATCCGTTCGGGAGGTCGATGGGGAGGCGGTCGGCGGCATCCGGAACCTCGATGAAGGCTTGGGCGCGTCGGCCGTGCGGCAACGATTCGAGCACGGCGCAGATGGCCGGCGCTGCGGTCTCGTCGCCGGCTAGCAGCAGCTGGGTGGCTGCGCCCGGGTGCCAGTCGATGCCCATCGCGGAGTCGATGCTGCCGGCATCCGGGCCGACGATGACGACCTCATCACCGACGGTCGCACGGTTCAGCCAGCGCGAGGCGGGGCCGCCATCGCCGTGGCTGACCATGTCGACGTCGAGTTCGCGCTCCTCCGGCCTGATGGCGCGGACCGTATAGGTGCGGAACGGGTTGCGCCGGTCGTCGGGAAGTGCCCGCAAGCGTGCGTACCAGCTGCCGTCGGCGATGGTCTGCTCGTCGTCGGCGCCGAAGTCGCTGTAGCCGTGGCCCTCGATCGGGAACACGATCTTGAGGCGCTGATCGAGGCCGTCTGTCCCAAAGGTGTCGAAGTCGTCACCCGTGAAGGTGACTCGCACGAAGTGCGGGGTGAGCTGCACCAGACGGGCCACGGATGCGCGGTACGGGCGGTACGCCGGGCGCGGGACCTTCACCGGCGCCTGGGTCATAGTAAGCATGCCCTAAGTATGGCATGCCTAACCTAAGCTCCGCGAAGCGTCAATTTGAGCAAGGAGCAAAGGCAGCAACCAACTAGGTAGCCTCAATGCCCGCTATCCGAATGATGCCAATGGCGATCACGACGACGCCGTAGCCAACGGCGATGCAAGAAAGCACAAACGCATAAATCGGCAACCAGGAGTCGATTCGCTGCGCCAACCGTGTCTCGGACAACCAGCTGCTTCGGCTGTTGACCACCGTACGAACGACTCGTCGTCTGTACCGGAGCATGAGCAGACCGATCACAAGAACCACAACCCCGGCAAGGATCAGAGTCCATCCGTCCGTGCCCGCCGCAGCATCAGTCAGCTGAATCATTCGTACGCCCATGATCCTCCTACGGTCGCGTTGCAGCCTGCCCCTACACGTGACTCCGTGAACCCCATTGTTCTACTAGGTATACCAGCGAAGTTCCGGCGGAAAACTTCCTCCGTGGGCGGCTACATGGGCCTTGGCCACCTTCCGGGCGCGGTGCCAGCTAGGAATTCGAAGGACGCCCATCACCAGCGCCAAGACTGCGACGACTTCGCAGCCGATCACAAGAACGAAGGTTAGCCAGCCGGTCTCGTCTAGCTTCCCGAAGAGGAACAGCCCTACCCAACCGAACACGACAGTGTGACCGAACGAAAAGTATGGGTTGTGCATCACCGGGCTCATCGCAAGACCCGGCCTGTCTTCGTAGTAGCCGTATGGGTTCAAACCTTTGCCGGCGGCCTCTACCTTCTTGTCCAAGGCTGCATCGCGAGGGGCGTAGTACGCGTCGGTGTACCAACCTTTTCGTGACCATGGAGACTGGAGGGAAGCGCGTCTGCCGTGACGCCCATCATTTCCGGCAGGGTCGTCGGGTTCGTCACTAGTCACTGGTTGTGCTCCTCTCCGTAATCCCGGGTGCGTCATTCACGATCAGTCGCCGCGAACAAGGGCTTCTTGATCTCAAGGAGGAGCAGCGCGAGGAGGAATAGGAGCGCCAACAGCAGAAAGCAGAGCTGTGGAAACCCTTGGGAAAGCGTTCCCAAGATCAACATGCAACCAACGATTAGAGCAAAACCCACGCGCCGCTCAATAAGAAAGAACCGGAAACGACGAGCGAGGCGTTGCCTGGTTGCCTCGTCCTGGCTGCCGAGCGCAGCGAGGTCCCAGAGCATCGCGCGCATCACGTATATCGACGCAAACCAGGCGACAAAAAACACGATCGCTGCAAGGACGAGGGGCTGCCCACCGGCGCCCAATGGCCGGGCCCACGCAAGAAGCCCAACCCACGCTCCAAATGAGACGAGACTCGCCGTTATGGCAATCCCAATTCGCCTGTTCGACATTTCTTAGTTCCATGCATTCTCGTGGCCTCATCCTCAGCCTCCGCACGCTCGCAACGCTAGCCACGCGGGGAGCGCTATGCAAGGAATTTTCAACTCGCGTTTCGCAACCCAAGGACGCAGGAGCCTCCGTCGGTCGTACCGCCTGGCCCCTTAAGGCACTGTGACCAACTCTGGTTTGCACGGCTCGTCTGTCGAAGTTCCGTCGGGATGTAGCCACTGGTCGCCATCATCGAGATGGCCCCGAAGATCAAACCCAGCCACAAAATTCGATTTCTTCGGGGTCGCGTTTAGAACCGCAACCTCCAACCTCGTGTTCTTGGTGAATACGGGCTCTGACAACTCCACGGCACCAAAGAGATCCTGGATTGAGCTAGCCGAAAGGATCGTTCCACGAGTGATCGGCACGCCGCTCCCTTCTACGGATTTTGCAGACCAGAACTCAACCACCTCTCCATCACCCCATGTATCAGCCCACACCGAAGACGCCACAATATCTTCACAGACTGCCACCGAAAATTGACCCTCGTCCATCTTCACTGACAGGGGCCCTACGAGTTGATTGGGGAAGTCCAGACAGCCACTAGCTGCGAGACTGACAGCAACCAACCCCGCACACACGATCCAACGTCGCAGTTTCATCTCTGTCCCTCAATACCAGTCGAGTAGTCGCAACAATAGGTGACCGCCGTTGGGAGCGCTGTGGCGCCACCGCAGTCCACTGATAGGAACTCTCTGGCACGCGGGGCATCGGAGCCCACTTCTGGCGGATGCCTGACCCGCCTTCAGGGATTACGGGAGCAAAACCTTGAAGAGCCCGACCGAAATTGCTATGACACCCATAACGATGAACCCCGACCCGGCAAGCACAAGAGCCGTCGGTGATAAGCGATAACTAGTTTGAGTGCCAACCCGCCCATACATAGAAAACAGAAGGTCCGTCATCACGCGGCGAAGCCGGTCGTGAAAAAGAATCACAAGGATTCCACAGGTCACTGCGATCAACCCCATTGTCAATGTGATTAGGAGGTTATCCACGTTGATCTCCCCTCACGCGTCTGAGCTCCTGTAGCGCCATGTGACGCAACCGCTGTTGCTACGCGGCATCCCTCGGGCGAACCGCCTGGACCGCTCGGCGCCACAGGGAGGCCGGCAGCAGCACCGCCCGCACCCTGGCCCACCAGTCCTGCGCTGACCTGAGCCGGTTGACCGTGACCGCGACATCGTCGGCCGACACCGACACGCCCCTCCCGGGCCGGGCATACCCCTCCAGCTCGATCATCGTGACGATGCGGGCCAGCGCTGCTGTCGCCGCTGAGATGACGCCATCCGGATCCTTCGCCGGGCGCCGCCCGGACGCGATCGCCTCCGCCAGCAGCCGCCCGCTCTCGCGAGGGGTTGCCGACCTTGGAACCGGAATGCCGGCATCCTCAGCGCTTTGCAGAACCTCGTGCCAGCCGAGCGTCGCCGGAGCGAAACCGCGGCGGATCGTGCGGATGCGCGCCCGCCGCTCGATCGCCCGGATCATCGCCGGCGTGAAGATCAGGAGCACACCGAGCAGGCTCAGCCCGATCAGCCACAGGAGCCCTGCGGGAATCGTTCCGGCAGCGGCGCCGCTGCCCGAGTTGTCCCCCGCATCACGCGCGAGCGGATCATCCGCTGCCGTTGGGTCGGTCGGTGCGGGTTCCGGGTCTCCCGCCCCAGCCGCCGGGATCGGGACGCCGGCGACCGTGGTGTCGGCATAGTCGGGGATCACGCCGCGCGTCGCCGTCGGCTCGAACGGCATCCAGCCGATGCCGTCGAAATACAGTTCGGGCCAGGAATGCAGGTCGTGCGACGTCGCCTCATAGACCGCGCGACCCTCCAGCCGCTCGTCGAGCTTGCTTCCGGGGAGGAACCCGACCGCAACCCGGGCCGGAATGCCTAGGCTGCGGGCCATGAGGGCCATGGCGGATGCGAAGTGCACGCAATAGCCGCTCTTCACCTCCAGGAAGGTTGCGATGACCTCCAGGCCGGTGCCGTCGTAGTCTTCCTCGACGGGAGCATCCTCGGAGTAGGAGAAGTCACCGGCGCGAAGGAACTGCTGCAGGGCGAGCGCCTTCTCGTAGATGGATTCTGCGTCCCCCACCACGGCCCTCGCCGTCTCCTCGATGATCGGCGGAACGGCCTGCTCGATGACAGCCAGGTGGGCGACTGAACGAGGCACGGTGGATCCGGCCTCCAGCAGCTGCTCCGGCGTCGGGTTCAGCACCAGCGACCTCACCAGGTACTCCTGGTTGCGGCTCGACCCGAAGCGGGTACGCAGCGAGAGACTGGCCGGGTCCCAGCTCCACCCGCGATCAAGGCCAACCACGCTCTCGGTCGGATACGGCAACGGCAACCAGATTGTGTCAAGACCAACGATCTCCACCCGGGTGGAGTCCGTGGTGCGCTCGACCTCCCCGGAGAGTCCCGGAGGCAGCCCGAAGTCGTCCGGCGTGTTCTCCTCCTCGAACGGGGTCTCTCCGACAAACCACTTGTCTCCGTCGAACTGGTCAAGGCTGACCAGGCGCAGGTACTGCCCACTCCCCGACTCCGTGCTGTAGGTCAGCGCACGACGCTCGACATCGCGTCGCAGGTTGTTGCCCAGGTTCACGATGGGGCTGTCGCCGGTGGTGATGGCTGTTCCCGCCGGCCCGGCCTGCACCGGCTCTGTCGTCGGAAGCACCACCTGGGCGACCAACGCGACGGCGAGCGCACCAGCAGCCACCGAGAGGGTGAACCGCCGATCCGGCGCCGGCGCGTTCGCCCGCAGAAGGTAGAGGTAGGCAATGGCAGCCGCCATCACCCAGAACAGGTCGAAGTCGCGCTCCACCGTGAGCACCGGCATCCACAGCACGACCAGCATCAGCAAGCCGACCCAGGCACGCCGCTGAAGCGAGATCGCCACGAGGTCGGCAGCGAGCGAAATCAGACCAATGCCTCCGGCGATCAGGAACAGGATGCCTGGCACCGGCTCCGCGGGAACCGTCTGCTCCATGATCGACGTCTGCGCCAGTTCAATCAGCAACCCGAACTGTTCGATCGTGTCAAAGGTGGGGAACAGCCCGATGAACGTGGTCTGGGGTGCGAACTGCTGCGTGAGGAAGCCGAACAGCGCCAGCACCGCCACCACAGGTGGCACCCAGCGCCAGGTCGCCCAGACCCTCACCAGGGCGGATGTCCCCAGCACGATTCCGCACGCCAGCAGTGCGATGAACCACCAGCCGAGATCCTGCAGGACCACGTTCAGCGTCGCAGTCGCCGTCATGATGCACGCCAGCAGGGCCAGGCTCACCTTCCAGTGCGCCGGCGGGAGTTGCGGTTCTTCAGGAGGCACGAAGCGCTCCATCACCCTCGACCACCGCGAGCC
The DNA here is from genome assembly GCF_054489325.1 of Homoserinimonas sp. A447. NCBI lineage: Bacteria > Bacillati > Actinomycetota > Actinomycetes > Micrococcales > Microbacteriaceae > Homoserinimonas > Homoserinimonas sp. A447. Next base: position 352,751 of record NZ_JBTMWW010000001.1, on the reverse strand, counting down.
AGGCGCCCTCGGCAGTGTCACCCGGCCGCACAACGACACAGGTCCAACCGGCCGTGCTCAGCGGAAGGCTCACCGACTCGTCGTCCGGCATCGCCAGGAACGCGACCGCCAGTTCATAACTGCTGCGGCGGCGGGCGAGCGCCTCAACCAGCTCAGGGTCCGGATCGGAGATGATCGCGAACATCGAACCGGGGGTGCGGATGGACTGCCCGCCGCCGTTCGCCAGAATGACGTCCATCGGCGCCGGTACCGGGCTCAGGGCGACCGTGGCCAGGCTCTCCAGGAAACGTGTCGTGTTCTCGACGGAGGCGAGTTGAGCATCCGCCGACTCATGCATGTGCACCACGAACCCGGAATGCTGGAGGTGCACCACGAGGGAGGCGGTGAAGCCGATCGCCCACTCGAATCGGTCACTCTCAGCGGTGGCCAGCGGGTGCAGGGAGTTCGCGTCCCGGTAACCGCTCCTGCGGGTATCGAGCAGGATGCTCGCCTCTGAGTGGCTGCGTTGCTCCTCCTGCCGCACCATCAGGTCGCCATGGTGAGCGGATGCGCGCCAGTGCACCCGGCGCAGCGCGTCACCGGTGCGGTAAGCCCGAGTGGTGACGTCGTGGTCGCCGCCGACCGAGCGGTGCTGCACCAACCGGGCAGACCCCTCTGCCTCGGCGATCGCAAGACCGGACTCCGGAAGGGCCCGCACCTCGGGGATGACGGTGACCGTCTGGGCGTGGTTCGCCACCTGCGTACCGCTGGCGAGACCGAACGGGTCGGTCATCGTGATCGTGAACGGTCCGATCTCGAACTGGCCACGCCTCGGCGGTACAAGGTCGTAGCTGAGGCTGGTCGACGACAACGGTTCGCGGTGCCGGAACAAGCCGCTGCGCAGCGGCTTCAGCTGCCCCGAAGCGGCATGTCTGGGAAGCCAGCCGATGGCATCCGTCCAGGTGGCAGCCGGGAACGGGCGCGGAGCCAGGTTCTGCACCTGCAGCCGAACCATGGCCGGGTGGCCGGCCGTCAGCACTAGCGGTGCAAAGCTGCGGCGAACATCCAGCTTCGGACGCTGCAGCCTGATCAGGAACAAGGACAGCAGCGGAATCGCAGCGACGAAGCAGCCAATGAACAACAGTTCAGGCCGCCGAAGCCCATAGGCCAGCACGATGAGCAGGAAGGCGACGGCGAGAAACACCCAGCCGCGCGAGGTCAGGCGGGTGTTACGCGCCCTCTTGCCAACCCGAGCTGCTAACACGACGACCTCACACCGAGTCGAACACGCCGAGGGGGACGTTGATGGAACTGACGATTCGCGTGATCGTCTGCGAGATGTCGGCGGTGTTGAACGAATTGCTGGCCCCGCGACTGGAGGCGATCAGCCGATGACCGAGCACCGGAATGGCAAGGTCATCAATGTCGTCCGGCAGCACGAACTCACGTCCGTCGAGGGCGGCGCGCGCCTTCGACGCGCGAACCAGGTGCAGCGTCGCGCGGGGGCTCGCGCCCAGCCGTAGCTCCCTGTCGTTGCGGGTCGCCTGCGCGATGCTGACCGCGTAGCGCTCCACGGCCGGTGACACGTAGATGCCGCGCACGGTGGCGATCATGGAGGCCAGTTGCGCTGCCGAGACGACCGGCGAGATGTTGGCCAGCGGGCTGGTCAGTTCGCGGCTGCGCAGCATCGCCTGCTCGGCTGCCTCATCCGGATACCCCATGGAGATGCGGATCATGAACCGGTCGCGCTGGGCCTCCGGCAGCGGGTAGGTGCCCTCCATCTCGACCGGGTTCTGGGTGGCAACGACGGTGAACGGGTGCGCCAGCGGATGCGTGATGCCATCGACGGTGACCTGGTTCTCCTCCATGCTCTCCAGCAGGGCGGACTGCGTCTTCGGGCTGGCGCGGTTGATCTCGTCGCCGATGACGATGTTCGCAAAGATCGGTCCAGGGCTGAACTCGAAAGTGCGCGAGCCCTGGTTGAACACCGAGACGCCGGTGATATCCGACGGCAGCAGGTCGGGCGTGAACTGGATGCGGTTGACCGTGCAGTCCAGGGAACGGGCCAGCGCTCGGGCGAGCATCGTCTTGCCGACGCCCGGAACGTCCTCGATCAGCAGGTGGCCTTCGGCGAAGAGCACGGTCAGGGCGAGCTGCACCGCCTCCGACTTGCCGTCGATCACGGTCTCGATACTGCGAACGATCCCCCGACTCAGGCTATGGAAATCGGGTACCGCCAGTGGGTGGGTTTCGTTCAACGTTGAACCTCAATGCTTGGTTTACCTCAAGTGAGTCTGTCAGATGATCCTGACTTTTGGGAGCGCTTCCCATCGCTGAATCCCTGCGCATACGACTCGTCGCTGCCCAGCCTGAACATGTCCTGATCTGCCGACCGCACCAGCGTTCGAGCCCCTGGCAGGTCAAGCTCGCCGACGAGATCAGCCATCCCCCGAACGATCGCCACCGGAAGGCCGGCCGCCTTCCCCTTCACCAGGTCGGCCGCGGCGGCCAGTTCGTCCGCTACCGCCGTCACCGTTACCTCGAGTGGCCGGCCGGCGGCATCCGTGCTCCCCCGCAGGTCGTCCACGACACGGATGCCTGCGGCGCCGATCGCGGCATCCGTCTGCCCCAGCCGCCAGGGCCGGCCGAGCGTGTCGGAGATCACCACACCGACCCTGACGCCCAAGCGGTTGCGGAGGGCGCCTGCGAGATGGTGGGCCGAAGCATCCGGATCGATCGGGAGCAGCAGCACCGTGCCGTCTGGAGTGTTGCTGGCGTCTACGCCCGCCGCGGCCATGACCAGGCCGAGACGGTTCTCGACGATGCGGGTCGTGCCGGCCGGATGCTCGCGGCTGGCCACCACGCGTACGGTCTCGTCGGTGATCGCCTGCTCGCGGTCGGCGGCGGCCACTTGGCGCCCTTCGGCCTTGGAGACGATCTTGCTGGTGATCACCAGGATGTCGCCGTCCCTCAGGTGATCATCGGCCTCGAGCAGGTCGCCGATGATCAGCGCGAGGTCGTCTCCCGCATCGATCTCGGGGATGCCGTCAATCGCCCACACCTGCATTGCGCCCATCCGCCCATCTTGACGCAAAAATGAAGGAGTTCCGTCCGCGTGGTGCGCCTACGGGCAGCGAATGGCGCGTTCCAGCGCTGATCTCCTTCGCTTTCGATGGAACTCTTGCGCGGGTTGGCTAATAGGCATAGCTTATTGGTTATGTTGATTAGCCCGGACGAACTGCACTACCTCCAGCGGGCGGATGGCCGCCTCGCGTACACCCTGGGCGGCACCGGGCCGCTCGTCATCGCGGTCCCCGGGATGGGCGACCTGCGCTCCGTCTACCGTGACCTTGCCGCGCCAATCGTGAGCGCCGGCTACCGCCTTGCCGTGATGGACCTGCGCGGCCACGGCGACAGCGACAGCACGTTCGCCACGCATGGCGACGCCACCACCGGGCGCGACATCCTCGCCCTGATCGAGGAGCTCGGCGAACCCGCCGTCATCCTCGGCAACTCGCTGAGCGCATCCGCCGCCGCCTGGGCGGCCGCCGAGCGCCCGGACGCGGTCAGCGGACTCGTGCTGCTCAGCCCGTTCCTGCGCGAACCGATGCCTGGTGCGCTGGCGCAGGCGGTGATGCGCGCCCTCTACCGCGTCATGTTCGCGAGGCCCTGGGGCGCAGCGTTCTGGGTGGCGTACTACGGCAGCCTCAACAAGGTCACCCGCTCGCCCTGGCTCGAGGAGCACCGGAAAGACCTCCGTCGCAGCTTCGCCCAGCCCGACCGACTGCGGTCGCTGCGGCAGTTGGCCGTTCAGCTGAACCACTCCGAAGTGGAAGCCCGCCTGGCCGAGGTCACCGCCCCCGCGCTGATCATGATCGGCGACCACGACCCCGACTTCCGCTCCCCCACCGGCGAACTGGCCTGGGGGGCCGAGGCGATCAACGCCGACGCGGTGCTGGTGGCGGATGCCGGCCACTACCCGCAATCGCAGCGGCCCGACGTCGTCGTTCCGGCCGTGCTGCGCTTCCTGGCAAAGACCCGCCCGACCGCGCAGAACCCGGCCGAAGCGGCAGCGGATGCCTAGGGCCGGGCTCAGCAGGGAAGCCGTCACCCAGGCGGCGCTGGCCATCCTCGATGAGGCCGGCCCTCAACGGTTCGACGCGTTGACCCTCGCGTCGGTTGCCGCCTGGGTCGGCGTTTCAACGCCAAGCCTCTACAAGCACGTGAGCTCTCTGGCCGACCTGCGGCGGGAGGTCGCCGTCGCCTCCGTGCGCGACCTGACACGGGCGCTTGGCTCCGCCACCGTCGGTCGCGCCGGCGAAGAAGCGGTGATCGCCCTCGCGGCCGAAGTGCGCGCCTTCGCCCAGCGCCACCCCGGACGGTACGCGGCCACCCAGCACGCCGGAAACCCGGACGACCCGGCGGATGCCGAACTCATCGCAGCGGGCGGCGAAAGCGTAGCGGTCATCGCGAACGCGCTGCGCGGCTACGGTTTCGCACCCGACCAGGCGATCGACGCCATCCGCGCCATCCGCTCCGCCGTTCACGGATTCGTGCTGCTCGAACTGGACGGCGGCTTCGGCCTGCCGCGGGATCCGGATGCCAGCTTCGACGCGCTCATCCGGATGCTGGTGCGCGGACTGCAGGACCTCGGCCGCTAGGGGTTATCGGATTAGGGGTTCTGGAGGAAGTCAGCGACCGCACGCGGAACGTACGGGCTCACGTCGCCGCCGAGCGCGGCAACCTGGCGCACCAGCGAGCTGGACACGTGGGCGTGGGCCGGATCCGGCAGCAGGAAGACGGTCTCCACGCCGGCCAGGTTGCGGTTCACGATCGCCATCGGTGTCTCGTACGCGACATCCACGCCGGAACGCACGCCCTTCACCAACACGCTGGCACCGACATCCGTGCAGTAATCGACCAGCAGGCCGACCGTCCAGGACGTGACGCGGATGTTGCCGGGCAGGCCCGCCTCGGCGATCGACTTCTCCAGCAGCGACACCCGCTGGGCGACGGGGAGCAGCGCTGTCTTGTCCGGGTTGTGCACCACCAGCACGTGGAGTTCATCGAACATGCCGGCGGCACGCTCGATCACGTCGATGTGCCCCAGGGTGACGGGGTCGAACGATCCGGGAACAACGGCGATCCTGCTCATACTCTTCACCTTATCGGCGTGACTCTGAGAATGCCGCCGTCAACAGGATGGATTACGCGACACGCGGTGGCGCGGGCACCCGGGTTGGCGCGCCCACGTTTCCGTCCTGTTGACGGAGTTCAGACCGGTCAGTTCTTCGCCAGGAAGTCGCGCGTGGCGTCGTCGAGCCTGCGCGCGATGGCGTGCCGCAGGGCGGGGTGCCCGGCCAGGATCGGGTCCTCGTCGAGCACTCTCTGGGCCAGTTCGCGAGCCTCAGTGATGAGCTTTCCGTCCTTCGCCACCCGCAGCAGCCGCAACGAGGAACGCCCACCGGACTGCGTGCTGCCCAGCACATCGCCCTCCTGCCGCAGCTCGAGATCTTTCTGCGCCAGCTCGAAGCCGTCCAGGGTGGAGGCGACGGCATCCACCCGGTCTCGCGCCAGGGTTTCCGGCTCGGCACGTGTCACCATCAGGCAGAGACCAGGCACCGATCCCCGACCGACTCGCCCGCGCAGCTGGTGGAGTTGCGAGACGCCGAAGCGTTCGGCGTCCAGGATGACCATCGTCGAGGCGTTCGGCACGTCCACGCCCACCTCGATGACCGTCGTCGCGACCAGCACGTCGATGTCTCCGGCCGCGAATGCACGCATCAGGGCATCCTTCGTCTCGCTCGGCAACCGGCCGTGCAGCGCCTCGATGCGGGCGGATGCCAGCGACGGCAGCGCGCGAAGCCGCGCCAGGGTGTCGGTGACGTTCTCGGGGGGCGCGGCGCCTTCGACGAGCTCAGGAAGCTCATCCGCCTCCTCCTCCTCCTCCTCCGTCGCCTTGGACTTGTCGTTGCTGTCGATCGCCGGGCACACCACGAAAGCCTGCCTGCCCTGCGCGAGCTCCTCAGCCATCCGCTCCCAGATGCGCGACGCCCAGCCCGGATGCTCGGCCAAGGCGACAACGTGCGATGTGATCGGAACGCGGCCTGACGGCAGCTCGGCGATCGTGGAGATGTCCAAGTCGCCGAACACCGTCATGGCGACCGTGCGCGGGATGGGCGTTGCGGTCAGCACCAGCACGTGCGGAGGGGTCGACCCCTTGCGTCGCAGTGCCTCCCGTTGCTCGACACCGAAGCGGTGCTGCTCGTCGACCACCACCAGGCCAAGGTCGAAGAATCCGACGGACTCGCTCATCAGGGCGTGCGTGCCGACCACGATGTGGGACGACCCGGAGATCGCCGCGAGCATGGCCTTCTTACGATCGGCGGTGGACATCTGGCCGGTGATGATCGAGGGATGCAATTGGGCTGCAAGATCTGGGCCCAGGGTGCGCACGATCGACCGCAGGTGCTGCCCGGCGAGCACCTCGGTGGGTGCGAGAAGCGCCGACTGGCCGCCCGAATCGGCAACCGCGAGCATCCCGCGCAGCGCGACCAGCGTCTTGCCGGAACCCACCTCGCCCTGCAAGAGGCGATTCATCGGGGACTCCGCCGCCAGATCGGCAGCAACCTCCTCACCGACTCGGGCCTGGTCACCGGTCAGCGTGAACTTGAGCTGGGCGTCAAACCGCTCGAGGAAACCGCCCGGCTTCGGCACCCGGGGCACCGCCGCCTGCGCCCGCAACGCCACCCGCTGCTCGAGCAACGCGGTCTGCAGCACGAACGCCTCCTGGAAACGCAACGCCTTGCGCGCCGCGCGCCACTCGATCTCCTTCTTCGGCCGGTGAATGAGTTCGACAGCGCGCGAATAGGCCATCAGCGTGCGTTCCTGGCGGATGGCATCCGGAACCGGGTCGTCAAGCTTCGGCAGGGTGTCGAGCACCACACCGATCGCCTGTTGCACCTTCCAGGACGCGACGGATGCCGTGGCCGGGTAGATCGGGATCGGCTGCTCCGCCCAGGCGCGGGCCGACTCGACGTCGGTGGCGGCATCCGGCTCGAACAATTGGTAGTCGGGGTGGGTCAACTGGCGGGCGCCGCGGTACTCGCCGACCTTGCCTGCGAAGATGCCGCGCACGCCCGGCTTCAGCTCGTCTTTACGCCACGCCTGGTTGAAAAACGTGAGGGTGAGCATGCCCCTGCCGTCAGTGATTTTCGCCTCGAAAATCGACCCACGCTTGGCCTGCATCGAGCGCTGGCTGACCTCGATCACCTCGGCCACGATCGTGACGTTCTCGTCGAACGGCAACTCGCTGAGGGCGGTCAGCTCTCCGCGCAGGGCGTACCGCCGCGGGTAATGGCTGAGCAGGTCGCCGATAGTCTCCAGGCCGAGGTGCTTCTTCATGGCCGTCGCGGTGCGGCCGCCGAGCGTCGAGCTCAGCTTGGCGTCCAGCGGCGATTCCACGCTTCAACCGTACCGGCGGCCACCCACGCTCGCCGCGCATCCGCTCTGCCGCCGCTTCGACCGCCCTCACTGTGCCGAGTCGGGCCGTTGTGCGGGTCAAATCTGGCGGGCACCCGCAATCTGACCCGCCTCGCCGAATAATCGGCCCGCCGAGGGCGGTAGCGTGGATGCGATGACACGCATAATCTCGGGATTCGCGGGCTCGCTCGCGCTGGCGGTGCCGCCGAACGGCACCCGACCGACCAGCGACCGGGTGCGCGAAGCGATCTTCTCCGCGCTCGACGCGCGAGGCGTGATCCAGGATGCGCGAGTACTCGACCTCTATGCCGGGTCTGGCGCGCTCGGCCTCGAGGCCGCCAGCCGTGGTGCTCGGCGGGTCACGCTGGTGGAGCGCAGTTACGGGGCGGTCCCGTTCACCCGTAAGAACGCGGCCCGTATCAAGAAGGCCGCTCCCCGCTCCAGCGACCTGTCGATTGAGGTCAGCTCGTCGCCGGTGCACGCGTTCCTCACCGGCGCGGAGTCGACCTGGCAGATCGTCTTCCTCGACCCCCCATACGACCTCAGCAACACCGAGTTGGTGCACGCCCTCGAGGTACTGGTGCCGCGTCTGGAAACAGAGGCAACCGTCGTACTGGAACGCAGCTCGCGGATGCCGGTGCCCGCCTGGCCAGACGGGCTCACCCTCGACCGGCGCAAGGACTACGGCGACACGACCCTCTACTGGTTGAGCCCCACCGCCGAGTAGCTCACCCGTCAGGTGCGGACACACCCGCATACGCACCGCGTACGAGCATGTCCGCACCTGACGGGTTGGCCCGTGCGCCGGACCCAGGAGCGGATCGCGCCGGGAACGGGCCTTTCGCTCACTGAACTCGTCGAAATGGAGGTCAGCCCTGGGCGCCGTTCCAGTTGCGGTATGGGTCCCAGCCGGACGTCGGCGCAGGGGCGCCGTCAACGCGGATGCCCTCCCCCGAGAACACCGTGCCGATGCGGCGGAATCCGCCGGGCAGGGCGGCGGATGCCGGGAAGGTCGCCAACAGCGAATGGTCCTCCCCGCCGCCGAGCGCCAAGGCAACCTCTGACCCCAGGAGTGCCGACTCGAAGTCGACGCCGACACCACTGGCGCGAGCCAGTCGACCAGTGTCGATCGCCAGGCCGTCGCTGAGGTCGAGCATGGCGGTCGCTCCCCCGACCGCAGCCAGCAGCCCGTCGCCGATGGGAGGGGTAGGGGCGAGTTGAGCAGCGGTGCTCTCACGTAACTCGGCGGCTCGCCGGGCATCCGGTTCGCCTGAATCGTCCACCGCCTCGGTGAACAGCAACTGCAGTGCCGCCGCCGCCGCGCCGAGGGGGCCGGACACCGCGACCTGGTCTCCAGGCTGAGCGCCCGAGCGCAGGACCGGCGAACGCCCACCGAGGTCGCCGAACGCCGTCACCGCGATGGTCAGCGTCGGTGACACCGAGAGGTCGCCGCCGACGACGCCGCACCCGGGAGCCATCGCGGTGCATCCGTCACGAAGGCCGTCGGCGATGCCCTCCAGGAGTCCGATCGGCGAGTCGGCCGGCGCGGCGATCGCGACCACCAGGGCGGTCGGCACGGCCCCCATCGCGGCGATGTCGGCGAGGTTGGATGCCGCCGCCTTCCACCCAAGATCGTGCGGGCTCGACCAGGCCAGGCGAAAATCCGGGCCATGGATCATCATGTCGGTGGTGACGACGAAGCGACCGTCCGGCGCGGCAACCACCGCGGAGTCATCGCCAGGACCGAGCAACTGCCAGTCGGCCGACGGGAGCCGCGGGAAGATGCGGCCCAGGGTCGCCGATTCGCCGAGCGAGGCGAGGGTGTCACTTTCGGTCATGCCTCAAACGGTAGCCTGAATGGGTGAGATCTCCGTTCCGGCTGGTGGCCATCACCGCACTTGCAACAGTCGCCGTCAGCCTGCTCGGGGCCTGCACGCAGATGGTCCCGCTGGAGCCGGCACCGGATGCCACGAATCCCGACTGCGCCGAAATCATCGTCCGGCTGCCGGACGGTATCGACGGATTCGCGCAGCGGGAAACCAACGCGCAGGCGACAGGCGCCTGGGGCGACCCGGCGGCGATCTTCCTCCGTTGCGGTGTCGAGATTCCGGGCCCGTCGGCGCTCCCCTGCTTCACCGTCAAGGACGTTGACTGGCTGCGGGACAGCAGCGAGGCACCTGTCTACAAGTTCATCACCTATGGGCGCGACCCGGCCGTTGAGGTCGTCATCGACGGTGACCGCGCCAGCAGCAGCGCGCTCAGCGCCCTGGGCAACGCCGTGGGCAGCCTGCCAGCGACAAGGGAGTGCCTCGCCGCCGAAGATGTCTTCGGGGAGAACGAAGAGTAACCGCGCGACCACCTGAGAGCTGTTGCCCCACCAAGGGCGGAAACTCTCAGGTCGGCAGGTGGGATCGGGTTCGGAAAGGCGGCGGATGCCGGCGAGAATGAGTTCGCGAGCGACGGGCTCGACGGGCTCGACCAGCGAGGGGCCGCTAGGACAGCTAGGCCCGGGGTCCGTCCAGCCCGACCAGTTTGCCGGCGATACCGCCGGCGGCCTTCAACGCAGCACCTGAGCCGAATCCGGCGGTTGGCAATGCCGGCCGAGCGTCGCGCGCCTCGATGAGAGCGTCCTTCAGCACCTCAGCGGCGGATACCTGCGGCGCCCACAAGTACAGCGACATCGCCCCCGGAATCGAGTTGACCTCGTTCACGAACAGCTCGCCGGTCGCCTCATCGAGCAGCAGGTCCACGCGAACCACGCCGGTCAGCCCGGTCACCTCGGCAACCCGCGCCGCGAGATCCGTGGCCTGCGCGGCGACCGCCTCCTCAACGTGCGCCGGAAACTGACGCGGCGCACTGGTGAGCCCGGCATCCGCCCCCGCCGAACCGGCGAGGTACTTCTCGGCGTACGAGTACAGGCCACCCTTCGCCTCGTCACGCAGCGGACGCTCGAGCTGGGTGATCTCCAGCGACGGATGCGTGCGGAATGAGATGTTAAGATCGGCCAGCTCCGGCCGGTACGGCTCCAGGACGGCCCCACCGCGCAGGTGCACGCTCGACTTGCCGAGCGCACGGGCAGTGTCGATGTCTTCGACGATCTCGATGCCGATCGATGATCCACCGAATCGCGGCTTGACGATGTACGGCCCCGCGAACGATGGCTCGCGCAACTGGGACAGCAGTTCACGCGGCAGCGACGGGATGCCTGCCGTGCCCATGAGCCCGCCGAACGCGAGCTTGTCCATGCCGACGGCACCCGCGAACAGGCTCGACCCGGTGGCCGGGATGCCCAGCAGGGTGAACACGGCAGCCGCGCCTCCGCCCTCGCCGAGCCCGCCGTGCAGGCAGACCAGAACGGCGCTCGGCTCCAGAGCGTCCTCGCCGAAACGCTTCTTCACGTAGAGGCCGGCGTTGTCGCCCAGGCGAACCTCGACCGGCTTCGAGTTCTTCGGAACGCCCTCGAGATAGTCCTTCGCCTCGCTCTTCGACGGAACCAGGTACCACCCGCCGGATGGCGCCCAGTAGATCGGCAGCACGCTCTCGCCCGCGGCGGTCAGCACCCGCTCAGACTGCAGCCCGGTGAGAATCGAGATCTCGTGCTCCGGGGAGGGTCCTCCGAACAATACGGCCCAGGTGTCGCTCATAACCATCCATCGCACTCGGCCCGCACCACGGCCTGGGTTGCCTGCGTGCCCGGTGCATCCGCATCCCGGTCGGTGACTGGATCAGGGGTAGTGGTCAGGCAGGTCGTTCTCATAGAGGATAACGCCTCGCTCGCCCGCGAGATCGAGAGCGGCCTTGACGGCCACGTCGCGACGGTCATACACCAGCACCGGATGCTCGGAAAGCTCCGCCCCGGACCGCAGCGCCGCACGGTTGGTTCGCCCGACAGCCAGCAGGCGCCCACCCCGCGCGGTGACGGATGCCGCGAACTCGGCGTTGCGCTGGCGCTGCATATTGCCCAGCTCCACCATGCCGGGCGTGACGACCACCAGCTGCCCGCCACGCTCTTCGGCGAGGGCGGCTGCGCCTTCGAGTGCCCGCTCGGCACCGACCGGGTTTGAGTTGTAGGTGTCGTCGATGACGATCACGCCTTGCGCAGTCTCCTGGATCTCAGCGCGGTGCTGTGCGCCGGGCAATGAGCCCAGCTTTCCCGCAATGCTCGCGGCCGGCACCTTCAGCGCGAAGGCGATTCCGGCGGCGACGGCGATGTTCACGGCGTGCCCGACGCTCGACACGGTCACCGGAAGCGTCGCCGGTCCGCCCGGCTCGTTCATCGTGAGCTGCCCGGAGGCGGCGTCCAGTACGACGTCCGCCGTGGCTCCCGGAGAGGTCGACACGGTGATCACGGTCTTGCCCTCTGCCCGGCATTTGTCGGCGAGGGCGGCCAATTCGGGCTGGTCGATCGGAAGTACGACGATTCGCGCCTTCTCGGTGATCTCGGCCTTGGCCGCGGCGATGACCTCGCGGCTGCCCATCCGCGCGAGATGCGCCTCGCCGATTGTGGTGATGGCGGCCACGTCCGGCGGGAAGCTCTTGCTCAGCTCGCGGATCTCCCCCGGCCCGTAGACGCCCATCTCGGCGATGAACACCTCGGTGCCAGGGATGACCCGATCGTTGACCGCGCGCGACAGGCCCATCAGGTTGTTGAAGCTGGCCGGTGAGGCGACGACCGAGAACGAACCGTCGAGCAGGTGTGCGACATACCCCTTGGTCGAGGTCTTCCCGTACGAGCCGGTGATGGCGACAACGGTGGGCTTCACCTGGTTCAGCCGCTTGCGTGCGCTCACCAGGTACTTGTTGGATAGCGCCTTCTCGAGGGCGTTCATCGGGATGAGGGCGAGATCCATGAGAAGCGGAGCCGCCAACAACACGAGAGCGACGCCAACAACGCCCACCAGCCACCAGAGGAGAGCGGATGCTGCGAGCAGGAGCACCGCGTAGGCGACGAGCAGCCTCCGGGCACGGGGCGTCCAGTTCATCGGCGAACTGGTGCCGCGGATGTCCAGGCCGAGCGGGAAGAATCCGGCGGCAATGATGGCGGCGGGGATGCCGAAGTAGGTGAGGATCGGGGCGTTCACCCCGGTGTTCGCCCAGACACCGACCGCGATCAGTGCCAGGGCGACCGGAACGAGGATCAGGTTGGCTGGCATCCGGACGAGCCAGAGTGCTGCGATGCGGCCGACCCAGCCGGCAATGTAGTGCTCCCGCTGGGCGACCCGCAGCCACTTGAGCGAGACGGCGACTGCCGCAAGGGCGGCGATCAGCACGGTGATGGCCAGGATCCAGTTCACGCGTTCGTCTCCTCGATCAGCTTCAGCAGATCTTCGCGGACCGCCACGGGCAGGTCGCCCTCCAGCAGGTGCGCGGCCCCGGGAACAGAGCGGAAGGTCGCGGTGGCAACCAGTTTGCTCGCGGCGAGCCCGGCATCCGTCGGCGCAGCCGTGTCGTGCTCCCCCCAGACCATGCGCACCGGGACGGTGATCTTCGCCAGGTCGTCGCGGTAGTCCTCGCGCATGACTTTCACCAGCACGTCGCGCATCACGCCGCTCGCCGCACGGTAGTCCGGCGAGCCACGGCGCTGCTTCTCGGCCTCGAGTCGCGCCTGGGAGATGAGGCCGATCTTCGCCAGGAACCGCACGGCTCGGTAGCCGAGGGAAGGCTTCGGTGGCGGCGTGAGCCTCAGCAGCGGAACTCCGGTCAACACGATCCCCCGAACCAGGTGCGGATGCTGCGCGGCCAACCGCACGGCAACGCGCCCGCCGAAGGAGTGCCCGAGCAGGATCACCGGAGGCATGCCGCGCAAGGCATGCGCCACCTCGTCCGCGTAACGGTCGGTCCCCCAGGCCTCTGACGGCTCCGGGGTGATGCCGAAACCCGGGAGGTGGATGGAGAGTGAGTCGAGCCCTTCGACGATGTCTCTGAAGTCGTGACCGCTGCGACCCCAGCCGTGCATGGCAACCACCGTCGGTGGAATGGACCCGGTTTTCTCGGCCAGAAGCCGCCCATCCGCCAGTGCCGTGATCACCTAGCTAGAGTACCGTGCACTCCGCATAGTGCCCGTTCCGGAGGATAGTGCCCCGCGCAACGGTAACTATCCTCCGGAACGGGCACTTTCGCGAGGGCTACTCGCCCTGGGGGATGTCGGAGTCGGTGGTCAGGTGGGGGGCGATGTCACGCGGGTCCATGGTGCCGGCCAGCACTTCTGCGACCTGCGACACGATCGGCATGACGACACCTTTCTCGAGTGCGAGCTCCAGAATAGGGGTCACGGATGCGAGCCCCTCCGCCGTCTGGTTCATCTGCTTGATGACCTCGGAGAAGCTGTAGCCCTGCCCGAGCAGCCGCCCGGCGGTGTTGTTGCGCGACAGCGAGGACTCACAGGTGGCGATGAGGTCGCCCAGGCCTGCCAGTCCGGACAGTGTTTCCGGTTTCGCCCCGAACGCGACAGCGAAGTCGGTCATCTCGACGAGCCCGCGGGTGATGATCGACGCCTTCGTGTTCTCGCCGTAACCGACACCGTCGACGATGCCGATGGCCACCGCGATGAGGTTCTTGAGCACGCCGCCGAATTCGGTGCCGACGACATCGGTGTTCACGAATGCGCGGAAGTAGGGGTTGGTGGCAGCGATGGCCACTTCGGTCGCCGTGTCCAGGCTGGTGGAGGCCACGACGGCGGCGGTGGGCTGTTCCCGCGCGATCTCGAGTGCCAGGTTGGGGCCGGATGCCACGGCAATCCGGTCGGCGGAGATCTCCAGTTCCTGGCTGATCACCTCGCTCATCCGGAATTTGCTGCCCTTCTCGACACCTTTCATCAGGCTGACGACGGGAGAGGCGGCAGGGATCAGCTGGCGAATGGTGCGCAGGTTCTCGCGCAGCGTCTGGCTGGGGACGGCGATGAACACCATCTCGGCGCCATCGAGTACCTCGTCGATCACGTGGCTGGCCCAAAGGCTTCGCGGCAGGTTGACTCCCGGCAGGTAGTCGCTGTTCCGCTTGCTCTCCGAGATCTCTTTCGCCACCTCGGGCCGCCGCGCCCACAGGGCGACGTCGGAGCCACCGTCGGCCAGGATCTTCGCGAACGTGGTTCCCCAGCTCCCGGAACCCAGAACGGCAACCCGGCGGGCGCCGGGCGTAATGACCCTGATCGGTTTGGTGTCAATCAAAAGCGGCCGGTCTCCTTCTGGTTGTTCTTCGCCGGGTCCCACGGCTCTGCCGGCGGTGTCTCCCCGCGGAGGTCGGCCGTCAGCGCGGTGATGGCCACCATGACCTTGTTGGTGGCCGCGGCCAGCGTGCTGGAGTCGAGCGGGCGCCCCCGGAACTCGGAGAGGTCGACCGGGTCGCCGATCTTGACGTCGATGGTCTTGCGCGGAAACAGGCTGATCTTCTTGCCGTAGCGGGGCATCACCTTCTGGGATCCCCAATGCGACAGCGGGATCAACGGGATGTCCGCCTCGAGCGCCATCCGCACGGCACCGGTCTTGCCGCGCATGGGCCACAGGTCGGGGTCACGGGTGAGGGACCCTTCCGGGTAGATCACCACGGCGAGACCCTGATCGGCGATGCGGGTGGCTGCGGCGAGCGGGTCGTTGTTCCTGGCGACTCCCGACCGTTCGACCGGGATCTGGCCGGAGATCTTCGCCAGGTACCCGAGCACCGGGATCTTGAAGATGGAGGCCTTCGCCATGAAGTGCGGCATCCGACCCAGCTTCCACATGACGACGCCGACCACGAGCGGGTCGATCTCGCTGTAGTGGTTGGGCGACAGGATGAAGGCGCCGCTTTTCGGGAGCTTGTCGCCGCCCTGAATGCGGTAGCGGGCGACCACAGACATGAACGGCACCACCAGGAACGCCAGCAGCCGGAAGATGGGCGTCTTCTCGCTTTTCGCAGGCCGCTGCGGCGGCGTGCGGGGCGACACTGCCCCGTCGGTTTCCTTCACCCGGTCTACCCCTCGTAGACGAAGTCGGCGCCGAGCGTCGCGAGCTTCTCGATGATGTGCTCGTAGCCGCGGCTGATGATCCCGACGTTGCTGATCTTCGACTGGCCGTCCGCGCTGAGGGCGGCGATGAGGTGGCTGAACCCTCCGCGCAGGTCGGGGACGCGGATGTCGGAACCGTGGAGCGCGGTAGGCCCGACGATGACGGCGGCCTGCTCGAAATCGCGTCGGGCGACACGGCGGGGGTGGTCAGGCAGCCCGTTCGGGTGCACCACGATGTTCGCACCCATCTCGCGCAGCGCCTCGGTGAACCCGAAACGGTTCTCGTAGACGGTTTCGTGGACGATCGAGGTGCCCTGCGCCTGGGTCAACGCCACCATCAGCGGCTGCTGCCAGTCCGTCATGAACCCGGGGTGGACATCCGTCTCGATGGTCACCGGCTTCAGGTCACCGCCCGGGTGCCAGAAGCGGATGCCGTCCTCCTGCACATCGAACGCGCCGCCCACCTTGCGGTAGACGTTGAGGAAGGTCATCAACTCGGCCTGACGAGCGCCTTCGACGAAGATGTCACCGTGGGTCACCAATGCGGCCGCTGCCCAGCTGGCCACCTCGTTGCGGTCGAACAGCGCGCGGTGCGTGTAGCCCTCGAGGCGGTCGACGCCCTCGATGAGGATGACCCGGTTCGGCTCGACCGAGATGATGGCGCCCATCTTCTGGAGGATGGCGATGAGGTCCATGATCTCGGGTTCGATGGCCGCGTTAGTGAGTTCGGTGGTGCCCTTCGCCTTGACGGCGGTCAGCAGCACCTGCTCCGTGGCCCCGACGCTCGGGTATGGCAGCGTGATGGATGCGCCGGTGAGCCCGTTCGGCGCGGTCAGGCGGATGCCCTCATGGCTCTTGTCGACAACGGCACCGAACGCGCGGAGGGCGTCGAGGTGGAAGTCGATCGGGCGGTCGCCGATGCGGCATCCGCCAAGGTCGGGGATGCGTGCCTCGCCGAGCCGGTGAAGCAGGGGGCCGCAGAACAGGATGGGGATGCGGCTGGCGCCGGCGTGGGCGTCGATCTCGGCGAAATGGGCAGTCTCGACCCGGCTGGTGTCGAAGCGCAGTTCGCCGACGCTCGGGCTCATGACGCGAACGCCGTACACCTCGAGCAGTCCGCGCACGACCTTCACGTCGCTGATCTCGGGTACGTCTTTAAGCAGGCTCGGGGTCTCGCCGAGCAGCGCTGCAACCATCGCCTTGGTTGCAAGGTTCTTCGCACCCCTGACGGTGATGCGTCCGTTCAGCGGTGTTCCGCCGTTGATGACGATCTCGTCTGATCTCAGCCCGACGTGGAGTCCGGCCTTCTGTGCATCCTCTGTCAGGGAAAAGTTCATCGTGGCCTGTCGTTAGCGAGCGGGGAGGGTGAGGGGCAGCCAGCTCGCGCGGCCGTTCTCGAATTCTGTGATGTGGGCTTCGTCTCGCAGGGTGAGGGCGATGTCGTCCAGGCCTTCGAGGAGCCGCCACCTAGTGTAATCATCGATCTCGAACGGGACTGTGAGGTCGCCCAGTGTCGCCGTCTTGGCCTGAAGGTCGACGGTTGCCTCGATCCCCGGGCTCTCCTCGATGATGGCCCAGAAGGCTTGCGCGTCTTCTTCGGTGATCTGCGCGGCCAGCAGGCCCTGCTTGCCGGAGTTGCCTCGGAAGATGTCGCCGAAGCGGGGGCTGAGCACGGCGGCGAACCCGTAGTCGCGCAGCGCCCAGACAGCGTGCTCGCGGCTGGAGCCGGTACCGAAGTCGGAGCCGGCGATCAGCACGCGCGGGTTCTGGAACTCCGGCTTGTTGAGAACGAACTCCGGGTCCTGGCGCCAGGCGTAGAAGAGGGCATCGTCGAAGCCGGTCTTGGTGACTCGCTTGAGGAACACGGCCGGGATGATCTGGTCGGTGTCGACGTTCGACCGCTTCAGCGGCACGGCAACACCGGTGATGGTGGTGATCTTGTCCATTACGCGTTCGCTCCCATCTGGGCCGCAGCATCCGCTTCGGCATCTGCGGTGGCCTGGTTCGGCGTGTCACTGTGTCGCCCCCCACCACCCAGGTCGTTGTCGGCGGCGATGTCCCACGGGCTGGACAGCGTGCCACGGATGGCGGTCGCTGCAGCGACGAGAGGCGACACCAGGTGGGTTCGCCCGCCCTTGCCCTGCCGGCCTTCGAAGTTGCGGTTGGAGGTGGATGCGCAACGCTCGCCCGGTGCCAGCTGGTCCGGGTTCATGCCCAGGCACATGGAGCATCCGGCGAACCGCCACTCTGCGCCGAAGTCGATGAACACCTTGTCGAGGCCCTCGGCTTCGGCCTCCAGCCGCACCCGGGCTGAACCGGGAACGACCATCACACGAACGTGGTCGGCCTTCTTCTGGCCCTTGACAATGGAGGCGAACGCGCGCAGGTCTTCGATGCGGGAGTTGGTGCAGGAGCCCATGAAGACCGCGTCGACCGGGATCTCCTTCATCGGCGTGCCCGGCTTCAGGTCCATGTACTCGAGCGCGCGTTTAGCGGATGCCCGCTCATTGGGGTCTTCGAAACTCTCCGGGTCGGGGATCGAGTCGGACAGCAGCACTCCCTGGCCGGGGTTGGTACCCCAGGTGACGAATGGCTCGAGCTCGGCCGCGTCGAGGTACACCTCGGCGTCGAACACGGCATCGTCATCGGTCGGAAGCGTCTTCCAGTACTCGAGTGCGGCATCCCAGTCGGCGCCCTGTGGTGCGTGCGGGCGGCCCTTCAGGTAGTCGAAGGTGGTCTGGTCCGGAGCGACCATGCCGGCGCGGGCACCGGCCTCGATCGACATGTTGCAGATGGTCATCCGCCCCTCCATCGAGAGGGCGCGGATGGCGCTGCCGCGGTATTCGAGCACGTAACCCTGGCCGCCGCCGGTGCCGATCTTGGCGATGATCGCAAGAATGACGTCCTTGGCCGTCACCCCTGGGCGAAGCTCGCCCTCGACGGTGATCGCCATCGTCTTGAACGGCTTGAGCGGAAGTGTCTGCGTGGCCATGACGTGCTCGACCTCGCTGGTGCCGATGCCGAACGCCATCGCCCCGAACGCGCCGTGCGTCGAGGTGTGGCTGTCACCGCAGACAACGGTGATGCCTGGCATGGTCAGCCCAAGCTGGGGCCCAACCACGTGGACGATGCCCTGTTCGACGTCGCCGAGCGGGTGCAGTCGCACGCCGAACTCTGCGCAGTTCTTGCGGAGGGTTTCAATCTGGGTGCGACTGGTGACATCCTCGATCTGCTTGTCGATGTTCAGCGTCGGGGTGTTGTGGTCCTCCGTCGCGATCGTCAGGTCGGGGCGGCGCAGCGGTCGTCCGGCCATCCGCAGCCCGTCGAACGCTTGCGGGCTCGTCACCTCGTGAAGGAGGTGAAGGTCGATGTAGATGAGGTCGGGGGTGCCGTCAGCACCTTTGACGACCAAATGGTCGTCCCAAACTTTCTCAGCCAGTGTCCTGCCCATGGGGGCCCGCCTTTCTCCACGAATCAAGCAGCCGAAACGTCGGCGACTCAATCTGAACAGTCTACTTCGGGGCGCGACAGGAACGCTGAGCTGCGCAAAGTGGTGCCGTTCGCCCCAGCGAATTTGCCCCAGGTGTCCGGTTTATCTGTCGGGTTGCCGACGCATTTCGAGAAAACCGATAGTTGCACAATGGTCGTTCCATCGGTGTCATTGCCACGGGACACGGTGAGTCCGTAGCCGTCCGGGCTCTTCAGCATGTGGCCATACGGGCCTTCAGGGTCCTGCTCCTT
This sequence comes from Homoserinimonas sp. A447, assembly GCF_054489325.1. Classification (NCBI taxonomy): domain Bacteria; kingdom Bacillati; phylum Actinomycetota; class Actinomycetes; order Micrococcales; family Microbacteriaceae; genus Homoserinimonas; species Homoserinimonas sp. A447. Next base: position 333,568 of record NZ_JBTMWW010000001.1, on the reverse strand, counting down.
GCCCTGTTGCTCCTCCACGCCGGGTGCGCGTTGCCAACCTCGATCGATGGGTTCACAGCGCCTCCCAGGCATCCGCTCAGCACCGCCATCACGGCGATGGCGGATGTGGCTGTCGCAGCCGTTCGAATCATCGGCCCTGCCCCACTGTCGCCACAATTTGCCCGGTGATGATCTGCCTTCCGTCAGCTGCGTTCGACCGACACGGTGAACTCGCCGAAGCTCAACTCGGCGCCGTGTTCGACCAGTGCGGGCGTTCCAGGCTCAACGACGGCTCCGTTGCCACCCGCGTATTCGAGGAACACGCCATTCGTCGAGTTGAGGTCGTGCACGACGAGTTGCCCACTGGCAGTCAACTCGAGCGCCGCATGCGTTTTCGAGACGGTTTTGCCCGTGTCAGCGATGGGCAGCAGGAGCGCTTGGGGCCACTGTGGGCTGTGCGCCGGGTCACGACCGACGAGCGTCGTCTTCTCCACCAGCGCCTGCTGGCCGTCTGGGAGGGTGAGTCGCCACGCCGGTGCGCTCCGGCGACCGACGGATGCGCGAGTCGCGTCATCGACCGTCGGCACCTCTGGGGCCGGTGCCACCTGCTCGGCCAGGGTGGGCACCGGAAGCCCGGGCGCCCCTACCGGGAAGAACGCCGGCGCGTCATCGAGGGTGCTCGGCTTCGGGGCCCGTGTCGACGGCATCCGGTAGGTTCCGGAATCGACGATCCCCGGCGGAAGCGTGATCAGGCTGGCGGGGTCGACCGGATCCGGCTCCTGCGCCTCGGCAGCGCGCTGCACCGGCGCAATTCCGGGAGGCGGGGGTGGGATCAGAAACGGGTTGTCGTCACTCGTGCTCACTCGCGTATCCTCCCCCGGGCCATAGGGGTGCCATGCTATCGCAGTGATCGCGGTTGCTCGACTCAGCGGGAAGCCACTGCAGTGTGCTGACGATGGCCGTGAACAGGGCGACCAACGGCTCGGCCAGTTGCTCGAACGGGGTCGCGAACGTCAGCGGAAGCACGGTTTTCGTCGACGGTACCGTCACCCAGAATCGCACCGCCAGCGACTGGCCCTGCTTGGTCTCCACCGTCTCAGTCGTGCGGAGAACCTGACTCTCGCCGACCGCGAAACGCTCGGCCACTGAAGGCTCGTTCCCGGAGCGCCGCAGGCCATCCACAAACGCATCCATGACAGCGGATGCGTTGGTTCCGATCGCGACACTCAACCGCGGAGTCGCACCGTGCACGGACAGCATCGCCGACACCGGGATGCCGTCGGCCACCTGCTCGGCCAGGTACACCTCGGTTGCCCCCAACCGCCTCGCCTCTCCGACAGAATCGAGCAGCTCACGCCTAAGGCGCTCCCGCTCCGTGGCCCGCGCATCGTCGGAACCCACCAGGTCCCGCACCAAAGCCCGCACCGCTTTCGCGGTGGCAGCGTCGTCGGTCACCGGGATGCGGGACCAGATTCCGCTGAACCTGAGAGCCGGGCGGAGCGCTGGCGCGTCAGCCGGCATCCGACCACTCGCCGTACCGGATCTCCAATGCATGGCGTGAGACCGTCGCACTCAATCCGGCGGTTCCCTGCCCCACATACCCGTCGCCCCAGGAGAGCCCTGTCACGGCTTCGCCGATCTCAATGCTGTTGCTCAACGTTTGAAGCCGTTCCGGTTCGTCAGGCCGATCCCCCTCCGACACCTCGATATCGATACCGTTCGTCGGCTTGAACGCAGCGTGACTCCAAGTCGTGCGCAGCGCATCATCGACCAGCCCGGTCAAGTCATCCCCCGGCTCCTGCGCCACATACAACCGGATCGCATACCCCCGGTTCGTCGGGAGCCCACTGGTGGTCGTCCACACGAACGCACCAGACACCCCGGGCAACTCAGACAACCGCGCCTCAATGTCAGTCTCACCCGCACTACACCCGGCCAAAGCCGGCACCAACACGGCCAGCACCACCCCAGCCGCAAGCGCCCGCCTCACCGAACGATCAACCACACTCATCCCCTTCGAGCCTCGAATCGTTCCACAGTCTCAGTTCCGTAGAAGAACTGCTGCTGACGCTCACGGAACGCAACCACCTGCGGGTCGGTGGACCTGTCTATCTCGCGGACAGCTGATGCCGCGTAGTCCACGGTGTTGTGTCCATGAGCATCAGGATTCGGGTCAGCCGGTGTAGTCGAGATGGTCATCCAGTTGTCACGCGTCGGGTTGTCGGCGAAGAAATCGAGGTGTGGCACGACATCCGCCGTGTGCTCGATGGCCATGACTGAGACACTATCGGGGATCGGGACATCGCCGATCGGCGAACCGACCGTGAACACCGTGGTCACGTCGAACCGGCTGGTGAATGCGGGGTCGGCAGCAAGGTTCGCTGCTGCGATTCCTCCCTGGCTGAACCCGGACAGCATCACGTCGCTACCCGAGCCGGGAATGTAGCCGGCCTCGAGAAGCGCCAACTCCACTGCCTTCTCCAGCTCCGACCGCTGGTCGGGATAGAACTTGGCCCACAGGTTGCCGTCCAGGTCGTTCGGAGCACTTCCGCCGGCCGAGAACCACTGCTGCGTGCTCGGAATCTGCACGCGGTACCTGGTGATGCCGTCCCCGCCGACAACCGTGGTCACCTGGATCACTGCGCTATCCGCGCCCAGGACACCCGGGTCGCCTGCACTGTCGATGGCACGCTGATCCTCGACTGCGGAACCGAAAAGGTCGTCGCGACCCCCGCCTGGCACACGGATTCCTGCAGCGAGCCGGTCTTTCAACTCCACCGTCGGTGTCTCCCGCCCGGTCAACCAGGCCGACAACAGCATCGGGGAGAGCGCGGCAACCAGCAGCCCTATCGCCTCGTTCTTGAATCCCTCATCACCCGTCATCAGGTATGCGAGAGCGTCGAGGCCGACCACGAGCACCACAGCCAGCAGCAGCACAACGGCAACGACCAGCGCAAGCACCTGAACCACCCTGGCAAGCACCTCGAGCAGTACGTCGATCATCGGTCCGAAGATGTCAGCGAACCACTGGCCGATCTGGTCGCCTGCACCCACGATGTTGACCCAGAGGGAGTCGTTCAGGTCGCTCTGGTCCACGACGACACGGATGCGTTCGGCGGCAGCGTCCGAAGCATTCCGCAGGTCGGCCACCGCCGCGTAATACTCCTCGCGAGTGGTCGCCACCCGGTTCTCCGCCAGTTGCCACTGCCGCCGCGCTGTCTCGCGCCCAGCCTCCTCGCCGGCGTAGTAAAGGAAGTCGTCGTACGTCTCTCGTGCAGCGTTTGCCTGCGGGTAGTAGGCGTCGTAGGCGGTGTTCGCTCGCTGCTGGGCGCTTGCGAGCGCCGGGGCGAAATCGCTCAACACCAGCGCGGCCGTCTGGTAGCGGGAATGCGCGAGCAGAATCTCGTCGTGGACCTGCTCGGCAAGGCTGCGCACCTCGTCGACGGCGACACTGATGGTCTCCTGGCTGTTCGTTACTGCCAGCAGCTCAGAGGCCGCGGAGAGGATTGCCGCAGCCGTGGCAAGGAACTCCTCCGACCTGGCCGTGACCACACCCGAATCGCCCTCGACCCGGATGAGGACCTCACCGTACATTCGGAGCCAATGCCTCGGCATGTGTGGCGAGTTGGGCGTCCAGGTCTTCGAAGGTCTGGCTGATCATCTCCAGGGATTCCGAGAGGGACGTCAGGTTCGCCTGGATGCCGCGTCGGGTGTCGTCCCAATTGCCGGCGAATGAGTACACCTGGGACTGCAGCGAACCGATTGAACCGACGGCGATCGCGACGTCATCCCCGACCCTGCCTGCGTTGCCGAATTGGGCAGCGATCAGGTCAAGATTGCCGCTCACCTCACGCAATAGGCCCAGGTCGAGACGCAGATCGGCCACGGCCCCCTCCTTGCTGAAAAGGCCGTGGCGGGGTTACCCGCCACGGCTCGGGCCTGTGGCCCACAGTTGTCCTTAGCCGCGAATGGCGTTGCCGAGCTCGGTGTCGACGTTGGAGAGGGCGTCTGCCGCCGCGGTGAGGAACTGGCTCATGCCGTCCAGTCCGGTGACCGCCTGGGTGGTTCCCTGAGTGAAGGCGTCGTAGGAGACCTGGAACGCGCCCGATGCGGAATCGGTGACGAAGCCGCTTTCTACGAGACCGTTCACGAGCGTCTGCAGCTCGGTCAGCTTCGTGATCAGGTCGTCTTTGCCCGAGATCAGGCGGCCGGCGGCATCCGTCATCTCCGAATAGGTCACGTTCATGTTGGCCATGGTTGCTCCTCAGTATCAGGTGGTCGGTGGGTCCGGTCGGCCCGAGCCCCACAAAGACAGTATCGGTTCGCGGGGATGTCTCACATGGGTACCACTACCCATGCGCCACTCAGTCCTGGGAAACGGATGCCGCCAGCTCGGCGAAGCGCGGTCGGAACCGTTCGAAACCGGCCAGGTCGGTGGTGGCTGTGCTCAGCAGGAAGAAGCCACCGTCCACCTCGAAGGCGTAGGAGCCGCGCAGCGTCATCACCTGGCGCGCATCGTCGTCGAACGGAGCGTGGCGAACGCACAGCACGCCGGCCAGGCCGGAATCGGTGACCACCTCGGTGACGGTCGGCTCGCGCACGAGATCTGGCTCACGGATGCCGGCCACCTCTTCGACCGGCGCGTCGCCCACTTCGCCGCGGGCGATCATCCGCCCATCGACGATGTGGATCGGTCCGCGAAGGGATTCCAGGTAGACGTAACAACTCTGGGCGCCGCGCGTCTCGACCTCCCCGCCTACCAGCGCCAGCGACCCGGCGAGCGCGGCGGTCTCGTCATCGGTGAGGCGCATTGCCGTGACGTCCGCGAGTTCGGCAACCAGCGCATCCGCCCATTCGGGAGCCGTCTGGAACACCTCACCCTCACCAAACGGGGGCACGCCGATCCAGTCGTCCGGGTAGCGCACGAAAACGCTCATTCTGGGGCCTCCTCGCCGGGGAACGACACGCTCGCCATGAGGGCATCGAACAGGAACTCGAGCGCCTCGACGATCTGGGCGGAATCTTCGGTGTCTGGCACGAACAGGCTTGCCGTGAAGGTGATCCACTGCCGGCGCCCGGTCGTAGGGCTGACGATGTAGTTCACGATCCGCGCGGCGGGCGCGGTCACCTCGCCGGCGTCATCGCGCTGCAGCGGCCGGTCGGCCACCGTGCGAACCGCCAGCGCCCCACCCACCGTCGTGGCGCGGGCGCCCGTCGTCGCCGCCGACATCGACAACAAGGTGTCTTGCACCGACAGCGCTCCGGACGGCTGGCGCGGGAGCGGCGCCACAGCGATCGACGCAGGGATGTGGATACCCGCGGTTGCCGCGATGGGCACCCAGACCTCCCACACGCCCGCCTCGCGAGACTGGTCGACCAGGTTCTGCAGCATCGAACGCAGCCGTGGCCGTGCCAGGTCTCGCTTGTCGGCGGCGACGGATGCCATCACCTGGGTGACAATGCGCCTCACCTCGTCCGTGGCGCGGTCATCGAGATGCAGCGCCACCCACCCCTGGGGAAGCAGTACAGACATGCGTGTCTGCGCCGTGTGCTCAGGCGTCATCGGCATCCCGCTTCGTGTTTTTCTTGGCCGGGCGCGGGTGCAGTTGGCGCTGCAGGGCGCCCCATCGCCGGTCGCCAACGCCGGAAAGTGCGCTGGCCGTCAGCATCAGCGACAGCTTGACGTCGAGCGGTGTTCTCATGCCGTACTTGCGCTTGCAGACCGAGGCCGCTGCTCCCACGGTGAGCGCTGCCAGGATCGCCCAAATGTAGTCGAGGGAGTACACGTCGTTACCGCGCTTGAAGATGCCGAACAGGCAGCCCACGGAAATCAGCGCAGCAACCAGCGAATGCCTCACGATCCAATCCGGCGAGGTATACGTTCGAACCTTGACGTGCCGGCGAGCCTCCGCATCCGGCAGCCACCACCGAGACGGCTTCCAGCAGATCACCAAAGCGGCGGCGATGATCGCGATCCAGATGAGCGCAATCCACGCCGGCAGCGCGTTCCCCGGGATCGTCGAAATGACGCACATCGGGTCGGCGGAGCATGCGTCACGCCGCTCTTTCGACCACGTCGCCGACGCGACAACGCCGGCCCCGATCGGGACCAGGGCGAGCACCAGTATGAATCCGAATAAAGACGCCACCAATACCCACCCGACGGCGCGGCCGATCCGCTGGCCCTCCCGGGTCCTCTGTGCGGCAAGTTTCCTGGCGACGCTCTTCGGAGTGCCAGGTACCTGCGGCAGGCGCACGCCGAATACCAGTACAGTCACGATCGCCACCAGCCACAGGAACCCGAGCCACACTGGGGCACCCTCAGTGAGAATCGCCGACAGCGCGCATCCAATGTCGGACGAGCACGCCGCAATCTGTTCCGCCGGCCAGGCACCCGCGCGCACAATGCCTTGCCACAATGACAAAATCAACATGACAATCCCGTAACCAGCTGCGGGCACAACCAGCGCGCTCAGAGCAATCGCAAGGACCAGCCAAGTTCGCCCGCGCCGATCGAACGTTCGCCACAATTTCCTCACCAGTTGCTGCCCAGCCTCCAGGTGGAGTCCCCCGTCAACGACCCGACCCTGTCGCCCACTTGCCCGAGCTCGATCGCGATTCCTCCGGCCGTTGAACTGGCGTTATAGGCGGACAGCCGGTTCAGGGCGGTGGCCGCGCCGGTGGCGTGGCTGCCGGAGAGAAGTTGCACATTCGCCATGGAATCGAGTTGTGCGATCACCCGGTAATCGGTACCGATGTTCTGCAGCTGCCTCATGAGTGACAGGTTGCGCACATCACCGAACACCCCTGCCGTGTCCACGAGACCCAGGGCACGCTGCTGAGTCATCCCGGCGATGCCACTTCCGGCATAGCTGGTACGCACCGATGTCGCGACCGTGGTGCGGGTCGCGTTGGTAGCCATCGTCGTGGCCACCTTCCCGCCGACAAACGTCAGGGCGGCCAGCGCGACAGTGAAGATGGCCTCGGACGGCGACATCGTGCCTGCCAGGCCCTGCACGATCGCGTTGGCCACCTGGATGATGGTGGCGACGAGGAGGATCACTCCCACGATCGCGTTCAGGCCGGGAATGAACAGGGCGATCACCATTGCGGCCGTCGCGATCCAGCCGACGATTTCGACGATCCTGTCGATGATGTCCTTGTGCTCGTTGATGAACTGGACTGTGTTGTCCCACCAGCTGTCGTTCAGGTCACCGCTGTTCTCCACGTCCGAAATGGCCCCGATGGCCGTGGTCGCGGCAGTGTCACGGTGGGTGATGGCTGACTGAAGCAGCGCGACCGCCTGCTCAAGCGAGCCACCGTTGGTGCGCACGCTGGCCGACGCCGTTTCAAACTTCTGCTGGTAGTACGCCTCGAGCGTCGGCGACAGGTCGTCTTCCCGGAGCTTGGCCTGGTACAGGTCCGCCGTGTCCTGTGCTGTTGCGACAGCCGAATTCGCCGCGATCGCCGCGTCGAGGGCGTCGACGGACCATCGCTGGGCCTCAGCGAACGGCACTGCATAGGCGCTCAAGGCCTCCGCCACGCCGAAGTAGCGTTCGTGTGCCCTCTCGATGCGACCGGCGACTTCATCCGCCTGCTCCATGATGGCCGCCACTGCCTCACTCACCGACTCGTCGAGGCAGGCGAGCGCACGAAGGTTGCTCGCCGCCTCCTCAATCGCGGTGGCGACATTCGCATAGTCGGTGGCGGCAGAACTGACGACGGAAGCGTTGCCCGGCACTGGGTCGTGATCGTGGCCGATCGGTGCCCAATCATCCGGCCGCATTACTGGTCTCCCTCAATCGCCACAGCCAGCTCCGTGTCCGTGGCCTCAAAGCCGTCTGCCGCGTTCACCAGGTTGTCGTGCACGGTGGTGAGCTGCTCGACCAGCTCGCTGCGCCGGTGGTCCCAATTGCTCGCGAACCCACGCACCCGCTCGGCGAGCCCGGCGTGCCCGACCGCGGTCGCCACATCCTCGCTGTTGCCGTTCGCATTCTCGAACTCCGACTTCACCGTCGCAATGTGAGCCGCCGTATCGCGCAGGAACTCAGTGTCGACAATCAGCTGCTCAGCCACGATCGTGTGCCCCTCTCAACAGTGCCAGTACGACAGTAGTAGACAGCGCGCCGGCACCCCCATGGGGAGCACTACCCATGCACGCGATCACAGCAGCGGGAGTTGCACGCGCGACACCTTGCCGCGGGCGATGTACATGCCGCGACCTGGCGGGAACTCGCTGCGGCTGCCCCGAGGCAGCGGCGTCTTCAGCAGGATGTCACCTTCAATCGAATCCGGTTGCAGCAGAAGCCCACGCCTGGCGTTCTTGATCTCGGCGAACAACGGCCACGACGCGTTCCACGAGGTTGTCTCCGCCTCGGCCACCAGAAGATGCTCGCTGCGTTTCACCGCCTTCACCAGTTCGACGATGGCGGCATCTGCCGGGGTCTGCAGGAAATCGGGGATGTTCTCGACGAACACGGCGATCCTGCCCTCCGTCTCAGGATCGGCGACGGCAGCGGACAGGTCCTTGGCGAGCGCGGCCACCTGTTCGATCGTCGTGGCGGCGCCCGTCCATTCGAGCGCCCCTGCGAGCCCCGAACGCGCGTTGCCGAGATAGTAGCGGCGAGCCGGCGCGTCGGCGCGTGCAACCGACCTGGCGAGCCACTCCAATGCGTTGCTGCGACCGCTTGCCGGCGGACCAGACAGGAGGAAAGTGCCGCGCGGATCGAACCCGACCGCGGCCAGTTCCTCGTCACCGACACCCAACACCGGGAAGTCCGCCACCCCGTCGGGCAGGGTCGAGTGCGCGTACTCCTTCGGCAGCGCATCGATGGGGTCGACCGGCCTTGTCCCGGCCCGCAGCATCGACTCCGCCAGCTTCTGCACGGCCGCTGATTGCTCGGTCATCGACGGGGAACCACCGAGCACAGCGACCTGGGTCTCCAGGCCGTCGACGATCGCGCGTCCGGCCGGAGACGACGGGCTGAGAACATCGTTCGGGGCATCCAGCATGCTGTATCCGGTGTCGTCGGCCAGGCGGAGGATCACGCGACGCTGGATGCTGGAACTCACGGACGACGGAACGGCACCCGGCCGGTCAGCCGTGAACGCCACGTGCATTCCGAGCTGGCGACCATCACTCAGGATGTCCTTGAACACGTCGTACCAGACCGCCCGGCCACTGGCCACCTCCCAGTCCTCACGGAACGATGGGAAGCCGTCGATCAGCAACAGGATGCGCCGTTCCAGCGGAGAGCCGGTCAATGTGCGGTAGTCGGTGATGCTCGACGCATTGGCCGCGGCGAAGCGAGGACCCCGCGACTCGAGTTGGGTCTTCAGGTAGCGGAACAGTCGAACAACCCGCTCGGAGTCATCGCCACCGATGATGGAGCCCACGTGGGGGAACGCCTCGAGCATTCGCAGGCTGCCGGTGCCGAAGTCGAGACCGTACACCTCGACCGGGCCCCCGCGCGGGGTGATTGCCGCCGCGCTGGCGAGGGTGCGCAGCGCGGTGCTCTTACCTGACCCACCCGTGCCGTAGATCGCGATGTGACCGTCGACATCGGGCAGGAAATAGACCGGATGCTGCTGCTGCCTGGTGGGAACATCCGACACCCCGATCACCAACTCGCTGTCGGTGCGTTGGCGCAGGAGCGACAGGTCGTACACCGCCGCGATCTCGTCAAGCCACGGGCGGCGGGGAGCCGGAATCCGAGCAGCGGATGCCGCGGCCACGATCGAGGAGACCAACCGCTGCTGGTCGGTCGGGCCGAGATCCCTCGACTCCAGGGCAACCTCCGTGCGCGGCTCCTCCCAGGGTGCCTCGCCGCCGAAGCGCAGTTCGGCGACATCGATGCTCGGGCGTTCCGGCTCGCGAGAGGTCCAACCGCCCGCGTATGCCGACTGGAACTGTTGCAGGCGGCCCGGCCCGGTCTTCGCGATACCGCGGCCAGGGATTGACGGGTCGAAGTGGGCGGCGTCTTTCGTGCCGATCACGTCGCTGCTGTCAGACTCGTCGGCCATCCGCAACGCAACGCGCAGGTTGGTGTTTGCGCGCAGGTTGTCCTTGATCACGCCAGCCGGCCGCTGAGTCGCCATGATCAGGTGGATGCCGAGCGACCGACCGCGCTGCGCGATGTCGACGACACCGTCGACGAATTCCGGAACCTCCCCCACCAGGGCAGCGAACTCGTCGATCACCAGCACCAGTGCCGCCGGGCTCTCCGGGTCGCCTCGCTTCTCCAGCTCCAGCAGGTCCTTCGCCTTCTTGCGCACCAGCAGGTGCTCCCGGAAGTGCAGCTCGGCGCGCAGGCTGGTCAGGGCACGACGAACCAAGTGAGGGCTCAGGTCGGTGACCAGTCCGACGCAATGCGGCAGGCTCACGCAGTCCGCAAAGGCCGAGCCGCCCTTGTAGTCGACGAAGAGGAAGGTCACCCGGTCCGGGCTGTACTCCGCGGCCATTCCGAGCACCCAGGCCTGCAGGAACTCGCTCTTGCCGGAGCCGGTCGTTCCGCCGACCAGGGCGTGTGGGCCCTGGGTGCGAAGGTCCAGGTGCATGGAGTCGATACCGGCGCTGCCGACCGCCGCGCGGAGCTTGCCCGGGCGGCGCTTGGCGGGTGTTGCCCCGGGAGTGCGATCGTGGATCGACTCGTTCTGCCGCCACCGGTCCACCACCGCATCGCTGGCCTCCACCAGTTCATGGCCAAGCACTGTCACCAACGAAATGGAGCGCGGCAGGTCACTGTCGTCGGCAACGACCGCCCCAGCATCGACCACCGGTGCCATCCGGCGCGCGAACGCCAGTGCAGAATCGGGATCGATCAGCTCCACCTCCACATCGGTGATCACCTCGCCGAGGCGCACCAGCCCCACCGTTGCCTGAGGCGCATCCGCCGTGATGTGCAGATAGGTGCGGCAGACCGCAGGGAGTTGCTCGACTTCCGACGCCATCCAGATCGGGTAGACACCCGCATCGGCACCGCGCTCGGCCAGTTGCACCAGCCGTGCCCGGTCGACGGCCACATCGTCCGAGATGAGCACCACGATCGCCGGAATTGGTGACTGGGTGCCGTCCGCAGTCTCCCGCTCACCGGCATCCGCACCCCGCTCGAGCGCCGAGCGGCGCTGCTCCATCGCGCCGCGGCGACGCGCCTCCGCCTCCTTCGTGCGCTTCAACACCACTTCTTCGAGGGCCGACAGCAGTACGGATGCACTCGACGAGCTGTCCGCGAGATGGCTCCCGCCCAGCGGGCTCTGCGGGGAGGAGGTGTGCGGCATCCACTTCAGCCAGCCCAGTTCGCGCGACCACTGGGGGGTGACCAACGATGCGACAACCAGCTCGGCCGGTGAATGCAGGGCAGTCAGCTGCACCAGGATCGCATTGACGGCACCGACCGTATCGGCTGCCTGACCCGCGACACCGATCGCACCCGAGTCGTACAGGTTGTCGACAATGGGAACACCGGAAACCTTCTCGTGCTCGGTGATAACCACGTCCAGGCGCTCCTGGAACTCGGGCAGCAGGTCACCGCGGGATGCCGAGTCGATCACATTCCGGGACTTCATCGTTCCGATACCCAACTGCACGTTGAGGAACGACCAGTGCTCTGCTCGCCGGGTCCAGGTGAGCGGGCCGCGGCGCATCGCCTGGTCGAGGGCATCCGCTGTCGATGGAGACTCCGCCAGCCGGGCTTCGCGCTCCACCACCACCTCAGACGCCAGCTGCTTCGACAGGGACGCCAGGTGCAGGTCGAACTTGGAAATCGCCTTCTTCAGATTGCGCTTGTTCTTGGACTTGTTCATGAAGAAGTTGCCGATGAGCATCAGCGGTGACATCAGCACGAACAGGAGGGCGGCTGGACGGTTGAAGATCATCCACATGCTCACTCCGAGCAGCACGGGTGCGACCATGGCGAGCCACGGGAACGGATCGTCGTCCTTCTCCGACGGTACTTCCGGCGCCGAGAACGTTCGGCCGGGATAGCGCGACTCCACCCGCGGCGACCGGTTGAACATGACCGGGCCCGCGCGCTGCACCAGCCCGTTCGACGCCACCGTCTCAGCGACGGTGATCTCGAGCTCAGAGTCCCCGACGAGTACGGTTTCCGTCTCGGTGACCACGAGGCGCGGAACCAGGCCGCCATCGACGACCAACCCGTTTGCCGACCCCAGGTCGACAACCTCGACGACGTCAGAGATTTCCAGGCGCACGTGGCGCTTGGACACCAGGGGGTCGGACAGCACCACGTCACAACCGGCGTCGCGCCCCAGGATGGTGGAGCCAACCTGCAAGGGGAACTCCCTGCCCGCATCCGGCCCGGCAACAACACGCACGGTGGCAACAGTCGGCCCCTGGCCGGTTCCGCGCGGCGAGTAGAAGATCCCGGCATCCGCCAGCTCGACCCGGGCGCCCGACCCCACCCAGGCCTCGCCGATCGCCGCGTCGGGGGGCAGGATCAGCCACTCGTCGTGCCCGGGAAGCGAAGCACGAAGCGTCAGCGCCTCCTCATCGATCGCTTGAGCGGCCGGCCGGGGGTCGACCCTGGCAATGGTCGACGCGATGTCAGAGATGCTGGCCGCAGCATCCGTCGTCACGACTATGTCATCGACGCTGCCCGAACTACGTGCGAGAGTGACTTTGAGACGCATGCCCCACCCTTTCGTCTGACTTCTGTGACAGCTTCGCCGCCCAGTCCCTGGCCGAGCGGATGCGGTACCGGCTGAGAATGCGGCGCACCCTGCTGAGCTCGGCACGACCTGCTTGGGTAGCGGCGAGCGCTTCGCTCCACACCTGTTCGCTCTGCTCTGGCGGGACCTCCTGACCGGAGAACACCGCCTCATCCGCAACGATCGCGATCGAATGCAACGGGACGTGGTTCTCTGTTGACAGCTGGCCCTCCAGGTGGTCGGCGACCCTCACCCGCGTGGACTTCCCCGGAACGTCGAATCCGAGCTCAGAGTAACGGTCGACCAGTTCCTCCCACGCCCCGGCCACCTGGTCGTGGGCGGCTGCGGCGGTGCGGCGGCGCCTCAGCCGTCGAGCCTTGACGATCCCGACTGCGAGCATCGGCAGGAAGATGATGGCTGCCGGGATCAGGATGCTGAGGCCCAGCGCGTAGACCCAGCCGGGTATGACGAGTGAGAAGCCGTCATCCTCTTCTTCTGTCTCCTCCAGCTCGACGGGGCTCAGCAGGTCTTCGTCATCTGCATCTACGCGCGGGGGCTGCCTGACCTGGGGTTGCGGTTCACTCTGCGGCTTGGGCGTCTGGTCTTGAGGGATGTCGGTCTCGTCCGGCGTGGGGTTGAAGGCGACCCAGCCGACGTCATCGAATGCGACCTCGACCCACGCGGTCACATCGTCTCCGGTGACCTCGACCGACTGGCCTTCGACCACTTCCGGCGCAAAGCCCATGACGACCCGTGCCGGGTAGCCGAAGCTGCGCGCCATCAACGCGAACGCGGAGGCGTACTGCTCCTGGTCGCCGACCATCTGGTTGCGCTCCAGCAGTTCAGAGATGCGGTCGGCGCCGTGGCCCGCCCGCGATGCGACCGAATCGGATGCCCGGCCATGGCTCAGGAACCCGGTGCTGGCCAGCGCGATCCGGATGGCCTCCAGCTGTGCCGCCGGTGCCGTTGCGCTGGCGGCGTACTCCTGCGCCTTCGACGTCACGATGTCTGGCGCGGCGTTGACCGGCGGGAGTTCAATTGCGGCGACTGAAACGCTGGCCAGGTCTGCGGCGGACACGACCTGCTGAACGGTCGCGTCGATGGTGTAGCTGTCGCCCTCGCTGAGGCCGGAGGTGAGCACCGCCGTCCCGGTGGCGTCATTGTACCGGAGGTTGTCTGAGGCCGTGGCCGACTCCCCTGCCGTGAACTCAAGGTTGGTGGGGTATCCGACGCTCGGAAGCCACACGTCGGCGTAGGTCTCGATGGTGAAGGTCACGTTCTCGCGGGCATCCGGCGTGATGAATCGCTGCTGCGGCATGGTGCGCCCGACCAGGTTGAAGGTGCCCGATCCGTTCGTGCTGGTCTGCGGACCGGTGACGTTCCACAGCTTGCCGTTGAACGAATCGAGCGTTGCCAGGCGGATGGTGTCCCCGTTCTGCAGCCCGCTGACCGTGAACAGGACCTCGTCGGTGACCTGTTTCGTGTAGTGGCGGAAGCCGCTCAACGGACTGGGGTATTGCAGCGGGTCGAACGGCGGCTCGATCTCGTCGCGCAGTACGAAGCGCTCGTCCTTGGGCGGTGCCAGCCAGAAGCCGGCTCCCCCACCGAGCAGTACGGCGGCGGCCACGATGGCGGCGGTTCCGGCCAGCTTCCGGTTGCGCAGGCGGCTCGCCCCGGCCTTGGCGACGCTGGCCCCGGCCGGCCTCCGCCAGCCAAGCCAGACCAGCGCGAGCACCGCGAAGGTTACCCCCCGGATGCCGGCGAGGTACGGGTCATCCGTTCCGATCAGGATGCTCACCAGGTAGATGGCGATCGGTCCGATGAGGGCAACGCCGAACCGCCACGCCGTGCGTGGACGAGACGTCAGCCAGCGGATGGCAAGCGTTGTCGAAACCAGTGCGACCAGCCAGGTGGCGACGTATGGCACCACGGTGATGTATTCGGGTGCTCCGATCGGAGTGCGCAACGTCACGATATCGGTCCAGCCGAACACCGCGCCGATGGCCAGGCTCGACACCGACTGCAGGCTCGGAAGCACTCCGAACAGGGCCTGTTCCGGCACGGCGAGCGCACTTCCGAAGAGGAAGTACCCGACGATGGCCGCCAGGGTCGTCGGCACCAGGCTCAGACGGAACAGCGACGCCAGGATGCCGGTGGCAGCGCCCAGCGCCAGCCCGCCGAGCGCCGGCACCAGGAAGCTGTACCCGCCGAAGGATGGCTGGAATCCGATCAGGCCGATGACCGCCAGCACCAGCAGCACGGTCACGTCTGTCCAGGCGCGGCCACTGATGCGCCTGAGGCCCTGCCCGGTGTCGTTGCTCATGAGCTCAGTCCTCTCACCAGCGCCGAGAGGTCTTTCAGGTCACCGATCGTGATCACCGTCAGGCCGGCGACCGCGGAGATCTTCGGTTCCGAGCCGAGAACCACCTGGAAGGCGACCTGGCTGGTGTCTTGCCCGAACAACGACTGGATGCTGCGGAAGTCTGCTGTGCTCATCGCGGAGCCGGCGATGAGCATCACCACGCTGGGTGCGGGCAGCCTGCGGGTTCGCTCCCGGGCGAAGTGCCGCATCGTCTGGAACAGGCGGCCGACCGGTTCGATCCGGCAGGAGGAGTCAAGCATCGAGGTCACCGTCTGCGTGCGCCACAGTCCGCTCTCGCTGACCACGTTCATCTGGGTGCCGTCGCGGATGACCTGGGCGGCGATCGAAGCCGTCACCGAGATGGCCAGCTCGAACTCGTCGTCCGAGGCGTAGAGGTCGCCGCGGGACGCGTGGATCATGGTCAGTTGGGAGCGCCGGGTCTCCTGGAATTGGCGCACCATGAGCTGGCCGATCCTAGCCGAGGTGCGCCAGTGCACATAACGCCGGTCGTCACCGGGAACATAGGGGCGCAAGGCGTGGAAAGCGATGTCATTGTTGGTGATCGTCTTCGAGACCTGGCCTTCGAGGTCCCGCACCAGCCCGGCGGCGGATGGCACCAGGCGCACGGTCTTCGGATGCACGAACAGGTCGACCGCGTCGGCCCACTTCAGCGCCCTTCGCAGCAGGCCGAGCTCGTCACCGCGCACGGATTCGGCCGGGCCGGCGACGATGACCGCCCGCCGGCTGGTGGGCACGGCAAACAGTTCTTCATGCTCGTCCCTGGGCTTCATCGAGGGAAGCTGGAACTCGGCCAGGCCCCTGCCGACCGGTAGTTCCATGCGGGTCGGGGGGAGACCACGGGCACCGGTGTTGGTCACCAGCATTCGCCCCATCGCGCGGTCACCGACCACGACTCGGCGCGGGTTCAGCTCGACCACCACGCCGTAGCTGGCCCGGCCGAAGAGGAACGCGCAACTCACCAGCAGCGCCGCCAGGGTTACCGTGCCGAGGTAGGTGAATTCCTGCCAGCCGAACACCACGCTGAGGATGAGCGCGGCCACGCCGATTCCGAGCACCAGCCAGCCGAGTGGAGTGACGACCCGCACAACGGGACCCACAACCCTCCGCGCCCATTGCCCGACGGGCACGACGATGGCAGCCACGGCGGTGGCGAATCGTCGTGCCGAACCGGCAATTCTCTGCAGGCGCGCAGAGATGCCGGCTGGCAGGCTCGTGGTGGTCACTGACTTCTAGGCGGCGCGGTACGCGGGCGGCTCGATGTTCACCAGGATGCGGCTCACCACGTCTTCGGCCTTCACCCCGGCGAATTCCGACTCGGGGTCCAGGATGACGCGGTGAGCGAGCACCGGGACGGCCAGGTCGCGCACATCATCCGGCGTCGCGTAGGTGCGTCCCTGGGTGATGGCCCAGGTTTTGATCGCCCGTGCGAGGGCCATCGCACCACGCATACTGACGCCGAGCACCACGTCGCGATCCTTCCGTGTCTCATCCACGATGTCGCTGAGGTACTGCATGACGGACTCGTCGACGAACACTTCAGCAGCCAGCGCTGCCATCGCGACGATCGACTCAGGCTTGATGATGGGCGAGACCAGCGATGCGCGCGCACGGGTACCGGAATCCATCAGCAGGGCGACCGAGGTCTTCTTGTCGGGATAGCCCAGCGTTGTCTTGATCAGGAAGCGGTCGAGCTGGGCTTCCGGCAGCTTGTAGGTTCCGGCCTGCTCGACAGGGTTCTGAGTGGCGATCACCAGGAACGGTGCACCGACCGAGTGACCCTCACCGTCGATCGTGACGACACCCTCCTCCATGACCTCGAGAAGGGCGCTCTGCGTCTTCGGGCTGGCGCGGTTGATCTCGTCGGCGAGCACGATGGAGGCGAAGATCGGGCCCTTGTGGAACTCGAACCGGCCCTTCGACTGGTCGAAGATCTGCACACCGGTCACGTCCGACGGCAGCAGGTCGGGAGTGAACTGGATGCGCGAGGTGCTGCCGTCCAGTGTGTTGGCCAGTGCCTTCGCCAGCACCGTCTTGCCAGTGCCGGGGTAGTCCTCGAGCAGCACATGCCCGTCAGAGATCAGGGCAGTCAGCACCAGTCGGATGACGTGGTCCTTGCCCACGATCGCCTTGTCGACGTTCGCGATCAACTTCTGGAAAGCATCCGCGAACCACGTCGCCTGCTCCTGTGTTACTGGCATGGTTCCCTTTCGTCAAACATTGAAATTCACGTGGTTGCTCTCGACACCGTCCACAATCACGTAAGTGTCGTTGTACCCGCAGTGCGTCGAGGGGTAGTGGCTGTTTCCGTAGAAGGTGTGGGTTGCTATGCGGCTCAGGCAATAGAGGTGAACGGTGTGTTCGCCACCGCCGAAGTTCTCCAGGGTGATGTTGTACCGGTAACAGCCTGACGTTCCACTGCTCTGGCAGGTGACCGCCTGCCCCCGCGCGAGGTTCACCTTCGGGTCGGCCGGCTTCGGATTGACTGACACGGAGGCACTGCCGATGGCGCTCTCCCCGGCATTGTTTCGCGCCTGAACGTCGATGGTGAACGTTCCGCCGCCGTTCCCCACAGAGGTGCTGGCGGTGCGACCAGTGCCCCAGCCAGACCAGCCTCCGCTGTTCACCCGGTGGCGGTACTGCAGGTTGTCGGTGACCGCCGCACCCTGTCCCGCGTTTGCCGGTTGTCCCCACGCCCAAGAGATCGTGGTGGGCGCGGTGCCACTGCCTGCATTACCGCGTACGTTGGTCGGCGCCTGCGGCACCGTCTGGTTCTGGATGCGCACTGGCGCGGAGGTGGCGCGAGCACTCTCCTTGCCTCCGGTATTCACCGCCCACACGGTGACCGTGTAGTTGCCGGCACCCAACCCGTTGTCGGCGACCGGCCTTCCCGTGCCGCTCTTGCCGCTGCTGGTGGTCCAGTGGTACGTCACGTTACCGCCGTTGGCACCGACATCCGGCCAGGTCCAGGTGATGTTGGCGGTTGCCCACGGCGAGTCCGCCGAGCCGGTCGGCGCCGGCGTCCCCGGTGTGCCGTACGGGACCACGGGGTCACTCGAGATCGACCATGGCCCTGGTCCGTGCTGATTGATGGCGCGGACGGTTATCGTGTATGCGGTCCCGTTGGTGAGACCGCGAATCGTGCAGTCAGCACCAGGCTGACAGTCGGTCGGGACGGTGACGCCGCTCGACGGGTTCGCCGCGACCTCGTAGGCGCTGATCGGCTTGCCATTGGTGGCCGGGGCGGTGAACCGGAAGGTCGCCTCCCGGTCACCACCGATATCTGAGGTCCTGGTCGGCTTCGCAACCTGGTCCGGTACATCGCTGACCACCAGGACAATGGTGCCGTTGACCAGGCGGTCGGCGTCCTCCGTGGCGTCCTCAACCGTGTAGACCACCTCGATGACGCCACTCTTGAGAGCCGCGTTCGGCGTGATTCTCACTTTGTCAGCGGTGAATGAGACGTTCGCCGGCTCTCCCGTGTTCTGCACCTGGGCGTCGACGATCTTCAGCGCCTCCCCCGTCGTCTGGTACGGGTTCGAGTCGTTGGTCAACGGATGCGCCGTGATGGAGCCGCCCCCATCACCACCACCGCGCTTCATCTCGAGCGAATCGGTGACCGCCACGGCCAGCGGGCGGGTCGAGCCGACGACGGTGACATTGATCGTTCCGGGAACCTCGAACTTATCCCAGCGCAGCGTCACGCCGAGGGCCACGGTTGTGCCCTTCGGGGTGTTCCGGGGAACCGTCATGGTGAGCTCGGACCCGTTCAGGCTCGGCTGCAGCCCATTGCTCGCGCCGGTGATATTCGAGTAGGTCACATCCTGCAGGATCTGCGGGTTGGGGTGCCCGGTCGACTTGCGCAGGTCGATCACGGTCTCCTCGCCGACCTCGATCTGCGCGTTTGGTGTCGTGAACTCCGGAGGCGTGTCGCGGAACTCTGGGTCCCCCACGACGATGTCCAGGCGCAGGTTCGCCTTGATGCCCTTCGGGTCGTTCTTCGATGACCCGTCTGTGACCGTGAAGTTGATAGCGGCCGGCCCGCGGTAGTCCTGGACCGGGGTGAAGCGAAGGGTGTCCTTGTCGACGAGGATCTTGTCCCCGTTGCTCTGGACTCCGCTGACGGTCGCCGCGTCGGGGATCCACACCTCGCGTCCGGACGGGGCGATGACGAGGTCGGAGAGGTCCCATTCCCTGGTTTCGTTCATGCTCACGTACTGGGTGGGCAAAGCCGGGTCGATGTGCGGAGGGTCGTCGAAGTTCTCGTCGACGGCTGCGGGAACGAGGATGAACGCCATCGCGCTCAATTGGTCCAACTCGTTGGTCACCCGGTATGCGATCGCCTGCCGCTTCTGCCCGGGGGTGACGTCGATCTCCCCCGGATTCTCGAGCAGCTGTGCGGAGTCCGCGTTCGGGCCCTCCACCGTGACGACGAGGTCTTCGTTGGGTCCGGCCGGGTTGAAGGCGAAACCGTCGAACACGTCGACGGTGATCGACTTCTCCCCGGCGATGTCCTTGGTGAGGATCGGGACGTCAGTCGCCGATGGTGGCAACAGCGGTGCATCCGGTGTCACCTGCACGAGCACGTAACTCATGGCGGCGCCACCGCGGTCGTTGGTCAGCTCATAGCGCAGCGAGAACGACTGCTCGGTCTCCGGCGCCTCGATGACCAGGTACTGGCGGCCGACCACCTTCGCCTCGATGCCCTCCGGCACGTCCACGAGCTCCTCGGACACCTTGATCGGTGCGCCTTGCGGGTCCGAGTCGTTCAGCATCAGGTCCACCTGGGCCATGCGTCCCGGGCGGATGGAGACGCTGTCGGGCAGCGCGGAAGGCTCCTGCAGTTCGTCGGGCTCCGGGATGACGGCGATCTTGATCTCGCCCACTCCGGTGGCGCCGAAGGCGTCGTAGACCTCGTAGCTGAACGTGTCGGTGCCGGATGCCGCACTCGACGCCTCGTAGTAGAAGTAGTCCGGCCCACTCTCGACGACCGACCCGAGCGACGGGTTGGTCGGGAAGTTCAGCAGTTGGGTGGAGTCACCGTCGGGGTCGATACCGTTCAGCGGGACGTTCACCCGGATGGTTCCGCCGGCGAGCACCCGCGCCACGAGTGGCACCGGCTCAGGGTCTCGGTTGTTAGCCTCATCCAGCCCGGTGACGGTGAACACCGCGGTCGCCGCGGCGGTCTCACCGAACGGGTCCAGCACCCGGTAGTCGACGCGGTACTCCCCGGGTTTGTTGGGTGCCTGGAAGCGCAACCGGTCCTGGCTGACGAAAGCAAGGCCGTCGGAGGGCGGCGTCACCAACTCGGTGTCCAGGAACATGGACGAGTCGTCCGGGTGGAAGTCGTTGTCCAGCACGTCCAGGGTGATGATGTCGCCGACGCGCACCTTTGCTGCATCGTTCTGTGCCACCGGCGGTTGATGCTTCGTCAGCGCGGGAACCGGCACAACGCTCACACCCGCGGAGGCCGTGCTGACCCCGTCGGAGATCGTGTAGGTGAAGTGTGCCTGGTCGACCAGTGCGGCCGGCGACGTGACCCGCACCAATGTGCTCTCCAGCAACTCGACCACCAGGCCCTTGCTGGTGAACTCCACCGGCACATCCACTGACTGGATGGCAAGGATGCGACCGGTGGGACTGACGTCGTTGGACAGTACCGACACCGTGGTCGGTTCGTCCCCTCTCAGGTAGGCGGTATCCTTCACCGCCACTGGAGGGATTTCGGCATCCGCCGGCTTCTCTCGGACATCGAAACGCACGATGCCCGAGCTCGTGTTCGCACCGCCGGTGAGAGTGTAGACGACGTAGTGGATGCCCGGATCGGATGAGCTGAACGTGATGGTTCCGCGGTCGGTGTTGGCACTGACGACGGCGCTTCCGCCCGGCTCCTCGATCGCAGCAAGCAACAGCTGGGCCCCAGACGGCGAGACATCGTTGAGCAGCGGCTCCACGACGACCGCCTCGTCCACGAAAGTGGTGGCGAAGTCAGGGGTTCCCACCGGGTTCAGCGACCCGGCCGGCTCCACGTTGACCACCAGCGTGCCCTGCACCGGTGTGCCACGACCGTCGGTCACAGTGAAGACGACCTCCTTCTCACCCAGCTCCGACGTGCGGTGCGAGAAGGTGACGAACCCGTCCGGGGTGAACCTGACCAGATCGCCCGATTTCGGTGACGCTGCGATCAGGAAGATGTCGTCCCCGTCCGGATCCTTCCAGTCGGTGAGAACGTTGTAGCTGATGGTCTGGTTCGCCTCGACACTGACACCGGCCTCGCGCAATGCCACGGGCGATTCGTTGCTGCCTTCTGCCACCACGCGGGCGGTGACTCGCGCCTGGTCAGTTCCCTGTCTGCCGTCATCGACCGTGTAGGCGAACGAGATGCTGCCTACGAAACCGGGAGCCGGCGTGAACTGCAGGGCCCGGCCGCCATCGATGGGGTCCAGGGTTCCGGTGGACTCGGCAATGCTGTCGTAGGCCGAGATGACAAGCACGTCCCCGTCAGGGTCTGAGTCGTTCTCCAGTACCGGCAGGATCGTGGTGCGACCGGGCCGGATGCCGTAGTCGTCGTCGTTGGCGGTCGGCGCGCGGTTGGTATCGGTGCGCTCGGCGAGGGTGTCTTCGAAGGACTGGATGGCCGACTTCTCGTCGCCTTCCTCCTCCGTCTCCTGCTCCTCTGGAGGGGTCACGTCCTCCCAGTTCTCCACCAGCCGCATGTTCTCATCGACCAGCCAGACATTGCCGTTGTCCAGGTTGTTGAGCGCAATCACCGTTCGGTTGACCCGGAACTCCAGCACGCTGCCCTGGGTGGGCTGCTCGATGTCGACCACCGACGGCTCCTGCCCATTGCAGCTGAGCAGGTACTTCTGTGCGCCGCCCCAGGCCCCGTGGGCGCAGCCCTCGAGGAACACCGGTGCCGAGACCCGGGAGGCATCCGCCACTGGCTGGGAAATCTCCGCGGGCACGGCCTCAACAGATCCGGAACCCAGGTTTACTTTCAGCAGCGAATCGCCCGTTGCTACGACCGCGTAGTCGGACGCCGGACCGGTCTGCTGAAGTCGCAGCCCCTCCTCGTCGAGCACGAACCTGGAGCCGCCCTCGTTGAGCAGCTCGTTGGTGGATTGGTCGAGCACGACCGCCTGATCGCCAACCGCGGCAAGCTGGAACTCACCCACCGTAGGGAAGTCCTTCTTCTCCGGGACGGCAGCCAGCGAGTCGACCTTGTACAGCGCCTTGTCATCCGGTGAAACGGCGATGATCACGCCGTCCTGGGTGACCGTGACATGGGAGCCGGAGCCCATCTCGAGCAACGGCTCAGTGGAAACGTGGTTGAACTGCAGGTCGCCGACCGCGGGGATGGCCCACAATTCACCCGCTGTCGACAGGATGGCAAGGGTGGTGCCGCCGTACGCTATCTCTGCGCCTTGCGGAACCTCGATGGCCGAGGTCACTTCCGTTGACGCCGGGTTCACTGATTCGACGCGTCCGCTGGCCGGGTCGTGCATGAACAGGGTGTCACCGTCCTGCAGCACGTCGAAGTTCGGGCTGGATGCGACCACAGACCCGTTCAACTCATCGATCTGCCGGTTGAGGCGGCCTCCGAGCAGTTGTTCGCCGTTGGTGACCCACACGTCGCGAGCCGTCAAGTCGACGTCGGTGACGGGGAATCCCGGATGCAGTGCGGCAATGGTGAGAGGGACACCCGCAATGACGGCGAAAACCAACGCCGAGGCGAGAGTCTTCCGACTCTTCAGCCGAAACGCAGGCGCGGTCACTTTGTCATGTCCCCCAGAAACTTGCCCGGCGATGAGCGGAATCTTCAGCACAGTGCCGCGGTTACCTCAAATAACCTAACAGCAACTCACGAAAAGCCGGCAGCCCGCCCATAGGTAATTCTCCCCATCGTTATACGACGTTCACTCCGAGCGATGATCCTGGTCGTTGCGATCGATCAGGTAGAGGTCGTCCCGGCTGACAAGGCGCGTGGCGACCGCGTACTCCACCAGTCTCAGACGCCGGTTCGTCGCCAGGTTGCCCCGTCCACCGCGCAGCCCGGCAACCCCGATCTTGTCCAGCTTCTCGCAGACGTTGTCGAGCTTGCGGTTGAACGTGGTCATCGACCAGTGCAGGCGTTCGGCAGCCTCCGCCGACGCCGGGATCTGCCCGCGACCGGGGGACGTCTGCCGCAGCACGTCCTCGGCGAGTGCCACGATCAGCAGGCGTTGCGATGAGGTGAGCGGGATCGGCTCGATGGTGGTCGAGCCGCCGGCACCCCCGGCAGCAGCCGCGGTGTTGAAATATTCCTGCGGGCCGTGGATGGTGAACTCATAGGTTGTCGACCCGGCACTGAACAGGACCTGCAATTGGGGGAACACGATCGGCAACCGTGCACCAGGGGCGAGCCAGGCCTGCACAGCGCCCGTGGCATCCGTCACCGTCGCCGACAACAGCTTGCCCACGTTGCCGAGCCACCACATGCCGAAGTCCTCGTAGATGCGCAGGAAGCGACGGTGCAGGTAGGGGTTGTCATCGATGACCAAGTCTGACTCGCGGCCGATATGGAAGTCGTTCGGGTGCTCGACGTCGTACCACTCGCCGCAGAACTCGATCTTGAGCGGATTCATGCCGGGTAACAGGTCTCAAGCGGGTTGGCCGACTCGCGACCGGAACGGATGATGTGGACCTCGACGCAGGCGGTCGCGCCGTCTGCGGTGAAGACGCCATCCGTGACCTGGTGGGGTGGCTCGCTGGCCCCGCGGTCGGTGCGACGCCAGATCATCGAGTCGCCGTCGTTGGCGTCGGGGTTGGACACCGTGAACGTCACGGTGGCGCCATCCGACGTCGCGGACACCAGCACCGGCGTCGGGATCTGCTCCACCACGGCGGCTCCCCCACCACCGGGAACCGTCGGCTCCGTCTCGGCCGGCCCCGGCAGCCCGGTGACCAACAGGCTCACTGCCACCCCGGCGGCGATCATCACGGCGACCGTGCCGGCCAGCCACAGCACCAGGCGATTGGCCTTAGATGGTCGCGGCTCAGGCGCGTCCTCCGGCATGACGTCGACGACGGGCTCCGCGACCATCCGCTTGCGCACAATGGTTTCGCTCGACAACTCCGCGGACGGCTGGGCCTCGACTCGCTGGGCGCCACGCACCTGCGTCGCATCCGCCACCGCGGTCGGCGGCGGAGGCGACACCAGCGGTGCCTCCGGCTGGGCCTCGATGGTCGACACACCGCGCGCCCGGGTGGCGTCATCATCGTCCGGTGCGCCGTCGCGCACCGAGTCGTCGACGATCAGGTTCGGCACGTCGATCGTGGTCGGCGCGTAATTCAGCTCGAGCTCGACCCGCTGCATTGCTCGCGCGAACTCGACCGCCGTCGCGAAACGGTCCTCGCGGTTCGACGCCATTCCCTTCGCGAGCACCGCCGCCAGGGACCGCGGAACGTCCTCGCGTTCCAATGGGGTCACCAGCCCGCGCTCGATGCGCCCGATCAGGTCGAGCGTGCCGTTGGAGCGACCACGGATCTCGAACGGTGTGTGACCAGCCAGCAATGTGTAGAGGGTCGCTGCCAGCGAGAACACGTCGGCACGAACATCCGGATTCGGGTCGTCCTCGAACATCTCGGGCGGCGACCACGGCACCGACATTCCCACCGACGCGCTGCCGGTGGTGCCCGTGTCACCGGCCAGCGAGTCGAGGGTACCGGTGTGCACCGGCAACTCGTCGTCCAGCGCCGAGGAAATGCCGAAGTCGGTGAGGGCGGGCCACCCATAGTCGTTGGTGAGCACATTGGCCGGCTTGATGTCACGGTGCAGGATGCCCGCGGCGTGAGCCGTCGCGACGGCACCGGCCACGCGGACACCGGTGCGCAGCACATCCGCCACCGCCATCGGCTCGCGCTTGTACCGCTCGGCCAGGCTGGGCCCGGAGCAGTACTCCATGACGAAGTATGGCCGATCGTCGCTGGCGACATCGGCGTGGAAGATCGAGACGATATACGGATGCGCGGAAAGCTGCGCCATCAGGTTCGCCTCGGCGACGAAAGCGGCACGATTCGCGGCGGTCAGTTCCTCGGTGAGGAGCACCTTCACCGCAACCCTCCGCTTGGGCAGGTGCTGGTCGTAGAGGAAGACATCGCTGAAGCCCCCAGAACCGAGCAACTTGACGAAGGTGTAGCCGGGAAGGTCGGGCGGAACGGAGGTTGGCCGGCGCACTAGCCCTCCTCGCACACGGTCAGCGTGACGCCGCCACCCAGGTCCACCACCGTGCCGACGATCACGGCGGTCGGTTCACCCTGCCGAAGCTGCTGCGGCGCCTTGCCCGGCATGACGACCTGCGTGCCGTTGCGAGAGTGGAGGTCGGTCACCACCACGGTGCCGCCCTCGACCGCGAACTGCGCATGGTTGCGGGAAATGTCCTTGTCGCCCGGGATGGTGACCAGTCTCGGCAGCGCTCCGCCGGACACCTTGCTGGCCGTCGGGGCCCGCCCGACCAGCACCGGCTGGCTGAGCGGCTCGCGTGAACCGGTCGACAACTCGAGAAAAAGCGCCGGCGGTGGTGGGGCAACGGCCGGCGCATCCACTGCAGTCCTCGCCTTGCGGCTCCCCCGGAGCTTCTTCAGCTCGCCGGTCATGATGGTCATGCCGTCGTGATCGCCTGCGGACACTTCAGCCGCCGGAGCCTGCTCGACGTCCAGGTCCGGCTCCCGGACAGCGGCATCCGACACGTTGCGGTACATCGTCTCGCCGAAAAGGTAGTCGTAACCGGCGTCGGCGGGCCGAACATCCGAATGCAGCTCGGCGGGAACGCCCGCCAGCTCGGCCGGGAGGTCGGCCATCGTCGTCTCGGACACCGAATCGGTCACCGGGTGGCTGCCAGCCCCTGAGCTCGGCGCGGGCGCGGGCACCGGCGTGGACGTCGACGCAGCCGGTGCATCAGCGGTGACCGCACCACCGGGGACGGACGAGATGCGCGAAACCAGCGCCGTTCCGCGCTCGATCGGGAGCCAGCGTGCGTCGGCTGCCTCAGCCGGTTCCGGAACCACGACCACCTCGATATCGGCTACCTGCTGAAAGTTCTGTTCTGTCCAGGTCGAGACCCCAGTGCCGTCCATCGTGTATGTCGACCCACCCGCAGTCACCACCGCCTGCACCCCACCGCGAACGATCACCCGCACCGCCCGCTCGCTGCCGCCACCGGACCACTCCAGCAAGGCGAACGGCGGAGTCGCCGATAGTCCGCCCTTGGTGAGCTCGTCGAGCGCAACCTGGAAACCCGGCGCGGAGTCGGCACCCTGGCTTCCTGCAAACACCGCGATCCCGGTATCGACAGCCTGCGGATGCACCACCAGCAGCTGTGAACCCCACGCCACTGCCAACCAGCCGGAAGCACCGGCTGGACGATAACGGAACTGACTCACGGCATCCATCTACTTCCTGGGTCTGGTCTCTTCGAGGTGGTGCGGGATTCCCCGGTCGTTGGTGTCTTCATCCGCTGAATGCGCCGTACCCACCAGCTCGGAGTCCACGACCACCACGGTCACGTTGTCGGCACCTCCCGCGGCGAGCGCCGCCTCGACCAGGCGTTCCGCGATGGTGCGGCCATCGTTTCGCTGGAAGCGGTCGGCAAGGATGCTCGCGATCTGGTCATCATCGAGCTCCTTGGTGAGTCCGTCGGAGCAGGCCAGGAAGACCTGTCGGCCGGCCACCGGCAGCAGCCAGATGTCAGGGTCGACGATGTCACCGACCCCGATCGCCCTGGTAACCACGTTTCGGTGCGGATGCTCGCTGGCTTCGATCGCCGTGATCTGCCCGAGGTCGAGCAGTTCCTGAACCGCTGAATGGTCGACGGTGACCTGCTCGAGTTTGCGGCCGTCCCAGCTGTACACCCGCGAGTCGCCGACGTTGAAGGCCATCCAGTGGAGAGCCGTGTGCGACTGCACCAGTGCCAGGCCGGCCAGCGTGGTACCGGAAACTGCGTCATCGTCATCATCCGTCATCGCCACCAGCGCCCGGTTGGACGAATGGATCGTCTGCACTACGCGGTCCGGGGTCAGTTGGCCACCTTCAGCGACCACGGCCGCAAACGTGCTGACCACCGACTGGCTGGCGCGGTCACCGAAGGAGTGCCCGCCCATGCCATCCGCGACCAGGAACAAGCCGTCCCCTGCCAGGAAGCTGTCTTCGTTGACCTTGCGAACCTTGCCGAGGTCGGACGCCGCCGAGAACGAGAGTCGCAGGGTTCCGTCCGGGAGAACCAGCTCGTGCTCTGTTTCAGCGTTCATCGATTCCCCCATACACCGTCATCCCCAAGAGAAGGGCGCTTCATAACCTAGCAACGGATGCCTCGGTGTGCATACGCATCCGGCTAGGCTGTGGCCAGCGGCGCACCACCTCTGCGCCCTAGAGTTCTGCCACTGTGCTGCCCACGAAGCGGCACCCATCAAGGAGAAATGCATGACCCCGCAACCATCGACGACGCTGGACGCCCACACCCTGGACCTGTCCACCGTTCCGTTCACCCACGAGCGCGTTCTCATCACGACCGGCGTTCGCTCAGGACTGACCATGAGCGTCGCGGTTCACTCCACCAAGCTGGGCCAGGCCCTCGGTGGTGCCCGCGTCTGGCAGTACGACAACTGGACGGATGCCGTCGCAGACTCCCTGCGCCTGTCCGCCGCGATGACGTTGAAGAATGCGGCCGCCGGGCTCAACCGGGGCGGCGGGAAGTCCGTCATCCACCTGCCGGTCGGCACCGTGCTCAGCGATGAGCAGAAGCGCGACGCCATGCTCGACCTCGGCGACGCCATCGAAAGCCTCGGCGGCGCGTACATGACCGCTGAGGATGTCGGAACGAGTGCCGAGCTGATGGCCGTCGTTTCCGAGCGCACCGCCCACGTCTGCGGCCTCCCAGCCGACCGCGGCGGTGTCGGCGAGCCGGCGGATGCGACCGCTGCCGGCGTGTACGCGAGCATCCTCGCCACCCTCGACGCCATCTACGGCAGCCGCGACCTCACCGGTCGCCACCTCGTCATCTCCGGTCTCGGCCAGGTCGGCGGGCGCCTCGCGACCGCCCTCGCCAAGGCCGGCGCACGCCTCAGCGTCACCGACGTGAACCTGGCCAAGAAGGAGTTCGCCGCCTCCCTCGGCGCCACCTGGGTCGACGTCGCCGACGCACACCACGTCGAAGCCGACATCTTCGTCCCCTGCGGCCTGGGCGGCGTGCTCACATCGGAGGTCATCAGCGAGCTGCGCGTGGCCGGCGTATGCGGGGCTGCCAACAATCAGCTCGCCCAGCATGATGGTGCAGCGGAACTCAATCGCCGTGGCATCCTCTGGGCACCAGACTTCGTGGTCAACGCCGGCGGTGTGATCTACCTGGCCCTGGCCAGCGAGGCGGACGCCGACCTGTCCGCGATCAACGCGAGGGTCGAGGCGATCGGGGACACGGTTGCGACAATCTTTGCGGATGCGCGCAAGCAGAAGATCACCACCCTGGAGGCGGCGGAGCGCCTGGCCGCGGCACGCCTCAACGCGGCTGGCTAATTCACCTACTCCTCTATTGAGGACTTGCGGGCATCCGCCTTCGTCTTGATCATGCTCGCGATAACCGCAACCGCCATGGCTGCCACGATCACGCCGAGCGACACCCACGTGCTGATCTCCGGCGCCCACTCGACCGCGTTGCCGCCGTTGATGAACGGCACCTCGTTCTCGTGCAGCGCGTGCAGGAACAGCTTCACGCCGATGAAGGCGAGGATGAAGGCGATGCCGAACTTGAGGTACACGAGGCGGTCGACCAGGTCCCCCAGGAGGAAGTAGAGCTGCCGCAGGCCCATCAGGGCGAAGATGTTGGCGGTGAACACGATGAACGGGTCCTGAGTGATACCGAAGATCGCCGGAATCGAGTCGAGTGCGAACACGACGTCGGTGGTGCCCAGGGCGATGAAGACGATGAGCACAGGGGTGAACACCTTCTTGCCATCGATCGTCGTGCGGACCTTCGCCTCGTCGTACTCGTCGGTGATGCGGATGTGCCGGCGGAGGTAGCCGATGATCTTGTTCTCGGTCTCCTCCTCATCGTCGTGGCTGGTGAACGCCTGGTTCCACGCGGTGTACAGCAGCCAAAGTCCGAAAATGTAGAACACCCAGCTGTAGTTCTCGATGATCGCGGCACCCAGCAGGATGAAGATGCCGCGGAACAGCAGCGCCAGGATGATGCCGACCATCAGCACTTCCTGCTGATACTTCTTCGGCACGGAGAACCTGGCCATGATGATGATGAACACGAACAGGTTGTCGATGCTGAGGCTGTACTCGGTCAGCCAGCCGGCGATGAACTGGCCGCCCTGCTCGACGTCTCCCAGCACGAACATCAGCAGCGCGAAGACCAGCGCCAGGCCGACGTAGAAACCGATCCACAGGCTCGACTCCTTCACCGAAGGGATGTGCGGGCGCTTGTACGCGATGATCAGGTCGAACACGATGATCAGCGACAGCACGATGAGCGACGTGATCTCGAACCAGACAGGAAGGGTAGTCACAGAGGGGAATCCATTTCGTGGGGACGGGTACGGCGAGGCCCGAAAGTCTCTCCCGCACCGTCCGCGGACTGGTGCCACCGCATCCGGGGCATCGATGATGGTGCCCGTACTGACGATTGCGGCATAAGGCCCGGAACCACCGGCACCTCTAGGGATACTCCCCTTCGCTGTTCTCATGGTAGCGGATGCCTTTTAGGCTTTTGAGCATGACGCCCCCATCCGCAGCCCCGCCGAAAGGCTCCGAGAGGACCCTCGATGTGGAGGCTGCCGGGCGCGCGGCGGTCGCGCTGGCCGTCCCCCTGCTCGTGCTGCTGGCGCTCAACCGCATCGACCTGGCCGTCTACGCGTCGTTCGGAGCGTTCACCGGCCTCTACGGCCGCCACGAACCGTACCGGGTGCGGCTGGTCTCTGTGACGGCTGCCGCGGTCGCGCTGGTCACCTGCATCGCGGCCGGCGTTGCGCTGGCCAGCCTGGGTCAGCCGCTCTGGCTGACCGCCGTGGCGCTTGCGGTCGTCATCGCTGGCGGCGTGTTCGCGACAGCGGTGATCGGTTGGATCCCGGGTCAGCCCGTGTTCCTGGTCTTCGCCCTGCTGGTGTGCGCCGCCGTTCCAACCACCTGGAGCGAAGCGCCCACGGCGATCGTGACCGCCGTGCTTTCCGCAGCTTTCGCCTGGATCGTGTGCATGTCGGGCTGGGTGCTGCGGCGTCTGGCCGGGGACCGTCACGCCCACCACTTCCGGGGGCTGCCTCGTAGCCCGCAGCGCTCCTTCACCGCACTGAAGGATGAGGTCGTCATCCGCGCGGCCATCGTCGCCGTCGTCGGAGGGCTGGTCACCGGCGCCATTGCGCTGGCGTCAGGGATCGGGCGTCCGTACTGGGCGGTCGTCGCCGTCGTAGCCGTGCTGCCCCTCGCCTATGCGCCGTTCTCCCTCACGCGGGCATGGCACCGCGCGGCCGGGACGACCGTTGGCGTGTTCATCGCGGCCGGAATCCTGTGGCTGAACCTGCCGCCGATCGCCATCATCGCGATTGCCGTGGTCTGCCAGTTCATCACCGAGATCGTCATCGCCCATCACTACGGTGTGGCGTTGCTGTTCATCACCCCGCTCGCTATCACGGTCAGCAACCTGTCGCTTCCGAGCGAGGTGTTGCCGCTGCTGGCCGACCGGGTGCTGGAGACGGCGATCGGATGCGCGGTCGCAGCCGTGCTGGTACTCACCAGGCGCTGGTGGGCGAGCTGGGCATCCGTTCGTGCATCCTAATGAACCTGCAGCTGCTCGCGCACTTCCGCCTCGGTCATTGGCCGCAGCGACTCCCAGGCGTCAAGCACCTCGTCGGCGTTGGCGGGGCGTTCACCGCTGGCCGCCTCGACATTCTGGCTGATCGCAGACCTCACAGCGACAAGGCTGCCGTTCTCCATGCGCGCGTACCCGGTGCCATCCGTCAGCCGCCACAGGTCCTGACCCTTGACGCACCAACTCGCGTAATCCTGGAGCGTGTCCGTCTCGTCGAGGCCCATGTCGGCGGCACCGAGGTACCAGCACGGGGTAATTTCGGCATTGCTCGTGATCGGATTCCGGTCGATCACAACCTCCACCACACCACCGTCGACGGTGACCGAAAGAGTGCGAAACGGCCCGCCATCTGCAACGACGCCGACGATCGCCCCGCCCCGCAAGTCAGCGACCATGGGGAAGGCACCGCTCTCAATGAAGGCTTCGAAGTTCGCAGCTTCCTGCTTCTTCGCCTGCTGCTCTGCCTGCGAAGGTCCCGTTGCCTGAGGGTCGGGGATGCTGACCCAAACGAGGCCGGCGATCAGCAGCGCAGTGCCGACACCTCCGGCAATCCGCAGCGGCCATGGCCCGATGAATATGCCCAAGGCCAGCGCCGAAGTGGCCGCGATCAGCAGGTGCACGAGTTCGAAACCGGGCTGGACCCAGATCATGGGCACCGTACCGAAACCGAAGAACGCGATCCCGAGCGCGACAAAGGCCATCACCGCCACGATGATGGCCGATCGGATGTTGCGCCGACCGGTGCACCGGGACACGGTGATCGATATCAGGACGACTGCGATGACCAGGGTCACGGCCAGCACCAGCAGTCCATACGGCTGGCCGAACATGGCGGCAACCACGCCGCTCATGCTGATGTTCAGAGCCACCGCCAGAATTACCGCGGTGAGCCCCATGGCGATTCCGGACCCCCGCATGAGATGAGTCAAGTTCATCCCCGGCGGATCGTCAAGCCGTGCGGAAAACGAAAAAACCCGCTCAACTGAGCGGGTTTCTCGATTGTGACCCCAACCGGATTCGAACCGGTGTTACCGCCGTGAGAGGGCGGCGTACTAGGCCACTATACGATGGGGCCGTTAGTGCAACTCAAAGAGTATGCCACACCCCAGCGGGCGTCACCAAAACGACCGGTCAGCGCAGCGGTGCGAGCACGCGGAGGGCACCCGGCACCACCTCGATGTCGACCGGTAGACCACCAACACGCTCTCCGTCGGCATATGCGATGACCCGATCCGCCTCGACGCGGATGTTTCGCCCGCGATAGATGGTGACGCGCGGGTCGGTCACGTGCGTGCCCTTGAACACCCGGGGGAAGATGCGCAGGAACGCGAGTCGCTTCAACGGCTGCACCACCAGCACATCGAACTCGCCGTCGTCGAGCAGGGCGTCCGGGGTGACCATCATGCCGCCACCGAACGAGGTGTTGTTGGCGACGGAGATGAGCACGGCATCCGTCTCGATCTTCGTTCCGTCGATGGTCAGCCGGTACCGGATGAGGCGCAGCATCGCCAGTTCGCGGAGCAGCGCCAGGTTGTAGCGGCTCCTGCCCTTCGGCCAGCGCATCAGGTTGGCGCGCTCGCTGACGACGGCATCGAACCCGGCCGACAACACGCAGGCGAACAGCGACACCTGGCCCGAACCGTCGGTCACCCGTCCGACGTCGATGAGGCGCGGAGCGCGGGTCAGGGAAACGAGCAGCGCCTCGATCGCCGCCTCGGCATTGCCGATCGGGATACCGAGCCCTCGGGCCATGTCGTTGCCGGTTCCGGACGGGACCAGCCCGAACGGCACTTCCGTTCCGGCCAGCACCTGGGCGGCCAGGTTGACCATGCCGTCACCGCCGACGACGACCAGGGCGTCCGGCTGCTCGGCGACCGCGTTGCGTGCCGACTCGATCAGCTCGAGGAAGGTCGGTTCGACCAGGGTGGTGACCAGGTGGCCCGCGCCGCGCAGCGACTGCACGACGGCGGGACCAACCGCGCGGCCGCGGCCGAACGAGGCGGCCGGGTTAATGGCGACGACGATGCGCAGCGGCTTCGTCGTCGTCATCCCCCGATTATGGCGTGGACCCGGGAGTTAACCGAAAACGATCGATTTGGTTGGGCTAATCTCCGAACGTCGGCGCATCCCGTAGGACTCGGTATCGCAGATGGACCTCGCTGGCGAACGCTGCGGTCTCAAGACGCTCGAGGCGGAGCTGCCGCTCCAGGCCGGCGAAGAGAGGGATCCCTTCGCCGAGCACGACCGGCACGACGTGCAGCTGGATCTCGTCCACGAGATCGAGGGTGAGGCACTGCCTCGCAATGCGGCCGCCCAGGAGGCTCACCCACTTCTCTCCGGCGTCGTGTCGAGCACGCTCCACAGCCTCTTCAACGTCGTCCACCACAAAAGTGAAGGTGGTGCCGTCGCGCTCTACCGGCTCCTGCTCGCTATGCGTCATCAGATACACCGGCACCTTGAGGGACCCGCCGTACGGGATCTCCCCGTCTTCGATCGTCTGGGTCTTGTTCGCACCTCCGACGACGGCTCCAATGTCGGCGCAGATCCGCCCCACGATCTCCGCGTCCTCCGGCGCCACCGGAAACCCGTCCATCCAGTCCATCTCTCCGGCAGGATCCGCCATGAACCCGTCAATCGACACCGTCGCGTGGATCATCACCTGTGACATGTTTGACCTTTCGTTGAGGTGAGTCCGCTGACTCGCCACATCGAAAGATATCCGTCCAGCTGAGGTGAGTCAAGTGGCTCACCTCAGTGGGATACTGGAACGATGACGCGCAAGCTCTCCGCATACCACCGGCAGATCGCTGCGGACAATCGTGCGGCGATTCTCGCTGCGGCCGCCCGCCCGTTCCTGGAGCACGGCTACGACCGCACATCGCTGGCCGAGATCGCCACATACGCCGGCGTATCCAAAGCCACGCTGTTCAAGCAGTTCCCCACGAAGGCGGAGTTGTTCGAAGCGACCGTCCTCGCGGCGGGAAGCGTGCCAGGCGGCGCGCCGAGCGCCCCCGATCCGGAAGACTTCCTCGGAGGACTCGTCAGTTTGGGAAAGGCCTACGTCGAACTGCTCGATCGACCAGGCATGGCCGACCTGATGCGGATCGTGATCGCAGAGTCGCCCCGCTTCCCCGAACTTCGGGAGCGGACCTTCGACTTCGGCACGCTCCCGGTGCTCGCGGCACTCGCAGACTTTCTGCATGCCGCACACGTCGCGGGGACTGCGGACGTGGAAGACGCCGACGTCATCTCAGCCCAGTTCCTCGGAATGATCGCCACGGTGGTGTTCTGGCCAAGACTGGTCCATGGCGGATGGGCACTCACCGACGACGAGAAGAACCAGGTGGTCGAGCAGGCAGCCCGAACGATTACTGCGCGGTGCGCGCTACCCGTTTCCCGCAGCGGTTGAGACTTGGGAGCTCCCTCAGCCAGGTGAGTCCTGCAGTCGAAAACGAAGGAGATCCGGCCATTCGTGTCGCGTTCTGACGCTGAACGCGCCGTTCACGGGCGGATCTCCTTCGTTTTCGACGGGTCGGCTCAGTCGCGGGCGAAGCGGATGAGTCGCAGCAGTTGGGCGTTCAGCGCCACCACGATCGTCGACACGGCCATCAGCGCGGCGCCGACCGCCGGCGGCATCAGGAAGCCGACCCCGGCGAGAACGCCGGCCGCGAGCGGGAGGCCCACGATGTTGTAACCGGCGGCCCACCACAGGTTCTGCAGCTCCTTGCGATAGGTGGCTTTCGACAGCCGGATGGCATCGGCGACGCCACGGGGGTCGCTGGAGGCCAGCACGACCCCGGCCGACTCGATCGCGACATCCGTGCCGGCACCGATGGCGATCCCCACGTCGGCACGCGCCAGCGCTGGGGCGTCATTCACGCCGTCGCCGACCATGGCCACCCTGGTGCCGCCGTCCTGAAGCCTGGCGACAACATCCGCCTTCTGACCTGGAAGCACTTCGGCGAAGACCTCGTCGATGCCCAGCTGCGCGGCCACCCAGTTGCCGACTTCGTGCGAGTCCCCGGTCAGCATGGCAACGCGGATGCCGCGGCTCTTCAGCAGCGACACCGCCTCAGCCGATTCGGCGCGGATGACGTCGGCCACCGCGATCATGCCGACAACTGTTTCGCCCTCGACCACGTAGACCACTGTCTTGCCCGCACCGGTGTGCTCCCTGGTGGCGTGTACCAGCGAGGTTCCGATGGAGATGCCGCGCTCGTTCACGAGTCGTGCGCTGGCGACGGTGACCGAGCGTCCGTCTACCACGGCCTCGACCCCGCGACCAGCGAGCGACTGGAACTCCTTCGCCCTGCCGGCACTGACCAGTTGGCGCTCCTGGGCCGCCTCCACAATGGCACGGCCGATCGGATGCTCGGCGTTCGCCTCGGCGGACGCGGCCAGTGCCAATACTTCATCCGCCGACAACCCGCCCGCGGAGACGACATCAGCCACTCCCTGGCGGCCCTCGGTGAGGGTTCCGGTCTTGTCGAAGAGCACCACGTCGATCTCACGTGCGGCTTCCAGCGCGATCCGGTTCCGGATGAGGATGCCGCGCTTCGCCCCCAGCGATGTCGAGATCTGCGATACCAACGGGATGGCCAGGCCGAGGGCGTGCGGACAGGCGATCACGAGCACGGTGACCACACGCTCGAGAACGAATGTCGGGTCTCCCGGCTGCAGGAGCGCCCAGGCGACCCAGGTGATCACCGCGGCGGCCACGGCCACGTAGAAGAGCAGGGCGGCAGCGCGGTCCGCCAACAGCTGGGCACCCGACTTGCTGGCCTGCGCATCCGCCACCAGCTTCATGATGCCGGCGAGCGCCGTGTCGCCGCCCACCTTCGTCACCCGAACGGTGAGCGCCCCGGAGTCGTTGATGCTGCCGGCGATGACCTGATCTCCCACCTTCTTGCGCACGGTCGATGACTCCCCGGTCAGCAGGGACTCGTTCACTTCGGAGTCACCGTCGGCGACCTCCCCGTCGACTGGCACTGCAGCGCCCGGTCGCACCAGCACGTGGTCGCCGACCTTCAACTCGGAGACCGGATGCGTCATGGTGTGCTCGCCGTGGATGACCTCGGCAGTGTCCGGGAGAAGCTTCGCCAACTCGCCGAGGGCATCCTGAGCCCCCATCACGGCAGCCATCTCGATCCAGTGGCCCAGCAGCATGATGGTGATGAGTGTCGCCAGTTCCCACCAGAAGTCCATGCCGGGCAGGCCGAGCGTGACCGCGAAACTGTAGCCGAAGGCGACCAGGATGGCGAGGGAGATGAGGGTCATCATGCCCGGCTGCCTGGCCTTGAGTTCCTGCATCCCGCCCTTCAGGAAGACCATTCCGCCGTAGAAGAACAGTGCGATGCCGAAGACGGCCGGGATGAAATGGCTGCCAGGGAACCGCGGGCCGTCGAGACCCAGGATGTCCTGCAGGCCGTGCGAGAACACCAGGGTGGGAATGGTGAGGACCAGGCTCAGCCAGAACTTGCGGCGGAACATTCCGGGGTCGTGGTGCTCATGATGGTCGTGGCCCTCAGCATGCCGCGCGTGTTCATGGCCGGCTTGTGTGTGGCTGGCATTGTCGTGGCCGGCGTTGTCGCTCGACGCGACGCCGTGCACCGCCCGCTCGTCGACGGCAGGCCCATGATGCTCGTGTTCGTCGTGGCTCATGGGTAGAATATACCCCTAGGGGGTATCCAGCGCAAGCCCCTGATGCCTAAGCTGGGCGAATGCGAGTCACCAAACAAGAGCACGCCTGCCTGGTTCTGGAGAAGGCCGAACAACGGGTCATCATCGACCCCGGCTCGTTCACCACCCCGCTGAGCGGCATCGACAACGTGGCGGCGATCGTCATCACGCACGAGCATGCCGACCACTGGACACCGGAGCATCTCTCCCGCATCCTCGAGCGAAACCCGGATGCGGTGATCTTCGGGCCGCCGGGCGTTGCCGCCGCCGCTACCGAGTTCGCCATCATCGAAGTCGCCGACGGCGACCACCACGAGGTAGACGGATTCAGCCTCCGGTTCTTCGGCGAGAAGCATGCCGTCATTCACCCGTCGCTTCCGGTGGTCGACAACGTGGGCGTGTTGGTGGACGACCTTCTCTTCTACCCCGGAGACTCGTACACGGTTCCACCGGTGCCGGTCGACACGCTCGCCGCTCCGGCCGGCGCACCCTGGCTGAAGATTTCCGAAGCGATGGATTACGTGAGCGCGGTGGCGCCGAAGCGGTGTTTCCCCACCCACCAGATGGGGCTCTCGAAGATCGGGCAGAAGCAGTCCAACGATCGGCTGCGTGCCGTCACCGAGCAGGCCGGGGGCGAGTACTTCACGCTTGAGCCTGACCAGTCCCTGGACCTGTAACCGGGCTCAGGCAGCACCACCGTAAAGGCCCTCGACACCGAGGGGAATGACGTGCGGCCGGCCGGCGGTCGGCTCGTGGATGACTTGCGCGCGCAGGCCGAAGACCTCCAGCAGCAACGACTCGGTGACCACCTCGGCCGGCGTTCCCTCGGCCAGGATTCGACCGCCCCTCATGGCGATGATGCGATCCGAGAACCGGGCGGCGAGCGAGATGTCGTGGAGCACCATCACCACGGTGCAGCCGCGGTCACGATTGAGTCCGCGGATGAGTTCGAGCACCTCCACCTGATGCGCCAGGTCGAGGAAGGTGGTCGGTTCATCCAGCAGCAGGATGTCAGTCTCCTGGGCAAGGATCATCGAAATCCAGGCACGCTGACGTTGTCCGCCGGAAAGGTCGTCGATCGGAGTGTCGGCCAGATCGGTCATCCCGGTAGCCCGGAGCGCGTCCAGCACGATGCGTTCATCCGTTGAGGAGAACTGCTGGTACCACTTCTGCCGGGGGTGCCGGCCGCGGGAGACCAGGTCTGCGACGGTGAGCCCGGACGGCGCGTTCGGGCTCTGCGGCAGGGCGCTCAACTGGGTAGCGATGTGCCGTGTCGACAGTCGCTGGAGCGGCACTCCGTCAAGCAGGACTTCCCCGGCCTCCGGGGGCAACAGCCGGCCCAAGCCCTTCAAAAGGGTCGACTTTCCACTGCCATTGGGGCCGATCACCGCAGTTACCTGGCCGGGCGCGACCTGCAGTGACAGGTTCTCCACCACCCGCCGCCCTTCGTAGCCGAGCGACAGTCCCCGGGCGGTCAGCCGCGCTTCGATCCCAGCGTTCATGAGCCCTTCCTTGATGCGACGATCAGCAGATAGATGAGGTACGGCGCGCCAAGGACCGCGGTTCCCACTCCGACGGGAAGCGCGACCGGCAATGTACGCGCAGCGAGGATGTCGGAAACAAGCACGAAGATCGCCCCGACGACCATGGCGACGTTCACCGGTGGCACGACTCCGCGGGTGAGCAATCGGGCGATCTGGGGGCTGGCCAGGGCCACGAACGCCAGCGGTCCGGCGACCACCGTGGCGAGCGATGCCAGCAGCACCGCGATGGTCAGGGCGACGACCCGCACCAGGCCGAGCCGCACGCCCAGGCTGATCGCCGTGTCATCACCGAGGGTGGTGACGAACAGCCGCTGGGAAGCGAACGCGGCGGCCAGCAGCAGGGTGATCGCCGCGGCACCCATCGGCTGGACCAAGGTCCAGTCCTTGCCGTTGAGCGAACCCATCATCCAGGTGAGCGCCTGGGCGGTGCTGGAGACATCACCGAGGGTCAGCAGCCAGGTGGTGAGGCTCGTCGCCAGCCCGGACACCCCGAGCCCGACCAGGATCAGACGAAAGCTGTCGATCCCGCGCCGGTAGGCGAGCAGGTACACGGCAACTCCGCTCACCATCCCCGCGGTGAAGGCTGCGGTCGGCATGCCCACGCTGGCGGCCGCGCCGCTCAGCCCGGCCGCTCCCCCGCCGGCCGCGATGAGGACCGCGACCGCGCCGAGCGCCGCGCCGGAGGTGACACCGAGGATGTCCGGGCTCGCGAGCGGGTTGCGGGCGACGGTTTGCGTGATCGCGCCCGACGCTGCCAGGCATGCACCGACGATGACAGCCGCAACGGTTCGGGGTGCGCGGAACTCGGTTACCGCCAGGTAGTTGCTGGCATCGCTGGTGTCGCCGAGCAGCGCTGCCACCACGGCGGAAGGTTCAATGACTGAACCGCCGAGCGCCAGGTGCACGACTGCGGCAGCGATGAGCAGCACAATCGTTCCGACCCAGATGGTGGCTGCCCGCGGGTCCATCCGCAGCGATGCGTCGCCGATGCGCCAGACGCGGATCGATCGGATCGGCGCGGATGCCGGCGCGGTCACAGGGTGACCAGCTTCCGGCGACGGGCGAGGAGCACGAAGAACGGCGCTCCGATGACCGCGAGGATCACCGCGGCCGGGAGTTCGCCCGGGCGGGCGACGATACGCCCTATCGTGTCTGCCACCAGCAGCAGCGCGGCGCCCGCGACTGCGGAGGTGGGGATCAGCCACCGGTAGTCGCCGCCGACCACGGCGCGGGCGAGGTGGGGAACAATCAGTCCCGCGAAGGCGATCGGGCCGGCCATCATGACAGCGCTACCGGCAAGCAGCGTGATCGCCGCGATGCCGACGGTGCGCGACCGGCGCAACGACACCCCGAGCGACTGCGCGGTCTCCT
This sequence comes from Homoserinimonas sp. A447, assembly GCF_054489325.1. Taxonomy (NCBI): domain Bacteria; kingdom Bacillati; phylum Actinomycetota; class Actinomycetes; order Micrococcales; family Microbacteriaceae; genus Homoserinimonas; species Homoserinimonas sp. A447. The sequence goes on along the minus strand of NZ_JBTMWW010000001.1, from coordinate 294,110 downwards.
CACCCAGGGCGAGGACGTTCAGCGACGAGGTGTTGGCAATCGCGAGCATGCCTCCGGCGAGCGCGAACGGCCAGACCAGGTCGATCGCGCCGCTGCGGCCGCTCAGTGAGCCCACCTGCCAGAACCGCAGGGTGTCCAGCGCGGCCTCGTTGAAGAGCACGATCGCGGTGACCAGGGCGGCACACAAAGCGGCGACGGCTGCGCCGGCCAGCACCAGAGTGATCGCGGTCGCTCCCCGGCCGGCCAGGTGCGCAATGGTGAAGACCAGCATGCTGGCCACGAGTGCACCGATGAAGGCCATGATCGCCAGGACGATCCAGGGCACCGTGCCGGCCAGGGCAGTCGTCGCCACGACCGCGAGGGCGGCGCCCTGGAAGATGCCGAGCAGCCCGGGGTCGGCGATCGGGTTCCGGGTGTGACCCTGCACCATGGCGCCTGCCAGTCCGAGGCAGGCGCCGACGACGATTCCCAGCACCGTGCGCGGCCAGCGGAGTTCACGGATGGTCACATCCATGGTGGTGGCCGTGGGGCTGAAGACCGCATGCCAGAGTTCGGCCAGCGATGATGGCGCACTCCCGACAGCGACGCTCGCGATGATCGCGACACCCAGGGCGAGCACCACCAAGGCGAGTAACACCAGCCGCCGGGGCGCAGTGATGGCGCGGCGAGGCGATTGGTTTTCCACGGGTTCCCTGTGACGGAGCTGTTCTGGACGAGGCGGCAAGTGCTGCTACAGTCTAGCTCGCAATGTAGCTTAGGCTTACCTAAGTTCACCCTCGTTCGACACCGAAAGCATCCACGTGAAATCACAACGTCTTCTGAAGTCCCTTACCGCTGTCGCCGCGCTCGCCACCCTCCTCGGAGTTTCTGCGTGCAGCACGGCCAGTGCGCCAGTCGCCGAGGTGGCCGCCGCCGACGGCTTCCCCATTGTCATCGAGCACGCCATGGGATCGACCGAAATCCCCGAGAAGCCGATCCGCGTGGTCGCTCTCGACCCGAGCTATGTGGATGCCACGCTGCTGCTGGGTGCGGAATTGGTCGGCTACGCGCAGTACCGTCAGGATCCGGCGAACCCGTTCGCGCCCTACCTCGGCGATGTCGCATCCGAAACCAAGGATGCTGTCAACGTGGGCACCATGGCCGAGCCGGACCTCGAGAAGATCCTCGAACTCGAGCCCGACCTGATCATCTCCGCCAAGGTGCGCCAGGAGGCCCTCTACCCGCAGCTGTCGAAGATCGCACCCACCGTTTTCTCGGAGAGCACTGGCCCGACCTGGAAGGAGAACGTCGTTCTCCTCGGTGAGGCGCTCGGCAAAAAGGACAAGGCAGAAGAGCTGGTTGCCGCCTACCAGAAGCGGGCGGCGGATGTCGGCGCCGCCATCCTGGCCGCGGATCCGGAGCTCACCTACTCGCTGATCCGGTTCGTCGGCGAAGACACGGCCCGCCTGTACTCATCCGATTCCTTCATCGGCGAGATCATGGCCGACATGGGCATTCCCCGCCCAGTCGACGGTCCGGACACCACGGAGTCGATCTTCGTTCCGTTGTCGGCAGAGCAGATCCTCGAGGGGGACGCCGGGCTGGTCATGGTCAGCGCGTTCACGCCGGATGGCGCAGAAGGGGATGCGTCACGGGCGCAGCAGGAGCTTTTCGAGTCCAATCCGTTGTGGGACCGGCTTCAGGGAGACCTGCTGAACGTCGATGACGGCACCTTCCTGGCATCCGTGAGCATCCAGGGAGCCCAGTCGGTGATCACCCAGCTGGCTGAGCACTTCGGGGTGGACCCGCAGCTGCCATAGTCGGCAATACGACTCAGCCGATGTGCCGGCGCACCTCATCCATGAATTGCTTCGGCTCATCAGCGAACAGCCTGATCTCCCGCACGGTCTCCGGACCGTGCGGGAGGCGGATGGCGGTCGGACGCTCAAGCGTGATCAGGATGTTGGTCTCATTCTGAATCCGCAGGTGCAGGGTGTCGCCCCCCTCGCCCGACGTCACCTTCGGCTCCTTGGCCGACTCGACCACCTGCTTGTCCGGCTCCACCGAATAGACGTCGTCCCAGGAGATCGGGATGTCGACCTCCGCGCCATTGCGCACCCGGATGCCGTCTGGCCCGACAGCGTGCGGTCGGGTGAGGTAGCCGAGGAGGAAACCCACCATGAAGGTGAGCCCCCAGATTCCCAGAATGAGGAACGGGATGCGCACGAACAGCCATTGGTGCACGATCAGGTCGATGATCGGGATCTCGACGGCCGACAGGACGATGAAGATGATCATGATCGACATGAGCGGGCGGTGGTAGGTGAACCCCTTCGCACCGGCCGGCACGTTCGGTCGGCGGAAGATGAACCGGTAAAGGCTCAGCCAGACGCCGATCTCCATGCTGATCGCACGACGGCCGACATAGACGACCTTCTGCCACGGCGTTCGGCGCTGCCTGGCGGTCGTCACGGTCATGACGCCCCCAGTTCCGAGTTCGCCTGATCGGTCGCCATCAGCTCCTTGAGACGACCGATAACCACGTCGAGGCTGCGTTCCAACTGATCGACGTCACCGTGATTGAGGCCGACGACCAGGTCGTGCGAGAGGATCCGGTGGTCTTCGGCCATCTTCGCCATGGTGCGCTCGCCCAATTCCGTGAGCGACACGACGGTCGCCCGGCGGTCGGTCGGATGGTCACCCCTGACCACGTAGGCGGATGCTTCGAGCGCGTCAACGAGGCCGGTGATGTTGCGGGGGCTCACCTGAAGGGCCACCGCCAGCGACTGTTGGGTGGACGGGCCCAAGCGCTGGAGTTCCCACAGCAGGTGGGTGCGGGCGGTCGTCAGCGGTGTTCCCTCGAAAAACCGGGCAAGGTCCTCCTGAAGGAGAGCTGTCACCGCCAGCAACTGATCGAGCACGCGAGGTTCCATCTAATGATGGTAGTACATCATTACCTATATTCACGAGTTTGATGCGGGCGAGAAAAAAGACCCGATCTCTCGGGCCTTCACTTGCTGGGGTACCTGGACTCGAACCAAGAACAAGAGAATCTCCGGCGACACCAATAAGTACGGCGATTTCGCCTCGGGTAACGCGCGGGATCGCACTTAATACACCAAAGTATTCCGCCGGCTTTCGAAGAGCCGGACGATCTGTTCTCGCGTCTCCATAACCGTGTCCGATTGATCTGCATGGCGCGAAGTTGCGGTCACGGGTTGTTACACGAATCTCACTCACTCTACTGAAGTTGCTCGAACTGACCGGTATCGGTCGATTTCGGTCATTGAGATTCGGGTGCTCAATCGCCTGGACGGATCCGGCTCTGTGTGAGTCGGTCGATAACCTGGCTCGGCAGACACCCGTTTTCGGTGAGCACTGCGCGGACATGCTTTTTCTGATCTACCTCTGACAGCTTCCCGGTTGCGGTGGACAGGAGATCCGCCCAAACGGCAGCAACATCGCCCGCGATTTCGCTGACGGTAGCGGGCGAGCTCAGGTAGACGTTCCGGTTGGCAATTGGTGCGTGCTGGGGATCGACCGTGAGCTTGTCCGAGAGAAGGATTATGGGACTGCTGGCGGGCGCGCTGTCCATCTCTCGGTCGGCGGCGAGCTGGTCCATCTGCGTGTTCGCCTGCCGGACGTCCTTGACGGGTAGCAGTCCGTCGTCGTGTTCTTCCGACTTCGCTTCGATCGTCATCCACATTGCGGTTCCCCACTCCCATGCAGAGTCCGCACGCGCCTGGCCTTTCGGCTTTTCGGCGGAGGCGCCAAGGAACGAACCGAGGACGGTGAGACCCCGCTCGTACCGTTTCGCTTCGTCCTGCGCGAGCGCTGCCTGCATCTCCACGAGCTCGGTCCTGAGCGCACCCGTCTTTAGCTTGCCGCGCAGCCGCGCCACGATCTTGTTCACAGCGACCACGTCCATCGGTGCCAGGTCGACCTCGGGCGCGCCAGGCAGCGGCATCATCTCGCGCAACCAGGTCCCGCGTTTTGCGGCCATTCCCGCCTCCCTGATCAGCTCACGTGCCTTAGCGCGTTGCGTCTCATCCTTCGCGCCTAGGTTCATCCACACGCCGGCGATGTACAGCAGCATGCCTCGGTATCCGCGCGTGGCTTCCGGGCCAACCTGCGTGACTGCCTCCTGCAGCTTCTCGCTCGCCGCGACCCAGTCGCCGGCATACGCGAGTTGCCACGCCTCCACCTCCAGCGGCGCCGCCTTACCCAGAGGCTCGGCAGCCGCGGGCTCGACCTTTTTCGCATCCTCGAGGAACTCGGCGACCTTCTCTTCGCCACCCGTGCGCCAGTCCTCGTCGTGCTCTAGGAACGTTTCGACGTTCTCAACGACGTCATCCGCGCTGACGCCGCGGCTGTTCTCCCAGCCGAACTGGACCTCCGCTTGCAGCTCCGGCTCCAGAGCCGCGATGTTTTCCGGCCGTGCGAAGTATTTCGTGAGATCCGCACCCCTGATGACAACAACAGCGAAGTCATTCGGTCCCCGCGTGCTGCGACCTGCCCCTTGCACGATCCGGGTGCGGATCCGCTCCAAGAGCGCAGAGTTCGCCTCCGCGCGCTCACTCAGGAATCTCTCCTGCAACCCCACAGCGTCCGGCTTGCCGTCCAGTACCACGATTCGGCACGCGTCATCGGGAAGGTCCATCCCGTCATACCGATTCGCGAGGCCGAGCACACCGGTCATCGCTTTCGCGAACGCCTGGAGCCCCTCCGACTCCAGCACCTCCCTCCCTAGCACTGGGACGCCTTTACCGGCGAGCTGGGCGGCCGCATCCTCCGCACGTTCGACCGTGTCCTGGCTGAGTACCAGCGCCTTATCGGTCAGCGCCACGATCCGCTTCGTGAGGGCAAGGCTGTCACCTCCGGCAACGAGGTCGGGGAAAACGAACAGACGGCGCCCCGACCGTGGCGCCGTCTTCGACTTCAACGGCATTCGGACGATCGACGTTCGCCCGAAGGCGCGCTCCAGCTCACCACCGGAACCTAGGGTCGCCGACAGGTAGATGCGCTGCCTCGCCTGCGCGAAGACCCTATTCTCAGATGTGGGAGGGATCATCGGACGGATCTGAATTCCGCTGTACGACAGGTAGACGAGACTCGCGTCGATACCCGCACGAATCATCGCGTGGTCGTATTTGTGTGGCTTTCTGAGCTTCGCCAGTGTCGAATCCAGCACAGCCAACGCTTCCCGGTCGACGGCGGGGACGATGAGGCGCACTGCATGGTGCGAGCCGGGGTCCGGGTTACCTTCCAGCCGCTGAAATTGCAGCCCGGACAGAAACGGCTTCAGCGCCGCAAGTACCGAAAGATACGCGGTCTCGTCCCGGGATCGGCGGATGTCGACACCGTGCTTGTGACCCACGAACTGCTCGCCCGCGTGTGCGTCATCAAAAATGAGGAGTCGGGGGAAAGGGACGTACGGACGAGTGTTGAATATGGAGCTGTAGGTGGTGAGACCGATCATCTCTCCGGCCTCGACTGCCATCTCGTCGGCCGGATCCCAGTCGTCGTGTTTTCCGATAAGTAAAGCAACAGGGATGCCCTCCCGCTTCGCTGTTTTCGCCACTTGCTTCGCCAGCTGTGTCGTGGGCGTTGCGTACAGGACCGGGCCCTCACCCTTTCGGCGCACCCACTCCCCGATCAGCAGACCTGGCAATGTCTTCCCGGTACCCGTCGGGAGCTCGAGCGCGAGGTCAGCGGTCTCCGTGTGCTTTTCGGCGTATGACCGGATCACATCACCCTGATGCACCCACAAACCCTTCGCCGCCTTGCCGGTGCGCGGCATCGTCGAGCTCAGGTACATCTCCTCAGGAGTGTCGAACTGCTGAACAGCCTTTCTGGCCTTGCCGACGAATGCCACCGTTGTGCTCCTCTCACGCCCGCTGCATCCGCTCGATCAAGCGTGGGCGTTCGTCATAGTCTGGCGTACCCGCTCGCAGTATCACCGTGATCGTGCGATGAATGACGCTGCTGTCGTTAAACGTCGCCCAGGCTAACTCTTGACAAGCGCCGCACCGCGAACAATCGATTTCGAGTCGAGAGTCTTCAAAGCTGCGGAAGCTTCGGGGGTTGACCGTATGTTGGGCTCGTACCGGGGCAGGTGGCTCCAGAGAACGGAAGAAGCATGTTGGGTGGCACAACCTTCATCGAAGAGTTCGGTGCAACGTTCGGTACGAAGATGGTAAAGATCACGCCGGGGCCTGAACAACCTGGTCGGTTTGTAGTCGAGGTGCAGGGGCTAGTGCAGACGAAGACTGTCGGATTCAACGTGGACACACCGGTCTACGAGGGTGACCAGCTTTCTTGGAGTGACCCCCGCGGCGGAGAAGCGGTCGTCTGGGCTCACGAAGTCAACGTCGCGGATGCGCCTGGTATGCCATCGGAGATGGCGCACATTACCGTAAAGTTCAGCAAGACCGCTCCCCACCGATCGCGGGCACCGCCCGGATCTGGGCACACGATCATCATCCACGGAAGCCACATGAACGTGGCGCTTGAGGGCAGCAGCATCACACAGCAGGTCCCTGTGACCGAGGCGTATCAGGGTCTTGCGGATGCAGTCGGGCGAGCTCTCGCCATTATCGAACAGACGGACGGCGTCGACGAGGACGAAGCCGTCGTTGCGCGAGAATCGGCGGTCGGTGTGCTTGAAGAGAGCGCGAAGCCGCATCCCGATCCGACCGTCATCAAGCGGTTATTGCCAACGCTGCGAGGGGTGCTTACCTCGGCAGCCTCCGCGGGGGCAGATTCGGCCGCAACAGCTCTCGTGTCGCAGCTATTCGTCTGACGCAGTGGAGCCCCCCTCCCCGCCGTCGTACCCTCTGGCCGTAACCGGTCAGTCTCGGACGACTGAGGATTCCTACAAGTCGCGGGATAATGAGGACATGGGAGCCGAGGACTTTGATCTGACGATGGACGAGCTGCGAGCGGTCGTCCGGTTCGCCGCCGACTGCGCTCAGAACTACTTCCCGACTTCGAAACTGTGGCCCCAGATGATTCACGGCCTCGCGACGCGCTCGACGCGGCTCGTACCTTTGCCGACGGCGCGCCACGGTCGAACCTGCAACGAACGGCCGCCTTTGCGTCACACCGCGCAGCCAAGGACGTCTCCGATGAGACGGCCCAGCTCGCGGCACTTGCCTGTGGCGACGCCGCGGCGGCCGCCTACCTCCACCCGATCGCGAAAGCATCGCAAGTCGGGCACCTTCTCCGCGCCGCCGCCTGCGCCGCGCGGGTTGTGAGCTGCGGACAGGCATCACGGACGGCGACGGAGTTCGCGTTCTAGCCGCTCGGGCGGCACCACCCCTGCCGGAGATACTTCGTCGATATCCGGTCGCCCCGTCTGGTAGCTCACGAGTTGCGCAGCTCATGAGCGCGCTCGACTCAGCGATTCGGGACCAAAACTAGGGACCGAAATCGATTCTCCCGAAAGGTGGTTTCGATACGGACCGCGTTTGCGGTGCCCGCGACAGCGGATGCTGCGCGCGACCCGAAATCGATTGTTTCTGGCAACACGATCCGTCCTAGGAGTGAGTGGTGGCTACTGTGCCTCACAGCGGCGGTCGTACAACGACCACCCGAGTCTCAGTAGTCGGTACGAGGCGAGGAACGGCTCCGCGACATGCTCCGGACTTCCTGGAGCTTTCCCCTCGCCAACGCCCGTGCGGCGGTCCGCCGGGCCGAAGGCTGTCCGCTGGAAGAGTGACCAGCCGAGAACGTGAGCGTCGGCGCTCATCTCGCGCCACATGCGCCGGACGGCCTCACGAGACGTAGTGTCCGTGAAAGCGTGATCGGCTGCGGCGCCGATGACCTCAGTCAATTTGAGGGTCGCCGTGGTGTTCCTGATCGAGGCGACGTCATTACGACGTTCACTCAGCCACAGCCGCTGATCGTCGAGGCGCGTACGGTCGTCGGCCTCGACTTGCGTGCTTTCGAGGAAGCCGTAGTACTTGTCCATCTGGGCGTACATCTCGGTGAGGACGGTTAGACCTCGCTCCCGGCGCAAGTTGCGATCGGGTGGCCCCAGGATCCATACGGCTTGAGATGCGCCGACCAGTGCCCCTCGCAGCACAGTGAAATGCGATGAGGGGTACAGCTGCTTCGCATTGATGGCATCGAGCGCGAGGCGAAGGTGTTCGCCCGCAGCGATGAGAGACAGCCGCGCAAGCTGGCTGATCGCCATGCGCTGGAAAATTTCGTCGTCGAGCGCGAGATCGCTTCCCCGCTCGGGTTCCTCCACGCGGTGGGCCCTGAGCCGCCATCGATCGAGGTCGCCCGCGGTGTCGAGCATCTGAGTCAGAGCTGTGCGCTGTGCTTCGGTCATCGCCATGTTGGGCATGCTACCAACGCGAATACGCCCCGCATCATGTCCCGAAATCGACCGATTGGGGGAACTGCTTCGAGCCAATTTCAGGTGTGTGTTCGGCCCTGCCGACCTAATCGCCCAGGCCGCGAGCCAAGACATCTGCGAGCAGTGCCTCCACCTCATCAGTCGGGGCGATCGGTCTGCCGGTCAAGCTGGCTCGAAGTTGGTCTTCAACGAAGAACCACTTGATCATGTCAGCGGCTTGCCAGATCTGGAACCTCAGGAGTGGCCTGTCAATCTCATGAGGCACCGTAAACGAGCCGTCCGCTCGGAGATCGACGTAGAAACCCCTCTTCTTCGCCTCATTGTCTTCCTGGGCGAGGCCCTTTAGATAGGCATCCAGCACTTCCGGGGCGTGGACCTTCACCAGTTCAATCTCCACTGGAACTGGACTGCCCGGGACTTCGACCAGTACGGTCGAGAAGTCGGAGGCTTCTATGAGTTTTGCGAGGTGATCGAACCGCAGTGTGCGCAGTTCAGGCACTTCGCGCGGCGTCTCGTCACCGTCGCTCCAGGCGTTCCAGAACGACTTGTAGACCCAGACCGCCTTGCCCACCTCCTCCTGCGCAAGGACAACCAGCGACTGCGCGCGTGGTGATGGGAATAGAGCATCCGCCTCGATGGTGATCCGCGCCGCGTTGTCCAGGAGTGCAAGCCAGAATGCTCGGGCGGCCGTCGGTGTCAGCATCGTCACGTTGTCAGACTAGAGGTCACGACGAGGTGCGGGGGGCACGACCGCCAGCCGAGACCAGGGGTCAGGGCGCGATCAAATCCCGCTCCCGCAGCAGGATGCCTTTGTTCAGGAAACAGGCTGGGGTTCGGTCACGGATGTACTGAACCCAGGCTGGGCTCTCGCCTCCGTCTCCACCGAAAAGCCACTCCTCGGATAGTGCCGGCAGCGCAGTCATCCAGGGCAGCGGTTCCACTCCACGCTTCATCAGAGCGAAAGCGAACACGGTGGCCAGCAACACGTCGTAGCGTCTGTCACCTGTGGTGGTCGGCTCGGTCACAACGTCGTCCGTGATCTCCCCGTGCGACAAGACGATTCGGCTGGCTGCTTCCGTGATGACCCGGTTGGCAGACTCTACCCGTCCGTCCTCGAGAGATGTTCGCACCCAGGAAGCTGTAGCACGAGCGGAGATCATGCGACCTTCAGCTCTTTGGATCACGAGCCGACCCTCAGCGTCCGCTTCAGCCCAGTCCCGACCCTCCATGATCAGCCCTGCTTCCAGGTTCAGATCCGCCAGCCTCGACGCCACCTCTTGATCCCATCGCGCGCGAACCGTAGCTTGCTCCTCCTCGGGGAGTTCGTCGTAGGGATGCCTCTCTTCGTTCATGGTGCCATCCTGTCATTGACCGTATTCGGGCCGTCGTCGCCTAGCGGTGACAGCAACTCACAAGAAGACGGACATTGCAGACTTTCTCCACCAGCTAGGGTTGGCGCTAGCAGCGTAGGAGAGCCTGTCCATTCACGCTGACGATGACAATGGCAGCAGCTTGCGCTCGCTCCTAGTCGACAGAGTCCAGCGGCGGCAGCGACTTCACGATCTTCACCGTCTCGACACTGACCGTCACGATGCGGGCGAGTAGGTCGAGGATGTAGCGGGGGTTGCCCTGTTCCTCCGCCCAGTCGTTTGGGTCATTGACGATTCCCGACGCCTTGTCCGTCTTGACCTGGTAACGCTCAAGTATCCAGTCGATCGCGGAGCGTGACCCGAGCATATACTCGTGCGCTTCATCGGGGATTCCTGAGACAGTAACGCCGCTGTTGTATATAACAGTGGACTTGTCCGCGAAGCGTCCCACCTTGGCGTATTTCATTTTCTCGACGCGATAGCTCGCTTGGACGCTGCGCTGTTCGTCGAGCGGGTACGGCTCGGCGGTCTCGTAACCAAGGTGTAACTCGGACAGCTTGCGCCCGGCATCGCTGAAGGTGCGGAAGTCCTTGACCTTCGGGATGCGTGGCAGCATCTTCTTCAGGTCGCCTGCGAACTGTTCGCGGTAGTCCGGCGAGTGGAGGATGCCGTAAAGGTAAAAGAAGATCTCATCCTTCGTGACCTCGGGCCCGGAGGTTCTCTGGTAGTCGGCAAGGATGTCATCCGTAACGTTGTCGACACGTCGGTAGGGCGTTCCGTCATCGTCAAGAGCCGAGAGGAGATCGCCATCGACATCCCGTGCCTCGAACCTGTAGCGAGCGAAGAACTGCCCGCTCCCGGACCCCCAAAATGCGAGGTCAGGCATAGCCGGTACTGCCATGAGCGAGAAGGCGTGACCGGCACCGGGCGCGGTGATGTAGTAGCCCCAGTTCTCGATACGCGACGCTGGGAAGAACGCCCCGAGCTGACCAGGACGGTGGATCAATTCAGGGCCGAAGTAGAGCCACTGAGCTTGGAACGGGCGGTAAATAGATCGGCGAAGGTTGTCCCGACTTACCGTGATTGGCTGCTGGCGTTCAAGTCTGCTTACGAGGGTTGAAGTCCAACTGATGCCCGCCCCGTCGGTGTCGCGATCCGCGACTATGCCTCCGCTCCTGATCTTCTCTACTTCGAGGTTGTACCGCTCCACTGTGCGCTTGACACCCGACATCAAGTTCTCTTTCGACGATCCGTAGACCCATGCGTCTCTGCCAGATTCCACTCCACGGGAGTGTGCATTCAAGAACCGGAGTTTCCGAGCCTCATTGCGATCTTTGGAGGCGAGGAGCGTGAAGGATTCGAAGTTGGCGTTGCGTTGGTTGACCCAGTCGCCTTCTGCGTTCGGGATGATCGGCGTCCAGTCGATGCCGGTGTAGCTGCGGGCGGCGCGGACGACTTCAAGTTTCTGCTCGCGGGTGAGGTAGTCGCCGATATCGCGGTAGAACACTTTACCCAGAGCTGGGTCGTCGGGGTTCTTGATGAGGAGGTAGATCGCCACCGTTGCTCGACTGCCGCTGCCAAAGACTTTGCCGCCCTCCTTGCGGGATTGCTCGCCTGCGGTGCGCTGGTTTCCTCGGAGGTTGAAGACGTAGATGCTGCTGAACTCGGCGGCGAAGGTCTTGCGGAGGCCGTCTGCGGTGTTGCCGTCGATGAATCCGCCGTTGGAGACGTAGGAAACGATGCCTCTATCGCCGATGCGGTCGGATGCCCAGCGGATGGCACGGATGTAGGAGTCGTAGAGATTGTTCTTGTTCTGCGCAGTTGAATGGGCCGCATATGTCGCCGCGATCTTCGCATCGAGGGACGGGTACTTCAGATTCTGCTGATTATCATTGCCGGACTCCTGTCCTTTCGAATACGGCGGATTACCAATCACGACCCGGATGTCGAGGGCCTTTTGCACTTCCGCTCGTTGGTTGTTCTCGGGGAAGACTCCGTGTTTGTCGAGTTCGTCGTCGGCTTCGTTCATTTGGAACGTGTCGGTGAGGACGATGCCCTCGAATGGGGAGTAGTCGCCGCCTGTGAGGTGGTGGTAGGTCTCTTCGATGTTGATCGCGGCGACGTAGTAGGCCAGCAGCACCAGCTCATTGGCATGGAGTTCGTACCGGTATTTGTAGGCGAGGTCTTCGGGTTTGATCAGGCCCGACTGGAGAAGCCGGACGATGAACGTGCCGGTTCCGGTGAAGGGGTCGAGTACATGGACGCCCTGGTCGGAGAGGCTTGCTCCGAACTCAGCTTTTAGGGCGTCATCGACGGAGTGGATGATGAAGTCCACGATCTCATTGGGTGTGTAGACGATGCCGAGGCGGTCGCTGGTTCCGGAGAACGCGGTTTGGAAGAACTTCTCGTACAGTTCCTTGACGATTTGCTGTTTCGCCGCCGCATCTGTGATGCCGGCAGCGCGGGTCCGGACCGAGGCGTAGAACTTGTCAAGCTTCTCGGTCTCCTTCTCCAAGTGCTGCTCTTCGAGCGCGTCGATCATGCGCTGCATGACTTGGGAGACGGGGTTGTGGTCGCTGAAGGCATAGCCCTCGAACAGGGCGTCGAAAACGGGCCTGGTGATGAGGTGCTGGGAGAGCATCTCGATAGCGTCGCGTTCGGCAATGAAAGGGTTGAGGTTATCTTGGAGTCCCTTTAGGAATCGAGCGAACTCGTCATGCAGCGTGGCGTCCGAGCCTTCGACCAGGGCCTTGATGCGGGTCATGTGGTCCGAGGCGATCCCCGCAACGTCCTTGGCCCAATTTTCCCAGTAGCGGCGTTCGCCGACCTTCTGCACGATCTTGGCGAGGATCGCGTCGCGCCATTGATCCAGCGCGGGGAAGTCGAGAGTGACCGAGCCGTAATCCTTCTCGTCGTCGTCCCGCCCCTTGCCTCCGCCTCCGACGCCGATGACCGAGAGTTTGCCTTCGGTGGACTTAGTGAGGTCGATCTTGTTGACCATCGCATCGAAGCGTTCATCGTGGGCACGGAGCGCCTGGAGGACCTGCCAGACAACCTTGTATTTCTTGTTGTCGTTAAGGGCGGTGGCCGGGTCCATGTCCGACGGGACGCCGATCGGCAGGATGACGTAGCCGTACTTCTTGCCTTCGAGCTTGCGCATTACTCGGCCGACCGACTGGACGACATCGACTACGGAGTCACGCGGGTTGAGGAACATCACCGCATCCAGTGCGGGTACATCCACTCCTTCCGAGAGGACCTTGGCGTTGGTGAGGATTCGAGCGTTGCCGGCGCCGGGGTCTTGTTTCAGCCAGTCGAGTTCTTTGTTGCGGTCGAGCACGTTGTAGGTGCCGTCGACGTGGTGCACCTCAACATCGAGCAGGTCCGAGGCAGTCTCGTCGGTCTCACGGTCGATTGCTTCAATCTCTGCCTCGACAACCTTCTCGAACAGGTTCGCGATCTTCTTGGACTCGTTGATGTTCCGGGCGAAAGCCACCGCGCGCTTCATCGGTTCCGGATCGAGCGCGAACTCCTCGGGGCTGAGCGAGCGCTTGGAAAGCCCGTTCCAGCAGCCGACAATCTTGGCGGCATCGTCGAGAGTGAGCTCGTTGTTATCGTCGGCCAGAAGGCGCTGGAACCGCTTGGAGACGTAGGACTCGTCAACGGCCAGGATGAGAACCTTGTAATCGGTGAGGCGCCCCATCGAAACAGCCTCGCCGAAGCCGAGCCGGTGGAACTCTTCGCCGTAAAACTCGGGGCTGTCCATGTCTGTGAGCAGGGCCCCAGCCTCTTCGGCTTTCGACCGGCTCGCATCGGCGTAGATGCGGGGCGTCGCCGTCATGTAGAGTCGCTTCTTGCCTTTGACGTAGTCCTGGTTGTGCACCCGAACGAACGCGGATTCCTCGTCGCCCGCGAGCGTTACACCGGTGGTGCGGTGCGCTTCATCGCAAACGATCAGGTCGAACTCAGGGATGCCCTTGCCCTGCGCCTGCGCAACCACATCGATGGACTGATAAGTGGAGAACACCACGGTGATCCCGCCGAACCCTTCGGGAATCTCGGAGAACTTCGCAATCAGCTTGCTGGTGTTGGTGGTCGCCGGGTAGGCGAGATCAGTGACGGGGATGTCTTCATCGTTCTTGCGCTTGCCCACCGACACATCCGAGCACACGGCGAACGCTCGCAGTGGCACGGCGGACTCGATAGTCCACTCCTTGAGCGTCTGTGCCAGCAGCGAGATCGACGGGACCAGGAAGAGCACTGTGCCGCCGAGGGGGACCATCTCCTCAACCAGCTTCAGCGAAGTGAAGGTCTTGCCGGTGCCACACGCCATGATGAGCTTGCCCCGGTCGGCGGACTGGAAGCCCTCAACGACCCGAGAGATGGCTTTCACCTGGTGTGGGAACGGCTCCTTCGCCGGCTTCCGCGTCAACTCGCCGGGGGTATTCAGCGAAAACTGGGACCAGTCGATCGACGAATCATCCAAATCCTGCACGCGCAAGCGCTGGACCGGTGGGTTCTGGTTCTCAACTGCGCCTTCCGCGTTCCCACCCCAGTTGTCGCTGGTGGAGATCACCATGCGGCCGGCGAACTCGGGTTTGCCGTCCAAGTTCTTGCTGGAGGCAGCCAGGAAGGAATCCAGCATGGGCTTGGTGACCTGGGTGGAGGGGTCGTAGAACTTGCATTGAATCGCCACCCGCTCACCACTGTGCGTCTGGGCCACCAGGTCGATACCGGTGTCGGTGCGACTCCCCCGGTTCGGGTAGTCCTTCCACATCCACACGTCGCTGTACTCGTCCGCGTACATCGGCTCGATCGTCAGGTACGACTGCATCAAGCGCTCAAAGCGAGTGCCCTTGTCATGCTCGTCGTAGGCGACCGACCGCAGCTCGCTCAGGATGTCGTGGATGCTCGCAGCCATGGTGCCTCTCGGGGGTGATGCGCAGTGATTCAACCAAGCTATCGGTAATCAGCGACATGTCCGGGGACCTGCTGCCGGCGTCTACTTCACGACGACGCACGGGGAATAACATCAAATCGCAGAGGCCGGCTGCTCCAGATCAAGGAGGGAGCAGATGACTGTCTGGCATCCAATCCTTGCTGCGACGGAGCCTGCGCCAGGAGTTTGGATCATGCTGGGTCCGACTGAAAAGCGTTACGGAATCATCCGTCTCATCTGTATCGAGGGCGAGCTCGGCTACCGCGCCGTGACCTGGGCGGAGCGTTCCCAAGACCGTCAGGTAGTCGGCTACTTCCGCTCCTTTCGGGCAGCGACGATGGCCGCTCGCATGGATTTCGTATCCCATCACGGGGTGAGCGGTCCGGTAAACGGCGCCTGACAATGGCCCTTGGCAGGAGGTCCACCCTCGGTGGGAACAAGTCCCGCTCCGGTTCGGGTTGGTACCTGGCCGGCCGCGCAATGGCTGGGCAATCAGACGCATTGGTCTAACGGCTCACTGACTTCGCTGGAGAGCGCAGCCGTCAGGTCAGGATCAGAGCAGATCTGCGGTGTTACGCCACCTCGATGAGGTCGGCGAACGCCGTGTAGCGACCGATGGAGCACAAGCACACGGGCCA
This sequence comes from Homoserinimonas sp. A447, assembly GCF_054489325.1. NCBI lineage: Bacteria > Bacillati > Actinomycetota > Actinomycetes > Micrococcales > Microbacteriaceae > Homoserinimonas > Homoserinimonas sp. A447. Next base: position 278,819 of record NZ_JBTMWW010000001.1, on the reverse strand, counting down.
TGGGTCGAACGTGAGAAGATCGCCCCAATTGTCCCCTCTGGCAGACTCATCCCCATGTCGACTCCGAAGTCACTTCCCGACTGGGACCCGAAACGGAAGTATCGCGGGCGTTGGTGGCCCGCGGACAACCCCGAACTCTCTTACCCGGGAACCTTGCGTTTCCTCAAGCGAAGCCCATTCCTTTCCGTGCGATCGCCACCGATCGGGCAGGAGGTCTTTGAACTGGGCCGAGGCCCAACACTCCACGGCGAACTAGAGAATGGAGAGAAGGTCACGCTCTGGGACCTTGCCGAAAACTACTTAGAACACTCCAGCAAGCCAACGCGGGATGGATCGTCGAAGCACTCTCGCCGGTTCAGTTACGCCATACGGGGCGAGCACCTGGGTGACTACTCAGCAGTCAGGTTCCGCCGCTCAGCACACCGACTTCATGACCTGCGCGAATGGTCCCGCATCGAGGACCCTGTTTCATCCGGCTTGCCCTACGAAGAGCTGCCTCAATTCGATGCCGTAACGCTTAGCGGCCTCCATTTAGATGAGTTCGAAACGGACTACACGGTTCTCACGACAATCGAATACCCGATGAGGGTGGAGACAAACGACTCATTCCCCAAGGGCGCCATCATGAATCACACCGGCGACGATGTGCGTGTCGTGTTCGAGACGACGCCACCGGCGCCCGCCCGGTTCCATGACCTTCTAGTGTTTGATCTGCGAGCACTACTAACATTCTCGTATCAGAGCGGCGCCCCCGTGCTCGGAGAATGGCTCCAACAAGACGATTCCAGCCCTAACCTCCCGGTGATACGGAAGGACGCGTATAACGGCGTCCAAACGAGGCACCTGCGACCCAGTCAGATGGTCTTGTCCGCCGGCCACGCAGCACCTGCCGATATTTTCACTTCCTGGTGGAAACTTGTTGATGAGCTGTTCCCTGCCCCACAGGTGGTCGTCATGTACCACCACGCCTCGCGCGGTGTGCTCGAAAGCTCAACCTCCTCCGCCATGGCCGCCGCCGAACATCTACACAGTGCCCTCGGAGATACCAAGACAAGGTTTCCCGTTGGCTATCTCGAGGCGCAACTACCCTCATTGATCGCAGCCTTTCCAGGTAAAGCGAACGGACCCTTCCGACAGTTCCTTCGTGAAGCGATGAAAAACAATCGGCCAACCCTACACACTCGTCTCACCGAGCTTGTCGCGCTAATAACACCTGCGAGGGTCGAGCTCGCCGGGTTCAGCAGCAAGACCTGGATCGCCGGAGTGAAGGCAGTGCGCAACAAGCTCGCCCACACGGGTTCGCATATCGACCGACGCGATGGCGCCGGGTCCCGGTTGCTCGATCACGTCAACCTCCAGACTCGAGCGGTACTGACCCTCCTTGTCCTAAGCCAAATGGGCTTGTCCAATGAGGCATTGGACCGGTCGGCGAAAGTCCTTGCAGATAATCTCCGCTGGCTCCCGCCTATCGAGGCGGACGACTCATAGAGACTTATGAGCCTCAGCAAATCTTCGCAGTATCGCGCGGGTCAGCAATTAATAAGCATGTCGGATGCTCAAGATAACTTCGACATTCCGCTGGGGGCCTAGTCAGGCCGGGAATCCAGCCCAAAGAAATGGTGAATATGTCTTTCGATAGTGCGCTGGATTACCTGAGGACCATGGATCCAATCCGACGCTGGAATGTGGGCCAAGCGCTCGCCCAAGTATGGGAGCCCGCCGAGCTAGTCGAACGCGTATCGACGGAGGCGTCGCTGCAAGCGCTATTCGAAGGAACCATCGATCTGATCGTGGTGACGGCGCGCCTCGGCCCAGATGACTCGGATAGCCGTCGGAGTCTCATTGAGGACGTTCGCACACGCTCCTTACTAACGCTCGGCGGAGCAGGCTACTGTGCCTGCTCGCCCATGGACTCAACAACCTATGAAGCGCACACCGTGAAGTACGTCGCGTTCGCCAACTCCGTGTTCGGTTCCGTCATTGCCCGAGATATGAGCTCGGAGATACCGGTATGCATAGCGGCACCGCGAGCGTGTGCCGACCCAGCGCTGATGGCTCTCATTCTCGGAAGGAGCGCCATGCATGCCGCGGCAGATCGCCTTGCCGGTTCGTTTGCCCAAGTGGTAGCCGCAGTCAACGCGGCAATCACGCTTGCGGAGGAAGGTTAGCGCCACTCACCAATCGTTCAGCGACTTGGAGCGCCAGCCATTGGCGAACCTGGCGAACAAAAACCGCCAATTGTGAGGGCGAGCACTCTAGCTTAAAGGCGAGCTCTCTCCGACACGCCAGACTGGCACACACCTTCCCCGATCCTCTGCCTTCGTCAACGCCTCGTATGTACCAGGGGCCGTTGCGGAACCTGAGCGCAGCCGCAGCATCCTCGCTTCATCGAACGGCTCACCGTTGACAATCCTCGTGACGCGATTGGCCCAGGTCTTAGCCGCCAACGGGAAGAAACCGTCGTCGAGTGCATAAGCCTGGCGGCGCAACAGCCCCCACCGAATAGCGTCTTCAGCGGCCTCGAAGACATGCTGGTTGAGCTCCAGAGTCTTGTTTCGGAGGCTCAGCACTTCCAAGTAGTCGCGGGTTCGCTCCCAAGAGTGGGACGCGCGAAAGAAGATCTCCACGGACTCGTCCGAGAGCGGCTCCGTCATCGGTGCGAGGGAGATGTCACGTCCGATGTCGGCGTGGGATGCCGGCATCATGTCGGTCGCGTTGTGCCAGGAGCCGAACGCTTCTCCGCCGGAGATTCGGATAATACCGGCACCATCCCTGTACATGCGGCGGAAAGGGTCGTCGGTGTCAAGGGTTGAAATAGTGTCGTGGAGCAGTCCAGCCATAAGGACGGAGTGGTACTCGGGCATCCTCCTGGCGAAGGTGCGCATCTCCGTGTCGATCTCTTTTCGCATGCGCAGAGGGTAGAGAGGAGTGGTTAGGGCGATCGCCCAGCGTTGAACCCAGTCTTTCGGACCGAATGTTGAGGTTGTCGGGGTTTCATGGATGTTCACATTTGAACTGTCACCGGAGCCGTGGCGAGAGTGTGTCGCCGTCTACCTGAAAGAGCTTTCCGGCCCTGGCAACGATGTCAGGACTCGATGAAGGCCCTGGCGTTGTTCCCTCCTCCCCGGATTTCCACCGGTTTCAACCGCGGCATCGAAGATTTCCACCAACTGGTGGATGCCGATATCCCTATCGAATGAAGGCAAGCAAGGTATTGGAATACCTATTTCAACCATTTCAACCAACTTCTCTACTACTACCTAGTGACTCAGTCAGTGTGTGTCTACTGACGTGACACTGTCTTGTCTTCCTATGTAGGAGTGCTTTTGTTGGTTGAAATGGTTGAAATGGCGCTTCGAGGTGCCCGCATCCCAGCATTGGCGGGGCTGGAACAATCCACCTGCCGGTAGAAACGGAAGGAAAACGGGTGGATAGGTGGTGGATTTCCAAGCGTGGGAAGCCCGCCGGTCAGCTCAGTTCAGTTCAGTTCTGGTCGTCTTCGAGGTAGTCGCTGGTCTCGTCGCCTTGCTTCAGCAGGTCCTTGACGGCGACCGGAACGCCAGATATTCCCTGAAATCTCCAGGTGTTGAGCGGCGCTTTGCCTTTTGGCGTTGTCCGGGTGAGTCCCTCCGGCGTGAGCCCTTCATCCCAGACACTATTCCAGGCGCCTGTCTGCTGCTGACCGTGCTGGATCATCTCCGAGTGCGCGTCCTGCGCAGCGTTGAAAGCGACGTCGGGGAAGAACAGGATGAGCTGGCCGAACTTGGGTGAGTTGACCACTCGTCCGATGCAGATTCCACCCGCCTTCAGACCGCCTTCGCTGCCGGTGTTGTTCACCCAGCCGAGGGACATGTTGACCAGGGTGTTATCTGTCAGGTCGTCGGTCACGGGCGGGATAGACGGGACTGCTGCGTTGATGACGTGCGCGCGACCGGAGTTCAGGAGGGCTGCGACGGCACGGAGTGTAGAGCGTCCCGGAGTGTATTGCTGGTTGTCCATATGGGCGTTGTGGACGCCGTTGACGAGGTCTTTCACGAGGCCTTTGTCGGTCAGCATCGATATGGTCTTCGCGTCCGCTCCGACCGTGATCGCGAGCTTGTGCAGGAGTGAGATGCTGAGGATGATGTCCGCTGCGAGGCTGGAGACACGCTTCAGCGAGCCGGGTGGTGTGCCTCGCTCTCTCATCATCACTTGGACCTTGTTCTGGATGCTCCGGACCCGGTCCTGCATCTCTTCGATGTAGGCCGCCCATCCGCCGTCCATGCGGCTTGAGGTGTAGATGACGTACTTGATCAGGTGCGCGGTCAGGCGAGCGGGGGTGCCGTCCTCGAACGCGATACGCTCCAACTCGTCCGTTGGGTCGCGCGACTCGTTTAGCTTGCCCGGGCCGAGGAACGCCGGGATCAGACGCTCCTTCACGGACGGGGTGGTGAGGGTGTGCTCCGCCGTGATCACGAATTGGGCGATCGGCATGTTCGAGGCCCGAGATGTCATGTTCGCGTTCATCCTGCCCTTGGCCGCGTTGTTGAAGATGTTCCGGGTCAGGTCGGCGAGCTTCGCGTTCTCAGCCTCAGCCTGAGCCTTCACCTCGGACGGCGCCATGTCATCCGTGACCCAGATCGGGGTGCGTGCGACACAGTGCTCCATGTAGGTGATGGTGTCCTTTGCGGAGCCTGGCAGCTGGTCAATCCAGCAGTTCTTGTTCCGTGCCCAGAACGCCATCATCCGCTGAGCGCCGAAGCTCTTACCGGAGCCCTTCGGCCCCCACAGGAAGATGGTTGCCTTCGGGCGCAGCGGCACCACCGGGCGGAGCGCCCCACCGAGGATCAAGGCCGTGGTCGAGGCTTCCGTGAACGGCTTGTTTCGGACGTACGCGTCGAGGACCGCTTCGAGGTCCACCCGGACTCTTTCCCGATACTTCGGGTCGTCGTAGTCGCCGATTGGGATCTTCTCCCCGACACCGTATTTCGAGGCCACGTTCAGCTCCCGGTTATCGACGCCTCCGATGGCAGCGCCCTCAGCGGCATCGCCGACGACCTGGTCGCCGATGAGGAACACTGGGTGGCCGCCCGGCACTGGCACCCACCCCATCTGCATCCAGCGGGTGCGCTTAACGATTTCGTCGTCGCGGTGGCTCTTCATTGCCTTCAGCCACTTCTCAGCGTCCCTGTTGGTTGGTGGCCATTCTGGGAGGTGGAACACTGCCGATGGGATGCTGACCTCGCTCTTACGGGCCCACTCTCGGGGAAACTCATTCAAGATCACACGCTCCGGTCCGGTGACCGTCGCTGTTACCACCTGGCCGTCGGCGTTGAGCCAGGCGATCTCGACCTCGGTTTGGGTGTCTTCGATCTCATGGGCACGGACGTTGTCGTTGTACTCTCCGGTGCGCAGTTCGTCGTCGGTGGGCTGGCGGCGCTGTTCGCTGACTGCGATACGACCGCCGAAGTTCAGCACCTTTTTCCAGTGGTAGGCGGTGACTTCGCCGTTCGGGCCACCTTTGATTGGGACGCACTCCTCGGTGGACAGACCGTCCTTAGAGATCCGCCAGGAGCCGGGGATGTCTTCAGCGTGGACGACGGGCGCCTCGGGCAGACCGGTGGTCATGTGGAGGAGCAGGTCGTCCCAGGTGCCGACCTTGGCGAGGAAGTCATCGATGCCGGCCTTTTCGATCCCAGAACTCACCGTCACCTTCGGTGACAGCAGTCGGACCCGGTCGACGTTCTCTCGTGCCTCGAGGTTTTCCCACAGCTTTGCCGCCGCTCGCCACACGTGGATGTTCGAGTCGAGGTCGGCGTCGAACGCGATCCATGCTTCCCGCCCCCGGAGCTTGATGTGGCGCCAGTCTGCCGGGTTCTGTGCGGTGTTGTTGATCCCGGCGATGGAGACGATGAGGATGCGCTCCGCTTCCGGGATGTTCCTCAGAAGCTGGAGAAGGCGCTCGCTTGCACCTTCGCTTCCGTCGCTGAGTTCCGCCCAGGTGGCACCGTGCTTGTGGAGGTAGGCAGTGAGAGCGGAGTCTCCCTTGAGCAGGCCCTCGGTGATCATCACCACCGGTGTTGTGTCGATCCAGGAGGCCGGAACTGTGGGGTGGGCATCGAGCGGGGTACCGCTACCGGCGATGAACTCGTACTTCACGGGCTTGCCATGGACGTTGTTCTCTGGGCGGTCGGGGCGCACCTGGAACGTGAACGGGATCGCCGACTCACCGGTCTTGTCGGCTTCTTGAATGTCGGCCAGGGAGTACCACGGCATTTGCATGCCGTTGCCACGACCGTTCAACGATCGTCTCAACCGCATGCCCTGCTTGGTTGCGCCCTGCACTCCCATCAGGCGCATCTCCGGGGCGAAGTTCGATGAGTCGAGCCGCTTGTATCCGCGGGCGGCAGCCACCAGCGGAGCCACGCCGGAGTCAGCGAGCTTTTCCGCGCCGGACCCAGTAATGAATTCGGAGTAGTCGGCGGACACGAACGGTGGCAGGTCGACCTCCTTAGCCAGCTCCGGGAGCGGCCCAGACGAAGCGCTATTGGCCGCGTCCAGCTCCGGACTTGCGCCAGTCACGTCAGCGGCACCCGTTACTGGCGACACCGCCTCATCGGGTCGCCGCGCACGAGCAGCCTCGTCCGAGTCGTGATCCTGTGTTGATTCTTGGTTGGACAATTTGTCCCTCTCTGCCACCGCACAAAGCGAGTGGTCGGCGTGTAGAGGATCGACTGGTGTCGGTCCCTCGCCGTGAGACCTATGCGCAATATCTGAGGAGGTGGGAGTTTCGAAGCCAGGCAGTCGAATAGAAGCTTCGAGCGCGCCCTTTCTGACTCCTGTCAGCGTGAGCGGAGCACCCGGCGATAGCCGACCTATGCCGCGATCGAGTCGGCGGTAGCCGCTCACGCACGCCTTTCGAATCGTTCGCAATAAGCAAGTGGCAACGGGTGTTACTAAGAGGGGTGCTACTAAAAGTGCAGTGCCGCTGCGCAGCGCGAAGCCCTCTGGACAGCGGACCTGCCCTGGTGGTGACCACTGCCGCCCAAGCCCGGCCGGAGCTCAACCTTCGCAGGCGTTGCTAGTGCGAGGTCGCGGGGCGGTACACGTCGCGAGAGCACCCTCGAATCGCAACGCGCGCCACCAGTCAACGGCACGTCTCATTGGCTCAGCAACGGTGACGGCGCGGTCAGGCTGACCGTTCGCGACAACGACAGTTGGTCGTACCACCAGACGACAGCTCAGCGGTGATGGGCCAGCCCTCGACGCATCAGACCCGACGCTGCTCGCAAGATCGTATGTGTCGTCACCGACTGCCACCCGAATGGGTCTGTCGCTCAAGGACGGGGTGTTGCGCTGCAAGAGCGCGGGGTCCGCTCCCAACCATTGCGAGATCAGACAGGGGCCAAGGAAGATGGGCCAGACAGTGATACCCCAGACTGGCGCCGCTTGATTGTCCACCGTTGAACGTCTGTATATGTAGGGAAGACGCAACTCTCCCCTGCCCATCTCCTCGTGGGATTTACGGCATCTGTGGAACCTGGGTCCATGTTCCTAAGTACCCGTATATCCCGAAGCTCATGCGAACCGCCGGAGGTGGCTCAAATCTACGCATGCTGGGTTACATGACTAATCCACATCCCTTTCTCTCCGCCGTTTCCGCGCAGGGTGCCGCCGCTCAAACCGGCACTCAGGAGTCCTCCCCGCCCCCTGTGACGGCGCATGAGGATTGTGCGCCGAACGCTGAACCGCGTGTCGCCACAACCCACCGAGGACCATCGCCGAGCTCCCACCCTGTGCCTGCTGTTCATGCTTCGAAGGTTCCCACCCGCAATGGCTCGCAATACTCCACCACCGCGATGCGGCGCGACCCGTACTGGGACGGGTTGTGGGCACCAGGAGCGCAAGCGTATTGGTCGACGCGGGTGTCGCTGCAGCAGCGCGCCGACATCGACGGCACCCGGGTGAATCGCAAGTTCCTCCTCGATCAGAGCGAAGCGATGGAGGTATTGACCTCCCCGCGAGGCCGGAAGGAGCGCCTCGCCTTCTGGGGCGCTCTGGACTCCTGGCGCACGGTCACCGCGCAGCAGGCGGCCGCCTTCACTGGGTGTGATGCGCTCGATACTCCGACCACCAAAATGGTCGCTGCATCGTTCAGTCTCGGCCTCATCGACATCGCCACGTTCCCGGCCGCGCTCACCGGAGAGGCGGGTTTCGATGGACGCTCCCTGTATCGCCCCAGCGCCACCGACACCTACAAGCGTCTGATCGCTCCGACGCTCACGTGGCCGGAGACTATCCAGGTCACTGGCGGATATCCATGGAGCGTTGGAGGGCAGTACGATCGCCACAACGTTCTTGCAGCAGAACTGGCCTTGCGCGCAGCGGAGCACCTGCACATCGCCGGGGTCCTCGGCGAAAAGCTGGCTAGCGTCGACCTCCTCGCAGGCTCCGGACTAGGAAAGCCGATGAGGGGACACGACAACCGCCGCGCCGACGGCGTACTGATCCGCCCCGATGGAATGCGGATCGTCCTTGAGGTCACAGCCTCGGCCTCCAAAACACTCAAGAGCAAGATCCATCGATGGGCCAAGCTGCTCTCCGAGCGGCCCCTGGAAACCTCCGGGATCGTTGTCATCTTCATCGCAGCGCCTCACCCAGATCGACTCAAGAATGGCCGTGACCCGCGGTCTGAAATCATCAAGGTGATCGCGGAAGTGCTCCGCGAGTTCCCTGGGACCAGCCGTGACTCAGCCGCCGCCCGGATCGGGGTCGTCTCCTGGGACCAGTGGTTCCCCGGCCGTCATCTCATGTCGAAGGAGTTCTTCGAGCTGCGCTGCGACTTCGCGCTGAAGCCTGAGGTGCACGGCGCCGGCAAGTGGGTGTCCCGGTCGTTGCTGAACGAGTACCCGTTCGAGCCCTGGCACACGTTCAACCCAACCGCGGTCCTCCGAAATCAAGCGCTGCTCGGGGCCACCCCGTTCTGGTTCCGGAAGGGTGACCACACGCATCTGATCGGCACTCCGGCGCAGCGCGAAGGGCTTCGAGTCCCACAACCAACCCCAGCCCGACCCAACCGACAAGGCACCGGCGTCGCTGGCCAGCCCCGTGGTGCTGTCGGCAAGGTCACCCTGCCGGAACGCCTGCGGATCGTGTTCTAGACACTGCCCCACCTCGCGTGAACCGACCAGCCACCTCCACCGAGACCGGCCGTCTCGGGGCCGCCTTGCTTACGGCCGCAGCTGAAATCGCGGCAGCAGCGGGGGTGTCTCGTCGGCCCGGAATCTGGTGAACTCGTAACACCCGAGCCGTTTGATGAGAACTCCGGCAGCGTGCTGATGCCACTCTTTCACCGCCCAACGGACCGTACGAAGATCCAGCGGTGGACCACCGGCGATCTCCTTGCCGGCGAATTCGCTCAGGATCGCATCGACCACAGCGCTCTCATCCATGACGGCGCCGGGCTCGCACATGAGCACAAACCGTTCGTAGATGAACCCCTGCCATTGGTGGGTCGGCAACGGGAGCAGGACCGGCCACATCGGAAGCCCGGCAGGCCAGCTGCTGCCGAGCCGGCTGGTCATCGCCTGACCGTCAGGGGTCTCGAGCCATCGGAGGCCGGCCTCGTGCGCACGGTTCCGAGATTCAGCGGAGTCTGACCATGCCCCTGCGCTCCCGGTATTGTGCCGCTCCGAAACGTGCCGGGCCTTATGGGACGCTGTAGTCGTCGTCGCCTTCGGGTGGGCCTTCAGCGCTTTATCCCATGCGTTCTGCTGCACGGCGGTGTTGACAGGAGTGGTGGGTGCAGTCTCCGCCCAGGAAAACTCGTCTGATGCTGGCTTCTCAGCCTCTCGGACAAGAGCAGCGCGCCGTTCCTCTGTCTCTCGGATCAGGTCGGTGAGCTGTGCATGGCAACGGTCGATTTCCGGATGGGTGAGCCCTTCCTTGGTGAGCTCGCACTCGTCGACCGGGATCAGCAGTAGCTTGCCACGGATCGGTTCAGTGCCGTTCCAATGCCTCATCGACGACACATCGATCGTCGCCACCTGCTCCTGCTGCGGGTTGATCCAGAGCATCGGCCTGGTGCGGGCTGCGGCGAGTTGCACAGCGTTCAGCTTCACGAAGCCTTCGGTCCCGGAGGTCCTGAGCTGACTCCCGCCATGCCCAAACAGCCAGACGTCCGGGATTTGATTCTTCTCGTACCAGTCGTGTCGCTCGGTCCAGTTGTCGATCGTTACGTTCGAGTACTGAGGCTCGAACGCGACCTGAGAGCCGTCTGGCCACTCGACATGGACGTCGGTGCGCCGCGCCCGGGTCCCGTCAGGGTCGCGTTCTAGGCTGGCGACCACAGTGGCATCCTGGGCGGCCGCCCAGCGCTGGATGACACCTTTCGCAGCAATGTGGAACTCGGACTCTGGTCCGTGGTTGCCGGCGCCGTGGGTCTTGTGCGCAAACCCTTGCCGCTTCGTCCTTCGGGCGATCACGATGAGGTCTGGGTCAGCACAGTCCGCAACAGCGCATCTCAGTGTCGTCTTCGTAAAATCGCGGATGGCGTCCGCAGTACCGTTCTCGATGAAGTAAAGATCCTCCCGGCCATCCCGGTATGCAGCGAACAGGTGCCTGCGCTCACCGCGTCGGAACTGCTGGATCTCTTCGACTGAGTGGGTCATGTCCGGATGCTACCGGCCAGCCATGACATTCACTCACTGGTCGGGGCCGAAGAAGACTGGCAATAGCGGTGACCCCGCGTTCCGAGGTCGCTCCGAACAGATGGCCACGCCAACAGGATGCGGTAATTATCAACGCTCGCACGATCGGACGGCCCCATTGCGTCTGCGTTTCGAGTCCTAAGCGCCCTTGTTTACCTTTTCGTGGCTCTCTTCGCTTCAGTGGGGATGAATACCGACTCATAGTCACCCTCGTCGGAATGAATCCGTAGCTCCGTTGGTGAGGACGCTGGCCGCATTGTCTCGAAGAAATCGAGGATGAATGCCCGGCCCTCGTCTGTCAGTAGTGGGTAGTCGAAAATCGTGTCTGTGAACGATGGGCCGAAGTTCTTCCATGCACACCACATGGCGTCCTGTGCGATTAGAACTCGTGTTTTCGGCTCCTGTGTTCGATCGTCCAACGTATGGATCATGAGATTCATCCAAAGGTACGGGTCTGTGTTGACTATTACCGCCGCGGCCATCGAGGCGAGCAGCGAGTCTTTCTCTTCGTTCTCTTCGTCCCTCCATGCGGCCGCCAGGGCGGAATACGCCGCGCCGTTCAGGGCATCTTCGTGAATGGCATCCATCGCTGCCGCCTCCAGAGCGCCTGGGCTGTCGCCCTCAATCGAAGGATTGAAGTCAGGCAGGGTGAGGCTTGTACGCTCCTGCCTCTCAATCCCCAGCCCATCAACGATGAGGTTGAGTGCGTTCAGCGTCAGTCGCCACTGTGCGTCTTCTGGTGATTCGAGTATTGGCGCGTCCGTAAGCGTGTCCTTCGCTTCTCGATACCGACCTGTCCGCATCAATACATCAGCCAGGTACGCTTGGGCAGCAGGATCCGAGAGCTCGACTGCTCGCCGATAGCAATCCTCCGCTTCGGCCTCCTCCCCTCGCGACCAGTGGGTGGAGCCCTTCTCTCGCCACCAGTACCCGCGAGTGCGGTAGCGCGGATCGGCTTCAGCCGCCTCCTCGTAGAGTCGAAGGGATTCTTCCGAGTCTGCTTCACGTAGCGCACGGCCCGCGTTGTATAGCCCCTCTGCGGGGTGCGCCCAAGCCCGTGCGGCGTCGCGAACCGCGTAAGCGGTCGCCTTCTGAAGCTCAGGGGTTGGATTTGCGGACGAGACAGCCGCCAAAGCAATATCGCGCGCTGGGTGATCTTCGACCGCCGCCGTACGGCGGATCAAGGTAAGCACCGTGCTGTTCGCCCCGTACCGGGTCAGAAGGTGCATTGCGTATCCGAAACCGTTCGCTTCCATGAGCGTGTGGGTCTCGGGAGCGGCGAGCTCAAGCAATCGGACGCACAAGTCCTCAGCACCGACCGCGGCGCAGGACAACGCGAGCGCAGCGACTACATCTGCTGCCAGTGCACTGTAGTCCCTTGGGTCGGGCAGGCCCCATGTGATCTGTCGAGAGGCGTCTCCTCGAACTCCAACCATGACTTTCGTGTCCTCTATCGACACTTGCAGGTATGGAAGGCTGGGCGCGCTGTGTACGACACGGAAAAAGGACGGGAGCATCGACAGCTTCTGCGCGATAGCGGTCTTCAGCGGGCTTGCGGACTCGCCATACAGTCTAGTCCCTGTCAAGAACACGCTAACAGGGACATGGCGTGGGAGCTCGCGAGCCAGCCGCCAGGCGCGCGCCTCCTCGACCAAGGCGCCAGCCGAGTCGCCGTCTAAGATTTTCTCGCAATGCACCTGTCGGGTCTCGGTTGATGGGTCCGCGTCATAGGGCAAAAGGTGAGACCAGCGGTACCAGAGTGTTTCAGTGGGGTCGTGCCCGATGACAACAAGCGTCGGGTCTGACATCTGTGCCCAGTAGTTCAAGGTCTTGCGCTTGATGGGGGTGGCCGGCCGCCGTCCGTTTCCCTGTTCGGTTGACTTTAGCTGGACGTTGAAAGTGATGCCGGTCGTGCGCCCGTTCTCAAAGACCTCTACCCGGCGGTCGATACCGTAATCCTCTTCGAGGGAATGAATTAGCCACTCTCGCGGCATGACGGAGGCGAAGGCGCGAGTAGACCACGTTGAGCGGGAGTGGACCTCTGGCCTTTCCGGCAAGTCAGGCTCAGGCTGCATGACAACACCCTAGCGACCACAGAATCGCCGCAAACGACGTCGGCGCAAGGTTGGGCATCCGCAATGCTCACTCTCGCAATTTCACCGGCATCATCTGAGCCTGCGAATTTGACGGGGCACTGATTCCTTCGCGGCCAGATCCACGATCCAGGTCATCACCAAGGCGCTTGTCGGCCTTCGCCGAATCTGAGCGGCGAGGACACGCTCCTGCTAGGACGGGCGCTGCCCGGCACGACCGTCCTTCAGTATCTTCACTACCGCCTCGCGTTCCGACTCTCACCAGCCGGAGAGCGACTACAGCGTGGGAGGGCACGAGCTCTATGAGGGCTTCGCAGCTTTCCGGATCGCCTCGATCCGCTCCTCCTGGGTCAGCACACCGTTGAAAGGCCCGACCTGGCGCATGCTGATCGATCGCTGGTCGGTGCCGAGCATCACGGCGATCAGTTCATCAAGGGGCCCAGTAGAGGTGAGCCTTTCCCAGTCGTCAAGCCATTCGTGCGCAACCGGTCCGCGCACCCCTGCTCGAAGCACCGCAAGGTTCTCGGGCACCACAGCGAGCACCGCTCCTGGGTCGATCGCGAGTTTGTCGACAACCAGCCGGTGCAGTTCCAAAGTCATCCGGTCCTCACGCCGTTCCAACTGTGGATCCATCTCTCGAATCTAACAACGGAGAATGCCCCGGCGAGTGTCCAACCCGCCGGGGCTCTGGTTCGTTCGGGTCGAACCAACCAGGCGCGCGCCGCCAACTTCGCTCCATGCGCTCCGATAGTCACCGGGCGCCCGTCGAGAGTGTGCCGCCCCTAGCAGTTTGGGGCCGGAACGACCGCCGAGGGCGGATTAGGTGCGATGCCGGTTCGTCTCACCGTAATACTTTTCGAGTATTCTGCCGATAGACGCAAAGTAAGGAGACTGCGCCATGGGGCGTCAAAAGATTGAGCTGAGCCCCGCGGCCGCCGATGCTGCGATCGTCCTCGGCCAGCAGGTGCGACTCGCCCGCCATCACCGCAACTGGACTGCTGCGGAGCTTGCTGAACGCGCAGGTGTGTCGCCCCGCACTGTCACCGAGATGGAGAAAGGCTCCCCCGCCGTGTCGCTGGGTAACGCCCTGGGTCTTGCAGTCACCGTGGGTGTCCCTCTGTTCGGAGACCGGTCCGACGTCGTAGCTCAGCGCCGCCTCGGTGCTGCGAAGCTCGCCCTCATGCCATCTCGCGTCTACCACCCTCGAAGCGGTCCAGAGGTTGACCTGAACTTCTGAGCCGACGCGGACATGTCCGCAGTCAATGCGGCACCGGGTGCTTCTAGCTGTCGTGCTGCTCTCGGACTGCGGTCTCTGCCAGGGCGAGAACCGCGGGGGCGCTTGTACCTAACGCGTGACAGATGGCGACAAACTGCTCAACGCTCATGTGCCGCTCCGCGGCGAGGAGCCGCGCCAACTGCCGGAGCGAGATCCCTGTCATGTCGGCCAGCGCCACCTTAGTTACCCGGTACCGGGCCATCGACTCTCGGAGGCTGGCTGCGATCTCAATTGACAGAGCGGTTGGCTCTGATCTCGGCTCCGCTGACATGATCAGATTCTGGCAGACTCGAGCGGTTCTCCCCGATGCCGCCGAGGGCACCAGCCGCGGAGAACGAACGGTCTCTCGCATTTTGGACACATCACCCGGCGTACGGTCAGTCCTCGTACTTCGCTGGTGGTCCACGTTGAACCTTGACCGAAAGACCCATCGGCGCCCTCCATCCAACCCGATTCCCCCAAGGTGAAGGTGAACCCTCGCTGCATCTCGGCTCGTCCTGGCCAATCAAAGGAAGACTTGCCTGAGTCGGAACCTCGCCATCGACGAGCCATGGCCCTTGGCCATCGATTGTGATCTGCGGTTATCCGGATGACTGTCTCCCCCGCACTTCGGATCGTGATGACCCCCTGCACGCCCATTCCGGCCATGACGTTGACTACAGGCTCCGCAGGTCCGAGGCGGATGTGAAAGAGCAGACCGGCAAGTACGCCGCGTGCTCCGTCGAGGCCATCCCGTGCGAGTTCCATCAAGTCGTAGCGGTTCAATGGATCCTCCAGCAGCAACCGCGGATCAATGGTTTCTCGCACCGGGCGCAGTGCGTTCTCCTTAGCTCCAGGGACAGGACGGTCGATGTTGTAAAAGTGCCAGGGCCCGATAGATACGAGCTACGAGTTTCGATGAACGTCGCGGGCTCCCCAACGCGAATCTGCGCCGCGTTCATCATCATCGCGGGCTTGGGGTAGTCAAAATCCAACGCTTCCGTCCCAAGTGCCGGCCAACGGCGCAGCAAAGGTCGGGGCGCACGCCACCGGTCGAGCGTGAACCTCAGCACGGACCCATCCTCTGTCCGGATCCTGTACTCACCAGCAATCCAACGCAGCTCATCGATCCGCTCGGGGTGTCCTTGACGAATGCGGGCAAGCGGGTAGGACAGCAACCGATTCAAATGGTGCACCCTGCGGCGTAGCGTTCCTTGCAGGTCGTATCGGAGGCGCTGGATCCTGTTCATACCTGGATCATCCCACTTGCCGCCGACCCTGGAAGCGTCTTCTGACCAGCGACTTTGCCGGTGCAATATTGCAATACTGCAAGCTTGCAAGCCAGAAATATTTCAGAGCTGAAAGCCAGAAGTGTTGCAATACTGCAAGCCATCGCCGCGTCTCCGCCCGGCCCAGTGGGTATCCTGAGACGTCGCTAGGCTCTCCCCATGACTGAGGCCAACAGGAAAGACCTTGAGGAGCGTCTGCGACGAACCGCCACCGCCCTGGCGCCGCTCGACAGTGCGACACTCCACGAGTTACTGGATGCTCTGGAGAGACCGCCGATCGTGCAGGCACTTATTCAGACGGAGCTCTTCGTCCGGGACATCGACCGAGAGTTCGGGCTCCTCACCGTCGCAGAGGCGCCGGCTTCAGCAGCCCACGGCCTGGTGCTCGATCGCGCCGGCACCGTTAGATACCCGAAGTTTCAGTTCGACGGCGATGAGATCAAACCCGTCATAAAGCAACTCATGGAGGTGGCGGAGCGCCACGACGTGGGTCAGACATCGGTCATCTACTGGCTTGTCGGGCACACCACCTACATCCGCGACCCCGACATCAGACCAATCGACATGCTCGAAGCCGACCCGGACGAGGTGCTCCGGATAGCGGACGAAGCCTGGGGAGTCGTGTGGTGACGGTGGCACCGGCCAAGATGGAGGCATGAGCCTCACCAAGCCATTCCTCGTCGACCCGCCACGACCGGGCGTCGATCACGTCGAGGGCTTGGTGGTCTGCGATTTCGATGGGGTGCTCAATTCGTTGTCACCTGATCGAAACTTCGACACCCTGCCGACGGTGCTCGGCAGCAGTGGAAGAGACCTTCCGATCAACCTCATCTCAAGCGAGATCCTGGACACGCTTCAAAGTGCTCTGCGGCCGGGGATCAAGTTGGCGTGGCTGACCTCGTGGGGGTTCCGGATCTCTCGCCTGGAAGAGCTCTTCGCCGGGCGATTCTCCGGTGGGTTCGTTGTTTCGGAGCGTCCTGCCGGGATGTATGTGAGTGCAGATTGGAAGCTCCACGCGTTCGAGAAGCTGGTCGCGCAGTGGCCGGACGCCAAGACAGCGTGGATAGAAGACGACCAGATCCCTATGGCGGTCAGATACAGTTCGCTCTCGCAAAGTCACCCCGAGGCGTTACTGATCGCACCGGACCCAGAGATCGGCCTTTCTCAGCGGGATGCGGAGCGGGTCGTTCTGCATTTGAACTGAACAGCCCCTGTCCGCAGTCAGCCGTTGCAGGTCCAGCAAGACGCAGCAGCGACAGCCTCGCGCTTCCGGGCGTTCGCAATTACCTCAGCCTCCGTCTCATCGTCGGCGCTGTCGTCACAACGCCACCGGCGCAAAGATTGCGGAAGACCGCCCCGCTCACTTCCTCTGACGTTGCTTGGTGTTTCGCACCCGCCACGCGTACAATTCGAACACATCTTCGAATGTACCTACGAGATTGGAGTTGACCATGACCCGCGTTGCGGACACCGTCGCAATCGATCTGACCCGTGCCGGTGTCCCCCGATCTCTCGGCTGGCAAGGAAAGTTGTATCTGGTGACAGATACGCCGACCCGGTTAGAGATAACAACCGCTGCGCACGAGGCGTTGACTCACCCGCCAGCACACCGTACGGGATGGAGGTTCCAGGGTCGGGATGCTGAAGGCGACACTCTGGTCTTCGACGTTGTGCTCGACCGGGATGATCGCTGGTTCCTCCTCGACGCCTACCGCTGATTCGACGGACATGGGCCAAAACAATCGCTATCCGAGACATGGCATCGACCGAGCGATAGAAGCCGTCACAGTGCGAGCCAAGCCGATCAGCCTCAGCGACGCCGAACTCGACTTGGAACACCATCCACCTCGCCGCGCCGCACAGCCGATCCCGGTGCGTGCCTGGGTTCGATTCCCAGAGAACGCCATACAGCCGGACGCAGAGGCGATCGCCTGGACGGACAAGGCCGTGCAGATTCGCTGGACAGGTCACGCAAACGAGGTGTTCACCGCATGGGTGTGGGCAAGCGCGGTAGAGCGAAGGGAGCAACGGACGAGATAGCCGACCGGCTAAGCACACCTGAACCGCGTAGTACTCCAGGCTGCGGATAACCCACTCCAAGCGTGGTTACCCCGGCTAAAATCCCTCCATGTCTGAGCCAGATCCACTCCCGCCGCTCCGCCTAGTCACGGCTGATGAACGAGCCCTATTAACTCCCGACCCGGTCGATGATCTGGACCTCGGCGATTTCGTCTCGGTCGCCGAACGCGAGCTACAGGTGGATGCGATGTTCGTGGCTGCTATGGACTCAGCGGAGGCAGTGCTTCGCCCCTGGTTGAACCCAGAAGACGCCTAGATTTCGGAGCCCTCGCCGAGCGGAGTACTGGAAAGACCTATCTACGATTCTGCTCGATCGTCAAGCTAGTCGATCGGCTGTCCCACGAGTCCGTCCGCATAGGTCTGTGCTTCTTCGGGCCCACCATCATGGCCACCAGTTCCTCCGCAAACATCTCGAGGTCTGGCTGGCCCAGTGCCGCAGCCCACGGAAACTCTCGATGATTCTGGTGGTTGAAGCAGTGGGGGGCTAAGGGGATCAGAAGTAGACCTGGCCGCCTCACGGGACCCCCTTGCATAGGCCCGAGGCATGAGTATCCTCACACCCTCCGTCCTTGCACGCATCCGACAGCTTGTCGCAGACGCCCCGCCGCTCAGCGCACAGCAGAGAGAAGTTCTGCGAGTCCAACTCAGGTGAGTTACAAGACTGGCCCGGCACCCAAGAGGAGCCGGAGCTTTTGCGTTAAGACGAAGACGAACGCCTCAGCATCACGGCTGTGGGCGTTTCTTATCTACCGGCTCCCCCGGTGAGCGCCGGCGTGACCCTTCGTGCGGATGCATGGCTTCCCAAGCTTGGGCATCATCGCGCCACAGCGATCCTTGCGTCTGAAAGCCAAGATCCGATCAGGGCTCGTGCTCGTTGCGATCCGCTGCAACGCGGCAGCCATCCCGGCATCGGGGTCGAGCTTGCCGCTCTCCCACGCAGCCGCCATCGCCACCACAAGCTCGTCCTTGGACAGCAGCTTCGCAAAGGCCTCATCGATACCAGCTGCACCTGCAGCTTTCACGAGCCCCTCGGGAGCAGGCTCCTCGGTGTAGTCCCAGTCCTCGAGCCCGATGCGTGCCTTCGTCTCCTCGACGAGAGTCATCGCATCCCAGATCTGTGTCTGCTCCGCCTCTGTGAGCTTCCCAGAGCGAACCAGCGAATCGGCCGCGGAGTACACCTCTTCGTCGCGGCGCTGGCCGATGGTGATGATCTCAATGAGACCCACACCGTTCGTCACCGTCGCTCGGTAGATGATTCTGAACTTACGCTGCGCCGCCTCGACGGTGTTGAAGCCGACGAGGTTCGTCCTGCTCTGGTTCGACAGAGGATGCTTTCCCTGCGGCGCAAGAAAGAGGCCCACGATGGTGTCGAACACTTCCTCGCGCTGAGACGCGGTGACGTTCTCGATCAGCCAGTCGATACTCTCCTCGGTGAACACGACCTCAGCCTGCTCATCCGGAAATGAATCAACTGGAGGCAAAGAGACGATCCTTCGCGTCGCTCGTGGAGAGCATCGTAGAGCGATCAGCCACGAGGTTTGCCGCAGCGCTCAGCACCTTCAACTCCACCTCACGCAGCAGTCGGCGCTGCTCATCGCGCTCCGCTGCGGAGATCACCACGGCGACCGGCTTGCCGTGACTCGTCAGTGTCACGGGTCGCTCCTGGGCTTGAGTGGTGATGAAACCCACTCCACGCCTGGCGGCAACGGTCGACGAGATCTTAAGGGGCTGGACTGAAGTCATGACACCATGGTAGCCGAAAGTACACAGAAGTACACAGTTTCATAGAGGTGCGTGCACTAGCGCGTGACTTGGCGAGACTAGACGCGACAAGCGCCCAGGCTGATTCTCTACCGTAAGGACACAAAGCCCAGAGCCAAGCCTATTTTTTAGCTCTTGCCTGAATTGGTAACCGCAAAACGGAACTCCACCGGATTACCACGCAAATGTGCATGAGAGCGGCCTCGGGCTGTCGGTCGACGGATCACTCGGCCACCTCGCCGCTTGCCCAGAAGACCTCTTCAGTCAGGCATTCGTCGGGGATCGCCGAGAGGTTGCTCCTCGTCGTGTCTGCCGAGTGGAAGCCACCCCCAAGTGCCACCTCGTCGCCAGCGCTCATGACGTGACCGTTGGGAAGGGTCACCTCGTCGTTGTCGCCAATGGTCGTACCCAGCGGGAACATGATGAGGTAGGTCTCTCCAACTTCCACCACCATGCATTCACCGTGACCCCAGGCAACTGTTCCCTCTGCAAGCGCCTCCTCTTGGGCGTCACTCGCCTGCCCGGAGACGGCAATTAGCCGACCGCTAGAGGATTTCTGAACTGACGGCGCCGAACAGGCGACAAGTGTGACCGCTACTGAGATCACAGCCATGGCGCCAAGTGTCCTGCGCTGCAGAATTCCCATGCTTGGAGCATGTCATCGCTCCCAGTGCTTAGTCCATGGTGCCGCGGCTCTAGATGCCGAGTCGTAACCCGACTCACTGGCTCGTGCCCCGGGCTGTCGGGCGACTCAATGCTGGCAGCCGGACGTGCGATACAAGCGCGTCGACTTACTCGCTGATCTTCCTCTTGTCTTGGATCTGAAGGCCGCCGGACGGTCGGGGTTCCACAACGAAGAGTTCCGTTGCTCGAATGAGGTCGGAGAGCTTCGCATAACCCCAGTTACGCGAATCGAAGTCGGGATGCTGCTTGCGCATCAACTGGCCAACGGCGGAGAGATTCGCCCAACGTTCCTCGCCTGAGGCAGTGGCGACACTGGTTCTCAACCCATGGACGAGCCTGGTGTCGCTGCGCAACTTCGCGGGGGTGACCCGGGTGGTCTCTGCCGAGGTGCTTTCAGACGCCGGCTCGTCGAGCACGTCCAGATACGTGAAACGGTCACACGCATTTCGAAATGCCTCGGGCGTCTTCCGCTCCCCAAAACCGTAGACGGTGACTCCCTCTTCTCGAATGCGAGACGCAAGCCGGGTGAAGTCGCTGTCAGATGACACGATGCAGAATCCATGGAACCGACCCGTGTACAGGAGATCCATGGCATCGATGATGAGCGCGCTATCGGTCGCGTTTTTCCCCTTCGTGTTGGCGAACTGCTGCATCGGCTGGATCACGTGCTCGCTCGCGGCAGCCTTCCAACTGGTCAGGTTCGGCGTCGTCCAGTCTCCATAGACCCGCTTGACCGATGCCGTGCCGAGCCGTGCCACTTCGGCGAGCACTGCCCCGATCTTTGACGGCGGCACATTGTCAGCGTCGACGAGGAAAGCGAGGAGGTCATTGGGCTGTGCCATGTAACAAGCATGGCAGTCCCTATGCCCACGTTCGACTGCCGGCATCGTGCCGCATCTACTTGGGCTGCGAGTGAGTTACCCGCAATCAGCCACTCAGAGGACTTTCTTCACCACGCTGGACTTCAGTTGCATCCGTCCAAACCCCGGAACGGTGGCGTCAATGTCATGGTCGCCCACGCCATCCTCGATGAGGCGGATACCGCGCACTTTCGTGCCGACCTTCACACCGCCGCCGCCGGCGCCCTTGACTTTGAGGTCCTTCGCGATTGTGACGGTGTCGCCATCGGCAAGCACGTTGCCAACCGAATCCCTGATCTCGGCCGGAGCTTCGGATGCGGCCTCACCGGAATCGGCCGTCCACTCATGGCCGCACATGGGGCACACCAGCAAAGCGCCCTGCTCGTAGGTGAACGTCTCGTGGCACTCGGGGCAGCCAGGCAGCTCATCAGACATTGAAGCGGAATTCGACGACGTTCCGCTTCGGAATAACCTTTGGACGCGCGTCCGACACAGTCCCTCAGGTGACTAACTTCCTATTTGATCCCGACGAAGTGCATCGAATTGTGACCGAGCAGCTGGTATCGCTTCAATCAGGCTTGCCAATACTTGGCTCGACGTTGCCATTACTTCATCCAAAGTCGTGTCTCGTCGATCTCGATAAAGGTCCTGCCGGTTGTTCCCTCCGCTCCTCCACTCCTCCGCTGAAATACACGCGTGCATTCGCCCCGCGCCGTTTGGCAGGAGCTGGAGTGCGATCGCCATGACCCATGTGAAGCTGTACTGCGGTTGGTTTTCGCCGACCACCATCAGTCCTGCCTCGTAGGCGATGACCTCACCCGGAACGCCTGGCCGTTTGCATCGGTCCTCCGGCGGGATCGCACTTGATCGAGGGTAAGAGCTGACGACAACGTCCGGCCAGTTCCCAAACACCTCAGGCCGATCCGCGAGCCCTTCATGCCACATCCGGAGAATGGGCTCAGCAGCCTGCATCGCTACCTCCCGGTCGATGTCTGCGATCCGTTCCGCCTCTTCGAGCGAGCTCAACCTTTGGGTGAGATTGCCGGTGCGTCGCGGTCGGATCGTCGAGGTGGTCGCCGGAATCGTCTTGGGTGCGGGCTCAGGCTCTGCCTGTGTTTCCCACGGGAACAGTTGAAGAGTGCGGTTGAGGAACCTAGCCTGCATTACTTCCACGTTGTCGAAGCCGGCCAGCATCGTGAGCAGGGCTGGGACCCGGTCATTCGGGAATGCATCTCCAAGCACGACGCCAGTGAGGGCCCCGACGATATCGATGTAGTGCGGCTCGGTGGATAGGTCCGTTCGAACCAGCCTGAACTCGGATTCGCTGGACCAATCCGCGTGTTTGCGGAAAAAGACTCGGTCGCGATGAACGTTTGCGTATTGAAGCGCGACCGCGTCGAGCCCGAACTCCGCGGCCTGCTCGATACTAATGCCATGCGGACCGACTCCGAATTCCGCACCACGGTATCGGACCGGCCCATAGAACTGATGGACCGCGTCCCCCTGCGCAGCCTCAAAAGCGGCCACGAGCCTGTCACGGTCGAACCGAAGACACACACCAGTGTGACTAGCCCCATAGTGCGCCCACAGCGACAAATGGGACCAACCGCGGAGGGCGTCCGGCTGCATTACCGATTCCGGTAATTCCCAATCTTGGGTGAAGCACGCGACCTTTGAGTGCCCCCGAATGTAGCGATCGATGTCCTCCCAAATACCTAAGACATCGTCTTGAGACGATTCATCGTGGGGAAGCTCGCCTTCAAGGTTCGGCCGCAGGGGGCGGGACTCCCAAAGATCATTTGTACCCGCGAAAGGCGACATTCGGACAGTGTGATTGGCAAGAATTCCCAGAATGGCAGCGTCCGACGAGGTGTAGTGATAGAGGTCAGACGTCAATACCCTGGGGGCGGCGGCCAGCTCTTGCTCGAGATAGTCACCAACCCCATCATCGCTGATCACGCTATCCCAATCCCATAGACCTGATCACACGATACCGGCACACCTGTGACGCTAGACGTTAGCCCGGAACTCAACTACACATCAAATCTGAACCCGACCACATTTCTGCAACCGAATAGCATGTCGCGACAACGTCGACCTGACCGAGGCTGACAGGAATACATGGGCACCGATGTGGTTGTCAGCCGCACATCACGACGGGATGTCGAGGCTGATTGGCTGACCCTCGCTCGGGCCGCCGCATTGGGCGAGACATCTGTTTCACGCAGTTACGGCATCCACTCCATCAGCGGCGCATCGGCAAGCACGTAAAGGGGATGCCGGGGGTGCCCATCCTTGGTGACGCCCAACGCGTGAAGTCGCGGCAGCAGCGCCAGCACCTGTGCCACGCGGGCCGGGTCCGCGTTCGTGCCCCATCCCGCAACGACGGTGCCGGTGACGCCGGCGAGCACGCGATCGTTATCCGGTCCCACCGGGTCGGTCGCGGCCATCATCACTTTCGGGTCCTTGGTGCGGATCGCGTACAGGTTGAGGATCACCATGCCGCCGTACCCCTCGCGTTTCGCGAAACCGACGCACCGTCGCAGTGTCGGATCGAGTTGCACCGCGTCGGCGGTGCTCGGGTTGAGCAGCACGAACGTAATCATCGGCAGCGCCGGGTCCCACACGCGGGTCAGCGTGTAGCGGTACTCGCCACGAATGTCTGCGGTGGCGGAAATGAACGCAGGCATCGAGCCTCCTCCGGCCAGATCATTTTGTCATGTCGCGACATCGGGTCAAACGCTCGACCGCAGTGTCCAGTTACAGCAAACGGATCACCAGAGGTTAGAGCGCGAAGCGGAACTCGACCGGATTAAGTCACAGATAAAGGTCTGACAAAAACAGTGCCTACCGAGTTGCCCGACCAGTGACTAATCATCCAAACCATTGGTCTTCGACCTTGAGCCACTCTGCTTCGGAGGGTCTGCCTCCGCTACCCTCCACAACGTGCGGAAGGTGGAGACGGCGGCCGAGAGGAGCAGGAGCGTCACGGAAACCCGCAGGGAAGACTAGCCTCCCGCTGACGAAGCTCATCGCTCTGTCAAGTGCCTCGCGACTAGGTCACCCCATTGCTCTCGAGCCGCTCAATTTCCTTAAGCGCCTCCGTCATTTCACTTAGAAACGGGCGCGAAGGATCAGCACGAAAAGGAGATTCGTCAAGAGTGGCGACGATACTGCGGAGATGCGCACGCTGAACCGCTTCATAGGCGATGACCCACAGGTCGGCTAGAGACATCACAATTCGCGCAGATCCAACCCAGTCGGTAACACCGTGCTTGATCACACCACGCCCATCGCGCGAGACATCAAACACAGAGTGATGCTGTGCGATGCCCGCATGGGCCGCTGAACTCAAATCACCGTATAGCCGACCGGGGTCCGGCTGATGAACAAGCCTCTTGAGAGCGGAGATCGATTTTTGCGGCTCGTGTGCATCAATTTCATTATGTGAGTCGAACGACGCGACTGCCACTGACCAGGCAATCTGTTCCAGCGCGATACGTGCGACCGCGTCTGCCTCGATACGAAGTCGAAGCTGGTAGAGCAGATGAGCAGAGAACAGCGTGTGGACGAGGCGCTCCATTGCAACTGCACCCGCATACATTCCTAGCGTCAGCGGAGCTGCTCCGTTAGTTTCGAGGGAGGTGCGGCACGTATTGATGTGGGCCATAGCCCTCTCGTACGCGCGCACGTAGGCGATGCGTGCTGGGTTGTCACGCTGCTCACTCGGCGGCGGGAAGCGCTTGCGCGCTACATCGAGGCTTTCGATCCCCAGCGTGTTAGCAAGCGCAACCGCTTGAAGCCCCTCCGACAATCGCCCGTCCGCATCCCGCCTGCGGTTGAAGATGATGCTCCCTGTCCCGGCCGAGGCGACCGCGTCTATGTCGGCCAGCGTGGCGAACAATGATTCAGTTCCGAGGTGGGCTGTCAACTCGTCGAGGAAATCCTGTGGTGTAGGCGTGTCCATCCGATTACTTTAGGCGCGCTATGTCGGGCGGTCCGTAGACGTTACGTCAGCGCTCAGCAACGACATTCAATCAGAGTACGACCTGGTCGTTCAGGCAGCCTTCTGCCTAGCTCTGGTCTTGCGCGCTATCGCGTCGATATCGACCTGCACTCGCCTTAGCCGCGGGCTTCTCGCGATCGGAACGGTGGTCTTGCCTATAGGACGTTTGGCCGGCTATTTCTGACCTGAATTGGTAACCGCAAAACGGAACTCCACTAGGTCGCCATCCTGCATCACGTAGTGCTTACCTCGATGCGCCTTGCCCTTGGCCTTCGCCTCGGCGATCGATCCCGTCTCGACAAGTTCATGGAAGCCGATCACATCGGCCTTGGTCCGACTCCTCGATATGGCGAAGCAATTCCCAGCACTTAGTCGTGGACGTCTATATGCGTCTTCGCCAACTCTTATCCAAGTGAAGTCTGGAGGCGACGCCTCGGCCCGGTGAGGGCATCTATCGCCTCCGACAAGTCGCTGGGGTCCATTCCCACCAGCTCGCGCCTTGCTTTATCGACCTTTCGATTCTTGTGAATATGACACCGTGCACAACTCTGACCGCCTCCCTGACACACCCCGCATAGATCCCTGGTGCAGGTCAAAGTGACCGGCGGCACGCGAGTGTCGTACCTCAGGGATATCTTATGAACCCCAAAGCATCATCAATCAGCAGCCTCATGAACCCGGCTGAAGTCGCGTCCTATCTCCGCATCACCCCGGGCGCTTTCCGGTCGATGCGATCGCGAGGACAGTTCCTCCCCGCGGCCATGATCAGTCCTCGCAACCCACGATGGGAGACCGAAGACGTCGTCCGGTGGATGAAGGAACGCAAGGAAGGTCGCAAGTGAGCGCAGGACGCCCCCGCACGAACATTGGAGAGATCGGCAAGATCAGCAAGGCCAAGCTGCTGAGCACGAAGCGATACCAAGTCAGTGCCACTCTTCGGACCATGTCAGGCGAGTCTCGGATCACCGCCAGCGGGACGAGCGGCGCCGACGCCATCTCGCGCCTCAAAGCGAAGGTCGATCGGATCAACACAGCTGCAGAGCCAGGTGTCGTCAAGGACCCGAAGTTCGCCGTCTTGGCAGCTGAGTGGCTCACGTTCAAGCGACGCACCCTCGCTGTCCAGAGCGTCCAGCGCTACGAAGCAACGGTGTTCGGGTCTGTTGGGAAGAAGATCGGTGATCTCTCGATCTCCGAGCTGAACAACCCAATGCTGCGCCGAGTCATCCGCAACCTCATCGACGACGACCACGCGCCTGAAGCACGCACAGCGCGTGTCGTCCTCAGAGGGGTCTTGGCGTACGGCGCCGAGCGCGGTATCTGCTCTCCCGAGCTCTTCAACTTCTCAGGCATGATCATCCCGGTCTCGAAGAAGCTCGCTGTCGAGCTTTCACCTGCAGAGGTAGAGAAGATCAGGCAGCTAATCCGCGTGCACCGCGACACCAAGCGCTCCGGCCCACGAACGACCAAAGCCCACGATGACCTGCTCGACTTCATCGACTTGGCCTTGGCCACGTCCCTCCGCATCAGCGAAGTGCTCGCCTTGACCGCACCAACCGTCGACTTGGACCACCCAGAGTCGCCTCGGGTCTACGTCGAAGAGAAGATCGAGTACACCAAGGGTGGAGGTTACGACTTCGGCTATGTGAAGGCAATCTCAACCGAGAGAGTCATCATCATCCCCGAGTTCGCGGTCTCCATCATCCGACGCCGGCTCACGGACGTCGGACGTGCGGGGCTGATCTTCCACACTTCCGGCGGAGGTCCACTCTCACAGAACAACGTCCGGCGAACCTTACGCGACTGCCTGCAGGGTAGCGACTTCGAGTGGGTGACACCGCACGTGCTGAGGAAGACGCTCATCTCAGTTGTCGACGACGCCTTAGGTTCCACGATCGCGTCCGAGGTAGCCGGCCACAGCAGCGAGGCGCTTGTCAAAAACCACACCTATTCGCAGCGTCGCGTCCTCGCCCCAGACGTCCGCACGCTATCCGAGCAGTTCGCCCCTGTGGACATCTCGGAATAGTTGCAAAGTATTCACCAGAATATTCCGTGACTCTGTGACATGTCCTGATCACATCTGTCACCGGGTGAACCGGAGAAGCCTGCAATTCCAAGCCTTGTAGGGGGCGGAAGAGGCAAAAACTGCTGGGGTACCTGGACTCGAACCAAGAACAAGAGAATCAGAATCTCCCGTGTTGCCAATTACACCATACCCCAATGGTCCGAACCGGAATCCGAACCGATTGACCACTTTACCGTACCGGACGAGGCGGGGCGAACACGTCAGCGGCTGTGGGCCGTCGGGATGCCGATCAGGTCTCGGTTGATGGTGGCCGCGACCCGACCACCGGCGCCTGCCGCGACGATGAGCTGTTGCGGTCCCGGAGACGTGATGTCCCCCGCGGCATACACGCCGGCATGGCTGGTGCGGCCATCACGGTCGACGGTCAGCAGTCCCCAGCCGTCCGTATGGAGCCCGAGTGAGCCGGCGAACTCCAGTTGGGCGTGCCACTTCGGCCGCACGAAGCCGCCGGACATCGCGATGACGTCGCCATCTATGAGGCGCACCCCGGTCACGCCGTGGCGGTCACCCTCGACGTCATCGATCGCACGACGCTCCACGGTGACCCCACGCTCGGCGAGGAGTGTCTCCTGGCCTGGAGTGATCGCATCCGCCCCGTTGGTGAAAACGGTCAGGTAATGGCTCCACTGGGAGATCAGCAGGGCGCGCCAGGCGACATCCGAGGTCTCGCCGATGAGCGCGATCGGGCGGTCGCTGTACTCGTAGCCATCACACGCAACACAACTGAACAGCCCGAGACCATAGAACGAGCGGATGCTCGGAAGGGCAGGGAGCTCCTCGTGCAGCCCCGTCGCCACCAGCACGGTTCGGGCGGTGACCAGCCGGTCGGGCTTGCCGTTGATGCCCTTCGCGGCCACCTCGAACAGCCCGGTCGACCCGGTCGTGTGGGTATCCGTCTCATACACGTGCTCGCCGGGCGTGCCGAGCGCGGTCACCGTTTGCACCCTGGCCAGCTGGTATTCGGCGCCGGGATATGCGGTCAGCTCTTCGCGGGCGAGGCGCCGCAACTCGTGCGGGGCCACACCGTCACGCGTGATGAAACCGTGGGAGACCAGGGTCGCGGCGTTGCGGGGGCGGTTGGCGTCGAGCAGCAGCACCCGGCGGCGGGCGCGCGCCAGGTTGAGTGCGGCGCTGAGTCCTGCCGGCCCGGCACCGACGATGACGACGTCGTAGTCGGCCTGCACCGGCCCCGATGTCACCACGGTGGCTCCCTACAAGTGGTCCGCGAGCCGCTGCACGCGCGCGATGGTCGAGTCCCTGCCGAGCAGTTCCATCGACTCGAACAGCGGCGGGCTGATGCGGCGACCGGACAGGGCCGTGCGCAGCGGGCCGAACGCGATGCGCGGCTTCAACCCGAGTCCGTCGATGAGCGCGTCCCGCAGGGCGGCCTCGATCGCCTCGTGCGTCCAGTCGGTGACCTCCATCAAGGCGGCAACGGATGCGTCGAGCACCTGCCTGCCCTCGGCGCCCGGCATGGCATCCGCGTCGTACTCGATACGGTCGTCGTCGGTGAACAGGAAGGACAGGAGCGCGGGGGCCTCCCCCAGCAACTGCATGCGCTCCTGGACGAGCGGCGCCGCCTTCGCGAGCAGCACCCGATCTTCGCCGCTGTCGACGACACCGGTCAGGTAGGGCAGCAGGCGCTCGGCGAAATCGTGCGATTCGAGCATCCGGATGTGGTCGCCGTTGATCGATTCCGCCTTCTTCTGGTCGAAGCGGGCGGGGTTCGGGTTGACGTCCTCCACGTCGAACGCGGCCACCATCTCGTCGATGGTGAACACGTCGCGGTCGTGGGTCAGCGACCACCCGAGCAGGGCGAGGTAGTTGACCAGGCCCTCCGGGATGAAGCCGCGGTCGCGGTGGTGGAACAGGTTCGACGCCGGATCGCGCTTGGACAGCTTCTTGTTGCCTTCGCCCATGACGTAGGGGAGGTGCCCGAAACGGGGAATGAACTCTGTCAGGCCGATCTCGATGAGGGCGGTGTAGAGGGCGATCTGGCGCGGGGTGCTCGACAGCAGGTCCTCGCCACGCAGCACGTGGGTGACCCCCATCAGCGCGTCGTCGACCGGGTTGACGAAGGTGTAGAGCGGGATTCCGTTCGGGCGCACCACCACGAAGTCGGTGAAGCTGCCGGCGGGGAAGGTGATGTCGCCGCGAACCAGGTCGGTGAAGCTGAGGTCGGTGTCCGGAACGCGGAGACGCAGCGCCGGTTCGCGGCCCTCCGCGCGATACGCGGCCTTCTGGGCATCCGTCAGATCCCGCTCGAAATTGTCGTAACCCTGTTTGGGGTCGCGGCCGTTCGCCACGTTGCGCGCCTCGATCTCCTCGCCCGTGGCGAAGGACTCGTACAGTCGGCCGGTGGCCTTCAGCTTCTCGATGACACCCTCATAGATGTCGCTGCGCTGGGACTGCCGGTACGGGCCGTGCGGGCCGCCGACGTCGATCCCCTCGTCCCAGTCGATCTTCAGCCAGCGGAGCGCCTCCAGCAATTGCAGGTAGCTTTCCTCGCTATCTCGCGCAGCATCCGTGTCCTCGATGCGGAAGATCAGCTTGCCGCCGGTGTGCCGGGCGTAGGCCCAGTTGAAGAGCACCGTGCGGATCAGCCCGACGTGCGGTGTGCCGGTCGGAGACGGGGCGAAACGAACGCGCACATCGGCGCCGGATGCGGTGGAGAACTGAGCAGACATTGCTGCAATTCTAGGCTCACGGCGGCGTTGCTACTGCGTTGCTGCCTTACTGCGCCGAAGCAGGCGGATGCCCACGAGTAGGCTGGCCACCGTGGGCAGCACCAGCCCGCTTAATACGATGAGCAGGAACGGGTCGAACCCTCCCCCGGTCGCGGGGAGCCACAGCCGTGCCGCAAACACGAGTCCTGCCGGTACGAGAACCGCAACCGGGCCAGCCAGGGTGCCGAGCCATTTGTCGCGGACGCTCCAGGCATCCGCTGCCCACAGCATGGTCACGCCGGCGACCCAGCCGACGACCGGAAGGACGAACCCACCAGCGATGATCAGCAAGACCGTGACAGGCGCGTACCAGGATGCCTGTGGTCGATGGGGCCGGGACGTTGCCGCCGAGTGGGCTTCGCGCGGCGGGACATCAAACGACCAGGTTCGCCTGGCACGCCACAGGAGCCAAATGCCGACGACCGCGTTCACCGGGATCACCAGGATTGTGCTCGACCACAGCGCCGAGAACATGCCGGGCATCACCGGGCTGCCGAAGTCGCTGGTCGATGGTCCGTCCGGTTGGGGAGCCACACTGGTCAGCGCGAACACGACGATGAAAACGCCAACTGCGATGAATGGTGTGAGCGTCGCGATCCATTTGTCGCCGACTCGCCAACTCTTCGACATCCACGTCAGCGCAAGGCCCACGATCCAACCGATGACCGGAATCACAATGCCGCCGAAAGCCACCAGCAGGCCGGCCAAGACAGGCAACCAGCGAGGTTCCCGGCCGCGGGGATCAACACGCTGGTTCGCATCGGACGGCACCACGACAGCCGCCTCGGCACGCGCCTCTGCAGCGATGAACTCGGGGTCGCCGAGCGTTTCGATGCGGGCGGCCGCAGCTGCAGCATCCATTCCGTCGAGCTCTTCTCTCACGCCAGCCACGATCTCGTCCCGCACCTCGGCGGGTAGATCGGCGAGCGCCTCCTTCAACTGGCTGAGGTAGCTGCGGACGACCTGCGGGGTTGTCGATTTAGCCATGGGGATCGTCCTTTCCGACGAGGTCGTGAACCGTGCGGGTGAAAGGCCCCCACTGCTCGCGGAAGTTGCTCAGCTGCTGCCGGCCGGCATCCGTCAACCGGTAGTACTTGCGAACCGGTCCCGCATCCGATGCTTGTTCGTAAGTACTGACCAGCCCTTGCGCACGCAGTCGGCTCAGCATCGGGTAGAGCGTGCCTATGCTCGCGATCAACCCGTGCGCAATGAGTGTTTCCGACAGCTGCCAGCCGTACATCGGCTCACGCGAGAGCAGGCCGAGCACGCAACTCTCGACCACTCCCTTGCGCAATTGGGCACCGACATCCGCTGTCATGCATCACAAGCTACCTTGCCACGCACGCTAGCCGCAACTACTTCCTCTGCGCGGCGAATTGAGAGTAGTTGCCCACGCAAAGCGCCTGATGGGGCACGAAGACTCAGGTCGACCCCTTCGACGAACTCAGGGGACGAGACGGGCGGGTTCGGGAGCGATCAGGCGCGGTTGCGCGCCGGGTTGCTCAGGGTACCGATCTCGTCGATGGTGATGTCGACGGTCTGGCCGTCGACGAAACCGCCGAGGCCGGCCGGCGTCCCGGTGAGAATGACGTCGCCTGGCAGGAGGGTCCACACGTCCGAGATGTACTCGATCAGCTCGGGGATCTTGTGAATCAGGTCCTTCGTGTTGCCGTGCCGGCGCGGCTCACCGTCGACAAAGGTCTGGATGTTCAGGTTGGTCGGGTCCAGCTCTGTCTCGATCACCGGTCCCAGCGGGCAGAACGTGTCATAGCCCTTCGCCCGGGCCCACTGGCCGTCGGCGAACATCTGGTCCCTGGCCGAAACGTCGTTGGCGATCGTGTAGCCGAAGATGTAGTCGGCATAGTCGGCCGCCTTCACCCGCTTGGCGATCTTGCCGACAACTATGGCCAGCTCGCCCTCGTGAACGATTCGACCCTCCACGGGCGGAATCTGGATGGCCTCGCCCGGGCCGATCACTGACGTGTTCGGCTTGAGGAAGATCAACGGCACGCTCGGTGCATCTATCGACATCTCCGCCTTGTGCTCTGCATAGTTCAGTCCGACACAGACGACCTTGGAGCGCGGGATGACCGGTGCCAGCAACTTTGCGTCAGCGAGGGCGACGCGCTCCCCGGTGGTGCCGTACCCGCTGAACATGGGGTCCCCGGCCAGGACGACGAGTTCGTCACCATCAACAATTCCGTAGCGGGGGCTGGCATCATCAACTGCAAAGCGCGCGATTTTCACCGTTCGAGTCTACCGGCGCAGTTGCAACCGCTTGCACGGGCGGATGCCACACAGTGCATCTCCACTACGCGTCCAGACGGGTCAGCCACCCGTGCCTGTCGGGCACCCGGCCGTACTGGATGTCGGTGAGTTCCTGGCGCAGCGACATGGTCAGCTCGCCGGCCACGGCATCCGCTGATCCGATCTCAAAACCTTCAGCCTTGACGACGGCGATCGGCGTGACAACGGCGGCGGTACCGCAGGCGAACATTTCGACGATGTCGCCGGATGCCACCCCTTCGCGCCACTCGTCGATGGTGACCTGGCGGCGCACCACCGTCAGTCCACGGTCTTCGGCCAACTGCAGGATGCTGTCGCGGGTGATCCCCTCGAGGATGCTGTCGGACTCCGGGGTGACCAGCGTGCCGTCCTTGTAGACCAGCACCACATTCATGCCGCCCAGTTCTTCGACGTATTTGCCCTCAGCGGAGTCGAGGAACAGCACCTGGGCGCACCCCTTCTCGGAGGCCTGCGCCTGGGCGAGCAGCGACGACGCGTAGTTGCCGCCGGTCTTGGCGGCGCCGGTTCCGCCGCGGCCGGCCCTGGCGTACTCGGTGGAGAGCCAGATCGCAACGGGGGCGACACCGCCGTGGAAGTAGGCGCCGGCCGGGCTGGCGATCACGTAGTAGTTGACCTTCTTTGCCGGTCGCACACCCAGGAACGCCTCTTTGGCGAACATGAATGGCCTCAGGTACAGGCTGGTCTCCGCGGCCGACGGCACCCAGTCGGCGTCCACCGCGATGAGCTGCTTGAGCGACTCGATGAAGTAGTCGGTGGGCAGTTCAGGCAGCGCGAGGCGCGCAGCCGAGTGCTGCATCCGGCGGGCATTCGCCTCCGGCCGGAACGTCCAGATCGAGCCGTCCTGGTGGCGGTAGGCCTTCATTCCTTCGAAGATCTCCTGGCCATAGTGCAACACCGCTGCCGCAGGGTCGAGGGCGATCGGACCGTAAGGCTGAACCCGGGGGCGGTGCCAGCCGCCCTGCTCCGACCAGCAGATGTCGACCATGTGGTCGGTGAAGCTGGTGCCGAAGCCCGGGTTGGCCAGAATCGCCTCCCGCTCCTGAACGCTTCGAGCGTTGTCGTTCTTGGTGACGGCGAAGGTCAGTTCGGTGGGGGCGAGCAGGTTCTTCATGGCGGTCCTTTACTGGTCTTGCGTAGAGATTACTCCGACAGTGCTGCGACGATCGCGTCGCCGATCTCGGCGGTGCTGCGCCGTGCATCACCGCGGACGGCGAGGTCGGCTTCAACGGCTGCGTCCACTCGGTCCGCCGCTTCCGGCAGCCCGAGGTGGTTGAGCATGAGCGCCACCGAGAGAATGGCGGCGGTCGGGTCTGCCAGCTGCTGGCCGGCGATGTCTGGTGCCGAGCCGTGTACCGGCTCGAACATGCTGGGGAATGTGCCGTCCGGGTTGATGTTTCCGGATGCCGCCAGCCCGATGCCACCGCTGATTGCGCCGGCGAGGTCGGTGAGGATGTCACCGAAGAGGTTGTCTGTGACGATCGTATCGAATCGGGACGGATTCACCACCAGGTGGATGGTCGCGGCATCGACGTGCTGGTAGTCCACGGCGACATCCGGGTACTCGGTGCTGATGGCATCCACTGTCCGCTGCCAGAGGCTGCCCGCATTCACCAGCACGTTGGTCTTGTGCACCAGGGTGAGTTTCTTCGCCGGCCGCGAGTTGGCCAGTTCGAATCCGTAGCGAACCAGACGGTCGACGCCGAACGCCGTGTTGACGCTCACCTCGTTGGCGACCTCCTGTGGCGTGCCACGGCGGATGCTGCCGCCATTTCCGACGTACGGCCCCTCGGTTCCCTCCCGCACGACCACGAAATCGACATCGCCCGGATTGGCGAGCGGCGACGCCACCGAGGGGTAAAGACGGGTGGGGCGCAGGTTCACGTAATGGTCGAAAGCGAACCGGAGCTTCAGCAGCAGGCCGCGCTCGATGATGCCGCCGGCGAGGCGGGCATCCCGGGGGTCGCCGCCGACCGCGCCCAGGAGGATCGCGTCGTGCTTCGCCAGCTCGTTCAGGTCGTCGTCATCGAGGATGTTTCCGGTCTCCAGGAAGTGCCGCGCGCTGAACGGAAAGTCCGTCGTTTCGACCGCCACATCGTCCGAAACCACCGCGTTCAGCACTTTCACAGCCTCCGCAGTGACCTCGGGGCCGATTCCGTCCCCGGCGATGACGGCAAGCGTGATGGTACGGGGCATTTCTGGCTCCTCAGGGGCTCGGGACGGATGGCTCCCCCAAGGCTACCGCGCCGCGTTCCGCTATCACTTTCCCGCCGTTTTCGGCGTCGCCGCGCTAGCGTTGTGGGGAGATAGCAGTGCGCGGCTCAGCCTTACCGGCCGTTACTGAGGTCTACCAACGCAAGTGAGAGGACACAGAAAATGGGTATCGGATCTGGAATTTTTCTCTTCGTTGTCGGCGCGATCCTCACCTTCGCCATCAACGTTCAGGTCGACTGGGCAAACCTCGACCTCATCGGCTACCTGCTCATGGGAGCCGGAATCGTCGTGTTCCTGGTATCGCTCGTCCTCGTCATGAGGAAGCGTTCCTCGACTGAGACAGTGCGTCACGTTGACAGTGCGGGTGGAGAACGCGTCACCCAGCGCGAGAACCGCTCGACGACTGACAACACGACTGACCCGCTGGTCTAAGAACAGACGACGAAGGGCCCGGCAAGACTGCCGGGCCCTTCGCCATGTTCGAAGGTCTTATTCGCTGATTTCGATCTGACGCACCAGGTCTGCCTCGATCGCCACTCGCACGGTGTTCAGCAGTTCCTCGGATGCCGGCGAGTCGATAGTCAGCACGCTGAGCGCCTGTCCACCGGCTGTCCGCCGGCTGATCTGCATGCCGGCGATGTTGATTCCGGCTTCGCCGAACTCCTGGCCGAAGATGGCAACGATGCCCGGGCGGTCGGTGTACACCATGACGACGAAGTGGTCGGCGATCGGCACCTCGACGTCGTAGCCGTTGATCTCGACTACCTTCTCGATCTGCTTCGTGCCGGTCAGCGTTCCCGAGACGGACACCTCCGAGCCGTCGGCAAGCCCGCCGCGGATGGTCAGGAGGTTCCGGTATTCGTCGCTCACCCCATCCGTGATCAGGCGGGTCTGGATTCCCCGTTGCTCGGCAAGCAGCGGTGCGTTCACGTAGGAAACGTTCTCGCTGACGATGTTCGTGAAGATGCCCTTGAGGGCTGCCAGCTTCAGCACGCTGACGTCGAACTCGGCGATCTCGCCCCGGGCCTCGATGTCGATGCTGGTCACGGGGCTGTCGGCGAGCCCACTGAAGATCTGGCCCAGCTTCTCCATGAGCGGGATGCCGGGACGCACCAGGGGGTTGATGACCCCGCCTGCGACGTTAACGGCATCCGGAACCAGCTCACCGTCGAGGGCGAGACGCACCGACTTGGCTACCGAGACACCCGCCTTCTCCTGCGCCTCGTCCGTCGAAGCGCCGAGGTGAGGGGTGAGCACGATGTTGTCGAGGCCGAGCAGCGGGGAGTCGCGCGGCGGCTCGCTAACGAACACGTCGAGGCCCGCTGCGGCGATCTGTTTCGTGGAGAGCGCCAGGAAGAGAGCGTCTTCGTCGATGATGCCGCCGCGGCTGCAGTTGACGATGCGCAGGCTCGGTTTCGCCTTGGCGAATTGCTCGGCGCCGAACAGGCCGGTGGTCTCCGGGGTCTTCGGGATGTGGATGGTGATGAAATCCGACTGTTCGACGAGCTCGTCCAGGGTGACGACCTTGACACCGAGTTGCTGCGCACGGGTCGGGGTGACGTAGGGGTCGTAGGCGATGAGTTCGGCGCCGAATCCGGCCAGGCGCTCAGCCACCAGGCTGCCGATGCGGCCGAGGCCGACGATGCCGATAGTCTTCTCGAACAGCTCGATGCCGGTGTACTTGGAGCGATTCCACTCCCCCGCCTTCATCGACTGGTCCGCCTCCGGAATGAACCGGGCCAGGCTCAGGATGTGGCCGACCGCCAGCTCGGCGGCAGAGATGACGTTCGACGTCGGTGCATTCACGACCATGACGCCGGCGGTGGTTGCTGCCTTGATGTCGACGTTGTCGAGCCCAACACCCGCGCGAGCGATCACCTTCAGCTTCGTGCCCGCCGCGATGGCCTCCTCATCGAGTCGGGTCGCCGAGCGGATGAGCACAGCACTCGCATCCCCCAGTTCACGCAGCAGCGCGGCACGGTCCGTGCCGTCGACCTTCCTGACCTCGAAGTCCGGTCCCAGGGCCTCTACGGTGGCCGGCGACAGTTCTTCAGCGATCAGTACGACAGGTTTCGACACGAAACGTTCCTTCGGTTGCGCAGGCGGGAGGGCTTCGCGCCGCGACCCTGGGGCGCCAGATAGTTACATACTCTAACGGCAGGCGGATACGCACCGGGGAATGTGACGGCCATCCGCCCAAGCCCGCCGGAATACTGGGTGTCGTTCGCCACTTACTACCAGTGACATGGAGAGCGCGGTGGCGGGGATGGGATCGAACTACGACCATCCCCTTCGCTTCGGACTCTCCCTGGACCCGTCCTCGACGGATGAGGTCACGGGGCACGCAATCCTCGCCGACACGCTCGGGTACGACCTCGTCTCGGTGGACGACTCGGTAGCCCTGGACGCGTGGAGCGCCCTCTCCTGGATCGCTGGCCGCACCCGGAACATCCGCCTGCTTCCGATCGTGGACCTCTCCCTGCGCTCCCCTGGTGTGCTCGGACGTGCCGCTGCGAGCCTCGACCTGCTCTCCGGCGGTCGGCTGGAGCTCGGACTCACGGCCGACGACGCCGATGCTGTGGCTGAGGCGATCAGTATCATCCGGGGAATGTGGGCCGTCGACGACCGGCGACCGCCCCGCCATGCCGGTGCGCACTACCGCGTCGACGGAGCCGAGCGGGGCCCGGCTCCCGCGCACGATGTGCCAATCCTGGTGCAGGGAACGGGCGAGCAGATGCTGCGGCTGGTCGGCTCCGACGCGGAAGGCTGGCTCGTGCGATACCCCGCCGCCCTCGAATCGGGCAACATTGTCATCGATACTGAGGCACAAGGTGCCGGACGTGACCGGCGGGAGATCCGCCGAGTTCTCGACGTGGACTCGTTCGATGGTTCGACAATCGACTGGGTGGCGCAATTGCTACCCCTCGTCACTCGGGACGGCGTGGGCACGCTCCTGCTGAAGAGCGATGACCCGGCCATGATCCGCCGCTTCATCACCGAGGTCGCGCCCGCCCTGCGCGATGCGGCAGAGCAGGAGATTCCCGGGCTGTCGACCTCACGGCCGATCCGTCCGGCGGCATTCCTCGCGAAGCGGGTGCCTGGCATCGACTACGACGCCGTGCCGAGTACGCTCGCCGCCATCGAGCCGGGCGACATCCGCTATTCGGGCGTGCGCTCGACGTATATGCGTGGTGGAGCGCCGGGGATCGTCCTGCTGCCCGCCACCCCCGCACAAGTGGCGGATGCCCTGGCCTTCGCGCGAGACCACCCCCAGCTGCCGCTCGGAATCCGTAGCGGTGGACACGGTATCAGCGGGCGTTCGACCAACCACGACGGCATAGTCATCAACCTGTCTACGCTGAATAGCATCGAGGTTCTCGACCACGCCACCCGGCGAGTGCGGGTCGGCCCTGGTGCGACCTGGGGCGAGGCGGCCGCTGCCCTTGAACCGTTCGGGTGGGCCATCAGCTCCGGCGACTACGGCGGGGTCGGTGTCGGGGGGCTGGCTACGGCTGGCGGCATCGGATTCCTCGGGCGGGCACACGGACTTGCGATCGACAACCTGCGTGCCGTCGAGGTGGTGCTCGCCGACGGGCGGATGCTGCGCACCAGTGACACGGAGAACGCCGACTTGTTCTGGGCGATGCGTGGGGCCGGCGCCAACTTCGGTGTCGCCACC
Organism: Homoserinimonas sp. A447; assembly: GCF_054489325.1. Lineage (NCBI taxonomy): Bacteria > Bacillati > Actinomycetota > Actinomycetes > Micrococcales > Microbacteriaceae > Homoserinimonas > Homoserinimonas sp. A447. The sequence continues at coordinate 241,098 of NZ_JBTMWW010000001.1, read as the reverse complement.
GCCTTTGAGTTCGAAGCCGCCGAGGTGCCCGGGGTCGGCTGGGCCCAGTTCGTGTTCGACGCGAGCGACACCGCAGACTTCCTCGTGAAGTGGGGCGCAGTGCTCGAAACGTCCCCCCGCGACACCACGAGCTTCCTCATCCTGGGAGGCTCCCACCCCGGCGAGCCCGCGATCGCCCGCTTCTACGGAATGGTCGACTCGATCGACCCCGACACCATCATCGCCCGCCTTCAGCCGTTCGCCGACGTGGCACCGCTGTACCAGCAGTCGGTGCAGTTGCTGTCGTACAGTGCGGCGCTCATGCCGGCCCAGGGTCAGGCCAACCAGGGTCGCGGTGAGCCTGTCAGTCGCTCCGGCCTTCTGGAGCACATCACTCCCGAATTCGCGGATGCGGCCCACCGACTGCTCGACAGCGGCGCCACCCACTTCTTCCAGATCCGCGCGACCGGGGGCGCGGCATCCGATGTCCCGCCGGATGCGACGGCTTACGCCCACCGCTCGGCCAATTTCTCGGTGGTGGCCGTCGGCTCGAGTCAACAGCGGCTGGACACGGAGTGGCAGCGGCTCGCGCCGTTCTTCGACGGGCTTTACCTGAGCTTCGAGACGGGCGCGAGCCCGGAACGCATCCGCGACGCGTTCCCGCCAGCAACGCTGAAGCGACTGCGGTCGCTGAAGGCCGAGTACGACCCTGGCAACCTTTTCCGCGACAACTTCGCGATCGGCACCACCACCCAGGACACACCTGAACGACGCACCGCCTAAGAATGAAGAGGATCTGATATGACGGACTACGGCCACGACCTGCAATTCGGGGTGTTCATCACCCCGACGAATTCACCCGCCCAGCAGGCCGTGGAATTGGCGGTTGTGGCCGACCGGGCCGGCCTCGACCTGGCGACGTTCCAGGATCATCCGTACCAGCCGAGATTTCATGACACCTTGACGCTGCTGTCGTTTATCGCCGCACGCACGGAACGCATTCATCTGAGCGCCAACGTGCACAATCTGCCGTTGCGGCACCCCGCGCTGCTGGCGCGCAGCGCAGCCAGCCTCGACTTGCTGAGCGGCGGTCGCCTCGAGCTCGGCATTGGTGCCGGTGGTTTCTGGGATGCCATCGTAGCTATGGGCGGCGTGCGCAGGACTCCCGGCGAGTCGATAAAAGCGCTGGAGGAGGGCATCCGCATCATCCGCGAGATTTGGGATGTCGACCAGCCCGGTGGGGTGCGATTCGAAGGCGAGTATTACACCGTGAAGGGCGCCAAGCGCGGACCTGCCCCCGCCCACGACATCGGGATCTGGGTCGGAGCGTACAAGCCGCGCATCCTGCGCATGACCGGCCGCGCCGGCGACGGCTGGCTGCCATCGCTCGGCTACCTGCAGGGCGGACCGTCCGAGTTGGCCGCCATGAACGCGCACATCGATGAAGGGGCGGATACCGTCGGTCGCGACCCGCGCGCCATCCGTCGCCTGCTCAACATCGGCGGGAAGTTCGCGCCGACGGGCGGCGGGCTGCTGCAGGGTCCACCGGAGCAATGGGTTCGCGAGCTGACCGGGATCGCCCTCGACTACGGCATCTCCGGATTCATTCTCGCGAGCGACGACCAAGCGACGATTGAACTCTACGCTCGGGAGGTCGCACCAGGCGTGCGGGAGGCCGTGGCGAAGGAGCGGGGCTGAACCCAGGCCGACCGACAACCTCGCTACGCTACTGGCAGGATGAGCGAGAACGAGAGCCGCAGCCGAGTCGGCACCTCCGGATGGGATCACCGTCATTGGCAGGGCCACTTCTACCCGCAGTCGTTGCCACAGCGCGGGCGTCTCGGCTACGCATCGGAGCGCCTGTCCACGCTCGAGATCAACACGACATTTCACGGTGGCGGGTCACCGAGTAGCTTCCTGGCCTGGCGAGACGCGACGCCCGCAGACTTCGCATTCTCGGTCAAGGGCCCGAAGTCGATCACGCACGGTCAGGCGCTGGGGAATCCGGCGCGGGGCGTCGCCGACTTCTTCGCCTCCGGAGTGCTCGGTCTTCGCGAGAAGCTGGCAAGCGTGCTCTGGCAGTTTCCCCCAGGGCTGGGTTTCTCCCCTGAGGTGGTGGAAGGCTTCCTCGCACTGCTTCCGCATTCCATCGCCCAGGCCCAGCGGCTGATCGAGCAGGAGGGCAGGGCGGCAATCGACCCCGGTGCCTCGGATACCCCGATTCGTCATGCTCTCGAGGTGCGGCACGCGAGTTTCGACACTCCCGCGTTCGTCGACCTGCTCCGCCGCTATGACGTGGCCGCGGTCGTCACCAACTCCCCCACCTGGCCGCAGTTGCGCGAGGTCACCGCCGACTTCGCTTACCTGCGGTTGCACAGCGGCAAGGATCACCACCCGAACGGCTACGACGCGGCGTCCCTCGACGAGTGGGCCTCGCTTGTCGATGGCTGGCGCAGCGGGGCCGGCTGCACTGACGGAAGCGGGCGCGACACGTTCGTCTACTTCGTGAACCCGGAGCACAACAGTATTCGCCCGCCCTTCGACGCCATGGCCCTCCAGGGCAGGCTTGGCGGCGCAGGCGGCAACGAGCCTCCGCTTTCTGTCGGGCAACCCTCCCTGTGGTGACGCCGCTCCGCCGGTACTGCTGCGGTCGGCCATCCGGCCAGGCCCCAACGTTCTCCGCCGGTCACGCGTCCTAGTTAATGTGGCCATGACGAGGGGAGTCTGGTGAAAGCACAATGAGGTGGCCGATCCGTGCTGCTGGCAAGCGTCGGCATGCTGACGGTGGCGCTCCTGCTGGCCGGATGCGCGGGCATCCGAGGGACCGTCCCGGATGCCGCCATCGTTCCCCAGGCCGACTGCGGCGAGACCGGCTCGGCCGGGCGCGTCCCGAGCGACTTCGTGCCGGTCAGTGTCGCTCTGTGCGACGACTTCGGCACGGTCACCGACGAGGATGGCGTCTGGTCGGGCCCGGCCACCCGCCACCTGGAGGGCGACCTCGTCCCGCTCATCGAAGCATTGAACCAGGCCGATGACCCGCGCTGGCTGGGACCGTGCACTGCACACATGGTCATCGTGCCGCAAATATGGCTCGCGGATGCTGCCGGGCGCGCCGTGCACGTAACCTACCCGGTCGACGGATGCGGGCAGCCGAAAACGGAGGCCGTGAATGCGGCCCTCGCGCTGCTTGAAGTCACCGCCGGCAGCGTCGACCGGCAGAACCTCACCGAGTCGGCAGCAGCAATCGAGGCCGGCTGCCGCACCCAGTGGACGCCGCTCCGAGTCGTGGCACCCGATGAGCTGGCTGACGTTCCCGGCCTCGACACATCTCCGAAACAGCCGGGCGACACCGGCTCGGACGAGTTCGCAACCGTTCCGCTCACGTTGCCGCCCGTCGGCCAACTCGACGGAATGCGGCTCTGCCGGTACGCCGCCGATCCGAACCCCGAATACTCCGAGCTGGTCGGCCTGCCCGTCGTGGGGACCTTCACCAATGGCTCGACCCTGAACGCCGAAGAGGGACGCATCATCCTGACTGCCGCGGAGTACGAGGTCATGCCGCTGATCGCGTGCCTCCGCCCCGCAACGGAGTTTGTCGTCGCACACCCTCTCGTCGACGGGCAGCATGCCGGCGGTACCGTGACCATCGAGGTGGACGGATGCCAGCGGCTCTTCGGCACGACCGGCTTCACCCTGGTCTCGGAGGAGATTCTCGCGCTCGTCCGGCCGCGGTAGCGCTGCTGCGCTCAGACGAGAGCGGTGAGGGTCAGCGTGACGGCCGCCACGAGGGCCAGGGCCACCAGGTAGAGCAGCGCCTGATGTGCGACGCTCCGGCGGCGGCCCATCCACCAGGCCAGCGCGAATGCGGCAATCGGAAGGACGGTGTTCGCGATCAATATGACCCATGGCACCTCGATCGTCGCCAGGCCGTTTTCGCTGGCGAAATCGTTGGCGTCGGCGATCTGAGCCGGCAGCCCCACCAGGTTGGTGATCGCCTCGAACAGGTCGTAGGCGAACAGCAGGCCGAACACGATGGCCACGGCGAACGGGAGGATGCGTCGCCGGGTGCCGCGGGCATCCGTCTGCCGCATCATGCGAGACCTCCCAGGATGAACGGCCAGGGGGCGACCAGGAGCAGGCCGGCCAGCAACCAGGAGATCCGCGCGACCGCGCGACTGTCACGGTTGAGCAGCAGCACGGCGCCGAACCACACCGCAGGCGATGCGATCGCCAGGAACTCACCGAACTGGTACATGATCTCGGAGAGCAGGCTGCCCTGAGTGTAGGTATCGCGCTGCACGGCGATGATCCAGCCGACTATGTAGAGCAGGTAGGCGCCGCCGAATATTCCGTAGACAACGAGCATGGCCGAGCTGGTGGTCGGTGATGCGGAGGGGCTCGTTTCGGCATTCCGCTGAACTGCGGGCGGTGCATCGACGTGGGTCGGATCGGTCTCGTCACCCCAGCTCAGGGGGTCATCCGGGTCCCGGCTCATGCATCGACTCTACCGGGCCGCGACGTGCCGACCTCGGTGTGACGCCGCCAACCGCCAGACGGTTTGTTGAACGCCCGGCACTTCAATACCGCGAGCCGTCAACAAACCGTCTTGCTGTTGCTGTTCCAGCGCCCACCTGCATGTGTACGCTGTGTACATGCCGGATACGCTCACCTTCTCCTCCACCATCGTCAACCCCGAGTGGATGCCCAGCTGGGCTGTCATCGAAGTGCCGGAGTCGGAGGCGTTCTTCGGCCACGGCAAGTCGGTGCGGGCCGACACCACCGTCGACGGCGTGGCCGTGACATCCGCCCTCATGCCCTCCGGTCGAGGCCACCACTTCATCTCGGTGAGCGCCGCGCTGCGAAAGAAACTCGACAAGGGAGTCGGCGATCAGGTCGAGGTGCGCATCGAGCGCATCCGCTGACGTTTCGCGGTGACATCACTCGACGATGACGGTGTTTCTCTTCGATGAGCCCGTTTGGATCAGCGTCATCGAAGAGAAACACCGTCATCGATGAGCGGAGGCGGAGTGAGACGACGAAGGGGCCGAGCCTCGTGGCTCGACCCCTTCGCAAAGTGGACTACGGATGTCTCGACAGGCTCGACTGGTCTCGACGAGCTCGACCCGCTTAGACGTGCCTAGCGGGCGGCGGAACCGTCGGTGTAGTCCTCGTCCTGCTGCTTCCAGGCGAAGAGCGAGCGGAGCTCCTTGCCGGTGGCCTCGATCGGGTGCTGGGCGCCCTTCTCGCGGAGTTCCAGGAACTCGGGGCCGCCGGCATCCTGGTCCTTGATGAACCGGTCGGCGAACGCGCCGGACTGGATGTCGGCGAGAACGGCCTTCATGTTCTCCTTCACCGACGGGTCGATGACGCGCGGGCCGGAGACGTAGTCGCCGTACTCGGCCGTGTCGGAGACCGACCACCGCTGCTTGGCGATGCCGCCCTCCCACATCAGGTCAACGATGAGCTTCAACTCGTGCAGCACCTCGAAGTAGGCGATCTGCGGCTGGTAGCCGGCCTCGATCAGCGTCTCGAAGCCGTACTGCACCAGCTGCGAAGTGCCGCCGCAGAGAACAGCCTGCTCACCGAACAGGTCGGTCTCGGTCTCCTCAGTGAAGGTGGTTTTGATGCCGCCGGCACGAAGGCCGCCGATCGCCTTCGCGTACGACCAGGCCAGCTCCCAGGCCTTGCCCGAGGCATCCGCCTCGACTGCGACGATGACGGGAACGCCACGGCCGGCCTCGTACTCACGACGAACCGTGTGACCCGGGCCCTTCGGGGCGACCATGATCACGTCAACGCCCTCAGGCGCCTCGATGTAGCCGAAACGGATGTTGAAGCCGTGGCCGAAGAGGATCGCCTTGCCATCGGCCAGGTGCGGCTTGATGTCGTCGGCGTAGAGGTGACGCTGGTGCTGGTCCGGGGCGAGGATGACGATCACGTCGGCCCACTCGGCGGCCTCGGCAGAGCGCAGCACCTTGAAGCCGGCCTCCTCAGCCTTCTCGATCGACTTGGAGCCTTCCTTCAGGCCGACGACCACGTCGACACCGGAGTCGCGCAGGTTCTGTGCGTGCGCGTGACCCTGCGATCCGTAGCCGATGACGGCCACCTTCTTGCCCTGGATGATCGACAGGTCCGCGTCTTTGTCGTAAGCGATTTCGGTCATGGTGTGTGCTCCTTGGTTGTGTGAGGTTTTCAGGTGCGGGTCTCGACAAGCTCGACCAGCTTCAGTTCAATTCTTGAAGATGCGCTCGGTGATGCTCTTGGACCCGCGGCCGATGGCCAGCAGGCCGGACTGCGCGATCTCCTTGATGCCGTAAGGCTCGAGCACCTTCAGCAGTGCCTGCGTCTTGGCGGTGTCGCCGGTGACCTCGATGACCAGCGCATCCGTCGCCACATCGACGATGCGAGCCCGGAACAGCGTGGTCGCCTCCAGGATCTGGCTGCGGGTGGTGTTGTCCACCCGCACTTTGATCAGCAGGTGCTCCCGCTGAACGGTCTGCGCCGGGTCGAGTTCGACAATCTTGATCACGTTGACCAGCTTGTTGAGCTGCTTGGTGACCTGCTCGAGAGGGAGCTCCTCGACATCCACCACCACGGTGATGCGCGAGAGGCCCTTCACCTCCGACTTGCCGACGGCGAGCGACTCGATGTTGAAGCCGCGGCGCGCGAACAGTCCGGCGACCCTGGTCAGCAGACCGGGTTTGTCCTCGACGAGGAGTGACAGAACGTGCGTCATGGGTTTACTCCTCTTCCCACTCTGGGGCGTTGTCGCGGGCGTATTGGACGGACGAGTTGCCGACTCCCTGGGGAACCATCGGCCACACCATGGCGTCTCGGCTCACGATGAAGTCGATCACCACCGGGCGGTCGTTGGTCTCGTTGGCGAGCTTGATCGCAGCGTCGACCTCCTCCTTCTTGGTGACGCGGATGGAGAGGGCACCGTACGCCTCGCCCAGCTTCACGAAGTCGGGGATCATCACGGTGTCGGCACCGGTGTTCAGGTCGGTGAAGGAGTGACGGCCGTTGTAGAACAGCGTCTGCCACTGACGCACCATGCCGAGTGAGGAGTTGTTGATGATCGCGACCTTGATCGGGATCTCGTTGATCGTGCAGGTGGCGAGCTCCTGGTTGGTCATCTGGAAGCATCCGTCGCCGTCGATCGCCCAGACGATGCGGTCGGGGTTGGCGACCTTCGCACCCATGGCGGCCGGCACGCCGTACCCCATAGTCCCGGCGCCACCGGAGTTCAGCCAGGAGTTGGGCCGCTCGTACTTGATGAATTGCGCAGCCCACATCTGGTGCTGACCGACACCGGCGGCGTAGATGCCCTCCGGTCCGGTGATGGCGCCGATGCGTTCGATCACGTATTGCGGCGACAGCAGGCCGTCGTCCGGCTCGTCGTACCCGAGCGGGTACTGCTCGCGCAGGAAGTCGAGCCGGGTCCACCACTCGGTCAGGTCGGGCCCGGATGCCTTCGCGACGTCGGCGAAGGCAGCGATGAGGTCGATGATGACGTCTTTGGCGTCCCCGACGATGGGCACATCGGCGATCCGGATCTTCGAGATCTCGGCCGGGTCGATGTCGACGTGCACGACCTTCGCATCGGGGGCGAACTCTGTCGGCTTGCCGGTCACCCGGTCATCGAACCGAGCGCCGAGCGAGATCAGCAGGTCGGACTCCTGCAGCGCGAGAACCGCCGGAACGGTGCCGTGCATCCCCGGCATGCCGAGGTGCTGCTTGTGCGAGTCGGGGAATGCGCCGCGCGCCATCAGCGTGGTGACCACCGGAGCACCGGTCGCCTCGGCCAGTTTCAGCAGTTCAGCGGATGCGCCCGCCCTGATCACGCCGCCGCCCACGTAGAGCACCGGCCGCTTCGACTCGACCAGCATCTTCGCCGCTGCGTTGATCTGCTTGCCATGGGCCTTCACCACCGGGCGGTACCCGGGCAGGTCGACTTTCGGCGGCCAGATGAACGGCGCAGAGTTCTGCTGGCAGTCCTTGGTGACGTCGATGAGCACCGGCCCAGGGCGACCCGTCGTGGCGATCTGGTACGCCGCCGCCACCGTCTTCGGGACGTCCTCCGGCCTGGTCACCAGGAAGGAGTGCTTGGTGATCGGCATCGTGATTCCCACGATGTCGACCTCCTGGAACGCATCCGTGCCCATCGAGGTGGAGAAGACCTGTCCGGTGATGACGATGAGCGGAACCGAGTCCATGTGGGCATCCGCAATCGCGGTCACCAGGTTGGTCGCGCCCGGGCCGGATGTCGCGATCGCGACACCGACCTTGCCGGTGGATGACGCGTAGCCCTCGGCCGCGTGTCCTGCGCCCTGCTCGTGCCGCACCAGGATGTGGCGAATGGTGCTCGACGACATGAGCTCGTCGTAGAACGGCATGATGGCGCCGCCCGGCAACCCGAAGACATCCGTGATGCCGAGCTTCTCGAGGGAGCGAAGGATGGCGCCTGAGCCGGTGAGGATCTCAGGCGTCGCCTTCTGCTTGGGGGCGGATGCGTGGGGCACGGGCGGTGATTCCGTGGACATCAATCTTCCTTAGTTCGATCGTTTCGACCGAGTCGGCGCGAAAAGGCGAGAGCCGCGAAGCTACCCGGTGACGGCGCCCTTGGCGGCGGAGTGCACGAGCTTCGAGTACTTGGCGAGGACACCACGGGTGTAGCGCGGTGGAAGGGGAGCCCAGCCCAGCTGGCGAGCTTCCAGCTCTGCCGCGTCGACAAGTAAGTCGAGCGAGCGAGCTGCGATATCGACCCTTATTAGATCACCATCGCGCACGAAGGCGATCGGACCTGCGTCCACCGCTTCGGGTGCTATGTGGCCGATACACAGTCCGGTTGTGCCGCCTGAGAATCTGCCGTCCGTCAAGAGTAATACATCTTTGCCGAGCCCCGCGCCCTTGATGGCTGCCGTGATGGCCAGCATCTCCCGCATTCCGGGCCCACCCTTGGGGCCTTCGTAGCGGATGACGACGATGTCGCCCTTGACAATGTTGCCGGCGGTGAGGGCGTCCATCGCGGCGCGTTCGCGCTCGAACACGCGTGCAGGCCCTTCGAAGACCTCTGCGTCGAAACCAGCCGTCTTCACAACGGAGCCTTCCGGCGCGAGCGACCCGTGCAGAATACTGATGCCTCCGGTGGCATGAATCGGGTTGTCGAGTTTGCGGATGACCGTGCCGTCGAGTTCGTCGGGGTTCAGTTCGGCCAGGTTCTCGGCCACCGTCTTGCCGGTGACGGTGAGGGCGTCGCCGTGCAGGAGTCCGGCATCCAGCAGCGCCTTCATGACGACCGGCACTCCCCCGTGGCGGTCGACGTCGTTCATCACGTACTCGCCGAACGGCTTCAGGTCGCCGATGTGCGGAACCTTGTCGCCGATACGGTTGAAGTCGTCCAGCGTGAGGTCGACCTCGGCTTCGTTGGCAATGGCCAGCAGGTGCAGCACGACGTTGGTTGAACCGCCGAACGCCATGGCGACAGCGATCGCGTTCTCGAACGCCTTCCTGGTCAGGATGTCCCGGGCGGTGATTCCGAGGCGCAGCAGATTGACGACGGCTTCGCCGCTGCGGTGGGCGTAGTAGTCGCGACGACGGTCAGCGGATGCCGGTGACGCCGAGCCTGGAAGGCTCATTCCGAGGGCTTCCGCGACGCTCGCCATGGTGTTGGCGGTGTACATGCCTCCACAGGCACCTTCGCCTGGTGCGAATGCGCACTCGATGCGCTTGGCATCCGCCTCGCTCATGATGCCCGCCTTGACCGAGCCGACCGCCTCGAACGAGTCGATGATGGTGATGTCTTTCTCGGTGCCGTCGCTGAGCTTGACCCAGCCTGGGGCGATCGAGCCGGCGTAGAGGAAGACGGATGCCAGGTCGAGCCGGGCGGCGGCCATCAGCATTCCGGGAAGGGACTTGTCGCATCCGGCCAGCAGCACTGAGCCGTCCAGGCGCTCCGCCTGCATGACGACCTCGACCGAGTCGGCGATCACCTCACGCGACACCAGGGAGAAATGCATGCCCTCGTGGCCCATCGAGATGCCGTCCGAGACGGAGATGGTGCCGAACTGCAGCGGATAGCCTCCGCCGGAGTGCACGCCTTCCTTCGACGCCTGCGCGAGGCGGTCGAGCGACAGGTTGCAGGGCGTGATCTCATTCCAGGAGCTGGCGATGCCGATCTGCGGCTTGTCCCAGTCCGCATCGCCCATCCCGACCGCACGGAGCATCCCGCGGGAGGTCGTCGCTTCGATCCCGTCAGTGACGACGCGGCTGCGGGGCTTCATGTCGATGTCGTTCGTAGGCACCCATTGAGTCTAACGATTCGCCGGATGCGCTTGTCTCGGCTTCGCCCGTCGGCACAAAAGGAGGAGAAACCCTTGTCCAGACCGAAAAAACTCCTCCTTTACCTGCTGATGTCAGAAAAGCTCTCTCATTTGCGGCGAGGAAGGGAGCAGGAACAGCAGGCGCGGCTAGGGCGACGGGCGCTCGGACTGGGCCTCGTCGATGGCCTCTTCGAGTTCATCGGCCAGCAGGTAGTCCGGGTTCACATTGCCTGCGCGGTACGCGGCGCGTCCGATCATGTGTGCGGAGATCGGCGCGGTCAGCATCTGGAAGATGAGAACGGGAATGAGCGTGGCCACCGTCAGCCAGCTGCGATCCGAGATGGCGACCGCCAGCAACACGAAGATCAGGCCGACCATCTGGGGCTTGGTTGCCGCGTGCATCCGTGACAGGGCGTCCGGGAAGCGGATGAGCCCGATCCCAGCCGCGACCGACAGCAACGCACCCACCAGCAGGCAGCTGGCGGCAACCAGGTCGAGTATTGCGTCGGGGCTCATTGCGCCTTCCTCCGCTTCTTCGCCGGCTTGACGGGCACGGTCGGCTTCCCGCCACCCTGCTTCGACACGTAGCGTGCCACCGACATGCTGGCGAACACGGCGGTCACGGCCAGCACGACCATGATCGGGATAGTGCGCGTGTGGTTGTGGTAGACCATTTCGGCACCGAGCACCAGGATGAGCGTGGTCACCAGCATGTCGGATGCGATCATCCGGTCGAGGATGGAAGGCCCCCGCACGATGCGGTAAACGGATGCGCCTGCGGCGGCAGCCAGCAGCACGCCGACGGCGACCAGGATCAGGTCGGTCATTTCTTCGTCGCCTCCTCGCGCTCGATGAGGTCGTACTCCTCGCGGGAACCGAGCGCCCTGACGATGCGCCGCTCGACCGCGAGCACACTGGCCCTGGCCTCTTCGACGTCCTCCAGGGTGTCGGTGTCGAGCACGTGCACGTACAGCACCGCTCTGAGGCGATCAGCTTCGACGACGAGCGAGCCCGGCACCAGGGAGATGGCGATCGAGACGAACGTCATGATCAGGTCTGATCTGCTCCGCAGTCGCACGGCGACGACGGAGCTGTGCGGAATTTTCCGCGGGTCGATGGCGATCCACGCCACCTGAACGGATGCCCGGAACAGGTCGTAGGTGAAATGAGCCGCAAAGACGAGGGCCCACCACGGGTTGAACCGGCCGGACAGCCTGACCGGCGGCAGGTAGAACACCCGGGTGACCAGGAGCGCGATGATGACCCCGGTCAGCAGGGTCAGCCAGGTGAACGATCCCCACAGCAATCCCCACAGCACGACCAGCCACACCAGCATGGGAATCTGGTGCAGGAGTACCCTGCGCAACCGTGCCCGGTTCTCCGCCATCACTCCACCCCCTCGGGGAAGACGAGGTCAATATAGTTGTTCGGCCCGTTCAGGTTCTCTCCTGCCCGGGAGCTGAGCCCGTAGAGCGGCCCGGCGAAGACGGTCAGCGCGACACTCAGTGCGACCATGCCGGCTGTTGCCGCCACCATCAGCGTCGGCGTGCTCTTCGCCTCGATGTCGCTGTTCTCGCCGGGGGCTTCACTGAGTTGCTCCAGCAGGCGGGACTCGTACTGCTCCACCTCGTCCGCCGGGCGCCAGAACGCCATGTTCCAGACCCGGGCAAGGGCGTAGAGGGTGAGCAGCGAGGTGAGCGCGCCGGCCCCCATGACCGTGTAGACCAGCCAGCCGGCGTCCTCCGCTGCGGCGTTGAACAGTGCCAGCTTGCCGAGGAAACCGGAGAACGGCGGTATTCCGCCGAGGTTCAGGGCGGGGATGAAGTACAGCACGGCGATGACCGGCGCCGCGGCGAGCAGCCCGCCGATCCGGTTGATGGAGGTGCTCCCGCTCTGGCGCTCGATCAGGCCGGCGGTGAGGAAGAGGGTCGTCTGCACGATGATGTGATGCACGATGTAGAAAATCGTGGCGTTCAGTCCGGCCACTGTCCCCATCGCGATCCCGAAGATCATGTACCCGATGTGGCTGACCAGGGTGAACGAGAGCAGCCTCTTGATGTCGGCCTGGGCGACGGCACCGAGGATGCCGACGATCATGGTGAGCAACGCGACGATGAGTAACGCATCGCCGAGCTGGTTTCCGGGGAACAGGATCGTCTCGGTGCGGATGATCGCATACACGCCGACCTTCGTCAGCAACCCGGCGAAGACCGCCGTGACCGGTGCCGGGGCCGTCGGGTAGGAGTCCGGAAGCCAGAACGACAGCGGAAACACGGCCGCCTTGATGCCGAAGGCGATCAGCAGCATCACGTGCAGGGTGAGCTGCACGCTGGGGTCGATCTCGGCCATCCGCACCGAGATCTGTGCGATATTGACGGTTCCGAGGGCACCGTAGATCATCGCGATCGAGGCCAGGAACAGCAGCGACGACACCAGGCTCACCACGATGTAGGTGACGCCGGCGCGGATGCGTGGACCGGTTCCTCCCATGGTCATCAGCACGTAGGAGGCGACCAGCAGGATCTCGAACCCGATGTACAGGTTGAAGAGGTCCCCGGCGATGAACGCGTTGAAGACTCCGGCGGCCAGCACCATGTAAGTGGGGTGGTAGATCGACACCGGCGTCTCGCTGTCGCCGTCCGCCATACCCTGGCCGACCGAGAACAACAGCACCGCGAGGAGCACAGCAGCCGAGACGATGAGCATCAGCGCGGTGAGCCGGTCGACGACGAGCACGATGCCGACCGGTGCCGCCCAGCCGCCGACCTCCATGACCAGCGGTCCGGTGGCATCCACGTCGATCAGCAGGAAGATGCTGACCACCATCACGGCGACAAGCGCGACGACCGTGACCAGCACCTGCAGCAGTTGACGACGGCCGGCGATGAGGGCGCCGGCCGCACCGATCAGGGGCAGCATGACGACGAGCGGGATGAGGGCGGTCACTCTTCCTCCCCCGTCTCTCCCAGTTCCTGCGCGGCGGACAGCTCGTCCAGGTGGTCCACCTCGGTGTCGAGCGGGTCCGGATGCTGCAGCTCTTCTTCGACTGCGGCGTCGCGCTCCGCGATCGCAAGGTCTTCCGGGTCGTCTTCGAGTTCATCCGCCCGCGACAGCCGCCATGAACGGTAGATCAGCGCCAGCAGGAACGCGGTCACCCCGAAGGTGATCACGATCGCGGTGAGGATGAAAGCCTGCGGCAGCGGGTCGTTGAACTCGTCGACGGATGCTCCGCCGCCCAGGATCGGCGCCAGTCCGCGCCGACCGCCCATTATCAGGATCAGGATGTTGGTCGCGTTGCCGACCAGCAGGAAGCCGAGCACCACCCGGGTCATGCTGCGTTCGATCATCAGGTAGACGCCGCTGGCGTACATGACGGCCATCAGGATGACCAGGAGCAGGGTGACGCTCATCCGGTCACCTTCTCGCCGACTGCGTCGTGGAGGCGTTCATTCGGGGTGTTCGGGTCTTCGTCCTCCTGCTGGCGGTCGACTTCGCCGCCAAGGCTTCGCAGCACGTCGAGCACGAGGCCGATGACGATCAGGTAGACGCCGATGTCGAAGATCGTCGATGTGACGAATTCGACGTGGCCGAGTGCCCACACTTCAGCTTCGATCCAGGTGGAGGTCAGGGCGTCGGCGCCGAAGAACAGCGGGACAAGGGCGGTGCCGACGGCGAGAACCAGTCCGGTGCCCAGCAGCTTTCCGGCGTCGATGGTCACGGCGGCGCCCAGTTCGTAGCGCCCGCCGGCCAGGTACCGGGCGACCAGCGCCATGCCGGCAACCAGACCAGCCGCGAAGCCTCCACCCGGCGCGTTGTGACCGGTGAACAGCACGAAGAGCGACACCACGATGATCGAGTGGAAGAGCAACCGGACCGTCACTTCGAGCAGGATCGAGCGGTTCTCCGGGGCGAGGGTGCGCCCGGCGAGCAGCCAGGCGAGTCGTGTCTCCTCGGTCTCATTCTCCCCGAGCTGCCTGCCGCGCGGCCGTGCCGGTTCTGTCACCGGGCGCTGGCGTGAGAGGAACCCCTGTCGTCCAGTCAGCTTGGTCGGCCGGGGCAGGTCGTCGATGCGCCGGTCGAGGAAGATCAGGCTCGCAACGCCGGTCGCCGCCACGATGATGACCGACAGTTCGCCCATGGTGTCCCAGCCGCGGATGTCGACCAGGGTGACATTGACCACGTTCTTGCCGTGCCCGCCCTCGTACGCCAGCGACGCCAGGTCGAGAGAGATCGGGTCGGCGATGCGGGAACCGAGCGCGATGATGGCGACCAGCGCCATGGTGACACCGACTCCGACTGCCAGGAGAACGCGCAGCCAACTGCGGCTGCGGCGCGGATGGGCGACTCCGATGCGCTGCGGCAGCCGGCGCAGCACCAGCACGAACGCGACCAGGGTGACGGTCTCGACGAGCACCTGCGTGAAGGCGAGGTCTGGCGCGCCCTGCAGCGCGAACAGGGCAGCCATGCCGTAGCCGGTCACTCCCACCAGCACGACCGCGGTGAACCGCTTGGTGGCTCGCACCGCGGCGATTGCGGCGACCGCCATGAGCACGGCGATGGCGAGCTGCCCGGGGAAATCCCACCAGAGGAACTCGGTCGGCCACGGCTGGTCGATGGTGAGTGTCGCGCCCACCGCGAGCACCATCACCAGCAGGATGACACCCAGGTAGAACGGCAGCGAACCGCGCTGGGTGGTCGCCGTGACGCGTGCGGCCGTGCGATCGATGAGCCGCATGCCCTTCCAGTAGCCGTCCGCGGCGTTGATGAGTGACGGCACCCGGTTCTGCAGTGCCAGCACCCGGCTGCGCAGGAAGAACATGACCAGGCCGAGCGCCAGGGTGCCCGCGGAGATGAATAGCGCAGGCTCCAGCCCGTGCCACAACGCCAGGTGGTAGTCCTCGTGGCCTGCGGCACTCGGGAAGCCCTGGGAATATCCACTGAGCCATCCGCCCACCACCGGGGAAATCACCCCGAGCGCCAAGCCGCCCACCGCCAGGACCGCCGGCGATGTCAGGATGCCCGGCCGGTCATCCGCCACTGTCGTCTGCTCGACGTCCGGCTTGCGGAAGAAGGCACCCCAGAGAAAACGTGCGCTGTAGGCGGTCGTGAAAACCGACCCGACCGCAACGCCGACCAGGGCAACGACGCCGATGCCGGTTCCCGATTGGAGCAGTGCGGTGAACACGGCCTCCTTGGCAACAAAGCCGAACGCGGGTGGCAGGCCGACCATCGAGATCACGGCGATGGTGGTGATCGTCGCCACTGCCGGCGAGCGCCTGCCGAACCCGCTCAGCTTGCGCAGGTCGCGCGTGCCGGTGCGGTGGTCGATGATCCCGACGATGAGGAACAGGGCCGACTTGAACAAGGCGTGGGCGATGATGAGGGCGATCCCGGCGAGCGCTGCGTCCCGGCCCCCGAACCCGATGATGACGGTGAGGAACCCGAGCTGACTGACCGTGCCATAGGCCAGGAGGAGTTTCAGGTCGTGCTGACGGATGGCCCGCCAGCCCCCGACGAGCATGGTGAACACGCCGACAATCACGAGGGTTTCGCGCCAGCCGGGGATGTCGGCAAACCCGGGGGCGAGCGCAGCGACAAGGTACACACCCGCCTTCACCATGGCAGCGGCGTGAAGGTAGGCGCTGACCGGGGTCGGTGCCGCCATCGCCGCGGGAAGCCAGAAGTGGAATGGCACCAGAGCGGACTTCGACAGCGCACCGACCAGGATGAGGAAGATCGCGGTGGCCACGACCGCACCGTTGGGCGGGTCACGAACAATGGCGGTGAGGCTGGTGGTACCAGCCTCCACCGAGAGCAGGACCAGGCCGACCAGCATGGCGAGCGCCCCTGCCGTGGTCACCAGCAGGGCCTGGAGCGCTGCACCACGGCTCGACTTGCGGTCGGTGTAGTGCCCGATGAGCAGGTAGGAGAACACCGTGGTTGCTTCCCAGAAGATGTACAGCAGGAAGACGTCGTCCGCGATCACCAGCCCATACATCGCGCCCGCGAACGCGAGGAAGATACCGGCGAAGCGACCGAGTGCAGGCTCGGATACCGAGAAGTACCTCGCGCAATAGATGAGCACCAACGCACCCACCCCGAGCACGATCAGGCTCATCACCCAGGAGAGCACGTCGAGGCGAACGCTGAGCGAAAGCCCGATTTCCGGGACCCAGCTGTACGACTCGCTCAGGATATTGCCGCCCAGCACCTCCGCCGACCCGGCCAGCGTCTGCGCGACCCCGAAAGCAGGAACCAGTGCGAGCAGGTAGAACACTCGGGTACCCAGCCACTTCGTGAGTACCGGCGCCAGAACTGAGGCCGCTACGAAGACGGACAGGGCGGTGAGCACGTGACCTCCGTCGTCTCGGCGGGCGGCGCGCGTACGAATTAACGTGAGCGGCTACTGGGTAGGCCAATTCTACCTGCGCGCCCGGGCTGGAATTACGGGCTAGACGCCGCGCCGCCTGTCCGCAAGCTCTTGCAGCACCTGTGCCACTTCGGGGAGGCCCGGAACGCTGAAGGTCGCATTCGTCGGGCCGGTTCCGCATTTAAGCCCGAGATCCTGCCCCGTCAACACCGCGAAAGCGTCCTCGTCGGTCACGTCATCTCCGGCGAAGAACACCGCCGTCGCACCGGAATGTTCGCGCAGCCGCTCGAGCGCGTCACCCTTGTTCGTCGATCGAACCGAGAACTCGAGAACATTGCTTCCGCGCCGGGTGGTCAGGTCCCCCAGGCTGGCGACAGCGGCCAGGGCGTGGCTGGTGGCCGATACGGCGTCATCAGCGGATGCGAGGCGGGTGTGCAGGGCGAAACCGGCCGGCTTAACCTCCACCCACACCCCGTCGAATCTGTCGGCGACCGCCTGCAGGGCCTCCCCCAGCCGACCGACGCGCCCCGTCTCATCCGCCGTCAACGTCAGTGACGGTTCAGAATCGAGCCTCACCTCGACACCGTGCGAGCCGCTGAGGAGCACACCGTCCGGCGCTTCGGAAACCTCGACCAGGCTGGCCATTGCCCGCCCCGAGATCAACGCGACGCGGGTTCTCGGCGCCTCCAGGAGCGCGAGGATCGCCTCCCTCGCCTCGGGGAGCGCACGCGCATCCGCCGGATCATCGACGAGCGGCGCCAGCGTGCCATCGAAGTCGAGGGCGACCAGCAGCGTCTCCGTACCGGCGAGGTCGGCGATCGCTTCAGTCAGCTCAGACACCGCGAGCGCCACCCAGCACCGCCAGGAACTCGGACGACCACTTGGCGACGTCGTTGTCCATCACCCGTTTGCGCAGGGAACGCATCCGCTGCCTGCGGTCGGCCGCCGGCATCTCGACGGCGCGCACGATACTGCGCTTCAGCCCGTCGATGTCGTGCGGGTTCACCAGCAGCGCCCGCTTCAGCTCATCGGATGCTCCCGCGAACTCACTGAGCACCAGCACACCGTCGTCGTCGATTCGGCTGGCGACATACTCCTTCGCGACCAGGTTCATGCCATCGCGGAGGGCGGTGACCAGCATGACGTCCGCCGCCAGGTAGAGCGCGACCATCTCTTCGCGTCCGAAACTCGTGTGGTGATAGCTGATCGGATTGTGGGCGATTGTCGCGTGATCACCGTTGATCCTGCCGACCATGAGCTCGATCTCATCCCGCAACTCCATGTAGGTGAGCACGCGTTCCCGGCTGGGGCTGGCGACCTGCACCAGGGTGACCTCGCCGACGGTCAGTTTCTCCTCCGCCAGCAGCTCACCGAACGCCTTGAGCCGGTGTCCGATGCCCTTGGTGTAGTCGAGGCGGTCAACGCCCAGGATGATCGTTTTCGGGTTACCCAGGTCGCGGCGGATCTGGCGGGCGCGCGCCTGGATCTCCGGTGTGCGGGCGAGTTCGGCATAACTGTGCGAGTCGATGGAGATCGGGAACGGCTTGGCCACGACCTTCCGGAATGGCTTGCCTTCCGGAATAGGACCGAAGGCGCGCACTCCGACCGACTCGTCGATCAGCGGAACATCGACCTGGGTGCCCTTGGTAGGAAAGCCCTTCAGCCGCCGAACAGCCTGCGTGAAGTTGTTGGCGTCCGCGGTGCGCTGGAAACCTATCACATCCGCGCCGAGCAGGCCCTCGATGATCGGGGTACGCCAGGGCAGTTGCGAGTAGATGCCGTACGGCGGGAACGGGATGTGATTGAAGAACCCGATGGTGAGGTCTGGGCGGGCCTCCCGTAGCATCTTCGGCACCAACTGCAGTTGGTAGTCCTGTACCCAGACGGTCGCGCCGTCCTCGCTGGCGGCCGCGGCGGCATCCGCAAACCGCTTGTTGACCTTCACGTAGCTGTCCCACCACTCCCGGTGGTAGGTCGGCGGCGCGATGACATCGTGGTACAACGGCCACAGGGTGCCGTTCGAGAATCCCTCGTAGTACGCCTCGATCTCGCCCTCGCTGAGCGCAACCGGCACGATGCGGATGCCCTCGCTGTCGAAAGCTTCGAGTTCGACACCGGCCTGCCCAGCCCAGCCGACCCAAGCACCGTCGTTGCCGCGCATCACAGGCTCGAGCGCGGTCACCAGGCCGCCCGGCGAATGCTTCCAGCGCGACGTGCCGTCAGGGTCGGTCACCCGGTCAACCGGCAGTCGGTTGGAAACGACGACGAACGAATGTTTCTCGTCGCTCGCTGGGGCCTTCTTCTGACTTCGTGCTGGCATGGAGCGGGGGCTTCCGTTCTCTTGGATGACGATGCGCTGGCCTCACTCAAGGCTACCCGTGCCCGCAGCCGGCGCTGGTTGCCGGCTCAGGCGGTGGCCAGCTGCATCGCTGTCGTCCTCCTGCCGCGACGGATGGCGACCAGCGCCAGGAGGGCACTGATCGTGCCGAACGCGGCGAGCGCGAGGCCCGCCCCGAGCACCGGCGCGACGCCTCCGGCGGCGATGATCGCCTGCATGCCGTCAACGGCATAGGTCAGCGGAAGCAGCGGGCTGACCCACTGGAACGGTGCCGACAGCAGCTCGATCGGGTACAGGCCACCGGTCGCGGTGACCTGCACGGCAATGGCGAACAACGAGATCACCAGGCCGGCGCGCCCCAACACCGACACGAGCAGGTGATGGAACGCGGTGAAGGCCACGGCCGTGATGGCGGCGAAGGCCAGGGTCGCCGGCAGCAGCGACCAGGCGACGCCGAGCCCGACGTGCAGCAGCGCGACCAGCACCGCCGCTTGGGCGAGCGCGATCAGGCTGGTGCGCCGGAGGGTGTCCAGCAGCAGGCGGCCGGAGCGCGCCGTCGACGCGAGCACCCGGGCGGACAGCCGGCGTTCGATGAGGAAGATCGCCAGCGCGCCGATCCACAGGCCGAGAGGCACCAGGAAGGCGGCCAGCGCCTGGGTCGTCTCGGCCACCTCGTTGTCGCGGGTCACGTCCACGCCGACCGGGTCGGCAGCCAGCTTGGCGGATGCTTCGCGCTGGCCGTCGTCCATGGCCGGCACCTGCGCGGCTCCGCTTTCCAGCCCGGTCGCGAGTTCGCCGGCACCGGTCGCCAACTGGTCGGCTCCGGCTGCGGCCGAGTCGGCACCGATGGCCAGCCCGCCGACACCGCTGGCGATCGAGGCTGCGCCGGAGCGCAAGCCGGCCGAGCCACCGGCGAGCTGAGCGGCCGCGGATGCGCTCTGGCTGATGCCACTCTGCACTCCGTCGATGCCGCCGCTGACCTGTTGGGCCAGCGGAGGGCCGCTTGCCGCAGTGGTGGACAGCTCTCCCGAAAGGAAACCCAGGGTGCCTAGCGCGGCGCGAGCGTCGAGCGCCTCCTGGTTCGTGGGGTCTGCCGAAAGGATGGCGTCGATGGAAGCCGTAGCCGCGACTACCTGGCCGGCGATTCCATCGCTCAGTTGCTTGACACCGGAGGTGTAACTGCGCACTCCGGCTGACAGCTGGTCGAGGCCGGACGTACCGTCGCGCAGCGTTCCGAGCCCGCCGGCCAGTTGGTCAACTCCCCCAGTGTATTTCGACACCCCGGCGGCGAAGTCGGTAGCGCCGGCTCCTGCTGATGCGGCGCCGTTCGCGAGTTCGGAAAGGCCGCCACTCAAGCCGGCCGCTCCCTCGGAAAGCTGGCCGGCACCATCCGCTGCCTCCCCGAGCGCGAAGCCCAGCTCGCCCATTCCGGAAGTGATGCCGCCGATGTACTGGGCGGTGATCTCGGTGCCGAATGCGTCGGCCATGCCGGTTCCCACCGACTCGGACAGCACACCGGTGAGGTAGCTGTGGGCGTCGTCAGTCCTGATGCCGAGAACGGCCTTCTTCGGGCTGTCGCCTGACAGCGACAGGATCGAGGCCGAGAAGTCGGAGGGAATGGTGAGGATGGCATGCACCTTCCCGTCGATGAGCGCCTGTTCTGCGTCGTCGCTGTTGCTGATCGTCCAGTCGAACGAGTCGTCCGCGATGAGCTCGGTGACCAATTGGCGCCCGGCGAAGATCGGAATCTCGCTGCCGTCCGCGGCGGTCTGGTAGATCAATTCGTCCTGGTTGACCAGCGCGGCCGGGATGTTGCCTGCTGTGTCGTCGGAGTTCGCAATCGCACCGACGAACAGTCCGGCGAAGGCGAGGGGCACCAGGATGACCGCGCCGATGGCGGCCGGGCGCAGCCAGCGGCGGCCTGCGGTTGTTCGGGCGCTCATCGGAGCACTTCCCTTCTGTCGATGCTGCTGGTTTCGCTGGCGCTCAGCGCTGTGTCTTCGAGCGCTGTGTCTTCGAGCGCTGTGTCTCCGACTGCCGCTGTGGCTTCAACCGCATCGACGTCGATCGTGATGACGGGGCGTCCGACGATCAGCGGTGTCGTCGGGCGATGCGGTACACCGGTGACGATGGTCACCCGCGGGCCGGCCAGCAGCACAGCGGCCGTGATCAGTTGATCGGTTCCGGCGAAGTCGTCCGGCTGGTCGATAGAAACCACGGGTGTTCCCTCCGCGACTGCCGCCGCCACCAGCACGGTGGCCGACTCGAGGGCGTTCAGCGTCGCCATCGGCGTTCCGGCCTCGATGCGGGAAACGGCGGCACCCACGTCGGCGAGCGCAGCATTGATGGCGTGCACCCAGGAGTCAGCGTTTGCCGCGCCGCGTCGGCGGACGCCGGTCACGCGCATCCGCTCGCCCAGGAGTTGGCCGACCGTCAGCCCGTCGGCGACCCCGCTAACCTCGGTCATGGCCACGATCCGCCTCACCCGCGAGCCTTCGGATGGCAGCGGATGCCCGCCCACCTGGGCGCGGCCGGACACTGGGTCGAGGCGTCCGGCAAGCGTCGCCCCGAGCATCCGTCGCCGTGAGCGGTCGCCGATGAGCATCAAGAGAGAACCGGCCACGACCGTCACGGAGAAGGGGCCTGCTGACATTGTGGGAGTCCCGACGACCAGGTCGTCCGTGCTGATGACGGCGCGCTGCTGGTCATCCGCCCAGCCGACAGCCTCCCGATGCTCGCGGAGCTTCTCACCCTCGACGTCGGCGTGCGGCAGCAGACGGGCCAGCCAGGCCGGCATCCACCAGGCGGCGCGGCCGAACAGCGTCATCAGGGCGGGCACCAGCGTCATCCGCACAAGGAAGGCATCGAGCGCGATGCCGACCGCGAGCCCGAGGGCGATCGGCTTGATCATCCCCGCACCCTCCGGAACGAACGCGAAGAAGACGAAGAACATGATGAGCGCCGCCGCGGTGACCACTCGTGCGCCGTTGGTGAAGCCCCGTTCGACAGCGAACCGGGCGTTCCCGGTACGCACGAACTCCTCCCGCATCCCGGACACCAGGAACACCTGGTAGTCCATAGCCAGACCGAACAGCACCGCCATCAGGATGATCGGCATGAAACTCAGGATCGGTCCCGGCTGCTCGACGTGGATGAGCTCGGCGAACCAACCCCACTGGAAGACCGCGACGACCACGCCGAAGGATGCGACCACTGACAGCAGGAACCCGAGCGCCGCCTTGACCGGCACCAGCACCGACCGGAACACCATCATCAACAGCACGATCGACAGGCCGACCACGATGAGGCCGAACGGGATGAGGGCATCCGTCAACCGCTTGGAGATGTCGATGCCGATCGCGGTGTAGCCGGTGACGGAGACGGGCGTGTCGTACTCCGCTTCGAGCTCGGGGGCGAGGTCGCGGATCGACTGCACCAGCACCTTGGTCTCGGCCGAGTCGGGCACACTGTCGGGCACCACCTGGATGATGGCGGTGTCGAGGCCTTCGTCCGGGATGCCCTGACTGACTTCTGCGACGTTGTCCAGGGTTTCGAGCTCGCCCGCGATGGCCTCCAGGTCGCCCAGGATGTCGGTCGTCTGCGTGATGTCGATCGCGACGACCAATGGACCGTTGTAGCCGGGCCCGAACCCTTCGGTGATGAGGTCGTAAGCCTTGCGCTGCGTCGAATCGACCGCCTCCGAGCCGTTGTCCGGCAGGTTGAGGTCGAGGCTCGCTGCGGGGATCGCGAGCACGCCGAGGATGATGATCACGGCGGCGGATGCCAGCAGCGGCACCTTCATGACAACGCGCACCCAGCGCCGGCCGAGCGACGGCTTGCCCGCCTCGTCCATGTTGGCGAGCGCACGCCGCTGCCCGCGTGAGCCTTCCTTCGGTGCCAGTCGGGCACCGGCGAGCCCGAGCAGCGCCGGCAGGAGCGTGGTGGCAACGCCGATGGCGATCAGCACGGCGAATGCCGCGCCGATTCCCATGATGCTGAGGAACGGGATGCCGACCACCAACAGCCCGAGAAGGGCGATGATTACGGTCACCCCGGCGAAAACCACGGCACTGCCTGCCGTGCCGACCGCCATGGCGGCGGACTCCTCCGGCTCTTCCCCCCGCGCGAGCTGGTCGCGGTGCCGCGACAGGATGAACAGCGCGTAGTCGATCCCGACGGCCAGGCCGATCATCAGCGCCAGCAGCGGCGCGGAATTGGAAACGGTCGTGAACGCGGAGACGCCGATGATCCCGCCGATGACGATTCCGACACCGACCAGGGCGCTCAGCAGGGGCATTCCGGCCGCCATCAGCGAGCCGAAGGTGATGACCAGCACCACGCCGGCGAACAGCACGCCGATCATCTCGGTGACGGTCACGCCGAAGGTGCTCTGCTGGAACACCTGCCCGCCGAACTCGATGTCGAGCCCTGCGTTCTCACCGATCGCGGCGGTGGCGGTCAGCCCCTGCAACTGGCCGTCCGTGACATCCGCTGAGCCGTGATCGAACTGGATCTGGGTCTTCGCGATCCGGCCATCGTCGCTGACCGCGGTTCCGGCGTACTCGTCGAAGGGGGTCAGCACGCTGTTGATGCCATCAATGCGGCGGATGTCCGCGGCCATCTCCTCGATCGCCTCGCGATACTCCGGATCGTCGACGGATGCGCCGGCCGGCGCGACGCTGACCACCTGGGCGCTGGCACCGGCCACCTGCGGGAACACCGATTCGAGTCGGTCGAGCGCGCTCTGCGACTCGGTGCCGGGGATGGCGAACGATTCCTGCATCTGGCCGCCCAGCGCGAACCCACCGCCGAGGATGGCGAGCAGTGCGAGCATCCAGGCGCCGATGACAAGCCAGGCACGACGGTAGGCGAACCGCCCGAGGCGGTAGAGGAGGGTGGCCACGGTTACTCCTGGGTTGCTTGTTTTGTTGCGACCGGAACCAGAAGCTCGGTCATGATGGTGACGAGGGCGACGCGGATCTCCTCGATGGGCGGCCCCGTGATCTCGAGGCTGCGCATAGTGCAGAGCATGTAGGCCGCGCCACCCAGGGCGATGCCGAAGCGCATCTGTTCCTCCGTGTCGGCAACCGCCGTCGAGAAGTACTCCGCCAGGCGCATGACGAGGGCGTTGGCCCGGTCGACCACGGGAACATCGACGAGCGATGGCCCCTGGTTGATGAACAGGTTCACCTCGAGGCGGTGCTCGAGCAGGAAGTCGACGAACCCGACGATGAACTCGCCGCGGCGTTCGGCGGTGAGGGGCTGCGCTGAGGTGGTGTCGAGGATGGCGCCCATCCGGTCGATTGCCGGGCCGATCGCCGCCTCGAGCAGTGCCTCCTTGGAGGCGTAGTGGTAGAGCACGCTCGACTTGGAGAGCCCCGCCAGTTCGGCGATGCGCGCCAGGGAGGTTCCGGCGTATCCAGCCGTGGCGAACTCGGCGAGTGCGATCGTCTTGAGGTCGGAGGCGCTGGACATGGAATCCACCATACCTGACCGATCGGTCAGGTTCTGACCGATCGGTCAGAATAGGGACGGTTTCACAGGGCTTCCTCAGCTTTCGGCACCACCGCACACGGGCGGGTACCGTTGACACGAACATTCCACCGGAAACCAGGAGGGCTCATGAGAAAGTTTCTGTTCAGTGGAACCGTGATCAGCGCTCTGTTCGGCGCGGGGACCGTGGTCAAGGCGACCAAACAGGGACCGCACGACTGGCGCTTGATCCTGATGTGGGTCGGCTGGGCATGCACGCTCGCCGTCGCCGTCGGCACGGTCGTCAAACAGGCCCAAACCGGCAACGAGATAAAGGAGTAGACATGCGCAACTTCGACTGGGGCCACCGTGTTGCCCACCTGATGGGCGGGATCATCGAGGCTCTCATCATCCTCGTTGCCGTCGCCGTGCTGGCAGCGGTCGTCTTCCTGCTGGTGCGCTACCTCCTCGTCGCCACCAGGGCCGCGCAACTCTACGTCGACCAGCATGAGCCCCCGCGCTCACGCCGCGACGGCTACGGCTCGGGCCCAGGCTCCGGCCCTGGTTCGCCCGGTGACGCAGCTCCGAGTGCGCCGATGGGCGGCGGAGCAACGTCGACCGTTGCACCCGCCACGACTCCCGTCACCTCTCCGGCCAGTTCTTCCACTTCTTCCGCGACTTCTTCCGTGACGAAGCCCGCAACCAAGCCGGCCACTGCACCCACCGTGCCAGCCGATGCGGCATCCGCAAGCGGTGACGTCACCAAGCCGACCCCGACACGGGCGAAGTCTGCGCCGAAATCGGGGACCAAGCCGGCCACCACGCCCGTCACCAAGCCGGCTACGACACCCGCGACCAAGCCGGTAACCAAGCCGCGGACCCCGAAGACACCGCCCAGCGTGTAGCAGCAGGAGACCAGCTCAGCGCTCGACCGGCGGGACCGTGCCGATCGGCCCGGTGAATTGCTGACCCCGACCGGACTCGTCACCGCTGAACAGCGCGGACTCGTCAGCCGAACCCGTGGCGCCCCTGGCCCGACGCAGTTCCGGCTCTGCCTCGACCAGTTGCACGCGGGAGCGTGGAATCGACTGCGGACTCGTCTCGTGCAGCCAAGTGATCATCTCTTCGCGAACGAGGCAGCGCAGGTCGAACAGTTTGCCGGCGTCGAGCGCGCTGACCAGGATGCGCACGCGCACCTGGCCGCCGACAGCATCCGTGATCTGCAGCACGCCGACCCGCTGGTCCCACAGTTCGGACGATTCGAGGATGCGGTGCAGTTCGTGGCGCATCTGGGCTGGCGTCACCCGCCAGTCCAGGTCGAATTCCACCGAGCCGAGCAATTCCGAGTTGCGCCTTGTCCAGTTCTCGAACGGGGTTGTTGTGAAGAATGTGGAAGGCACGACCATCCGCCGGTCGTCCCAGATGTGCACGGCGACGTAGGTGAGCGTGATCTCTTCGATCCTGCCCCACTCCCCCTCGACGATGACCACGTCATCGACGCGGATGGCGTCGCTGAAGGCCAACTGCATTCCGGCGAAGACGTTGGCGAGGGTCGACTGTGCTGCCAGGCCGGCGATGATGCTGATCAGGCCGGCGGATGCGAGGAGGCTCGCCCCGGCAGCGCTGGCGCCAGGGAAAGTCAGCAGGATCGCTCCCACGGCGATGATCACGGTCGCCACGACGGTCAGGCGGCGAATGATCAGCACCTGGGTGCGTACCCGGCGCGCCACCCGGTTGTCCGGGACGTCCACCCGGAACCGGTGGAGCCACAGGTCTTCGAAGAAGATCGCCAGCGAACAGGCGAACCAGGCACCCAGGGCAATGGTGACGATCAGGAACAGGTGCGAGATGACATCCTGTGCTCCGAACTCCGGCGCGTACGCCGCGAAGGCGATCCAGAACAGCACGCAGACCAGCAGCAGGCGGAATGGGAGGCGGGAGCGGGCGATGAGTTGACGCGCCCAGACCGCTCGCCGAGCGGCCAGTCGCAGACTGAGCGCAGCGACGGCGGTGAGGATGACGGCGGCGATCAGGGCACTGCCGAGAGCGACCAGGAAGAGGACCCAGGGATCGGAAAGCATCGATCCATCGTGACACGATCCCAATGGCCTACGCACGGCTTCCATACAGGCAACGCACAGCCTCGCGGGGCGCTCATCAGAGCAATCTTCGAAGAACGCCTCCGATCGCTGGCGTGTCGCCGATATAGTGCCGTACAGTGGCGGCGAGGTGAGGGTCGGAATGCAGGTTTCGGGGAGAGCCATCGGGCGGGTTTTCACCCAGCCGGTCGCCCCACCACGCAAATTTCGCGGGGCCATCGACGCCGCTCTCACTCTTGCTCTCGGTTCGGTTTGCGCCTTCGCGCTGACTCTGGGCCCGGCGCCTTTGAACACGGTCGCCGCGTCTTCGGCCGCAGCTGCGTCGTTCGCCGGACACTTCGGTCCCTCGGCACAGTCGGGGCTGCTTCCTGCGGAAGTGGATGACTCGGACGGGTCGTCGAGCAACTCGGGCAGTGAGCAGGATGAAGGTTCGCCAACGGTCGATGACTCGTCGACGACTCAGACTCCCGCCGAGTCCTCGGCACAGGTGACCTCACCGGGTGCCGCCAAGAAGGCCGAGAAGACTCAGCCGAAGGTCCCTGGCCCGCTTCCGCACGCTGAGACGACTGTGCCGCCTCCGCGCGCTTCCGTTCTGGATCCGCTGGTGCAGGCCCAGAACGTGCCCAGCCCTCCGCAGGGTGTCGCGGGCTCTGCAGTTGTGAGCATTATGGAGTCGTTCCGTGTCGCGTCCGGTCTCGCGGCTTTCGTCGCAGCGGATGCCTGCACTCGGCCCACTCTCCACGCCACTGTGACGGTGGGCGCCAATGGCGCTTTCGCACCGGGTGAGGCGAAGATGTCGCTTGCACCCGACCCGGCGCACGCCACGGTTGGTATCAGCGCCGGGTCGTTGTCCGTGACCGTCTAC
The DNA here is from genome assembly GCF_054489325.1 of Homoserinimonas sp. A447. Lineage (NCBI taxonomy): Bacteria > Bacillati > Actinomycetota > Actinomycetes > Micrococcales > Microbacteriaceae > Homoserinimonas > Homoserinimonas sp. A447. The sequence goes on along the minus strand of NZ_JBTMWW010000001.1, from coordinate 213,653 downwards.
GCCTGCGAGTAGTAGCTACCGGATTCCCCGCTGGTTGAGCCTGCGCTGCACTCCGCTGCTTGAGCCCGTCGAAACCGACCGAGCCTTCGGGGTTCCGCGTGGTGGGCAGAGTGTGGGCAGAGTTCTACCCCGTAGCTTTGCGTGGCTTTCGTTCTTGTCGTTCTCGTTGGAGGTCGGCGAGGGCGGCGGATTTGTGCGGCATCAGCCGGGGGGTGCGGGTGGGGTCGATATTGGCGGGTGGGTGTAACCAGTAGGTGCCGCCGGTGCGGGTGATCTCCCAGTGGTTGTTGTGCAGGAGCATGTGGTGGTGCCGGCAGAGCAGGATTCCGTCAGCCAGATCGGTTGTGCCGTGGTCGCGTTTCCAGTGGTGGATGTGGTGGGCTTCACTCCAGGTGGCGGGGCTGGTGCAGCCGGGCCACCGGCAGCCGCCGTCGCGGGCGGCTAGTCCGATGCGTTGCAGGGCACTGTAGAGGCGTTGTTCCCGCCCCAAATCGATGCATTGGCCGTCCCGGTCGAAGCTGACCGGTACCATCCCGGACTCACACAGATGCCGTTCGACCGTTTCGATCGATACCGGGGTGGTCTGGCCTTCGATCCGGCCATGCCCGCGACGGCCTGATCCGGCAGTAGCGGCGGTGTGACCGGTGCCGAAACTGTCGGCAGAGCCGTCGGCGTTGTCGGTGGGCTCGGCGGGCTCGGCGGGCTCGGCGGGTTCGGCGGGCTCGGCGGGTTCGGCGGGTTCGGCGGGTTCGGCGGGTTCGGCGGCGCTGTCGAGGGTGGTGCCGGTGACCAGGACTCGGACGGCGGGACGGCGGGCGCCGAGCACACTGCGGGTGGCGGTTTTCGTGTCGGTGTCGGCCCCGATCCGCAGCACGGCCATGAACCCGTCGAAGGAGGGTTGTTCGATGCTGCGCGGGTCGGCCTCGATCGCCTCATCCCGGGCTTTCGCGGTCGCATCGACCATCCGGGGACCGCCCCGGCGGGGCGAGGTCAGGGAATCGTAGATGGAATCGAGGTAGGCGGCATTCTCCGGATCCGCCAGCATCGTGTAGACGGTCACCCCATCACCGCGCCGGTACCGTTTGAAGGATCGGGCCTGGTGGCGGGCGCGTTCCCGGTCGGCGATGCCCGCCTCATCCAACTCATCCCGCAAGCTCCTCGCCCGATCCAGCAACTGGTCGGCATTCAACGGATCAGCGGTTGCCTGCTCCGGGGCATCCGGGTCGGACAGATCGGATAAGTCCGGGCTGGACGGACTGGCCAGGTCGACGAGTTGGGCGGCCGCTTCGGCCAGCAGCTCGGCGGTGATGTCCTCCGTCGGGACCCCCAGGCCGACCCGGATCGCCTCGCCCGCCTCCATCGACAACACCCCCGCGGCCACCGCCCGGCCCACCGGGGCCAGCCACGGTTGGGTCAACTCCGGGGATACCTCTCCGGTGTGTTCGGCTTCGGTGATCAGTTCGGCTTCGTGGATGATCCCGCCGGTGCGCACCAGCTTCGCCGCCTCCCGGGAGGTAGACCCGGTCAAATGCTGCACCAGTTTCTCCGGAGTGCGAAACCCACCCTTCTGCGCCAAACCCTGGTAGCCCAAGTCGTAGGTGGAACGGCGGGCGATCTCCCCGGCGGTGGCGGCGAGGGAGGGCTCCAGTTGGCGGGTGATGTTCGCGAACAGGGCCGGGATGGCCAACAGTTCCTCTTCGGGCAGGCCGGCCAGGGTCGCCGAATCCCGCGGCAGTATCGCGGCGGCTGCCGCGATGCTGCTGAGGGAATCGGTGAACTGGGACATGCCACTATTCTCTCACATTCGAAGATTTATTCGAGTGAATGTGAGTACTTCTTCTCCACAGATTTGCTGTGGATAAAGGGAAGTAGCCGGGTTGTGGAGGAGAAGACGAGATGCGAACCTCGGCGGGTTTCGACAAGCTCAACCAGCGAACCAAGCTCAACCAGCACAAGCCGCCCTCCGACTCAACCAGCGGGAGCGCGCCGCGCGCCGGAAACGCAAGAAGGCCCGCACCATTCGGCGCGGGCCTCCTCGTTGAATACGGTGACTAGCTGGTGAGCGTGTCCACGTAGTCCTGGTTCTCGGCGATCCAGTCGGCGACGATGGTCTCGTACTCGCTCGCCTCTGCACCGCTGTTGTACATCGCGTTCTCCAGCGAGTACAGCAGTTCGGAGTCCAGCTCCCAGTTCTCGATCCATCCGGTCAGCTCGGGGAAGTCATCCGCGAACCCGGTACGGGCGATGGAGTGGATTTCCTCCGCGTCGCCGAGGGTGCCCTCAGGGTCCTTGAGGTCCTTGATCGGGAACTCGTCGTAGGCCCAGTGCGGACGCCACAGGGTGACGGCGATGTTCTCGCCGGCATCCAGCGCCGCCTTGAGTTCAGCCAGCATCGCCGGTGTCGACGAGGTGACGAACTCCATGCCGTCCAGACCGTAGGCCGGGATGGTGCCGTCGGCCACTGCAGCGGTCAGTCCGGCACCGGGCTCAATGCCGACGATGCGGTTGCCGAACTCATCGGCGTGCTCGGCCAGCTCATCGAGCGAGTCGATCGGCGCGTCCTCGTTCACGGCCATGGTCAGCACGGCGTCATTGTTCCAGGACCCGAGGTCTTCCAGGTCGGCGCCGAATTCCTTCATATAGTCCGCATGGGTCAGCGGCAGCCATCCGTCGAATGCCACGTCGTAGTCACCAGTGCTGAGGCCTGCGAAAACAGGGCCTGCGTCTGCATACTCCAGGGTTACGTCGTAACCCTTCTCCTCGAGCACTGCCTTCCACAGGTATGAGGCGGCCTCGCCCTCCGGCCATCCGTTGAACACGCCAACGGTCAGTGACTTCTGGTCACCGGAGTCTCCGCTTCCGGCGTCGTTGGACTCCGGGGTTCCTGCGCACGCGGTCAGGCCGAGCAGTGCCACTGCTCCGACCGCGATGGTCGTCATAAAGCGCTTCTTCATACTGTTTCCTTTCCACCCGATGCTGTGACCCGGGCGATTGGTGGTTGTGCATTGTCCATCGGGGACGACTCAGTGGCCTCCCCGGTGGCGGACTTTGCGTTCTCGGCCGACGTGGCGTCGGTCGAAGATCTGAGGGTGGTGTTGCGGGTCGCGTTCTTGCGCCCAGCACCAAGGCTCGCGGTGAGCCGGTCGAGGATGATCGCGAGAATGACGACGGCAAGCCCCGCTTCGAATCCGAGGCCAACATCGATTCGGCTCAGCGCCTGGATGATCGGTTTACCAAGACCCGGTGCACCGACCATGCTGGCGATGACGACCATCGACAACGACAGCATGATGACCTGGTTGACCCCGGCCATGATGCTGGGGCGTGCCAGCGGAAGCTGGATCTGGGCGAGGATGCGACGCGGCGACGACCCGAAGGCGTGACCGGCTTCGACAACCTCCTTGTCGACCCCCCGGATGCCTAGCTCGGTCAGGCGGACGCCTGGCGCCATGGAGAAAGCGATGGTCGCAACAATGCCGGGTACCACTCCGACGCGAAACAGGATGATCGCAGGAATCAGGTACACGAACGCCGGCATAGTCTGCAGGAAGTCGAGCACCGGTTTGATGGCCTGCGATACCCGGTCGGACCGTGCCGCCCAGATGCCCAGCGGGATGCTGATGACGACGGCGATGAAGGCTGACACGATGGTGAGTGCCAGCGTGTCCATGGCGTTCTCCCACTGGTTCACCGACATGATGACGAGTAGTCCGACGCCGACGCCGACGCCGAATCGCCAACCTCGCACGTACCAGGACAGCCCGGCGAGAACTACGATGATGGCCCAGAAGGGCGGCGTCACGAAGAGCCAGTCGGCAGCGTCATACAGGCCGTTGAAGATGCTGCGGATGAAGTCGAACAGGAACCCGAGGTTCTCGGTCACCCAGTCCACGGCCACCTTGACCCACTGGCCGAGCGGCAGGCGGAAGAAGTCGTCGCTCACAATGATGCCCCCTTCATGTGGGCATCTTCAGCAGCTGCGGCGGCGCTGAGGGCGGAGACGCGAAGCGTCTCGCTGATGACGTTGACCGGGATGGTCGGTGGTGGCTCGATGGCCGGCGTCTCTCCGGTGTTGGTGGACACGTTGCCGACGGCAGCCAGCAGGGTGACCCTGGGGATGACCCCGATCAGCCGGTTGTTCTCGTCGACGACCGCAATGGGCAGCGGGCTTTCCACCGACACCTCGTAGAGGTCGGCGAGGGCGACGTCGCCGGTGACGGATGCCACGGGCTCGGTCACAGCGGACAGGTCGGTCTCCCCCGCCTTCACCTGACGCATGACGTCTTTGTCGCGAACGGCGCCGATCAGGGTTCGCCCACGACCGACCACCAGCGCGGCCGACGTCTGCAGGTCGCGCATCTCGCGAAGTGCTGCGCGCGGCCCGGCCGTCACCGAGACGACGGAGCGTGCCGGTTCCATGGCGCTGGAAGCCGTCAGCACCCTGGCGCGATCCACATCCTGCACGAACTGGGCGACGTAGTCGTTGGCGGGGTCGGTGAGGATGTCCTCGGGGGTGCCGATCTGCACGATGCGGCCGTCACGCATGACGGCGATGCGGTCGCCCAGGAACATGGCCTCGTTGAGGTCGTGGGTGATGAAGATGATGGTCTTGCCGAGGTCGGCCTGCAGTTCGACCAGTTGCTCCTGCATTTCGCGGCGGATGAGGGGGTCGAGCGCGGAGAACGCTTCGTCCATCAGCAGCACGTCGGTGTCGGTCGCGAGCGCGCGGGCCAGGCCGACACGCTGCTTCATCCCGCCGGACAGCTCTGAGGGGAGGCTGTCAGCCCAGCCCTCCAGTCCGACGAGGGTGATGATCTTGCGCGCGCGCTCGAGCCGTTCCTGGCGAGTGATGCCCTGGATCTCCAGCCCGTACGCAACGTTGTCGATGACCGTGCGGTGCGGAAGCAGGGCGAAATGCTGGAACACCATGGAGACATCCCGACGGCGGATGTCACGGAGTTGCTTCGCCGGTACGCCCGTCACCTGCTTGCCAGCGATGGTGACGGAGCCGGAGGTTACCTCGAGAAGGCCGTTCAGCATCCGGATCAGTGTCGACTTTCCGGAGCCGGATAGCCCCATGACGACGAAGATCTCGCCCTTCTTCACTTCGAATGAGGTGTCGATCACGGCTGCGGTTCCGAGGGGGGAGACGTCCTGCCTGCTGGCACCGGCCTCAAGCTGGGTCACTGCGTCTTTGGCCCGTCGGCCGAAGACTTTGTAAAGTTTGTCTGCCTTGACGGCAATGGTTTCGGTCATGTGATCTCCGGCACGCCAACGCAACCGAATTCAGGCTGGGTGGGTGCTCACACTCACGGACGGGAGGGCTGTGACTGCACGTGGCACCCTCGACGGGTGCGGGCTGGCGCGAACATCGGGATCGCCGCCATCAGAGCTTCACCGTACGTCCGCGCGGAGTTCCTAGGGCTCTCCGCGGGGTCGCGTCCTGATTAAGAGGTCGTAAAACCGTGTTCTAACCTAACAGGTGAACTGCTCATTTTCTGGGTCAGGTCCGTATTGACGGCTACGTAACCCGGCCGATCGCTGCCATACCGGGCGATATACCGTTGCCTTATCGTTACCTTGGTATTTGTCTGGCTGGCAACCGAGGTCGCTGTGCTCGTCGAACGGCGGCAGTGTCGGATGCTCGGCGTACGGTGGTGGCATGTGCGGACGCTACGCCCTCGACCAGAGCACGGACGAACTGATCCGCGAGTATGTCGCCGCCGGCGGCGACTACCGCGACTGGCGGCCGGACTGGAACATCGCCCCGACCGACACCGTGCCGGTCATCCGCTCGCACAACGACCGGCGGGAACTCGCTGCCGTGCGGTGGGGCGCTGTGGCGCAGAGTTCCCCGACCTTCGGCGGTGGAAAGCCGATCATCAATGCCCGGGTCGAAACCGTCGCAACGAACGGCATGTTCCGACAGGGTTTCGCCGCCCACCGCTGCATCGTGCCTGCGCTCGGTTACTACGAGTGGCAGCTGCGACCGGACGGCAAGCAGCCCTTTTTCGTGAACAACGCGGATGCGCACCTGGCGATGGCGGGGATCATCCTTCCGTGGCGCGACGGGAGCAAGGCCGACGACGACCCGGATCGCTGGAGACTCTCAATGGCGATCATCACCATGGATGCCCATGTCGCGCCTGGTGAGGTGCACGACCGGATGCCTGCCTTCCTCACCCCGGACAGCTACGACGACTGGCTGGGCGACCACCTCAGCGGTGAGGATCTGCTCCGGCTGATCGACGGCACCTCGCACGAGCAGGCCCACGACCTGCAGTACCACCCGGTCTCCCGAGCGGTGAACAGCGTGAAGAATGACGGTCCGGAACTGGTGGAGCCGGTCGCGGAGCTGGAGCCCTAGCGCCAGCGTTTCACATAGGTGAGAACCGCGCTGACGCGACGGTCGATTCCAGGCGATTCTCCGAGCCCCAGTTTCGCGAAGATGGAGGCCACGTGCTTGCTCACTGCGGACTCAGAAATGAAGAGCCGCTGGGCGATCACCCCGTTCGTGTGCCCCTGGGCCATCTCTCTCAGCACCTCGAACTCTCGCTCGGTCAGCGGGTTCTGCTGGCCGCCCCGCATTGCGTGGCCGGCGCTCACCAATTCGTCGACAATGAGTGGGTCAACGACGGAACCACCGTCGCACACCGCACACAACGCCCGCACGAGCTCCGCTCGGTCGCCGACGCGCTCTTTGAGCAGGTACGCCAGACCGGCCGTACCGTTGGCGAACAACGCAGACGCGTAGGAGGCATCCGCGTGCTGGGAGAGCACGACAACACCAACCCGGGAGTGCTGCTCCCTGATTCGCAATGCCGCCTCGATGCCGTCCATCGCCATGCCTGGAGGCATCCGGATGTCGGTGAGAACCACATCCGGCGACAGGTCCGCTACCAGGTCGAGCAGTTGGGTGGCCGTAGCCGCAGAACCGATGGTCGTCACGTCCGCACCGTCATCCAGGAGCCGGCGAACCCCTTCCCGGACGAGAAAGTTGTCGTCCGCAATGACGAGGCGCATCACACCGCCCCCGGGAACAACGCTTGGACTCGGGTGCCCGATGGGTCCCCGTCGATAATGAACCTGCCGCCCATCGACTCCACTCGATCGCGCAACCCGGTCAGTCCCGAGGACGCTGCAGCGCCGGCCCCAGCGCCGGGGCCGTCGTCGCTCACCTGCACCAGCAGGTCGTCAGCGACAGCGCGGAGCTGAACGAGGATCCGGGAACCCGCCGCGTGTTTGAGCGAGTTCGTGACCGCCTCGTTGACCAGGAAGTATGCTGCCGATTCGACACCGGGTGCCCACCGCCTGGTCTCGACACCGGATGCATCGATTCGAACATCGGCGGGAAGCCGTGCCAGGCGGCTCTCCAGGGCGGCAACGAGACCCGAGTCGGCGAGCACCGGGGGCCGGATGCCTCTCACCAGCTCTCGAAGGTCGCCGATAGCCGTGCGGGCCTGTCCGCCGACCTCCGTAATGGTCTCGGATGCCTTTACTGGATCATGGCCGAGCTGGATATGTGCGAGTTCGGTGAGTGACAGGATGGCAACCAACTGCTGCTGCACCCCGTCGTGGATATCGCGTTCCAGGGTGCGCCGAGCCACATCTTCGGCTTGCACCAGTCGGGCGCGGGAATCGACCAGTCGTCGCTCCAGTGCCCGAACACGCTGGGTGATGCCGACCAGCAGTGCGACCGGGAACAGCGACAAGGCGGTGAAAAAGACCGGGATGATGACAGCATCCGGCACCCCGGTGAGTTGCAGCAGCGAGCCGACCGCTATGGCGACCAGCAGGATGGCCAACAGGAGGATGCTGCGCAGCGGCCATCGCAGCTGAGAGCGGCGCTCCGCATCACCACGCCACCAGCGCAATGCGAGAACGACAACGCCGAAGACGATCCAGAGCGGCTCGGTGCTTTCCAGCGCCTCACCGACGTTGCCCATGGCGACCAGCCCGCCCACCGCAATCGGGTTGGACTGAGCCGGTTCGTCTCCGATGCTCAGGATCGGCGAACCAATGAGCTGCGCGAGCGGAGCCGTCACGGCCACAACGGCCAGCGCCTGTACCGCGTAGACATGCCAGCGTGCGTCCGGTTGGCCGTCGGGGTAGCGCACCAGGGTGGCGACGATCGCAACGAGAGAAGAGAGGAAAGCCATCACGGCGAACGTACGCAGCAGTGCGAACGGGGCGCCTTCCATCCCGGCAAGCAGAAGCGGGGAGCTGCGGGATAGGCCGAACAGGATGCTGGCGACCAGCAGGAAGCGCGCGGCGCCGTTGCCCGGCACGAGGCAGACAGCGGCCAGCCCCGACGCCAACCAGGCGACGACAGTCAACACCGTCATTCCGTCTTCCAACGCCATGGCTTCACTCTGCCACCGATCAGCTCCAGTCAGGGTGCAGCGTGCACCCGCATTCGTGGGGCGCCGACTGCAGGGTGAACGGCAGCTGATTCCATTCCCCGGCGGGCCGGAGGCGCGAAGGATTGCCTCACCAACGTCAACTGTGGAGGCATCATGACCAACCGTTCCCTACCTATCCTGTTCGGCATCGCCGGCATCGCCTGGACGACCGCCCAATCGATCTCACCCGATATGGGCACGAGCATGGAAGCGCGGCTTGATGCCGTTGCCGCATCACCCGGTCTGCAATCCACGTCAACGGCACTCCTCGCTGTCGCTGCGATCTTCTTCGTTGTCTCAGCAATCTCCCTTGCACGAGTTCCACTGACAGGTCGGGGCGCCAGACTTATCAAGACGGGTGGCGTGATGCTCGGTATCGCCGGGGTGTGGCTCGCGGCGGGCCGGGCCGGATTCTCACTGGTGATGCTGCAGCTGACTTCCGAGGGTGTCAGCCGTGAATCCGCCCTAATCGCGCTCAGCGCAGATCCCGGGATTGCGTTCCTCGGCATTCTGCCGACCCTGCCCGCACTGCTGTTTGGTCCGGTCCTTATAGGCAGCGGGATCGGCCTGCGCATGCGGAGCTTCCAGAGCTGGCTGCCGCTGATCGCCTGGGTGATCGGGATCGGCATCTTCATCGTCAGCGAGTTCATCAACAAGCTTGGCGAGGGTATGGGGATCGGGGTTGCTTCGCTGGGCCTCGTACTCACAGCCCTCGCTATCGCCCGATTCAGCGCGGAACTGCCGGCCACAACCGCGGGCGCGGCTCGCAATGCTCAGACCGCCCAGCCGGCCTAGTCTCTAGCTGACCCGGAGGTCGCGCAGCAGGGCACCCGTCGTCGTCACTGTCGCGAAGCCGCCGCCGGCGAGATTGATTGCAGTGACCCGCATCAGCTCGTCGGCGGTTGCGCTGGGCTTGGCGCCATCCGGCCCGGCCGTGCCTTCCAGGTCGAAGGTGCGCGTAGCATCCAGCGGAACGATCACCTCGTAGCCCAGGTTGCCGCCCATCCTCGCCGTCGTTTCGACGCACATATTGGTCTGGATGCCGCACAGCACCAACTGCGTTGCCTCGTTCGCCTTCAGCCAGTCACCGAGGTTCGGCTCGCCGAGGAACGCCGAGTTGACACTCTTCACCACCAGCAATTCGGCGCTCGCGTTGGCGGCGACGGGCTTCAGCTGGTTGCCCGGATGGCTGGGGTGAAGTGGCGACTCCGGCGAGACACTGTCATGGCGGACTACCACGATGGTCCCGCCGCGCTCATGCCAGGCGTCGACGAGCGCCGCAATGTTGTCCTCGCACGCTGGGTTGCTGGTCGGCCCCCAATACGGATCGTCGAAGGCGTCCTGCACGTCAATGAGGATGAGCACGGCGGAGTCGGCAATGGTGGTCATGTTCCGATTCAACGCCAAGCGGATGCCGTCTGCAGCAACACTGCTGCCAGCCTGGGTTGAATTCCCGCCAAGGATCAGCTCATCTCGGTCCCGGAATTCGTTGTGGGGCGGGCACGCAGGTGGATGCGTTTGCCCTCCTTGCTGAAGATGGACAACATTTCGACGGGTCCGGTGCCGGTCGCGGACAGCCAATGCGGAATCCGGGTATCGAACTCGGCGGCCTCGCCGGGCCCCAACGTCACCTCCTGGGCACCGATCACGAGCCGTAGGCGTCCGGATAGCACGTACAGCCACTCGTGGCCGTCGTGAACCTTCGGGTCGGGAACCGCGGCGACCCCGGCCGGGTTCGCGGGCAATGTGACTTTGTAGGTCTGCACTGGGCTCGTCTCAGGCGAGAGCGTCTCGTACTGGATCTCGCCGATGCGCTTCTTCGTGCGCGACACTCGCGGGTCGGGGGCCGCGCGCGGCACGATGTCGTCGAGTTCGAGCCTCAGCGCTCGCGCTATCGGCACCACGAGTTCGAGGTTGGGTGCACGCTTGCCCGCCTCCAGGCGAGACAGCGTGCTCGATGAAATTCCGGTGGTCCTCGAGAGCTCAGCGAGAGTCATGCTGCGCTTCTCCCGCCAGCTCTTCAGGCGGGGGCCGATGAGGGCGAGAGAGTCGTTCGGCATGTGGCTCCGTTGTTGCTGATTCGGCATGGATAGTTGCCACAACGGTACCAGCTCGGCACGATGATGGCATGACGAACGACAGGCACCCTTCCGCAGCATCCGCCCCCGGCCCCGCCCACCCGATATCTGACGAGCCCTGGGACGTCATCATCATCGGTGGTGGCAGTGCCGGGCTCAGTGCGGCCCTCATCCTCGCTCGCGCCCGTCGGCGCGTCCTCGTGCTCGACGCGCAGGAGCCACGCAACCGGTTCGCGCCCCACATGCACGGTGTGCTGAGCCGCGACGGCTACTCACCGCTGGACCTGGTGGCTGACGGTCACCGCGAGGTCCGAGCCGTCGACGGGGTGATCGAGAATGCCCGCGTCGTCGAGACTCGTGCGACCGCCGGCGGCTTCGAGGTCGTGACCGACAGCGGCGCCCGCGCCAGCGCACGCCGGCTGATCGTGGCGACCGGAACCCGTGACCAATTGCCCGACATCCGAGGCCTCGCCGAGCAGTGGGGTCGCGGAGTCGTGGCGTGCCCGTACTGCGACGGCCACGAGGCGACCGGTCGCGCGATCGGCGTGCTCGCAGGCTCCGTGATGGGGCTGCACAAGGCGCACATGCTCCGGTCCTACTCCGACGACATCACTGTGTTCACCGCACTTGCAGGGCCCATACCGGATGCCGACAGACTCGTGCTCGAAGAACGGGGAATGCTGCTGGAGGATCGTGCCGTCACGCACGTCATCACGGATGGCGGCACGCTGACCGGGCTGGGCCTCGCAGACGGCACGGTCGCACCGCTCGACGTGGTGTTCGCTGAGCCAACACCCATCGCGCTGGACGAACCGCTCAGGCAGCTGGGGGCAGCACGCACCGAAACGCACTTCGGCTCGTGGACCGCCGTCGACGAGTTCGGCAAGACGAGCGTCGAGGGCGTCTGGGCGATCGGCAACGCCGCCAACCCGGCAGCGCTGGTCCCGGTCGCGGCGGGCTCCGGCGCGGCCGCCGCCCTCGCCATCAACAGCGAGCTGATTGCGGATGAAGTCGCCGCGGCGTCGGGGCGGGTCGCCGCAACATCCGCCACCCTCGGCTACGCGAAGGGAAACTGAGCACTATGACTCACTCGAAAGACGAAACGATTACCGACCCGACCGAGTTCTGGGAGGCACGCTACGTCACCAACCGCGACGAGACCGGACACGTCTGGAGCGGTCGAGTCAACGAAGCGGTCGAACGCGAGGTGACCGGCCTGACGCCCGGCACCGCCCTGGAACTCGGGGCGGGCGAAGGCGGAGACGCGCTGTGGCTCGCAGCCCAGGGCTGGACCGTCACCGCAATCGACATCTCGGAGACCGCCCTTGCTGTCGGAGCGGCGAAGGGCGCACAGGAAGGCCTGGCCGAACGCCTCGACTGGGTGCAGGCCGACCTGGCCACGTGGCATCCGTCGTCGGAGTTCGACCTCGTGACAGCCGCGTTCCTGCACTCCCCCGTCGAGTTGCCGCGCGAGGAGATCCTGCGGCGCGCAGCATCCGCCGTCGCACCCGGTGGACGGCTGCTCGTCGTCGGGCACGGGGCGTTTCCGCCCGGGTCGAGCCATGCGGAACACGACCACGACGCCCCGCCCCTACCCACACCCGATGAGGTTCTCGAGTCGCTCCAGCTGCCGGATGGCTGGGTCGTCGAGACCAACGCGCTCGTCGACAGGCCGGTCACCTGGCGAGACGGGACGACGGTGACGCTGAGCGACACCGTGCTTCGGGTGCGGCGAGAGCGTTGAATCGAAACCCCGTGCAGGCTCACCGAGCAGCGCACCTGAGGATCCGTCTTCGGGCGGGCAGGCGGTGGGACGGGAATACACTGAGCGACAAGCCTGCACCGGCGCGCAGCCGCGACAAGCCCGGGTCTGCAGGACTTCCACACTTTTTTACGGACGTTCGAATCGCTGACGAGAACGGCTCCGTGAGCCCGGTAGGTGAAGCTGGCGAGATCCAGATTGCCGGCCCAATGTCGTCAGCTCCTAATGGAATCGACCGGATGCTACGGCAGAGTCTTTCACTCACGACGGCTGGTTCCGGTCCGGCGACATCAGCTACCTCGACGACGCGGGCTTCCTGTACATCTCTGACCGGCAGAAAGACATGATCATCTCGGGTGGCGAAAACCTCCACCCGGCCGAGGTCGAACACATCATTATCGAGCTGCCTGCCATTGAGTCCGCAGCAGTCATTGGCGTGCGTGACAGCAAGATTGCCAACCATCTCCAGCAGCGCGCTGCGAAGTACAAGATTCCCAAGCGAGTAGTTGTCGTTCACGAGCTTCCCCGCACCGCAAGCGGCAAGATTCGCAAGTATGAATTGAGGATGCAGTACGGAGGGTGATTACTGCCCAGGCTCGCTGTCGAAAGCTATCTTGCGGAGGAGCGACAGTAGTTGCTGGCGCTCGGCCACGCCGAGCTGGCGCAGCGCGATATCTTCCGCCGCGGCGGTTGCTGCTCTCGCCCTGCCATATAGCTCGTGTCCGGCAGCTGTAGCCTCAATGGAATTCGAGCGACGATCGCGCACGTCTGGCTCCCTCACGCCGAGCCGAGCCGAGCCATCGCGGCCGACCCAATCGCAAGCCTCACATCCAGCCCGGGCATCCGGAAGGTAGCATTCTCGACGGCACACCGCACGTCGCACGTGCTGGCGAGGCTGGCACCTGCACCGAAGCAGTACCCCTCAATCATCGCGATCTTCACAACGGGGAGCGCCGCGAAGTCGCGCATTTGATCGCACTGCCGATTCTCGTCGGTAAGTTGCTGGAGCATAGGTACCCGCTGGACGGATGCCACGGGCAGCGACCCGAAATCACTCACGATCATCACCCTGAAGGGATCGACATGGATAATGGGCGGCATGGACAAGACAGTTATTGAGACGTTCTTGGCCATAGTCGACACGTCGAGCCTGGCGGGGGCCGCGCTGGCGCTGTATGTGTCTCCTTCGGCCGTGAGTCACAGACTCGATGCCCTCGAAGAGGAGCTAGGGGTCCGACTCGTCGAACGTTCGCGGGGCGTCCGCCGAGTTGAACTCACAGTCGCCGGCAGGCGTTTTGAATCACTGGCGCATGAGTGGGTAGAGCTTGATGAGCGAATGTCCGGGGTTTCAACGGAGGTAGAAACGCTCAAGGTAGGAGTACCGCCGAGCGTTGCCGCCTATAATCTTCGCGGGTCGCTGCAGCGGGTTGCTGACCATTCGCTGTTTCGCCTCAAGCTTCGGATTGGGCGATTAGACATCGAGCACCTCCGCGAGCGCCAAATCGATCTCACTGTGGTGGGCTTCCCGACCCTGGCTCGAGACATCGTGTCGGAGCCACTCCTTTCGGAGGGGTTCCGGGTTGTTCGCGGCAAGACGAATGACACGTTGCTGCAACCCGACAAGTCGACCCCGATCTCGGTCACGGATCTGGACCCGATGGATCAGGTGTACATCGGATGGTTCGGCCAATGGCAGTCCTGGCATGCACGTCACTGGCCCGCCGGCGTCTATATCGCAGACGTCGACTCGGCACACATGCTGTCGACGTTCCTGAGTACGCCGCAGCGATGGAGTGTCGTCCCTGAGTCCGTGGCGCGTGGACTGGCTGCGGAAGGCTTCCCCGCATTCCTGCTCGCCGAGCCCCCACCTGACCGCACCCTCTTCTGGGCGTATCGGCGCTCGTCCGACGAAGGAACAGTGACAAGCATCCGCAAGTTGCAGCAGATCGTCCGTGAGGACCTCACCACCTAGTCAGTGCGCGACAACCTGGGACTTCAGTCCGCGATAGACAGTCGGGTCTGGTTGGAGCACGTTCGACAACAGCAGTTTTGTGTACTCCTCCTGCGGCGTGCGAACGATCGCCTCCGTCGCTCCATACTCGACAACGGACCCGCCCCTCATCACCGCGATGTCGTGGGCGAGCGAGGCGACGACTGCCAGGTCGTGCGACACGAAGACGTACGACACCTGGGTCTCTCGCTGCAGTTCTGTGAGGAGGTCGAGAATCTGTGACTGGATTGACACGTCCAATGCCGAGGTCGGCTCGTCACAAATGACGATCGCGGGCTTGGCAATCAGTGCGCGTGCGATGCCAGCACGCTGCAGCTGTCCGCCCGACAGCTCATGGGGAAATCGGCTAGCCTGTTTCGCTGTCAGCCCCACGTGGTCGAGCACCTCGGCAAGGCGTGTTTTCAATACCGAAGCCGGAACCCGAAAACCCCGAACGGTAAGGGGTTCCGCGACAGCTCGCGCGATCGAAATTCTCGGGTTGAGCGACGTGTACGGCGATTGAAAGATCATCTGCACTCTGCGAAGGGCGGCGGCACGGGAGCGCCGCGGCGCGACCCCGATGTCTTGCCCGTCGATGAGGATGCGACCCGATGTGTGCGCCAGCGTTCCGGCGAGCATCCTCGACAAAGTCGACTTGCCGCACCCGGATTCGCCAACGATTCCAAGCGTTTTTCCGCGGCGGAGAAGAAGACTGACACCATCAACCGCGGTGAAGGTTTTCGGCCGTTTGGGCCACGGTTGGGAAACTCGGAAATCTCTCGTCAGGTACTCCGCCTCAAGCACCACTCCGTCATCCTGCGGGATCAGTTCGGCCACGATCGCTCATTTCCTTCTGTGTGCGTGCCGTACGAGCCCTGCGGCATCACCGGGACAGCGGACAGCAGTTCGACGGTCTTCCGATGTGTCGGGTTGTGGAACACCGAGTCGACGTCACCCATTTCCAACATGTTGCCGTCACCCATCAACAGCATTCGATCCGCAACGCGGGCTACCACTCCCATGTCATGGGTCACCAGGAGCACCGACATTCCCAGCTGGGCGCGGAGAGAGAGCAAGAGATCGAGGATCTGGGTCTTAACGGTGACGTCAAGAGCAGTCGTCGGCTCATCTGCGACGAGAAGCTCCGGCTCGAGGGACAAGGCGACGGCGATGAGCGCACGCTGCCGCATCCCTCCGGAGAACTGGTGCGGGTATGCCCGCAACCCCTCCTTTGGTCTGGAAACCCCGACCAGGTCGAGCAATTCCTCGGCCCTCGCGAATGCGGCGCGACGGGATTGGCGGCGGCGCACCATCAAGGTCTCGGCAATCTGGAATCCGACGGTGGTGCTTGGGTTGAGTGCAGCGAGTGCGTCCTGGCTTACGAGTGCGATGCGCTCTCCTGAAAGCAGGCGGCGCTGCCCGGGCTTCAGAGAAAGAATTTCTGTGCTTCCAAGCGAAACAGTCCCCGATACTTCAGCCTTCTGGGGCAACAGCCCGGTTATGGCATTCACAATGGTCGACTTGCCTGAACCAGACTCCCCGACGACGGCGAAAATTTCATTCACTCCGACGTCGAACGTGACCTGGTCAACCGCGTGGACCGCCCCGTGCCGGGACTTGAACACGACGTTCAAGTCCCGGACACGGAGTGCCGGCCCCGCAGCGGGGCTGGATGCGTTCATTTAGTCGGTCGCCAACTTGATGTCCGAAAGGTCGATGGTCGACCCGTTGGTGGGTACCCAATCGATCGAACTCGATGCCCCGAAGAGTGCATCCGTCTGCCAGGCGCCAGCAATGAGGTACTGGTCGTACACGTACTGCTGGATTTCATTCCACAGTGCCGTGCGTGCCGCCGGGTCCGTCTCGGAGCGTGACTCCTGGAACATAGCCTCATAGGTATCGTCAAGCACGATGGACTGAAGCGGGCGCACGCCGCTGTCGAACTTCGATGCGTCGCCCTCTCCGTAGTCCATCGCGATGATGAAGAACGGTCCGCCCTCACCGCTGACCATCTTGCCGATCAGCGAACCCCACTCCATGCTCTGCGGAGTGACATTGAAGCCGACCTCGCTGATCTGGGCGTTGATGGCGGCATAAATGTCGGCATCCGCGAGGTATCGCCCGTTCGACGTCAGGGTGTCCAGACTGATCGTCTGCCCTGCAAGCATCTTTTCGGCCTCATCCCGGTCGTAGGTATATGGGTCCAGCGAGTCGTTGTACTGCTCGACAGTCGGTGCGATGGGCAACGCGAGTCGCGTCGCGGCGTCGCCCAGAAGCGAGTCGAGAATCTCATCGAGATCGAATGAGTGTGCGAACGCCTTGCGCGCCTCGATGTCGTTGAACGGTGCGGTTCGCGAATCGAGCGCGATCATGTGCACGAGGCCACCATCCGCGCGTACCGCCTGGGTGCCGTCATTCGAGCCGACCCGATCCATGTCGGCAACTGGGACGTTATCGATGACATCGACATCGCCGTTGAGCAGCGCGTTCACACGGGTCGAGTTCTCGGGGATGAACTGGAAGGTGGCCTTTTCGACCTCTGCCGCTTCTCCCCAGTAGTCCTCGTTCCGGACTAGCGTGATCGACTCGCCCTTCTTCCACTCCTCGACCTTGTAGGCGCCGGAGCCAATGGGTTGGTCCGAGATTTCATCCTGCGTACGGGTCTCGAAATACTCCTGAGGAACGATGAAGACGCGGCCCGAGCCTCCGGAAGACTGCATGTGGCGGGGCAGCACGGGGTCCGGCTCGGCGGTACGAATCTGCACGGTGAAGTCGTCTACGATGATGACCTCGGTGATGAGCGCGACTGAGCTGGCATGGGTGGAGTTCAGCTCTGGGTCTTGGATGCGTTCGATCGAGTACTTGACGTCATGTGCCGTGAATGGCGACCCATCCTGGAACACGACACCTTCCCGCAACGCGAATTCCCAGACCGTCGGCTCGACCAGCTCGTAACCGAGCGCGAGGCTGGGAAGCAGCTCACCGGTCTCCGGGTCTGCAGTAAGCAGGGTGTCGTAAACCTGCTCGAAGATCGTAAGGTCTGTGCTGTTCGCGCTGGTGGAAGGATCGAGAATGCTGATGCCGGAACTGACACCAATCGTGATCTCGCCGCTTGCTGGTTCTGATGGGGTGTCGCTCGAAGAGCATGCAGTCAGGGTCAGCGCGAGTACGGCTGTCACTGCTGCGACTTTGCGGAGATGCATGAAGTACCTTTCATTGTTTGGTTCTTGGGGTGGCGGACAAGTGGTCATCCTCGCCGAAGCTTCGGATCAAGCCGTTCGCGAAGGGACTCTCCGACCACATTGACTGAGAGCACGAGCACGAAGATCGCCACCCCAGGCAGTGTCGTCAACCACCAGGCGGTAGCGACGTAGTCCCGTCCCTCGCTGAGGATCCGACCCCAGGTGGGGAATTCAGTGGGGGCACCAAGGCCCACGAAACTGAGGGAGCTTTCGGTGATGATGGCCGTCCCGAAAGCGAGTGTTGCCAACACGATGACGCTCGGCATCACGTTCGGGAAGATGTGCCGAGCGACGATGCGGAACACCCCACCTCTCATGACTTTGACGGCCTCAATAAACTCCATCTCACGCACCTGGAGAGTCTCTGTGTACGTGACGCGGGCAAACGGAACCCAGGTGCCGAGAGCGATCACGGCGACGACGAGCGGCACGCTGGGCCGAAAGATTCCCACGATTGTTATTGCCATCAGGAAGAACGGAAATGCGAGCTGCGTGTTGGTGATGAAGATCAGCAAATCGCCCACCCGGCCTCCCACGTAACCGGTGACTACCCCGAGGAGCAGGCCAACAACGGCGGCGATGCCCACGGCAGCCAGAGAGATGAGAAGCGCTGGCCGCGCGCCAAGGATGAGCAACCCGAGCACGTCGCGACCGAGACTGTCCGTTCCGAAGATGTGGAACATCTGGCTCCCCATGGTGCCGGGTTCCAGGAGCCGATCGCGCAATCCAAGTTCCGAAGCTTCCGACGGAACGAGGCTGGGTCCGAACACTGCCGCAATCACGATCAGCGCGAGGACCACGAGCCCGACAATCAGCGCGAGCCTCTGTCCAACCTGCCCGACGGCGCCCTTCCTGGGAAGGAGGACAGCCTCGAACGTCTCTGTACGGGGTGCAAGACTCACGACAGCGTCCTCAGTTTTGGATTGGTCACGCGCACGGCGATTTCGACGAGGATCGTGACCACCACGAAGATAAGCGCGACGTAGACCACGATGCCCTGCACAATGGGAAAGTCGCGCCGCTCGATCGATCGAAGCGCCAGCCATCCAAGACCCGGCCATGAGAACACCGCCTCAGTGAGCACGGCACCGCCGAACAGTGTTCCGATCTCGAGACCGAGTAGCGAGATGACGGGTGTGATCCCGTTCCGCACGATTGTGCGGGTCACGACACGATGCTCTGGCATGCCCTTCGCGCGTGCCGTTCGAACATATGGAGATTGCAGGACGTCGAGCATTGACGAGCGGGTCAGCCGCGCCAGACTCGGAAACGCGGCTGTGGCCAACGTAGTCGCGGGCAAAACGAGACTCAGGTCACCCTTGGTTCCGTACGTGGGGAACAGTCCCAATTGGACAGCGAAGAGCTGGATGAGCAGCAGCCCAACCCAGAACGTTGGCATCGACGCCGTCATTACCGCAAGAATTTGGAGGCCGCGGTCGACAACGCCTCCGCGCCTAACGGCTGCGATGACGCCAAGAGGAATCGCGGTGACGATAACGATAACGAGCGCCGCAGTTGCCAGCACTGCGGTGTTTTCGAAGTGCCTCCAGATGATCTGGAGCACCGAATCTGTCTCGAAGTACGATCGACCGAAGTCGCCCTGGACGACCCCGAGCAGGTAATCGAAGTACTGCGCCATGACCGGCTTGTTCAACCCCAGCTGCTCGCGCAGCGCATCCCGTTGCGCCTGGGTCGCATCGTTCGACAGGATCTGCGCGACGGGGTCGCCGCTGAGTCGCACAAGAGCGAATGTGGCTGAAAGGGCGGCCCACACTACAAACACCCCTAAGAGTAGATGTTTGCCGATCAGACGTAGCATCGGGTCAGTTCTCTCCGTTTGCCGCGCCGCCGAGGCGGACCTCGCGCTGACGAATCCCCGCGGAAGCTCCGCTGGTGCGAATTGTTTCAAGGAACTCGTGCGTTTCCGGATCCTCGAAAGACTGCAGGAGCACGACCGAGTCGACCCAGGCCTCCATGTGCGCTGCCATGCCCTGCGCCTCGTAGGCACGGTTGATGCCGAGCTTGTTCATCGTAATCGCTGCATCCGGCAGCTTTCGGATGACGGTGGTCAGTCGTTCAACTTCCGCATCCAGCTCCCCGTTCGGCACCACCGTGGTCACCAGGCCGATGCGCAGGGCTTCGGCGGCTGCAATTTTTCGGCCGGTCAGGAGCACATCCTTCGCCTGCTTGTGATTCATCATCCACGGCACCATCATGAAGGCTGGTCCTGCGTTGAAGGTGATCTCAGGCTCGCCGAGCAGGCAGTCCTCGGTCGCGATTGTGAAGTCGGCTGGCAGCACCATCTCGAAGACTCCGCCCAGGCAGTAGCCGTGAATGGCGGCGATGACAGGCTTTCGGCAGTTCCAGATCGCCCAGCGAGCGGAGTTGGTGGATCGCAGCGAGTTCCGCTGCGCCTGCAGGCTCTTGTCACCGGCCTCGACGCTGAGATCGAATCCCGCCGAGAAAGCCCGGCCCTGACCTCTGAGCACGATGGCACGCACAGCCGGATCGTCACTGGCCTCCGTGACACGATCGCGAATGAAGTCATACGTCTCATGCGTGAACGCGTTCAGCTTTTCAGGCCGGTTGAATGTGATGTATAGGATCTCATCCTTGAGCTCGCAGTCAGGCAGCATTGTCGGTCTCCTCCGAGATGTCCATGAGTTCGATCGCCGCGTCCACTGCGATCGTCTTGCCGTCGACAATGAGCACGGGATTGCACTCGATCGACTCGATGTCATCTCGAGATTCCAACGCGCCGTGGAGGGCGTTGATCGTCTTGACGAGATCCTGCAGGTCCACTGGATCGTAGTGGCGGAAAGCAGACCACATTGCCCGCGATGACAGTCTGCCGAGAGCAGTCCGCACCCTTGCCTCGGTCGCGGGAAGCAGGCAGACCGCGACGTCATCCACCGCTTCGGCGAAGACGCCACCGAACCCGAGGAGCGCCACAGCGCCAAGCATGGCGTCACGCCTGACGCCCACAAGCATTTCACGAGTTCGCCCGTAGTCTTTCGCGATAAGGAACCCGTCGAGCGCTACCCCGGAGTGCGACATCCGGGTTGCAGCATTCTCAGCGGTGGCGACATCGCCGATGCCGAGGTGAACCAAACCCAACTCGCTCTTGTGTGCGATTTCGGGGGCGATGCCCTTCACCACAACAGGGAATCCGAGCAGCGCAGCGGCTTCTCCCACTTCCCCGGGGATTTTCACCACCGCGGACTTCGGGAACGCCACACCGAACCCAGACAGCAGCTCAGATGCGCCACTTTCCGTTCCGAGGTGGAGGTCCATCGCCGACACCGCCGGGGGCCTTGCCCGGAAGTCTTCGCGCGGCTCGCCGTCAGACGCGAGCCATACCGCTCGCCCACGCAGGGCCTTCAGCGCGACCGCGGCCAGCTCGACCGTTGAGAAGCAGGGGATTCCTGACTTGCGGAGTTCCGTGAGGACGTCGCTCTTGCGGTTGGCGTATGGCGTGTAGAAGACCATGGGCCGGCCGATTTCTCTCTGTAGTGCACCAAGCAGGCGAGCTCCTTCGACGTCTTTTTTCTTGCTTCCCGGATGACTTTCGCTGGATGGTCTTCCAAAAAGTCCGTAGTTGATCGCACCAGAGAAGTGCGGATCGAGGGACACAACCATCTGCGTCAGTTCCGCGAAGAGGTCAGGGTTGCTTGTGAAGGCGCCGGTCATGTCGACGGGGTTGCGCACGGGCGCCCAGGCGGGAAGCTGGTCTCTCAGCTTGCTCTGCACCGCTTCGGAGAACTCTGGGACCTCCAGCCCGACCGCTTCCACCTCGTCTGTAATCGCCGTCGAGTGCCCTCCTCCCGAACCCACGATCGCGACGTCGTCGCCGTTCATGGGCGGGGAGAGCACGAGAGTCTGCGCGACTGGCAGGGCGTGCTCGATGTGATCCACCTGGATCACCCCGGCCTCAAGCAGGAGGGTCGAGAATACCCTGTCAGGCGAGGAGAGTGAGGCCGTGTGCGATTCAGCAGCCCGACCTCCGGCTTCGCCTCGACCGCCCTTGATCGCCACTATCGGTTTGACCCGACTCACCCGAGCGCAGGTTTCGAGGAACTTCTGGCCGTGACCCTCCTTCAACCCTTCGATGTACAGGATGATGACTTCTGTTTCGTCGTCCGTGCCGAGATAGTCGATGTACTCGTGCATTGGGATGTCGGCCTGGTTGCCCAGTCCCACGAACTTCGAGAATCCGATGTCGAGAGTCGGAGCCTGATCCCACAGCGAGAAGGCGATGTTGCCGCTCTGCGACACCATCCCGACAACACCTCGGGGGATTTCGACGACCGAGGTGAGGTTGAGACCGGTGTGGAGGTTGTAGATCCCCATGCAGTTCGGCCCGACGATGCGCATGCCGTGCTGATTGCACTCCTCAACGAGGAGCTGCTGGGCATCGGCCTGCTCGGCACCCTGCTCCGCGAACCCAGACGTGAAGACGACCGCGAACGGCACACCCCGGCGTGCGACGCGCGGAAGCGTCAAAACGGTTTGGGCGGGGCTGAGCAGGTTGAGGGCCACGTCGATGCCATCGGGGAGCTCCTCGGGCGAGGCGTAGATGCGCAGTCCTTCGAACTCACCATTCTCGCGACCCAACAGGGAAATTTCGCCAGCATAGCCGGAGTCTCTCAGCGTGCTCAGGAACTCGAAACTGAGCTTTGCGCGATCCCGGGAGAACCCCAGGATGACTACATGCCGCGCGTTGAAGAGTGGCTCAAGTAAATGGCGATCCAAGTCGTTGTCTCCCAACGGTTCTGTGCGAGGGCGACGGTGCCTTGCTCGTTGACGGCAAGCATAAGCTGGCTCAACCTCTCAATAAAGCGGATTATTTCGACATATAAATGCGATTCGGTGCATGTTTGGCGCCTAGGAGGCCAGCGGCGGAACGGGGCGAAACGTCGAGGCGCGATCACCTCAGGTGCCGGGCTTGAGCGCGAACTTCACCACGTCCTCAGTTGAGAGGTCGCTGCCTACCGTTCACGCTCGATGAGCTCCTCCGCGTGATGGGTGCAGGAGGTAGTCGCCGTCAGTCCCGCGGTAGCGGCGGGGCTCGTTCATACCTCGTATGTAGGGACGGATTTCCCGGCACCACCCGGAAGCGAATGGGGAAGCACTCCGAAGCAACCGGGGCCTGCGGGGTTTCTGATGAATTTCTGACGACTTGACCGTCGTAGAACGTATGTGTGAAAACACCTGCGCCCCGTAGCAGTATGTAACTACGGGGCTCAGGCCCTGTAACTGGTACACCCCCCGGGACTTGAACCCGGAACCCACTGATTAAGAGTCAGTTGCTCTGCCAATTGAGCTAGAGGTGCTTGGCCGATCGCACGAAATCGCGGACCGGTGAACAAGATTAGCATGAAGGGAGACCCGTCCGAATCACAAGGGAGCCCTACATGGCCAACGCCGAAACCGTACTCGAGAAGGGCCAGCCTGCGCCCACCTTCACGCTCAGCGACCAGGACGGCAATCAGGTATCGCTCTCCGACTACGCCGGCAAGAAAGTCATCGTCTACTTCTACCCCGCCGCAAGCACTCCCGGCTGCACCACCGAGGCCTGCGACTTCCGCGACAACCTGAACTCACTGGCATCCGCCGGCTACCAGGTGCTCGGACTGTCCAAGGATGAACTGCCAGCTCTTAAGAAATTCCAGCAGAACGAGAACCTCAACTTCCCGCTGCTCAGCGACCCGAGCCTCGACGTTCATCACGCGTACGGCACCTACGGCCCCAAGTCGATGTACGGCAGGCTCATCGACGGCACCCGCCGGTCGACCTTCGTGGTCAGCGAGGATGGCACGCTCGAGCTCGCTCTCTACAACGTGAAGGCGACGGGTCACGTCGCCATGCTGCGCAAGAAGCTCGGCCTCGACGCCTAGCGCTGGTCTTCAGCGTCGGTATCGTCGGAGGCGGTGGCGGCCAGCACCGGCTTGGTGAACAGCAGCACCAGCACGACTAGCGACAGGATGATCAGCGGCCAGCCGAGGTCCGGCCGGGGGAAGAGCCCCTGCATGCTGCCCACGCCGATCGAAGCCTGAAGCACCTGCCACACCACGGTCGCCCCGCGCGTCCAGGACCGGCCAAGCATGGTGTGGCGGATGATCGTTGCGAGCCAGATCGCGGCCAGCACCGCGAGCACAAGAATGGCGATCGCCGACGGCAGCGACTGCGGCGTATCGATCAGCAACTCGACCACGAGGTAAACGACAGCAGCCCCAACGAGCAACAACTCGATGAACAACAGGATCAGCAGAATGACGAGCTGAGGGGGACGTTTCCGGGGCGCGGATGCTCCGTTGAGCGGCACCCCAGTGGGGGGCGTTTTGTCATTCACAGTGAGATCCCATACAAAACCGTTGATTTGCTACAACCGATATGAGAGTCTATTGGAGGTTGATTTAGCGCCTACAAGGCTGTGGGCAAATCCCAGAAAACCTCTTCTTTTCCTTCCCGGAATTTTCTGTACCCCTGTGCGTGGAGAATCGTTTCCCGCACGTTTACCAAAGGAGCATCCACAGCATGGATTGGCGCGACCAAGCAGCTTGCCTTACAGCCGACCCCGAACTCTTCTTCCCGGTCGGGAACACTGGTCCGGCAGTGGACCAGATCGAGAAGGCCAAGACTGTCTGCGGTCGCTGCACCGTCAGTGAGATGTGCCTGCAGTACGCACTCGACACCAACCAGGACTCCGGTGTCTGGGGTGGCCTCAGCGAAGACGAGCGCCGCGCCCTGAAGCGTCGCGCAGCTCGCGCACGCCGCGCCTCCTAAGCATTCCAGCATCCGCTTGGCGCGCTAGTCCTTCTTGGTGAGCCAGTTCAGCGGAATCGAGATCGTCACCTCGGTGCCACTGCCGACCAGCGTGTGCCAGTCGATGGTTCCCCCGAGCTCCCCCTGGATGAGCGTGCGCACGATCTGGGTTCCGAGCCCTGAACCCACTTTGCCCTCCGGCAAGCCGCTGCCGTTGTCCCGCACCTGAACCGTGAGGGTCTCATCCGTTCGCGCCGCGGCGATCTCAACGTTCCCCTCGCGTCCGGCCAGCCCGTGCTCGACGGCGTTGGTCACCAGCTCGGTGAGCGCCAGGGACAGCGGGGTCGCATAGGCGCTCGGCAGCTTGCCGAAACTGCCGGTGAAGGTCGGATGCGCCTTCGTGTTGTGCGTGGACGCCACCTCGGCGATCAGCAGCAGCACTCGCTCGAACACGGCATCGAAATCGACGTTCTGGCTGAGCCCCTCGCTGAGCGTGTCGTGCACCACCGCGATGGCGGCGACCCGTCGCATCGCCTGGTTGAGTGACTCGCGCGCCTCATCCGAGTGCGACCTGCGCGCCTGGATCCGCAGCAGCGACGCGACCGTCTGCAGGTTGTTCTTCACCCGGTGGTGGATCTCCCGGATAGTTGCATCCTTGGTGATCAGCTCCTGCTCCTGGTGCCGCAGCTCGGTGACGTCGCGGCAGAGCACGATCGCGCCGACGCGCTCCCCCTGGTCCCGGATCGGGATCGCCCGCAGTGAGACGGTAACGCCCTTCGACTCGATGTCGGTGCGCCACGGCGCCCGCCCGGTCACCACCAGCGGCAGTGATTCGTCGACCACGAGCTTGCCGGTGAGCAGCGACGTCGTCACTTCGGCCAGCGATTCGCTCTCCAGCTCCCCCGAGAACCCCATGCGGTTGAACGCCGACAGCCCGTTCGGGCTCGCGAAGGTGACATACCCGTCGACGTCCAGGCGAATCAGGCCATCGGATGCCCGTGGCGCGCCCCGACGCGGACCGGTGGGTGCCCCGAGGTCCGGGAAGTCGCCGTCCGCGATCATCCGGAACAGTTCGTTGGCGCACTCGTTGAACGTGAGTTCCTGCCGGCTGGGCATGCGCGCTTCACTGAGGTTGGTGTGCCGGGTGATGACCGCGATCGGATGCTTCGTGGTCTGGGCTCCGCTGGCGGACAGTCTGCGCAGCACCGGCACCGCGCGCACCCGGGTCGGGGTCTCCTCGTACCAGTCCGGGGCCGCGGAGTCGACGATCTGGGAGGACTCGTACGCATCCGTCACCTGCTTCTTCCATTCCGGCTTGATCGGCTGGCCGACGAAGTCCCGGTAGAAGAGGGTGGCGGAGCTGGATGGCCGGGCGTGGGCGACCGCGACGAAGCTGCCATCGACGGTGGGCACCCACAGCACGATGTCGGCGAAGGCCAGGTCGGCGAGCAACTGCCAGTCGCCGATCAGCAGGTGGAGCCACTCGATGTCCGCGTCACTGGAGCGGCCCTGGGCGGTGACGAGTTCGGAGAGGGTGGACACCCGAACAGCCTACGGGGGCGGCTGGGCGCGCGCACATTGAGGATGGCGTCGCCGGGGCCACTACGACAGGCTGTAGCCATGGACGCATCTGCACCGAAACCCGACCGAACGCTGCTCGGAGTCCTGGCCGTCATCGCCGTGCTCGTAGTGGTCGCCGTGGTGGTGGTGTTCACCCGCGGAACGCCGGAACTGCACGACCCGGGTACACCGGAACGCGCCGTGCAGGAGTATGCCGCCGCGGTGATCGACGGTGACTTCGAAGCCGCCCGCGAGTTGTTGGCGCCGGCGCCAGCTGAAGACTGCGTTGATTTCGGGCCCAAGGCGACCGACCTCCGCCTGACCCTGGTCGAGACCCGCGAGCGCGGCGAGACGGCCACCGTCACGGTGCTGGTCGCGTCCGGCTACAGCGGTGGCCCGTTCGGCGGATCCGGCTACGAATATGAGGAAGCGTTCCAGCTGGAGCACTCCGGCGACGACTGGCTGATTTCGAGCGCCCCGTGGGAGTTCACGGTCTGCCCGAAAGCGGATGCCTCGTGAGCACGGCTGCGGGCGGCGGCGTGCAGACCGTGCGCCGGGTGATCACGTACACCCTCCTGTTCGTCATGGTGGTTACCGCGGCGATCGGCCTGAGCGGGCTCATCGGACGGCTGCTTGACCTCGAAAATGAACTGATTGACGACTCCTCCGGGCTCGCCCAGTCCCTCGCCTTCACGCTCATCGCCGGGCCGCTGGCAGCGGGACTGTGGTGGCTGGTGTGGCGCGGACTTGCCGACGAGCGGGACCGCGCATCCGTCGCCTGGGCGTTGTACCTGGCGTTCGCCTCGACCGTCGCGTTGATCGTGTCGGCGAGCGCCCTGCTCTCCGCTGGCGCTGCGGTGGCAGGCGGCCGGTGGCTCGCGAGCGAGTTCGCCACGGGTCTGGTCTGGGCGGGCGTCTGGTTCTGGCATCGCTGGATGCTGCGGCATCCGGGCAAGGGACCCACGCGCCTCGACGGGGTGACACTGGTCGTCGGCTCGTTCTACGGGCTGGCCGTCGGGGTCGGCGCGGCGGTCACCGCGTTCGCTGACCTGCTGACGGCGGCGACGGATGCGCTGGGAGACTCCGTGGTCATCGGCGGCCCCTGGTGGCAACCGGTACTGCAGTCACTGGTCTGGGCGCTCGGCGGCGGCCTCATCTGGTGGTGGCATTGGTTCCGCGGCGGTGTGCGGGGGCTGAGCACCGGGTTCGCGCAGGTGGTTCTGGTCGTGGTCACCGGTTTCGGGGCGACGGCCTTGTTCCTGACCGGCGTCGCGGTCACGCTATACGTCGCGCTGCGCCTCGCGTTCGACCCTTCCGATCCGGTTCTCGAACGCATTGACCCGCTCGGGTTCGCTGTCTCCGCCGCGCTGATCGGCGCACTGGTGTGGCACTACCACCGCGGCATTGTCGCGCGCCACGTCGCACCGGTACGCCAGGCGACCACGCTGGTAGCCTCCGGTGTTTCGCTGGCTGCCGCAGCATCCGGTGTCGGCGTGATCGTGAACTCGCTCCTGGCGGCGATCGGCACGCCCCTCGCCGAGGAAGGGCTGCGCGCACTCCTGCTCGGCGGCGTGAGCGCGCTGGTTGTCGGCGGTCCGGCCTGGTGGCTGTTCTGGAAGCCGCTCTCCCAGGACGACCAGCGCACGACGACCGGTCGGCGGGTGTACCTGGTGGCCGTTTTCGGCGTCAGCGCGCTGGTCGCCCTCATCACCCTGATCCTGATCGCGTTCCGGCTGTTCGAGCTCGGCCTCGCCGACGTCAGTGGCGAGAGCGTTCTCGACCGGGTGCGCGCGCCCGTCGGGTTGCTCGCCGCGACGCTGCTGGTAGCGGGGTACCACTTCGCCGTCTGGAGGCGCGCGCAACGGAACGCTGAACCGATCGGCCCTGCAGCTTCCGCCATCCGCCAGGTGATCCTGGTGACCGGGTCGGACCCTGAGCCGCTTCGGCGCTGGATCGACGACACCATCGGCGCCTCCGTCACCTTGTGGGTGCGGGCGGATGCTGCGGTCAGCACCGTGGGCACGGATCAGCTGGCGGCTGCACTGGAGGGCGTCAGTGCACGCCGGGTGCTCGTCGTGATCGGTGCTGGCGACAAACTGGAGGTTGTGCCCCTGGAGGGTTGAACCTGGGGATGCTCAGCCGGCCTTGACCAGACGACCCAGCCAGTTGCGTCGTGGTGCCGCCACCGGCGGTGGGAGGATCCGTGCGGTGACCAGCTCTCCGATCGCCACCCGAGCCGGGCTCTTCGCGGCGGTGTCGAGTAGGGTCTTGCCGCTCAGGATGGCAGCGTCGAGCGCAACCTGGTCGTGGGGAACCATCACCGGCGAGGTGATACCGCCGAAGCGTTCCAGCGAGCTGCTCACCTGGGCTGCCGGGCTCGGGCCGATCGCTCCGGTGCGCACCTTGTTCATCACGACGGTGACCCGGTCGGTGACGACCGCCTCCACCAGGTCGACGTGCGCGCGGAGGAATCGGGAGAGCCCGACTGGGTCGGCCGCTCCCACCGCGACGACGTGATCTGCTTCTCGCAGTGCCGCGATGGTTGCCGCGTTGCGGCGCGGGGCGTGCAGGTCGCTGGAGATCTCCTCGTCGTTCTCCAGGCTGAAGCCGGTGTCGACCACCGTGTAGTCCACCCAGTTGCGGCACTCGCGCAAGGTCGCTCCCACCCGCCCGGCCGACAGTTCCGGCCACCGGCTCGGACGCCCGATCCCGGTGAGCACCCAGAAACTGCCGTGGGCGGACAGGTAGCGCTGCCCGATCCGCTCCAATTGCTGCAGGTCGAGGCCGCCGGCCCCGGCCAGGCGACAGGCAGCGGCGAACCCGGGCGCCTCATCGAGAAGCCCGAGGGTCGGGGCGACCGACCCGCTGTGGGTGTCGACATCGGCGAGCGCAACGGTGTGCCCGGCAGCAGCGAGTTCAGCCGCCAGGTTGACAGCAATGGTGGTCCGCCCGGGCGACCCGGCCGGGCCCCAGACGACGATGACCTGGCCCACCATGTCGAGCAGAGGCGGCGCGGAGTGCAACCCGTCGCCGCGCAGGGCCTCCTCCACGGCGTCCCATCCCGCCTCGGCCAGCACCACCTCCTGCAGCCCCAGTGCCGCCGCGAACCGCGACCCCTCGTCGCC
The DNA here is from genome assembly GCF_054489325.1 of Homoserinimonas sp. A447. Lineage (NCBI taxonomy): Bacteria > Bacillati > Actinomycetota > Actinomycetes > Micrococcales > Microbacteriaceae > Homoserinimonas > Homoserinimonas sp. A447. Next base: position 184,729 of record NZ_JBTMWW010000001.1, on the reverse strand, counting down.
CTCGGCGAGCGCGACCAGGCGGATGCCCTGCGCATCCGCCTCCACCATCAGCCGATCGGTGAGGTAGCGGGGCTCGGCCGCGACCAGTGCGCGCTCCGCACCGGACAGCGCGAGAACGGATGCCAGCTCGTCGGCACTGTCGCAGCGGGCAACCACCTCATGTCCGTGCCTGACCAGCTCGGCGTTGACCCGATCTTCGACCGCAACGGGGACGGCAATCGCGAGCGCGCTCATCGTCAGCCCTTCGCCGACGCGGTCATCGGGAGGTTCACCGGCACCAGCGAGAGCGCATCTGCATTGGCCAATGCCTCGAGCATCCGTGCGGTGCGATTGCGAGGCACCAGCAGTTCGACGCTGACGGCGGCGGAGCCGGCGATGATGCTGTCCGACTCGATCACCTGCACCACGGTGGCCGACGGGACGAGAACGGATGGCGGGCCGAACAGCCCGGAGTCGCCTTCCCGAGCCGCCCAGACGTCGACCACGGAACCCGCATCGACGGATCGCGGCAACTGGGTGGTCACGGCGATGACGACGGATGCCAGCCGCTGCCCGGCCGTGCTGCCCACCGCCGACGACGGCACCAGTTCGCCCTCGGCGATGGTGCGGGTGACGATCAGCCCGTCGGACGGGATCGCATCCGCGTCCAGGTACTTGCCGGTGACCGTGCCCAGCCGGACGCTCTGCTCGACCAGGTCATCCGCGCCGATGCGGTCGCCGACACTGAGCACGGCGCGGGCGGCGTAGACGGTGGTCGTCTGGTCCGCGGATGCGACGACCACGAGTACGCCGGCAACGGAAGCCACGACCAACACGATGCCGATCGCGAAGCGGGGATCGAACCAGAACGAGCGCGGCGTTCGTTCGCGTTGTTCGGCTTTGGGTGTCATCCGTCGTCTCCATCGGTCGTGTCTGCCGTGTCGGTTAATGGTTACGGTCGTTCGCGCTGCGCGGGAAAGTTATCCACAGCCCGGCACTGGATGGGCGCGCTCGCGCACAATAGAGGCATGGATGAGAACGGCACCGAGGGCGCAGACCTCGCGGGTGTTGGGGCGCTGGGGCGTTTCCTGACGCTGGCGGACACCGCGGAGATCCTCAACATCTCGGCCGGCCAGGCGTATGCCCTGGTGCGTTCTGGTGAGCTCCCGGCGATCAAGATCGGTGCCGGCGGACATTGGCGTGTCGAGCGGATGGTGCTCGAGACGTACATCCAGGCGATGTACGAGGAGTCGCGGCGCATGAGCCTGTGGAACCAGTCCGACTTCGGCAATGTGACCGAGTTCTCCCGCGGCTGACCATCCTGAGCGAACCCCGCTCCCTGAGCTCGCCGAAGGGACAGCCGCTGGCGAGCTCAGAGCCGGACCAGCCGCAGTTGCGCGAGCGGCACGATGCGGTGCTGCTTCACCTCGGACTCCCGCCTCGGCGCGCCCCTCTCGTGCAGCGCCAGGTCGACGTGGTCCCTGCCGACCCGGTCGATGGTTCCGTGAATGGTGCCGGTGAGCAGTTCGAGGTCGAGGGCCTGGCGCCGCCGGCACAGGTCGCGCAACACGAACGCGAGGCTCAAGCGCGCCGAGAGTTCGCGAGGACCAGATCCGCCGTCCGTCGAGGTGAGGCTGCCGGCCACCTGCTCCGGTCGCAGCACAATCCCGCTGACCCCGGCGAGCGGAATGATGCATTGCCGACGGCTCGAGGAATCGTCGAGCAGGTCGGCGGAGAGCCAGTCCTTGCCGAGAGCGACCGGATGCACCACGATCGGCTGTCCGTCGGCAAGCAGCAGGCGGATGGTGCAGTCCTCCCCCGCAGATTCGGCACCGTGCAGCGCCGCCAGCCGGTCGCGGATGGACATCCTCCCCAGCCGCAGCCGCTCTTCCTCTGCCCGCAGGTCGATGTCTTCCGCAGTCAACTCATGCTCGAGTTGGCTCTCCAGGTCGTCAAACAGGTTGTCCCATCGCATGCAGTGAACGTATCGAGCGGGTGCGACACCGGGGCGAGGTTATCCACAGCCCCGAAATGGGGGCGTGGACTATTCCTCGAAACACTGGTTGAGTCACATCCGAGTCGGACCGCCCCCATTCGGGGGTAGACGCCATCCGCGCCCGGCCCGCTTCCTCTCTACTGGAAAGTGACCTGATGAGCGCTGCGTCGACCGCCACTGCCACCGTTACGCTCAGCAGCCGGGCAACCAGCCTCCCCAGCAAGGTCATCCACGCCCCGTTTCAGTCGGACGAGTTCTTCGGGCGGCAGCCGACCACGACCTCGACGCTTCCCGACCCGACCCCGCTGCTGGAGAACCTCACCCGGTGCGTCATTGAGATCCTCGCGGGCGCCCGCGAACTGGAGCAAATCTCGCGCTGGGTGAGTGATGAGGTGTATCGGCACCTTCTCAAGCGTGTCGTCCTGTCGGCGCGGGCCAGGCGGGCACGCAATCAGCCGGTGGCCCGACCGAATTTCGCTATCGGCTCGACTGTCTTCAGCGAGCCGAAGGACGGGATCGTCGAAGCCGTGGTCATTGTCCGCGGGCGAGCGAGGACCCGCGCGGTGGCGATTCGCCTCGAGGGCCTCGACAGCCGCTGGCGCGCGACCGCCATCAACGTGCTGTAACTTCCCTCGATACCCTGCAGTCGGCCGGCTCCACCGAACACCTACTTCTTGGCGCGCTTCTCCTGCGCACGACGCTCGGCCCGGTTGATCGGGGCGGCTGCCCCACCACCGGTGTTCTGCCCGAACGCGCCACGCGCTGCCGGCTGCTCGGCCTGCGCCGTCTTGCCCTGCTGGGTGCTGAAGGCCGGGCTGACGGCATCCGCTGCCTTCTGCGCCTTCGCGGTTGACGCCTGGTCGAGTTGTCCGCGCTGGTTGCGCACCTCGACACCACCGGCTTCTGCCGGAGCCGAGTAGCTGAGCTTGGTTGCCGGCGTGGTGTTACCGGTCAGCCCCTTCGCGGCGACGATCGGGGCCGCGGCGGTGGTTCCGCCCTGCGTGACCTCGACCTCCAGGTTGAACATGAACCCGATGGTCTCCTCGCGGATCTGGCCCATCATGGTCTGGTACATCACGAAACCCTCGCGCTGGTACTCGACCAGCGGGTCGCGCTGTGCCATCGCACGAAGGCCGATGCCGTCCTTCAGGTAGTCCATCTCGTAGAGGTGGTCGCGCCAGCGGCGGTCGATCACCGAGAGGACGACGCGGCGTTCCAGTTCGCGCATGGCCGGCTCGCCTAGCGTGTCGGTGCGCTTCTGGTAGGCGACCTTCGCGTCGGAGAGGATCTCGTTGCCCAGGAAGTCGCGGGTCACCCGACCGCGCGATCCGGCCTCGCTAAGCACCTCGTCGATGGAGATGGACACCGGGTACAGGGTGCGCAGCTCGGTCCAGAGGGCGTCCAGGTCCCAGTCGTCGGCGTGGCCCTCGGCGGTGTGCTCGTCCATGAGCTCGTTCAGCACGTCGTCGAGGAACTTCTGCACGCGGTCCTGCAGGTCATCACCCTCGAGGATGTGACGGCGGTCACCGTAGATCGCCTCGCGCTGGCGGTTCAGGACGTCGTCGTACTTGAGCACGTTCTTGCGGATCTCCGCGTTGCGAGACTCCACCTGCGACTGGGCGCTGCGGATGGCACGGCTCACCACCTTCGACTCGATGGCCAGGTCGTCCGGAACGTTGCTACGACCCATCAGTGCTTCGGCTGCGCCGGAGTTGAACAGGCGCATCAGGTCATCCGTCAGCGACAGGTAGAAGCGGCTCTCGCCGGGGTCGCCCTGACGTCCGGACCGGCCACGCAGCTGGTTGTCGATGCGGCGGGACTCGTGGCGCTCGGTGCCGAGCACGTAGAGGCCACCGACCTCAATGACCTTGTCTGCCTCCTTCTTGACCTCGGCCGAGACGCGCTCGAATACCGGGTCCCACTCCTTCTCGTACTCCTCCGGCGTTTCGGCCGGGCTGAGGCCCTGCCGGTTGAGCTCGGAGACGGCGAGGAACTCGGCGTTTCCACCGAGCATGATGTCGGTTCCACGGCCGGCCATGTTGGTGGCGACGGTGACGGAGCCGAGACGCCCGGCCTGGGCGACGATCGCGGCCTCACGGGCGTGGTTCTTCGCGTTCAGCACTTCGTGGCGCACTCCGCGCTTGGCGAGCAGGCGAGACAGGTACTCGCTCTTCTCCACCGATGTGGTTCCGACGAGAACCGGCTGGCCCTTCTCGTGGCGCTTCACGATGTCTTCGACGACCTGGCCGAACTTGGCCTCCTCGTTCTTGTACACGAGGTCCGACTTGTCCATGCGAACCATCGGCTTGTTGGTCGGGATCTGCACGACCCCGATCTTGTAGGTGCTCATGAACTCGGCAGCCTCGGTCTCGGCCGTACCGGTCATGCCGGAGAGCTTCTTGTAGAGGCGGAAGTAGTTCTGCAGGGTCACGGTGGCGAGGGTCTGGTTCTCTGCCTTGACCGCGACACCCTCCTTGGCCTCGATCGCCTGGTGGATGCCCTCGTTGTAGCGGCGGCCCATCAGGATGCGGCCGGTGTGCTCGTCGACGATCAGCACTTCGCCGTTCATGACGACGTAGTCCTTGTCCTTCTTGAACAGGGCGGATGCCTTGATCGAGTTGTTGAGGAACGAGATCAGTGGCGTGTTGGCCGACTCGTACAGGTTGTCGATGCCGAGGTAGTCTTCAACCTTCTCGATGCCGGGCTCCAGCACGCCGACGGTGCGCTTCTTCTCGTCAACTTCGTAGTCGACATCCGGAACCAGTCGCTTCGCCAGGTTCGCGAACTCGGCGAACCAACGGTTGGCCTCCCCTGAGGATGGGCCGGAGATGATGAGCGGCGTGCGGGCCTCGTCGATGAGGATGGAGTCGACCTCGTCGACGATGGCGAAGTGGTGGCCGCGCTGCACCATGTCGCTGGCCTGCCAGGCCATGTTGTCGCGCAGGTAGTCGAAGCCGAACTCATTGTTGGTGCCGTAGGTGATGTCGGCGGCGTACTGCTCGCGGCGGTCGGCGGGGGTCTGGCCGGAGACGATGCATCCGGTGGTCATGCCGAGGGCGCGGAAGATGCGGCCCATCAGTTCTGACTGGTAGCTGGCCAGGTAGTCGTTGACGGTGATGACGTGAACACCGCGGGAAGTGATCGCGTTCAGGTAGGCGGCAAGGGTTGCGACCAGGGTCTTACCTTCACCGGTCTTCATCTCGGCGATGTTGCCGAGGTGGAGGGCTGCCCCACCCATCAGCTGCACGTCGAAGTGGCGCATGCCGAGGGTGCGCTTGGCGGCCTCGCGCACGGCGGCAAACGCTTCGGGCAGCAAGTCGTCGAGCGACTCGCCGTTCGAGTAGCGTTCGCGCAGCTCCACGGTCTCGTTGCGGAGCTCGTCGTCGGTCAGTTCGGTGAAGTCGTCTTCGAGTTGGTTCACGGCTGCGGCATAGCGCTGCAGCCTGCGGAGGGTGCGACCCTCGCCGACACGAAGGACTCGCTCTAGAACATTGGCCACCGATTAACTCCAATTTGTTTCGGGTCCACGCCTCGAGATGGCGTACGGGCCGTTAAGGCACCAGCTAAACCGTAGCAATCCTAGCTGCGCGATGGGTCCGGACGAGCGCAGGCAGGTCAGTAATTGAGTCGAGCTGGTGGCTCGCCGGGTGGAAGACGCGCTCGGTGGCCTGACCGGCGAACTTACCGGTTCGCACCTGCACGGTTGTTGCCCCCATCCTCTGTCCCAGCGCAATATCCGAGGTCGCGTCGTCCCCGACTACCCAGATGGCGTCGACCGGCAGCTCTCCAGAAGAGTGCCCGAAAGAGGCCACGGCCAGTTCCCCGAACTCAGGGGACGGCTTGCCCAGCACGAGGGCAGACTGCCCGCTCGCGTACTCGAGTGCGGCCACGATCGCGCCGGTGTCGAGGTGCGGGCCATCCTCAGCGATCAGGTATCGGCCTTTTTGCAATGCCAGCAGGACTGCGCCGGCCTCCAGGGCGCGGAAAGCCTCGTCAAGCATCGGGTAATTCAGCACGTCCCGGCAATCGCCCACCAGCACGTGTGTCACCTCCTGCCCATCCTGAATGGGCAGGAACTCGCCCCGCACTGCCTCAGTGGCCACAGTCAGCACGGCGGCTCCCGGTCGCCTGGCGAAGTACTCCCTGGCTGCCGTCGTTGGCAGGAAGAGTTCACCGTCCCGAATGTCGAATCCGCGAGCCCGCAATCGGCCGAGCACATCGCCCTCTGTCCGCGAGTCGATGTTCGACAGGAAGCGAAGCGGGCATCCGATAGCTCGCAGCTCTGCGATTGCCTCGACCGCTCCAGGCACGGTGCCGTCGCCGCCGTACAGGGTGCCTTCGATATCACAAAGGATGACTGGAAGTGTGCTCTGTGCTTTCTGTACCTGATGCATGGTCATGACACGGCGGGGAGACCCTTCGGTCTCCCCGCCGACCTCTCCGTTCGGTGAACTAACGCCGCTTGCCTCCTCCGGAGGCGACATTCGCCAGCTCGGTGTCGGTGTCGAGGCCGATGACACCGTAGTCCCAGCCCTTGCGCCGGTAGACCACGCTCGGGCGGTCGGTTTCGGCGTCAATGAACAGGTAGAAGTCGTGGCCGACCAACTCCATCCGGTACAGGGCGTCGTCGACCGTCATCGGCTGGGCCGCGAAGACCTTCTTGCGGATGACGACCGGGCTCCACGGCTCTTCCTCCGGTTCGGCGTTCTGGATCGGAATCGACCCTGTGCGCACCTTCTCCATCAACTCGGGTGCAGCAGGGGTGATATCGACGACACCGAACCCACCGGAGCTCGCCTCGTGCAGCGACGTCGGCCGATGCTGCCCGCGATGGACTTTCTGGCGGTCCTTCATCCGACGAACCCGCTGGATGAGTTTGTCGAGTGCCAGGTCGAAGGCGACGTACTTGTCTGAGCCGGTGGACTCCGCCCGAACGAGCGGTCCGGGCCCAACCAGGGTCAACTCCACCCGGTCGTCCCCCGCGGTGCCGTTCTTCTCGTTGTGGCGGCTGACCCGGATCTGGAAAGCCTGGGCCTTCTCTGCCAGATGGGCGATCTTCTCGGACTTCTCCGTCGCATAATCACGGAATCGATCAGTGATACCTACATTGCGTCCGTTGATGGAAATTTCCATGGCGTCCTCCCAGTTCCCTTGCGACGCGCCGCCCGCGGAACTTGGGCGTTGTGCGCGCCTCTTTTGCCTACCGTAGACCGCCACCCTGTGGAAGTCACTAGTTGGTCACGAAGATGAGGGATGACGGGGAAAGAGGCGTGCGGTGTGAGCCAGTGTTGCCGCACAAACGACCTGTCCGCCGGCCTCGCGGATCGCCCGCGACGCCTCGCTGAGGGTTGCACCGGTGGTCATGACATCGTCGACCAGGATGAAGGTGCGGCCACCCAGCGCGGACACGGCATACAGCGACCCCGCCAGGTTGACAGACCGTGATTCGAGATTCAGGGACTTCTGCTGCAGCGTGCTGCGAGAGGGGCGGAGGACGGCGGAGGACGCAAAGCCGGCCTTCCGCACGAGCAACGCCACCGGGTCGTAGCCTCGGCGACGGAACGACGAGCGCGAGGGTGGAACCAGCGCGAGTTCTGGCGACGGCACCTCGGCGAGCGCCGCTGCGGCATGGAGCGCAGACCTCAACGGTGCGGCCAGTGCGCCGGCGACATCCGTTCTGCCCTGTTCTTTCAGGGCCAGGATGACCTGCCGCACGGTACCGGAATAGTCGAGTGCGCTGACCACCGGCGTGCCGTCTGGCAGCCGGTGCCACGCCGGGTCGGGAGCGAGGCGGATGCGGCAGCCGGCACAGAGCGCACGGTCAGGGCCCGCGCACCCGGCGCAATCGATGGGCATGAGGACTGCCCACGCGTCCAGGAGGGCGTCGCGCACTGCGGATGCAAGCATCCGACCATGCTCGCCGCAACCGCACGCCCACGGCAGCCGCGCGTCAGCTCGGAGCACAGCTCGCGTTCCGTCCCGCTGGGGAGGGCTGTCGAAAATGAAGGAGTTCGGCCCGAAAAGCGCCTCGTTCGGCGATAAACGCGCACGCGGGGCGCGATTCTCCTTCGTTTTCGGTACGGGTCAGCGCTGGGTGGCGATGAGGGCGACCTCCGCGCTGCTCTGCCAGCCGCTGCCCCGCCGCACCGAGACGACGCCGGCGGCGCTGAGCACCCGCAGGCTCGCCTCGCTGTTGCCACCGACAATCGCGACGGCCGCCCCCGGGTTGCCGAGGTCGGTGTGCTTGCCGCCCACCTGCAGCCCGGTGACCTCCATCACCCCGCCCACGCTGGAGAGGGTCGCGACCGTCAGCTCGTCCATCCAGGTGGCGTCGATCGCGGTCCCGCTGTCGACGATCAGGTCGACCCGCGGTTCGCTGCCCAGCGAGACCGGCACGAAGTCCTGGTTCTGGTCACGGATGATGGACGCCACCACGAGACGCGTTCCGGCGTTCGTCGCCAGCAGCGCCGCAATGCGCGTGCCGTCCCGCGCCACCTCGAGCGAGACGATCTCGCCATCCGCGGGCAGGGTCGTCTTCACCTCGAATTGGTTGCCGTCCAGGTCGGTGACGCGGATGCTGCCCGGCGCCGACCGCTGCACGGTCCAGATGTAGCCGTAGCCGTCGAGCGTGGGCGCGATCAGCCCGGGACGGGGGTCGACCAGCAGCGGGTCCTCCGCGGTGGTGCGCACCATGTAGACACCGCCGGCCCCCAGCGTCGCCGCCACCGTTCCGCTGGCATCGAGCGTGACCTCGGTCGGGTTCGTGGCGACGACCTTCTGGCTCAGCCCGTCGATCTCGGTGACCCGGTTGTTGGCCAGGTAACCGAATTCGTCCTCCCGGAGCACCAGCATCCGGCTGTCCACCTGGGGGCGCAGTTGCGGGGCTGATGGGCCGAGCGGCGGGATGGTCAGCGGGGTTCCGCCGACGCTGAGCTCCAGGCTGGTGATGCTGGCCACCTGGCCGAGGCTCGCCTCCAGCTGCACCCGCATGAGCTGGCGCTGCGCCTCGTTCGCCGCGAGCGCCTCCTCGGTGAGGTCGATGGACGCCACCTCCGCCTCGACGGCGACGCGCCTGGGTGAACTCAACTGGGTGCCGTCGGGGAACGCGGTCCCCACCGCGCCCTGCAGCCAGGGCGGCGGTCCGTTCAGCAGGGCGGTGACGATGCGGGTGGCCGCGGTACCGGCCGGGAACCAGCGGAGGTCGGGCACCAGGGTCTGCCTGGTCGGGTCGAGGAAGTAGAGGGTGTGCTTCTTGAACAGCTCAGTGAAGGTTGCGGAGCGGAGGACGATGCCGTTCGGCGCGGCGCTGATGCGCCACTCCCCGTCTTCCTGCACGAACTCGAACACCAGCGCCTGGGGGGCCGACGCGTAGGCGGTGTACATGCCGTCGCGATCGACCACCGCGGAGACCACGATGTTGTACTCCATCGTGTTCTCGGCCAGCCGCTCGATGTCGGTGTTGCCGGTGCGGATGAGCACGCTTTCCCGCGGCTCCCACTCCTCGGCGAGCTCAGAGCTGAGGAACTGGCGGGCGATGTCGTAATTGCCCGAGCCGCTGTGCGCGTCGATGAAGCCGCCGAGGATCATCTCCTGGTCGGCCCCGGCGACAGGCCCCTCCGGGACCACCTCCGAGGCTGCGAGCTCCTGCTCGGTGACCTCCCGCCCGGTCAGCACAGGCCCATCGGTCGGGATGGTCACGCAGGATGAGAGTGCCATGGCTGCCAAGGTGAGGCCGGCCATCAGGCCGAGCCGTCGCATCCGCCTGTTCAGTTTCGCGCTAGTCATCGCCGGCCTCCGGGAGTGGTGCGCCGTCACTCGGCGGCAGGTCGAGCGGCGAGGAGAGGATGAGCACCCCAGGCTGCCTGGGCAGGGTCAGCCGGAAGCAGGTTCCGTTCGCAGGCTCGGACCACACCTCGAGGGTGCCGTCGTGCAGCGCGGCGTCCTCCAGGGCGATCGCCAGCCCCAGCCCGGTGCCGCCGATGGTTCGCTGGCGCGACGGGTCGGCACGCCAGAAGCGGTCGAACACCCGGCTGACCTGCGCCTCGCTCATCCCGATCCCGTAGTCGCGCACGGTGATCGCGACAGCCGTCTGGTTGCTGTCGACGGTCACCACGATCGGATTGCCCTCACCATGCTCGATGGCGTTGCCGAGCAGGTTGCGCAGGATGCGACGGATGCGACGTGGGTCGACGTCCGCCTCGAAGTACCCACCGGGGGCCACCAGTCTCAGGTCGGAGCCGCGCTCGCTCGCCAGCAAGCGCATGCCCTCGACGGCGTCTTCGACCAGCCCGACGACGCTGGTCGGCTCCAGCTCGAGCTCGACAGCGCCGGCGTCGTAGCGGCTGATCTCGAGCAGGTCGGCCAGCAGCACCTCGAAACGCTGCACCTGGGTGTGCAGGAGTTCGGCGGTGCGCGCCGTGGTGGGGCTGAAGTCTGCGCGTTGGTCGTAGAGCACATCACCGGCCAGCCGGATGGTGGTGAGGGGTGTTCTCAGCTCGTGCGAGACATCCGAAACGAATCGTTGCTGCACCCTCGAAAGCTCCGCCAGCCGGGTGATCTTCTGCTGCAGGCTGTCGGCCATCCCGTTGAACGACCGCGCGAGGATCGCCAGGACGTCTTCGCCGCGAACCGGGATGCGTTGCTCCAGCTGGCCGGCCGCGAGGCGCTCACTGGTTTCTGCCGCCAGCCGAACGGGTGCGACCACCAGGCGCACCACGTAGTAGGTGACGGCACCGATCAGCAGCACCAGCGACAGCAACCCGATGGCGAGCGTCTGCTGCACGAACCCGAGGGTGGCGTTCGACTCGCTCAGGTCGTAGACGAGGTAGAGCTCGTACTGCCCGGCCGTCGGCACCTCGACCACCGAACCGGCGACCAGCCCCGGCGCGCCAGACGGCAGCGTCACCGATTGCAGGTGGACGCGGTCGCCTCCTTCGGCGACGGCATCGCGCAGTTCGGGTGTCAGCACCTGGCGCGGGAAATCCTGGGTCTGGGTGGTGGTCATCGACCTCGTGGTGGTCTGTCCCGGCGTGCGGAGGATCGTGTACCCGGTGGTGCCCGGGCTCGCCGTGGTCGACAGAATGCTTCCCTGCACAGCGAACGCGAGCTGCTCCAGGTCGACCTGGCCCGGGTCCTCCACCGTGAGCGCCGTGGTGAAAAGCTCCTGGGCGACGAGCGTCGCACGCACGTGCTCGGTCTCCACCGTCTCGCGACGGGAGCTGAACAGGTTGTCGCCGATGACCACCGACATGTAGCCGCCGATCACGGTGACGGCGAGGCCGGAGAGCACCACGGCGATCGCGACGGTGCGAAACTGCAGCGAAGTGCGCCAGATGCGACTGGCTCCACGAAGGAACCGGCTCCAGCGCACACCGAGCAGGGTGGGCGAGAACCTAACTGCCTGCGCCTGCACGATAACCGACCCCGCGCACGGTCATCACGATGGTGGGGTTGTCGGGGTCTTCCTCCACTTTCGCCCGAAGCCGCTGCACGTGCACGTTCACCAGCCGGGTGTCGGCCTTGTAGTGGTAGCCCCACACCTGCTCGAGCAGCATCTCGCGCGTGAACACCTGCTGCGGCTTGAGGGCGAGCGCCAGCAGCAGCTCGAATTCGAGCGGTGTCAGGTTGATCTTCTGCTCACCTCGCCGTACCTCGTGCCCCGGCACGTCGAGGATGAGGTCGCCGATGGTGAGCACGTCGGTCGAGACTTCGGGGGTGGGACGCAGGCGGGTGCGGATGCGTGCCACCAGTTCCTTGGGATTGAACGGCTTGACGACGTAATCGTCTGCTCCGCTCTCCAGGCCGCGCACGACATCCGCTGTATCGGATTTGGCGGTCAGCATGATGATGGGGACACCGGATTCGGCGCGGATCTCGGCGCACACCTCGATGCCGTTCTTGCCCGGCAGCATCAGGTCGAGCAGTACCAGGTCGGGCTTCGATTGCTGGAATGCAGCCAGGGCTTCGCTGCCGTCAGCGCAGAAGGACGGTTCGAACCCCTCCGTGCGAAGCACGATGCCGATCATCTCGGCAAGGGCGGTGTCGTCGTCAACAACCAGAATGCGCGCGTTCATCGTCCCGTCTTCGGTCCTGCACCCCCGATTCGGGCCCGGAGGTGCTTTGGCACAAGAGTAGCCGAGTGTGAAAGCATACGACTGACGTTCGTTGCCCGCACGAACGCGGCGAAGGGGTGCGCGTGAGCGACGAGCAGGACTGGAAACCACCGGTATTCACCGAAACACCCGGTTCACCGGAGGGGGCGTTCGTCCCACCGGTCGCGCCGACACCCGCTTCCAGCAGCCCGTACGGGCCTCCCGCCGCCCAGCCTGCCGCTCCGACATACGCACAGCCACAGCCCGCACAGCCGGTCTACGGTCAGGCACCGGCCGCCGGCTGGACTGCCCCGCCGAAGCCAGGGCTCATCCCACTGCGACCGCTCACCCTCGGTGTCATCCTGGGCGCCTCCTTCCAGGTCTTGCGGCGCAACCCTCGCCCGACGTTCGGCTTCGCGCTGGCCATCCAGTCGGCGATCATGCTGCTCACCCTGGTGATCACCGGCCTGGTGACCTTCGCGGCGCTGTCCCGCGTGGTCACCGCCTCGACGACGGATGTGGATGAGGTGGGCGCCGGCGCGCTCGCGATCATCGGGTTGTCCACCCTCATCCCCGGTGTGCTGTCGCTCGTCGCGGCTGCCCTCGTGCAGGGCATCCTGATGCTGGAGATCCAGCGAGCCACCCTCGGCGAGAAGCTGAAGCTGAAGCAGCTCTGGGCACGCGCCCGTGGCCGTCTGGGCGCATTGGTGGGGTGGATGTTCCTTCTCACCGCCGCACTACTGGTCGCGATCGCCGTGCTGGTGCTGCTCATCGTGCTGCTGGCGGCGCTCGGCACCGTCGGCGTCGCCCTCGCGGTCGTGGTCGGCATCTTCGGTGGCGGTGCGCTTCTGGCCGCCGCGGTATGGATTGGCACCAAGGTCTCCCTGGTGCCCAGCGTGCTGATGGGCGAGCGGCCCGGCCTGAGGGACGCCATCGCGCGGTCCTGGTCGCTGGTCGGTGGCTACTTCTGGCGCACCTTCGGCATCCAGTTGCTGGTGGCCACCATCCTCAGCGTTGCCATGCAGGTGGTCACGGTGCCGATCCAGTTGCTCGCGCCGATGGCGGTCTTCCTCATCGACCCGAACGGCACCATGGGCCCGGTCACGGTCATCATCCTGGGTGCGCTCTACCTGCTGTCGATCCTGGTCATCCTGGTGTTGTCGTCGATCGTGCTGGTGGTGCAGTCGGCAGCGACCGGGCTGATCTACATCGACCTGCGGATGCGTAAGGAGGGTCTCGACCTCGACCTGGCCCGCTTCGTGGAAGAGCGCAGCGCCGGGCAGAACCCCGCCGACCCTTACCTGATGGGCCACCCGGCGGCAAGTCCGTCTTCGCAGCCGATCCCGCCGCAGAGCGACTCCCCCTGGACATGATCCCCGGGACCCTGTCTGGGAAGGCGCCGGCTGATGTTCCGGTCGACCCGAACGCCGATGAGGCGCGTAATTGGATTCTCGACGAGCTGAGCGAGCCCCGCTACGAGGCTGCGAAGCCGACCTGGTTCGACCAGCTGTCATCCGCCTTCCTTGACTGGCTGGGGTCACTGCTGGACGGCGCCAGCGGAGCGCCAGCGGGGCTGCTGCTGGCGATCGTCGTCGTGATCATCGTCGCCGCGCTGGTCGCGGCGTTCCTCATTTTCGGCATGCCGGCGCTGAACCGGCGCAGCGCGGTCAGCGGCTCCCTGTTCGGCACCGATGACGACCGCAGTGCCGAGGCGATGCGACGGGCAGCGGATGCCGCGGCATCCGCCGGCGACTGGGCGCTGGCCATCGAGGAGGCGTACCGGGCGATCGCGCGCGGGCTCGCCGAACGCACCATCCTGGCGACCACGCCGGGCACCACCGCCCACGGTTTCGCCACCAGGGCGGGTGCCGCCTTCCCCTCTCTCGCCGCCGACCTGGCCGCTGCGGCTGACACGTTCGACCGGGTCCGCTACCTGGGGAAGCCCGGCTCTGAGGCGGAGTACCGCGCAGTCGCCGCTCTCGAACGCCAGCTGCGGTCCGCGCGCGTTCCCCTTCCGGCGGCGACCGGATGACCATCGTCACCCCCACCGTGCGGTCGTCGCTGAAGCGCACGGCATTCTGGTCCATCGCCGCCGTGCTCGCCGTTCTGGTTGCCGCCGTGGTCCTGACCGTTCGCGGCGCAACGGTGCCGGACGGAGTGTTCCTGTCGGCGACCAACCCCGCGCCCGGCGGCGCGATGGCCGTCGTCGAGGTGCTCCGCGACCAGGGAGTGAGCGTCGAGATCGTCGCAACGGAGCGCGAGGCCAGCGACGCGCTCGCGGGGGCGGGTGCCACCCTGCTGCTTCACGACGCCGGCGGCTATCTCGAACCGGAGCAACTGCACGACCTCAGCACGCAGGCCGGCCACACGGTGCTGGTGGAGCCGGCCTTCCAGCAATTGCGCGAGGTCACCCCCGAGATCGGCGCAGCCGGAGCCGTCGAGGGCACCTTGGCCGCGGACTGCGACGTGCCCGCGGTCGAGCGCGCCGGCAGCGTGTTGGGCGACGGAAGCGGCTACCGCGTGATCGGTTCCGTCGACACGCCAGAGTTCGAGCACGCCGAGTCGTGCCTGGGCAGCGGGGACGACGTCTACTCCCTGCTGCAATTCGAAGGCGACGGGCGCACGGTGACGGTGCTCGGAGCATCCGCTGCCCTCAGTAATGAGCACGTGGCCGAACTCGGCAACGCCGCGCTTGCCATCAACCTGTTGGGCGAGAATCCGACACTCGTCTGGTACCAACCAACGCTCGCCGACGTCGCCGGGAGTACAGCGACCATCGCCGACCTGACGCCGGCCTGGCTGAGCGCCGTGCTGGCCCTGCTGTTCCTGGTCGTCATCGCGGCCGGCGTCTGGAAGGGCAGGCGGATGGGGCCGCTGGTCGTCGAGCACCTGCCGGTGACCGTGCCATCCAACGAGACCATGGACGGCCGCGCCCGGCTGTACCAGAAGGCATCCGCCCGCCTGCGCGCGCTGGACGCCCTCCGCGTCGGGACGGTGTCGCGCCTCGCCACCACGTGCGGGCTGCCGCGCACGGCGAGCGTCGCCGAGGTGGCTGCCGTCACGGCATCCGTCACCGGGCGGAACCTGCACGAGGTGCGCTGGCTTCTGCTGGAGGCCGATCCGGCGACCGACCGCGACCTGATCCAGCTGTCCGACGACCTGCTGATGCTCGAGAAGACCGCCACCCACCACGCCAGCGGTGGTGCCGCACCCGCACCGACCAACCCGGGAGAATGAACGCATGACACTAGAGCAACCCTCACCCGTCGCCATGGACGCGGCAGAGCTGCGCGCCATGTTCTCGCGGGTGCGCAGCGAAGTCGGCAAGGCGGTCGTCGGGCAGGACGGCGCCGTCACCGGCCTGATCATCTCGCTGCTGGCCGGCGGCCACGTGCTGCTGGAGGGCGTACCAGGCGTCGCCAAGACGCTGCTGGTGCGCACGCTCAGCCGCACGCTGCAGCTCGACACGAAGCGCATCCAGTTCACGCCCGACCTCATGCCGGGCGACGTGACCGGGTCGCTGGTCTACGAGTCGAAGACCGGCGAGTTCGACTTCCGTGCCGGGCCGGTGTTCACCAACATCCTTCTGGCGGATGAGATCAACCGCACCCCACCGAAGACCCAGTCCGCACTGCTGGAGGCGATGGAGGAGCGGCAGGTCAGCGTCGACGGGCTCACCCGGCCGCTGCCGGCGCCGTTCATGGTCGCGGCCACCATGAACCCGATCGAGTATGAGGGCACCTACACGCTGCCGGAGGCGCAGCTCGACCGGTTCCTGATGAAGCTCGTGCTGGAGGTGCCGGACCGCGACAACGAAGTCGAGGTGCTCGCTCGCAGTGCCGCCGGCTTCAACCCGCGTGACCTGGCCGCCGCCGGGGTCACCGCGGTGCTCGACGCGGGGCGGCTCGCCGCTGCGCAGGCCGCCGTCGCATCCGTTCGGTCCAGCCCGGATGTTCTCGCCTACATCGTCGACTTGGCCCGCGGAACCAGGCAGTCCCCGTCGGTGAAACTCGGCGTCAGCCCCCGCGGAACCACCGCACTGCTCGCCGCGGCGAAGGCCTGGGCGTGGCTCAGCGGCCTGGACGCGATCACCCCTGACCACGTGCAGGCGATGGCGCTGCCGGTCTGGCGCCACCGCATCCAGCTGCGGCCCGAGGCGGAACTGGAGGGGGTCTCCCCCGACAGCATCCTGCGCTCGGTGCTGCAGCAGGTGCAGGTGCCGATCTAACCGTGACCCTTCTCTGATGGCACTGTCCGGCTGGTTCGTCGCCCTCCTGGCGCTCGGCATCGTGCCGATCGCCTACTTCGACGACCCGCTCGCCCTGCTCGGCTGGCTGGGCGTCGTGCTCGTGGTCAGCGTCATCGACCTGGCCCTCGCCGGCTCGCCGCGGCAGGTGCTGCTGGCGCGGGAGGTGGGCGATCGGGTCCGCCTGGGCGAGACGACCGCCGCGACGCTCTACCTGACAAACACGGGCCGCCGGACTGTTCGCGGGATGGTGCGGGACGGCTGGGAGCCCTCGGCGGGCGCGTCACCCACCCGGGCACGCATCGCCGTTCCGGTGGGCGAGCGCCGTGCCGTGGTCACGCAGCTGACGCCGTTTCGACGCGGGGAGCGCCGGGCTGCGCAGGTCACCATCCGCTCATTCGGGCCGCTGCGCCTGCTCGCGCGTCAGGCGACCATCGACCTGCCGGGAGCCATCCGCGTGCTGCCTGCCTTCAACTCCCGCAAGCACCTGCCGTCGCGGCTGGCCAGGCTGCGGGAACTGGACGGGCGCACCAGCGTGATGATTCGCGGGCAGGGCACAGAGTTCGACTCGCTGCGCGAGTACGTGCGCGGCGACGACGTTCGCTCGATCGACTGGCGGGCGACCGCGCGGCGTCAGGATGTCGTGGTGCGCACCTGGCGCCCGGAGCGCGATCGCCGCGTCGTCATCGTGATCGACAGCGGACGCACCGCGGCCGCCCGCATCGAGAACGAGACCAGGCTCGACACCGCGTTCGAGTCGTCCCTGCTGCTGGCCGCCCTCGCCTCCCGCGCCGGCGACCGGGTCGACCTCGTCGTCTACGACCGCCGGGTGCGCGGGCGCGTGCAGGGGGCGACCGGTGCCGACCTGCTCTCCCGCATGGTCAACGTGATGGCGCCGATCGACCCCGAGTTGATCGAGATGGACTGGAGCGTCGTCCCGTCGCTGGTGCGATCGGTCACCAACCAGCACTCGCTGGTGGTGCTGCTCACCTCGATCAGCACGCCAGGCGCATCCCGCGGTTTGCTGGCCGCCCTCCCCCAGCTGACGCGCAAGCACACCGTGCTCGTCGCATCCGTCACCGACCCGACCGTGATCGCCGCGACCGGCGACCGCTCGGACCGCAACGCCGTCTACCGCGCCGCCGCGGCCGAGCGGGCCATGCTCGACACCGCCCGGGTGTCTGCCGCCATCCGCCAGCTGGGTGCGGATGTCGTGACCGGCGCGCCCCTGGACCTCCCGCCCGCGGTCGCCGACCGCTACATCGCGCTGAAGGCCGCCGGGCGCCTGTAGCCCGCGACGCCGCGCTGCCGCCTCGCCCACCCACCGCGACGATGACGCCCTTTCTCGTCGATGCGCCCCTTTCAAACAGGCGCATCGAAGAGAAACAGCGTCATCGTCGCGCCCTCACCGGGCACATCGAAAACGAAGGAGATGCGCGCGAGAAATGCCGTTTCGGCGACGAAACGCGCCACAAGGGACGTTTCTCCTTCATTTTCGGCGCGACGGCGCGAGCTGAGGGCGGATGCCGGGCGGGCGGGTCAGCCGGCGACGAGACGGTGCGCGCCGGCCTCGAACGCAGCCAGGTCGCCGGTCTCGCCGGCGAGGGTCGCCCGGCGCCCGAGGATCCACTGGTACGCGAGGAACGCGGCGAGCGCCACCGTGCCGATGCCGATCTTGACCGGCCACGGCCAGTCGAGCCGGGTCACGTAGCCCTCGATCAGCCCGGACACGAGCAGCGCAAGCGCGAGCCCCACCGCGACGGTCATCAGCGCACGGGCGTCCTCGGCCAATGCCTGCCCACGCGTGCGCACACCGGGCGCCACCCACGCCCAGAAGATGCGCAGCCCGGCCGCGCCGGCGACGAAGATCGAGTACAGCTCCAGCTGGCCGTGCGGGGCGATGTAGAGAAAGAAAATGTCGAGGCGGTCGTTGGCCGCCATGAGAGCCGCGGTCAGCCCCAGCTGCTGCGCGTTCATGAACAGCAGGTACGGCGCGTACACGCCGACGATGCCGAACGCGACGCATTGGGCGGCCAGGAACGCGTTGTTGGTCCACACCAGGCCGGTGAACGAGGCGGGCGGATGTTCGGAGTAGTAGTCGACGAAGTCGTCCTCCGCGAATTGGCGCTGGAACTCCTCGGTACCGAAGTTGGCCAGCACCCCCGGTGTCTGCAGCGCCCACACCGCATAGAGCACCGCGACCAGGGCACAGGACAGGGCGACCGCCAGCGACATCCAGCGGATGCGGTACAGGGCTGCCGGCAACTGCGCACCGAAGAAGCGCGGCAGCTGGCTCAGCACGTTGATGCTGGCGCCGGTGAAGCGCAGCCTCGCCCGTGACAGCCAGACGGAGAGGCGCTCCCCCTGTACCGACTGCCCCGCCGTGGTCTTGATGGCGGACAGCTGGGTGGCGCCGGCCTGGTAATGCTCGATCAGGGCATCCGCTTCCTGCCCGGTGAAGCGACGTTTCGCTCCCAGGCGGGCAAGCTCGTCCCACTCATCGCGGTGGGCGGCGGAATAGGCGTCGAGATCCATCTGCTTAGATACTGGCATGGCCGCCGCATCCCCGCTTGCCCCTGTTGCCCGGGTGCAATTCGATGCCTCCGATGAGCTGATCACCGGTGAGGCGGTCGCCCTCGACCTGCGACCGGTCGGCTTCGTGCTGCGGGCCGCGGGCGCCGCTATCGACCTGCTCACCTACCTGGTCGCCTACTTCGCAATCGTGTTGCTGGTGCTGTCTCCGCTGGGCGGCGCATTCCTGGACGAGGCGACCCAGTCGGCCGTCACCATCGGCGCCCTGGTCTTCTGCATCGTGATCGTTCCGATGACCGTCGAGCTGCTGACGCAGGGGCGCTCACTCGGCAAGCTGGCGGTCGGCGCACGGGTGGTGCGCGACGACGGCGGGGCGATCGGGTTCCGGCATGCCTTCATCCGCGCCCTGACCGGCATCATCGAGGTGTTCATGTCGCTGGGCGGGATCGCCGCGCTGGTCGGCCTGCTCAACACGCGGGCGAAACGGCTCGGCGACTTCCTGGCCGGTACCTACAGCCAGAACGAGCGTGTCCCCCAGGTGGTGCCGCCGGTTTTCGGGGTGCCGCTGGAGCTGATTGAGTGGTCGAAGACGGCGGACGTCGCGCGGATGCCATCGGGCCTGGCACGGAGGATCGCCCAGTTCCTGAGGCAGGCGAGCGGGCACTCCCCGACCTCCCGGTCTCGGATCAGCCGCGACCTCGCGAACGAGACGGCGCGCTACGTGTTCCCGGTGCCGACGGTTGACCCGGAGTTGTTCCTGGCGGCGGTTGCCGCGCTGCGCCGCGAGCGCGAGTACACCGCGCTGCACCTGGAGCGCCAGCACCTCGACCGGCTGGGCCCGGCGCTCGACGGGCTGCCGCACGGGTTCCCCGACCGGTAGCGTGTCTCGGCAGGCTCGACTAAGCGCTCGGCCCGCCTAAGCGCTCGGCCCGCTTTACGTCGCGGCGCGCACCAATCGGAGGCACGCCTATGCAGATCGCCAAGCGACCCTCTGATCCGTGCGCGCGGCGTCTGTGAGTGGATACCACGCGCCACCTACCGCGCTCCACGCGCCTACCGCCGGGTGAGGTGCCGCGCGATGACCAGCCGCTGGATCTGGTTGGTCCCCTCGAAGATCTGCATGACCTTCGCCTCCCGCATGTACCGCTCGGCCGGGAAGTCCCGCGTGTAGCCGGCTCCCCCGAGCACCTGCACCGCGTTGGTCGTCACGCTCATGGCGTTGTCCGTGGCTACCAGTTTCGCGATGGCGGATGCCTGCCCGAACGGTCGCCCGGCATCCTTGAGCCTGGCCGCAGCCAGGTAGGTGGCGCGGGCTGAGGCGACATCCGCCGCCATGTCCGCCAGCAGGAAGCCGAGGCCCTCATGCTGGATGATCGGCTTGCCGAACGCCTCGCGCTCGTTCGCGTATCCGACGGCGAGGTCGAGTGCCCCCTGCGCCAGCCCGGTGGCGACCGCCGCAATGCCGAGCCGCCCGGTGTCGAGGGCGGCGAGCGCCATCGGAAGGCCCTGGCCCTCCTCGCCGATGCGCCGGTCGGCGTCGATGTACACGCCGTCGAAGTTCATCGTCGCGGTGGGCGATCCGGTCAGGCCCATCTTGTGCTCCGGAATGGCGGCGGTCAGCCCCTCAGCATCGCCGGGCACCAGGAAGCAGCTGATGCCACGGCCGCCATCGTCGGAGGTGCGAGCCAGCAGCGTGTAGTAGTCGGCATTTCCCCCGTGGGTCGTCCAGGCCTTGGCGCCGGTGATCACGTAGCCGTCGCCGGAGCGCACAGCGCGGGTGCGCATGGCAGCCGGGTCCGAGCCGGCGTGCGGCTCGGACAGGCAGTACGCCCCGAGGCTGTCGCCGCCCAGCATGCCTGGCAGCCACCGCGCCTTCTGCTCATCAGTGCCGAAGTTGACCAGCGGGAAGCAGGAGAGGGCGTGCACGGAGACACCGACGCCGACGCTGGCCCACTCCGTGGCCAGCTCTTCGAAGACTTGCAGGTAGACCTCCGCGGGTTGGTCTCCCCCGCCGAACTCTTCCGGGTACGGCAGGCTCATCAACCCGGCCTGGCCGAGCATCCGCATGACGTCCCGCGGGAACATCTCATCGCGCTCCGCCTCCGGTGCGCGGGGCGCAAGTTCCTTGGTCGCGATCTCGCGGGCCAGGTCGACCAGGTCTTGGGCTTCCTGCGAGGGCATGAGGCGTGAGGCGGGCATCGGCGCTCCTTTGCGGCTGTATTCCCAAGAGACTGAGTACTTCAAGCGGTACTCACGGCGGGATTCTGGTACTGTGCTGAGTATGGCACAGGCGCTGGGCACCCCGTTGCGGAACGTACCGACCCAGCAGCGCCGCGACCGGGCATCCGTTCGCCGTGACGAGCTCATCGAGGAACTGATCGACCTCTTCATCCGGGAGGGCTTCCTCGGCTTCAGCATCGAGGATGTCGCCCGCGAGCTGAAGCGCTCCAAGTCGACGCTGTACTCGGTGGCCGACAGCAAGGAGCAGATCTTCGTCGCCGTCGCGCGCGCATTCTTTCGCCGCGCCACCGCCCGCATCGAAGAGCGGCTGACGGATGCCGACCAGCAGCGTACCGATCAGCACGGTGGTCGGATCGGCTCCTACCTCAAGGCCATCTCCGACGAGTTCGCGTCGGCCTCCCCGCAATACTTCGCCGACCTCGACGCCTTCGCCCCCACCCGCGACATCTACCGGGCCAACATGGATGCCGCGTCGCAGCGCGTGCAGGACCTCGTTCTCGAGGCGGTGCCGCAGACGAGCCACGCCGACGCGACTTTCCTCGGCACGGTGGCCGCGCAGATCATGGAGGCCGTGCACCGTGGCGACATCGAGCAGTCGACCGGCCTCGAGCATCCGGCCGCGTATCGCGCTCTCGGCAATCTCATCGAGGCGGGCGTCTCGGCATCCGCCCGCCAAGACAGGCAATAGAGGGCAAGCTATGAGTGACCAATTTCCCGCCGACCATCCACAGAAACGATCAAGGAGTCGAGACGCATGAAGATCATCGCATTGGTGAAGCAGGTCCCAGACACCGGAGGTGAGCGCAAGCTCGACGCGTCCGGGCTGCTCGACCGCGACGCGAGCGAGCGCATCATCGACGAGATCAACGAGCGTTCGCTCGAGATCGCGCTCAGCTACAAGGACTCGAACAAGGGCACCGAGGTCGTGCTGATGGCGATGGGGCCGGCGGATGCCACCAGCACCCTGCGCAAGGGCTTGTCGATGGGCGCGGACTCCGCGATCCACATCGTTGACGACTCTCTTGCGGGCTCCGACGCCGTCCGCACCTCGCAGGTGCTGGCTGCGGCCCTGAAGGACACCGGGTTCGACCTGGTGGTCGCCGGCAATGAGTCGACGGATGGTCGGGGCGGGGTCGTTCCGGCGATGCTGGCCGAACGGCTCGGCGTCGCCCAGCTGACGCACCTGAACTCGGTGGAGCTGACCGAAACCTCGGTCAGCGGCGTGCGGTCGACCGACTCCGGAACCCTCACCGCGCACGCCGGGCTGCCGGCCGTTATCTCGATCACGGAGATCGCGGCCGAGCCGCGCTTTCCCAATTTCAAGGGCATCATGACCGCCAAGAAAAAGCCCGTCACCGTGCTCAGCCTCGCCGACCTCGGCGTTGAGACGCCGGAGGCCCGCTCCGTCATCGTGTCGGCGACCGAGCGTCCGGCCCGCGCGGCAGGCAAGAAGGTCGTCGACGACGGCAACGCCGCAACCGAGCTGGCAGAGTTCCTCGCTGCCGAGCGCCTCATCTGATCCAGCAGCGACTGACACGTACGTAAAGGAAGACGACAATGTCGAAAGTTTTGGTAATGATCGAGGTCTCTGATGGCCAGATCGCGAACACCGCGGCCGGCCTGCTGGCCGCCGCTTCCCGCCTGGGCGAGCCGGTCGCCGTGCTGACCGCGAAGCCGGGCTCCGGCCTCGGTGCCCAGCTCGGCGCGCTCGGCGCCGCCGAGGTTTACCTCGCCGAGTCCGACCAGGCCGGCGAACTGCTGGTGACGCCGGAGGTGGACGCGCTGGCGTCCGCTGTGGAGGCGCTGCAGCCATCCGCTGTGCTGCTGAACAACTCTCCTGACGGGCGCGACGCCGCAGCCAGGCTCGCCGTGCGCACCGGCGGCGCCCTGCTGGTCGACGCCGTCGACGTTCGCCTGGACGGCGAGCGCGTCGTCGCCACCCACTCGGTCTTCGGCGGCGCATACTCGGTCGACGCGGCCGTCGAGGGCGGGCTCGCGATCGTCACCATCCGCCAGGGCGCGATCGAAGGCAAGGCGGAGCCGGCATCCGGAACCGTCACCAACGTGCCGCTCGTGGTTGACGGCAGCGCATCCGCCGTCATCGACGAGGTGAACCCTGCCACCGAGGTGTCGAGCCGTCCTGAACTGCGTGGGGCGACCAGGGTCGTCTCCGGCGGTCGCGGGCTCGGATCCGGTGAAGCGTTCGAGTTGGTCGAGCAGCTGGCTGACGTGCTCGGGGCGGCGATCGGCGCTTCCCGCGCTGCGGTCGACGCAGGCTACGTGCCGCAGACCTACCAGGTCGGGCAGACCGGCATCACGGTGTCGCCGCAGCTGTACATCGCCCTCGGGATCTCCGGCGCCATCCAGCACCGGGCCGGGATGCAGACGGCGAAGACCATCGTCGCCATCAACAAGGACGCGGATGCCCCCATCTTCGACATCGCCGACTTCGGCATCGTGGGCGACGTGTTCACCGTCGTGCCGCAGCTGATCGACGCGATCAAGGCCCGCTCCAACTAGCGCCATGGCATCCACTTCCCTCACGTCCAAACGCTGGTTCCCGCTGGTCTGGATCATCCCGACAGCCCTGGTGCTGCTGGTCGTCGCCGTGCTGCTCGCGCAGTGGCTGCGCGGCCTCCCCGACGTGCAGTCGTTCCTGACCGACTACCCGGGCGAGAGCGAACTGCCCGATGGCGCACCGGTCGGCTTCCCGGCCTGGCTGGGCTGGCAGCACTTCCTGAACGTGCTGCTGATCGTGCTGATCATCAAGTCGGGCTGGCAGGTGCGCACCACGCAGCGCCCGCCCGCGTACTGGACCCGCAACAACACGGGCCTGATCCGCACCAAGGGTGCGCCGAAGAAGATCAGCCTCGACCTGTGGTTCCACCAGTCGCTGGACGTGCTGTGGGTGCTCAACGGACTCATCTTCTACATCCTGCTGTTCGCCACCGGCCAGTGGATGCGACTGGTCCCCGTCAGTTGGGACGTCTTCCCGAACGCCCTGTCGGCGACCCTGCAATACGTGTCGCTGAGCTGGCCGGTCGAAGATGGCTGGGTCAACTACAACAGCCTTCAGTTGCTCACCTACTTCGCCACGGTCTTCATTGCGGCTCCGCTGGCGATCATTACGGGCATCCGGATGTCTGGGGCATGGCCGGCGAAGGCAACGCGCCTGAACAAGGCGTACCCGATCGAGGTGGCCAGGGCGATCCACTTCCCGGTGATGCTCTACTTCGTGCTGTTCATCATCGTGCACGTCACGCTGGTGCTCGCCACCGGGGCGCTGCGCAACCTCAACCACATGTACGCGATGAGCAGCGACGAGGGCAGCTGGGCCGGATTCTGGATCTTCGCGGCGTCGCTCGTCGTGATCGTCGTCGCCTGGTTCGCGGCGCGTCCGCTGTTCCTCCGCCCGGTCGCTTCGCTCATGGGTTCGGTGACGCGCTAGTAGCTGTCGCTTCCGCCGTCGCGCGGTCTTTTCAGTGAAACGCGCCCGAAAAAACTACCGCGCGGCACTGAAAAGGGCCGCGCGGTGAAGGCGCGGCCCCATCGACACGGCGGCCGGCCTCAGTAGCGATAGTGGTCGGGCTTGTACGGGCCGGCCGGGCTCAGCCCCAGGTAGGCGGCCTGCGCATCCGTCAGCGTCGTCAGCTTCACGCCGAGGGCGTCCAGGTGCAGCCGCGCGACCTTCTCGTCGAGATGCTTCGGCAGCACGTGCACATCGATGGGGTAGTTCTCGGCGTGGGCGAACAACTCGATCTGGGCGAGCACCTGGTTGGTGAACGAGTTGCTCATCACGAAGGACGGATGCCCGGTGGCGTTGCCGAGGTTCATCAGGCGTCCCTCGCTGAGCACCAGGATGCTGCGGCCGTGCGGCAGCCGCCACTCGTGCACCTGCGGCTTGATCTCCACCCGCTCGGCGCCCTCGACGCGGGCGAGCCCTGCCATGTCGATCTCGTTGTCGAAGTGGCCGACGTTGGCCACAATGGCGAGGTGCTTCATCCCCAGCAGGTTGTCGACGGTGACGACGTTCTCGTTGCCGGTTCCGGTGACCAGGATGTCGACCTGATCGATGACGGATTCGAGGGTGGTCACCTGGAAACCGTCCATCGCGGCCTGCAGCGCGCAGATCGGGTCGACCTCGCTGACGATGACGCGGGCGCCCTGGCCCTTCAACGCCTCGGCGGCACCCTTGCCGACGTCACCGTAGCCGCAGACGAACGCGACCTTGCCGCCGATCAGAACATCGGTGGCCCGGTTGAGACCATCGGGCAGTGAGTGGCGGATGCCGTACTTGTTGTCGAATTTCGACTTGGTCACCGAGTCGTTCACATTGATGGCGGCGAACTGCAGTTCCCCGGCCTTCGACAGCTCGTAGAGGCGGTGCACGCCGGTCGTGGTCTCTTCGGTGACACCCATCACGCCCTCGGCGATGCGCGTCCAGCGATCGGGCGACTCGGCCAGCGACGCGCGGATGGTGTTCAGGATGACGGTCCATTCGTGGCTGTCGGTGGCCGTGGCATCCGGAACCGTGCCGGCCAACTCGAACTCGCGACCCTTGTGCACCAGGATCGTCGCGTCGCCGCCGTCATCGAGGATCATGTTCGGGCCGGTGTGGCCTTCGGCGCTCCAGTCGAAGATCTGGCTGGTGCACCACCAGTACTCCTCGAGGGTCTCGCCCTTCCAGGCGAAGACCGGCACGCCTTGCGGGTTCTCCGGCGTGCCGTTCGGCCCCACCGCGACGGCGGCTGCGGCTTCGTCCTGGGTGGAGAAGATGTTGCAGCTCGCCCAGCGCACCTGTGCGCCGAGGGCGGTGAGCGTCTCGATCAGCACCGCCGTCTGCACGGTCATGTGCAGGCTGCCGGCGATGCGCGCGCCGGCGAGCGGCTTGCTGGCGCCGAACTCGTCGCGGAGCGCCATCAGCCCGGGCATCTCGTTCTCGGCGAGGCGCAGCTGGTGGCGGCCCGCTTCGGCGAGCGTCAGGTCGGCGACTTTGTACGGAAGTTTCGTGGAGAGCATCTCCCCATTCTGGCACCCGACCGGGCCACCGAAAATGAAGGAGATCCGCTCCTGAGCGCACGTTTCGGCGCAGAACGGCCCATCCGCGGCCGCATCTCCTTCGTTTTCGACGCGTCGAGCCAGACTCCGCGCCGGGCGGATGCGCGCCGGGCTACTGGCGGATGAGCTCCAGCACCGAGTCGCGGATGCTCTCCAGCTGCGCCTGGTTGCCGGCCTCCACGTTGAGGCGCAGCAGCGGCTCGGTGTTGGACGGACGCACGTTGAACCACCAGAAGTCTTCCGGGGAGGTGTTCGTGCTGCTCACGGTCAGCCCGTCCAGCTCGTCGAACTCGCCCTTCGACGCGAACTCGGTGACGATCCTCGCGTAGGCGGCCGCGACATCCGTCACCGTCGAGTTGATCTCGCCGCTCTGGAAGTACGGGTTGAAGCGCTCCGCGAACTGTGACAGCGGATGCTGCTGCCCACCCAGCTCGGCCAGCAGGTGCATCGCGGCGAGCATGCCGTTGTCTGCACCCCAGAAGTCGCGGAAGTAGTAGTGCGCCGAGTGCTCCCCGCCGAACACCGCGCCGGTTGCGGCCATCTCGTCCTTGATCAGCGAGTGCCCGACCTTGGTGCGCACCGGGATCGCCCCTGCCTCCTCGATCGCCTCGGCGACGAAACGGGACGTGATCAGGTTGTGGATGACGCAGAGCTCGCCCTCCTCGCCCCGGGCGCGCGCCCGGGCGATCTCCCGCACCGCCACCACCGCGGCGACAGCGGACGGGGTGACCGGCTGGCCGAGTTCGTCGATCACGAAGCAGCGGTCGGCGTCGCCGTCGAAGGCAAGTCCGAGGTCGGCACCCTCGGCGAGCACGGCCGCCTGCAGGTCGACCAGGTTGGCCGGCTCGAGCGGGTTCGCCTCGTGGTTGGGGAAGGTTCCGTCGAGCTCGAAGTACAGCGGAATCACCTCGATCGGCAGCGCCGGCAGCCCGGCCGCGGTGCCCAGGACGGCGGGCACGGTGAGACCGCCCATCCCGTTGCCGGCGTCCACGACCACGCGAAGCGGGCGGATGCCGGACAGGTCGACCAACTCGCGCAGGTACGCGGCGTAGTCGGCGAGCACGTCAAGCTCACGCGCCGAGCCGGGTGTCGCCGCCGGCGTGATCCCCTCGGCGAGGTACTTCTCGGCCCGCTCCCGGATGGCGGTCAGCCCGGTGTCCGCGCTGATCCCGCGGGCGCCGGCGCGGCTGAACTTGATGCCGTTGTAGGTGGCCGGGTTGTGGCTGGCGGTGAACATGGCGGCCGGCGCGTCCAGGTGCCCGGAGGCGAAGTAGTTCTCATCGGTGGAGCACAGCCCGATCGAGACGACGTTGCCGCCCCTGGCCCGCACTCCCCCGGCGAACGCCGACGCGAATCCGGGCGACGAGTCGCGCATGTCGTGGCCGATCACCACGTCGGTTCCGGATGCCTGCACTTCGTCAACGAAAGCGGCGCCCAGGGCGGTGACCACCTCATCCGTCAGTTGGCTTCCCACCAGGCCGCGCACGTCGTACGTCTTGACGAAGGCGGACAGATCGTGCGGATTACTTGTGGCGCTCATGCCATCGAGCCTATGCCGTGGCTAGGCTTCGGCGGGCACGCCGCCGAGCATGACATGGCGGATGACCTGCCACCCTTGCGGCGCCGACAGTCGCTCGGAGTGGCGAACGCACAGGTCGTAGCTGTGCGGCTCCGCCTTCTGGCTGAGCGGGCCGAGAACGGCCATCGAATCCGCGTACACGTAGGTGAGCGTGGTCACCGCGTCGGCGACGCAGGCGACTTTGCTACAGGGTCGACCGTCCATATGGGTTCAGCTTAGGGGTCGGCGGGCTCGGGGCGGGGTAGGGCGGCGGGCGTGCCTCCCGAGACTCGTGGAGCGTTGCCCCGGGACTCGTAGACTGGGTGCATGGCTCGAACTGCACGCGCGTCGACGCGGCCCGGTTGGCGTGACCGCCACGGCCGCGGCATCCGTGCTGCCGTCACCGGCCCGCACCTGCCGATGCTCCGCACGCGAACGGATGTCTTCGACCAGACGGTCGCATCGACAGCCGGCTACCTGAAGGACCTCTGGCCGAACGAGCTGGCCGGGGTTCGCTTCGAGGTTGCCGCGCTGCCGCCGGACCCGACCACCACGGGTGTGGTGGATCGCTGGCTGGTGATCCCGCCGCAGCGCCGGATCATCCTGTTCCGCCTGCCGATCGAGCGGATGGCGCGCCTGCACCGCCGCGACGAACTGCACCGCCGGATGATGATCGAGAGTTGCGTGTTCCGTGCGGTCGCCGAGCTGCTCGGCAAAGACCCGTGGGAGCTTGCCCCGGAGCGCTTCCGCCACTTCTAGTCGCCCGGGCCGCGACCGCTCCGCATGAGTACAAAACGAAGGAGATTCTGCCGGTAGCGGCCGATTCGGCGACGATTTGGCAGCTGAAGGACGTATCTCCTTCGTTTTCGGCGCGACCGAACAGCGGTGCGGGTGCTGGTGCGTCCGTCGCTACGGGTAGACGGTGATCCGCTCGGCAGCCGGTCCGGTCGGCGAGACCGTGAAGCCTGCGAGCAGCCCGTCTCCGGTGTAGCTGACGGCGACCCGGAGCTGCGTGAAGCCACTCAGCCGGTAGGCCGTGCCCGGGTCCACTGGCACCGCGATCGCACCTTCGGCCGGCACCGTCACGGTGGTGGTTTCCCCGGCGGCGCCGTCCACCGCGATGGCGACTTCGGCATCCGTCGTCGAAGGGTTGGCGAGGTGCAGCGCCGCGTCAGCTCCAGACCCGATGTTCACCAGCGCCTGCTCGCGCATGAGTTCGGCCGATTCGAGCCAGACGAAGTCGCTCAGCCCGGATTCGCCCACCGTCGACGCGCGGGCGCCGGCAACCAGCGGCACGTCGGAGGTGACGCTCACCGTGTATCCGCCGTCTTCGAAGTGCTCGAACGGGAACTCGCTGACCTTGCCGGGCAGCAGGTCGAAGTCGACGCTGATGGTGTCGCCGCCGCCTTCCGGCGTTACAGCGATGGTGGCGGATGCCGCCTCGTCGCCTGGCACGAACAGCCTCAGCACCGGCGTGATGTCGTGATAGTCGGGGGCGCCGACCTTCGCGTCGAGCGCCTCATGGCCGACGATGACCATCCCCGGAATGACCACGTCAGTGGATGGCGCGGCCGCTGGCCCGACCATGTCCACGCCGCCCGGCTCGAGGATGCGCACGGTCGACTGCTGCAGGTGGGCGACGACGGTTCCGCCGACGCTGGTGACCCGCACGACCGGTGACACGAGTCCCGGCGCGAACCCGGCGAGCGAGAAGCTGGTCTCGCTGTTCGGCTGCACGACGATGCCTTCGGTTCCCGGCGCTTCGACCAGGCCGTCTTCCGAGTAGATGCTGATGCTCACGGTGGCGGCGACCGCGCCCGGGTTGGCGAGGGTGAGCAGAGAGGTGCGTCCGGTGTCGCTGGAGCCGCCGACCAACCAGGTCTCGGCCCGCGCTTCGACGCACTCCGCGGCGACCAGCCCGGCCAGGCCGGCCGAGTCCACAGTCTGCAACTGGCTGCCGGCGAGCAGCGGCTGGAGATCGGGGTTGTCCTGCGCCGGCGCGAGCGTGAGCACCGTGGCAGAGCGCCCGGACGGCTCGCTCGTCTGCCCAATGCTGCTCGTCTCGACGGTGCCGTTGGTGGCGAGGTGCCGAACGCTGGGCGTGCCGACGGCGGATGCGACGGTGGCGCTTCCGCCCTGGTCGTCGCCCAGGCGCAGCATCGGTCCGGCGCAGACCCGCTGCTGTGGGGCTGCGACAGGGATGACGGATGCCGCTGGCGGGGTCGCCTGGTGAGCCGGCAGTGGCAGCAGGGTCGCCGCCAGGACGGTCGCGGCGGTGGCTGCGATGCCGATGAGCCCAGTGACGGCGCGTGCTCCGACGACGAGGATGACGCGTGCGCGGGCTCCCCGGGGAGCAGCATCCGCTGGTGGCACCTGCGCTGTTGGGATCTGGGGCTGGGTCTCCTCCAGCACCGGCTCGTCGTCGTGGAGGTCAGGCATTGTCTTCCTCATCGAAGGTCGTGGCCGGGCCTTCCAGGCTGTTGGCGCTGGCCCGCACCCGGCGCTTGCGGCGGGCGGTCGGCACGGCGAGGAGGAGGGTGAGGAACACGATGACGCCCTGCACGGTGAGCACGATCACGCCGAACGGGGTGTCGGTGTTGCCCGGCTGCGCTTCCGGGACGGTTTCCGGTGGAGTCGCGACCCGCCAGAGCAGTCCGCTGGCGGTCTCGCCGACGCTGCTGACCCGGTCGTTGCCGTCGAGGGCGACGGTGATGCGTTTGTGCACGGCGGCCTGGGACTTGTCGCCGCGGTCGTCGTCCTCGAGCACGACGAACCCGATGTACAGGTCTTCCAGGTCCGCAGTGGGGTCGTACCCGCTGCGCGAGGCGAGGTTTCCGGCGAGGGTGGCGAGCCGGTCATCCACTTCACCCAATTGCTGGTCGGTGGCGGCGATCGTGGACTGGTCATCGAGGGTGGTGCCGAGGCCGCGGTGCAGGGTCGCCGAGATCCGGTCGTCCTCCCCCGTGTCCGAGCTCGCCGGTT
Organism: Homoserinimonas sp. A447; assembly: GCF_054489325.1. NCBI lineage: Bacteria > Bacillati > Actinomycetota > Actinomycetes > Micrococcales > Microbacteriaceae > Homoserinimonas > Homoserinimonas sp. A447. The sequence continues at coordinate 154,046 of NZ_JBTMWW010000001.1, read as the reverse complement.
TCAGCATGAGCGTGCCGATCTGCGGGTTGGTCACCGACTCGGCCGCGACGACAGCAGGCACGATGCGATTCGAGCTCGGCGCGATCGCCGCCGCACCGACATACCCGGCGATCAGCAGGGGCGCGGCCAGGAGCACGGTGGTCGCGACCGCGACGGTGCCGAGAGTGAGGGACGCCGGGCCGAGCGCGTCCAGCGCCGCGATCACGCAGCAGAGCAGTCCGAGCCAGAACAGGCTGAGGCCGGAGCCGGTCCACACCGCCGTGGTGTCCGCGCCGACGGAGCTGAGCTCGAGGCGCGAGGATGCGACGGCCACCAGGAATCCGAGCAGCGCGAGCACCAGCCCGGGCACCGCGCGCCGGGTTCCGGGCAGGAACAGCGCCATCAGGGCGAGCACAACGGGGACGGCCAGGAGCGCGGCGACAACGTATGGCGCGGCGACGACCGGCAGGGAGAGCTGGTCGAGCAGGTGCACCCAGCCGCTGAGCCCGCCGTCGGTGCTGGCCAACGCGAGCTGCCAGGCGGATGCCCCTCCGCCGTCTGCGGGGACGCCGGGGTCGGCCAGCAGGGCGAGCAGGTTGCCGCGGCGGAACTGCTCGATCACCAGCGGCGCGAACAGGGCTGCGGCCGGCAACGGGATCAGGATGAGTCGGTGCAGCCCGCGTGGCTGCACCACCATCCACGCCAGCCAGGCGAGCACGATCACCGGTGCGAGAACCGGGGCGGATGCCGTCACCGCGGCCATCAGGAGCGCCGCAGCCGCCGCGGCCGGCCAGGACCGCGACGCGTTGATCAGCGCCAGTGCGAGCCACGGCAACAGGATGTGGGCGATCGCCGACCCCAGCTGGCCCGACGACAACGACGAGAGGAACGGTGGCGCGACTGCCCAGAGCACGGCGGCAATTGCCGGGATCCAGCCGCGCACGCTCAGCCGCCTGGCGGCGAACCAGGCGCCCGTGGCAGCCAGCGGCAGGGCCGCGAAGTAGAGGATGACGATGCTCAGCGACGGCGCCCAGAAGGTGAGGCTGCCGAGAACAGCCAGTACGGTCGTGAGCGGGTCTGCGGCACCCAGGAAGCCCGTGCCGATCTCGCGCCATCCGACCCCCACCTTCGACCAGAGCGAGCGGATGTCCGCGTCCAGTGGCAGCAGGCCGCCGCCGCTGACTGCACTGGCTCCGAGCAGCGGGCCGAAGGCGATGAGGCCGGCAACCGCAGCGACCGCGACGACTGCGAGGCCGCCCCCGCTGATGAAGCTGATCTTCGGCTCGGTGGTGTGGCCGGTGCTGACGGTCTGCTCTTCGCGCGCCTGGGCGCGACGTTCACGCACGTCCGACCACGGCAGGCGGAGCGGCGCGATGGCGCCCCAGCCGAGGGTTCGGGTGCGGTGCAGGTTGCGGCGGGCGCCCGCGACGGCCCCGTCGAAGGCGGCCCGGAATGCGGCGGAGAACTCCCCGGCGATGGCGCCGGGGCGCTTCGCGAGCAGGGCGCCAAGCGACCGCAGCACGGCCAGCGGAACCAGCGAGAGCCAATGCACAGCCATGGCGGCCCCCGGCGCGTAGACCAGTCGGCGGTGCAGCTGGGCCGAACGGATGGCTGCGGTGCGTTTCGCCGCCGACACGCTTTTGCGGCCGAACAGTTCCGGCCCGCCTGCGGATGCGACGCGCGCACCGGGAACCAGCACGACGCGGAACCCGGCCAGCCTGGCGCGGATCGAAAAGTCGAGGCCGGAATCAACGGTGGGCAGCCCGGGGTCGAAGCCGCCGAGTTTCGACCACAGCGACCGGCGCACCAGCATGCCCTGCGCGGCCACCCCGAGCACGTCGTCCGAGACGTCGTGCTGGGCCTGGTCGAGTTCGTTCTCCACCATTGGCATGGACGCGCCGAGCCTGGTCATCGACTCGCCGAACTCGGCGATGGTGTCCGGTTTGTCCCAGCGCATCAGCTTGGGCCCGGCGATGCCGACGGATGGCGCGATCTCGACGGCGGCCAGCAGCTGCTGCAGGGCGCGCGGTTCCGGTGCGTTGTCGTGCGCCAGGAACCACAGCCACTCGTTGTCGGAGTCCGGGTGCGGAACGCCGTGCATCCCGAGGGCGATCGCGTCGCCGAAGCTCGACTTCGCCGGCGCACTCACCAGCTGGGCGGGCTGGGCGGCCGCAAGCTGGTCTGCGCCGTTATCGGATGACCGCGCGCTGACGGCGATGAAGACATCCGGTTGCCTGGTCTGCGCCTTCAGTGCGGCGATTGTGCGGTCGAGGTATTCGGCCCCGTTTCGGGCGACGAGTACCACCGTGACAACCTGACGCATTTGTTCGAGCCTACGGGGCTGCGGCCCGCCCGCTTCTCAGACACGCGGCGAGCTCAGCCCGGGTCACCGAAAATGAAGGAGATTACGCCCGTGTCTGCATGATCACGCCAGAACAGCGCGATCGGCGACGGATCTCCTTCGTTTTCGACGCATTCGTTTTCGACGCGGCGAAACGAGGGCGGATGCTCCGGCATCCGTTCGGATTAGACGGCCTTCTTGCGGAGTTTGCGGCGTTCGCGCTCGGAGAGCCCGCCCCAGATGCCGAAGCGCTCGTCGTTGGCGAGTGCGTACTCGAGGCACTGCACCCGCACCTCGCACGATGCGCAGATCTTCTTGGCATCGCGCGTCGACCCGCCCTTTTCGGGGAAGAATGCTTCCGGGTCGGTTTGTGCGCACAGCGAGTCGGACTGCCAGGCGAGTGCGGCGTCATCGTCGTCGACGTTGACTACGCGGCGTACCCCCGGTACGCCTAGCCTGACGGGGTCGACGAACCAGTCGTCTGGGACTCCACTCCGGTGCTCATTGAGCGCCATAGCACAATCTCCCCTCACGCTTGCGAACGACTTGCCCGTATCGCTTAGGGATAATTACATCGTTGTAGTTCCTCCGAGTCAAGTCGTAAATCGTAAAGCCTCAACTCCGCATAGAAGGTTACGACTCGCCCACCGGCGTGTCGCTCTCCGGCCAAGGTTCACCAAAATGAAGGAGATCGGGCGGCTGAGCGGCCCATCGTGCCCGACACGCCGCCCAAGCGCCTCGATCTCCTTCATTTTTGGGTTATCCGAAGTGGCGGCTGCCGAGGCCGCGCCAGTCGTCTTGGCGCGTGAGACGGTGCAGGCCGTCCCGTCGTAGTTCCACGATCGTCGGCACAGCGGCCGCGACCACTAACACAATGATCAGTTCCATGGCAGTTAATCTATGTATTGCGAGAAAGAGCCACTAGTGGCAGGATTGTCACAATTCGGTTCATTACTGCCAAGGACGCCACAATGCTCAAGAAGATCGCCCTACTCGCCATCCCCGGACTCACCCCCTTCGAATTCGGGGTGATCTGCGAGGTGTTCGGAATCGACCGCACCGCCAGCGGCGGCCCCGCATTCGACTTCACCATCAGCGCGGCCGTGCCCGGCGCCATCCCCACCTCCCTCGGCTTCAGCATCAACGTCGACAACGACCTGACGGCCGCAGCGGATGCCGACCTGATCGCGGTTCCCGCCCACGGCACCGGCCCCATCGACGAGGCCTACCTGCAGGTCATCCGCGACGCCGAACGCCGCGGGGCGTGGATCCTCAGCGTCTGCACCGGCGCGTTCGCCCTCGGCTACGCCGGCGTGCTCGCCGGTCGCCGCAGCACCACTCACTGGATGCACACCGATGAGCTCGCGACCAAGTTCCCCGAGACGACCGTGGACCCGGACGTGCTCTTCGTCGAAGATCGCCACGTGGTCACGGGTGCCGGCACCGCGGCCGGGATCGACGCCGCACTGCACGTGGTGCGCAAAGAGCTGGGCGCATCCGCCGCCAACGTCATCGCCAGGCGGATGGTCGTGCCGCCACAGCGGGACGGCGGCCAGTCGCAGTACATCGAGAACCCGATCACCGAGTGCTCGATCGACTCCCTGGCTCGCGTCACCGACTGGATGGTCGAGAACCTCGACCAGGACCTCACCGTCGACCAGCTCGCCCGGCGCGCTCTCATGTCGCCGCGCACGTTCGCGCGCCGGTTCCGGGCCGACACCGGGACGACCCCGGCGGCGTGGCTGAACCGGCAGCGGATCCTCCGGGCGCAGCAGGCGCTGGAGAAGACCAGTCGCAGCCTCGAGGAGATCGCCTCCGAGGCCGGGTTCGGCACGGCGGCGGTGATGCGGCACCACTTCCTCAAGGTGCTGCAGACGACGCCGACCGCGTACCGGCGTGCGTTCGGCGCGCGAGTCGCCAGCTGACGCATCCGTCGCCCGAGCATCCGCCCGCCTGACCGAAAACGAAGGAGATTCGGCGTCTTCGTGCCGCTACGGCGCCGGATCAGCGGTTATCGCCGGGGATCTCCTTCGTTTTCGGTGCACGCGCGGGCGGTACGGATGCCGCCGACGATACGCCGAGAGCACCGCATCATCCGCTTCGGCACGCTTGATTGCCTCCAGAACGCGCGGCCAGTCGGTGTAGAGCTGCCGGTAGTTGAACCGGTGCGTCGCGCCGCCGGCGATCGTCACCGTCGTGTCGCGGTCGAAGTCACTGTCCCAGGAACTCGCGCCGTCGCCGGTCCACTCCGGGTCGTGCTGCCCACCGTCGATCTCGATGTAGGTGTGCTCACCCACCCGGAAGTCGTGCCGGGCGCCATCCGCCTCGACCTGTTGCAGGAAGCGGATGCCGGCATCCGTCATCCACAGGCGTGCAAAGGTCTCGCCGTGAGACTCGTCGCGGTCGCTCACCTGGCATTGCCAGCCCGCCACCCGTGCTGGGGCGCGCTCGAACACGGCGGCGAGCTGCACGGGTGTGAGCAACCCGCGGTGCATGACGGCGCTCGCGCAGGCAACCGCGATCTCCCGGCTCTCCTCGGCAAGTATCACCAACAGTGCGTCGGCGACGCTCACCCGCCAGCTCGATTCCCTGGATACGCGTCGGTCGACCCAGTGCACGCGCACCGGGTCACGGCGGTCGAGCCGCCGGTAGCGGTCGACGGGTTTGCGTAGACGGCACGCGCCGACCGGCACCGCGACATGCAGCGCCGGCCGCCTCGGCACCCGCAATCCGTAACTCTCCAGCGCGGACACCCCGGTCAAACGCCCGCCGACCCTGACCGCCAGCACGGCAGGCGCTGGTGCATCCGGCACCGAATACCAGCCATGCCGCACGCGGAAAATGCGACGCTGCCCCAGTTCGTGGCGGATGTGACGGTCGACGTACCCGAGGCGCAGCAGGTCCCGGCGGCGCAGGAAGAGACCGTGGCGGCGGATGGCGTAGGCGATGCTGTCCATGCCCCCACGCTCGGCTACGCCGGGCGACCCCAGCCGACGTTCGGCGAATCTGTGGGATACGCCCGGAACGGGTCGCCTGTGGACGAGCATCCGCTCCCGAAAATGAAGGAGTTCCTCGCCGAACGCGCCGCTTTCACGCTGGAACGGCCCCGGAGCGGACGAATCTCCTTCGTTTTCGGCTACCCGCCGGCACACCAACGCAGCCGGCGTTAACGCAGTCGTGCCCCGCACGAGACGGGGCACGACGAATGAGAAAGCGGTATTACGCGGCGAGAGCCTCGGCACGCAGGGGCTGCAGGGCCCGAGCCCAGGCGGTGAGCTGCGAGATCTGGCCTTCGAGCTCTCCGACCTTCATGCCTGCGGGGGTGAAGGTGGCTTCACCATTCTCGCCGTAGGTGAAGTCGGTGAACAGCGAGAACATGACGTGGGTGCGCACGTCGGCAAGCTGCAGTTCGCCGAAGATCTGGCGCAGGTGCTCGCCCGCGCGGACGCCGCCCATCGATCCGTAGCTGACGATTGCGGCAGCCTTGTTGTTCCACTCGGCGTTGACGTAGTCGAGCGCGTTCTTCAGCGCGGCCGGAACCGAGTGGTTGTACTCGGCGGTGACGAAGATGAATCCGTCGAATTCGGCGACCTTGGTGGCCCAGGCGTTCGCTTCGTCGCCGAGGTAGTTGCCGGCGCCGGCGGGGAACGGCTCTTCGAGCATGGGGAGCTTGAAGTCCTGCAGGTCGACGAGTTCGAACTCGACGCCTTCCGCGGTCGCATTGTCCTTGACCCAGTTGCCGACCTGGATGCCGTTACGGCCCGGGCGGGTGCTGCCGACGATGATGCCAATCTTGAGGTCTGACAAGACGTACCTTTCGTGAAGTTCCTGAAGTCACCGGTTTCGGTGACACGTCACCGTTTTTTGGTGACACATCACCATAAATCACTCCTTGGTGACATGTCAACTACTTGCTATGATGGTCAGCATGTCCGCAGTTTCAGAAGTGACTGCCGAAGAATGGCAGGTCTGGCGCACGTTCTACACGATGCGCCGCCAGCTCGACCGCGCCCTCGAGAACCAATTGCAGGCGGATGCCGGAATCTCCGGTCCCGACTACGAGATCCTGCTCGCCATCTTCACGTCACCCCAGAACCAGCTGCGCAGCCGTGACCTTGCCGAGGTCATCGGCTGGGAGAAGAGCCGCATCTCGCACCAGGTGACCCGCATGGAGTCGCGCGGCCTGCTCGAGCGCCGCGAGTGCGAGGACGACCTCCGCGGCACCTGGATTGGCATCACCCCCGACGGGCGCCGCGCAGCGCTGGGCGCCATGCGCAACCACAACGAGACGATCCGGTCGCTGTTCTTCGACGTACTCGGCCCCGACGAGTTGGCCGTGCTGGCGCGCGCATCCGAGAAGGTGCTGAAGGCGATCGACCCGCCGATCTGCGAGACCCTCGCAGGCGATTAGGCGGCGGATGCTACGCGGTCGTCGCAAGGAACGCCTCGCCATCCCCCGCGAAAGCCAGTTCCGCCTCGTCCGGGGTGACGTAGACCGCGTCCCCGCGGGCCAACGAGATCGACGACGATTTCCCGGTGACCGTGAGCGCCCCGGCCGTGCACAGCACGATGGTCGGGCCGGCGATGGCCTGCCTGGTCGCACCGGTCACATGGAGCAGCTTGAATCCCGGCCCCGCCGGACGGTACAGCGCCGCGCCGTCCGACACCAGCGGCCGCAGGTATGGCACCTCGGTCGGAGTGAAGTCGAGCACGTTGAGCAGCTCGTCGATGTCGACATGCTTGGTGGTGAGCCCGCCGCGCAGCACGTTGTCGGACGCGGTCATCAGCTCGATGCCCAGCCCGCTCAGGTAGGCGTGGATGTTACCGGCCGGCAGGTACAGCGCCTCCCCCCGGCGCAGGGTGACCCGGTTGAGCAGCAGCGACACGACGATGCCCGGGTCGCCCGGGTACTCGGCCGCGAGCATCCGCACCGTGCCCAGCGCCGCCTCGACTGCCGCTTCCAAAATGAAGGAGTTTCGTGCCGATTCGGCCGTTTCCGCGCCAGCGGCGGTCGTTTCAGCGACAAACTCCTTCGTTTTCGTCACAGCCGGAACGCCAGCAGCACCAGAGTCGGCGAGCGCCGAGACCCGGTCGACGAGCGCGGCGACACCGTCGCCACGGGTGACCAGCCACTCGAAAACGTCGGCGAGCGGTTCCGCCTCGATCCGAGCGGCCAGGTCGGACAACCCGAGCGCGTGCAGCAGCTGTACCGTCTGCTGGAGCGGCCGGAACCCGCACAGCGCTTCGAACCGCTCGCTGACCGCGCAGATGATCTCGGGTTTCGGGTACGGGTCCTTGTAGTTGCGCTCGGGGGCGTCCAGCCGCACGCCGAGGGCGTTCTCGCGGGCGAAGCCGTCCTGGGCCTGCTCGGCGGTCGGATGCGCCTGCAACGACAGCGGGGACGCCGCCGCCAGCACTTTCAGCAGGAACGGCAGCCGCGGATGCGATCCGAGGGCGTCCGACGGCGCGGCGGCTATCCACTCGACCAGGTCGCGGGCTCCGCCGACCTGCGCCGGGTCGATGATGCGCGCCGGGGAGCCGGCGTGTGATCCGAGCCACAGCTCCGCTTCCGGCCCGCCGGAGGGGGTGGTGCCGAGCAGCCCGGAGATGGCGGTCGCGGAACCCCACGCGTAGTCGCGGGGGGTGTTCTCGATGCCAACGAACATCCGGAGCTCCTCAGGTCGCAGCTCCGACGAGGCGGGCAGTGGGGGTGACGGGGGTCTGAACACGGTATCAAGCACCGCGGCCCGTGGGGAGTAGACGGGCCGGGCGCATCCGGTGCCCGCGAAAACGAAGGAGATCCACCCGCGAACGTCCGTTTGCGCGCCGAAACGCTTTCCCGGAGGAAGATCTCCTTCATTTTCGGCAAGCACCCCGCCGCTAAGCTCGTCCCATGCTCGACAGGCCCGCGTTCCGCACCGGTTTCGTGACGCTGGCGGCCTTCACGCTGCTGGCTGGGGACGCCTGGCGTTACTCGATCAGCTGGTACGGGTTCGGCGTGATCGCCTTCGCGCTGACCGGCACGTCGATCGCGCTGCTGGTGCGCCATCGGGGCAGTTGGTCGGTCGGCTCGCTGCCGATCCCACTGCTGGCCTTCCTCGCCCTGGCAACGGTGTCGCTGGCCTGGTCGTTCTACCCGGGCTCGTCGGCGCTCGGCGTGCTCACCACCTGGATGACCGTGGTCACCGCTGTTGCCGCCGCCGTGCTGTTCAGCTGGGCAGAGTTGCTGCGCGCGCTCGGCAACGCCCTCCGCATCATCCTGGGGCTGTCGATCGTTTTCGAGCTGGTCGTGTCGCTGTTCGTGCGCGAGCCGCTGCTGCCGTTCTGGACGAACTACCCGGACGGCAAGCTCCCCCTGCTGCTCTACTGGTCGCGCGACGTGCTGCTGGAGGGCGGCAAGATCCAGGGCATTGTCGGCAACTCGAGCCTGCTCGCCTTCGTGGCGCTGCTCGGCGTGATCGTGTTCGGGATCCAGCTGGCCACCACCAGGCGCAGGCTCGCCGGCTGGTTCTGGTTGTTGGTGGCGGTCGCCACCATCGCCCTCACCCGCTCCCCCACCATCTACGTCGCGCTGGCTGTTCTGGCGTTCGTGCTGGCGGCGGTCTGGCTGATCCGCCGAACCGGCAGGAGGGCGCTGGTCTACACGGGGATGCTGGTCGTGGTGGCCGGTGTCGTGACATCCGTCGCCTTGTTCTCCGACCGGATGCTGGCGCTGGTCGGTAAGGACTCTGACCTGACCGGTCGCACCGAGATCTGGGAGAAGGTGATCGGGCTGGCCGTTCAGCGCCCGGTGGCCGGGTGGGGCTGGGTCAGTTTCTGGACCCCGTGGGCTGAACCGTTCGACGACCTGGTGACCCGCGCCGGCGTCGTGCAGTTGCACGCCCACAACGCGTGGCTGGATGTCTGGCTGCAGTTGGGCACCCTGGGCCTGGTCGTTTTCGGTGCGCTGGTGCTGACGGCGCTGGTGCGCTCCTGGATCCTGGCGACGGAACGGCCACACGAGCTGCCTGGCATGGTGCCGGCGGATGCCGCTCCCGGCGTTCGCGGGGTGCCGGCACGTCCTGGGTTCACGGCGTTGTCGCTCCTCCCCCTGCTGCTCATGGTTGCGTTGCTCGTGCAGAGCGTCGCGGAGTCCCGGCTGCTGGTGGAGTACGGGATGTTCCTGCTGGTGATCGTCGCGGTGAAGACGCGGCAGGCTCATTCCGGAAAGGATCGCAAGACTGCCGGATATTGAGTGAAGAAGGACCGAGGCGGCCGAAAAGCCGTCTCGGTCCTTTTGTTTCCATCGAGCTATCCTCAGCACTACAATCGCGACCAAAACGTCGGAGGGTGGAGTGGTATGGGCGAGATCGATGAGGCCCAAGAGTCGCCTAAGCCGGCTTCTGACACAGAGGTGGTGACGCAGAGTAGCGAACGCTCTCTCGCGGGCTGGACCTCCGCTGCCGCCGCGTTCGTAGCAGTGGGTGCGACCTCAACGATCGTTCAGGTGATAACCGCGTTGGCGCTCGGGACAGCACAGTATTTCGACTGGCGTTGGTCCACTGGTGGGTTAGTTTCTGTTGCCGCCGCAATATTCATGTGGTCCAAAGGGACGAGTTGGGCGACCTGGCGCCACCGCATTTGGCCATGGCTAATCGTGGTCGGGTTCATGGCCGCTGGGTTCATGTTTGTACAGTCCCACTCCGTTGCCGCAGATCGGGATTTGCCGAGTTCGCCGTCGTTCGGATTCGCAAGTCACTGGACGAAAGTTGACTCAGAGGCCACATTCGAGTTCGTGTGGGAGCCCACGGGCAAGGTTGACGTCGACTACTCCGGCATCAAAGCCTGTTACATCGATCAGCCATGGCATGAATGCATCGACGCGGTGGTCTCTGAATACCAGTTCGCGTGTGTACGTTCTGATCTGTCGACGGATTTACCAATTCATTTGCAGCGTGACTACCAACTGCTCAATGTGTGTGAGGCAACACTTCGCGATATTCAAAACATGCAAAAGCAAGGAGGTGCCGGCTTCGTTGTCGCGACCCCGGGGCACGAGAAGCTTCAAGTGACGGATGAAACTCGCCGCATCCAAGTGGTGAAGGAGCCTGCCCGCACCCACGTCGCGGTGTGTTACCTGGGATTTATGGGCGAATGTCATTGACCGGTTAACCCAGTCTGGCTTCGATACGCGGCTGGCTTTGACGGGCGGATGCTCTGCCTTCGCGACAGCCTAATGAACCAGACAATCTTATTCAGCTACAATTTGTAACTACATTATTGCAGCGGGCCTTGCTATGATGAATCCATGCCACCCAAGTGGGAAGACTCAGCACTAAAGCGGGGCATTCCCAAGTCGGACGTGGTCTACGCGATTGCCAACGCCACCTTCGTCGACACTATTGAAGATTCGGGTTTTCGCGGCGGCCGAGTAGTGCTCTATATCGGACCGGAGCACGGTCAGACTTCCCGGGAGCTGGAGGTCCTAGTGGAACAATTCGACGACGGCCGAGAGGCTGTGGTCTTCCATGTGATGGCCCTGGGACCGAAGCTCAAGCGCTACCGAGAGGAGCATTCAGATGACTAACGAGAGCTACGAGCAGTACGCTGCCCGATTGACCGACCAAGAGACCCCTCTCGTCGGGTCGGGATCGCCGCTACGCGGGGAAGCTGCCGCCGCAGCGGGGCGATCTTTCCTTGTGGAGGCTTACGGAAGCGAAGCTGCCGTCAAGCGTGCAATGCGCCGCGGTAGGCCTCGCGTCGGGCAGGCCACGGGCGCCTCTCCGGAAGTGCGAGGGCGCATCATGCCCGCAGAGTTCGATGCGCTCGAGGAACTTCGGAAGCAAACCGGTCGCAGTCGCAGTGATCTTGTCCGCGAGGGCATCCATCTCCTTCTCCAAAAGAACAAGATCGGCGCATAGCGGCGTATACGTCGGGCTGACACGACGGCGGCCTCGGCGTTCGCTAGTAGACCGGCATTTGATCGAGCACCCTGCGGGCGGTCTCGACAATTTTCTGTGCTGCCGGAATGGCCTCTTCAACGTCAGCGGCATTGGCAATCGGTTTGTCCAGGTCGGGGTACTCAGTGGTGTTTCGCAACCGCCGCATCCAGTCGAAGGAGTCGATAGCCGGGCCGAGCGGAGGATGAAGCTGAGCACGAGCCGCCTGATACAACGTTGCGTGAGCGCCGGCACCTTTTGCACGAAGCCCCTGGTTTGCCAGGATCGCCGCGAGCGATTTTCTCGCCGCGTCGTAAGCGAGCTGGAACGAGCCGGGCGCATCCGTGGTACTGAGCAGCCTCGCTGAGTCGAGGTGGAGTTCCGCTTGCCCCAGCATTGCGTCTGCCAGCTCTCGGCTCGCGGTCACCCGGTCCAGGCTCTGGCGCGCCAGCAGTTCATCGATGTCTGCACGGCCTTGCTCCCAACGTGCGATCACGCGTCATTGGTCCTCTGCTCGATGGTCACAAGGGGTCTGGACTTGAGGGTAGCGACCAATGGCGTTTCTGCTTGCTGCCATTCTTCAGGCGAGATACGAGTCACGTTGACTTCCCTGTGGAGGGCGAGTTCGGCCTCGCGTGCCATTGAGTTCAAGGCGTCCCTGGGTGTCGTACCGACGATCAACACATCGACGTCGCGAGGGGCTGGACCGCTTTCACCGCGGTACCGCGCGGCCCACGACCCGTAGACGTATGCCTGCTCAACGTCCGAAAGGGCGGCGACCGCTGCCTCCAGGTAGACCTTTGGGCCGTACGTGAGCAAAAGCAGCTCACGCAGTGGCTCGTGGAGGAGATGCGCTGCGTTCACCCGCACCATTCGGGACCGCCCAACCATGCGATCAGTCAGGATGCCGGAATCGACAAGCCGCTGGACCTCACGGTGCACGGTTGCCGGCAGCGCTCCAACCCGACGCACAAGGTCGGACAGGCTGAACTCATCTTCCGGGTTGAGGAACAACACCGCGAGCAGGTCGCCCTGGGCGTTGGAGCGTAGTAACGGAGATAGTGTCGGGGCCGGGGTCTTCATATAACGTGACGATATCATCATCTTATGTGAATTGAAATGCTTACAACAGCGCCAGGTCGGCCTCGACCATCCGCTGCACCACGTCGCTGAAGCCGACGGTGGGTTCCCATCCGAGTACGCGGCGGGCCTTGCTGCTGTCGGCCACCTGGAGTGTCGGGTCGGCTGGCCGGGCGAAGGCGGGGTCGAGCCGCATGTGTCGCTCCCAGTCGGCAATTCCGGCGGCGGCGAATGCCTCCTGCACGAACTCGCGCACGGTGTGCGATACCCCGGTGCCGATGACGTAGTCGTCAGCGAAGTCGTGCGCTGCGGCGAGCCGAATCGCTTCCACGTAGTCGGGGGCCCATCCCCAGTCCCGGCGAACGTCGAGGGTGCCGAGGGTGAGCGTTTCATCGAGCCCCCGGGCGATGCGGGCGACGCCTTGGGTGATTTTCCGCGTCACGAAACTGGCCGGTCGCAGGGGCGATTCGTGGTTGTAGAGGATGACGGACGACGCGTGCAACCCGCGCGCCCGGTAGCTGCCAACGAGGAAGTGGCCGAGCGCCTTCGCCGCCCCATAAGGCGACACCGGTGCGATCGGCGTCGACTCGTTCTGCGGGCTGTCGGCGGCGTTGCCGAAGATCTCGGCGCTGGACGCCTGAACAACCCGTGGGCTCAAGCCGGAATCCTGCAACTGCCAGGCGGCATCCAGCAGCACCGCGACGGGGGTTCCGGTGCTGGCCAGGGTTTCCACCGGGTCGGTCCAGGAGGCGGCGACGGATGTCTGCCCGGCCAGGCTGTACACCTCACCCGGGCGCAGGTCGAGTACCAGTCCGCGGAGGCGAACGGAGTCGCGCACGTCGCAGGCGTGCAACTCGACGCCGTCGATGGTGGCTTCGCTGCCGGGCCGCACAATGCCGTGCACCTGGTAGCCGCGCTCGACCAGGTCGCGGCTCAGATACCGGCCGTCCTGGCCCGTGATGCCAGTGATGAGCGCAGTGCCGGTGATCAGCGCGGTGGGCATCCGCTCAGGTCGCCTTGGCTTCGGTGGCGAGGTCGGCATCCACCATCATGTGAACCAGTTCTGCGAAGTGGACCGTCGGTTCCCAGCCCAGCTGCCGTTTGGCTTTGCCCGCGTCGCCAATCAGCACGTCGACTTCGGCCGGCCGCATGTAGCGTTCGTCCTGGTCGACGTGACCGCTCCAGTCGTCGATCCCGATCCGGGCGAAGGCAAGGTCGAGCAGGGTTCGCAACGTGTGGGTGATTCCGGTGGCGATGACGTAGTCGTCGGCTTCGTCCTGCTGCAGCATCAGCCACATCGCCTCGACGTAGTCGCCGGCGTATCCCCAGTCGCGGCTGGCGTCGAGGTTGCCCAGCGTGATGGTTGCCTGTTTTCCGTGGGCGATGCGGGCGACCGCCTGTGACACCTTGCGGGTGACGAACTCAGGGCCCCGCCGGGGGGACTCATGGTTGAAGAGCATCCCGGATGATGCGTGCATCCCGTACGACTCGCGATAGTTGATGGTCATGTGGTGGGCGAACGCCTTGGCGACTCCGTACGGTGACCTTGGCCAGAGCAGGGTGGTTTCTCGTTGCGGCGTCTCTTGCGCCTTGCCGAACATCTCGGAGCTGGACGCCTGGTAGAACCGCACTGTGCCGCTATTGGGGCCTTCATACAGACGGATGGCTTCAAGCATGTTGAGCGCGCCCTTGGCCGTCACGTCCGTGGTGAGTGCGGCGTTCTCCCACGAGTAGGCGACGAAGGAGACGGCGCCCAGGTTGTAGACCTCGTCCGGCCGGGCGATGCTGACGGCGCGGATGAGGCTGGAAAGGTCCGTGAGGTCACCGAACAGGAGGGTGGCGTGGGGAAGCGCTTTGCGAACCAACTCCAGTTTGGGGTTGTTCTGCCCCCGCACCAGGCCGAACACCTGGTAGCCCTTGGCTGTGAGCAGTTCGCCCAGGTACAGGCCGTCCTGACCGGTGATGCCGGTGATGAGGGCGCGTTTCATTGTCGAGTTCCTGACGTCGGGTGCGGCGGATGCGCTCCCACTCTATTGCCGACAAACGCACCGCCCAGACGGTAGCTTTGATCGCACCATGTCGAGCCCCACTCCCGTTCAAGCCGCACTGCTGGCGTTCTTCGGTTCGGCACGTCTGGCCTCTGCGTTGTCGACTGCCGCGATCGGTCTCGGAGTGTTCGCCTGGGCGCTGCACAACACGATCGGCTGGGCCGGGCTGATCGGAATGCTGGGAGCCCTGATCGCGCTGTGCTCGGGTTCTCTCTTCGCGAGGCGCAGTTCCATCGATTGGACCGGCCTGGTGCCGATTTCGCTGCTGCTCTTCGTCGGCTGGGCCGGGGCATCCGTCTTCTGGAGCCAATACCAGTGGGCGACTGTCGGTGGCGTCGCGTATTTGGTCGGCTTCACCGGGCTGGGGTTGTACGTCGCGCTGGTGCGGGACACGATCCAGATCATCCGGAGTTTCGGCGACGTGTTGCGCTTCCTCCTGGTTGCCTCCATCGTGCTCGAGGTCTTCTCCGGACTCCTCGTGGACACCCCCATTCGTTTTCTGGGAATCGCCGGCAACCTGGACGAGGGCGGCCCCATTTCGGGCCTGCTCGGCAACCGCAATGAGTTGGGGCTCCTCACCGTCGTGGCAGGGATCAGCTTCGCGATCGAGTGGCGCACCCGGTCGGTAACTGCTCCGCTGGCGATCGGCTCGATCTCGCTGGCCATGATCACTCTGGCTCTCACAAAATCGCCGATCGCCTGGGGCACCGCCGCGGTGGCTGCGGCCGCCATGCTGGTGCTGTACGGAATTCGCCGACTGCCCCAGGCTCGTCGGCGGGTGTGGCAGTTTGTGGCGCTGGGAGCCGCCGCGGTGAGCGTACTGGCTGTATGGGTTCTGCGTAGCCCCATCGTTGACGCCCTCAACGCGGGGGGCGAACTGAATTTCCGTTTGCGCCTATGGCAGCAGATCTGGTCGCTGGTGCCTCTCCACTCTGTGGAGGGATGGGGATGGGTCGGCCAGTGGAACACCGACATTCCGCCGTTCTCGCTGTTGGGTCCAAGTCCCGCTCGGCCGAGCACATCCGCGGTGAACGCGTTCCTGGATGTCTGGTTGCAGCTGGGCATCATCGGAGTCGCCGCGTTCGTACTGTTGATCGGGCTGGCCTTCGTGCGCTCCTGGCTTCTCGCGGTGCGGCAGCGCAGTGTGATTTTCACCTGGCCAGCTATTGTTCTTGCTGCCCTGGTCACGGTGTCGCTGGCCGAGAGCAGCATCCTGATCGAGTTCGGCTGGCTCACCTTCGTGATCTGCTGCGTGAAGGCATCACAGAACCTGAGTTGGCGAACGGCATTCCGCCCCCCGCTGGAGCCGGACCCTCTCTAGAGTTACAGCCAACCCGTGAAATGCGCGGCAAGTGCAGGGTTCGCCGCGAGCAGTGCGAGATCGGCGTTTCCCTCGGCGAAAGCGGCATCCACCTGATCGATGGCGTCGGTTGGGATTCCGCCGCGCTCCATGCCGATGCGGTTGATGCCGTGAACACGAGCCGGGTTTCCGTATGCCTTGGCGAAGGGCAAAATGTCTCGGGTCACCACCGCGCCCATCCCGATCATGGTTCCAGCACCAATTCGTACCCGTTGGTGCACCGCAGTACCAAGTCCCAGGTTGGCGCCCTCCCCTAAGTTCACATGCCCTGCCAAGAGCACGCTGGACGCGAGAGTCACCCCGTTCGCGAGGTGACAGTCATGAGCTATATACACCTGGTTCATGACGAACAAGTCGTCGCCAAGCTGGGTCTGTCCCTTCCATCCCTGGTGAATCTGGGCGTATTCGCGGATGACATTCCGGTCTCCGATAACCACCCCATTCCCTGCTGGCTGGGCGGTGTCGCGCGGATGCTCGACCGACCGCACCTCCGGAGGCGCCCCTATCACCACTCCGGCTCCAATCCAATTGTCATCGCCGATAGTGACCGGACCAGTGATGACAACGAGTGGACCCACGGTGTTGCCTGCACCGAGCGTCACATCACCCGAGATGATGGCTGTCGGGTGGATGGTGTTCGACACGGATTGCCCCTCGTTCGCTGCGATTCCGGCACCCACGCGTGCCGCGGCTCTCCCACGGTAGGTTATAGGTGCACGTTTTTCTGCCCCAACCATTCTCCCTCGTGAGGTCTCATGATTCCTATCACTTCCGTTCGTTTCGGCGCCGAGGAGGAGGAGCTGGTTCTTCAGGTTCTTCGATCCGGCTCCATCGCGCAAGGGCCGATGGTGAAGCGTTTCGAAGACCGCTTCGCCGAGATGACGGGCGTGAAGCACGCTGTCGCGGTCAATAACGGCACGACTGCCCTGGTCGCGGCGCTCGAAGTCATGGATTTGGATCCCGGTGACGAGGTGCTCACGACCCCATTCACCTTTGTCGCCACGGTCAACGCGATATTGGAAGCCGGCGCAACGGTGACCTTCGCCGATATCCGCGAAGACGACTTCAATATCGATCCCGTCTCGGTGGAGCAGCGGGTCACCGACCGAACCAAAGTACTGGCTCCCGTGCATCTCTACGGGCAGATGGCTGACATGGCCCCCTTGGTGAAGCTGGCAGACGAGCGCGGGCTGCGAATTCTTGAAGATGCTGCACAATCGCACCTGGCCACCTACAACGGTGAAGCAGCCGGGACTTTCGGAGTCGGCACCTTCTCGTTCTACGCCACCAAAAATCTGACAACAGGTGAGGGCGGGATGATTACCACAAACGACGACGTTATCGCCGATCGTTTGCGCGTGCTTCGCAACCAGGGGATGCGCGAACGCTATGTGTACGAGGTTGCCGGACACAACTACCGACTGACCGACCTTCAGGCCGCCGTTGGCATCCCCCAGCTGGAGAGGTACGACGCGATTGTCGCCTCGCGCAAGGCGAATGCATCCCGGCTGTCAGCAGGGCTTGCGGGTGTTCCCGGGATCGTTGCGCCGCGCGAGTTCGAGGGTCGCAGCCACGTTTGGCACCAATACACCATCCGGGTCACGGAAGACGCCGCGCTCGGGCGAGACGAGTTCGTTGCGAAGCTGCACGAGGCTGGAGTCGGGGCAGGAATTTACTACCCGAAACTCATCGGCGACTATGACGCCTACCGCGACAACCCGCGAGTGATACTCAGTGAAACACCGGTCGCCGCCAGGGTGGCGCAACAGGCAGTGTCGCTCCCAGTTCACCACTGGCTGTCGGATGACGACATTGCGGTCATCATCGACACGGTTGCCTCGCTGGTGACCAAGTAGCCATGGCGCTCAAGCACATTGCCCTCGTGGGCGCGGGCACCATGGGAAGCCATCATGCACGCGTAATCAGCCAGTCGACCCGCGCGTCACTGGCTGTGCTGGTCGATCCTCGCGAATCTGTGGGGCGGCCGATCGCCGAGAGGTTCGGTGCGACCTGGGCTCCAGAAATTCCTCCACTCGGTGACATTGACGGCGTCGTTATTGCCGCAGCGACCGAGGCTCACTATCCCTTGGCGATGCAGGTTATTGGTGAGCAGACGCCGTTGCTCGTTGAAAAGCCGGTGGCGGACAGCCTGCTGCGAACCGAAGAGATTCTTGCGGCAGCGGACGCTCTGGACCTGCCATTCATGTGCGGTTTACTCGAGCGCTACAACCCGGCAATCTTGACGGCTCGCACCATGCTCGATTCGCCCTTCCATATCACCGCTTCGAGGCACTCCCCTTATGCCTCCCGCATTCGCACCGGTGTCGCTTGGGACCTGTTGGTGCATGACATCGACCTCGCCATCACGTTGATGAACGCCGAGCCTCAGCACATAGACGCTCGTCTTGGTTTCTTTCATCCCGATTCAGAACCGGATGCCGAGGATGTCGCTGAGACCGTGCTCGAGTTTTCTGGTGGCGCAATAGCCCAGGTTTCCGCCAGCCGAGTCGGCCAGCGAAAGATCAGGCAGTTGTCGATCTATCAAGATGACCGTTTGATTGAGCTCGACCTACTGCGTCGCGATGTCACCGTTTACCACCACATTTCAGAGAACTCGGCGGATGGGGAGGGTCGCGGATACAAGCAGCAGACCGTTATCGAGATTCCCGAGATGGTGACCAGCCAGGAACCGCTGACTACACAGTTCGACCACTTCCTCGACGTCATCGACGGCACGGTGGATGCGGCGGCAGAGAGAGCGAGCATCTTGCCTTCGCACCGCGTGATCGATGTGGTGGTCGCCAAACGACCTCCTGGAGTGTAATTCCGGATATGCACGAATCTGAGGCATGATGTTGGTTCATGCAAGCTCTAGCTCAATTGTCCTGTCCGGGATTGTGAGTGATCCGAATCGGATGGACACCTGATGAAACCAGAGTCAGCAGCGCAGTCAGTGAACAGACTTTGGCCGCGGTCGACCAGCCTCCTGCTTCTCATCGTGGGCTTTCTCCTCAGCGCGACATCATTCGCAGCGGTTGTCAGTATGCCGGAGCTTTCTTGGCATCCTGCGCGTGACGCCGAGCTGAGGGCGACGTATGAGACCTACCAGGACACCGGGACTCTCCTGATCAAGCCGACGGGTTCAGGCTCTTACGGGGTGCAGCGGCCAGCCCCTGGACCACTGACGTCGGCAACCTGGGACGATGACCCTGGCGCCTATCTAATTGCTAGCGTCATGGGCCACGTCACCAAGTCGGCTTCGCCCTACCCAGGGCTCGAGCTGGCCCAGGCTCTCTTAGTGGCCCTGCCATTGCTATGGCTTCCGACCGCCGTGGCCCGACTTTTCAAGCGGGCGCGAGCAGGAATAGCCCTCTTGTTGGTTCCGCCAATCGTGTGGTTGCTAAACCACGGGACCGTGCTGTTGGGAACGGAGTACGGCCTGGCCGATTCCGTCAGCACTCTCCGCGTATATGCCCTTTACGGGATTGCCGCTTCGCTCGCCTTTCTTTCCCTTTCTCTGATCGTCTTACTGAGCACTTATCGCCTGAGAACCCGAGTGCTGATAGCCGCGACTCTCTTGATCGGCGTGATCGCAGGTGTCGGGAACCTCACCCGCTCCCTGTCTGGGATGGGCGTAGCGCTAGCGGTCGGCGTCCTGTGGTGGATCCACGTCAACGGACGGTGGCGGTGGGCCGCGGCCGCCGCCGCCAGCATCCTGACCATCGTCGTTGCGCTGGCTGTTCAGAGCGGTGTGATGGGACTGGTGAACGCGGCCCGGGTCGAGGCGACAGGGCAGTCAGTGGAGCAGGTGCCGGACGGCCACACCGTTTGGCACTCGCTTTACTTGGGCCTGTCGTACCCCCAACCGCTCACCGGGGTGGAATCGAGATTCGACGTCACTTGGTCGGATGAATTCGGCTGGGAGAAGGCCCGCGAGGTCGACCCTGATGTTTTGGTAGCGAGTGAAGAGTACGACGCGATTCTCCAGGACCTCTATCTCGAGGAAGTCTTTGCGGACCCAATCGGTGCTCTGAAGCTGTATGTGCTCAAGGGCATCTTCCTGATCAAACACTTCGGCGCCATGACCGCTCTGATTGTGGCAGGCTTCGCCCTCACCTTCATTCGGCATCCACACCTGCGACGGCCGCTGGGCATCGTTGTTGCCATCAGCCTTCCCACCCTCGTTCTGGGCGTTGTTCCTCCAGTCCTAGTCATGCCCATGCTGTACTACTACTCCGAGCTGTCCGCTGCCCTTGGCCTGCTAGCCGCCGTCGCCTTGGGCGCCCTGACCTGGTCACTCACGACGCTGCCTTGTGAGGTGCGAGCCAAAGAACGACGCCGCCTGCGCGATCGACCACTCCCCGCAACGCTGTCGGCCGTCAGCCCCTCCGGGCTCAGCGTCATCATCGCGTCCCACGGCGAAAAAACTGCGATTGAGGCGTCGGGCACTCGTTGGGCGCACCGGCTGACCGCGGATGACGCTATCATCGTGGTCCCAACCGGTGCAACGGACACCGCCCCCGGAGTGTTGGAAGAACTGGCTGCAGGATGGTCGGGCGACTGCAGGTTCGTTGTCCTGCCGTCACAACCCGGCCTTGGGGAAGCGCTTCGGACCGGTGTGCTTGCGAGCACTGGTCGGAAGCTTGTGGTCGCTGCGGGCGCACCTGACGACATACCCGATCTTGCACAGGTGGATCAGCCCGACGTGGTCGTGGCGATCGGATCGGCCCAAGACGCCGAAACGTCGGCCGCACAGGAGTGGAGGAGCGCCAGTCACACTCGCTTCACGCAATTCCTCCGCGAAGCATTGCTGCGATCCCACGGCGCCTCGGGCCACACAACCTTCGTGGTGGACGGCACCTGGGGTCGAAGGTTTGCTTCGGTCTCGCGAGAGAACGGTCCCTTGTGGCTGGATGAGCTTGTGCTGGTCGCTGAGCAGCAAGGGCTGCAACTCGCCCGGACCCCGGCGCCCGAAGGCGTGCATACCTCGCCCACAAGCCTTTTCCTCAGCAGGGGCACGCTACAGACTTGCGCAGGCATCCTGAGACTTGCCCTGCACCGGGACGAGCATCGCGGCGAGGCGTGGTCCTCGGAACAGGCGAGCTAGGCCTAGCGGGCACCTATTTGCGGTCGCCGACCTGCCGACCACCGGGCGGGCTTAAGAAGGAACTGCGAACATCCTGCAGCGTCCGGGCAATCCCGTCGGCCAGGGTGGTGATCGGACGGTGGTCGAGATCTGGCCAGTAACGCGACTGCAAACGGAGGTCCGTGCTCTGCAGAGACGATTGAGGCGACGAGCCCATTATGATTTCGGGCCTCTTCCCAACCACTTGCCTGAACTGGCTGATTAGTCCGCCAATGTTGATTGAACGGCCAGAAGCCATGACCTTGACATGAAAAGTCGCGACTGTCGTTTGTCGTAGGTGCTCGCAACTCGCGATAATCAAATCAGCGCAGTCATCCACGAAATGGTAATCGCGCAGCGTATCCAGCGGGACAAACACCGAGAGCGGCCTCCGGGTCAAGCTTGCCAGGCAAAGGTGAGAGATCAAGCCCTGCGGTTTGGCCAGGCTCTGACCCGGTCCATAAAGGTTCGAGATCCGACCGACCAGACAGCGAAGACCGATCGACTCTGAGGAGACCCGTGCCGCCTCCTCAATCGCCAGCTTTGCGGTCCCGTAATGTCCGAGCGGACGTGCCTGAGAGAACTCGTGGAATGGAGCACCACGCGACCCCCCGTATACCCCGCCTGCCGACGAAGCCACGAATAGGACGCCCCGCTGCAGCACTTCGGCTGGAAGTGCCCTGACGGACGTTAGAAACGAATCGAACGTTGCCACCTCTTCACGGAACTCGTCCGCACTGGAACCGGTCACGCCGACCCCAGCGCACCAGAAGATCTGCCACTGGTTTCCCGCCGCGGCGCCGACGAACTCCGTCAGTCCCTGACTGAGTTGCGCCGTTGTTGATTGGGAGCCCCAGTTTGTGCGGGGGCCGTCGAAAATTGGCGCGCCTGCCGCACGGAGACTGCGGGTGATTCCCGAGCCCAGCAATCCGCCCGACCCGATCACCCAGCTGACTGCCGTCATCAGCGCCGTCTGCTGCGCCCTAGGGGGCCGTCACCCGGATCGCTTGCGATCAGGTACGGCGGTTTACCCATTGCCATATTGACCGCCATCCCCAGATATTCGGCGACCATCCCCAGGGAGAACAGCACCGCGCCGGACGCGAGAAGCAGCACGGTCATTGTCGAGGTCCAACCAGCGGGCAAGTCGACGCCCACCAGGCGTTGCACGACAAAGACGATTGCGAGGATGACACCAACGCCAGCAAAAACCACACCCATAACTGTCACGACCCGCAAAGCGCGGGTGCCGCTAGACAGAACCAGCCTCCAAAAATGACTGAGCAGCGTTCTCGCGGAGTAGCCAGAAACACGTTGGCCCTCGTCGCGAAACGTGACGTCAGCGGTTGCTGTGCGCGAGGCCACCCAACTCAGCGCAACATCCAGATACACTCCGGATCCGGCATAGGCGGCGACGCTCCTCCCCACTTCGCCGAGGATCAGCCGGAAACTCTGAAAATCTCTTGTGGCCTGGCCAGAAGCCAGACGCGACGTGAGCGCCTTCGCTGCTCGCGACGCACCATTTCTGAGTGGACCATGGGGGGGCGGGTTGGTCGGCTTGGCATAGACAACTGGCGAATAGTTTCGGAGCGCCGAGTCTATGAGCAATCCGATATCGACTGGGTCGTGCTGTCCATCCTCATCCAGGGTCGCGATCCACTCCGACCCGCTCGAGGCCATCCCCGCCAGGGTGGCCGAATGCTGCCCGAAGTTTCGACTTAACCACACTGGACGAACGAAATCGTACTGGCGCGCCAACTCACGAATCACTTCCGCAGAACCGTCTGGGCCGTTGTCGAATACCAACAGGACTTCTGCCACACGCCACTTGGCGCCGCCGACGGACGTAACCGTGTCAGTGAGTTGCGAGAGCTCCGAGGCAAGATTGCGGAGCGTTAGTTCCCCCTTATAGACCGGAATCACGACGGAAACGTGATGCGGCTGTTGTGCGGCGTCTGTGTGCATCTGGGCTTTCTTCGTCGGGCAACGAGCAGTTCTCGCGTGACTAGACTATCGAGTTGAGGTCAGCGAAACTATCGCCGTACTACCCCTTTGGAGTGTTGATGGGACGCATGGTGTCGAGGTTTCTTGGCGACCAGCGGATCCGTTTCCTTATCGTCGGTGCCACCAACACCGTGGTCGGATATCTGGTATTTGCGGCGTTGACCCGGTGGGTATTCGCCGAGATATTCTTGGGCTACCTGATCAGCCTGGCACTGTCTTACGCTTTCGCGATCACGTTCGCGTTCATCCTCTACCGGCGCTTCGTTTTCGTGGTCAAGGGGCGGGTGTTCGGCGATCTCATTCGATTCATCAGCGTTTACCTGGCTGCCATAGCTGCAAACGCGCTGGCGTTGCCATTGCTGGTAGAGATTGCTGGACTTTCGCCGCTGCTGGCACAGGCAATCATCCTGGTCGTCACCACCCTGCTCAGCTTCCTGGGCCACAAGAATTATTCGTTTCGCAGGCGTCCAGAGGCTGCCACTTCGGCCGATCCCACCGAAGACCGCTTGTAATTGCGACCGGAAAGCCGAGGAGCTGAAATAGCGCTCTAGCTCGCCAAGGTCACCAAATCGGCGTCCTGTCTCTGCACCAAGGCTGCGGAGCCCAACGTTGATTCCCGCGCCAAGTGCAAGGAAAGGGCCACCATCGCGAACCCGAATGCTATTGAGCTAATAATCCACACTGTCATAGGGGGCAACGAGTTCTCCCACCACCATTCGATACCGGCGTTGAGGTTCAGTCCGGGTGCGTCAACGCCGGTCACGTACCGACGCAGGTTTGTGTGCAGCGCTACTGAGTTCGCCACTGTGAGCAGGGCTGCCATGGATACACTCTGCACTTTCGAGAGGGCGAATACGGCGCCTCGGCGTGTCCACAGCGCAACGCCTGCGAGCATGATCAGAAGTGGGTACACGTACCGAGGCTGCACGCCTGTCCCCACCACGACCTGGTCCTTCACAAGTATGTAAAGGGGAACGATCACGAGACTGGCGAACACCACACTGAGTGCCACTGTTTTTTTCGCGAACGCGTGCTGTAGTCCCCAGAAGACCAGCGAGAAGAAAACCGCCAGCGTGGAGACCCACACGATCCCGGGCATCGCCGTATCAAGCCATCCCAGACCGACGGTCCCCAAAGCCCCAGCCCACAGCTGGGGCAGGAGTATGAGGTTCGCCAAAAGAACCCGCGTAGAATCTGCCGCCTCATCGGCCGCGCCTTCTGAGGCAAGGATGGAACTCTGACCGGAGGTTAGGAAGAAGGCCCCTGCAATCACTGCCAGCGTAATTGGCAGGATCGCCAACATTGCATACCGTCGACTGCGGTCAATCGTCAGAACGACCGCCACTACTATGGCGATCCCGGCATACACCGCTGAATCGGCCCTTGCCCCGGCACCCGCGACGGTCGCTATAACGGCGATACCTGCGAACGCCAACCGTTTCCTTCGCTCCGTTGCGTTGAAATAAGACACGAGTGAGAGCCACAAGGTCGCGGCGGAAAGCACCGCCCAGCTACTCGGATTGACGCTTGGGATGAGGAACATTCCGAGTGGAACCATCGTGATTGCGAGTCCCCAGGAGAGTACACCGCGGTGGTGCACCGGCATCAGGTAGAAAAGGAGGGTAACCACAGCAACGAAGAGCAAGGCGTTGAACGAACGCATCAGCAATATTGACGAGACGACGTCATTACCCGAAAAAACACTCATCGCTGCGTAATACACCGGTGGGTATGCTCCCAGGAAGTTGCCTCGTGCTGTGTTCACCAGCTCGCTTGAGGACGGCTCGAGACAGAGTCCGCTCTTTTCCGGATCGAATGCGAAGCACGAAGAGCTGGTGATGAGGACCTTCGGAACTAGCATCTCGCCCGCGGCCAACCCGTCAATGCACAGGTCGTCCGTTCCACCACCGCACCAGATGCTGGCCATGTGGTAATCGTCATCGGGACTTGCGCCAATCGGGGACGCGCTCGCCCAGCCCAATAGGGCAACGAGGAGCATGCTCGGCACGGTGACCAGAGTGAGGACGCCGGCGACCCGAGCGCGATGAGTTCTCATGAACTTGATCCAGCGAATAAGAGACCGCCCGAGTTGACGACCAGAACTAAATTAGACTCACCATACTCAATTCCCGGAGTCCCACAATGGGGGCCAAAATCTGGCGGCGCCTATTACTTCGTGCACCTTTCGATGGCGACCTCCGCGCGTCACGCTAGAGAGACGGCGTAGAGGTGCCCTCCGAAAATCGCGCCTGCGAACCCAACAAGCCACCGAACCAGACGGCCATGTGCCAAGATCGGGATGCTCCGCGCGATAAGAAGTTCTCGCTCCGCCGCGGGCGAGCAGGCAAGGCGCGGTTGATCCAGCTCTCAGGAGAGCGTTGCGGAACTCAACGGAACAGGTTGCGAGGAGTGACGCACATAGCGATAAACACCAAACATGGCAAGCCCGAACGCTACCGACCCGATGAACCACACTGCCATTGGTGACACCGGCATCCCCCACCACCACTCGACATCAGCATCGAGGTTGGGTCCCGGAACGTCGGTCCCGGTCACATATCTACGAATGTTCGTATGCAGCGCAAGAGAATTGGCAACGGTCAGCATGATCGTTACAGCGGAGAGTTGCACACGAGACAGCTGAAGGTCGTTGCGCCTCAAACCAAGCAAGGCTAGCCCAGCGATCATGATGAGCAACGGGTAGATGTACCTTGGCTGAACGCCATTTCCGACCATGACGCCGTCTTTGACGAGTATGTAAAGCGGAATAATGACGAGGCTGGCGAAGACGATGCCCGTCACAATTGCCTTACGCGCGTCCATTTTCTGAACTCCCCAGAAAGCTAGTCCGAAGAAGACGGCGACCGTTGATGCCCAGACAGTTGCCGGCATAGCGGTGTCAAGCCAGCCTAGGCCGGTCGTGCCCATTGCACCTGTCCACAAGGCAGGGAGTTGCGTTAGGTTCGCCCAAGCGAGCCCCAATGTGGCAGCGGGCGTCGATTTAGTTCCGGAAGTGCCGGGGTCGATCACAGAACTCTGTCCTGAAACGAAAAAGAACGCCAGAGCGACAAGCGTGAGTAGGGCCGGCATGATGGCTAGCTTCAGGTAACGCTTTGTCCGCTCGAATGTGAGAACGACCGAGACTACGATGGCGATCCCTGAGTACACCGCCGAATCACTTCGTGCACCTGCGCCCATCACCGTAACGAGCAGTGCAATGGCACCAAAAATTACACGGCTTTGCAGTGTCGGGGCCAAGAAATACGCGACGAGGGAAACCCACAGTGTGGTGCCCGAAAGCACGGCCCAGCTGCTTGGGTTGACACTCGGAATAATGAACATACCCAGGGGCACAAGCGTCGCAACTGATCCCCACAACAGCGGGCCCCTTCGGCTCCCCGGAAGCATGAAGAAAAGTGCACTCACTAAGCCAACAAAGACCAGTGCATTAAACGTTCGCATGAGCAGCACGGAAAGCTCCACGTCGGAACTGGCAAATATGTTCATCGTTGAATAGAAAACAGGAGGGTAGCTACCTACGAAGTTGCCTCGATCACTATTGATCATTTCTTCGATGGGCTGCCGATGGCACGATGCGCTCGCGGTCGAATCGAACGCATAACAGCCCGAAGACCTCAGCAGGACGGCGGGGACCCTCCGTTCGGACTCCGTGTCGCCAGCTAGGCACAGGTCGTCAAGTCCGCCAGCACACCAAATGCTGGCCATATGATATTCGTCGTCGGGGCTGGAGCCCACCGGCGAAGAGAATGCCCAGGCGACAAATGCGGTCAGGAACATGGCAGGTACCAGCGCCGCGACAATTATGCGGCGGAATCTGGTGTTACCACTCGCCCACCAGCTTCTTGCTCGTCTCATCCGGCCCATTCTTCCATCACTAAGCGTCTACCATTGACAAGGCACCACCTACGGGGCCGCGATGTAGGAGTGATTTGAGTTCTCTCGAGAAAAATGGCGACACTTTCTCGCTATCCGTGGTGATCCCTGCCTACAATTCGGCCGAGTGGCTGCCCACCACTCTCGACTCGCTCGCTAAGGCACTCCAGCGCACCTCCTGGACCGCTGAGGTTGTGGTCGTAGACGATGGCTCCACAGATGACACCGTCGCTGTCCTCTCGTCGCTTCAGAAATCCTTCCCATACCCGATTCGCATCGTCGAACAACGAAACCAGGGAGTCTTCCTTGCCGTCTGGGAGGGGCTCAAAAAGGCAAATTTCGAGCAACTGCTGATCTTGAACTCGCGACTGATCCTTCGGGAGGATGCTCTGGAGTTCGTCGAGGCGGCTCAGGCGACGGATCCGACCCGGGAGGCTTGGAACGGTCATGTCGCCACTGACCCGAGCGCACCTTTGGTTGGCCGCTTCTGGGAGGTTCCCACGCACCTCTTCTGGGGAAGCTATCTGGCCAACCCCCGCACGACGCTGATCACCAGCGAAAACTTCGACATGGTTCCCAAGGGGACTGGCTGTTTCCTCGTGCAGAAGGACCTCTTCAGACGCGCCTACGAGGTGTCGTGGCCGGACACGAATGCCCGCTTCACGTCGGATGACACGAAGCTCCTTCGATTTGTTGCCGCCCACTCGCCGATCCGGCTGGAGCCGAGCTTTTTCGCCACCTACCGTCCGCGCACAACGTTCCGGAAGTTCCTCGCGCATGCGCGTGGACGCGGCACCATGTTCGTCGATAGCTACGCGGGCACCAGTGCGGCCAGAAACGTCGTGCTGTTGCTACTGGGCATTCTTCCTCCCATCTTCCTAATCGCACTTATAGCGCTGGCTGCCGCCGGTCAATGGGCAGGGTTTTGGGTTGTGGCTGCGGTGGGGGTTGCAGCCCTCGTTGCACCGGCTATCGTCGCGGCCGCCCGGCGGTGTCCCCCGCGGGCATGCTTGTCATATCTCTGCTTTGTGGTCCCATTCGGCGTCGCGTTTTGGACCGGATTGGTACGCGGGCTGGTAGTTCATCGGAAATCATTTGCCCGGCGAGATGGGCAGAAGGAGGAACTCGCGAATTGATCGTGTTCATCTACGGCACCACGGCAGAGGCCATCAAGCTCGCGCCGGTCGCGCGTCGGCTGGAGGCGCGGGGCATCGCGTACGAGAGCTGGACGACGAACCAGCACACGCATGCCCTTATGAAGATCATCCCCGAGCTTGGGCTAAACAAGCCATCGCGCGTCATCGTAGACGGGGTGGACGGTGAACCGCTGCGCAGCTCGAGCGACGCCATTCGCTGGCTGTTGCGAATCGCGTCCTGGTTGCGGAAGAACAGGTCCACGCTTCGAAAGACATTGCCGAGTAATACGGTAATCGTTGTGCACGGCGACACGATGACAAGCGTCGTCGGCGCATGGATCGCCCGTCGCCTGAAAGTCGAATGCGCCCATGTGGAGGCGGGGCTCCGCTCGGGTAATTGGCGCCACCCCTTCCCGGAAGAACTCGATCGTCGGATCGTCGGAAAGCTCGCCGACGTGCACTACACACCATCTGAGGAGGCGACCGCCAACCTCACCTCCAGGAAGAACGTCGTCTTCACCCACGGCAATACGGCAATCGATGCGGTGCTCGACCAGGTCGACGACTCCTCGGACTCTGAGAGCCCCTATGGCGTCTCCCTGCTGCACCGGTTCGAGTTCCTTTCCAACCGCGCGCTGGTTGAAGAGACCCTCGCCACGATTGCAGTCCAGAGCCCGCATCCGGTCAAGTTCTTCGTCGACGCTTTCGCCAAGGAGGTCCTGGCGGATGTGCTACCAAAGGCGGACAAGAACAAGATCCAAATTCAAAACAAGCAGAACCATGAGCAATTCATTTCCACCCTCCGGGGAGCGGAGTTCATTGTCACCGACTCCGGAGGAATCCAGGCAGAGTCGGCCCTTCTTGGAACACCCACCCTGATTCATCGCAAAGCAACAGAGCAGCGCGAGGGCCTTGGTGAGAATATCTTGTTATCCGAGTGGCGCAGCGACCGCCTCTCGGACTTCCTGGCAAACTACGGGCAGTACCGTCGGTCGCCTGCCAGACCAGAGCATTCGCCGGCCGACATCATCGTAGAAGACTTGGTCAGCCGCGGATTCGCGAAATGACGTCGACCTCGCGGGTCGACGCGGACAGGTAGACGTCATGACCGCACCGATTCGGACCGGCTTGTTCTCCCAGCATGGCAAGGCGCTCTTCGAGATCGGCCTTGCCAGCGGTCTGGGCATCATCGCGTCCGCCGGTTTCCAGGTAGTGGCGACGCGCGGGCTCGGCCCGGAGTCGTTTGGACTGCTCGCCGCGTTTCTCGCGCTCATCAATATCGCGTCGATTGGTAGCTCCGCGTTGCGGAACTCGGTCGCCGTCGCCATGGCCGAGTCTCTTACCAAACCGTTCGACCCCCCTTCACGGCGGCGATGGCTCGATAGCTCCATGGTTGAGGCGCTCGTGCTCGGCGGAGCATGCACGGTCGGCGTCTTGCTGGCTTCGCCATGGCTGGCATCATCAATCGAGTCGAATGTGGTCGCGCTAATCCTCACTGCGGCCACGGTCACACCGTATTTCCTGTTCTCTCGGTCCCTCGGCCTTTTGCAAGGCACCGGCGACTCGCGCTCCGTTGTCTGGTGGTCTACGGGCGCTCAGTTAGCTCAACTTGCACTCGCTCTCGTCGCCCTCGCGCTCGGCTATGACGCGATCGGTATCCTCGTCGTGTTCTTGATCACCGTCATCCTCGGCACCATCGGGTCGACGTATCACGCACGAAGATTAACGATCACGCCGCAACGAAGACCGTTCTCGGTGAGCAGCACGGTGGTTCTGCTGCTGACGATCGCTTTCGCCTGGCTCACGAATGTCGACGTAATTTTGGTCCGCACAGGTGCGTCGGAACTGGTCGCCGGTTCGTTCGCCGCGGCTGCAGTTCTGGTCAAGACAACCCTAATTCTGCCTGCCACCCTGTCGCTCTACTTGCTTCCGCGGTTCGTGAGCAGTCGCGGAAACCACGCCTTGACGAAGCTAGGAGTCAATCTGACCCTCGCAGTGACCTTCGCTGGCGGGCTGGTGATCTTCCTGACGCTGCTCCTCGCCGGCGAGCTGATCGTGGCAATCCTGTTCGGACCGGGCTATGAGCTGACAGTCGGGTTCTTGCCTGCTCTGGCGCTGATGTGGTTGCCGTGGGCGATGACTCAGGCGGTACTGGTGCGCATTACCTCCTTCGCGTCCAAGGCGGGCCTGACCCTCATGCTTCTGGCCGCAGTTGTCCAGTGGGTGGGCTCCGTCGCGTTGCTGCCCGATGTCACGGCGATGATCATCCTCAACGGATCCCTCGGAATAGTCGCCCTGTTTTCGCTGTACGGAATCCACCTGTATGCAGTTCGACATGACCAACGGGTGGCAGAGCGCATGCCACCCCAGATCGGTTGACCCTCGACGGCTACGGCTTTTCGGGTTGGCGTATCTTGTAATCGCGCAGCTCAAGCTCGATGATCGCCACCCGCTCGGCCAGGATGCGCGTCTTACTCTCTAGTCTCGTCAGTTCTGCACTGTGCTGCAGGCACACCAGAAAGAGGAGGGCGACGCTTACAAAGAACACGAGATTGATGGGCACCACGATGCCGACAAGCGACGCCGCCCAGGTCAGGGTCTCCGGGAATACACCAGCCACCAAGGCGAACACACCGGCGACAAGCCACCAGATGGCGTGACGCTCCCGAAGACGACCGCGTCTGAGCAGCTCGATGACAACGATCAGAACCAGTACGGCTGCTGCAATTCCGAATATGTAGCTCGTCAGGCTCACGATGTTTCCCTTGCCCGGTAGCTCGAAGGTGGCCGGATGAATGCGAAAACGAGTGCGAGGACAACGCGACCCAAATATATTGCCGCTTTGAGGGGGTTGTGAGACGGCACTCCCCCCGTCCGCGTGCGCATGGCAACTGGGATCTGGCGAATCACCAAGCCAGATCGGGAGGCGATGACCAGCGCTTCAATGGTGTCACCGAGGTACTCGGCCGGGTAGTGCTCGGCGAACAGCGACACTGCGCGAGGGCCGGATGCACGGAACCCTGAAGTGGTATCGGTCAGCTTGGTTCGGGACGTGCGACTCAATACGGCCGCCAGGACGCTCATCGCCCATTGGCGCGGGCCCCGCACCGTGTAGTCGCCTTCTCCTGCGAAGCGTGCGCCCAGCACCAAATCGGCGGACTCGAGGCCCTCCAGCAGGCGGGCTACTCCCTCCGGGTCATGTTGGCCATCGGCATCGATCTGGATGACGTTGTCGAATCCGTTCTCCAGGGCATAGCGGAATCCCACGCGCATCGCTCCCCCGACTCCGAGGTTGAAAGGGAGCGTCGCGACTTTGGCGCCGGCGCTCCTCGCGATTCTTGTAGTCCCATCCAGCGATCCGTCGTCGACAACGAGAACGGTGACTCCCGGAGCCTTCTCCTGCACTTCGCGCACGATGTCCCCAACCGACGCCTCTTCGTTGAACGCCGGCATCACCACGAGGGTGCGAAGGGAGGCAGGGGGCATTCCGCAATCGTATCAATCAGAGCTTTGGGAATTGCGGACGCAAGCCGCGCGGGCGAGCAGCTGTAGGGCGGCCCGGGTGCAACCATGCTGCTCGTGTCTACAGGGTCAGCGCACTAGTGCCGCATGTTGCTCCGCGGGTTCTTGCGGAGCGCGCTACCGGGCAGCCACTCTTCGCGCCAAGCGATGTGAGTGTTTTTCAACGGCCCCATAGAAAAGAGACGGCCCGCCGCCAGACTCAGAACCGCCTTCCCCTGGCTCAATTGCCAGTGGCGTAGTGGGCGGAAACCAGCGCCAGGGACCAATGAGTGCGCGCAGTAAATAGCTGGAACTAGCATCTAGCGGGCAGGCTGGAGAAGGTCGCGAAGTATGTCCAGCCGTGCCCTGCTCGAAAATCGCTCGTAGTTCCCGGTCGTTGCTTCCCTCAGTACTCTGCCGATACGCATCAATCGATTCTCAGGGAGGTTAGCCCGCAATGACTCGTGCGCGTATTTCTGCGCAACCAGGCTGACAATCCGATCCCCAAGGTTCAAATCCACCATCCTGTCCAGAAGTGCGGTAGCGCGCTCAGCAAGGACTCTATTGCGGTCTTCTCGAGGTTCGAGGATGCGGCCCACCTTGTACCAGAAAGTGGGAGCTGACGCGCCGATCTGGTTCGAATCATGCTGGCGATAGTCGATCTGCTGTTCGGGCATCCAATCGATCTCCCCTGTTGCGGAGGCGATCATTGCCAGCCATTCGTCGTGCAACCAGAGCGGGTCGAACGGCACTGCGTCCGATAGCAACTCCTGCCTAAATGCTGTTGTTGCACCTGTCACGAGGTTCCTGCGGAGCAGAGTCGAGAATGCCTTCCCCGAGCGAATCGCCCGGAGATCCTTGACATTTATTTCGAGTGCGTCGAACAATGACAACCCGAGCGGCTCCCCCGTCTCATCCACGAGACGAGCATCTGAGAACACTAGTTTCAGGTGAGGGTTTGCCGCGAACTTAGCTATAACGCTCTCCATTCTTGACGGACCCCAGATATCGTCTTGGTCGCATAATGCGATGATCTCACTGCTGCATGCGGTGACCGCTTGCTCAAAGTTCTTCGTCACACCGAGCGGGGTCGAGTTTTGTAAGAGCACTAGTCTGGGTGCCGAATCGCGAAACTCCTCCCAAATGCGATTCACGATCTCAATCGTCTCGTCACTTGACGCGTCATCTGAGACGATCACTTCGGATGGCAATTTCGTCTGAGAAAGGATGCTGCGAAGTTGGTGACCTAGATATTTGGCGCCATTGTGGGTGCAGAGTGCGACGGAGAACTTCACTCTGAACCAAAGTTTTCTACACAACCCATTTTCGGCACGTCACAAGCCTACTGGCGTAATAGGCTCTTTCATCATGAGCAGCGTTGTCACCTCAAACAATGGCCGGATACGCCGTGTTGCCACCAGAAACATGCGCTACATGCGTCGCACATGGCACGACATTTTGGTGAATGGAATCCTCGCGTCCGCAATCGTACCGAAGGAGCGACGAGCTCATCTGCTGTGGCGAGCCGGGTTGGACGTGCGAGGTGCTCGCATCCTGCGAGGGTGTGTTTTTGGCTCGAGACTTATTGAAATATCGTTCGGCGCTTTCGTTAACGAAGGGGTCATCTTCGATGGCAACGACCTGGTGAAGATCGGGCGGGCTGCCATAGGGCCGGGAACCCGATTTATCACGAGCACGCATGAAATAGGACCGGCAGACTTTAGGGCAGGTATATTGCGCACCGGTCCGATTACTGTCGAAGATGGCGCCTGGATCGGGGCTGGTGCGATACTGCTGCCGGGTGTAAATATAGGGCGCGGTAGTATCGTTGCGGCTGGCTCGGTCGTCACCCGCGATGTGCCGGCCCATTCGCTGCATGGAGGGATACCGGCCCGCTTGTTGCGGCAGCTCACTCAGGATCCAGCTCCGGAGCGAGCCCAGTAGCGAAGAGTAGTCAGCTTATGTAAGGGTCCCGCTCAGGGACTCCCCATCGGGCTCGCACGGCCTCGACTTCCCAGGTGCGAACCTTCCCCTCCCTGGTCTTCGACTCGAAGTGATACAACTGCACGCCGTTTAACCATACGAGCCGGTAGCCGCAAGATTTGACCTTCATGCTCAGGTCGACATCGTTGAAATTTCCCGGTAGGCCCTCGTTGAAGCCACCGACTTCCGCGAAGACCTGGCGTCGCATTCCGATGAACGCGGCGGTAAGCCCTGACACCTCCCTATCGACGTGGAGAACCGAAAACGGCCCGGGGTCTCCTCGGCGCGCGCTAAGCATATAGGCGTGCAAGTATCCGCGATCCGCATAACGGTGACCTGCATGTTGGAGAGTGCCATCTTCAAAGAAAAGGTAGGCGCCGGTCATCCCTACCGAGTGGTCCGACAATGGCGCTACCAGGTTTTCAATCGGTCGCTCGGAGATCGCCTGGACGTCATCATTCATCATCACCACGTACTCGCCCTGGCTGGCGATGAAGCCAGCGTTACACTTCTCGCTGAAATTGAACGGACGGTCATAGGGCACGAGGACTAATTTGTCGCCTGCCACTGCGCTTAGTTCGTCAAGCACGTTAGCGGGCGTGTCCGTGTCGTGAACTACAACGAACTCAATCCGTTCATGGCTGCTCATCGCGAGCACAGACCGAATCGCTTCCACAACAAACGCCCTGGCCGTACCGAACACCACACCAGAGGAACCCTTGGTTGGTATAACCACGCTAATGGTGGCGTCTTTATCCAACGGACGAGAAATGGCGTACGTCCCTGGTACAGGGCCCTTGTCCGCAGACGCCGAACTGCCGATTCGTGCCAAGTGCGCGTTCACAGCACGCACGCCAGCATCCCATGCATAAGGCTTGGCACCCGCCGTCGAAGCGGTGGAACCTCCATGGGCCCTCCAGAGGTATAGCACTTCTGGTACATGGTGGATCACCCGCGCCTTCTCCGACACCCGCAGGACTAAATCGTGGTCCTGTGATCCGTCGTATTCAGAACGGAATCCCCCTACCTGCCGAACGAGTTCTGTGCGAAGCACCGAAAGATGACCGGTGTACATTTGGCCGCGAAATCTTTCAGGAGACCACATTGGCTTGCGGAAGGTTTCAAACCGATAACCGAATTCGTCAACCTTTTCCTCATCTGTATACAGATAGTCAATCTCAGGATCAGCCTCAATGGCCTCTGCCACTGTTCTGAGAGCTCCGGGGAGGAGGAGGTCGTCATGATCCAAGAGGGCGATAAAGTTGCCTGTTGCCGCCGCGATCCCATCGTTCGATGCCGACGAGATTCCGCCGTTAGTTGTCCGGGTGATTACCCGGATCCTTGGCTCCTTTTGCGAAGCATTAGCAAGAAAACGCGACAAGATCTCGTCCTCGGAACAGTCATCAACAAGAATGAGTTCCCAAAACGGCCACCCTTGGCGAACCACAGAGCGGATCATCTTTTTGAGATAGCGAATAGGCGTACGGTAGACCGGCGTCACCACCGAGAACAGCGGCTGGCTCACCTTTGACGGGTCTTTGACTTGAGGAATATCGCCGGCGCAAGAATTAATCGACCTGCTCGCCAGGTAGCGGACGCCTTTAACGCAGCCACTTCGTCATCGGTTTCTTCGCCAAATTTTCCGAGCCGGAGCTTATGCAGAAGTTGCTCTCGTTGGTCCTCAAGCTTGTCGATGCGACGAAACGCCTCACCTATTGGCGTTGTCTTCATGGCATTCAACTCAGTTTCCGCAGTGGCCAGTTGCGCAGACAACCCAAATATTCTTTCCCGCTCTAGCAACGCAAGAGTCTGGAGTTGCTTCACCTTCGCAACCAGTTCATCTCGGTCAGAATTGTCGGTTGGGACCCAGGCAATTACCGCCCATGACTCATCAACCTCGTCGGCGACATCTCCTTGCGACAAGATTTAGCACTCCTAATTGTTCGTGTGTTGATCGACGCCATTGTAGGCATCTCCGCAGGGAGAAGATTGTGAGCTGCCACTTTTTGAGGCTGCCGCCCGTAGGGCAGTGCCTAACGCACGCCCTGGTGACGACGGCGGCGGGCAGCGTAGCGTTCTAATACCGCACCGAGCCCGCCGTGGCGAAGATAGTAAGCCGCTCTCTGAAGGTCACGCAGCAGCCCGCTTTGTGCTCGCTTACGAGGCTTGCTCTGAGCAAAGACGTCGCGTCGGCTGGCTTCCATCGGGATTCGATCCGCAGCATGTGCAGGAGCGCGGCAGAACTCGACAAGGGGATCCAGAGCTTTCGCCCAATAGAAATCACGACTAGCCTCACCGACCCGCTCTCGGAACTCGCTTGCGCCCGCCACACTATAGAGAACGGACTCTATCGCCTTGGCAAGAGCGTCGACATCACGCTCATGTACCACCGCGCCTAGGTCACGCTTCTCAACGAGGTCAGCGAACGAGTCACCCTCGGTTGTGATGATTGGCAATCCAGCCCATAGGTAGTCCAGTATCCTGGTGCGAAACGAATATGTAGTTTCTACGTGATCAAAGTGCGTTGAAACTCCTGCGTCGGCTTCCAACAAATAATTTTGGCGATCCGCGTATTCAACCCATGAGTCGTTGAAGAACACCGACACGTTGGTAATGCCCAGTTCGTCCGCGAGCCGACGCGCGTTTCCGACGGCAGCCATTTCCGGAACAGCAGGATTTGGATGCTTTGTTCCCATGAAGAACAACCGAAGGTCATGCCGAGTTGCACTTACCTTGGCGACAGCGCGAATAAGCGTTTCTGGGTCAAACCAATCGTAAAGACCACCGGCCCAGATGATGATCTTGTCTTTTTCCGATATCCCCGGGATAACTCCTCGCAGAGCGGCTCGGGTTTTGATTGGTGGCTCCGATGGGATCCCAAATGGCGCAATCGCCAAAAGGTTCGACAAGTTGCTGTCCGCCGAATACGTGTGCGGGTTAACTCGGCCGACGGAAGCCAACTGGCCATGCCAAAAATGCTTCTGCCTCTCGCTTGCGCAGACGAAAAAGTCACCCAGGGCCAACTGGTGGTTCAATGTGTCATTCGCATCGGAAACCCGCTTCTCCCAGTCGGCCATGTTGCGACTTCGAGCCTGCTCCAACTGCTCGAGATGCATCGGGTCGTACAGGTCGATGACGAGAATCTTCTTCGTGTTTTCAAGAACAGGGAATTGCGTTAGGGCATATCCCTGAAGGATTATGACGTCGGCCCATTGTTCATGTGCTCGCATGGCGCGTGGGTTGTATGGCGAGACTGTGTGAACAGTGAAGTTATTGTCTGTTGGCACACTCTTAGCGGTGCTGATCAGGCGCACCTCGTTTTCCTTGGACAGCTCAATTGCCATGTTCCAAGCACGAATGGCAGGGCCAGCCATCTTTTCACCCAACGGGTCACCGGTGATCACGACAACGCGATTTTGTCCACTCTCACTGAGCGCACGGGTATGAGAGACAATTTTCTCATAGCCGGAGAGATAAGACTCGATTGGAAACGCGGGTTCATCTGTATTTCCGAACAGCTTCCGAAGTTCCCGGTCCGTGCGCTGCCGAGACGACTGGATTCTTTCACGGTCAATCGCCAACTTGGGAAGGTTTTCGACGACTTCATCGATGGCAAACAGTCCAGCGAGAGCCCCGAACGAAACATCCGCTGATTTTGCATCATTTGCCTTGCGTATGTCGAGGTCACTGGAATCGAGGCCACCTCTCGCGACGGCTCGGCGAGCCGCCAAGAGTAACGCCGGTGCGAATTGTTCGCTAAGAGACCTGTCATCCAGGTTCTTGAACAATGTGTAGAGTGCGTTTCGCTCCAGGAGGAACAACTCGTGGTGGTCGTCGAACTTTTCCATCGAGGCATGGTGCTTGTGGTACGCCACCGACGCGGGCTGAAACCTGAATCGATGTCCGAGAAGGTTCAACCGCCACCCGAAGTCGACATCCTCGTAGAACATGAAGTACTTCTCGTCAAAACCCGAAAGTTCGTCGAATAGTTCTGCACGAACAAACATGGCTGCGCCGGTGCCGAAAAGTACATCCCGTTCGACATCCCATTGCCCTCGGTCGACCTCTCCGGTGTGGGCCTTGTACCCCATCCCGTACCAAGTCAGCGACGCGTCGACGAAATCGGCGCGCACGCCCTCCCAGTCCAAGACCTTGCTTGCTACCGCACCGATGGATCGACTAGTGGCAAACGTATCCATCGCGGTGGAAATCCACGCTGGGTCGGGACGTGCATCGTTGTTTAGGAATGCAACAAATTCGCCGCTCGATTTGCTCACACCGAGGTTGCAGCCCCCTGCAAAACCCAGGTTCGACTTCGAAGGCACAAGGGTAATCGCATTTCCAAGTGAACTCAGCCGCTCAATGCTGTCATCGCCGGATCCGTTTTCAACGACAATGATTTCGATCAGGTCAGCGGGCCAATCGAGCTTCTGTAGCTCCCTCACACACTCGATTGTGTCAGTGGCGCCACGGAAATTGACCAGAACGACCGATACAACACCGTTGCGACGTCTCATCTGGCCCCTAACCTTTTGCTATAAACAACTGACCAAGTCTACCAATCGAGAGTTGAGCGCATGTCCCCGAGAATGGGGATACGGGCGGTGATCTACTGATCAGTAGGATTGCTGGAACCGCTACGACCAACTAGGGGCCCATGACCGACCTCGGACGCCGGAAGCACGCGCTGATCACGCAAGGCTTCCTATACAACATTGCCGGCTCAGAGACCGTGGCATACGAAGTCGCCCAATACTTCTCGCGCGAAGGTTACGCCGTCACTGTGGCAACAAACGGATTTAACGAAATGTGGGCCAGAGAATTCGCTGCGCTTCCGCGTACCAAACTCTTTCAGGCTGATGATCCCCAGTTGAAAGCACATTTGGATGCCACGCCACCTACGCTTTCTTGGCTCCAGCACCAATTGATACCTGAAAGTGTGCTGAGGAATCCACCAGAGCTAGTTTTCTTCAACCAAATGTCGGGCGCGCACTCCCTCGAATTTCCATTTTCGACGGCAGTCGTCAGATCCATCGGCACCCTCCTCACCTTCAACGCCGAAGAGATCCTAGAGATCCAACAGGCTTCTGGGATTTTGGACGAGATTGACCACCGACGTCTTGCAGTTTTCGGTAATCCTGCACCCGACGACTTTTTAGCGTCCGGCCCGAAGGTGCGCGGGTTCAGGCGCCTCATGTTCGTGTCCAACCACATCCCCGAAGAGATCGTTGCGGCTGCAGGACAACTTCGCGATAACTACGGTGTCGAACTTCACATGATTGGTCTGGAAGCCTCAAAGTTGGCACGTCCCGAACGCATCTCCCCCGAGATGCTTTCGCAAGCTGACGCAGTCGTTACGATCGGGAAAACAGTGCAGTACGCAATTGCGGCCAGAATCCCCGTGTATTGCTACGACAAGTTTGGTGGCCCAGGATGGCTCGACCAAGCCAACTTCTCACAAGCGCGTAAGTTCAATTTTTCGGGGAGAAGCTTCAGCAGCAAACCGGTTGATCTGATCGTTGATGAGATCGTCCACGGGTACGAGCGAGCTTGCTTCGAAGCCGATGCACTGCACGAGCTTTTTGCCTCGTCGCTCACTATGTCTACGGTCATGCCAAGCCTATTGCGAAGAGCCAGTGAGATCGGCTCACCAACCTACGCGCTTTCTGAAAGTCAAATACAAGGTCACTTACACGCACAGTCCAGTATCGGAAGTTTCGTGAGGATAGCTGCGTGGAACGAGCAGAAAGTCGAGGGCATCGAAGGGGAGTCTCGGAAAATAAAGGACAGGCTGCGAAGGATCGAAGCTTCACCAAGTTTCAAACTCGCCCAGAAGATCTCACGGATTTCGCACAAGGTTCGACTCGCTCAGGAGCGCCTTGCACGTGGAGTACGGCGACGTTAGAGAATACGGCCGCCGCTCGCTGCCGAGTGCTCGATAGTGCCGTTTTGAAAGGTCTGGGTGCACAGGTCTGCGACACAGCTCATTATGCCGGTTGGCCACCCAAGAGCGCCGATCGTACCTCCCACTGAGTTGTAGAATTCGCGTACGCCGCCGCTCAACGCGAAGGTACCGGCCGCGCTAGAGGCGAAAGCGGCGTTCTCGAACCCCTGGACGGTTCCCCCGCCATTCGCCGAGAACGCAATAATGCCTGTAACCGGCCACCCGATTGAGCTGCCAGGTCCGCCTTGCGATACATAGGCCGAAGCGATTTCGCCGACACTGTATGCGCCACCCTTGGTCGCGGACCAGAACACCTGGCCATTTTGGAACACTTGTGAGCACAGCCCATCTCCGCATGCTTGAGAAGCCTTCGGCCATCCGAGCACTCCCGCTGTGCCACCGATCGCGTTGTAGTAGGCCCGAATATCCCCGGTCACCACATGTGCCCCAGCCAAACTCGAAGCCAACGCGCCATTCGTGAATCCTTGGACTTGTCCGCCGCCATTGGCCGCAAAGCCGATTATCCCAGTCGTCGGCCAGCCGAGGGAGCCGCTTGGTCCCCCTAGAGATTCATATGCCTTTGCGATCGTACCTGCGGTGTAGGCGCTACCTCGAGTCTGCGACCAGTACGCCATACCCGCCTGGAACGGTTGGCTGCATTCACCGTCAGCAGCACAACTTCCCTCGCCTACTGGCCAGCCGAGAGCGCCTGTGGTGCCACCTGCTGCGTTGTAGGAGGCGCGAAGATTTCCCGTAAGCGGCCATGCGGCACCATCGCTCGGCCCGGCGATTGCACCAGCTTCGAACGCTTGAACTATTCCGCCACCATTGGAAGAAAACTGAATTGGGTCAGTAAGAGGAAAGCCCAAGTGTCCCGTGGGACCACCGTTTGCGCTGTAGCTGTCATGGACTGCCGGTGTGAGATACCTCCCCACCGAACCCCGAAGATACGTCGTTCCGCCAGTGAAGCTCTGCGTGCAGTATCCCGCCCCGCAAGTCTGCTCCCCGCTTGGCCAGCCGAGAACTCCGGCCAGACCACCCGTGGTGCTGAAGTAGGTGCGCATTGCACCGGTCAACGAATGAGTCCCATTCTCCGCTGTGGAAGTGATCGCGCCGCCTGCAAAGCCCTGGACAACACCGCCGCCGTGTACTGCCACCGAGTTAGGGTCCGTTGCTGGCCAGCCGAACCTGCCGCCTATTCCACCCTCACTCCCGAAATACGCCCTAATCTCTCCCATTACGGGGAAGGCCCCACGCGATTGCGACCAGGCGATCGCTCCGTTCTCGTAAGCCTGAACCAACCCCCCGCCGTTTGCCGCGATACTGGCTGGCTCGCCTACAGCGGCACCAAGCGCGCCTGCAGCTCCGCCCCACCGCGCGTACGCTTCGTCGATCTTGATGGTTCCAGAGAATCCGATCGGGCCGAACCAGTCGGTGTAGAAGAACCAGAAGTTTCGGTTGCCGTACGATCCACATGGAGCGGTGCCGGGATACGCCGCAATAGCCGCCGCGTTGGGCTGGTACGGCGTGTAGTTATACAGAGCGGCCGTGGCCCAGCTCTGAATGTTCAATGTTGACCCACCGCACGCAGGGTCGGTCGAATACGCCACATACTCGCTGCCGACCTGATAACGGAAGTTGTTAAAGCGCTGCTGGTAGAACCGGAACTGAAGCGACGCCATGTAGAGCTGATTTCCGAGACCGTAGTGGGTCTCATTGCACGCTGCAGTGTCTGGGCAGCCATACCCCATCGCCGCCAAAACCTCGTTACCGAAGCTCGACTTAAGAATCAGCCCCTGCTCCTTCTGCATCGTGACAAGAAGAACCTTCGCCGAAACGTTGCAAGCCTTCTGCGCGCGGAAGACGATCGTGGAAGCTAGAAGCGATGTGCCGCCTTGGAATGCTTCGCAGTAGACAAGCCCAGGAATATCGACGGAGGGCCTCGCCGGCCGGCTCGTCACGTCGCTACGGTAAGTTGCGAGGCCGCTTCCCTTTGCCGCGAGGAAAGCCTGGATCTCAGCTTCAGTCATAGCGTTGCCGTTGTAAAAGTCCGCGTCGCTAATGATGTGGTTGGGATTGAAGTCGGCGCCGTTTGCTGCCACTGCCGACGGTTGCGGGCCCACGACAACTAGCCCCGACACAACGATCGCGAGAGCAGCGACCCAGACCACGCCTCGTCGCGCTCGACGCATGATCCTATCGATCCCGAAAATCGCCATTCCATCCACCCCATGAATCCCACGCACCGCGCGCCGCTTAACTGTAACGGAGGGTACTTACATTCGAACAGACCGAAGCGGTGCGCCGCGGTTCGGGAGCTAGCCGAGCAAAGCTTGTAAATAACGACCGTAGCCACTCTTGGCAAGTGGCTCAGCCAACCGCGCGAGGCGGGAGTCGTCGATCCAGCCTGCGCGCCAGGCAATCTCCTCAATGCAACCCACCTTGAATCCCTGGCGGTCCTCGATGACACGCACATACTCAGACGCCTGCATCATTGACTCGAACGTGCCGGTGTCCAGCCAGGCGACTCCGCGATCCAGAACCTGCACCTGCAGCTTGCCTGCATCCAGATACCTCTCGTTCACCGTGGAGATTTCCAGCTCCCCCCGGGCGCTTGGCTCGATGGTCTTGGCGATCTCGATCACGTTGTTGTCATAGAAGTACAGTCCGGGCACGGCGTAATTGCTCTTCGGG
The DNA here is from genome assembly GCF_054489325.1 of Homoserinimonas sp. A447. Classification (NCBI taxonomy): domain Bacteria; kingdom Bacillati; phylum Actinomycetota; class Actinomycetes; order Micrococcales; family Microbacteriaceae; genus Homoserinimonas; species Homoserinimonas sp. A447. The sequence goes on along the minus strand of NZ_JBTMWW010000001.1, from coordinate 112,039 downwards.
TTGGCAGGCTTCTCTTCGATCGACTTCGCGATCATGTGCTCATCGAACTCCACGACGCCATACGCGGTCGGATTCGACACGTGGTACGCGAAAATCAAACCGCCTTCGACTTCCTCGTTCTCACGAAGAGACCGGCCGAGGCCCGCGCCGTGGAAGATATTGTCTCCGAGCACCAGCGCGACGCTCTCGTCGCCGATGAACTGCTCACCGATAATGAACGCCTGGGCCAAGCCATCGGGGGATGGTTGGATCGCATACTCAAGTCGGATGCCCAAATCGCTTCCATCACCTAACAGTGCCTGGAATTGCCCGTTGTACTCGGGGGTCGTGATGATCAGGATCTCCCTTATGCCCGCCATCATGAGCGTCGACAGTGGGTAGTAGATCATCGGCTTGTCGTAGATGGGCATGAGCTGCTTGGAAATGCCACGCGTTATCGGCCACAGCCTCGTTCCCGAACCACCAGCCAGAATGATGCCGCGCATTACATCTGCCCCGCATTCAGGGAGTCGTAGAAGACTCGCGCGTCATCCCACGTCGGCAGCAAGCCTCGTGCTGCAGCGTCCGCCAACGTCGGAGCCTCAGTGTCCTTGGGCGACAGTAGAAGCTCGCCAACTTCAGCAGGAAATGCCAATGCCACGTCGGGGTCGAGCGGATTGATACCGTGCTCGCGAGTCGGGCTGTAAGTATCACTGACGAGGTAGCTGACCGTTGCGTCGTCCGTCAAGGCGACGAACGCGTGGCCGAGGCCCTCCCCCAGATAGATTGCGCGACGATCCACATCATCCAGCAGCACGGAATCCCATTGCCCGAACGTGGGCGATCCCACCCTGATGTCGATCACGAAATCGAGGACAGCACCATGGATGGCGGTGACGTACTTGGCCTGGCTGGGCGGAAGATCGGCAAAGTGGATGCCGCGCACCACACCGCGCTTCGAGACTGAAGTGTTCCCCTGTCGCAGGGTCAGGGAATGGCCGACGGCCTTTTCCATGAGGTCATGGCGGTACCACTCAAGGAAGACACCACGATCATCAGCACGCTGAAGCGGGTTGATCTCATAGGCGTCCGGGACTGAAAGTTCGCGAATCTGCACGACGACGATCCTACCCGGGGTGTTAGCCGGTCGGGCCAGCCAAGGAATCGAGGTACGCCTTGATCGTCGGTTCCGCCTCTCCGACCGCCTTCAATTCCCCCTTGTTCAGCCATGCAGCGTGGTCGCACATCGATCGGACGGACGGCATCGAGTGACTCACGAGGATAACTGTCTTGCCTTCCTTCTTGAAGTCTGCGAACTTCTGGAAGCACTTCTGCTGGAATTCTGCGTCACCGACCGCTAACACTTCATCGACAACGAGGATGTCGGGGTCGACGTTGATTGCGATGGCGAAGCCGAGGCGCACATACATGCCGGAGGAATAGTTCTTGACCGGCTGGTCGATAAACTGCTCGACGCCGGAAAAGTCGACGATCTCATCGAACTTATGGGTGATTTCCTTCTTCGACATCCCGAGGATCGATCCATTGAGAAAGATGTTCTCTCGACCGGAAAGCTCGTGGTGGAAGCCAGAGCCTACTTCGAGCATCGCCGCGATTTTGCCGAAGTGGTTGATGGAACCCTTGTTCGGGTAGTAGATGTTCGCGAGGCACTTCAGAAGCGTCGACTTTCCTGAGCCGTTGCTCCCAATCAGGCCGAATGTGGACCCGACCGGCACATCGAAGGTGACATCCCGAAGCGCCCAGAAGTCCTCATGCACGGAGGTGCGACCCCGCATGATGGCTGACTTGATCGTCTGGTTGCGCTCGTGATACATGCGAAAACTCTTGCTGACATGATCGATCTGTACTGCGACCTCACTCATAGTGCCTCAGCCAGTTTCTTCTCATTGCGTCTGAACACGAGGACGCCTATCGCCAACGACACCAAGGCCCAGGCGGCGCAGATCAGCCACTCGGAGGCTTCCGGCCAACGATTGTCGTACAACAGGTTGCGGAACAGCGTGACGAAATGGACCATCGGGTTCGTGTCGTAAATGCCGGCGATCGTGATCGGGCTGCCGAGGATGCCACCAACATCGCTCGAAGCATCTTTCACCAGGCTCATTGGGTAGATGATGGGAGTGAGATACATCCACAGCTGCAGAATAATCGACAAGAAATACTGAGTATCGCGGAAGTACACGTTGGCGATCGCCAGCATGAGGGCAAGGCCCGCACCGAAGAGTGCCAGCAGAACCATAGCTACGATCATGAGTGGCAGCCACGGGAGCACGAATGCGCCGACAATGCTCAGGGCAACGACGAGCACTGCCATTTCGAAAACCCAGTTATATGCGGCCGACGCCACCTGAGACAGCGGAAGAACGACGCGACTGAACGCGACCTTTTGAATCAGCCCAGCATTGGCAACGAGCGAGCCAAGCCCCTGATTGATCACATTTGCCAAGAAGGTGTAGGGCAGCAGGCCGCACAGCAACCACAGGGCAAACACGTCAAGGCCGCTCGGGTCGCCTGGCTCGGGCTGGATGCGGAAAATCAGCGAAAAAACGAATGTATAGATGAGCATGAGCGCCAGCGGGTTTGCCAACGACCACAACTGCCCAAAAATGGTTCGCTTGTACTTGCCCTTAATCTCACGCATTGTGAGGTTGATGAGAAGCTCACGGGAAGCCAGTACTTCCTTCAGATAGTTCATCAAACCTCGCTTGTAGGGCACGCTTGGGCCACGGAACAATCTAGCGTAGAACTAAACTTGGGCAGGATATGGCCACCTCCGCTCCTCACTCATCGCAGCCTCGCGCCGCAGTAGTGACGGTCAGCTACGGTTCCTCGGATGTTCTGCCGCCGTTCCTCGACTCCCTGAACACGGCCAGCAGGCAGCCGATTGCCGTGGTTGTTGCCGACAACAAGGGGGCGGATGTCTCGGCGCTCGTCCAGGCGCACGGCGCGAACCATTTGGCGATGACCAGCAACGTGGGTTACGGCGCAGCAATGAATGCCGCCGTAGAGTCGCTCCCCCGAAGCGTCGAATGGGTGCTGATCGCCAACCCCGACCTCGTTCTCAGCCCCGGCGCTCTCGACAAGCTCATCGCGGTAGGTGAGGAAGACGACCACATCGGAGCCGTCGGTCCTGCGACGCTTACCGCAGAAGGCGACGTCTACCCATCTGCTCGTGCCGTCCCGTCGCTGCGAAACGGAGTGGGGCACGCACTCTTTGCCAACCTCTGGATCGGCAACCCATGGAGCCGTGCCTACCGCAACGACACGACAGCCGCGCCGGTTCGACGCGATGCCGGCTGGCTCTCCGGTGCATGCGTGCTCGTGCGCCGCAAGGCATTCGAAGGGGTTGGCGGATTCGACACGGAGTTCTTCATGTACTTCGAAGACGTCGACCTCGGCTACCGGCTCGGCAAGCTGGGGTACCGCAACGTGTACGAACCGTCGGCCATTGTCACCCACACTGGCGCGCACTCCACGGCGTCCGACTCCAGCGCCATGATCACCGCCCATCACGAGAGTGCGCGGAAGTTCCTTAACAAGAAGTACTCCGGGTGGTGGCTGTGGCCCGTGCGCACCGCGCTCACTGTCGGCCTACGGCTGCGATCCGCCCTCATCAGGCGCCGAGTTCGGCGCGGCTAGAATCAAGAGGACTTTGCCAAGGAGGCACCTCCCCCATGAAAATCCTTGTTACCGGCGGAGCCGGATTCATCGGTTCGAACTTCGTTCACTACGTCCTGGCCGAGACCGACCACACGGTCACCGTGCTCGACAAGTTGAGCTACGCCGGCAACCTGGAGTCACTTCAGGGGCTGCCGGATGACCGGTTCGAGTTCATCAAGGGCGACATCTGCGACGCTCCCCTGGTCGATGACCTGTTCGCACGGCACGACGCTGTCGTGCACTACGCAGCCGAAAGCCACAACGACAACTCGCTCGACGACCCGCGCCCGTTCCTCGACTCGAACATCGTGGGAACGTTCACCCTCCTTGAAGCGGCGCGCAAGCACGGCATCCGCTTTCACCACATCTCCACCGACGAGGTCTACGGCGACCTCGAATTGGACGACCCGGAGCGGTTCACGGAGGACACCGCCTACAACCCGTCCAGCCCGTATTCCTCCACCAAGGCAGGCAGCGACCTGCTGGTGCGCGCGTGGGTTCGTTCGTTCGGCGTGCAGGCCACCATCTCGAACTGCTCCAACAACTACGGCCCATACCAGCACGTCGAGAAGTTCATCCCCCGGCAAATCACCAACGTGCTCCGCGGCGAGCGCCCCAAACTGTACGGCGCCGGCCTGAACGTGCGCGACTGGATCCACGCCGACGACCACTCCTCCGCGGTACTCACCATCCTTCAGAAGGGCCGCATCGGCGAGACCTACCTGATCGGCGCCGACGGCGAGGAGAACAACAGAGACGTCGTCGAGCTCATCCTGACCCAGCTCGGACAGCCCGCCGACGCCTACGACCACGTCGTCGACCGCCCCGGCCACGACCTGCGCTACGCCATCGACTCCACCAAGCTGCGCACCGAACTCGGCTGGGCTCCCCAATTCGCCGACTTCAACGCCGGCCTCGCCGCCACCATCGACTGGTACCGCGACAACGAGAACTGGTGGGCACCGCAGAAGGATGCCACGGAGGCGCGCTACCAGGCGCAAGGCCAATAGGAATGCGTTACCTCATCACCGGCGCCAACGGGATGCTCGGCCACGACCTGCAGTCCGTGCTCGCCGGGCGTGATGTCACCGCGCTCAGCCGGGCCGAACTCGACGTGACCGACCTCCAGGCGGTGCGCACAGCATCCGCCGGCCACAACGTGATCATCAACGCGGCCGCCTACACCAAGGTCGACGACGCTGAAGAGCTCGAAGACCTCGCCTATGCGGTGAACGCCACCGGTGCGGGCAACCTCGCGACAGCGGCTGCAGAGAACGGTGCGACGCTCGTTCAGCTCTCGACCGACTACGTCTTCGACGGGATGGCGACCACGCCCTATGCGGAGAACTCGCCGCTAGGCCCAGTATCCGCCTACGGCCGCACCAAGGCGGAAGGCGAGCGGCTCGCCCAGCAGCTGAACCCGGGACGCACCCACGTCATCCGCACCGCCTGGCTCTACGGCCAGCACGGGCCGAACTTCGCCAAGACCATGCTCCGGTTGGCCTCCGAACGCGACGAACTGACCGTCGTCTCCGACCAGGTCGGGCAGCCCACCTGGACGCTCGACCTCGCCCATCAGGTCGTGGCGCTACTCGACGGCGAAGCGCCCGCCGGCATCTACCACGGCACGAACTCCGGCCAGGGCAGTTGGTACGACTTCGCGCAAGCGATCTTCACTGCCGTCGGGCTCGACGCCGACCGCGTCAAGCCAACCGACAGCTCCGGGTTCGTTCGCCCGGCACCACGACCGTCATACTCCGTGCTCGGGCACGACGCCTGGGAAGCGGTCGGCCTCGCTCCGATGCGAGACTGGCGGGAAGCACTCGTCGCAGCCGCACAGCAGGGAGTACTGGGACAGCCATGACAACCACCCTGCGCGTCGTCGTCGACCAGATCGTCGCCCCGGTACCCGGCGGGATCGGGCGCTACACCGAAGAACTCACCCGGGCTCTCATTGACACAGCACCAGACGGATGCGACGTCGTCGGCCTCGTCGCGGCATCCACCGCTGAAGATCAGGACAGACTGCGGACGCTGCTCCCCGGCATTGCCGACCTTGCGGTACTTCCGGTGCGTCGCAGCGAATTGTCGCTCCTGTGGCAGCTCGGCATCGTTGGCATCCCTGGAACCAGCATGTCGGGCAAGGGCATGGTTCACGCACCCAGCCTGCTCGCGCCCATGCGCCGGCATGACCGGCTCAACGAGGTCGGAACGCAGACGGTGGTGACCATCCACGACGTGGTCCCGTGGACGCACCCGGAAACCCTCAATCGCTCCGACGTCTGGTGGCAGAAGTCGATGGCCAAGCGTGCCCACCGGTTCGCGGACGCTGTCGTCGTGCCCACGCATGCTGTCGCCGGCAAGCTCAACGAAATCATGGACTTCGGTGATCGCATCCGCGTGATCGGCGGCGCCGTGAGTTCCAAACTCACGTTGCCGGTGGACCCCGACGTGCGGGCCGCACGGCTCGGGCTGCCCGAGCGCTACATTCTGAGCGTCGGCACCCTGGAACCGCGCAAAGGGCTCGAGCCGCTCATCCGCTCCCTCGCCCACGCCGACTCCGTCGACCTGCCGCTGATCATCGTCGGACCCGAAGGGTGGGGCGAGCTCGACGTCGTAAGCCTCGCTGCAGAAGCCGGGCTCGCCGAGGACCGCGTGCGCACCCTCGGGTTCCTGGCCGACGCCGACCTGGCCGTCGCCATCGACCGGGCAACCGTGTTCGCGTTCCCCAGCCTGGCGGAAGGATTCGGGCTGCCCGTCATCGAAGCGTTCAGCTTCGGCACACCGGTGGTCCACTCGGACGCGCCGGCAGTCGTGGAAGTCGCGGCCGGCGCAGGACTACGCGTTGAGCGCGAAGACGCAGAAGGCTATCCGGGCCGGTTGGCCGCGGCCATCGCATCCGTCGTCGGCGATGCGAAACTCGCCGAACGGCTGCGCTTCCAGGGGCTCGACCGTGCGGGAGCGTTCAGCTGGCAGGACTCGGCGCAGAAAGTGTGGCAGCTGCACGCGGATTTGTAGGCCCGGTTTCGATACGGCCCTGGCGGGCCTACTCAACCCGCGGGAGTCGCCTCCGGAACGACCAGGGACTCCTGGATTCGGGCGTGGATGAACTCGTAGTCGGGGTTCAGGGTGTCGAAGTCGGGCGGGATGATCTCCAGTGTGGCCAGCGGCAGTGCGCGCGACTTGGTGGCCAGGTCGGTGAACAAACCCAGCATCACCTGAGGTATGTCCGTCTTCACGACCTGGGCACCGGCATCCGCCACCGCCTGGAAGCGCGTCAGCACGTTCGCCGGCTCGAACTGCTCCAGGATGGCCGCCTGCACCTGCCGCTGTCGCAGCATCCGCTCGTAGTCACTGCTCTCGAAACGGGAACGCGCATACCAGAGCGCCGTCGGGCCATCCAGGTGCTGCGGGCCCGCCTCGACATAGCCGTACGGCGTCGGGGCGGTGACCGGGCCGATCGGGGTGCGCTCCGGCACGTCGATAGAGACACCGCCCAAGGCGTCGATGAGGTCGGAGAAGCCCTGCATGTCGATCAGGACGTAATACTGCAACTGCAACCCGGTGACACCCTCGACCGCGTCGCGCATGGCCTCGATGCCCGGGTTGCTGCCGTTGGCCTCGGCATCCGGATACAGGTCGGGGTGGTTCATGCCCTCGGTGTACAGGTAGCTGATCAGGCACTCATCGCCACAGTCGTAGCCGTTCGGGAACTCCTGGTACAGCGGCGAACCCTCCGAGAAGACGGCGTGCTCGAAGTTGCGGGGCAGGCCGATGATCGTCGTCGCGCCGGTCTCGGCATGCACACTGGCGACCGAAATGCTGTCGGGGCGCAGACCCATGCGGTCGGGCCCGGCATCGCCACCCAGCAGCAGGATGTTGTAGCGGCCGTCGACCGGCTCCTCGTACTCGCCACTGTCGAACACCGACTTGATGGTGGAGCGGGCGATCTCCGCCACATTCGCCCCATAGGCCGCCGTCCCCGCGGACGCCACCAGCCCGACGATCGCCAGCACCGCGATGAACGGCCTCGCCGCCGGCCCGGTCTTCACCAGCCGCACCAGCCGCAGGGTGTCCAGGGTGAGCACCAGCCAGAGCGCGGCGTAGACGACCAGCACGATCTCCGCGGCCAGCAGGGCCCACACGTTCGTCGCCAGCGACATGATGAACGACTTATTCAGGAAGTACACCGCGGCCGCCGCCGCGACCAGCACCCACATGATGAACGTCATCACCACACCGAACCGGCCCAGCCTGCGGCTACCCGCCAGCAGCTGCGCCGAACCCGGCAGCACGAAGTTCAGCACGACCAACCACCAGGCACGGGTCGTCATCGACTGCCTCGACCGCAGGTCGGGGTAGCGGATGGGGCTGGACGCGCTCACCGGCTGCGCTGGAGGGCCGCGTTCTTGTCCGCGACCATCGACTTCAACTCGTCGGCGTAAGCCCCGAGCCGCTCGGCCAGTGCGGGGTCGGATGCTCCGAGCATCCGGATCGCCAACAGTCCCGCATTCTTGGCGCCACCGATCGACACGGTGGCGACCGGCACACCGGCCGGCATCTGCACGATCGACAGCAGCGAGTCGAGGCCGTCCAGCCTCGACAGCGGAACCGGAACCCCGATCACTGGAAGCGTGGTGACGGATGCCAGCATGCCGGGCAGGTGGGCGGCGCCCCCGGCTCCAGCGATGATCGTTTTCAAACCGCGACCTGCCGCCTGCTTGCCGAACTCGATCATCCGCTCAGGGGTGCGGTGCGCGGAGACGACCTCGACCTCATGGGCCACCCCGAACTCGGTCAGCACGTCGGCGGCATCCTTCATGACAGACCAGTCGGAGTCAGACCCCATGACGATGGCGACGATCGGTTCGGGCATGGGAACGATAGTAGCGGCCTGCGGTTAAGGGCAGGCTGTGCAACACGCGTCCGGGCTCTCTACTCGTGCGAAGGATCGTACGGGTTCCATGGGGCGTCGGGCACCAGCAATTCCGGGTCCCCTGTCCACAACGGTGCCTTCTGCCGCACCGCCGTCGCTGCGGCAAACGATTCCGCGTATGCCATTCGGTGTTCTGACTTGATGCGTCCGGCCTCCAGCACAGTCGCCCGATCAGGAAGCAGCACTGCGACAGCCGATTCGATGTCTCGCACAGCATCCAGAGCTTCGTTCTCACCGACCGCACGTCGAAGCACGGAGAACACCTCACCGAGGTTGATCCAACTCATGACTGCTGTGCCTGCCTCGACTTGCTGTTGCACCCTACTCGCAGCCGGTTCGGTGCCCTCGAGCAGCCGCATAACCGCCCAGGAGTCGAGCACGACCATCAGTGGTTCTCGAACGACTGGTCGGCGCTGCGCTCGCGAAGGAGGGCGTCCGCTAAGGCGTTGTTTGCGAAGCGCGCGAACAGCGGCGCGCGAGGCGCCGAACGTAGCACTACCTCGTCACCGCGCCGCTCGAATACGACCTCCTGGCCGGGTTTGATCCCGAGGGCGTCGCGGATTTCCTTAGGGATGACGACTTGCCCTTTTGCTCCGACAAGGTGGTTCATACGGTCAAGAATAGCAGTCATACCGAGGAGTATGACTTGCGCGGCCGCGGTGGAAAGGCCCTTCGACGGCCTCCACAGCTTCGTCGCGCGCTACTCGAAGTGGGCTGCCGCCGCTCGCGCGTCGTAGGCGACCGCGTCCAGGTCGTCGCCGCCGACCGTCACGTGGCCGACCTTGCGGCCCGGCCGCGACTCCTTCTGATAGTTGTGGATCTTCGCCGTCGGGCGGTCGGCGAGCGCCGCCGCGTAGCGCTCGTGCAGCGACTTGCCTGTCGGCCCACCCAGGATGTTCACCATCACCGACCAGCGGTCACGGCATCCGGTCGCCCCCAGCGGCAGGTCGAGCACCGCCCGCAGATGCTGTTCGAACTGGCTGGTCGTCGAGCCGTCGATGCTCCAGTGACCGGTGTTGTGCGGACGCATCGCCAGCTCGTTCACGAGCAGCCGGTCATCCGTCGTCTCGAACAGCTCGACGGCGAGCACGCCGGTGACGCCAAGGCCCTCGGCGATGGTGCGCGCGATCTGCTCGGCCACGTCAGCCAGCTTGCCGGCCGACTTCGGCGCAGGCGCGATCACCTCGGCGCAGACCCCATCGCGCTGGATGCTCTCCACCACTGGCCAGGCCACCAGCTCGCCTGACGGGCTGCGGGCGATCGACTGGGCAAGCTCGCGGCGGAAATCGACCAGCTCCTCGGCCAGCAGCGCGCCGTCGCCGAACCAGTCGGCGACCTCAGCGCCAGAACGGATGACGCGCACGCCCTTACCGTCATAGCCACCACGCGGTGTCTTCACCACGGCGCGGCCGCCATTCTCGGCGAGGAAGGCATCCAGTTGTTCGACGTTCTCGACCTTCGCCCACACCGGAACCGGAAGCCCCAACTCGGTGAGCCGCTGCCGCATCAACAACTTGTCCTGCGCGAACATCAGCGCATCCGGACCGGGGTGAACGGCGATGCCGTCAGCCACCAGCTCGCGCAGAACTTCCTGCGGAACGTGCTCGTGGTCGAACGTCACCACATCCACGGTGCGCGCAAAACGAAGGACATTCTCCAGATTCTGGTAGTCACCGACCGCAGAAGCGGCCAGATCGGCGGGACTTCCTTCATTTTCGGCGAGCACGCGGATGTCCACGCCCAGGTTCACGGCGGCCGGGATCATCATGCGGGCCAGCTGTCCACCACCGATAACACCAACAGTCAGTGACATGGTTTGCTCCGGAATTCGCTCTCGGTGCGATCTCAGGGACCGCAGGCGGTGTGCGGTTAGACTGCAAACCGCTCCCCCTATCTTCGCTCATCCCTCAGGAGCCGTATTGCGCACACTGCTCACCCAGCTGACCCGGTTCGGGCTCGTGGGACTCATCGGGCTGGTCATCGACGTGAGCGTGTTCAACCTGCTGCGGGTCACCGTGCTTTCCCCGGAAGCCCTGCACGAAGGCCCGGTCGTGGCCAAAGTCATCTCCACCTCGCTCGCCATCGTCGCCAACTGGATGGGCAACCGGCACTGGACCTTCGCCCGCGAACGCCGCGGGCACCTGGCACGGGAGGGCGCGGAGTTCTTCCTGGTCAGCTTCGGCGGGATGCTCATCGGGCTGTTCTGCCTGTGGATGTCGCACTACGTACTCGGGTACGAATCGCTGCTGGCCGACAACGTGTCGAGCAACGTGGTCGGGCTGGCGCTGGGGACGGCTTTCCGGTTCTGGGGGTACCGGGTTTGGGTGTTTCGGGAACCGGCGGATGCGCCTCGGCAAGCTCGGCTGGTCTCGACTCTCCGACAGGCTCAGGCCAGGCCTCGCTTCGCTCGCCCGTCTGGCTTAAGGGGCTCGGCGCGCGGAAGTGCCTCGACGAGCTCGGCTGGTTTCGACAAGCTCAACCCGCTTAATGCGGGGCTAAGGCCTTCCGAGGGCTCGGTAGCGCCAGCCGGCGGCGCGCCAGCGCACCGGATCCAGGCAGTTGCGCCCGTCGACGATGACGCGCGACCCCACCACTGAGCCGAACGTCTCCGGGTCCAGCTCGCGGTACTGCTTCCACTCGGTGAGCAGCAGCACGGCATCCGCCCCCGCGGCCGCCTCCTCGGCACTGGCGGCGTAGGTCAACTCGGGGAACCGCGCGCGTGCCGTCTCGACCGCCTGCGGGTCGGTTGCGACAACATCCGCCCCCAGCTCGGATAGCCGCACCGCGACATCCAGCGCTGGCGAGTCGCGCACGTCGTCGGAGTCCGGCTTGAACGCCAGCCCCAGCACAGCGATGCGCTTGCCGGAGACCTCCCCGCCCAGCTCCTCAGTGGTCAGATCGACGGTGCGGCCGCGGCGGCGCAGGTTGATGCCGTCGACCTCGCGGAGGAAACTGAGCGCCTGGTCGACGCCGAGCTCCTCCGCACGGGCCATGAACCCGCGAATGTCCTTCGGAAGGCACCCCCCGCCGAAGCCCAGCCCGGCGTTCAGGAAGCGCCGGCCGATCCTCGGGTCGTGACCGATCGCATCCGCCAGCTGCGTGACATCCGCACCCGTCGCCTCCGCCACCTCCGCCATCGCGTTGATGAACGAGATCTTCGTCGCCAGGAACGCGTTCGCCGACACCTTCACCAGCTCGGCGGTCGCGAAATTGGTGACGATTCGCGGCGTGCCGTTCGCCAGCGCGACCGCGTACACCTCATCGAGGGCGGCGACGGATGCCTCGTCGCCTGGTTGCACGCCGTAGACCAGCCGGTCGGGGGCGATCGTGTCCTGCACGGCGAAGCCCTCGCGCAGGAACTCCGGGTTCCAGGCCAGGCGCGCGCCGGTCGCCTCGACGGATCCGACCAGCCGCTCAGCGGTCCCCACCGGAACGGTCGACTTGCCCGCCACCACGTCGCCGGGCGCCAGGAACGGGATGATCTCGGCGACCGCCGCGTCCACGAACCTCAGGTCGGCCGCGTTGCTGTCCTCCAGCTGCGGTGTCCCCACTGCGATGAAATGCACCGTCGCACCACGAACGCGCGACACATCGGTGGTGAACGACAGCCGCCCGGAAGCAACCGTCTTCGTCAACAGGTCGGCAAGCCCCGGCTCATAGAACGGCGGATGCCCGGACGCCAGCAATGCCACCTTCGACTCGTCCACATCGACGCCGACCACCTCGTGGCCGAGGTCGGCCAGGGCAGCCGCGTGCACCGCGCCAAGGTAGCCGCATCCGATTACCGAAATCTTCATCGGGTACCCCACCTGGTCGTCTCATCGACCGGGTTCGACAGTTCGGCCTGGCGCCTGGCCGCGATCGGGTTCATGCTTCGCTCCATGAGGTCGTGAAGGGTGCTCTGCACCAGGTCGGCGGTGGGCACGTCGCGCAGCTCGACCGGGTGGTCGAGACCGGTGTTGATGAGCACGTCACCGCTGCCGAACATCGACTGCAGCGCGCCCTTCCGCACCGTGATGTCGTAGCCGCGGCTGTGCAGCAGTTCCTGCCTGGTGCGGGTGAACGTGCCAGAGCGCATGATCAGCCGGCGAGTGGTGATCACGTAGCGCCGGCCGAGCCAGCGGAACAGCGGCACGATCCAGATGAGCAGCAGCAGGGCGCTGCCGCCGGCCACGAGGGCCTGGTTCTGCCAGTCTTCCGGGAAGGAGCCGGTGAAATAGGCGAGTGCCCCGATGCCGAGGATCAGCAGGAGCGAGGGCCAGAACAGTGCGCGAGCATGGGGTCGGAGCCGGGCGACAACCCGCTCGGCGTCCGCCCCAGGCTCAGCGAACTCGGATGGCATGAGTCATTCATACCTCAGATGGGTTACGTCGCCGGCGGCGACAGTCTGAACCGAGGCATCCGCCCGGTCGGTGTAGATCAAGCGGCCCAGCTCGTCGATGCCGGTGGCCGTGCCGTATCGGGTCTCGCCGCCGGGAAGCTCGACGCGCACCTGCTGCCCGACGGTGCTGCATTGCTGCTGCACCAGGTGGCGGATGCCGCTGGCCTCGGCATCGCCCCCGTGCTCGGCGAAGTCTCGGTACAGGTGCTTCAGCTCACGCAGGTAGGCCGCGAGCACCCGGTCGACGTCGGTGTCGCCGCCGTGCAGGGCGAGAGAGGTGGAGTTCGGCGTCGGCAGGCTCTCCGCGGGGATCGTCAGGTTGAGGCCGGCGCCGATTACGACCCCGCCAGCGGCGGGGAGCAGCTCGGCGAGCAGCCCGCTCACCTTCAGCCCGTCGATCTGCACGTCGTTGGGCCACTTGATGGTGACCCCTGCTCCTCCCCCCGGCCTGCTCACCTCGCTGAGATCCGGAACTTCAGGCTTCCCACCGCCACCGGACCCCGAAGTTCCGGATCTCAACGCGGTGGCGCCCCCTTCAACGAGCTCGGGAAGCGGTGTTACCTCAGGGAGCGCGGCAGTCACCGCACGGGCCATCGCGAGGCCGGCGATCAGCGGGAGCCAGCCGTAACTCTCCAACGAGAACGACGGACGCAGCAACACCGACACCGCCAGCGTCTGCCCGGGAGGGGCAACCCAGACCCGGTCGAGCCTGCCCCGCCCAGCCGTCTGGCTACCGGTCGCGACCACCGAGAAGTCTGGCCAGGCATCCGCTGCCCTGCTCATCAACTCGGTGTTGGTCGAGCCGCACTCGTCAAGGAACTCGAGGCGGGCGGCGAAGGCCTGACTGAGGGGAAGCTGCATCCCACCAGACTACGGAGTGCTTCAGCCGAACGATGACGCCATTTGTCGTCGATGACGCCGATACAAGTTGCGTCATCGCCGACAAACGGCGTCATCGTGAGAAGTGAAAGACAAGCGCGGGACCGCGATTTGTAGGGAAGCACCAAAGGCTGCGCGGGGACGGACGGTAAAGTGAACGACGTGACTGCCGAGACGACACCCCAGAATGCCAACGAAGGCACGCCCGACCTGTACACGACCGCGGGGAAGCTCGCCGACCTGAAGGTCCGCTACCACGAGGCGGTGACGGCCAGCGGCGAGAAGGCGATCGACAAGCAGCACTCCAAGGGCAAGAAGACCGCCCGCGAGCGCATCGAACTGCTGCTCGACCACGGCTCCTTCGTCGAACTCGACGAGTATGTGCGACACCGCACGCACGCGTTCGGCATGGAGAAGTCCCGGCCGTACGGCGACGCCGTCGTCACCGGCACCGGCACCATCCACGGCCGCCAGGTCTGCGTCTACGCGCAGGACTTCACCATCTTCGGCGGCTCCCTCGGCGAGGTCGCCGGCGAGAAGATCATCAAGGTGATGGACCTCGCGCTCAAGACCGGCGTTCCCATCATCGGCATGCTCGACTCCGGCGGCGCGCGCATCCAGGAGGGCGTTGTCGCGCTCGGCAAGTACGGCGAGATCTTCCGTCGCAACACCATGGCATCCGGTGTCATCCCGCAGATCTCCATCATCATGGGTCCGGCCGCCGGCGGCGCGGTCTACTCCCCCGCCCTCACCGACTTCGTCATCATGGTCGACAAGACCAGCCAGATGTTCGTCACCGGACCGGATGTCATCAAGACGGTCACCGGGGAAGACGTCGGCATGGAAGAACTGGGCGGCGCGCTCACCCACAACCAGAAGTCCGGTGTCGCCCACTACCTTGCCAGCGATGAGGACGACGCGCTCGACTACGCCCGCGCCCTGCTGTCGTTCCTCCCGGACAACAACCTCGCCGAGCTTCCCGTCTATGAGAGCGACGTCGAGCTGGAGATCACCGACGAGGACCGCAAGCTGAACACGGTCATCCCGGACAGCCCGAACCAGCCGTACGACGTGAAGACGATCATCGAGCACATCGTCGATGCGGGTGACTTCCTGGAGACGCAGCCGCTGTTCGCCCCCAACAT
This sequence comes from Homoserinimonas sp. A447, assembly GCF_054489325.1. Taxonomy (NCBI): domain Bacteria; kingdom Bacillati; phylum Actinomycetota; class Actinomycetes; order Micrococcales; family Microbacteriaceae; genus Homoserinimonas; species Homoserinimonas sp. A447. The sequence goes on along the minus strand of NZ_JBTMWW010000001.1, from coordinate 97,038 downwards.
CGTCGTCGGCTTCGGCCGGGTCGAGGGCCGCTCGGTGGGCATCGTCGCCAACCAGCCGAACGCCATGGCCGGCACGCTGAACATCGAGGCCGGCGAGAAGGCCTCCCGGTTCGTGCGCTTCTGCGACGCCTTCAGCATCCCCATCCTGACGCTGGTGGACGTTCCCGGTTACCTTCCCGGCACCGACCAGGAGTGGACCGGCGTCATCCGCCGCGGGGCGAAACTGCTGTATGCCTACTCGGAGGCCACCGTCCCGCTGGTCACCGTCATCACCCGCAAGGCCTACGGCGGCGCGTACATCGTGATGGGATCCAAGCAGCTGGGTGCCGACCTCAACTACGCCTGGCCGACCGCGGAGATCGCCGTCATGGGCGGCCAGGGCGCCGTCAACATCCTGTACCGCGGTGAGATCAAGGCCGCTGAGGCGAACGGTGAGGATGTCGCGGCCGTGCGCACCCGCCTGGCCAACGAGTACACCTACAACGTTGCCAGCCCATTCCTCGCAGCCGAGCGCGGCGAGCTGGACGGCGTCATCGAGCCGGCCGCCACCCGCGTCGCCGTGGTGAAGGCGCTGCGGGCGCTGAAGACGAAGCGCGAGGCGATGCCGCCCAAGAAGCACGGGAACATCCCACTGTGACCGACAACGCTGTGACCGACGCCTCTCCCGCTGACGGCGTTGAGCCGGCCCCGCAATTCCGGGTGCTGGCCGGCAACCCGACGCCAACCGAAATCGCGGCAGTCACGGCAGTGCTGAGCGCGCTGGCCGAAGAAGGCGAAGGGCAGCGGATGTCCGCAGAGCCGGCTGCGCGCAGCGCCTGGTCCCTGTCGCAACGCCAGCTCAGACGCGAGATTGTGCCCGGACCGGGCGCCTGGAACCGCCAGGATCTCTAAAAACAAGGGATTTTCGCAAAACTCCTGCGAAAACGACCGCTTCCACGCAGGATGTACCCCGAATTGTCCCCATCTACGCGGCGACTCCGCCGTTTTCCTCCTGTTTTCCGGGAGTGTTCAGTAGATTTGTCCCCCGACCGTCCCCCGAAGTGACGACTTTTGCGATACGGTCCAACCATGCAGTATTGATGTTGCTAGGTGTTTCTCATAGAGGTACACCCGCCAATCGTTAGCTGACTAGGGTAAGCGAGCTAACGAATTGGGGGCGAGTCAGGGCGGTATTCGGGTTATCGCCCTGACTCGGGGTTTAGCGATTGGGCCGGGTAGGGGTATCCGGCCCTCTCGCATTTAACCGGCACCAGGTTTCGACCCTTCGATTCGGTCGCTGCGCGACCTACTCAGGGGAACTACGGCCCTGGCGGGCCCACTCAACCCACAGAGAAGCTAGTGCTCCACCGGCGACGCGGCCTTCCGCACTTCGCGGGGAATCTCCAGCCATAGGTCGACGCGATCCTCGTCGTCCTCAGCGGCCTCAGAACCGAGGGCGCGGGCCTCACCCTCGCCAGTGGCGCTCAGCCCGACCACCGTGACCGCGACATCCGACCCCTCCGGAACCGTGCGGGCGATGATCAGGTTGGCCGTCGTATCGCGGATCGCCTTGGCCAGCTCATTGTGAACGCGCTCGAGCTCGTCCTCCCGCAGGTCGTCGACACCGCCCTCATCGAGAAGGTTCACCACCTTGCCGCGTCGGCGGGCGACCATCACCTGCTCGCGCACGCGGTCGTTGAGCAGCTTGCGACCGCGGATCTCGTCGCGAATCCCACCCTCCAGGTACAGGCACTCCTGACGTTGGCCGGACGTCAATTCGCCGCCAACGTCCACGATGTGCCTCAGCATCGGGAGCGCCATGCGGCTCGTCTGCTCCAGGCGGAACTGGCGCTCGAAGAGGTGCGCCTCCTGTGCTGCCCGCCACTCGGCGGCCTCGCGCTCCGCGAGGGCGTAGGTGCGGGCGTCGCGCCCAGCCTTGTCGAGGGACCGCGACAGCGCATGCGACACCCCGACCCAGAGCACGCTGCCCACGACCCCGAGCGACGCCAGGGCGCCCGGTCCGGCCCACAGCGCCGTCTGCACCACGAGAGCCGCGACCCCGGCCCAGGCGAACCAGTGACGCCGCCTCGCCGAGGTGATCACCATCAGGGTGCCCACCGCGGCCACGTACCAGGTCGACCGGTCGGAACCCGGAACATAGTCGGCGCCGGCCACCAACAGCTGACTGGTCACCAGGATGGGCGCAGCCACCGCGATCGCAAGGTTGAACGCCGCAAGCCACAGCTGCATCCGACGGCGCCTGGTTGGCAGCAGGCTGAGCACGGTCGCCCCGGCGTAGAGCACCATGGCCACCAGGTACAGGGCCGGCGACGAGCCTGCGTTGATGGAGAGGGTACCGAGCAGCAGGTGGTAGACCGAGAACACCGCGGCCAACGCCACGATCATGTACCGCGGGACGGTGATCATGAGGCATCACCCACGAGCGTGGAGGGGCGGATGCGGCGGGGCACCGGCGCCGGCCACAAGAGCCGGATCGCGGTGCCCTCACCCGGGACGGAGTCGACTTCGACCGAACCCCCGGCGTTCGACACCCGGTCGATGATGGACACTCGCAGTCCAAGCCGCTCCACCGGAATCTCCTCCAAAGAGAATCCGCGCCCGGTGTCGCCCACCTCGATGAGAACGCCACCATCCGCCTGGCTGGTCACCAGCACCCAATGGGTGACGCCGGGCGCATCGCCGGCATGCTGCAGGCTGTTCACCATCGCCTGCAGGCTTGCCGAGTAGAGCGCTTCGGCAGCCGACGCCGGGATGGCGCTCTCCCCGATGGTGGAGGTGCGCACGTCGATGATCGCGCTCAGCGTCGACGCGGCCAGGCCGATGCGGTCTGCCAATGCCTGCACGCCCACATCGACCGCGTCGACCGTCGAAGTCGACGTCTCCCTCTGCAGGTGACCGATCGCATCCGTCGCCATTCGCCCAGCCATCGCCCTCGACTCGACGCTATCCGCCTTGCCGGCAGACAACAGGGTCGTCAGCACGCTGTCGTGCACGATCGCGTCCACCTGAACGCGCTCGACCTCGGTCGCGTGCTCCCGCACGGCGTCAACGTAGCGGCTCAGCGCCGTCGCCTGGGCGGCATCCACCGCCGCCGCCGCACCGCGCAGCATCGTCACGATGATCAGCACGGCACCGCCCAGGATGACGGCATAGATGACGTCAAGGCTGACCAGCGCCGGGTGCACGCTGCCGCCGGACGAACTAGAGCGGATGATGCCGTACAGCAACGGGGCGAGCAACAGGTAGAAGGTGGCCACCCACACCGGCAGGGCGATCGCTGCGGCGGCGGTGGCCACCGTGACGAGGAACCACAACCACGGCCGGTCGGGGCTCGTCCACTGTTCCCCCTCCAGCCCGATCGGCCAGGTGATCAGGGCAATGAGGAACACCACCAGCACGAACGCGTTCGCGGCACGCACCCAGCGCTTGACAATCGACGCGATCACCGCCAGCACCAGGCCGCCGAACAGGGCAACCCCTATTGTCAGGAACCAGATGTCGTTCGCGTACTTCCACTGGTCGAGCGCCACCGGAATCGTCTGCGCACCGAACGCGAGGCCGAAGAAGGCGACCGAGCGGGAGGCGACAATCTCGATCAGCGCACGGCTGATCGGCCTGCGGGCAGGGCGGGGCTGGCGCGCGACGGGTTTCGCGGCAGCCCTAACGGACATCAACGCCGTCGGAGTCGAGCCCCGGAAGAATCCCGTCCTCGACTGCGCGCCTGAGCAGGTCGACCTTGGTGGGTGCCGGGCGGCCGACCTCGATGTACTTGGCGCGGATCCGGTCGAGATACTCCCGCGCGGTCGAGTAGCCGATGCCCAGTTGCTCCGCAGCAAGCTTGAGCGGGAGGCCTGAGGCGTAGAGGTGCAGGATCTCACGCTCACGACGGCCCAATTGCGCCTTCGCGAAGTCACGGTCGGCATCGATCGCGGTAGCCCACTCGAGGTTGTTCAGCACGTCGCCGCGGGCAACGGACTCGACGGCGCTCATCACGATCTGCGTCGCCGACGACTTCGGGATCACACCGGCGGCACCGGCAGCCAGGGCCTCACGCACCAGCGCGACCCGGTCTGCGATGCTGTGCACCAGCACGGCTGAGCCTGTGGCCTGCACACGCTTCACGTTCTCCGTGACGGTGGAACCGTCGCCGAGGGACAGATCGAGTACGACCACATCGTTCTCGCGGCCGTTCAGGCCGGCGACGAAGTCGTCAACGGATGCTGCAGCCAGGATGAAGTCGAAACCGGCCTCATCGCAGGCGGCCTTCAGGCCCAGTCTCACCGATTCATGGTCGTCCACCACAGAAACCCGTACCTGTCGAGTCGACCGGCCGAGGTTCATAGACGGACTCTCGCTTTGGCTCATCGTCATTCCCGTCTCCCCCAGCTAGCTGGAAGACCAGCAACTACTGAACACATGCTATCGGGTGGGCTCAGCGATACGGGGAAGAGACGCCGAGCCGACCTGCGCAGTCTCGCCATTTCGGGAGGCCATGCGACCCGATCGCTCACCTCGTGGCATCCGTCTTCACCAGTGTCGCAACCGCCTCGACGTGGTGAGTGTGCGGGAACAAGTCGAACGCCCGCAGCCGGGTCAGTTCGTAGCCGCGCTCCTGCAGCAGGCCCAGGTCGCGGGCCAGCGCGACCGGGTCGCAGGCGACGTAGACCAGCTGTGACGGCGAGAGCGACGCCAGAGAATCGACGACCGCCCTGCCCGCTCCCGAACGCGGCGGGTCGAGCACCACCGTGGCACCGGCCAGGCTGGTGCGCGCCTTCGCCAACTGGTTCAGGTAGCGGTCGACGCGGGACGTCACACCGGATGCGCCCAGCCACTCGGCCAGGTTCTCGGCGGCGTGATCGGTGGCCAGAGAGTCGCTCTCCACCGTGGTGATCCTCGTCTGCCTGCCGAAGCGGTCGCCGACGGCGGCGGCCAGCAGGCCGACCCCGCCGTAAAGGTCCTGGTTCGCCGCCCGGGCGTCGAAGAGGTCGGGGTCGATCGCATCCTGCACCGCCGTGGTCAGGGTCTGGGCCGCCGACCGGTGCACCTGCCAGAAACCGTGCACGTCGAGCCGGAACATCCTGTCGCCGACCTGCTCGGTGATGGCGTGGCGCTTCTGCTTCGTCTTCTCACCGCCGGCGAGCACGAAGGCGTTGCCCACCGACGGGGCAATCACGTCGACGTGGGTCGAACCGGGGAACTTCTCGTCGAGCGGAGTGATCGCGGCCACCTCGGGCGTGGCCAGCGGGACATCCGCCACCTGGATGACCCGGTGCGAGCGGACCGCGTACGGGCCGAGGGTGCCGTCCTCCGCGACGTGCAGGCGCAGGCGGGTGCGCCAGCCGGTGCCGTCCTCGTTCCCGGGGATCGGCTCGACCACGACCTGACTCTCGATTCCGGCCATGCGCTGCAGGGCATCCGCCAGCACCTGACGCTTCAACTCCCGCTGGTGATCCAGGCGGATGTGCCCGAACTCGGCGCCGCCCGCACGCTCATCCGGGTCACGGTCGACGGATGCCGCCGACCAGACGTGCTCCTGGCGGTGCTCAGACGGGGTCACCACGCTCACCGTCTCAGCCCGCCAGAACTTCGCCTTCGAGTCGTCGCTCACGCGGGCCACCACCCGCTCGCCGGGGATAGCGTCGCTGACGAACACCACCCGGCCCTCGTGCCGCCCGACCGCGATACCGCCGTGAGCTACGTTGGTAACGTCGATTTCCAGCTGCCTGCCCTGCCATTCGCCCATCCCTAGAGCATAGGAGCCCGCGTGCGCCTCTACCTGGCCTCCACCTCACCGGCACGGCTGGCGACACTGCGCGCGGCGGGCGTCGAACCGGCCGGGCTGATCAGCCCCGGGGTGGACGAAGAGGCGGCAGTCGCCTCGCTGGCCGCTGGCCTTGGGAGGCCGCTGACAGCATCCGAAACCGTGTACGAACTTGCCCGGCTGAAAGCCGAAGCCGTCGTCGGGCAACTGGTCGACGGTTCAGCTATCGACGGGTTCATCCTGGGCGGCGACTCGGCGTTCGAGCTCGACGGAACCGTGTACGGGAAGCCTCACACGGCAGCCGTCGCGCGGGAGCGCTGGCAGCGGATGGTCGGGCGAACCGGGGTGCTGCACTCCGGGCACTGGGTCATCGACCACCGGGCCGGCAGCGTGCACTCCGGCATAGCCTGCGCCGGGATCGGCGCGGTCGAGGATGCCAGCGTCGAGTTCGCGGCCGACGTCACGGCCGCCGAAATCGACGCCTACATCGGCACCGGGGAGCCGCTGTCGGTGGCGGGCGCATTCACCGTCGACAGCCGCGGGCAGGCGTTCATCCGCCGCATCGACGGCAACCCGAGCACCGTCATCGGACTCTCCATACCGACACTGCGCAGCCTGCTGCGGGACGGGTTCGGGGTGGGCTGGCACGAACTCTGGAACCGCTGAAGTTGTCGACATCCCCACGAAGGCATCCGTCAAATTTGTGGGCTTTCGCCAAATAGCGGGGTCAGAACCGGAATAGGCTAAACAACTATGCCCCGTATCTCGAAACTTCTGATCGCCAACCGTGGAGAGATTGCGGTCCGAATCAACCGGGCAGCGAAAGACAGCGGCATCGCCACCGTCGCCGTCTACGCCGACCAGGACCGGGACGCCCGGCACGTCAAACTCGCCGACGAGGCGTACGCACTCGAAGGCACCACCAGCGCCGAAACGTACCTGGTCATCGACAAGATCCTCTCCATCGCCAGGCGGTCGGGAGCGGATGCGGTGCACCCCGGCTACGGATTCCTCGCCGAGAACGCCCAGTTCGCCCAGGCCGTCATCGACGCCGGACTGATCTGGGTCGGCCCCTCCCCCAGCGCCATCGAGCAACTCGGCGACAAGGTCTCCGCCCGGCACATCGCCGAGAAAGTCGGCGCCCCACTCGCGCCGGGCACCCTCAACCCGGTGGCGGATGCCGCAGAAGTACTCGACTTCGTCGACACCCACGGCCTGCCGGTCGCCATCAAAGCAGCCTTCGGCGGCGGCGGACGCGGGCTCAAAGTCGCCCGCACCCGCGAAGAGGTCCCCGAACTGTTCGAGTCGGCCACCCGTGAGGCGATCACCGCGTTCGGACGCGGCGAGTGCTTCGTCGAGAAGTACCTGGACAAGCCCCGGCACGTCGAAACGCAGTGCCTCGCCGACCAGTACGGCAACGTCGTCGTCATCTCCACCCGCGACTGCTCGCTGCAGCGCCGCCACCAGAAACTGGTCGAAGAAGCGCCGGCACCATTCCTCAGCGACGAGCAGAACGCCCTGCTGTACAGCTCATCGAAGGCCATCCTCCGCGAGGTCGGCTATGTGGGTGCAGGCACCTGCGAGTTCCTCGTCGCCGCCGACGGAACCGTCTCGTTCCTCGAGGTGAACACGCGACTGCAGGTGGAACATCCGGTCTCCGAAGAGATCACCGGCATCGACCTGGTGCGGGAACAGTTCCGCATCGCCGAGGGCGGCGCGCTCGACTACGACGACCCGGCGCCGCGTGGGCACTCGTTCGAGTTCCGCATCAACGGGGAAGACCCGGGCCGAAACTTCATGCCGTCGCCGGGCCCCGTGCACGTGCTGCGCAAGCCCGGCGGCCCCGGCGTACGCGTCGACAGCGGCGTCACCACCGGCGACGTCATCAGCGGCGCGTTCGACTCACTGCTGGCCAAGCTGATCGTCACCGGGCACAACCGCGAGGATGCGCTCGAACGCTCCCGGCGCGCGCTCGACGAATTCGAGGTGGCGGGACTCCCGACAGTGCTGCCGTTCCACCGCGCCATCGTGCGCGACCCCGCCTTCACCTCATCGCCATTCAGCATCTACACGCGCTGGATCGAAACCGAATTCGACAACCAGATCGAACCGTGGAGCGGGTCGCTGGAAGACGCGGCGCCGGCACAGGCGCGGCGCACCGTCGTCATCGAGGTGGACGGCAAGCGCATCGAAGTCGGCCTGCCGGAGTCGCTGGGCTCCGCGCCGAGCGGCGGCGGGGCGCTGACCGCTCCCCCGCGCCGTCGCGCCGGCGGCGGGGCCATCGTCACCGCGACCGGCGACTCGGTGAAGGCGCCCATGCAGGCGACCGTCGTCAAGTTCGCGGTCGCCGAGGGTGACAAGGTCGTCAAGGGAGACCTCGTGCTGGTGTTGGAGGCCATGAAGATGGAGCAACCCCTGACCGCGCACAAAGACGGGACCATCTCGGGAGTGAACGCCACCGTCGGCGCGACCGTGTCATCCGGGCACCTGCTGCTCAACATCGTCTAGTCCGGCGGCTCGCGCCCCTCGACACCCGACGATGACGTCCTTCGTCGATGATGACCCTGTTAGATTGCACGTCATCGTCGACAAAGCCCGTCATCGTTGACGACCCATCTCAGTGCACCCCTGCTCGGGTGAGCTTGCTCACCAGCAGTTGAGGTGACCGTGCGACAGTCCACCCCCACCTGACCATCGCGTGGCCCGCGGCGCGCAAGTCGTCCTCGCGATCCTTTTCGTCAAGAAGTGCCTGCTCCGGGGTGCGCCCCCGAAGAAACACCGGATTGCGGTATTTGTCCTTGCCGTCGAACTCACCAATGACACCGAACTGGGGCCACCAGAAGTCGACAACATAGCGACGCCCGCTCGCCCCGAAGAGCTCGACCTGGAGACGAGGCATCGTGATGCCCGCCCGGAACATGCTCACCCGACTCAACGACTCGCCCGGTCGATCGGCTGCGCCATTTGCGAACTCGATCACTCTCGCGATTTTCGCCGAGGACTGGCGGAGGGCCAGCACGGATGCCTCGCGAACGAGGTCGCTTGATACAAGCTTGGTCGGCGGCGGGCCATCGATTGGATGCCCCGTTCTGCGAAGCGCAGCATCCGCCATTGCCACGGCGGGACCGAATGTCAACACCTTCGCGCAGTCCACCACCGTTCTCGCAAGCGTCGTAACCGTCAACCCGTCAATCGTTTCAAGGTCGGCAGGAATCCCGACTGTGTGACGTGCGACCATCGCGCTCGACCGCCCTCCTCCGGACCGCCCCACAATGACGTGGACTTGGTTGGGCCAGTGACCAACAATGGGCAGACGCCACAATGCTGCGGCGGAGTGATGCGAGAACACCAGCCGACGGCGCGATAGCGCAGCAGTCGCCTTCACTCGGGCGCGATAGCGGGAATCTGAACCGAGTTGCGCCCACGCCTCCTGGGTTACGTACGCACCCCGCGCCACCGCAACGAGATCACCCTTCTGCACTCGCGAATAGAAGTCACTTCGCGCGCCCAGCTTCACCTGTTCTCTTGCCAGTACAAGTCCGTCGCGCCATTCCTCGCTGATGTAGTTGAGCATCCTGACATGGTTAGTGATGATTCAGTCACCAATCGATCGCAGTCGACCTTGGAGGACACTCCCGCGCTGCTGGGCGGTGTGGAGGAGCGGAGGCCGTACCAACACAGCAAACGATGACACTAGTTGTCGACGATGACCCTCCATCGAACGGGCGCATCATCGACAAACACCGTCATCGTTAGGAGGGTGGCGCGCGGGCGGGCGACCCCGGCCGGCGGGACGGGCTACGGGGCCTGGTGCAGGGCGCGGGCGGCGTCCGTGATGCTGCCGGAGAGGGACGGGTACACGGCGAACGCCTGCGCGACATCGTCGACGGTCAGCCGGTGCTCGATCGCGATCGAGATCGGCAGGATCAGCTCGGATGCCTTCGGCGCCACGATCACGCCGCCGATCACCGCCCCGGACCCTGAGCTCGCGAACAGTTTCACGAAACCGTCCTTGATCCCCATCATTTTGGCGCGCGGGTTCTGTGCCAGCGGCAACTTGTACACGTCGCCGCGCACCTCGCCCAACTCGATCTGCTTCTGGGTCCAGCCGACGGTCGCGATCTCCGGCTGGGTGAAAATGTTCGACGTCACGTTGCGCAGCTCGGTCGGGTTCACCGCGTCGCCCATCGCGTGGTACACCGCGGTGCGCCCCTGCATGGAGGCGACGGATGCCAGCGGCAGGAAGTCGGAGCAGTCGCCGGCCGCGTACACGGAGGGCAGGCTGGTGCGCGCCACCCGGTTGACCCGGATGTGGCCGGAATCCGTCAACTGCACCCCGGCATCCTCCAGCCCGATGCCTGCGGTGTTGGGCACGGAGCCGACGGCCATCAGGCAGTGGCTGCCCTCGACAACTCGGCCATCCGTCAGCGTCGCGACGACTGTGTCGCCGTCGCGCACGATGCTGCTGGCACGCGACTTGTTCATCACGTTCATGCCGTTGCGGGTGAAGACGTCCTCGATGACGCGGGCAGCATCCTCGTCCTCGCCCGGCAGCACCTGGTCGCGGCTGGAGATGAGCGTCACCTTGGAGCCGAGCGCGTTGTAGGCGGATGCGAACTCCGCCCCGGTCACGCCGGAACCGACCACGATCAGGTGCTCCGGAATCGACTCGAGGGTGTAGAGCTGGGTCCAGGTGAGGATGCGCTCGCCGTCGGGGATGGCGGAGTCCAGGATGCGCGGGCTCGACCCGACCGAGATGACCAGTGTGTCCGCCTCGATGCGGTCGAAGTCGGTCGCGTTCTTGCCCTTGCCGTTGGCGACGATGACGCAGTTGGGGCCGTCCAGGCGCCCCTCGCCCTGCACGATGCGCACGCCGGCACGGGTCAACTGCGACTTCATGTCTTCGGATTGCTGCCGCGCCAGCCGCAGCAGTCGCTGGTTGACGGCGTGCAGGTTGACGGCGATGCCCGGGCGAACCGGCTGGCCATCACCGCCGCGCGCGAAAATCTGCACGCCCAGGTCGCTCGCCTCGCCGATCGCGTTCGCCGCCTCAGCGGTGGCGATCAGCGTCTTGGACGGTACGACATCGGTCAGCACGGCCGAGCCGCCGACCCCGACCCGCTCGACCAGGGTGACCTCGGCGCCGAGTTGGGCGCCGGCGAGTGCCGCCTCATACCCGCCGGGTCCTCCTCCGAGGATCGCGATGCTCTGCTTGCGCTCGAATTCGTTGGCCATTGCCCTATTCTCTCCCAGCCGCGGATGCCTGCCGAACCCGCCGCAGGCATCCGCCGTGCACAAAATGAAGGAGATCTGCCCCGCAGACGGCCGTTGTGGAGCGGATTAGCGCTCCAATGCGCGGATGTCCTTCATTTTCGGCACCACCCCGTGGCAATTAGAGTGGACGGATGCCTACCCAGCCACACATCTTGGACGAGCTCGCGACCGACCCGTTCGAGGTCGCCGCCACCGCCGCAGCCGAGATTGCCGAGAAGACCGGCGTCGCCCGGCACGACATCGCGCTCACCCTCGGCAGCGGATGGGCGAAAGCGGCCGACCTGATCGGCGAGACCACCGCGACCATCCCGGCGACCGAGATCACCGGCTTCAGCAGGCCGGCGCTGGAGGGGCACGTCGGCTCGCTGCGGTCCATTCTGCTCCCGAGCGGCAAGCGTGCCCTCGTCATCGGCGCCCGCACCCACTACTACGAGGGCCACGGCGTGCGCCGGGTCGTGCACAGCGTGCGCACCGCGGCGGCGACCGGCGCGACGACGATGATCCTTACGAACGGCGCAGGCGGCATCAAGGAGCACTGGACCCCCGGCACTCCCGTGCTGATCGGCGACCACATCAACCTGACGGCTGACTCCCCGCTGGAGGGCGCCACCTTCATCGACCTCACCGACCTGTACTCGCAGCGCCTCCGCGCCATCGCCCACAGCGTCGACCCCGACCTCGACGAGGGCGTCTACGTGCAAAACCGGGGCCCGCACTACGAGACCCCGGCCGAGGTCAGGATGGCCCAGGCGATGGGCGGCCACCTCCTGGGAATGTCGACGGCGCTCGAGGCGATCGCCGCCCGGCAGTCCGGCATGGAAATCCTCGGGCTGTCGCTGGTCACCAACCTGGCCGCCGGCATCCAGAGCACCCCGCTCAGCCACGACGAGGTCATCGAGGCCGGCCGGTCGGCCGAGCCGGTGATCAGCGCGCTGCTCGCCCGAATCGTGGCTGCGCTGTGACCCCCGTCGACGCCGCGAAGGCGTGGCTCGCGCAGGATCCAGACGATGAGACCCGCACCGAGTTGGGCGCCCTGATAGCGGATGCCGAAACCGGCAGCGAAGGCGCCATCACCGAACTGCGCCGCCGCTTCGGGTCCCGGCTCACGTTCGGCACGGCCGGGCTCCGCGGCCCGATCCAGGCCGGGCCGAACGGGATGAACCGCGTGCTGGTCGCGCAGGCGGCCGCCGGGTTCGCCGCCTACCTGCTCGCCCGCGAAAAGACCCCATCCGTCGTCATCGGCTACGACGGGCGCAAGAACTCCCGCATCTTCGCGACCGACACGGCGGAGCTCATGGCCGGCGCCGGGGTGCGCGCCATCCTGCTCCCCCGTCTGCTGCCGACACCGGTTCTCGCCTTCGCGGTGCGCCATTTCGACGTGAGTGCCGGCGTCATGGTGACGGCGTCGCACAACCCGCCGAACGACAACGGCTACAAGGTCTACCTCGGCGGCGCCGACCAGGGCGCGCAGATCGTCTCCCCCGCCGACGCCCACATCGAGGAGCAGATTCGCGCCGTCGCCGGCACATCCATCGTGCTCGACCTGCCGCGCTCCACCGACTATGAAGCAGCGGATGACGAGGTGGTCGACGAGTATGTGCGCCGCACCGTATTACTCGGCACTCCCCCGACCGTTCCCCTGAACTTCGTCTACACGGCCATGCACGGCGTCGGTTCTGAGACCGCCAGGCGCGTGTTCGCGGACGCCGGCTTCGGCGAGCCGACTGTTGTGGCCGAGCAGGACCAGCCGGATGCCACCTTCCCCACCGTCGCGTTCCCCAACCCGGAGGAGCCCGGCGCCCTCGACCTGGCCTTCGCCACCGCGACCAGCGTCGGCGCAGAGCTGATCATCGCCAACGACCCGGATGCCGACCGGCTGGCCGTCGCGGTGCCCACAACGAACGGCCCGAGCGCGGACGGCACCGACAACGGGGCCTGGCGACGACTCAGCGGCAACGAGGTCGGCTCACTGCTCGGCTGGCGAGCTGCCATGCGGATGCGGGCGGCCGGCACAGAAGGCACGCTCGCCGCATCCGTGGTCAGCTCGCCGGCACTCCGGGAGATCGCCCGCAAGTTCAACCTGGACTACGTCGACACCCTCACTGGCTTCAAGTGGATATCCCGCGCCGGCGGCCTCGCCTACGGCTATGAGGAGGCGCTCGGGTACCTCGTCGACCCGGACAAGGTGCGCGACAAGGACGGCATCTCCGCCGCGCTCGACTTCCTGGGCCTCATGGCCGAGCTGAAGGCATCCGGTCGCACCCTCGACGAGCACCTGCTCGACTTCGCCGCAACCTTCGGCGCGTATGCGTCGTCGCAGATCTCGATCCGCGTGACCGACCTGGGCGAGATCACCCGGGTGATGAGCGCTCTGCGGGCGGTACCACCGGCCACCATCGGCAGCGCGATAGTCAGCCGGATGGACGACTTCTCCGGAGGCTTCGGACCATTCCCTGCCGCCGACATCCTGCGCATCTGGCTCGCCGGCGGATCGCGCATCATCGTGCGCCCGAGTGGCACAGAGCCGAAGCTGAAGATCTACATCGACGCATCGTCGACGGATGGCACGGCACCCGAGCGGGTGGCCGCTGCGACGGCGCTGGTCGCCGACCTCGAGGCAGGGATGCGGGCCCTGATCGCCTAGTCGCCGCTAGAGTGCGGGGGTGAAGAACACCCGAGTTTCGCTTGCCTTGGCAGGAATCACGGTCATCGCCGGCGCCTACGCCTTCCTCGCTCCACTCTTCGGGTTCGGGTCCGCAGCCATCCTGGGCATCGCCCCGACGGCGTTGGGTCTCAGCCTGGCGTTCCTCTTCCTCAGCGCACGCACGCGCCTGGTGGTGATCCCGCCGTTCGTGCTCGGCATGGCATCCGCCACGCTCACCTTGGTCTCCTGGTCGGTCGGCTTCGGTGAAGCGGATGCCGGTGCACCCCGCTCCCCGCTCGGCGAGCTGTTCATCCCGGCCGCGGCCTGCGCGATCGTGCTGCTCGGAGCATCCGTCGGCGTTGCCGTCGCATCCAGGCTGCGGATGCGCCCGATTCCGCGCGTGTTGATGGGTGTGGCGATTGGTCTGCTCAGCGTGCCGTTCGTGATCCCGCTGCTGCTGTCGGCACCGGCGGCGGTCGTCGTCGGTGTTGCGCTGATGCTCGTGATCGGGCTGCGAGGGCGCACGCTGGCGCCGGCGACCCGGACCCGAGCATCCGCCGGCCGGGGTGTTCGTCCGCTCGCAATGGTCGCCTTCGCGATGACTGTGTTGTCCCTGGGGTACGGTCTGGTGGCCGGCATCATGCTCGCGGGAACGGATGCCGCCACCCAGGCGATGGGGATCATGGCCGCCGGCGGCAACCTGGCCGCCGTGCCGCTGATGGCGGCGCTGGGCCAGAAGTGGGCTCCCGGCCGGGCAGGACCGAAGATCGGGCTGGTCATCAGCGGGCTCGGTGTTGCCGTCACCAGCTTCGCCTGGGCCACCGGTGTCGACCTGAGTGGCGGGCTGTTCCTCGCCATTCCCGCGTTCGTCGCCGTCTGGGCGGGAACGATGGCCGGCGTGCTGCTGCCGTACCGCGGACCCGCGCTGGTCGGCATCAGCGTCGTCGTGGCGATCGGCGTGGCGGTCGCGTATTTCATGTTCGCGTTCAGCACGGCCGGGGCTGCACTCGCCGTGGTCAGCGGCGCGCTCGTGTTCGGCGGGTGGCGTGCACCGAAAACGAGGGAGATCGGCGCGCCGCTGACCGGTTGACGCGGAAAGCAGCCCTGGAACCGGGATCTCCTTCAGTTTCGGGCACCAGTTCGGGTCGCCGAGTCGGGCCGAGTTGTGGGTTGCCGGAGCGGAGTACCCGCAGAATGAACCGACTCGTGGCTGGCAACAGACTCGCCAGCGACCGCGAATTACGCGGAGGCAGGTTCAGCCGAGCGCCCGGTGCAGTTTCCGCTGGAGCTCGTCGGTGTCGAAGAAGTTGTCGACGACGATCACTTCCGCATAGGTCTTGCCGATCGCCTCCACGAACTCGGCCGACGTGAGGATGACCTGGGCGTCGTCCGCAACGGAGACCACCGTGCCCACGTCTGCCGCAACCACCTCCGCGTCGATCCCGAGCCGTCGCAGCACGCGCTCCGCGTTGACCTTCAGGATCGCCGAACTGCCGATCCCGGCCCCGCAGATCGCGACGATCTTCACCGGCCGGTACCCATGATCTCCAGCACCTCGTCGGCGGTGGTCGCCGCGGCGATGGCATTGACAGCATCCGAATCGTTGAAAATGTTGGCGATGGCGGCGACGGATGCCAGGTGGGTCTCGACCCGCAGGATGGCGAGCCCCAGCACCACGCGAACCGGGTCATTGTGCGGATGCCCGAACGGCACCGGATCCTTCAGCGTCACGACGGCCAGCCCGTCGGCGAGCACGTCCGGGCCGGGGCGCGCGTGTGCGAAGGCGAGCCCGGGGGCGATAACCACGTACGGACCGTGCTCGTCGATCATCCGGATCATCTCCTCGGCGTAGCCGTCGCGCGCCGAGCCCATCGCGGCCAGGGCGTGACCGGCCACGCGCACGGCGGCGCGCCAGTCCTCGGCTTCGGCGTTCAGCACGACTCCGGCTTCGGTGAGCGGTGGCAGCACCATCCTCAGGCCTGCTCGAATCCGGCGCTGATCGCTTCGGCCAGCTCCTCGCGGTCCTCCAGGGGGAGGAACGCCGCCTCGGCCGCGTTCAACTGGAACACCTCGAGGTCGCTGACGTCGTAGCCGAACGTGTCGCTGAGCAGCGACAGTTCGCGGCTGAGCGAGGTGTTGCTCATCAGCCGGTTGTCCGTATTCACGGTCACGCGGAACCCGAGCTGGTACAGCAGGTCGAACGGATGATCGGCAAGCTCGGTGCCCCAGGCGTTGGTCTGCAGGTTAGACGACGGGCTCAGCTCGAGAGCGATCCCGCGATCCTTCACCCACTCAGCGACCGGTCCGAGCGTGACGTAGGTGTTCTCGCCGTCCTCGTCGTCCATTTCGACGTCTTCGGCAATGCGAACGCCATGGCCGAGCCTGAGGGCGCGGCCGTCGAAAAGGGCGCCGCGGATGCTGTCGATCCCGTCCGCCTCGCCGGCATGCACGGTCACCGGCAGGAAGTGCGTCGCCAGGTAGTCGAAAGCGTCACGCATCCGCCCGGCCGGGAAGCCGGCCTCCGCTCCTGCGATGTCGAACCCGACGACGCCGTTGTTGCGATGGCGCACCGCAAGCTCGGCGATCTCCAGCCCGCGGTCGGCGTGGCGCATGGCGCTCACCAACTGGCCGACGCGGATGCGACCGCCGGCGTGCTGCACCTCTTCGACGCCGGCTTCGAGGCCCTCCTGCACCGCTTCGACAGCCTGGTCGAGGGTCAGGCCGCGGGTCAGGTGCTGCTCGGGCGCCCAGCGGATCTCGCCGTAGATCACGCCGTCCGCGTGCAGGTCTTCGACGAACTCCCGGGCGACGCGCGCCAACCCGTCCGTGGTCTGCATGACGCCGGTGGTGACGTCGAATGTCTTCAGGTACTCGACCAGCGAGCCGGAGTCGGCGCTGGTGGAGAACCACTCGGCCAGGGAGGTCGGGTCGGCCGCCGGGAGGTCGAGACCGACCTCATCCGCCAGCTCGATGATGGTCTGCGGACGCAGCCCGCCGTCGAGGTGATCGTGCAGGGACACTTTAGGCAGGGCGCTGATGTTCACGCCACCGCCCTGGAGCAGGAAGACCTCGGGGGCAGTGTTCATGCCTCAAATCTACCGGTTCGGATGCTCCGGCGCCCCTGTGATAACGCTCCAGCTCCGCGTCGCAGCCGACCACGAGCCCGTTCGTTGACGGCGACAGCCCTCGAGACGGCTCGTGGTCAACAAACAGGCTCGTGGTTGCGGCAGCAGGGGGCGGATGCTGCGGTGAGCCCCTCAGGACGAGTGCGGCTAGTCGACGCGGCCGGCGATCAGCGGGCCGCCGTCCTCCACCTGGTCACCGGCGTCCCCGATGCGGTACGCACCCTCGAGTGCCTCCAAGGCACGCTCGAAGCGGGCCGGCTCATCCGCCGACAGGGTGAACAGTGGATGCCCCTCGGTCACGGTGTCGCCCGGCTTGGCGTGCAGGTCGATGCCGGCGGCGTGCTGCACCGGGTCCTGCTTGCGGGCGCGGCCGGCACCCAGGCGCCAGGCGGCGATCCCGAACGGCAGGGCCTCCTGGGCGACGAGCACACCTGAGCGGGAGGCCGTGACCACATGCGTCTCGCGGGCAATCGGCAGCTCGGCCGTCGGGTCGCCGCCC
This sequence comes from Homoserinimonas sp. A447, assembly GCF_054489325.1. Lineage (NCBI taxonomy): Bacteria > Bacillati > Actinomycetota > Actinomycetes > Micrococcales > Microbacteriaceae > Homoserinimonas > Homoserinimonas sp. A447. The sequence goes on along the minus strand of NZ_JBTMWW010000001.1, from coordinate 79,735 downwards.
TGCGCGCGGATCATCGCGTTCCAGGTGTCCATCGCCCGGCCATCCTTCAGCGCGGCCTCGACGTCGGCTTCGGGCTGGCCCGCCAGGGCGAGCATCTCGCGCGCGAGGGCGACGGTGAGTTCCACGACATCCGCCGGTCCGCCACCGGCCAGCACCTCGACCGACTCCCGCACCTCGTTGGCGTTGCCGATCGCGTTACCCAGCGGCACGTGCATGTTGGTGAGCAGCGCGATCGTGGCGACCCCGGCATCCTTGCCCAGCGCCACCATGGTCTCGGCCAGCTCGCGGCTCAGCGCCGGGTCCTGCAGGAACGCGCCGGAGCCGAACTTCACGTCGAGCACCAGGGAGGCGGTGCCCTCAGCGATCTTCTTGCTCATGATCGACGAGGCGATCAGCGGAATCGAGTTGACCGTTCCGGTGATGTCGCGGAGGGCGTACAGCTTCTTGTCGGCCGGGGCGAGGCCGGCGCCGGCGGCGCAGATGACCGAGCCGACACTCTCCAGCTGGGCGAAGAACTCCTCATTGCTGAGGTCGGCGCGCCAGCCGGGGATGCTCTCCAGTTTGTCGAGCGTGCCGCCGGTGTGGCCGAGGCCGCGTCCGGACAGTTGCGGAACAGCGACGCCGAAGGATGCGACGAGTGGCGCGAGCGGGAGCGTGATCTTGTCGCCGACACCGCCGGTCGAGTGCTTGTCGGTGGTTGGCTTCGACAGCGAATCGAAGTTCATCGTCTCGCCACTGGCGATCATCGCCAGCGTGAGGTCGCGGATCTCCCGGCGCTCCATCCCGTTGATGAAGATCGCCATCGCCATCGCGGCCATCTGCTCGTCGCCGACATAGCCGCGGGTGTAGGCATCCACCAGCCAGTTCACCTGCTCCGTGGAGAGGGCGCCGCGATCGCGCTTGACGTGGATGAGGTCGACGACGTCGAACGGTTCGATAGTGCTCATGATTCCAGCCTGTCAGATTCGGTGCAGCGTTCAGGGAGGAGAAACACGCTCATCCGCGTGAAAAACTCCCTCATTCACTGCGGATGGCACATAAGAGCCCTCAATTGCGGTGGGTGCCGGGGAGGGTCAGCTGGTGGCGTAGTCGTCCAGCTGGCGGGGACCGAACGCATCCGGCAGCACCTGGTCGATGGTGCGGATGCCGGACACCGTCTCGAGCAGCATTCCGTCGGCGGAGTGCTCGTAGAGCAGCTGCCGGCATCGGCCGCACGGCATGAGCACGTTCCCGTTGCCGTCGACGCAGGTGAACGCGACCAGCTTGCCGCCTCCGCTCATGAACAGATCGGAAGTGAGCGAGCACTCCGCGCACAGGCCGACACCGTATGAGGCGTTCTCCACGTTGCATCCGCTCACGATGCGACCGTCGTCCACAATGGCCGCTGCCCCCACCGGGAAGTTCGAGTACGGCACGTACGCCTTCCGCATCGCGGCGTTCGCGACCTCCCGGAGGCCATCCCAGTCGATGGTCATGACTTCACGTAAGGCTTGCCGACGGCGGCCGGGCCGATCGACTTGCCGACGAAGCCGGCGACGGCGATCAGGGTGACCACGTACGGGATCATGGCGATGAAGTCCGACGGGATGCCGGAGCCGGACTGCCCGGCCCAGATCTGGAAGATCCGGGAGAACCCGAACAGCAGCGCTGCAGCGGAGGCGTACCAGGGGTTCCACCGGCCGAGGATGACGCAGGCGAGGGCGATGTACCCCTGCCCGGCGCTCATGTCGCGGATGAACGGTCCGACCGACCCGATGCTGAGCGCGGCGCCGCCGAGCCCGGCGACCAGGCCACCGAGCGTCATCACCCAGAACCGGGTGCGGTTCACGTTGATGCCCACGGTGTCCGCGGCCAGCGGATGCTCGCCGACGGCCCGCAGGCGAAGGCCCCACCGCGTCTTGTACATCAGGAACCCGATCACCGGCACCAGGATGAACATCAGGTACGTGGTGATGCGGTGGTCGAGGAAGATCGGCCCGATCAGCGGGATGTCCGACAGTCCGGGGATCGGGATGAACGGAAGCGTGCCCGGGAAGTTCGTCTCCCGCGCGTTGCCGGCAAGCACCGCCGAGTAGAAAAAGCTGGTGATGCCGGCGACCAGCACGTTCAGCACGACACCGACGATGATCTGGTCGACCAGGTACTTGATGGAGAACGAGGCCAGGACCATGGCGACCAGCGCTCCGGCGATCATGGCGGATGCGATACCGAGCAGCAGGCTGCCGGTCACCGTTCCGATGACGGCCGCCGCGAAGGCTCCCATGAGCAGTTGGCCTTCGATCGCGATATTGACGACCCCGACCCGTTCGCCCATGACCCCGGCGAGGGCTCCAAGCACGACGGGCACGGCCAGCGCGAGCGCTCCGGTCGCCAGGTAGATGACCGGGACTCGCCCACCAGCACCCACTGACGCGAGCAGAGTCGTGATGAAGAAGACACCGAACACGATGATGAACCAGATCGGCGTCGCCCGGCGATTCCAGGTCCACCAGGCGGAGAGGCCGCTCATGACCAGCATGACGAGACCGAGCACGATGCCGATGCGCTTGGCATCCTCGACCCAGTTGGGGATGACGACGTCGTCACCACTGGCCGTCCAGGTGAACGTCACCTGTTGTGACTCGCCAGCGAATCCGAATGCGACGAGAGCGAGTACGGCGAAGACCGCGAGTGAGATCGGGGCCTTCCAGCTGCGGGGCGCCAGCAGCATTGTCTCGGTGGAGGCGGCGGCCGGGGCGGGTGCAGTCGCTGTCGTCATTTGCTTGCCTCTTCTTTGCTTGCGTAGGCAGTGATGCGGTCCTTGCTCGTGAGACGCCGCCAGCCTTGACTGAGGGGGCCGTCGTGCACCGGTTTCGGCAATCGGAAGATCGCCTTCACCAGTGGCGGCGCCGCGATGAAGAGCACGATGACACCCTGCACGACGAGGAGAACCTCTGGGGAGACATCCGCGATCTGCATCGACGGGCTGCCCGCTTTCATGGCGCCGAACAGCAGCCCGGCGAAGAAGATGCCGACAGCGCCGCCGGCTCCCAGGAGCGCGACCGTGATGCCATCGAACCCGATACCGGCGTCGATGCTGGGGGTGACCCCGCTCGCCCGTCCCAGTACCTGGTTGACTCCGGCGACACCGACGAATGCGGCGCTGGATGCCATGGCGATGATGTAGATCTTCGGCACGTTCATGCCGGCGGTCTTCGCGGCATTCGGGTTCATGCCGACCGCGCGGAACCGGAAGCCGATCGTCGATCGCTCCATGAGCCACCAATAAAGGATGGTTGCGGCGACGACGAGCAGGAATCCGGCGTGCAGGGCGAAGCCGTCGCCGAGCAGGCGGGGCAGTTGCGCCGTCTCCAGTGGTGCGATCGACTGCGGGTTGCCCGCGGCGGCCGGGTCATGGAGAATGCCGGACCGCATGAGCCAGGTCACCAGGTTGACCGCGACGTAGTTGAGCATGATGGTCACGATGACCTCGTGCGCGCCGGAGGTCGCCTTCAGGAGGCCGACGATACTGCCCCAGAGTGCTGCGCCGAGGATTCCGAAGACGATCGCCACCACGAGGTGCAGCACGGGCGGCATCGGCCAGGCGAAGCTCACGAAGCCCGCGAACACGACACCCATCAGGAGTTGTCCCTGGCCACCGATGTTGAACAGTCCGACGCGGAAGCTCAGCGCGATGCCCAGTCCGGATGCGATCAACGGCGCCCCGAGGCGGAGCGTCTCGGTGAGCGGCCGGATCGCGGTGGCGAAGTTGTTCGCGTTGGCGTTGTAGATCGAACCGCGGAACAGCGCGCCGTAGCCGTCGGTGATCGCACCCCAGGCGGCGGAGAAGGTGTCCATCGGGCGCGAGAAAAAGTATCCGGATACCCGCGAGACATCCTCGCTGGTGGCGGCGATCAGGATCGCGCCGACGATGAAGCCGCACAGGATCGCGAGCAGGGTGCGAACGATTCCGCCGCCCATGATCTCGCGGAGCACCTGGTTCATGGTCGACTTCTGGGCGATCTTGGCCGGTTCCTCTTCGGCGACCGGGGGAATGAGTTGTTCGGTCATGCTGCGATCCCCGCCATCATTTCGCCGAGCTTCGCCCGAGGCGTGTCAGCCCCGACGATGCCGATTATGCGACCGCGGTACATGACAGCGATCCGGTCAGCGAGGCCGACGACTTCGTCGAGCTCGGTGGAGACGATGAGCACCGGGAGTCCGGAGTCTCGAGTCTTGATAATCCGTTCGTGGACGAACTCGATCGACCCGACATCCAAACCACGGGTCGGTTGCGAGGCGACGAGCAACCGCAGCTCCCGGGAGAGCTCCCGCGCCAGCACGACCTTCTGCTGGTTTCCGCCTGACAGGCGGCCGGCCAGGGTGTCAGAACCTTGAGTGCGGATGTCGAATTCGTCAATCGCCTTGCCTGCGAAATCTTCGCGGAACCCGAGACGCAGGTTCGCGTACCTGGCGAACGGCTCCCCGTGGCTGCGGTCGAGCATGAGGTTCTCGGAGACCGTGAATTCTCCGACGAGGCCGTCTTTCTGGCGGTCTTCCGGAACGAAGCCGACACCGGCGTCGAGGATGCTGCGCACCGAGTCACCGAGCAGCTCTTCTCCGTCGAGCATCACCGAGCCTTTGACGCCGTGGCGCAGTCCCAGGATGGCCTCGGTCAATTCCGTCTGGCCGTTGCCCTGCACACCGGCGATGGCCAGCACTTCTCCCGCCCGGATCGAGAAGGAGATGTCATCGAGAAGGGGTGTGCCCTTCTTGTCGACGATGGTCAGGTTCTTGACGACGAACGACTCAGCGCCGAGCTTCGGTGCGTCCTTGTCGACCGTCAGGTCGACCTCGCGACCGACCATGAGGGATGCGAGTTCGGTGGTCGATGCGCTCGGGTCAGCCGTGCCGACCACCTTGCCGAGGCGGATGACCGTGATGCGGTCCGCAACCTCGCGCACCTCGCGCAGCTTGTGGGTGATGAAGACGATGGACGTGCCGGCGTCGGCGAGCTGGCGCATGATGACCATGAGCTCGTCGGTCTCCTGCGGCGTCAGCACGGCGGTCGGCTCATCCAGCACGAGCACCTTCGCGTCACGGGCCAGCGACTTGATGATCTCAACCCGCTGCTGGGCACCGACGGGCAGGTCTTCAATCAGGGCATCCGGGTCGATGTCGAATCCGAAGCGTGCCGAGATCTTGCCGACCAGGTCACGCGCCGCTGCCAGGTCGAGCACACCGGCGCCCTTGGTGGGCTCGTGCCCGAGCATGACATTCTCGGCAACCGTGAAGACGGGGATCAGCATGAAGTGCTGGTGCACCATGCCGATACCGGCGGCCATGGCGTCGCCAGGACCGTGGAAGACGACGGGCTCGTCGTCCACCAGGATTTCGCCCTCTTCTGCGTGGTAGAGGCCGTAGAGCACGTTCATCAGCGTTGACTTGCCGGCTCCGTTTTCACCGAGGAGACAGTGGATTTCTCCGGGTTCGATGGTGAGGTCTATTTGATCGTTGGCCACCAAGGCGCCGAAGCGCTTGGTGATGCCACGCAATTCGAGTTTCATGGTGCCCCGATTCTGCCAGCAGTTCGTCATTGAATGAAACAAGCCGCCGGGGCGGGATTCCGCCCCGGCGACTCAGGTCCAGCTAGTGCTTCTGGTTACGCCATCGGGTCGATGCTGCCATCGATGATGCCGGCCTTCAGCTCATCGAGCTTGGTCTTGACCTCAGCGCCGATCTTGCTGTCGAAGTCGTAGAACTCGGACAGGCCGGTTCCGTTGTTCTCCAGCGTGCCGAGGTAGGCCTCACCGTTGAACTCGCCGGTCTCGATCGCTTCGTTGATGACGTCGAAGACGGCATCCGTCATCTTCTTCTCAACCGAGGTCAGGACCTGGTCTGCGTACTCCGGGCTGGTCAGCGCGATGTCCTTGTCGACACCGATGAAGACGATGTCCTTGCCGGACTCGTTGATCGCCTCGGAGGTGGCGCTGAAGAGGCTGCCGGCGACCGGGAAGATCACGTCTGCACCCTTCTCGATCTGGCCTGCGCTGATGCTCTTCGCGACACCGGTGTCTTCGAAGTTGCCGACGAAGTCACCGACGTCCGGAGTGGCCGGGTCCCAGCCGAGCACGGTCACCGGAGTGCCGGTCTCAGCCTCGTACGCCTTGGCGCCGTAGTAGAAGCCGTCCATGAACGGGGTGACACCGGGGATGTTCATTCCGCCGTAGGTGCCGACGACCTTCGAGGTGCTGTAGGCGGCTGCGAGGTAGCCGGCGAGGTAGCTGGACTCCTGCGTCGCGTACTCGATCGGCTTGAGGTTGGCGTTGCCTTCCGACCATCCGTCAATGGTGACGAAGTTCATTTCGGGGTTGGTTGCGGCTGCTGCGTTGACCGGGCCGACCAGGTTGAAGCCGACCGCGAAGGTGACGTCACAGCCTTCAGCGACCATGGCGGCGAGGTTCGGCTCGAAGTCTTCGATCGAGTGGGACTCAGCGTCGCTGACCTGCACGCCCAGCTCGGACTCCGCCTTGAGCAGGCCTTCATAGGCTGCCTCGTTGAAGCTCTTGTCGTTCCAGCTGCCCTCGTCGGAAACGGCGCAAGCCAGGTAGTCGACTTCGTCGACCGGGGCTTCGGTGTCGTCAGGGGCGGCTGCACAACCAGCCAGGAGCATACCGGCGGCGCCGATGACGGCCATCCCGGCAAGCCCGCGCTTGCGAGTGATTACGTTCACTAGATTTCCTCCAGATGCAAGCCCCGGCCATACCAGGGCGGATGTGAATCAGATTACCTATTGTTACCGACGGGCTGAGCGAATCCGGTGACGGTAACCGAGACGTTACCAAGCTGGGATGCGCTCATTTGAGCATGCCGGTTCAGTGGAATCGACGCTGCGGAACGACGTGCCGCTCCAGCAGCGAAATCACATACCGGAAAAAGGCATCCGAGTCGATGGACTCGATCACCCTGGCATTCCCCGGCAGCCCGTGAACACCCCACGACATCGCGGAGTAGCCGCGGGTCAGCTCAGATGCGGTTTCGATCGCCACCGCGTACTGGGCGTCACCGGTGACCAGTTCCGGATGCAGCAGCACGGCGGCCGTCAGGGAGTCCGGATGCGTGGACCCGGCGATCCCCACGCTCTCGTCGAACGCGAGCGTCGATCCGACGACCCGCACGAAGAAGTCGGAGAGCCCGGTGCCGATCCGCCCAACCTCGTCCAGCTGCTCCCGGGAGAAGACGGCGTCGCGCAGGGTCAGGCGGTCCCACGGGACCACCGTCACGTCGAACCCCGCCTTGAACACCGTCTCGGCAGCTTCCGGATCCACATAGAAGTTGTACTCGGCGGCGGCGGTGATATTGCCCCGCCCGTTGTTCGACCCGCCCATGATGTAGAGGGCCTTCACGTTGCTGACGAACTCCGGGTCCTTGACGGTCGCCATCGCGATGTTGGTGAGCGGACCGATGCAGACGATGGTCAGCTCGCCCGGCGACTCCGCTGCCAGCTCGATGAGGGCATCCACCCCGTGCTGCTGTTCGGGGAGCAGACCATCGAAGTCCATCTCCAGGCCGCCGGCACCATCGCCGTGCACGTTCTCGGCGGACACCCACTCACGCACCAGCGGGCGTCGGCAGCCCAGGTGGATCGGCACATCGCCGAGGCGGCCCGCCGCGTTCAGGGTGAGGTAGGCGTTCTTCAACTGCCGGTCGAAGCCGACATTGCCGGCGACCATGGTGATCGCCCGCAGGTCGGCGAGCGGGTCGAGGAGGCCGACCAGCAGGGCGACACAGTCGTCCTGGGCGGTGTCGGTGTCGATGATGAGCGGGATGCGGGAGGTCATCGCCACTATAGAACGTCGCCGCGGCCGGAGAACTTGAGCGCGTCGACGACGGCCTTCACCCGCTGGGCGTTGGCTGTCGTCGTCACCAGCAGGGCATCTGGTGTATCCACCACGACGATGTCGGTGACGCCGATCAGCGAGATCAACCGCCCGCTCTGGCTCACCACCACGCCGCTCGACGCATCCGCCAGCACGCGGGCGTTGTCGCCCAGGATCGCCAGGTTCGACGACCGACCGCCCGAATGCAGCTTGCCGATGGAGGCGAAATCCCCGACATCGTCCCAGTCGAAGTCCCCGGGGATGACCGCGAGGCGGCCGGCTTTCGCGGCGGGCTCGGCGACCGTGTAGTCGATGGCGATCTTCTCCAGCTTCGGCCACACCCGGTCGACGGTCGCCCCGCGGCGCGGAGTGTCCCAGTCGCGGGCCAGCTCGTCCAGGCCCTCCAGCAGTTCGGGGCGCGACTCCCCCAACTGGGTGAGCAGAACATCCGCCCGGGAAATGAACATGCCGCCGTTCCACAGGTAGTCGCCCTCGGCCAGGTACCGCTCGGCCACCTCGAAGTCCGGCTTCTCAACGAAAGTGTCGACAGCGAAAGCGGATGGCGCGCCATCGATGGTCAGCCGATCGCCGCAGTGGATGTACCCGAAACCGATCGCAGGCTCCGTCGGGGTGATACCGATCGTCGCGATGTAGCCGGCATCGGCGGCAGCAACCGCCTCCACGATCGCGCGGCGGAAACCACGAACATCCGTGATCACATGGTCGGCAGCGAAGGAGCCGATGATCACGCCCGGTTCACGATGGTTCAGGATGGCCGCGGCCAGTCCGATCGCCGCGGACGAATCCTTCGGCTCGCTCTCGAGCACGACATTGTGGTCGAGCAGGCCGGGCAGTTGCTCCTCCACCGCCGCACGGTGGGCGCGACCGGTGACGACCATGATGCGCTCGGCACCGCTGATCGGTTCGAGCCGCTCCCACGTTCCGCGCAGGAGGGTCTTGCCGGTGCCGGTCAGGTCGTGGAGGAACTTGGGCGCATCCGCCCGGGACAGCGGCCAGAGCCGGGAGCCGATGCCGCCCGCGGGAATGACGGAGTAGAACCGATCGAGTGCATCCATGCCCCCAACGGTAGCTTGCCCGAGCGATTCGCCAGCGACCGTCAGGATAGTTCCCGTTCCGGAGGAATGTGCCCCGCGGAACAGGCACTATCCTCCGGAACGGGAACTATGGGCGTGGCTGGAGAAACCCGCAGGCGAGGGGCGGTGGGGAAACAGCGGCGAAACCGGGAATAGACTGGGAGGGTTCCAGACAAGTACATTCGCTCGCCCCGCGTGCAGGGGCTGATTCATCCGCAAGGAGGGTTGCTCGTGCCAGATACTACGGCGGGAGCCCTGGCCGAAGCCCGACCAGATGGCAAAAGACCGCGTGCAAGACTGAAAGCACCGGCAGGGACCCTGTACCGGGGTCGCGAAGGAATGTGGTCCTGGGTGCTTCACCGCATCACCGGTGTGGCCATCTTCTTCTTCCTCCTGGTGCACATCCTCGACACCGCGCTGCTCCGGGTGAGCCCGGATGCCTACAACGCGGTCATCGGCACCTACCAGACCCCGATCATGGGCCTCGGTGAGATCGCGCTGGTCGCCGCCATCGGATTCCACGCGCTCAATGGCCTGCGCATCATCCTGATCGACTTCTGGAGCCTCGGCACCAAGCTGCACAAGCCGTTGTTCTGGAGCGTCATCGTGCTCTGGATCGTCCTGCTGGCCGCGTTCGTGCCGCGCCACCTCATGCACGTGTTCGGGGGTTAGTCATGAGTGCAATCGAATTTCCGCGGGATCGTGGCGGTCGCGGTCGCGGCGTCAACTGGGAGAAGTGGGGCTGGATCTACATGCGCGCCAGCGGCGTCGTGCTGGTCGTGCTGATCTTCGGCCACCTGTTCGTCAACCTGGTCGCCGGTGAAGGCGTCAGCGCGATCGACTTCGCGTTCGTCGCCGGCAAGTGGGCCGACCCGTTCTGGATCGTCTGGGACACCCTGCTGCTTTGGCTCGCCCTCATCCACGGTGCCAACGGCATGCGCACACTCATCAACGACTACGCGCGTGGCCCGTTACTGCACCGCGTGCTCAAGGGTGCGCTCATCGCATCCACCGTCGTACTACTCGTTTTGGGAACCCTCGTGATCTACACCTTTGAAGCCTGCCCTGTCACCGAAGCGACACACTTGCTGCCGAGCTTCTGTGGGGACATCAATTGAGCGGCTCCCTGTTCGCGGATGCTGTTCCGGCCGAAACCGAGGCGACGATCGTTGACGGAGTCCACTATCACCAGCACGATGTGGTGATCGTCGGAGCCGGAGGCGCCGGCATGCGTGCGGCCATCGAAGCCGGCCCGCACGTCAGCACCGCGGTCATCTCCAAGCTGTACCCGACCCGCTCGCACACCGGCGCGGCGCAGGGCGGCATGGCTGCGGCCCTGGCCAACGTCGAGGAAGACAACTGGGAGTGGCACACCTTCGACACCGTCAAGGGCGGCGACTACCTGGTCGACCAGGATGCCGCCGAGATCCTGGCGAGGGAAGCCATCGACGCGGTCATCGACCTCGAGAACATGGGCCTGCCGTTCAACCGCACGCCGGAAGGCAAGATCGACCAGCGCCGCTTCGGCGGTCACACCCGCGACCACGGCAAGAGTGCCGTTCGTCGCTCCTGCTACGCGGCCGACCGCACCGGTCACATGATCCTGCAGACCCTGTACCAGAACTGCGTCAAGCACGGCATCAACTTCTTCAACGAGTTCTACGTGCTCGACCTGATCATGTCCGAGGTCGATGGCGTGCGGAAGCCCGCCGGAGTGGTCGCCTACGAACTCGCCACCGGCGACCTGCACGTCTTCCGCGGTAAGGCTGTCATCTTCGCGACCGGTGGTTTCGGCAAGATCTTCAAGACGACATCCAACGCCCACACCCTCACCGGTGACGGCGTCGGCATCATCTGGCGCAAGGGCCTGCCGCTGGAAGACATGGAGTTCTTCCAGTTCCACCCGACCGGCCTGGCCGGGCTCGGCATCCTGCTCACCGAGGGCGCCCGCGGTGAAGGAGCCATCCTGCGCAACGCCAACGGTGAGCGCTTCATGGAGCGCTACGCGCCAACCATCAAGGACCTCGCCCCGCGTGACATCGTCTCGCGCTGCATGGTGAAAGAGGTCGCCGAGGGTCGCGGGGGCGGACCGCACAAGGACTACGTGTTCCTGGACTGCACCCACCTCGGAGCCGAAGTGCTCGAGACCAAGCTGCCCGACATCACCGAGTTCGCCCGCACCTATCTCGGTGTCGACCCGGTCGTCGAACCGGTGCCGGTCATGCCGACCGCGCACTACGCGATGGGCGGCATTCCGACCACCGTGAACGCCGAAGTGCTGAGCGACAACACCACCGTTGTCCCCGGCCTCTACGCCGCCGGCGAGTGCGCCTGCGTCTCGGTGCACGGGTCCAACCGTCTCGGAACCAACTCGCTGCTCGACATCAACGTGTTCGGCAAGCGCGCGGGCAACAACGCGGTCGCATACGTGAAGGATGCCGACTTCGCGCCGCTTCCTGAGGACCCCACCGCCGAGATCCGCAGCCTCATCTCCATGCTGCGCGACTCCACCGGAACCGAGAGCATTGCAGCCATCCGCAAGGAACTGCAGGACTACATGGACCGCAACGCCCAGGTGTTCCGCACGGAGGAGACCCTCACCGAGGTGACCGAAGTCATCCGCGACCTTCGCACCCGGTACACGCAGATCGCCGTGCAGGACAAGGGCAAGCGGTTCAACACCGACCTGCTCGAGGCGATCGAGCTCGGCTTCCTGCTCGACCTGGCCGAAGTCGTCGTCTACTCCGCACTGAACCGCAAGGAGAGCCGCGGCGGGCACCAGCGCGACGACTACCCGGACCGCGACGACGAGACGTACATGAAGCACACCATGGCCTACCTGGCAGGCGACCCGCACTCGTCCACCGCGGCAGACCACATTCGGCTGGACTGGAAACCGGTGACCATCACCCGCTACCAGCCTATGGAAAGGAAGTACTAGATGTCCACGGCAACCCTCGAAGCAGCCCCGGCACCCGAGGCGCCGATCCAGTCGTTCACGGTGACCCTGATCATCCGCCGGTTCGACCCTGAAGTGGATGCGGAACCGCGCTGGCAGGACTTCGACGTGCAGATGTACGCGAGCGATCGCGTGCTCGACGCGCTGCACAAGATCAAGTGGGAACAGGATGGCTCGCTCACGTTCCGTCGGTCGTGCGCCCACGGGATCTGCGGGTCGGATGCGATGCGCATCAACGGCCGCAACCGGCTGGCCTGCAAGACGCTGATCAAGGACCTCGACATCTCCAAGCCGATCTACATCGAGGCGCTCAAAGGCCTGCCGCTGGAGAAGGATCTCATCGTCGACATGGAGCCGTTCTTCGACTCCTTCAAAGAGGTTCAGCCCTTCCTGATCACGAACTCGAAGGTGGAGAAGGGCAAGGAGCGCACCCAGTCGGTGGCTGAGCGCGCCCGCTTCGACGACACCACCAAGTGCATCCTGTGCGCAGCGTGCACCTCCAGCTGCCCGGTGTTCTGGACGGACGGCCAGTACTTCGGCCCGGCCGCCATCGTCAACGCGCACCGCTTCATCTTCGACTCGCGCGATGAGGGGGCGGAGACCCGCCTCGACATCCTCAACGACAAGGAAGGCGTGTGGCGCTGCCGCACCACCTTCAACTGCACCGAGGCGTGCCCCCGTGGCATCCAGATCACCCAGGCGATCGCCGAAGTGAAGCAGGCGATCATCCGCGGGAAGGCGTAGCCGCTCTCACTGCGGCGTCAACGATGACGGTGTTTGTCGACGATGCGGATGCTCGAACCACCGTCATCGTCGACAAACACCGTCATCGTGCCGGGTCAGAGCGGTCGGGTCAGGCGGCGCGGGCGGCAGCTACCGTCGCCAGCAGGGGGTCGAAGAGCGGATGCCCGGACTCGATGCCGCACACCTGCATGACGAACTCCTCCGAGGTCGTGCCGGCGAGCAGCTGCTTCAGCTCGATGCTTTGTTCGTCTTCCGGCACGTCGAATTGCAGGGCAGCGCCGATCGCGGCCAGCAACGCGGTCGGTGTCACGCCACGCTCGGCCAGTTCGGCCGCCGGCCCGACGAACCGCTCGTTGCGCCCCAGCTTTCGCAGCGGCTGCCGCCCGACCCGATCGACCGTGTCCGGCAGGTGCGGGTTGGCGAACCGCACCAGGATCTTCTCGATGTACTGCTGCTGGGCATCCGCGTCCAAGCCGTGCTTGGCCACCAGCAGGGTCTTCGTCTCGTCGAGAACCGAGCGGACGGCATCCGCGACCGACGAGTTCGCGAGGGCATCGGAGATGGCGGATGCGCCGGCCAGGAACCCGAAATAGGCGATCGTGGCGTGCCCGGTGTTCACCGTGAACAGCTTCCGTTCGATGTACGGCTCGAGGTCGTCGACGTAGGTCGCTCCGGGGATGGCCGGCTCGTTGCCGCGGAACGGCGCGCGGTCGATCGCCCACTCGTAATACGTCTCGACGGTGACGTCGAGCCCAGCCCCGGTTTGCGCCGGAACGATGCGATCGACGGCGGTGTTGGCGAAGACGGCCCGGCCCAACACTAAAGGGTCGACCTTCGAGACCTCGTCGCGCAACAGGTCGGTGGCGTTGATCGCGTTCTCGCAGGCCATCACGGCCAGCGGCGGCGCAGCATCCGCCCTTTTCGCCAGCGCCTCAGCAATCAGCGGCGCGACAAAACGAAGGATGTTCGGCCCGACAGCGGTGGTGACGACATCCGCCGTCGCGATTTCGGCGACGATCTCCTTCGTTTTTGTCGCAGAGTTGATCGCGCGGAAGCCGGTGACGGTGTGGTCGCGAGCCCCCTCCCCCACCTCGTGTACGACATAAGAATCGGCGGAGTCGAGCGCGTCGATCAACTCGGCGTTCACATCAGCGAACACCACCTCGTAGCCGGCCTCATGCAGCAGCAGGCCGACGAAGCCGCGACCGATGTTGCCTGCGCCGAAGTGGACGGCCTTCATCAGGCGTTGACCTCGCCCAGGATGTCGAGGATCTCCTCGCCGCTGGACGCCTTCAACAGGGCATCCACCTCGTCCTCATCGGAGAACACAATGGCGATCTTCGACAGGATGTCCAGGTGCTGGTTCTCGACGCCGGCGATGCCGACCACGAAGTGCACCGGGTTGCCGTCCCAGTCGATCGGCTGGCCGTACCGCACGAACGAGAGCGCCGATTTGAGGATGGCCTCCTTCGACTCGTTGGTGCCGTGCGGGATGGCGAGGAAGTTCCCCATGTACGTCGATACCGATGCCTCGCGCTCCAGCATCGCGGGCAGGTAGGCGGCGGTGACCGCCCCGGCCCCGACCAGGATGTCGTGCGCTTCGCGCATGGCCTCCAGCTTGGTCGTGGCCTCGCCCTCGGTGCGGATCTGGCTCAGCTGCAGTACTTGTCCCATGGGGAACTCCCTCGTTCGCTAGTTGCCTTGCTGCCTGAGCAGTTCGACCACTTCGTCGTACTTCGGACTGTTCATGAAGTTGTCGACCGACACATGCACTGCTCCGCCGGCCTGGCCCTTCGCCCGGTCGGTGAGGTCCTGGTGGGTGATGACCAGGTCCGCGCTCTCGTCCAGGTTGGCGATCGATTGGTTAATGACCGCCACTCCCTCAATTCCAGCCTTCTTCAACTTGTTACGCAAGACGGATGCTCCCATTGCGCTGGAACCCATGCCGGCGTCGCAGGCGAAGACCACTTTCTGGATCCTCGCCTCCGTTGCGGTCCCGGCAAGGTTGCCGAGCACCGCGGAGCTCTTGCCCTTGTTCGCCTCGGTCTGCGCGACCGCCGCGGACAGGTCGCCGCCACCGGCGGCCAGGTCCTTCTTGCGGCTGGCGCGGAGGATGATCGCGGCGATGATGAAGGACACCGCAGCCGACAGGATCACCGAGAGGATGACTCCCAGGAAACTGTCGTTGGCCGTCTGGATCAGCACCGCGAAGATGCTCCCCGGCGAGGCGGGCGCTCGCAGGCCGCTCTGGAACAGGGCGTTGGTCGCGACACCGGTCATGCCACCGGCGATGACGGACAGCACCAGGATCGGCTTCATCAGCACGTAAGGGAAGTAGATCTCGTGGATACCACCCAGGAACTGGATGATGATCGCACCTGGCGCGCTTGCCCTGGCCATCCCGATTCCGAAGAAAGCGAACGCGAGCAGCAGACCAAGACCCGGACCGGGGTTCGCCTCGACCAGGAACAGGATCGACTTGCCGGTCTCGGTGGCCTGCTGTGTTCCGATCGGGGTGAAGACGCCGTGGTTGATCGCGTTGTTGAGGAACAGGATCTTGCCCGGCTCGACGAAGATCGACAGCAGCGGCAGGAGCGACAGCGACACCAGCCAGTCGACTGCCGCCTCCAGGGCGTTGCTCAGCCCCTGGATGACCGGCCCGAAGCCGAAGAAGCCGAGTACGGCGAGGATCGCGCCCAGGATGCCGGCGGAGAAGTTGTCGACCAGCATCTCGAAGCCGGGCTTGATCTTGCCCGTCCACAGCTTGTCGGTCTGCTTCATCAGCCACGCCGCGAGCGGTCCCATGATCATGGCCCCGAGGAACATCGGAATCTCGGTTCCCACGATGACGCCCATGGTGGCGATGGTGGCGACGACGCCTCCTCTGGTGTCGTAGATCATCCGCCCCGCCGTGTTCGCGATGAGCAGCGGCAGCAGGTAGGTGATCATCGGGCCGACGAGGCTCGCCAGGGTCTCGTTCGGCGTCCACCCGGTCGGGATGAACAGCGCGGTGATGAGGCCCCAGGCGATGAACGCGGCGATGTTCGGCATGATCATGCCGCTGAGGAAGGTGCCGAATCTCTGCACACCAACACGTGCGCCACCGCGGGTGCGGGGCTGTGACTCCGTTGTCATGACGGTTTCCTTTTCTTCGGGATTTTGATGGATGGGTGGTGCGATCAGGGGGACGTCGCCGCGGTGGCCCGTGCTGCCGCCGCGGTCGGTGCGGTGAGTACTGCTGCGGCGAGCGCCTCAGCCTCGACCCGGGTGTGCCGGGAGAGTTCGGCCCGGACGTCGGCGAGCGCGGCCGGGGTCATCGAGAGGGAGGTCGCGCCGAGCCCGACCAGCACGACGGCCAGCAGCGGGTCCGCGGCCGCTTCACCGCAGACGCCGACGGGGGTTCCGGATGCCTTGCCGGCGTCCCCCAGCATCTTGACCAGTCGAAGGACGGCCGGATGCCACGGGTCCTGGTACGAGGCCACCGTGCCGAGCATCCGGTCGGCCGCCATCGTGTACTGGGTGAGGTCGTTGGTGCCGATGCTGACGAAGTCTGAGGCGGATGCCACCTGGTCGGCCATCAGGGCGAGCGACGGGATCTCGGCCATCACCCCGGCGACGCGGATGCCCAGCTCTTTCGCCAGCGCGACGAAGTACTCGGTCTCCTCCACGTCGGCGACCATCGGGGCCATCACCCAGAGTTCCGCCTGGGTCGCCTCCTGCGCCTGGGCCAGGGCGGTGAGCTGGTCACGCAGGATCTGCTCGTTCGCCCGTAGTGCCCTGAGCCCACGGAGGCCGAGCGCCGGGTTCTCCTCGTCGGCGTCGTTCAGGAAGCTGAGCGGCTTGTCTGCGCCCGCATCGAGGCAGCGCACCACGACCTTCTTGCCGGGGAAGGCATCCAGCACTGCGGTGTAGTCGGCCAGTTGCTGCTCGACAGTGGGCGCGGTCTTCGCGTCGAGGAAGAGGAACTCGGTGCGGAACAGGCCGACGCCCTCCGCTCCCAGTTCGACGGCGGTCGCAGCGTCCTTGGGCGAGCCGAGGTTGGCCAGCAACGGAATCTTCTCGCCGTCGGCCAGCGCACCATCGGTGATCGGTGCGGCCTTGATCGCCTGCAGTTCGGCGGTGCGGGTTTCGGCCGCAGCGATCTGGCTTGCGTCGGGCGATACCGTCACGATTCCGGAGGCCGCATCGACCAGTACCAGCGTTCCATCGGTGAGGTCGTCCGCATCCACCACCCCGACCACGGCGGTGATCGCCTTCGCCCTGGCCAGGATCGCCGTGTGGGAGGTCGGTCCGCCGTCGCGGGTGACGAGCGCGACAACTTTGGCAAGGTCGAGAAGGGCAGTGTCGGCTGGGGCGAGGTCGTGCGCCACCAGCACGAACGGCTGGTCGGAGGTGGGGACGCCGGGTGCGGGAACCCCGCGCAGGGTGGCGATGATCCGCTGGGAGACGTCGCCGAGGTCGGCTGCCCGCTCGGCCATGTAGCCGCCCATGGCGGTGAGCATCTCCTGGAAGCCGGCGAACGCGTCGAAGACTGCTCGCTCTCCAGTGCTTCCCGCCTCGATACGGGCGTTCACATCGTCGATGAGGCCCGGGTCCTGCGCCATCATCGCCTGCGCTTCGAGCACTCCCTGCGCTTCTTCCCCGGCTTGCCGGCCGCGTTCGTTCAATTCGGCGGCGACGGATGCGAGGGCGGCGGTGACCGCGGAACGCTCGGTGTCGGCATCCGCCGTTCGCGGTGTTTCGGCCGGTTCGGTCAGCGGGTCGGGCATCCGCAAGACGGGGCCGAACGCGACCGAGCGTCCCACTCCGATTCCGTGCAGTTCCCGCATGGGTGACTCCCTTATCCGGCCCATGAGCGATGATCCGACCATGGAGCTTTGCCCATGACAATAACCTGAAACTCGTTGACAAACAAACAAATTCGGAGATAAAACTAATCAAGCAGACATTTGTTTATGATGGTTTGACCGTGGTCCGCCACAATCAGAGCTAGCAACCACCCCGACAGCGGAGTCAGAATGTACGCACCCGAGCGGCACCAGGCCATCCTCGAACAGGCACGAAGCAACGGGAGAGTGGATGTTCGCGAGCTGGCTGAACTGCTCGAAGTCACTCCAGAGACCATCCGCCGCGACCTGACCTCACTCGAACGCCGCGGGCTGGTTCGTCGTGCACACGGCGGCGCCATCCCGGTGGAGCGCATCACCATCACGCGGGCGGTGAGCGACCGCAACGAGATCCTGGCCGACGAGAAGATGGCCATCGCCACTGCCGCACTGGAAGAGCTGCCGGACGGCGGCTCCATCATCATCGACGCCGGAACCACCACCATCAAGCTCGCCGAGCTCCTCCCCCTCGACCGCCAGCTCACCGTCGTCACCCACTCCATCGCCGTCGCCATCGCACTCGCCGACCGGGAGAACATCGAACTGCACGTGCTCGGCGGCACCGTGCGGTCGTCGTCTCGGGCGGCCGTCGGCACCTGGACGCACCAGATGGTGAGCATGGTCAGCGTCGACGTGGCGTTCCTCAGCGTCAACGGCATCACACCGGAGCGCGGGCTGACCACGCACAACATCGCCGAAGCCGCAGTCAAGTCGGCCATGATCAAGGCGGCCAGGCGCAGCATCGTGCTGGCCGACCACAGCAAGTTCGGGCGCGAAGAGTTCGGACGCATCGCCCCGCTGGCCGCCATCGACACGATCATCACGGATGCTGCGGTCAACCGAGACCTCATCACCGAGGTCGAGGCGGCGGGGCCGGACGTCGTACTGGCCGGGCAACCGTCGGCAGCGAAGGTCGCCCCGTAGCATGGTCACAACTCCAGGGAGGCAACACAAATGACCGAAGTTCAGCGCAGCGTCACCTTCGGCTCGGCCGTCGGGCTGCACGCCCGGCCGGCCGCCACGATCGCCAAAGCGGCAGCCGACAGCGGCCATGCCGTCACCCTGGAGGCGGCGACCGGCAAGAGGGCGAACGCCGCGAGCGTGCTCATGCTGCTCGCGATGGGCGTGAACGCCGGCGATGAGCTCACCCTCACGGTGTCCGGCGATGACGCGGAAGCGCAGGCCGACGAACTGGCCGAACTGATCGCATCCGAACTCGACGCCGACTGAACTCGCTCTCAGGCCGCTCGCTCCCACCGCACTGAGAAACCCGTTCCTACCTCCGTCAACAGGATGAAATGGCCGACATCCCATGGAAACGGATGTCTGGAGGGCGCGTTCCCGAATCCATCCTGTTGACGGATGGCGGCGGATGCGTGAAGCGCCAGGTCAGACACGGCCCGGCGCAGCCTGATTAGTCTCGAAGGATGAAGCAGAAGCTGCAGAAGCTCATCGCCTGGGCGCAAGGGTTCCGGCCGGTGCGGGTCTTCCTGCACTACACCGAGAGCCGCGGGCCGCTGCTCGCCGGCGGGCTCTCCTTCCAGGCGATCTTCGCCGTGTTCGCCGCACTCTGGGTGGGGTTCTCTGTCGCCGGACTGCTGGTCGACGCGAACCCCGACATCCGTCAGGCGTTCTTTCGGGTGCTGAACGAGTCCGTCCCTGGGCTGATCGACACCGGCAGCGGCGAGGGCATCGTCGACCCGGACGACCTGCAGACCGGGATCGTGCTGAGCTGGACCGGGGCGATCGCGCTCGGAGGCCTGCTGTTCACTGCGCTGGGCTGGCTGGCATCCGCCCGTGACGCCATCCGCACCCTGTTCGGGCTGCCAGGCGAGATGCTGAACTTCCTCCTGCTGAAGCTGAAAGACGTGGGACTCGGCATCGGTTTCGGTGCGGCTTTGTTGATCTCATCGGCATTGCTGGTGTTCAGCACGCAGGCGGTGACCGGAATGCTCGACCTTCTCGGCATCGGTGAGAAGTCGTTGTTCGCAGTTGTCGCCGGCCGGGCCGTCGGCCTCATTCTGATGTTCCTGCTCGACACGGTGGCGCTTGCCGCCCTGTACCGCCTGCTCTCCGGCCTGTCCATCCCGTGGCGCCGCCTCGCTGCCGGGGCGCTATTGGGGGCTGCCGGGCTCGGCGTGCTCAAAGTGCTCGGGTCGGCGCTGCTGGGTGGCGCGTCCCGCAACCCGCTGCTGGCATCCTTCGCCCTCATCATCGGCCTGCTGATCTGGTTCAACCTGATCTGCCAGGTGATCCTGCTGGCGGCATCCTGGATCGCGGTCGGGATGACGGATGCCGGGATCATCCCCGACCCGAAAGTCGCCGAAGAACGGCGCAAGGAAGCACAGGAACGCGCTCAGGAACGAGAGGCCAGGAAGGTGGAAGCCGAAGAGAAACTGAGGCGGTCGCTGCCCTGGTGGCGTCGCGTGATGATGCGGCGGAAGCATGACGGAGGTCGTCGGTAGGCTGGCTGAATGACCACCCCCCTGCGCATCGCCACCATCAACACGAACGGAATCAGAGCCGCCTACCGCAAGGGAATGGGCGCCTGGCTCGACGGCCGCGACGTCGACATCCTGGCGATCCAGGAGGTGCGGGCGTCGACCGAAGACCTGGAAAACCTGCTCGGACCGGAGTGGGACATCCTGCACGACCCGGCAACCGCCAAGGGGCGTGCCGGCGTGGCACTGGCCAGCAGGGCTGGGGCCCACGGGGGCGGGGCCTCCATCCACCGCGTCGACCTGGGAGACCCGGACTTCGACAGCGCCGGGCGCTGGCTGGAGGCCGACTACGAGGTGGGCGACAAGGTGATCACGGTCGTGAGCACCTACGTGCACTCCGGCGTCGCCGACACCCCGAAGCAGGTCGAGAAGTACAAGTTCCTGGATGCGATGACCGCGCGACTGCCGGAGCTCGCGGCACACAGCGACCATGCTGTCGTGCTCGGCGACCTCAACGTCGGACACACCAAGCTCGACATTCGCAACTGGAAGGGCAACGTCAAGCGGGCCGGCTTCCTCCCCGAGGAGCGCGCGTACTTCGACCGGTTCTTCGGCCCCCTGGGCGAAGACGTCGAAGGTGCCGACGGTTCCGTCGGCAAGGGCCTCGGCTGGATCGACATCGGGCGCGCCCAGGCCGGAGAGGTCGACGGGCCGTACACCTGGTGGAGCTGGCGCGGGCAGGCCTTCGACAACGACACCGGATGGCGGATCGACTACCAGATGGCGACACCGGCACTCGCGGCCACCGTCACGGGCTACGCCGTCGACCGGGCCGCCGCCCACGACCAGCGCTGGTCGGACCACACTCCCGTTGTCGTCGATTACCTGTTGTAACTGAAAGAATTGCCGTATGACCTCCAAACCCCGCTTGTTCTCCGGCATGCAGCCGTCCGCCGATTCGCTCCAGATCGGCAACTACATCGGGGCTCTCCTCCAGTGGAAGAGGATGCAGGCCACCAGTGACGCGGTGTTCTGCGTGGTCGACCTGCACGCGATCACGGTCGCGCAGGATCCCGCTGAGCTGCGCCGGCAGACCCGGGGTACCGCCGCCCAGTACATCGCTGCCGGGATCGACCCGTCGGCATCCACCCTGTTCGTGCAGTCGCATGTGCCGGCTCACGCCCAACTGGCGTGGGTGCTGAACACGCTGACCGGCTTCGGCGAGGCCAGCCGCATGACCCAGTTCAAGGACAAGTCGAGCCGCCACGGGGCGGACGCCACCACGGTCGGCCTGTTCGCCTACCCGACGCTGATGGCAGCCGACATCCTGCTGTATGACACCGACGTTGTGCCGGTCGGCGACGACCAGAAGCAGCACGTCGAGCTGACCCGCGACCTGGCGAACCGGTTCAACTCGCGTTTCGGCGAGACGCTGGTCGTGCCGAAGCCGGTGATCATGGCGGAGACCGCGCGCATCTACGACCTGCAGAGCCCGACGGCGAAGATGAGCAAGTCGGCGTCCTCCGATTCCGGCGTGGTCTGGCTGATGGACGATCCGGCGAAGACGGCGAAAAAGATCAAGTCCGCTGTAACCGATGACGACCGCGAGGTGCGTTTCGACCGCGACCAGAAGCCGGGCGTGTCCAACCTGCTCACCATCCTCTCCGCTTTCACTGAGCGCGAAGTGCCGGCGTTGGAGGACGAGTTCGCCGGTCGCGGCTACGGCGACCTGAAGGGTGCGGTGGCGGATGCCGTCGTCGGCACGTTCGGACCGATCCGGGAACGCACCCGAGAACTGCTTGACGACCCGGCCGAACTCGACCGGATGCTTGCCGTCAACGCCGAACGTGCGAACGAGATCGCGGAGACGACCCTGGCGCGGGTCTACGACCGCGTCGGTTTCCTGCCGAAGGCCTGATCGTGGAACCGTTCACGCTCACCACCGGTCGGCTCCGTCTTGATGAGTTACACGTCGGTGACGCCCAGGCGATCTTCGAGTACTGCCAGGACCCGGAGTTCGAGAAGTACCTGACCATCCCGTGGCCGTACAAGCTGGCTGACGCCCGCTACTTCATCATCGAGCATGTACCGCGCGGCTGGTCCTCCGGCGAGGAACTGACGTGGGCGGTGCGCTCCGGCAGCGGTGACCTGCTCGGCGTCATCGGGCTGCGCACGAAGCTCGGCCGGTTCGACATCGGCTTCTGGCTGGGCTCGTCCCACCGCGGCCACGGGTTCATGCCGGAAGCAGTTCGCGCGGTGCTCGACTGGGCGTTCGATACCGGGTTCGCCCCTGAGGTCAGCTGGGAGTGCGTGGCCGGGAACGCGGCATCCGCCATCGTCGCCCGAAAGCTCGGGTTCACGTTCGCCGGTGTCCGGCCTGCGGTGCTGCCGGCACGCGACGGGTCGCATCCGGAGTCCTGGCACGGGCTGCTGCGCGCCTCCGACGACCGCAGCGTCAAGCCGGGCTGGCCACTCCCCTCGCCGCGCAGCGAAAACGAAGGAGAATCGAACCCGTGACGACTGTTTCCCAGCAGAACGCCGCGCAAGCATCCGCTTCTCCTTCAGTGTCTGTGGTGCTGTTCGACCTCGACGACACCCTGTTCGACCACCAGCGGGCGGTCGCGCTGGGCGTGACCACGAAGCGGCACGCGTGGGGCGGTGTGCTGGCGGCGGCGGATGACGCGGACGAGGTGCGTCGCTGGCATCACCTGGAGGAGGTGCACTACAGCCGCTACCTGCACGGCGAACTCGACCTGCAGCAGCAACGCCGGGTGCGGGTGCAGGAGTTCCTTCGCCACCACGGGATCGAACTGGACGACGGTGCGGCGGATGCCTGGTACGCCGACTACCTCGGTCACTACGACCAGTCGTGGGTGCTGCACGACGACGCCCTCCCCTGCCTCGATGAGTTGGAGTCGATCATCACCGGAGTGCAGTTCGGCATAATCACCAACGCCGAACTGAACTACCAGACACCGAAACTGGACCGGCTGGCGCTCAGCCACCGAATGCGTCACGTGGTCGCATCCGGTGTCGTCGGGGTTCCGAAGCCGGATGCGCGCATCTTCCAGCACGCCTGCGAACTGTTCGGCGTCGAACCACAGAACGCGGCCTACATCGGCGACCGGCTGCAGACGGATGCCCGTGGCGCGGTTGACGCGGGCCTCACCGGTGTCTGGCTCGACCGCGGTGTCGTGGTGCCCGACCCGGGCGAGGTCGCCGAGGCGCAGGCGGCCGGCGTGCTGGTCATCCGCTCGCTCGCCGAGCTGCCGCAGTTGCTGGCTCTTTAGCTGGTCGAGCTCGTCGAGAGACCTCGAGTTACTCTAGGCCGATTTCGACAAGCTCAATCAGCCCGAAGGTCGGGAATAAACCGCTGGGCACCGCGTTGTCATACACTGAAAGAAGAATGTGCTCCGGGGTCGGTGAAAATCCGAACCGGCGGTTATAGTCCGCGACCCGTGGTGCTGAGCGATCAGTGCCCCGGTTGAGCCGGTGGAATTCCGGCACCGACGGTTATGAGATTGCAGTGTCGAACAGGCGCGGGTCTCTCAGTCCGGATGGAAGGAAGCACACAGGTTCGGCGGCGTTTCACGGCGGCGAACCTGGCCACGGCATTGTGGCGCACTCCCGGAGCCCATCTCGAGATCGAGAGAAGGGAACCGGATGACAGCCCCAGGCGACGACACCACCATCGCCACCGCGATGCGTCATGCGTTATCCCTCGCCGGGCACGGCCCAGCGTTCGGCCTGAACCCCCGGGTCGGCTGCGTCATCCTGAGCCCTGACGGGCGGATGCTCGCCGAGGGCTGGCACCGCGGAGTCGGCACCGTCCACGCCGAAGTCGACGCCCTCAGCAAGCTCACCCCGGCGCAGGCCCGCGGCGCGACAGCAGTCGTCACGCTGGAACCCTGCAACCACACCGGGCACACCGGCCCGTGCAGCCAGGCGCTCATCGACGCCGGCATTGCCCGCGTCTTCTATGGCGCAACGGATCCAGGTCCACTTTCCGGCGGGGGCGCCGACCGCCTGCGCCAGGCCGGCGCCGAGGTCACCGGCGGAGTGCTGCTCGAGGAGGTCGAAGAGTTCCTCCACCGCTGGCTGACCGCAACCCGGCTCCGGCGCCCATTCGTCACCCTCAAGTGGGCGGCCAGCCTCGATGGGCGCGCAGCAGCATCCGACGGTTCCAGCCAGTGGATCACCGGCACCGCCGCCCGCCAGCGCGTTCACGAACAACGCGCGGCAGCGGATGCGATCATCGTCGGCAGCGGCACCGTTCTGGCCGACGACCCGTCGCTGACCGCCCGCGGGGATGCCGGAGAGCTTCTCGAGCACCAGCCGATCCCCGTCGTGATCGGCCTGACGCCGGTGCCCAGCGGAGCAAAGCTGCACCTCCACCCGCAGCCCCTCATCCAGGCGCACAGCCGTGACCTCGACGAGGTTCTGTGCTCGCTGTTCGACCGCGGCATCCGTCACGCCTTCGTGGAGGGCGGTCCGACGCTGGCCAGCGCGTTCATCACGGCGGGACTCGTCGACGAGTACCTGGTGTACCTGGCGCCCGCGCTGATCGGCGGCAACCGCCTCGCAGTCGGCGACATCGGTGTCGGCACCATCGCGGACACCCGCCGTCTCAGCATCCGCGACATCGAGCGGGTCGGCGACGACGTGCTGATCGTTGCCCGGCCAGGTTTCGACCCTTCGATACGGTCGCAAAGCGACCTACTCAGGGGATCTACGCCCGCTTCGCGGACTACTCAACCCGCAGGAATAGAAGGAGCCAACTAGTGTTCACCGGAATCATCGAAGAGGTCGGCGAGGTGCTCGCCTGGCAGCCCACCGAGGACGCCGCCCGCATCACCGTTCGCGGCCCGCTCGCGGTGTCCGACGCGAAGCACGGCGACTCCATCTCGGTCAGCGGCGTCTGCCTCACGGTGGTCGAGCAGGGCGACGACTGGTTCACGGCGGATGTCATGGCCCAGACGATCGCCATGAGCACGCTGAAGGCGCCCACTGCAGGCACCCGCGTCAACCTGGAGCGCGCCGCGCAGGTCGGCGACCGCCTCGGGGGACACATCGTGCAGGGCCACATCGACGGAACCAGCGAGCTTCTCAGCGTGACGGATGGCGACGCCTGGCGCGTGCTGCGGTTCTCGCTCGCCGCCGAGCTGGCACCGCTGGTCGCCAGCAAGGGATCGATCGCGATCGACGGTATCTCCCTCACGGTCAGCGCGGTCGGCGACGACTGGTTCGAGGTCTCGCTGATCCCCGAAACCCTCACCGCCACCACCCTCGGCGCCCGCCAGGTAGGCGAACTGGTCAACATCGAGACCGACATCGTCGCCCGCCACGTCGAGCGGATGCTGCACTTCCCAAACACACGCACCACCACTGAAAGGAGCGAGCAATGAGCCTCGCTGACATCCCCACCGCGCTCGAGGAACTGCGCGCAGGCAAGCCCATCATCGTCGTCGACGATGAGGGCCGCGAGAATGAGGGCGACGTCGTCATCTCAGCCCAGTTGGCCAGCCAGGAGTGGCTGGCCTGGATGGTGCGCAACTCATCCGGCTTCATCTGCGCGCCGATGACCAACGCCATCGCCGACCGGCTCGAACTGCCGGTCATGGTCCTGAACAACGAAGACCCGCGCGGCACCAACTACACGATCTCGGTGGACGCCGCCGACCGCATCAGCACCGGCATCAGTGCCGCCGATCGCGCCCACACGCTGCGGGTGCTGGCCGACGTCGACTCGACGCCGTCCTCGCTAAACCGCCCCGGGCACATCATGCCGCTGCGCGCGGTCGACGGTGGAGTGCGGGCGCGCGACGGCCACACCGAGGCGACGGTCGACCTGCTGAAGCTGGCCGGCCTGGTGCCGGTTGGCGCCATCTCGGAGATCGTCGAGGACGCCGGTGAGATGATGCGCCTGCCCGAACTGATCAAGCTCGGCGAGCGCGACGGCGTCGCCGTGATCACCATCGCGTCACTCATCGAGTACCTGCAGACCGTGCACTGCGACACCGACGTGCCGCAGGTGGTCGCCATCCCGGAAACCTCCCGGGTGATCTTCGAGGTGGAGACCACGGTTCCCACCACGCACGGCAAACTGCGGATGCGTGCCTACCGCGACCGGCTGACCGGCGCCGACCACGTCGCCATCATCTCCGGCACGCCGGGTGCAGGGGCGCTGGTGCGGGTCCACTCCGAGTGCCTCACCGGGGAGGTGTTCGGCTCGCTGAAATGCGAGTGCGGGCCCCAGCTGGATGCGGCACTGGAGATGATCCAGGAAGAGGGCGGCGTCGTCATCTACATGCGCGGGCACGAGGGCCGCGGCATCGGCCTGGTCAACAAGCTGCGCGCGTACCGGCTTCAGGAGGACGGCTTCGACACCCTGGACGCCAACATCGCGCTCGGTTTCCCGGCTGACGGTCGCGAGTACGGTGCCGCGGTGGCCATCCTCGAAGACCTCGGCCTGGCATCCGTTCGCGTGATCACCAACAACCCCGACAAGGTGCAGCAGCTCACCGACCGCGGCGTCACCGTACTCGAGCAGGTGCCGATTCTGGTCGGCGTCGGCTCGTTCAACGAGGCCTACCTTGAGACCAAGCGCGACCGGATGGGGCACATGCTCCCGGATGCCGAACTCCTGATGCAGGCGGAGCGCCAGACCCAGAAGGAGCAGGCACTGTGAGCGGTGAAGGTTCGCCCGAGTTCCAGGTTGACGGCACGGGGTTGAACGTGACCATCGTCGCCGGCCACTGGCACGAGGCCATCACCGACGGCCTCATCGCGGGGGCTCGGCGAGTGCTGGAGGCATCCGGTGCCTCGATCACCGAGGTGCGGGTGCCTGGCAGTTTCGAGTTGCCGCTGGTCTGCAAGGCGGCGCTGGAGAACGGGGCGGATGCCGTGGTCGCCCTCGGCGTCATCATCCGCGGCGGCACCCCACACTTCGACTTCGTGTCGAATGCCGCGACGGATGGCCTCACCCGGGTCGCACTGGACACCGGCAAGCCGGTCGGGTTCGGTGTGCTCACCCTCGACGACGAGCAGCAGGGCATCGACCGTGCCGGGCTGCCCGGGTCGAAGGAGGACAAGGGTGCCGAGGCGGCATCCGCTGCCCTGGCGACCGCGGTGCTGCTGAAGTCGCTGCGCGCCTGACGCGTCCGGCGTCACACTGTGCTCCAACGGCACTGTGCTCCACGACACTGTGCTCCAACCGCGAGCCCGTTTGTTGATCACGACCCGCCTCAGGGCGCAAGGTGGTCAACAAACGGGCTCGTGGTCGGTCGGGGACGACCCTAGCTTGGGAGTTACTTCTTCAGGGCGCGGATGACGATTGACAGCGCCTTGCCGGTGGCCGCCACGAGCGGGATCGACACGGCCAGCAACGGGATCAGGTTCGGCACGAAGCGCGGTCCAAGCGTCGACCCGACGTAGACGCCGAGCGGAATGCTGGCGCCCCCTCCCCCGCCGCCGCTGCCCGCCGGGGCGGAAGCGTTCTCGCCCTCCCCGGCTTCCGAACTGCCTCCGCCAAAGCCGAACCAGACCACGGATACGGGCAGTGTTTCACCCTGCTCCAGCCTGACCTTCTCTCCGAAGTTGACCTTCGCGCCCAACGACGACGTGACGCGATCTGCGATGTTCTCGATGATGTTTGCCATGACTCGACCCTAGGCGCGCGAGCTTAGAGCACACCGAGCCTTCCACACCACGAGGGCAACGGTGACGCTGTTTGTCGACGATGACCCGGTTAGGAACGGGCGCATCGTCGACAAACAGCGTCAGCGTTGGCTGCCGCCCCGCGGTTGCATCACCCCGATGAGGGCGTAGCGTGGGACGTGAGGATCCTGCCAACGACACGTCTGAGGGGAAGACTGATGAAACGAGCAGCCGTCCTGATGATCGCCGCCGTGGCCGCGCTGACGGCCGGATGCTCATCGACATTACCGACCGACCCGTCGCCAGGGGTCAGCGTCACCGAGGCGCCCTCCCCCACCGCGCCGCCAGCCGACGACATCGTACTGTCGATCGACGCCGTCGCCACCGCCCCCAACGGCGCCGAACTCGCCATCACGCTGGACGTGCACCGATCACTCGAGGCCTCCAGTCCGACCGCGGCCGAGCTGCGAACCGCGTTGACGGATGCCTGCGGCCCGGACTTCGTGACCGACGACAAGCTGGACGCAGACTCGTGGGGTCTCGTTCGCATCGACGTGACTGCCGAGGCAACCGGCAACACGGCTTGGCCCGCCGAGTTGCCCACCTCGCTGGTCACCGCGCCGAGGGGTGAGCTGGGCGCGGCCGCGATTGCGGCATCCGCTGGTCCGTTCGTGACGCCAGAAGACCCGGCCGGAGAACTGGGGCCGTGCCTGGTGGACCAGCATCTGGTCGGCGAGGGCGACGGTTTCCTGGTGCTCGGCATCCGCTACGACTTCGAATCGGAGGATGCACAGGGACTGTTCTGGAACGGGTACCGCTATGGCGTCTCGAGCATGATCTTCGGGGAGACGACCGACGTGACGTTCAGTAACTGCGTCATCCAGAAGACCCCGCTCGGCGAGGAAATGGCCGCACCCGAGATCGGCTACGACGAGCAGTCGGATGCGACGGAG
Source organism: Homoserinimonas sp. A447 (assembly GCF_054489325.1). Lineage (NCBI taxonomy): Bacteria > Bacillati > Actinomycetota > Actinomycetes > Micrococcales > Microbacteriaceae > Homoserinimonas > Homoserinimonas sp. A447. The sequence continues at coordinate 51,143 of NZ_JBTMWW010000001.1, read as the reverse complement.
TGCTCAGCCGGAATCCCGCCAGCACAGTAAAACTCAGTCGAGGAACAGCGCCTTCAGCCGACGAGTGGTCAACGTCAGCCCGACCAGCACCATCACAGCGTAGTAGAGCACATGCCAGAGCATCCCCCAGGCGAGCACACCGGTGGTCAGCCCGCGAATCAGCTCGACACCGTGCCAGAGGGGCATCGCCTGCACCACCCACTGCAGCCACTCCGGGTAGACGCTGAGCGGGTAGAACGTTGCCGAGAACAGGAACATCGGCAGCATGACGAAGGTGATCCAGTCCATCTGCTGGAACGTCTTCATGTAGCTGGTGATCCCCATGCCGAAACTGGCGAACCCGAATGCGATCAGCAGCACGGCCGGAAGCGCCAGGATGGCCGTCCACGCCAGGTTCAGTCCGAGAAGTTGCATGACGACCAGGAATCCGGATGCGTAGAGCACTCCGCGGGCGAGCGCCAGCATGATCTCCCCCAGGGCCACATCGAACGGACCGAGCGAGGTCGCCAGCATGCCCTCATACAGTTTCGCGAAGTTCATCTTGAAGAAGACATTCCAGGTGGAGTCGTAGATGGCCCCGTTCATCGCCGCTACCGCCAGAAGAGCGGGAGCGATATATGCCGCATAAGGGATGTCTTGCCCGGACGGCGACTGTACGGCGCCGACCAGCGAACCCAGCCCGATACCCATGGCCAGCAGGTAGAAGATCGGCTCGAAGAACCCGGACAGCATCACCAGCCAGTTGCTCTGCGCGGTGGCCGTCCAGCCGCGGTGCATGACCGAGCGGGCGTTGCCGGCGTAGAGCGACGGGAGCAGCAGCATCCGCTTCGGCAGGATTCTGGGCTGTTCGGTGACGGTCACTTGTTCAGCCTCCTCGCGGTGATGCGGCGGGCGGCAACCCAGCCCCAGACGAACAGTGCGGTCAGGTAACCGATGTGGATCACGGTCAGCCAAATCGGCTCCGCCATGCCGTAGGCGAAGAAACGGGACAGCTCAGCGCCGTGCCACAGCGGAGAGATCCAGCCGATCCAGTGCAGGTAGACGGGCAGCGCCTCGAGCGGGAAGAAGGTGCCGGAGAACAGGGTCATCGGCAGCACGACGAAGCGCATGAGCATGGCGAACTGGCCCTTGTCCTCCACGATCGTGGTGGCGTAGGCCATGATCAGCGCGCCGGCACCGAGACCGGTGAGCGTCGCCGTCAGGATGGTGACAACGCCCAGCGTGCTCGGCACCGCGCCGAACAGCAGCATGAACGCGTAGAAGATGACCATCGTCACCACCATGCGCACCGTCACCGAGATGACGATGCCGTCGATGATCTGGCGGGGTGCGATCGGGGCGGCATTCATGCCGAAGAACACCGGGTTCCACTTGAAGCCGAGCATCACCGGGTAGGTGAACTCCTCGGTGGCGACCGTCACGGCGGCGCTCGCCAGCAGGGCGGGGGCGACAAACGTGAGGTAGCTGACCTCGCCCGTGCCGAGCCCCGGGTCGACCAGGGTGGCGAGGCCAACGCCGAGCGCGTAGAGGTAGAGCAGCGGGTTGCCGATACTCGTGGCGACGATCGTCTGCGTGTACGCACGCATGTTGCGGAAGCGGTGCTCGGCGACGTACCAGGCGCCGAAGCGGCGGGGTTTGGTGCCGGGCGCCGCCTCGACGAGCTCGGCTGGTCTCGACGAGCTCGACCCGCTTAAGCTGCTCGATCCGGTTGGCTTGCTCGATCCGCTTGCGGCGCTCATTCGATCAGGGTCCGTCCGGTGAGGCGCAGGAAGACGTCTTCCAGGCTGGACCGACGCACCAGCGAGGTGATCGGGTGCAGCCCCAGTTCGGTGATGCGTGCCAACTCCGCCTCGCCGTTCGCGCTGTAGATCAGGATGCGATCGGGCAGCACCTCGAGGCGGTCGCCGATGCCTGCCAATTGCTCGGCTGCCCCGGCGTTGCGGTCGGACCCGAAGCGCACCTCGAGAACCTCGCGCGAGGAGTGCTCCCTAATGAGTGATGCCGGTGTTCCCTCGGCCATGATTCGGCCCTTGTCGACCACGATCAGGCGGTCGCAGAGTTGCTCGGCCTCATCCATGTAGTGGGTGGTCAGCACGAGGGTGGTGCCCTGCTCCTTCAGCCGGAACAGGCGGTCCCAGAGGATGTGCCTGGCCTGTGGATCGAGCCCGGTCGTCGGCTCGTCCAGCAGCAGGATGCGTGGTTCGTTGATGAGCGCGCGGGCGATCGTCAGCCGGCGCTTCATACCGCCGGAGAGGTCTTCGACCCGGGCTTTCGCCTTGTCGCTGAGCTGGGCGAATTCGAGCAGCTCGTCCGCCTTCGCGCGGAGGAAGCTGTGCGGCAGGCCGAAGTAGCGGCCGTAGACGATGAGGTTCTCCCGCACTCGCAACTCGGTGTCCAGATTGTCCTGCTGCGGTACAACCCCGAGCTGGGAGCGGATCTCCGGCCCGAACTCGTTCGGGTCCAGCCCGAGAATGCTGAGCTCCCCGGCCGTGCGGGTGGACACCGCCCCGACCATCCGCATTGTTGTCGATTTTCCGGCGCCGTTCGGGCCGAGAAGGCCGAAGGATTCACCGGGTGCAACCTCGAACGAGATCCCGTCGACGGCGGCGAAGTCTTTGTACTTCTTGACGAGGTTGCTGGCGGTGATCACTGGTTCTGGCACAAGTGACAAGCGTAGACCCGGCTACTGACACTGCGCATCCGCGGCGCTGGCTAGACTTTGGGCATGGTCAAGCACAACGGAGCTCGCGGAGCGGTCACATTTGTCGGATGGGTCATGGTCGCCGCCTCGGTCGCACTGTTCGTCGGCTTCATCTACACGGTCTTCTTCAAGTAGCGTCAACCAAAGTTGACGGCGTCGGATGCGTCAACTAGCGTTGACAGCATGGACTCCACGATCATCCGCACCCTCGCTGGCGAGGCCGGGTCGGACGACCCGATCAAGGCGCTGACCGCCATCCGGAAACTGCGTCGAGAACTCGACCAGCTGGAAACGCTCGCGGTTCGCAGGGCACGCAACGCGAACGCATCCTGGAAATTCATCGCCATGGCGCTCGACGTCAGCAAGCAGGCAGTGCACAAGAAGTACGGCCGGCACTGACAGTGCCCGAAACCACAAGGCCCACGAAGGACAAGATGAGCACCGAAACCCGCAAACCCCGCCGCGGCACTAAGGCAGACGAAGGCCCGCGCGCGAGGTTCAGCCAACTCCTCCCCTACTTGCTGGAGCACAAGAAGGTGCTGTTCTGGGTGATCGTGCTCAGCGTTCTCGGCGCCGCAGCGTCCCTCGCCCAGCCGCTGCTGGTCAGCCAGGTCATCGCGCGGGTGGAAAAGGGGCAGTTGCTCGGCGACCTGTTGTGGGTGCTCATCGGACTGGTCGTCGCGGCCGGCCTGCTCAGCGGCTTCCAGCATTACCTGCTGCAGCGCACCGGCACCAGCGTCGTGCTCTCGGCCCGCCGCCGCCTGGTGGCGCGGATGCTCCGCCTGCCGATCTCCGAATTCGACACCCGGCGCACCGGCGACCTGGTCTCCCGGGTCGGGTCGGACACCACCCTGCTCTACGCCGTCATGACCCAGGGCCTCGTCGACGCCGTCGGCGGTGTGCTGCTCTTCGTCGGCTCACTCATCGCCATGCTCATCATCGACCCGGTGCTGCTCGGACTCACCCTGCTCGTGATCGCGCTATCGGTGGTCGTCGTGGTGAGTCTATCCGGCAAGATCCGGGTGGCCAGCCAACGCCAGCAGAAGAAGGTCGGCGACCTGGCTGCGGCGGTGGAGCGGGCGGTGAGCGCCATCCGCACGGTGCGCGCCGCCGGGGCGACCGAGCGGGAGACGGCCACGATCGACGAGGAGGCGCGCGGCGCCTGGAGCATGGGCATCCGGGTCGCGAAAATCTCGGCGCTCGTCGTGCCGGTCGCCGGGATCTCCATGCAGGTGTCGTTCCTCACCGTGCTCGGCGTGGGCGGCTTCCGCGTCGCCAGCGGGGCGATCGACATCGCCTCCCTGGTCGCGTTCATCCTGTTCCTGTTCATGATGATCATGCCGCTCGGCCAGGCCTTCGGCGCCATCACCTCGGTGAATCAGGCGCTCGGGGCGCTCGGCCGCATCCAGGAGATCATCGACATCCCGAGCGAGGACGAAGCGGATGCTGCGGTCACCCCTTCGCCGTCCGTTGAGACAACCGACGCGATCACCTTCGAGAACGTGGAGTTCCGGTACCCGGAGAGCGCCCACAAGACCGAGGCCGAGAAGGTGCTGGCGGAGCTCGAAGAATCCGGCGAGCTGACGCCGATCCCCACTGCACGGACGTCCGATTCTGGCGAATCGTCCGTAACCGGCAGCGTGGGCCCAGGATCGGTCGCCGTTGTCGACTCGGTCCCTGATCCGGTCGCTGCGCTGGACGACGTGCGCGACCGCACTGTCCTCCGCGGTGTCTCGTTCTCCGTCCCTCGCGGCCAGCGGGTGGCCCTGGTCGGGCCATCCGGCGCCGGCAAGTCGACCATCCTGGCCCTGATCGAACGGTTCTACGACCCGACGGCGGGCGTTGTGCGCCTGGCCGGTGTGGACATCCGCGGTCTCGATCGCACCGAACTGCGCTCCCAAATCGGCTACGTGGAGCAGGATGCGCCGGTGCTGGCCGGCACCATCCGCGACAACCTCACGCTCGGCAGCCCGGACGCCACCGACGAGCAGTGCGTCGACGTGCTGCGCTCGGTCAACCTCATATCGGTGCTGGAGCGTGACGAGCGCGGCCTGCTCGCCGAGGTCGGTGAAGACGGTGTCATGCTGTCCGGCGGCGAGCGCCAGCGGCTGGCCATCGCCCGCACGCTGCTCACCGCCCCGCCCATCCTGCTGCTGGACGAGTCGACCTCGTCGCTCGACGGGCTGAATGAGCAACTGTTGCGCGAGGCGATCGACGCCGTCGCGCAGGACCGCACGCTGATCGTGATCGCGCACCGGCTGTCGACCGTGGTCGACTCCGACCAGATCATCGTGCTCGAGCACGGACGCGTCGTCGGCGTGGGCACGCACTCGGAGCTGGTCGTATCCACCCCGCTCTACAAGAAGCTCGCGAAGCACCAGCTGCTCGTCTAAAGCTGCAGGGCGGGCCCGGGCCAGAACTCGCACCCTCGCCGCTCGCCAGCCTCAACGATGACGGGCCTTGTCGACGATGAGCCTGTTCGAAACAGCGTCATTGTTGACAAGGGCCGTCATCGTCGGAAGGAGGCAGGGCCCGCCGCCATAGTCACGACGATGACGCTGCTCGTCTAACACCCGCCGTGGTGCTCTGCCTGTAATACCGCAACCGTGAGTTGGTTTGTTGACCACGCCGCGCCCCGAAGGACGCGCCGGTCAACAAACCGGCTCGTGGTTGGGCTATCGGGCGAGGGCGAACATCGCCACGGCGGCCGCGGCGGCGACGTTGAGGCTGTCGATACCGTGTCGCATCGGGATCTGCACGATGGTGTCCGCGCTGGCGATTGCGTCGGAAGTCAAGCCTTCGCCCTCGGTGCCGAGCACCAGGGCAACCCGCTCGGGGGCATCCGCCGCGAACGTGCGCAGGTTCACCGCGTCGTCCGTCAGTGCGAGCGCGGCAATGTGGAACCCGGATGCTGTCAGCAGCTCCCGAGCGGATGCCCAGTCCCCGACCCGCGTCCACGGCACCTGCAGCACCGTGCCCATGCTGACCCGGATCGCCCGCCGATAGAACGGGTCCGAGCAGCGCGGCGTGACGAGAACCGCATCCGCGCCGATGGCAGCAACCGAACGGAAGATGGCGCCGACATTGGTCGGGTCGACCACATTCTCCAGGATGACGACGCGCCGGGCATTCGCCAGCAGTTGCTCGGGGCTCGCCAGCGGCGGGCGATCCATGGCGGCGATCAGTCCCCGGTGCAGGATGTAGCCGGTCAGCTCGGCGAGCAGTTCTCCCGGCCCGGAGAACACGGGCACGTCATCGCCGACCAGCGCGACAGCCTCAGCGACCGTGCCGCCCAGGGCGAGCACCGCCCGCGGCCGGTGGCCCGCCCGGAGCGCCCGCTCCAGCACCAGCGCGGACTCGGCGATGTACACACCGTGCACGCCGCGACCATTCTTGAGGAGCACGTCGGTCGCGTGCGCGAAATCGGTCAGCCGCGGATCGCTCAGGTCGCTGATCAGGGTGACGGGCATCCGTCAATTCTGCACCGTCAGCCGATGTCGTCAGGCGAAGGCTGCGATTCCGGTCAGGGCACGGCCCAGCACCAGGGCGTGCACCTCATCCGTCCCCTCGTAGGTTCGCACCGACTCGAGGTTGGCCAGGTGCCGCATCACCGGGAACTCGGAGGTCACTCCGTCGCCGCCCAGGATGCCGCGGGCGGCGCTGGCAATGGCTATCGCCTCGCGCACATTGTTCAGCTTGCCCACGCTCACCTGCTCGGGGGTGAGCGCTCCCCGCTCCTTCAACCGCCCGATGTGGAGCGCCAGCAGGATGCCCTTCTCGTATTCGACGAACATGTCGGCTAGCTTGCCCTGAATGAGTTGCTTCGAGCCGATGGGCTTGCCGAAGACGTTGCGGCTCGTCGACCGCTCCAGGGCCGCGTCCAGACACGATCGCGCCGCCCCCATCACGCCCCAGATGATGCCATAGCGGGCCTCGGTGAGACACCCGAGTGGGGCGGACAGGCCGATGGCGTCGGGCAGCCGCTCCGACTCCGACACCCGCACGTCGTCGAACGTCACGTCGCACTGGATCGAGGCACGCATCGACAGCTTGTTGGTGATCTCGGTCGCGGTGCAGCCGGCACGATCAGTGGGGACCAGGAAACCGCGGATGCCGTCTTCCGTCCTCGCCCAGACCACCGCGACATCCGCGATGCTGGCCAATCCGATCCAGCGCTTGGTGCCGTTGATCACCCACCCGTCGCCGTCACGAACCGCCTGGGTGGTCATGGATGCCGGGTCGCTGCCACCCTGCGGTTCGGTGAGGGCGAAGCATCCGATCAGCTCCCCCGCTGCCATCCGCGGCAGCCACTGCTGCTTCTGCTCCTCTGACCCGAACTTCGAGATCGCCGACATTGCCAGCGAACCCTGCACCGAGACGAACGTTCTCCAGCCGCTGTCGACAGCCTCGAGCTCTGCACACACCAGACCGTAGCTCACGGCACCGGCGCCGGCGCATCCGTAGCCATTGATGTGCATCCCCAGGAGGCCCAGCTCGCCCAGCTCAGCTACCAGTTCGCGACGGAAGTGCTTGTTCTCGAAGTCCTCATCGATGGTCGGCTGGATGCGACGCATCGCGAAATCGCGGGCGCGCTGCTGCCACTCCCTCTCCTCAGCGGACAGCAGTCCTTCCAGGTCGAAAACGCGGTCGACGGTGTTCATCTGTTCTCCTTGGTGGGTGAGTCACGTGCATCCTTCCACGCCTTGACGGTGGCGGCGGCCAGGCGGTCAACCCGACCTGGGGCGTGGTCGAAGTAGAGGATCGGTTCGATCAGTTCCAGTTCCATCACGGCGAGCCGGCCGTCGACGCGCACCAGGTCCAGCCGGGCGTACAGCAGGTCGTACGGCAGGGCGCCGAGGATGGCTTCGGCCTCGGCAAGGTCGCCGGTCGCGGGAGTCTCCAGGCGGATGCTGCCACCGTAGATTCCCTGCGTGCGATAATCATCCGCTGCAGGTTTCTTGAGTAGCGCGTGACTGAACTCACCGGCAATGAAGATGAAGGACCACTCCCCTTCGGTCACCACGGACTCCACCATCGGCTGCACCAGGTAGTCATCGCGGTTCCCGGACAGCCGCTCGAGCGCCGCGCCGACCTCATCCGCCACCAGTCGGAATACGTCGGATGCGCCGGTGCCCACGGTCGGTTTGATGACCACGCTGCTCCAGCCGGCCGGATCATCCAGGAACGTCGACGCCCTAACGGTGGGAACGATGGGAATGCCCCACGCCTCCAGGTCGAAGAGGTACGACTTGTCGCTGTTCCAGCGGACAGCATCCACTGCGTTGAAGAGCAGGCACGACGACGACTCAATGGCCGCCAGCACCGACAAGAACGACCCTCGCTCGTCGATGTAGTCCCAGGTGCTGCGGATCAGCGCGACATCGTACGAGTCCCAGTCAACGCCCGGCGCGCTCCAGACCACCTGCTCTGCCACCACGCCGTGCTCCTGGAGCGCGGCCACGAGCATCCGGTCGTCGGTGAAGAGGGCGTCTACATCCGGGACCTCCCACGTGACGAACCGCGGAAGCCCCTGACAGGTCAACACCGCCACGCGCATCGGCGTCACCTCCACTCTTGCGCTCATTATTCAGGAGGTGGTGTGACTGCCGGTGCCGAGGTGAGAGAACTTGCCCAGCAGGTCGACCGGCGTAGCGCGGGGCGGATGCACGCAGGGCTACTTGAACGGGTCGGGCGTCAGCGTGTACTTGGTGGAGAGGTACTCGTGGATGCCCTCGAGCCCGCCCTCACGGCCGAGGCCGGACTGCTTGACCCCGCCGAACGGTGCGGCGGCGTTGGAGAGCACCCCGACGTTCAACCCCATCATGCCCGTGTCGAGCGAATCGATCAGGCGCTGGCCACGAGCCAGGTCCTCAGTGAAGACGTAGCCGACCAGGCCGTACTCGGTGTCGTTGGCCATCCGCACCGCCTCCGCCTCGTCACTGAACGTCGTGATCGACAGCACCGGCCCGAAGATCTCCTCGCGCAGGATGTCGCTGCCAGCAACAACACCGGTCACCACGGTCGGCTCGAAGAAGGTGCCGTCGCGGTCGATCGCGTTGCCACCGGTGAGAACGGATGCTCCGCGAGACACGGCATCCTGCACGAGAGCGGATGCTTTGGCCACCGCGCGGTCGTCGATCAGCGGCCCGATGGTGACGCCGTCCTCGGTCCCGCGCCCGACCGTGAAACCGTTCACCCGCTCGGTGACCCTGGCGGCGAACTCCTCGGCGACGGACTCGTGAACGATGAACCGGTTGGCGGCCGTGCAGGCCTGCCCGATGTTGCGGAACTTGGCCATCATCGCGCCGTCCACCGCCTTGTCGAGGTCGGCATCGTCGAACACGATGAACGGGGCGTTGCCGCCCAACTCCATCGAGGTGCGCAGCACGCCGTCGGCCGCCTGCTTGAGCAGTGCCACCCCGACCGGGGTCGAGCCGGTGAAGCTCAGCTTGCGCAGGCGCGGGTCGGTGAGCACCGGCTCGGAGACCGCACCAGAGGACGATGTTGTCAGCACGTTGACGACACCGGCGGGCAGCCCGACCTCTTCCAGCAGCTTGACGAAGTGAAGGGTGGTCAGCGGGGTCAGCGCCGCCGGCTTGACGATCACGGTGCACCCGGCCGCGAGCGCCGGCGCGATCTTGCGGGTGGCCATCGCCAGCGGGAAGTTCCACGGGGTGATGAGGTAGCAGGGTCCGACCGGGCGCTGCGACACGATCATCCGCCCGGTGCCCTCCGGGTTGGAGCCGTAGCGTCCGGCGATACGCGGCGCCTCCTCACTGAACCAGCGCAGGAACTCGCTGCCGTAGGTGACCTCGCCCTGCGACTCCGCCAGCGGCTTGCCCATCTCCAGTGTCATCAGCAGCGCGAACTCGTCCTTGCGCTCCCGCATGAGGTCGAAAGCCCGGCGCAGCAGTTCGCCTCGCTCGCGCGCCGGGGTAGCGGCCCAGGCGTCCTGGGCGTTCGCTGCGGCGTCCATGGCCGCGCGCGCGTCGTCCGGCGTGGCATCCGCGATCTGCTTGATCGTCTTGCCGGTGGACGGGTCCTTCACATCGAGCGTCTTGCCCGAGGTCGACGCACGCCACTGCCCGCCGATGAACAGCTGGTCGGGAACGGATGCGAGCAGTTCTGATTCAGTCATGGTGATACTCATTCCTTGAGGGTTAAGAGACGCTGGCGAGGCCGTCGGCGAGCACCTGCAGGCCCTCGTCGAGCAGCGCGTCGCCGATGGCGAGCGGCGGAAGCAGGCGGATGACGTTGCCGTACGTTCCGCAGGTCAGCAGGATGACGCCGTTGCGGTGGGCATAGGCGGCGACCTCCTTGGCGAGGGCGGCATCCGGCTCGGTGGTGCCCGGCTTGACCAGCTCGATGGCGACCATGGCGCCGCGTCCGCGCACGTCGCCGATGCGGGCATCCGTCGACTGGATGCCACGCAGCCGGTCGAGCAGCACGTCACCGAGCTGGGCGGCGCGGGCGACGAGGCCCTCATCCTCGATGGTCTGGTAGCTGGCGAGGGCGGCGACGCAGGCAATCGGGTTGCCGCCGTAGGTTCCGCCGAGGCCGCCGGGCATCGGGGCGTCCATGATCTCGGCGCGGCCGGTGACGGCGGCCAGCGGGAGTCCGCCGGCGATGCCTTTCGCTGTCACAATCAGGTCGGGGACGATGCCCTCGTGCTCGGAGGCGAACAGCGCGCCGGTGCGGGCGAATCCGGACTGCACCTCATCGGCGATGAACACCACGCCGTTGGCGCGAGCCCAGTCGACCAACGTGGGCAGGAATCCCTCGGCCGGAACGATGAACCCGCCCTCGCCCTGGATCGGCTCGATGATGATCGCGGCCAGGTTCTCGACGCCGACCTGCTTCTCCATCTGGTCGATGGCGCGGGCGGCAGCCTCGGCACCGGTCAGGCCGTCCCGGAACGGGTACGACATCGGCGCCCGGTACACCTCGGAAGCGAACGGGCCGAATCCACTCTTGTACGGCACGTTCTTCGCGGTGAGAGCCATGGTCAGGTTGGTCCGGCCGTGGTAGGCGTGGTCGAACGCGACGACCGCCTGCCTGCCGGTGTACGCGCGGGCGATCTTGACCGCATTCTCGACGCCCTCCGCTCCGCTGTTGAACAGGGCGGAGCGCTTCTCGAAGTCACCCGGCGTGATGCGGTTGAGCAGTTCGGCAACCTCCACATACGAGCTGTACGGGGTGACCATGAAGCAGGTGTGGGTGAACGCCTCGACCTGCGCCTTGACCGCCTCGACAACGGCGGGCGCCGCGTTGCCGATGGTGGTGACGGCGATGCCGGAGCCCAGGTCGATGAACGAGTTGCCGTCGACGTCGACCAACACGCCGCCACCGGCCGCAGCGGTGTAGACGGGCATGGTGGTGCCGACAGCGGATGAGACGGCCTGGCTCTTGCGGGCGGCCCACTCCTGCGAGTTCGGGCCGGGCACGATGGCGCCCGCCGTCCTGACCTGGTCGAGTTTCGGTCCACCAGTGATGGTCGCAGCCTGCATGTTGCACTCCTAATCGGTAAGTCCTGATCTCAGGCTAGTCCGCGCATCCGCCCCGGTCGCTATCATCTTTGCCCTGCAGTAGTCCCGAATTTGTGCAACGATGCCATATGCCGTCTGTCGCCGAGATCATCGCCATCCCCGCGTTGTCGCTCGATGCCGTCGCCCTCCCGCGACCGGATGCGCAGGCGCGCTGGGTCGCCACCAGCGAGCTGGACGACCCATCCCCGTTCCTCGAGGGGGGCGAGATCCTTCTCACCACCGGCCTGGTCGCGCGTGACGCCGCCCAGTGGCGACGATTCGTCGGGCAACTGCTCGATGCCGGCGTCGTGGCGCTCGGATTCGGGGTGGGACTCAGCCACCCGGATGTTCCGGGCGGGCTTCGCAAAGCAGCCACCGAGCTATCGCTCAACCTCTTCAGCGTGCCACGGCCGGTGCCCTTCATCGCCGTGAGTCGCGCGGTCGCCGACCTGCTGTGGGCCTCCGAACGGGAAACTGACCGCCAGGCGCTGCAGCACCAGCAGGAGCTCACCGGGGCCGCCATCGGAGGGCCGGCCGAACTGGTGGCGACGCTCGCCAGGATCGTCGGCGGCGACGCGGTGCTGTGTACACCAGACGGAACCACGATCGCCGGATGGCCGGCAGCCGGCCTGCTGGAGCGCGCACTCCCGCACATCGCCAGGATGAACGCAGTCGGCGTCCGTGGCGCCGCCGTCGACATCGGGCGCGACTCCCGGGTTGTGGTGCTGCCCGTGGGGGTCGGGAGCCAGGCAGAGGCGTACCTGGCGGTCGAAACCGACTCGACGGCGGCAGGCGCGCAGCGCGCGGCCGTCACCACCGCCGTCGCCCTGCTCAGCCTGGACCGGGCGAGAGCGCGTGCCGAGCTCGACGCCGACCGTCGCATCCGGGCGGGCGCGCTGTCGCTGGCACTGCAGTCCGACACGGAAGCTGCCCGATCACTTCTGGCCGGTACGGCGCAGAGCGCAACGCTGCCCAGGTCCCGTGCGCGAGTGCTGCGTGCGCGCGGGTCGAGCAGTGCGCTGGATCGCGCCCTCACCCTGCTCGAACGCGACTCAGCCGAGCTCGGGCATCCGCTCGCCGCCCGCACGGAACCGGGGTCGGACACCGACCAGCTGATCGCGATCATCCAGGCCGGGGACGAGTACGTGGAGGCCGCGCTGCGGCTGCTGAACGGGCTGGAGGTCGGCGTCGGCCCGGCGCGCCCTCTGGCGGCGCTCGCCCAGAGCGACGACGGTTCCCGCAACGCGCTGGCCGCGGCATCCGCTGTTCGCCCGGTGGTGGTGTGGACCGAGCTCGCCCGGGCCGGCATCGACAGCCTGGTCGACCCGGGCACCCTGTCTGCGTTCGCCGAAAGCCTGCTCGACACGGTGCTGACGCGGGCGGATGCCACGGAGCTGCTCGACGGCCTCCGCGCCTTCCTCAGCCACAACGGCCACGTCGGTCCGGCCGCGGACAGCCTCGGCATCCACCGGAACACCCTCCGCAACCGGCTGGCGACAGCCGAAGACCTGCTCAGCCGGTCGCTGCACGACCCACAGTTGCGTTCAGACCTGTGGGTGGCGCTGAAGCAGGTGGGCGGCCCTTCGGCGGGCTCCTGGAGCCTGGGCGGTACCGCTCGCTGAACCGGGCGGCTCTTCCCGAACGATGACGGAGTTCGTCTTCGATGACGGTGTTTGAAACAGGGTCATCGACGACAAACTCCGTCATCGTCGAGGAGTCGCCGCGATTACGCCCCTTCGCGCGCCAGGAAGTCGCGGATGCGCTGCTGGAACGGCTCCGTGTCATAGCCCTTCACCATCGCGCCGGCCATGCGCACCGGGTCGCCGAAGAAGAAGTACTCGTACAGCGCCTGCCTGCTTGAGAACCCGGAAATCGAGGCGTCGTAGGCGAGCTTGAACAGCTTGATCCGCTCCGGCCCGGTCAGCGACTTGCCCTGCAGGTACAGCTCGATGTCGCCGATCGCCTCGCTGGCGATGTCCGCCTCGCCGGGCAGCGCCATCAGCCCGCTGGCACAGAACTTGCGGATGATCTGCGGGAAGCGCTGGGCCACCTTCGGATACCAGTTGCGCGCCGCGTTCAGGGTAGACCACTTCGGGGTCATCATCCCCCACTGGTTGAGTTCGGCATCCGCTTCGGCCGCCCGCATGAGCGCGCGCCCGATCTCGACGTCGACAATGAGCTCGGCCACGTCCTCCTGGATGTGCTGGAAACCGTCGATGCCGATCGAGTCGGCGATCTCGGTGGCGAGGCCCAGGAAGAACTCGCTCTTGGCGATGGTGCGGGTGACCACCTGCTGGGTCATCAGCGCGCCGGCGCCCGTCTCGGTGTAGAACGCGTTGCAGAGTTCCGGATGCCCGAGCAGGAAGATCCGCTCGTTGGGGATGAAGACGTTGTCGAAGACGACGACAGCGTCCATCTCCTCGAAGCGGCTCGCCAGCGGCTCGTCGAAGTGGCTGCCGCCGTTGTGCAGCGAGGTGCGGCACAGGTAGCGCAGGCCGGGGGCGTCGTTCTGGATGGCGAAGGCGTAGGAGTATGGGGCGTCCTCCGGGGTGCCGCGCAGCACCGTCGACGGGAACACCAGCAACTCGTCGGCGATCGGCGCGACCGTGGCGAGCATCCGCGCACCGCTGATGACGATCCCGTCTTCGCGCTCCTCCACGATGCGGGCGGAGAGCTGGCCGCCCAGCTGCTCACTGCCCGAAACCGAGCGGTTCACCTGCGGCGGGATCAGCGTGTGGGTGGCCAGCAGGTCGTTCTCGCGGGCGAACTCGTAGTAGTTGCGGATGCGTTCGCCGTACTCAGGTCCGGCCTGCGAGAACCACTTCTCGGCGGCGGCGAGCGCGGTCAGCGAGCTGTTCATGTAGTCGCCGGTGCGTCCGAGGAAACCGTTGGTGTACTCCGCCCACACCTTGATGCCGGCGCGGCGGTGTTCGAGGTCTTCAATGGTCTTCGGGATGAGGAACGAGACGCCGACCTTGTCGCCGGTCGAGGGCGAATCGTAGGTGAGGGCATCCGCGTACTGCGGGTCGTGCTGCAGGTCGAACAGCTTCGCGTAGGTGCGCGCGACATTCTTGAATGCCGGATGCTCGGCGACATTCTCGCTGACCACCTCACCATCGATGGTCAGATGCGGTCGCATCGAGTTCAGCTTGTCGAGGTACTGCTGTCCGGTACGTGCTCCCATGTGGGTGACTCCTTCGTCTTGGTTAGGCGGGTTGAGCTTGTCGAAACCAGCCGAGCCCCGGCGAGGCAACGGCCGGCACTGTTACAGCAGGGCCTCGTGGCCCAGCAGGTATTCGGGGATGGTGGTGAAGCGTCCGTTGACGAAGCCGAGGGCGTCGCCTGCGCGGTAGTCGAAGTCCTGCACTTCGCCGAGGAACAGCGTGTGGTCGCCGCCGGGGTAGGTCGCCCAGGGCGTGCACTGGAAGTAGGAGAGCACTCCGCTCAACCGAGGCGCCGTGTCGCCCTCGACCCACAGTGGCTCGGCCCCCGGCTTGCCGGCGAAGTGGCTGGCGATTGCCTCCTGCTCGGCGCCGAGGACGTTCACCGTGAACGGTCGCCCCTCCAGTTGGTCGTGGGCGTTCGTTGTGTGCGCGATGCTCACCAATACGAGCGGCGGATCCATGGAGACGGACGTGAAGGAGTTGACCGTGATGCCGTGCCTGCCGCGCCCCACTTGTGCTGAGCTCGTCGAAGTGTCGAAGGTGACGACCGCGACGCCGGTGGCGAACCGTCCGAGGCTTCCGCGGAACAGGTGTTGCTGAGAGCGGTACAGCTTGGACTCCGGCTTGAACCCGCCGGTCTGTGGTGCGGTGGCAATCATCGTCGATCCCTCGTGGGTCTTTGTGCGGCACTAGCCGACTGTGTTCTATAATCGAACACAACGTTCTCTATAAGAACGATAACTCATTCAGACCGATGATGACAAGGTGCCGACGGCGATGACCCAGGAAACCCCGCACTCCCAGACGCTGTCCCGCGGCATCCGCGTGCTGGAGATTCTCGCCGAGTCCACCGCGCCGATGACCATCGCCGAAGTGGCCGGGGCGCTCGGAGTCCACCGCTCGATCGCCTACCGGATCCTGCGCACGCTCGAGGATCACGGAGTCGTCGTGCGCGACGCATCCGGCGCTCTTTCGCTGGGCCCACGGATGGCGGCGCTCGCCCGTGGAGTCTCCCGCGACCTGCAGGCCGCCGCCCTGCCAGAACTGACCGCGGCCGCGAACGAACTCGGGATGACGACCTTCATGTCGCTGCTCGACCGGCACGAGGTGGTCACCCTGGTCAGCGTCGAGCCGCGCCACGCGCACGCCGCGGTCGCGCAGAGGCCCGGGACGCGGCATCCGCTCGCCGTCGGAGCCCCAGGCATCGCGATCCAGTCCGCACTCAGCGAAGCACAGTGGCGGGCGGTCTCACCCGGTGAGCCCAAGCGCCGGGAGGCGGCGGATGCTGCGACGCACGGTTACGCCACCAGTCACGATGAGGTCATCGCCGGGTTGCAGTCGGTCGCGGTCCCGCTCACGCTTGCCGGGCATCCGCCGGCGTCGGTGGCAGTGGTCTACGTCGCGACTGAGCTCTCGGTGGAGCAGATTTCCGCACGGCTCACCACCGCGGCCGCCGCTATCGCCCGGGAACTGTGATCCCGGGATCTGTGACTGGGCTCAGCGGACGACGCGGAAGTCTCCAGCGCTCGCCAGGGCAGCGTCGATCGCATCCACGTCGACCGTCACACTGTCCAGGTGCTTGACGAAGAGGTCGGCAGTCTCGGATTCGGTTACCTCGAATGCCGCCGCGCCGAGGCCCAGGTCGGCGAACACGTCGTAAAGGGACTGGAGCGCCAGGTTGACGTCCTCCTGGGTGCGCACTCCCGAGACACGCAGGCTGGTGGAAGCAATGTGGTCGTTCATGGTCAAATCCTTCCATTCAGGGCCTGCAGTGCGGAGTCCTCGCGGGTTCCGCCTCGCCCATCGCCATACTCGGCATAGTCGGCGACCCAGCGGATCGACTGCACCCACTTGACCATCTTGTACCCGTGGTTCGACTCGACCCTCATCCGCGCCGGAGCACCGAGGTGCAGGTCGAGCGGCTCACCGTTGCGCTCGATTGCCAGAATCGTGTCATCTTCAGCGGCAGTCTCCAGGTCGTACACGGAATAGAACGGTTCGCGCGGACGGTTGTCGATCATCTTCTGCGCCAGGCCGTACGACTCGACGAGCACATAGTTGGCGCCCTCCGGCCTGGGGCCGAGCAATTCGAGCAGGTCGGTCAACCGCACCCCTGACCAGCGCGAGGTCGCCGACCAACCCTGCATGCAGGTGTGGGTCGCGATGTACGAACGTTGCGGCAGCTTGCGGATGTCATCGAGCGTGAGCACCATGGACTTCCCGCTGAGGTCGTCGCCGATCGTGATGGTGTAGCCCTCCCAGTTGCTGTCGCGAGAGGCGATCCACTCGGGAGACTCGTCCACGGTCGGAGGCAGCCCGTTGGTCCAGTGGAACTCGGAGATGTCTTTCTCCGTATACGCGCCCTGCTCTGCGCTTCGCGGACGCATCCAGTTGAGGAAGACCTTCCGACCGATCTCGGTGAGCCTCACCAGGAAGTTGTGCGCACGCGGCCGGTCGGCCAGAGTCCAGTAGCTCAGGGCGATCCAGAACACGATCACCGCGACGATGGTGGCGATCATGATAACGAGAGCCTGGGCGTAGCGGGCGGTGTCGACGTCGCCGAAGACCATGTGGACGACGTTGTTCTCGCGGTGCACGAGGAACACCAGGCACACGTGCATGACGATGAACCCGGCCATCATCACCATCGCGATGAAGTGCAGCGACCGCGCACCCTGGTGCCCACCCCAGAACTTCACGTACCACGGGTAGCGGGAGCGAATGGCCGGCGACATGGCGACGCCGGTGAGCATCATGAACGGCGCGAGGATGAAGATGACAAAGGTGTAGCCGAGCATCTGCAGTGCGTCGTAGGGCTGGAAGTGCTCAATCGACGGGACGCCGAAGCCGGCATAGATGACGAAGGACTCCCAGGCCTCGGGGATCACTTCCCACGAGGTCGGGATGATTCGCTGCCAGAGTCCGGTGGCGAAGAGCAGAATCACGTAGACGAGGCCGTTGAGCACCCACAGCATCACTGACAGACCGTGCCAGTGTCGCCCGAGCCCGACGTTCTCGCGGCCGGGGAGCGAGATGAGTGGCGAGAGCGACTTCTCGTCCATCAGGGAGGTGTAGACACCCTCCTCCTTCGGCAGCTTCCGCCTGGTGAAACGCAGCCACTCCTTGCCGGGGGCGCTGTCATTGCTCCACCACAGTCGGGGCAGCGACGACAGGATCTCCCAACCGGAGCGCAGCAGCATGCCGATGAGCACGAAGTTGATCAGGTGCGTGGCCTGCAGCCAGAACGGGAAATCGGGATTGCTATTCATGTTCTACTCGCTCCTTCGACTGCCCTGCCTTGCGGTGCTCGTACGGTCAGGCTACCAATCAGCCGAGTCGTTTGGCAGGCGGCAGGCACCTTTCGAAGCACACCCTTTGCTCCGCGGTGCCCGCCGCATAGACTTCCCATCGACTGGCGTCCATGACGCGTCGTCAGAGGGGGTAGCAGATGCCTGGACCTGATAGCCCGGTGATGTTCTCGCCGGCCGAAATGGCCGCTGTTGCCGAGAACGCCCTGGCACACAAGGCCCTCAATCATCCGTACCGGGCATTCATGCTGTCCCTGTCGGGCGGAGGTTACATCGCCCTTGGTTTCGTGTTCTTCACCACGAGCCAAATCGGCACCTCTGACGCGCTCGGTTACGGCATGGGGCGGGTGATCGGTGGCCTTGCCTTCTCGGTGGGCCTGGCCCTCGTCGTCCTCACCGGTGCGGAACTGTTCACCTCCACATCGATGACGCTGGTGGCGCGCGCTTCGGGCCTCATCACCTGGCCTCGGCTATTCATGCACTGGGGCATCGTGTACATCGGCAACTTCTTCGGTGCCGCAACGATCCTGGCGCTGTGCTGGTTCGGCGGCACCTGGCATCAGGCGGGTGGACGATGGGGGAAGGTGATTCTCGACACCTCATTGACCAAGCTGGAGCATCCGTTCATGGAGGCTTTCTTTCTCGGAATCGCGTGTAACCTCCTGGTCTGCCTCGCCGTCTGGGTGGCCTTCGCCGGTCGCACCATCACCGACAAGGTGCTGGCCGTCACCGGCCCGATCGCGCTCTTCGTCGCCGCCGGGTTCGAGCACTCGGTCGCCAATATGTTCATGGTCCCGTTCGGCATCCTCATCAAGGACCTGGCCGGCCCCGAGTACTGGGCAGAGGTCGGCGCAGCCCAGGCCGATTATGCGCTTCTCACCTGGGGCCAGTTCTTCGCCGGAAACCTGCTGCCGGTGACTCTCGGCAACATCATCGGCGGCGGCATCATGATCGGCGCCTACTACTGGCTCATCTTCCGGCTCGGCGAGAAGCACCAGCTGACCGACTAGCGAGAACGGGGCTGGGTAGAACGCTCGACACTGCCCCCAGGATGATATACGATTTCGTACACTATGACGATGACGCAGAGCGACGACGGTTCGACGCACCCCCTTGGAACGGCTGGCAGCCTGCTGGCGACCCGCCCGGGCAAGGTGATCGCCGTTCACCTCAACTACCCGAGCCGCGCGGCCGAACGCGGGCGCACGCCGGAACAGCCGGGCTACTTCCTGAAGCCCGCCACCTCCCTCAGCGCCTCCGGCGGCACTATCGAGCGACCGGCCGGATGCGAGTTGCTGGCCTTCGAAGGCGAGATCGCCCTGGTCATCGGCCGGACGACCCGTCGCGTCACGCCGGAGGAAGGGTGGGCATCCGTCTCCCACGTCACCGCCTCCAACGACTGTGGCGTCTACGACCTGCGCTACGCCGACAAAGGCTCCAACCTGCGATCGAAGGGCGGCGACGGGTTCACCCCGATCGGGCCGGCTCTGATCAAGGCGGCGGATGTCGACCCAGCCGCACTACGCATCCGCACCTGGCTGAACGGTGAGCTGGTGCAGGAGGACAGCTCGTCGACGCTGCTCTTCCCCTTCGGCCTGCTCGTCGCCGACCTCTCGCAACTGATCACGCTGGAGCAGGGAGACGTCATCCTGACCGGAACCCCGACGGGGGCATCCGTGATGCAGCCGGGCGACGTCGTCGAGGTCGAGGTGGACGGCAGCGGTCACACCACCGGGCGCCTCGTCACCACCGCCACCCAGGGCACGGAATCCCTCGGCGCGTTCAGCGCGCAGCCGAAAGCCGATGACACGCAGCGGGCCGAAGCGTGGGGTGCCACCCTCCGCGGGTTGAGCGAGGCCCTCCTCACCCCCGAACTCAAGGCGCGCATCAACTCGGTCGGCACCGCAACGCTCAGCTCGCAGCTCCGCAAGCGCGGACTCAACAACGTCAGCATCGATGGCCTCACCTCAACGAAACCCGAGAAACGGCTGGTCGGCATCGCCCAGACCCTCCGCTTCATCCCGAATCGCGAAGACCTGTTCACCGAGCACGGCGGCGGCTACAACGCCCAGAAGCGCGCGTTCGACGCCCTGGGACCCGACGACGTGCTGGTGGTCGAGGCCCGCGGCGAGCGCGGCACGGGAACCGTCGGCGACATCCTCGCCCTCCGCGCGCAGGTGAACGGAGCAGCCGGCATCGTCACCGACGGGGGCGTGCGCGACCTGGTTGCTGTGAGCGAACTCGACATCCCCACCTATCACGCCGGCCCGCACCCCGCGGTGCTCGGCCGCAAGCACGTTCCGTGGGACACCGGCCTGACGATCGCCTGTGGCGGCGCAGCGGTGCAGCCCGGCGACGTGATTGTCGGCGACGCCGACGGGGTGCTGGTCATCCCCCCGGCCATCATCGAGGAGCTGGTGACGGATGCCATCGAGCAGGAACGCCAGGAAACCTTCATCGCCGAGATGGTCGCCGCGGGCGAAGGGGTGGACGGCCTGTACCCGATGAACGCCGACTGGAAAGCGCGGTACCAGCAATGGCTGCAGTGACAGCACCTGGCAAATCGCAGCTGGCTTATCAGTCGATCAAGCAACGCATCAGCGACGGAACGTTCAGTCCGGGCTACCGGCTGGTGCTGAACCGGCTGGCCGACGAGCTCGGCGTGAGCGTCGTCCCGGTGCGCGAGGCGGTGCGGATGCTCGAGGCCGAGGGCCTCGTCACCTTCGAGCGCAACGTGGGTGCCCAGGTCGCCATGCTCGACCCGGACGAGTATCGCACCACCATGCAGACGCTCAGCCTGGTCGAGGGTTATGCCACCGCGACGTCAGCACCGTTCATGACCGCGGACGACATCGCCCGTGCCCGCGCCATCAACAAGCGGATGCTGGACAGCCTGGGACACTTCGATCCGGTCACGTTCACCCGGCTCAACCTGGACTTCCACGGCGTGCTGTTCGAGCACTGCCCGAATGCGCACGTGCTCGAGCTTGTCCATCGCGGCTGGGCGCGGCTTCGCGCACTGCGCGAGTCGACGTTCAGCTTCGTCCCCGGCCGGGCGCAGGGCTCGGTCGATGAGCACACGCACCTGCTCGACCTGATCGAGCGTGGAGCAGAGCCGCTCGACATCGAGCTCGCCGCCCGAAACCACCGCTTGGCAACGCTCGACGCGTTCCTCGACCACCAGCACGACCGGAAGGAAACCGCATGAAGTTCCGCAGCGACCCCAGGCAGATCACCGGCTCGATCGCCCCGGTCATGTCGCCGTTCCACGCGAACGGGGAACCGGACCTGAAAAGCCTGGAAAATCTCATCAACTGGCAGATCGCATCCGGCGCCCACGGCATCTCGATCGGCGGCTCAACCGGGGAGCCGAGCGCGCAGTCGATCGAGGAGCGGGCATCCGCCATCAAGCTGGCCGCCCGCGTCATCGACGACCGAGTGCCGTTCGTGCCGGGGACCGGCACCTCAAAGCTTGCCGAGACCCTCGAGCTGACCAGCATCGCCCGCGACGCTGGGGCGGATGCCGCGCTCATCATCACCCCGTACTACGCCCGTCCCACCCAGGAGGCGCTGTACGTCTGGTACAAGACGGTCGCCGACGAGTTCCCCGACCTGCCGATCATCATCTACAACGTGCCGTCCCGCACCGCCGTCGACATCGCGCCTGAGACGGTCGCCCGCCTGTTCCACGACGTCGACAACGTGGTCGGCATCAAGGAGACCACGAAGGACTTCGAGCACTTCTCCCGGGTCATGCACCTGTGCGGCCCGGACCTGCTGGTCTGGAGCGGCATCGAACTGCTCTGCCTGCCGCTGCTCGCCCTCGGCGGCGTCGGCTACATCAGCGCCACCTCCAACATCGCCCCGGTCGCACACGCCCAGATGTACGAGGCGTGGGTCGCCGGCGATGTCCCGAAGGCCCGCGAAATCCATTACGGCCTGCACCCGCTGGTCGACCTGCTCTTCGTGGAGACCAATCCGGCGCCCGGCAAGTGGGTGCTCGAACAGCTCGGGCTCATCGAGTCCGGTTTTGTGCGCCCACCCCTGATCACGCCGACGGATGCCGGCATCGACAAGATCAAGACCCTCATGACGGCGGGCCAGCAGTACCTCTCCCCCGTCGACGGCTTCATGGTTGGAGGCAAGTAATGACTCATCACATCCCGGCGAACCTGCCGAAGAAGATCCTGCACTTCATCGGCGGCGAGTTCGTCGACAGCGTGTCGGGCAGCACCTTCGACGTGCTCGACCCGGTGTCGAACCAGGTCTATGTGAAGGCGGCTGCGGGCCAGGCTGAGGATATCGACCGCGCCGTCGCAGCAGCGAAAGACGCGTTCGACAACGGCCCGTGGCCGCGGATGCTCCCCCGGGCCCGCGCACGCGTTCTCAACAAGATCGCGGATGCCGTCGAGGCCGAAGACGCGAAGCTCGCCGAACTGGAGAGCTTCGACACCGGTCTGCCGATCACCCAGGCGCGCGGGCAGGCGCAGCGGGCGGCGGAGAACTTCCGCTTCTTCGCCGACCTCATCGTCGCCCAGGCCGACGACACCTACCAGGTTCCCGGCCGCCAGGTGAACTACGTCAACCGCAAGCCGGTCGGCGTCGCCGGGCTGATCACCCCGTGGAACACCCCGTTCATGCTGGAGAGCTGGAAGCTCGCCCCGGCCCTCGCCTCCGGCTGCACCGTGGTGCTGAAGCCGGCCGAGTTCACCCCACTCTCGGCAAGCCTGTGGGCGGAGATCTTCCGCGCGGCCGGCGTACCCGACGGGGTATTCAACCTGGTCAACGGACTGGGTGAGGAGGCAGGCGACGCGCTGGTGAAGCATCCGGATGTCCGCCTGATTTCGTTCACCGGCGAGACGACAACCGGCCAGCTGATCTTCGCCAATGCTGCGCCGATGCTGAAGGGCCTGTCGATGGAGTTGGGCGGCAAGTCCCCGGCTGTCGTCTGGGCAGATGCCGACCTGGACGCCGCCATCGACTCGACCCTGTTCGGCGTCTTCTCGCTCAACGGCGAGCGTTGCACGGCAGGAAGCAGGATCCTGGTTGAACGAGAGATCTACGACGAGTTCTGCGAGCGTTACGCCGCGCGCGCGAAGAACATCGTCGTCGGCGACCCGCACGACCCGAAAACCGAGGTAGGCGCGCTCGTGCACCCGGAGCACTACGACAAGGTGATGAGCTACGTCGAAATCGGCAAGGGCGAGGGACGGCTGCTCGCCGGCGGCGGGCGGCCGGAGCACCTTCCGGACGGCAACTACGTCTCCCCCACCGTGTTCGCCGACGTGAAGCCGGATGCGCGCATCTTCCAGGAGGAGATCTTCGGGCCAGTCGTCGCCATCACCCCGTTCGACACCGACGAGGAAGCGCTTGAGCTTGCGAACGGGGTCAAGTACGGGCTGGCGGCCTACCTGTGGACCAGCGACCTCACCCGGGCGCACAACTTCGCCCACTCGGTGGAGGCCGGCATGGTGTGGCTGAACTCGCACAACGTGCGGGACCTCCGTACCCCGTTCGGCGGCGTCAAGGCCAGCGGGCTCGGCCACGAGGGCGGCTACCGTTCGATCGACTTCTACACAGAACAGCAGGCCGTGCACATCACGCTCGGCGAAGTGCACACCCCTCGATTCGGAGCACCCGCATGACCCAGCCGCCCTGCGCAATAGTGCCCGTTCCGGAGAGATGCACCCGGCAGAACAGGCACATCTCTCCGGAACGGGCACTTTCAGAGCAAGGATTCGCACATGAGTAACGCCCCCGACATCATCCGCTCCGCCTACGCCGAGCTGATCGTCAGCGACCTGGCCGCATCGCGCCACTTCTACGTCGACGTGCTCGGCCTGGTGGTCACGCACGAGGACGAGAACGCGATCTACCTGCGCGCCTTCGAGGAGTACCTGCACCACTCGCTGATCCTGCGCACGGGCCCGGTGCCCGCGCTGGCGGCGCTCGCCTACCGGGTGCGTTCGCAGGACGAAGTCAAGGTGGCAGCCGCCTACTTCGAGAACCTCGGATGCCCGGTCGAGCACCGGGCGGCCGGGGCAACCCGCGGGGTCGGTGAAGCGGTGCGCGTCGAGGACCCACTCGGCTTCCCGATCGAGTTCTTCTACGACTCCGACCACGTCGAACGCTTCACCCGGCGCTATGACGTGCACGGTGCCGGCGCCATCTCGCGACTGGACCACTTCAACGTGGTGACCCCGGACATCCGCGTCGCCAGCGACTACTACGAAGCACTCGGCTTCAAGGTGTCTGAAGACATCCAGGACGAGGACGGCACCGTCTTCGCGTCCTGGATGTACCGCAAGGCCACCGTGCACGACGTCGCCTTGACCGGCGGCGACGGACCGCGAATGCACCACATCGCCTTCGCCACCCACGAGCGCCACCAGATCCTGCACATCTGCGACCACCTGGGCGCACTGCGGATGTCTGACCGCATCGAGCGCGGACCGGGTCGCCACGGGGTGTCCAACGCGTTCTACCTCTACCTGCGCGACCCCGACGGCCACCGCATCGAGATCTACACGCATGATTACTACACCGGCGACCCCGACAACCCGACCCTCACTTGGGATGTCCATGACAACCAGCGCCGCGACTGGTGGGGAAACCCGGTCGTGCCCAGCTGGTACTCGGAGGCCTCCACCGTTCTCGGGCTGGACGGTCAGCCGAAAGCACTGGTGCACCGCGAGGAGGAGAAGGAGGCGGACGTCACCATCGGCGCCGACGGCTTTTCCTACACACGTGCCGGCGAAGCGATGCC
Organism: Homoserinimonas sp. A447; assembly: GCF_054489325.1. Taxonomy (NCBI): domain Bacteria; kingdom Bacillati; phylum Actinomycetota; class Actinomycetes; order Micrococcales; family Microbacteriaceae; genus Homoserinimonas; species Homoserinimonas sp. A447. The sequence goes on along the minus strand of NZ_JBTMWW010000001.1, from coordinate 26,679 downwards.
CGAGTACAAGCTCGGCAACCAGCTGTAACCCCTGCAGGTCGACTCCATCCCAACCGCGAGCCGGTTTGTTGACCGCCGGGCGCATTAACCCGCCTCGGGGTCAACAAACCGGCTCGCGGTTGGTGCGGAGGCTACAGCGCGCCCTCGTCGCCGGCCTCCGCCGTGGCGTCGCCGGCCGGCCGCGGGTGCCGCGGCACCGCCGGCTCGCGCAGCAGGAACGCCAGTGCGAACGCCACGACCGTGAGTCCGGCGAGGATCGCGTACGTGAGGCGCAGGTCCGTGGCATCCGCGATCCAGCCGAGAAGCGGGCTGAATAGTCCGCCGACCGTCACCGCCATGCCCACTGTCACGCCGCTCGCGATGCCGATGCGGTTCGGCAGGTAGTCCTGCCCGAGGATGACGAACACGGCAAACGGCATGAAGATCGTGACGCCGCAGATGGCGACGAAGATCAGCGCGACCACCCAATCCTGCGCGAGGGCGAGGCCGACCATCGCCGGAATGGCGAGTGCGAATCCCAGGCGGATGCTGACCAGTCGCCCCAGCCGGTCGGCCGTCCAGCCGCCGATAACGGTTCCCACCGCGCCGGCGAACAGGAACACCGTCAGCGCCACGCCACCAACCACCTCGGAGGTGCCGAAGTCGTTGATGAAGTACAGGGCGACGAACGAGATCGTGCCGAAGAATACGATCGAGCGGACCACGACGACCGCCGTCAGCTTCAGGAAGGCCGGCCAGTCATCCGTCCCTGGCGGATGCGCGGGGCGCTTTTGCGAGCCCTTCTTGCCATCGAGAACGGTGCGCAGCCGGATGACCAGCAGCGTCGCCATGAGGGCGGCCGGGATGACGAGCAGCACGCTGCCGCTGAGTCCGGTGATCAGCAGGAGCGGGGTGGCCACCAGCGACCCGAGGGCGAACCCGACGTTGCCTCCCAGCGCGAACACGCTCATCGCCCGGTTGCTGTTGCCTGAGGCCTGCCTGGCAGCCCTGGCCGCCTCCGGGTGGAACGCGGCGATTCCCACCCCGGACAATGCGATCACCAGCCATGTCATCCAGTACTCGACAGTGAAGGCGACCAGGCCGACGCCGATCGCCGCGGTGAGCATCCCGGCGGGGATCAGCCAGCGGCGCGGCCGCCGGTCGCCCCACCAGCCGAACGCAGGCTGCACCACCGACGACAGCACGTTCGCAGCGAGCACCAGGCCAGCGACCGCCGCATAACTGTAGTGCCGCTCGGCCACCAGGAACGGGAGCAGGGCAGGAACGACCCCCTGATAGAAGTCGTCGAAGACGTGGGCGGATGCCAGCAGGGCGACACCGCGGCGGTTCACCCGCCGTGCACTCATAGAGTCACTTCGCAGCAGAGCTCACGAGTTCGACGCCGGCGTGACCGAGCTCGATCAGCGCGGCATCGCTCGACTCCGGGGCTACCCCGGCCACCAGGTCGGTGAGCACGCGAACGCGCCGGCCATGCTCGACGGCGTTCAGCGCGGATGCCCGCACGCAGTAGTCGGTGGCAATACCGACGACATCGATGTCGAGCACGCCGAGCTCATCCAGCTTGTCGGCCACCGTCGCACCATCCTCCGTAGTGCCCTCGAAGATGGAGTACGCCGGAACCCCCTGGCCCTTCTTCACGTGCACACCGACCGGCTGGGTGTCGAGTGCCGGGTGGTACTCGGCACCCGGTGTCTCAGCCACGCAGTGAACCGGCCAGGTCGTCACGAAGTCTGGCGGAGCATCCGTCGCGAAGTGTCCACCGTTGTCGCCATTGGCGTTGTGCCAGTCGCGGGAGGCGAAAACGTGGTCGTAGCGGTCGGGGAACGTGTGCAGGAGCTCACTGATGCCGGCGGCCACCGCAGCACCACCGGTTACCCCAAGGGCCCCGCCCTCGGTGAAGTCGTTCTGCACGTCAATGATGAACAGGGCGCGAGTCATGGCCTAATTCTACTTTCTTGCGCCAAGACGTGTCAGGCATCGGCCGCGTAGACCAGCCCAATCTGGCGCCGCACCTCGTCGAGCGTCTCCATAATGCTGATGGATTCAGCCGGTGGCAGGATGCTCCCGCTGATCTCCCCGGCGGCAACCAGGCGTTCCAGCTCCCAGGCCTGGTACTGCATGCCGCGGCTGGCTTCGCTCGGTTCGATCCGCTCCACGACAGTGCCGCTGCGATCGAACACGGTGATCGCGGTCGGCGTGTACCAGACCGCGTCGAACTGGATGCGACCGGCCGTGCCGATGATCATCGCCGTGTTGGGACCCGGGGTGTCGAGCGCCGTGTGCAGCACCGCCTGCCGGCCACCCTCGAAGCCGAGGATGATCGACGTCTGCCGGTCGACACCGGTGGCAGACAGCTCGGCGATCGCAGCAACCTGGGTGGGCACCCCGAAGAGTTCGTGGGCGAAGGAGACCGGGTAGATCCCCAGGTCGAGCAACGCTCCCCCGGCGAGGGTGAGGCTGTTGATCCGGTTCTCCGGGTCGGTGGACAGCAACTGATTGTGGTCGGCGATGAGGGCACGCGGCTCGCCGATCGCCCCATCCGCGAGCAGCTGACGCACCCGTTCCGACCGCGGGAGGAACCGCGTCCACATGGCTTCGAGCACCACCAGGCCGCGGTCGGCAGCGAGGGCGACCACCTCCCTGGCTTCTGCGGCGTTCACCGTGAACGGCTTCTCCAGCAGCACGTGCTTTTCTGCTTCCAGCGCGAGCTTCGCGCCCGGCGCGTGGAAGGGGTGCGGCGTCGACACGTAGACGACGTCAACCTCGGGATCGGCGACCAGCGCCTCGTAGCTCGCGTGAGCGGTCGGGATTCCGAATTCTGCAGCGAACGCGTCAGCGGACGCCTTCGAGCGCGATCCGACGGCCGTCACCGTGAACCCGTTGTCAACCAGGTCCCGAGTCTGCAGGTGGGCGATGCCACCAGTGCCGAGAATCCCCCAGCGAAGTGCCGACGACATCCGTTCCCCTCTGAAGCGTCCCGCACGGGAGGCTTCCTCTAGGAATGGTATCTAGCCGATGAGGAGCTAGCAGCCACCCCAGCGGGCCGCGGCGCGGCTGAAGCTGTATGCCTCGTTCGGCACGCCACCGTGGGTCATCGCGAAATAGATGCAGACCCCGGAGGTGGCACCGGCGTAGGACGGCTTGTACAGGGAGTTGCGGTGTGACGTCGAGTTCCACCACTTGCTGGCCGCACTCGCGCCACTGTCGCCCGAGCCGCCGGCCAGGTTGCCGTCGCAGCCGACGCTGGGCACTCCGTCGCTGCGGGAAGAGCCGATGTGGCCCCACGCGCTGGACGGGTCGGTGCTCGGATCTTCGGCCATCCAGATAAGGCGGGCCTCAAGGCAGGAGTCGTAGCGGATGTTCGACATCGGCACCGGCTGCAGGCAGTTGGCCACGCGGATGGCGTTGTACTGGCTGGCGAACGAGGCCAGGTCGCCTGAGGTGGTTCCGGTGATCATCCCGCCACCGGCAGAGACACCGGGCGCTCCAGCGGTCGAGCCGCCGATGTTGCCGGGACAGGTGAACCCGGCAGCCTCAGCAGCAGCGCGTCGTGCGGCGGTACCGCTCGCCCGGTCGCTCTTGTTGAGGACCGGCTTCGGGATGGGCTTGGGAACCGGCTTCTGGGCCAGGTGCTCGGAGTCGGTGGCCAGCATGGCCTCGCGCTCCGCAGCGGTCTGTGGTGTCTCGCTGGCACCGGTCTCGAGTGTTGTGGTCGCAATCTGTGCCGCTGCGCTGGCATCCGTGGCGAACATCGGGCCGGCAACCTGTGCCGCATAGGCCGGGGTTTCCTCGACCAGGGACGGACCGCTGCCGCCGACAAAGGGGAGGACGAGGGTGATCACCGCTGTGAAAAGCGCGACGAGTAGCGCTGAACGCTTCATCTGATCCCCCGTAAAGAAACTCGTTATGTACCCCGAAAACGATGTTAGGTCAAGAATAGGTACCCCGACCGGGCACATCAAGCAATCTCGGGGCACTGGACCCCGATTGCCACCTGTATTGGGGGTGTTTCGCAGGCAATTCCCAGAAATCTCGGGGGGACAGAACGATCGTTTTGTCCCCCAAAATCGCGTTTGTACCCTTTACCTGACAGTGCGCGCGCGGGCGCGACGAAGTCGCCTAGAGCTCGATAGGCGGGGCCGGCTCCGTCTCTGCTACCTCAGGATGGCGCGCGAGATTGACGACGGCGGCGACCAATCCGCCCCACACAGTAGCCATGGCGATGATCATCATGACGAGGGCTGTCGGTGTCATGAGCGTTCTCCACTCTTCGTCGGAGCGACCACGCGCACGGTGTCGGTCTCCGGATCCGGATCGTAGTGCTCCTCAGTGAGGAACTCGTCGTACTCTGGGTCATCCCTGGCGCGCGAACGCCCGCTCCACGGCAGGAGCGAGAGAAGGAGCGCAAGGACGACGAGGGCGACCACCATGCCCCAGCCGAAAACGGCGAGGAACCACGTCGGGTAACCGCCGTACGGGTCGGAAATCTTCGCGATGAGTTCGCTGACGAACAGGTAGCCGAGCACGACCGGCGCCAGCCCCGCGATGAGCACCTTCCACACCAGGCTGATGCGGAAGCTCGAGCGTTCGTTCAGGTGCGCCTGCAGCGTCGGCAGTTTACCCAGCAGCCAAGCGACCACGATGACCGCGACAAACGCCACTGCCATGATGCCGAACGCGTTGACGAAGGCGTCCGTCGTGTCGAGCACCGCCAGTGCCGTGGTAGTCGAGAACAACGCCATCGACACGATGGCCAGCGGGATGGACACGGTGAGGGTCGTGCGGATACGTGTCCAGCCGAGCTTGTCTTGCAGCGCGGCAACGATCACCTCGAGGATCGAAATGAGCGATGTGACGCCGGCGAAGACCAGCGCGCCGAAGAACAGAACCCCGATGATCGTGCCACCCGTCGCCTGCGAGACGATGGTCGGGAAGGCGATGAACGCAAGGCCGATACCGGATGTCGCGACTCCCGCCACATCCGTTCCCTGCGCCTGCGCCATGAAACCGAGCGCCGCGAAGACGCCGATACCTGCGAGGATCTCGAACCCGGAGTTCGCGAAGGCGACGACCAGGCCGGAGCCGGTGAGGTCGGTCTTGCGTTTGAGGTACGAGGCGTAGGTCACCATGATGCCGAACGCGACCGACAGCGAGAAGAAGATGTGCCCGTAGGCGGATGCCCACACGCCGGGGTTGGCGAGGGCCTCCCAGTCGGGGGTGAAGAAGGCGCCCAACCCCTCCATCGCCCCGGGCAGGAACAGCGACTGCACCACGAGGATGGCGAACATCACCGTCAGCAGCGGCATCAGCACCAAGTTCGCGCGGCCGATCCCGCGCCTGACTCCGAGAGCCATGATCACGATGACCACGAGCCAAACGACCAGCAGTGGGATGCCCACCTGTGGGACGAACGTCGTCGATAAACCCCCGTCTGCGACATCCCCCATCTGCAGGAAGTCGGTGAAGAAGAAGTCCTCCTCGTTGCCCTTGCCCCAGGTGAGCTGTGCCGAGAACCATGTGTACATTGCGGCCCACGCGATGATGACGGCGTAGTACGCCGCGATGGCGACGCAGATGAGCACCTGCCACCACCCGAGCGGCTCGGCCGCCCGGTGCATCCGTCGGAACGCGAGCGGTGCCGACCCGCGAAAACGGTGCCCGATCGCATAGTCGAAGAAGAGCAACGGGATGCCGGCAGTCAACAGGGCACACAGGTACGGAATGAGGAAGGCGCCGCCGCCGCCCTCATACGCCACGTATGGAAAGCGCCAGATGTTGCCGAGGCCGACTGCGGAGCCGATGGCCGAGAGGATGAACACGTTCCGAGAGCCGAAAGCCTCACGCTTGCGAGTCTGTGTCGTTGCGGTCGCCATGCCGCGACACTACCCCCACATGACAGAAGCCGGGAGGGAACGGAGGTCCCGCCGTGACAGCACACTAGGGTTTGAGAATAACGGTGGAGCCGCCTGTCAGAATCGAACTGACGACCTTCTCATTACGAGTGCGTCTGACCCGGACAAGGGGTGCATTTCACTGATTGCATGCGTTGCACCCACTGCCGATTGCGGCACTAAGTGCACGCGTTTCGGTTCTGCGGGGACGGCACGGGGACGACGGCAAACTGACCTCGGATGCAACCAAGGCAGGTGCCGTCGAGCGGCTGCTGTTTGCTAATTTGATCGAGATCGGAATGCGGATCTCTGCCCTTGCCGGAAAACGAAGAGCACGCGGTCGATCTCGTTATCGATGTCCATCCACGATGTCCCCGGTCGTGGCCACAGCGATGTGCCTTGGGAAGCGAAGGTTGCCCACGCTGACTAGTACTACTAGCACCAAGACCCAGCGCCCCAGGAGCATCACTAGTTCAGTTGGGACGGTCATCTCCACTGTCCAGGTCATCAGTCGAAGAAAATCCACGACTGAGGCATAGCTCATCCCGATGAGGGCGACTGCGACGACGAACCCCACGACATGACCACTGACGGTGGATCGACGGGACAGTCCTGCGGCAATCACAACGACGGCCACCACTCCGCAGAGGACGGCCCAGACGGCGAAGACAGCAGAGACGGTGGCTTCTCCGAGAGCTTTGTGCGCCAACCACTCCTGGTAGACGGCGCCGTTCGCGTTTCCGCCGAAGACCAACGGGGTGCGCCCGGCCCAGGCGACGATCGAATCCACCACGCACACAGTCGCGATGAGGAGCAGGGCCCCACCGGCGAGGGCTGAGAAGATAATGCGGCGATGACGAGGGAGCAGCGCCGACGGCCGTTTGAGTGAACGAAATTCGGTGCGCAACAGCACGACGGCCATCGAGATCACAGCGATCGCCACTAAGTAGCTCACCGTGCCACGACTCAGGAGCATGTCGCCGTCGATGTAGAAGTAATTGTCGATCTGAGTCTGCGCGACGTGCGAGTATCCCGCGAGAGCAAGGAGCCAGACCGCGCCTCGGATTCGCGCTGAGACTCCGAGGGTGACCGTGACCAACGCCACGGCGAAGATGGGGCCGAGCACCGCGAAGGCGTCGAGCAGCGACGACATCGTGAATATGACGAAGTTGACGCCCGGATTTGGGTTCCAGATCGCGGCAGTCACGATGTCGGCGTATCGCGTGAGCGCGAGGAGCGCCGCGCCGAGGGCCACTCCAGCAGCAAGTCGGGCCCGACTGCGAACCTTCGCATCAGGCATCCGGCTCAGCGACGGCAGCGGCCGCTCCAGAGTCACGGCGAAGGCCAGTGAACCGATCGCGACATCGGATGCCCGAACTCCGGCCTCGGACGCGTCCCGAAGCTCCCCGAGCCACTGCTCCCGGTAGCGATCGCGGGCGGCACGCGGGAGCAGCGAAGCCGCAAGCCCCACGACCAGCTGGCTCATGCTTTTCATGCTGTCGCCACCGACGCGGACGAAGGCCGCAGGCTGGCGTTCATCGATTTGCGGGCGAAGCCCTCAATGGCCTGGGCGGCCGCCGTAACGCCGCCCTCAGTTAGCTCGTAGTACCGCCGGCGTGGCCCCGAGCGGGCATCATCCGTCTCCCAACTCGAAGTCACCCAGCCGGAGGACTCCAGCCGTTCGAGGATCGGATAGACGCTGCCAGCCGGCCTGCCGCTCAGCTTGATCACTTGCAGGCCCCAGCACGCGACGTCCGACTCGCTGAGAACCTTCAGAACATCAATGGTGGCTGGCGTGACTCGCGACAATGGTTCCATGGGTCAAATCTAGCTATATCGAGATAGCTGGTCTGCCCCCACTAGGAGGGGCTGAATGGCGGCAGGCTAAGGGGTGACAGAGCGGGTCCCCCACCTGCTTGACCGCGACGTCCCTCACGAGAATCGGCTTGCGGAACGTCGGCCGATTGTGGTGAGCACCTCCTCAGGCGCGTTCTCGGCTTGCTCGCTCAGTGAGCAACCCCAAGGACCGGCCCCGGTGCTCGGAATACGAATCTGGCGAACCCCGCTTTGGCGACGAAGGTGGGGAGTGGAGGCAAGCCTCGATCCTAGTAATGGTGGGGTTTCTCCTGGAGCCGCCTGTCAGAATCGAACTGACGACCTTCTCATTACGAGTGAGATGCTCTACCAACTGAGCTAAGGCGGCGGCTGGCGGCTTTCGCCGATGGCACAGCAAGAAAGCTTACCGGATGATCTGGCTTCAGCAGAGCGGGTCGGTCTCGGGAACCCGCCCGTCGATGAAGTAGCCGTCGACGGCATCATTCACGCAGGCGTTCGACTTGTTGTAAGCGGTATGCCCTTCCCCGTTGTAGGTCACGAGGTAGCCGTTCTCCAGCTGGCCGGCGAGAGCCTGCGCCCACTTGTACGGCGTCGCCGGGTCATTGGTGGTACCGACCACGACGATCGGCGCAGAACCGGATGCCGCAATCGGCACCCGCAGGCGCGTCGCCTCGAACGGCCACTCGCTGCACGACGTTCCACCGTACGACATCTGCGGCCCGAGCACCGGGGCAAGCCTGGCAAGCTCGGCCGCCTCCGCGTGCAGGGTTTCCCGCGTGCTGGTCGAGACGTAGTCCAGACAGTTGACGGCGATGAACGCCTCCGTCGAATTGTCGGCGAACGTGCCGTCGTCGTTCCGGCCGTAGTACGAGTCGGCCAGCTGGAACGCGAAATCGGCCCGGCCCGCCATCACCTCGTTGAACAGGTCGGTGAGGTACGACCAGGTCGTCGAACTGTAGAGCGGCAGGATCAGCGCGTTGAACATGGCGCCGCTACCCAGCTGGCGGCCGTCCGCAGCCCGCAACGGACTGGCATCCAGGCTCTCGAACAGGGCGCGGATGTCCAGCATCGCCTGATCGACCGACCCACGGAATGGGCACGCAGTACCGGTCATGCAGTCGGCCAGGTAGGCACGCAGCGCGCTCTCGAAACCTTGGGCCTGAGTCGCCGTGACCTCGAAGTCCGTCGTCGCCGGGTCCACAGCGCCGTCCAGCACCAGCCTGCCGGTGTTCTCCGGGTAGAGGTCGGCGTAGGTCGCACCGAGCAGCGTCCCATACGAGTAGCCGAGGTAGTTGAGGTCGGTGTCACCGAGGATCGCCCGCAAGAGGTCGAGGTCGTGGGCAGCGCTCACCGTGTCAACGAAACCGAGAAGCTCGCCGGTGTGCTCCAGGCACGCTTCACCGAACTCGGCGGAGGACTGCTCGATGTCGTCGATCCAGGCCTCGGAACCCACCTCCTCCGGCGACAACTCGTAGAGGAACGCGGTCAGCTCATCCGGTTCGTCGTAGCAGTCAACCGGGGATGACCTGTTCACCCCGCGAGGGTCGAAGCCGACAATGTCGTAACGGGACTGCAGCCTCGCCGACACGGCGAAGTCCAGGCTGTCCCGCACGAATTCGAAACCGGATGCTCCCGGCCCACCCGGGTTGATCAGCAGCGAGCCGAGCCGGTCCCCGGTGGCCACACTGCGGATCAGGGCGAGCTCGATGCTCTCGCGGGAAGGATCGCTCCAGTCGAGCGGGGCATCCGCCGTCGCACATTGGAAGCCGTCCTCGCAGGCTGACCACTTCAGCACCTGGTCGTAGAACGGCTGCAGCTCTGCCGACACTTTCTCCCCGGTCGGGGTCGACGTCATCGGCTTCGACTGGCCGAGCCAGGGCACGCATCCGCTCAGCACGACGGCGACGGCGAGAACTGCGGCGACGACCCCGGAACGACGCAGCGCCACTAAGCGGCGCCCCGTCTGGTAGCCGAAATGAGGGTTGCCTCCAGCGACAGCACTGGGGACACATTGCCCTCGATCCGCCGGCGGGCCGTGACGATGGCGTCCATGGTGGCCAGCGTCTGCGTGGCCGAAGAATGTGCGGCAGCGTCACGGAGCTTGGGGAGGATGGCCAGGTTGACCGGCTCGATGTCAGCACCCAGCTGGATGAGCAGGATGTCGCGGTAGAGGGACAGCAGGTCGACCATGATCCGGTCGATGCCGTCCCGCAGGCTGCGGGTGGCCCGGCGCTTCTGGTCCTCTTCGAGGTCTTTCAGCTGCCCGCGCAGCCTGGGCGGAATCGTTCCACCCGGCTCGACGCCGAGCGATCGCAGGGCGCTCTCGCGTTCCTGGGCGTCCAGTTCGGCGGTGATCGCCTTGCCGTCCTCCCCCGCCAGCTCGAGCAGCGTCGCCGCCGCCATCACGGCATCCGATACCGTGCGGATGCCCAGCGCGGTTTCCAGCGTCTGGTGCCTCCTGCGGCGGGCGTCATCGTTGGTGGCCAGTCTGCGCGCCATGCCGATGTGGCTCTGCGCCTCACGTGCCGCCCTGGTCGCCGTCTCAAGATCGACGCCGTCGCGCGCCACGATCAACTCCGCGACATCAGCGATCGACGGAACACGCAGGCGAACGGTGCGCACCCGGGAGCGGATGGTCGGCAGCAGGTCGGCCTCGCTCGGCGCGCACAGGATCCACACTGTGCGCGGAGGCGGCTCCTCCAACGCCTTCAGCAGCACATTCGAGGTGCGCTCCACCATGCGGTCGGCGTCTTCGACGATCATCACGCGGTAGCGGCTGACGGACGGCGAGAACTGCGAGCTGGCGACGATTCGCTTGACGTCTTCCATCTTGATGATGACGCCTTCTGTACTGAGCACCGCGAGATCCGGATGCGTGCGAGCGGCCACCTGACGCCGGGTCGCCTCGTCGCCGTCCGGTGTTCCCGGACTGAGTAGCGCTGTCGCGAACACATAGGCGAGGTTGGAGCGGCCGGAGCCGGGAGGGCCGGTGATCAGCCAGGAGTGGGTCATCGCCGATTCCCCGACCGGTGCACCGATGGCCGTCGACTCGGCCGCGGCACGGAAGACCGAGATCGCCTCGGCCTGGCCGGTCAGTTCATCCCACACAGACATGCTGTAAGCCTAAAGGTCACCTGCGACCCGTCCGCACCGCTCTCCCCAGTCGCGAAAGTGCCCGTTCCGGAGAATAGTGCCCGGCGGAACGGACACTATTCTCCGGAACGGGCACTTCAGGCGACGAGTCGCTGCAGGGACATCAGGAGAGAAGGGGCTCCACTCGAGCGCGGATTGCCGCCGCGATCGACTCCATGCTGTCGGTGGCGTTCAGCACGAGGAACCGTTCCGGCTCGGCGGCAGCCAGTTCGAGGTAGCCGGCGCGCACGCGGGCGTGGAAGTCTGCCTCCTCAGCCTCGAGGCGGTCGTATTTGGTGCGGCGTTGCATCCGGTCGCGGCCTGCCGACTCGTCCAGGTCGAGCAGGATGGTCAGCGCCGGCATGAATCCTTCGGTGGCCCACAGCGACAGGTCACGGATTTCGGTACCGTCGAGCACCCGCCCGCCACCCTGGTAGGCGACGGATGAGTCGAGATAGCGATCCTGGATCACCACCTCACCCCGCTCGATCGCCGGCCTCACCTTGGTCGCGATGTGGTGCGCGCGGTCTGCCGCATAGATGAGGGCTTCGGCCCGCGGGGTGATGTCGCCGCGGCGGTGCAGCACGATCTCCCGCAGCTCGACCCCGAGCTCGGTGCCGCCCGGCTCCCGGGTGTGCATGACGGTGTGACCGGATGCCTGAAGCCAGTCGGCGAGGAAACGCGCCTGAGTGGTCTTACCTGACCCGTCGCCGCCCTCGAAGGTGATGAAGAGGCCGGTCACGGCTACTCCGAGTCCCCTTCGATGGATTTCGGGATGCCCGTCTTCTTTGCCGGCGCTTTCTTTGCAGGTGCCTTCTTCGCCGCCGGCTTCTTGGCTGGTGCCTTCTTCTTCGCTGGTGCCTTCTTCTTGGCCGCGGGCTTCTTAGCCGGACCCTTCGCTCGCTTGTCCGCCAGCAGTTGCACGGCCCGCTCGAAGTCGATCTCTTCGATGGTTTCCCCGCGCGGGATGGTGGCGTTGGTCACGCCATCCGTCACATAGGCGCCGAAGCGGCCGTCCTTGATCCTGATCGGCTTGCCGCTCTCCGGGTCGGCATCGAATTCCTTAAGGGCGCTGGAGGCCTTTCGGGCGCCATACTTCGGCTGTGCGAACAGCTCCACCGCACCGGCCAGGTCGATGTCGAAGATCTGGTCTTCCTCGGTCAGAGACCGGGTGTCGGTGCCCTTCTTGAGGTACGGACCGTAGCGGCCGTTCTGCGCGGTGATCTCCTCGCCGGTCTCCGGGTCGGCTCCGACCACGCGCGGGAGGTCGAGCAACCTGAGCGCCGTGTCGAGGTCGATGGTGGCCAGGTCCATCGACTTGAAGATGGATGCCGTGCGCGGCTTGGGCGCCGTCGACTTCTTGGCGGCCGCCTTCTTCTTCGGCTTCTCGATGAGTTCGCCGGTGGCCGGGTCGACTTCGGACCCGTCGACGAGCTCAGGGACCGGAGCTGCTTCGGCCACGGGCTCAGGATCGAGCTCGGTCACGTAGGGGCCGAAGCGACCGTCCTTGGCGACAATGCTCTTGCCGTTGGCCGGGTTGACGCCGACGATGCGGTCGTCGACCACGGGTGCGTCGATCAGTTCCTGCGCCTTCTGGGCGGTCAGCTCGTCCGGTGCCAGGTCTTGCGGCAGGTTGACGCGCCGTGGCGTCGCATCCGCCGCCGCGTCCGCGTCCGCCACCTCAAGGTATGGCCCATACTTGCCGATGCGCAGGGTGATGTCGTCGGTGATCACAATGGAGTTGATCTGCTTCGCGTCGATCTCGCCCAGGTTGTCGATCACGGTGCGCAGACCCCGGTGGGTGTCGTTGCCGAAGTAGAAGCCGTTCAGCCACTCCACCCGGTTCTGCCTGCCGCCGGCGATGTGGTCGAGGTCGTCCTCCATCGCCGCCGTGAAGGCGTATTCGACCAGGTCGCCGAAGTACTGCTCAAGCAGGCGGATGACCGAGAACGCGATCCAGTTGGGTACCAGCGCCTGACCGCGCGGCGTCACATACCCGCGGTCGATGATGGTGGAGATGATCGCCGCATACGTCGACGGGCGCCCGATGCCGAGCTCTTCCAGCGTCTTGACCAGGCTCGCCTCGGTGTAGCGCGGCGGCGGGCTGGTCTCGTGCCCCTTCGCCTCCACCTCGACGGCCGTGAGCGACTGGCCCTCGGTCAGCGGCGGAAGCTTGGCCTCCTTCGCGTCATCCTTGTTGCGCTCTTCGTCCGTGCCCTCCTCGTACGCCTGCAGGAAGCCGCGGAAGGTGATGACGGTGCCGGTCGCCACGAAATCGGCGATCGTGCCGGACGCCACCGTTGCGGTGATGCCGACGGATGCTGTTGAGCCCTTGGCGTCGGCCATCTGGGAGGCGACGGTGCGCTTCCAGATCAGCTCGTACAGCTTGAAGTCGTTGCCGCGGAGCACGCTCTGCAGCTCGGACGGGGTGCGGAAGGTGTCACCGGATGGGCGGATCGCCTCGTGCGCCTCCTGCGCGTTCTTGCTCTTGCTGGCGTAGACGCGGGGCTTGTCCGGCACGTTCTCAGGGCCGTAGAGGGCGGCAGCCTGCGCGCGAGCCGCGTTGATCGCCTGCTGCGACAGGTTCAGCGAGTCGGTTCGCATGTAGGTGATGTAGCCGTTTTCGTACAATCCCTGGGCGACGCTCATGGTCTGGCGAGCGGAGAAGCGCAGTTTGCGCGCCGCCTCCTGCTGCAGGGTGGAGGTGCTGAACGGTGCGGCCGGACGCCGGGTGTACGGCTTCGATTCCACCGAGGAGACCACGATGGTGGTGCTCTGCTCGCGCAGCGCCGTTGCGAGCGTCTGGGCCGACTGCTCGTCGAGGGCACGGGCATCCGACTTCAGCGCGCCCTTATCGTCGAAGTCCCGTCCGGAGGCGATGCGCTTGCCGTCGATCTTGCTGAGGCGCGCGTCGAAGGTCGTGGTGCTGTCGCCTGGGGCGAGGGTCGCCGTCAGGTCCCAGTAGCTGGCGGTGACGAAGGCGAGCCGCTCGCGTTCGCGGTCCACGATGAGGCGGGTCGCCGCCGATTGCACCCGACCGGCTGACAGCCCTGGTCCGACCTTGCGCCACAGCACCGGCGAAACCTCGAAACCGTAGAGGCGGTCCAGGATGCGCCGGGTCTCCTGCGCGTCGACCAGCGCGGTGTCGAGGTCGCGCGGGCTTTCCTGCGCCCGCTGGATCGCCTCCTGCGTGATCTCGTGGAACACCATCCGCTTGACCGGGACCTTCGGCTTCAGCACCTCGAGCAGGTGCCAGGCGATGGCCTCCCCCTCGCGGTCCTCATCAGTTGCGAGGTAGAGCTCGTCGGCATCCTTGAGCGCGCGCTTCAGGTCGGCGACGGTTTTCTTCTTCTGGTCGGACACCACGTAGTAGGGCTGGAAATCGTTCTCGACGTCGATGGAGAACTTTCCCAGCGACCCCTTCTTCAGCTCGGGCGGCAGGTTCTTCGGCTCGATGAGGTCACGGATGTGGCCGACCGAGGCGAGTACCTCGTACCCGTCACCCAGGTACTGGGCGATTGTCTTCGCCTTGGCCGGCGACTCGACAATGACCAGCTTCTTCGTGCCTGACACCGGACTCCTTGAGAATTACGTTGATTGGGGGTTGCCCTTCGAAACCATACACACTCAAACCGCATGCACTGTTAATCGAGTTTGCGCAAGCTCCCAGAGTCAGGGCCCTTCGGCTGCCGGGCCGGCCGTCGCAGTTGCCCCCACGGTGAAGCCGAGCACGACCGCTTCCACGCGCACGGTCACCACCAATCCGTCCGGCTGGCAGGCCGAGAGAACCGTGCCGTTCGCCTCGGCGATTCGCGCGGCGGCGACGCAGGGAACGCCGGGCGCGAGGCCGATGGCGACGTCCGCTGCGGCGAGCGCCGCGGCATCCGCTGCCCCACTGGCGACCCCTTTGACCGCCAGCACTGAATAGAGGGGTACCGACAGCGCGCTCAGTCCGAGCACGGCGGCGAGAATCGCGACGACGAGAATCGAACCGGCGCCGGACTCATCCCGAAGCGACCGCATCAGCCGGCCTCCGCCAGGGCGCAGGCGGATGCCGTCAGCGTCACCGCCGAGGCGAGACCGGGAAGCGCTGCAGGCAGCGCAACAGTCACGCAGACCAGGCCGTTCCGGTCGCTGCGGTTGACGGATGCCCGCGGCACCAATTGCCGCGCCCTCGCGTCGACCGTGCTCGCCGGTTCACCACGGGAGGCCACGCGCGCGGCGGTCGATGCGGCGTCCTGCAGGCGGAGCTGCTGGTTCGCGAGCTGCCCACCGGCCAGGCAGAACGCGAGCACCAGGATCACCGCCGGCATCGCCGTCGCGAACTCGGCGGTGACCGCTCCCCGCTCACCACGCAGTCGGCAGCGCCTACCCGGCGAACGTGAGCGCACGCTGGATCAGGTCGGTGAGCACGGCCCGCACCTCGTCGCTGCGCATGATGACGACGAGCAGCCCGGCGAAGCCGACAGCAGCCATGATCACGATGGCGTACTCCGCCGTGGCCGCGCCCCTCTCGCCTGCTGCGCGCATCCGCTCGGTGATGACGGTTCGGAGTCCTCTTAATAGTCGTCGCACGATGTGTCTTCCCGTTGTGGTGTACCGGTCGCGATCGCGCCCGTCCCACTGAGTCTTTGCGGCGCCGACTACTGCCTGGCCTGCCTGGCGCTCATCGGTGGAGTCGGTCAGAAACCTGCGACTGTGGACGAGATGACGGCGATCAGCAGCGGTGCCACGCCCAGCAGCATGAAGGCCGGGAGGATGCACAGGCCGAGCGGCAGCATCAGGGTCACCGACAGCGTTGCCGCTCGACGCGCACCGTCGCTGCGGGCACGGCGGCGGGCTTCCTCTGCCTCCGATCTCAGCAGCGCCGCCGCCGGCACTCCTGCCCGACGGGAGAGCTGCAGCACGCTGTCGATGGCAGCCTGGTCGTGCCCGATGGGGATCGAACTACCTCGGCATGCGCTCGTGGCCGCCTGGATCGCCCGATCGGTTGACGCCCCGCCGCTGACGGCGATCGCGACCAGGTCGAGGGCGAGCCCGGGGCTCTGAACGGTCGGTGCGGCGGAGCGCACCAACCGCCGATTCCAGAACCGGGCGATGAGCATGAGGCCGGCGCCGAGCATCAGGCACACCAGCCCGGCTGGAGTGCCGAACAGCGTGCCGAGCGTGTCGAATCCGAGGGCGAGCCCGAACAACACCCCGACCACGGGGAGGGCCATCACCATCCGGGCGGTCGCGACCGGCGCGGCGAGGGCCACCTGCACCTCCCGGTCGGTTTCCGCGAGGTCCCTCAATGAGCCGGCCAGTTCCGCCAGGGTCGGCGCCAGCGGTGCACCGGCTTCGGATGCCACCCGCCAGGCGGCAGCCAGGCCTCGCCAGCCGGCCGACTCCGGCAGGTCGCCCACCGCCGCCAGGATCGCCTCATCCGCCGCCCCGTGGGACCGGATCCGGCGAACCACCTCGTTCAGTCGCAACCAGTCGGACTCACCGTTCTCCGGCAGCAGGTAACCCCAGGCGGAGGGCGGCGGAACACCGGCGGCGAGCAGCACGGCCAGGCGCTGCACCAGCGAGGCAACATTCTCCTGCTCCACCGACGCGTCGGCCCTCCTCCGGTTCATGGCTGGTCATCGAGCGGATGCCCCGGCTCGGCTGGGCGCACCTGGAGGCGGCCGTTCGCGTCGAGCACGAACGAGCCGACCTCCACCAGGCGCCGAACGCCGTGGTCGCGTCGCAGGTGCAGCACGGCGTCGATCGCGCTGACGGTCTGGCGGGCCACCGCGGTCGGGCTCATCTCGGCGAGCGCGCCCAGCGCTTCGAGGCGCGCAGGAACATCCGCCAGCGAGTTGGCGTGCAGCGTTCCCGCGCCACCATCGTGGCCGGTGTTCAACGCCGCCAGCAGCTCCCTGATCTCGGCGCCCCGGCACTCCCCCAGCACCAGGCGGTCCGGGCGCATCCGCAACGCCTCGCGAACCAAACGCTGCAAGCCGACCTCGCCGGCTCCTTCGAGGTTTGCCTGGCGCGCTTCGAGGGAGACAAACTGCGGATGCGCGACGCGCAGTTCGGCCACGTCTTCGATGGCCACGATCCGGTCCGTGCTGGGTGCGCTCGACAGGATGGCGGAGAGCAGGGTGGTCTTGCCGCTGCCGCCCGCACCACTGATCAGCACGTTGGCCCGGCGCTCGACCAGCCGGGAGACGGTGGCAGGCGGGACCACTGCGAAGAACTGTGCGGCATCGAGGTCGCCGAGGGAGAGGTGCCCGACCCTGGGCAGTCGGATGGAGAGAAGGGTGCCCCGCGGGGAGATCGGCGGCAGCACCGCATGCACCCGGATGCCGTCGTGCAGCCGCACGTCGACGCAGGGACTGGTTTCGTCGATGTGACGGCCGCCCTGGGCGATCAGCCGCACCGCGAGCTCCCGGAGGTGGCGCTCGTCAAGCTCGGGAAAGTGCTCGGATTCCAGCCCGCCACCACGGTCGAACCAGACCTCGTCGTGGCCGTTCACGAAGACATCCGTCACCAGCGGGTCGGCCACCAGCCGACCTAGCGGCCCGAACTCGCTGAGAGTTTCCCCCGAGCGTCCCAGCCGTACCCCGGAATCGCTGCTTGTACCCCATTCTGATGCCTCGGAGCCAGGTGGACGGGCAACGAACCGAGGCTGGTCCGTGGCAGATGGTGGCTGCTGTTGCCAGTGTGACTGGACTGACGGATGAGGTGGGTTGGGGGAATAATCGGACACCCAACGGAGGCTATGGGCGCCCCGCTCGACAACGCCGTGGTCGTCGCGGTGACGTCAGGAACCCTGCGTTCAACAGGCTGGGGAGGGTGAGAGTCACGAAGCGGTCCGGCATCGAGCGAGGAAGCGCGCGTTAAAGAAAGAGGGGCGGCGCCTGTTGGGGGGAACCGGCGCCGCCACAGTAGCGCCGGATTGGGGGGAATCACGTGGCGCCACCAACCGAATTCTCATTCGGTTCGCTAAGTGTACCCCAGCAGGCCGCGGACGCAATAGGAAAGAAAGCACAATCCGATAGTCTCGAAAACGGCTGGCGGCAGTCATGTACGACACCCTGTTGCAAAGGAGCTTCACGAACGATGAACACCATTGACAGTCTTCAGCACGAGAGCAGGAGGTTCCCGCCGAGCCCCGAGTTCGCCGCCACTGCGGAAGCCACGGAGCAGCTGTACGCGAAGGCGACCGCCAACCCCCAGGAGTTCTGGGCAGAGCAAGCCCGCGAACTGCTCCACTGGCACAAGGACTTCACCCAGGCCCTCGACTGGACCCAGGCACCGTTCGCCAGATGGTTCGCCGATGGCGAGCTGAATGTGGCGTACAACTGCCTCGACCGGCATGTCATCGCCGGACACGGCGACCGGGTGGCCTTCCACTGGGAGGGCGAGAACGGCGACACGCGCACCCTCACCTACGCCGACCTGACCGCGGAGGTGAAACGCGCCGCGAACGTGTTGCTGGCCCTCGGCATCCGCTCGGGCGATCGTGTCGCCATCTACCTGCCGATGATTCCCGAAGCCGTCGTCGCCATGCTCGCGGTCGCGCGTATCGGCGCAGTGCACTCGGTCATCTTCGGCGGATTCAGTGCGGACAGCATCAGCTCCCGAGTGCACGACGCCAGCGCCAAGCTGATCATCACCGCTGACGGCGGCTGGAGGAAGGGCAGGATCTCAGCCCTCAAGCCGACCGTCGATGCCGCACTCGAGAAGGAGGGCACCGACTCCGTCGAGAACGTGCTGGTGGTCAAGCGCGGGGGCAACGACATCGATTGGGTGGAGGGCCGCGACCTGTGGTGGCACGAGCAAATGGAGGCGGCGGATGCCGAGCACGAGGCTGAGGCGTTCCCCGCCGAGCATCCGCTCTACATCCTCTACACCTCCGGCACCACCGGGCGTCCGAAGGGAATCCTGCACACCAGTGGCGGATACCTCACCCAGTGCGCGTTCACGCACAAGCAGGTGTTCGACCTCGACGCCGAGAACGACGTGTTCTGGTGCACGGCCGACGTCGGCTGGGTGACCGGCCACAGCTACGTCGTGTACGGACCGCTGGCGAACGGTGCGACCCAGGTGCTTTACGAGGGAACACCGGATGCGCCGCACCCAGGTCGCTGGTGGGAACTGATCGAGAAGTACAAGGTGAGCATCTTCTACACGGCGCCCACCGCCATCCGCTCGTTCATGAAGGTGGGGCGCCAGGTTCCGGACGGCTTCGACCTCAGCAGCATCAGGGTGCTGGGTTCGGTCGGTGAGCCCATCAACCCGGAGGCCTGGGTCTGGTACCGCGACGTGATCGGCGCCGGCAAGGCCCCGATCGTCGACACCTGGTGGCAGACCGAGACTGGCGCGATCATGGTGTCCGCTCTGCCCGGTGTCACGACCCTGAAGCCGGGGTCTGCCCAGGAACCGATCCCCGGCATTTCGATCGACGTGCTCAGCGAGAGCGGCGAACATGTCGGCAACGGCAACGGCGGCCTGCTGGTTGTCACCGAGCCGTGGCCGTCGATGCTGCGCGGCATCTGGGGCGATCCGGAGCGCTTCATCGAAACCTATTGGGAGAAGTTCGACGTTCCGGGAACCACGAACCGGCGGATGTACTTCGCCGGCGACGGTGCGCGGCTCGACGAAGACGGCGACATCTGGCTGCTCGGGCGGGTCGACGATGTGATGAACGTGTCCGGCCACCGGCTGTCGACCGCAGAGATCGAGTCTGCGCTGGTCTCGCATCCGATCGTCGCCGAGGCGGCAGTGGTGGGGGCAGCGGATGAGACCACCGGGCAGGCCGTTGTGGCGTTCGTGATCCTGCGGTCAGACCAGGAGGATGCGCAGACGCCCGACGAGGCGAACGGCATCCTGCGGGCCCACGTGGCCGAGCAGATCGGCGCCATCGCCCGCCCGCGGCACGTCTATGTGGTGACGGAGTTGCCGAAGACCCGCTCGGGCAAGATCATGCGCCGGCTGTTGCGCGATGTCGCCGAGGGGCGAACGGTCGGAGACACCACCACGCTGGCCGACACCTCGGTGATGCAGCTCATCACCGACAAGCTGACCGGTGGGGTGCGCAGGGAGTAGCGAAGGGCGTTACGCGAACTCGAGGATCAGCTCCACCTCGACCGCGGTGTCCAGCGGCAGGGAGGCGACGCCGACAGCACTTCGGGCGTGGGCGCCAATGTCGCCGAACACCTCGCCGAGGAACTCTGACGCCCCGTTGACCACGGCCGGCTGGCCGGTGAATGACGGGTCGGATGCGACGAAACCGACAACCTTCACCACGCGGGTGACCCGGTCGAGGGAGCCGATGGCCGACGCTGCGGCGGCGAGCGCGTTGAGCGCGCACGTGCGGGCGAGCCCCTTCGCGGTCTCCGCAGAGACCAATCCATCACCGTCACCGACCTTGCCGGTTACGGCCATAGCGCCGTCCACCATGGGCAGCTGACCGGAGGTGTACACCAGGTTCCCCGTGATCACGGCGGGTACGTAGGCGGCAACCGGCTTCGTCACCTGCGGAAGAGGCATCCCGAGTTCGATAAGGCGTTCTTCGATCGTGGACATCAGGAATCCTCCGTAATTTGGCGTTTCAAGTAAGCCACCAGCCCGCCTTCCGGACCGGTGACGACCTGCACCAGCTCCCACCCCTCGGCACCCCAGTTGTTGAGGATTGCAGAAGTGTTGTGAACGATGAGCGGTGTGGTCAGATATTCCCAGTGTGGCATCACGGCATCCATTCAGCTTGATCAGGGTTTCGACCCATTACCCTAGAGTCTATGTCTGCCCAAAAAACGTCGCCTTCCGGCGCCCTCGGCGCCCTGGCCGGCCTCCTCGGTTTGAGTGTTCTCGCCGGAGTCCTGGTCACCGCGATGGTCACTCCCGCGATCGCCGTCACCGGTCTCACCGCCCAGAGCTCCGTCGGCATCTTCAATAGCCTCCCCGACTACCTCACCCTGGACGAACAGGCCCAGAAGAACACCATCTACGGCGTCAACAACGCCGGTGAACCGGTCCAGATCGCTGAGGCCTACCACCAGAACCGTGAGGTGATCGGCTGGGAGGACATCAACGAGAACGTCAAGATGGCCGTCCTGGCCGCGGAGGACCGCAAGTTCTACGAGCACGGCGGGGTGAACCTTTCGTCGACCATCCGCGCCGCGCTGAGCAACGTTGTGGCGAGCGACATCGAGAGTGGTGCGTCCACCCTCACCATGCAGCTGGTCAAGAACATCCTCATCATGAGGTCCCTGGAGGAGCCGACCGAGGCCGCGCGTGCCGAGGCACGGGATAAGGCCGAAGAGCAGACCATCGACCGTAAGTTGCGGGAGATGAAGATGGCCATCGGCCTGGAGAAGCGCTACTCCAAGAACGACATCATGCTCGGCTACCTCAACATCGCCGGGTTTGGCAGCAACACCTACGGCATCCAGGCCGCTGCCAACGAATTCTTCTCGGTTGACGCCAAGGACCTGACTCTTCCGCAGGCTGCCAGCCTGATCGCCATCGTGCAGACGCCGACCTACCACAGCCTGAACAACCCCGAGAACTATGAGGCCAACCAGGACCGTCGCGATGACATCCTGACGCGGATGCTCAACTGGGACTTCATCGATCAGGCCACCTTCGATGAGGCGATCGCGACACCACTCGAGGTTGTTCCCAGCCCGCCACGCGGCGGATGCCTGTACGCCACCATCGGCACCTACTTCTGCGACTATGTGGAGCACCTGGTGCCCGAGCTGACGTCGCTGGGCTCTACCGCAGAAGAACGCAAGGCGAACTACAAGACCGGTGGGTACCAGATCTACACCACCCTGAACGTCGACCAGCAGGCGAATGCCGAAGCCCAGCTGCTGGCCCAGGCCCCGGCCGGTGAAACGCGATTCAACCTGGGTGCTGCAGCATCCGCTGTGCAGCCGGGTACCGGTCGCATCCTGGCGATGGCCCAGAACAAGGTCTTCGACCCGACCCCGGACGAGAACCCGGCGACCACGACGGTCAACTACAACACGGACAAGCCCTACGGCGGATCGTCCGGATTCCAGGTGGGGTCGACGTACAAGATCTTCACCCTCGCCGAGTGGCTGAAGCAGAACCACGGCCTGAACGAGACCGTCGACGCTCGCGTCAAGACCTACAACCAGGCGACGTTCACCGCCCCGTGCGCGCCATCCGTCGGCAACTGGAAGCCAGGCAACTTCGGTGGCCAGGGCGGCGGCGCCTCCACGTCCGTGATGGCGGCCACCCGCGCATCCATCAACAGCGCGTTCGTCGCCATGGCGCACAAGCTCGACCTCTGCGCCATCCGGGACACCGCACTGTCGATGGGTGTCCACCGCGCGGACGGCAACGAGCTCGCGGCCAACCCCGCGGCCATCCTGGGCACCAACGAGATCGCTCCTCTCTCGCTGGCTGCGGCGTTTGCAACAGTGGCCGGTGGCGGCGTGTACTGCAAGCCGATCGCCGTTGACCGCATCGTCTCAGCCGATGGGGAAGAGCTGCCGGGCCAGACCTCCGATTGCACCCAAGCGCTCACGCCTGAGGTCGCCAGCGGTGTCGCCTACGCCCTGCGCGGTGTGATGACCGGTGGCGGCACCGGCGCGCGGGCCAACCCGAGCGACAACGTCAAGGTCATCGGCAAGACCGGAACGACCAACGATGCCGTCCACACCTGGATGGCCGGCGCGTCCACCAACATAGCCCTCGCTGTGTGGGTCGGCAATGTGGTTGGAAAGCAGGATCTCGCCCGCATCCAGGTCGGTAGCTCGAGAGCCAACGACCTCCGCTACTCGCTGTTCAGGGCGATCATGGGCGGCCTCAACGGCGTCTACGGCGGCGGCGACTTCCCAGCGCCTCCGTCGGAGCTCCTCAGCGGGCAGCTGTCGACCGTGCCGGATGTCACCGGGCAGAGCGAGGCGCAGGTCATCGCCCTCCTTGAGGGTCTCGGCTTCACGCCGCAGAACGGTGGCACCGGGCCGTCTTCGATCGCTGCCGGGAAGGTGGCGAGCAGCAGCCCCGGGGCCGGCGCCCGGATTTCCCAGGGCTCCGTCGTCACCTATTACCTCAGCGACGGTTCGCTGACCCAGACAATGCCGGATGTCGTCGGCCAGAAGCAGGCGGATGCGGAGGCGACGGTTGCCTCCCAGACGTCCGGCGCCATCAGCTTCGCCTACGTCAAGACGGAGGATCCGCTTCAGCTGTGCCGGGTTGCTTCCAGCAACCCAGCGGCTGGAACCGCGATGACTGGGACCCAGCCGGTCACCCTGACCGTGTACAGCGACAAAGAGGGTGACGAGCCGGCACCCGGGCTCTGCACTTGACCAGGCCATCGGCCGCGAGCGTAGCGACAGCTGCCGTCGCGGCCGTTGGACTGGGCACGCTCGCGTGGGGAACGCTCGTGGAGCGGAACCGGTTCACGGTGCGCCGGGAGGTTGTTCCCATCCTGGAGCCGGGTGCACGCCCGATCAGGGTGCTGCACGTGACCGACCTGCACATGGCCCCGTGGCAGCTGCGTAAGCAGGACTGGGTGAGGAGCCTTCGGGCGCTCGAACCGGACCTGATCGTGAACACGGGAGACAACCTCGGGCATGTCGAGGGGGTCGACGGCGTCGAGTACGCGCTGGAACCGTTCCGCGGCATCCCCGGTGTCTACGTCAACGGATCGAACGACTACCACGGTCCATCGCCGAAGAACCCGCTCGCCTACTTCTCCGGTCCGTCCGGTCGCCGTGCAGACCCGAGTCGCCTCGACACGCCTCGACTGGAGGCTTTCTTCGACTCGCTCGGCTGGCACAGCCTGAACAACGCGGCCGTCACGATGGAGGTCGCGGGGTCCCCGCTCGAGTTCTTCGGTGTCGACGACCCGCACATCGGCCGTGACCGGCTGGACAGTCTCCCCGGCCTCCTGGATGAGTTGCGCGAGAACTCGGAGAACGAGGTTTCGGGGCCTGGGCGGGAAGTCACCAGCATCGGCGTGACCCACGCCCCCTATCGACGCGTGCTCAATTCTTTCGTCACCCATGGTGCGGAGCTCATCGTCGCCGGTCACACGCACGGCGGTCAGGTCTGCGTTCCCGGGTATGGCGCGCTGGTCACCAATTGCGATCTTCCACGCAGCCAGGCGAGCGGCCTGAGCCTGTGGAAGCATGCCATGCGTGCGGCCTACCTGAATGTGTCTGCGGGGCTCGGGACATCCATCTACGCTCCGGTCCGTTTCGCCTGCAAGCCGGAGGCTGTGCTGCTGACATTAACGGGCGACGATATCGGCTATTCTTGATGAGGCTTCGCTGACGGATGTCGGCGTAACCAACCGGGGTATGGCGCAGCTTGGTAGCGCGCTTCGTTCGGGACGAAGAGGTCGCAGGTTCAAATCCTGTTACCCCGACAAATGAGAGAGGGCCGCCCCCCAGGGCGGCCCTCTCTCATTTGTCGGGGTGTAAAAGAGGTGTACCTGCGAGCAGGTGGGCCCACGCGCCCGGTTCCGGCGCGCCGCGAAGCGGTGTGACGGCCGTGGCGTGGGGACAAATCCCCCAACGGCAGCGGTTGCGAAGCAATCGCGTTACTTCTTCAAGTTGTCCGACTACGCCGAGGTGTGAAACCGCAACTGCGCAGCAGTCAGGCCTTCGCTCGCGACCAGCTCGACGGCATCCGCGGCATCCGTCAGCAGGTTCGGCAACGCACTGCGCTCGGCCGAACTGAAGTCGCGCAGCACGTAGTCCGCGGCAGGCTGGCGTCCGGGCGGGCGGCCGATGCCGACGCGCACCCTGATGAAGTCGCCGGTTCCCAGAGCTGATGCGATGTCTCGCACCCCGTTGTGGCCGCCGTGCCCGCCACCCTGCTTCAGCTTGACGCTGTCGAACGGGATGTCCAGTTCGTCGTGCACCACGATCAGGCGGCTGGGGTCGACCTTGTAGAACCGCACCAGCGCGGCAACGGGCCCACCGGACAGGTTCATGTAGCTGTTCGGCTTGGCCAGCACCAGGCGCGGACCGGTGAGGCCGGTGCGGCCCTCGGCGACCATCGCGTTGGTCTTCTGGCTTCGAAACGTGGAGCCGGCCCGGTCAGCCAGCTCCGCCAGCACCATATGGCCGACGTTGTGCCGATTGCTCGCGTAGTCGGGCCCGGGGTTACCGAGCCCGACTACCAGCCACTGATTGGTGTCCAGCGGAGCTGACTTCCTGAATAGGCCGATGGCTCTGAACTACTCTGCTGACTCTTCTGCTGCAGCCTCTTCGCCGGCCGGCGCGCCCTCGGCAACCTCGGTGGTCTCGGTCGGCTCTTCAACAACGATCGGAACCACAACGGAGACGATCAGCGTCTCGCCGTCAGCGATCAGCGTGACGTTCTCCGGCAGCTCGAGCTGGTTGGCGTAGACGTGCGAGATGGCCTCGAGGCCCTCGACGCTGGCGTCGATGCGCTCGGGGATGGCGATGGCCGGGGCCTCGACCAGGAGGGTGTGGGCTTCCTGCTCGAGCATGGTGCCCGGCGCGGCTTCTCCGACGATGTGAATGGGGACCTCGACCTGCACCTTTTCACCCTTGCGGATGACGACCAGGTCGATGTGCTCGATGATCTGGCGCACGGGGTCCTTCTGCACGTCCTTGACCAGGGCGAGCTGCGACTTGCCTGCGATGTCGAGGTCGATCATGGCGTTCGCCTTGCGCAGCAGGAGCATGATGGCGTGGCCCGGGAGGGTCAGGTGCTGGGGCTCGGTGCCGTGGCCGTAGAGCACGGCCGGGATCTTGCCGAGGGCGCGCAGCTTGCGGGCCGCGCCCTTGCCGAAGGCGTCGCGTACCTCGGCGGTGATGTGGTTGCCCGGGTCTACCTTCTGGGCGGCGCGGATGGAAGCGTCGAAGCGCTCTTTGTCTGTCTGTGCGGACATGATATTTCTCCTTGTCGGGCGCTCGGCCCGGTTACGTGTTTTCAACTCGAACGCCCGGCAGGTCAACTGATCTGCAGCGTGAGGAAAGACCGAAGCCCAACTCACCGCGTCGATTACGGATGCCCGCGCTTTGCAGCACAGCCATCCCTCGCCGAAGTTCAGTGAGTCAGTCTACAGGAGTCTGGGATACCCGGCCTGCGCCCCGTCACCAGTCGTGGACGGTGCCGTCCGCAAGCCTGTTGTAGGGCAGGTACGCGGTCTCGTACGGGTACTTGCCGGCCTCGTCCTGGTTCAGTTCGACACCGATGCCGGGCTGGTTGCCGGGGTGGAGCATGCCGTCATTCCAGGTGTAGGACTGCTCGAACACGGCATCCGTTTTGGCCCCGTGCTTCATGTATTCCTGGATGCCGAAGTTGTGGATTGCCAGGCCCAGGTGCATGGCGGCTGCCATGCCGACCGGGGAGATATCGGTCGGCCCGTGCATGCCGGACTTGATCTGGTACTGGGCCGCATACTCCAGCACCTTCTTCAGGTGACTGATCCCACCCGTGTGGGTCACCGCACTTCTCACGTAGTCGATGAGCTGTTCCCGGATGATCTGCTGATAATCCCACACCGTGTTGAAGATCTCCCCGATCGCCAACGGGGTCGTGGTGTGCTGACGCACCAGCCGCAGCGCTTCCGGGTTCTCCGCCGGGGTGCAATCCTCCAACCAGAACAAGTCATACGGTTCCAACGACTTGCCCAACTGGGCCGCCTGGATCGGCGTCATCCGGTGATGCCCGTCGTGCAGCAACGGCAGCTCCGGACCGAACTCGCCCCGGACCGCCTCGAACACCGTCGGCACATGCCGCAGGTAGGACCGGGTGTCCCAGTCCTCCTCGGCCGGGAACGCACCCCGCTGCGCCGGCTCATGGTCATACCGGACACCCTCATTGGCCTCGA